>JAXGMQ010000001.1:0-2171894 GCA_040768585.1 Caldisericia bacterium
TGTCGGCTTTGCTCAGGCTGTTGCCCTTATTCCCGGTATTTCCAGGTCTGGCTCTTCCATTACAGCGGGACGACTGATGGGTTTAGATAGAGAAACCTCCGCAAGATTCTCCTTCCTGATTGCAATTCCAATCATGCTGGGTGGAACGCTATACTCGATTGCAAAAGTTATTTCCATACCAGAGATTACAATTCAGTTTGGGCCAAGCTTCGTAGGTTTTGTCGTGGCAGGTGTTGTTGGATGGTTATCACTGCTTGTGTTCTTTAAAATAATCAAATCTGCCGGATTTGAACCGTTTATCGTCTACCTCATTCTTCTGTTTGTCTTTGTGCAGTTCTATCTATGACAAAAAAATGGACCAGAGAGCAGTTTTCTGGTCTCATTGAGACAGAGATAAAAAGGGGATATGACAACAAGGCAGTGGTATCTGGTCTAGATTCACTAGTGCCAGAGTTTTTGAAAGACCTGAAGGACAATCCGAGCGATTCGTACAAGGCGAGATTTGTCAAAGCCTTTGCTAACTACAACAAACTTGAGATTGACAAGAGAGCCACGCTTCTTAAGTCTTTTGACAAATATCTTGATTGGGTCTTGAGCCCTTACTATCTTCCCAAAAAGAAGATCAACACAAAAGGGAAACAATTATTACTAACTGATCCTGTCACAAAGGTCAGAGGGGTGGGCGAAAACTATGCAGAAAAGCTCTATTCACTGGGTATATCAACTGTTTTTGACCTTCTGATGCACCTCCCCACTCGCTACATCGACTACACAAAAATCGATTCTTTAGCGGACGCAAAAAAGGGCAATGATATCTCAGTCCATGCTACCGTGCTTGATATCCAACTCCCCAGAAAAAACAGAAACATGATAAATGTTCTCTTTGGTGATAAAACAGGGAGAATAAGGGTTACATGGTTCAACAACCCATGGATTCTAAAAAAGATTGCAATTGGCAAGTCATACACCATAACAGGCAGAGTCATTGATTATGGTGGTCTCAATCTTGTAAATCCCGACATAAGGGATGGTTTTAAGGCTGGGAAGATAGTTCCTATATATCCGTCAACAAAGGGAGTTACTCAGTTTTTTTGGGAAAAAGCCTTTTCCGATCTATTGGCGAGAATGCCAGAAATTGGCGATGGTTCAATGTCTTCCGATGTGCTCGAACACTTCAAACTGAAACCGCTTGAGGATTCAGTGGTTGAGATTCACAGACCGTCCTCAATAAAGTTTGCAAATTCCGCAAGAAACAGAATTGCAATAGAGGAGCTGGCGCTCCTCCAGGCAGCTCTCATCAAACGACGAGAGACTGTTAAAAAAGAACCGGGCATTTTGGTTGATAACTCAATTGAAGCATCGACTAACTTCATGGACAAACTTCCATTTGAGCCAACCAATGCCCAAAAAAGGTGCGTAGAAGAGATTGCAACAGACCTGAAATCCGGGTGTCCCATGAACAGACTCTTGCATGGCGACGTTGGCTCTGGAAAGACAGTTGTTGGTTTTGCTGCTGCAAACACACTGCTTGGCAAAGGTCACCAGGTCGCATGGATTGCCCCCACAGAGGTGTTGGCAACACAAACATACAAAGGCGCTAAATCTATACTTGACTATGATGTGTTATTCCTGAGTGGTTCGTCAAAAAAAGCTGATAGAGAAATTGTCAAAGAAAACTTAGAAACTGGAAAACCACTGATGCTTATCGGCACCCATGCCATCCTTGAGGACTGGGTTGAGTTTGTAAACCTGGGTCTCGCAGTTGTCGACGAACAACACAGATTTGGTGTAACACAAAGAGCAAACCTCATAAAAAAAGGGAAAGTGCCACATGTGCTTGTTATGAGCGCTACCCCCATCCCTCGAACCCTTGCTCTAACTGTCTATGGTGACCTGGAGGTTTCATACATCGACCAGATGCCAAAAGGCAGAAAACCTATCACAACAAAGATCGTCAAATCCAAAGAGGCTTATGATTTTGCCAACAGAGAGCTGACATCGGGAAGTCAAGTATTTGTGGTTTGTCCCCTGGTTGAGGAGTCCGAGAAACTGGATGCGGTTTCGGCAACTGAGATGTTTGAGGATTTGAGGCAAGGGCATTTCAAAAACTACAGATGTGAGCTGCTCCATGGCAAAATGAAAAATGATGAGAAGAACAGGGTGATGGAAAGATTCAAATCTGGGGAGTCACAGGTTCTCATCTCAACAACTGTTATTGAGGTAGGCATTGATGTCCCAAACGCGACTGTCATGATAATTGAGAACGCTGAAAGGTTTGGACTTGCTCAACTCCATCAGCTTCGAGGAAGAGTTGGAAGGGGAGAAAAGGCTGGGTATTGTTTTCTGCTTCCCTCAAAACCATCTCAAGCTCTCATGGTACTAGAGCAAACAAACAACGGACTTGAGGTTGCAGAAGAAGACCTTAAGATTCGGGGGCCAGGAGACATTGGTGGAACTCTTCAGTCTGGAGTTCCTCTTATATCAGCTGGTCTTATAACCCCTGGCAATCAGGATTTGTTGCTCAAGGCTCGTGAGATTGCCGAATACATATTGAACGACGACCCCGACTTAAGTAGTATAAAAAACCGTAGACTCAAGGAGACAATAGAGCAAAGGATGTCCAAGCGTGTAGGTATGGCTTGGGTTAGTTGATAATTATGGGACAGATATTTGTTGATAAAGTAGATAAATTCTTTGGCGCGACAAAGATGATAGACAGTGTCAGCTTCACGGTTGGTTCAAGAGACATCATGGGCCTCGTGGGTTCGAATGGTTGCGGTAAATCCACGCTCCTCAAAATGATTGTCGGAGAGCTTGAACATGACTCAGGGACAATCGAAATCGAAGGAAAGTCCACTGTTGGGTATTTTGCTCAAGACAGAGCAATCGATATAACCCAAACACCTGTTTTTGAGTATATGAGACAGGCATTTCCTCAAGTCACTCAATCACAGGAAGAGCTGAAACAAGCTCATCATCAGCTTGAAAGAGAACCAGAAAACACTGATTTGATCAAAAGAGTTGAGAAGCTTCAGGCGATTTATGAATCTCATGGTGGATATGAAATTGACCATAGAATTGAAAGGATTTTATCTGGTCTAAGTTTCACAAAGGATGACCACCAGAGACCTATCTCAAGTCTGTCCGGTGGCGAGAGGGCAAGACTGCAACTAGCTAGAATTCTTGCATCAGAACCCGATACGCTCATTCTGGATGAGCCGACAAACCATCTTGACATCGATGCTGTAATCTGGCTTGAAGATTTTCTAAGCAACTACAACGGCTCAGTCTTGATTGTGTCACACGATAGGTTCTTACTCGATAGAATCTGCACGAAGATTGCCTTGATGCAATCAGGGAGAATTCGAGTCTACAAGGGCAACTATACGTTCGCAAAATATCAGAGCGAGATTGAGAGAGAACAGACACTCCAGGAGATTGAGAAACAAGAAGAGTTTCTAGATAAAGCTCAACGATTCATTGCCAAATTCAAGGGAATAGGCACAGAGCACGCTGCAGCCAAAGCAAGAGCGATGGAGAGCAGAGTTAATAGGCTGGAAATAATCGATAGACCTGAGGAAGAAAAGGACATCAAACTCAGAATCAAATCGACTGGCAGGACCGGCGAGATTGTTTTTAAAACAAAGCTGCTTGGAATGGGTTTTGGCAACAAAGAACTTTTCTCAGGTATTGATGTAGAACTCTCAAGGGGACAAAAGGTCGCTATCATTGGCGCGAACGGTTGCGGTAAGACAACGTTTGTAAAAATCATCCTGGAGAAACTCAAGCCAACACAGGGTGAAGTCTGGAATGGATACAATGTCGAACCGATTTTCCTTGAACAGGAACTTGGTAACTTTGACCCAGAGGCAACTGTCCTTGATGAGTTGATGAGAGGCACTGACTTGCTTGTCCCAAAGGCAAGAGACCACCTAGCTAGCTTCAACTTCAGGGGTGATGATGTGTTTAAGCTTTGCAAAGTGTTAAGTGGTGGCGAAATATCGAGACTCATTCTCTCAAAACTTGCCCTAATTGATGCAAACTTTCTGGTGATGGATGAACCTACAAACCACCTTGACATCAAGGCAAGAACAGCGCTTGAGGACACACTAAACAACTACATGGGTACGGTTCTCATCATCTCACACGACAGATACTTCATCCAGCAAATTGGTGCCAGAATCTGGAATTTTACAAACAACACACTCATTGACACAAAACAAAGCCTCGACGAATTCTTGAAAACAAGAAGATCAACCATTGCGCAGGCAAAACCTCAGGAAGAAAAAAGAGCAACAAAACAAGAACCGGAGAAGAAACCAACTCTATCAAAGAACAAAATAAAAGAGATACAAAACCAGATTTCAGATATTGAAAAACAGCTTGAATCTATAAAGACTGAAAAGGAAAAACTTGAGAGAATGATGTCAGGTGATGCCAGCAAACTCACAAAAGACGACTTCGATAGGCACCAAGAGATATCCAGTCTAGAGGCATCTCTCCTTGAGAGATGGGAAGAGCTTTCATTGGTTATTGACGAAACCTAGAATTCAAAGATAAGCTCTGAATAATCGTTTTCTGGACGCTTTTTTGAGAGAATAAACTTCTTCGGCCATTTCTTGTACAGGTTGATGAACGACTCGAAGATGCCCATAGCATAGTAGTCGTGAATTGGATTTGTTGTTTGCACCACTATTCGACCATCGTTGAATTCTGTCATTCTCGTGTATCCGTAGTCCTCTGGTTCACCCCTCCCAGATCGGCTTATCATGTTGTCTATCATCGATTGTAGACCTTCCCTGAGAGTGGGATACTCAACAAAAAACTGGTCAGGAAGGCTACCGAGTGTTTGCCAAACACGTTTTCCTGTGAGTCTGACGCCGATTGGCCCAGTTTGTTTTTCTAACTCTTCCAAATAGGAGTTAACGTGACCCTCAATTGTCAACCACTCATCATCTGGAAGCGTAGCAAAGTCAAGACCGGTTGCCTTTCTACACCTTTCCTTGTGAGTCTCAGAAACCATACTGTCAATAGTTTTCAAAAATCTAGCCTTTGACTCAAGCACTTAACACCTCCAGGAAAATTCTAAAGAATATGATCCCAATGCGGTTGTGAACACTTAACCGGCATAACACAGAGAGGTGCCGTTTAGCAAACATGGCACCTCTCTGATGTCAACTTATTAAAGAAGCTAGGCTTTGTAGTTGTAGAAACCTTCTCCAGATTTTCTTCCAAGCAACCCAGCAGCGACCATCTTGCGAAGGAGTGGGCATGGTCTATATTTGCTGTCAGCAAGCCCTTCATAGAGGACTTCCATAATAGAAAGGCAGGTATCAAGTCCAATCAGGTCTGCAAGTTCAAGTGGCCCCATGGGGTGGTTCATACCAAGTTTCATTACTGTGTCAATGTTTTCCTTGGTGGCAACACCCTCCATAAGGCAGTAGACAGCCTCATTGATCATTGGCATGAGAATTCTGTTGCTCACAAATCCCGGGAAGTCGTTGGCAACAGCAGGGGTTTTGCCAAGAGCCTTGGAAAGCTCATCGATTGTTTTGTAAACATCATCAGATGTGAGCATACCACGGATTATCTCAACCAGCTTCATGATTGGCACTGGATTCATGAAGTGCATACCGATGAAGTTCTCTGGTTTCTTGTAGATAGATGCGAGTTCGGTGATTGAGATTGTGGATGTGTTTGATGCAAGGATTGCACTGTCTGAGAGAACACCATTGAGTTCATTGTATATCTTGTTCTTGAGTTCTCTTTTCTCTGAAACAGCCTCAACAACCAAATCACAATCGGCAAGGTCAGAGAGTTTTGTGGTTGTAGAAATATCTGCCATTGTGGACTTCATCATCTCTGGCAGAATCTTCTCTTTTTCAACCAACCTGTTCAGATTCTTTTCAATTCTTTTAACTGCTTTCTCACAAAGCTCATCTGTGACCTCAACAAGTGTTGTTTTGTAGCCGTTGAAAGCAAAAACCTGGACAATACCATTGCCCATTACACCACCACCAATAACTCCGACTTTCTTAATATCCATGAGTATTTGTCTCCTTATACAAGTTCAATAGCCATGGCAACAGCACCACCACCACCGAGGCAAAGCGTCGCCAAACCCTTCTTACCGCCAGTTCTCTTAAGGTTTCCGATGAGCGTTGCAATGACTCTTGCGCCTGAGCAGCCAATCGGGTGACCAAGTGCTATTGCTCCTCCGGCCATGTTTACTTTGTCCCAATCCCAATCAAGCCCTCTGCCGTCGGCAATACATTGAACAGCAAACGCTTCATTCGCTTCGATCGCGTCAAAGTCACCAATCTTCATCCCTGTTTTTGCAAGGAGTTTTTTGACAGCCTCAATTGGGGCAAAGAAGACGTCCTTTGGGTCGAGGTGTGCTGCTGTGTAGTCGATTATTGCAGCAATTGGCTTGTGATTTTTGGCAACATCCTCTGAGGCAACAACAACGGCTGCGGCACCATCCGAGAGTCCTGGAGCATTTCCTGCTGTGATTACACCCTCTTTGTCAAATGCTGGTTTCAACTTGGCAAGCACCTCTGCTGTTGTTGGTCTTGGGGTCTCATCTTTGGCAAAAATGATTGGATCTTTCTTTCTTTGTGGAATTTCAATATTGAATGTCTCCCAGTCATACCAACCATTTTCAAGTGCTTTTGCTGCCTTTTCCTGCGATGCGAGAGCAAACGCATCGGCATCATCTCTTGTGACGTTGGCTTTTTTTGCGGTGTATTCAGCAAGGTTACCCATATGCACATCGTTAAAAGCGCACCAGAGACCGTCTTTTACCACACCATCTACGAGTTTACCATCACCGTAGCGATATCCGCCATATCGAGCATTGTTTAAATAGTACGGAGCATTGGTCATGGACTCCATACCACCGGCAACGACAACATCTGCGTCTCCAAGTTGAACTGCCTGTGAGGCGAGAGAAATTGCCTTCAAACCGGAACCACAAACCTTGTTGACTGTCAGCGCGTTGATTGTCGGAGGAAGCTCAGCTTTAATGAGTGATTGCCTGGCTGGATTCTGCCCGGCTCCAGCTGGAACGACCTGACCCATGATTACTTCATTAATCTTTTCCTTCTCAACCCCTGATCTGGAAACAGCTTCCTTTATTGCCATCGCTCCAAGGTCAGTGGCAGCAAACTCGGACAAAGAACCGAAGAACTTACCAATGGGGGTTCTTACCGCTGATAGAATATACCCTTTTGCCATTTACGTATTCTCCTTTCACTTCATAAATAATGGATTTTTTTCACAGGCCAAATGTTACATGAAATCCAATCTTAAAAAAAGTGTTTAACATGAATGTCTATGTTGACCCCCATGCGCGCAATTTTATACTGAAGGTTTGTGCGGATTACATGCGACTCTTTGGGTATGAGGTTTGACAGGAACATCGTTTTTGGCGATGTCTCTTGCGATTTCACCCAAAGACTTTCAATTATTTGTGGCGCAAATGGCTCAGGAAAAACCACCTTGATGAAAATTCTCTCAGGTCTCGTCAATCCAACATCTGGAAAAATCACCTACACTCCGGGTATCGCAAACATCAGGATTGGTTTCGATTCACCCTACATCCATCTATACCCTGACCTGACAGTTCGTGAAATCATGGACTTTTTTTCGAGGCTTAAAAGGATAGAGAAATATGATTTGCGTGAGTGGGAGTTGCACAAGATAAGACACAAGAAGTACAAGAACCTGTCATCTGGTTTCAAGCAGAGGGTTAAGCTGGCTCAGGCGTTTCTGGGAAATCCAGACCTGCTTTTACTCGACGAGCCTGAGCAACATCTTGATGAGGGCGGGAAAAACCTGCTGAAAGAGAAACTCTCACAAAGAGAAAAGATGATAATTGTATCAACAAATAATCCAGAATCGGAGCAGAAAATTGTTCTCTGGCTTTAGATTATTGTTCGCAAAAGAGATAATGACTCTCACAAGGGGTAAATCTATATTTGGGGTGTCACTTGGCATCGCTTTTGTTCTTTCGTTTGCTGTGTCGATGCCACTTGCCGAAGTTGCACTCGACCCTACAGTTATTGCCACACTCATCTGGACAATCCTTTTCTTCTCAACAATCGGTGTCCATCTCGGTTCCTTTACGGTTGAGGAGAACCAGGGAACATATGATTTACTCAAACTTGCCACATCTCCAACCGCAATCTTTATGTCAAAAGTCGCAGCAAACACCATTCTGATGCTTGTCATTGGTCTTGTTTGTATACCTCTCATGGTTTTATGGCTTGGTGTTGACGTTGTTGTTTTACCAACCGTTTTATTGGTTTCTATTATTGGTTGTTTGTGCTTGTCGCTATCAGAAGGATTCATTGGGTATCTTCTGTCAAAGGCGAGGGTAGGAGAGGTCGCAGCTCCAATAATTCTCTTGCCTGTGGTTCTGCCGATCCTTGTATCGTTAATTATTATTACATCTTCTGTCTTGGAAAAGGGAACAATATCAATTAATCTTGTGGTTGTGATTGTATCATTGAGCTTAGCGATTCTTGTTGCGAGTTTATTGTTTCTGCCTATGCTGGAGGAGTGGCTTTGAAAAGATTATACTTGGTTATAGCGGCATCTGTTGTGCTTCTGCCATCAATATATTATTCGTTGGTTATAGCACCCATTCCAGAGAATCTTGGCGATGTTTACAGATCAATCTTTTTTCATATTCCATGCGCCTGGGTGGCGGTTCTAGCATTTCTGATATCTTGCATCTCCAGCGCTTTGTATCTCTCAAAAAGAAATATTGTATCAGACTTCATTGCGTCCAGATCTGCCGAAATTGGCCTCTTGTTCTCGGTAATAACAACCATTCAAGGCTCTGTTTTTGCCTTTGCAACCTGGCGGAGCGCTTGGAACTGGGATCCTCGAGAAACATCGATTGTGATACTCATCGTTATATACGTGGCATATTTGGTGCTCAGAGGACTGATATCGGAACAGAGAAGAAGAGCAATCATCTCATCGGTTTATTCCATGATTGTTTTTCTGACTGTGCCGTTTCTTGTGTTTGTGGTGCCACGAATCACAAACTCTCTACACCCAGAGGCTGCCGGTGGGTCAGGTTTGACAGGCAGCATGTGGATTGGATTTGTTGGTATGCTTGTTGGCTTCACACTCGTGTTCATTCTCCTTCTTGATCTTGCCGTTGCAATCGACAAAAGGAATGAGGTTTTATCACCATGATGACCGTTTTCATTGTTTCTTCTGCTGCGTTGTTGGGCATCATTGCCTATCTCCTGGTGCTTGATTCCAGGATGCGAAGTTTAGGCAGGATACCCAATGAAGAATAAAACAACTCGGGTCATTGGAATCATATTGATTGCGGCGCTTGTCGGTCTTGCGATATATATGTTTGCCAACTCAGTAACCCCATACACTCAGGATTTCACAGAAGCAAAATCGGGCAACACGGTGCAAGTTTGGGGTAGAATTGATATTGATTCAATCTCCGGTAACAACTTCACCCTTCTCGATGAAGCCGGGAACAGCTTGCCGATTGAGTCTGAGACAATGCTCCCCCCAGAGATTGAGAGTGCAAGCTCAACTGTGTGTGTTGGGGCTTGGGATGGTGACGTCTTTGTTGCCAGCAAGATTCTCTTGAAATGCCCAAGCAAGTACAACGAGGAAGAGGAACAATAAAAGGTGATTGGAACAATTCTGCTTTTTACAGCGCTCGTTTTGTCTTTCGGAATCATAGTTTTTTCTGGCAGAAGAAACATCTACAAATGGATACTCTTTGGGCAATTTATAACAACCGCTGGCGCTTGCTTGTTCCTGCTTTATGCGATCTTTGCCGGAAGATATGACATATCTTATGTTTTTCACAATGTATCGAACTCTATGCCCTGGTTTTACAAATTTACGGCTCTTTGGGCTGGGGATAGCGGTTCACTTCTCCTTTGGATTCTTGTGACGATTGCGATATCCCTGTACCTCTTCCACAACAAAAACACAAAAAAAACGACAGTAATAACTTTTGTTGCCTTTGAGATAATGATTTTTGCCTCCCTTCTATTCTCAAACCCATTTTCTCCGACATCCGGCAACTACATCAACGGACAGGGGATAAACTTCCTTCTGGAGAATTTTTGGATGATATCACATCCGCCTGTAATGTTCATTTCCTATGCTCTTTCTGGAGTTCCATTTGCACTCACTGTCACATTCCTCTGGAACGGTCTCTCAGATAAAGATAATTGGCTCAAATCTATTAGGGTTTGGCTTCTTGCAGCCTGGGCTTTACTCGGACTTGGTATTGCGCTTGGCGCTATCTGGGCATATGAGGTCATCGGATGGGGCGGCTATTGGGGTTGGGATCCAGTGGAAAACGCATCCCTTATTCCCTGGCTATTCCTGACAGTCGCTGTACATGCCCTCTATGTAGACAAAAGGCAGAAAAACAACACATTAGTAGTCGTTCTCTCTGTTTTTGCGGCGTTTTTATCTGTGATTGTTGCCGTCTTTATCACCCGCTCCGGTCTGCTTTCTGATATGTCTGTTCACTCGTTTGCAAAAAATCCAATGGGTATTGTCATTGGGGTGTTCTTTGTCCTGTTCTTGGCAGTTTCTGTTTATCTTGTTCTCAAAAACCGTAAAGAACTTGGGAATCGAGAATCAACGTCAGACATCCTTACAAAACCCGCAATCATAGGCATTGGTAACATAGCAACATCCATTTTTGCAATCGTGCTGCTCGTAGCCACTTTCTGGCCAACCCTATCTGGTTTATTCGGCACCAAACAAGTCTTATCCTCAACTCTCTACTCCACACTTGTTACCCCAATTGCGCTGATTCTCTGTTTTGGGACAGCGGTATCCCCGATTATTTCTTGGGTAAAAGAAGATATCAGGCAAATTGTCAAGAGAGCTATTCCACCCCTTTTTATAGCGATTATCGCTGCGTGGGTGGCAATTGAGTTTGGAATGAGCGACTTAGTTTTCGCATTACTGCTGTTTGCCACAGTTTTTTCAACTTCTGCAAACATATCTCAATTATTCAAACTTCCATACAAAAAATGGGGCTCATCAATTGCCCATATCGGTTTGGCTCTTCTCGTGTTTGGGGTGGCTGCATCATCGATCTATCAGGAATCCTGGCAGCTGAATATCAGAGAGAATTCACAACCAAAGATTGTCAATTCGGAATCATCCATATCTCTCGTTGATTTTACGATTGACGAGAAAACCGCTGACTACACAGCAAACCTAGAGATAACAAACGCCAACCAGAATAAAATATCTTTTGAATTGATTGGTCGAATGGACAGGTCAGGAACTTGGATTGCAACCCCTTATCTCGTCAAATCCCTGGCTCAGGACACAATCATTTCTCCAGGAAGACCAGATACAGGAATTGTATTTTTCGCCTCACCAGGTGAAGAAGTGAATATGAACGGATATTCACTAACCCTTGATGAGCTTCATCAAAATACTGCCTTTATAAGACTCGTCAATGATGATAAAACCTATAACATAGAATTCCCCTCGGAAAACATGGATAACCCAGATTTTTTCGAGATCGAGAAAAACTTCACACTCTATCTTGAAGAGATTGACGATGAACATATAAAGGTCAGATTGACTGATCTGCGCAAAGGACCAAACGGCACCACAATGCTGCCTATTGTTTACACTGTCAGAATGTTCGTTGTCTTTGTGTGGCTTGGAATGCTGCTACTTGTGTTTGGCATATTCTTAGCCATGTTTGACAAAACTCGACATCATGCTGTCGAAAAGGAACTGGTCGAAACAGAAGTATGAAGAAGTACATCTCATTTATTCTAGGAATTCTGCTTGCCATTGGCATCCAGGTGAAGGGTCAGTCATATCGACCCACACCCTTGCTTGACATAGAAACAGTCGAGGCAGAAAAATTCCATCCCCCAAAGGATTTTGGACATCGAACCCCGGTTTTGGTCGGTGAAAGCGAGTTTGAGAACTTCCTCATTGAAGAGGTGTTTTCATACGATGAAGTCGAGAAACACCTCTGGGTTCAAACAATCAACAACGGTGATTTAGTAATCTACTTTAGGCAACCTGAGCACTCGCCAAGCCGCGTCCTTAGAATAAGGATAGCAATCCCAGGCATTAAACAGACTGGAACGCTTTGGAGTCACAGCTACAACAGTCGCTCTTCTTATGCTGCCGACCCTATTCATGCAAACTATGAATCAAGCCTATTTGAAAAAGTCGCGAAACTCAGATCGGGTGTATCTGTTCTGGAGTTTGGCGAAGGCAGCCGATCCCTGTTTATTTCTCGACCCGGCAAATTTATCAACAAACCAGTGTCCCTTTTGCAACGAGTTGATGAACCATCTGAAACCCATATTATTGCAAACGATAAAGAACTCATCATAACAATTGACTTTAAAGAAACTGGAGATGAATTTGAAGAGGGACTCATAATCGCATCGTCTGACAGACTTGTTGCGATGGGATACGAGAGAAGCATGGATCCACTCTATGTTTCAGACTTCAATAGAATCAAATTCCTGAGACTCAACGGATGGTGGTACACAACAAGACCAGGAGATTATGAAGGTTCTGAAATCGATTGTTACTACAAAAATCCTGGATTCTATCCTTCCTCAAAACACCTCAAGTGGTACTGCGATACATATAACAGGCTTTTCTACGACATTGTGATGTCGACCATGAAAACAGCAATTGTTGAGAGTCCAGAGTCAGGCATTGTCAGAATGGAAGTTGTGCCTTTGATGTTCAAGAGATGGTATGGGCTCGAAAAAAACTATATTGACACAAGGTTCGCAACCGATGGTGCAAGATTTCTCGCAAACTGTGCATCGGCGTATGGCAGCAAACAAGCATATGAGAAGTCCATCCTTCTGGCAAAATTATACCAGGATATGTCTATCTCAATTGGCACAAAAATTGGGGATGGCGTCTTTCTTCCTGACTACATCCAGGACAAGGACTCCGAAAAACCAATTCATACCTCCCTCAATCACGCTCTGTGTGAGGTGAATTATCTGCTAGAGATTGCCAAACTTCACGATGATAAACTGAGCCTGAATCTTGCCAATGCCATCCTTCTTGCCATTGATGAGACATGCGACAGTTGGATACGACCAAATGGCGACCTCTGGTATGCCTATTTCCCTGAAACTGGCGAATTCAAACTTGATGACTATGAAGACCTCACCTACAACGATTTAGTCGAGACTCAGCAGCTTCACCGGGAAATGCTCGGTTGTTCAAGGCTGTCAATACAGAAGTTAATCAATACCAAAAATGAGTATCGAGAATCAATCAAGAAAGATAGGGAGGAGGACGCTAGCAATGGAGAAAAAGGAAGTTATTGATCTTGTAAACGCTCTTTCAGAATCACTGTCGGTGATATATCTAACATCTATTGACGAGAATTCCTACCCACAGACGAGGGCGATGTTTAATCTCAGAAATCCAAAGACAAACGAGGGTTATCCAACTTCCTTTGAGGGTGATGAGGCTCTCACGTTCTACTTCACAACAAACACCTCGTCGCAGAAAATACCGCAAATAAAAAACTCGAAGAAAGCAAGTGTCTACCTCTGCAAGCCCGATTGCTTTGATGGTATTTTGCTCAAAGGGGATATTGAAATAATTGAGGATACAAAAATTAAACAAGCCCTCTGGAGAGACGGCTGGAAGATGTACTATCCCCAGGGAAATCCAAATGACCCAGATTATTCAATACTTCGATTTGTCCCACACAAGATACAGGGATGGAGCAGGGGTCAGAAGTTTGAAGTTGATTTGTAGAAGATCTTCTGGATTCGTTTTTAAAAACTAATTTCTAGATTTCACAAACTCATTAATCCTCTGACAGCCTTTTTAGAGTTTTCGGATTCATCCCCTCTGTACCGATTTGCTCAAAATAAAAAAGACAAACCCGTTTATAAAAAAACTCCATGGCTTAAGCATGGACATAGAAAAAAGGGAGGCTACTGGCAGCCCCCCTTCATGTGCGTTTTTATTGAGTAAGTAGAACTAAAAAACTATTTCATTCCAAGAAACTGCGCGAACAGATCGCCATCGAGTCTCTCAGAAGTTGTTTTGCCCTGCATAAAGAGGTTTAGATAATCGAAACCGCCAGCTTTGGAGTCTGTGCCTGACATGTTGAATCCACCAAATGGCTGAGAACCAACAAGAGCACCCGTGCATTTTCTATTGAGATAGAGGTTGCCCACATGGAATTCGTGTCTCGCCTTGTTAAGGTGGTCATTATTATCGGAGAAAACAGCACCAGTCAGACCATAGATTGTGTTGTTCGCAATCTCAAGTGCATGGTCAAAATCACGGGCTTTGAAGATTGCAAGTACTGGTCCAAAAATCTCTTCCTGTGAAATTCTTGCCATTGGGTCTACGTCTTTGATGATGGTTGGCTCAATATAGTAGCCAACGGAATCATCATATCCGCCACCTGCAACTAACTTACCCTCTTTTTTACCAATCTCGATGTACTCTGTAATTGTCTTGTATGCCTGCTCAGAGGAGACTGGGCCAAGCCAATTGTTGCCGTCTCTGGTGTCACCCTTTTTGATGGCATTTGCCTTCTGGACAAGACCTTCAACAATCTTGTCATACTGGTCGCCGACAATGATAAGCCTTGAACATGCCGAACACTTCTGTCCCTGGAAACCAAAAGCCGCTGCGATTGTCTGGTCAACCACATACTCTGGTTTGCTGTAGTTGTCGTCGATAATTTGGGTGTCTTTGCCACCCATCTCAGCAACAACTCTCTTAAGCCAAAGCTGACCCTCATTGACCTTGGACGCGCGCTCATAGATTCTCTTTCCAACAGCCATTGAGCCTGTGAAAGAAATAAATCTTGTGAGTTTGTGATCGACAATGTAGTCACCGACCTCACCGCCTGGGCCTGGGATAAAGTTGACAACACCTGGTGGAAGTCCGGCTTCTATCATAACTTCCATGAACTTGGCAGCGATAACAACCGATGGTGATGCTGGTTTCAGAACGACGCAATTACCGGTGACAACAGCTGCTGTTGTCATGCCAGCAAGGATGGCAAGCGGGAAGTTCCACGGCGGAATAACAACACCAACACCCAATGGAATGTGCCAGTAGTTGTTCTCTTCGCCTGGTATCTGTGGAATCTCATATGGGATTGCCATGCCTTCCATAAGGCGACCATAATACTCGAGGAAGTCGATTGCCTCAGCTGTGTCAGCAATCGCTTCAATCCAGTTCTTACCCACCTCGTAGACCATCCAGGCTGATAGTTCGAGTTTCCTTCTTCTCATGATACCAGCAGCTCTGTAGAGGAGTCTTGCACGTTCTCTTGGGTCGACCTTGCTCCAATACTCCTTGTAGGTCTTGTGGGCAGTCTGGATAGCAAGTTCTGCGATCTCTGTTGTTGCCTTACCGGTAGAACCCACCACCTCGTCCTTCTTGCTTGGGTTGTATGATATTATCTTACCTGGAGTTGGAATCGCTTTGCCACCAACAAAAATGTCATAATGCTTACCAAGATTCTTGCCAACAAAATCGATGGCATCTTGCATCATCTGACGTTCTGCCGGATCACTCATGTTAAGATACGGTTCGTTTATGAAATCTTCTCTCATGTTACTCCTCTCGGGTAATGATGTTTACAAATGCCAGTATATTGTTTGATTTTTTGGTGTCTAGGTATTGATTGGTTACCTTTGTATTGCTATTTTTACCACATGAAAAAAACATTCATCAGTTTGTTTATAGTCATAATTGTAACCTTAGTTGGATGTGAGAGTACACAATATTTTAAATTTGGCAAAATCGAGGATACACTGGGTGTTGATATTAGTGACACGGCGATTCTCTACAAACATTCTAAATTTGATTTTCCAGAGCGATATGCGGTTGCAGAAGACATGTTTCTGCCGATTACAAGTGAGACCGGGTCTCCACTTATCGTCAGACAAAGCGACAGGAAGTTACTTATTGGTGAAGCAGTCATAACTGAATCACTGTACCAGGATCTTTGGGTGTCTGGCACTGATTCCGTGATTTTCTTTGAAAAATCCGAAAATCAGATTTACCTGAAGGGCACTACAAAAATAGGTTTAACGACACTGGTTCTGAATAAGCATCTTGACACATCCTATGGATTCATGGATACGAACTCAGAGAATACAAGAATTCTGAAAAATGCAAAAATGGTTTTTGACAAGATTCATAATCTTTTTTATGTTTGTTGTGCTCTTGGTGGTGATGATGAGATGAAGACCTATATCATCGACTCGAACACCACCTCACTCACACAAATTTCTGATTTTACGTGGTCAATTGATTTTATAAAACTCGATATAAATGGTGAGGTATTCTATGTTGATGGAAATCTATACAAGGGAGATACCGTACATCCGTCAATAGCAGCTTGTAATATCTATATACGGGATGATAGAGACACATTTTATATCTCAAAGGACACTGACTTGCTAGAGTATAGATTGGAAGAAATTGTTGGAAAATGGCTCTTCCCAACTGTTATCCCTGCCAACTGGCTAGGATTTCAACCCGACGGGACACCATTTACAATCAAACACATGAATGGTGGCAACTACAGTTTGGTTTTTGGAACAGAGGTAGATTTTGAAACTAAATGATAATGTGACCTTGCTTGTATGGAGTATTATTTACCATAGAATCCGGGGCGAGGTGAGAAATGAGCTTTGGAGCTAGAGAGATCATAATAATCCTTGTTATCGCTCTTGTCCTGTTCGGGTCTAACAAGATTCCTGAATTCGCAAGATCATTGAGGAAAGGCATTAACGAATTTAAAAAGGTCGGGGATGATATCGCGGAAGATATAGGCGATAAGTCAGACAAATAAACTGTGAAAGACGACCCAAAACCTATCCTGAGTCATGTTGAAGAACTCAGGGGGAGGTTGTTGTTTACTGCTTTCTTTGTTCTTGTCTGTGCCGTTGTTGCCTGGTGGCAGTTTGATGTTATCTATAAATTTCTGACAGGACCAGTCCCAAGCCTAGGTGTGCCAGCGATAAACCTGCACGCCGTTGGAATGACAGAGGCTTTCGCATCACAGATGATGATTTCTGTTATAGGTGGTATTATCGGCGCTTTTCCCATCATTATATACAACATTTGCATGTTTATCCTCCCCGGACTGAACAAGCAAGAAAAGAAAGCCCTTTTTTCCTATCTTCCTGCGATGATTATTCTGTTTCTTGTTGGATGCGCATTCGCCGCCTACCCCATCGTGCCTATCGCAAGGAGTTTCTTTTTGACATTTGGTCAAAATCAATTGACCCACATCATATCTATATCGTCATACCTCGATTTTGCGTCTCTCATCGTTCTTGGAATGGGGTTAGTATTCCTTCTTCCTGTTGTTATCTTGCTCATCACATCAATTGGTCTCGTGTCACCCTCGACCATCGGGAAATCCAGGAAGATCGTTTGGATTGTCATTCTCATCGCTGCAGCCGCCATTGCTCCCAATGATGGACTCTCGATGATAGCAATATCTCTGCCGGTTGTTATTCTATTTGAGATTTCACTTGTCATTGCCAAGATTAAAGATAAAAAACGCCAAAGAATAAAAGAAGCGCAAATCGACTAGTTGTAACATATTTGGTGAATTTTCGTATCTGTGGTACTATCAGTCACCTAAGTTCCAAACTCAAAAAAATTGGAGGTATTTATGCTTGGATTTGCTGATATACCGTCATTTCTTGGTTACCTATTTACAATATTGGTAACCGTTGGCTGCATTGTTTTTGGGATAATCTACTGGAACAAGGAGATTTAAGAAATGGAATCCATCAATCTGACCTGGTTTATTCCAATCCTCATTGTTTTCCTTGGGGTTATGGCATTTCTTGCCTGGTTGGGCTATAAGCAGACAAAATCTGCGAAGGACTATCTGGTTGCTGGCGGAAATGTAAACCCATACATGATGGCGCTTTCGTATGGAGCTGCCTTTATCTCAACTGCTGCAATTGTTGGGTTTGGTGGGCTTTCTGGCAAGTTTGGTCTTCATCTGATGTGGGTTGTGTTCCTGAACATCGCAATAGGTATTGTGGTTGCCTATCTTGTGTTTGGCAAACGCATGAGACAGATGGGCAGAAACCTTGGCACAAGCACATTTTCAGAATTCCTTGGCAAAAGATTCGATTCTAGATTCAGCCAGTGGTTCTCGGCTGGAGTTATTTTTATATTCATGCCGCTTTACGCTGCTGCGGTCATGCGTGGCGCTGCTGAGTTCATGACACCAATCTTCAATGTGGGTATTGAATGGCTTGCGCTCATATACATTGTGATCGTGGCAGTCTACGTCATCTTTGGCGGACTCAAGGGTGTCATCTACTCCGATAGTTTCCTCGGCTCTGTTATGCTTGTCAGCATGGTCATACTCGTTGCATTTGTATACCAACAGCTCGGAGGAATTTCGAGCGCCCATTCACAATTGACAGATCTGGTTTCAAAAGTGCCGACCGACCAACTGATGCTCAACGCTGAAAAAGGCATATCCATGTTTGACCTGGGTTTTAAGGGGTGGACTGCCTTCCCTGTCTTCAACTCGGAGTTTTGGTGGTTGTCTGTATCTACCCTCATGATGGGAATTGGAGTTGGCGTGCTTGCCCAACCACAGCTTCTTGTCAGATTCATGACTGTCAGAAAAAACAAAGACCTCAATAGAGCGCTCCTCGTTGGTGGAATATTCATTTTGATTGTCGTTGGTGGAGCATATGTGGCAGGCGCTCTGTCAAACGTCTTCTTCTTCAATGAAACTGGTACAATCGCTGTTAAGTCAGTCCCCGGCGGGAATATTGACCTCATTATTCCAACATTCATCAAGACGTATATGTCGCCAGCATTCTTGTATATATTCTTCCTAACTCTTATGGCTGCTGGAATCTCTACCTCTGCAGCACAGTTCCACACAATCGGTACAGCACTGGGCAAAGACATCTACGAGGACAATGTTGCACACACAAACCCGGAGGCATCTAAGAATTCTCTTGTCTGGAAACGAGTTGGTATCGCTGTAGCAATCATTTTCACATACGTACTTGGTATCCTGATATTACCCAAGGGAATTGTAGGAATTGGAACAGCGTTCTTTTTCTCGATAGCCGCTGCGACATTCCTGCCTGCTGTAATTGGCGGTCTTTTCTGGAGGAGAACAACGAAACAAGCCGCCAACTGGTCAATGATACTTGGTTTATTCTCATCTATCCTGTGGTCAGTCCTTTTCAACGCAAAGGTCTCCGGTGCCTTTGGAATCACACCGGTTTTCAACTACGCTCCCTGGACATACATTGAGCCAGGCGCAATAGGACTTGTCATCTCTATTCTCACTCTCTTCATCGTTTCAATGGCAACCAAACCACCACCAAAAGAACACGTTGAAACATGCTTCTCAAAAGCAGAAGCCCAGAATGATTAGATAATTTTAAGAACACATCTGGGAGTTCTAGCCCTCTGAACTAGAACTCCCAGTCGATGATTATCTCTCTTGTGTCCTCAACCCATCGCACTGTTGCTCCGAGCGACTCGGCGATTGACCTGAGCGGCACAAGAGTTCTTCCCCGCTCAATGATTGGCCCGACGTCAATCTCAACCCTCTCACCATTGAAATCGGCATAGTTTTTGTATGCCCAATAAATCAGGATTGTTCCCCTTCTATCAATTGTGACTTTTCGAGTTTCTTGATCCCAGTCAACCTTACACCCAAATGTTTCTGCTACAAATCGAATTGGCACAAGCGTCCTGCCTTCGTGGATTCTTGATGGCACATCGAGTCTGACGGGTTCGCCATTCACGAGCACATCCACAGAGTTTGGCAACATCTCAATCCGAAGTCTTGGATCTGTTGTAAAATCAATGGTTCTTGTTGTGTGCCAGGTTTCAGTCATTCTGTCATTTGGCGATGGACAAGTCCGACAGGTAACCTCAAAAGGTATTGTGAAATACGAACCTCCAGACAATTCCATGCAATCAAAACTAACGTTATACCTCGCCACGCCATTTCTTTGCGTGAGGACTGTAGATACACTCTCGATTCCCTGTGTGCCAAAGATTTCAAGTTCGAGATTCCTATTTATTCCATCCTTTGAGGTGATTTCTATCTCAAAATCTCCCCTATCTTGTCTTCTAAAATAGGGTGTTCCTTCTGGCAGAATTTTGATGTCATAGCAAGGTTCGCAAAGATCGCATTTCTTTGGGCTATTTGTTAAATCAAAGGTGAATCTTTCAAAAACATAGCCCCTGTTCTGTGGCTCCCTATAAACCCCATCGTTCGTTTTTATTGGGCTGTTGGTAAGAAAATAAATAGAGAAATCGTTCTCACCATCGCAGAAGGAATCGTCAGTAACATCTATTGTGACATCAAACGTCTGTATGATTCTGTTTCCATAATTCTTTACACCTTTGTAGTCGACCATCACCGCTTTGCATCTTTTGCCGGCCTCAAATGGTCTGTCAATAATAGCCGATGGTGTGACTCGACCATCATCTCTTCCTGATGCAACTTCGAGTGTGAAATGAACGGTTGATTCTTTGTAGTCAAATGCGCCAAGATATTTATTTGCAGGATTAATCACTTCTGCATACGCGCATTCATTCCACTTGAGAATCAATCCATCAGTCGAAACCATTGAGATTGATTTGCCTTCAACCAACAATGCGCTTCTAATGGCATAATTTATCTGTCTTGCCCAAACCTGGTTGCCATCTCTATCCAGTCCGACAAAGTTTTTGTCCTTGTCCACAAAGTAGACAACTGAGCTGGTTGATGATAGTGGCGCTGTAATTCCTGCATAGTCAGGCTTTTGCCAGATAATCAGACCAGATTTTATGTCGATACAGCTTACTGTTCCGCTCTCATCCCCGAAAACTAAACTATCACCAATCCTGACCCCCTTCGAGTGGACTGGGCCATTCAGCAATGTTGACCAAAGGAGGATACCTGAGCTCACATCCACACAATACACTCTTCCGTCAAGCGAGCCGATGTAGATGCTGTCACCAATTATCATTGGTTCCGCTTCAAACCACCCAAAACCTTTTACATCCCACAACTTCTTACCGGTTCTTTTGTCAAGACAACGAAGAGCGTTATCATCACTTCCAAAAATCACATTCTCTCCGGCAATTGCTGGGGTACTCCATATTGGTGCGCTGGTTTCGTGTTTAAAAATTAAGTCTCCTGTGTCAAAATCGATGCAATAGAATCTCTGATCAGCGCAGCCAAAATACACTCTATTCGAGTCTATCAAAGGCTTGCCGACAATAGCATTTTCGGCTTTGAACTTCCAAACAATATCGAAATTCTTCAAATCAATTTTTGCAAGAGTTCCAGCTTTTGTGCCAATGACAGCACAACCATCAAAAACAGCTGGAGCTGAGATGATGTCTGATGAATCAATCGACTGAGACATCCAGATACTGCCCCCAACAACATATATCAATTCACCCCTTGATGTACCGAGAAGGTAACCACTGTTCCACCTAACCGGTGGGTACTTCGATATGTAGTCCGATTTGATATTAGCAATAACCTCTGAAGAAAACGGAGGAAAAGGAGTATCAGAATTAGCGGCTGTATCGGCACGTAGATAATTCATGCTGCCAAAGACTGGATTCATCAACATAACAAGGCAAACAACCAGAAATCTTTTCATCTTACCTATTACAGTTTCAGTAAATTTTTGGTTCTTTTGTTTGTGCGTTTCTTTTGTGCTAGAATATCAGCAAATGAGCGTATCTATCAGAGCCTGGAAGAAAAACATTGTTGAAACCGCAAGATATTTGGCAAGCAGAGGCTGGGCGGAGGCAGGGGCTGGGAACATCTCGGTTGCAGTCAATTATCAGACCAGAAAACATGAACTCAAAACTGGCGATAATGTCGACTTTACGAGGGACGTCAATATCCTTGCGACATCCTCAGGCTCAAGGTTTCGAAAACTGGGTCTGGATGAAATTGGTCTTGTGACGATTGATTCGTCAACAAACCAAATCTTTCACAATTTCAAATCCAAAAAGCCGACATCCGAGGTACTGGCGCATCTCCTAGTCCATTCGAAATCCGTTAAATCAGACCACCTTGCAGTTGTTCACTGCCATACAACAAGCACTGTGGCACTTACCCACAAGCTCCATGACAACCTATCAATTCAGCTCATGAAAATGCACACCGAGATGGAGTATTACTTCCCATCTGGAATCTGCCATCTGGACGCTCATAAACCTGGTTCATGTGAGTTGGCAAAGGAAACGGCAAAAGCTTTTGAATCAGGTTTCAGATTTATCGTATGGCCTCATCACGGTGTGGTTGCAATTGCAGATTCGTTGGATGGATGCGTAGATATGATCGAAGCTGTTGAGAAGGCTGCAACGATGTGGCTCTATTTGAACCCATAGCATGTCCACTTATCACTACGGATTCGTTCTGTAATCCCTGATTAACCCAGTAGAGTGGGATACATCTGACATTGAGTAAATCCCCATCAGCAAACTAGAAAAAACGGGAATAACGCGTTAGCATTCTGTTAGATTTTTTGAACTCAATTCTCCCAAATTATCGAGTGCTTACAGATACTTTTGAAAAGATCGAAAACCTGATAAGCCAACAATGGTGCCGAAGAAGGGACTCGAACCCCCACCCAGTTGCCTGGACATGGACCTGAACCATGCGCGTCTGCCAATTCCGCCACTTCGGCACAAAAGAAATTCAAAAATAAACTTTCTTGAGTTTACGCAGCGTAAGTAGATATATATAATCAACACTTGCGACCCGTCAAGGGAACAAACAAAAAACGCGATTTGTTAGTGAAAAAGGTAGGAGTGAAAACATGTGCACAATCGATGATATTTATGCCAGACAGATTTTGGATTCAAGAGGAAACCCAACAATCGAAGTGGATTGTCAGCTCTCGGATGGCAGTATCGGAAGAGCAGCGGTACCCTCTGGAGCATCGACCGGAACCCGTGAGGCTCTTGAGCTTCGAGATGGAAACCCAAGTTTTTACGTAGGAAAGTCAGTTGAAAAGGCAGTCTCAAACGTAAACGAGATTATTTCGAATGAACTCTTCGAGTTCGATGCGTTTTCCCAGAGAGACATTGATGGGACGATGCTTGATATTGATGGTTCATCCAACAAGAAGAAGCTCGGAGCAAACGCAATCCTCGGTGTTTCGATGGCTGTCGCCAGAGCTGCTGCAAATTCTCTCGGTCTCCCGCTCTATCGCTACCTTGGTGGAGCCTTGGCAAACATCATGCCAGTTCCAATGATGAACGTTATCAACGGTGGAGCGCATGCTGATAACAACCTCGACCTTCAGGAATTCATGATTTTCCCATCTGGCGCAAAATCGTTCTCAGATGGTCTTCGAATGGGTACTGAGATTTACCACACGCTTAAGAAAATTCTCAAAGACAAAAAACTTTCTACAGCCGTCGGCGATGAGGGTGGATTCGCGCCAAACCTAAATAGCCATGAGGAGGCATTTCAGATTCTGATTGAGGCAATCAAGAAGGCTGGTTACAAACCTGGCGATGATTGTTCTCTGGCAATTGATGCAGCAACCTCAGAGATTTTTAAGAATGGAAAATACAGCTTTGAGGGCAAAGAGATCACAGCAAGTGAACTCAACGATTGGTATCAATCCATGGTTGAAAAATACCCAATTGTCTCAATCGAGGATGGAATGGCAGAGCAGGACAAAGAGGGTTGGAAACTCCACACCAAAACCCTTGGCAACAAGGTTCAGCTTGTTGGTGATGATGTGTTTGTCACAAATCCAGAGATTTTCAGTCAAGGCATCGAAGATGGAATCGCAAACGCGATACTCATTAAACTAAATCAAGTTGGTAGTGTCACAGAAACATGGGATACGATAGAGCTTGCAAGAAAGCACAATTACAAGTACGTCATATCCCACAGATCGGGTGAGACTTCAGACACCTTCATCTCACACCTGGCTGTTGCGTCAGGAGCTGGACAGATAAAGACTGGAGCTCCCGCTCGAGCAGAGAGAGTTGAAAAATACAACGAGCTTCTTCGAATCGAGGAAGAACTCGGTGAGTTTGAGGTTTATGGAAACTGATAAAGGAGTTTCAAAAATGAAAAAACTTTTCCTTGTTGTGCTTGCCTGCCTTGTTGCACTTCCCATCGCTGGACTTGGCGCAAACTCATATGTTGAATGGCCAAACATGATGCACGATGATGCACACACCAATTATTCCTCTTCGACCACTCTCCCTGAAGTTATGCAAAGAAACTGGGTTTACTACTCCGACGGTACAATCTACAGTCATTTCGCAAAGGGAGATAAACTCTATTTTGCGGATACAAATGGCATCGTCGCTGCGCTCAACCAATCAAATGGTCAGGAAGCCTGGAGATATGAGATAGGCAAACCAGGTCAGGTTATGGTTGGCTCATCAAACGATCTTCTGATTTATGTCAGAGTTGACATGCAGATGCCATCAGGTGGTGGCGGCACCGGTGGTGGACGAGGAGGTCGCGGAGGTGGTGGTGGTCGTGGACCACACGCCATGACTACAAATAGTGGTGATTTTAATTTTACAACCAACGCTGAAGAAGACCCCAGAACTATGACATTCGGCGCTCTCAACCTTGAAACAGGAGAAGAAATCTGGCGCAAGGAACTCGAAGGAACTGAAATCATGGGCGGCGGTTTGATAACCGATGATAAGGCTTATGTTGCTTTTGCTGATACGAATACACGACCAGCAACCTACAGACTTGCGTGTATTGACCCAGCGAACGGCAATGAGCTCTGGAGCACCCCATACGATAAATCACTCGGTCAGCTTTTGACACTTGGCGATGGGATGCTTTACTCTTCGGGTTTGGTTGTCGAGCTTCAAGAGGACAATCCAATGGGTGGAACAATCAAGGAAACAAACATTGTAGCCTTTGACCTTAATGGTAAGATTGCCTGGGAGAAGAAGCTTGGCGAACGCATTATGGTCGGAATGATTTCATACGACAATGGAAATATCTATTTCGGAAATGTCAACATCCCCGAGCAGTTTAGTATGAGGGATATACCAGAGTCATTCATCAATTCATATGATGCAAAAACAGGTGAGAAAAACTGGAGCTTTGGATTAAAAGAGTTTAAATATAAAGAAGAACCAATGGGGGACATGCTTCTTTTTGGACTCCCTTCAGTAACATCAAACAGCATCATCGTTCAGTGTATGATATCAAAAACAATTGCTCTCGACAAAAACACAGGTGCTCTTAAATGGGCAAGTACAACTCCAGGTGGTGTGTCATACACCGGCATCCAGTATTCTGTGGCTAAGAACGTAGTCGCAAGCGTCAGAGGATCAAAATTCTCCCTGACCGATATAATGAGTGGTGAGGTCATTTTCACCGATGATACCAAAATGGAGAGCAGCTTGTTTGGCGGCTCAATGATTATGCCAATCCCCATTATTGCCAACGATAAGGTGTTTGTCAGTGGTGATAGAATAATCTGCTATGGCGAGAAGGTGATTGGTCTTTACAGTGACCCACCAGAAGTCATCATTGATCAGATATATCCAAACGAGACTAAAATCCGAAAAATTAGGGTTTACTACAACGACAGTGCGGAGATAGATGGCACTCTTTCAACGTCTGAGTCCTGGATTAAACTCTCATCAACAACCTACAAAACGGCATCGCAAACATACGAGGTCTCTGTTTCATCAGAGGGTATGGAGCCAGGCGAGTACAGGGGAACAATTGATGTTGATTCAACCGTTGGTAAACTCTCAATCCCTGTCATCATGAATGTTTCTCCAAAACCACCGATTAAGCTGGTTGTCAATCTCGAAGATACAAGTTACACGAACCAAAATCCTTTCAAGGTTACGGGCTCCACAGCTCCTGGGGCGACTGTCTCAGTCAATGAGAGACCGATAAGTGTCAAGACTGACGGAAGCTTTGAAGAGATGATTCCGATAAAAGATGGTGAGAACAGACTCAATTTCCATGCCCAAGACAACAAAGGCAACATAGCGGACATAGCGAAGGTTGTAATCCTCGATGACAGGAAACCCATCATTAGAACCAACCTAAAAGATGGCACATTTGTTACGGAGTTGCCTTTCACATTCCTTGGCAGCACAGAGCCTGGGGCAAAGCTTCTTGTTAATGATGAGCCAACGGAGGTTGCGCCAAACGGTGAGTTTGAGGCAGTAATTACAGAACTTGAGAATGGAGAACAGACCATTGCAATGTTCGCAAAAGATGTTGCTGGCAACACCTTCAAGCTTGAGAGGATGATTTCGGTTGACACAACTCCGCTTCCACTCGAACTCGATGTTGAGTTGATTCAAGACCAGTTTACTACAACAAACAAGAAGGAATTTGAGATAACCGGCACAACTGCTCCAATGTCTGCTGTTACTGTGTTGCTCAATATGAGTCCTGTTGGTGGAGCCATGTCAGACACAGAAGGCAAGTTCACCATTAAATTCCCTGTTGAGGATGGTCAATATCGAGTTTCGGTATCTGTGCAATCACAAACTGGCAAAACAGTGGATGCAAGTTTCATGCTCATCGTTGATACTGTTGCGCCTGTTATAGAGTGCGATGTGCCAGAGCTCGTAGAAGAATCCAAACTTGTTATCACTGGTCAAACAGAGCCAACGACAACAATCGTTATTGGTGAGGTCACAACTCAGTCAGATAAGGAAGGTAAGTTCATAATTGAGGTTGAGCTAAAACCAGGTCTCAATTCCCTCAAAATCAAAGCATTTGATTCAGCTGGAAATTCATCCTCAGTTACAAAGTATGTCAAGCTCCAGGAGAAGGTCGAGATCCAGACAATTAGGCTCAAACTCTGGGTTAATAAAAAAGACTTCTACATCAATGGAGAAAAATCAGCCGACCTTGACCCAATGCCAACCAGCAAGTCACCGCCACTTCCTGCTAATCTTGCTGGTAACACGTATATGCCAGTCAGAGCGATACTTGAGGCTCTTGGCGCAGAGATTGGTTGGGATGCAACTGAGAGAAGAGTTGATGTTACTCTTGCCAAACCAGATGGCACAAAAACATTCCTTCAGCTCTGGATTGACAAACCAACAGCCAAGCTTGATGGCAAGGAAGTTCAGATAGTAGGAGCTGATGGAAAGACAGCTCTCTATCCAACAATTGTTGGTGGTCGTACCATGCTACCTCTTAGATTTGCTGTTGAGTCAGTTGGTGGTTCAGTAGGTTGGATTGCCTCAGAACAGGCTATAGAGATAGTTTATCCGGCGGAGTAGCCACAAAATGATTGCTAATATAATATAGCAATTCAGCTTTTAGTTGATATCGCTTTTCAAATCCCCCTCCACTGTGAGGGGGATTTTTGTTTCGAATCATTCTCTCGTAGATTATTGTCAGTATTTAATATCGATTTTCACTTGATAAAATTGCTCATCTTTTAATATCAAACCATAATCCGGATTATGGTTGGGTAAGGAGAAAACAATGAAAAAGTTTTGTCGATTAATCGTCTACCTTTTATCTGTTGTTGTGATCATCTCTTTTATAAATCCAGTACTGGCAGATGTGGGCATTATTAAAGTAGAGTTGAATTATTGGAATGATAGCGTTGGCGCAGCAAGAGCAAATGCACCAACATCCATTCATGTATTTCTTAATTTCAACAAAGATATAAAAATACATGAATGGATAAAGATATGGTTTCCGACTGACGAAGCATCGTGCGATCCCAATGATGTGTGCAAAAATCATTTAGAATACAAAAGACCTGAGGATAATCCACGGTATTTACCACCCAAAGGACATTTTTTTGATTCGAAAGATAATCAGTTGGGAGAAGTGGGCAGACTATATGAAGTTACTGACAATGTAACAGGTGATACAATTTTTTATGAAACATCTTTATGCCAAGAGCCTGAAGGCAATTGCAGGATTGTAAAAGACCCAAATAGTGATGGATACCTTCTGATGGGGACAATCTTCCCAGCACTACCAAAGGATGATGAAAAAAGATACGAAAAGCTTTATGAACTCTATAGGATGACATCTATTGGATATACTCCTTGTGGTAAGTGTGGAACTATTAATAATCTAGTGCAAACCTGCAATGAGTCATCAATAAAACTCTATGCATATATGCTTATCGAAGCATGGAGGCAAGGGTATAACCCGATTGACATCAATATTTACAAAAAAGTTGTTACGCCACCTGCAACACCTGGCAGATACAGACTCAGAGTTGCAACTCAGCCCGAACCCACCCCCATCGAGTCCGAAAGCTTTGTACTACCCTGTTCCTCCATCACAAAACCAAAACTTGTTCACAATAAAGGTAAGGATGGTGGGACGGGGAGGTATTTTTTAACATTTAATGTGGGGGAGGGAGGAGCACTGGATGTCAATTCCTCAAGAATTTATATACAATTTCCGGATTGCATAAATCCTGCAAGGATTACCTTTAAAGATATCACGTTCAATGGAGCAAAACTCGATACATCACAGGAAATACAATTCGATAAACCCTCGAATTCGATTTCTTTCATAGGTAAGTCTCGAGTTGACAATTTTGGTCTAGTTAGAATTGAACTAACCGATGATAGACTTATAAACACTTGTGATGATGATTTCTCAATCCAAGTTTACACCTCCTCTGAACCAGAACCTGTTGAGTCTGAAAAGGTTCAAAGTTCATTTGGTCTCTCTATAAAAGATATTGCAATTTCGAATAACAGAATTGCAGAAAACTCCAACTATAGCTTTTCTATCATACAAACTAGTGAATGTATGCTTAAAAAGGGTGACAAGATTGATATCATCTTTCCAGAGACGACGAATATTCCACCCAATATCAATCCTGTAAACATATTTATCGATGGCAAACCATGCAGCAAAGTCGCTCAAAACTCATATACATTAATGTTAATCGTTCCAGAGGATATCAAAGATTATTCATTTGATGTAGTCATTACTGAGAACGCTGGAATAATTAACACCCTATATCCCGGATTTCATAGACTTCTTATGCAAACGAAGTGCAATGAATATCCTGTCCCATCACCTCTATTTGAGCTTGAGATGCTCGATTTAGAAGTGAATTTGGTTTTTAGCAATCCAGAAGAACCAGATGGTTGTGATGGATGGTTTAGAACACCACCAACAATAGATTTTGAGTGTAATCATCCTTTGGCAAATATTTATGTTAGCTATATCTCTCGATTAGGAATGAATGGCATAGAGTTTAAAGGGAAATGGAGGGTATTTGGAGGAACATACATTGAAGAAATAAATTATTATGCTGAATTACTAGGTGAGAAAACAGAAACAAAAACAAGGATTTTCAAAGTAGATACTATATATCCAGCGATTGTTATAAATCATCCTTATCATGAAATAACCCACATTGGAACATCAACATTTACAGTTAGAGGGACTAGAGAACCTGAGGCTGTCACAGTAGAGTACTGGGAAGATAACCTCATATACGATGGCCTTGCAGTTCAACTCAACAACAACCAAGAAATCATCCTCCATAAACCTGAAATGGTGAATATTGAAGATAAAAACAAAATAGACAAATCATGGAGTCACACATTTCAACTTGTCGAAGGCGAAAACACCATCACCTTCCGTTGTTTTGACCAGGCTTGCAACGAATTTACCAAGGTCTACACAGTAAACTACGACACGGTCAACCCACCAATTGAGATAATCAATCCACCAAAGGATTACGAGCATGAGTACTTCTCAACGGTCACAATAACAGTGAAAACCGAGGCTGATGCCCTTGTGACTATCAACGACAAAGTCGCATCGATTGTCGAATACCTGGATGACGATATGGCAATATTTGATGCGACCATTGAAATTCAAGACATAGAAAACACAGTAAGAATAAAGGTAGTAGACAGAGTCGGCAGAACATCAAGAGAGGAGTTTACCTTCCTGGCAAGACCCAGAGCAACAACCCTAAAACTCTGGATAGACTCACCTGATTTCATGGTAAATGGCATAAAATCAGCCGACCTTGACCCAATGCCAACCAGCAAGTCACCGCCACTTCCTGCTAATCTTGCTGGTAACACGTATATGCCAGTCAGAGCGATACTTGAGGCTCTTGGCGCAGAGATTGGTTGGGATGCAACTGAGAGAAGAGTTGATGTTACTCTTGCCAAACCAGATGGCACAAAAACATTCCTTCAGCTCTGGATTGACAAACCAACAGCCAAGCTTGATGGCAAGGAAGTTCAGATAGTAGGAGCTGATGGAAAGACAGCTCTCTATCCAACAATTGTTGGTGGTCGTACTATGCTACCCCTCAGATTTGCTGTTGAGTCAGTTGGTGGTTCAGTAGGTTGGATTGCCTCAGAACAGGCTATAGAGATAGTTTATCCGGCGGATAATTCTGATTAGCTACTAAAGAAGAGAAGAAACGCTTCGCCAAAAACAAAGTACTAGGAAATTTGCGTTACAGAACACACGAAAAACTCAAATCGCTTCTCATAACAGCCAAATTAACTAAACGATTGATTCAAGTGCTATAGACAATAAAGGCTGTCAATAATTGCACCGATGCAAATTTCTTAATTCAATCTTTAGGCAAATCCCGTTGTCAAACTTTCTTTTAGTCGAGAAAATCAGGCTATGTTTGGGTAGGAGGTTTTTTATGAGAAACAGTTTTTTCAAGTTTTTTGTATTGAGTTCGGTTCTGGTTTTTCTTTTAGTTTTCTTGAGTCTTACACCAAAAACTATTGCCAACCATAGTTTTACGGAAATCGATTCCCACTCAAGTGCAAAGAGTCAAATTATAAAAAGAGCCAATCGACTAAGCAGCTTCACTGTAAAATTTAAAATAAACCTTGATATTCTTCCCAATGACTGGATACGTATTTGGTTTCCGATAAAAGAAGCATCATACGATGAGAAGGATTACTGCAAGAGTACAACCAAATACTCAAAACTTGAGGATGATCCTAGGCATCTTATCGAAAATGTGGAACTATATTGGACAAGTAGGGAGGAAGTTGGACAAGTAGGAAGGCTATATGAGGTTGCTGACCACATAAATTGCGTCACAACCTTCATTAACCCAACTGGATGTCCAGAGCTTGATGAAAGCTGTAGAATAAAAAGAGTCACCGAAGATGGCACAAGATTGAGACTACTGGGTACAGTATTTCCAGCATTGCCAAATAGCAGCGAAAAAAGGAAAGAAATGCTGGCCCAAATGACTCACTCCGTATCAATTGGTTATTGCCCAAACACAGAATCTGTAAAATACATAAACCTAACTCAGACAAAGGATACATCAATGATTGAGCTACTTTCACATATGTATGTAGAAACGGGATTGTTTGAAAATGACATAGTTGATATAAATTTTCCTGCTTCATTTGGCATTATCCCCCCAACATCACCAGGCAGATACAGATTAAAAGTAGCAACAAGAGCAGAACCGACACCGGTTGAGACTGAAAATTTTCAGTTGCAATGCTCAATTGTATCAAAACCTGAGATTTCAATCACAAAAAAAACAGGAGCCAAATCAGGTATTTTCCGAGTAAAATTCCATGTAGGTGAGGGTGGTGCTCTTGATAAAAAACTCTCAACAATAACCGTTTCCTTTCCGAAGTGTCTAGCAATCGGAAAGGTTATAAAAGACGATATTTCAATAAACAACACAACTCTAATACGGGATCCATACTGTAGCAAGCAAGACAATTCATTGGTGGTTCAGACTCCAATAAATATTGAAAACAACGGAGAAATCACAATGAATATCGACCTTGATATTTTTCAACAAGATTGCTCCGACGGTTTAGATATTGGTGTGTCAACGTCGTCAGAACCAGAAATCGTTTGGTCTGACACTATGATGATAGATCAAATGAAATAAGGGGGATTATGACTCAAAGGAGAATTATACATACATTTTTAAGAGTAATAGTATCAACAATAATTCTTTCAGCATTTGTCCTTCACCACGCAAGCACAAATGCTGAGCTTGGGAATGTAAAAGTAGATTTCAACATAACAAGCGACAGACGAGGTCCAGTAAGAGCCAACACAATAAACGAATTTAAGATTTTTTTCAGGATAAATGAGGACATCAAAACTCACGATTGGGTGAAAGTGTGGTTCCCCATTGATGAGGCTTCTTGTGACCCCGCTGATATTTGTGGTGATGAGTTTGTTATCAAGGGGCATGATGAAAGTCCAAGGTTTGTTCCAAATGAGAAGTATTTTGAGAAGTATGACAATGATTACGAAGAAGACAATGGAAAACTGTATGAAATCATAGGCAATAAGGTTGAGATTAGATTTTTTGAACCAACACTTTGCACTGAGCCAAAAGGAAACTGTCGGATGGTAGAAGACCCGTCAGGGCTTGGGTATTGGATGATGGGAACGGTATTGCCAGCGCTTCCAAAAGATGAAGCCGAAAGAAAGGAGCAAGCAGCAAGGATTATTTATGGTGCTCAACTTGGATATGTTCCCTGTGAATGCCAAGGATATCCGACATTAAAACAAACTTGCAACGAAAGATCATTCCAAGTCAGCTCGCATTTACATGTTGAAGCATGGAGACAAGGTTACAATCCAGCTGATTGGAGTTTTTACAAAAGTGCTGGAATAATGTTCCCTGCAACACCAGGGAGATACCGTCTACAAATTGCTACTCAACGCGAGCCAACTCCCATTGAGTCCGAAAGCTTTGTGTTGCCATGTTCTCAGATTTCAACACCTAAACTAACACAATACAAGTATGAGTTTGAAGAAGATGGTCACTACACCATTAAATTTGACACAGGTGAAGGTGGAGCGTTGGATTCGGGTTCATCGTTGATATCAATCAAGTTTCCAGATTGTGTCAAGATTTCAAATAACTTGAAACCAACACAAATATCAGTGAACAACGTCCCGCTCAAGGCAGAGCCACAACTTGACAAAGCTACAAACACACTGACCTTTGTAGTAAGCGCAAATGTCGACAATGTCGACACAGCACGGATTGACATACCAGACTTTGCTCTTGAGAACACCTGCGATGAGCCTTTCACAGTTGAGGTTATGACATCGTCTGAGCCAGAATTTGTAGAGTCTACACCTTTAGAAAGAGCATCGATTTCATCAATATGGATTGGTGATGTTGAGCTTAGCAACCCGAAGGGAGCAGAAGTTTCATCGTACAAATTTTCAATCAATGTACCAAGTGACTGCGATTTGCAGGAAGGTGATATTCTAGAGGTTGGATTTCCAGGGGGGACAATTTTCCCTGAATTTATTAAACCAGAAAATGTAAGAATTGGTGATAATAGTGTCAAAAGCGTTTCGATAAATAATAACTCATTAAAAGTTGCACTGATAGAAGGTGTAACATCAGAAAAGAAAATAGAAGTTTTTTTAAGTAAAGAATGCGGAATCAGAAATACATTTTATGGGGATAAATACAGACTATTCATTAAGACAACCTGTATAGATAATCTGTCATATTCTAGACCTTTTGAGATTGAGGTAATTCCACTTAAATCTGAATTAACCTTATCACCTCATAAACCTGACGGTTGCAATGGATGGTACATAAACCAACCGACCTTTTCAATAAGCTGCAATAATCCAGATGCAGAAATCATCTACTGGTACGAAGGTCATGATGACAAACAAAAGTATACAGAACCAGTTACATTAAAAGGTTTTCAAAACATTACTAGAATAAATTATTTTTCAAATTGTTTTACTCAGGAAGAGCCTACCAAAAGTTCAGAAATAGTCCGAATTGACTTGGTAAAACCAAAACTCACTATTGATAATCCTCGTAAAAAAGAATTTATAACTAGCTTGGAATCAATAATAATCATGGGAACCCGAGAATACAGAACGATTTATAGCTGTTTCTCACAGCCAGATCTGATGCTTGATGGTGTATCGATTAGATATAATAATCAAGAGAGGCAAATTATAGAAAAGGCTGTAGTTTTCAGCAATAAAGATAAAGACCTATATAAAACTAACTGGGAAATTAAAGTCCCTCTTACCGAAGGCGTAAACAAAATCGATGTGATAGGCACAGATCAAGCATGCAACGAAAAAGTCTGGACATACCATATAACAAAGGACAAAGTCCCACCAAAGATAAAAATTGTCGAACCAATTGACATAAACGCAGTTAATAGTGATTCAGTTATCTATCTTACGATTGAGACGGATATTGATGCCGATGACGTGACAATTAATGGCAGAAATGCCAGGTTTGTAAAGGCTTTGTCAGATAACTCTGTGTTGTATAATATTGATCTAGATTTTATTAATCCATGCACAGATGAAACTGTTGAAATTAAAGTCACAGACAAGGCTGGTAACGTCTCAACCAAAACAGTAACTCTCAAACCTAAACTACCACTCGAGAACTACCGAACAAATTTCATGAAAATCTGGATAGACAAGGGTGACATCCAAATAGGAAAGGCTCTTTTTGAAGATTTCCTCAGTCCAACACCAACCGTGTCTTCACCCCCATTGCCAAAAAACCTCGCTGGCAACACCTATATCCCCTTGAGAGGGGTACTGGAATCAATGATGGCGGATATTGCTTGGATTCCTGAAAAAAGGGTGGCGCAAATATGGTCAACAACAAACAACTGTACGAAGCTGTATATTGAACTCGAAATAGGAAATCAGATTGCGAAGGTCAACGGTGAAGAAGTTGAGATCGTCTCAGCTGATGGAAAAACAAAACTCTATCAAACGATTGTGGAAGGCAGAACAATGGTTCCTTTGAGATTTTTAACTGAGGCTCTAGGGGCAAAGGTAAATTGGATTGAGGATGAAAGGGCGATTGAGATAATCCCTTGAGTTTGATAAGGTGCACAAAGGAGTGGAAAATGAAAAATAATAGTTACAAAAAGTCGCAAAAATGGATTATTGTCACCATTATCACACTCTTGTTTCTTTTTTTGGTGAATGAGTTGCCGGTTAGAGCTGATGTAGGGAACGTCTTCTTGGATTTTAGTTGGGGAGGTGATTATTCCACAGGCCATAAAAGAGCAAATTTGGCAAACGATTTTAGAATATTTCTCAGAATCAACGAAGATATCAGAACTCACGACTGGGTGAAGGTGTGGTTCCCTATTGATGAGGCGTCATGCGATCCGGCCGACATCTGTGGAGAGGAGTTTATCATCAAGGGGCATGATGAGAGTCCAAGGTTTGTGCCAAACGAGAAATACTTTGAGAAATATAGCGAAAACTATGATGAAATGAAAGTTGGCAAGCTTTATGACCTAACTGGATACGATAGGGTTGATACGGTTTTTTTTGAACCCTCTATTTGCCAAGAACCAGAAGGTAACTGCAGAATGGTGGAAGACCCTTCAGGGCTTGGGTATTGGATGATGGGAACAGTCATGCCCTCACTACCAAAAGATGAGACGGAGAGAAAAAACAAATCTATTGATATAGTAGATAGTACATCAATTGGGTACAACCCGTGTTGTTTGAATGGTTACCCTACAATGATCCAAAGTTGTAACGAACGTTCGTTCAAATACTATTCAACACTGTATGTTGAGGCTTGGAGACAAGGTTACAATCCCATGGACTGGAACTTTAGCCAGAGGACAGGCATCATTTTTCCAGCAACACCTGGGAGATACAGAGTCAGCATAGCTACCGGACCGGAGCCTACCCCTGTTGAGTCTGAAGGTTTTGTCCTGCCTTGCTCAAGTGTTTCAACACCAAGATTTACAAGATACAAACATGAAGAGAAACCATCTGGGGATTACACCGTAAAGTTCAATGTTGGTGAAGGTGGGGCACTAGATAAAGAACGCTCTGAAATCATACTCATGTTCCCAGAGTGTGTGAATGTACGGGCGAGAAGCACATATAGTCACTTTGTGATTAATGGGGAAAAGCTCACAAAAAAGCCCTTAGTCATCAAAAATACAATAACACTTATCACAAGTGTGGATATCGACAACCTTGGAGCAGTTGAAATAATTTTCCCAGATGATTGGATAACAAACAAATGCAGCGAACCCTTTGCCATCTCTGTCATGACAAGCTCTGAACCAGAATTTGTTGAATCGAAACCGCTTGAGGAAACAATCGCGTCTGGTGTTTGGATAGGTGATGTCGAGTTAACGAATAATAATGCCTATGCTGTTTCAGGATATAGTTTCAAGATCAAATTTCCAAAGGATTGTCAGCTCGAAAGTGGAGACGAAGTTTGTATCGAACTTCCAAAAAACACAATAGTACCGGAGACGATAGACACGCAGGATATAACGATACAGGGCAAGTTTGTCACAGATGCATACATCAATTCCGACGGTATGATGTGCTTCCTGCTGCCATTCAAGCCATACATTGGCACGATATACTCTATTAAACTCAACGAGAGGATGGGCATGCAAAATACATACATTTCTGGAGATTATAAACTTCGAGTGTATACAAAATGTTCTGAAATAGCTGCAATATCAGAAGATTTTGAAATCAACCATGTTCCTCTGAAATCAACCCTTCATTTTGTCAGCCCAGATGAACCAGATGGTTGCAACGGCTGGTATAAGACACCCCCTACCATGACAATAACGTGCAATAATCCTGCTGCTAAGATATACACATGGTACAACACAGATGAGAAGGCACTAATTCTCTACACTGGTGAGAAAAAACTTGCACCAGGCTCTCAAAGACCAATCATCAACTATTTCGCTATTTATGGAGATGAGCAGGAAGAACCAAATAGTAAACAGCTGTCTATCGATACAGTACCCCCTTCAATAGTTATACAAACACCAGAAAAAAAGCAAGTTTTGACAAATCAACTATCCTATGCAGTTAAAGGAGTAAGGGACTTTGTTGAGATGTTAACTGATGGAAAACCATCCCACCAAGTTGCCGATGGTGTAGCTTTTTGTCTAAACAACGGACAATACACAACAATTATAGAACCAGAGATTTTTCCAGTGACCGAAAGGGACAAGATTGCTGCTGAATGGGAACGTACAATCGAACCCCTGAAAGAAGGTGAGAACATACTTAGAATCAGGATGTTTGACCAAGCCTGCAACGAGAAGATCGAATACTACACCATTATTTGCGATACTGCACCGCCTGAGTTTGAGATTATAAAACCCAAGAGTTTTGATGGCATCGAGAGTATGTCCAGTTTTGAATTGGAAATTATGACCGAGACAGGAGCGACAGTTGAGATCGATGGGGAGCCGGTAACGATTGACATTGATGATTTGGGAAATGGCAAATCTCGTTTTAAAACAACCATAAATATTGAGAACAGTAGAAAACAAATCGAGATAAGAGTCACAGACAAAGCTGGAAATTTCTCAACAGAGATAATCGAAATTGTGCCAAAAAGGAAACCAATCACAATTATGCTTAAAATTGACAGCAAAGAACTCAAAGCTGACGAAGGGACAATCGCAATGGATGTTGCACCAACCCTCTCCTCACCCCCACTTCCAAAGGAACTTGCTGGAAACACATATGTCCCTCTCAGGGCAGTGCTTGAGGTACTTGGCGCAAAGATTGAATGGGTTAGTGAAACAAAGCACATAATGATATCCATGCCAGACGAGAGCAAAAACATTGTGCTTCAGGTGAATAGCTCAAGGGCATACATAAACACCAAAACGGTTGACATCCTTTCGGGTGACGGAAAAACCAAGCTTTATCCAGCAATAGTTAACAACAGAACACTCATTCCGTTGAGGTTTGTTGCAGAAGCGCTTGGAGCTAGCGTCACATGGAACGCGCAAGATAAGAGTATCACAATCATTTATTAGGACGGTTTTCAAAACATAAAAAATCCCCAGAGTAACTCTCTGGGGATTTTTTATGTTATCACACCAACTGTACACGATCGTGTTATTGCTCACCAAACGCTGTTTGACCTTCCTCGGGTGGCTCAATTGTGAAATCAATATTCATGTTTGAAAGCTGGAAGTGAGTGAAAGTCTTCACCTGTCTGATGCTTTCAAATGAGCCAACCTTCAGATCAATTGGAACTCCATAGAATTCATCGTCGATACTTACCGCAACATTCAACTCAAGAAGTATTTGTTGTTCTTTTTCTGTGCCATCGTGGGATTTGTAGTTCTCAGTGATGACCGTAAGTGTTTTTAGTCTCTTTGTTTTGTATCCACCAACATTGTACTCGCCAAGATCATAAACATAATCAGAGTTCTCAAGAGCTTTGTTTGCTTTTTCTATAGCGTAACTGATGCCGTTGAACACATCCTCAAATCCAATATGGAATCTTTCGTTCTTGTAGAATCCGTCTCCTTGATCAATCCACTGATCACGACCAATCTGCACGCAATACTGGGGAGGACTCTCCTGTGGATCATCACCCGGGTTCTCCGGCATCTCCCTGTTGTAAGCTGTGCTGAGCATAAATTGGTATCTGTCTGGTGACGCGAATGAACCTGACTCACTGATGGTTATCTGATCTTCAGAGACACCGTGTTGAACTTCAAAATCAAATGTCCTCAGAGCGTCTATTGAAAGGTTCTTGATTGGGGATGGTTTGGTCTCATCATGACCAAGAAGCTCCATCTCAATATCGAAATCCGTATAGGGGAATACAGCGGTTATCGTCGTAGAGAAGCTTTTATAGTACTCCTTGCTGCATTTGAGCGTGTAATCCTTGCCTGGAACAAGATCCGAATAGATGAATTTACCATCATCCTCAACCTCATACGCTGCATCATTCAGATAAACTGTCACACCAGATATTGGAGCATTGGTCTCTTTATCATACACAAAACCTCTGAGGTATGCCTTTTCCTCTTCCTCACCACAGGAAGACAGGGCAACAACAGCAGAAACCGTCAAAAATAGACAAAGCGCCGCCGAAATGACTTTTCTCATAGAACCTCCTTAGTCGAGGTAATATTCCACCACGACATACACAAACTATCAACAAAAAGTTGCCTTAATAGCGCTTTAACGAGAATTTACATCAAATAAACTGTTCCGAACGAAATTACGGCAATAGGATTTCAACGTTGTACCGGTCTTTGTTGAAACGCAGGGACAGAAAACTAGACTCATTACTCGTAATTACATACAGACTCGAAAGGAGACCTCGATGAAGAAAACGTTTGTGGGCATAATGTCGCTAATTATCGTCGCAGGTTTGTTGCTAACACCAGTCAGTTCCGCTTTTGCTGATCTTGGTCCTGTACATATTGAAATGAATGTCACATCAGAGAGACTTGGTCCTGCCAGGGCCAATACCGTCACGGCATTCAAAATTTACATCAGGCTGAACGTCAATATCAAGACTCATGATTGGATCAAAATATGGTTCCCAATAGATGAGGCCTCCTGTGATCTGAATGATATCTGTGGAGAACCCTTTAAAGTCAAAGGCGCAAAAGAAAGCCCGCGATTTGTCCCAAATGACAAGTATTTCAAGGACTTTGTCAACAATGAAGAAAAGGACGTTGGTAAGCTGTACGAGATTCTCGAAGATAAAAAGGTTGCTACAAGGTTCCACGAGGGTGGTCCCTGCCCCGAACCTGAGGGGAACTGCCGCATTGTAGAGGATCCAGACGGCTACGGTCATTGGATGCTTGGTACCGTTCTTCCTGCTATCCCAAGAGAAGAATCCGAAAGAAAAGAGAGAACTGCTCAGATCATCAGATCAACCTCAATTGGTTACATGCCATGTACTGAATGTCAGGGATACCCCATAATCACCCAAACGTGTTTAGAGCGCTCATTCCAGGTCAATTCACCCCTTCTAGTTGAGGTTTGGAGACAGGGCTACAACCCAATTGATTTCAACACTTCAAAAACCACAGGTATTGTTGTCCCAGCAACACCTGGCAGATATAGACTAAAAATCGCAACTGGTCCAGAGCCAACTCCTGTTGAGTCGGATTCATTTGTGTTGCCATGCTCAATGATCTCAACGCCAACGGTCACTCTTGACCCATCAGACACAGGCGTTGCATCTGACATGACAATCAAGTTTGATGTTGGCGAAGGCGGAGCTCTCGACTCAGGTAGCTCCCTCATCATGCTTCAGTTCCCAGAAGAGTTCGAACTTCCAAGAAAAATCAAACCAAGCTACATTAAAGTCAATGGTGTACCACTCAAGGCAAACCCACAGATTTCACTGGAAAACAATCAAATGACGCTTATCTCATCCTCAAATGTTGATAACCTTGGCCCTGTCGAGGTCGAAATCTCCCCAAAGGCTGAGATTGTAAATCCTGCCGTTTCATCAAAGCACAAACTCACTGTTTATACGTCATCCGAGCCAGAACCAGTCGAGTCCAACGAGTTCTTTGTTGGAACCGAACCTAAGGTCACTGTAACTCCTCCGTTTGAGGGCACACCATCCAGCTGGTATGCTGTGGGCATCGTCCCAGAGGAAGCCACAATTGCCTCTGGAAAAGACTTCACAGTTGTTTTCCCGCAGGATACAACAATCCCAAAAACAATTGATCCAAAAACAATCACCGTCAACGGAAAAGCATGCAGCAATGCCGCAGTCAGGGGAGTTGAACTCACAATCACAGCTCCGGTTGAAGTTAAAGGTGCGCTCAAGCTCACAATTGGTGAGGAAGCTGGCGTTATTAACCCACCGAAGGGTAACTACGAATTGAAATTCTTTGTTGGTGGAACAGAGTATACTTTTGAGAAATTCACAATCCTTGAGTCAAAACCACGTGTTGTTGATCTTACTGTTTCCGAGATTCAGGGTTATGAGCCTGCCGAATACAAATTCCGCTATATTCCATCCGTCAATGGAGCTCTTTCAGCGGGTGACACAATTACGGTTGTTTTCCCAGAGAGCACTATCGTACCCGAGTCTATCGATTCATCAAAGATTGTTGTTAACGGCACACCGGTAACCGATGTTAAGATTGAACAGACAACAATTACAATCACTATCAACTCAGAAGTGCCAGCCATCACTGGAGAGTACATCACGTTTAATGTTGACTCTGGAATCATGAACCCCCAAATTGCTGGAACATACAAACTTCTTGTCTCATCATCAAAAGACGAACCTGTTGAATCACCGGAGTTCAGCACCACTCAGCCAAAACTTATCTCAGAACTCAGATTTACATCCCCAGATGAGCCAGATGGCTGCAACGGTTGGTACAAGACACCGCCAGTACTCTCAATATCCTGTCGTAACCCTGATGCCAAGATTTATCTTTGGTACGACTCAAGGGAAGACTCTCAGATTCTCTATACAGGTGAGAAAAGATTTGGTCCAGGTTCCCAGAGACCAATCATTCACTACTATGCTACTTATGGTGATGAAAAAGAAGAACCAAAGAGTCTACAACTGTTCCTTGATACCGTTCCGCCAGCTATAAGTGTCAAAGAACCGCAATCAGCAAGTATTATCACAGGCGAAGCAAAATTTAGCGTCAAAGGTGAAAGAGAATTCATCGAGATGCTTACCGATGGACAGGCAACTCACCAGGTTGCCGACGGAGTCTTTGTGAGACTCAACGATGGTGAACCGGTTGAGCTTCTCAAACCTGAGATATTCGCGGTTGTTGACAGAGATAGCGTAAAAGTCGAGTGGGAACACGAATTCACACTCAAAGAGGGTATAAATACAATCACAGTCCTTGGCAGAGACCAGGCTTGTAACGAAACACAGCAGACTTTCACAGTTACTTACGACAAGACACCACCAGCAATCACAATCATCACGCCAAAAGACGGCGAAAAGTTTGAGCCGTGGTCGACAATCCCTGTTGAGGTTGAGTCTGAAGCAACCGCATCAGTATATGTCAATGGCGCCATTGCGTCTCTCCTTGAGGAAAAAGAGGGTGGAATGGCGGTCTTCACAGCCGATGTCGATATCGAAGAGGGCGAATTTATAATTGAAGTCGAGGCCTCGGATGTCGCAGGCAATAGCTCCACAAAGTCAATCAAGGTCTACGGCGAAAAGCCACAGACTAGACTCAAACTCTGGATCGACAAGAAGGATTTCTATATCAACAATAAGAAAGTTGCCGACCTTGATCCAATGCCAACAACAAAATCTCCGCCTCTCCCAAAGAATCTCGCTGGTAACACCTATATGCCAGTGCGTGCCATTCTAGAAGCACTTGGAGCAAAAATCGATTGGATTGCCGCTGAAAGGAAAGTTGACATCTCACTTGCAAAGTCAGATGGATCAGAAACACATTTAGAACTCTGGATTGACAACCCTGTCGCCAAGCTCAACGGCAAGGAAGTCAAGATCGTCTCGGTTGATGGAAAGACGATTCTCTATCCAACAATTGTGGCTAGTCGCACCATGCTTCCACTCAGATTTGCTGTTGAATCTGTTGGTGGAGAAGTTGGATGGATTGCCGCCGAACAGGCTATCGAGATTATCTATCCATGCGAAAAGTGTGAGTAGTATTTCCACTCAGCAATCTTAAGATAGTCCAAAATCCCCCGAGATACTCTCGGGGGATTTTTTTATAGAATGTATGTGTGTCCGATCACAAAATAACGGATGTTTAAAGATTTCTGATGACAAAATAGACATAATCATATTACAGACAAAGGGTTCTCCATCTATAAAAGCCCCTGTCAACAGTCACTGAACACTAAGATGATGGCCAGATTTTATAACTCAATTATCTACAGGATTCAGATACTCCTTGAAACACTGTCCCGCAATCGATTTACTTTTTTTATTTCTCCTGTTGCATCGACGATGTTCCAGACAAACTCTGCGTTGTCCAACATGGTATTTAATACTTCCATCAAATCGGTGTCTTGATGAGGTGAGATTGAACCTCCTGTCAATCTTGGACTCTCTGAAGAAAAGTAAATATATTTAGCTATTTCAAGACTCTCAAGTGCCCAGATAATGGGACTTACGACCTTCACAGATGATAGTGTCGAAACCAAGTCTTGAATCTCAAATATTTCAGCCATTTCAGGACTTAATCTGATAATTTCGTTGTTGATTGATATCCTGGCATAGCGCAGCGCATGTTGATGAAAACGATACGGATCATGGACTACAATCTGTTTATGCGTGTCTCTAATTTCAAGAAGTGTCTCTGGCTCATAATAATCCCATCCGAACAGGGACATCCAAAAACAAAACTCCAAAATTAATTCGTTTGAGTTTGAGGATTTAGTCTGGTTCCAGATGGCATCAATTGAGTTATTCGAGATTGAATCTTCCTGAATTTTCGAAAAATGTGATAAAATCGAGCCTAGAACGAATTTGTATCGGTTATGTGTTTGTTTCGTTGCCCGTGTCAAACGTTCGATTGAGAATGGACAGTCAAATCTCCAGTCTCTGAGCATTCCAATGGCAAACGGAAAAATAAAAGCGTCCAAGAAATCATCGATGTTCAAACTTGAGTCAGATAGATTCACAGAGTATTCATTGATTCTATCCCAATCACCTCCAAAAAAGCTCGAGAGGATACGCATCTTTAGCAGCAATGTTTCTTGCGCCTCATTACTAGATTCACTCAGTTTCGATTCCAGTGAAGCTGTTTTATGAAATTTGCCGGCCAGTATTTCAAGATAATCGGTCATTATCTCATACTGCTGCACATACTTTTCCGAGGATTCCAAGAATTTTATTTCTTGCGCTGTCTCTATGATTTGCTCAATCTTGTTAAACTCCAGCCTTCTTGATAGGAGCCATACCATATCCATATCAATCTGAACTCTATTCATTCCGGAAAGATTCTTCGATATTCTGGTTTGGATGGACAATGACTGCTCAACCTCGTCAAGGAGGTAATTCCGCATTAAGTAGCTTGTGTACGTACCTTCTTCTATTAATCTCAGAACCGCAGTATCCTCACCTTTATCATTTTCTCTTATTGTGTCTATAATCACACTGGCTTGTTTGTAGTGGTTGTTATCAAGATGAATAAGAATCATGATATGATCTTGAATTCTATTATCTATCTTGGTTTTATAACCAAAAATAGAAGACACACCATTCTTGTGGTGTCCGCCATACATCCTGGATTTTTTTATGTTTATAGAAAGATCGAGGACGCTTCTTATGGTTTGCCAGTTTGAATAAGTCATTTCATCAGCAAACTCTGCCGTTACCCTATCTTCGATAACGGCAAACTCCATTCCATCTTGAACAATGGTTTTGTAAATATAGTGGCAGAGCAGATAGACAGCCTTTTGAGTTTGGTTTGAGTTAATCAGATGACAGGATAGTTCAACACAGTCAATATCCACAAAATTTTGCGCCATAAGTATGTGGGCCGATTCCCTTGAGTAGAATTTAAAATCCTCATCGGTTATGGTTCTTCGGATGTAATCCTTGTCATAACTATCATTGACCTGGTACGTAAGACTGTCATTTTCTTTGTGTTTCTCTACGATTCCAGTTCTTCTCAGCTCATCAATTATGAGCATGCCGTTTGCCTTTTTTATCTTGAAGACCTTGGTAATCATTTCCAGTTTTACGGGTTTTCCATAAGTAACCATGAATCCCAATATCCTCTTTGAGTCATTTGAGAGTCCCGAAATACACCTTTTCGTTATATCATCAATTGCCTTGAGCTTATGTTTGTGCCCCTCTTTGTATGAGAAGCTGTTTCCAATCCTATTTATATCATTCGATTCAACAGCCGACCTGACAAAATCCAGTATCAACAGTGGGATACCTCGACTGATGTGGTGCGCATCCTCTATAATCTCATTTGGAATATCCTGGCTTTTCAGGCAACTTTGTATAATTTTACCAGTTGAATTCCCGTCTAGACTATCCAACTCGATTGAACTGATCATCTCAGTGTTTTTTTGAATCAGATTCTCCAAATATCTATTCGCATTTCTCTCGAAAGAAAGCAGAAGGAAAATGTTCTTATTTTCAGTCGCACATCCAATGCAAGCATCAAGTGTTTTGTCATCAAGCATATGCGCATCATCAATAATAACACAAATCCTTTTACCCAGACTTCCAACGAATTTCGAAAACAATTTTGAGATATCCTTTGAAGAATTAAGATTTGTGACCTTTACCATGGATAGTCTTGCGCCAAGCTTGGGATGCAATCCACCCAAATCAACAAATTCAGCCTTGTCTATCTTGTCTAATATATCACTGTTAAAATGTGCTATGTCAAAAGCAATCTGCTTTAAACCAGAATAATCGTGGAATCTGGTCATTGAATTGCCTCTAGCTCTGACCTGAAGTTCTGAGTTGACAATCAATCTTGATGAAAATTCATCAAGCATCCTGGTCTTACCCATTCCAAACGATCCGGCAACAGTAAACATGTTCTCACTTGTCTGATTCTCGTACTTAGTTTTGAGTTCCCGCATCTCCCAGTCTCTTCCATAATAATCGGGAATCCTAACGATAAATCCGCCTGAAGGCTGGAAACTCTGAATATTTTTAGAGATTAATCTCAATTCCTCAAGCAATTCCTGAGAGGTCTGAATTCGTTCTGATGGTTCCTGTCTGAGCAGCAAGAGGAGAAGGTCATCTATTTCCTTGGGGATTTTATCATTGTAAGTCGATGGTGGTTCTGGAGTGGATTGGAGCATCAGATATGCGTTGGAATCAGGATTATCCGATTGGAATGGGAACCGACCTGTAAGGCTCCGATACATCGTCACACCAAAGGAATATAGGTCTGAGCGAATATCAACCTCTCCGGTTATCAGCTGCTCAGGGGCAATGTAATTCATTGAACCCATAATAAACCCTTTTGATGTTATTCTTCCCTCCTCAGAGGAGCGAGCGAGTCCAAAATCTATCAGTTTGGGTATTATTGAATCAGTGTTAGCTTCTCTCTTGTTGCAGATTATGATGTTCTCAGGTTTAATGTCTCGGTGTACAATCCCTTTAGAATGGAGAAAACATAAAACCTCTGCCATATTCACAAAAACTGAAATCAGCTCTGGCAAGGGGATAGACAAATACTCCGAAAGAGGAACACCCCTTATGTGTTCCATGATATAGTACAGTCTGTTGTCATCTCTGCCACAGTCGTACACATCGACAATTGATGGGTGGCTAATGTCTTTCAGAAGTGATGCTTCAGAGATGAAACGTTGAACAGACTCTTTGTCAGAGTTTCTCTTATCAAATTCAAGAACTTTGATGATAACATCACGCTTCTTTTTGTGATCATATCCTTCATAAACAGAGGACATGCCTGAGCTACTGACGCTCCTCCCAACCTCATATCTACCAAAGATATAATCCTTTATCATCTCTACCAGATTGTATGTTAACCCTTTCGGTTGGTCAATCTTGACAAACGTAGCTTTTACGATAACATTTCATGTCTGTTGGGAAATCCTTTTGGCCAGGTGTGATTTGTTAGCTTGGCTCAAAAGCCAGTATTTTCTGGCAAAAAGTCCAAAGGAGGATTATACAAGAAAGTGAAGAAATACGAACAGATGTTTGTTCTTTCTTCTTCTCTTGATGAGGAAAAGGAGAAGGAACTAGTAGAGAAACTCACCAGTGTCGTCACAGAGAGTGGTGGCGAGATTGTTGAGAGCACCCGATGGGGAAAGAGAAGACTCGCTTACCAGATCAGAGAGCATGTAGAAGGTATCTACCACTACATCATCTTCATGGCCCCGCCAGATGTGCCAGCAAAGCTTAGAAGAACTGTCAGAATCACTGAAGGTTTTGTCAGGGACATTCTTCTCGATCTGACATTTGCTGACAAGTCGGAGGCAAAGCGTAGAGCTCATCTCAAAGAAGTTGAAGAGAGACGTTCGCTTCGTGCCAAGGCAAGGCAGGAAAAGGCAGACGAAGAAGGGAACACATACTCGGATTCACGCACAGATTCGAATGAAGCTCCCAACGTAGAGCCAACTAATACCATAGAGAACAACGAAACAGAATCGGAGGAATAATGCTGAATCGTGTTTTTCTGATTGGAAATCTTGTTGCTGACCCCGAAATCAGGTACACACCCTCGGGTTCTCCCGTTGGTTCATTCAGACTCGCATGCACTGAGAAATTCAAGTCCCGCGATGGCGGTGAGATGAAGGAACAGACACTGTTTATAAATTGCAGTGTTTGGGGCAATCAGGCGACAGTCGTCCAGCAATACTTGAAAAAAGGAAGTAGACTGTTTGTTGAGGGTAGACTTCAAATCAGGGATTACGAACAGGACGGAATCAGAAAATGGTTCACCTCCGTGAATGTTAGAAGCTTCAAATTCCTGGACAAACGTTCAGACGAAAACAAATCGTCGCAGGGAGACTATGATTCCAAGGAAGATTTTAGCCCTCCAGAATTCAGCGACGACGACATACCGTTTTCATGATTGAAAGGAGATAACAAATCATGCCAGCACCAAACGGTGGAAGACCAAGAAGACCAAAACGTCGTTTTGGTAAGTCAAGAAGAAGAATCTGCATTTTCTGCGCAGAGCATATTGATTATATCGATTATAAGGACATCAATCGTCTCAACAGACATGTCACAGAGACAGGCAAGATTGTCCCAAGAAGACAGACAGGCGTTTGTGCCAAGCATCAGAGACGTTTGACACTTGCAATCAAGAGAGCAAGAGAAATCGCATTGCTCCCATTCGTGGTGGATTAGTGCTATGAAGGTAAAAGTAATTCTTCTTCGTAATGTTGAAAACGTCGGTCAGAAGGGCAACGTTGTTGACGTAGCCAAGGGTTTTGCCAGAAACTTTCTTCTGAGAAAAGGTTTTGCTCAAGTGGCAACAAAGTCAGCCATGACAAACCTCACCTACAATCTCGATCAGGCTGACAGACGCAGCGACAAAGCAAAGGTCAAAGCAGAGGAAATCAAGGAACAGCTTGAGGCAAAAACAATCACAATCGAGGCAAAAGCCGGCCCAACAGGCACTCTTTTTGGGGCCGTCACAAGAGACGCCGTTGCACGAGCAATCAAGAGAGAATTCCAGGTTGTTCTCGGCAAGAAGTCAATGTCGGTAGACAATCCAATCAAGAGCCTTGGAATGCACGTGGTTCATATTGACCTTCACCACGATGTGAAGGCAGACGTTAATCTTGAGGTTGTCCAAAAAAGCGGTAAGTAGAAACTTCAACAGGTTTTATAACACCTTTCTCGGTGATAAAACCTGAGATGTATTCAGAGGGGGTGACGTCAAAGGCTGGGTTTCTGGCGTTCACTCCCTTTTTTGTTATATGGATATCGCCAATCGTAATCAGCTCTTCTGCCGGTCTCTCTTCAATGTTAATCAAAGAGCCACCATTGATTGAAAAATCAAAGGTTGAGAATGGTGCCGCAACATAGAAGGGAATATTATTTGTTTTTGCCAGAACTGCCAAAGTATATGTCCCAATTTTATTAGCAGTATCGCCATTCAATGCAATCCTGTCAGCTCCCACGATGACACAATCTACTTCACCCTTTTTCATGAGGTATCCAGCTGCCATATCCGGGATCAACTGGCTCTCAACACCGTTTTCAAAAAGCTCAAAACTCGTTAGTCTCGCCCCCTGCAGGTATGGTCTGGTTTCAGTGTTGATGACCCTTATCTTTTTTTTCTCAACGAGATGCACCCACATAATGATGCCCAGCGCTGTCCCAAAACCTCCAGCTGCCAATGAACCAGTGTTGCAATGAGTTAAGATGGTTGTTTCATCCTGGATTAGTCTTGATCCATGACGGGCTATCTCAAATGATCTGACGTGATCATCAAACTCGATGAATCTGGCTTTCTCCCAGGCATCAGTCTTTCCACCATTTTTAAATGATTCAAACACCTGCTTTGTTGCCCAAAATAGGTTGACAGCCGTTGGTCTGGCAGAGGTAATTTTTTCAAATGCAAAATCCATATCCGCGTTTTGTTCGATAGCCATTGCCATTGCATAGGCGCCACACACCCCTATGGCAGGCGCGCCTCGAACAGCCATTGACGAGATGGCATTAACACAATCTGTCCATGTGGCGGCTTTAATATAACACACTTCGTGTGGGAGTCTCTTCTGATCGAGAATGTAGAAATGTCCACCCTCCCACTTGTACGGTCTTGGCACTTTTGAGAGAGCAAGGAGCTCATCGACTTTGTCTTTTGTGAAACTATCTTTCATTTTTTGTTGTCACATGGCTTCTGGGGGATTCACATTTGATGGGTTTACAGATAGTGTCTGACATATTGACCTCAAGATATTTGATAAATCATCGATTCGTTTGGAGAATATGTCCATTACTTCTTGGTGTGTGAGTTTGTTTTTTGAGATTCCCGCTGCCATGTTGGTCACTACTGCAATCGAGGCAAACGGTATTCCGAGTTCAGCAGCCAATACAACCTCTGGTACACCCGTCATCCCAACAACAGAACCACCCAACATTGAAAACATCTTTATCTCTGCCGGAGTTTCATAGCGAGGCCCATTTGTGCAAACATAAGTTGCCTCCGGGAAGAATAGCTGATTTGCGTCCACCATTGCTTCCTGAATGTGTTCTCTAATCTTTTTTGAATATGGTTCAGTCACATCAACATGCAACACCTTGCCAGGTTCATCAAAAAAGGAGGATGCCCTCCCGGATGTGAAATCGATAAACTGGGTTGGAATCACAAAATCCCCCGTTTGCATTCTCTCATCAATTGCGCCAACGGCGTATGTTGAGACGATATCAGTAACCCCAAACTCAGAGAGCGTGAGAAGGTTTGCTCTGTAGTTGATGGCTTGTGGTGGTGTTTTGTGTCCCTTGCCGTGTCTGGTGATAAAGGCTACTTCTAGCCCATCGACGTAACCAACTTTAACGACACTCTCTCCATATCTGGTGTCAACAACCTGCTCCTGGGAGTCCTCCAACCAGGGGAGATTGTAGACACCTGAACCGCCGATTATTCCTACCATCAAGCCAATTCCTGAGCGAATTTAACAACCATATCCGATGTTTCCTTCTCGTCAAAAGTTTGAATCTTTCTATTCTTTACAACGAACTCACCATCTATCAAAACATGCAAAACATCGGAGGTATGTGCGCAATTAACAAGGTGTGAAATCTTTGAAAAACATGGCTGCATATGGGCTGCAGAGAAATCAACAACCACAATATCCGCTTTTTTGCCGGGTTCGATTGAACCAATATCGTCAAATCCAAGCGCTCTGGCTCCATCGGCTGTCGCCATCCTAAGCGCCCTGGTTGCCGGGAGCGCTGTTGGTTCTCCCTTTGATTTCGCCGCAAAGCTTGTCCAACGCATCTCCTCAAGCATGTCCAAGTCGTTATTTGAGGCAGTACCATCAGTACCAATGGACAGGTTCAAACCCTCCCTCTCCATCTCAAAGATTGACGCGATACCAGACGCTAGTTTGAAGTTGGATGATGTATTTAAAGCACAGAAAACGCCTTTCTGCTTGAACAGTTCTCTATCGTTTTTTGTAAGATAAACACAATGAGCAGCCAGAAAATGCCCGTTAAATGCGCCAAGTTTATCAAGCAATTCAGGTGGTGACATGCCATAACTCTTAACGCAATCATCGACCTCTTTCTTTGTTTCAGAGACATGCATGTGTATTGGAACATTGTGTTTATGGGCTTGCTCAATCACTTTTTCCATGAAATCTGGTGGGCATGTGTATATAGCGTGTGGACCAAGCATTGTCTTGATTCTGCCGTTTGTTTTCTCACCCCATTTGAGGGGGAATTCCATTTTACTCTTCAATCTATCTTCATCTGCGTACATCGTCATTCCTTCAGATAGATTGGCTTTTATCCCACACTCTGTGACAGCCCTGCCCACCTCATCCATCATGAAATACATATCTGCAAAACAGGTTGTGCCACCCCTCAGCATCTCGGCGATGGCATGTTTTGCTCCCCAGTAAATCATCTCAGAAGTGAGTTTTTCTTCTCTTGGAAATATCTCCTCATGCAGCCACCTGTGAAGTGGTAGGTCGTCAGCAACTCCGCGTAGCAACGTCATCGACGCATGAGTGTGTGTATTGACAAGTCCCGGCATGATAGCCATGCCAGAGAAATCAAAATATTCATCAGTTTCCCCGACCGGTTTGTCGGCACTTACTGATAAAATCTTATCGTCCTCAATAAGAACGTATCCATCAAATTCTTTTTCAAATTTATCCGATACTGGGATAATTGTTCCCTTTAGAAGTTTTTTCATTGTTGTGACAGTTCCTTCATAAGATTTGGAATTTCTTTTGCTATCTCTGATGCCAACACTCCATATGTGCCAGTTTCCGCTGATAGCCTTTCGGCTGATTTACCCAACAGATATGAACCAAGCACACTTGCCGAGTATGGTTCTACATTCTGTGCGATCAAGGCTGCAATCACTCCGGACAAAACATCACCAGAACCACCCTTCGAGAGAGCCGAATTGCCTGTGGCGTTGATGTGGTATTGACCAATCGGCGAGGATATTACTGATCTGGATGACTTAAGAACCGTTATTGTTCCAAAGCGCTTTGAGAACCTGTTGGCAGTTGAGATTGGGTCTTTTGTGATGTCGTAAGCTGTCGAGCCAAAACGCCCCGCCTCCCCCCAGTGTGGGGTTAATATTGTTTTGAGTCCATTCTCAGCTCTGAGGTTCAATCCCTGTGGTGAACTAGACAGGGCATAGAGGGCATCAGCATCAACAATCACGGGAGATTCAATTTTCGACAAAACCGTGTTGACAACAATGTTAAGAGCATGATTTCTTGAAAGTCCAGGACCGATTACAACAACGGATGCCTTGTGCGCCAGATTAATTATCTCATCGATATCATCAGTTGAGAATGCGCCATCGCTTGATTTCACAGAATTGACAATCACCTCTGGATATCTACCCGCAACAGATCCGTAGATGCTGTCAGGCACAACCAACCTTGTGAGACCAGCGCCAGTTTTTATCGAACCCAAAGCAGAGAGTAGGGGGGCTCCCGGATAGGTTTTTGAGCCACCAATAATCACAACTGAACCGAACTTGCCTTTGTGCGAGTCATCGGGTCTTATCGGTAAAAGATTTTTTGCTTCAGTATCTGTTAGCATGTTACACTGAAGCTCAGGGTCATCTATCAATACGTTTGGGAATCCAACATTGGCAACAACGAGCTTGCCAACCTTGGTGGCTCCAGGGTATAGCAATTGTCCGATCTTTGGCACTCCAAAGGTGCAGGTTGTGTCCGCCTTTATTGAGATTCCTGGAACGGCTCCAGATGAACCATCAACTCCAGATGGCATATCCACAGAGAGTATTGGTTTCCGCACCGAACAGGCAAGTTCAATCGCTTGGGCAGTTTCTCCTGCTGGAGCTCTTGTTAATCCGGTGCCAATCATTGCATCGATTATAAGATCAGCCTCCTGAAGGGAGCTTGACAACGCCGCCATTTGTTCGTCTGAAGTACCAGCAAAAAGCTCGACCACACCTGAGAATCCCTTCGCCAGGATGCCAAAATTGATTGCCGTATCCCCCTTCAGGTACTCGGTGCTGGAGAGGAGATATACCTTCGATTGAATGCCCTGCATGGCAAGATGTCTGGCGCAAACAAAACCATCTCCACCATTGCCCCCTCTTCCACAAATAATGACGGGTTTTTTAGTCGAATATTCCGATATAGCCAAATCAGCGATGATTGCACCGGCATTCTCCATTAGGGTGATGGATGGCACTCCAAATCTATCAACAGTCTGCCTGTCAATCTCTCTCATCAAAGAAGAGGTTACTACCTTCATTAAGACCTCCAGTCAGTCCTTTTTAAGGAAGGCAAATATGCTTATAAATGATTCTAATAAAAAAATTACATTTTCCAAACTACTGGCTCCGATGTGTGTCAAAGGATTAATGTAAGGAGGTCTTATGATATGGCATAACTGGATGATGTGGCTAAGTGTCGCCGTTGTCTTCGGCGTTATTGAGATTGCCACAGTCAATTTCTATACTATCTGGCTCAGTATCTCCGCTATTCTGGTCATGATTTTGTCATTTTTTGTACCAGATCTGGTAGTTCAAATAGTTGTGTTTGCGATAGTATCACTGTTACTCGTTTTACTTTCCGAAAAAATCATAAAGAAAGTAATCTTCAACTCGAAGGATAATATCCCGATGAACGTTGACGCAATGAGAGGCAAGCATGGTATTGTAATCTCACGAATCAGAAATGATAGGGGAGAGGGGGTTGTAAAAATTGGTGGAGTCAGCTGGTCAGCTCGATCAGTTGATGGCGAGGAAGTTCCAGAAAATACAAAAATTCAAGTTGTAAGAATAGAGGGGGTAAAAGCAATCGTGACACTACTAAATGATGATGGTGACATTTCGGGTCTTGTTGGAAGGATTTCAACAACTGATTCAAGAAAAGTAATTGAATCGCAAACGTTCAAAGCAGGTGTTGAGGGTGACATCGACCTACTAAACATCGACCTAGACAATAATCTAATAGATATTGCCAGGATTGAAATTAGCGAGGGGGATAGCACGTTCATTGAGTATGAAGTTGGTCTCAAGTCGAAATCAAAGGGGAAGGAGTTTGAGCTAAAAACGACCAGGAAACAGAATGAGTTGACAATCACAAACGTTCCAGACTCGATTGCGGATGGTATTCACTACAACATCGCTCTTAGAATTCAGACAAAACCAAATACAAGGATCAGAGCAAACGCAATCGCAGGAAGCTTCCGCATCGTTTCTGATTGGAAAGCCAATATCGATGTCTCTGACCTCGGAGACCTGGATATCGAGCTCTTGAATGTGGACGGTGATGTTAAGGTTCGGAGCACGTCAGGTGATGTGGCCATTGGTGATGCCAAAGATATCGACATCAAATCACTGGCGGGAGATACAGCTGTAGGAAGCTGCAACAGTGCGAGATTGAAAACATCATCCGGAGACATCTCAATAGAATCCATTAAAGAGGGGATCATTCACGTGTCGTCTGGAGATCTCAATGTCCAAACACTTGAGGGCAACCTCAACGTAAATTCAAAGTCAGGTGACATATCCATCTCAAACTGCTGCGAAAGCTGTATGGTCAATATTGATGCAATATCTGGGGATATTGCAATCTCCAGATTTATGTCTCAATCCGGCAAATCCAAAATCTCAACTCTTTCTGGTGATATCGCTATGACAATTGACGCAAATTCCTCAATTTCTGGCATCTGCGAAACTACAAGCGGGGACATTCACATAGACGGCGGAGCCGAGACCACATCGATTACAAACCAAAAAAAGAGGTTAACAATCGGTGATGGAGCATCCGTGTTGGAGATTATAACAACATCCGGTGATGTGAGCATACAGGTGAGATAGTCCATCCCAAAGGATAGGAGGAACAGAATGAATTACGTCCATTGGATTGTGATTGCATCGGTGGCATTCGTCATCCTTGTGATAACGCAGATTGTTAAACTCGTTCAACAGTCAAAGGTAATACTCATTGAGCGACTGGGCAGGTACTCCAGAACGCTGCAACCAGGTCTTCACATCCTTGTGCCATTTATCGACAGAATTAGGTCAATTGTTGATCTCAGGGAGCAGGTTATGGATTTCCCACCCCAGTCTGTTATCACCCGTGACAATGTTCCAACTGAGGTTGATACCGTCATCTATTTCTACATCACTGACCCAGTGAAGAGCATCTACGAAATCAAAAACCTCAAAGAGGCCATCCTCAAGCTTGCCATGACCACAATCAGAAACATCATTGGAAACATCGAACTCGATGAGCTTCTAAGTTCAAGAGAGCAGGTCAATCAGAGGCTGAGAATTGTTATCGATGAAGCAACTGATCCATGGGGCGTAAAGGTAAATAGGATTGAACTCAAAACAATTGATCCGCCAGCCGAGATACTTGAGGCGATGACAAAGCAGATGAAAGCTGAGAGGAACAAGAGGGCAAACGTTCTTGAAGCCGAAGGCGTCAAACAGGCGAACATCTTGAAGGCTGAGGGCGACAGAAAATCCAACATCCTCAAAGCCGAGGGTGAAGCCATTGCCTGGGAAACAGTCTGGGAAGCGAAGGCAAAGGCAGTTGAGAGATATTTCAACGCAATCCATGCAGGTAACCCGGACAAAGACATCATCGCAATAAAATACCTTGAAACCTTCGGTAAACTCGCAGAAGGGGATAACTCCAAGATATTTATTCCTTACGAGGCTTCTGGAATCATGTCATCAATCGGCGCAATTAAGGATATCTGGAAAGAAACCAAATAACTTACCGCAAGAATTGACACCACATAAAGCCCCTAGAGATAGGGGCTTTTTTGATTATGACCTCACATTGCTTATGTTTTGTATATGTTACTGATTATAAATTGTTTGGCATGTTTGTTGCACGCACAAACAGCTTGTGATAAACTTCCCCGAAACTGATGAAGAGAACACTTGTAATTATTAGTGGACAGTCTGGAGCTGGTAAATCCAAGGCTCTTGGCGCATTAGAGGATTTGGGTTTTTTTACTGTTGAGAACCTTCCTCTAGAGCTTGTGTCCAAATTTGTTGGTCTCGGCGACGATGCCCCCGATAGAATGAAACAGATGGCGATCACCGTCAGACTGACCAGCGATACATACTCTGAACTTCTTGAGGGTGAACTGAATCGACTGAAGGCAGGAAACATCAAAACTGAAATCATCTTTCTTGAGGCAAATACCGATACTCTCATCAGAAGATTCCAAGAAACCCGTAGAAATCACCCTTTGATTGAAGAAAGTGGTTCGATATTTGATGCCATTCAAAAAGAAAAACTGATTCTCAAAAACATAAAACAACTCGCCACACACGTGATCGACACATCCAGCCTGACAGTGAATGACCTTAGGGTTAGAATCAAAAAATACTTCTCAAAAACGTCAACAAATAACGGTCTTAGAATCACCCTCATATCATTTGGGTTCAGAAATGGCATCCCAACTGATGCCGACCTCGTCATGGATGTGAGATTCATAAACAACCCACACTATGTCGAGGAGCTCCGTGACAAGGATGGAACAACGAAGGAAGTCTTTGACTATGTCATGTCCGACGACTCAGCCAAGCGATTCATTGATGAGTTTTCCGAGCTCCTAAAATTTTTGTTGCCTCAGTATCTTGCCAGAGAGGGAAAAAGCATGTTAACAGTTGCATTCGGTTGCACTGGTGGTAGGCACAGATCCGTTGCTGTCACCGAGGAGATAGCGAGAATCTTACGAAGCATGAACTATAGCGTCAATATTGTTCACAGAGACAAGGACGTGCAATGACCAGAAGAGACTTATTGCTCAAAGCGCTTCGACCAGGCGTATCCATTAAACGGTGGCTTGTTTTGTCCATCTTTGGTGTGATTGTTGTCGTGCTTGGAACTGTGGTGATTGATTGGACTTACCTATCATCCGCAATCACAAAAACTCTCGCTGATTTCATAAATAACATCGCAATGAACCAAGCTCTACCCGACTGGTTTGTGCCCACAATTGGCTGGGTTCTTATCGTGATCGGTTTGGTTGTGGTCGTGTACGGCGCTTCACAGATGGTTGTCTCCATGATTCCACTTTTTATTTCTGGCAGAAGAACTAACAATTCAAATAACAATCCTAAGATTGTTGTAATCGGTGGCGGCTCTGGCACATATCCTGTTCTGCGCGCGATGAGGATTCTCGAAGCCAATGTGTCAGCGATAGTAACCGTTGCCGACTCAGGCGGTTCAACAGGTATATTGAGAGATGAACTGTCAATTTTGGCAACAGGTGATATCAGACGTTGTCTTCTCGCCCTATCCGAGCAACCTCTTCTTGATAAAATAATGAGATATAGATTTGCAAAGAACAGCTCTCTATCCGACCACTCAATGGGCAACCTGATGCTTGCGTCACTTACTCTTCAAGAAGGTGACTTCGCAGAGGCTGTTTATAAGATGTCAAAATTGCTTTGTGCAAAAGGTTCAGTGATTCCGTTCACCATCGACAACGTCTCTCTTTGCGCAAAGTATGAGGACGACACCATAGTATCTGGTGAGGCCAATATCCCAAAGAGTCGCAAGAATATAAAGAAAGTATTCTTCAATCCACCTTACGCAAAGCCGTTCGTTAGAGCTCTTGAGACGATAGCCGATGCCGACGTTATTATTATTGGCCCTGGAAGCCTTTTTACTTCAATCATGCCCATTCTTTTGTTGGCTCCGATTGTTGACACAATCAGGCGCTCAAGTGCGACAAAGATTTACATTGGCAACATCATGACAGAACCTGGAGAAACGACTGGCTATAAGATCGACGACCACATCCAGGCGATAGTCAACCACACGGGTGTCGACTTCTTTGATAAGATTCTTGTTTCAAACTCAATCATTGATAAGGAAATACTTGGTAATTACAGAGCAAACGGGGATTCGGTACCCGTGGATTTTTCAAAAGTAAAAGACGATGAGAGATTCATTGTTGCAGACCTTGCTGAGATATCAAATGGTACACTACGACATTCTGAGACAAGTCTGGCAAGGGCATTGAAACCGTTTATCAAAAAAACAAAGTATGACTACAGGAGTAGGATTTAGTTATGGCAAAACAGGGAATGAGGCCATCTGCTGGCATAAAACTCAAGAGCAACCTCAGAGGCGTCTTGAAACTTCACGAAGCACTAAAAATTCTTGCCATGCCGGCCGTTGATTTGAGAGAAACCATACAGGGTTACCTGGCTAGTAATCCTATAATCGAAGAGAAACAACCAGATCCAAAAGAGATAGAGATTGAGAACCCAGGATACGACTATCCTATGCCTTCATTTTTCCAAAATGACCAGGGTGAGGAACAATTCAAGTCACACGAAAAAACAATTCGAGAAATACTGAGAGAAGAACCTCAACTGGCATTTGAGGATGAGAAAAGTGATAGAATCAAAGAATTTCTCATCGGAAACATCAATGATGACGGATTCCTAATCTGCACACTGGATGAGTGCACAGAAAGCTGTAGCTGTAGTCACGAAGAAGCTGAGGATGTGCTGAGACTCATCCAGGACACGGCGCCTGCAGGTGTTGGTGCTCGATCTGTTGAGGAGGCACTGCTTCTCAAAGCATCGGCTCATCTTGAGGGTGAAGAGCTTCGAATCGCTGTTGCCATCATCACAACCTACCACGAACTGCTTCGAAAAAGAAAATTTGGAGAGGTGGCGAAGCTCCTTGAAACCAGTTCCGAGGCTGTTTTTGAAGTATGGGAGAAGCTCTCAAGATTTACATTCTCGCCAGGAGCCAACTACGCGCCAAAGGCAACCTATATAACTCCAGAGATTGCAATCAGATTTGACGGTGACCAGATATCCATACTCCCAATCAAGAATGGAATTCCACACATTGGTATCAACAACGAATACGCTCACATGCTCCAGGAGACTTCAGATGATGAGACAAAGGAGTACCTGAGGGGCAAGATGCACGAGGCGAAGTGGCTCATCAGGGCGATCGACCAAAGAAAACAAAACATCATGAGGATTGTATCAGAGGTCGTTAGAGTTCAGTTGAATTTCTTTCAAAGAAAGACTGAGAATCTAAAACCTCTCACACTCCACGATGTGGCATCAAGACTTGAACTCGCTCCATCAACTGTTTCTCGCGCCATCAATTCAAAATACATCCTCACTCCCTACGGCACATTCCCTTTGAAGCACTTTTTCTCTGGCGGTTTCAGCAGCAAAAACGGAATGGTCTCTACAACACAGGTGAAAAAAATGGTTTCCGAATTGTCAGAGGAGGAACCGTATACAGATATTGAGATTGCAGACATCGTGTCAGAAAAACTGAAGATAAAAGTTTCAAGACGAGCAATAGCTCAATACAGAAAACAGCTCAATATTCCATCATCATTGCAAAGAAAGAAGATTCTTGGCAAGTGAGCAGACCCTATCGACAATGAAATCTCATATTGATGCTACAGGTCTAGCATGGCTCTGCTGAAAAAGTGGTTGCATAATGGGTGAAATTCTGAAGGTATGCGGATTACATTAAAGTATCAGCATCGCATCACCAAAACTGAAGAACCTGTATCTCTCTTCGATTGCTTCCGCGTACGCCTTGAATATCAACTCTCTTGATGCAAACGCCGATACAAGAAGCAGGAGTGTCGAACCTGGCAGATGGAAGTTGGTGATGAGCTTATCAACAGTCTTATATCTGTAACCAGGCTTGATGAAAAGATTGGTTTCATCAGAATGAGCTTTTACAAAACCATCTTTATCTGCAACTGACTCCAACGTCCTGACGACTGTTGTGCCACAGGCAAAAATCCTTCCACCATTTTGCCTGGTGTCGTTTATCTGGTTGGCTGTCTCCTCTGGTAGCTCAAACCATTCAAAATCCATCTTATGATCATCAACGTCATCGACCTTGATGGGTCGAAATGTCCCAATCCCGACATGAAGAGTCACATAGGCAATGTTTACGCCCATGTCTCTAATCTCATCCAACAGACTTTCTGTGAAGTGCAAACCAGCGGTAGGCGCTGCAACGGCGCCTGGGGTGTCCGCATAGACCGTTTGATAACGCCTTCTATCCAGTGTTTCATTGTGGACATACGGCGGAAGCGGAATCTCACCCACGCTAAAAACTTCCTCATCTGACGAATCAAACTCAATCACCCTCCCCCCGTCATCAGTCCTATCTATAATTTTTGCGCCAATTCCCTCAATTGTTATCTTTGCGCCAATTTGTAACCTTCGACCTGGTTTGACAAGGCATTTCCACTGTCTCTGTGAAAGTTTTTTTAAAAGGAAAACCTCACACTTTCCACCTGTTTCCTTTTCGCCAAAGAGTCTTGCTGGAATGACCTTTGTGTTGTTTAAGACGAGAGTGTCACCATTTTTGAAGTGGGTCTTCACATCAAAAAATGATCTGTGTTCGATTGAGCCTAATTCTCTGTTTAGTACCATTAGTCTCGATTCATCTCGTTTCTCTGTTGGTTCCTGAGAGATAAGCTCTTTGGGGAGTTCGTACCAGAAGTCACTTAGTTTCATAATTGCAAGATAGCAAAAGCATTTGATTTGTCTACAATATCCACATGAGGATTTACAGATTTGAAACCATTGACTCAACACAAACTGCTGCGGCGAAGCTCGCTACAGAGGGTTGTGACGATATGACAGCCGTTGTTGCCAGGATTCAAACTCACGCAAGGGGCAGATACGAAAGACAATGGGAATCAAGCCTTGGGGGGTTGTGGGTAACATTCATCTTAAGGAAACTGATTGATATTGAAAGGCTTCCATATCTCGCTCTTGCTGTTGGTGCGGGTTTGTATGATTTTTTTAAGTGCATGAATTTAAATGTGACTTTGAAATACCCCAACGACATCCTTGTCGAAGGCAAAAAACTCGTGGGTATCCTGTGTGGTTCTCGGATAAGAGGGAAAGAATACCTTTTTTCGCTTGTTGGAATTGGCATCAATGTGAATAATACAACGCCTGATATTGGGGTTTCGTTGAAAGAACTTACGAATAAAGAATTCGGTTTCGATCAGTTACTCCATGACGTTTCCAATGTGGTGGAGACGGCAAGAGATAGCCTGAATAATCTTGAGCCAAGCCAGATAATATCGGCTCTAAACTTGCGCAACTGCATCAATATGCCCTTGACAAATTTTGGTGAAATTATTAGATAGATGATTATGCCAATATATGAGTACAGTTGCAGGAAATGCGGTTATGTTTTTGACATCTTCACCCACTCCAAGGTGAACAGTAATCCATCGTGTCCAAAGTGCGGTGACAGCGACACAAACAAGATAATATCCCCTCTGGGTTATCTCAAACACCCAGATGACAGCGGCAGCGGTAGGATAACACCAGGCGGAACATGCGGTAGCGGTGAGTGTTCTGGCGGTTGCAAGGAATAAGTAGTCCAGAATCATTTTGAATCCTCTTGTTGCTCAATTCATCGACTGGTTTATCCAGGAGCGTGGAAGGAGCAAACGAAGCGCTGATGCCTACACCTGGGAGCTGGAAAGATATACCGTATATCTCCAGGAAAAAGATGTCAGAGTTCAAGAAGCCAACAAGACTGTTATCAGGTCTTATCTCAGTTCGATGGGTTCCCGATCGAGTAGCAGCAGAGAGCGCACAATATCATGCATCAAATCCTTCTATAGTTTTCTTACCAGAGAGGGGTTCATACCAAGCAACCCGGCTGATGGGATAAGTCCACCCGTCAAACAAAAAAAGGTTCCAAACTACCTGACCAAGGATGATTACCTCAAGCTCATTGGATATACGCAATCACAAATCGATGGGATAAAGGTTAGTTTGGCTAAGATAGAGTCCAGAATTATAGAATTGACGAAATTCAATCAGTGTTTCTACGAATCCCTCATGGCACTCTTTATGATGCATGGTGTAACCAGAGATGAAATAGTCACTATTATGAAAGCTGATGTGAATTCGCAAACAGGGACAATATCTATTGGAAAGAGAAAAATTAAGCTTTCAAGTTTACAAAAACCTCTTCTTCAGAAATATATAAAATCTCTCGATGGCAACGTTTTGTATTTATTCCCGACGCAAGCTGGGAAAAAACAGTTCAAAACACAGCTTCCAACAGCAGTGGATTTACTTCGAAGTTTGGGGTTTTCAAAAGACGATACAGATTTTGATTCGCTGGTTTCATCACTTGACTGCGATTCGATGATGATAGCAAAAAGAAATCACGCCATAGTCCTCCTACTTATCGGCACAGGGATAAGGAGGATTGAGCTGGTATCACTGGATAAGAAGGACTACGATTCAAAAAATGCAACAATCATCATCACAAGAAAGGGTGGCGACCAGCAGGTAGTCGAGTTAAGCGCTGAAATCATTGCTGCCATTGATGATTACATTCAAGCAAGATCAGACAAACTCAGCCCTCTTTTCCTATCATCAAAACAGGACAGGTTGTCCAAAGAGGGGCTCTACCTGACAATCAAGAAACTGTTCTCCTCTGTTGGATTAAAGGGCTCGACACACACACTAAGGCACACATTCGTTACAGAACTTGTCAAACAAAACGTGCCACTACCGATCATCCAATCCCTTGCGGGGCATAAAAACGCTGATACCACAATCAAGTACACTCATCTCGAATCTTCTGATAGGCGAAAAGCCGTAAACAAGATAAAACTTAGCACAAGAAAACCAAGACAGAATTAGTCCAATCCGTTTACAAGATGGTGATTTTTCTCTATACTGACTCCGGTAGTTTATGGAGGTCATATGCAGACGTGCACGAGATGCAACAGGTTCAACATCGAGGGTTCCACAAGGTGTGAGTTTTGCGGTGAGGATATCGGATCAAACGGCAAGCTAATCGATGAAATACTTGAAAAACCGTCTCTCATCAGGTTCCCTCACCCCCCGAGTACAGTCACAACTCCACACCCAATAATCAGAAAGAGGATGAATATGATAGGTAAGTTGACCATGAATGATGAAAAAGAATTCATTCTCGATGGCAACAGGGAGTTCCTCATCGGCAGGTCTGACGTTGTATCTGGAATCGAACCTGAGATCGACTTGACAAACGTTGACAAAGATATGGTCACATCCAGAAAACACGCAAGGGTTGTAAAACGCGGAGATGCCTATTTTATAGAAGACCTTGAATCAACCAATTTTACCTACTTGAATGGCAGAATGCTATCGCCTCAAACTCCTACCAAACTTGATGACGGAGACGTGATAAGGATTGGCAAGATTTATTTGGTCTTCAGCCATGTCAACCGCGACTGAGTTTGGAAGAAACCATATTTGGATATGTTTTGTATTGGTTGTGTATGTTTGCCCATAAAAATCAGGAGTGAGTGAGTGGAAAACAGAATCCTCGTAAAAAAGTATAAACTTCTTGAACCAATCGCCACAGGCGGCATGGCAACGGTGTATCTTGCGAAAAACATGGCAACAGATGAGATAATCGTTGCCAAAATCCCAAACTTTGCGGGACTACCCAATCGCGAGAAACTGGAAAAACGTTTTTTAAGAGAAGCACAGATACTTTCAAAGATTGACAGCAAGTACGTCGTTCGCATTCATGACTATGGCAAGGATGAGATGTCGGGTGACTACTTTTTGATACTTGAGTATCTCCACGGGAAAACCCTTGAGGAGATCGTGTTGGATTCAGAAAGACTCCCGGTTCCAACCGTTATCGATCTGACGCTGCAACTTGCAAGCGTACTGAAAGACCTCCATTCACAAGGAATTGTCCATAGAGATATCAAATCCAGCAATGTTAAAATAACATCAGAAGGCAATATCAAGCTCTTTGACTTCGGGATAAGCAAAGGTCAGGATATGCCAGCCATGACACGCTCATCTGACTTTCTTGGCACAATTCAGTACATGTCCCCAGAGCAGACCGACGGTAGGGATGTTGACATCCGCTCTGATATATATTCCCTCGGAATTGTGCTCTACGAGATGCTCTTTGGTGAGCTACCGTTTGACGCTCCATCCCCCGTTGAGCTCATAGAGATGCAGCGAAAAAGAAAACCGAGAATCCCACCAGAAGCCAAAGAGAGGGATATTCCATCTTCTCTCCTTTCGCTCATGCTGCGGTGCTTGCAAAAAGACCCTCTTGATAGATACCAAACTCCTGACGAATTGATAAGCGCTCTGAATGTGGTTGCTGAGAGCACAGGCATGTCAGCCCATGAAAGAGACAGGTTGAGACGAACAAGATTTACTCAAGTCACCACCCACAAACCACCTGTGCCAACCTACCAGAAAAGGCAAAAACAGAGGAAGGTAGCTGTTATATCAACCGTTGCAGCGTTATTGGTGGCAATAGGGGGAGGGCTTTTCCTCTGGAAGGGTTGTGAAACCGCAAAAGAACCTGACTATATGATTGCCCAGGGCGAACAGATTGAAGAAGTTATCCCGCTGACTGTTCCACCAGGATACGAACAAATCGTAGCCTCTACTTCAGAGGTACCACCAGGATTAATTGTTGACATCACTCAATCCGATGAAGACAAAAATTTGTGGGTTTTGAATGCTTTCTCAAAATTCACAACACCCCTCGGTGTATATCCTGTCGACATATCGGTCAATTACCAAGGAACAAACGGTAGAAGTGATAGTGAGATAATCACTGTCTACTTCGAGGTGATTGAAGGCAACATCAAAAGAACTCTTAAGCAGGTCATAACCCTTGAGGATGCGCAGAGCAGTCCTAGTGACGATGTGGAGGACGTGATTGAAATAGACGGCAGATACTACATCCCAGCAAACACAATTGCCAAAGCCACAGGAGCCACAAACCAATTCGATAAGGATAAAGGCGAACTCACGATAAGCCAACCGGATAGGACAACAATCCTCACCGATGGTCAAAAGAAGGCAATCATCAACGGTGAGGAAAAGGATATCCCAGACGCTCCGGTCAGAGTATCTGACACATTGGTCATCCCCGACACAACTGCAGAGGAAACGTTGAACGTCGAGGTTGAAGCAAATCCGGAAGAAAACACAGTCGAAGTTATATACAAAGAGCCTGAGCCCGGCTCGGAGGTCACCTTCATAACACTGGATGAACAAAAGAACCAGATCGACGGCGCTCTTGTGTACTTCGGCAAGATTTATAAAGGCAAAACCCCTCTCGTTCTAGAACTACCCAACAACGATTACGTCGTGACAATTGAACTTGAGGGCTATGAGATTGTAACAGACTCGATAAACCTTGAATCAATCCAGATACTTGACAAGAAGTACATACTCAAAAAAATCCCAGAAGAGAAACCTGAGGAAAAACCAGAAGAGAAACCCGTGTCCCTATACGGGAATCTTGAGTTGTCAGTCAATGTTCCATGGGGTGATTTTATCGTCGCTGGAAAAACATATGCAAACAGAAAGACACTCTCACTTTCAAAGTTGCCGGCTGGAGAATATCTGGTCACATACAGGCTAAGAGGTTTTGAAGACAAGAAGTCGACTCTCACTATAAGGGGTGACGAGACAACCCGATACGACTTTGTTGTCAACTCAGGAAGGTTGATAATTAATTCCAAACCTCAGGGAACTGTATACTTTGACAACTTCCCAATGGAAACTCCCACCACGCCTTTCGATATGGAGATTGCTGCTGGAAAGTACACCATTAAAATAGACAAATCGCACTATGTAACAGATGTCCTTGAAGTAGTTATCGAACCTGGAAAAACAGCGAATATATACAGAGAGTTAACGCCAAAATGATAGCCAGAAAGAGTACATGCGTTTGGCTGACACTGGTTTTATTTGTTTTACTTTGTCTACCTGGTTATCAGTTCGTCGAAGTGACAGCCGAGGATTACGAAGAAAACTATGGTTCGTGGACTATGTTTGGTCATGACTCTTGGCACTCAGGAGCAACCGAATCCAATCTCGTGCCAAACATTAGAATGTCACCTTCCAACTCTTGGTCATACTCTGTTAACCTAAAGGACAACGAATCGATAAGCTGGAGCCCAGCTGTAACTGATGGCAAGAATATTTATCTTTTGTACTCAATCTTTGGGCAAACCATGGAGGGTGGTCAACACAGATACGAGAGCAATATAGTAAGACTTCCCATCACCAGAGAAATACTCGCTGATGGCTCCGAATCGAAAGAGTTTTCAGTTAAGGTAAAAAACATTGATATCGACCCAGTTGTAGTTCCAGGCGACAGGAGTCTCGCCTCTCCAGCCATTGTTACAATTAGCGGTGAACCTGTTGTCGTGTGTCCACAGACAAACGGGATGATTAGCTTTTTCGACAGCAACCTCGAAACATTCATATCAGGCAAGACAGTGAGTGACACCAGAGAAAAGGGCCCAATTCTTTCGTCTCCCACGATTGTTGACGGTGATTTATTTATCGGCTCTGATGACAACCTCTGTGTGAAATTTGTCCAACCCTATTCCAACCTCACAAGAAAACAATACACCAACGACGATATGGGGCTCATTGCCGGATCCCCTGCTGTGTTTGAGGACTACATAATATTCGGTGATATGAATGGCTATATCTGGATTTTCAATCACAAAAACCAAAAGCTCATCGAGAAAATCGAAACGAAAACAGCAGATGGAAAAACTATTCGGATATACTCGCCAACAATTGCCAAATACTCAAACCAGTATTATGCGATTTTTCATGGAACATATGGGCATTTGATACGGGTTTCTTTGAATAAGAAAACACTCGGTCAGACCAAAATTCTAAATCTATCGAGTGGTAGTGTTTCAACACCGCTTGTCTCCGGCAGATACATCTACGCCGGTGATTCAAAAGGATTATTATACAAAACCGATATATCCTCGTTTGAAGTGATAGACTCAATCCAGCTTGATCAGGGAGTTCGATCACAACCAATACTCTCAAATGGATTTTTGTATGTGACTACATCAGATTTTGAGAAGACATCAGGCAGTCTCTACATCCTGGAGATTGACAATGAGTCAAAAGAGCTAAATGCAGACAGACTCAAAAAAGAGGATACGTCAGGATCATTTGCCAATGCAATCATTGTTGGTGACTATCTCTTTGTGCCAACCAATGATGGAAGCATAAAAAGGTTCGAGGGGATTAAGCTCTCCATCAAATGTTCAGCTGATTCCATAAACTTTGGAGATGTCACAAAAAGCGACAAGCTTGAGACAAGAAGCTTCACTCTCCAAAAGCAGAGTGACAACCCAAAAACACTTAGTGGAACGATTGAGGTTTATCCAGATTGGATAAAACTTGATCGATATGAATTCTCTGGGGATATTTCAAAAATCAATGTTTCAATCGATCCCTCCAAGCTACCCAAGGGAAACAATGAAGGCAAGATTTATGTCAATTCAAACGCCGAGAACGTTGAGATAAAGGTAAAAGTAAACATAGTCCTGGATTTTAAAACCAACATCGATTCTCTCAGCTATAAAGCAGCATTTGAAGGAAAAGACATCGATGATTCATTCAATCTATACTTCGACTACTCGGATGAAAACATCTCTTTTGACAAAGGGATTATGTCTGATAAGGGGTGGATTACAAATTTCAGGGGGAGCAGAACTCTGAGTTCACAGAGGAGGGACATAGACATTCCCTTTACGATAAAAGTCTCAGAATTGCCAATTGGAAAGCATACCGCTGTCATCTCAGTTGAATCTGACCAGGGGGTAAGAAAATATATCGATGTTCTCGTCGAAATCACTGAACAACCACCGAATCCGATATTCAAAGGCGATTCGGACAATGTAACAATCCCAATCGAGAATTGTTTTATCTCTGAAACCCACACGGTGAAATTCATAATTGAAAACACGGGTGGGAGGGGAATATCCTTTGATTCAGAGAGCATTGAAACAAAAAACAATTGGATCGATATACAGCTTGTCAGTTTCGAGGATGATGACGATACCCTTGAGGTTGTCTGTGATATTGATTCATATTCGGCAATGCTCTGGCCAAGAGGCAACGATTCCGACACAAGCTCCTCAGAACTCTTCACAGTCCATGTGAACGGAAAACCATTCAACTTCGGTGTAAAGATTGTTGCAAATGAGATTGATGTTTGCGAGATTGCCTTTGTCATCGGCAGCGACGAGTACACCGTCAACGGCAGAACACTTACCGTCTCACCGCCACCATTCATCTCGGATAACGGTAACACTATGGTTCCGATAAGGCCCATCGCTGAACCTCTTGAGAAGTTCTATGACGCTGACATCGAATGGGTGGGTGAGCTCAAGACGGTCTTGTTTACACTCGGAGACACAACACTTCGACTTGTAATCGGATACAATAGCGCAATCCTTGAGCTGCCAGATGGGTCGATAAATACGCTGCCAATGAATTCTCCTCCGGTTATTGTCAACGGAAGAACATTCCTTCCCCCAAGAACGATTGCTGAGGCTTTTGGGGCAAAGGTAGAATGGATTGCAGACCAGAGAAAAGCCGTGTTTACCTTCTCAAAACCGAATTAGAACACTGTAAAAACGGTGTCGATTTTCGCCACTTCAACCTAAGGTGGTCTCGGGAAGGGATTGTCCACGGCCGTCATCTTGATAAGTCAGTGAGAACAGACGCACATCCATCAAAAAACCAAACATGGAAAATACTGCCACAACCAGCAGCAGTGTCACGCATATGGATTCTCAGAAACATCCACTGAATCACAAACAGGATGCATCCATCCCTACAGCATCGCATACACCAAATCCGTGACAGATAGTATCCAATCAGAACGAATATTAGTCGTGTATATCCTTCTGTTCTCCAACCATTTTTACTATATCATCATACCTCTTGTTGTATTCTTGAATCGACTCCCAAATGGCATTTGCGACGGGCTCCCAGTCTCTAGCAGCTCTATCAATTTTTTCATAGATTGTTGGATTAAGGAGCGGCAGTGAACCATCTTCTGAGACTGTAGCTCCTGCTTCAGACACAGCCTTTCTCAATTGCCACGGTCTATCAACAATCCAGCAGGGTCTCATTGGGTTGCCCTCATATGCCGGTTCCTGGTATTTTCTCATCGTCTCAAAAAGTTTTGATGTCCTTAGTACTTCCATCAACGATTTTGAGCCAATATTATCTCCCTCACTATGAAAATGAACAAAAGCACAAGGCTCTACATCACCATTTGAGGTTATATGAACATATCTCCTGCCGGCAGCGAGACAGCCATCTGTTATTGGTCCATCATTCCAGAAATCCGCCACAACAATGGGCTTGTCATGTCGTATCTCGTTGCTTCTCTTCCACATGTGCCTCCTCATCTCCGGAGTCAACACCATGTCAAAGTTAGGATCTCTGCCAATGGGTATGTACATGAAATACCACAAGAGAAGAGCGCCTTTATCGACCATGAAGTCAATGAACTCATTTGATGTAATCTCTTCGTGTGATTCTTTTGTGGCGGTGCAAGATAACCCAAAGCCAACTCCATGTCGGTTTAGGTTATCCATTGCCTTCATCACCCTTTTCCAGGCTCCAGCCCCTCTCCTCTTATCTGTCCTCTCTTCGAATCCCTCTAGAGAGAAACAAGCAAATCCATTACCACACTCACAGAATTCTTTAGCAAATTCTGGGATAGCAAGCATCGAGCCATTTGTATAAAAGTGAAAACTGATATCGCTGTGCTTTTTCATGATATCGAAAAGACGAGGGTATAACGTGGGCTCACCACCACTTACAGTCACGAAATATATCCCCATCTCCTTGGCTTCGGTAAGCATCCTGTCAAAAAGCTCATATGGCATGTCCTGTCCATTGAAGTTTGCTGCCCAACAACCCTCACAGCGGTAGTTACAACGCTCTGTTGGATCAATAAGCAAGAAGAATGGAAGTGGCATCTTAAACTTTTCTTCAAGCTCAATTGTTTTTTTCCTGCCAACAACAAGAGAATTCACAAAGAAATTCAAGAGTGATTTTTGAATCCACTCAGGGTTTTTTGATAGAACACTCTCTAGCAATTTTTTTTGAGGACTATTCTCTTTCGCCAGATTAACCTTAAGCATTTCCAAGAATTCCCTATCACATTTCCGTCTTGTGATGAGTCGTGCAACAGTAATTAGGTTGTCTATCCTTGAACCCAGCTCCCCGGATTTGAGATAGTAGAGCATCGAACCGACAGCCTTTTGACCGGCTCTCATTTTTATTGAATCCAACGCATTCATGATTTCCCTTTCTCAGCTAAATAGAATCCGTTTTCAACTTTCCCAAAGAAAAATGCAGCGAGGCAGTGGCAATCTTGGCGAGACTTATTAACTGGCTTTTCCCAAGATTCTTTGACGATTTCAAAAACACACTTCGAAGCATGTTGATTTTTTTGTTTGAACCCATAACCGATTCAACCAGTCTCTTCTCGGCAATGAGAGCTTCGAAGAGTTCATTTGCAAATGACAGAACCCACTTTCCACCATGGGAGGCATTTGGCTCGATCCTTGATAGGATTTCAGGGATACAGATGTAGGCAATTCCTATTGCGTGACTCAGGGAGACAACACAACCAATTAGATTAGAGTGTGTTTCGGACTCGCAGGCCTCAATTTGACCAAGCTCAGTTAAATTAAAAAGTAGTCTTGATCTGCCTGGTTTCTTATCGTTTACAAATTCTCTTTTAACAAGTCCATCCCTCACGAGAATCAGCATCATATCATATGCCGACCAATCTCCCACCCCCATATCACGAGCGACTACAGAGTAATGGACAGGGCTTACGTCACCAGCCGTAAGCTTGTGTAGCGCTGATAAATATCGCCTTTGTCCGCTCTTCATTCAATTCCCCCAAATAACCAAATAAATTTTACCACACCTACCTTTTATGTCAAGTTGAGACATGGTCTGCTCGTTAATACGATTCAACAGCTTGGCATTTTTTAATGACTAATTCTTCGTGCATTAACAATCACAGGGATCATATATGTATGTGTGCTGACAATGCACTGAAGAGAATATGGAAAAACGTCCACCGATGAGTCATGGTCTATTTTGTTGCATCGAATATAATATTTCATATATTCGCAATCATGAAATGTAACTTCAAACCAGATAATCAAAAAGAACTCGATGAGATGACGGAAGTGTTCGCATCTCTGGCTCATCCAAAACGATTGGCAATAATCATGATAATCTCCAAAGAACCCTCTTCTGTAAAAACAATCTCTGAAAAAATGGGTTGCAGACCTCCATGCACCTCCCAGCACCTGAACATCCTCAAATCAGCCGATGTGGTTCAATCCGAGCGGAACGGTCATGAGGTTATATATTCGGTCAAAAAAAATTGTGTTATTGAGATGATGGATTGTCTGAAGGGATGCGATCACTAAATGAAAAACGAAATTAAAATCGCGATTTATATGGTAATTGGTTTTATTGTGGCGTACTTTTTGAATCTCACAATACTACAAGAAGCAATCGGAACAGGACTTGAGTATGTCCATGAATACGCCAGAGAACATATCATCTTTTCTCTTATCCCAGCTCTGTTTATTGCCGGCGCGATATCCCAGCTTGTCAGCACAGGCCCAGTCATTCAGATTCTATCAGGCAGATATGGAAAGATTAGAGCGTATCTCGTTGCCAGCGTCTCAGGCTCAGTTCTCACAGTTTGTTCTTGTACCATCCTTCCAATCTTCTCTGGCATCTACAGGACAGGAGCTGGTCTCGGCCCAGCCATTGCCTTCCTCTTTGCTGGCCCCGCAATCAACGTTGTCGCAATTACATTTACAGCATCGGTGATTGGTTGGGAAATGTCAGTTGCCAGAATTATCTCGGCTGTGACCATCTCAATACTCATTGGTTGGATTATGGAGAGGATGTTCTACAAGGAAGAGGAGAAAAGGATTAACAATCTCGCACCTGTTGCCGGAGCTGGGGTTCCAACCTGGAAATCCATTCTCATCATTCTTATGATGACTCTTTTCCTGATATCTGCAACATGGAGTGTGAAGACTGAGGCGGATTCCCACGAAACAAATCCAGTGCCAGGAGTTAATGCGACTTTTGCTCCCGAGGAACAATCGGATGCAGATAGTGTCATCATTGACAATGACAAAGGGGCATCTGATGAGGGTATAGTTACTGCGGATGACAAAATAACAACACAAAACGACGACTATAAAGAACTCACAAGCTATCAGAAATTTTCAGTGCTGATATACAATTATAAGTGGTATCTGGCTATTTTCTTTTTCCTGATGACCCTGTTGTTTTCCTTCTTGTTCTTGAAAAAAAACAACGTGAAAGACTGGATGTCCTCAACCTGGGATTTGACCAAGGAGATGATCCCCCTGCTATTTGCCGGAATATTCATCGCTGGTTTCCTTCTCAGAATAATTCCAGACAGCTGGATTTACACAACTCTTGGCAACAACTCCATTTTTGCGAACTTCTTCGCATCAATCCTCGGAGCTGGCACATACTTTGCCAACTGCACAGAGGTTGCAATAATCGATGGACTCATGAGAGCTGGAGTCGCGAAGGGCCCAGCATTGGCACTGCTTCTTTCTGGGCCTGTTGTTTCACTACCATCGCTTTTTATCACTTGGTCAATACTTGGCGCAAAGAAAACACTCACCTATGTGGGTCTGGTAATCCTATTCTCAACCCTCGCTGGATTCATATTCGGAATGATAATATAAACCAAAGGAGACAAACAAAGATGAAAATAGAAGTGCTTGGAACGGGTTGCTGCAAAAAATGCGGACAGATGTACGACAACACTGTAAGGGCCATGGAACAGATGGGACTTGATGCTCAGATTGAGAAAATCGATGACATCAACAAGATAATTTCAATGGGTGTTATGACGACACCTGGTCTTGCAATTGATGGCACCGTTGTTTCCTCTGGACGAGCATTGACCATCGACGAGATTATTGAGCACATCAAAAACGCTCAGGCATAGGCAAATGGATACAGAACTCAAATTCACAAGAATCCTGTCGAGTGTTGCACTGGTTCTTTTTATTGCTGTACTTGTGGTAGGATGTGGACAAGCAAAGGAAACTATGGGCATCGTAACCGTCGGTAGAACCGATTGTGTTCCCTGTCAAACCATGATGGGGATCATCGAAGAGATAAACACAGGTGAGTTCTCAAATCTGATTTCAGCGAAGTTTGTTGATGCAGGCGAGGATTACTCAGCACTGGAGCGATACGGAGTTGATGCTTTCCCGACAACCATCTTCTTCGATGAGAACGGAGATGAATTTTACAGGCAGATTCGAGTGATTGAACTGCAAGATATATACGAGAAATTTGGTTTGTCAGAAGAGCAAGAGGAATAATAAAGCACTCAATACGGTTATTTCATTGATTACCTCGGTTGCAGTCCGGTGTTTTTAACCAGAATGGTCTTGGGGTTGCATGAGAGATGCTCTTTGAAGACACGATGCTAATTGTTGTTAGCAGAATTTGGATGCAGACGGTGTTGCTGGGGGTAGAATGGTAGATGTCTCTATTTAAATCTGCTCCCTCAAATCTGCTGTTATCTTTGTCCATCCCATTCTTTGCAGATTTGACCTTATTGGCTCGTGAATGTGTTCTGAACGGAATTCCATTGATTGTCAACACACTGGGGACACGCCAAGTAAAGACAGATCACATGCGAAATCCCAGGTACTCGTATTACCTCTTGCTTGTGGTCTATCAATTCGATGTGGCTGTCGCGTCCCTCTTGCACAGGTTTTAGCTCAATTGCATACAGTTCATATTGAAGTCGTGTAGCTGCATAGTCGTATCTTCACGGGTTTGTACTTTTTTAAGAAGTTATTCAAATCAATTTCTCGATTCCCAAAATACTTTCTAGACCAAGAGCTAACCTGTCTGATACCCCAATACCTGATATTTCTGGTTGGTTTATCAGCCATACTGCCTGGGTGTAAGATTAAATCATAATATAAAATCTATAAACGGCACTGAAGTTGTCTTTGGATTGGTTATAACCATTTTTGGGTTGTATCTTCTGTGGATTGCTTAAAATAGGAGACCACTGGGGATTCAATGGCGGGATGTGAGCGCAATTTTTGCGTCCTCCCGTCAACTTATTTTAGAGGCATTTATTAACCCAAGACCCAATCAAACCAATCGCCCGTCATACTTTGACTCTGTTGTTTATTTTGACATGCAACACCGCCAAAAGGATTGAGGGAGAAAAAAGAAATGGGGTGGGTAAGGGGACTTGAACCCCCGACCTCCAGTTCCACAGACTGGCGCTCTAACCACCTGAGCTACACCCACCAAGTCCAGAACAATATATCTATCCAATTATCAAAAGTCAACAAATGCTTTTATTCACCGGTTAACATCAGGCACTTGACAAAAATTTTCAAAATAATAATATCACATTTAGCAGTCGTAAGGTCTGACTGCTAATTTATCGAGAAGAGATGAGCCTTGAAGAATAAAAAAGAAGAGCAAAAGAATATCGTTGCAGGATTGACAAAAATTGCATCTGATTGGAGTGTAATTAAGGACAGGCTGTCAGAATTGGAAGCCGAGAATAAACAATTACGTTCTAATCTGTTCAATTCGATGTCAGACAACAAAAGGCTTATGACAATCTCCCAGAGAGAGAAGGAGCAGGAATCAACGGCAACTCTCCGTAAAGTTTCCAACGAACTGATACCTGTGATGGATGACCTCGACAGAGCGAAGGAAATGCTTTCTTCGAGTTCGGGAGATGAAGCTTCAGTTAAAGCGATTGAGTTTATCCTCATGAGCCTTGAAAAAGCCTTCATCAGAATTGGTATCGAGCCGTTTGCACCAATTGGCTTCGACTTTGACCCACACACATGTGAACTCGGCGGCAAAGAGCCATCCGATGTCCATGAGGAGGACAAAATCTGCAGGGTGCTTCGTAAGGGCTATAGACTTGGAGAAAACATTATAAGACCAGCAATGGTTGTTTGCTCTTCAGGAAAAAAAACAAACGACAAGGCAATCGAGTCTTAGAAAATATATCCAGGAGGTAAGGACATACTATGGGAAAAGTGATAGGAATTGATTTAGGAACTAGCAACAGCGCGGCGGCAGTTTTGATTGGCGGAAAGCCAACCATTATCCCAGCTGCCGAAGGAACATCCGTTGGTGGAAAAACAACACCATCATATGTTGCCTTCACAAAAGACGGACAGATGCTTGTTGGTGAACCAGCAAGAAGACAGTCTGAGCTCAACCCTCAAAACACAATAACAGCTATCAAGAGAAAGATGGGGACTAACGAAAAGGTTTCTGTCTTTGGCAAGGAATACACACCACAGCAGATTTCAGCGTTTATTCTACAGAAAATAAAGAAGGATGCTGAGGCATATCTTGGCGAACCAGTGAGTCAGGCAGTCATCACGGTACCAGCGTACTTCTCCAATGACCAGAGACAAGCAACAAAGGACGCAGGAGCGATTGCAGGACTTGAGGTTCTAAGACTTGTCAACGAGCCGACAGCGGCATCATTCGCTTTTGGTCTCGATAAAGCCGATCTGAACATGAAGGTTTTGGTCTTTGACCTTGGTGGTGGAACACTCGATGTCACGATCATGGACTTCGGCGGTGGAGTATTCCAGGTGAAGTCAACCTCAGGTGATACTCACCTTGGCGGAACTGATATGGACAATGTCCTGATCGATTACATCATCGAGGAGTTCAAGAAGGACAGCGGCGTTGACCTCAAGGGAAACAAGGATGTTGCCCACAGAATTAAAGAGGCTGCTGAGAAGGCGAAGATCGAGCTCTCAACAACACTTGAGACTCAAATCAATCTTCCATTCATAGCCCAAGCTCCGGGTGGTGGCCCAGTTCACCTCACCATGACCATTACACGCTCAAAACTCGAGCAGCTCGTTCAACCTATCATCGACAGATGCAGACATCCAATCGAGCAGGCTCTCAATGACGCCGGAATGAATCCAACCGGAATCGATAAAATCCTCATGGTTGGCGGCCCAACCCGCATGCCGATCGTACAAAACTTTGTCGAAAACTTCCTCAACAAGAAGGTTGAGAGAGGAATCGACCCGATGGAGTGCGTCGCAATGGGTGCTGCCATCCAGGCAGGAGTGCTCGCCGGAGACGTCAAGGACGTTGTTCTTGTCGATGTCACACCGCTAACTCTCGGAATTGAGACAATGGGTGGAGTGTTTACAAAGATGATCGACAGAAATACCCCTGTTCCAACCAAGCAGACACAGATATTCTCAACTGCTGCCGACAACCAGACAACCGTCGAGGTTCACGTTCTCCAGGGTGAGAGACCAATGGCTGCTGACAACCTTTCCCTAGGTAAATTCTTGCTGGAAGGAATACCATCAGCTCCTCGTGGTGTACCACAAATTGAGGTTACCTACGAAATAGACAGCAACGGCATTGTGAATGTCTCAGCCAAGGACAAGGCAACAAACAAGCAGAATTCAATCCGAATCGAGAACGCTAACAGGCTAAGCGACGACGAGATTGAGAAGATGAAAACAGAAGCTGACACCTACAAGGACGCTGACCGTGCCAGAAAAGAAAAGATTGAGCAGAAGAATAAGGCTGACACACTCGTCTATACGGCCAGAAAAACAGCAGCTGACGCGAAGGATAAGGTTGACGAAGGCAAGCTTACAAAGCTCCGTGAATTGGCTGATGAAATTGAAAAAGACATCAGAGATGATAAGACTGATAACCTTTCATCAAAGACTGATGAGCTTCAGAATCTTCTAAACGAGATTGGACAGGAAATGTACAAGCAGCAGGAAGCAGGACAGGCAAACCAACAGCAGGCTGAACCGGGCAACGGTCAAGCAAAGGATGATGATGGCCCGACAGTTGAGGGGGAGGGAAGAGCAGCTGATTGATGGTCTTCTTTCACTTCTAATTGAAGAAAAACAACCGGATGAGTCCTCATCCGGTTGTTTCCTTGACCTGATTGTATTCAAAGAAGAAACTACGACATGATGAGCGCAAAAAGCTATTACGATATTCTTGGAGTAAAAAAGGGTGCCACCTCTGACGAGATAACGAAGGCATATAGAGAGCTTGTCAGAAAATATCACCCTGACACCAACAAAGACCCCGAATCAGAGAAGAAGATGGCAGAGGTCAACGAGGCGTATTCAGTCCTTTCCAACCAGGAAAAGAGAGCAAAGTATGACCAGTTTGGCACTGTGCCTCCAACTGGCTCTGGAGGATACTCCGGCGGCGGCTTTGGTGGATTCAATTTTACAGAGGATATGGGTTCCTTTTCTGACATCTTCGATGCGATGTTTGGCGGTGGAGGTGGCGCTAGAAGAAGACCCAGAGGGCACAACGTCGTGTACGAGGGCGCCGACATCAGAACTGAGGTTTCCCTCACTCTTGAGGAGGCATACCAAGGCAAGAAGGTAACCGTCACAATCCCTCGATATGACAAATGCCCAGACTGTGGTGGAACCGGAGCAAAAGAAGGCTCCAAACCAAAAACCTGCCCAGAGTGCAACGGCACAGGTCAAGTCAGACGCACCCAGCAAACAATCCTTGGAACATTCCAAACAGCTACCACCTGTCCAAAATGTGGTGGCGAAGGGAAGATCATCGATAACCCTTGCACAACATGCAATGGAAACACTGTTGTTAAAAATACTCATAAAATAGAAGTCGATATCCCGGCAGGTATTGAAGACGGAATGAGGGTTAGAGTCAGAGGTCAGGGTGATGCCGGCAAAAATGGCGGGACAAGTGGAGACCTCTACGTCTATGTTCGAGTGAAACCACACAAAATCTTTAGAAGAGAGGGCGCGGACTTGTTCAGCTCTGTCTCAATATCAATGTATGAAGCAGCTCTCGGCAGGCAGATTTCAGTGTTCACCATTAATGGCAAAGAGAACATAAACATCAAAGCAGGAACCCAACCAGACGAGATGATAACCCTGAGAGGAAAGGGTATGCCAAGAGTTTCCGGCAGAGGTAGGGGTGACCACATCATCACACTAAAAGTTCAAATTCCCAAAAAGCTCTCAAAAGAAGAACAAAACGCTCTTCGTAAGTTCCTCTGAGATTCATAGTGTACATGGAGAGAGGTAATCAATGCTGAAATTTGGCACAGGTGGTAGACCGCTTTCCACAGTCGGGGGTTCATCTGTCCATGGAATCAAGAGGATACGTGAACTAAACCTCGATTGCATGGAGATTGAATGGGTTCACGGCGCGCCAAAATCAAGCAATATCAAACCCCTCGAGCAGGCAAAGACCGAATCCGAGAAAGAGCCAAAAGTGGTACTGTCTTGTCATGGCTCATACTACATAAACCTTGCAGGAGACGATAAAATCGCCGAATCCTCCAAACAGAGGATTTTTAACGCAGCTAAAGCGCTGACAATTGCAGGCGGCAGAAACGTTGTTTTTCACCCCGCATTCTACAAAGACATCGACCCTATTGAGGTTCACAAGATAGTTGTTGACTCACTTGAATTTGTTAATGAGATGCTAGGTGACGCGGGTATCTCCGGTTATATATTGAGACCTGAAACCACGGGTAAACCGACTCAGTATGGTTCACTTGAGGAGATTGTCAAACTCTCAAAGGAATCAAGAAACACTGCTCCATGCATCGATTTCGCCCACTTACATGCCAGATCAGCGGGTGAGTATAACATGTACACAGAATTCGCGAAGGTACTGGAATTCGTGGGTTCTGAGCTTGGAGACAGTGGACTTCAGGACATGCACATACACCTGTCGGGCATAGAATACACCGCGAAAGGTGAGAGAAAACACCTTCCACTTGAGGAATCCGATATGAACTATAAGGATTTACTCAAGGCACTCAAAGACTTCGACTGCTCGGGAACAGTCATATGCGAGAGTCCAATACTTGAGGAAGATGCCAAGCTGATGAAGGACTATTATCTTTCTCTGTAATGGTCAAAACCGAGATATCTGTAATTTATCTGATTTTTTATCAGTCCTACCACCACCCTTCTATTGAACTCGTCTTTTAAGCTGTTCTTGCATCAAATACCTAGAGTTTATGGATAGAAAATAGATGTTGTCATGTCTGTACCAATCTCTTTCAAATAATCAAGTTGTTTTCAAAAGATTTTTTTTCTGTTAGTCTCGTATAATAAACCTGAGGTGAATATGAAAACATTGAAAAAGTCAATTGCATTGTCCATTACGTCAATGCTGATAATTTTGTTCTCGGCTCAAACTCAGGCAATAGACGCCAAACATACTATCAATGAACCCTTTGGTTTTCACCCTGCCCTTGTTGCCGCAAGAGGGTATAAAGACTCAGGTTATTATGACGCTCAAAACATAGGTGTTTGTTGGACAAGACCTTCTGTTTATGCATTCTGGTTTATAATCCAACCCAATCTAGAGAAGGATGAGTACGACTTCAGATTATTTGATAGATTGTACGGAGATGTGCCTGAAGGTATGAATATCATTGCAAACATCACAGCTGACTCAACCAATTTGGAAAAAAGAGAAGAAAACAGAGAGAGCTACTTTAAAGAGAATTCCTACGAACCCATTGACATTGAAAAATACAAAAAGTTCGTCCAAGCCACTGTTGAGCGATACGATGGCGACGGTGTTGATGATATGAAAGGCTTGACAAATCCTGTTCTGTATTGGCAAGTCGACAATGAACCACCAAGGAAACGGAAGGATTTTGCCATTCTTCAATCAGTCACGTATGATGCCATTAAAATGGCTTGTCCGGAGTGCAAGGTTTTGATCGGAGGGGCGACTGGTTTTCCAGATGATTTTGATGCAAATTTCATGATGTACTCGAAGATTCTAGAAGACCTTGATGGCAAAGGATTTGATATCTTCGATTTTCACTGGTATGGAAACGCTTTTGGTGACTACAGGAAAATGGGCAAATCGCTTGATTTGATTAAATCAACTTTAGGCAAGAACGGATTTGGCGATGTACCAATCTGGATAACTGAGATGGGTTCATATTCCGGCAAACCAGCGAATATGGGGAGAATGGAGTTGCCTGAGCAGTCTGAACAAATTCATGCAACCGACATGTTCAAGCGATTCATATACCCTCTATCTGTGGGCATTGAAAAGGTATTCCCCGCCTTTGGTCTTATAGAGGGATTCAGACATGACGATGGATACTTTGACCACTGTGGACTCATTTACAACGGGCAAGAAAGTGATGACCTGGGATTGGGAGTGAAAAAGCTCGCTTATTGGACATATAAACTTATGACTGAAAAGCTAACGGGCTTGGACTGGAACTCGTTGACCGAATGCTATCAGAAAGACCATCTTTATGTATATGAAATCACAAAGGGAGACGAACCAGTCTGGATTGCCTGGTTGGACTGGTTTGAATATTCCAAAAATCCTCCAGAAGTGGATGCCAACATTAAACTTCAATTCGATAAATTCAAAAACGTAAACACAGTAAAAATCACTGAGGTTGTCCCAAATTTTGACAGGGGCATCGACATCAAAGGAGAATATTCTGACATCTTTAAGCAAACCACGTGTCAGGTCAAAGACGGCGGTGTCGAATTCAATATTGGTATAAACCCAGTGATTATTGAGATCGAGGAAATCGCAACCGGCGACGAGGTGCTTGTTTTCAAAGTGGGAGAGGGAACATTCAAGCACAATGAAGAAACTATATCCATGGACGCAGCACCAGTTATTCTGGAAAATAGAACTTATTTACCTGCAAGGTATGTTGTTGAGCCTCTCGGGGGAACTGTTGAGTGGGACGAAGTGGAGAGGAAAATCATATGCAAACTGGCTGCTTCGGAAAACTCCACTGACGAGTCAACATCCGAGATGACATCACCCTTATTCATAGACATACAAAATCCATTTCAAACCAACTCAATCGTCTACGATTGTGGCTATCTGTCAGGTCATGATTTAGCAAACATTTCAACCATTGAAACACCATACAACATAGTTGAGCTTTGGATTGGCAAACCCATAGCAAAAGTCAACGGAGTAGAAACTCAAATCGATCCAGACAACTCCGAAGTTGTCCCCACCATCATCGACGGCAGGACAATGGTGCCAATGAGATTCCTCGCTGAGAGTCTGGGATGCAGTGTCGAGTGAGTGGCTGAGACTAAGGAGATAATCCTCACATATTTGAAATAGAGAATAGAACAATGACCCTTCAAAGATATGTTTTGCCTACACCTGAAGTAATCCGGGTGGTGATTCAATTCTAGTAATGAAGACCTTAAGGTATTATGCCCCCCAATGGAGTGTTTGGGAGTTGATCTCTAAAATAGCCTGAATCCCGCATTTGGTTTAAAGAGAAATTCTGGTTTGTAGTAGAAAGTATAAAAGTAAGACAATTTCTTATATGAAACTCAGTATGGAGCGAAAAAGTAGACAGGATAAGAGCACGGGGCACGTTCCACAGAGTGGCATAAGCCTGAAGTCGGAAATGGCAAAAACAGAACGGGTTAAGGGTTTTCTTATATTTCGTAGACCATAAGGACTGGCTCACCATTGTCCAAACCAGGGAGCATGAAGGAGATTGATGTCGTTAGCTTGTTTCCCTTCTCGATCTGAATGTCGATTCCACCGGTGGACACATTAAGTTTTGGTCCAATAATCGACTGACAGAACGGTGTTGGCGGGTACTCGCCCAAACTCCACTTGTGCAACGACGTTGTGAGTTGCCTGCCGAACGAATCGAAGATGAAGAACGTGTGTGAAAGAGGGTCCGGCCATGTTATCACCAGGATAGCATTCTGCTCGTGTGTTATGAGACGAATTCGCTCCTTTGGTTCACCCGAAATTAATTTTGGGTCAACCTCAACACCACCCGAGATGATAGAGATTGCGATGTCTGCCTTCCATTTGTCGTCATGTTTTGACCAAGGAAGTATGACTGTGCCCCCGGCATAGCTGTAGATACGGGAAGGATAGACGGCTTCTCCATCCTTCTTTATCCAACTGTCCTCGGCCGGTTCGTAGACCCCAGTGCCAGGATATTCGAAAACGTGTTTCTCCAGATGATTCCCGTTCTCATCGAAAACCAGAGCTGTTTCGGTTCTTTTAAGCATCAAGAGTCATTATAATGATTGCGTTCAAAAAAGCCAAGACTCAAACCTTGATACAATTGTTAACAACAAGTTGCACCCCTAAAACTACTTACATTTAACTTCATAGAGAGTAAAATACCGGTGTAAGGAGGTGTGCATATGCCACTAATTTGGGGATTTGTGTTTTTCCTCTTCCTACTCGGTTTTCCATATCTACTTGTTATTGTTTCTAACAAGCAGAACGGCTGGTTGAAGATCGCGGGATGGATTCTTGCTGGAGCATTCACTCTGATGCTCATTGTTTCGTCGTTGTTTATGCTTGCATTCACATCGCACAGATTTGGTGGTTGCAACGTTCAAGGATTCAGGACAGTCAATTGCAGGTGTGACAGGGATTGTGCATTCTTCAATAGAAATACTCCACAGACACGATTTGGTGATATTGATAGGTTCGAGATTCCGGGCGAGAACAAAACGTTGTTTTTCAAGGGAAATGGAAGAGACGACGCCTTTATTGATGGTAGACTTCTTCCGCTGAGCGTTATCTTGAAATCAATTGACGCTCCCGAAGATTTCACCTGGGTCAAAGAACAACTTCAGAAAATGCCAAAGGAAGACCTGATGAGAGTAGCAGATTTTCTAAGCTCAATTGAACCGATTCCACAAGAAAAGGGGAAACCAGCACCTCAACAGTAGGAACGATTGCCTTCTTAGTATCTTATACCACCGACAATTTGTCGGTGGTTTTTTTGGTTTGATTCAGCTTTTTTTCGGTATCATCATACTTGAATAAAAGGTAAAATAAACATTTAAGAATTCGTGCTGACAAAATACTACAGCCTATCGTACAATCTTTTAAATAAAAAAAGGAGGTAGAACATGAACGAAGTAGCCATTAAGAGTTTCTCTCGACCACATGTTTTATTCCCAGACCATCTACCGAAAAAGGAGGTATCAGATATGCCAAATAGTATGAGCACATTTAAGCGTTATGAAAAGAAATATCTAATAAATATTGATCAGTATCATTCTTTTTTGTCAGATATTGATGACTTTATTGTCAAAGACAAATTTCCATCATACACCATTGGCAACATATATTATGATACCGAAAGCTATGAAATCATTCGTAGATCCATTGACAAGCCTCTATTCAAGGAAAAACTAAGAGCAAGGTCTTATGGTTGGAAGAATGCAAAAAAAATGGTATTTTTTGAACTCAAAAAGAAATTTAAAAAAGAAGTTTTCAAAAGACGAGTCAAAATGCCACTGGCTGATCTCGAAAATTATCTAAACAATGGAGTTATTCCAGATGTATATCGACAGGTAATTGACGAGATTGAATACTTTATGAATATGTATAAGCCTGTTCCAAAAATCTTTATCGCTTATGAACGAGAAGCATATGCAGGCAAGGAAGACGGCGAGATTAGAATCACATTTGATAGCAACATCAGATACAGGGTAAATGACCTATCTTTAAGCCTTGGTGATTATGGAAACCATATATTGGATCCAAACCAACGTTTGGCAGAGATAAAAGTTAGAGGAGCAATGCCTTTATGGCTTAGCAACGCCCTCACGAAAAATGAAATGTATTCAACTTCATTTTCAAAGTATGGATACTGTTTCCAAAATTATATCGCAGAAGAAGTTTTTACTGCAGCATAAAGGAGCCACAAGATGTTAGAGAATATTGATGTACTACAAACACTCATAAGGATTACAGCCTCATTAGGATTGGGAATGATTATCGCCCTCACCTACATGTACAAAACAGAATACAATAAACAATTTATTGTTATGCTTACTCTGTTACCTGCAATCGTTGGTGCAGTAATCTCGATTGTAAATGGTAATCTAGGAACCGGAGTTGCTGTCATGGGTGCATTCAGTTTAGTTCGATTTAGATCTATACCTGGAACAGCAAAAGAGATCGGTTTTATATTCTTTGCAATGGCAATAGGTCTTGCAACAGGAATGGGCTATATTGTTTATGCTCTCATGTTCACATTTATTGTCGGCCTATTTTCCATATTCCTCTTCAAAAGCAAATTTGGTGAAAAACTAACTGTCAGAAAACAAATCAAAATAACTATTCCCGAAAATCTGTGCTATACGGGATTGTTTGATGATTTGTTTGATGAATACGCAAAATACACCAAGTTGGTTAATGTGAAAACAACCGATATGGGTTCTTTATATAAATTGATATACGACATTGAGTTTAAAGACCCAGATAAGGAAAAAGAGCTTATTGACAAACTAAGATGTCGCAATGGCAATCTGGAAATAGCATGTGGTTACATTTCAAGCATTGGTGATGTGCTTTAACCAAATAGAAAGAAGGTAGGAAGGTGAAAAAAATGAATAATCTAAAAACAGCAATGTTAACGATACTATTGATTGGTGGGATCATCTTTGCTGGATGCTCAGCTGGACAAACTGTGAATGAGGATAACAATAACAACACAGCTAATGCTGACTCTACAACTGACATAAAGGTCGAATACAGTGTGTCAAAAATGTTTACAGAGAGAGATTTGGAACAAACAGTATATGCAGCAGATGGGAAAAAAATTACCCTTGAAAGTAACAAGGATGTTGAAATCGATGGTGAAGGTATCTATATCGTTACAGGAAAGGTCAATAACACAAGTATAATTATTGACGCTGATAAAGATGCAAAAGTACAAATCGCTTTGGATAATGTGACAATAACCAATGAAACACAGCCAGCGATATATGTTAAATCAGCAGATAAGGTATTTGTTACAATCATCAAGGGAAGTAGTGAGTTAACAGTCAGTGGAGAATTTGTACCAAATGACTTTGACAAGCTCGACGCTGTTATTTTTTCAAAATCAGATTTAGTTTTGAATGGCAACGGTAATCTGAAAGTCGTTTCAAATTATGGTAACGGTATCACATCAAAAGATGATTTGAAAGTTACTGGTGGATCATATGATATTCAATCCTCAATGGATGCAATTGAGGCTAACGATTCCATCAGAGTATACGATGGTACCTTTAATATCAACACATCAAAAGATGCACTGCACAGTGAAAACGAAGAAGATGATACTCTTGGGTACATCTATATTCATGATTGCGATATGACAATATCAGCAAAAGATGATGGAATCAGAGCAAATAGTATTGTGCAAATTGATGGTGGTACCATTAATATCGAAACATGCGTCGAAGGCATTGAAGGCACATTTGTTCAAATAAATGGTGGCGACATAAGTATATATTCAACAGACGACGGCGTTAACGCATCTAGGAAAAGTAACAGCTATGATGTTGTTATTGAACTGAACGGTGGAAACATAAATGTTGACATGGCTGCTGGTGATACAGACGCATTCGACTCAAACGGTGACATCTACGTTAACGGAGGCACAATTACAGTTAATGCAAGATCATCTTTTGACCCTGAAAGAAATGCTGAGTTTAACGGCGGAACAGTTATAATTAATGGTGAACAAGTAACCGAACTTCCAATATCTATGATGGGTGGCGGCCCTCGTGGTGGTGACATGGGCGGAAATGGCGGCAGACAACCTAGACAGTTTGACATCCAAGAAGTAATGAAAAGTCTGAACATTGTAGATGGTATATTGACATTATCTGACGGAACAACATATGAGGTGCCTGAGGGTGAAACACCAAAACTCGAAAACAATATTATCATATTTACTAATGGTGTCGAGATAGACGTGCATAAAGTATTTGGTTTTGGCAAAGGGTTTCGCCCAGACGGCGAAAATCCTGGTGGAGAACCTCCAGGAGGAATGCCTGGGATGAACCCAATGGAACTTGATATTGAGCAAATAATTAAAAGTCTGAACATTGTAGATGGCACATTAACTCTACCAGACGGAACAACATATGAAGTTCCAGAAGGCGAAACACCAAAACTCGAAAACAATATGATCACATTTACCAATGGTGTTTCGATAGAAGTGCACAGGGTGTTTGATTTTGGCAGAGGATTCCCACCAGATGACGGAATGACTCAAAACCCAGGAGAATCGACATCTCCTACAGCACCATAAATCTGAGAATAGATGGACGGATTTCTCATTAAAAAAAGCCCCTCAAATTGAGGGGCTTTTTTCGTGTATAAGAATCCTTAAAAAAGTGGGTTACATCATTCCGCCGCCATACGGGTTTGGGGCAGGAGGTGCTTCCTTCTTTGGAATCTCGGTTACGATGCTCTCAGTTGTCAAAACCATTGAGGCGATCGATGCAGCGTTCTCAACACCGGCTCTTGTTACCTTAACTGGGTCGATGATGCCAAACTCGAACATATCACCATAACGATTGCTCTCGGCATCAAGTCCATGTCCTTCTGGAAGGTTTCTGATTTTTTCTGCGATGATTGAGCCGTCGAGACCAGCGTTGTGAGCAATGACTTTCACTGGCTCTTCGAGGGCTTTTCTGACAATCTGGGCTCCTGTTGCCTCGTCACCGATGAGTGTAAGACTATCAAGCGCTTTGGCGACGTTCATGAGTGTGACACCACCACCTGACACAACACCCTCTTCAACAGCGGCTTTTGTTGCGGCAACGGCATCCTCAACTCTGTGTTTGAGTTCCTTCATCTCGGTCTCGGTTGCAGCACCAACCTTGATGACAGCGACACCACCAGCAAGCTTGGCAAGGCGTTCTTGAAGTTTTTCTTTGTCATACTCTGACTTGCTCTCACCAATGTTTGCTTTGATTTGCTCAATTCTGTCCTTAATCTCAGTCGTGTTACCGCGACCACCAAGGATTGTACAGTTGTCTTTTGTCACAACAACCTTCTCAGCAGAACCGAGCATATCAGCTGTGACTGACTCCATGTTAATTCCAAGGTCTGAAGCAACAACCTGACCACCTGTTAGGATGGCGATGTCTTTGAGCATTTCTTTTCTTCTGTCGCCAAAACCTGGGGCTTTGACGGCAACGCACTTGAGTACACCTTTGAGCTTGTTGAGAACAAGGAAAGTAAGTGCTTCGCCCTCAATATCCTCAGCCAGAATCACAAATGGTTCGGACTGATTGATTGTTCCCTTGTTGATAAGCTCAAGAAGTTCCTGCATGGACGAGAGTTTTTTGTCAGTAACGAACACTTTTGGTCTCTCAAGAACGGCTTCCATTCTCTCTGAGTCTGTGATCATGTATGGTGAGACATAGCCTCTGTCAAACTGCATTCCCTCAACTGTCTCAAGCTCGATACCAAATCCCTGCGACTCCTCAACCTGGATGACGCCGTCTCTGCCGACCTTATCCATTGCCTCAGCGATTGCGTTTCCAATCTCTGGAATCTTGGATGAGACTGTTCCTACCTTTGCGATGTCCTCTTTTGTCTCGATTGGTTTTGCTTTGGACTTCATGATGCGGACAGCTTCTTTGACTGCCTTGTCCATTCCACGTTTCAAAGCTATTGGGTTGGCTCCAGCAGCTACGTTTTTCATGCCCTCGTTGACCATTGCCTGAGCAAGCACTGTAGCTGTGGTTGTTCCGTCCCCAGCAACATCCGAGGTCTTTGATGCGACCTCTTTTGCCATGACAGCGCCAACGTTCTCAAATGGGTCTTCGAGTTCGATGTCTTTAGCAATGGAGACACCATCATCTGAGGCAACTGGTGAACCATACTTCTTCTCAAGCAGAACATGTCTGCCCTTCGGGCCAAGTGTTACCTTGACTGCGTTTGCGAGTTTATCAATACCGGATTTTACCTTCGCTCTTGCTTCCTCAGCAAAAAGAATTTGTTTTGGATCCATGATTATTCACTCCTTATCCCTTTTATTCTACGATAGCCAGTACATCACGCTCTGAGAGAATCATGTACTTGACATTATCAAGCTTGATCTCTGTGCCGCCGTATTTTGCGAAAATGACCTTCTGCCCTGGATTCAAGTCCATCGGCACCCTTGTTCCATTGTCAAGGAGCTTGCCGTTTCCAACAGCAATCACTTCACCTTTGATTGGCTTTTCCTTGGCTGTGTCCGGAATGTAGAGTCCGGATTTCATTGTCTCCTCTTCATCAAGAGGTCTGACAACAACTCTGTCACCGAGTGGTTTCAAATTCATATCATCCTCCTCCGTATTTTAGCAGTCTAGAGTCCAGTCTGCTAATTTCACACTCGGATTCTAATTTGTGAGAAAACTTTTGTCAAGTGGTTTTGATTAAGTTTTGTACTGTATTTCTTTTCAGTTTAAAACATACATCAAAATACCTAGAGTAAACGACTTTTAGCACTCTCAATCTTTGTCTGCTACAATGCCACAACCTTGAATAATACGACTGTTCATTTAAACTTAAGGCGAGCTTGGAGACAAATGCATGATCAATAAGAATTCGTTACAAAAAGAAATTGTTAGAGTTGTTGGTATAACTGTTGGAGTGGCGGTTGAGGCACTTTCATATGCTTTATTCTTAACCCCTTTCAAGATAGCTCCGGGCGGTATGGTGGCTGTCGCGATAATTATTCACGACGTCACAATAGGCATCCACTTACCATTTGTTGGGGCAGCGGGTCTTCCAATTGGATTGACATACTTCATCCTGAATCTCCCCTGGGTTTTTCTCTCCTGGAAGAGGATGGGCAAGAAATATGTTGTCAGAACCATCATTGTCTCGTTTGTTGTATTCGTCTTCATTGACAGCTTCATTGCTATGTTTGGCGATAACTTTCTCAATCTGGTTGATAAAACAAACCCAAGCAATAACCTGATGCTTGCCGCAATCTTCGGTGGAATACTTAATGGTCTTGGCATTGGAATCACATTCAAAAATAGAGCTTCAGCTGGCGGTACCGACCTCATCTCTCAGGTTGTCCACTATTACACCGGCATCCCATTTGGACAAGCGATTCTTCTTGTTGACTCAATTGTTATTATCTGCCTCGGCTTCTACTTCAATAACGCCGCCATCTCACTCTATGCCTTCATTGCTCTCGTTGTCAGCTCGTTCGTAATTGACCTTGTCCAAGAGGGCATCTCCTACACAAAGCGTCTCACAATCGTTACAGACAATAAGGAAGAAGTGAAGCAGGGATTGCTCAATCACCTTGGAAGAGGTTTGACTGTCATCAAAGGTGAGGGGGGCTACAGCGGTTCTGAGAAGAGTGTTATGATGATTGCAGTCCACAGATCACAGATATCCCAGGCCAAAAACATTATCCTTGAGGCTGACCCATCGGCATTCATCATGATCTCACCTTTGAACGAAGTCATAGGGGAAGGTTTTAAAAAACCCAAAATTGAGGAGTGGTGATGCTCGATATAATTTCTGTTTCAAAGAAATACCAGAGCCAAATGGCTCTTCATGATGTGACCTTCTCCCTTTCCAAGGGAGAGTTTGCGTTTATCATGGGTCACTCTGGTTCTGGCAAAAGTACACTGTTGAAGATGGTCTATGGCGCATGCAAACCGACCTCTGGAAGGGTGATTCTGTTTAACAAGGATGTTGCCAAACTCAGTCCAAGATACACTGCTGCCCTTCGCAGGAAGCTTGGCATTGTGTTTCAAGATTACAAACTCATCCAAAGTAAAACCGTGTGGGAGAACATCGCTTTCGCTCTTGAGGTTCAGGGAGCGAGTTACTCTTACATCAAGCGTAAAGTTGCGGAATGCCTAGAATTTGTTGGTCTCAACCTCCGTTCTAGGGACTTCCCGCACATGCTCTCAGGTGGCGAGCAGCAAAGAGTTGGTATCGCACGGGCACTTGTTAACAACCCCCAACTTCTGCTTGCTGATGAGCCAACCGGGAACCTCGATTTTGAAAACTCCAAGACAATTCTTTCATTGCTTGGCGATGTCAACAATATGGGAACATCGGTTCTTGTTGCGACCCATGACAAGGAAATAGTGTCGATAACAAGAAAAAGACTCATCAAGCTCGACCATGGTCAGCTAACAGGAGACGGAAATGCTCACTAGACAAATCCGCTGGGCGCTGAGGTCAATTTTCCGTTCCTTTGGCAGAACACTTGCTGCCATCACCGTCATGGCTGTCACAATCTTCCTTGTTGGGGCAACGCTGCTTCTTGGCATCGCTGGCACCAATTTTGGAAAAACAGCCAAAGAGAGATTCACGCTACCGGTTGAGCTCAAGGTTGAAGCTGATTCAACAGTTGCAAACAATCTTGCAACGCAGATTCAAGAAATGCCTGGTGTAAAAGAGGTACAGATTAACAATCCGGACGACGTCATGGTCGAGTTAGCCGACTATCTCAACATGAATTCCGATGACATCGTCAACTCAATTGGCTACAACCCACTCCAGTGGGAGCTTGTTGTGATTCCAGAAAACCCAGAGGACATCTCAAGCCTAGCTGAAGAGATAAGCAAATTCACAGTCGTTGATAAGGTTATTTTTGAGGAAGAGGTCATTGACAAATTTACAAACCTCTTTGTCATCTTTCAGTGGATTGCAGCAGGATTAGCTGTTCTGGCAATCATGGTGACAATGGTTGTGATTGGCTCAATAATTGCCCTATCTGTTGCATCTCGTAAAGAGGAGATTGAGGTCATGAGTCTCGTCGGAGCCCCCCCTTCCACAATTATTGGGCCTTACCTCATCGAAGGTATCTTCTACGGTGTCATCGGCGGAGGGTTGGCAGCGGCAGCGATATGGTTTGGATGGGGGTTCTTTCAAAACATGCTTGCTAGAGTGTTGCCGTGGTTTGATCTGAGGGTACAAGGTTCAATGTTTATTCTGATTGTTGTTGGAGTTGTGGCGTTTGGTTTCCTGACTGGACTTTTGTCAAGTTGGAGAGCGTCAGCAACTCACCTTGGGAGAATAAAAGCATGAAAAAAGTTTTTGCAGCCATTTTGACTCTGCTTCTACTTGGAGTTTCCTTTTCAAGCGCGTCAGGCTACATGACGCTTGAACAGGAACTCGAAATTGCAAAAAACAACTACAGGTCTTCCAAATCTAAACTCGCAGCCGAAAAGAGCAGGTTGAATGTCCTTCGTGGTGACTATGCATCAAACGCAGAACAACTCAATGCAGTAAGTAAAGAAATAAACTCAGTTGAGTTTGAGCTTGAAAGACTCAAAACAGAGATTGAACGAACTGAGAAATCCATACTTAACACAAGGGAAGAACTCAACAATATTGGCGTCAACATCGACAAGAAGCGTGATCAGGTATCAGGACTCCTGAGGTTTGTCAACGAGATAAGCGACATCAGATTCATCGATTTTGTCTTCTCTGCAACAGATTTTTCCGAGATATCATCAAGAAACTCTACAATCAACCAGATACTCGACAGTGTTGTTGATGCGACGAACTCCCTCAAGGAGGAGACGGCGGGTCTCTATATCAAACAATCAAACCTCGAATTTGAAGAGATACGGCTGTCTGATCTGAAGGAGAAAAGAGATGCAGAGAAAAAGAGTCTTGACTCCCTTTACTCAAAACACACCCAGCTTCAAAACTCAATAAACAACGAGATAGCAACGAGTGACAGCAGGCGTAAGTACTACGAAAACCTTGAAAAACAATATACAGATGAGATGAACAGCATCTTCAAAGCCATCGAGGAACGCAATAGGCGTCTTCGTATGGATGGCCCATTCATCTGGCCCGTTGGTGGGTATGTGACATCACCATATGGAATGCGAGTACATCCAATCTCAGGTGTGTGGGCTATGCACTACGGTGTTGATATTTGGGAACCAGAGATAAATGGAAAGCCTATTTATGCCTCTGCCGATGGTGTGGTTGAACTTGCGCAGTGGTGGTACGGGTATGGAAACTGTGTAATCATCAGCCACGGATACAACGCCAAATATGGGGCGACCTTTGGAACGCTCTACGGACACCTCTCTCGATACAACACTCAAAAAGGCGCAACAGTAAAGAAGGGTGATGTCATCGGCTTCATAGGCACAACGGGCAGAAGTACCGGTCCCCACCTCCACTATGAAATCAGGGTCAATGGAAGCGCTCAAGACCCGATGAAGTATCTCCCACAGAAATAATAAATAATCCATGAACCAAAGGGTATAAGGAAGTAGAGAAGAAAAGATGCAGAACAAGAATTTATGGACAGTTATAACGGTGACGCTTGTGGTTATTGCCTTTGGAATTGGCATGTTCACAGGCATTTTGATAACACCAAAGAGTGGTGATGGTAGTCTTGCCCAGTATCCATATCTCCAGAGAGCTGTTGATGCAGCACTGGGCAGCTATGTGCAAAAACTTGATGATGAGAAGTTGGCAAAGGCGTTCCTGGGTGGTCTTGACCCATGGTCAACATTCTACAACGCAGAAGAGTTCGAGCTCTTTAACGAAGCGACAACGGGCAACTACTCAGGCATTGGTGTTTTGATTTCACTCGATGAAACAATGCAGTATGCCAGATGCGCTCAGATTTTCAAACCATCTCCAGCCAATGATGCCGGTGTCGAAGAGGGCTGGCTCATTGTCGAAGTCGATGGTGAGGACGTCACCGGCTTGGAACTTGACCTTCTTGCCTCAAAAATCAGGGGCCCAGCTGAAACAAAAGTTGTTATCACATTCAACAACAGCGGACACCTGATCACAAAGGAAATCATCAGAAGCAATGTAAAAGTCAACACTGTAACATATGATGTTTTCTCAGAGGAAAGTGTTGCCTACATCAAGCTGTCATCATTTATGCCGCAGAGTCCAGGAGAACTTCACGAAGCCCTTGAATATTGCAAGCATCGTGGCGCAAAATACTACATCCTCGACCTCAGAAACAACACAGGTGGGCTACTGAGCTCATGTCAACTGATTGCAAATCTATTCCTCGAAGATGGACCCCTTGTGCATGTTGTGGACAAAAACGATGTAAAACAGACCATGAAAACGACAGGCACAAGATTCCCATATCCATTGGCAGTTTTGACAAACCGATGGTCGGCATCAGCTTCTGAGATTCTAGCAGGAGCTCTTCAAGACCGAGAAGCTGCAACAATCATCGGCAACAGGACATTTGGCAAGGGACTCGTCCAACAAGTCTTCCCAGGCAATGATGGCACAGCCATGAAGATATCTATTCAGCAATACCTAACTCCAAATGAACACGAAGTGCAAGGGTTTGGCATCTCACCTGATATTGCAGTGATACCAGATCCATATCTCCTAGAAAGAATGCCTATCGATCCAAGGGATGATGAAGTAGTGCAGACGGCAATAAAGCATCTACTTTCCGATGAAGGAGAAGATAACTAAAAATGAAGTGGCATGCGCAGAAACTAGAGTCAATATTTGAGAAATTAGAGGCAAGCAAACAGGGTCTCTCGAAGGAAGAGGCTGCGAGAAGGCTTGCTGAAAATGGCCCAAATGTGATTGATGTGAGTGAGAGAAGTACTGTGTGGCAGATGATTGTTGCCCAGTTCATCAACCCTCTCATCATAATCCTTATCGGCGCATGCGTTGTTTCCTTTATTCAACGAGATATTTTTGATGCAGGCGCAATCTTGGTTGTTGTTATCCTCAATACTGTTCTTGGTGTTATTCAGGAATACAAGGCTGAAGGCGCAATCGAAGCGCTTCGAAAGATGACAGCTCCCAAGGCAAAGGTCATGCGAGATGGCAACGTGTTTGAGGTGAATGCTGTTGACCTTGTGCAAGGAGATATCGCAATCATCGCCTCTGGTGACCTTGTACCTGCCGACCTTAGACTCACTGAAACAATCGCCCTCGCCTGCAATGAGGCAATTTTGACTGGCGAGTCCAAACCAGCCAAAAAGGACTACAGAGCAGTGGTTGATGAGAACGCCACGTACGGCGACTGGTTCAACACCGCTTTCATGGGCTCAACCGTCGCAACAGGTAGGGGTGTTGGCGTGGTTGTTGGCACCGGCATCAACTCAGCAATGGGCAAGGTTGCATCGAGCTTAGCATCAGTCAAAAAAGAAAAAACAACACTTGAAAAGCAACTTGCCTCGCTTGGACTCATACTTGGCATTATTTTTCTCTTTGTTAGCGCTCTGGTTTTCATAATCGGTGTGATTCAAAACAGTGGAGACTGGTCTCATCAGTTACTATTTGCTGTTTCGCTTGCAGTTGCCGCAATTCCGGAGGGTTTGCCCGCTGTTGTGACCATTGTTCTATCGATTGGCACAACTCGCATGAGCAAAGAAGGAGCGATTATTAGAAAGCTCTCTTCTGTTGAAACACTCGGCGCAACAACGGTTATCTGTACCGATAAAACGGGCACACTCACAGAGAACAGGATGAAGGCTGAGAAGGCAGTCATCGACAACAAGACTATTGACCTTCACAGGGAACAACCCGCAAGCCTTGGGCCGATGGCAAAGATTGCGGCTGGTTGCAACGACGCCACCTACAACTCAGATGGCGCTTTCACTGGCGACCCAACCGAGATTGCCCTATTACAATTTGCAATGGGACTCGGAATCGACTCGCATAACATCCCACCAAGAGTTGATGAAATCTCGTTTGACTCAGCCAGAAAGGCAATGACGACAGTTCACAGTGAACACGGCAAAACCTTCGCCTACACGAAAGGCGCGTTTGAGGTAGTTCTTGGCATGTCCAACAAGATGCTTGTAGATGGCAAGACTATTGAGATTGACGAGAGAACCAGAATCGAGCTTGATACAAAAGGTTCTGCTCTAACCAAAGAAGGTTACCGAGTGATGGGTTTTGCCTACAAACACGCACCTATTGCCGAACCAGAGGATAGGGTTGAAGAGAAGGATTTGACACTCGTTGGGTTTATTGCGCTCAAAGACCCAATCAGATTTGATGTACCAGACGCCGTTGCAAGCTGCAAGAGAGCCGGGATCAAGACTGTCATGGTGACAGGTGATCACCCAGAGACGGCGATGATATACGCCAAGAAACTTGGTATCGCAAGCGAAGGCGACAAGCCTGTGACTGGCGTTGATTTCGTTACAAAGGGTGACTCTATAGTTGATATAATTCCTCACACATCAGTCTTCGCTCGCGTTGCTCCAGAACACAAACTAAAGATAGTGGAAACCCTCCAGAAGGAGGGTCACATCGTTGCTATGACCGGTGATGGCGTCAATGATGCCCCAGCCCTCAAAAAAGCCAATATCGGTGTCTCAATGGGAATCACGGGTTGTGAGGTTGCCAAGGATGCCGCTTCACTCATTCTTACAGACGACAGCTTCGCAACGATTGCCAAGGCTGTTTATGAGGGAAGAGTAATCTTTGACAATATCAAAAAGTTCATTTGGTACATGCTCGGAGCTAACATCGGAGAGGTTTTCCTCATCTTCCTTGCTCTCATTACTGGCAACCAAGCCCCACTTGCTGCCATTCAGCTCCTTTGGATAAATCTTCTCACAGACAGTCTCCCCGCCCTTGCTCTTGGAGTCGAACCTGCCGAGAAGGGAATCATGGACAGACCACCGCGAAATCCCAAAACAAAACTTCTCTCTGGTTCGTTTCTTATAGACATCGTCTTCCGTGGGATTGTGATGGGAACAGTCGTGTTCCTTGCGTACCTGGTTGGTGAGAGTTCGGGTGACCACACACTTGGCATGACGTTTGCCTTCTCAACGTGTGTCGTGGCTGAGCTTGTGCTTGCATATGCCTGCAGATCCTTCACAAAAACCATGCTAGAGATGAATCCATTGACAAATCTACAACTTATTGGCGCAATCGCGATTTCATTTGTGGCTTTCCTTCTCACATTTCTGTTCCCGCAGGTCTTCAAAACCACGACAATCGGTCTCAAGGATATTGGCATCATCGTTGGTTTGGGTATAATTCCAGCAGTGACAGTTGATGTGTGGAAACTAATGAAGAGGATTGCAAAGAGATAATGGGTGGAAAGGGAACTCTCTTTGTATTATCTGGGCCTTCGGGAGCTGGGAAGACAACGGTTGAGGACAGACTCACTACTGAGCTCGATTTGTTTGTATCGATTTCCATGACCACAAGACCAAGAAGGGCCAATGAAACAGATGGAATCGACTACCTCTTTACGGATAAGAACAACTTCAATCTAATGGTATCAAGGGGTGAAATGCTCGAGTGGGCAAATGTTCACGGCAATCTCTATGGCACACCGAGGGAGCCGATCGAGAAAAGAATCAAAGAAGGCAAAGACTCCCTGCTTGTAATCGACATACAGGGAGCGAATCAGATTCGCAGGATTATCCCATCATCAATCCTTATCTTTCTTTTGCCTCCTTCTATTGGTGAATTAAGGAAAAGGTTGATGGGAAGAAACACTGACTCGATTCAAACAATTGATTCAAGGCTTGAAGTTGCGCAGGAAGAAATCGCTTCTTCCTTGATTTATGACTACTCTGTGGTAAACCACAACATCGCCCAGGCAACAATTGATGTTGCTTGCATAATAATGAACTGCACTTCCAGGAGGAAACAGTGATAGATAGAGCAAAGATAGAGAAGTTCATCGAGAAGATGGATGACAATAAGTATTTGGCAACCCTCTTCCTCATCAAGAGGATCGCCCAGCTTCAGGAAAGACAGACTAAGCTCATAGCGGGTTCTCAGAGGTTCATGGTGGAACAGGCAATTGATGAATTTCTTGAGGGTAAATACCAGTTTGCCTACAAGGAGCCAAGAGCAACCAAACCAGTTCTGGAAGAACCAATCATTCCAGAGGCTGAAGACCTCAGTATCGATGATGACCCACTGAGCATCGATGAGGAAGACGAGGAAAAGACCGAGTAATGTCATTCCCACTGCTTGTGCTGGGTTCATATCTGTTTGGTTCAATCCCGTCCGGCTTTATTGTTGGCAGGTTGTTTGGTGGGGTTGACGTACAGACAGTAGGCACAAAGCAGATAGGTACTGCAAATGTCACGAGACAACTGGGGAAGATACACGGTATCTTGTGTCTTTCACTGGACTTGTTGAAAGCGCTTATTCCAATGTCGATCACCCACTACTTTCTCAATGAGCCGATGTGGGTGACTGCAATCTGCGGAATGGTGACCGTTTTCGGTCACGACTTCCCCGTCTTTCTAAATTTTGATGGTGGCGGTGGGCTGGCTACCTCGATGGCAGTGCTGTTTTTCCTCTCCCCTCTGCACTTCTTTGTGGTTGCCCCGTTCGCACTCGCCACATCTCTTTTTACCGGATATGTGACCGTTGGTGGCGTTGTTCAGTTCTGGGGCTTGGGTGTGGCAGCCTGGGCAACAGGAGCACCTATGGCAACTGTTTACACGTCAATTACACTAACAATTATGGCATTTTTGAAATCAATCCCCTGGATTGTCAACAACCCCCCAGGAAAATTCATGAATTCACACTTTGTTGCTTCACCTTCAGATCCTGTAACGCCTGCTGACATGCCTGAGGAATAGACAATCCTTCCCCACTAAGTTTCAGCAGAACTAGAAATTCCTGATTTCCATCTGTACCCTTAGTCTTAGATGGTGAGATTCCGGCGATAGTAGCGCCTGCTGCGACGACTCTTGCCAGAGCGTCCTCGATTGCTTCCCTCAGAATCACCTCGTCTTTTATCACGCCACCCTTGCCAATATATTTTCTGTCTGACTCAAACTGTGGCTTGAGAAGCCAGACAATAAATCCACTTTCGCTGATTATGTTAAGAAGTGGAGCAATCACTTTGTCACCTGAGATAAAAGAGCAATCTACTGTCGCAAAATCCAATTGCTCGGTGAAGTCTTCCCTTTTCAGATATCTTGCATTGGTTTTATCCATCAGAACGACTCTTGGGTCGTCCATAAGCCCTTTCACGAGTTGACCTCGACCAACATCTATCGCATAAACCTTGATAACACCATTTTGGAGCATGCAGTCAGTAAATCCCCCTGTTGATGCGCCAACATCAGCAGCAACAAGACCAGCAAGCCTTAACCCAAAGGCACCTATTGCATGTTCCAGTTTGAATCCCCCTCGACTCACATATTTCGGTTTGTCCTTAACAAACAACTCTGCATCCTCCGGAACCAACTGGGAAGGTTTTGCTACACGTTGTTCCTTATAGAACACACTTCCAGCCATTATTAATGTTTTTGCCTGTGTTCTGGAAAATCCATACCTATCAGTCGAGAGCAGCTCATCTACTCTAACTTTTTTTGCATTTGTTTTCATTTGACTTTGTTGCCTGCCTGCTTTATCATCAGCTCTTGGTCGTATGAAAGATTATATCCCCTTTTTGGCCTCTAAAAAGATTGCCAAAGAGATACCGAAACTTAACAAAGGGAAGCTCAGGGATGTGCTTATTGATGGGTTGTCAGGCAGTGATCTGACGATAAACATTGCATCCATGGTTTCTCAGCTCGATAAGCTTCTTGTTGTTACTGACACTGAGCAGGCTGCTTTGAAGCTTCATCAAGAGGTAGACGCGATTCTAGGCGATTCGCCGGTGAATCGCGTTTTCTTTCCGCATTCCGACTCGATACCACTCGATAAAACCAAGAGCTCCCCAAATATTATCTCTTGGCAAATAGCTAGCTTATATCAGATTCAAAACAGCAAAAATCCAATCATTGTCACAACTTCATTGAAAGCCTTGTACGATTGTTTGATAACACCCGATGCCATCAAGTCACATTGCATGATGATTGGCAGGGGAGATATTCTCTCGTTGGATGCCCTGAGGGTGAAGTTGAATGAGCTTGGGTACAAACAAGAGTATCAGGTTGAAAACATTGGAGAGGTAGCCGTAAGGGGTGGGATTATAGATTTCTTCTCCCCATCCTCGCAACAACCATTTAGGGTCGAGTTTGATGTCGATATAATCGAAACTATCAGATTGATTGATCCTCAAACCCAACTCTCTACCCAACAGGTTGACTCATGCATGATTCTCCCGGTATCCCACCTCATAATGAATAAGGAAACGGTTGAGGATGCCCAATCTCTCATCAACATGTTCCTATTAACCGTCAAGTCAGACAATGACGGACTCAGAGACAGCCTGACACATGACATCGATATGATAAGTTCTGGGGTTCGTTTTACCGGTGTTGAGCACTATCTCCCATTTTTCTATGGCACAACGACCAGACTTCTAGACTACCTTGGTGATAGTGCCGTCATGTGGATAGACCCAGACAGGCTGACAGATAGCTATACTCGATTCAAAAGAGATGCTATGGATGTTTACGTCACCGGACTCAAGCGTGGCGAACTGCTTCCACAGAGAGAGCTCGATGACATCGAGAGACTCGAATTTCCACACATAACCAAACAGAACCCTCGAATAATGGTATACCCACTCAGAACTCCAAACCCATCATCAAAAACCAAAAGGCTTGGAGTGCAACACCCTCAACCCGATCCGATGGTCGGAAGACTCCAGGATATGAGTGATTTTATCTCTGGAAAAATCAAGTCGGATTACCGTGTCATCATCGCTACCAAGCAACCAACCCGAATCGCTGAGCTTCTTTCTGGTCACGAGTTTAAGAAACCAAAGAATCTTCCAATAAACCCAGAAGAAGAGGAAACATTCATTGAACCCTTTGTTGATATCGTAAACATCACACTTGAGAAAGGATTCGAGGACAGAAGACAGAAGATTCTTCTTCTGACTGACAACGAGCTCTTTGGTTGGAGAAGAAAGATCGGTGCCACAAGAAGGTTCAAGGGTGGCAAACCAATCAAGTCGGTCGACGAAATTCAACCTGGGGATCTACTCGTACACCTTACCTTTGGCATTGGCATCTACCGAGGACTCAAAACAGTCACAGCCGCTGGTGTCACCAAGGAATACCTTCAAGTCGAATATGCCAAGGGTGACAAGCTCTATATCCCACCTGAGAGACTCACACTCGTCCACAAATACCTTGGCAATGCCGAAACAGTCACGATCAACAGGCTTGGTGGCAGGGAATGGCCAGAGGCTCTTGCAAAAGTAGCAAGAGGCACAAAGGACATTGCAGCAGAACTCCTCAAGCTCTACGCCAAACGTGAACTCACCCAGGGAGAGTCCTACAGGGGTGACAACATCTGGCAGCAGGAGATGGAAAGCGCTTTCCCATTTGAAGAGACCGAAGACCAGATTCGAGCAATCTCTGATGTCAAGCGAGACCTTGAGCGTCAGAAACCAATGGACAGACTCGTTTGTGGTGATGTTGGCTATGGCAAGACTGAAATCGCCATAAGGGCTGCTTTTAAAGTCATCTCAAGTGGCAACCAGGTTGCGATGCTAGTTCCTACGACAATCCTTGCAATGCAGCACTACTCCACATTCAAGGAGCGTTTTGCCCCATTTCCAATCCAGGTTGAGCAGCTTTCAAGGTTTAAGGGCAAAACAAGCCAGAAAAAGATAATTGAGGGTTTGGCTGATGGCACCATCGAGATGGTTGTAGGAACTCACAGGCTTCTCTCAAAGGACATTGAGTTCAAAAAACTCGGTTTGCTCATAGTCGACGAGGAACAGCGGTTTGGAGTCGAGGCAAAGGAAAGAATAAAAAACATCAAAGAGAATGTTGATGTCCTCACTCTGACAGCCACCCCGATACCTCGAACTCTTGAGATGACACTAACAGGCATCAGAGAAGTCTCCCAGATCAACTCCTCTCCAGAAGGTAGAAAACCAGTTAAAACATACGTTCAACCCTACAATGAAAAAATAGTCCGAGAGGCAATTGAAACCGAAATTGCGCGTGGTGGACAGGTGTATTATGTCAACAACCGCATAAAAGGACTCGGTTCTATTCTTTGGAAACTTGAGCGAATGCTTCCCAAAGCAAGACTTGCTGTTGCACACGGACAAATGGGTGAGGAAGCACTAGAGGACGTCATGATCGGGTTCTACCAAGGTGATATTGACGTTCTCATCTGCACGACCATCATCGAGTCGGGTCTTGACATCCCATCTGCCGGAACTCTCATTGTTGAGGACTCACAAAACCTTGGTCTTGCGCAGATGTATCAGCTTCGGGGAAGGGTGGGGAGATCAGAGAGAAGAGCATATGCCTACTTCCTCTATCCCAATGAAAAGGCCCTAACAGAGACGGCCAGGCAAAGACTTGAGGCTATTAGAGACTTTGTTGACCTTGGGGCTGGTATGAAAGTCGCCATGCGTGACCTTGAGATTCGGGGCGCTGGAAATATTTTGGGCGCAGCCCAATCTGGGCATATCTCGGCGGTTGGTTACGACCTCTATCTCCGAATGCTTGAGGATGCCAAAGAAAAACTCAAGAGCAAGGAAGAGGGCAGGGCTCCCAAGCCAGTAAACGAGGATCTCGAATGTAACGTTGACCTCAGAATATCTGGTTTCATTCCTGAGCAATATGTTCCTGACGAGGCTCTACGCATTGACTGTTACCAACGAATGGTTGGCGCAAAATCCACAAAGGAAGTCGAAGAGATTGAGAATGAACTCACAGACAGGTTCGGTAGACCTCCAGCTGAAGTGGAGTCTCTGTTTGAGCTTGTCACAATCAGGGTAATGGGTGCCAACATGGGTATCACCCAAATCGTTGAGGACAATCTCACAATCAACTTCCATTTTGGCCCTGGAGCAAAACTTCGTGAAGACTTCCTCGACAGGCTTCTTGGTAGATTTGGCGATAGAACGACAGTTCGACCCAACATGATAAGAATCAGAAAACAACGTGACAACCCCATTGAACTCTCAAGAGAATTTATCAAACTTGCCTGTGAGGAGTAGAATCATATGAATTTTTCCTGGATTATTGAGGATGAGCTGATGATCTCATCCATGCCCGAAAATGAGCATATGCTCAGGTACATCTCGCAATCTGGCATTAAGGCTGTGGTTTCGGTTTGTGAGACTCCTTTCTGCGACTCGACCTTTGATGAGCTTGGATTATTCAATTTGTCACTTGAGATAAAAGATTTCACCCCTCCAACTCTTTCTCAGCTTCGAGATTTTATAAGATTCTGTTCATTTATGAGAACCGCGAAACAGCCAGTTCTTGTCCACTGTATGGCTGGATATGGAAGGTCAGCAACTCTTGCTGCCTGTTATCTGGTCGTCTTCAGGGATATGACCGCAGAGGATGCGATAAGTGAAGTGAGAGAAATCAGGGGTGACAATGCCGTAGAGACTGACGAACAAGTCGCATTCGTCACTGAAGCTGAGTATGTTAAAGAGCTTCTACTCGATGAATCTGCTCAAAGCTACTACAACTCAAAACTGCTTGTTGATCTGCTCCGAAGGAACTGTCCCTGGGACAAAAAAATGACTCAGAAAGAGCTTACCCCCTACCTACTTGATGAAGTGTACGAGGCATGGGACTCGGTTGAGAGAGATGATGCCTACGGCATCAAATCCGAGTTTGGGGATATATACCTTCTGATGCTTATGATTGCAAGAATCCGTTCTGAGAAAGAAAAATTCTCATTTGATGACGCTATAACAAGTATGTTGAGCAAAATGATTTCAAGACACCCACATGTGTTTGGTAACTCAAAAACTGACACACCAGACAAGGTGCTCCATCAGTGGCAGGACATCAAAAAAACTGAACCGATGGAAATTGGTTCAATCTCAGAAATTCCAACAACAATCCCCACAATGGGCAGAGCAAGTGCCATAATGTCGTATGCAAAAAAGCTTGGTTTCGATTGGCCCGATGCCTCCGGCCCAAGAAGCAAACTCGACGAGGAGCTTTCAGAATTTGATTGCGCCATCAAAGAAAACGACAAAGATCAAGTGAAAAGCGAGTTTGGAGATGTTTTTTTCACACTCCTCAATATCGCTAGGTTTCTCAAGGTCAACCCAGAGGACGCTCTCTCTAGTACACTCGATAAGTTCACAAAACGCTTCAAGCTGATTGAGGAATCGGCAAAGCAGTCTAACATCGAAATCAAATCAATGACACTTGAGGAGATGGACAACCTCTGGAACAACATCAAAAGGAAGTCCCAATAGCGTTGAAATTTGGTCACCTTCCTTGTAGAATCCAAAACCATCATGGAATGCAAGAGTCAAGATAATATGGTAAACTGCAATTGCACATATGATTGCCCAAAGAAGGGTGTGTGTTGCGAGTGCATTGCCTATCACAGAACGCGAGGCGAACTCCCAGCATGTTATTTCTCAAAGGGTGATGAGGCAACATATAATCGCTCGATTGAGTTTTTCATCTCAAGAAACAGGCAAAAATAAAATGGCAAACAAATGGAACAGAAACCCAGGCTCTCAGGATGACAATCTCGCAACTGAGGTTATAAAGCGCTCAATTCAATACGGGCTACTTGGCTATCTGCCAGAGGAGCTTTGCGCTGTCGTTATTGTTGACGGTGAACACTCCTCAGAGCTGGCGCTCATGATTGAAGATAGCGGTTACGCGGTGACAAGACTCTGTGACAGAGACAAGGATATCCCAGGCTGCACACCGGAGAGTCTTGACGAATTACCAGACAGAAGCTTTGGGATGATCGTAACCCAAGGATGGCTGTGTGGTGATGGTGAATTTGAGGATGTCGCAAGAATGGCATTCTCAAAACTCCGCGAGGGTGGACTATTTGTGGCATCAGTTCCAGGGAAGATTGCGGTTATGCTTGATTTGTCGGGTGATTCGGCGGTAAAGGCGATGAGAATGATTGACAGTCCCACAACAGATTGTCACTGGGACGGGGTTGACGAGGCGTTTGAACCAAATGAACTCGCTGTCACACTTGAGGCAATTGGTTTTGAGCTTGTTGATATCTATGGTTGGCAGGTAGCCCTCAACAATATCCCTGCCGAGGTTTTATTAAAGAAAAACTGGGATGAGAAAGAGATAGAAGACATTATCAAACTCGAGTACATTCTGTCCCAGAACAGAACGTTGCTGGGGGCAGCGTCCACCATTCAATTTGTTGCCAGAAGACCAAATCCGGCTGAGAGAATCAGCAACCTCAATCCTGAAGATGTTCCATCACTCGATGAATTGTAAGACACTTCCCTGTCTCATTGTCTAACTCAATTACTGTCCCTGAGAATCTTATATCGTCTGTGGCTGGTTCAAACCTGACTCTTCTGTGGTCTTTCATTTTGGCAATTGGTTCGTCCTTGTTCATACCGATAATTGATTCATAAGCCCCTGTCATTCCACAATCAGTTTGGAATCCAGTTCCGTTTCTCAGAATCCTATCGTCACAGGTTGGAACATGTGTGTGGGTACCAATAACAGCCGACACACGACCATCAAGATAGAATCCAATTGCCTGTTTCTCAGACGTTGCCTCGGCGTGAAAGTCAACGAGAATACAGTTCGTTTCTTCCTTAATTGTTGGTATGAGTTTGTCTGCTGTTTGAAATGGACAATCAATTGGATCCATGAATATTCTGCCCTGTAAGTGCAAGACAGCCAGCCTGCCGGCAAGCCCGTCCAAGACAAACCACCCCACTCCAGGAGAACCCTCAGGGAAGTTTGCAGGACGCGCCATAAATGATTCTTCTTCGACCATCTGCATTGCGGTCTTTGGATCCCAAACATGATTGCCCAGCGTGAATCCATGAACCCCATAAGCCCTGAGTTCATTGGCTTTTTCGCTTGTTAATCCAAAACCACCGGCGACATTATCAGCGTCTGCTATGACATAGTCGACTCTGTGTTCTTGGACAATACCTGGCAAAAACTCCTTAACGGCTTTCCTGCCAGGTTTTCCAACAATATCTCCGATGAGTAAAACTCGCATTATTAGCTACTTGGCGCTCTCTGTAAATCTGGTTTCTCTTATGACAGTGACCTTGATTGTGCCAGGATATGTCAGCTCTTCCTCAATTCGTTTTGCTATGTCTCGCGCCATCTTGTGAGAGAGCACATCATCTACCTTCTTTGGTTTAACAATGACTCTGAGCTCCCTGCCGGCTTGAATTGCAAAGGTTTTCTCAACTCCGTCAAAGCTCTTTGCAATCCCTTCGAGTGATTCAAGTCTCTGGATATAAGCCTCGAAACTCTCTCTCCTTGCCCCTGGTCGAGCAGCAGAAATAGCATCAGCTGCCTGAACAAGGATTGGATATACGCTCTGTGGGGCAATGTCGGAGTGGTGGAGTCTTGCAGCCTCAATCACCTCAAATTTTTCACCGTACTTCTTAAGAAGCTCCGCGCCAAGTTCATCATGTGAGCCTTCACGTTCTCTATCAATAGCTTTTCCAATGTCGTGGAATAATCCAGCTCTTTTGGCTATTCTAGCGTTGAGCCCAAGCTCGTTTGCCATGTGAGAACAGAGCATCGCAACCTGCACTGAGTGCGTCAGCACATTCTGCCCATAGGAGGAACGATATTTGAGTCTACCAAGATACCTGACAAGTTCTGGTTTTGCAGAGTGAACTCCCACTTCAAGCATTGCCTGGTCACCCTCAACCTTGAGCCTATCCTCAAACTCCTCGGTGGCTTTGGTCACGACCTCTTCAATCCTGCCGGGGTGGATCCTGCCATCAGTGATGAGTTTCTCAAGAGCCATCTTTCCAATCTCTCTTCTGATTGGATCAAAACATGAAATCGTAACAACCTCAGGGGTGTCATCAACAAGCAAGTCAACACCTGTTGCTGTCTCGAATGTTCTGATGTTGCGACCCTCGCGACCGATGATTTTCCCTTTTATCTCTTCGCTTGGAAGTGGAACAGCCGAGACTGTCACCTCAGCCGTATACTCGGATGCTATTCTCTGGACGGCATTCACAATTATCTCGCGGGATTTGACCGCAGCCTTGTCAACAGCTTCCTCTTCCATCGATTTCATCTTCGCCGCTAGCTCATATGCCATCTTCTCCTCAGTTTGTCTGAGGACAATTTCTTTCGCCTCTTCTGTGTTGAGGTTTGCGACTCTCTCCAACTCCCGCTCCTGTTTCAAAACGAGCTGGTCGGCCTTCTCATGCTTTATATCGAGTTCTTTCTCTCTATGTGTTAAGTTGGATTCCCTCTCGTTGAGAGAGTCAATTCTTGCCTCGAGCTTTTCTTCCCTTGCTGAGACTCTGTTCTCAATCGAAACGAGTTCTTTTCTCTGCTGGTTAAATTCTGCCTTCTGCTCTGAGGTGATTCTCATTGCCTCGTCCTTTGCAGCAAGGAGAATCTCGCGCTTTTCATTCTGAGCTTGTTTTCTTGCATCATCAACCAACTTGGTGGATTCATCGTTTGCCTTCTTAATGACTCCATCAGCAGTCTTCTCAGCTTGATTCTTGTTATAGAAGAATCCTACAGCAGCTCCGATTATCAGCGCAACAATTCCAACAACTATTGCTATAACATCCATTATCGCCTACTCCTCATTTTCTATGTCAGCCATTCTTTCCCAAATCCACGACTTGGGAAAGCCAAGCCTGTACAGTCTTTGAGCGAGTTTATCTCCTTCATACCTTCGACGTTCTCTCTCAATTGCCTCTTTGAGCAACTCCTTCCAATCAACAGATGAGAGTGTCTTCTCAATCAGAGAGGAGGAAAGCCCCAGACCATACAGTTTTATGCGGGTTTTTATTGGTCCCCACATCTTTCTTTTTATGTTTTCAATGTACTCTTCGGCAAACCTCTCGTCATCGATGTAGCCTGCCTGCTCAAGTTGATTCCTTACTTCCTCGATTTCCTCTCTCGTGTACTCATGGTCTCCCATCCTTTTTTCGAGTTCAGACCACGTCCTGTCACGGTATGAGAGGAACATATATGCATAATCAATCGGACTTAGCTTCTTTTTTGCCATCCGTTTTGCTTACAAGACCATAGGCTTCTTTGATTCTCTTTTCGATTTCGTTGGCTATCTCAGGTTTTTCAACTATTGTTGCCTTTGCGTTTTCACGCCCCTGACCAAGCCGTTCACCATCAAATGAGAACCAAGTACCAGATTTATCGACGATATCGAGGTCAACTCCCATTGACAGTAGCTGAGACTCTCTTGAGATACCCGAACCGAATATAATGTCGAAGTTTGCTGTTCTGTAGGGAGGCGCAACCTTATTCTTGGCGACCTTCACTTTAACCTGGGCTCCGTACGCTCTATCAGCATCCTTGTAGGTCTCACCACGTTTGACTTCCATTCGGATAGTTGTGGCGAATTTCAAGGCTCTACCACCAGGGGTTGTTTCCGGGTTGCCGAACATGACACCGATTTTTTCTCTGAGCTGGTTGATAAATATTCCGGCGGTTCTACTTTTACCCATGGCACCAGCAAGTTTCCTCATGGCTTTCGACATGAGTCTTGCCTGGAGACCAACCGAGGCATCACCCATTTCACCCTCAAGTTCCGCCTTTGGGACAAGGGCTGCAACCGAGTCGACCACAAACAAGTCAATTGCGCCAGAACGCGTGAGAATTTCAGCAATCTCTAGCGCTTGTTCTGCTGAGTCTGGCTGAGAAATGATGAGTTCGGATAAATCAATTCCAAGTCTTTCAGCATAGGCTGGATCAAGAGCATGCTCTGCGTCTATGAATACCGCCTTGCCACCCATCTTCTGGCATGAAGCGATTGTTGTTAAGGCGATTGTCGTTTTTCCTGAGCCTTCTGAACCATAAATCTCGATGATTCTTCCTCTTGGGATACCGCCAACGCCAAGGGCAATATCAAGGGCTAGAATGCCTGTTGGAATCGCCTCAACACTCATGCGTCCATGGTCACCATCCAGGCGCATGATGGTGCCTCGACCATAGTTTTTTTCAATCGATGCAATGGCAGAGTCTAACGCTTTCTCCTTTTCTTCATTGATGGTTTTTTGACCTTCGTTTTTCATTTAACTCCTTTTTGAGTACTCCCACAGGGGAGTGTATATTGGTCCTGCTTTTGTCAACTCGGATTTAAAGAATACCAAATCCGAAAAATATCCTTCTAAACTCTCTTCGAGTGTTTTAATTCTATGTACAAATTCGGCAGGGACAGACGACTTAATCCTTCCAAGTGTGATGTGCGCATTGAAGGATTTGTCCATCTTGTCAAAACCTATCTTCTGTAATGAATCTTCGACCTGTTTGGCTAACCTTAGAGCATCAGGACACTCAACCCCTTGCCAAAGCACCTTCGGATTCCTTGTGTTTGGGAACGCAGAAATTCCAGAAAGTTCAAAGGGGATTGGAAAGGTTGCATCAATCTTCGAAAGTGTCTTTTTTACTGATTCTATCTGTGAGTCGGTCACATCACCCAGGAACTTCAGTGTAATGTGGAACCTTCCTGGCTTTGTCCAAGATGCTTTTATGTCAGCCTTCTTTAATGAATCTACTACATCTCTCAAGTATTTCTCAATATTCTCTGAAAGTGTGAGTGCGATAAACGTTCTTGTCATGCCAACTCACCTTCAAGGTCATACTCATCGCAACAAGTGATATTGACCTTCACTATATCCCCGGGTTCACAGTCTGCACTCAGCACTGTTATCCCACAGTCAATCTCTGGCGCATCGGCTTTGGTTCTGCCAACTGCGTAATCCTCGTAGACGAAGTCTACAATCGCCTCTTGAGTTGTGCCGATGAGTTTTTCGTTTCTGGATAGTGATATCTCCGACTGAAGGCACATCAATCTATCTCTGCGCTCTTCAACCTTCTCTTTGTCAATCTTTCCTTTGAGTGAGTATGCCTTTGTTCCCTTCTCATCTGAGTAGGTGAAAACCCCAAGCCTATCAAACTCGATTTCATGTATAAGATCAAAAAGCTCCTCAAACTCTGAATCAGACTCACCCGGAAAACCAACGATGAGCGACGTTCGAAGAATAGCGTTTGGAAATTCTTTCCTAATGAATTTGAGCATGTCATAAATCTCTTCCGAATCTGGTTTGGGTCGATTCATGTTGGTAAGAATACGATTGTTGATGTGCTGTAAGGGAATGTCAAAATACGGAAGTACTTTTTTATTCTTGTAAGCCTGGAGTGTCCTTTCGGAAAGGTGCATTGGGTTGGAGTATAGAATCCTTATCCACTCAAGCTCGTGAATCTCTGATAGAGATGCTGTAAGATCAGCCAAGTCATACTTTGGGTTTGCATCAAGCCCAACTATTGATGAATCCTGAGCGATGATTATAAGCTCTCTTGTTCCGTCCTCAGCCAACGTCTTTGCTTCCGCGATATTGTTGGCAAGAGGGAAGCTTTTATAGGCTCCTCTTATCGATGGTATCTGACAGTAGGAGCAGGTATGGGAACACCCCTCCGCTACACGAAGGTAGGAAACATGAGGTAGCATCAAACCGAGTCTAGGTAGAAGAGAACCTTCATTCGTTGGGTATGGCAGATTGCTCAATGAGCCAATAAGCTCCGGAACTTTTGAGTTTTGACCAACACCGAGAAAACCATCAACACTTGGGTATCGTGATTGGAGCTCATCAAGCGACATTTGTGGCCAACAACCTGTCACGTAGATCCTCTTGATGTTTCCCTTTTTCTTTTCCTTAAGTGCTTCCTCGATTGCCAATGAACTCTCAGTTCGGGCGTCAGCAATAAATGAACAGGTATTTACGATAAGAACATCGCAGTCATCAATATCGAGTGTCACATCGAATCCTGCTTGAGCAACAGCAGCCATCATCTGCTCTGCGTCAACAAGCGCTTTTGGACATCCTAATGCTTGAATCGATACCCTCTCCCGCTTCATTATTTCTCAACCAACGCCACAGAGAGCACATCTGAGATCTTATCTACCAGCACAAACTCCATTTCCTTTTTTACCATCTCTGGAACTTTCTTGAGGTTTGGTTCATTGTCACGAGGGAGAATCACTTTAAACACACCACTTCTGTGGGCAGCCAAAACCTTTTCCTTCACCCCACCGATTGGCAATACGTTGCCATTGAGTGTGACTTCGCCAGTCATGGCAACTGCTGAGCTAACCGGGATTCTTCTAATGGTTGAAACCAGCGACGTCACGATGCCGATTCCAGCTGACGGTCCATCCTTTGGGATTGCACCTTCTGGGAAATGAACGTGGATATCGTGTTTATCAATGTCAAATTCTTCTGGGATATGGAGTTCCTGCCTATGCGCTCTTACAAATGAAAGCGCTGCCTGGGCAGACTCTTTCATCACGTCGCCAAGTTGACCTGTAAGGATGAGTTTTCCAGTTCCCTTCATGAGAGTACTCTCAATACAGAGCACCTCTCCACCGTTTTCAGTGACTGCAAGTCCCGTGACAGTTCCTATCACATCCTGTTTTCTCTGGACGTCCGACTTGAAAACGGGCACATCGAGGTAATCTGGAAGTATCTCTGGGGTAATAACTCTCTTTCCCTCAATATCGGATGCGACCTTCTGCTTGGCAAGTTTCCTCATGAGTTTAGCAATCTGTCTCTCAAGCGAGCGAAGACCAGCTTCCCTTGTGTATCTTCTGATTATCTTCTTGATTGTCTCATCCTCAAGCTCGATGTCATCGGTGGTAAGACCGTTGTTCTCAAGCTGTTTTGGAATAAGGAAATTCTTGGCAATGAAGACCTTGTCATACTGGGTGTAACCAGGAATCACAATCGTCTCCATCCTGTCAAAGAGAGCCTGCGGGATAGTATGGATGACGTTTGCTGTTGTGATGAATAATACGTCTGAGAGATCGTATGTAATCTCAAGGTAGTGGTCAGAAAACGTTGTGTTTTGTTCCGGGTCAAGGGCTTCTAATAACGCAGACGTTGGGTCTCCCCTGAAATCGAGCCCGACCTTGTCAATCTCATCAAGTAGGAAAACGGGGTTTGAGGAACCGGCTTGTTTCATGCCCTGAATGATCCTGCCAGGCAATGCCCCAACATAGGTTCTCCTGTGACCTCGAATCTCTGCCTCATCTTTGATGCCGCCAAGTGACAACCTGACAAACTTTCTACCCATTGCTCTGGCAACAGATTTACCCAAAGAGGTCTTACCGACACCGGGAGGGCCAACAAGACAGATGATTGGACTTTTGGTTTTTGGCGAGAGCTGTCTTACTGCCAAATACTCAAGTATGCGTTCCTTGACTTCTTCGAGGTCGTAGTGGTCTTCATTCAAAATCTTTTCTGCCTCAACAACATTGAGGGTATCTTCAGTTTTAACTTCCCACGGAAGGTCAAAAATCCAGTCGAGATAATTCCTTACAACACCAGCCTCAGCGGACATGGGGGGCATCTTCGAGAGTTTGTCTAGCTGTTCGTTGATTGCATCAACGACATGATCAGGCAATCCCTTTCTTTCTTCGAGTTTCTTCCTGAAAGCCGAAATATCAGATGCGTATTCACTAGAGGTTTCACCAAGCTCTTTCTGGATAGACTTAAGTTGCTCTCTCAAATAAAACTCTTTTTGGGTTTTATCTATTTTACTCTTAACGTCCATCTCAATCTTCTGCTGGATTTTCATTATTTCGAGTTCAGCAGCAATCTTAGCAATCAAAACCTCAAGCCTCGTTTGGGTTGAAACTATCGATAGAACTTCTTGTTTCTCCACAATGGGCAGGTTGCAATTTGCGCAAACAATATCAACAAGTTGATTTGGGTCTGTAACGTTGCCCAAACCAAGCAGAATCTCTGGAAGCAATCTTTTATTTGTTCTGAAGTACTCGTCAAACTTCTCTGACAGAACCTTCATCAGCGCTTTTACATGAGGGGTAATGACACCGACAGGCATTATTGGTGTGACATCAACATACTGGATATCATCAACCTCAAAATTACTATCAATCCTGACTCTTTCAAGTCCTTCGACAATAATTCGTAGGTTTCCATCGGGCATTCTTTGCTGTATCTGCAAAAGCTCGCAGCCTACCCCAATGTCGTAAAGCTGATCCATGTTTGGTGAATCTATCTGTTCAGAGCGTTGTGTAAGACAAACAATTTTCCTATCTGTTGCATAAGCTCTCTCGACCGCTGCGATTGATTTGTCTCTGCCAATGATAAGCGGCACCGTCATCATTGGGAACATGACAAGGTTCCTAAGCGGCAAAAGTGGAGCTGAGCCTACATCCCATCTCTTATTATCATCAGACATGCTAATTACGCTATCCTCCTCATTATTTGTCCATCTGAGTCTATTAAAACAGCAGGCTTGTCTCCAGAAACAACTTCCCCATCAATTACACATTTTGCCACAGTTTGGTCAGATGGCAAATCGTAGAGAACCTCAAGCATTATCTTCTCAAAGATTGTTTTCAAGGCTCTTGCACCTGTTCCAAATCCCTTTGCTCTCTTGGCAATCTCCTCCAGTGCCCCATCTGTTATCTCAAGCTCAGCGCCCTCTGCTTCAAGAAGATGCTTGTACTGCGCAACAAGAGAGTTTCTTGGTTCAATCAGAATTCTTTTGAGTTCCTCAACAGAGAGCTCTGAAACCGAGGTGACAATCGGAAATCGACCGGCGAACTCGGGAATTAGACCAAACTTCAATAGGTCGTCTGGTGTGACTTTGGATAGAAGTTCTGTGTCAGTGTAGGTAATGCTCTCCGATGTGTTATAGCCAACTCTTCTGTGACCGAGTCTGTTGGCGATTATTTTTGCCATACCCTCGAACATACCACCACAGATGAAGAGTATCTTGGATGTGTCAACCTGAAGAAACTCTTGCTGTGGGTGTTTTCTGCCGCCCTGAGGTGGAACATTGCAAACAGTGCCTTCAACAATCTTAAGGAGCGCCTGTTGAACGCCCTCGCCAGAGACGTCTCTTGTGATGGAGCGATTCTCAGATTTGCGCCCTATCTTATCAATTTCGTCGATATAGACTATCCCGATTTGCGCTGCTTCAATATCGTAGTTTGCATTTCTAAGAAGTCCCACAAGCACGTTCTCAACATCCTCGCCGACATAACCGGCTTCAGTTAGTGTGGTTGCATCAGCAATATAAAATGGAACATTGAGAATCTTTGCCAACGTTTTGGCAATGAGAGTTTTTCCAGAACCAGTTGGGCCAATCAAGAGAACATTTGATTTCTCGATGTCAACTGATGCGTTCCTCAGGGAGAGAGCAGAACGATAGTGCTTGTAGACCGCAACTGATATAACCTTCTTTGCCACATCTTGACCCACAATGTACTTGTCGAGTTTCGAGTGAATTTCCTTGGGTACCGGGATGTGTCCCATGTGGTGTCTTATCTTCTGGAGTGAACCATCCTTCAGAACTCCGTTAGCAAGCCTTATGCACTGCTCGCAGATCAAAGCTCCATCTTCACCCTCAAGACCCCTTAAATTGTTAGTAAGCTGCTTACCGCAGAATGAACAGAACTTGTCTTGTGTGTCCTCATTAACCATGAGTACCAGCTACTCTGTTTATAACCTTGTCAGCCAATCCATAGGCAACAGCCTCATCAGCGGACATGAAGTAGTCCCTCTCGGTGTCATGTTTGATTTTGTCTATCGGTTGACCTGTATGCTTGGCTAGGATTTCGTTGAGGTTCTTTTTGAGCCTGAGCATTTCGTTTGCCTGAATCTCAACATCTGTTGCTTGACCCTGTGCTCCGCCTGCGACTTGGTGAATCATGACTCTGGCGTGTGGAAGCACAAATCTCTTGCCATTCTCGCCAGCCGCCAACAGCAATGCGCCCATTGATGCGGCCTGCCCTATACAAATTGTTGAGACGGGAGCTTGCACAAACTGCATTGTATCATAGATGGCAAGACCTGATGTGACAACTCCACCTGGGGAGTTGATATAAAGGCTTATCTCCTTTTTTGGGTCATCGGCATCAAGATACAGAAGCTGCGCAACAACGGTGCTTGCAACCGTATCCTCGATGTGGTCGCCTGATAGGAAGATGATTCTGTCCTTCAGAAGTCTGGAATAAATATCATACTGACGTTCCCCTGTGCCAGTCTGCTCAATTACCCATGGTATCGCGCTCATTTGACTCTACTCCTCTTTGAGTTGAGCCTTCCCCAAAATAAATTCGAGCGTTTTTCTCCTTTGGATGTTTGATGATATGTTCTCTCTCAAGGTGTCGAAATCCACACCCTTAGTCTGTTTTCTTGCCTTGAGCATCGCTTTGACTTGCGTGAATTCTTGTTCGATTTCCTCTTCTGAGGGCTCGATATTCTCTTGACGGGTGTATTCCTCAAAGATGATGTCCAGCTTTGTTTGGTTTACTGCCCTTGGGGTTAGCTCTTCTCTTAGTTTATCTTCGTCTATCTCTCGCTTGGAGAGGTAGATATCCAGCGTTATGTTTTTCTGTGAGAGCTCATTTTCAAATCTTCTGAGCTCATCCTCAACTGCCGACTGTTTGAGAATTTCTGGGATTTCTAGTTTTGTGTTCTCAACCAGCTGTTTTGCAAGTTCATTATTGATTGCTTGCTCTTTTGCTCTGACTGCTTGTGATTCAAGCTCCGCCTTTATCAGGTCCTTGAGTGCCTGCAGTGAATCGATTGAAAGCGTTTTGGCAAATTCATCATCAAGCTTTGGGAGAGAAAGTTCTTTGATCTCACCAATCTTGACCTCAATTTCAACCTCATCTTCGCTGTCGGACAGTTTTGTCTTTACTCTTTTGACATCGCCTGTCTCAACACCCATGAGATTCTTGTCAAAACCTTTTACAAAGTCCTCACGACCAACCTCGACAAGCTCCTCTTTCCAACGTCCTGTAGGCTCATCATCAACCACAGTCGACCAGTCAAAGTATACAAAATCCTTCTCCTTAGCCTTTCTGTCAACAGCAGCCATCGTGGCATGTTGCTTCTGAAGTCTTTCAAGAGCGTCGTTGATGTCTTTTTCTGATACATCGAACTTCTTGTATTTTACTGTGATCTTCGCTGGTTCAAGGAGTTTGAATTCTGGAATGAAATACACTGACACAGAAATTTTGCAAGACTCTTCATCTTCAAACGAGTCGACAACGACCTCAGGTCTTCCAACCATTCTGATGCTCTTGTCCTCGAGCATTTTTCGTAAAACCTGTCTTGCTGCTATGTCAACGTACTCATCCTTTAGAAACGCAATACCAACATGCGCCTTAAAGAGGGAGAAGGGTGCCTTCCCCGGCCTAAAACCAGGTATGCGAACCCGTGACTTGTTTGTGTTGTACACCTGCTTGAAGCCCTGTCGGACCTCCTCAGCAGAGAACCCAGCCTTCCCGACCAACTCTGTGGGGTTGTCGGTTATTATGTTCAATTCCATTTAAAAGCCTTCTTGGAGCGGGAGACGGGATTTGAACCCGCGACCCCGACCTTGGCAAGGTCGTGCTCTACCACTGAGCTACTCCCGCTTCTTTATCTACTGGTGCGAAGGGCGGGACTTGAACCCGCACGGGTTTTATCCCACTGGATCCTAAGTCCAGCGCGTCTGCCATTCCGCCACCCTCGCAGCACCAAAGTGATTTTTCAAACTGCTTGCGCTATTATAAAGAGCACAGGTTAATTTTCAAGGGTTACAGCCAGGGATTCCCTGCAGAACGTGTCCCAGCCGTGATCCGATGAGAGTAACAGACAATTGGGTTTGTGAACACCCTCCGAAAAGCCGAGTGACCTAAACGAGTCGATGGTTCTCTTCTTAGAGGACGATATCGTTGTTCTTGCCGTGTTTATTCCGTTTTTTAGGAATCCATTGAGTGACAAGCTGATAAGATTTTTCTCAATTTCCTGGGTGTCTCTGAGTGAAATGACTCCGATACCTTCAACCCTACCAAGGTCGGACTCTCTAATGAGACCGACAATCATACCGATCATTTCAACACCCTTAAATGCCTGGTGTGAGATATCACCATTCATCTCACCACCTGAAAGCATCTTGCACTCGCCAAGCCATCTCTGACGTGGTTCTCTCTCTGGCAGGTCTCTTCTTATCTCTGTCTCACCCAGGTCTGAAAGTGCTATCACCTGCGAAGCCTCGTCGATTGAATCGAGCCTCCAGGGTACTATCGAAACACCAGGGATCTGTTTAATCTCAAACTCTTTATACTCATGGATATACATATCCAACTGAGGGAATACCATGAATCCATGAGGTTTTAGGGATGCTGATATGTAGTCAGTTCCAACACATGGAACTTCGAGTTGAACATAGCTGAAAACGCCTGTTCTTGAGAGTTGGTTAACCACTGCAAAGATGAGTTTTGGCGCCACGTCGAGTCTGTCTACTGTGGTTGAGACGACGATGGATGTGATGGTTATGCCCTCTTCGAGGTAAATACCACATGCATAGCCAACAAGGGAGGTTCCGGATTCGGCTATCACCACGATATCGGCGTTTTTGAGAGGCTCCCTCACTTCGTCAAGGACCCTCCTCTGGACCTCATCACAAAGCTTGACGGATGTTATCTCCCGCCTCGCGAAATCCATTAACCTGCGATGTTTATCAGCCCAGACTCTATATGTGATTTCTTTCATTTGACAGATTGTATAAAGGGAAGTGGTGGGTTGCAAGGGACTCGAACCCCCAACCGCCTGATTAAGAGTCAGATGCTCTACCGATTGAGCTAGCAACCCACAATTAGTTTCGCTACCTTTGGCGCGCCCAGCAGGAGTCGAACCCGCAACCTACGGATCCGAAGTCCGTCGCTCTATCCAATTGAGCTATAGGCGCGCAAGTGGTGAGCCCAGCAGGAGTCGAACCTGCGACCTGCGGTTTAGGAGACCGCCGCTCTATCCAACTGAGCTATGGGCCCCAAATTACATCCAGTGCGAAAAAACGCGCCCGGGGCGACTCGAACGCCCGACCCTCTGCTTAGAAGGCAGATGCTCTATCCACTGAGCTACAGGCGCATCCTAAGGCTAAATGGTCGGGGCGAGAGGATTTGAACCTCCGACCTCCTGGTCCCAAACCAGGCGCTCTACCAAGCTGAGCCACACCCCGACACAGGTTTTCAAACAGCAGTAACAAGGCCTTTTACGTCCGTGTCACCAACTGACCGTTGAATTATACGAATACAAGATTAAATTTCAAGTGCACTACTGACCAACATTGACACGTATAAGGGTCTCAATCTCGTCATAGCCTGGATTTCCCTTCATTAACATACCAGTGTGTTCCTTGATGATTGCGCCACTAGAATCAAGCAGTGTAAAGTTTGGAATACCTTGCTGAACATACTTTCCTGCCACATTACGACCAGATGGATCAGAAAGAATGACATACGGAATACCCATATCTCTTGCATAAACCTTTGCGTTATCAAGGTTATTCATATCGTCTATGTTGATGCCAATTATCACCAAGCCATCTTCTGCATATCTGTTGTGAAGGTCGATTAGCGTCTTTGTTGATGCCTTGCAAGGTGGACACCACTCTGCCCAAACGTCAATAAGGTACACTTTGCCACCGTGTGACTTGAAGTCAGTGGTTCCACCATTGGAATTTGTCCAGGATAGCGAACCCATGCTCCCAAGCCTGGATGCGTCAACAACAGGACTGAAGAAATATCCACTAGCACTCGCAACTGGTTCTGGCTCTGGCTCCTTAACCGGTTCCTGGATGGGTTCTGGTTCAGGGGTAATTTCCTGACTGTCAACCACCTGACTGGAGTCCTCAGATGATGCGGGTTTTTGTGTAACTGGTTTTTCTCTCACGGGGGTTGGTGGTGGAGCGGGAAGATCATCAAGTTTTATCTGTCTCTCAACGGATGTTGTACATGCCGCAAAAACCATCAAAGTTACTACAAGCAGAGAAAAAAGTGCTGTTATTCTCTTATTCATTTTATCACCTCTATCGACTTATCTTCGCTGAAATACTCAACACTTGCGCCAAGTACCTCGCTTACAAATCTCAGGGGAACCATCGTCACACCTGAGCAGTATATTTCCGGGGGAACAAGGGACGGCAGCATAACCATTTTGCCATCCACAAATGCATACGGTCTGCCTATCTGAAGCTGAACTAGGCTTGGGGAGTCATAATTTATTGTGATTGTTTTAGTGGCACCATCCCAGCCTATTTCACCACCGAGTGGTTCCACAATCTCTCTGAGGGGAACTAGCGACCTGTCATTAACTATTTGAACTGGACATCTCGTTTTGACGCCCACCCCATCAATTTGGTAGACGTAGCTGCCAACAACAAATCTTAAGACTTTTCTCTTTATGGGATTGCCAACCGATTTGACTGTTTTTATAAGTTTTCCGTTGTAGTCGTAAGCGCTTAAGGTACCCTCGTCCGAGCAAGAAGCTACAACAACCCAGTTTTTATATATATTGACGCTCAGGTCAACTGAGTCGGTCGCAACGGTAAACTGACCAATCTTTTTGCCACTGGCGTCGAAGATATAGACAACTGCCCCATCCAGGACAAAGTATTTGTCCTCGTATTTTGAGGCATCGATTGCTGTTGGATTCTTCAAAATATCAGAACCATAAGTGTTGATGAGTGTGCCCGATGAGGAGAACTCTTTGATGTTGTTGCCATCGATGACGTAGAGTTTCTTTGCCGGAGAAAAGTAGCATGATTTTGGCTCAGAGAGTTTTGTTATTTCTGATTTGAATTTACCATAGTCGTCAATCACAACAATTTTTTTCAAATTTCTATCCGTTATTGCTACCCAGTACTCTTGATCCGAGCGAAGGTATGTAATGTCTGTTGGATTTATAACCTGTCCAGTGCTTGAGCCCAATCCTGCGAGATCCCAATGGTAGTTATACTTCGAGTATTCATCAATTTCATACATCTGCGTCTTGCCGGTTGAATTTGATGCAAAGGACAACTCACCAGCGCACCAACAGACCGTGACAGCTGAAACTTCCTTCATGCTGAGAGTGCTGGAGTTAAGGGACTCCTCCAGAAGGTTCATGTTATCGTCAAACTTGAATACTCTCTGGGTTTTCGAGTTGAGTGTGAATAGATTCCCATATGCATCAGTTGAGATATCGATACATGGATTATCGATACCCCTGGCAGGTATGGTACCTGTAAGCATGACCAGAACTAGTAAACTCGCAAGCCAATAACGCATGTATGGCATTCTATCCTCCAAAATATTTTTGTCAAGTGTTGCTTTTTAAGCATTTATAAAAAAAGCCCCCAACCTGGGGGCTTTTCTAGTTTTATTTTGTCAAGACTTCATACTACATCAGAAGCGCGAGTATCGCCTTCTGTACGTGAAGCCTGTTCTCTGCCTCGTCGAAGATGACCGAGTATGGTGCATCGCATACTTCATCAGTTACTTCCTCGCCTCTGTGGGCTGGAAGACAGTGCATAAAGATTGCGCCTTCGGCCTTGGCCATAAGCGCTGCATTCACCTGGAATGGCATCATCTCTTTGACGCGTTTCGCATGCTCTTCTTCCTGACCCATCGATGCCCAAACATCTGTGTAGATGACATCAGCATCAGCAACGGCAGTCTGCGGATCGTAGGAAATCTCGATTGTGGAGCCTGAAGCATCCGCATCGGCCTGAGCATTCTTCATGACTTCCTCGTTTGGTAGATAGCCCTGAGGGGTGCAGATTGTGATATCCATACCAACCTTGGCGCAACCATAGAGCAAACTATGAGCCATATTATTTGAGCCATCGCCCATATAGACGAGTTTAAGACCGGCTGGACCGCCAAGTTTTTCCTGGACTGTGAAGAGGTCAGCAAGTACCTGGCATGGGTGGGTAAGATCGGACAAACCATTCACAATTGGCACCGAACCATACTTTGCCATCTGGACAAGCTTGTCATGCTCAAAGACTCTTGCTTCAATGCCATGAACGTAGCGGGAGAGGACTCTTGCTGTGTCAGCAATTGTCTCTCCTCTACCGATTTGCATATCCTTCGAGGAGAGGTAGACCGGGTGTCCACCAAGCTCGTGGATAGCAAGCTCAAATGACATACGTGTGCGAGTGGAAGCCTTTTCAAAAATCATCGCAAGCGTTTTACCAGAGAGGATTGGATTGATGAGCTTGCCCATCATACGCTCAAGCTTGAGTGTTCTGGCGGTATCAAAGATCTGTTCGACTTCTTCGAGGGTAAGATCATGAATAGTGAGGAGCGATTTGCCCTTCATATTCACTGCCATAGCTATTTGATCCTCTCTTTGATAATGCCTTCAAGGGTTGGTGTGCCAATGACATCTAGGTCATAGCCCACTCTAATAATTGGCTTTGAGACCTTGAGAACTCTTGTGATATCAATTGGTGTGCCTGAGACAATGACATCACAAGGAACGGCTTCGATTGTCTTTCTGAGGTCTTCAATCTGAGCTGGTGAGTAACCCATTGCTGGAAGAATTTCCTCTACGTGGGAATACTTGTCATACGTGTCCTTGATTGTGCCAACAGCATACTGCTTCGGTGAAACAATCTCCGCTGCTCCGGCCTTCTTGGCTGCAACATATCCAGCGCCAAAGGTCATCTCGCCGTGGGTGAGGGTTGGGCCATCTTCGATGACGAGGACTCTCTTGCCCTTGACCAGTTCTGGCTTGTCGATTGAGACAGGAGACGCTGCATCGACGATTGTCATCTTTGGGTTGATGCAGAAAGCGTTGCTTCTGACAAAGTCGACATCCTCTGGATAGGCGGAGTCAATCTTGTTCATGACACCAACGTCAGCGATGTAGACATTGCACTCGCCTGGGTAGTATGAAGTCTCGTGACCTGGACGAAGCGGGTCAAGCACGACGATTGGAAGATCAGCCTTAATGAATGGGAAGTCATTATTTCCGCCGTCCCATATGATGACGTCGGCTTCCTTCTCAGCTTCTCTCAGAATCTTTTCGTAGTCTACGCCAGAGTAGATGATTGCGCCAAGATCGATGTGTGGTTCGTACTCTTCTCGCTCTTCGATTGTGCACTCGTGCTTGTCGAGGTCGGAGTAGTCAGCGAATCTCTGGACTGCCTGCTTGACGAGGTCACCATATGGCATGGGATGTCTGATTGAGACAACCTTTTTCCCCATGTCTCGAAGAATCTTCACAACCGCTCTTGTCGTTTGGCTCTTACCGCAACCTGTTCTAATTGCGCAAACCGAAATGACTGGTTTTGTGGACTTGAGTGCTGTTGGCTGATAGCCAGGAAGCACGAAGTTTGCTCCGCAAGCGTTAACAAGCGAAGATTTTCTCATGACCTCGATGTGTGGTTGGTCTGAGTATGAGAATAAAACATCGTCTGCATGATACTTCTCAATCAACTCTACAAGTTCCGACTCGTCAAAAATTGGGATTCCATTTGGATACAGCTTGCCAGCAAGCTCTGCTGGGTATTTTCTTCCAGCGATATCCGGTATCTGGGTTGCTGTGAATGCCACAACCTCGTAGTCCTCGTTGTCACGATAGAGCATGTTGAAATTATGGAAGTCGCGACCAGCTGCTCCCATAATAATCACTTTTCTCTTAGTCATTCTTTTTACGCCTCCAGTGATATAGATTTCACTCGGAGCTCAGTAAGCTCCTGTCTGTGACCTTTTCTCCTCTTGTGCGTGGTTTTGTGTCTGTAGAAGAAAACAACGAGCTTTGGCCCACGAACATGTTTTACGACCTCTGTTGTGACCTTTGCGCCCTTGATAAATGGTGTGCCAAGTGTGACATCCCCATTATTCTCAACGAGGGTGACATCTGAAATCACATGCTCGTTGCCTGGTTCAATATCAACTCTGTTGACCTTCAGAACATCGTTTTCGGCAACCTTATACTGTCTGCCACCTGTTTTTATGACTGCGTACATAACCGTCCTCCATTCTAATATCCAACCATGATAAGTTAGGATAATAGGTGCTCCAGTCAAGAAACAGTGGGGAAAAATTTATACCTAATCGTTATAGGACGGTCGCTGACCCCAACACCTCAACCATCCATCACTGGTACCAACAAAAACACTTAAAAATCCAGTATCAAAGACCGTTGGTGAGGCATAGACATTGGTGTTTGTCTCCGTCATCCACATCTTCTCACCTGTTTTCCTGTTAAGCATATACACTATTCCATTTGTCGTCACAGCAAAAACTGCCTCTTCACCTTTGTTGCACGATGTGGCGCAAGGTGAGGAGCTGATCCCTGTATCAAGCTGTATTCTCCAGTTTTCACTACCATCATACATGCTCAACTCGCCATCATCAGACTCGTAAACGAGGGAGTAATCGCCGATATCGAACACAAGAGAGTTGTTATAGTTATGGACAGTCTCCTTGAACATGTTCATGTATGGCGCTCTACCCCACGAGGAGAAATCAACGCTGTAAATCTCACCGTTGCTGCATGCCGCCAACACATCGGAGCCAAAGGCTATGGTTGAGCCTTTGACAGGTGATTTGGTTTCAAAACTTGAAAGCATATCACCAGTGACAGGATCGATGCACATAACCTTGTTGGAGGATATTCCAAGATAAATCATTTTCCTGACAGGCTCATCCTGCGAGTGCCTCATGTGATAGTTATAATCAACGGATATCGAGTCATAAAGCCAACCATCTAAATCAATTGACCATTTAAGGTCGGGTGTGCTGGCTATTGCGTTATACATATAGAGCTTCTTGTTGCCAGATGAAAAAACCACAACCGGATAGTGATCAACATCGTGCAAAAAAACTACAGGCGATGAATCGATCGCCGATTCTGTCTGTACTTGCCAGATGAGCGCTCCGTCATCTGTATTCAGACAATAGAATCTGCCAGCGCCATCACCAAAGAAGACTCTTCCTCCGTAGACAGCAGGTGTTGACCTAATTCTACCTGTCACTTTGTGCTGCCAGATAACTTCCCCTGTAAAGATGGAAAATTTGTAAAGAGACCCATTATCAGTGCCAACGTAGCCAAACCCGCTTCCATCGCAGCTTGCTGAGGATCTAATCACACCATCGAGTTCTGTCGACCACTGGGCATTCATCGGGAACATATTCATATTGCGAATTTCAACATTAACAACGGCCTGTTGGTTTGAATCATGTCTATTCATACTCCAGATGGGTAAATCGAAAAATCCCCACCTTTTCGGAGTCCTACCCTCAATAGGGTCAACTAGACGGGCGTATTTAATATTCACATTCTCGTCGGAGCCGCACGCATGATCTTCCCAAACGAGTTCGTTTCCATAGATTTTTGGATTCCTCTGATCTCCATAACCTCTGACCACCCAGTGCGTTTTCTTTGTCTCAAAATTATAAGCCTTCAGATCCACCCCAAACTCATTATTGTTGTGGACTTCCCACACAACCCAATCGCCACCTATCACCGGGTTTCTATAGATGCCAGGTTCTAAGCACACACTGAAAGCCTCTCCAGATACGGCGTTATAGCCATGTATTGTTGATAAAAACGAACCTGCGAATCCATCAGTATCTCTAAACCACACCGCGTACTTATCTCCACCTACCGTCAACCCAGTCTCTCTTTTTGGGTCTGTAGAGATATAGAGCTCCCTTTTCGTCGAGAGGGAATAACCAAATATGTCAGATTGCTTGCTCTTGCTGTTTGCTGGAGATTTTCTACAATCCTGCCAAATGACAACATCTCCAACGACCTTCGGATTAAACTGGTCTCCATTCGCTGTGCATATGGGAATCATTCTATCACTTCCAGCAATATAGAGCTGAATATCATAGTCACGCTTTGCTTCATCAAGAACTGAGAGAATAACATACCTATTGAATAGCTCCGCCGTTCCCTTCATTTCTACAGGCTTAATCAGAAATTCCTCATTTCCCTGAATATTTTTCCCATAAATGGCAAAATCCCACATGCCATTATCGCCCCTCGGTGTGTCCCTCCAATCTCTCCAGATTATATATTCAGTAGAAATCTGTGGATTGTCCTGTTTTCTCTTGTTTGATACAACAACGTCGCTTTTGCCTGTTGTAAAATCGTACATTTTAATGTCAAAATTATCTGGTCTTAATCTATCTGTGTTTTCCGCCCATACGACCTTGTTTCGATATTGTGTCTTGGCACCAGACTTTTTGGCAAATGTCATTGCATATTTATCTTCACCAGTACTGAGTTTCTTCATGTAGAGTCTTGGCATGATACGACCCTCTCTGTCATTGAGTCTTGTATCATACCACGACACATACCCGCCATGAATCAGTGGTGTGTTTTGAATGTGGTCATCTTCGACCAAATCAATAATTTCAAAGTCTGATTGGTAATACCTTGTAATATATTCGGCGTCGACGACCCCTTGCCAGAAGGCAAGAGCCAGAACCAAGATCAGAGCCGACACCAGAACACGCCTCAGCATACGACTGACGCACCCATTCTACCGTTCAACATATGTGGATTCACTTGTAGCTGTTATACAATATTTACAGCATTTTTCAACACCAACTATTTCTTTGTATACGAGGATTATTCTATTCTGGCAGTTTTCCAGGAGCTCCTCTGGACAAGAATTATGTTTGACACAAACCACAATCCTGAAGCAAAGATGCCTAGATAGAACATCCACATATAATGAAGTCCAAACACTTTTACCACAAGGAATATCGGTAGAATTCGACCAAACCAATTGATGGATTGACCGACAACTGTTGGCCAAAGTGTGTAGCCCGAACCATCAAAGGCAGCCCAGATCATCCACTGTCCAGCGTTTAGAGTATTGCCTATCATAATTATTGGGATAATCGAAGCGCCCATCGCAATAACTGCAGGATCTGAGTTGAAAAGCCCATAGATTGATGAGGCAAAGACGGTTGTCAAAAGGGTCATGAAAACACCCATACCCAACCCAATAAAAACAGAAAGCCAAACTGTTTTTACCGATCTTTCGGGTTTTTTTGCCCCAAGGTTCTGACCAACAAGCGCTCCTGCGGCTTGCTGAAGTCCAAGAAGCGGCATATTCAGGAGACCCGTGAGTCTTGCTGTTATTCCAAACGCGGGAATAAGGGCGGGAATGTTGTAGTGACCAAGAAGGTTCATGTAGATTATTCCTGCTCCTGAGTGCATCATCTGAGATATACTTGGCACAAACCCAATTCTCATGAAATTCCAAAGAATTTTGGCATCGAGCCTGAACAATCCTCCAAATCTGACGAGTATCCCCCGTTTGGCAGTTCTTATGGCAAAATATGGGATTCTCAGCCTGTATGTAACATAGGCATCTCTTACTCTCGGCGATGCCAGAAGTGTTTTTCTTCTTATCTCGATTTTTTTGCCTGTCAGCAACAAGTACAGACCCAAAATAAATGCCACCATTTGGGCGATGACGGTAGCTACAGCAGCCCCTGTGAATCCAAGCTCTGGGAACGGCCCAATCCCCATTATGAGGAGTGGGTCTAAGACGATATTGACCATCGCTGACAACGCAGTCAACAACATGCTTGTTTCAGCTTCAGAGGTGCATCGGAAGATGGTATTGTACGTAAAAAACACGAATAAGAAGGGAACTGCAAAGAGGATTATCCGCCCGTACTGAATTCCAAGCTCATACATCGAGTATGCGCAACCCTCGACTGGAACTTGAGAAGCTCCTGTAAATTCCAACAGATACGGAAGAATAACCAAACCCAGAACGGCTGCCAGGACACCGAACAAGAACTTGTAGGAAATTGTTTGCTCAGCAACCCAAACCGACTTTCTGAAATTCCTCTCGCCCCAGTATCTCGAAAGAACAGCGACTGAACCTGGACCAAGAAGGTTATTGAAAAATGAGAGAGCCTGAAAAACCACACCAAAAATAATAAGACTTCCTTGAGCCTGGGTCGCAAGCGGGACGGTAAGCATGCCAATCCAGAAAAGGTCTATGATGTCATAGAGATTTTCAAAGATTCGCCCCGCCACACCGGGCCACGAAAGTCTTATCAGGTTCCCCAGAATGGGTCCTTTTGTCAGATCACGATATACTGCCATTTGAGGATATGAGTGTATCTATCAATAGGGAAGATGCAACAACAAACAAGAGGGCTGTTCTCCAAGAATTTAGCTGGAATCAAGAAGACCTTGAACGCGCACTACCAATGGGTAATGCCCTCGAGGTTGACGCAAACCTTTACTCGATTCTGGCTGTTTTCCACCGCCCCTTGAGGAAGAATGATGTATTGGCAACAACAGCAACACCAGACGTTATCATTCCAACATAAAAAATCCATTCGTAACTCAGTTGGAATTTGACAATCGCCAAATAGGAAAGGGGTATGTAGACCACCCAATTGTTTATCTGAGCGAATATTGAAGGATAGAGTGTGTATCCTGATCCTTCAAATGCAGCAAACAACATCCACTGCGCAGCATTTATTGTGTTTTGCAGCATCGCCAGACCAAAGATTGTTGAGCCGAACATAATAACCTCTACATCTCTGTTGAAGACAGAAAATATGTTTCCTCCCCAAATAAACGCAACGACTGTCATGAGTCCACTGAGCAAGATCCCAATAATGACGGTGTACCAAATTGTCTTCTCTGCTCTGTGTGGCTGCTTTGCTCCCAAGTTTTGTCCAACAAGCGCTCCGGCCGCTTGTTGTAAACCAAGGAGTGGCATGTTTACAACTCCTGCGATTCTATGGCCTATTCCAAACGCTGCCAGTAGATATGTGTTGTTGTAATTGGAGATAAAATTCATAAACAGCATTCCGGAAATTGTAAACATTGTTTGCGAAAACGCTGGAGTAAGACCTATTCTTATGAAATTCCAGAGCATCTTGAAATCGGGTTTCAATATCCCTGCAAGGTTTATCTTGATACCTCTTTTGACAAGCGCCAATCTCGCCAATGGTATCCTTATTCTGTAACCATTTTCATTCTTTAGACCAATTTTCGTGAAACGGATGAAAATGAGTTTGTAGCCAGTTGACAGGAGTGTGAGCCCTGCAACAAACGCAAACATCTGCGCGATAACAGTTGCCGTAGCGGCACCAACGAGCCCCATTCTGGGGAATGGACCAATACCCAAAATCAACAATGGGTCAAGAATTATATTTAGGAGGAAGGAGATAGTCGTGAGAAAAAGACTCGTCTCAGCATCGGATGTGCAACGGAAAATTGTGCCAAATGAGAAATACGTAAAATAGAAAGGAATCGCGAGCAGTATGATTGTCCCATAGTTAAGAGCCAAATCCATGATGCCTGTGTAGTTGCCATTTGCATCGACAATCGCCTCTCCACCAACAAAGGACAGGAAAAACCTCAACAGAACAAGCACCAATAAAGAACCAACGACTCCAAATACAAACTTGTAGAGAATGGTTTGCTCAGCAGCCCACGCTGCCTTTTCATAGTTTTTCTCTCCCCAGTAACGGGAGATTATTGAGACTGAACTGAGCCCAAAAAGATTATTAAAAATAAATACAAAGGAAAAAATCACACCAAAGAAAACCATCGCTGTTTGAGAATCAGAGGCAAGTGCCCCACCAAGAGCACCTATCCAAATAAGATCGGTGATATCATAAACATTCTCAAAGAATCTGCCAGTAATCCCTGGCCAAGCTAGCTTGAATAAATTTGATAAAATATTTCCCTTTGTGTAATCTCTATCGGTTTGCATATTGTCAGCCATTGTACTGGCGAAACCTCATTCATCAAGAGTTTTGAAATATTAAAAATGAGTAACAATAAAATCTTAGAAAATAGCGTATAATACAAATGTGCATGAACTTGGAATAGCAAACCAGATACTGGAGCTCCTCAAGAGTGAGGCAGAGAAAAGGGACGCAAGGGTCACTGGGGTCACTCTGACGATAGGCAAGATGTCGGGGATCATGCCAGATTCTCTTGTTTTTTTGCTTGAGACAATATCAAAAGGCACCGCTTGCGAAGGCATGAAGATCGACTTTTCGCTTGAGGAAACACGTCTAGAATGCAAATCCTGTTCTCACTCATTTGTCACATCTGACTTCGACTTCAGGTGTCCAAAGTGTAAAAGTGGAGACTGTGTAATTATTTCCGGCAAGGATTTGGTGATTGACAAGATTGGTCTGGAGGTTCCTGATGGAGCTTGATGTCAAAAAGAAAGTTGATTTTGCAACCGAGGAAATAGCCGACGAACTCAAAGAAATCTTCAACAGAATGGGGATCCTCGTAATCAATATGATTTCGTCTCCCGGCTCTGGAAAGACTTCGCTTCTTGAGAGCACTCTCTCAAGATTTCATGAGGACTACAAGATAGCGGTTGTCGAAGGTGACCCCGCGACAAACAGAGATGCAAGGAGATTGGAGAGGCTCCATGTCCCAGTTGCCATGATAAACACCGCTGGCACGGGCTCTTCTTGTCACCTCACAGCAGCCCAGGTGAAGGATGCTATCGAGAGTCTCCCTCTTGATGATCTTGACATCGTATTCATAGAAAACGTTGGCAACCTTGTTTGCCCTGCTGCTTACGACCTCGGAGAACACGCCAAGGTGTTGCTCTTCTCTGTCCCAGAGGGAGATGATAAACCAGCAAAGTATCCGCTTGCCTTCAGGGTTTCAGATTGTGTGCTGGTAAATAAGATTGACCTAATGCCATACTGCGATTTCTCCATGGACGACTTCGTGGATGACGCCAAGAAGGTCAATTCAAAGCTTGAGTTTTTTGCGTTCTCTATAAAAACAGGAGAAGGTCTTTCCACCTGGTTCGAGTGGATTGAAGAAAGAGTGAGACAGATAAGAGCTAGTAAATAGAGATTACTCCAGTGCTTTGTAGCCAAACATCAACAGATCAAGCTCTTCAAGAGTTTTAGCGTTGTACAAATAAACTCTCCACTGTGAGAGTTTGCCATCGGAAACTTTTGCGCTCCAGATGGCTGGCCCTTGCCAGTCATCTTTTTTTGGCTCCAAGCCATCCTTTCCCTTGAGGGCTTGCTTGGCATACTCGCTCAACGTACCATCTGAGCTTCCGAGGATGATAACAAAATCGCCCCTCACATGGATATTCTCAGGATAGATGATATAGTCTGGAAAAAGCTTGTAGTAACCTTCCCATCCCTCTATCCAATCCTCCGGACTCCTGACATCAGATTTTCCGTTTATTGCAATAAATTCATGAGGATTGGTCATGAGACTCACGATGTTTTTTGGGTTTCTTGAATTGATTGCCCAAACGTACTTGAGTGCGACATCTTTTGGATTTTTTGAATTAGAGAGGTTTACAACTTCCCATCTGGTAATTTTATCATTTTTGAAGGAAATGTCCCATTTGACCAGGGGCTGGATTTGCTCATAGGTTGGAACAATTCCATGTCCATCTTTGAATATTTTCATAGCATCATTAGTCAAATCACCAAACGTCTGGACATATATCTTCGCTTGATTTTGGTTTTCTGATTCGACATCAAGCGCAACAGCTTGATAATTATTTACCATCCCATAAAAAGTCGTCATGAATTGTCTGAAAGCCTTAATTCCCTCAAACCTTTTATGATACAGGTCAAAAAACTCAATGTCTGAATCGAAAATAGCCACAACCTCATCGGGGTCGTGGCTATTTATTCTTCCTATAAAATCCTTAATTAACTCGTTCTGCTTCATCCTACTCCCACATCGGAATTCTCACACCCTTTTTCTTGGCACAATCAATCGCTTCCTCATATCCTGAGTCAACATGTCGAATAACACCCATGCCAGGATCATTTATAAGCACTCTCTTGATTCTCTTTGCAGCAGCATCAGTCCCATCAGCAACTATTACTTGTCCTGTGTGAATCGAGTAGCCTATACCAACTCCACCACCACCATGAACTGACACCCACGATGCTCCTGATGCGGTGCTTGTGAGAGCATTGAGGATTGGCCAGTCAGCAACAGCATCAGAGCCATCCTTCATGCTCTCGGTCTCTCGATTTGGTGAAGCTACTGAACCACAGTCGAGGTGATCTCTGCCAAACACTATTGGAGCAGAAATCTCGCCTGATTTGACTTTCTCATTAACAGCGAGCGCGAACCTGTCACGGTCACCATATCCAAGCCAGCAGATTCTTGACGGGAGCCCTGGGATATTCTCGAATTTCAGCCTATCCTGAGCCATCTTTATCCATCGGGTAAGCGCTTCATCCTCTGGGAACATCTCAAGGATGAGTCTGTCGGTGACATAGATGTCTTCGGGGTTTCCAGAGAGGGCTGCCCACCTGAAGGGACCTTTGCCCTCGCAGAAAAGTGGTCGGATATATGCTGGCACAAAGCCTGGGAACGCAAATGCTCTGTCTCTATCGAGACCTTCCTGCACTGCCTGCTGGCGGATGTTATTGCCGTAGTCGAATGTGATAGCGCCCAAGTCCATGAGTTCAAGCATCGCCTCGACATGGACTTTGACTGTTCTGAATGACTCCTTGAGATAATTATCAGGATCTTTCGCTCGAAGCTCCATCGCCTCATCAAACGTCATGCCATTTGGCACATATCCACCCAGCATGTCGTGGGCTGATGTTTGGTCTGTGAGGATATCAGGCACAAATTTTCTTTTGACAAGCTCAGACAACACATCAGCGCAGTTTGCGATGATAGCAACCGAGAGAGCTTCACCCTTCTGCTTGGCTTCAGTTACAAGTTTGAGCGCTTCATCAAGATTGTGAGTGATAATATCGACATATCCTTCAGTTTGTCGCTGTTTTGTCATCTCAAGGTCGACATCAATAATCAGGCAAACACCCTCATTCATTGTGACAGCGAGGGGTTGAGCTCCGCCCATCTGACCGCAACCACCCGTTACCGTGATTGTGCCCTTCAAAGTTCCACCAAAGTGTTTCTGAGCAAGGGTTGCAAGAGTATTGTAGGTTCCTTGCAGTATTCCCTGGGTGCCGATATAAATCCAGGAGCCTGCCGTCATCTGCCCGTACATCATGAGTCCTTTGCGCTCAAGCTCATCAAAATGGCTCTGAGTACTCCAGAAAGGAACGATGAGAGAGTTGGCGATAAGCACCCTTGGGGCGTCCTCGTGGGTGGTAAATATTCCAACTGGTTTGCCGGATTGGACAAGCAAAGTTTCGTTATTCTCAAGACCTATGAGCGCTTTCTCGATTGCCTTATATGAGTCCCAACCTCTGGCACATCTGCCAGTGCCACCGTAGATTATGAGTTCCTTCCATTTGTTTGTCTGCTCAAGGTTGTTCTGAAGCATGCGAAGTGCTGCCTCTTGGAGCCACCCCTTGCAAACAAGCTCAGTGCCCCTTCTAGCCCTAACTTGACTTGCTGGCGCGTCTTTTTCATAGGAAATGTTATAGTTGCTCATCAAATCACCTTCTCTTTCGAAACGTATGCAAAATCACTTTGGGTAAACACAATGACCGTCATCCCAACTCTTATTTTATCTTCATCCCGAAGGAGTGTCGGTTCCATCAGACTCTCCTCATTGATAAAAGTCCCAGATGCCGAGTCCATGTCTGTCAGCACAAAACCTTCCGGAGTTTCTGTTATCTTTGCGTGTTCATAAGAAACCGTTGGATCGTCAACAACAAAATCTGACTCGGTGCCAGAACCAATAATGATTGTGTCTTTTTTTATCCTGAACTGGCTTTCTTCATCGGTTGGGAGGGTGAGCCAGGCGATAAAGTGAATCTTGCCTTTAACTCGTTTTTTTGTGATTCTCTTGCCGGACGGTACCCTAAACCTTGTAAACCAAAGGAAAAACATGACAAGCGCTACCAGGATACCCATACCTGAAATCAACCACACCCAGAACGGGACGCCTTTCTTCTCAATAATCAAATCATGCTCGGATTCAAAAAATTGTTCCCCGACATTCGCCATGATGTATATCTTTTTTTCAACAGGTGGCTCAAATTCGGGGAGTCCAGCAAACACGACGTGATAAGCGCTTATGTTCGTTCCCTTCCATTTGATGATTGAAGGCTTGATGCGGTTTATATCATACTTTGGCATGTAAAAACCGTGTGTCTCTTCGGCAAGAGACTGAAGAACAGGACGATTGATTCCGCCTGATGGGATTATCGGAATAATTGGGAAGTCGGTGATAAAGACTTCCTTTTGTTTGCTGCCTTGGTCATTGCCATCTGTAAAGAGGAAGATTACGCCTTGAGTACCTGATCCACCAAGATAGGCATTTGCCTCAATCAAAGCATCATAGAGCCTGGTTGTGCCACCCTTCGCCTCCTGCTCCCCCATTCGCAAACCAACCTCTGCAGGATTGGTTGAGAACGAGACAACGGTCTCAATCTCTTCGGCAAAGGTCATCATTGAATAGGTGTCATTATCCTCAAAAAGCCCCGCTATCTCCGTCATCTTTATCTTCATATCCGAGAAGGCATAGTCCATCGAGCGAGAGATATCGACAAGGAACAGGGCGTTTATCGGTTCTCCATGATTCTGAAGCTTTGTCTCCTCAAAAGCCTGAAATTCGGTGTTGTCTATCCTTAGAGCAAAACTTGGATTTGAACCCTCTGGTAAATCAGAAAGCTCACACTCAGCCGTTACCTTTGGCCATGCGGATGTGTTGATATCCTTGACATTGAATGTGACAACAGCGCTAATTGGCAGGCAAACTGAAACCGTCAGGAACAGCAAAATTAGAGAGGCAAAGGTTCTCTTCATCATTCCTCCCTTATAAGTTTTACATATCTCCTCTTACCAACTTTGATAATGACAGGCGTTTCTGGCTCAGTAAATTCATATCCCAGGTCAGTGACAGCTTCATCGTCAATCTTAACAGCACTGGATGAGATAAGTCTCCTTGCCTCTGAATTGGAGGGAGCAAGATCAAATCTTCTTATCAAGTCAAGCAGTGTTATGGGATAATCAGATTTTGGCAGTGAGTGTTCTGGAATATCTGAGGGGAGATTGCCTTTTGTAAAGACACTCAGAAACTCTTCCTTTGCAGTGTCTCCAACCCCAGGACCATGCCAGATATCAACGACTCTTGATGCCATGGTCAGCTTGACATCTCTTGGGTTGATGCCATCATCGAGTTTTTTCTTGAAATCATTTACTTCATCCTCATCCATATTGGCTGCATATTGCAGATACATTAGAAGAAGTTCATCTGGGATACTCATGAGTTTACCAAACATCTCATTTGGCAGGTCAAGCAGATCGACGGTGTTTCCAATCGATTTACTCATCTTGATAACGCCATCTGTTCCGGGAAGGATTGGCATGGTGATGATTGTCTGTGGTTGCATGCCCATCTCTTTCTGCAAATCTCTTGCTGCCAAGAAATTGAACTTCTGGTCTGTGCCTCCAATTTCAATATCAGCCTTGATTGCTACGGAATCGAACGCCTGAGCCACAACATAGAGGAGTTCATGAAGGTAAATCGGAACCTCAGCCTTCAAACGTTTTGTAAAGTCGTCACGCTCAAGAACTCGTGCAACCGTGAACTTCGCCATGAGTTTGATTATGTCCTTGGCATCGAGTTTCTCACACCACTCGCTGTTGAAACGAATCATACCCTCCTGAGGGTCGAGAATCCTGATGACCTGATCGAGGTATGTTCTTGCACTACTCTTTATCTGCTCATCTGTCAGAGGCTTTCTTGTTTCCTTGCGACCAGATGGGTCACCAATCGAGGCGGTATAGTCGCCAATCACAAAGATTACCTTGTGACCAAACTCCTGAAACTGCCTGAGCTTACGAAGCACAACCGCATGACCAAGATGGAGATGGGGTGCGGTTGGGTCAGCGCCAAGCTTGATGACAAGTGGTCTACCCAGAGCAAGCTTCTGCTCTATTCCATCAGCGGGGATGATCTCCTCGCAACCGTATTTCAACGCGTCAATCTGTTTTTTGTCCATAGTTCACCCACGTATAAGCTAATGAGGATAGTCCAGCAATGAAAAGCAATGCGGATATCAGGAAGGCTGAAACAGCCTGAGTTGCATATATGAGCCAAACAGCCACGACAATCGGAAACACCGAGATTGCCGCAAACTGAAAAAAGTCATCCAGTCTTGATTTGATGTATCCAAAAAACCAGGCCAAGAACAAGAGGCTAACGGTTCCAGCGGCTAGCAGTAGCATCACCATGTACATACTGTGTGCCACATCAAAGATTCCAACTGGTTCCGAAAAGATGAAGACAGGGATAAACAACAGAGGGAGCATGCTGATGATATATGTCACAATCCTTTGCCCTGCATACGGAATCAATCGACCAAGAAATAAAACCCAAATCCCTATTGCACCCCAACTGAATAAGAATGCAAAGGACAAAACTAGAATCTTTGGATAGTCAAAAATCAGAAACACACTCATTAAAAAAAGTGATAGCGCTAGATTCAGGAAAGCAAGCATCCAACTCTTCGTCTTGAATGTCCTTGTTCTGGTATGTTTTCTAAGGCAAACAATAAACACAAAAATGGAGGTGAGGGCTGCCAAAACGTAGAGCAGTCCTGCAACCAGTGATGCAACAGACTGGCTCATTGCCTGTCACCAACTCCTGCCCTATCAATTGGTATGATATTCCCCTTAGTGTCCACAAGCGAGACAAGCCCCTGGCGATAGAGCTGAGTAACGACCATTGATATTCTCTTCTGGTCGAGTTTGAGTTTTGTTGCTATCTGATTAAGGGTACTCTTCGTGTCCACAGCGCGATACACAAGATCCTGCATTGCGGTTTCCACGCCAACGGCTGATTTCTCAACAGCCGTCCTTGGCACAAAAAGACTCCTCCCTCTGGATGGCATTGGGATGAGAGTCATGTCCAGAAGCTTGTACTGAAGGGATTTAATGAGTCCTGCTGATCTGAGGGCGAAAATTATCCTGTACGAGGACAGGTAACCAAGTCCAGATTTTTCAGCAATCTGAAGCGATGTGAGCTTGCCATCAACCAGCCTGAGAATCTTCCAGTAATCCTGGGTCATTGAAAAATCACCCATCGTATCCGGAGCTTCTTCTACGACCTCAAAAACTTCTTCTGAGAACTGCCCCTGGTTGCTGATAACATTCCACTCCTCAAGCAACCTAGAGCCCCGAATCAAAAGCGAATCAATCGGCTCATAGACCGTCCTTAAATCAATCCTGCCTCTGTCATCAAAGGCAAATCTGCCCTCTTCCCAGGTAAGAAGTTCATAAAAGGCATCAGCACCAGTCAGTTTCGCAAGGGAGCAGTGGTAGAGCTTTCCGGCCTGGAAATAACATTTTGCGTGACGAAGCCCATCATCAATGGTGAGCATGCCAGTCTTTCCCTCCATGGTAATGAGCTGGAGCAACGAGTTTAGTTTGAAACTCTTAATATCACCGACGAGAGCCATTTCTCCTCCGTAAATTGCCTTGTGGAAAACACAAAACCCAAAGGCTTATTCTACATAAAATTCTATTTGACCATATGCCCTTGTCAACTTGTTTATAGACAATACTTTACTGTTTTGCGATTGATACGTTGGTTTTAGAAAATGCAGAATCCTGATATTAGACAAGTTATACCCCCTTTATTTTAAAAATGTGAGTAGGTATTATCTTTCTGTGAACGTCGATACCAAGGGAAACAGTGTGTCGTGGTTGCCGATACTGATGACTCTATCAGCAGCAATGGCAATCATGGCTTTCCAGAACGTGTTTTCCCCGGTCACTGAAATTCTTAAATCATCCAACAATCTCTCAAACTGGGAATCGATGCTTGTTGTCTCTTCACCCTCATTATTTCTTGCTTTGTTGAGCTTCACCTCTGGCAAAATCCTCGATAGGATAAATCCGATAAAAACCTCTCTTTTCTGTTTTATTGCCTCGGCCGGAATATCTGTGGTTGGGCTTTTTGTGACTGGTTTGTGGGGGATTCTGATCTCTCGACTCATTGCTGGAATCGCTTTTGCGCCCCTGATGGTTTTGGCACTTCAACTCCCCCAGGTTATTTATCCACCCCACAAAAGAAACAGGATGACAGCAATCCAGACACTGGGAGCGCCGATGGGCGCAATAATTGCTCTCTATGCCGGCGCATGGATTGGCACAAATCTTGGCTACACATACAACTACATCATCCCAATTGCTCTTTGTTTAATCGGTATTGCAACATCAATTCCACTCCTTGGGATGGAGTTAGACAGAAACATCCAAACAGGCGCAAATCTTAGGTTGAGTTCAACAACAAAAATGATGGCTGCTTCGTGGATACTATTCACGGGATCAACTTCAATATTCCTGTTCCTTGGCACTCAAATCGGCATCTCGCATGAATTGCGCCTGTTTATTGCTGTTTCAGGCCCAGCGTTTCTAATGATTCCACCTCTCCTAATAACACCAATAATAGGCGAGATTATTGATAAAAAGGCATCAAGACTTTTTCTACTCGTTGTAAGCTCACTCGCGATGGTTGTTGCCTTCCAATTACTTTGGATTAACAAATGGAGCTGGGCAATTGGAGCTTTGTTGCTGGGTGTTTTCTCAGCGTTCATACCTCCAATTGTTTTCTCAACCCCATCAAGATTTGAAAAACCAGAGAACACTGGTTCAGCAATCGGTCTTATAAACACATTGGGAACCACTGGCATGTTCATTGTTCCTCCACTGGCAGCTTTGTTAATGGATACCGTCAATGGGTGGTGGATCCCGATGATCATATCATCATCGTTATCGTTTGGTATCCTCGTTATCGCCATATCGCAACGAAGGAGGTTGTCGTGAAAAAGATAATCACAGCAATTGTTTGTTTAGTTCTCTTCTTGACAGTTTTTACGAGTGTGTCAAGTTCATCAGATGATCTATGGTACGAAAGTCAGGTGAGTCTATCCCTTGCCCCCGGACAGGAGATAGAGTTTAAGGTTGTAGACGGTGAGATTGTCATAGGTGAAAACCAGCAGAATCAGGTTTTTGAAATTGTCAAAAATGTTCCAGACTGGTTGTCCAAGGACTTAGATTTTGCTCTCACCAGGCTCTCAAAATCGGCAAAGAGACTCGGTAGCGGCGCCTTTGCCCAGGCCTGTACTCTTTTGCCTGATAACATTGAGGTGCTGGTGATTTCTGGATATGGTGAAACCCCATACGTCATCAATCTAGAAACACTCGAAGAAATATCAATTATTCCAAGCAAGATTGACGGTTTTGCGAGGCTGTCATTGGCTGACATCAATCAGGACAACGAATCAGATCTGATTATATGCCCGAAAAATGGTGGTTGGTACTGGCTTGCTGGCCCAACATTCGCGATTCCCACAAAAGGCGACAAGGTGAAAACAGAGTGGGCTAGAAAACAGTTGTCACCACTCACGAATCCAAATGACCCAAACCTTGTTGAGCCATATGTGTCAGGTACGGGACTCGTCTATTTGACAGATGAAGGTGAAATCAGCGTTATCTCACCTTCAGATTTCGTGATAAACCCAGGTATTGGCTACGCCTCGGTCTGTTCTCTCGGCCTGGTGTTTGCCGATGAGGCCGGCGATATCAGATACATTGAGACAATCGATGGTGAAGTTGCCTCGTATTCAAGCAGATCAATAGGACTTCTTCCAAGTTTTGACAATGAAGTTCACATGACATATTTCAATGGTAAACTCTACGTTGGAAACCTCGAAGGCAACCTGGTCGTATGCGAAAAAAATGACCAGGGGAAATTTGTCCTTAAGGGTGAGAAAATCGAGAGACCATTTGGAAGAAAACTCTGCCCACAGATAGCCGACATTAATTACGATGATTTTGCCGACCTTATTTGGTCAGATTCTGAGGGTACTTTTGTTTCGTATGGGCCCGACTGGGTAACCTTTGAGAAACTCAATATCAAAACCGACACGAATATCGCGGTAGGCGACGTAGTTGGAGACAACAAGCTTGAGATTATCACGACAAGTTCCGGTATTCTGAAGATTCATTCACTTCCAGACCTCAACCCTATCGAATTTGAAACCGAGGTCGAATTTGGGAAGCATCCTCACACAGCGATAGGTGACGCAAATGGAGACAAAGTCGCAGATATCGTTGTTGGCAACGAGGATGGTGGCTTGAAAACTCTTCTTGGCCCAGACTTTAAGGAATCCGATGTTCTATCAAGTATCGACGTTGGAGATTTCTCCTACCCATGTTTTGGTGACTTTGATGGGGATGGCAGAGATGACCTGATTGTTGCCAATGTGCTTGGTGAGACATACTCTTTCAAGGCAACAGAAAACGGTTGGATTGAGCACTTCTCCTGGAAATTCCTCCCGACATATCCATATTTCTCTGTGGAAGACTACTATGTCAGATACACCCCTGAAGCAAACCTCCTCTACTGGCACAATGATATGGAAATTGCCACGAAATACACTGATCTACTCGGTTCGTGCAACGATAGTTTTCTTGATGAGGCAGCGTTTGTTGTTGCTCACACACCCACCGAAGTGCTCAGACTCATGGCAAACATGGATCAAGCGGACATAATAATCAGGAACGCAAAACAGATTTACGACATCTCGAAAAAGCTTCCATATGTTGAACTTATCGAAAAAGACAACTACACAACCTGCAAATACAAGTATGATGGAAAAGATGTAGAACTTCCAATGGAGTATTACTACTGGTATGTTGTGCACCCACGAATCCTATTCGAGCCACCGATGGCAATTGACGCCTCGTGGTGGAATGAATCGTTTGAAGACAGAGGAATGAGTCAGGAGGACTGGTGGCAACACCAACTTACTGCAGATGAGTTCTATAACGGTGAGAACAAGGTTTTCTGGCGTGAAGGAATACGAGGGGCTACAGACTACGGTGAAAGCCTTGAGGTGATAGCAAGCAGAGCAACAAATTACTATGATGCCATTAGAGGAGTCCAGGGAATGATGAACATGAAGGACAAAATCTACACCTTCGGATACCTTACAAATGACCTCTATCCCTGGCAAATATTCAAGAAAAGATATGGCTCCTGCGGAGAATCATCTATCCTTCTGGCGTCGCTTCTCCGAACAGCACTCATTCCGGCATATGTTGTCATCAACCGAGGAGAGGATCACCAGTGGAACGAGATTTGGTTCCCACACGGCTGGACTCACGCGGACATTGGCGGACTAGATAACCCAGCAGCATCTTCAGAGAGAATGGGTAACAAAACCGTCTCTACAGTTCTTGGTTGGAGGGGTGACGACTATTATTTCCCTGTGACAAAAACAGTTTACCATCCAGAGGGTTATGACTATCTTGAAGCAGATTCGGGCTACACCGATACGGCATCGGTTGATTTTTATGTTTATGATATCGAAGGAAAACCGGTTGAAGGCGCAATGATAATCATCCGCTCCGGCTGGGGTGGAAGAAACAGCATCTCCTATTGGGAATACACCAATTCACTCGGAAAAACTCATATCGATTTGGGCTGGGAACCATACTACATTGTCGATTGCATCTCCCCCTATGGCACAACAGGACTTTCAAGATTTGTTGTTAATGAGGGTGAGAATTATGAGGTTACCCTTAATGTGCCTGGTAAAGTCAGTAAAACTGCCCCAAAACTCGGTACTCTCGGTAAAGCAACGACAGAAAACCAGATACAGATAGCAGATGTCACAGAGTATCAGAGACCTCCAAATATGATTACAAGCTCAGGCTACAGACTGGAATCATATCTCTCATCGAGCTACGGATACAGAGGCACAAGGGACTACACCCACATCGTTGAAGAAACCGGTACAGTTCTCTCGGTCAACAACGTTAATAAATATGCCCTTTCAGGTGATTTCTTTGATTTTGTCGAGGGAAAGACAATCAAGGTATCTAACCCAACAAAACTCTCGTGGAAAAAGGTCACACTGAAAGTGAAGGTTGCAGTTGACGAGTTGGATTTTGACTTTGGACTGAAGGCTCAAAACGGTGACATCGTTGTTAAATCTGGTGAACCCATAAAACTTGAGATCAACCCAACCAGTTCGACTCCAATCGAGAGGATTGAATGGAGTTTAGATGGGAAGAAGTGGCACCTCTGGACAGACGGCACAATCGAGACTGGTATGGGTGGCCCGACAAAACCAGGAGAGAAAGAGATTCACCTCAGGGCAACCGTGAGGCTTCGAGATGGCACGCAAACATTTGAAGAGAGTGTATTAGTAACAGTTATCTCATCGTCCTCTTTCATCAATCAGCCAATATTCCAAGACCCACCAAACCCGCTCGATGGAGCATCCTGGGTGATGGGATCATTTGAAATTGAGCCGGGGCAAGACTATTTCCTTGTCAAGACATCTTCAACCACCGAGGGGCTTGATATGGACGTCTTCTTATACAAAGACAAAAACGGTGATGGTGTGGCTCAAAATGATGAGTGCGTAGGCAAGTCAACAAGTCCATCAAATGATGAGAAGATTCTCCTCAAGGATCCGGATACTGGCCCATATATTCTTCTGGTTCATGGTTGTACCTGCCCACCTGGCGGCGGTAGATTCAACCTTAGTTTGTCATCAAAACCAATCTGGTAAGATTTTCGATTAAACTTTATCCCCCTAGAATAATTGATGTTCTAGGGGGATATTATTTTCCAAGTCCCTGTGCCTGTAGCTCAATCGGATAGAGCGTTGGCCTCCGGAGCCAAAGGTTGGGGGTTCAAGTCCCCCCAGGCACACCAGTGATTTATGGCAATATGTTTTTTAGATTTTTTGGGAAATTAAATCTTTTAAAATTGAGTAGAAAACTGGATGTTTCGTTGACTCACTTAAATTCCAAATCTGCCGACTGAAGTAGTGAATCAATGTAAAAAAAGTGAGCACTACAGAATAAGCTTGATCTTGATTATCAGAGCGTCTTTGGTGAGCCTTTTTTGGATACGAAAACCACCACAAATGACCTATCCTCAGGGATTGCATTAAATACCACTTGATAGTCCATAATCCACTTAATTAACGACCAAAAAAGTTTGTTCAAGATTTCTTAAAGCTGACTCACACAAGTAATTGGCACGCATAAAACCACACAAGAGGAAACCAATTCTGATTAAATAAGAAAAAGCTACACCTTCAAAACTAAATTTGAGTCTTTTTGTTTTCCTTCTTTGGGGAAAACATCATTCTAATCTTGTCACGGATGACGGCAGCATCTTCAAAGCGTTCATCTGTCACTGCCTTGTTGAGTTCCTCCTCAAGTTCTTCAATCGACTCTAGGTTTGAGCCACCAAAGACCTTTTGAATCTCACCGAGATTTCCCAGGAAAGATGCATAGCAATCCTTGCATCCAAAATATCCCTTACGTTTGAATTGATCAAAGGTCGTTCCACATGAATGGCAGACCGATGAGAGGATGCCCGAAACACTCCGACCAGTTACAACATTCTGTTCCCAGTTCTTTGATTTGGGAGGGTTAAATTGGGTTTTATTCCGTTGTTTAAGCAGCTTTGAGGCGCAATCATCACACACCATAAGATCGAGCACACTGCCAGTCTGGGCAATCTGGACATAATGCCCCGTCGCCTCATTTCGTTTGCATATCTCACACAGCATTTCTATACTCTACCTCATGCGCAATGATAACAAAAGAGGTAAATCTTGTCCATAGCGGGAATTGGTCTGGACTTAGTCGAAATTGCCCGTTTCAAGCGTCTCGCCCAGGCAAAACCACGCCTGATAAACAGGCTTTTTAATTTGAATGAAATCGAGTATGCAATAAAAAACGAAAACCCCTGGCCACATTTTGCCGCCAATTTTGCTGTCAAAGAGGCATTTTTAAAGGCAATTGGCACGGGTCTGTCAGACGGAATAAGGTGGACTGATATAGTCCTTATACACAACAAGGCCGGAAAGCCCCACCTGGTGTTCCGAGGTGAGGACTCTCCGGCCTTGGTATCAATTTCCCACACGGAGACCACAGCTGCTGCTGTAGTCATCATGCCTATTTAGGTATTCTTACTTGCAGAGCTCCGGTTTTGCGTAGTTTGGTACTGTAACCGTTCGCGTTGCTGGATCCCACTGAACTTCAAGCCCAAGAGCGCCTTCGATGAATTCCCTCATTGGAAGGTATGTTCTACCGTTCTTAATCTCCGATGGTGCTGGGATATCCACTCTTGTGGTTTTTCCAGCGATAGTTTTGTCAAAGTAGGTTGTGCCTATTTTGTGTACTATTTTATAACTTCCATCTGTTGCAGTGATTGACGCTGTCCTTGTTGTTGCATCATAACCGACCACAGCTCCCATTAAACCATCTGCTAGGTATCTAAATGGAACCATGGTTTTACCAGAAGTACTGACATAACCAGCTGAGTCCTCAGTAGGAGCTTGCCCATTGATAGATGGTTGATCTCCACCAGTTGGGATAACAGCGATTGTGCCGTAGTAGATCGTGTAGGTCATCTTTTGGGTCTTGTTGCCAATATCATCGGCAACGTCGTACGTGATGACATGCTCAATCTGTTTTGGGTCAAGCACTGTGTAGTCGTAGATAAAGGTTCCATCAGCAGAAACATCCACAAAGTCGTCATTCATTGTTACAATCGCGCCAGGCTCTGTTATACCATGAACCTCAATGAAGTCACAGTGGTTTGTCTCGCCTGGTTTTGGGCTCGTAATCTCGATTGTTGGAGCGATGGTGTCTTTGGTTATAATAACTTCCTTCTCAACAAAGTTACCCGCTTCGTCCTCAGCTCTAATCAGGAACTTGTTCTCGCCTTCCTTGAGGTTGACCTCAAGCTCAAAATCCCCAATACCTTCTGGAATAACGTCGAGTCCAACTTCCGGTGGACGTATTACGTCTATTATTTCACCATTAATCGTGATTGTTGGCACAACATTACTGGACTGTTCCGGATCGTCATAAACAAGCATCTCCGTTGCATCAGCTGTTCCCTTGATGATAAACTTGCTGTCTTGGGTCTTAGCAGACGAGCCTCCAACTGGACTGGAGATTGTGAATGTTGGGCTGAGTGTATCAATCTTGAAGATATGGGATTGAATCTCCTCTGTACCATACGTGTCCTCAGCATAGTAGTAAATCGTGTCAATTCTCTGTTGGTCAGCGATTCTGTTCCAACCTGGATCCCATTCCTTCATTGATTCCTTCTTGTGATTCCACCAGGTGTAGACTGTGGCTGTTTTCGTTGGACAAACAAGATCGATTTCAGGGGCATTGACATACCAACCATTCTTGCCATCTGGTTCAGATGGTCGGATCGCAAGGGTTGTAACGGGTTTGGCAGGTGCTATGAAAAATTCTACCGATTCTCCATCTTTTGAACTTTTCGATGTTTTTATCAATATCTTGTGTGTTGTGCTGCTCACACTAGGATTTTCGATCCCTGCATCCTGTGTAATCACTATCTTAAAAGCACCTGCCAATTCAACCTTTACTGGAATCGTAAGTGTAATTGAATTCTCTTTTGACATTACATCTCTAACAGGTTTTCCATTGAAGGTGATATCTGTTGCTGAGATTACATCAGGGACTACAGTTGTTTCAGGGAATGTGAGTGTCATCGTGTCACCTGGCTCAAGACCACCGTTGAACTCAAGGCTACCCTCAAGCGTCCACGATGCGTTCTCTTTAGCGTTTACAGGCTTAACAATCACTGAGTCAATGGTGAGTAGCTTTTCGAGGATATCATACTCATCGCTTTCAAATGTCTCATCCGAGCTTTGAACTGTGAAATATATCTTGTACGTGCCTGGTTTCCCTGGGTTTCTGATTTTGGTTCCCTCAAGGAACTGAAGCATGATTGAACCCCTCTCATAGGCCGCGGGAGCATAGAGCTGAATCTTGTTCTCTTCTGGCAAAACTCTTGGTTTCAGCTGACATGGGTTACCGTCCATCAAAACCTTGTCACCCGACATGTAGGACGGAAGCTCTGTACCAGACGGGAATTCGACAGTGATTAAATCATTCTGATTGATTGGAGATGGAATGAAAACGGAGAACTTGTATGATGCATACTGACCTGCATATGGGGGGATTACAATCGGTTTCTGTCCAACCCTTGAAATCGTGAATTTCTTTGAAGGCACAACATCTGGTTCATAGTTTGTGAAAACATCAACCGAATATTCACCAGGAACGCTGGTGTTGATAATACCGGCTTTCTCAGAGATATTTACCGTCACCTGACCGTTATTCTCAATGTCGACAGGCGTGATGAACGAGAGTCTGTAAGATGCTGGACTTGTGCTGATATCAACACTCACCGGTAAACCATTAACCTTAATTGTCGACGGTTCAATGTATTCTGGTATTATTGTTTCATCAGGGAATTTCAGCGTGATTCGGGAACGTCTGGCGTCAAGGGAGCCGCCCTCACCAACTCTGAATTTGAGATTATAGGATGAGTTCTGGTCTATTGAGTTGTTTGAAAGCGTGACATCGGCTGGCTCAACATGTGATTTCACAACGAATATATCGTTGGAACAAACCTCAATTGGCTCAGATTCTGTTTCGATACAAATCTGATACGCGCCAGGTGTCTCGGAGTTTAGAAATCCCGCTCTTGATGCAACAGTTATTGGAATTGGGTCATACGGGCCATCTGGACTGAGCTCCAGGTGTGTCCAGAACTGGATTGAGTTCTCGTCGTCAATTCCGCACTTCTCAATGAGTTCCTGATTCTTCCTCTTGTTGGTTTTGACAATCGGGAGTCCCTGGCACTTTGTACATGGAGATGTTGCAATGTAGATTGAGGTCAGAACTCTCTCAAGCTCCTTGTCCCAATGCTCTGGTACCTGTTTCCACTTCGCGACATTTGGAACATCTGGCATTGTCCAATCATCTGGGAATATTATCTTGATCCAGCTGTGAATCGGAAGATTCTCATTGATATCAATTTTAATCTTCATCGTCGCGGCTGTGGATACTTGACTTGGCTTAAAATATTCCACAATAACTGCGGATATTTTATTGGTCAGAGCATCACTTGAATCGATTGTCGGCAACACAAACGACGACAACAAAAGTGACAGCACAACAACGACCCTAACCGATAAAGCAACGTTTCTCATAAACAGCACCACCTACGAAGGTTTTTTGGTTAAAGTAGGGGTTTGAGGTACGTATCTCAAGGAATTAGCAGTTAAGCAAGATAAAATCGCAGTTGGCAAAGTTAAATGACAATAACCGTCAGAATTCCACAAACCACAGGAACGCTTCACACTATAACCAATAAAACGGTTAAACGGCAAAACACTAAACGCTCAACTGACCTCATATCGCTAATAAATTACTCAAGCTTTAGTTTATATTGTGTGTTGGAATTGATATGAAACAACTTATGAAGACATTCTACTTTGTTAGACACGGTCAGAGTCAGGGAAACCTTGATAAGGTCATGTGTGGAAGGTTCAACACAACATTGACAGAACTCGGTCGAAAACAAGCAAACGCCTGTGGTGAGTATCTCTCGACCAAAGGCATACAAGCACTCATCTCATCTGATTTGGTTCGTGCCTCTGAGACAGCTCAAATTATCAACAAACACCTCAACCTAGATCTAAAGTTCGATTCCAGACTACAGGAGAGAGCATGTGGCATTTTTGAAGGAGTTGCATTTGAGGACGCAAAGCAAAATGATGCCTTTGATAAATTCATGAATAACTCACAATTCAACGTTGAGGGTGGTGAAACAATATCTGCCCTGTACGAAAGAATTTCATATTTTATGCACGACCTCGTCAAAACAAACTCGTTTGAGAGAATCCTCCTTGTATCACACGGTGGGGTTCTCTGGACACTCGTCCCGTTTGTTCTTGGAGTACCAATCGACGACTATGAGGGTTATATCGGAATGGACAATTGCAGTGTGACAGAGGTCGTCTGGGAAGAAGGCAGGGGTTTCGTGCTTTCTAGGCTAAATATTGCTAATCACCTGGATTCCCTTGGAGACAGCAGGCCATCCTGGCATTTCTAGCCCCTTATTGGTATTTCTTGAACTTACAGCTATCATAAACTGTATGAACCACATAAGCACAAGCTTGGAGGTACAATGAGCATCTCTAAAACACTCATAATTATTTCAGTGGCTTTGTTCATGGTTGTGGCAACAGTCACTCCCATTTGCGAACCAACAGGGGATTTCGTTTGCGCAAGTGAGTTGCAATACGAAGTCGTCAAAGCTATCGGATATGGCCCCATAGGCGGACAATTGACGGCGCCGAAATCAATCGGTATTGATGGCGATAAGATATACATCATTGATGCAACCAGCAAAAATGGCTCCATCTTCCTTTCTGACGGCAAGTTTTTCAAATCATTTTCAATTCCCGGCACACTTAAGGTTGACGAGTTAAAGGCATCCATCTCACCAAAAATGGGAAATATCTGCTACACAACGCAAGACCAGGTTGTTGTGGCAACCACAAAGGGCGAGATAATGGAGAGTTTCGATGCCAAATCAACCGGAAAACTAACAAATCCGCTTGCTGGTTTTATACTCAACGATTTATCATACATGGTTGCTGACCCGACAAACGGAATCGTCCTTTTTGATTCCAATGGAGTATTTGTAAATAGACCAATCATACCAGGAGACGACGGTGATGTATCAAACATTTTTGGCGTTGACGTCTCACAGAGCGGTGAGTTAGCAATCCTTTCCATTGTCAGACCAGACAGCGGCAACCCACAGGATATCCAGAATAAGATCACAATCACAACATTCTCAAACACTTATTCTCGTTTACAGGCAATCAACGTTGAGACAGACGAGATTTTCAATCCATCCTCGGGACTTATTCGTTTTGATAATTCAGGAAACGTTTACTTTTTCACAAAAGACGCCCAGGCGACGAGAGTATACAGCCCAACTGGTGTTCTACTTGAGTCATTTGACCTTGGAATCACAAATGAGACCAATGTCAAAATCGGTGCAGGGAATCAGCTATATTTTGTGGATGGTAAGTTCTTCTATTCGACAAATTCAAAACTTGAGGATGCTGTTGCATACGCCACTTTCAAGGCAGAACCAATGCAGTTTGGAAATCCTTGTGATATCGCAATGTGTTCAGGTGATGGACTGGTGGTTTTTGATAAAACCCGCTCAGACATACAATTCTTCAATGAATCTGGACTAACCGGGGATATCAAACTTGGGAACAATGCTGACGTTCTGCTTTCAAACAATGACATCAGCGAGACGCTTGTTTACCGACCATCCAACAATTCTTTGGTTACCTACAACTGCAGCGGAATAGAAACAGCAAAGATTGAACTTGACCCACAAATTGGCGTGATTGACAGACTCAAACCTGGAAGAAACGGTGAGTTGTTTGCACTCGATTCCAACGCCGGTGTTATCACCAGACTCAATAAGGGTGGTATCTACGTAAATCATTTTGGAATGCTTGGTCGCGGCGACGATAAATTTATCACACCGGTTGATTTGGCGTGTTCTCATGATGGCAGCGTATATGTGCTTGACGCTGGAGAGAATGCGATAAAAGTATTCAAGGAAGATGGCACCCCAGTCAGAACTATCAAGATCGACGAATTAGAGTTTAATAACCCCATGAGCATGACCGTCACAGAATCCCTTGATGTCGTTGTGGCAGATACAGGCAACCACAGGATCATTATTATTTCTCCTGACGGCAAGAGTTACTATGCAAGGGGTGGGGCAACCCCCCCCAGTTCCAAGAAGACAATCGCCGACTACTGGCAGAATCTTGGAACATTCAACAGCCCAACCCGCGTGGTATCTGCCGGCAGCAAGCTCTATGTACTCGATCAGGGAAACATTAGAATTCAGGTGTTCGAAAAGGGTGCTATCAAGATAGAACCAAAGCTCAAGATTGACTCAACAAATATAAATTTTGGTGATTTGAGAGATGAATCAGTTCAAAAATCTATCACAATATCCAACACTGGAAATGGTACACTCAGCGGATCGATTGAGTCATCCGCAGCTTGGCTTGTACCCTCTCAAACTCAGTTCACAGGCAACACTGTTTCCGTTGACCTTAAGTGTGACATCAATCTTCTTCCCGCTTGGGTTACAAGCAACGCGATAGTCACAATCAAAACCAATGGCGGAAACGTAGAGATTAATTGCAACGCAACAAGAGTCGGCAACAAGATTACTCTTCAAATAAACTCTCCAAAGGGAACTATAAATGGTCAGAGCGTCAGTGTTGACCCACCTCCCACCATCTTGCAGGGCAATACTGTTGTGCCACTTAGATTTATAGGTGAAGCCCTTGGCGCAACCGTTGAGTGGTACGCTCCAGAAAAGCGAGTCACTTACAAACTTGGTGACAGAGAGGTCATCCTTTGGGTTGGAGTCAGAGAAGCCAAAGTCAATGGTCAGATCATGAGTATGAATATCTCCCCAACCATCATCAACAGCCGAACTGTAGTGCCACTTCGATTCATCGGTGAAGCACTTGGCGCAACCGTTGAGTGGATTGGTGAGACAAGATCAATAAACATCTATTATCCGGAGCATCCGGAGAAATAGACATACTGCAGGTTTGTTTGTAGATTAAATACTTTGCGGGGGGATTTTTTCGAAACCCCCCCCCTTTTTTTTATTTATCCAAAAATCACTAACGGGTTATATATGGTTTTGTCACAGCCAAACTGATGGATTCAACGATGTATTCTGAATCAGGTCAAGAATGAATAATACATTTTTATGAAAAGCTGACAAAAACAGAGAATAAGAGCAACGAATCATATCCTCATATAAAATATCACCAGTTGGCAAGACGCAAAACATCTTGGTATTGACCATGCATGATGCGCTTGATGGAGCAGGGTCAATAATTAATACAAACGCTCTCAAATCTTACTTTTGGGGGAATTGTGGTGGAGACCTAGCGACATGAACACCCGACCTATTCAGTACTTTAAGTGGATGATGCACTCAATGAATTTGAATCAATAAAATACAACAATGAAATATATTTAAACTAACGGGTTTTTTGGTGGAGACGAGGTGATTCGAACACCCGACCTCCTCGGTGCAAGCGAGGCGCTCTGCCAACTGAGCTACGTCCCCCTAAAATGAAAATGGTGGGCCTCAGTGGACTCGAACCACTGACCTCGTCCTTATCAGGGACGCGCTCTAACCAACTGAGCTAGAGGCCCACACGAGAGTCAAATTATAGTTAACAGATAACACCTGTCAACAAATGAAGATGATACCCTTGACTTGATTCGATATAAAAATATTATCTCCAAGTGTTGTGGGCCTGTGGCGCAGTTGGCAGCGCGTCTGCATGGCATGCAGAAGGTCAGGAGTTCGAATCTCCTCAGGTCCACCATCTCTTATTTTCCCCCTTCAAAGTCAATTAGACATTTTCTCTAGTTTTCTATATAATCCAGTATTGACAAACTTTTGCAGTTTCAAATGGGAGGTACTATCGTGGCTCAGATTGTAGACCTGAAAATCAAAAACTTCAGAGGAATTAAGAACTTAGAAGTCAAATTCAATCCCGATCAGCAGATAATTTGTTTCATTGGTAGAGGAGACAGTGGTAAATCGACAATTCTGGAAGCAATAAATTATGTGCTATATCCATACTGGTACATAAATTTTTCTGATACAGATTTCTTCAATTGCAATACCGATGAGAAAATTACTATTGAAGCTACTCTAGTGAATCTTCCTAAAGGATTTACAAGTGAGGATAATTTTGGACTAAATCTTCGAAAATACATACTGGAAAATGGTAATATTGAGGATGACATCTTGGACTTCGATAAAGAAAAGGAGCTAGAGGCTCTAACTATTCAACTCACTGTAGATGAAACACTTGAACCAGAATGGAATGTTATAAATGGAAAAGATAACAAATGCAGAATATCACACAAAGATAGAGCAAAACTAAATTGTTTTAAGGTTTCTGATTTGATTGATAGTCATTTTTCGTTCAGTAAAGGTCGACCATTGTACACTTTGATGGGTTCAAAAGAAAAAGACGAAGCCAAAAAAAGCCAACTAGGTCTAATATACGAGAAGATTAAGAGTAATTTGGCTGAGTTAGAACTCAAAGAATTTGAAGATCTTATTAAAACTATTTCCGATCAAGCTGCAATATTTGGGCTTAATACGGGAATACTAAAACCACTAATTGAACTTCAAAGATTGTCAATGGGAGATGAGAAATTAAGCTTGCATGACAACAATATCCCACTTCGCTTAAAGGGAAAAGGCAGCAAAAGATTAGCATCAATTGCAATTCAAACCGTAACAAAAGAAAGTAATATTACCCTTATCGATGAGATAGAACAGGGATTAGAACCAGACAGAATCTGTCAGTTGATTCGAGCATTGAAAAATGATGTTGAGGGACAGGTTTTTGTAACAACGCACTCGGGAAATGTAATCCAGGAGTTATCTGTTAGTGATTTACTCTTGATATCGAAGAATAACAATAATTTTGAAACATTCTCTAGGAGACTTGGACATCTAAACGATTATAAACTACAAGGTGCCATTAGAGCCTGCCCAGAAGCCTTTTTCTGTAAGAAAATAATTGTTTGTGAAGGCGCAACAGAGGTGGGTATCTGCAGAGCACTTGATAAATACAAACAATCCAAAGGCAAGAATTCATTTTCATATAATGATTGCACGTATATGAATGGAGGAGGTGGGACATATTTTATTGAAAAAGCAAAGAAAATCAGCGAGATTGGCTTATTCGATGTTTCTATTCTTTGTGATTGTGATGATGATGCAACAAACCATCTAAAAGATGGCCTACCTCCAGAAATACAAGTATTTGATTGTGAAGATGATTATTGCATCGAGAAACAAGTACTTTGGGATTTCACTGATAAAGGCGTAATAAAATTATCAGAATTGATATCAAAATTGAAATTTAGGGACAAACCAGATGAGTTAGATCATGCCTTAACTTCAATACCTGATTTTGAAATTTCAAATAACTGGAGAGAGGATGTCAACGATGATGTAAGAAATGGTCTGTTAAAGCTATTGTGTCCAAAGAATAAAAAAACTAAAGAGGAAAAAAAGCCTGGTGGAGAAAAAGGTGTTTTTAAGAACATAACAAATGGAGAAATTTTAGGAGATTTTATTTTTCATAACATTTCATTACTAAAACCTAAATGTCATTTATTCCAGATTCTAAACGATCTATCTGAATGGGTGGATGGTAATGGATTACTCTGAAGAGGAACGTAAACTCTATGAGGAAATAGTTCGCAGTCCGAAATCATTTATCATTGCACCCGCCGGGTATGGTAAAACTCATACAATCGCAGAATGCCTAAAATATACAGATGGGAAAAGTCTCATTCTTACTCATACTCACGCTGGTGTGGCATCTCTTAAATCAAAAATTTCAGAACTAGGTATTCCAAAAGATAAATATAATGTGGAAACACTTGATAGTTACACACAAAAATATGTTCATTCTTATTACATGGGTGATGATTTGCCAACTCAAGACAAGAAAGATGAGTATTTTAAGGCAATCAGAAAACATGCAAGCAAGATTTTTGAATCAGAACTCGTTCATAAAGTTATTCAAAACACCTATTCACATATATTTGTAGATGAGTATCAAGATTGTTCAGTGATTCAGCATGAATTAGTCATGCAAATATCAAAGAACGTGAAACTGCATATTTTTGGTGATCCGCTGCAGGGAATATTTGATTTTGATGGTGAAATAGTAGATTTAGATTCCGAGTTTTTTAAAAATGAATTCAAACAATTCGAGTTACTAACACCGCATAGATGGATAAAAAGTGGAAACAAAGCTTTAGGTGATGATTTGGTAGAAATCAGATCTTTGATTAAAAATAGTAAGGAGATTCAAATAGATAAATTTGACAATATTGAATATTACATAATTCAAAATGCATCAAAAGGATATTTTCTTGCAAAATACAAGTATTTTAAAGAATTCATCGGAAGGTTAGACAATCTATTGATTGTATTCCCACCTGTAAGAAAAGATTCCACAAAAGATGTAAAGGAGAATAAATATCATGAAAATAGTAGGATTAGTTTTGCAAAAAGTCTGAAGAGGTGGGGAGTAAAATTAATTGAGGCAATTGACAGAGAAGATTTCTATACTATTGCAAAGAAACTTGATAGCATAAAAGATTGTAAAAATAATGAGAAACTATTAAAAACTCTCATTGACTCTTTTTTTCAAAAAATTTTTAATAAGAAGTTTTTAGAAAAATGGTTTAATCTTGATGTTGACTACCAATTATTTCGATTCAAAAAAGCAGAGAAAAAGGATTTGGCAAGTAAACATTTGCATAACCAAGTGGATGATTTTTTAACCAATCCATGTGCTTTGTCAGTGTACAATCTGTTGGAAGGATTGCTAGAATTACCAGACAGTTTCTATTCAAGAATTGATTTATTGTACGGAATACAAGGTGCATTAAAAATAGCTGCATCAAAGAACATTTCTGTCTATGAGGCTATGATTCAGCAGAGAAATATTATGCGAAGGAAAGGCAGAAATCCTCCAAACAAGATATTAGGTACAACGTTACTTACAAAAGGATTAGAATTTGACAATGTTATCATACTCGAAGCTGATGAATTCGAAGATTATAAGCATCTATACGTTGCATTGACTAGATCTTGTAAAAGGCTTATCATCTTTTCAAAATCACCTATCCTTAAACCCTCCTACTCAAAATCCAAAAATGGTTTATTCGATTGGTAAACTTGCCAAACCCTCTTTTTTCCATATATTTGACGGGTAAGTAAACGAAAATCCAAGGAGATGAGGATATGAGCAAGTACGATTTCAAGGCGATTGAGGCAAAGTGGCAGAAGAGATGGGATGACGCAAATCTCTATGACACAGGGGAGGATGAGAGCAAGAAAAAGCTCTACTGCCTTGATTTCTTTCCATATCCATCAGGTGCTGGGCTCTCTGTCGGGCACTGCCGCAACTATGTCCCAACAGACACCTTCTCAAGATTCTACAGGATGAGGGGCTATAACGTTCTCCACCCAACAGGTTGGGATGCCTTTGGTCTGCCTGCTGAAAACTACGCAATCAAGATGGGTGTTCACCCAGAGGAGACCACCGCCAAAAACACAGCAAACTACAAACGCCAGATGAGGCTCATCGGCACGACATACGACTGGAACAGAGAGATAAACTCATCGGTCCCAGAATACTACAAGTGGACACAGTGGTTGTTCCTGTTGCTCTATGAAAAAGGGCTTGCATACCAGAGCTATGGCGCGCAATGGTGGTGTGACGACTGCAAAACAGTGCTTGCAAACGAACAGGTAGAGGATGGCAAGTGTTGGCGTTGTGGCAACGACGTTGTGAAAAAAGACCTTAAGCAGTGGTTTTTCAAAATCACAGATTACGCTGACAGGTTGATTGATGACCTCGATAAACTCGATTGGCCAGAGCCAATCAAGCTCATGCAAAAAAACTGGATAGGCAGGTCTCACGGCGCAAAGGTTGTCTTCAAGGCAGAGAGTGGCGATGATATTGAAATCTTTACAACAAGGCCAGACACACTCTTTGGAGCAACCTACATGGTGCTAGCCCCCGAGCACAAACTCGTTGAAAAGTTGACCACACCAGAACAAAAAGATGATATTGAAAAATACATTGCTCAGACGAGGAAATCGTCAGACATCGAGAGGCTCTCAACAGACAAAGAAAAAACTGGAGTCTTTACAGGTTCATACGCAACAAACCCAGTAAACGGGGAGAGAATCCCAATCTGGATTGGTGACTATGTGCTAGCAAGTTATGGAACAGGCGCAATCATGTGCGTTCCTGCTCATGACACAAGAGACTTTGCATTCGCCAAGAAATTCAACCTGCCAATAGTTGAGGTGGTCTCACCAGATGGAGGCACTCACGAGTTGGCAGATGCCTACACAGAAATAGGCATCATGATAAACTCAGGCAAGTTCAACGGTATGAAGTCTGAGGAGTTCAAGATTGCCATAACAGATGAGCTAAAAAAAGAGGGTAAAGGCGACTCCGATATTAATTACAAAATCCGAGACTGGCTCATCAGCCGCCAAAGATACTGGGGAGCGCCAATTCCGATGGTTCACTGTGAGAAGTGTGGCACGATTCCTGTGCCAAAAAACCAGCTTCCTGTAAAGCTTCCTAAAATATCTGACTTTACCCCCACAGGTGATGGCAGGTCACCCCTTGCTAGAGTTTCTGAGTTTGTCAACACAACCTGCCCAAAGTGTGGCGGGAAAGCAACAAGAGAAACTGACACGATGGACGGTTTTGCATGTTCATCGTGGTACTTCCTGAGGTTTGCAAGCCCACACGAGACAGAGAGACCTTTTGACCCAGACAAGGTAAAATACTGGCTGCCAGTTGATACATATGTTGGCGGAGCAGAGCACGCTGTCATGCACCTTATCTATGCCAGGTTCTGGACAAAAGTTATGCATGATGCAGGACTCATTGATTTCGATGAGCCATTCTCAAGGCTTTTAAATCAAGGCATGCTACTTGGTTCAGACCACCAGAAGATGAGCAAGTCAAAAGGCAACGTTGTAACTCCTGATTCGATGGTCGAGAAATATGGAGCTGATGCACTCAGGGGCTACATTCTCTTCATTGGACCATTTGATGGTGAAGTGCTATGGGACGAGCAAGGGTGCGCCGGTGTCCACAGATTCTTAGGCAGAGTATGGGACTTGGTCACAGGTTGCGAATTTGGTGACCTTGAGCTTGACAAGGAGACAGAGGATAAACTCCGAAGAATTCAACATAAACTCATTCTTAAGGTTACATATGATATTGACAGATTCCACTTCAATACAGCTATTGCATCATTTATGGAGAGCTACAACGAACTCTCTAAATTCATTGCCGATGAAAAGGTGACAAAATCAGCCGTTTGGCGTGATGTTGTTGAGACATATCTCACACTTCTTGCCCCTGTTTGTCCTTATATTTGCGAGGAGATGTGGGAGATGATAGGCCACAATGAATCAGTCCACCTCAGAACTTGGCCAACTGGAGATGAAAACCTCGCCAAAGATGCAAGTGTCAATATCCCAATTCAGATAAATGGCAAATTGAGAGATGTGCTTATCGTCGATGCTGGCACACCAGAAGAAACCCTTAAAGAGATGGCACTTGCGTCAGAGCAGGTTCAAAAGCACATCGGTGACAAAGAGATAGTAAAGGTGATTGTACCCAAAGGAAAAATTGTCAGCATTGTAATCAAATAGCAGCATAACTTGCACCCAGTTGGATTTATAAAGAAATGTGAATCCAACTGGGCTTCGTTTGTCTTTGGTTATTTATAAACCTCCTTAAATAATGAGGTAACAACTGACACGAGTAATCGTGTAGAATAGTACTTGTGAAAGAGTCGAGACCTGGTTGGATGGGTATCAGTGCAATCGTCGTTCTGGTGGTGGGTATGGTTCTAGGGCTACTCGTTGGCGATGAGTCGTACAGTGCCCTACACCCGTTCGAGATGTCTCGGAATCTAATTTATGTATTGCTTATCACAATCTGCATAAGAATTCTGAACTTTGAAAGACACAGCAAGGAGAAGTACATCTGGTTGTGTCTTGCTGGGGCTGCCACTCTCAACACAATGGGTAGCTTGGTGATATCAGTTTTCTCAACAACCACGGTATCAAAACAAATTATAACAACGACGTCGAGTTTGATTTTCCTCTTTGCATACCTGTCGCTCATCCTCGGTCTCATTCTTGTTGTCGTCTCTTTGCAAAAACAAAAACGGGACAGACCTTCTACCATGAACGGTTTGTTGCTTATTGTTATATTTGTCACCCTTGTTATTAGCTTTCTCTTTGTCCCCGTGCTCAAAACATCTCACCTGCCTGTTATAGAAAAAACCATCTATTCAGTCTATTTGGGATTTGACACCATAATAATTATTATCTCTATCCTGATTTTCTCACTTCTATCAAAAAAACAAACGCTTAGGGAAAAATTATCAGTTTACGATTACATCTGTTTTGGCATGATAATCCTTGCATGCTATCATATATTCATTTTCTTCAATCTGTTCACTGGCAATGAAATACATACAAGTTTCAACATTTTGAGAATTGCCGTTGCTACTCTTTGGACTATCGGATGCGACATCAAACTACAGGAAGTCAGTAGCGACTCTCAATAGATTTTTGTTTTGAATAAGCTATAATAGCCTCTATGAATACAAAACCCCTCAAGTTGTTTGTCGTTGCAATATCCGTCATGGTTTATTTGATTTCAATAAGTCCTCATGTCAAATCTGACAGTTCAATTGCCTCCGATGACCTGATATTTATTGATGCAAAATACTGCGATGATTTTTACAATAAAAACTGCATCGACAGTGACTCGAACATCAACTACAAACTCAGTTCAACCGAAGATGTACAAACTCTCATCGATTCAACAAGACAAATAATCACAAGCAAGATTAACCAGGTGAGAAAAGAGTTTAAGCTACAGACTTTTACGACAGACACAAAAGTTCAGATAATCTCTCAAAGACATGCCAAATGGATGTCAAAAAACTACAGAAACAGTCAAAACCAATACAATCAAAACCCAGGTCAGAGGCTTGAGGCGGAGGGAATCAAATGGTGGGCAATTGAGGAATATATTGATGTGTACGAAATTAGTGATTCATTTGATGTGTTTCTTCGTGATCGACTTATTGAACGCTTAGTCTATTATATTTCTAGGACATTGTACGATCCGGAATTAACGCATTTTGGAATTGGACTATACCCAACCGAGGATATGGAAAAACTCTATGTCTGCATTGACTTCTATACCCCTTACACAGACCAGCCTGAGAGGAAGAGACCGTATGCAGAGCTGTTGCCAAATAATATTTACCTCTATGATACCCCAGAAACCAACACAAGAAACTACCTTTTTACATTCAAAAACACAGGGAATACGAATCTCACAAACGTCTTTATTACAATAGATCTGATAAACTCTGAAGACAAAGACGATATCATAACAAAATATGAGTACAATTTCGAACACATATTGCTGCCCGGACAAACTATAACCCTCTCATATTCGAGCGTAGCCTATAACAAAGAGGAAAAAAATTACATTCACACGTACGATGCAAATCAATATGAAATAACAGAAAAACAACCCCCTAAACACTACTTCACAAAACCCTTCACAATCTCAAACGATGGAACTGACGTGAGTGTCAGTGGAGCAATTGCCAACATCTCTGGCTCCCCAAAGCTTTTTGGCGGGTATGCAACCTTTTTTGTAAACGACGGAATGGGAAGCAAATACGCAATAGGGCAGAGTGACACAATTGACGGTATCGAGATAGCAAACTCTGAGTCCAGAGAGATGTTCTTCACACCTTCTAAAATCAACTCAGAGCTGACTGAATATGTCAGATTTGTCGAGATTACATATTGGCTGAAGGATAAACAATAACTCAGAAATCAGGCTTTGCTTGCTTCTAAATACAGTCTCTCATCTCCTAAGCCAAACTTTTTACCATCGAGGCTGCCGTATCCCTTGATATTTTCAAAACCGATATGTTGTAGCATTTCTTTGAGTTCCTTGTATGAGTATATCCTCATCGAGGCAAAATAGTGTTCGTCAATTCCGTCCTTTATCACTGTCCAGTCCGAGTTGATGACTCCATGTTCATGGTCAAATTGTCTCTTTTGAATGAGTGTCAAATCGCCAATCTGTTCTCTATTTTCTTTCTTAAAAACAGGCAAAAGCGTTTCGGATACATGAGTATCTATTATGATTTTTGCCTGTGGTTTCAAACATTTGTGGAGTGATTTCAGAAAATCGGTATTCCCCTTGTCGTCAAAGAATCCGAAACTCCCACCAAAACAGAAAGCTCCGTCAAACCTACTTTTCCACGGAAGGTCTCTCATATCCATTCGATACAAATCCATGTGAAGCTGCTTCTGCTTTGACCTCACGGTTGCGTAATCAATCACGGCTTGGGTGAGGTCTACTCCAGTCATGCTGTAGCCCTTTTTAGCCAGCTCGATTGTCAGATATCCATCCCCACATGGAACATCTAAAACCTTGTTGCCGGGAGCTAAACCCAGCACATTCTCGATGAATGATACTCTCTTTTGCACCAGCTCCTTTGGGGCAGGTGTGAATTGAATTTCGAGAATGAAACTCGCAAAAAAGGTTTCCCACCACTTAGCCATTTCCCACCTCCTCCAAGTCAGTTATATTTTACTGTTTCTTGGTCATCTTGTCCAATGACTCAATCGAGCCTGAATCTTCCCTGGTTCAGCCTTATCCAAATAAATCCGCCAACAGACAAAAACAGATATGTGATTCCAAACACAAAACACATCAGCATATATCCTGAATCAAAACCTAGTCCCGTGGCATTTCTCAAAACAACCACAAAGGATGAGTTTGAATCCACGAGTGGACCGAAAACATGGTCAGCCATAAAACCAGCCAAAAGAAATGGTATAATTGAAGTGAAACCAGAGATTGCTGAGATGGTTGAGTTTACTCTTCCAATGAATCGTGATTCTACTCTCTTTTGCATCCACGTGTCGCCAACCACACACATTGCTGATCCAACACTTGCCCAAACAAAGGCTGCAATACACCACAAAGTGGTGCTACTCGATATGGAGAAAATTAAAATGGGTACGGAGAGGAGAATCGCAAAAAAATACTCCTTTTGTTTGATTTGCTTACTTGGGTTCACCCATAACAACAGCAATCCACTAATGATAGCACCAATTGAGAATGCAATCTCAAAAGCGCTTATAACATAGGCGTTGCTCCCAGAAGCAGACAACATTAACGGAAGAAAAATAACAGAGCAGAACTGAAAAGGAATAGCGATTGACATCGACACAATCACCGTTTTTAGTATTACTTTCTCAAATTTGAGGAACTTGTATCCCTCTTTAATCATCTCGAAATAGGACTGAGTGTTTACGGCACTCTTAGCTACTTTGCCAGCCTCGTTCTTCAACCCAATAATTAAAAGAGCGCAAACCACAAAAGAAATGATGTCTATGAGAATAGCTGTTTTAATGCCAAATCTGATAAAGATAAATGCCCCAAGAAGTGGAGCAATTATCCTTGAAATCTCGCCAAGAACAGATCGAAATGAGTTGGCTCTTGTGAGTTTTTCGGCTGGAACAAGGTCGACAGTCAAACCACTTGTTGCAGCCGTCTGAACTGCTCCAAGAAAGCCTCTTATTGAAATAATCAGGTAGATAACCCAGATATGGAAACCATAGACACCAATAAAAAATACCAAGAACACGCCAGCAACTGCATTTATCACATCTGAGGTGATTGCAACTCCAATCCTATTGAACCGGTCCACCCAAACTCCAATAAAAGGAGATAAAAGCGTTCTTGGCAGAATTGCAAACAGGTAGGACAACACAAGGTCTGTGGCTTGCCCTGTTTTCGAGAATATCCAAACACCCAACCCAAAGGTAAACACCTCTGATCCGATGATTGAAAGAAATTGACCGATTGTAAATCTGACAAAATTCGTCGGCAGAATACTTAAATTGATTCTTTTAACAACAGCAGAATACAGGTTAATTATTATTGACTTTACGGGATTATGTGACACACCATCGCTCCTTTTATGATAGTCAAAACGGACACCGCTACACCGAAGAAACAGCTCGCGGCAAAATAATTTACGTTTTGAAGCAATGTGTATTATTCAAAGAACATCTTGGCTCTATAGTACTACAATTTCCACTCATAGCAACAATATTCTTGTCCTCTCATCCTATTTATTCATAATCCATTTACTACATTCATGCGCATTTAATAATTCCAAACATTGGCCAGATTAATATGGGAGTACATCTGATTATGTAGGTTGTGAGGAGAACATGAAGAAGATTATCGGATATATATTCACTATTACGCTGAGTGTTGTGTGCGTCTCTTGCGGCTCTGATATTACAAAGTTATCCGAGACTGCTGTATTTTATGATGATTACCCTACTAGTGTCTTCGCCACTAGCGATTCAATTCCTGAAAATGTATCAAAGAACGTCAAACCATGCATCTCATCGCTTAATAAAGCCATCGTAGACTGTCCCGGATTAAACAACATGCTCATAGCCGACATGATAGATGGTGGTCATAATGATTATGTTTATTCTGGCTCCGAGTCCTTCCTCAAAGTTCTTGATGACTTTGCAGCAGAGAACTACCACAAAGCAAAGGCAATGTTACCAGAGATGACTGTTGAAGAGTTTTACTATCACACGGCTGTTGGTTATTCGATTGCAAATCGTTATACAGCAATGCAATTTCTGTTAACATCAGATATTGAAAGTTGCAAGCTAGACGTTACTTTTGATGAGGTTTTGATTTTCGGATTCTGGAACTCATATTATTATTTTGACGATTCTCGAATATCAAACAAGACAATTGATGCTACCATTGATACAAATGTATTAGATATCCCTATTAGCTTGGATTATTTAGTAGAAACACAGGTGAAATTGAGATCATTTCTGTATTATCTAAATTCTCTAAAAGATAAAGGGGACCGTATCGATGTCTTTGTAGATGATTATATTATCGACATTATAAATAGTACAAACAATAGCGCAAATTATACTCTGTCCGATAATCTATTTAATGAGATATCTGCTGGGAGTCGCTTTTTCTCAATACTTCTAGAAGATACTTTAAAACAGAAATCGCAAACACACTTTTTTGTTGGTAATGTTTGCAGTGCCTTGTCTAATTATTTTGTAACAATTCTACCACCAGATCAAATTGGTTCGGTTCACCCTTTTTATTATTCCACATTTATCCTTAATAGTTGCTTCGATTCAAAAATCATGGGATCTGAATTGCTGGAATGGATTTTAGAAAGTGCTAATATTGATTGATTATCAGAACTACAAACTCAAATTCAACCATTAATCCTACTCAATTTTTACTACCCACTATGCCTGAAATTTATTATATCCCCATCCACCACAACATAATCCTTGCCTTCGAGTCTGAGTTTGCCTTGGTTTTTAGCTTCCTTGAGTGAGTTGTCGCAAGCGAGGAAATCCTCGTAGGAGCAGGTTTCTGCTCTAATAAAATGTTGAGCGATGTCGCTGTGAACCTTACCCGCAGCTGTGACAGCGTTGTCGCCCTTCCTGATCGTCCACGCTCTGCACTCGTCCTCACCAGCTGTAAAAAACACCTGCAATCCAAGCAATCCAAACGTCTCACTGATGACTCTGTCGGAGGCCTTCTCAGTTATACCATACTCCTCCATAAATACTGCCCTGTCATCGTCTTCGAGCGTTGCGATTTCGGCCTCGATTGAGGCAGAAAGTGCCATATGTGGGATACCCATTCCATCAAGCATTTTGTTGATTTCTACCTCTTGTCCTTCTGGCTCTTTGCCAATATGGGAATCAGAGACGTTGTTGACAACAAAGATTGGAAATCTGGTGTAAAGCTCAAGCCCCGATAGAGACTTCAGCTCCTTTTCGGATAAATCCATATCAACAATTCTCTTGCCATCGTCAAGGTGTGTTTTCAGTTTTTCGAGTGTCTCCATCGACGGACCAGAGTATTTCGGGTCTATCTTTATCTTCTTCTCTTTACCAAGCATCCTCTCAACAAGCGTTATGTCGGAAAGGAGGAGCAAGTCCATTATGTCCTCAAACTCTTTTTTGGCACCATCTTTGAAACACCCTGTCACAACCAGGAGCGCGTCAACAGTCTTAATGAAATTCAGGAATCCCTGATCGCTGCCACCCTTTTTGGTTGGTGTTGGGGGAGGGGCGTCGATAAAGTTAATGGTTGCGTTGACCTGCTTCTTTGGATTGAAGACACCTGTGAGGTGGTCAAGTCTGGTGTCTGGCACCCTTACAACGGCTCTTTTGCCCGTCTCATGTCCTGGGTCAATGCCAGTGATTGCCTTAAAAAGCGTGCTTTTACCAGTCTGTGGTGCTCCAATTATTCCAATTTCCATTTTAGTCTATCTCCTTTTTTAGCAGCTCCGGGATATCCCAAACAAGACGCGCAACCTTGATTCCAGCGTCCTCAAGCGCATCAATCTTGTTGATTGCAGTCATTCCATTGCCAGAAATAATTGCTCCTGCGTGACCCATTCTCTTTTGGGGTGGAGCAAAAACTCCCGCAATGAAACTGATTATTGGTTTACAAATTGTCTTCTTGTAGGCGTTGGCAACATGTTGTTCATCATTTCCGCCAATCTCACCAACCATAACAATTGCGTCGGTTTCATCATCCCGCTCAAAAGCATGTGCAACATCAATCAAACTCGTACCAATTATCGGGTCACCGCCAGCGCCAACGGCGGTAGAGACACCGAGTCCCACTGCAGTTAGTTCCGATATAACCTGATAGGTCAGGGTTCCTGAACGCGATACAACGCCTATTCTGCCAGGTTTTACAATCTGCGGGGGGATGATGCCGGCTAAAACCTTGCCAGGTGAGATAAGCCCTGGGGTGTTTGGCCCAATTATCCTTGAGCCTAACATCTGGGATTTTTCAACGAGTTTGACCGTTTCATGAATCGGCACACCTTCAGTGATTACAATAATGTTTTTGATTCCCGCCTCAATCGCCTCATCAATGGCGCTTGCTGCGCATCTGCCTGGGACAAAAATGACCGACGTGTCAGCATTGGTTTTTTTAATAGACTCTACAACCGTGTCAAAAACAGGTAATCCTGAGACAGCTTGTCCACCCTTACCAGGTGATACTCCACCAACAACGTTGGTTCCATAATCATGCATCCGCTTTGAGTGGAATGAGCCATCTCTACCGGTGATGCCCTGAATGATAACCCTTGAGTCTTTACCTATGAAGATACTCATCTACACAACTCCTGAAGGCGAAGCAGTCCATCTCTCATGTCAGAAAAGCAGTTTATATCAACACCGGCAAGCATTTCTTTGGCGACGTCCGAAGCTGTGCCAGAGAGCCTCACAACAAGTGGTATCTTGAGGCTTTTAGTTGCCTCAATCAGACCTATTGCCACATCATCACACCTTGTGATACCGCCAAAGATATTGACAAATATCGCTTTCAGATTGTGATTTTGTCTTGTCAGGATGTCTATCGCATTCTTCATCTTCATTGGAGACGATGACCCACCCACATCGAGCAGATTGGCAGGTTTCATACCAAGCTGTGAAATTGAGTCAACCGTTGCCATGGCAAGTCCTGCACCATTGACGATACAGGCGACATCCCCATCCAACTCGACAAATGAAAGCCCCTTGCCGCTTGCCTCAATTTCGAGTTGATCCCTGGAATCCTCTACTGAAAACTGAGAAACTGTCTCTGGCGCCGCATAATCATCAAGAACCACCTTCGCATCAACAGCTATAAGATGACCCGTCTCATCGATTGCCAAAGGGTTTATCTCAATAAGTGTGGCATGATATTTCCAAAATCCATCATAGAGAGACCGGACAAATTTTATAAACTCGCCTTTTAGCTCATCTGGAAGCATAAGGAATTCATATACCTTGAAAACATCTTGTTCTGTCAATCCAGTTGAAGGCGATATCTGCAAACGCAACAATTTTTCTGGGTTGGTTTTGGCTGTCTCCTCAATCTCAACGCCACCGGCTCTTGAAACCATGATGACAGGCAACTTTGCCGTTCGATCGATTGAGATAGAAAAATAGAACTCCTCGACAATATCAACCGCCTTTGCGACAAGGCACCTTTTGACCTTTATTTCTCTGACGCTTGATGAGAATAAGACTTTTGCAGCTGCATAGGCATCTTCAGGTTTACAAATCTTAACTCCACCATGTTTTCCCCTCGAGCCAAGACCAATCTCCGCCTTGATGACGACCGTATCAGCTATCTCCCTGGCAAGGCAATCAACCTCATCGGCGCTTGTCACAAGGTGCGCTTTGTGGACTCTTACGCCACAAGCATCGAGTATCTTTCTTGAATCAACTTCTATCAGGTTCATAGGGGTATAAGTTTAGAGTTAGCCTAGCTTTTAGTCAAGCGGAGTTTTTGAAGCGTTTCCTGGAAAACCTTTGGCGGGTCAATATTAAAGTCATACTGTCTGCCAAATAATTCAAATGTCAGCTGCCTACAGTGGAGAAATGGGTATTCAAAATCAAATCTTGAGTCGGCCCCTCCATAGGTGCTGTCTGATAGAATGGGGTGACCAATGTATGAGAGGTGAACCCTGATTTGGTGAGTTCTACCTGTTTCTGGTTTAACCTCAACAAACGTGAATTGATTGAGCCGCTCGAGTTCTATTACCCTTGAGATGGCGCTCCTTCCATCGTTTGTTATCGACATCTTCCATCTGAAATTCATATCTCGACCAATGGGGGCATTGATAATGAGCCGTGAGGATGACAGGTAGCCTTTGCAGATTGCGACATAATGCTTTGAGATTTTTCTCTCCTTAAACAATCTGGCAAGGTGTTTCATCGCCATGTCGTCCTTCGCTACAACCATCAAACCAGATGTGCCCTTATCCAGCCTATGAACTATTCCGGGACGCTCAGTCCCGACCATGCCAGAGAGTTTCCCCTTGCAATGGTGGAGCATAGCATTAACGAGTGTCCCTGTTCTTGTGCTTCCAGCAGGATGAGTCAGCATTCCCTGTGGTTTATTGACCACCAGAAAATCGTCCTCTTCGTGAACAACTTCTATTGGAATATCCTCTGGTTCTGCCTCAACCTTTTGAAATTCTGGAAGCTCTATATCAATAATCTCTCCAATAGAGAGCTTGTATGAAGGCTTTGCCTCATCACCATCCACCGTGACAAGTCCATCTTTAATCATGGATGCAATCTTTGTCCGCGAGAGGAACTTGACACGTCTTGCCAGGAACGAGTCAAGACGCTCGTGCTCGTTGTCGTAAACCTCAAGAGTCATGATGATGTGTTATGTTTCTGACTCCACCCAACTGCCATAGCTCTCGTTGGCAAGAGCATTCCAGGACAGAATTGCAGGGACTTCGTAAGGGTGTTCCTTCTCAAGCACCTCATAAAGCTTGTCTATCTTGTCTGAGTCAGTTTTCATGATGGCGACAAATTCACTTGTTTGTTTCATCTCGCCTTCCCAATTGAAGATTGACTCGGAGGCAACAATGTTCGAGCAAGCGATAAGTTTTTGTGAAACCATCGATTTCGTGACTGCAACCGCTGAATCAAGGTCTGGAAAAGGGCAATAGACTATTGATATCTGCCTCATGGTGTCTCGTCTGGATTGGGGTAGGTAATAACAACCTGTTTTGTGAGAGCAATCCAGCCAACCTTTGCACCCATTGCCTCTGTCACAAATCTCACAGGAACTACCGTTCTCCCACCTTTGATGAATGGTTCTTGATCCATTTCATACGGCATATTATTGATGAATGCGCGCTTGTTGCCGATGAAAAGGTCGATATGGATGTGACCACCGTTTGCTGAGTCAATGTCATACCACACCTTCTCGACGGGCTTCGCCTTCTCACCCGAAACAGCCTTTGGAGAATAATCAACCGTTGCCCCAAGGATTTCACTCAAAGACCTGAATGGAATCATGGTTCTATCGTTTTCTGTGATAAACGGGGGGACATCAAGCTCCTGAGGCCATTCAATGCCATCAACATACACCTTTGTGCTATTGATCGTGTAGTTGATTATCCTCTTGGCAACTGTCGATTTGACATAATACGGCCCAAGTCGAACCTGGTCGCCAAGCTCGTTTTCAACCACAACATAATACTCGACCTTCTGCCCTGGGGGGAGTGGAATCTTGACTTCAAAGTCACCGTTCTCATCTGCAACCGTTTCAACTTTGCCGGTTATCCCAGTTGGATGGATTGTATACTCAATCACAACCTTGGAGCCAGGTGTTGCCTTGCCGCGAACGACGTACTCGTCACCAATCACCTCAACAGTCTCACCTGGTTCTGGGTACTCAGGTGATATCACTATTTCTGGCTTTCCTGGTGTTGCCTCCCTGTAGTGGGAGCATGCCGTGATATCATCATTCAGATCGACGCAACACACCTTGTAGACATAGGTTTCTCCGTTTTCTACTGCCTCATCCATATATTCAAACACATCATTTTGTAATGGGAAGTCATGCCTCTCCATCCAGTCTGTGTCTGCTGTTCTCCTAAAGACTCTATATGCAAAACACATCGATGAGTCTTCTGGAGCTTCCCAGGTAATCTTGACCTTCGAATCTCCTGAGAGTGCCTGGATATTTCTTGGTGCTTCCTTTGGCTGAAGCCATCCATTTCCCGCTACATAGTAGAGCATATGACAGAACGTCCTGCTTATCTCAATGTTGCCGAATCCGGTTGCCATGTTACCAAGCTCCACATATCCAGCTTTTGCTCCGTATCTGGTGGTATTCGTCCAGATGACCTCAACACCCTCGTTAGTCTGGGCGATAAGTTTTGTTGTGCCAGGATAAACCATCGGGTCATAGATTGTGCCAAAATTGACGCTGAACACAGGAGCAACGTCTCGAACAACCTCGTGAGACACATCAACCACAACCACATTGGTTCTACCAATATCCTTTTCTTCACCAAGCTGAGCACCGACGAGTTCTTGGATAATCTTGTTATTTGATGTTGGTGCTATCACATGTCCCGAAACCACAAGACCTGAGATGCCATTCTTGCACCTGTCTTTGATAAGCTCCTCGACATCATCTGGAATATCGTGATTGGCTGTTGAGTCAGTGTCGAGTAGGCAAATGACGTGGTAACCCTTATAGAGGAGTCTTTCCTTGAGCTTGTCAAACGATGTGACAACCTCTGGGTCATTAATCGTTTGGACAAAATGTTTGTTAATGACGTTTATCACCATTGGGCCAATTTTGCTTGATGGTGAACCCCAGACAAGAATGTCTAGGAATCCCCTGAACTCGCCAGTGGCACTCGTTTGGTTCGGTACCACGTAGAAACTGGCAATAAGAAGTGTAATTAGAACAAGTGACATGATTATTCTTTTCATAGTGTTCTCCTTACCTCATATCTTGTGTGCAACATTGGTGTATTCTACCTTCAAGTTCAAATATCTGCAAACACCAAGTTTTTTATTTTTTAAGTTCGACCGGAGCATATCGAAGATTGAGGAGTTTTGTGCCAACCGTTGAGAATTCAACCTCAGCACGCTCTCCATCAACAGAGAGCACAACTCCCTCACCCCATGCGCGGTGAATGATGATATCGCCAGCGTTAGTTGATATCGGTTCCTTCTTCTGTGGAATCGCAGATGCTCTACTCTGTCGACTAAATCCCTTTGTGTCATTGACCTTAATACTCCCAAGCAGGCCCTTGGTTTCAATGCAAGAATTGCTCTCAACCTCCTGGATGAAGCGGGATGGCGACATCAGCTTGGGTGTGCCATAGAGTGTTCTGTTTACAACATAGGTAAGGTGGAGCCTCTCCTTTGCCCTTGTCATCCCAACATAGGCAAGGCGACGCTCTTCTTCGATATCATCCTCAGACTCAAGACTTCTTGCATGCGGAAGGGTTCCCTCTTCAAGTCCACACAAAAACACGACGGGAAACTCCAGCCCCTTTGCCTGATGAATTGTTGTCATGAGCACTCTGTCTTTTGTGTCGTCCGCTTGATCCATGTCAGAGAGTAGAGCGACAGAACCAAGGAACGCATCGAGACTGTCATCACCCTCAGATATCTTAGAGAACTCGGCTGAGAGGTTGAGAAACTCCTCAACGTTTGCTGCTCTTGCCTCGCCCTCTTCGGTTCCATCGGCTCTGAGTTTCTCGGCAATTCCAAGTTTGGAAACCAGCACCATGACAACATTTTGTGCTGGTTCGTTGTTGGCAATGTCTCGAAGCTCTGACAAAAGGTTGAGAAACGACGACACTGATGGTCTAGCAGCTGATGATATCTGGTCATTCTCCAGCATCTGCCTGAGAGAATCTTCGTAGGTTAAGGTAAACTCTTTTGAAATGAGTTCTAACCTTGAGATAACAGATGGCCCGACACCCCGTCTTGGGTTGAGAAGCGCGCGTCTGAAAGAAATTGAGTCGGATGGATTGATGATAGCCCGAAGATAGGCAATCAGATCTTTTATCTCTTTGCGTTGATAGAATCTGATACCACCTATCAATTTATAAGGAATCCCCCTCGCCATGAGGGCTTCCTCGAATGATCTGCTCTGAGCATTTGTTCTATAAAGGATCGCGTGGTCGATATATTGCCTGCCAGATGAGTTGCTGTTTTGTATCTCTTTTGCGACATAATAGGCTTCATTAGAGGGTTCAGTTCCCCGATAAAGACACACCTTGTCCCCAACCCCTGCGTTGGCAACAAGATTCTTGTCCATGCGTTTCTTGTTTCTCTTTACCAACTGGTCGGCTATTGATATGACCGACTGGGTTGAACGATAGTTGACATCGAGAGTGAGAATCTTTGCTCCCGGAAAGTCAGACTTGAATTGAAGCATGATGCCAGGGGTTGCACCCCTAAAGGCATAGATCGACTGATCGTCATCGCCAACAATCGTCAGATTGTCATCTTGAGCCAGGAGCGTTATCAGTCGGTGCTGGGCTGGATTAATGTCCTGATACTCGTCCACAAGGATGTGTTTGAATCTCTCTCGATATTTGTCAAGAATCTGTGGATAGTCCTCAAAAAGTTTGATGGTCTTGCCAATCAAGTCGTCAAAATCCATTGAGTTGAGTTCTTCGAGTCTGGATTGATACTTGTCATAAACTGACGCAACCATAAGGGATTTTGGAGTTCTTGCAATACTTGCATACTCATCTACTGACACAAGATTATTTTTTGCGCCTGAGATTGCAGATCTGACAGAACGAGGGTTTGACTGTTTAGGGTTTATCGACATCTCTCTCATGATTGATTTGACAAGGTCAAGTGAATCTTCCTCATCCATCACAGTCAATCCTGAGGTATAGCCAAGGTGACCGCCCTCAACCCTCAAAATACGCAGGCAAATCGAATGGAATGTGCCTATCCAAAGCCCCCTGACAGACTCACCAACAAGAGAGTTTACCCTCTCTTTCATCTCACCTGCGGCTTTGTTTGTGAAGGTGCAAGCAAGAATCTCAGATGGTTTCAGACCAAATTCATCAATTAGATAAGCAATTCTGTAGGTGATAACTCGTGTTTTGCCAGAACCAGCGCATGCAAAAACGGCAATCGGACTACCTGAATGTGTCACAGCCTCAAGCTGTTTCGTGTTAAGTTCGTTTGCAAAATTCATCAGATAAGACGCTTGTTATTAACCCTTACTGTCTGTCTCAGCTTCCTAATGGCTTTTGCTTCAATCTGTCTGATTCTCTCCCTTGTGACCTTGAATATCTGACCAACCTCTTCGAGGGTGTGGGGATACTCGGAATCAAGTCCAAACCTAAGTTTTATTATTTGCTTCTCTCTGGGGGTTAGGATATCGAGAATCTGGTTCATCTGCTCTCTGAAGTACTTGGTGACTATCTGTTCCTCTGGTGAGACGACCTTAACGTCTTCTAGGAAGTCACCAAGCCTATTGTCCTTCTCTTCACCGATTGGAGTTTCGAGAGAGAGGGGCTCTTGAGAGATTTTTAGATAATCGCGAATCTTCCTGGGTGTTGTTCCCATCTTCTCAGAAAGTTCCCTAAAACTTGGTTCTCTGCCAAGGTCTTGATAGAGCTCTCTTCGAACCTTTGTGAGTTTGTTGATGGACTCAACCATGTGGACAGGCACCCTGATAACCCTTGACTGATCAGCCAAAGCTCTTGTTATTGCTTGTCTTATCCACCAGGAGGCATATGTTGAGAACCTGAAACCTTTTCTGAAGTCAAACTTTTCAACAGCACGAATCAAGCCAATATTCCCTTCTTGCACCAAGTCGAGGAATGAAAGGCAGTGTCCCGTATATTTCTTGGCAATTGAGACAACAAGCCTCAGGTTTGCCTCAATGAGTTTCTTCTTGGCTTCCTGGTTTCCCCGCTCAACTCGTTTTGAGAGGGCAACCTCACCATGGATTGTGAGAAGACTGATTTTACCAATCTCACGAAGGTACATCCTGATCGGGTCTGATATCTCAGACTCTCCAGAGACCTTTACCGTCCTTTGTGGCTGTTCTTCTTCGTCCTCATCACGCTTGTCATCATCGCCAAAGGTGATACCGGCCTCAGTGAATATTGAATATATCTCGTCAATCTGGTCAGGAGTTAAATCCATCCTGCCCATCAAATCCATTATCTCTTTGTAGGATACTACTCCACTGTCCTTGTGTTTCTTGATGAGTTTTACAAGCTGAGGCACCTGGAGAAGGTCTGCTCTGAGAGCGTTTTGCTGGGCTGTTCTGCCGCTTAAGTCAGTGCCTATGAGCTCTGACACAATGGAGTCATCCACTGACTCTCGTTCCGTTATCCCTCCAAAATCATCGTCTTCTTCATCGAACGAGTCGTCACCGTCGTATTTACCCTCGGAGCGATCATACTCTTCATCCTCATCTTCGTCGTATTCGCTGTCTTTTTTGGCTCTTTTTTTTAATGGCTTAGCTGCCTTCGAAGCTTTGTTGTTCTGTTGCTTGGGTGCTTCTTTCTTTTCCCCATCAGTCGAAGTCGATGTCGTCGAAGTTTTCTTCGAAACGCTCTTCGTCGTGCTCCCCTTTTTGGAGGTTGAGTTTACCGCTTTCTTTGGGGGTTTTTTGGAGGCTGCCGTCTCCTGAGTTTTTTCCTCTTCTACTACCTTGTCCGAGTCGCTTATTTTGCTCGAAGATTTCGCTGATTTCTTCGTCTTCTTGTCCTCTGTGGACCCCTCGACCTTGCTCCCACTTTTCTTCGTTTTCTTCTTCTCTTCCTTGCTCACGTTTTCTCTTCTCTTGGGACTTGTCATCGTCCATCCCATTGACACACCTTTGCAATCTTAGATACAATTCACACTCGTCTGAGGTTAAACCGGAGTGCTTTTGTTTTTGAGCAAGAGCTTTGACTCTGTATTTGCTCAAATCTAACCTAACGTGTTCTAAAAACACCCCTGAGTCATACAAGACTTCCTCAACCGCAATTCCCGCAAAAAACGATGACAAACCACCACCGTCGTCGGTCAGCGAAGACTCAATTTTAACAAGGTCTGCACCGATTTCCATTATATACTCCAAAGCGTTTCTTGCAGTATTATCCTGAAAATAATCGGGATCGATGATGTCCAAGATTTGTGAACCACCAACGTCGTCGTTGAGAATGAGTTGAATTATCTGTCTTTCATACAAAGCTCTAACTGGAGAAGTATTTAAATTTACTTTCGGTTTTATTTTGGCTCGCTTGTTCAATATGGAAATTGGCACACGGAGCAAACTCGAAATCATTTCGTAGTATCTGTTCCTACTGATATCATCAATTGCCAAATCTGCTACTTCTTTTGCCTGTTTCACCAGCCTGGATTTCGCAGTTGGTGAGTCTGGATTTTTCTCTTGAGAAATGAAATAAGAAACACAGAAGGTCAATCCATGCACCGACTCATCGAGAACTTTTTGCACACTTTCCTTACCAGTCTTTGCAAGATCGTCCGGATCTTTAACATCCTCCTGTGTCACAACATAGGCATCAATTCCCTGAGAAATGCAGGCTTTAACAGCACCAACTGCTGCATTCTTGCCGGCTGTATCAGAGTCAAAAAACAGGTAAACAGTTGGTTCAAAACGCCTCAGGAGCCGTGCGTGCCCATCCGTAAAAGCTGTTCCGAGTGTGGCGACGGTGTAAGGGAATCCTACCTGGTGCATCGAGATTGCATCCATATAGCCCTCAACAACAATCACTTTCTCTTCCTTGGCTATCTCACGTTTGGCAACGTCAAAGGCGTAAAGGGTTTTTGATTTGTCAAATAGTGAGGTGGCTTGCGAATTTAGGTACTTGGGTTGACCATCCCCCAGAATTCTCCCTCCAAACGCCACCACACGTCCTCTTGAGTCTCGAATTGGGAATGTGATTCTACCCCTCATATAGCCATACTTCGAGCCATCATCAGATACGCCAAGAACGCCTAATTTCACAGCCTTCTCTAGATCAAAATCCTTCTCCTTGAGCAATCTTGGCAAAGCGGAGGATACTGGCGGCGAGAAACCAATTTGAAAAGTATCGATAGTTTGTTTTGTCAAACCGCGGTTTTCTATGTAGTCCCTAGCCGGTTTGGATGTGAAAAACTGTTTCCTAAAAAAATCTTGCACAAAGGAAAGAAGCTCAAAATCATCATCTCTTTTTGGACCAACATGAACCTCACCAAGCTCAATTCCTGCTTCATCAGCAAGAATCCTGAGAGCTTCCATGTATGGAATCGCCTCAATCTTGCTGACAAACTGCACAATGTTGCCACCGGTTTTGCACCCGAAACAATAAAAAAACCTCTTGTCAGGAGAGACAGAAAAACTGGGTGTTTTCTCGGCATGAAACGGACAAAGGCCGACAAAGTTCCTGCCGGCCTTTCGAAGTTTCACGTATCTACCAACAACCGAAACGATATCGAGTCGGCTGTCAATCTCCTCGACCACTCGATCGAGGTCCATCTGCTACCTACGCTCTCTTCTCTTTGATGGCTGCTTGTGCTGCCGCGAGTCTTGCAATCGGTACCCTGAACGGGGAGCAAGAGACGTAATCAAGTCCAACCCTATGGCAGAACTCAACGCTCATCGGCTCTCCACCATGCTCACCACAGATTCCGCATTTTAAACCATTCCTGGTTGAACGACCCTTTTTGACAGCCATCTCTACAAGCTGCCCTGCACCCGTCTGGTCTAGAACCTGGAAGGGATCATAGTCAAAGATGCCAAGTTCAACATACTCCGGGATAAACTTACCAGCGTCGTCTCTGCTGAAACCAAATGTCATCTGAGTCAGGTCGTTTGTGCCAAAGCTGAAGAACTCAGCCTCTTGTGCGACCTGGTCAGCAGTGAGGGCGGCTCTTGGGATTTCAATCATAGTTCCAACAAGGAAGTCAACTTTCGCACCCATCTCAGCGAACACACTCTCAGCGGTCTCCATAACAATAACCTTCTGGTTGGCGAGCTCACGAACATTTCCAACGAGCGGGATCATTATTTCTGGGAAGACCTTTTTGCCGTTTTTGGTGAGTTCAACTGCCGCCTCAAGAATTGCCCTTGCCTGCATTCTAGTGATTTCCGGATAGGTGATTCCAAGTCTGCAGCCTCTATGACCAAGCATTGGGTTGACTTCGTGGAGCGAGTTTATTTTATCTTTGAGTTTGTCGACCGAGATATTCATCGCTTTTGCAAGCTCAACAATCTCTTCCTCTTCCTTTGGAAGGAACTCATGAAGTGGTGGATCAAGTGTTCTGATTGTGACGTGATTGCCCTCCATCGCCTCAAGGATTCCGAGGAAATCCTGTCTTTGCATCGGGAGGAGCTTCTCGAGCGCTTTCTCTCTGGCTTCCTTTGTTTCGGCAAGAATCATCTGGCGCATCGCAAAGATTCTGTCCGTTGCAAAGAACATGTGCTCAGTTCTGCAAAGACCGATTCCTCTCGCACCAAAATCATATGCAACCTTGGCGTCATGTGGTGTATCGGCATTTGTGCGGACACCGAGTCTTCTTGTCTCATCAGCCCAGGTCATGAACTCAGCAAACTCACCTGAAAGCTCAGCTTTTGTGGTTTCAAGTTTTGTGAGGAATACTTCGCCGGTCGAACCATCAAGAGAAATCCAGTCGCCCTCTTTGACCACTTTATCAGAAATCTCAAATTGTTTGTTGATCTCATCAACTACAACTGCGCCGCACCCGACAACGCAACATTTGCCCATGCCACGACCAACAACGGCAGCGTGACTTGTCATACCACCGGTTGAGGTGAGGACACCGTTTGCCTTTGCCATACCCATGACATCCTCTGGGGATGTCTCAGTTCTGACAAGGATTACCTTCTTACCCTCATCCGCCCACTTTGTGGCATCGTCTGCTGTGAAGACTGCCTGTCCAACAGCGGCGCCCGGAGATGCCGGCAAACCCTTGGCAGCCACAACAGCTGATTTTTTGGCTGCTGGGTCAAGCCTTGGGTGAAGGAGCTGGTCGAGATCGTTGGGGTTGACTCTAAGAAGAGCATCTTCTTTTGTGATGATGTTCTCTTTCACAAGCTCGACAGCGATTCGAACTGCTGCTTGTGCTGTGCGTTTACCCACTCTTGTCTGCAGAAGGTAGAGCTTCCCGTCTTCAATTGTGAACTCGATGTCCTGCATGTCCTTGTAGTGACCCTCAAGTTTGTCAAAGGCGTCGGTAAGCTGTTTGTAAACGGCTGGCATCTCCTGCTCGAGTTTTGCAATTGGTGATGGAGTGCGAATTCCAGCAACAACATCCTCACCCTGGGCATTAACAAGGTATTCGCCGTAGTAGATGTTTTCGCCTGTCGATGGATCACGGGTGAAAGCAACGCCTGTGCCTGAGTTGTTGCCAGTGTTGCCAAACACCATGGTCTGAACGTTTACCGCTGTTCCTCGGAGGCCTCGGATATCATTTAACTTTCTGTAGTCATTCGCGCGTGGATTGTTCCAGGAGCGCATTACAGCCTCAATGGCAGCGAAGAGCTGGTCTTTTGGATCCTGTGGGAATGGCTTTCCAGTCTCCTTCTGTACGATCTTTTTATACTCCTCAATTAATGCTTTGAGTTGGTCTGCTGTGAGGTCCTGGTCTGTAACTGCGCCTGCATTTTTCTTGGCTGAAACGAGGGCATGCTCAAACAGGTCATGATTAACCTCAAGAACAACGTTTGAGAACATCTGGATAAGACGTCTATAGCAATCATAAGCAAATCTCTCGTCGCCTGTTTTCTTTGAAAAACCCTCAGCCGCTGTGTCATTCATGCCAAGGTTTAATATTGTGTCCATCATTCCTGGCATCGAGACGGCTGCTCCTGAACGAACTGAGACCAGAAGAGGGTTCGTGTTATCTCCGAACTTCTTACCTGTCTCCTTCTCAACGAGAGCGATATTGTCCATAACACTCTTCTTGAAATCCTCTGGAAGCGATTTGTTCCACTGACCATAATAGTATTCACATGCGTATGTTACGATTGTAAAGCCGGGGGGGACTGGCATCCCAATCTTTGTCATGTTCGACAAACCCGCACCTTTACCACCGAGAATCTGCTTTGCATCTTTTTCTGGGACTTCTTTTGCTGAGATAAAGTCGTAGACTAACCTTTCCATATCACTCTCCGTTTTCATTTTTTCACGTTGATACCAATACAATTGCCTAAATAGCAAAATTGTCAATAAAAAATGTCCCTGCGACCACCTTTTCTTGACACAACAGTGTTCTGTTTGCTAAAATGGCACGACTTGATTAATGGAGGATATACATGCGTACAACAATGAGACCACACAATCGCAAACGACTTCGCACCTCAGGTTTTAGAGCAAGAATGCGTACAAGAGGCGGTAGAGAGGTTCTTTCGAGAAGAAGAGCCAAGGGTCGCCACAAAATCTCGATCAGCGGTTGATAAACGGTTATATCGGTTGACATCGCTAAAAGAGCCAGAAGGAATAACGTATGAAACTGCCACCTCGGCTTCGAGCAAGGCAGGTGAGCCGTCTTTTTACCAACGGAAAGTCACACAGCCGGAGACATCTCCGAGTGGTCTGGACAGAAGGCAATCGGGAGACGGCTGTGTCGTACCTGTCACCGATGTGGATTGGATCGGCAGTTTCAAGAAACAGAATGAGAAGGATGCTCAGAGAGGCATTTATCAAAGCAGATGCCCAAGTAGGGCAGAGCATACACTTGGCGATACTCCCACGCAACACCGCTGTGGGAGCGCCGCTGTTGGAGCTTTCGCAAGACCTGAGGGATTTAATTTCAAAGGTTTGCTCAAAAAAATAGTCTCATTCCCTTTTCTGGCTCTTATCTGGATTTACAGAAATTTCGTTTCCCCACTGTTTCCCTCATCTTGTATTTATACCCCAACCTGTTCAAAATACTCCTTTGAGGCCATTTCAAAATATGGTCCAATAAAGGGGATTTGGCTCTCAATCAAGCGCATAATTAGATGCAGACCCGGCATGCCCGGAGGGTATGATCCGGTACCATGATATAAACAATATGTGAACTGTTGTTTCTAAGATTACTGATTCAACACGTTCATTAGGAGGATATGTAATGCGACTCAAGAAAGCATTATCCGTTGCGCTTCTCTGCGCTTTTGTCATTTCGTTGGCTCTTTCAGTGACACCCGTTGCAGCCTCACATACCGCAATTGATGTTACAGCCGAGGGTTACATAATCGCCGGTGGTGGCACGGCACCGTTCAATGTGGCAATCACCAACAACGGGAATGAAAAGGTAGACAATGTTCAAGTAACCATCCAATCAATCGGCGGAAAAGCTCTTGACCAGATGGGAATTGACGTCACTTCCAACCCCATTAGCATCACAGACATAGAGGCAACAAAGACGAAAAGGAAGTCGTTTGTCATTAAAGCCTCCAAAAACGCTGAGATTGGTGAGCACATAGTCGAACTTTCAGTCCTGGCGAATGGAACCAGGTTCGAGACAACCGGCAAACTCTACATTGAGGAAAGCGAATATGTTGAGTCTGACATCAACATTGGTATCAAGTCCTCAGCAGGCGCTGCGCCAAACCAGAACATCGTTCTCAGAGTTGAGATTGAGAATCCAGCCAGCTCATCACAGAGTCTTGAACATGTTAGTTTGGAACTCGTTGGAATTGCTTCCGACCCAGATTACACAGACCTTAAACCTGTCACATCCCTCACAGCAGAAGAGGCTGAGTCGAATCACTTCTTCAGATACGCTTACATCGGTGAGGTTGAGGAACCTTTGATTCTGAAGTTAGAAAAAGATATTGAACCAGGTGATACAGAAACAATCCAGATTCAGCTTGCGACAGGCAAAGACCTTGATCTTGGCATCTATTATCCTGTTTATAATGTCACCTTTGATACAACCGACTCAGATATGCAGACGATTGAAGTGAGAAACGCCGAGGACAACAGGATTGAAATCAGCGAATCCACAATGTTTATTATCTTCAATAAACCATTCCAGTGGTTCCTTGATATGCTCAAAGACACTGTCGGGTTTGGCAATTATGGTCTTGCCATCATCATCCTCGGAATCTTGCTTAAGATTATTCTTATCCCGCTTACAAACATTCAATTCAACAGCATGAGAAACACAGCTAAAATCCAACCTCTCATCAAGAAACTTAACGAAAAATATCCTGGCAAAGAGAATGCCCAGAAACGCCAGGAAGAGACGATGAAGATATACAAGGAAAACAACGTCAACATGTTTGGTGGCTGTCTTCCTATGCTCGTTCAACTCCCAATCATCATCGCACTCTACAACGCAATCAGCGGTTATGCTCCTTTCAACTACGCAAGCTTCCTCTGGCTCCCATCACTTGGCGCTCCAGACCCAGTCTTTATCATGCCAGTTCTCATGGCTGCATCCACCTGGTTCCAGCAGAAGGTGTCTGCGATGCCAGGACAAGAGCAGAACATGGCGATGCAGATTATCATGCCTCTGTTCCTTGGATATATCGCCCTTCAATTCCCATCTGCCCTCACCATATACTGGGTGACCTTCACTCTTGCATCGATTATCCACCAGATGATCTTCAACAAAAAAACATTTGGGGAGTACATAATCAAGATCGCAAAACCAACTCCAAAGACAGTTGATTCCAAGGAAAAGTAGAAGACAATGGCAAACTCATATCGCTCTAGACAGCAGGAAACACAGGCAAAGGAAATCCTCTCAAAGTTTCTCCCTGAGCTTTTCCAGAAGATGGGTGAGGACATTCATATCAGAATGCACCACGATATCGACACACTCTTTCTTTCAGTTGATATGGAAGAACCTGCTGTTTTCATCGGCAAATCTGGTGAGTGTCTTGCAGCACTGCAATATCTCGTAAATATGATTCTTCAACAGAAGGGTCTCAATCAGGTCAGAATCACACTCGATATTGGCGGATACAAACGACGCCAGATTGACATCCTGAGAAATATCGCCCAAAACGCAGCCCTCAAGGTAAAGCGCTACGGCAGACCTGTTGAGCTTCAGCCAATGTCAGCATTCGCAAGACGCATCATCCACACAACTCTCAAAGATAACCCCTATGTCATCACACACTCAATCGATGAGGAACCACAGCGAAGGATAATAGTCGATATTAAGAGCTGATATTTATGGATACAATTGTTTCCCCAGCCACAGCATTAGTTCCCCAAGCTGTGGGCATCGTGAGACTCTCTGGTGAGAGGTCTCACGAGATAGCAAAGAAGATGATTAACCCACCCAGGCTTCCTGAGCCTGGGTGTTTTGCATTTCGGCAGATTATCAATCCATTAGACAAATCCATAATCGACGAGGGATTGGTGTTATGTTTCCAAAAACCTCATTCTTTTACTGGAGAGGATTCAATCGAGTTCCAGGTTCACGGTAGCCCCGCTGTGCTTGATATGATAACAAATATCGCCGTTTCACTTGGCGCTCGGAAAGCCAACCCAGGAGAGTTTTCCTATAGGGCATTCCTTTTTGGCAAATCATCTCTTCCCCATCTTGAGCTGGCAAACGCGCTTGCGAATATGTCCAATCTCAATCAAATGGGATTGGGTGTATTTCTTGCAACAGCCAGAAAAGAACTTGAGGAGATTTATTCATCAATCGAAGCTGCTATTAGCTTCCCCGATGATGTTTCGGATAACAACTCTTTCAAAACCGGACTAAACGAGCTTCTTGAGAAATTGATTTCTGTTCGCGAATCCTGCCAAATTGGAGATCTGCCAAAGGTCATTATCGCTGGCCCACCCAACGCTGGAAAATCGACACTATTTAATCACTTGATGGGATTCAACCGAATGGTCGTGTCGAGTAAGCCGGGGACAACGAGGGATTATGTGTCTTCCAATGTAAGGCTATTTGACGCCAACGTAACACTGATTGATAGTCCGGGACTTGATGACGATTCAGACGACAGCGGACAACAACTGACAAAAACCCTCATTGATTCAGCTGACCTCATCATTTGGCTGGACCCGGAGGCATCTACAAATGTGTCTATCGAGAAGAATGCCATCCTGGTGCAATCAAAATCTGATACCAGGCGCATCGACGACTCAAAATGGATGCAGCTCTCTACTCACAAAAAATATGGAATCGACCAATTGATTGAAAAAATAAAGGATCATCTCCCAAAGAAAGACTACATCGCAACAACAAGACAGACTGACATTTTAAAGAAAATGATAAATAGTCTCAAAAGGGCATTGTGTGCCCCCTCTGTTGATATGTTATCCTTCGACATCAGAGAATGCCTAACGCTCATGTCCGAACTTGATGGGATTGGTGTGACGGAAGCCAACCTTGAGAGGATATTCTCAACATTTTGTATAGGGAAATAAGGTTCAACAGTTTTATCAAGTAGGATTTTTAACGAACTTTTTTTGGGAAAACTAACTAAACCTACAAAATCATTTACTAATGAATAACAGCAATAATCTCGAGCAAGTCTTTCCAAAATGAGTCGAAGCTGAACTACATGTGCCCAAGAATAAAATACAAGAATCTGGTCATTCTCAACAATTCTGGTGGTATAAGTATCTTTCTAAATATGTTTCTAAGGATACTACCTACATTGTTGATTTCATGTAAGTTCCACCAGGCAACTTCTTCACAAGCCCTTTAAGGTCAAGAATCGTCAGGATTGCGAGCACAGATTCTGCCGACAGATTCACTTTATGGCAGAGTTCGTCAACTGTAACGGGTGACTTACATTCAGAAATTATCAATTTCTCATCGTTTGTCAGATTGTGGGTTGTCTGAACCGGTTTGAGATTCAATACCTCAAACAAATCAGCTGATGAATCGACGAGCATCGCGCCGTCCTTGATCAGTCTGTTGCACCCGGCAAAGCCAGCCATGCCAGGAAGCCCTGGGCAAGCAAGGACATCCCGTCCCAACTCCATCGCTCTTCTGGCAGTAATCAACGCACCTGACTTCTCTGGGGCTTCAACAACAAGAGTCGCTTTGGATAGTGCGGCTATTATCCTGTTTCTCCAAGGAAAAGACCACCTCTGTGCTGGGAAGTGGTGTGGAAACTCCGAAACAATCGCTCCTTTTTCCTTGATGCGGATTGCAAACGCAGAACCCATTCTGGATTTCAACAAGTGATGCAATCCAGAACCAATAATAGCAATCGTTGTGCCATTTGCATCAAGAGCACCCTCATGGGAAGACGAGTCAATCCCTTGAGCTAAGCCGGACACAATAGCAGCACCTGCTGTGGCAACTTCCTTTGCAAATGACCTGGCAACATGCATCCCTTGAGGACTCGCTTTTCTCGTGCCAACCATCGCCAAACAAGAAACAGGCGCCTGCAAAGATGAGACGTCACCATATATAAACAATGAAAAAGGCGGGTCTTCCAACTCAAGGAGACCCGCCGGGTAACTAACATCATCCTGTGTGACAACAGTCACACCATCCCTATTCGTCTCTTCATCGGCTTGTTTTCGAGCTTTCTCAAGGGTGTCATTATCAAACTTAGACAGAACATAACCGACACTTTCCTGCTTGGCTTCTCCGCACAACGTTGGCTTTGACGCCGCCAGGCAGGAGAGAACTACCCAATCAAGCCTATCCACACTACAGTTTCTTGTGATACGTCCAAGCGAGAGTTGCAAGTCCTGTGAACACAAGGAACGAACCAAATGCAACAACTACCCACTGCTGCCAAGGATTATATTTAAGCAGATACTTGAGGGAACCTGAGGCGCCAGCCAAGAGTTTATCAACTCTCTTTACTGCGAGAAGTCCGTCCCAGACCTCAAGACCTATCACAACCAACAAACACAATCCCGCAAGTGCGACAAGGAGAAGTATAACTGCTGTAGCTTTCTCGTTTTTCATTTATCTCCTTTCGACAACCAAGCGTCAAACATTGCCACCCTCTTCTTAATGTTCCCTTTTGACTTCTCGACTGCATATATCCCAAACGAGAGAAGTGTCATCGAGACGACAAACAGTAAACCCCAGATGAAAATCTGAAGATAGAACATTCCACCTAGCACCGCATAATCTCGAATCGTCGTCACAATCTGATGAATCGAGAGAATCAGCACAAGAAGCGACAGAAAGAAAAGGATGCTCCAGGTTGTCTTCATACCTTGTTACTATTCCTTAATTTCAACGACTGCCGGATCAATTCCCAATCTGTCCGCAAGCCTGTTTTTGCGTTTGACCTTATTCCAACGCCAGAGCGCAAACAACACAAATGCAAGCAGGAATATTAACCCATTGAATCCGATGATTCCAGTTAAGTACAAGATTCTATCTGAATCCTTGAATAGAACCCAGTACGAGAGTAGAGATCCAATCAGGAAGAAGGTGAGTCCTCCAATTCCAAGCGTTATCATATCCGGCCTGTTCTTTGCACTCTGTTCCGCTCTTCGTTCTATCCACGGCATAAAGACCAGGAACACGATGAACAACACTGTGATCAGTGGCCCCCAATATCCTGGCACAAACTTCAGATAGAAGTATACGAACAAGAAGTACCAATCAGGCAAGATGTGATCGGGCGTTTTGACTGTGTTTGGTGGTGGTTCATTGACTGCAGGAAGGTAGAGGCAAGCGCCAACAATCACGATTAAAAGGAGACCTATTGCCACCCAGTTAATCCTTGGTCTTTTCCTCCTCGACCTCAGGAAGTAAATCTCTGCCATCAGGAACATCAGGATAGGCAGGAAGTAGTGGAGGATATTGAACCTCAGGATTGTTGTTTGTCCAACCTGGTTAGCGCCAAGCCCAATGTATTTGAGGGCTGCACCAAGGTTCAGCGATCCAATAACTGGCATACTATCAAGCGAATCCAACATCTGCGTTCCCACAGTTGTCGCCCAGTATGCCCTTTGGTCAAACGGGAGGAGGTAACCAGTAACACCAGAGAAGGTCGAAACTACAACTACGATTGTAAGAATAATCCAGGTTAACTCTCCTGGTTTCTTGAATTCACCACAGAAATACATCCTGACCCATCGAAGCATGAGAAGCGAGATGAAGGCGTAGGCACCGTATCTGTGTATGCCTCTAATCCACTGGGTTAATGGTTTGGACGATATCTTGGCAACAGAGTCGTAGGCTCTTGTGATGATAACGCCAGCCTCGTCAGCAATCGTCTCTGGGGATTTACCAGAGAGAGCAAGAAGTTCAGCAAACTCAGAGGCAAGCTCTTCATATTCCTCTGGGTGATGTTCTTCGAGATATTCAAATACAGGTGAAAGTTTTAGCTCAGCTTCGGCTATCGCCACATCCACTGGCATATCAAGGAGTGTGACCTCCTCAATCATTTGCTCTGGAGTGTAATCGGCAAATGGGAGCATCGTCTTTTCAAAATCTGACTGCTCCTCTTCGGACTTCCCCGAAGCTTTTCTGGCGATTTCTAGTACACCCTCAATCGTCCGGTTGTCGCCATACTCGTCAACATATTCAATACCACTGAGCATGAGCACAGCCTGATCAGTTGTGAGTCCATAAACTGATGAGAGCTCAACAATATCTGAAACTAGCAGGTCAGCCTCTGTGATTGCATCTCCAATCGGCATGCCGGCGTGATAAGTGCTGGCAACAAGACTATCAGCCTTTTCTGCCGATAGCGAGATGATGCTCTGGATATTTTCATCCTGGTTCAGGAAATCAAGCTCTTTGTTGATCTCGTCAATCTGTTGATCTTTCTCAGGACTATCTTCAAGCTTTTCGGCCTTTTTGAGTTGTCCTTCAAGGTCCTTGATTTCATTTTTGTAGGCTTTTCCGAGTTCAATAAATTGCTCGAGAGTAACAGCCTCATCTGACTCAACACCAAGGTTCTCGATGACAACCTCATAATCCTTCTTGCCAGCAACCCTGAAAATCTCTCTTTCATCATCCGAGAAGTCATACTCAGAGATGACGGCCTCATGAATCAACTCGGCTTCATGCATGACCTTGGCATATGTTTTGCCGTGAGCATAGGTGACAAGATTTGGGTCAATCTTTGTGACAGGGCTTGTATCTGGGATATAGAAGAATGTGAGGATGATGCCAACACAAACCTGCAGGATAAGAAGGGTATAGATCATTGAGCCAATCCAATAGAATGGATTGCTCTTCTTGCTTTGAGGAGTGTTCTCATCCATCAGATTGAAGTTGATTGCCCTACCCTTCCACCAATTCATCCATTTGTCCGAAAAGCCGGCAAGCCAATTTCCAATTTTATCCATTGCGTTCATCCTAACTTGCCCCCTTTCTAAAACACTTTCATCTGCTCAACTTCAGCAGCCGTAAACACTGGGCCATCCTGGCAGATGTAGTGATGACCAACGTTGCACCTTCCGCATTTACCACAACCACAGTTCATCCTTGCCTCAAGCGAGACGTATGTTCGTTCTTTTGGGAAACCTATTTTGGCAAGAGCAATCAAGGTGAACTTAATCATGACAGGCGGGCCAGAGGCTACCACAGCCGTCTTGTCGAAGTGTTTGTCAGTCGAGAAGAGGAGTTCCGACCTCTTGGCAAAATTGGCGTCATAGTACTGGGGGACAACACCAACATCGCCCGTCCAATCCTTGTCACCGTTGTCAACAGTCAGCTGCATCTTGAAGTCTTTTGCAGATTTCCACTCTTCGAGCTTCTTTGTAAAGACCATATCAGATGGTGTTCTTGCTCCATAGAGAAGTTCCATCTTGCCATAATCTCCCCTGTTTGCCATGCAGTACTGCATGATGTTGCTGATGGCGGGAAGTCCAACACCACCTGCCATGAAGGAGATGTTTAGCCCTTTGAGTTTGTCGGCTGGGAAACCGTTTCCAAAAGGTCCCCTGATTGTGAGTTGGTTGCCATCTACAAGTTCGTGAATCTTGCTTGTGACAGCACCAACATTTGCAATTGTCAGCTGTATGTGTTTTTTTTCTGTTGGTGATGAGCCAATGGATATCGCCGACTCGCCAACACCAGGAACACCAACAATGCAAAACTGACCTGGATTGTAGTCGAACCAATTCTCAGGTTTGAGGTAGAACGATTTGATGGATGGTGTCTCTTCCTCAATCCTCAGAATTGTTGCTATTTCTGGCTTGAGTGGATTTGTCATAGGGCACCTCCCAACTTTGCCAGCGTATCGGAGAGTGTGATACCAGCGGGGCAAAGGTCAGAACACCTTCCGCATCCTGTACAGGCAATCTCACCATAGAGCGTCACATGATACTGGAATTTATCCAGCACTCTGTTACTGAATCTGTCAACAATCACTGGTCTTGGGTTGTGTCCTGACGCTTCGAGTGAGTAGTTATTGAAACTGCAAGAATCCCAACACTTCGTCTTCTCAAACTTATCACAGGCAACCTTGCGGTCGCGAGTTTCAAAGCAGTGACATGTCGGGCAGAAGAAGGTGCAAACGCCACAGCTGATACAGCCAAATGATGCCTTCTTCCATACTGGATTATCCGACCTCAGATTCTCAAATTTTCCTGCGTTTGAGGTGTCAACTGCAAAGGTCATCAGAGCTTCACAAGCATTTTTGACCTTTTGCTGGGTTTCTGTTGGGTTGCCACCATCAGTAAAGAACTCAGAGTATTTTGAGGTAAGCTCTTTTCCCTTGTTGGTCACAACCATCACATCAAATTTATCGCCATTGGGGATAAGTAGGATGTCGGCACCTTTTTCTGATGCTGGGTGGATTCCAAGAGACGAACAACCGCACGTGGCAAGAGGTCTTGTACAGGCAGTCGAGATAATTGTCGTTTTCTCTCTTCGCTCTTTCCAGTATGGATCGCTGTACTTCTGCTCTCCACCGTCTTTTCTGCTCTGTGCGAGGAAGAAGTTATCTAGTATCTCAATGCCCCTCGCATCGCAGGGTCTCGCTCCAAAAAGTACGGTCTCTTCGATTCGTGCAACATCCTCAATCTTCTGGATCGCACCATCTTTTGAGTAGAGGGTCACAATCTTGTCAGCCTGAGGAAAGACAACCTCTTTGGCTGGAGCTTTTGTCCTGACGGTATCAAGATCGATTGAATCGGGGTTAGAGATTGGGAGGAAGTTTGTGTTTCCATTCTCATTAACGGGAGCAAAAACCCTCTTGGTCTCAATCAGTTTCTGGAGCAGTTCTTTCATTTTTTCTTTAGATAGCTGCATAATCAGTCCTCCAGAATCTCTTCGTTCTTTATCAAAAGAAGCGGTGGTTTTGACTTGTCGCTCATACCAGCCTCAAAGTTCCAGGCAGTTTTCTGCATATGACCAAGCGCATCAGTAATCAGGTTGAGTGGAATGTTTTCTGGGCAAGCCCTTGTGCATTCGCCACACCCCGTGCATCTGTCTGCGAGGTGATAGTAGTGGATGAAGTGATACATCAGGATATTTTTCAACTCGTTGGACTTGTGAAGGAATGGCTCAGCGAGTTTTGGTCTGTCCATGATGCAGTTCTCGTTGCAGTAGCAGGCGGGGCAAGCATCACGGCAAGCAAAGCAAAGGGTGCATCTTGCCAGATGACTCTGGATAAACTCGCTTCTCTCTGAGAAAGCCTTTGATTGATACTGCTCAACCCACTCAAAGTTATGAGTTGTAGGCGTTCTCATGGTATCGTTTGGAATGAAGAAGTTGTAATCAAGGGGTTTTGTTACCTTACAGTTGAGGCATCTGACATCAAGATATTCCTCTCTGTCAAGCTTCATTCCATCGCCATTAACAAGCTCAATCTGTAGGTTTGTGCCATCATCCTTGATAGTTTTTATCTCGGCTGGGAGTGTCGCTCTTAGTCTCTCAATATTGATTGTTCCAGGACAGGCAACGCCAACCACCCAAAGCTTTTCTCTGTCGAGTTTGCCTTCTGCGGTGTTTGCCAACATTGACCGTGAATCGCAGCCCTTGACCATAATACCAAGCTTGTCTTTCTTGCCAGGCAGTTCCGGGAAATAATTGGTCTTACCACCACCAAGTCGGATGAGGTTCTGTCTACAGAAGGAGTTAAAGGTGAGATTGTCAACATCCTCTGGAGTTTCAGCAAGATACGGTCTGGATGTTCCGGGAATACCTTCAACATCGGTGTAACCGAGGAAAGCCTTTATCTTACCGGATTCAAGAGCCTCTTTGACAGTTTCTTTGATGTATTCGAGTATGTTTGAGTTCATGGTATCACCTCTGCAGATTCGACATTACGACTCATCTGCACGATGGTTCGGGTCAAAAGTCCTGGGTCGAGAGGATCTCTCTCAATATGAACAAGTCTCCAGGGGTGAACTCCAAGTGCCTCGGCGACCTTTCTGCCAGCGAAAACACGCCTTTTGGAAAATGAGTTTCCATCAAAGTTGTGGCAATCAAATTCTGGGCAGGTGTAGACAACCACACCATCGGCGCCATCCATGAGTGACTTGAACATCACGACAGGATTTACCATGCCGCCGCAGGGCATCTTCACGAAGAACGCCTCTTTGTGCCTCTCAATGTGTTCATCAAGGTGTTTGCCGCGCAGAGAACCTTCGCAGAAAAACACAATGATTTTGCCATTTTTTTCTGGCAAGGTAGACTCTACTCTACGCATAGATCTCTCACCTCCTCCAGCATCGGGGCTGTCTTTCTTCCCTCAAGTTCGATCACCTGGGGAAGACAGCCAGCAACACAAACACCGCAAGCTTGACACTTCTTTCTTATGACGAAGGCAACCTTCTTTGACTTGCCACGACCCACATTGAACTGTTTCTCAACAATTGCATTCTTTGGGCAAAGAGACTTGCAAGAAAGGCAACCTGAGCAACGCCATGGGTCGACAACCGCTGCGTTCTTTATCTTTTTGCCGACAAACGGGAGAAGTAACAGAATACCAACGATGCCACCCCAGACGACCTGACTGATTTGAACACTCGGTAGCTTGATAGTCCAGAGCCCCACCCAGTCGAACGAATACTTTGCCAGTTTCATCTTCATCTCATCGGCAGGTATCGGAAACAACCCTATAAGTACTGCCACGAAACCAAGAGAGATGATGGTGAGGGCGAGTGTTGGGATGATCGGCGGTCTTGAAATCCTGAAAAAATGGACGACAAGCATAGCAAAAACAAGGATGGGCAAAGCAACGTGGATAGCTCGGTAGATAATCAGGAAGGTCACACTGTTAATCGACAAGCCAAAGAAACTTACAATCGCATCTGCTCTTGCATCCATCGGTAGGATATAGCCAGAGATTGTGATAATGACGGTGAATACAAGCAATCCGACTCCGACATACCAACCAACCGATCTTGTGCTCGTGTGCCTGTTTGCGAAGAACTTTCTAAACATATGGAGCGTGGCAAAGATAATCATCGCATCGGCTGCATACCTGTGAAGTGTTCGGATGAACAACCCGTAAGGAACCATGTCTGACATGATGTATTTGACGGAGTTGTTGGCGTGCTCAAGCGACGGCATGTAGAAGAAACTTAGGATAAAACCTGAAAGAATCTGAACGAGGAAGAAAAGCAGAGTTAGCGAGCCAAGATGGTTAAGCGGGTTGATTGAGGCAAAACCGACTTTCAGGGTATCAAATATGCCAAGGGTTCCATTTATGACAAAATTGAACGGATTAGACAATCTGTAAGAATTCTTGAGACTCATATCACACCGCCTCTGATGGTACTTCTTTATCAATAATAATGGTGTCGCCATCCTGACGGACTGTCCATCGCTCCAGAGGTCTTGGCGGTGGTCCACCAAGAACCTGTGTCATGAGTGGATCAAAAAAGCCGTCATGACACCGACAGTGCCACTCTTTCTTTTCGGTGCTCCACCTGACGACACACCCAAGATGAGTACACTTCGCGTTCCAGGCTCTGATTCTGCCTTCTGAATCCTTGATGAGAATGCCAGGTTCACGAATCTTAACCGGCTTGTAAGGGATCGAGCGATCTTCTGTAATGACTTCAAAAGAATAACCAACCATCGGCTCTAACTCCGATGCGATCGCTGGCACCTTAACGAACGAATCCCCAACGGGTTTATTGAGAGTTGATAATTTTGTAACGGCAGCGGCTGGCGGGGGAACCTCAAGGCCAAGTTTTCCGAATGGCTTCAGAAGGCGCAACAGCGGGGAGGCGGCTGCGGCAATCATGCCAAGGAAAGGCAGGCCAAGAAGGACTTTCAATAACTGTCTACGAGTAACTTTTTTACTGTCCACAATCAGTCCTCCGTATGGATTTTCACGGTTGTTAAGATTAAGGCGTGTCAGTTTATAAGTCAAATACAAACACACCAAAGAAAACCGAAATCCAGGTAAGACGGTGTTGTTAAATGATTGACTGCACCAAGGGGATAGAGTTGGCGTAAAGGCAATCATTTACGTAAAACAAAAATTGAAACTGTGCAAGACATAACAAGTCGAATATAATTGTGAGAATGAGCGGAAAGAATAAACCCTCTGGCGGCAAAATCCTGAGGATAATTGGCGGTTCCCTGAGAGGCAGAAAAATCAAGCTGAGTGCGAGATTTTCAGGCAGACCAACTCGGGATATGGTCAGGGAAGCATTGTTCTCAATTATCGGTCAGGACATCTATCGGTGCGTGTTTCTCGATTTGTTTGCCGGTTCTGGAGCCAACGGCTTTGAGGCAATCTCAAGGGGAGCGAGTAAGGCGATTCTCGTTGATATGAGTCCGGTTGCCATCAACTCCTGTATTGAGAGCGCCAACCTCTTTGGCGTTTCATCACAGGTTGAAATAAAGAGAATGGAAGCCTCCAGATATCTGCAGAGAGCAAACACTGATGGGCAGATGTTTGATATCATCTTCGCTGACCCACCATACGAGATGAAGGCAGATGAATTCGAGGCAATTATAGCAGGTGGCTCAGGTTGTCTGTCTACAAATGGAATACTGATTGTTGAAGTCGCCAGCAATGCAGTTTATCCTGAACACATTGCCGAACTTGAAAAATACAAAGAGAGGACATATGGCGGAACAAAACTTTGTTTCTACAAGCGTGCTCTACCCGGGAACGTTTGATCCACCAACACTCGGTCATGTTTCCCTTATCCAAAGGTCAGTTTTGACTTTTGGGAAGGTGGTCGTGGCTGTTGCCGAGTCGTCAAGCAAAAACACACTCTTTAACCAGAAGCAAAGGATCGAACTCCTCAAAGAAATGTTCAAAACAAACGACTGTGTTGAGGTGGTTGGTTTTGACGGTCTTCTAGTCCATTTTGCAAAAAGTATGGGGATAAACAAAATCGTCCGTGGCTTGAGGACTATTTCTGATTTTGACTTCGAATATAGAATGGCAACCACCAACGCACTCGTCTGGAGCGATCTGGAAACCGTCTTTTTGATGTCAGAACCTGAATTTAACTACATCTCATCGACACTCGTCAAGCAGGTTGCAAGGGGTGGTGGTGACATATCTCCATTCGTGCCAAGCATTGTAGAGAAGGCATACAAGGAGCTGCAAAATGGGAGTGATTAAGGATTTCGACAAATTGAGGGAGATTGTGCTTTCTGCGAAAAAAGCCGCGTTCTCCGAGAGTGTGATTCTACCACAAAAGACTGTGGTAGACCTCCTTGAAAACATTATCAGAAATTTCCCTGATGAATTCGAGAGTGCAGCAAAGATTGTCAAAGAGAGAGACTCAATTCTTGATGTCGCCAACAAACAGGCAAAAGCCGTTAGAGAAGCCTCAGATCCTGTGCTTCAAGCTGAAAAGAAAGCAAAAGAAGTCCTTGACAACGCCCAGGAAAAGGCCAATCAAATGAAGGCGCAGGCAACAGAATTTATAGCAAAAATCCTTGACCAAACCCTCGTCGAGGTTAACAAAACAATATCAATACTAGAAGAGAGTAAGGAAGGATTGAAAGATGCCAATATATGAGTACGAATGCCCAGAATGCAAAAAAAGATTTAGTGAACTGGTAGGCATGAACGCCAACAATCCAAGATGCCCCAACTGCAATAGCGAAAAAACAAGAAAGCTGGTTTCGAAAATATCCGGAATAACTGGAGGTAACAATATGAATTCAAGCTCAGGTGGTAAATCTTCCTGTGGAAGTTGTACATCAAACTCATGTGGGACGTGCGGATTATGATAGACAAAAAGTACAGAAACGACTTCCCTCTACTTTGCAAAGAGAATCCACCAATTTTCTTTGACAACGCCTGCATGACCCTTAAGCCAAATGTAGTCATCGACTCCATGACAGAGTACTATAGGGATTATCCGGTATGTGAGGGTCGCTCCGGTCATAGTATGGCGCTGAGACTGAATTCTGCAATGATTGCCTCCAGAAAAGCCATGCAGCAATACATCGGAGCGTCCCACCACACAGAGGTTGCATTCACAAAAAACACCTCCGAGTCACTCAACATCGTCGCTTCTGGCATCGACTGGAAAAAGGGCGATGTGATGCTCGTTTCTGACAAAGAACACAACTCAAACTTCCTTCCCTGGCAGTGCCTTCGAGAGATTGGTGTACATGTTGAAGTTGTCCCTTCAAACGAGAACGGTCTATTTTCAATCGACAATTGGAAACACGCAATCGAGGAGCACAAACCAAGACTTCTGACGTGTTACATGACCTCGAATCTTGACGGTGAAACAACACCAGTTGCAAAACTCTGCGATATAGCCAAAAAACACGGAACTCTCACCTGTATTGACGGAGCTCAGGGAGCTGCTCATCAAGAGATAAATGTGCAGGAAGTGGACTGTGATTTCCTGGCTCTCTCTGTCCACAAAATGGTTGGTCCAACAGGCGTTGGAATCCTCTACGGCAAGATGGACAAACTCAAGGAGCTAAAACCACTTCTTCGAGGTGGCGGCACTGTCGTCAACGTAACATATGACAAAACCGACTACATCGACCCACCAAGGCGTTTTGAGGCTGGTCTTCAGAACTATGCTGGAATCGTCGGCACAAAATATGCGGCGGAGTACATCCTCAATATCGGCAGAAAAGAAATACACGAACACGAGATAAAGCTGTCCGAAAGACTCCAGGAGCAGATCCTGAAGCTCCCAGGTGTCTCAATCCTTGGCCCACAAAATCCTGAAGACAGAGGCGGAATCACAAGCATTATGGTTGACGGTTACAACGTCACCGACCTTGCTATGGCGCTTGACGAAATGGCAGGAGTCATAATGAGAGCTGGCGTACACTGCGTTCACGGTTTCCTCAACTCCAGATGCATCAAGGGAACCCTCAGGGTGTCGACCTATCTCTACAACACAATTGAAGAAATAGACAAGTTCTCAGCCACACTTAAAGAAATCCTTACAGAGGAGTAGTCATGAGCTTCAGAAAATTCCAATCGATAGTTCTAGCAACAGTTCTTTTTGCAGGCGTTATCAGTATCCCCGTATCAAGCGTTGACGCCGTTGACTTCACGTATGCTGGGTTGGTCGAACAAATAAGTTCTGACTCAGCGATAAAGCACATTGAAACCCTTTCTTCGGATAAATTCGAGGGGAGAATGACAGGACAAAAGGGAGCTCAACTTGCAGCAGACTACGTTAAGGGTCAATTTCAGCAGATGGGTCTTGTTCCCGGTGGTGACAACAACACATACCTTCAGAACTTCCAGACTGCGGTTTGGTATCCTGTAGCCCCACTCACATTCAGACAGGTCGATGAAGAAGGCAACACCAAGAAAGACTTCGCATTCAGGGAGGATTACAACATCTGTGTGGTCTCAGGTTCTGGCGAAGCCAAGACTGAGGTCGTGTTTGCTGGGTTTGGCATAACGTCGACAGGTACACTTGAGTATGACGACTATAAAGATATCGACGTCGAGGGCAAGGTTGTTGCAATCATGAGACACGCTCCTGGATTTGTTCAGGCCATGTTTGAGGAGCATCCCGAACTTCAGACTCATATGTACTTTACTACTAAACTCTCAAATGCGATGAAGCACGGGGCTTTGGGCGTTATTCTGCTTGAGAATCCCAAACTTCCCCCAAACAACAGAACCAACGTCTACTACAAGAGCGTCTCTGGCTCCTGGCACGACATGCCCTGTGTATTTATGACTGAAGATGGTTCAAACAAACTCCTTGCAGGTGATGAGATCACGACAAATGAGTTGTTTGATAAGATTGATGAATTGAAGGAACCATATTCATTTGAGCTAGCGGATTTCATCATCGACTATGAAGTCAACATTGACTACCAATCAGACGCTGATGTCTTCAACGTGATTGGCTACATCCCTTCCTCAGACCAGTTCGGGAAAAACTCAACCCTCATGCTCACAGCCCATTATGACCACCTTGGCATCGATCCAAATGGTGATATCTACAACGGCGCTTGCGACAATGCATCAGGTGTTTCTGGTCTCCTTGAGGTTGCGAGAGTCTTCACGGAATCAAACGCCAAGCTCAAAATCAACCTCGTTTTTGCTGCACTCACCGGGGAAGAGATAGGGCTTGTCGGTGCTGACTATCTGGCATCCAATCCGATTTTTCCGTCGGATGGTCTAACTGTCATCAACATGGATATGATATGCGGTAAACCAAACAGTGTTAGATGTTCAATCGACCCAGGCTACGAAACACTGCTTGAAACAATCAAAAGGGCCTCGAAAGTAGTTGGTGGAGACCTCTACGTTGGTGGTCCAAGCAACAATTCAGACCACGCTCCCTTCAGCAATCGTGGCATTCCAGCAACTTTCATCTTTGGTGGACCTGGCATGATGTGGCATGTGCCTGAGGACACAATCGATCACGTCGACAAATCTGGACTTGAGCTTATTTCAAGAGTAGTTGGACTGGCAACGGCATACTACACAGATCCCTTCTATCTCTACATCGAAGGCAGTGGTGATGATGTCATAATGGCATCATCAAGAGAATACGAGATTGAGGGCTACACAGGTAAGGGTGCAACAGTATATGTTGGCGGTCGGTCAACAGTCGCATCAGCAAGTGGTCACTTTAAACTCAAGGTAAGTCTTGAGGATGGCGACAATAAAATTAAAGTTACTGCAAACAAGGTTGGTACAGGCGAGAAGATCACCCGCAATCTCACAATAAACTACGAACCAAGACCAAAGCTCGATATCTCAATCGACATGATAAACTTTGGCTATGTCTCAAAGGAGACAGGCAATAAAAAGGTCACATTCGAGATAACAAACACTGGTAAAGGAGAGATTTCTGGCACATTAACCTCTTGCGCAGACTGGCTTGAGATAAGCCCAAACAAGCTGGAGCCATTTACCACGACAGTAACGGCAACCGTCCTTTCCGATAGAGTCACCGAGATGGGACTCAATACCTGCATCATAACACTCGACACTGACGGCGGAGTTGCTTTCATACCAGTCACAGCAATCAAGAGTCCATCACCAACGGTCACCGTCGAACTCACACCAGGAACGGAGAGCGTTACAATCGCTGGCTCTGATGTCAATATATTGAAGTCTACGAGTAGAATTGATGGGATTTTGTACTATTCAAGCAATTTGCTATCAATGGCGTTTGGCGTAAAGCACTCATTTGATGCAAATCAACTTGAGCTGACTCTTGGAGATAAAAAAGCCTTTCTGTGGCCGGGTTCAAACGTCGTTGTTATCGGCAATACTCCACACATACTTGAGAACAACGTATATCTAGCCGAGGGAGACGTTCTCCTTCCACCAGACTTTCTTGAGCTTCTTGATATTGAGCTAACCATCGAGGAGAAAACCCACAAACTCAGTTGGAGTTTTGAGGAACTCAAACTTGAACTTCTCCCAACAGAAAACTCGAACATCTACCTCGTGCAAGCAAGCAAGAATGTGCTTTGTGAGGCGTCATCTGATAAAGATTGGCTGCTTGTATATCCGGAACAGCTTACGGTAGAAGGTGCATCCTCAGAGCTGTTTGTGGCAATTGATGATTCCAAACTCACCAAAGGTGAAAAACACACAGCGAATCTTACAGTTTCCGCTCCAGGCGCCACAAAATCGATTGAGATATCAACAACAATCCCGAAAACCGAAAGGGAAATCACTGTTCAAATCGGTGAAAAAAATGCAACTATCGATGGAAAAACAGTTGAGCTCGATAGCGAACCTTTCATCCACATCGACACCACAATGGTTCCTCTCCGATTCATCGGAGAGGCTTTTGGAGCCGACGTTGAGTGGCTTGCTGACACCAAAACTGTCAGAGCAACACTTGGCAAAAAGCTGATTGAAGTGCAAATTGGCAATATCACGGCAAAGATTAATGGAATCGAAACTCAGCTTGTCAGAGCGCCAATGATTCAAAAGGGAAGAACCTTCATCCCACTGAGATTCATAAGCGAAGCATTTGGCGCGCAGGTTGATTGGATTGCAGAAACAAAAACGGTTGTCGTGATTTATGACATGGCAGCAGACAAACCCCAACCATCCACAGACACCAACTCCGTTGTGATTGACTGGCACAAGGCAACGGCTGAAAAACCTGCTCCAACAACATCTGTTGACATAAATAACATTGGCGGAGGAAATCTCACCATAACAAGCGTGAAGGTGCATGGCGACAAACTCAGCGCATCTGTTGGCAAAAACCAAATCAGCCTCCAGCCAATCTTTACAGAGAATGGCAAAGAGGGGAAATCGATTCTAGAGATTAACACCACAGGTGGGATTCTGTGGCTTGAGGTTTACTCAAACATCTACCCCGAAAAGCTTGTGAGTTTCAAATGCAACAACACATTCACATGGTTCATTGATGGGAAAACCCAAACAGATGCCTGCAAGCTGATTGATGGACTCTATGCGGTGAACACATCCAAACTATTCGACGCAATCAAAGGTTCATACGGCTATGACAAGATTGGCAATATGCTGACTCTTGTCGCCAATGGAAAAAAGTTTCAACTCCACACTCTATCAGGTGACTACCACATCGATGGGGAACTCGTTCCCTGGAGGTTTGGATTTGAGGTAAAAAATGATGGTGATGTCTATATCTCATGGGCAGCCCTCTCCCTTGCTTTCGGGTGGGAAATAAATCCTCTTGCTAAACTTGGCGGGATAGAGATGAAGGTTGGAGTTGAGGCTGATGCGATGCTTTATTCGAATTGGCCAAGTTTAGACTTGGTTTATTCAGAAACAACCTTCTCAAAGAAAACAACTGATTTCTCGTGCGAGATGTATCCAATAGCAAATGGAAAAACCTATAACTCAAATGCGGATGTACCCCCATACAGACTATATTGCTTCTTTGATACAAGTGATAAAAGCGCGGAAATTATCCCATTTATTCAATCTATTCACGAAAGATACGACGAGGATAAACTCTCAGCCTATCTCGTGGCTGCATCAATACCAACAGACTCAGCTGTTGAGAATTTCTTTGCAGGCAACACAACAATCGCAAATGGTCTCGCGCAGTACTCACTTGAAAGCCTAACCGTCCCAATCCTCTACGACGATAAGGGACAGGTTTGTCAGGGATTTCCAGGAACAACCACCCCAAGAGTCTACATCATAGATGATTCCAACAAACTCGTTTCGTGGTTCCCAGAATTCAACAAGTCACAGAAACTCTACCTTGAACAGGCCATCATCAAACTGACAAGCAACTCAGGTTATGTCCCACCGGATGTCCTCACTCTGACCGTTGGTAACAGAGGTGGTAGAATCGGTTCTGGCACCCTCACATCAAGGGACATGGCAATTTCAGTTCTGGAAAATTCATTTGAATCCTCTCCTACAAATATCTCAGTCAGCTTCAACCCTGAGGCTGTCAAATGGACTGATAAAAGGTACTCCACAGAGCTTCTTCTCCTTGGTAAGTCAAACTCTCAAACAATCCCTGTGAGGTGCTGGAATCTTCAGTCCGATACCATGCTAAGTTCGTACTATCACGGTTCAGAGGTAATCAGAATTGACGGTATCACACACAATCTTCCGCGACAGTGTGAAGGTGGTGAGGAGGCTTTTGGGCCGATAGGTCTTGTTCTTGACGAAATCGGCGCTGATATAATCAACCTTCCAGGCGGCAATATACGCTTCATATCAGGCGATAACGATGTCATCGTAAAGCTTGGAGAAAAAGTCGCCAAAAACAATTCGATTGACGTGGAGTTTGAAAGAGCGTTCGAGATGAGTGATGGAATTCTCTATGGTCCAATGAAAGCTCTTGCTGAGTTCGCCGGAGCCACGTTGCATATGTTTGGCGAATCCATAGTTGTGACCGCAAAAAAGATAAAGGGAAGCATCACAGAGCCAGTTCTTCGCACAAACACGGATGTTATCAGGTTCAATAACTATGCTAGTCCCTCTGGCGGCTACAGAAAAGCTCCTGATTTCAATCTCCCTGACTACCCAAAACAGGGTGGCACAAAAACCCAGCTCTCCAAACTTGTAGCAAGGGACGATGTAAAGCTGGTTGTTATGGACTTCTGGGCGACGTGGTGTCCCCCATGCAAGGCCGGCATGCCATACCTTGAACAAATCTATAGAAAGTACAAGGATATGGGTCTTGTTGTGCTTGGTATAACAACTGACGACGTTGATGACGAATATGTATTTGAGACGCTTGAGAGTGACAACCTGATTCAGAACGGCTTGAAAGAGTTAGGATTGGATGCCATCACCTACCCGATGGTCTATGATCCATGGCCGGAAAGGGCGACCTGGGCGGCTTACGAGGGACGCGCCATCCCAAGACTTGTCATGGTTAGCAAGAATATGGAGTGGTTGCACACCAAGGTTGGTTTCTCAGTTTTCTACACAAGAAACCTCGAATACAGAATCAGAATGCAGCTTGGGATCGAGGAAGACGCCAAACCCCCACAGCTTGTCATCAAGAATGACGGCATTGGCACTCTCCATGGCTGGGTTGCCTGCTCACTGGATTACATCAAACCATCAGTCACCGACTTTGCAACCACAGACTCAACAACAGTCCAGTTTGAAATTGACAACCTAAGAGGTGCCCCAAACACCCCCGAACGAGGGTATGTGACAATCACATCAAACGGTGGAACAAAGGTAATCCCAATCGATTTCAATCCATTCGTCGATAAGCGAAGTATCAAAATCGTTATCAATACAGCAGATGGCAGCGTTGAGTACAACGATATCAAAACCGATCTTGAGATGCCCGTGAGGATTGTAAACGGGAAACCGGTTATTGCCGCTGATGTCCTACTTGGATATCTTGGAGGTACCTTAACGCCACTCCCAGATGGGAAAAGAAGCGTTGGTCACTTCGAGACTTGGGATATAAGTGTAATCAACGGTGAAAAAGAAATTCTTGCTGGTGGCTACACGTTTAAAACGCCTGTTGCCCCATTTATCGAAGGCAACCATACTTTTGTGGCGTTTGAGACAATAGGCGAGATAATCGGCGCTGATGATTTGGAACTCAAGGCTGGAAAAGACAAAGTAAGACTGGAGTACACACCATGACAGACATGCCAGATGAAGCAGAATTCGTAATCGATATACTCAAGGGTAGGGGCAAACTCTCAACCACAGAGATAGAAACAGAGATAAAAAGTCAGGGTATCGCTTGTAACGACGCTGCAGCCCAATTCCTGCCGAACCTGAGAGCTCAGGGATTTATTAATGGAGAGTTCAAGAAGGGCGTGTGGTACTGGTGGGTGGATGAAGGGTAACCTGCAGGACAAGGTCAAAAATCTGCCCAGCAACTCTGGGGTTTACCTTTTCAAAAGCGAAGATGGCACTGTAATCTACGTCGGTAAAGCAAAAAATCTGCACGATAGAGTGTCGTCCTACATGCTTGCAGACGTTGACAAAAAGGTCGAACTCATCGTCAAAAACGCAATTGATGTTGACTTCATCGTGACCGACTCAGCACATGAAGCTCTCGTGCTTGAGAATATCCTTATCAAGCAACATCAACCCAAGTACAACATCAAACTCAAGGACGACAAAAACTACACCTACGTCGTTGTGACAAAGGAACCTTATCCCAGATTACTCAAAACTAGAAATCCTCATGACGATAAAAGATTGAAGGATGCGCATCTCTTTGGCCCAAGCACAAAGTCGGGTCACTGGCATTCAAACATAAGAACACTGAGGCAGTTCTTTCCAGTCAGAGTGTGTAAGCTAGACCTCCCAGAGGAGAGGTCGAGACCATGTCTTGATTTCCACATTGGGCTGTGCACTGCTCCCTGCGACAGCGAAATATCAAAGGACAACTACAACAAAATTGTTTCAGAGCTGGTTCTCCTGCTTTCTGGCAAATACGGCAAACTCGAATCCATTTTGACAAAGAGAATGGAGGAAGCATCCGCTGCTCTTAGGTTTGAGGAGGCAGCAAGATACAGAGAGAGCATCAAGCAACTCAGAAATATTGTTGAGTCTCAGAGGGTTGTCTCCAACGAGATAGTCGATAGAGACATTTTCGCTGTCGAAATTATTGAAAACATGGCTTGTGTGGAGTTCTTAAAGGTCAGGTCTGGCAGACTCATCCTAACTCTCCATATGTTTGCTGATTCTGATGTTGACTCATCTGAGGCTGATTTCCTCGGTATAATGATGCAAAACTACTATTCCTCATGTGAGGATTCCAACCTCCCCGCTGAGATTCTTGTATCAACCCACCCAACTGCAGAAAAGGATTTGCTGAACTTCATCAATGAAGCCAGGACATTCAAAAAGAAGATCAAAATAATTCAGCCAAAACGCGGAGATAAGATAAAGCTTGTTGAGATGGCGCAAACAAACGCCAAGCATCACCTCGCTGAACACATCAGGAAAGAGAAGATTGCGATAGGCAAGAACGCGGTCATCGAGCTACAGGATGAACTCAAACTCAAAAAAGCTCCAATCCTTATTGAGGGATATGATATTGCCAACATCCAGGGCAAATCAGCAGTTGGCTCCCAGGTGTGTTTTCAAGACGGTCGACCTTTTAAAAAAGGCTACCGCATCTACAAAATCAGAACCAAAGACACCCCCGATGATTATGAAATGATGCGGGAGGTTCTCACAAGAAGACTTACCCACATCGATGATGAGAATTTTGCCCCAATTCCAGACCTCATTCTGATTGATGGAGGCAAGGGTCAACTCGGTGTGGCAACAGAGGTCTTCAAGGACACCGGTGTCGAGATAATATCCATTGCCAAGGAAGAAGAGCTGATCTTCAAGCCTGGGGAGAGCAAGCCATACAGACTCGACGAGAATGGCTTTGCACTTAGACTACTCAAACAGATCAGAGATGAATCCCATAGATTTGCGGGTAAGCATTTTAGAATTAGACACAAGAAAGAATCCGGGCTTGAAGGATAGAGAACCCAAATATATACTCCATCCCATGAGATTGATTATTTCTTCAGTTCTTATGGCGGTACTGCTTCTGGGGTGCAACGGCGCATCGACCGATATCATGGTTGAGGTTCCAAATTTTGTGAACATGAACACACAGACTGCCGAGAGGATTGCAGCCAAATCAGAGATAAAGCTTTTGAAGTCAGGGGAGGAGTACTCCGAATACGTCCCAAAAGGCAACATCATCTCCCAAGACCCTCTCCCCAGTGGACTCATAAAAACATCCAGGGAAGTCAACATCGTCGTGTCGATGGGGAAGCGTTCAATTCCAGTTCCCGACCTTGTCGGCAAGAGTTTTGGCGACGCACGTAAAATTCTAACCGACCTAAACCTTCATGTGGGGAGCATTACCGAGGTTGAAACATACAAAGACCAGGTTGGAAATGTAATAAAACAACATCCACCCAAGGGCACCGACATCCATATCGACGGGAAGGTTGACCTGACGGTTGCCATAAGTATTCTCGATGCCGTTCCAAACGTCGTTGGTCTGCCGATCGACGATGCCAAAGCTCAGGTTGGAGAAGCCGGTTTTGAGAACATCAGACTACTCCCAATTACAAGCAAGGATGAGTACGTCAATGCTCCAAGAGGGCAAGTATTAAGACAGGATCCAGAGGGCGGAATGAAGTGCCACGCGGATAATCCTGTCGACCTTTATTATAGACCATGACAAAGCTGGCTCCATCGATTATGGCAGGAAATCCCCTTTCTCTGGGGGATGAATTGTCTCAGATTGAGAAATATGCAGATTTTGTCCATATGGATTTGATGGATGGTCATTTTGTTCCAAATCTTGGACTCTGCTTAGACACATGCAAGAGCGTGTGCAAAACCAGCAAGATTCCGTGTATTGCCCACCTTATGGTTACAAACCCGGATATCTACGTTGAAACATTTGGGAACATGGGGGCATACGCCTTTGTATGGCACATTGAAACCAACATGAACCACCTCGAAATGATCCAAAGAGCAAAGCAGCTTGGGATGAAAGCTGGGTTGGCGATATCTCCAGACACAGAAGTTGAGGAGCTTGGTCAATACCTAAACCTCATCGACATGGTAACTATTATGGGTGTTTACCCAGGCCGCTCTGGTCAAAAATTCCTGCCAGCAACCACAGAAAGAGTCAGTAGAGTCAGAAAGCTTGATGGAAACCCTGTGCTTGAGGTGGACGGCGGTGTTAGCCTTGGTAATGCCAAAGAGTTGGTTGATGCCGGTGCCGACATCCTGGTTTCTGGTTCGAGTTTTATCAAGTCGGATAACAAAAGCGAATTCTCAAACTTCATACATTCACTCTAGGAGGAGTATCAATGAAGAAAATAACCATATTAGCGCTCGTTTTATTTGTTGTGCTGATTTCATTTGCAGCCTGTGGTGGCAGCGGCGAGACCTATAGGCTTGAGGGAAAAGTGGTCGACAGCGTCACATCGGAGCCGATCTACGACGCCAGGGTTTCACTTGATGGAGTGATAGCAAAAACTGATGAGAAGGGCAAATATGCCTTTGATAGCATCAGAGAAGGCAAGTGCAACATTGAATTCAAGGCGGCAGGATACGAGAGTCGAGAATTTACTGATTATGAGATAAACGAGAATAAATTCCTCAACACCATGCTTATACCAGAGATATCAGACGAAGTAACGGACAATGGGAACTCAGTTGATGGTGGGTACAAGAATCCAGAATATCCAGATATTCCAGAACCACCTCCACCTCCAGGCAATATCCTCGACAAGAAACCTGAGTTCACAAAGTACACAAAGTACGACAATCTCAGAGTGAGTTATATTGAAAGTGTTGCATCCTCAAACACTCCAAGGGAACCACTGATAGTTAACATCGCGGGAGGAATCTCCCAAACCACAATGCGTGACCCAACAAGCGGTGAGGCAGCTGTTTTGTACGCGGACGGAAACGCAACATACGAGAAGGACGCGGATACTGACAGTTGGAGAAAAATCATTCATCCCAAAGAGGTTGGAGATCAGATAAATCCGTTGCACTTTGCCAAGATGTATTTCAACTTCCTCTTTGATGTCATCGAGAGCAAGGACACGGTTGTGAGTTCTCTCCCTGAGACAACAATCAATGGAAAATCGTACACTACCTACTACATCAGCGGCATCGATACGAACCTTACCGTATCCTATTCTGGTGAGGTTTATCTTTCACCGGGCAATCCAACAATAGTCGGTATCGATGGCAAGTTCTATCAAAACGGTTATTCAACCGACTTCTATGCGCTGCTTGACAAATTTGGTGAGATAGAGTCATTCACGCTTCCACAAACAGATGATGTTATTGACTTGTCCGACATGAGCGCACCTCCGGGGGAAATGACACTCACCCCACCAGAAGAGGGCGGATCTGAATCATCGACTCAACCATAAGACTTTTTTACCAAGAATTTGAAGACACCAAAAAAGGGGGCTCAAAAGATGAGCCCCCTTTTTTTTATTTATCGTATTAACTAATATAAGTCTATATCAGCCAGTTACCCCAGATGCCTCATTTATCTTTTGGTGAATCTTCTCAGTCAGTTCAAGGGCTTCTTCCATTGGCCTCTGCCACATGTTTCTTCCAAAAATCAAACCCATGACACCTGCCCTGAGTGAATTGCTGACCTTATCAAGTAGTTGTTCGTCGGAAATCTTCGAACCACCTGAGACAATCACACCAGCGTTACCCGCAGAGATAACAAGGCGCTCCATTGCTTTTATCTCATCTGTCTCAAGGTTAGTGTACTTTTCTGGTTCACCCTTACCATAGACAAGCTTTGGATAATTCAACTTGATGACATCCGCGCCAAGTTCAAGCGCCAATCTTGCAGCGTAGTCTATGGCATAAAGGGAATCTTTACCACCCTTTTTCTCGACAGCCGCTCCTCTTGGGTATGACCAAACTATAAGCGGCATGCCAAACCTGTCGCACTCAGTTCTAACATGACAAAGTTGTTCAATGTCATCATCCTGCCGAGGAGAACCAGCATAGAGTGTGTAGCCAACGGCATCAGCGCCTAATCTTACAGCATCCTCAACTGTCGCTGTCAATGGAGAAAAGGCATTCTCATCCGATGGAATATTGGTTTTTCCGTTGATCTTCAAAACCAACGGCACGAGTCCTGCAAACTCGCTGTGGTATTTTACGGCAAGCCCAATATGCACAGCAATTGCCGAATAATCACCTCGAAGTGCCATCTCAAACTGATACTTTGGGTTGGCAGAATCAGGATTCGAGAGGAAGTCAACTGGGCCATGCTCGACACCCTGGTCGATTGGCAGTATCAGAAGTTTACCATCACCCGGGCCATGCTCGAACGCCATCCTGGCCATTCGAACGAGTTTACCAGAGGATAATGTACTAAAATCCATCATGACTGACTACCAGGGCATCCCAAGGAGTGTCTGTGTCCAAGCGGCGCCAGGATACACATAGAACATGAAAGCCACCAGAGCAGCTGCAACCAGAATCGGAACCAGCCAACCTGCAAGAGCTTTGACCCAAGTGTAGTCAAACAGGAATTTGGCTTCAAAGTACCAGGCAACAACTGTGAAATATACGGCAACCATTGGCACCTGATAAAAGACAAGTGAGAAAACAATGATGGTGCAAAACCAAATCAATCCACCGAACAGAACCCTGCCCCAGTCTTTGTATGTGGAGTTGAGGGCTCGGGTCGAAACATAATTGCCAATTGCGAAGGCAATCATGATAAGAAAATAAACGAGAATGGCTTTCCACATCCAAGCTGCGGAATCACCTGGGAACATATCTTCAAACCTGGCAAGGTTAAAATTAATCATAAACACACCTTCCTTTTTGTTTTTCGAGTCTGTCCAGCTAACCGAAATTCTATTTGACAAGCTCCATTGTTTCAAGTCTTGACATAAATTGATAGAACGGATAAGAATGAACAATATGCAAAGAAAAATATTTGAATACAACGTCGGCGTGGACTGGGAAACAGAACATCAGGGTTTTTTGACAGGAGATTTCAAGACGGTCTCGATAGCTTGCCCTCCGGAGTTTGGTGGTCCAGGTAAAATCATATCCCCTGAGGATCTTTTTGTGGCATCAGCTGCAGTTTGCGTCATGACAACATTCCTTGACTTTGCGGAGAAGTTAAAGATTAACCTCGTCTTATACAAATCAAAGGCTAATGGCAAAATGGAGTTTATCGATGGATACTACAGATTCTCGAAGATAACGATAGAACCTGAGATTGTTGTGTCAAACGAGTCAGAGATTGAAAAAACAGAGAGGCTTTTACGTAAGGCTGAGAACGTCTGCCCCGTTGGAAAATCAGTCACCTGCGAAGTTGAAGTGGTACCAACCATCACTGCAAAGGGCTAGCTCCACAAAATCCAGAGGGCAAATCCAGCCATCATTTGAATCATACTGGGTAACACCATTTTTCGATACACGTCAAATAATGTGCATTTGAAGTATTCACCAGTGAGAATCAGGCAGACGTGAACAGGCGAGAAAAGAACTCCGAGTATTCCAGAAACATAGGCAAGAGCAAATATTCCATAACTTTCAGTCCCTGATATGGCAATGAGAATTGGGAAAGAAACACCTATGAATCCTGGCGTCAATCCGACAAGCATACCAATGAAAAAAGGCAACACCGAAGCTACAACGACAGGGTTGAGTCCAGTTGTGTCAAACCAATCTTTGAGTTGTCCCATTGCCCCACCAGCGAAAAGAAGCTCCTTGAACACAACCGCGCTGATAAGGAGGATGAAATACTTCACCTTGAAGGAGTCTTTTATTATATCCCAGGTTTGGGCTTTGGCATTTTCAAAAGGCGACGGCGGGATTATCGATTCCTCATCAGCTTCAAATGATACTTCATTTGATGGAGTGATATTACTCTCTTTGCCCCTCTCCCTTATGTATGGCATCCATATCCTTTGAAAAAGTAGCGACAAAGCAACAACAAAAATGACAATCGATGGATCAATAGGAAGAACAAGCACCAGTAAAATGGCTGTAATGATTGCCCAACTTGTTTTCAGAAATCCGACTAGTCTTACCAGGAATTTGCCACTTCTGATTTTGATAGGAGGAATTCTCCAAAAACCAAAGATGAATCCGGTTACCGCTCCAACAATCGTCAGAGGGAACTGAATCATCATGATAGTGCCAATTGAAAATCCTGTAATCGAAGCCGACATGAGAATACCTGGATACAAAGGGATTGAGTTTTCCCAGATATGTCTGAACCAGTAATTAACAAAAGCCTTTCCAGACTGGGTCATACCAAGTCCGGCAGATGCCTTTTCAACAAGGGGTGCGGAAAAGTATGCTCCACCAATCGAGGGCATGAAGCCAATGATGGATGGAAGCAGAGCTGTCGAGTATCTCTGGTCAAAAAACAGCTTTTTTGCCGCCTCGGTTAATTCATCCATCATGCCAGTCTTTCTCATGGTTGACTCAAGCAGCAATACACCCCAGAGTGTGACAGCATATCTCCATGTTTCCCAATTTTTCAGGATATCTCCGAAAACACCTAGAATATCTGGGAGTGGAATAAACAGGAATGCAACAGCCAAAGAACCACCGAGTAAGACATAGGCAACCGGCACACGAATGGCAGACGTGAGGACAACTGCTAGAAGCAGCCCTCCAAGTTTAATGAGAGCTATCATGATATTTTATCAAGCGCTTGTGAGATATCCTCAAGCAAGTCGAGTTCATCCTCAATTCCAACTGAGAGTCTGATTACGGATTCATCAAGACCAATGCTCTTTTTGTGCGAATCTGACAGGGCATGATGAGACGTCATAATGGGCAAACACACGCTTGATTCAACGCCACCGAGACTCCCTGCCCTCACGATAAGCTCAAGGGAGTTAAAAAAATCTCTCGCTGCTTCAAAACCGTTCTTCAAGGAAAATGTGACAATTGCTCCAAATCCCCTCATCTGCTCGAGCGCTAGCATTCTGTCGGTATTGTCATAGAGTCCAGGGTAGTAAACCTTTGAGACCTTGTTATGCTCCGAAAGAAACCTTGCAATCTTCGTCGCGTTTGACTGCGCTCTTCGCATTCTGATAACAAGTGTTTTGATGCCCCTTGAGACGAGAAAACACGAGAACGGATCAAGTGGGCAACCGAGGTTTGTCATCATTTCATAGGATTTCTCAACATTCTCTTTGTTCGAGACAACCGCTCCACCCAAAACATCCGAGTGTCCGCCAAGATATTTTGTCATTGAATGAACAACAATATCCACACCAAGTGTGAGTGGATTCTGTAGATATGGGGATGCAAAGGTATTGTCAGCGATGACTTTCAATTCGTGCTGATGCGCAGAATTGACAACTTTTCTGATATCTGTAATTCTCAGGAAAGGATTGGATGGCGTCTCAATCCAGACAAGTTTTGTCTTGTCTGAAACCCAGGAAAGATCGTATAGCTTTTCTCTGCCGGCAAAGACGGTCTCAATGTTGTACCTGGGAGCAATTTGTGTGAGGAATTCGTAAGTGCCACCATAAACGTCATTTTGACACACGATCACATCCCCTGAGTTTGCATTTGATAGAATCGCGCAGGAGATGGCAGCCATACCAGAGGACAGGGCAATCGCAGCCTCCCCATTCTCAATAGATGCAAGTTTTTTCTCAAGTGAGTTTCTTGTTGGTGTTCCAAGTCTGGAATAGATGAACTCGCCGAAAGAATCGCTGGGTGTTTCTAACTTTGGGAGTTCATATACACTGCTTGGCGCGATGTGACCAACGAATGCACCGTTGTTCTCTTCTGGCTTGTCGCCATCGTGGATGGCTCTTGTGCTAAAGTGCTTTCCCACAGACTCACCTGCCATATTTTAGAAGCTTTTTGAAACAGATAAAAAGTAAGTCCTTGTGGGACAGTTTTCAAGGAACAGATAATCAGTATCAGTTGATACTAACCGAGGAATTGAAATGGAGAGTCTTTGTCAAACAGGGAGTCAATATTGATGTCAATTCCCTCAATTTTGTCAACGACATCCCAGAATGCCTGCTTGTGCATGTTGAATCTGTTCTCACCATATATTCTTGCCTGTTTTGTCGTGATGAGAAACTCCCAATCGGAAGCCTGAGCTATCAAAAGTTCTCTCTCAAGTTGCGCAAGGAGTCTCTTGTCTGGGTTGGTTTGCTTGACTTCAAAGAATTTTTTCGACATCTCCGCAAGATCATCCCAAATCCATTTGACGCTCAAACATTTCCAGGATCTGAAATCGCCGCCCTGACCCCAACAGGACTCCTTTGGTGTTTTGCTCTCGACATCACTGGGTGTGAATCCGCAGGATTTTGGGGTCGTCGTCTCGAGTTTCTCGCTGGCCTCGACCCCCTTTGCAAACTCAGAAATCCAGCCTACTCCCTCATACCACCAGTGTCCAAATACCTCAGCATCAAATGAAAGCAGAAGACACTTGGCGTTTGTCTCAGAGGAGTATGATTCAAGCTTTCTGATAAAATCGGAAACATGCTCAGAGATTGCAGATTTTGCCTCTACTGCGTTGTAGACATCCTTGTTGCCAAGCGTCACCATTGAACCGGTATTCCTCCAGTAGCGGTTCCCTGAGCGTTTGTATTTTTTCTCAAATGCGATATATCTGTCGTCTCCTGGGTAACCAACTTCTGATGACCAGACTTGCTTTGACAACTCCCTCTGGCGACCCATGAACATCACATTTGAGTTCCCAAGCCTGTACGGGATATCATCGAACTCATCGGTTGCCTCGCTGCCAAGAAATGTGAATCCAACTCCATTTTCCTCAAGTATTTTTTCGACACCGGGTTTGTATCCACACTCTGGAATCCAGAACGAGAACGGCTTGATGCCGAATTGATTCGCTGTTGACTCCACGCCAACGCCGATTTGCATTCTTATTGAATCCTCATCCAGAAGCGGCAACATCCCATGGGTTGCGGCAGCTGAACCAATCTCAATATATCCCTTGTCAAAAAGACACTTAAGAGCTGTTACATAGTCTCTGTCCATCTTCTCCCAGAATTGCTTTGTTCTCTCAATCTCCTCCAAACAGATATTTGCGACAGATTGAAGTCTCTTCCATTTCTTCGACTCAAACATTTTAATGTCGTGCTTTGTGTTGTCGATTTTCTTGTCAAGGAAGTCCGAAAATCCATCTATTATTTTTTCATCCGCTAATTGTTGGGAAAGAATTGGTGACACACAATGAGTAAACACGTTTGACAATTTCTGCATTTCTTCGTCTTCGAACATCATCATCAACGGCAGGTAGCATTTCAAAAGCGACTCATAAATCCACTCATGTCCATATGGCCACTCACCCCTATCTTTCACATAGGGTATATGACTGTGAAGCACAACCATCAATTTTGTCACCTTGTACCTCCTTTCAATATGCAGATTTACACGGGCTCACCAGTTGAAAAGATTGCTTTACTTCAGGACAGAAGATGAGTCTGAATCCACCGTTATTATACCACAAACAGCAGAATTTGCCAACTCAAGGGCGATAGAGCGAACTTGACAAACAACATGCTATACCTAATATGAGCAAAAAGGAGTCGGAAATGACAGTAAAAAGTGAAGATTTTGCCAAATCGCTTACGTTTGATGACGTTCTTCTCGTCCCTCAGTACTCAGAAATCATCCCAAGCCAGATTCAAGTTTCTACGAAATTAGGCAATCTAGAGCTAAAGATACCGCTTCTCTCTGCGGCAATGGACACAGTGACAGAGGTAAACCTAGCCATCGCTCTTGCCCGAGAGGGCGGCATGGGAATCGTTCACAAGAACATGCCGATTGACCACCAGGCTGACCAGATTGACCGAGTCAAAAGATCAGAATCAGGCATGATAACAAACCCAATAACCATGAGACCCGATCAGTCTGTGTATGAGGCAAATGAGCTAATGGCAAAGTACTCAATCAGTGGTGTCCCTGTCACAAACAGCTCCGGCAAGCTCATCGGCATCATCACAAACAGAGACCTTCTGTTTGAAGATAATTTCGATCAGCCAGTCTCCAATATCATGACAAAGGAGAACCTTGTGACAGCTCCAGTTGGCACTACCCTGACTGAGGCAATCAAGGTTCTGCATAAGCACCGAATTGAAAAACTTCCTGTCGTCGATTCTGAGTTCAACCTCAAGGGTCTCATCACCATCAAGGACATCAGCAAGAGTGTTAAGTATCCAAACTCCTCAAAGGACGCAAGCGGAAGACTCATCGTTGGCGCTGCAATCGGCGCAACCGGTGACTACATAGAGCGTGCGTCAGAACTCGTCAAAGTCGAAGTTGACGCGCTGGTCATCGACACCGCCCACGGACATTCTTTGAATGTGATAAACACGGTAAAGCAGATAAAAAGCATGTACCCAAACGTAACCATCATTGCTGGTAACGTTGCAACAGGCGAGGCTGTAAAGATGCTTGCCGACGCCGGCGCTGATGTGGTGAAGGTTGGGATTGGACCCGGCTCCATCTGCACAACTAGAGTCATCGCGGGAATAGGGGTACCACAACTTAGCGCAATCATGGAGTGCTCAGAACAAGCGGACAAGAGCGGGATTGATATCATCGCCGATGGTGGAGTCAAATACTCAGGCGATATCGTAAAAGCTCTGGCTGCCGGCGCCTCAACTGTTATGATTGGCTCGTTGTTTGCGGGAGCCAAGGAGAGCCCAGGCGAGTCGGTGCTTCTTGAGGGAAGACGTTACATGGTGTATCGCGGCATGGGTTCTCTCGGAGCGATGAAACTCGGGAGCAAAGACAGATACTTCCAGCAGGACGTTAAGGACGAGAGCAAGCTCGTGCCTGAGGGTATCGAAGGCAGAGTACCATACAAGGGACCACTTCATGACATCGTTTACCAACTCGTTGGCGGTCTGAAGGCTGGTATGGGATACTGTGGAGCAATTGACCTCAAGACTCTCAAAGAAAAAGCAAAATTTGTCCAGATTACGCATGCAAGTTTGAGGGAGTCTCACCCCCATGATATCCAGATTACAAAGGAAGCCCCAAACTACGAGGTTCAGCGATAATGCCCGAGAAACAGAACACAGTCATAAACAGTGTTGTTGAGGTGTTCTCAAAAGAGGATGGGGTTGAATCAATATTTCTCTCTGGTTCTCTTGCCAAAGACCTTGGCGACAAATATTCTGACATAGACATCTACATCGTCACGAAGCAAGGTTCTGCAGACAAGCTCTTTGAGGGCTTACACCCACAAGTCAAAAATATCAACAGCCTCCTCTTTGCCATCAGAACAGACACAACGAAACGATCTGCGGTGTTTGTGTTTGATGATCAGACAGAGCTTGCAATATCAGTTCTTGAAATTGACGAGATTCATCCATCTCCAGCATACGAAACAATAAAAATCCTCTATGACCCGAACGGCACTGCCTCCAAACTGAGTGATGAATCCAAGGATTTGCCGGTTTCTGCCAGAATTGACGTACTTTTGAGGGTGGAGTCTCTTTTCCTCTGGGGAGCTATGGCTGCCAGAAAGAGGCTTGCAAGAGACAACGTGTGGGACGCTCGTGATGCCCTAGAGAAGATGCGCTATCTCATCATCAAGCTCAACGACCTCAGAGAAGGTGACGTTTTAGGCTATAAGAACATTGAAAACAGACTGACGTCCAAGCAGATTCTAAAACTATCAAAAACGGCATCAGCTTACGACAAAGACGCTGTTCTTTCTGCAATTGCCGCTTGTTTTGATCTGTTTATCGAAGTTCGGGACGAGATATTCGAGAGCTTTAAGCTAAAGCCAAACCACGAGGCGACAGAGCGAATCAGAAAATCTCTAATGGAGTTCCACTAGAACGATAGACCACAAGGGCTGTTTGAGTGTCCTGGAGCCAACTCACCTCGCACCCCAGCTCCTCACTGATAAATCGAAGTGGCACAAATGTTCTGCTGTCCGTTATCTCAGGTGGAGCATCTAAGGTTACACTGCGACCGTTTACATAGGCGGTATTATTGCCGATTATCATTTGTATCGCTATATTACCGTTTACCATATCAATCTGCCTCTTGGCAGCATTCCAATCGACAGTAAAACCCAATTGTTCAGCTATTATCCTTATCGGTACCAGCGTCCTACTGTTTTTGATGTATGGCGCGACATCGTTTGTCATGCATTTACGGTCTACCCAGATTTCCTTCTCACCTCTATGGAATCCAAGCTCCTTTATGGTCGAAAGCTGTACTTTTCGTTTTAGCATCAAAGAGATGTTATAGCTATCCCTCAAGGTTATTGTGACATCGGTCATAAGGTCGTTAAGCGATAGGTCAAATGTGTACTTGCCCTCGGAGTCCATCGCAACAGGAGTGCCGTTTATCGAAAGGTCTGTTCCAACGGTAGCCGTTCCTGTGAGTTTGATTTGATTCAAACTGGTATAGACATCCGCATCAAGACTGTCATCGAGTTTCAAATCAAGGTTTGTCGTTAATTTATATCCACTGGACTGCCCAGCCTGAATAGGCTTAACATTTACCAGTGAGTATGGGAGAGAAACAAAACTGTGGATTCTAGAACCATCGTTTTGATTGGATTCAATATTAATTGAGGTTATCGCAAATCTCTGGCTCTGTTTTGTCTCCTTTATCCCTCTAAAGCAGAACGAGAAGGCGATTCCAATCTTCGCGACACCAAACTGCGGAATGTCCCTGATGCAAGAAAACGAAAGGTGATTCTCATGCTTGTTGTTAACAACAGATGTATCAGACGGGCACCTGTAGTCTTGGTAGAATAAATCCCCAATCCGATAACCAACAAATTCAAATGAGCTCGAATCGTATTCAAGCACACCAGCCAGTCTGTCAATCGGCTTTGTTGGTTGAATCACCAAGTCTAACCAAAACTCATTACCCACTTGCGCTAGGGTGTATTCGGGAGCAAGGGCTATGACGGTTGATTCTGGCGGAGGCACCACCTTGATGTGCAACGAAGCCTCTCCCTGGTAGTTTTCGGATTGTAGTTTAACCTGAAAATCATAGTCTCCTGTCTTCACTGTCAGCGCTACCCTGATATCCAATTTCACAGAGTCACCGGATTTTATCGCGCTCTTGCTTGGTTTAAAGGTTAGCCCATTCACGGATGGTGTGACAGACAAAGCGAGATTCTCAGAGGAATCGGTCTTTGTTATCTCTACATCCACCACATCTCCCTGACCAGCGGTTATGTTGAGTGAATTTGGGGTGAGAAATACAGGGATTTGATTCTTTGCCTTTGGGGGATTGATAATCATTGTCGGATCACCAAGCAGAGTGAACGAATAAACATTTTGCAGTGTCTTGTCCCCAAACCTGGCAAACACGTTTGCATAGTCTCGAAGGGTGTTCATCAACGACCAACCCAGAGATTTCCCATCGACATAATTCCTGATTATGTCGTATGTGATTGTCTGATTTCCACCATCCTGTGAGGACTGCCATCCTGGGATGAAGTAATTCATGGCGGTTCCACCAATATAACATGCAGCACCAGACCTCAGAGATGCTGTAGCAATGGTGTCAAGTTGAGTTGAAACACGTGCAGTTGAGCAAGCAGTTGCGATAATGATGTTGTTGTCAAGCTTCCTGCCAGAGATTAGTTGAGGTGAAAGCAGTGTTTCCTCTCGAATCTCAGAGGAGCCGTCGGGCAATTTTTTGTCTGCCCAGCCGTTTCCGTTCTTATCCTGTATCCACCTTTTACGGATGAGGGTATCCTCGGTTCCATGAGCTAAGATATTGACAATTCCATACTTATCCGACTCCATCTCTCGGAGAATATTCTCCGTTGTGAGTTTTCTGTCGGTTTTTGGTTGATGCTTTATTCCAAGTCCATCATCCTCAAAGATTGATGCCCTCGTAAATTGTTTGCCTGCGAGCAGATCAGTCCAGATTCTCTCATGCATCATAGCACCGTCGGTGTAGATGTTGGTGGGGTCGCCATTCTCTCTGTCAAAGAGATAATTGGCTCCAATCTGTAGGATGCTTTTAAAATTCTGTCTTGCATCGTACTCAATGATCGACTCTATTATTGATTCAACAATCTTCTTGTCAGAGAATGGGAGTCTGCCAACTGCAATCTCAGGATTGATTTCGACAGCATCGATTGGTTCACCTTTATAACCGTTCTTGTTAGCATCCCAGTCCTGACCCAGTATGGAATAGTAGATGTCCGAGTAGACAACACCTGGCTCGGTTACCCTGGTCGTCGTAACACCGTTTGCAGCATGGAGCTTCGCCTGAGGGATGTCATACACGTCCCCAATAATCAGCAGGTATTCTAAACCCCACTCCTGGTAATTGGCATCAAGATAATCCCAGAGCTGCTTGTCCTTTGGTACGCTGTTGGGGTTTACAATGTCATCAATCGAGATGACTTTTACAATGTGCCCCTGTTCACCTCGGTGTTTTGCAAGCGCATCAACGGACTGAACCAAACCAGTGGTTGTGATTATCAGGAAATCGAACTTCTCTTCCGCTCTGGCAAATCCAGGTAGAACGTATAAAGCCAGAAAAAATGATAAAAGTAGAACTAGAGTTTTTTTTGCCATACCGTGTTAAATCATATTTAATGCACCTTAAGTGTCAATTCAATATCAAGTTATCGACCTCCACCTGAAACAGGCTGAGAACTGCTGTCCTCAGCCTGCACCCACTTTGTGGAGGAGAGTGGCTTTATCTAGTAGGAGACTCGCTCCATGTTGATGATTTTTGTTTCAGCTTCGTACTCAACCGTGCAACCAAGATTCTCTGCGACAAATCGAAGTGGGACAAATGTTCTACCAGCAACAATCTCAGGCGCTGCATCGAGTTTCACTGTTTCGTTGTTCACAATCGCAATATCGGAACCAATTCTCATCAGGATATATGTCTCTCCAAGCCCGTCATCGAGTGTTACAACAACACTTCTATCCTCTGGTATCCACTCGACAGTAGCTCCGAATCCCTGAGAGATAGCCCTAATTGGAACCATTGTTCTGCTGTTTTTAATGTAGGGCGGTGCTTCAAGTGGAGGAGTCAGCTGCTCATCAACGATAACAACGTTATTGCCTATCTGCATTGAGATTGTGGTCTTGTGCCAAACAATCAGCTCGAAGTCCATCTCTGTCGAATTACCCGCCTTGTCCATGGCAACAACATGAATCTTGTTGATACCCTTCTTCATCGGTAATTCTGCCTGGAAGTAGTCGTTGATGACTGTCGCTTCAACCTGACCAACTCTTACTCTTGAGCCTGGTTCAACAGAACCCTTGATTGTAGCAAAATCTACGTCGATGAGTTTTTCCATATCGTCAAGTAAAATGTTTGGTGGGATATCATCAAGCTCGATTGTGATGACCTTCAAAGTCTCGTTGCCAGCCTTGTCCTTAGCAACCACCTTTATCTCATTAACACCAGTCTCAAGCTTTATCTTTACCATGAAGTTGCCATTTCCATCAACAACGGCTGATGTGCCGTTCGCAGCAACAACAGCGCCCGGTTCGGTTGTTCCTTGGACTATGAGAACATCATCGCGAGTGAGTTTTGGTGTCTCGTCGAGTGTAAGCTCTGGAGGGGTTGAATCGCCTGAGATCGAGTGTTTGACCTCATCGTCAAGATACCCCTGCTTCGATGCAGTGATTGTGATTGTCGCATTCTCGGCAAACTCACAGGAGATTACAGCGATTCCCTGGCTATCTGTGATTGCGCTCTTTTCAACGCCACCGCCTGAAAGGGTGACAAGAACATCTGGAACTGGCTTTTTTGTGCCCGTTTCATGACAAAAAATCTCAGCCTCGACAATCTTTCCAGCTGCAGGTTGCTCAGACCAGGTAACCTCGATTTCAAGTCCCTTGATACTATCAAGGAAAAGAACCTCTTCGATATAGTAGTCCCTGGGTGAACCGACAAGACCATTGTAGTACCATGTATTCTCGGCTCTGTAAACGAGCTCTATCACCTCAGCTCCGACACCAGTGGGGGTAAAGTAAACATTGGCTTCAGTTGTGTCATACTGCTCATTTCTCTCAAGTCTTCCGTAGATTGCTGTCTCACTCTGGTTTCCCTGCAATCCCACCTGACCCTTGGTCATGATTGGAAGGTCTCTGTAGTCAGCTGGAGCGGCAAGGGCAATGATGTGATTTTCTTTGGCGTAAACCAAATCATAGAGCTCTGTATCAAGAAGTGACTTGTCAATCTCTTCCCTTGTTGCTGCCCAAAGGAGTTGGAACTGTGGAGGCGCAATCTGGGCAACATTGTCCGGGATGGCGTCAAAGTCGAGGTAGTAAATCCAATCTCCTCTGTATCTTGAGGTTATATACTCGGGCGACCTCTCGTCTGTCGGAGGTCTTCCCGCCACATCCATATCGCCAAAGTAGTTGTTTCCAACGAGTCCACCAACATAGCAGGCGTCCTCGGCAAAGATGTAGAAAGAGGTTCGACCGGAGGAGTCGAGATTCAAGCTGTCTCTATAGTCAATTTTCTTGTCGTCGTTGAAGTCCGACATCACCATTCCACCAAACTTTGGACTGTTGTAAATCGCTCCCAGACCCCAACCACCATGAAGAGCCGGTGGCAGGTCAAAGAATGGATGGGTTGAGAATTCTCCGTCGTTATAGCGGTAGTTTGTGGTGTTGTAATATGTCAGATAGTTTGTCCAGGTGTTTCCATTTATATCATAGACAACCTGCGGGCCAAAGGCGTGCAACTCCCTATTGTCCCACTCCAGGATGCCATTGTTATCAAGATCAAGCCCGATATGGAGGTGATACCTATCTCTGATTGACTCGATTGCATAGATTCCACCTGTGCCATAGAAGTTGTCAACAACCACTTCAACTGGGTCAGGCACCCACTCGAAGTTGGCAGGACGTGTGGTGAACGGTGTGAATCTCGCTGTGCGCTTGATTCCTGTGCAAAGGCTGACACCCTCGGTCACACCTGTAATGATGTTACCCATCGCGTCTCTGACTGTGACCGTCACGTTGTAAATCCTGTTGTCGAGTGCTGTCATTATGAAATCAGGATCTCCAGGCGAATCAAACGTTTTCATCTCAGGGTCTGCGGTGTTTACAATCGAGTAATCAACAACCGGAGATTTGACTCTTATCCTTACAGAACCAGCTTTCTTGCGGTCTGGAGTGTGGGCTGAAATATAGAACTCTCCAGCATCATTGGCGACAAATCCCTTGAAGATATAAATACCCTCTGGCGCTCTGGAGAAGTCAATATCAATCATATCTTTTCCGAACAGAGTCTCATTACAGACCTCTGTGCTGTCGTCATCATGGAGGTCAGTTCTCGTCCAATAATACTGGGGCAGCTTTGCATCCCTTCCAAAATAGGACACATCGTCTGGATGTGGATCCTTAAAGAGCATGTTCCAAACGTCGTCGTGTTTTATGTAGTCTCCATTACTCGACTTCGTCAGGTCAACTGGCGCACCGTTTGTGTCCGTGATTGTGATTGTGAGCGGTAACTCCGGGTCAGTGAGCTCTGAAACAACACCGGCTGTTAAAACCGTTGGGGATACCGTCATAATGAGCGATTGTCCAGTGGCTTCGACATTATGGACTCCACCTGGCAATGGCAGAACAGGCAACATAAGAACTACAAGAACAAGTGATAGAGCAAATCTATTCATTTTCATTCACAACCTCCGTAGAAGCGAGTGTCTTTAATGAGAATACATTCAATAATTCTCAAAAGTTCATAGACTATTTAATGATACAGAACATCGGAGGAAAAATGGAAAATATAGGACATGATTTCATAAGGTTGACATCGTACACAAGAGGAATGGACTCAGTTAATGAGATAAATGAGCAGGGAGCTCCAGAACCGAAAACATCTGGTAATATTGTAATGTTACCAAAACCCCAAACTGATTCTGATCTCTCCGTTCTCATCACATCAAGACGGAGCAAGAGGGCATTTGATGATTCGGAGATGCCGTTTGATGACCTATCTAAAATCCTATTTCTGACGCAAGGAGTCACAAAAACTGCCGGAGACAGGCAATTTCGAGCAGTTGCGTCAGCCGGCAACGGACACCCCTTCAACAACTACATCCTAGTCAACAGAGTGAAAGGACTGCGAAACGGCTTGTATTTCTACAACCACAGCAGCCACAGTCTAGATTTGATGAAGGATGGTGAGTTATCAGAAGAGCTAACAAAGGCTTGCCTTGGGCAAAAAATGATCAACACATGCCAGGTGGTCTACATCCAGACCGCTGTTACAAGCAGAACAACCTCCAGATACAACGAACGAGGATACAGATATATATTCCTTGATGCTGGACACATCGGTGCTCAGACGCAACTTGTCTGCCAGGAACTCGGATATGGTTCATGCAACATCGGGGCATTCCTTGACGACGAAGTGGCAGATTTTCTTGGAGTCAAACCACCGCATGAGATACCGGTATATATGACAGTTATCGGGAAACCTGTATAGCAATTGCCTCAATAGAATCTCAGCAGGTTATCCAGGAGGATGTTAGTGGCACAGCCTTTATATGCTGTGCCACTACTGGATGTGCAAACATCATTCAATAGTATTCTCACTGAGTGAAGTTCAGTTCATTGGAGGGATGCAGCACTAGAGTATCAAAATGCCAAGGACATATTCTCTGTGCTTAGTCTATGCCACGAGTTCGGTTATGGAAACATAAAACTAGAAAGAGAAATACTAATCAAAAGCCTTCACCGATATCTATATACTTTCTGGGAATCAAGGCAGAGTTTTATGCAGGAACCGCATTAGAAAGGGACTGGATACGAATACCTAAACGCAATATCTAGCGAGAATCAGTCTTTCACCAACAATATGAAAAACTAATCACTATTAATGGATTCTTGCAACCGCCAGTTTTGTGATGTGCTTGAGGGTCTCTTTGACGCCCTGGCAATTTATCGCAATCGCTTCATAAGCAGGATATCGAGCTTCTGGGTTGAGGGCTTCCTGCAATCTGTCGATTGAGACAGCGTCTGGCATATCCCTCTTGTTATACTGGATAATCAGTGGCACTTTCTCAAGATCGAGACCATATTCCCTGAGGTTGTCGGTCATGTCTTCGAAGCTGTCGATGTTGGCTTCAAACTTGTCCGGATCGGAGTCGGCTACAAAGACAACCGCATCAACCGACTTTAGAATTGATTTTCTGGTGAGTCCGTAGATAGCTTGCCCAGGCACTGTGTAAACACCGAGTCGCAACTTGAACCCTCTCACTGTGCCAAGATCAAGCGGGAGGAAGTCAAAAAACAGGGTTCTCTCTGTGGCGGTCGCAATTGAGGTGAATTTCCCCTTGACCTCCTCAGGAACCTGGTCATAAATCACTTGCAGGTTTGTCGTCTTGCCTGACAGGGCTGGGCCATAGTAAACAATCTTGACGTTTATCTCTTTGGTTGCGAAGTTAACGAGTGCCATCTAGTCTCCTCACGGGTTGTGATTTAAAGAATATTGTCCAGGTCAAGATCCTTGTCCAGGTCACCAGTGCTGAATTCGGAAGGTAATGCCTGCTGCATCCTCTCGACAACAGGTATGAGAGTGGTGCAAATCTTTTTTGCCCAGAACCTGATGGCGCCAATCGGAGCTCTGTTATCAAAAATCATGATAAGCAGAGACTCTTGTGTAAGAAGTGAAATATGGATGTTATTCTCTGAACCCTGGTGGAAGGTGATTGTGAATTCGTTTTCACCAATCTGCCTGGCAAGCTCATTTGTTGCCGCGTATACACCAGCGGAAAGAGCGGCGATGGCAGAGGCAGCCTGGCGGGTTGCCGGTCCATGCTTGCTAACCAACTGTCCAGACTTGTCAACCAGGAATATGTGTTTTGCCTGTGAATCAATGAGCGTCTTTGCGAGATACTCATCAATCTCTCTAAGTTCGTTCTCAGAAATAACCAGATTTGTCAGTTTTTCACCCATCGTAAACTCCTTAAGGGTCAAGCAATTTGTTCTTGAGGGGAATGATACCAGCCATCACATTTACTGTCAATTGAGTCAAACTTCAACAACAATTAAGCAGCATCTGGATTTCTTTACTGCAATAAACCTTTTAAAATTCTTGACTCAATACCAATGTTGGCTAAATTGTAAAGTGTATGTGAAAGGAGGAGAGATGCGTTTCTCTAAACTACTTGCTTTTGTTTTGATAATGGTTTTGGTTGGCTCGGTTGCACTTGTCGCCTGTGGTGGTGACAACGGAACACCAACAAACGGCGATAATGACACAGCTGTCGAGGACACAACAACACCTGACAACAACGGTGAAGTTACAGATGGCGGCGAAGAGGAAACAATCCTCACAGTCGAAGGTCTTGAGAGCAACGTTAAGCTCGAAATCGGCGACGAGATTCCAGACCTCGCGTTCAAGCTTCATCCAGTTTCCTGGGGTCTTGAATCCTCAATCTGGTCATACATGGAAGAGAATGAGGCAGAGGCTCTCGTTCTTGACTTCTGGGCAGTGTGGTGCGAGCCATGCAAAGAAGAGCTTCCACATCTTGAGGTTCTCCAGAGAAAGTTTGCTGACAAGGGACTTGTGGTGCTTGGCGCAACGATAGACCCATATGATGCAGAGGCTACAATCTATGAGACTCTCCAGAATGATGGCAAGATGAGGAAGTCTTGGAAAGCTCTTAAAAACTACGAGATCACATCAGAGGAAGAGTATCTTGTGAACTTCGATGTTCCAGTTGATGGAGAGCGTGAGATGGCAAAGGCTCTTGGTGTTACTTCCATTCCAAGAACATTCCTTATCACCAAAGACCATAAGCTCTATTACCAGCACACTGGTTTTGACCTTGGTAAGGTTGCAGAACTTGAGGAGAAGGTCGCAGAGTTGCTTGGGGAGTAGACAGCAAACCAGAACTTTCGATTAACCACAAATCAAAGCGCAGCACTCCATTAGTGTGTTGCGCTTTTTTAATGCGTTTTCCATATGCCATATAGAAACACGTTAACCACATGTGATGTATGATGTATAAAAGAACGAAAAGGAGGATGGCAGATATGAGAACTTCAAGAGTAAACGTATTCATATCACTTCTGTTAATGGTTATTATGTTTGCAGCATTTGTTGGGTGTGGTGGTGATACCAATGGGAATGGCGACGGCGATGAGTTGGTCGTACCGGGACTCGATAGCAATGTGAAACTCAAGATTGGTGATGAAATTCCCGATTTGCCTTTCAAACTCCACCCGGTGTCGTGGGGACGAGAATCCTCAATCTGGTCATACATGGAAGAGAATGAGGCAGAGGCTCTCGTTCTTGACTTCTGGGCAGTGTGGTGCGAGCCATGCAAAGAAGAGCTTCCACATCTTGAGGTTCTCCAGAGAAAGTTTGCTGACAAGGGACTTGTGGTGCTTGGCGCAACGATAGACCCATATGATGCAGAGGCTACAATCTATGAGACTCTCCAGAATGATGGCAAGATGAGGAAGTCTTGGAAAGCTCTTAAAAACTACGAGATCACATCAGAGGAAGAGTATCTTGTGAACTTCGATGTTCCAGTTGATGGAGAGCGTGAGATGGCAAAGGCTCTTGGTGTTACTTCCATTCCAAGAACATTCCTTATCACCAAAGACCATAAGCTCTACTACCAGCACACAGGTTTTGACCTTGGTAAGGTTGCAGAACTTGAGGAGAAGGTTGCAGAGTTGCTTGGGGAGTAGACAGCAAATAAAACTCATTCTTTCACAAAAGCAAAAAGCCCAGAACAATTCTGGGCTTTTTTATGTTAACAATCCGTTCTACCGGTGTTTCCTAGAAAATAGTCTCCACATTCTCTGTTGTGAGATTTGGAACAATCCTGCCATTCAAACCAGAGAGAACATTCTTTGCTCCAACCTCCAGGAAGTAGTCAGCTCCATTTGCGGCAGCAACAAGAATTGATTTTTCCCACAACACTGGGGAGTTTATCTGTTTAATAAGTTTCTCTTTAATCTCCGAAGCTTTCTGGGTTGGTGCCGCATCACAGTTTGCAATGATTGGGAATTTCGCGTCAAATATTTCAGCGGAGTTGATGTCAGTCGCAAAGTCCTTGGCAACTGGGTTCATCATTGATGAGTGGAAAGGAGCAGACACTGGGAGAAGCCGTGCCATCCTCGCTCCAGCCTCCTTGGCAAGAGTCATTGCCAGCTTGACAGCATCGACTTGACCGGAGACGACAATTTGCCCGCCCGAGTTGAAGTTTGCTGGTTCGCAGACTCCAACTTCTGAGGCTTTTTTGCAAACCTCTTCAACTTTTTCTTTTTCAAGGTTGATGATAGCGCCCATTGTTCCAGGGATTGAGGATGTTGCGTCCCTCATGAGCTCGCCGCGCCTGCGGACGAGTTTGAGCGCAGTCTCAAGACTCATAGCGCTAGCAGCATAGAGCGCGGAATATTCACCCAAGCTGTGACCAAGAGCCAACTCGCAATCGGTTCCCTTATCTCGTAGTACCTCAAGCCAGGCAGCGGACGTAGCAACGAGAGCTGGTTGTGTGTTTTCGGTTTGTGTGAGTTCCTCGATTGGCCCCTTTTCCACGAGACCCAACAAGTCAAAACCTAGAATCTCATTGGCTGATTTCAAAACGGTCATCGCCTTGGGGAAACCCTTGAGCTTTTCGAACATACCAACGTACTGCGAACCCTGACCAGGCATTAGAAATGTTTTAATTCCCATCTTGATGCTCCTTAAGCAGTGTTTGAAATCTCTTCTTGGCACGGAACGCCCTGACTTTTGCCAGGTTTTCTGTTACACCAAGAAGCCTTGCAATATCTTTGAACGGTAGCTCATTTATCTCTCGAAGAACCAGGACGACTCTGTGTTGCTCTGGCATCATCGAAAGTATCTTAAGAGCTATTTTTTCCTCATCAGTCCTGAATACAACTTCCTGTGGATCGTCTGAATCTTCAATATCCTGCGGGGGTCTTCTCTTTTTTCTCTTAAGCTCTCTCAAACACGTGTTGACTGTGATTCTGTAAATCCAGGTTGAGAGCATCGACTGACCCTTGAATCTACCAATATTTAAAATCACCTTCAGAAACACTTCCTGAGTGATATCCATCGCATCTTCCCTGTTACCAAGGATGTAATAAGATTCGGTATAAACCTTGTCCTGGAATGCAGTGATTATCTCAACAAAAGCCTCTTCATCCCCTGCTTTTGCGCGTTTTATTATTTGCTGTTCATTCTCTAGCTTACTCATTTTTGAAGAAAGACACCAAGAAATACATAAAACCTACAATTATCACAATCCACGAAACCCAGGGTGTGATATGTCTTGGCATCGAAATGCCTATCGGATGACCAAACTCATCCTTGATGGAAATCATCAACACACCGCCTGCCATCATCAACACAGCCAATATGCGAGAAAACCATCTAAGCATCAGTATCAACCTCCAATTGTTTACAAATCAAACTCTCGAATCAGAATCTTGTGAGCCTCAAGCTCTCCATCAAACTTGAACTCCGACCCTGAGACCGTGAATTTTTGTTTTTTCCCAATCGCATTTGAGACCATTAAAAGCCTTTTGCCATTAAAGTCAAACGCAGCATAAAGGATGTCGGGGTTTCCATCAGAATCCGAGTCCGTTGTGACGCTGCACGACAGACCGGTAACGGGGACTCCCCTTGTAAAGTAATCCTGATATTTTTTGATATTAGCAAAGTGGGTTTTTGAGTCCTCGATTAAGTAGTCGGGAGCAACGTAATAAGCCCAGTAGCAGATTCCCCTTGCCCCCATAATGATGGGAGTCCAGGTCATCCAGTTGAATTGGTGAGAATTTGGCTTCGTCCAATGTGGATATGCCGAGATGTCACCAAACGCTTGTGGGATAAATATTAACGGCTTGTTCTGTCTTTTGGCGACCTTGCCAGCCTCTGAAACCCACTTAACCATCCAGTCAAGCACCTGCCTGTTTGTCTCGACTGGATAACAATCTATGAAAATCTGGTCACACGACTCTGAATAGGCGTCAACAACCTTCCAGTCCTGAAATACGGGGGCGAGGATGTGGTTTGGATCAGGGTCGGCGGCCCTTACGACGTCATATATCTCCTTCAAGCGTTCTGGCGTGATGTTGCGAAGCTCCGGTTCATCACACAGATACCAACCGTAGAGAGCGGGGTGTTGCCAAAACTCTGCCACCCTTTCCTCAAATCTCTGTTTGCCCGTGCGTCTTGTTATCAAGTCCCAGTACACCTGGGAACCATAATTGACGAAATTGATGCCATGAACGACTGTTCTATCCAGCCCAATAATGTCTACATCAAATGAAATCTTGACCCACTGGTCACGCTCTTTTGGGATGTCACCCGCTCTGACAGCGGGAAGATTCTCACCGTTCTCCTGCCTGTGACAGAGGTTGTCACCCCAATAGACCCTGTATTTCCAGCTGAATCCACCTGACAGCTTTGCAGCCCAAAACTCCATCATAAGCTCTGAAACGTTGGAATCGGAGGGGATGTAAACCCAGACCTCAATAACATCATGGGGTTGAACATTCAGGACAGGATAACCACCCTCGGCAAATCTGAAACCATGTTCATTCTTGCCATTTGTTGCAGGTCCGTGATGCGAGGCTCTTTTTGAATAGGCGTGCTCAAATGTCCACATCCAGTTGCCAACAGGGTGTGAAGGTTGTGGCATGTCGTCATCAAACCACTTCCAGTCAGATGTAACATCGAGCAACACCTTTATTCCAAGCTTTTCCGCCTCGTCGAGGAACGGCTTTATCTTGTCATCTTCTCTGCCTGAGAGGACATACGTGATTGCGAAATTCCCGCCCAAGTCGGCTATCTTGTGAAGTTCATCCGGATCAAGAGAGGAATACCACCCCAAAGGAAAAAAGGGCTCCTTTTCTCCTGAATCATGAACAATCACCGGATAAGGTTCAGGATCTGGCAAATCCACCAGTTGTTTGCTGACAGTCATACAACCAAGACTCACAAAACAACAGACAACAAGGGCTATAGGTAATCTTTTCATAAGACACACAAACAATGAATATATCAGAATAAGACGTGTGTGCAAGGAATCGAAACAAAATTCGATTTTTTGTAACCTTGTAGGCTTGGAAATGTCTAAGATTTAGCAGGGGGAAACCCCAAGAAAACAACTGGAGGTAATTTATGTTTAAGAACAAGATGAATGCGTATGGATTTATGCTGATAGTGCTTTTATGGGTCATTTTTATCATTCTCAATTTCTTCCCGATCCCGAATATCGAGAGAATCGTTCAGGTATTATTCGCTGTTGTAGCACTGTGCTTCTATCTAATCGCTAAAGATGGAGATAAGACATTTGCACTTGTTGGTCTGATTCTCGGTCTTGGGGCTGCTGTTCCAATTGAGTTATTTGGTACAAATGTGCTTGTAATAGCATTCCTTGCATATGGACTAAGCTTCATGATGCACAAGAGTAAAGTAGTGAACATCATGGGTTGGCTCTGTATTCTTGTGTTTATTATGAAGGCATTATTTGGTCTTTGGAATGTTGCAACACTTGAAAGTGTTTTTGTAGGTATTGCAATGATTCTGGTTGGACTGATATTTGTTTACTACCTCGCAACTCAAGCTGGGATAGACCTCCCTGGTGGATTTGACGAGAAGGTCAGAGAAACCATCGGCTGATAAATAAAGCGCATATTTGTTTATTCTCAATCCTCCCCCTGGGAAATATTTTCCCAGGGGGTTTTCAATTTTATGGGCATTTTTTATGTCCAATTCCTTGAATGTAACTCAACCCAACTGAAACCTAAAAGTACCAAGTCACACACTATGTAGATATATACGGCGTTTCTTTGATGTTTGAGATGACTTGTAACCATATTTGGTCAAGGGTCTAGACTAGATAAATGGTTTCTCTCTAAACTCTCTCAGTAGAATAGCATACATATCCTGTCTTCTCAAATTGAATCTGTACTCAGTCTCCTTCAAGTGCAAATAAAACGTAGAAGAACTCACTCCTTGGAACTTCTGAAGCCTTCTTTTGGCATAACTCCAAAATGATTCAATGCCATTAATGTGGCTAGCTCCTCTGGCAAACTCATCTTTTCCATGAATGACTCTGTGATGCTTGCTGTAACCAATGTCAACCAGTCCATCATAAGCATGCCATCCGTCTGTGTTTATGACAGACTGTATGTCAACCTTGCCTGCTATTATCTTTTGCAGTGTCCTTCTGGTGCAGTCTGGGATTATCTCTGTATAGACCTTTCCATCCTCTCTTTTGAGGATACCAAACACCTTGGTCTTTCCTCCTGCTCCTCTACCTCTTTTGCCTTTGACCCTTTTTGCTCCAAAATAGCTTTCATCAGCCTCTACAATCCCTTTGAAAGGTGACGTGTCCTCACAAAGTCTGGCTATTCTTACTCTGAACATGTTGAAATGCCTGTTTGCTGTGTTTCTGTTTACATTGCACAGTTCTGCTGTTTTTGTTGCGTCCAAATCCATTGAAAAACACTTCACTATTTTCCTGAAAATGTACTCACTAATTCGTGAATGCTTTGCATACTTGTTTGTTCTTCTGATAGCCTGACTCCTTTACACTTTGAAGTGTAGTTAGGTAGTCAAGACCCTTGGTCAAATATGTCTAATCATGTGCAGGGAAACCTGTAGAAAATACTAGGAGGTTTTATAAGATGGAATTTGACATGAAGCATGTGGTTAACGCGTTGATTATTGGTATTCTTTACATTCTCCTCTCATGGGTCCTCGGCCTTCTTGGCGTGGTTGGATACACAATTTGGGGAATCATCATGACAGCCCTTCTTTTTGGTGGCATGGCATATGCCTTAAAGGATGTCAAGGGTCTCATGAATGGTATCGTCGTTGGAATCATCTACGCTGCCATCTTCCTTGTACTCGCAATCGTTATTAAACTCGTTCCATTCATCGCTGGCAACGCAGCATTCTACCCAACAACACTTGGTTGGGCCGAGATGTTCAGCTGGCCAGGAATCTGGGTTACAACCCTTGGTCTCCTCCTCTTCACAGGCGTTCTTGGTTGGGTCAACGAGCAGAAGTAATCTAGAAAAACGAACTAAGCTACTTATCAAAAGGCTCCCTTTGCCGGGAGCCTTTTTTATTTTTATCAATGTGTGATTTCACTCTCTCGAATCCTAAATTATCTAGCTATACCATTGTGGAGTTCTTATAATTCAATAAAACGGCGTGAAGGTATATGTAAGTCTGTGCAGTGGTCAGTAAAAGGATGCCTTCTTTATTTGCGTTTCCTAGTATTCTCGAATAAAATTTGACTATGGAATTTGGACTTTACCACTACATCACAATGGGTTTCGCTCTTCTGATTGTCATATACTTTGCAATCAGGTTCTATCGCAGAAATCCAAAGGATGACATTGACAATATCAAAAACCTCGAGCAGCTTCAAAAAGCCGAGGAGGAGGGCATAATCTCGAAGGAGGATGCGAAGGTTATCAGAGACGCAATCGAAGGAAAAACTGACTAAACGCCTATCGACTCAAGCTTGATTCTGTAGTTTGCCTATTCCTCAATGTAGGTTTCGAGCACGTGGCTCTTTCTGGATTCTCTGTTCTTTTTTACCGACGCAAATATAGAGCTGGCAAAAAGAAGGATCGTTACAAGCCCAAGAGCGGCAGCGGTGATTATTTTCCAGATTGGCACCAGGACAACCCTTTCACCCGCACCAGAGTTGTCGAGGACAGAAATTGAGATGGCACGCATATCAAGCTCTCCATCGGCTTCCGGGTCGGCTCTGTAGACGATTCCCTCAATCTCTAGCGTATCTCCAGTTGTATTGTGGTCACCCCAATACTCGATGACATCTGCCATCTCAAGCCTGGCCCATACGCCAATCGATATGTAGTTTTCATTGTCATAGACATTTATCCAGCAGAAATCACCCCGCTCGATGCACTCTCCGATTGCCTCCCCATGGAGAACAACGGTGTGTCCATCAAGGATATCAGCATATGAGATAACCTCTCCAGAGGTCAGGTACTCTTTGTCCAACAATTCCTCAAGCATATCCGAAGCAAAAACTGGCGCAAAAAAAGCCAAACTCACCAATAGAAAAACAGATAAGGAAATTAAGAACTTCGATGCTCTTGTCATGATTGAGCCTTCCTCGGTCGCTTAAAGAGAAGTATCCCAACAGCACCAAAGAACACAAAAACAGCCATGAATTCTAATCTTCCTACCCACATAAGGATGATGTATGTTACCTTCATAACCGTTGGCATCGAATGAGCTGTGATGCCGTTTGAGAGTCCGACATTGGCTCCTGCAGAAATTGCCTCAAAGGCAGATCTCTCTATGGACAGGTTGAAGAACAAACCAACGATTGTGCCAAACGCAAAGAGAAAAAAGAATGCGAGCACCACAAGCGCAGCCTGCTTAACCAAGTCACCGCTTAAAGCCATGTCCTTTATGTGATGGTACTTCGTAGAGACAAAGGCTGACTCTGGCGCAATCACCTTTTTTATCTCATACATGATTCCTTTGAAGATAAGTCCCATTCTCATGTTCTTAAGACCACCGGCGGTTGACGCCATCGAACCACCAATAATCATCGCAATGAAAACACCCGACATTGCCATCTGTGCCCACGAATGATTGAACTGAGCGGCATAGACCGTCATCTGCCCGGTTCCAGTGTGTGCAGAGAGCATGACAAACAATCCGCGTCTTATCACAGCACCTAAACCCGTAAACACACCAGCGCTTGCCAATCCCCACGCAACGAGAACCATGCAGATTGTCAAAGTGACAGAAAATGATTTTATCTCGATGTTGTTTTTGAATTCAGAGAATTTCCCACGCCAGATGTTGTAATGAAGCACAAAGTTGAATGAACCAAGTATCATGAAAATCTCGTTGCCTAACTCAAAGGCGAAAGAGTGATAGAAAATAGCATTTTGGGACATTGGAGCAAATCCACCTGTGCTCCACGCCGACATGAACATCCACATCCCATGCAAAAAAGCTCTGACTGGAGAGAAACCATCAAAGAATGCAATCAACGACAGCACGAGAGTTCCAAGAATGAGAGTGGTAAGGGATATCCTCCAGATAATGCTGGATGTGTGTTTGACCGATGGCACGAGAGATTCATCCTTACCTTCTCCCGCCATTATCTTGAACGCCCCACCAGATGCTTGAATCAGAAATGTGAGCGCTAGCACCACAATCCCCTGACCACCAACAAACGTTATGAGGTGTCGCCACATGTTGAGACCATTACTGATGTGGTCGAGGTCTTTGATGATGGTAAGACCAGTCGTTGTAAAACCTGACATCACATCAAAATAGGCATCAAGATATGACCCAAAGTGACCGGAGAGGTAATGTGGAACGGCTCCCAAAGCACAGGCAAGAAGCCAAGAGATGGCAGTAATAAGCATTGCATGGAACAGTGTCGGGGACTTTGTCGTCGGGAAGGCTCTCGTAATAAGTATCCCAAAAATGAAACACACACTCGCGCCAATCACAAAATCAAGGGCTGTTCCAAATTCGGAGAAGCAAAGGCTTGTGACAAGCGGAACAAGCATGATAAAACCAACGCCCATGACGATTTTGCCGACATAGAACATCACAATCTTAAAGTCGATGCTTGTAATCTTTCTAATCATCTAAGCACCAACCATATGACCGTAGTTATGGCGATGAGAAAAAGAATCATGCCAACAGCCCACATCAGCTCCACTGCCAGACCAAGCCATGATTCTCTCAGTGGTCTTTTGTCTGGTGTTTCATCACTTGTCGCCCAATTAATGGTTATCTGTCTTTTGACAACCCTTGCAGCTACCTTCTTTGGGTTCAATTTATCCTGATCGTTCAGCATGTTGTAATGATTTTTCTGAAATCCTCTTCGGCATCCTCGGATAGAACAACGATTATTTGATCATCCTTCTGCAAAACTGTTGCTCCATAGGGTATGAAGACATCGTCTCCACGGAGGATGGACACAACAAGGATTCCTTTCTCAATCAATCCAAGCTCAATGAGTTTCTTCCCAATCAAAGCCGGGTTGCAGATTGCAGTCTCCACTATCCTGAGTTTCCCTTTGGCAATTGGAGCGAGACTAATGAGGTCTTGCATACCAAGACCTTCGTGGATGAGTTTGGACAGAATGAGCGTACTGTCAAATGTGACGTCGACATTCAATGCTTTGAAAAGCTCTGAATTGCTTGGATTGTTGACTCTGGCAACAACTTTTGGGACAGAAAACGCTGCTCTTGCCAACTGACATGCAACTAGGTTATCCTCATCTTGACCAGTGACAGCGACCAACACATCAGCGCTCCCACAGTTCGCATCTTCAAGATACCGTATGTCAGTGCCATCGCCACGGATTACAAGAGCGTTTGTTGTTTCAACTAGTCTTTGGCAGTGGGGTTCTTGAATCTCAATGACGGCAACATCATGGTTCTGCTTTTCGAGGAGCCTTGTGAGATTCAGGCCAACCTTGCCTCCACCTATGATTACCACGTACATCAGTTCACCCCCGAAAGGGCCTCAACAATCTTTCGAAGCCTCAAAGTCGGTGCCATGACAATCCAGGATTGGATATTCTCTGGAAATCCAGTAATCCACGGGAAGATAAGCTTATCTTGGGTCCTTATCCCTACAACCTTAGCGCCATGAGTCCGTTCAAAACTCTGTATCGTTTCGTTGGAATCGAAGCCCACCAATGATTGATTGAGTTCGATAAGCTCAAAGTCTCCGTTGTTTAAGGGGAGCTTTGACTCCATTTTAAACGACAGGATTTCAGCATACATCTGGTAAGCACCGAGTGTAGTCGGGCAGACTGAGCGAAGGTTTAATCTCTCGTAAGTTTTTTTCTTTCTGGGGTCGTAGAGTCTTGTTACAACGCACTCTAATCCAAACAGGTTTCTGACGGTCTCTGCGACCATAATGTTGATGTTGTCAGATTCAGTAACAACAGCAACACCGTCGCAGTTCTGGATGCCAGCATCGATGAGGGTTATCGATTCAAACTCGATTCCAATTACCTTGGAGCCAGTGAAGGTAGAAGATAGAGCTTTGAAGGCTTCAGGATCCCTGTCAACAACCGTGACATTATGTCCATCCGCAGACATGATGGCCGCCAGCATCGAACCAACCCTGCCGCAACCTATTACAATAAGGTTCATTCCTTAACTCCTAAAATAAATGGCGGAGGCGCATAGGAATCGAACCTACCCGGGACATGTGCCCCACACTGATTTTGAAGACCAGGAGGCCCACCAGGACCCAACCACCTCCGCATCGCACAGGGATAAGGTCTATCAGAAAAGCCTATAAAGGTCAAGTGGCTCTCGGACCGAGTACGCGGATATCACCTTTTCTTCGGGTGTACCCAAATGCATCAAGGAGCTCAAGGATCGGTTGAGCGTACTTTCTTGTGGTTTGCGCCAAATCCCTGAAATCCGCGAGTTTTATTTCACCCTTTTCAGCCTGGAGTTGCTTTATCAATTGGTACGCCTTTGCGAGAGCTTTCTGATGAAAGAATAGGTCGTCGCCAGCTCCAATTATGGTTTTTTGTGCAATGAGCTTTGAGATTACAGCTTCGAGTTCTCGACCTTTACCTTCAAAAACACGGGCGCTTTTTACTTCCTTGAGTTTCGGCGGCGAGAACATATCTCGAAGAAACATCCTCTCAACATCAAGTTCAAGTTGTGGTTTTTCTGTTGTTCTGTTCGGATTGACAATGTTTGAACCATCAACCTGGAAGATATCCTTGGTGAACTTTCTCAACAGGTAATTGAGTAATGAATCATCGAAATCCACATCTGCAATCTTTTTGAGGTCTGCCTTCGAAAGAATTGTGTGGCTGCTGTTTTGTTTGAAGTAGTCTGTGATTATTCTTCTGAGTGTTTCACCAATTTCATTTATTGTACCAGTTGAGTAAATCGAAGCATCAATAACAGTCACCACATCGTGGTTATTTATGAAATCCTCGAATTTTCTATCAGACCAATTGACGCACGACCTAAGAATGGGCTGAGAAAAACCTTTGACTCCATATCTTTTCAGAACTTTTACCAAATAGTCCTCGTCGGAAATATCTGAGATCTCGTGAAGCCAGCTCATTGTTTCGGATTTGTTGGGGCCTTCAAAGGTTCTCGTATCAAGCACCTCTCCTCCGCCGATTGTGTCGTTGGGAGCGATGTTTCTCAGAATGAATTTCGCTCCACGGAACAGTGGAAGCGGAGATTCGAGATGAACTCTTACAAAATCATCACCAATCCTTGTGATGTTTACTTCCTGCTCAACAGATGCATAGTGAAACTTAAGCCTGGCATATTTTTTTATCTTTCCAAGAGTCACGAGTCTTGCGTCAAATACATCGACAAACTCGTACTTACCAGGTGTTATCAGGATGTTCCCCGTATCAATGTCTTCCTTGTTCAATCCTTGAAACTTCAAAGCGTATCTGTTGCCAGCATCCGCTTTGTCAATTTGTCTCTCAAAACTCTCAATACTTTTGATCTTGAAACGTTTTCTTGAAGGGAAAACCTCAATCTCTGTCCCTTCCTCAAGCATCCCCTGCCAGAGCGTTCCGCCAACGATAAGACCAATACCCTTCACATGAAATTTCCTGTCAACAGGCATGAAAACAGGCATGTCAGTTGGACGCGGGATTGCCTTGTCTAGCATGCCATCAATCGTTGCTACAAGCTCATCAAGACCATCGCCTCTTTTTGAGCTAACCTTTACACGAGGGGCACCCTTGAAGGATGTGTTCTCAAGGAGTTTATCAACATCTGCTCTCAGCTTGTCGTCATCATGGGGTAGGTCAGATTTGTTGAGGACAATGATTCCATTCTTGATGTCCAACAGATTCAGGATATCAAGATGCTCAACGGTCTGTCTTTGCGGGCCTTCGTCGCAGGCAATAACAAGAAGCACCAGGTCAAAACCAACAGCTCCCATGAGCATTTTTTTAACAAGTCGCTCATGTCCTGGGACATCAATCATCCCACACCGACGTTTTGAGGGGAGGTCGAGTGGCGCAAAGCCCAGCACAATTGTCATACTGCGTTCTTTCTCTTCAGGCAGTCTGTCTGGGTCTCTGTTTGTCAGGAGTTTGACCAGCTCAGATTTGCCGTGGTCAACATGTCCTGCTGTGCCTACTATGAAACTTCTTTTTTCGCTTGCCACTTCAGATACCCCCAGATGAGGTCGTCAAGGTCACCTTCAAGCACCTTCTGTGCATTGCCAATCTCGACAGATGTCCTGTTATCCTTGACAAGCGTGTACGGTTGAAGCACGTACGACCTTATCTGATTGCCCCACTCGATTGACACCCTGGGGCCTCTCATCTCTCGTTCTATTTCATGCTGTTTGGCATCCTCAAGCTCTTGAAGTCTGGATTGTAAAACCTTCATCGCCATAGTCTTGTTCATTATTTGAGAACGCTCGTTCTGGCAAGCGACGGCTATACCAGTTGGGATGTGGGTTACCCTAACTGCTGTGTCATTTTTCTGGACGTTTTGACCGCCGTGCCCTGAGGCATTGAAGGTGTCAATTCTCAAGTCCTGAGGATTGATCTTCACAGCCTCAGTTGGAGGGAGTTCGGGAAGAACTTCCACATAAGAGAACGATGTGTGTCGCCTGTGATTTGCATCAAATGGGGAAATACGCACCAATCTGTGGACACCCTTCTCGCCTTTTAGGAAACCATATGCCCAGTCACCTTCGATATAGAGTGTGGCAGACTTGATACCAGCCTCATCTCCAACCGAACGGTCGGTGACGGTTACTTTGAACCCTTTTGTCTGCGCCCATCTTGTATACATCCTGATGAGCATCTCCGTCCAGTCCTGGGCGTCTACACCACCAGCACCAGCAGAGAACGACAGGAACGCATTGTTGTTATCATTTTTCTCACTGAGCAGGTTTTTCAGCTCAATAGACCTGAGCTTGTCCTCGGCTCTTTCCAACTCCTGAATGAACTCAGTGTCGGACGATTCGCCTTCTTTGGCAAACTCAATCAACACATCCGCTTCTTCGAGGAGCGTTTTGGCTTGATCGAGTTCATCCAACCTGCCTGTGATTTGCGTTAGCTTTTTATTTAGCTCTGCGGCTTTTGTTTGATCCCCCCATATGTCGGGGCTTTCTAGTTCCTTTTGTAATTCCTGTTTCTTTGACACCAGATGGTCAAAGAAACCCCCTGGCCTGGTCATATCTGACCCAAGCCTGGTTATGTCTTCGAATCAGTTCATCGTTAATCATCAGTATGGTATCCTATCGTTATTAATTAGTATGTAGTAGCTTGTATCAACATCAATCATAATCCCCTTATCGAGGCTAGCGATACTTGCAAAAAGATAACCCCTTGAGGTGATTCTCGCATCAACAAGCTCATTTACGCGAAGTTTTTTGTCATCAACTTCTGGCAGAGTAACTACCTCTGACTCTCCTGAGTGCTTTGAGTAGAGTCTGACAAATTTGATTTGCCCATCCTCTTTGAAGAAAACCCTTGGAACATCATACGTCATTCCAAGAAAATCGGTCTCCTCGTCAGAAAATCTCACCAAATCAGAAAGTTCACCGGTATTTATATCAAGCGCCGAGTACTTTGTTATGCTCTGCATTTGAACGTCTGACAACCTGGATGCGACCACTATAGTTGAATCATCAATCATCGCAACAGCGGATATCCTGCCAGATTCATCATCTATGAAAAGTTGTGTCTTGAACTCACCCGAATCTGGGTCAATGAGTATAATTGATGATATCACATCAACTGGTATTCCCCACATCTCGGATTTTTGAGTGGAGACAGTTGCTACTAGCCCCTTTGAGCACCAAAAAACATATGGCAGAGGAGTTCTTTGTCCTACAGCAAGTGGACTTTGACAGGAGAGAAATGAATCATCGGAGAGCTCAAAAGTTTTGTGACCCTCTTTGGTATCGATTATCTCAAGTCTCCCATTGGTTGTGATTACTGCGATATAACGCCCTGCGGGGGACGGATTCACCCAAAGAACATCACTTGGAACTTGCGATAGATTGATGTCGTCACAATCAGATTCAAGATCAAACCCAGCTGTATGCCTGCCCTCTTTGGTTCGCGTTGAAAGTGCTCCAACTCCGAAGAGCTCACATCCGTCAACCTTACCAAAACTCACCCTCGACTCATTGTCCTTCTCAGCAATCAGGAGACCAGCACTCTCGTTGAGTTTGAGTATTGACGTGCTTCCCATCTCCTGCTTGATTGACTGACTCCTGAGGTCTCCCTGCAGGAAAAACGAGAACACAAGGAACGCTAGGCAAGCAACAACCGTTATTATGACCTTGAATTGTTTCATTTATTCTTTCCGCAACACTGCTTGTATTTCTTCCCTGAGCCACATGGACAGGGGTCATTTCTGCCGACCTTTGGAGCGTTTCGAACAACCGGTTGCTGTCTGTCGGAATGAGTGCCACCCCTCAAAGGCTTTGCGCTTCCTGAGCCTCTGCTTTGCATGCCTGCCGGCATAGTGCGGGTGCTTGGAGCTTCCTTGATTTTGTCTTCGTTTGTTTGTGTTTGTTGTCCCTGCTGTGGAGCGCGTTCCGCTGGGCCAAGCTTGAATCTGAAAAGGTATTTCACAGTATCTTCCCAGATTGTTGCAAGCATCGCATTGAAGATTGCAAAACCCTCACTCTGATATTCCTGCACTGGGTTTTTCTGACCATATCCACGAAGACCTATACCTTCCCGAAGGTAGTCCATGTTGTGAAGGTGATCTTTCCACTTTTGGTCGACAACATAGAGCAACACATATCGCTCCATCTTGCGCATTATCTCTTCGCCAAACTCCTCTTCACGTTTTGCATACGCGTCGAGTATTCTTTCGTTTAGGTCATAGATGAGCGAATCTCTGTCCGTGAATTTCGCGTCGGTGACATGCCCTGCTGTAATCTCCATCAGCTCAGCTGTGAGAGCCTTCATGTCCCAGTCCTCTGGAATAAGCTCAGACGACGCATGTCTGTTGACAAGCTCCGTTGTAACCGAAGTCATCTTTTCCAGAACTGTGTCTTTTAGATTTTCTCCATGAAGAACTCTTTGACGTTCAGCATAGATAATCTCACGCTGACGGTTGAGGACATCGTCGTACTCAAGAACATACTTTCTGACGTCGAAGTTTCTTGACTCCACCTTCTTTTGTGAGTTCTCAATTGTGCGGGTTAGAAGCGCGTGCTCAAGCGGGATATCCTCGTCCATCTTGAACATCTCAAACATTCCCTTGAGCCTCTCGCCTCCAAACACCCTGAGGAGTTCATCATCAAGCGACAGGTGGAATCTCGATGAGCCTGGGTCACCTTGTCTTCCCGAACGACCCCGAAGCTGGTTGTCAATTCGTCGGGATTCGTGACGTTCGGTACCAATTATGTGTAGACCACCCTTTTCTTTGACTCCATCACCCAGGATGATGTCAACACCACGACCCGCCATGTTGGTGGCGATTGTAACAGCGCTCATCTGTCCAGCCTTGGAGATGATCGCTGCTTCCTTTTCATGGTATTTTGCATTCAATACTTCATGGGGAACATGTATCCTCTGAAGAAGTCTTGAGAGTTTTTCTGACTTCTCAATGGACCTTGTGCCAACAAGAACAGGCTGACCTTTTTTGTAGCACTGCTCTATTTCCTCGATGATGTGCTTGTCCTTTGTGTCCTCTGTTTTCCAAACAACATCGGCGTGGTCAGCCCTTGCTAATGGTCTGTTTGTTGGAACAACCACCACCTCAAGTCCATAGATTTCCCTGAATTCATCCTCTTCGGTCTTGGCAGTACCCGTCATACCAGCCAGTTTCTCGTACATCCTAAAGTAATTCTGGAAGGTTATGGTTGCGAGTGTCTGATTTTCTTGCCTGACCTTGAGCCCCTCTTTGGCCTCAATCGCTTGGTGAAGACCATCACTGTAGCGACGACCAAACATCAATCTACCCGTGAATTCATCAACGATGACAATCTCACCATCCTTGACGATGTAGTCGACATCATTCTTGAAGAGCTTATGTGCCTTGAGCGACTGGTTGATATGTCTGTTTATCTCAACATTGTCTGGCCCATAGAGGTTTGTAATACCCATAATCTTCTCAACGTGGGTAACACCTTCAGGGGTAAGAGTGACATTCTTATTCTTCTCATCGATGGTATAGTCTTCTTCGCGAAGCTGTTTGACCACCTGAGCTGCTGTGTAGTAGGTATCGGTTGATTTCTCAGCCGGACCAGAGATGATGAGCGGTGTTCGTGCCTCATCAATAAGGATGCTATCAACCTCGTCGACAATCGCATAGTGGAGTTCTCTTTGAACAAGCTGATAAGGCTCCCTGGCCATGTTGTCTCTGAGGTAGTCAAAACCAAACTCATTATTTGTGCCGTAGGTGATGTCGGAACCATAGGCTTGACGTCTCTCATCATAAGTCGCATCGTGATGAATGCAGCCAATTGTCATGCCAAGGAACTTGTAAATCTGACCCATCCACTCAGCGTCACGTCTTGCAAGATAATCATTGACAGTGACAACGTGAGCACCTTTGCCAGAAAGAGCATTGAGGAAAACAGGCATTGTCGCTGTAAGAGTTTTTCCCTCACCCGTCTTCATCTCAGCGATGCGTTTGTTGTGAAGGGCAATTCCGCCTATTAGCTGGGTATCAAACGGTCTCTGACTTATGACCCTCTTTGCCGCCTCTCTGACAAGCGCAAAGGACGGCGCGATAAGATTGTCAAGCTTCTCTCCAGCTTCAATCCTAGATCTGAAATCTGCAGTCAGGGACTTCAATCCATCGTCATCAAATTTTTCATACTCGGGCTCAAGGTTGTTGATAGAGGCAACCAAGGGTCGAGTTTTTTTCAGGAAACGCTCAGAGGCGTCAAATAATGAGCCCAAAAAAGCCATTTGTTAAATCTCCAATCCATTTGTCTATTTGAACAAATTCCTATTAATCCGTCACAGAATCTGAAACACTGCCATCAGTTTCGTTTTCTCCAGTTTCACCCACTCGGATAATGATAGCAACAAAACCTGTTTCATCTGTCTCCATATATATATTCTTGCCAGGCTTCACAAGTTCCCAGTTGTAGTAAAGGTTATCGCCTTTGAATTTTGGATTGATTGATTCAGCCACGAATTCAATAGTCATGAGTTCTGGACTATCAACCGCGATAAGCTCATTGTTCCACCCAGGAATCGCCTGTTTTGATGGCCTAATTAGAACCTCAGTGATTCTAAAGAACGGTCGACCATCCCGGTCAAGAATCCTGTCACCAATATCAACAGATTCGGCAACCTCACGTTCGAGGTTGCCGGCTTTTGCTTCAATCTTTATTGTCTCAGATGGCGGCCTGTCAGCCTTTACTTTGATGCTATAGGCGAACAGCCCTAGGATGCCTACCACAACAACCACAAAAAAGACATCCCAGAAATTCAATCGTTTCATGCTCTCACAGGCTCCAACACTCCGTAATCTCCATCGTTCCTTTTGTACAGAACGTTTATTCTGTCATTTTCCGTATTATAGAAAACAAAGAAATCATGAGACAACAGTTCCATCTGCATGATTGCCTCGTCGTACATCATCTGTTTTACTGCAACCTCTTTTACTCTGACAATCTTCGGAGCCTCAAAATCTTCTTCTTCAATATGCTCAAGTTCGGGGGTTTGCTCTTTCTTGCGCGTCTGGAACTTCTCCTTGTAGCGGCGAATCTGTCTCTCTAATTTTTCAGCAACAATGTCAATTGACTCTTTGTACTCCGTACCTTTGTTCTCAGCTCGAATAATTTTTCCTGAAGCGTGGATCGTGACTTCGCACACGCGCTTGGTTTTCTGCTCCGAAAAGATAACTTGAGCATCCATGATGTTATGGAAGTACTTGTCAAGTTTACCGATCTTCTCGTTCGCATACTCAACAACGTCGTCTGGAACGGTCACGTTTCTACCTGTGATTTGGATTTTCATATACTCCACCTCCTAGTTTGATATCAACTTCAACACAAAAACCGTGCATTCCGTTTCACGTTAAATTCTTTTGTCCTGATTATAAGCTCTTGACATATTATTGTCCACATTATAAATTATTTAGCGCAATGACAGACACAAAAATGAGCAATAAAGTGCTCATAATCGAAGACGATAAAGAGATTGCACGGCTTGTTGAGTTGAGGCTTCGCTCTGAAGGCTTCGAGGTCACTTGGGCCGACAGAGGCGTCGACGGTTTGAGTAAGTTTGATACCATGGATCCAGATGTTGTTATCCTTGATCTTATGTTGGACGACATCGACGGGTATGAGATATGCAGAAGAGTCCGCAAGAAATCCAACGTCCCTATCATCATGCTCACAGCAAAAAGCACTGAACTTGACCAGGTTCTTGGTATTGCAACGGGCGCCGACCACTACATTACAAAACCATTCTCCCTCAACGTTCTCGTGGCCAAGGTCAGAGGTTTGCTTCGCAGGAGCCAGCAGTTCTCCGCAGTTGCCAAACCAAAAGACCAAATCAATTTTGCCGATATGATTATAGACGCCAAAGCTCATTCTGTCACAAGAAACGGCAAAAGGATTCATCTTACAGTCAAGGAATTTGAGCTTCTCTGGCTCCTCATGAGCAATCCAGGAAAGGTCTTCACCAGAGAAGAGCTCTTTACAAAGGTCTGGAAGAAAAAAACACTCGTTGACTGCAGAACAGTCGACGTTCATGTCAATAAGTTAAGAAAGAAAATCGAAGATAGACCATTCTCAGCATCGATTATCCGAACAATCCACAAGGTCGGATACTGCTTTGACCCGTCTATGTAGGTCTTCATTCAAGCAGTCTTGACACTGCTGACGCGTTTTATATATTTTTATCTCGTTGATGTTCCCCGATAGCTCAATCGGTAGAGCGACTGGCTGTTAACCAGTAGGTTCGAGGTTCGAGTCCTCGTCGGGGAGCCAACCTTCTCCCCAAGTTTCAAGCCCCTTTTATTCGTTTGTCAATCGTTCATACCTAGGCGAAATTGTTACATTCAACCATTTTTCTTATAAATCTGTTTTTTATTTCTCAATAGAATTTAATATTCAAAGTTTACAATTTTATAAATCAGGAATAGATTCAGAACCAATTTGCATTTGTTGGTGCCTGAGCATAGAATCAGGCATGGAGGTGGCAAATGCCAAAAGTTGAGGAGAAAAGGTTCTCGATGGGCGACTTGCCTGATATCACTCCAAAAACAAATTGACGGGATTACATCCGTAAAAACAACCTGAGTTCGGGTTGAATTGCGGATAACCTCGGCGTGACCGAGGAAGATCTTGATACAACTTTGGAGGAGTGTTCAAAAAGGCTTGGAGTCCCCATGGAAACCGTCGCCGATCGAATGAGCAAGTGTGGGAAAAAGAAAGCAAAGGTGGAGTCAGGCTGTTGCTCCTCTGAGGAATCGGGCAAACCTGGTGGTTGAGCTGGGATGATGCCATCACAGGGATTTACGTGAACCTGAAGGATGGGATGCTCATCGTGAATGAGTAGAGATGATACCAGAGCCTCGCGTTTGCGAGGCTTTTTTGTATGAAGGGCTTTAGAGTGTCGCTTTCTAAATCTTTTTCTAAGAAAGCAATTTGTGTATATTGAAGAAACAAAGATGAATTTAATTGGGAAACTGAAAAACTGGGCAAACAAACTTAAAACCGAGGTTCGTATCCTATACCTCGCTTTTCGTGATCCTGACACTCCGATATACGCAAAAGTTTGGGCTGGAGCAGTTGTTGCCTATGCTATTTCTCCCATAGATTTGATACCAGACTTTGTCCCGGTCTTGGGATATCTCGATGATTTGATTCTACTCCCCCTGGGGGTCTGGGTTGCCACCAGAATGATACCCCCAGCGGTTTATCAAAAATGCCGAATTGAAGCTGAAAAACCGTTTGAGTATTCTGGAGCAATAAAATGGATATTCTCACTTGTGATTGTGGTTTTTTGGGGTTGCACCGCAGTGGTTTTTGGGATTTTTATCTGGAAACTATTTTGCTAGATATGGTTTTACTTCTTGCACTCGGTCAGAGTATTTCGGGATTTGTTCCGACCAATTGACAAAACCCAGTTTTGGTGCGTAGTAAGTATTAATGACGCTTGAGGATTGGACAGGTCTCTGTCTGATAAGATAAAGTCGCAGTTGCTAGGGCAAAAAGGAGTCAGAAATGACAAACAGGGGTATGTCTACTGTGTTTATTGTTGCATCGTTGGTAATCGTTGGGTTAATCATTTCTTCGCTTGGGAACCCCACAATCGGTGGGACTTCGGAGATTACCGCGATTAAACTCGGTGAAAAATACCCAGTCGTTGATACAAGTCAGGACAGATGCTATGACAGCGACGGAAAAATAATAAACCCCGATGAGGAAGATAGCCTTTTTGGTCAGGATGCTCAACACGAAGGCAACCAGCCCAGGTATGAAATCTTTGATGATGATGTTGTAATTGACGTCGTTACAGGACTCATGTGGCAGCGTGACCCAGGTGAGAAAATAAGTTTTAAGGACGCTATCGCCAACGCCTCAAAATGTAAATTATTGGATTTTGACGATTGGAGGCTCCCCACAATTAAGGAGCTTTACTCCCTCATCAAATTCGATGGTGTCACCGGGATATCTGAGAAGGACTCAATTCCTTACATCGACACAAATTATTTTGTGTTTCACTACGGTGACTCATCAAAGGGGGAGCGTCACATAGACTCACAATACTGGAGCTCAACCGAGTACACATCCACAACAATGGGTGGCAACCACACCGTATTTGGAGTCAATTTCGCTGATGGAAGAATAAAGGGTTACCCATCAATTGATCCCAGAGGCGCAATAAAACTCAACTATGTCCTTTATGTCAGAGGCAACACAGATTATGGAAAAAATGAATTTGTAGATAACGGAGATGGCACAATCACCGATAGCGCCACAAATCTGATGTGGACGCGAGACGATTCAAAAAAAGGCATGAACTGGGAAGAGGCACTTAAGTGGACTCAGAAAATGAACGACGAGGAATACCTTGGGTACGACGATTGGAGAATACCAAACGCTAAGGAACTTGAGAGTATTGTGGACTACTCTAGGTCACCTGATGCGACAAACTCAGCTGCTATCAACCCAATATTCAATACGACAAAGGATGGAGACAACTACCCATATTTCTGGTCAAGCACTTCTCACCTCGACGGGCCCAAGGACATGCAAGGAAATCATGCCTGTTACATCGCCTTTGGCGAAGCAAGGGGGTGGATGGAAGACCCAAGAACACACAAAAAAATGCTCATGGACGTCCATGGAGCGGGTGCTCAAAGGAGTGACCCAAAGAGCGGCGATCCAGGTAAGTTTCCCTACGGAAGAGGCCCACAGGGCGATGTCATCAAAATCTACAACTTTGTGAGACTTGTCAGAGACGCTGACTAGATTTCTATCTGGCGTTTTCTCTCAACTGGGCGAACATATTCTTGTTTGCCCAGAGAGCGCACCCGCCTTCTCCCTCCTTCAGGGCATTGTGATTGGCTCTGATCGTTCTCATCAGTTTTGATTCAAGCGCTTCTCTCAAGCTCATATTCTTTAGGTTGCAATCTGACAATGGAGCAAACGGACATGGTTCGACATCACCACTCGAGGAGATATGCAAGAAACCATTGCCGGCAGCTAAACAACCACCATAACGCTCCTCGTCTCCTGGAAGCGATATATAAAGCATGTTTGAATCATCTTGTTTTGAATCAACAAATTGGTTCAGCCTGTTTCTTTCATCTACCCTCAGACAGAGACTCTCCGTTCCTTTTCGGATAGGCACATACTCAATGTAGAAGGCGGTATTGGCACCGATTGATTCGACATATTCGGTGAATTCCGGTGATGTCACCTGCTCGATATTCTCGTGTGTCGTCGTGATCGACACACCAAACATCAACCTGTTTGATTTTAGCCTTTTTGCTACATCGAGTACTTGGGCAAACGTGCCATCACCACGCCTGCAATCAGTTTCTTTCTCGTATCCTTCAATGCTGATTATTGGAATAAGATTCAAATGCTTTGATAATCTTTCGAGTACTAAATCATCAATCAAAGTTCCATTGGTGAAAACAGGAAAAATCACCTCGGGATTGTTACTCGCCATGTCGAAAATCACGTGTCGTGTGAAAGGCTCTCCACCTGCCAAGAAGGCGACCGAAATCCCTAAATCACGAGCTTGTTTTGTAATTGACAGTAATTGGCTATCATTTAGTTCATCAACTAACCTGTCATGCGCTTTCGCATAACAGCCATCGCAGTCAAGATTGCATTTCTCTGTGACGGACAAAATAAGGGTTGGGGGTACAATCAAACCTGCATCAAACAGCGAGTTCCTTCTCCTGCAGAGTTTGTTTTGATGCTTTGCCACCCCAATACCAAATGAAATATACCTTGGGTTTTTAAGAACCATTGATCCAAACTTACCCGTCATAAAATCAGACAATACCGTAGAAAATTTCATGCTATCTTGTGCCGCTCCTCTGTGTTTTGTAACCTCTACAGAGGATGTGACACTCTATGTCTCGATTGGTTTTAATATGCGTGTTAAATGCCAGTGTCGACGATGGATTTTAGCCTTTTATCAGTCCCTTGTCCCTCAAAAATATGGAGCATCCATCCTTCCGAGAAACCACTGATAAGGTAGCAAAGGAAGAATCTCTTCTTCTCCTTCGTGACTTTGTCAAACGAGAAATGCTCCAATCCAATAGAGCTTTCAAGGGTCTCAATAAGCTTGTCGTCGTCTGCTATTTGGTAGTCCCACCCGAGGACGTTGAGTATAACGAGCTCCGCGTTCTCTGCTAACACTCCACCTGTTCTTTGCGCCTCGATCTCCAGGATGAGGAACCTTCCTTCGGGAGAGTGAAGAGTTGGGTATGGACTGTCTTTGTATGGATTTTCAATTTCTGTTATTGCATCCGTTTTGATAATCCTTGCCTCGATACCATCACCCATCGGGAAAACCTTGGTAGGGCCGTAGTATACAAAATCCTCGCTTCTGGGAATCAAGTCGTATTCCGATTCAATATCTATTCCGACCTTCAGGTTCGAGTCACACCCAATGAGGAAAGGAACTATAACAACCAGACAAAGAGTTAGCGCGATAAACCTTTTCATCGTTTCAGGTCAACCTCGTAGAGCTTGAGTTCAGGTTCTTGACCTGTGTATATAAGCGCTAAGGTCAAACCAGTGAGGCTGCCCGGTGCATCGATCATGATAAAGGCTTCAGTGTCAGCCTTTATCTCTGAGAGACCAGAAAGATTCTTCAAGCCAGTCTTTTTCTCATATACACCTATCGTATCAGAATCATTTGTCGGGAAATATCTGTTTCCATGAACATCGATAAGCTCAAATCTAAGAAATCTGGGGTTGCAGAACGGATTCTCAGTCGGTGAGATATTCGCACTTATCACATAGAAATACCCAAGATCCGGATAGTATGGTGTCCCTTCTGAGCCATCGTCGTTCTCACTATAGATTACATCTAGAGTCTCTGGAATGCTGAGATTCCAGGTGCATCCCTGCATTTGGAAATCCTTGCCAGCAACGGTGTATTCGTGAGTTTGTGTCGGTTTCTCGTCGCCGCATGAGGCAAACCCAACAAGCATCAGGCAGACAAGAAGCGCTACTGTACCTCTTTTAACCATATATCCTCCAGATTGTAGAACATTCGTTCTTCCCTGTGCATCAGGTGAACGATGATGTCACCAAAATCAATGAGTACCCATCTTGATGTGAAGTCTCCCTCGACTCTGCGGGTTGGTAAATCAAGATTCTTGCCCAAACGAGTTAAGGCATCGATAATTGCCTTTGCCTGTGGTGGGGAGATAACTGTCGCAACGACGTGGTAATCACACATGGGGGATTTTCCCATAACGTTGACAACTTTGACGTTTTGAGCCTTGATCTCTTCAAGCTTTTCCAGAATCTGCCCTAGACTGTCCTCTGTTGAATGTTCCAGTTCAGGCCTCCTTGTAGAGTTTATGGAACTCTATGTAGTCAATCACACTATCTGGCAACATGAAGTTGCACATCTCACCATTTCTTATCCTATCTCTTACAATAGTCGAACTCATCTCATTCTTTGGGTATTCAAGCTCGATGATTGCTGTCTTGTCAACACCAGCATCAAGAAGTTTTAATCTTGCATCATCGAATGAAACATCACCTCGTCTCGCGATAGCGAAGCTGACAATGGACATGATTGATTGAGGATTCCTCCACTTTGATATTGACGAAACTGTGTCAGAACCTCCGATAAAGAATACCTGAGAATCCTTATGCTCTTTCTTCAAAAACTCAAATGTTTCGTGGGCATAGACCTTCCTGCCCTTAAAGAGCTCAAAATCGAGCACAGAAAGTTCAGGTCTGTTAAATACCGCAAGCTGTGTCATGTTGAATCGGTGATAATCATCGATTAGTTCTTCTGATTTGTCAAACCCGGGAACAGAGCAGGGGACCAGAAAAAGCTTTTCAAGTTGCAATTGAGATAGTGCGCAAACGGCAAGCGAAAGGTGGGCATGGGTAGGTGGTGAAAACGAACCACCAAGAACTCCGATTCTACTACTCAAGCAAGAACCTCATGCTACCAATAATAACTGTATCTCCATCATTTGCGCCCATATTGCGGAGTTTCTTCTCGATACCCAATCTCCTCAACTGCCTCTCAACAAAGGCTCTACCATCGTAGCTATCAAGATCGGTTGCGGTGATGATTCGCTCAAGGGGTTCATAATTGATTATAAATTCACCGTCTTCGACTTTTATCTCAACGAATTCCTTCGGGGCTATTAATCGAAGCTTTTGAGCAACGGATGTTTGAGGAGCAGGAGATTTGTCGATGATCTGTTTCAAGGTGTTTGCAAGCTTATCCAGGTTTTGGTTCTCCATTGCAGAAATCGCAAGGTACGTAATGCCACGTTTCGCTGCAAAGACTTGAAGCTCATCCACATAACTTTCATCAAGAAGATCAGTCTTGTTGCCAACAATTATTGATGGTTTATTAAACGTTTCTTCGGAGTAGAGTTTGATTTCATTCCAGAGCATCTCAAGTGTGCCAATGGGATTTTCTGACGCCAGATCAACCATGTACATCAATACTCTGCAACGCTCGACATGCCTCAAAAACTCAAGTCCCAACCCCTTACCTTCTGACGCGCCTTCAATTAGACCTGGGATATCCGCAACTGTGAATCTGCTCCAATCGGGCATGGTGACAACGCCCAAAGACGGTTCGAGAGTTGTGAAGGGATAGTCACCAATCTTCGGATGCGCTTTCGAAATCTTGCCAAGGAGTGTGGACTTACCGGCATTTGGCATGCCAACAAGACCAGCATCAGCAAGGAGCTTGAGTTCAATTCTAAGTTTTAGTTTCTCACCCTTTTGACCGGATGTTGCGATGTGTGGTGTCTGCCTTCGGGAGTTTTTGAAGTTCTGATTTCCCAATCCACCGATTCCGCCCTTGGCAACCAAGAGCTCCTGTCCATCCTCAACGATGTCAGCCATGAAGACTCCATCAGGCTCAATCGTAACGATAACACCCACGGGAACCTTGATGAACAGGTCTTTACCTGAACCACCAGTTTTATTGTTGGACTGCCCAGGCATGCCGTTCTCGGCTTTTAAGATCGAATGATCGAGGAAATACGACAGGTCGCTGAGATTAGAATCAGCGACTAGGTAGACGTCGCCCCCGCGACCCCCTCTACCACCTGAGGGTCCACCTCTTGGGGCAAACTTCTCACGTCTGAAGGCAACAACGCCATCACCACCACGACCTGCAAAAACGGTGATTGTTGCCTCGTCAACGAACATTAGTTAGCGGCAGCCTCCACAACACACTGCTTCTTGTCTCTTCCAAGTCTCTTGAATCTGACAATACCCGCAGCTGTCGCAAAAATTGTGAAGTCTCTGCCAAGTCCTGTGCCTTCACCGGCGTAGATCTTGGTTCCGCGCTGTCTCACGATGACTCCACCTGGTGAGACCATCTGTCCGTCTGCAACTTTGACACCCAAATATTTTGGGTTGCTATCTCGACCGTTTTTCGCCGATCCGCCTGATTTTTTATGTGCCATGATATCCTCCTAAAGCTTGCGGATGTATCGCTTTTCTATATAGGCGCTGTCCATCAAATGGAGCAACGCACCATACCCCGGAACAAACCGGAGCGTGTCTCCGACTGATATTTCGCATACATCGGTCACATCACACACGGTGTGATCGGATGAAGCGTCGATTAATGTTACACCATCTTGGATTGGAGTCAACAATGAATTGCCTGTATCCTGACCACCGACATTAATGATTGCTCTTTTTTGCATTCCTTTGTCCACAAAATCATGGGAGTGACCAAAAACATTTTGTGTAATTTCGCCTGTTGGCACCGAAGGTTTTTCATACACTTCAATCACCTCAGCACCCAGGACAAATGTATCAGTTTCACAACCTGGTATTGGTTTTCTATCAAGCACATCCATTCCAAGCACGATACCCTCACCAACGTGAAATTCATTAATGCCTTGAGGAAGTGTTGAATCTATCACCATTGGTATTGTGTTCGTTGCCCCTCCTGCAATTTTGTCAATCCTTATTCCAAACTCGTTCTCTGCCAGTCTGGCAAAATTGAGAAGTACCGTCATGTTTTCAATAGACGGTGCAACTCCAGATAGACAGGTTAAAACTCCACCAATACCACCAATCTCAACACCTTCAAGTTTTGAAATTCGCATCAAAGCAGGGAGAAAATCATCAGGCATGAATCCTTCACGTAAATCTCCAAGCTCAACCATCGGAATGATTCTGTGTTTCTTGTTTTTTGAAATTGCGATTTTTGAAATCTCTTCAATTATTCTTAAATCACTCTGTAAACTCACATCTGAGACATCAATCATCCTTTCGAGTTTGGAGAGGCCCGGCGGTCGGATGCAGAGAAGTTTAACGTCTGGCAAAGATTTTCTCAGTCTTTCAAGGTTTTCAACTCTGGAGTCAGCCAACCCAACGCAACCACCAGAGAGCATGGCTTTTCCTACCTCTGGATCACCAAGTGTTGATTTGGTCACCCCCCAGACATCGATCCCATTCTTCCGGCAGATGCCTGATAGATAGTTCGCGTTTCTTTCTATTTTATCCAGATGAATTTCGATGTAAGGTGTGTTTTCCATAATCTATTCCGATGGATACTAACATACATATAACTTTTTACAAGGTAAACACAGCATTTTTCTAAAATTAGAATTTATTGACATAACACACTCACTTCAAATACAATAGTCCAGTTGTTGATAAACTTAATGAGGTGTCGTTTATGAAAACGAAAGATTGGTTTAGACTGGTAGTAATACTGGTCATCCTCGGTCTCTCGATTATGGTCGCGTTCTTCCCGAACGCTCAGACAGAGACAAGGACTATTTACGATGAAAATGGCAACGCCCAAACCGTTGTGGGTCCAAAGTACCCCTACAGACTTGGTTTGGATCTTCAGGGTGGAATACACGTTGTGTTGGAGGCTGAAAAGCCAGCTGAGGGCGAGATAGAGGACGAGGCAATGGACAGGACGGTTGCCGTGCTTCAAAATCGTGTTAACAGACTTGGTGTCTCCGAAACCATCGTACAGCGCGAGGGCTCAAAGAACAGAATCCTCGTCGACCTTCCTGGTTATCAGAACAAGAATGAGGCTCTCTCAATCCTTGGCAGAACTGCTCGTCTTGAGTTCAGAAAGAGCGACGGCACAGTCATCCTCACGGGTGAACATGTAAAAACCGCAAAGGCAAATTACGGAGCAACCGACCAGTCGGGTATGCCAAACTGGCATATCGCATTCGAGCTTGATAACGAGGGCGCTCAGAAATTCGCCGAGGCCACCAGAGAAGCCATCACCTACTCAGAAGGTGACGAGAAGAGAAAAATCGCCATCTATCTTGACGAGGATCTTCTCATGAATCCAAACGTCAGCTCGGCTATCGAGGATGGCAGAGGAATCATCACGGGTGGAAGCGGCGACACGGAAGATGCAAGCGCTTGGGCAACCACGAACGCTCTCTTGATCGAGGGTGGTGCGCTCCCGTTACAGCTTAATTCCGACCCAGCAGAGCTTCGCGTCGTTGGCGCGTCACTTGGTCAGGACACAGTCAACAACGTCGCACTCGCTGCAATCATCGCGATGGCGCTTGTTGGTCTTTACATGCTCCTCTACTACAAGGGACTCGGTGTTTTCGCTGTTCTCTCTCTTGCCATCTACGCTTGCATCTATCTTGCATCCCTTCTTCTTGTCGGAGCCGTATTCTCACTCCCAGCAATTGGAGGTGCAATCCTATCTGTTGGTTTGGCTGTTGACTCCAACGTTATCATCTTTGAGAGAATCAAGGATGAGCTCAGGGACGGCAAAACTCCTGTCTCGGCCGTTGCCAACGGTTTCTCCAAGGCATTCTCGACAGTATTTGATGCAAACATCACAACACTCGTCGGTGCCGGCATCCTCTACTGGCTTGGCACAGGCGCAGTCAAGGGATTCTCAGTAACGCTTTCATTCGGCATCTTTGCGTCATTCTTCACAGCGGTCTTTGTAACCAGATTCTTCATGGATATGATCACAAAATTCTGGAAACCAGCACCAGGATCTCCCATGTTCCAATTCCTCTATGGTATTGGAGGTGACAAATAATGTTTAATCCAAGAAACTGGGATATCATTGGGAAACTCCGTATTCTGGTTGTCAGCTTCATCACAGTTATCATCGTTGGAGCTTTAGTAATCGGATTCAGATGGATGACATCTGGTGAAACAAACACTGTTGCAAAGATTGTCTTTACTCAGGAACTATCTGGTGATGAACTCACAATCATCAGCGATTCAGCCGATGCTCTTGAGCACCTCAATCTTGAGAATCTTTCGATCTCGGTCAGAACGAGTGATGTTTCAAGTGGTGAAGTAGATGAGGCTGGAATTCCAAAGGGTTACAATTCAATTCTCAACGTCATCGAAGTCCAGGCAAGCAGCATAACAGACGAGCAGTACAGCGGCACCGACGGTGTGGTTGCGAGCCTTCAAGCTCTCTACGGCGAAATCAACAAGACTGGTTCAATTGAGATCAAAGAGGGTACGACTCTCGAAACAAGAAAGACCTCCGGTCAGCCTCTCAACTGGGGACTTGACTTCACAGGCGGTACAATCGTTGAACTCACGTTCGTTAACCCGTTTGCAGAGAATGGCGTGGCTATTGACGACTCAACAGTCATCTCAGAAGTCAGAGCCATCTTTGCCCATCGCGGTGTTTCAGTTGGTTCAATCCAGGTTCAGCGTAAGTCGGCAGCAACCGAGGCTGGTGTCGACATTGCCAACTCACTCCTTATCAGAACCCAGGAATCATCACAGACAAAACTTAAGAGAGTCATTGACGACCTTCATGAGAAGTTTGGTGAGGAAATAGAAGGTCAGCAGAGAATCGACACAATCGGACCGGTCATCGGCGACGAGCTCAAATCCACAGCCCTTCAGGCTCTTCTTTGGGCACTTGCCATCATCTTCCTCTACATCGCCATCAGATTCGAGCCAAAGGCTTCTGTAGCTGCTATTGCCTGTCTTATCCACGACTTATTCTTTGTGCTTGGTGTTCTTGCCCTCTTCTGGGTTGAGGTGAACCTTGCCGCAGTTGCAGCGCTTCTGGCTATGATATCGTACGACGTTCAAGACACCGTCGTTATCATGGACAGAGTGAGAGAGAACACGAAGCTCTGGCTTGGTAGAATCTCATATGCTGAGATGATCAACATGTCCATCACTCAGACTTACATGCGTTCATTCAATACCTCTATCACTACACTCTTTGCCATCCTCGTCCTCCTATTCTTCGGTGGCAGAACAATCCTCGACTTCACGCTCATCCTCTTCCTCGGTCTTTTTGCTGGAACATTCTCCTCAATCTACATCGCTGCTCCACTCCTCGTAGTCTGGAGAAACGCAAGCAAACGCTTCGCTGGCGCTCCTGAGGAAACAATGACGCTCTCGGGCGCAACCGCAAAAAAGGCTGTTGATGTTGAAGTAGCATCGGACAAACCAGTAAAGAAAGTCAGACCAACAGCTGGTGTGGTTGAGAAAAAAGGCCCACCAAAGAAGAAACGTCCCGGCCCAAAAAGCAAACGCAAGTAACCAATAAGGAAACGATACACAAAACCCGGAGCACCAGTGCTCCGGGTTTTTTATTTTCTATGCTTCCAAAGTTTCTTTTGACCATCAAGCCAAATATCAAATCTCAACTAGTTTTTTGCTCTTGTTGACAAAAGTCAAAGCAATCAAATATAATCAAGTTTATCCAAAGGCACTCGTTTTTCTAAGTTCCCACGTTTTGACTGGGTTGATCTATGCGAGGCGAGTATCGAGGTGATGACTGGTTTGCACACTAATGGCTTAGGAGCAGAGGAAAAGTGAAAAAAATTATACTTATTGCGCAAGGCACAGTTGAAGCCAGGAAGCGTATCCTTCAAGCGCTCGAACCGCTCTATGACGAAGGTTATTACCTCCTCACATGCAACAGCGGTGACGATCTCCTGAAGAAGATTCCGCTTGGCACACCCAGCTTGATTTTCATTGATCTTCCTCTCCCAGGAAGAAATGGTTTCGAACTCCTCAACTTCATACGCAACAATCCAAGAACATCTGATGTTCCAATAGTAGTCTTGGTGTCCCCAACACAGGGCATATTCAAATTGACCTCCCTTGGACTCAAGTCGACACTCTTTATTAACAGACCCGCATCAAATGGCAAGATTCTGGAACTCGCCAAAACCTGTCTGGAGGAAGCAAGATGAGTAATGATATATTCTCAATTTTCCCTGAACACGACGACTTTTTCCCTCTTGAAAGCGAATTCGCAACAGACCCAGAGGAAGCCCTCTATAATCTGCGAACGAGACTCTTTTCTGGCTTCTTTAAAATTGGATTCATCAAATCAGTGTTTGGAGTCCTGATATACAGAGGTAGACCTCTCATTTCAATATTTCAATCCGAAAAAGACATCAAATTTGGCAAAGATGCCATTGAGATGGCGACAGAAACGTACAACAGGGAACAACCCAGGGGTACCCATATGACAGCCCACATAGACACGGAGATTCTCAGTTGCTATTCCTCTCTGTTGTCTCGCTATCCCATCTTCAGAAATTTCTCACCTGATATGCTCGTAATTGATGAGCTCTTTAACAAGATGGTCTATGACAGCTTCAGTGGATCCATACTTGTATCAACAAGGTCTGACCATGTACTCCTCTATATCAAAGATGGCGAAATCCTGGAAACAAAAAAAGGCAAGATAATCAACAGCTACCCCATCAACGAGTCACCCGTCATTGACGATATGGCAAGAGCTGTAGGTCTCATGTCCCAGCAGGATGCAGCCCTGGATATCTATGAAGTACCTGAAAACCTCTATTCTGATCTTGCCTCGTGGCAGTACGGCATACCATTCTCAACCCCAACGAGCATAGATCTCTTGAAGGACACCATAATGGACATCGCAAGGGATGAACTTCGGGGGAAATCAAATTTCCTTATTGAAAAACTAACCGAGATTGGTTCCGACCTGGCCGACATAGAGAACTTCTGCGACAATCTTGAGAGTAACCTCGATATTCAACTATCTAAACGCGCCATCAGAAAGCTGTCTGATGCAATGATGGCAAAGATAATCGAATTCAAGAGGATGCAAGGGCACTAGGAAAATTTTACTAAACCAATGACAACTCCTTGCGATTAGGAACGACGTTGCCTGGATTTGTGTAGAGACTGTTGGGATTGTTTTCTGGGATTGTCTTGTGAGTGATTTGGTGAGAACGTCCATGGTAAAATCCTCCAACTAGTTGCCGCCAGATCAAGAATTAGAGTGAAAGGTAGCTAGGAATTGTACTTTTTTTATTTGAATGTCGATACCTCAAATGCAGAATATCCTAAGCTCATCATCTTTTTTGTTGTTTCGGTTCTGCTGTCAGCAGAAACAACCCCAAACACAGCACTTCCAGAGCCTGTCATTTGGGCTTTTTCACAACCATACTTCTGGAGTCTAGAAATGATTACTTCAATTTCAGGCTCGATGGATACAGCAGCATCTGTGAGTGAATTGTATGGATTTTGTAGCCTCTTCTGAAGGTTGGGGGGAGTAGCAGCAGATTGGAACTGCTCATCCCAGGTTTTATAAACATCACTCGTCGAGAGGGGTTTGTTTGGGTAGACAATTATAAAATCTGCGTCAAAACCTTCAATCTCTTGTATTTTCTCACCAAAACCCTCGACAAGACTCCACCCACTCCTAAAAAACAGGGGAACATCAGACCCGGCCTCAGAACCAATTGCACAAATCTCATCTTTTGAAAGATGCAATTCCATCATGGCGTTTAAAGCCTTAAGAACGGTCATCGCATCCGACGAACCACCACCCAATCCAGCTCCGTGCGGGATATTCTTTTCAATCCTGATGTGCACAGAGAAATCCAGACCAGTGTATTTTTTAAAAATCTGAACGGTTTTCCATACAATATTATCCTCGCCGGGGGAGACAGGAGAATCTACGATAATTTCATCGCCCTCATAGATTAAAACATCAATAAAATCATAAAGGTTTACAGTCGTTGTTATTGAGCTGATGGGATGCAGTCCACACTCGTCTTGCGGATAGATATACAAATCCCAGTTGATTTTGGCAGGAGCTCTAAATCGGGATGAAACCGGCAAGCTTTTTGAACTGGTCAACGGTCAACTCTTCTCCACGGATGTTTCTATCGAGGTCAAGGAACGTCATGGCTGACATAATATCGTCCACCTTGAAACCAGCCTCCACCAGCGAATTAATCATCGTTTTTCTTCTCTGATAGAAAGCTCCTTCAACAACCTTCATAAAATGACTTTCAGCAATTTGTGGTAAACGGGGCTTGTCCGAAGCTTTCAGTGAAACAAAGGAAGAGCCAACGTTTGGTCTTGGGAAGAAGGATGATGGATGTACCTCAAACAGCACCTCAATCTCACATGCATACTGCGCATACACTGAGAAAGCAGTGTAATCCTTACTACAAGGTTTTGCCTCAAGGTGCCTGACAACATCATCTGGAAGCATGAAAAAGGCGTTTGCTTTTGGTACCTGATTTATCCACCGCTTGATGATTGCCGACGCACAATAGTATGGGAGATTCCCAACCACAATCGACGGACTGAAGTCCGCCATATCAAGAAGGAGTATGTCATCAAAGATCAACTTAACATTTTCAAATGGCTCTAGGTTCTCGAGGAGCAGTGGTCTGAGATTTGTGTCAATCTCCACAGTCACCATCCGGTGGACAACGCTTGCTATTGAGGTAGTGAGAACACCAGTCCCTGCGCCAATTTCGAGAACCCAATCCGACACGTCAAACCCGCAAACTGCCATAATCTTATCAATCACAAACTGATCATGGCAAAAGTTCTGACTAAAACGCCTCTTCAGTTTTATCTCATACCTAGCCAGGTCACTCTTCAAAGCCTTCAGGCCATTTGAGGACATAAACTTTAACCTTTCTTCTTCCCCACTTCCGGGCTGACTCTTTATCATAGAAGAACACGTCTATGCGGTTCTGTCCGATTGCTCCACCGCAATCACCCGCAATAGCGTATCCATATCCTTCGATGTACATCTCAGTATAATATGGAATTTGTTTCGGGTAAACTGCAACAACACCATAACCTGATTTCATGCCTGTTGCGCAGGTGGTTGGATCTGAGTCGCACTCCTCAACGGAAGGAGTGTACGCGGTTGATTCGACCTCAAACACCGTTTTATAGGCTCCCGGCATGTCGGCGGTACCCTCAGCAATCACCTCATGAATCGGTCTCTTAGTCATGCGCGTGTCGATGAGTGTTTTGTACATCAACTCACCGTTTTCATAAACCTCTCTGAAGGTCTCCTCTATCTCTCCACCGGTACCAGGCTGCCATTTAACTATTTTGCCCTGATGTACTCTGTCGTTAGGCTCGTATCTCAACTCGTAGGGGATATCTCTGTATCTTTTTGTAATTTTGTGTTCAACTCTCACTACCTTGTGGATTTTCTGATCTGGGTTCTCAGGATTGGCTGTCGTTTCGATTCTATCCAGTGGCCCCAACACGATTCCAACCGAGAGTGCAGTATCTCGCAATGTGGCTGTTGTACTCAGTACCTCAACCGTTCTGTTTCCATCCTGAATCTGTACCGGTTTTGGTTTTTCGACACTGTAAACAGAACCTGCAGCCAGCGCGTTCCTGAGGCTTCCTGCCCGTAATTGCACTCCCTCGCAACTCACCTGAGCGCCATCAGCAATAGAGACTCCAAGCTCATCAAACAAGCCTGCAACAGTTTTTTGGTAGGTGATGTGCGTTTTCAAATTACCCTCAACTGAAATCCCAACAGCAGAGGGTGAAAACACCGCGCTAAAGACCAAAAACACAGCCAGCGCGCCTATCGTCCATTTAGTAATATTTGAGCTTTTTTTCACTTCACAAATTCCTGTATTTCATGTAGTATAGTGTGCGTGAATATAATACTATCAAAACAAGAGTTGATAAAAAAGGCTAAGTCTGTCCTTAAAACTCTTCTTAAGGGTATTCCACTACACTATGAGTCGATGATGGTTGGAGGGACCGTCAGAGACATCCTGTTGGGTAGAACACCTAGAGACATCGACATCGCGACTCCAGACACTTCCGAACTCATCCAAACCCTTAAATCACAGGGATTCACCCATGTGATCCTCGACCTTGAAAGAGACATTCACCGAATGGTGAAGGGGCGAGTACACGTTGATATCACCCCCTTGAAAGAGGGCAATATCACAGACCTGCTAACCCGTGATTTTACCATCAATTCAATCGGTATTGTCATCAAAACCTGGGAGGTTCTTGACCCACAGAAGGGGATACCAGACCTTTCAAAGGGACTCGTCAGATGTCGTTCCGAGGAGAGATTCATCAAGGATCCATTGCGATTGATTCGAGCTTTCAGACTCGGAGCAACGCTTGAGTTCACAATCGATCCTGTAACCCTGAGAATGATAACAAAGCACTCACACCTTATCGGCAAACCAAGCAAGGAACGCATTAGAGACGAGTTGTGCTGGACACTGGAGGCTCCAAGCTCATTCCCGCACATAGAAGAAATGAAAAGGACTCACTTGTTTGAGAGGATTCTTCCTGAATTCTCGACCCTCTCTCAAATCCCAGCCCACAAACCACACGCTCTCGGTCTAGCAGAACACCTTCTCTGGACGTACAAATACTTCGAGGACATCATGGCTGACCTTGATGATGTGCTGCTTCATCACGCTGATACCGCCAGAGAGATTCTCTGCAAGAGAGTTGCAGGTGGCAGAACACTATTGGCAACGGTCAAACTCGCCGCCCTTTTGCATGATGTCGGTAAACCGGAAACCTTGACCACAGAGGATAGAGTTCACTTCATCGGACATGAGGATGCAGGCGCTGAGATGGTGACAAAGCGCATGCAATCACTCAAATTCTCGACTGCTGAGATTAGAATCGCGTCTGAACTCATCAAGAACCATATGCGACCCCATAACCTTGCTAAACTCGACAACATCAGCCAGAGAGCGGTATACAGATTCTTCAGAGACCTCGATGAGCTTGCCATCCCCTGCATGCTGATTGCGCTCGCTGATGCATACGCCACTGAGATGCTTCCATGGGGTTCCCTGGAGGGTTACGCTGAGTTCATCAGAACAATGATTGACGCTTCAGTGAAGATTGGCAAACCCAAACCGCTTCTCGATGGCGAGTCAATCATGGAGATACTCTCAATCAAACCTGGTCCTAATGTTGGCAAGATTCAGGAAGCTTTGCTTGAGGCTCAGGCTCTCGGAGAGATACAAACAAAGGAAGACGCAGAAAAATTTATCAAGGAGAATCCCTTATCACAATGAGCACAGAAAAGAAGGAAAGCGGATTCGAATGGTTGACTAAACCACTCGAAAAGCTAGTTAATGTAAACTCCCTTTCAGGCTTTGAAGGTAAGATAAACGATCTGTTTGTTGAACTTGCTACAGACAGAGGGCTAGAGGCTTGGAAGGGCAAAAAGAACGCATATGCCAGAGTCGGAAAATACGATGAGAACAAACCGACTATCATCCTGTCCGCTCATGGCGATGAAATTGGTATGATAACAACAGGCATCACCGATACAGGTTTTGTCAGGTTCACATCATGGACGGGAGAAGAAAAAGTATTCCCAGGACTAGAGGTTGTGATAGATGGCAAAGAGCCTGTCCCTGGAGTTATTACAAGTAAACCACCACATCTACTTGCGCCAGACGAAACAAAGAAAACAGTGCCCGTTAAAAAGCTCTATGTCGACACTGGTCTACCCATAGACAGAGTCAAGGAACTCATCTCTCCAGGAAACCCAGTTCTTTATAAAAAAAGATTTCACATGCTTAAAAACGACAGACTCGCCGCATCGGCCATTGATGACAAGCTTTGTGTAGCGCTCCTTCTTGAGCTTGGAAGAAAACTCTCAAGAACTGAGCTCAATGTCAACGTTGTCATTGCGTGCACAGCCGCTGAGGAGGTTGGAGGTTTTGGCGCATCAAGCGCATTTGTTGAGATAAAGCCAGACCTTGCTATCGCAATCGACACAACCTATGGCTCCCAGTATGACGGCTCTGGTGTGCAATACACCGAATTTGCCAAGGGTATTGCTCTTGGCAGGGGTTACATGCTGAATGACAAAATCGTTGAGAATATCGAGGCTGCCGCAAAGAGAATCAATATCGAGTTTCAGCCCGATGTGTACTCGTATGGCACTGAAGCCGATGAATTCCTTGACACAGAGCTTGGGTGTCCGATCGGGGTTGTCAGTCTACCGATCAGATACCTGCATCAGCCAATTGAGGTATGTGATCTTGAGACAGCCAAGCAATGTCTGCTCATCCTACAGGAATATGTGACTTCACTACCATCCAATCTCAAGGAGGTGCTTTGATGGAACTGCTTGAAAGACTATCAAACGCCTTTGGCCCACCAAGCAAAGAGAATGAAATAAGAGACATCATCACAAACGAGGTAAAGAGCAGATTTGGACTCGAACCCCACACCGACCACATCGGTAATCTCTCTTTCATCAAACCCGGTAAACCAGGCATGCCAAGAATCATGCTCGATGCGCACATGGACGAGGTGGGTTTGATTGTTATCGGTCACGGATCTGGGGGAGAACTTCTGTTCAAGGGTGCAGGTGGACTCGACCCAAGAGTTCTTCCTGGCAAGGTTGTCCTTCTTGGCAAGGACAAAATCCCAGGTGTGATTGGAGTCAAACCACCCCACACTCAGAAACGTGAGGAGTGGAATGTTTCGCCAACAATCGAGGGGCTTGCAATTGATGTTGGCGCAAAAGATAAAAAAGAGGCTGAATCGTTTGTCCCCAAATACACTGTTGCAATGTTCGACACCAAGTTTGAGAACTGGGGTAACACTGTAAAAGGCAAATCCTTTGATGACCGAATCGGTTGCTGGGCAATCATCAAAACCCTCGAACACCAGACAGACTGCGAGATAGTTGCCAGCTTTAGTATGGGCGAAGAGATTGGTATGCGCGGCGCCAAGAGGGCTGTTCGCTACCACAAACCAGACCTCATGATTGCGCTTGAGGGAACCGCTGCCGGCGATTTACCTGAGGTCGCCCCTCACATGGTCTGTACCCGCATGGGTGACGGCCCTGTCATCACATTCGAGGACAGGTCGATTATCATCCCCCGAGACCTCAGACAAAAACTTGAGGAAACAGCAAAACAAAACGACATCCCATATCAGTACAAGTCCACTGTGACAGGCGGAACAAACGCTGGCATAATGCAGTACGAAAATGGCGGAACCAAGTGCCTCGTCATGGCTGTGGGCTGCCGATACATCCACTCACCTGTTTCATTGGCTGCCAAATCCGACGCAGTCAATATGGTTAAGCTAACCAAGAATTTCATTTCCCGAATTGATAGGAAGGAGATTGTCCTATGAGAAATATCATCGAAAAACTGTTGCCTTTGCATGCGCCAACTGGGTTTGAGAACAGGCTCATAAGTGAAATATCAAGAATACTATCCCCACAAGTATCTGACGTGGATTTCATGGGTAATCTCACAATCCGAATCCCGGGACAGGGACCAAAGATCCTTGTCACATGTGACATCGACGAGTATTCAATTGTCGTGACACACATCGACTCAAACGGATTTATTAGGTTCTATCCATCCGGAAACCTCACCGTCGAGAACATTCTTGGTGCCGAGGTTATTTTCAACTCTGGCATTGCTGGATTCATTGGCAGCGAAGAGAAACCAGAGAACAGCAAACTGACATTTGACAGATTGTTTGTAGACATTGGCGCGAGAAATAAACGAGAGGCGTCTGAACTTGTCAAGATTGGCGACCATGCGGGCATGAATATTCCAACCAGAATGACAGATTCAAGGGTTATCGGAAGAGATTGCTGTCACGCAGCAGCTTCTGCCCTTACAGCCGCCTGCACAGACGTAGGTCAAACCCAGAATCATCTCGTTTTTGCATTTACAACACAAGGAAAGCTTGGGGGAAGGGGCGCTCTGACTGTTGCCAACCGAGAGAAACCAGACCTAATAATCAACCTCAGGAAGCTTGACGCCACAGACACACCCGAACATCCCGACAAAGCCAAGATTGAACTCGGAAAAGGCCCAGTTCTCATTAAGGCTGGCTCATACATCACCAACTACATATACGGCAACGAGGTAGTTCAGGACACAGCAACCTCGTCCGGCATTCAACTCCAACAGGCTGTTGACACGAACTTCAATGCACCAGAGTACCGCATGTCTGGTGTTCACGGTTCCGTGCCCATAATGTCGCTTGCCATACCAACAAGGGTTTTCGGGAAATTTGGCGGTATTGTTGATATCGGAGATATAACTGACTCTTCAAAACTCCTTGTTAAAATCCTCAGGAAACAACTTATCAAGTAGAAGGTGAATCGCATGAAAAAAACAGCGCTTTACGACTGGCACAAAGAGAATGGTGCCAAACTTGTTCCGTTTGCCGGGTATGAGATGCCAATCCAGTACACCTCCATCCTCGAAGAACACAAGACTGTTCGAGACAGCGTGGGGTTATTCGATGTCTCTCATATGGGCGAGATTGAGATTAAAGGAGAGAAAGCTGTTGAGTTCGCCGAGAAGGTCTTCACCAACAACATCAGAGATATGAAGCCCGGCGAAGTAAAATACACCGTCATGTGCAAGGAAGACGGTGGTGTAATAGATGACCTCTTTGTACACTTTTTCGCACCAGATAACATTTTTCTCGTTGTAAATGCCTCGAACAAGGACAAAGATTACGAGTGGATAAAATCCCATGAAATCGACGGTGTAACCGTTACCGACACCTCTGACAAATTCACTGAGATTGCCGTTCAGGGCCCAAATGCACCAAAGGTCTTGGAGAAACTCTCAGATTTCAATGCTCCATCGTTGCCCTATTTCACCTTCACCACAGCAAAGGTTGCAGGAATCGACTCGATTGTGGCGAGAACGGGCTACACAGGCGAGGATGGATACGAGATATATATCAGCAACGACCATGCGGTAGCTATGTGGAATGCACTGATGGAAGCCGGAGCTGAGTTTGGCATCAAGCCAATTGGGCTTGGCGCAAGAGACACGCTCAGGTTTGAGGTTTGCTACTGGCTCTATGGCAACGAACTCTCGGAAACAATCAATCCACTCGAAGCTGGTCAGAAATTCGTTCTCGACTTTGAGAAGGATTTCATTGGCAAGGACGCTCTTCTTGAATATGAGGAAAACGGAAAAACCAGAAAACTCGTCTGCTTCAAGATGATCGATAAGGGCGGAGTTCCAAGACACGAACACAAGGTATTCGATGGGGACAAGGAAATAGGTTTCATCACCTCCGGCGGGATGCTTCCAAATGCCGGCTACATTGGAGCGATGGCTTATGTCCCATTTGGTGGCGGATACAAAACTGGAAAAGTTGTCCAGGTTGAGATTAGAGACAAAAAGCTCAACGCAGAGATCATCAAAAAGCCGTTCTACAAGGGTACAGCTGGACAGGTGAGACAATGAGCGATGTTGATGTCGCAACACTTGAGGCAACATCTAAACAAATAAGAAGAGATATTATTGATATGATCCACACTGCGGGTTCTGGACATCCTGGCGGTTCTCTTTCAGCCACCGATGTCATGACCGCGCTCTATTTCAATATCGCAAATATTGACCCAAAAGACCCAAAAAAAGCCAATCGAGACAGGATAATCTACTCTAAAGCTCATGTCACACCGCTTATTTATGCGCTGCTTGCAAGAAGGGGTTTTTTTGATACCGACATCCTTTCAACGTTCAGGAAGTTCAATAGCCCTCTCCAGGGGCATCCCCACATAAACTGTCTACCAGGCATCGAGTCCTCTGGAGGCTCATTGGGTCAAGGCATTTCAGTTGCCGTCGGACTCGCCCTCTCCGCCAAATTGGACAAGGCAGATTGGCGGGTATATTGTCTCACCGGAGACGGTGAGCACCAGGAGGGTGAGGTTTGGGAAGCCTACATGTCAGCGGCTCACTACAAGCTGGACAACCTCACGGTCATTATTGACAAGAACAATCTCGAAATTGATGGGCCCACATCCGAGGTTATGAACGTTGACCCACTCGATGAGAAATTGAAGTCATTTGGTTTCGAGGTGTTTGTTGTTGATGGTCACGACATGGGTTCTGTTTTAGAAGCGTTTAACAAAGCAAAGCAGATAAAAGGAAAACCTCAAGCCATTATCGCCAACACCATCAAAGGCAAGGGTGTTTCATTCATGGAAAATGAGGCTGGTTGGCACGGAAAGGCTCCATCAGCCGAGGAGAAAGAGCTGGCCATTAAAGAACTTGAATAAGCAGGATATTTACCAATAAAAAACCTATAAACCTCAATCACCCAAAATGATTGAGGTTTTTTCATGGGATTATTGCATAATTTATCTCAAGGTCACTTAGCTAATCAGAATCGGAAGTTCATTAATATGGAAACAAATTCTGTATCTGAATATTTTTTCATAAATAAAAAAGTCCCCCTCCTCCACCCGGGAAAAGGGGGACATAACTCTCGTTGTTAACTAATTTTTATCTATCTTCTATGGACAGGTTACCGACTTTGTGATGCCGCTTGAGGTGACCTCGTAACAATAGAAGTAGGAACCATCATAGCGGTTCTTGAGGTTGATCTTAAGAACTCCACCTTCTCCAACATCAAGGTCAACGCACTTCTCAAGTTCTGCTCCGTCTATTGTAACAATCAGCGGATCGCCTGATCCATCCATACTAATTTCTGCTGTGTATGGGGAACATCCACCAAATTTGTCAACATTGATGCAAAGCTGACCATTCTTGTAGGTAACATCGATGTCTGGTTTTGGACATGTCACAGGCTGATCGTTGCCTCTCTGCACGACGAGTACAGCTGAGTCCTCAACACTGAGTCCCTCTGCCGAGTAGGCAAGAGCACGGTTGATGACCGCAACACCTGGGTTGATTCTGATGTCGTCTCTCAGTCTGAGGTAAAGGGTTACTCTGTATACCTCACCTGGGTTGAGCTGACCAATTGCCCAAACGATCTTCTGGAGACCAACTGAGCCAGAAGGCATTGAGCTGACATATTCAAACTCTCTTGGGATAAGGTCTGTGAGGATAACATTCATTGCCTCTCTGTCGCCAATGTTCTGAACTGTGAGTGTATATTTGATCTTGTCGCCCTGGATGGCCATGAACTTCTTGGAGGTTTTTGTGATGGTGAGTTCTGGTTCACCGAGAACTGAAACGGTACAAGTGTCATACTCTGGGTTTGGAGCGGTGTCAGCATATGTAATGCATGTGCTCTGAAGCCTTGTGCCCTTCGAGAGATGACCAACAACAAGTCTTATCACGACCGTTACTGACTCGAGTGGATTAAGCGAGCCATTGCCGTTTATACCAAGTGATGTTGTCCAGATGTTGTCTCCATTATCTGGCATTGGTGATGCGTCATAGAATGTCGTTCCATTTGGATATGTCATATTGAGAACAACACCTGTCTGGGTATAAGGCGTATTGTTTGTGACTGTGACTGTGAGTGTGAGCATCGCGTCGGGGAGAACTGGGTCAGGAGCGCACTCGATGTGGATATCAAGTGATGGAACGATTGGAACCTGAAGAATAAATCCGTGCATATGTCCACGCTCTTCAGATCTTGGATAGTAGACTCCTGGGCCAACAGCAACACCCGCGCAAGGATAGTTGTTTGGTGAACCTGGCATTCCATTGTTACCAAATTCAGTTCTGACACAAGGTCCTCTGCCGTTTGAATAAACGGGCGGGTCTGCATTTGTGCAAACAAGGTAGGGTCGAAGTGTTACAGAGCTATCCTCACCAGCAAGATATGAGTATATGCCACCGGCGTTTGACGGGATATGGGTTGTTCCTGTGTCAAAATCCTGGTTGACATAGTTCCACCATGGGTCAGATCTCCACATGAGAGCGGTTTTGGCTGCAACGGTTGTGAAGCTTCTGTTCCAGAACCATGCGCAGCTGTACTGTTTTGCAGCTGTAACATAGGCCTGATTCATAGCACGCGGTGAATAATAATACGGGGTTGGGAATCCAGTTGGTTTCGTTGGTACATCAGCAATACCTGTTGGTCCTCTCCAACCTGGGGCATACCAAGCTCCACCCTCATTGTTGTTGGGATCTGCTGGCTGCGGGTTAAGCCAGAACCTATCCATTGGCATAAGGTTTGTGCCAACTGCCCAGTAGTCCCACTCCGTGGCAAATGTTCCATTACCCTGTGAACCATTGTCAGCGGAGTTACCAATTATACCGACATAGGCGCCAGCATTTGCATCGTCGAGAACCCATTCGTTTGGATTCGGTGGTGTTCTGAAGCCCGTGAAAACTGTATTTGAGTTATCTCTGTCATTGTTGCAGAGGGTAAGAGCGCCATCGGCAATCATGACCTGTGAGAGTGGAAGTGAGTCGTTCTCGAAGATCATGACAATCTCGAAACCATACCTCTGACCACTACCCGGCTCGAAGTCCTGCCACAGGTTTGTCACTGTGATGTAGTCATACACATCGGTGATGTACGGGGTCGCATCAAACCTAAACGTCGACTGACTCGCAGACCAGCCACGGCAACCGCAATTTGGTCTGTAGTATGTGTCGTTGTTTCTGCCAAGGAAAGTGCCAGTGCAGAACTCCGATGTCGGGTTTCCAGCTCTTCCACTATTAATGAGAATTGGCTCATGCTCATAAACTCCGCCACCAAGGTTACGACCAACCGAGTTGGCATAAATGTAGCATTTTACCATCCTGGAATTCGATGGGATATAGTCTGGTCTATAAACGAGGTTTGTGATACCAGTTACATCTGGCTGTGCATTCGGGTGAACATATTGACAGTAGTAGACACGATTTGGAGCGCCAGATGCGCCATAGTCCGTAGACTGGGAGATCATCGCAAAACCATATCGACCTATGTATGGAGGAAGGTTGTCATTGAGTCTGTTGTACGAAGTGACAAATTTGCTCACATAATAGTATCTGCCGGTATTTGCGTAGGCGTAGTCACTGTATGGAGCACCAGCACCTCTGTACTCATATCCGAGGATCGCACCATCAATGTGGAGCGGGTTCTGGAATGAACAATCACCGCCGAATCCAGCGAGTGGAGTAAAGGCTCCACCATTCACATTGAAGGCAATGCGGTCGCCAGCACTTGCTCCACCACCCAGGATGATACCTGAGTTGATGTTGTTGCCTGTCTGTTCCTGGTTAGCAAAATATCCCTGAACCTGACCAACAACTCCAGCGCCATCGTCGGCATCAAAAACTATCTGGTATCCGCCTGTCGGAAGGACTCCGAGAGCTGGATCTCTGAAGTAAAGAGCTGGTGGGAAGGCCGCTCCGCCCTCAATTGAGGCGAGTCTGCCTGTTGCACCGAATGTCAGCACATTGCCACCTGGAAGTGGTGTCCATGCAGTGGCTGTTGGCCATCCGGTTGCGTCATGGGCATCGTGGTAGGAAACTCTATTCGTAACGTCCTGCCCTGCAGTGAGACCACCTGTAGCATGCAGTGAGTATGCTGTAATTGCAAGATTACCTGCTGTTGGTGACTCTGTACCACCTGTCATTGTGCGATAAAAGATCGGGCCATTGTCGAGTTGCATGAAGATGCCACCGACGTTGCCTGAGAAGTGGGTACCAAAGTCGCAAATACCGGTGAGGTTGTCAGCAAGGGTATACATCTGACCACCGATTGGGGTGGAAGGGCCGTGTGGTACATAGAGCTTACCACCAAGCATGGTGTCGGTACGAAGAATCTGCTGACCACCAAACCAACCAGACTCATAGTCAAGCTCTTCAACGTTTGAATTGCCTTTTTCGTTGTCGAGTACTTCAGCTGTGAAACCGTTGAGAAGAGCTTTGTTCTCTCTGATTCCTGGCCAACCGCCATCGCCATTAAGAGCATAGTAGTCATAGTAAAGGGAGTTGAAGTCAACGAAATATGTGCCAACGCCATATGTGGCTGGGTTAGCTGCATCGATGATGCTTGGGGAGGTCTCTCTATAGACCTTCCACCACGCAGCTGATGCCATCTGGTATCTTGTTGCGCCGAGGTAGAGGTTTCTTGGGTTGAGTCCTGTGCCATCATAGAAGAAACCACCGGCTGCTGCCATTGCTTCCTGGTTGCAGTTCTCATAGAGAGGAAGGGTCACAGGTACTCCCCAGTCAAGCGTCTGTCTGCTTGTCGGGGCATAAGCATTTCTCTGGCACCAAAGTCTTCTGGCAAGAATTGACTGAATCTCAGTCATACCCTCTGTCCAGGGGTGGTAGTAGAAGTTAAGTCTGTCATAGAAGGCGTGAACCATCTCATGGGTGAGAGCTTCAAGTCTTGCATCTCTAGCTGTGAGACCACCCGCTCCCCATGGGAGAGCTGCTGGAGCCCGACCACAGCCTGTTGGCATATTTATGAATCCTGTCCATGTGCCGGCGATATTGACTGATGTTGTGTACTGGGCAAACGTGCCTGCTGGAAGACCGTCATCTCTGACGAAGTAGACATCTATGTCGAAGAAGGGTTCACCGAAGACATCTCTTACGCAATCATACATACCTACTGTTACGCCATTGCCTCCACCCTGGATGAAGTACTGGATGTTTGGCATCTCTGTGATGCAATCCCAGTTTACATCTGGCGGGACAGCGCCTGTTGCGCATGATCCTGTGAACTCCCACGAAATTGTTCCTGACGGTGGGACTGACTGATTGGCTGACGCCACCGAGGAAAGGGAGTAGGTTGTCTCATTGGGGTTATCACCAATAAGGCTTCCATTTGCCACTAGGTACACAAGTGGGGCTGGGAACGGACTGCTGTCGTCCTGTGCCCACTGCTGTGGCAGGCTCTCCATGGAGTCGTCGATTCTTCTTCTGATCTCCTCTCTTGCCGTCTTTGTGGAGAGATATGATGCTGTGTGGTCAGTCACCATGTCTGTCACATCAACGATAAGAGCTCCTGGGTTTGAAAATGGCTGAACTTTACCTGTCGTGTCGTAGGGGACATCTGGGGTAATATCAGCTTAAACGGTAGTGGCAAACATGCCAAGACCCATTGCGAGGGTGAGGGCGACCACCATGATACGTGAGAACATTCTTCCTCTCATTGCACACACTCCTTGTTCGGCAACGCATCTCGACACCGCGCTACAAAGCGCCCGCCGCACCGCGTTACCTTAGTAAACCACGAATTTGTATCGAATGAAACGGATGTTTCCCGGGGCAAAGAACCTAACGTGGAGTACATTAGCACAAAAAACTGGAAAATCAATAGCTTTATTTAAAGTATATAAACTATATTTCATTTATTTTGATATACCAGAATAATTAATTCAATTTCAGAAAATGCAGCACATGTGCAACATTTACACATGTGAATACAAATTTTGCTCACATCCAGAAATTAATTTTGGTTCGACATTTGCTCAACATAAGATTAATCGTACCTAGACCTGAGTAACTGTAACATACTGGAATCGTTTACCCAAAAAACCAGCAAGACCGATTGAGGATGAAATATATACTAAACCACTCTAGCAAGAACAGAGGAATTTGTTTTCGAATCGCTGGTGCCCCAACGGGTGTCTCGACACAGTTGGTTATCTAATTCGGTAAGTTTTTCTCCTGCCGACTACAACATTCAACAAACGGTAAAACTCATGGCAACAGTCGGAAGGTGAGATTGGCGTGTATTTATGGTTTGCTTTTAATCGTTGACATGAGTTTTTTGCATTATATACTATCGCAGACTATCCGCCTAAGGAGGAAACATGAAAGTTACAGTTGATGGAGATACCTGCATCGGTTGCGGTGTTTGTGTTTCAGTTTGCCCAGATGTTTTCGAGCTTGATGACAATTCAGTAGCAGTTGTTATTGATGGTGCCGACCTCTCTTCAGATTGCATCGACGAAGCAGTCGAGAATTGCCCAGTCAACGCAATCGAAGTTGAGTAATCACAGAAGTTTTTAGAAAAACAAAACTTACAAGCGGGGGTGTTTCTGCCCTCGCTTTTTTTATTGGATAACACAGCGATAAAGAAATATCTTCACAAGCAGGGAGGAATTGTAGCTGGCTGTACGCTGTCCTGGCAAAGTTTGACTCTAGAACACGAGCGTGCAAAGACCACTGATCAACTTGGGCCGTCTACACCAGCAAAGTAGTATCCAAATGTATTAGTGGATAATTGTGATTAAGTAGTCGGTGGTATCCCAGACGAGATACCACTTTGGATTTCAAGTCTTTCAATCTCTCCAGAAACTACGTCGTAAAGCGTTTGTGCTAATTCTGAGGGTGCTTCTCCTCCGCTTACTGCATTAGAAAACTTAATAAAACCAGCACCAGTAAGTCTTGATTTTGACGCTCCATATATTTTGGAGATATTATACTGACCACTCTCTTTTCTCGATTTCATGTATTCCACAAGGATTCTAATATCAAAAAGAAGACAATTATCAATTGAAAAGGACAACTCAAAAAAAGTACTTTTGCCTATTCTTTCCATTACCCAAGCTTTTAAGAACACACCCATAAGTGATGCTTTGTTATAATCGTTGTATTTCTCCAGTATCAATAAAACCGCTTCATCAGTTTTCTTTCTCTCTTCCTCATTATTGTTGTATCTATCGACAAAATTCTTTCTGTCGATGTATGACAAACCATCGAGTTCAGCTAGAAAACTACAGAACTTTTTTAGATACTGCACATCTCTCAAACTACCAAATCGACGAACGGCTTGTGGTAAGAACGAGAGTATCGAAAGAACAGGAGTTGAGCCAAACAGACTAGCAATCGAATCTAACGTCAAATCTCTTTTTTCTTTTGCTTCCCTGAGCGCAATATCACTAAGCATCGAATCGAGGAACCCACGGTCATCGGTTTTCAACAACTGATGGACGTCATCACCACTAAAGTCACTCATTCAGCATCCCTCCGCCAAACTTCAACTATGAAATCAATTTTTTTCAGCAATTGAGATTAACCAATGAGACCCAGTGGATAACTATAAGAGTGACAATCCCCTATCCAACTTCGACATCGTTGACGCTCCAGCATGTGACTGTTCGAAGGTCGAGAGTGTTCTAACAAAGGCTGCAGCTTTGTCAAAAAGGGAAGGGGAGTAATAATCAATCTCTATCTGGGCAAAGGCTTGCATCGGATGAGATTTGTAAACTACCCTGTCGATCTTTATTTTGATGACATCGGTGTCAGCTAAGCCAACCTTGATTGGCCAAATCACTCTATCACATCTAAGTCTCACTATCTCTGAGAGCCTCATTGACTCAAGATGTTCAACAGATCCGATTGCTTCCTCAAAGGGTTCTCTAAGTTCAGAGGGGTAATCCATTAGGAGTTCGTGTGTAATTTCCTGGGTTTTTAGAACAGATATCTCATAATCATATATCTCTGCTGGCTTACCATAGGCGGCCTCAGTCAGTTTTCTATAGGCGATAAACTCGGCTTCCCTCTTCTTCTCTGGCCAGACTGATTTTCTGACTCTCACATATGAATTATTCGAGTGAAGGAGGAAATTCCCAGTATCGAGCAGTTTGTCGAAGTATCTATCGAAGTTGGTCATATTGATTCGGGTCGGGCAGTCCCAGCCATTTTTCTCAAAAATCTTGGGCATCTGCTCAATCAAATCATTTGTAAATTCAACACTAAGGTCGAGTTTCAATTCACGCTCGGTCGTTGGTTTCATGAAAGTCCTCCGATTTCTAAACCTCTTTTATACTTGTTTGAGACAGAAGGCACAAGAGACGGCCACCTGCCTTGGGTGAATTTTTTCATGTAGAACATTCTAATGGGGTTGAATACAGAAGAGCCTTCGACTTCAAGTTCATAGATTGGATTCGACTGCGCAGGTAGAACATAGGAATACTTGTCAAAGGCAATCTCACCGGTTTGATTTCCTTTTTTCAGTTTGTATAAAAACCTTCTTTTAACGAGTATTATAAACGGCTTCAATCTTTCCGGGTTTGCAAGCAACTCAAGCAAAGGTTCATCCTGGGGGGACTGAAAGATTGAGAGAAGTTTGTGTTTCATCTTTCTCTCTAGAATTTTGAAGGTCTTTGCTTCTTCCTCAATTCTAATGTTTGAGGCATTGCCAAGGGTTTTTAGGGTCTTTACAGTTATCATTTGACAAACGCCTTCTGAAAAACGCTTCCTCAACGTGTAGTTGTTGTTCTTGAGTAGGAAATCGCAGTCGTAGTATGCATCGATATGATCATCGATTTTCAAATCTCCGATATCAAAATCCATGCTCTTCACCGCTTTTTGCGCGGAGGAGATTAACCTCTCAAAATTTCTCACAATTTCAAACTTGGATTCTATTTCAACGCTAACCACGAGATAAATGATATTATCCGTAATGGACGAGTCAACAGCTTCAACCTTGAATGAGCCTCTGAACAAACTTAATATTTACCCCTGTGAATCCAGATATTGGCAAACAAAACGGGGCAATGAATCTCGTCGAGCAAAGGCTGAGCGAGGCTACAATGAAGCCAATTGAACTTGCCTTGGAAGTGATTTCATCTGTTTCTGACAACGACTCAGCTTTTGATTATGCCAAAGGATGGTTTACAAAACTTGTCGAGATGAGTAAAGGAATACAGACTCTCGGTAAGAAATTCAGAGCAAGACTCGCAATCAACTGCTCAAAGTTCTTCAATCTTCCAGCTGAGATTGCCACGAGTCTTGGGGCTTTTGTTGAGATGATTCAGACAGCAAGCCTCGTCCATGACGATGTTGTCGATGAGGCGGACAAGCGCCGTGGACAGAAAACAATCAACAGCCGTATGGGCAACAGATTCGCTGTTCTGACAGGTGACTACATCCTCTCGCTTGCGCTCCAGGAACTTTCAAGTATTGGCTGTGAGGGTTTAGTTCCGGTTTTCTCAAACGTCGTTTCCCAGATGACTTTAGGCGAGGCGATGGAGCTTGAATGCTATTTCGACGAGAACAGAAAGATGGAACACTACATCTCCACTATATCACTCAAGACCGCCTCACTGCTTGCTTTCTCAACGTATGCCCCCGCAATCATCGCCAAACAATCTGAGAGTGTCGTAAAGACAATGATGGACTTCGGACTCAACTTGGGAATGTCATTTCAGTTGGTCGATGATGTTCTGGATTTCGTCGGTCCAGACGGGAAGAAACGATACAAAGACCTTGAGCAAGGGCTTGCAACCCCGCCAATAATCCTACTGAGTGACACGAAAGATATTTTCAAAACGGACGGAGACAGCCTTGTTGAAAGAGCAACCAGTGAGGGCACCCTAAAGAAAACCATTGACATTGCTGTATCCCATACAAAAAAAGCTTTGGATTGCCTCTCGTCACTCGACCAAAGAAGTTCGACATTCAAAGACAATCTGGTTGGCATATGTTTTGAGATATACGACAGACTGCCATCAAACTTGAAACCCGTATTCTAGAAGGAGTAAGCATTTAATGAATCACATTGACAAAGCCATTGAGTCAACACTAAACAGCAGAAACAACATCGACATTAGCGTCGGTGTTTCATCGAGACACATCCATCTCTCCCAGGAACACATCGATATTCTTTTTCCAAATGGATTGACAAAACACAAAGATTTAACACAACCAAACCAGTTCGCTTGTAATGAAAAGGTGGACATAGTTGGACCAAAGAGAACACTAAAGGACGTCAGGATACTAGGACCCGCAAGAGGGGACACTCAGATTGAGATATCACGCACAGACTCATTCTTTCTGGGGGTAGATGCGCCCCTGAGAATGTCTGGAGATGTTGAAGGTACACCAGGCGCTAAATTGGTATCTCCAAACGCTGAAGTGACAATTGACAAAGGGATCATCATCGCCCAAAGACACATTCACATGCATACAGATGATGCAAAAAAAATAGACATCAAAGATGGTGAGAATGTTTGGGTTATTGCAAAAACACCCCGCAAGAGCATAATTGGCGAAGTAATCGTCCGTGTAAAGGATAGTTTTAGTCTGGACTTCCACATTGACACTGACGAAGCGAACGCCTTTTGGCTTTCAAACGGTGATAAAGTAAGGATTGTGAGGTAAAGAGAATATTATGACAGACAGCTCAATAAAAAAACACGCGCACATTGAGGATTTCAACAAGGGGCAGCACTCAATAAAACCTCTTGAGAGAAAACCGTTCAATCTTGATGCAAGAAGACAAATGACGATTTTCCATGGACTCAGATATGTCGCATTCGGTCTTTTGACGCTTATCGTTCTTTTCCTTGGTTCGAGATACCTTGGAGACCTGGCGGTTTCAGCGGCATACCCGAATGTACCGCTCACATGGATTGGCTTCTCAGCAATTATGTATCTCGCGCTCTCTGTACTCATACTCCCACTTGATTTCTACACTCGATTCAATCTTGGTATCAAATCAGGCCTTCACAGTATGCCTTGGTTCAACGTCGTCGGCAGGTGGGTAAGAGTCACATTCATCGACACAATCGGGTGGGCATTCCTTTCATATGTCACATTTGAACTCTATGCAAATCCATGGTTCATGGGCGACAAAATCAAAGCTATCACAGACACCGGTCTTCTCGTACACCTTTTCAAACTCTCGCTCCCATGGATATTACTCTCTGTTATTGTTGTTCCACTTTGGTTTATCATCAGAGACACGCTCGTGTTCCTCACCGGCAATGGCTTCACAGCGGCACCAAAACTCGATGAGAACAGCGGAAAGGTGAGACTTCTTGGCAAGAGATACAGGTTCACCATCCTAGGCATCAGTTATTACAGCCTTTCCGGGGACTACACGGCTGAGACTAAACTTGTAGGTATGCTTGGTATTTATTGGGTCTTCCTTCCAGAGACACTTTATGGCAAGGATGCCGTTGTAGCATCAGCATCCAAGGCAATGGCACAAGCTCAGAGTCTGAAGGGAACTGTCACAAACGCCATCAATTGGTTGGCTTTCTGTGTTGGCACCATGCTCTCGTACTTTGGATTCCATCTTTCCTACAAAATCCTCTACCCCATGTTTACATGGCCATCTGAGGCCGCAGGCACGGCCGACCCATCGCTCTTCTTCTGGATGCTCCTCTCCTACGGTTTGGTGTTCCTCGTTGCAAAGTTTATCAACAACCTGATATCAAAAGCGATGAACAGAGCAGCCGACAGAACCGCGCTAAACGGTGTTGAACAGACTTCTACATATACCGCATACCAACGAGCACTCGAGAGCGGAAACGGCTTCAGCTCAGAAAGGGAGCCACTCACGGATATGTTCCTCATGGATACCTACTCGCCAGAAAAAGCTGAGTAATGATAAACATTGGCGTTATCTACACTTTCCCCTCTGAGATTGAGACGGTAAGAAGTGCTCTGTCTCGGAGGGGTGCTCAAATTCTTCCACAAAGCTCAAGCGATAACCCAACCGACTTGATTGTGTATAGCGCCAACCAAAAAACCTCAAAAACAGTGCTTGATGATCTTAATAACCAGGGTGTTTTGATCAGGCAGGTCTCAGAGGTTCAAAATGTAAACCCTTCGATAATCATGTCTGTAGACAATAAGTCCTTCAACCTCAAAAACGGGCGCTATAAGTGCATCTTTGAAACAAAAAGTCCTGTTCTCGCCATAACAGCGGCGAATATTGCGATGCTCCACGACGATGTTCACCTAGATAATCTCATTCTATCGGGTTCCTCCCAAGACAATACAGTCCTCGTTTTTTCGGGCTCAAGGGATGAGGTTGAAGCTGCGATTAAGTCGACTAAGTTCATCACACAAAAATCGCAGGAAAAGGGTCGCACAGGGATGGATTTGCTTTGAGAAACATCTATGCATCCTGGAGACTTGAGTTCATCAAAGGTAAAAACCCAGAGGGATGCGTCTTCTGTGAGGCAATCGGATCTAGCGACGACAGAGAGTATGGGGTTGTAAAACGCTCTAGCCATTGTGTGGTCATGCTCAACAAGTACCCCTACACGACCGGTCATGTCATGGTGATACCAAACAGGCACGTTGGAGACTTCACGCAGCTCTCGGTAGATGAACTTCATGACTTGGCTAATCTCACACAAGAGTACGTCACCGTCCTAAGAAAGGCTTTCGAACCCGAAGCTTTCAATATCGGGATGAATTTGGGTAGGTTTGCCGGAGCTGGCATCTGTGACCATATTCACACACACATTGTCCCACGCTGGGCCGGCGACAACAACTTTATGCCTGTCGTGGGCGGCACACGTATCCATCCGATGGATCTAGAAACAGTATTCAAACTGATTGAAAAATTCTCTGTTTAACTTTTTTTCTGCGGAATAATCTCTATCTCTTGGTTCTTTTTGTAGCCAAGCTCAGCGAGGTCTTCCTCTGATATGAGCGCTTCATTTTGTTCGATATTCGCCTCAAAAACAGACAATGCTTTTCTGCTGCCATCTTGCTTTGACCTAACGATGACATCTGAGACACCCTCGCCTTTTGACTGCTGTTTCCAGAGAGAGAGGAGCATTTTCTCAATCCCTATCGTACCAATCTTTACAGGTTTGTAGCCAACGATAGTGAGCTTGTACTTTTTTGGTTCCACAACTAGCCCAAGAGCATCAAACACGTTCCATGGCTCCAAAACACGACCCGAATCGTCAGTGATTATGAGTTTTCTTTTTAGGATGATTCTGACTGTCAGGTCGGCAATAGCATCGATCGAGTTATTGACCTTACTCAAAAGCTCGAACAGAGATAACCCATCAACGATGTGCCAGAATAGTTCCGTCTCTTCTCTGTCCAGTCCAATCCGAACCGGCTTTGGAAACAAGAAAATATCTTGGCTTGGTTGCCCTGGCATCGGAATCACAAATCCAGCGGATATAAGTTCTTTGAGTGTTTGATTCAACTCAAGTCCCTGCCCATGGTACCTATCTCTTAATCTTGAGTAGATTATGCCACTGCCGATGAGATTTAAAACAGTCCACACATTGGCATCAAGTGATTTGGTGCTGTCGATCTTTTGCTTGTTCGGGATGAGTATAGAATCGAGTGAGAGAATCTCCTGGCTGTTCAATCCTTCTTCAATCGTTTTGTATATCTTGTCTGTAGCCGTATTTTCCAGGTTTTTGGATAATTTATTGGATTCTACAAACTTGAAGCGATAACTTGACAGCTTGAGCAGTGTATCAAGGGCCTTTTCTCCGACAACGTCATCATAGCACGCTCCGACGACCGAACCGTCAGAAATGTGCAACTCACCCTCACTTGCGCTATCTGACAAGGACAGCACACCACTCTTCCCCATGCCAAGGAAGTAAGCCAGAACGTGTCCTATGCCCCTGTTGTCAACATTGCCGGATAACATGTTGGGGTGATTCTATCACCTTGTTGAAATTATGTCAAATGTCGGAATAGTCGAAATAAATCAAAATCTAACTTGACACCATTTCGGGAATGGATAGTTTTTAGTGTGAAGGTTTTTAGGTAGTTATACCAAGTTCCAAGGAGGCTTGATATGAAAGCCGTTGTTAAAAATAAGCCTGAAAAAGGCGCAGTTTTTAGTGATGTTCCCAATCCAACAAATCCACCACCAGGAAATGTTATTGTCAAAATCAGAGCTACTTCAATTTGTGGAACTGATGTGCACATCTGGAATTGGGACGAATGGTCAAATAATCGTATTGGAGCAAAATCGCTCCCCCAGATACTGGGTCACGAATTTGCCGGCGAGGTTGTCGAGGTTGGTCCATATTGCACAAGGGTCAAGGTAGGTGATTATGTTTCGGCAGAGACTCATATCTATGACGACAGTGATCTGACAACGAAACTCGGAATACTGCACATCGGCAACAACATGAAGATTGTAGGTGTCGATGCTGATGGTTGCTTTGCCGAGTATATTTGCGTGCCCGAGAAGGTGCTTTGGAAAAATGATAAATCAGTAGCCCCGGAGCTGGCTTGCATCCAGGAACCGCTTGGCAACGCCACGTACGCCGTTCTTGGTGAGGATAATGACATCTATGGTAAAACGCTGCTTCTGACGGGCGATGGCCCAATATCACTCTTTGCCGTTGGTGTCGCAAAGGCCGCCGGCGCATCCAAGATTATTCAGTTTGGAATGGCTGACCTCAATATGGCGATCGGCAAAAAGATGGGCGCTGACATCCAGGTCTTCATCAACAAGACAACCCCTGAAGAACAGAAGCAAATCGTGATGGATGCCACAGGCGGTTGGGGAGTAGATGTAGCTCTTGAGATGGTCGGTTACCAGTCCTCAATCGACGCTTGTCTCAGCCTTGTCAGAAAGGGCGGAAGACTCACAGCGTTTGGTGTCTCCCCCACTACCGAGACCAAAATTGACTACACCAATGGAATCGTATTCAAAGGACTCCAGATTCATGGTGTCAACGGTCGTAAGATATTCGATACATGGTATCGAAACGGTCAGATGCTGGCAGCTGGAAAACTCGACCCAACACCCGTCATCACACACGTTCTTCCTCTTCGAGATTTCAAGAATGGGTTTGATCTGATAACAGCCAATCCAAGACAGGCAGCAAAGGTCGTCATGTTCCCAGACGATGTCGAGTATGAGGCTGCCAAAAAGAGAATGAACCAGTAACAGAAAAAGGAGAGAATAAAATGGCATACGGCAAAATGAAGGATTTCCTGAAGGATGAAATAGCACAAATCAAGGATTCCGGACTCTACAAGGACGAGAGAATAATCCTTACCCCTCAGGCTGGTCCGATTCAGGTGCGTTTTCCAGAGGATGCTCCAGCAACATCACAGATAAACTTCTGCGCAAACAACTACCTCGGTCTCTCCTCACATCCAGAAATAATCAAGGCTGCCCACGATGGACTCGATAATAGAGGCTACGGTATGTCATCCGTCCGTTTCATCTGCGGCACTCAGGACATTCATAAAAATCTTGAACAAAAGGTTTCAGAATTTCTTGGCACAGAGGACACAATCCTCTATTCGTCATGCTTTGATGCAAATGGTGGATTATTTGAGACACTGTTGAAAGAAGAGGACGCAATCATCACTGACCAACTCAACCACGCCTCTATCATTGATGGTATCAGACTCTGCAAGGCTCAGAGATACATCTATGAGCATGCGAATATGGAGAGCCTTGAGAGCAAGCTCAAAGAAGCCAAAGAAAAAGGCGCAAGACACGTTATGGTCGCAACAGATGGTGTCTTTAGTATGGATGGCGATATTGCAAAACTCGACAAGATTTGTGACCTCGCCGAGAAATATGATGCTCTCGTCATGGTAGATGACTCACACGCAACCGGCTTCATCGGTAAAACTGGTCGTGGAACCCACGAGTACAATGGTGTTATAGGCAGAATTGATGTCATCACAACAACTCTTGGTAAGGCTCTCGGTGGAGCTTCTGGTGGTTGCACCTCTGGAAGAGCTGAGATTATCGAGATTCTCAGGCAACGCTCCAGACCATACCTCTTCTCAAACAGCATCCCACCGGTGGTGGCAGCTGCCGCGCTCAAGGTCTTTGACATCCTCTCAACCACAACAGAACGCCGCGACAAGCTAGAGGCAAACACAAAATTCTTCCGAGACAAGATGACAGAGATTGGTTTTGACATCACCCCTGGTGTTCACCCAATCGTCCCAATCATGCTCTACAACGCCAAACTCGCCCAGAACATCTCAAGAGAACTCTATGAGGACGGCATCTTCGCAATCGGCTTCTTCTACCCAGTCGTGCCAAAAGGGCAAGCTCGAATCAGAGTACAAATATCAGCAGGTCACGAGATGGAACACCTGAAGAAAGCCGTTGCTGTGCTTGAGAAACTCGGTAAAAAATACGACATTCTGCATAAGAACAAAGAGCAGATTGTGGAGAAGTACGGGCTGTAGAATTTTCATTCGTAGATAGTTTTTTCAGATAGACAAAACCCCCCTGGAGTAACTTGCCCCAGGGGGGTTTTCTATTTTCAAACACTAAGTCTCTATCAGGTAAACGGTATAGGGATTCCACTTTCATTACCCCTTTGTCTGATTTGCCGATGATCTACACATCGATACTTGTTGTTAATTTTACTAGCTTACTTACCCTCTACTACTTGTTTGCCATGGATGGTCTTTTTGGAAGGAATTTTTGAAGTGTTTTGGCTCGAACCTGTGATAGAAATAAACCACCCATAACAACAGCGATTCCAATCATATTAAACCACATGAGTGTATCACCAAGCACCAGGTAAGCAAAAATCGCTGTAAAAGCAGGGATTGTGTTGGTGAATGCGTTTGCCTTTGTGATGTCGATCCTTTGAATCGCGATAAGGTAGAAGATGTAGGCGAGAGTAGACCCAAAAACGGCAAGCGCCAATATGGGGAAGATTGCCTCGACCTTTAGCCCAACAGTTACTGTTTGCCCCAATTCCAAAGTGAGAAGCATTGGGATAAAAAGCACGGTTCCAATGATATTCTGCCAGGTCAGGAGCGTGAATGGGTTATATTTGTTGCGAAACCTGTAGATTATGACTGAGTATAAGACAGCTGACACAACAGCGAGTGTTAGGTATAAAAGCCCGACTGGATGTGTCTGAAGACTCAGGTCTGGCTTGAGGATGACAAGCATGACACCCAGAAACGAGACAAACAGACCGATGAAGTTCATAACAGTTATTCTGTCTCTGAAGAATACGAATGCGGCAAATGGGGTTAGAAGCGGGATGGTTGCTATGATGACAGATGTGACGGTGGGCGACACATAGACAAGCCCAAAGTTCTCACCGATGAAGTAGAGAAACGGTTGTAGAATCGACATCAGGACAATCATCCAGATGTCTCTTCTCTCAATCGGTTGGAGTTGGCGAAGAATCAGATTGAATAACAGCAAACAAACTGAGGAAATAAGAAGCCTGAATGTTATGATTGTGATTGCGCCATAACCAAACGCCAGCAGCTGCGTTGTCCAGGTGAACGTGAACCCCCACAGCATCATGCTGACTATAAGGCCGAGGTAGATTTGCCAGAGTTTGGATTTCATTAGGAAAGGATTATATAGGGGAAAATAGGGAATACGAGAGAAGATGTGATTGCTATAGCTCCGACATAAGCACCCACCATGTGGTTTGATTTTCTAAACTCTCCAACTTACAATGTACTCAGCAGGAGGTTGAGGTGAAACCGTTCCTTAAATGGCCTGGTAACAAATATAAAATAATTGAAAGAATAAAAAGAGAACTGCCGTCAGGCAACAGGCTGATAGAACCTTTTGTCGGCTCCGGCGCGGTCTTTTTAAACACGGACTATAACAGCTATATTCTAGGGGATATAAATCAAGATTTGATTTCTCTTTTTATGATACTCAAAAGTGATGGGCAAGGATTCATCAACTATGCAAAGACCTTTTTCTCGAAGGACAATAACAGTGAAGATAGGTTTTATGAGCTTAGAGACTTGTTCAACTCCACAAACGACTCATACGAAAAAGCTGCCATCTTTATCTATTTGAATAAGCACGCATATAATGGGCTTTGCAGATACAATTTAAGAGGTCACTTCAATGCCCCATATGGAAGATACAAGAGACCATACTTTCCTGAGATTGAACTCCTTGAGTTCCACAAAAAATCTCCAAAGGCAGAATTTGTTTGTCAGGGATTTCACAAGACTTTCGAGCAAGCTAGGAAAGGGGATGTGATATACTGCGACCCACCATATGAACCACTTTCAAAGACATCCAATTTCACATCGTACTCTAGTTCCAACTTCAATAGGTTTGACCAAGAAGCTCTTGCTAATATGGCAAGAAGCGCTGCCTCAAGAGGCATCACCGTCGTAGTATCCAACCATGATACTGAATATGTTCATTCTGCATACAACGGCGCTAAAATCGAACAATTCGAGGTTCAACGCTACATTAGTTGCAAGGGCGACGAGAGAAATCGAGTTGGTGAGATTTTGGCAATCTTTTCATAAAAGGCTTTATTCCAATGAATACCTTACATACAAAAAATAACCTTGCTTGGACGGAAATCTTCAAAAAGTACAAAATAAAGGAAGCCATAGAATCAGATGGTATCTACAAGATCAGCTCTAGCCAAATCAATAAATTTAGGGAAAGTAGACTGATGGCGAAGTTTGATCACAAAAATAACCTGCCACAAATATTCAAAACTAATAGAGTGTCGATCCTGCCAATTTCTAGAAGTCAGTATGCTCTAGGAAAATTCGATACATATTACGAAATCGATCCGATGGAACCAGCTAGGAAGAACGTTACAATACCTGAGAATCTGGAAACGTTAGATATCGATAATATATATTCCGAAAGCTCTGCAATGCATGTTGCGCATATTTCCGGTATGATAAATGATATACTTGAGGAGGAGTGTTGGCACACAGTTTCAGGTCGAATGTCAACTGGGGACTTCGATTTCCAGATTGGTGACTTAGGAGGAAAGAGCAGGCATAAAATTAAGGTTTCTGGCTCTCAGTGTGAAATAGATGCGGGGTTTGAGTCTAAAAACTTCTTTATGATTGTTGAAGCGAAAAATTATTCAGTCGACAACTTTCTCATTAGGCAGCTTTACTACCCATACAGACTCTGGGAAAGAAAACTATCCAAGAGAATTATTCCAGCTTTTTTTACATTTTCTGATAACATATTTTCATTCTATGTATTTAGATTTGAAGATTTAAATGACTACAACTCAATAGCTCTTCAAAGGAAGTATGAATACACCATTGGTACGTTACCACTAACAATGGGGGACTTAATAGATGTTTTAAATTCAACCAATATCGCAGAAGACACATCAGTTCCATTTCCTCAAGCCGACAAATTTGAAAGGGTGATGGATTTGATAGGCATATTAAACAACAATCCACTTAAGAAAAATGATATCACGGAAACATATCAATTCGATTCAAGGCAGACAGATTATTATGTAAATGCAACTAACTATCTCGGTTTTTCTGAGTCTAAACCAGATGGTTATATTGAACTCACTGATTTAGGAAACAAAATTCTCTCAAGTAACCACAAAACAAAACACATATTGGTGACCAGAAGCATATTGAAACACGGGATATTCAACTCAGTAATAAGAGATTACCTCAACACATCCAATGCTCCATCTCTCGAGGAAATAAAAACCAAAATGGAACTTTTTGAGGAGACAAAGGGACTCGGAAACCAAACGATGTCTAGAAGAGCCCAGACTATCAGATCTTGGGTTTTATGGATAATAAAGGATATTGTAATCTAAATTATTTCCCTTCAACTACCTCCCTCACCACATTCTTAAACTTAATCTCGGTTGGGTTGCTGCCTTTGGGGGGGATGAAGTAGCTGGATCCAATGTTGATGAGCGGTTCAAAGGGGAGTTCCTCCTCAAGCATAAAGGCAAAAAGGTCTGTTGTGTAGGCGTCTGCGGTCTCTGGCATCGGGAATTGAAGCTCTCCAGTTGTGATAGGAATCGGAGCCTCGGACTCAAGGAAATCCTGACCATCAACAGAGAGCTTGAGTATCACGATGTTGTCCGGTCTTGCTGGGTCTGTGGCTTCCTTCAGCCTTTCGGTGGCTGCCTCATTCAGCTTGAAATACAGACCAAGCCCATATGGCTCTTCCTGATACTGAATCGACCTGCACATCTCAATCTCTGGAGAGGACGCAACCTGATCACCACCCTCGGTGGTTATCAAAACGTGTGCAGGGGTCAGGAGGACTGAGGAAAAATAGTTGGGGTCGGTAGCGCCTGTGATGTCTATCATAAAGTTGTCCCCGTATTCCCCGATATATCTGATGTCAGCGTATCTGTCTACTCGTTTTGTGATGATTCGCTCAAACTCCACCCAATCTGCCGTCTGACCCTCAGTTGGGTCTTTAAGCACAAGGTGAGTGAATGAATACGTGTTTATTGTGCCGGTGTTTCTGCCTGGTTTGACAGCAAAGAAAACAAACAGACCGACAAGCAAAACAACAATAACTGCAAGCGTTATCCAAAGATTCTTATTGTTCATAAAATCCTACTCTTCCTCCATCTCAAGTAACACACCACCTGTGGACTTCGGGTGGATGAAAGCAATTGGTTTGCCAGCAGCGCCTATGCGTGGCTCCTTGTCGATCATAGAAATTTCTCTTTCCATGAGAGACTCAATCGATGATTTGACACACTCAACCTCAATCGCCATGTGGTGGATGCCTGGACCCTTTTTCTCGATGAACTTGGCAATTGGGGAATCCTCGGAGATTGGCTCAAGGAGCTCAACAACGAGGTCTCCGTATTTGAGCTTGGCAACTCTGACCTTCTGGTCTGGCACTTCGCACTCGTGGTCAAGTACAAAACCAATCGCAAGCCAAGATTTCATGGCTTCCTTGACATCGTTTGTCGCAATTCCAATATGTGATAGTCCTGGCATTTTGTTATTTCTCCTTATCCCGCTATGTACTCGCCCCAAACATCTCTCATGAGACCACAGATCTCACCGAGTGTCGCATCGGCGTTGACGCAGTCAATGATTGGCTCCATCAGGTTTCCGCCCGACACGCACTTCTCACGGAGCGCTTCAATTGACTCGTTGTATTTCTTCTCATCTCTCTTTGCCCTGAACTCTTCCATTACCTTGGCTCTCTCAATCTCATCGAGACCGGCTCTGGCGTTCTCAGGAACAGACTCTTCCTTGGTTGTGAACTTGTTGACGCCGACAACCACAGACTCCTCGTTCTCAACCTCCATCTGGTATTTGTAGGCTGACCTTCCAATCTCGCTCTGGAAGTAACCACGCTCAAGACACTTAAGAGTTCCACCCATTCGCTCAATCCTGTCAAGATAGTCCAACACCTCTGCTTCAATCTTATCAGTGAGCGACTCGATGTAGTACGAGCCAGCAAGTGGGTCGACAACGCTGGTTACTCCACTCTCATAGGCTACAAGCTGCTGAGTGCGAAGAGCGATTGTGACAGACTCCTCTGTTGGGAGGGCAAGCGCTTCATCGAATGAGTTGGTGTGAAGACTCTGTGTGCCGCCAAGAACAGCAGCAAGTGCCTGGTAGGCAACACGCACGATATTGTTCTTTGGTTGTTGAGCTGTGAGCGTTGAGCCACCCGTCTGGGTGTGAAATCTCAGAAGCATGGATTTGGGATCCTGAGCGTTGTATTTCTCTTTCATCATTTTTGCCCAAATTCTTCTGGCTGCTCTGAATTTTGCAATCTCCTCAAGGAAGTCATTGTGGGCAGCAAAGAAGAAGGAGAGTCTTGGAGCAAACTTATCGACAGGAATGCCTCGTTTGACAAGCTCATCAACATAGGCAAACGCATCCGCAAATGTAAAGGCAAGCTCTTGAACAGCCGTTGAGCCAGCCTCTCTGATGTGGTAACCAGATATTGATATGGTGTTGAATTTCGGAAGGTGCTTGGAGGAATATTCGATAAGATCACAGTTGAGTCTCATAGATGGTTCGACTGGGTAGATGTAGTTTCCTCTGGCAACGTATTCCTTGAGGATGTCGTTTTGGACAGTTCCTCTGATTGCCGAGACGTCCCCGCCCTGCTCTCTAGCAACTCTCATATACATGGCAAGAACAACAGTAGCTGAGGCGTTAATGGTCATCGAGGTAGAGACTTTCTCAAGTGGAATACCATTGAAAAGCATCCTCATGTCATCGATTGTCGAAACCGCGACTCCAACCTTGCCGACCTCACCTGCGCTCATCTCGTGATCGGAGTCATAGCCCATCTGGGTGGGAAGGTCAAAGGCTGTAGAGAGACCTGTTTGCCCTTTTTCCAGGAGGAGTTTGAATCTCTCATTTGTTTCGGCTGCCGACGAGAATCCGGCGTACTGCCTCATTGTCCAGAATTTCTCTGTGTACATTGTGGGGTATACTGCCCTTGTGTAGGGGTAGCAACCGGGGTCGCCAAGTTTGTTGTTGTAGTCGAAATCTTTTAGATCATCTGGTGTATAGACTATTTTCTTCTCTTCACTCATTGTTATGTCCTCCTAGAATGCCTCTTGCCCTTTTGACATCCTGACCTATTTGAGCCTTCAAGGCATCTCTTTCATCAAACCTTTTTTGCTCACGAAGTCTATCGACAAATTCAATGCCAATGTCCATATTGTATAAATTGCCTTCAAAATCAAGCAAATGCGCCTCGATCACCCGCTGGTTGTCATGAAATGTCGGTCTTGTGCCTATCGAGACAACCGATTGATAGGTCTTGCCTTCAAGACGGACAAAACAGGCATAGACCCCTTCGGCTGGAATCAGTTTGTTTTCATCAGGCACGTCAATGTTTGCCGTTGGGAAACCAAGTGTTTTGCCAATTCCCGCACCTGTCACCACTCGACCTGATAGGCTGTAGTTTCTTCCAAGCATACTCGCTGCTCTGGACACATTGCCAGAGAAGAGAAGATTTTTTCGGATTCGGGTGGATGAAATCGGAGAACCCTCAAACTCGACCGATGGGATAATCACACATTCTATTCCTGCATCACCACAAAGCATCATCAAGTCCTCAGATGTAGCGGCGCCGCTTTTACCAAACTTGAAACCAGGCCCGACCAAAACAGCCTTTGCCTGAAGGGCATCTTTAAGGATTATGTTTACAAAGTCCCTTGGTGACATGTCTCTGAGGGAATCGACAAAATTGACCATCAGTACATTGTCGATACCACCACTTTCAAGCTGATGCTCTCTCTCTTCCGATGTTGTGAGGAGTCCTCTCGTGGGGATGCTTTTTGTGTAGAGTAGACCTCCGAAGGTAAATGCTCCGGTGCAGGTATCGAATTCCTTGGCTTTCTTAATCGTGGCTTTGATAAGCTCAAGGTGACCTATGTGAACACCGTCAAAATATCCAATCATATAGCAGCAGTTCTTGACCACCCCATCTAGGTTGATTGGATTTCCCTTCCAGATTGCCGTCACAGTATTCTCTCCGGGTAGAGCTCTCCGACAGAAAGAGCATATTTTCCAACACCAAACAAGTTACCGTCGTGCATTATCCTAACATATCCAGCCTTTGCAGGATTGCCTTGTATCTTTATCGTGCCACCATTTGAGAGTTTCTTTGTTTGGAACTCTGTGACATCTATCTCTGGTATGTGCCCAATCATTTGCTCGATGGGTGTGATGAGGCTAAAAAGTGAATCACCGCCCTTTTTTGCTTCGAGTTCATCAATGGTATGACAGTCACCAACTGTGATGTTGCTATCCTCAAGTCGTACAAGCCCTGTCATAATAGCTCCACATCCTGCTTTCTCGCCAAGGTCAGCAATCAAAGAACGGACATAAGTGCCTTTGGTGCAAGTCATCACAAACTCGCCGGAACCTTCTTCCTGGTTGTATTTGGTGAGTTCGAGATTTTTTATCTCAACCCTATTTGGTTTCCTGGGAATCTCTATTCCTTCCAGGGCATATTTGTAGAGTTTTTTGCCATTGACGCTTTTTGCAGAAAACATTGGAGGAATCTGGTCAATCTCGCCTTTGAAGCTATCAAGAAGTTGGGATATACCAATTCTGTCGATATCTCCATCATACCCATGAGATTTCACATCTCCCCACACATCAAAGGTCGAGGATGTCGCACCGAGTCTAAACTTCGCTCTGTATGTCTTTGTGTATTGCTTTAAAAAAGGAATGAGTTTTGTCCCCTTGCCAAGCACCACAAGCAAAACTCCGGTTGCGTGCGCATCAAGCGTGCCGACATACCCAGCTTTTTTGGCTGAGAAAATCTTCCTGACCATGTCTGATGTTTGGAAACTCGTTGGCCCTTCAGGCTTGTTGATTGCGATGGCTCCGGAAAGATTTGTCATGACAATTGAATCAGAACTCTCCTGAGAAAATCTTCACAATCCTATTATAGGCTGATTCGTAATCACCATCGATGTCAAATCCCGCCGCGTCATGATGACCGCCACCGCCAAATCTTCTGGCAATTTGCTCCAGGTTGACTTTTCCTCTTCCCCGAATTGAGAGTCTAAAGGTGCCTGGTGTATACTCCTTCATAAGAATGCAGACTTCGACCTCGCCAAGCTTTTTTATCTCATCAATAATAAAATCCAAGTCAGATTTTCTCGCTTCCATTTTCTCAATATCCATCGAGTTGATAACAGATATCACAAGCTTTCCATTAAGTTCGAGCTTGATTCGTTGCAAAGCAACACCTGTGAGATAACGGTTAGCAAAGGACATCCTCTCATAAACCTTTGAGGCAACATCCGATATAACAGCGCCCCTTTGCATCAGTTCTATAACAGTGTGCATCGTCTCAGGTTTGGTGTTTGGATATTTGAACAATCCAGTGTCTGTCATGATTCCCACCAAAGCACAGGACGCAACTGATTCATCGATTGGCAGATTTGCCGACTTGAGCAGTTCGTAAGTAAGCTCAGCGGCAGACGAGATGCCAGGCTCAACAACAGAAATAAACGAGTCGTCTGGGCTCATCAGATGATGGTCAATCACAAGTGTCTTCACATCCTGTGGGGGCTTGATGATTCCCGCTCTGTCATATGATGCACAATCGACTAGAACAATGGTTGTTTCGTCCTCTATATGGGAAAAAACCTGTTCATCTGTGTAAAAATTAATTACCTCAGAAAAGCCAGACAAAAAATCATACTGTTGTGGAAAATCTGCCCCAAACGAGAAGACCTTGCATGTTCTTCCGTATAGCCTGAAGCTATTCCATATCTCAAGCGCCGATCCGATCGTGTCACCATCTGGGTTCACATGTGTTAGTACCAGGCAATCCCTGGTTTTTGCGAGCGTCTCTGCAAGCTTTTTTCTTGAGGAGAGGTCAGGCATCCTCATCCTTGAATGTCTTTTCTATCCTCTCTGCCTTCGAAGGTGTTTCGTCAAACTTAAATCGAAGCATTGGTAATGCCCTGACATCGAGTTCCTGATAGAGAAGTTTGGTGATTTTCTTGGATGCTGCCGAGAGAACTTTTTGTGTCGATTCCCTCTGCTCCTCTGAACCTATCACGGAGTAATATACAAAAGCGTATTTGTCATCCTTTGAGATTTGAACATCGGTTAAGGTAATGAATCCCAATCTGGGGTCGTCAATGTGCCTTCTGATTATCTGAGATATCAGAAGCCTAATAGCATTTTGTAGTCTTATCTTCCTGAGTGGATTCAACCTATTACCTCTTTGTTGGATACTGTGACATCGTATCCGCCGATTCGTTCAACTGCCTTTGCGATATTTGTCATAGTCTTTTCCAACTCGATCGCATTTGTGTTTATTGTGACGACGCTAATGACAGTCATCTCATGAAAATCATGCATATCGGACTCAATAGCAGCGCAATTGAACATATCCCGAAGCTTTTTCAATATTGGCTTTATAACACTCCTCTTGTCCTTTAGGGAGTGCACACCGTGAAGCCTTATTGACAATTCAATGAGACCAATCGGCAAATCACTTTACCTCTTTAACCTCATAGAATTCCAATATATCGCCTGGTTTTATGTCCTCATAATCCTTGAGTCGGATACCGCACTCATAACCCGATTTGACCTCGGTAACATCATCCTTGAAGTGTTTGAGCGTCTCAATCGTGGATTCATAAATGGGCATCCTGTTACGGATGAGCTTGACCTTTGAATCCTTGCGAGCTTTTCCCTCATGCACCAAACATCCAGCAATATTACCGACTCCGCCAATACCAAAGACCTGACGAACCTCAGCTTTGCCGATGAGGATATCCTGGAACTCTGGTTTGACGAGTCCTTTGAGAACCTCCATCACAGCATCGGTCAACTCGAATATGATGTTGAATGTCAATATGTTGACACTCTTTTGCTTAGCTGTCTTTTTGGCATTCGCCTCAGCTTGGACATTGAATCCTAGAAGAAGCGCGTTTGAGGTTTCGGCAAGCAGGATATCGTTGTCGTTAATCACACCAATGCCGGAGAAGACAATATTCACAGGGACGTCTTTAAGTTTGATCTTCGAAAGTGCGAACCTGACGGCATCGAGCGAGCCTTCGGAATCAGTCTTGACCACAACATTGAGTCTAACCTCTTCTTGCTTTTCATAGGCGGCAAAGAGTTCATCAAGGCTCGATGGTGAATCAGTCTCAACTTCTTCCTTATTCGATTCGGTGACAACCAATTTTTTCTCTGTGAGACGTCTTCTTGATTTGTCGGATGCAAGTATAACCTGACCCGGTTTTGGAACTACGTCAAAACCCATAATCTTAACAGGTGTCACGCATGTTACTGATTTCACGCGTTTATCGTGGTCGTCATAGAGAGCTTTAACTCTACCCCAAGCGTTGCCAGCCTCGACGTAGTCTCCTACTTTGAGTGTTCCACTCTGAACAATTGCTGTTGCCAAAGGTCCTACAAATTTGTCCATATGGGACTCGATGATTGTTCCAGCGAGTTTTCCGCCCTTGTTCATCTTGAGTTCCATGATATCAGCCTGGAGAAGAACCATCTCCATGAGTTCCTGCACACCATCACCCTTCTTCGCTGAGATTGGGACAACGATGGTCTTTCCACCCCAGTCCTCAGGAGTAAGGTCGATCTCTGCAAGCTCTCCCTTGAGCCTGTCAATATTGGCTCCAGGTAAATCCATCTTGTTGGCAGCAACCACAATCGAAACCTTGGCAGCCTTTGCCATGTTGATTGCTTCTAGGGTTTGTTCCTTGATGCCCTCAGTAGCAGCAACAACAAGAATGACAACGTCGGTGATGTTGGCACCTTCACGACGCATGGCAGAGAAGGCTTCATGACCAGGGGTATCGATGAATACAATGCCCCTGTTACCAATCTTCACCTTGTGGGCACCAATGCTCTGGGTAATTCCACCAGCTTCACCACTGACAACATTCGCTTTTCTGATGTAATCAAGCAGGGTTGTTTTACCATGGTCAACGTGACCCATAACTGTTACGATTGGCGATCTTGGCACAAGGTTTTCCTCAGCGAGCTTCCCTTCTTCAGATGTTTCGAGACCAAATTCATTTGAAAGGACGGCAAGCAAATCTCCCTTCAACTCCTCATCTGGGTTTGGTACGATTCCATTTTTGAGCATAAAGGACATAATCCTGTGCTCGGGGACACCCACGGTTTTTGCGAAAATCTCAAGGGTGAGTTTGGCTTCCTTCTTTGTCTCGACCTTCTGGGTCTTGGTTGTACCACTTTCTCTTCTGGATTTGCCGGATTTTTTTCTTCTGACCACAAAATGGTGGTGTTTGTCAACAATGTATGTACCGGTCGGGATTGGCTCATTTACACCCACCTCATCCCTGGCTTTGTCCTTCTTTTCTCTGCCAACCTTGAATCCACGCTTCTTGCCTGGGATTGCCTCTGGCACTGGTGTGACAGCGGGAGCCTGATCAGCTCCGCGCGGTCTTCTTGGTGGACCACCACTTGGTCGTGGTGTTGATGGTCTTGGTGTTGATGGTCTTGGTGGTCTCGTGCCTATCCTCTGACCAAAGTTATTATCCGGGTAGAGTGGCTGGGAGAGCTGAACGAGTTTTTCCTTTGGTAGTGGTGGGAGTTTGACGGGCTCAATACGTTTTGGCTTCTTGACCTTGATGTCGATTGGTTGTGCTGTTTTTGGAAGCTTTGCCAGAACCTCTGGGTTATCATGTTTGCCAGCTCGATTTTTAAGGAATTCCTCAGTCGCCCTTTGAGCGTACTCGTCTCTCTCGGTTTGCTGTTTGGCTTCTCTTGCTAGCTCCTGCTCTGACTTCTTTGGCTTTTGCTTCTCAGTGGGAGCCCTTCTTGATGCTCCCTCTATGACTATGGTATCCTGCTTTTCTTTTCTTGGTTCTTTCTCAATTGGTCTTGCTTTTTCCTCAACCTTTTGGGCTTCTTCCTTATGAGATTTCTCCACTCTCTCAGGCTCTTTTTTAGCCTTCTCTGGAGCCTCTTCGGGTTTTGGAGCTTGCTCTTCTATCTTTGCCTTAACTTCTGATTCTGCAGTCTCAGTTTCAGTCTTTGGTTCTGAGATAGCCGCTACTTCAGGCTCTTTTTTCTCAACTTCAGCCTTTTCTTCAACCTTTACTTCTTTGACCGCCGGTTCTTCAACTTTGACTTCTACAGGGGGTTCAACGGGTTTGGCTGCTTTGGTCACGACTTCTTCAGGTTCAAGTTGTTCTGTGGGAGCCTTTGTCGTGGTTTTCTTGGCCTCTATTTCCTGTTGGAGCCCAAGGGGTAGAGGTTTCTTTTTTATTACTTTCTTCTTTACTACAACCTTTTTCTTGACTGGTGGCAGCAGTGATTCTTTCTCTGTCCCACTCTTTTTTGTTTTTTGTCCGGCTTGGAGCGCTGCCTCGGCTGCAGAGACCGCATCCTCTAAGTCCTTCGATAAAACACTGGTTTTATCAGTGACATTCGCCTTTGGCAGCTTCTCGGTCTTCTCTGGACTAGTAACGGGGAGAACATCAGAGCTTTTTCTGACGCCAACGCTGGCTCTCACCTTGAAGGCAATTTCATTCTCAACCGACGAAGACGGAGTCTTTGGTTTCGCTCCAAGTTTCTTCGCGATGTCAATTACCTCATCAATGCTTACACCAAGCTGCTCTGCTAATTCTTTTATCTTAATCCTAGCCATTAAACTCCCTTGTCAAATCGCACCGTTTGGGATTTGTAATTTCATGGGTCAACATTTCAGAAAGTGGGGCGAGATCAGATTTGTTTACCTTAACGTTTCTCAGGGAACGACGTATTGTCGTCTTGCCTCGGGAAAGGGCACTAATGCAGGACGAATCCTTACAAATATATGCCCCCCTTCCGGGTTGCCTTTGCGTCCTGTCTAGTTCAAGATTGCTACTGATTCTATACATCCTATCTTTTTCGTCCTTCTTTCCGCACACAACACAAGTTCTCTCTGGCAATTACTCCTCCAGCTGCATCATATCAACCCTGAAGCCGGTAAGTCTCGATGCCAACCTGACATTTGAGCCTTTCTTGCCAATAGCCAATGAAAACTGGTCTGGTTCAACATAAACAATGGCTCTCTTGTCTTCTGGTATTATCTGAACCGAATACACTTTAGCCGGTGAGAGTGAAGATGCAATGAAGAGTCTTGGGTCTTCAAACCACCTGACCACGTCAATACGCTCACCTTTAAGTTCATCGGATACAACGTTTATCCTGACGCCTTTTGTGCCGATACAGGAACCAACCGGGTCAACTCTCTCTTGTAGGGAGTTGACTGCTACTTTTGCTCGAAGGCCTGGCTCGCGAACAATGCCTATGATCTCAATGACTCCCTGCTCAATCTCTGGAATCTCGTGTTCCATGAGTCTTTGCAGCAATCCTGGGTGTGTTCTTGAGAGAATTACAAGGGGTTCCCTCGACGTTCTGTCCATACGCAGCACATAACAGTGGAATTTTCTGCCTGGCCCGTAAACCTCACCTGGAATCTGCTCTGACTTCGGCAGCAAGCCCTCGGCATTGCCTAGTTTGAAGTAGACACCCTTGCCACCCATTCGACTCACTTCACCGAAAACCATCTGCTTTTCCTTGCCCTCAAACTCGTCGATGATCTTCTTCTTCTCTGCCTCTTTGAGTCTTTGCATGACAATCTGTTTGCATGTTGATGCTGCAAATCTGCCGAACGATTCAGGGGTTATCTCGATGTCAATTTCAGAACCGAGCTCAACATCCTTGTTGAGCTTCTTCGCCTTACGGAGTGTCACCTCGTTGTGAGGGTCTTCGACTGTGTCGACAACCTTCTTCAGGGCAAAGACATGAATCATTTTTTCTTTTTCGTTTATCTCAATTCGGATGTTACCCGAATCTCCCCAGGTCTTTTTGTATGCTGCGAGAAGACCCTGACCTATTGCCTCTAGCAATACTTCGTAGTCTATGTTTTTTTCTCGAGAAATATCAGCAACAGCTGCGAAAAGATCTTTGATCTTCATCAGGTTTCCTCCTAGCCTGCTAGCCTTGCAGAAGAGATATTGCCCGAGTTTATCTCAACAATACCATCTCTTTGTTTGAGCGTCAGAACGTTGTTTACATATCTTTGAATCTCACCTGTTAACTCAAACGAACCACTCTCTGGCTTAATTAACGACACATTCACGATACTTCCTTCAAAAAATGCCAATTCATCCATCGATTTCAGTTTCCGGTCGATGCCGGGCGACGAGAGTTCGAGCCTCAAAATATCAACATACCCCTCAGCAGAAATCCTCGGATTGGTTTCAAATCGACCCATTACTTCTCTTGTTATCAGTACAAGATCGTCGATGACGACACCACCCCTTTGCCAAACCACGGCTTTCAGCAGAATGTCGTCGGGCTTGATTAACTCCTTCTGCTCAATCACGAAGAAGCCCATGTTCTCTGCGGTTTTCTTCACAATGTCCTGGGCTACTGGAAGGATAATATCCCTCGTGGTGAACAGACTGTCAGCCTTCTTGTCGTTCACAACTGAGCTTGTATCGTTTCTTTTTCTATTCAGCTTCATAATGCAATACACTGTCTAATCCCCTGCCCAGCGATTCCGAGAAACCGCTGAAGTAAAGAACGACACGATATGATACAATAAGGAACGGAGCTTATCAAGACGAACTTTTTCCTATTTCTTATCGTAAATATTTTCGATTATTTGTTATCACCTAAACATGAAATTGATTGACCAATATCAAAAACCAGAAGAGATTGAAAAAAGTCGGATATCTGTATTTCTGTTGATTTCAGCTTGTATAAGAATCAGAAAAATATATAATCGTCCTGTGTTCATTTCTTCAGAAAGAGTAATCTCAACTGACCCCTCAAGAAAGGAAATGTACTAATGTCGGATGTTAATGAAATGAGGATTGGCGGACTTGAGGTGGTCGATATTCAGGGGATGGGTGACGTCGGTATCTCCTATAAAGCCAAAAAATCAGAAACGACTGATGAGTTTGTTTTTCTGAAGGTACTGAAATGGGATTTCCCCACAACAGGGGACAGGCTACAGACGGAGTTTGCTCTCAGAAGAGCGTCTTTTTTAAATCACACAAACCTTGCAAAGATCATCGATGTCGGGGTTACAAACGCTGGCAAAGTCTGGTACACCAGAGAATTCCTTGAGTCACAGAAGGACGTTTCACCCTACAGTTCCATAAACTCTGTCCTGCCAGAGCTTGATGAAACAGGCGCTTGCCTTGTTCTTCTCCAACTTTTTGACGCACTTGACTATCTTGCAAGGAATGGTCTCAGACATGGAAACTTGAAATCCTCAAATATTTGGATTGTAAAAAACACACCGTCCCAGGAACAAAACCTCTGGAAATCTGGCAGAAAATCCAAATCCCAATTTACGGTAAAATTTCTTGATTATGCAATCTGCCCTCCTCCAAGGGTTATCGATTCAGAGTCGCTGCTACCATCATATGATTCGTGCTCTGACGACCTTAAAGCTATCGGAAAGATAATCATCGACGCATATTTCCCAGACCTCCACAAAGAACATCCGTCAATGTCCGAAATAAGAGAACACGTCCCTCAAGCGCTTCAGGTGACCGTTTCAAGGCTCCTCGGTATTTCCAGAAACAAGCCTTTTGAATCATTCAAGGAAGCCATCAGCTCCCTCGACACTATTTCCCCATCAAGAAACATAGAGTTCAAGAGTGACATTATCCCAAAAGACACAAAGCTTCAGAAGGACAGTGAAAGAAGCAGTTTTCTACTCGACATGTTCTCGGACTCCTCAGAGAAGGGTCGGTTTGTGATAATCGATGGTGATGAAGGATGTGGCAAATCATCGCTTGTCCGCGAATTTGCCCAGAAGGTGTGGAGCAACGGTAGTCTTGCTTCCGTAATCAGTTGCAGCAATTATCACAGTCCAGCGGATGGTTTTGTCGATTTTCTTGAGGATATTGAGTTTGGTCTCTCAAAATCAAATCCAGCTCTCTTGGAGCATTACAGTCCGGTAATTGAGAGGTTAAAGGGCGACAAGCTATCAAGTGACCCTTACTTGATCACCAAAAGATCATCTTTATTCGAGGGTTTTGTATGCCTACTCAAAGAGCTTTCGCACATCAAACCTATCTGCTTGATTATCGAGGATTTAGAACAGGCCTCTGAGTTCACTCTGAGTCTCTTGTCCTCACTGCAATCTGACATCTCAGAGTTCCCGTTCCTGCTCATTGGCACCATCAACCACGCAAGAATCAGAAGCAGTCAGCAGAAGCTGATTGATGGTCTCATGTTCTCCGATAACACCCACAAACTCCAGATTTCACCACTTGACTACTCAGGAACCGTCGAACACATAAGGCAATCACTGTCATCGGATGATCTCTCAGAGGACATCTGCGCCAGGTTCTTCGAGTCAACTGGCGGTAACATCCTCAAACTCAACGAGTTGTTGAGGATAACAATCAATGAGGGAATACTGACGTCGCACGGTGACACCCACAATCTGGACTTGAGGCGATTCGCAGATATTGCCGAGAACTCTGACGCTCAAAGCCTCATCTCAAAGGAAATAATGCAGTTAAAGCAGGACGAACGCTCGCTCTGCCAGATTATCGCTATGATTGGTGGTAGGATAAAACTCTCCACACTCACACACGTCATCGAATCCACAAGCATATCAAGTATCAAAGGAAATGCACAATTAGCCAATGTTCTGTGGGGGCTCGTTGCAAAGGGTATACTCCGAAGAAGACCAGAAGCTGGGGGATACCACTTTAGTCTTATTCATGGCGCATACACAGAAACGTTGGTAAACTCAATTCCATTTGAAGAGAGAAAGAGATACAACGACGAACTCGTCGAGAGTCTAACCTCCAAACGGATTGAGCTCTCCGAAAAAGACATCAAGGCTGCTATCATTGCCCTAAAGGGTAGCAATCCAACGCATGCAATGAGCTGCACGATAAAAGCTCAGACGTTTTGCTCAAGGCAGTTTGCGCATGAGGAACGACTGTTCTTCCTGACAAAACTTCTACAAATGACACCAGAGACATCGGTGGAATTCAGAGACGACTGCCTATTCAAGATTTCTGAGGAGTGCCTGGCGGTTGGAGATTTTGACGAGGCCCTGAAGAGAATCAGCCACATAAGCAATCCAGATATAAAATGTGTGGCATTGAAAACCATAGTTCTTGTCAGGGCAGGCAACCAAGACCCAGGGTTGTTTTTTGATAAGGTCATTCCCCGCATCGACGAGATAACTGATCCACTTTTAAAACAGGAACTTCTAGCGGAGTACCTGAAGTACATGAGTTCGGTCAATCCCCAGAAAGCTCTCGAATTCAGCGTCAACTGTTCGCTCTCATCAGAAAATCTTGAAACTCGAATCGATTGTCTCCTCACATCAAGTCGGATAAACGCTGCAATGGCAAACTTCTCAGAGGCTGAGAAAGCAGCGGATGACGCACTCGCCCAGGCAAAGGATTCAAAGAACAAAGACAACCAGGGTAGGGTCATCACCTGGCGCATTCAGCTCACTCAAATGTCCGGAAATGCATCATTTGCATCGAGGTTGATAAGGCGATCTGAGGGGATGATGGAAGGTTGTTGGGATGTCGGTATAAAATCAAAATACCACAAACTCGCCTCAAGTTTCTTCATGGAGAATAACGAGTACACATCAGCGCTCAGGCACCTTTATCAGCTTGTCTCCACCCTTAATAAATCAGGAGCTAAAAAGAGTCTTGGAAAGGCGTTATTCAGCCTTGGTAGAGCCTTGAGCTTCAAGGGTGAAGACATTGAGTCAAGCAGGTCTATCGAGAAGGCGAGGAGGATAGCTGAGGAGGTCGGTGACAACCAGACACTCGGAAGGTCTCTGACATACATCGGACTCCATCAATTGGTAAGTGAATCATTTGACCAGGCTCAGGTCTCACTATCCAGAGCTGAGAAAATTCTCGACGACCAGCAGGATGAGGAGTATCTGGCAAAAATTGCTGAAGGTCTTGGGAAACTCGGACTCATCAGAGGAGACGTTGCTCAAGCCAAGGCTCATTCAAAAAAACTTTCCGAGCTTGCCAACCATTCAAAAGAGGACAACCTACTCGCGATATCCAACAGACTTGAGGGTGCCATCAACTCCTACCAGGAAAAATGGGACAAAGCTGAGGAGAAATACACAAACGCCCTCTCAATCTTCCAAAAGTTGAAAGAAGACCGCGAAGTCAACATGCTCAAGGTCGACTTGGCTGATATGTTTGTTAAACAGGGTGACTTCTTCAGAGCGCTCTCGAAACTCTCTGAAGCCAGAATGTTTTTTGACGAAGAAGGCGGTACAAAAGAACTCAGACGCATCAGCAAGATGGAGCTTGAGATAGACAGAGAGCTTGGAAAATATGGAGAAGATTACAGAAATCTCAGGATGCTTCTCGAGATATCAAAGGCTCTTGTCGTTGTAACAAATCTGAATGAACTTTTGCCCATGATTGTTGATATGGCTCTTAAGGTGACAAATGCAGAACGCGGTTTCATCATGTTGGTTTCTAAGTCTGGAGTCCTGGATTTCAGGTGTGGTAGAAACCAGAAAAAGGAGGATTTGAATCCTGACGAATTCGCATTCTCCTCAACCGTAACGGATACAGTTCTGACCGAGAAAACCCTTGTTTCGATCACCGATACCGAAACAGATGAAAAATTCAAAACCAGGGAGTCAGTTGTAGGACTGAGCCTCAGGTCTATCATGTGCGCTCCCCTAAAAATTGGCGAAAGAGTGATTGGTCTCATCTACGTCGATAGCCAAGTACCCACATTCTACTTCTCCAAGAAAAATGCCGAGTTTTTCGAGGCGTTGTGCTCACATGCTGCAACAGGCATTTCCCACGCTGAGTTGTCTCAGAAGAATGCTGACTTTGATGCTCTGATGGATGAAAACAAGACACTCAAAGATTTGATGAAACTGAACAAATCATCAAAAGCCAGACAGGTCACGAAGCTTGAAACGTTGGTCAACAATGCAAAAGAGAAGCTCAGGCAACTCAACCAAACCTTTATGCAGGGAAGTGACTCGTCAAACATGTCGATTGAAATACTGTCTGGCATTGATAAAACCCTAAATATAATTGACCAAATGAAAAGCAACGGTGAAAATTATGAGTAGAGGACTATTACATGATAGGTAGAACCATTGGCGGAAGATACAAAGTCTATGACAAGGTCGGCGGCGGCGGTATGGCCGAGGTTTTCCTCGCTCGTGACCTCCAATCCGGTGAGATTGTCGCCATAAAGGTATTAAGAGAACAATTCACTGAAGGCGAAGACTACATCGAACGTTTTGAACGTGAAGCAAAGTCCGCCATCAAACTTACACACCCCAACATTTGCTGCGCAAGAGACTTTGGCAGCGAGGAAGACACGTACTTCATGGTGATGGAATTTGTCGAGGGTAAGACCCTTTCATCCATCGTTGAGGAGAACGGACCGCTCCCCCTCGCAGACGTCGTTTCTTATATCTCTCAAGCCGCCAAAGCACTGGAGAGTGCGTATAAAAACGGCATCATCGCCCACAGAGATGTCAAAAGTCAGAACATCATGGTGACTCCGTCAGGTCAGGTAAAAATAATGGATTTTGGTATCGCGAAATCCAGAGATTTTGCGACAATGACAAGCGCTGGCAGCTTCGTCGGAACACCTGAATACATGTCACCCGAGCAGGCGCAGGGCGAAAAGGTTGACTCCAGATCAGATATATACTCACTCGGAGTCGTTTTCTACGAGGCTCTTGCCGGAGAGGTTCCTTTTGAGTCGGACACTCCGTGGGGTGTCCTCAACATGCACATCAACAAGAAGCCGTTTCCGCTAGAAAACATCAGAAAAGACGTTCCTAAAGAGATAGTTGATATCATTGAGCGAATGATGACAAAGGATCCAGATGACAGGTTCCAGACCCCGTCCGAACTCATTGCGTCACTCGATGCTGCGATGGCAAAAATAAAACTCCCCAAGGGCTCAAGGATAAAAGCCAAAAAGGTTCCACGCTCCAACCCAAAGAGAAGGCGCAAGATAATCCGTGCCCTGATAATCTTCTTTACGATAGCGATTCTGGGTGCAGGTGGATACTGGTTCTACCTCAGTGCCCTTAAACCAGGCAATGTCCTGATAAGCTCTACTCCAGAAAGCGCATCGATATACATCAAAAACCATGGGCAAGACCAGTGGGGGGAAGCGCTTGGAAAGACAAACTTCACCCTGGAGAGCTTAAGCCCTGGCAATTATGACCTCCTCTTGACTCTCGACGGCTACATCAGCAAAGAGACAGAGTTTGAGTTGAGTCCGGGTGAGAGCTTGACACTCGACCCAATTGAGCTTCTTGAACCAGGTAAGATGTCAGTTTCCACCTCACTTATTGATTGGGGAGAGATAGACACAACACCAGCTCCCAAGTCATTGACAATTTCAAACACGGGACAATCACCCATCACAATCGAGAGAGACCTTGCAGGAGCTGACTGGCTCATAATGGATACCAGTAGCATAACGGTTAAGGCTGGTGAAACTCTTGAGACAAAACTCTCGGTTGACGCAACCAAGATTGAGCCAGGCAAGGATTATGAGGCAATAGTAATCTTCATCCCAGACACAGGAGACACAGTCAAAGTCAGTGTCAAACTCAAATACAAAAAGCCAGAGGAGGTCGTTGTGACTCTTCCACCAACGGGTGGCGGTTCTACGTCATCTGGTGGCACAAACAGCTCTGGTGGTGGAAGCACGAGTTCTGGCGGTGATTCTGGTAACACCACTGAGCCAACCCCACCTCCCCCACCTCCAGTGACAACTGGAACATTAAGCATCAACTGCAATGTCTCAGGAGCTTTCATCAAGATCGATGGGAAACAAATAACACAGACAACACCGCTCTCCTCCTATAAAATTGAGGCAGGCACATACAAGATCGAAATTAGAAGCCCAAGATACCAAACGCAGGAGGAAACTGTTACAATAGCAGCCGGAGAGAACAAAACCATTAGCGTGACACTGAAGAACAAGTAAAAAGTGAAAAGAAAAGCACTGGCGATACTAGTCACACTGGCGCTTTTTGTGCCGACGGCTGTCGGGCAGGAATTCGACGAAGCGCTAATTAGGGATGGACTTTCCTCCGCTTCACTGGCTCTTCCAAGTGGAGTTTCGGTTGATTCGGACGGAAATTTTTTCATCATCAATGATGGGACACAAGAAATCCTCTCCCTCGACAAGGAATACAACCTCAGGTTTAGATTCGGTGGAGTTGGCGATGATCCTTCAGCGCTGGTTGCCCCAGCGTATATTTTGCCTTACTACGATAAACTCCTCATCTCTGACACTGGTTGTATCAAGATTTTTGACAACAAAGGTGTCTATGTCAAATCAATCACATCGATAGGCGATACCAAACTCTCCAGACCTATAGGTTTGTCCTCTGACTCCAGGGGTAGAATATACATATGCGATTTCGACCTTGATTTGGTCATAATCTCTGAGAAGGACTTTTCCCTCTTCAAAACACTCGAGGTGAAAAAACCTTCGCATTGCTACGTTACATCAAGCGGAAGGTACATTGTCCTCTCACATGAAACAAAGAAGGCATACATCTACTCAGCCTATATGTCTCGCATCAAGGAGTTTGGTGATTTTGAGGAACCAAAATCTCTCACAACAGACGGAGGCAGGTTGATTTATGTGTTGGATGGAAAAACAATTGAAGTTTTCAACATCAACGGTGAGAGCAGATACAAGTGGAGGATATCCCCGAAAGAGCCTCTGGGTCTCTGTCCATCGATTGCGCTCTACAACGAAAAATTGTTTGCCACATCCAAGTTCTCGAATGAACTGATTTCCATTGATGACAGCGGCAGAGTAAAGACCGAGATTGAATACAAAGCAAACAAACTCTTTCTCCCAGATGGTTTTGAGATCGACGAAAACGGTCGCATCCATGTAGCTAACACCCAAAACAACATCATTGAGGTTTGCGACCAGGCTGGCGATACACTTTTCACATTTGATTGTGAATACCCCGGAAAGCTTTCAATCTCAAAGAGCCTTATTGCTGTCATTCTTCAAAACAAATCTCAGATTGCATATTTTGGTCGCGATGGCAGCAAGCTCTTTGAGGTCGATGCGACAAACCCAATCGATTGCGACTTTTCTGGCGAAGAGTATTTGTATGTTCTAACAGGTGACGGAAAGATTAACAAGTTCCAGGGTTCTGATGACCAGGGAACCGTTGTCACCAAAGATTACCTGAAAAACTCAATATCCCTAGATTGCAACGGCGATTTCATGGCTGTTGCAAATCCGGTTGACTCCGAGATAGTCATCATGACCATCCATGGTGAGAACGAAACAGTGATAACAACTCCTTCTCCACCACGTGACCTGGTTCTTCTCTCCAGAGAAAGAGTAATCGCATTCTGCGATGATGGGCTTTACCTCCTCAACCAACACTCAGAGATTATGAGTTCATTCGGAAAAGCCGGCGGCCCCAGAACACTGGGTGAACCAAACAGCAAAGAGATAGACTACAGCGCGAAACTTGACAGTTTCACCACACCAGTTGCCGTCTCAAAGTTTGGCAGCTGGCTGTACACCCTCGACAGAGTTGGGATGAGACTTGTCAGGTTTAACAAGGAACTGCTCCTGGCACCACCTGAGGTAAATATCTCTCCAAAAACGATCGACTTCGGTGACATCCCCCAAGATGGTGAAGGGGAACGTGAGCTTGTCATCACAAACATCGGCGGGGAGACTCTCGAAGGCGTCTTTTCTCAGGTTCCAAAGTGGATAACAATCAACAAGAGACGCATAAAAGGCGACGATGTCGTTGTCAAAATCATGGCAAACACGCTTCATTTCGTTCCAGACTCAACCTACATCGAAACACTTGTGCTCGATACAAACGCTGGCAGGTTTGAGATTCCTTGCAAGGTGAAAGTGCCAAACACTATACCGTCTCAGATTGACATTACAATCCAAATCGGCAACAAGATTGCGACAATCGGCGGTGAGAAGATCAATCTGGGTGTGCCTCCGTATATTCATGATGGAAAAACGATGGTGCCACTCAGATTTATTGCCGAGGCATTCGGTGGCCAACTCGATTACGACTCTGGTTACATAGACATCAACTTCCCAAAGAGGGAGATTTGGGTATCGATGGAGATTAACGATGAGAACGTAATTGTTGACAGCGGTGATTCGTCAGACTTCATGAAGATTTCCCCGCCACCGACTCTAAAGTCTGGCACAACTTTTGTGCCTCTTACCTTCTTTACAAGCATCCTCGATTGTGAAACATACTGGGATAACGCAACAAAAACCATAAGACTGGTCTACATACAACAAGACTAATTTAGAAAATGTTTTTTATTAAAGGAGTGTGAGGAATGAAGCGTCTGTTTGCCATAGTTGTCGTATTAGCGTTGATTATTGGTGCCGTCAATTTTACTGGAGTCAGTTTCACATCCGCATCAATCGAGCTTCCTGTTGATACTGGTTCGTTTTCCCTGCAGGCTGCGTCTGGCAGTAGGATTCCATACAGCTACACATTCGACACCAACAACATAATAAACAAGAACGGGTGGCTCTTTATGGGAGGATGCGAGACCACATGCGTTCCAGGGATGCCGGTTGTCCCAACATTTCTACACAGAGAGAAAATCAATGACTCGATTGTGCCTGGAGATTTTGTCATCACAAATACAGAATGGAAAACACAAAAACTTCCCAAGCTTGAGGCATATCACCCCAAAACCTGGAATAAACTGGATACTGAGATTGCTCATGAGGACTGGGTTGGCAATTTCCCAAGCACAATTGGTACCTTCAAGGTTGAGAGCGGTTTTGACGGCAAATATCTAACCCTTGCCATCAATCCGGTAGTTGCAGACTTCTCATCAAACGAGCTGCACATTCTTGAGAGGATTGACCTGGCTCTGGAGTATAAAACACAAAATGCTTATTCCATCTCGTCAACTGCTGGTGAGATGGATAATGATGCAGTCATCCTCACTCCCTTATCTCTTATGTCAGCTGCACAGATGCTCGCAAAAGCCCAAGAAGACGACGGCTATGCTGTTGAGGTTATCTCGGTAGAGGATATAGCATCAAGCTACTCTCCTCAGGAAATTGAACCAGAGGGATTTCTTGGACCCAAGAGCTACACGGATTCCCAAAAAGAATTCATGCAGAAGTACGACTATGAGCTTGCCAGAAAAATCCGCAAATACTTTGAGGAGAGAATCAACAAGGTTGATTACGTGACAATCCTTGGCGACGGCGAACTCGTTCCCGCCTCGTTCTACTCAACTGACAGCTACTCATACTACGAGTACGACAGATACATCCCAACAGACCTCTTCTACGCATCACCAGACCTCGACACTGTCCCAAACTTTGCTGTCGGCAGGATTCCAGCAAGAAATCTGGATGAGGCTATAGCTGCTGTTGAGAAACTCAACGGCTACAGAAAAAGTCTTTCCGCTGATTGGTTCCACAAGATGAAACTGGGAGGTGGAGACCCATTTAATGGCGGTTTTGAGGGTGAGATTGAGTGTCAGGCTCTGGTTGACATGGGAATCCTCGATGGGTTTGAGGTTGAGAAGCTCTACAAAACAAGGGACAAATTTGGTGGCAACGACCTGAAGGACGCCCTATCCGACGAGGTTGGTTTTATCTACACAGTCAACCATGGTTCGGGTGAATCTTTGCTTGCTGAGCCTGGCGAGGTGACCACGGAGGATATTCTTGCACTCCCAAAGAGAAATAAGCTCCCAATCCTTCTTACACCCGCTTGCACAAACGGAATGTTTGATGCAACGGTTGTCGATCAAAAACTTGACGTGTTTGAGGGTGGAGACGGCATGTCCTTCGGACAATCTTGTATTCTCTCTCCCGGAGGCCCTGCTGCTTACTTCGGGGGCTCCAGAATCAACTACGCCGGCATCAACTGGACGATAGAGGGCGGAGTTGTGAAACTCCTTCCATTTGGTGAGACAGACAGAATATTGCAAGAGGTTATGAACAGCTATCACAACTGGGCAGACACCCTCGGTCAGATGCAAATGCAGGCGTATAAAAAATACATTGGCATCGGAAGTGGTTCATCGTTGTTCCAAACCTCCTCAAAAACGCTCATGGCGTTCGTTTTCTTTGGTGATCCAACAATCAAGCTGCCATCGACACCGGGTGGCTCTCCACACAGGATTCCAGAGATTGACCTAGTGAATGCGCCGATGAGAGATTTTGGGGTGGCAGCTCTACCAATTCTCTCGATTGTCGATCCAAACACTCTCCAAACAAAAACTGACGCAGAATGGATAAACTATGAGGTCTTGAAGCTTGATTCCGACTACGAAATAATTACCGATTGGACAAGGATAGAACCAGAGGCTGAGAGAACTTTCTCACTCATGCTTGAGCCAGACGACAAGACCTTGTGGCAGGCGAGGCTTGAGTTGCCAAATCTCTCTGAGATTTGGATATACTACTATTCGGCAGCCCATTATGACATCGGTATTGAATCAAACAGGCAATTCTTTATCTCAAAACCAAAACCAAAGGAACACTTCCTTTTCACAGTGTTTAACGATGGCATAAAAAAAGCCGAAGATATCAGTGTTTATCTGAAGGTCGACGGAAAGAACTATGGCCCAAAAAGGAAAATAAAGGAACTCGAATCAGGCTACTATAAGACTGTCTATTTCTCTGTTTCGGGGCTTCCTGTCGGAGACCACACGATTGAGATTGAGACATCATTTGCCGAGAAAGACCAGTTCGAGAAGGACAATACCTTCGAGAGAGAGCTTGTTATCACACCAGAGGAGACGGCCAAAGCTGCTGTATTGATCTCATATTTCTTCAACAGAAACACGGCGAAACAAGTCTTCGAACTCGACAAATACAACAAGACCGCGAAAGGCTTTGAGGGGAAACCGACCGAGATTGCACTCGTTGGATCTGACTCCTACTGGGCTGTCTTATTTGGTTCCGCAATACCAGACATTAAATCTCTTGGAGCAGACTCCGTCATTCTTACAACTCCAAACTGCACAAACCCATACATCGACAGCTCAGTTTCCAATCTATCGAATTTCTACAACAACGGTGGTTCAATAATCGGGTTTGGAACACTTCAAAGCGACACCAATGCCCCCCTTATTTCAGCACTCTACGACTTCTTTGGCATCAACCCTGAGGCAAAAATCGAGTATAGAGACGCAAAGGATAATTTTGAGCTGAAGGCAACAACTGCTGGACATTCGCTGCTTCGAGGAGTAGGAGATTCGATACTAGTTGATGCGATTGCACTAAACGATGTGGATGCAGCTTCCTGGGATGACGTAATCATCGACGAGGATGCGGCAGTTGCCGCAAAAACGGCTGACGGAAGACATGCTCTCATCTCAAACGGAAGGAACACCTATCTTTCCTTCGTACCCGACTTTTCTGACTCAAGTCATATAAGGCTGCTTCACAACATCATAACCACCAATCTTGAGCCAAGACCAGACGCCTTTGTCTCACTCTCTGGAGTGGTTTCAAAACCAGCCATACCAGAGGTCAACCAGGAATACGAAGTAGTCGTAACCGTCAGGAACATCGGCAACACGGATCTTGAGGATACAAGGGTGTCCATTGAGGAACTCAAGCTAGAACAAACAGTTAAGTCCATACCGAAGGGCGAGAGCAGAGATGTCGCTTTTAAAATTAATTCAGGTGACAAACCCGGAATACAGACCGCGACAATCAGAGTATTTGCCGAGAATGATGTGGACAATGACAACAATACCACCTCATTGCGGATCAAGATCGCACCAAAAAGACAGACGTCGAACAAGAGTGTGATTGACGAAATCGACATCGTAAGCGGAGCGGTATTGCCAAGAAGAGATACGATAATAGGTGGAAAGGCGACACCAGGCTCTGTTATCAACATTTCAGGAAATATTGGAAGAGCCAATGATTCTGGCGAATTCGTCATTCCGATTCCTCCAACAACATCAAACAAACTCACACTCTCTGCTAAATCGCCTGACGGCACCATTGAAGAAAAGGACATTTGGTGCTCGTTCGAGCAGGGTGGTAATATCGGATGTGCTGCCGATGAAATGAGTTTCGTTGTCTCATCGAACTACATCAGAAAGATAGAGAATATATCACTAAAACTCGTCGATGGCGTCCCATTCCTAAATCTGACCGATACAGCTGATTATCTTGGTCTAAGCCTGGATTTCGACGACAATACATACACTCTCCTAACTGACTCAGTTATCTACGGTATTGGTGAAAAAGAGATAGTGAAATCAATTGGAGTATGGTCGGAAAAGATACAACCTAAACACGCGGTATCAGTCGAAAACGGGGTAGTTTATATCTCAGCCGATACGCTGGCTCAGATAGATTTTGCGGCTGACTTTGACACAAAAACATCGACACTGCTTGTGGCATACCCAAAAGAGAGAAACACAAATACGGTAAGCAGCTTCAGCTTGCAGAGCTTGAGCCCCACATCGGATATTGCCGCATACGTGCCATCTGAAGCTGACTATGGCAAACCAAAACTCGTCTCATTCGGTAACCTCGATGGAGAAGTCACTGAAGTCAGCAGCTTCAGAGTCACATCCAAGAAACTCTACCTCTGGACATCAAGAGGTATCGAGGAATGGTCGCTCGATGGAGAATTTATCGATTGCAAAGGTTTCCCACCAACTCTTGCTTCTGACATGGACTATTTCTGGGACGATCTGTACTATCCAGATTCATACGGTTCCTACATAGGCTTTCATATCGGCGTCGATGGCGGAATCATCTTCTTCAACAGAAAAAGAATTGTGTTTTACGACAGAGATTGGAAACTCATCCAAAACTATGAACCCTATGACTCAATAGTGGTGTCGAGTGTGAGACAGGACAACGACGGAAACATATACTACATCGATGAATACTCAAACTGCCATATGGTATCACCCAAAGGAAAACCACTCGGTGATTTTGAATTCATTGGTGAAGATGGCGAAAGAATTGATTCATTCGCTATGTTTGATGTCACTCCAAAAGGCGACATAATAACCGTTACAATCGAAAGTGATTATTTCGGATGGGATATCAAGAATTGGAGCATATCTAAGTATGACAACAGGGGTAAGCTCGTTAAAACAAAAATCTTCGACATCGAGGGTAGCGAAGACAGCGAGAGCGTTCTCTTCCCGCCAGACACCGTAATTTCAGACAGAGACGGCACATTCTGGCTCTTCTATAACTCCTGGACAGGCAACAACTTAAGGCACTGGGACGAGGATTTTGATGAAATCAGCTCCAAGATTCTGGAAATCGATTCAAGATACTCCGATACCATACTCCTTGGTACTGATGGAAGATTCTACATTCTAGGGGCTTTCTTTGAAAAGGTGGATACAATAACAAAGCAGTATCACATGATGATACTAGACAACATCGACGTAAAAAACATCGTTCCAAAATTCATATCTACAGACTCAAACAGGAACTTGAAACCAGGATACCTAGTTTATGACAACGACGGGAATCTGCTTGCCCAGCATGCCAATGGGCTAAAGAAATTTGACAGAATGGGCAGTTTCGTCGATGATATCGCTTTCGTTGATACAGAAGGCAAGAAGGCTAGTGTTTCATGGTTCACAATTGGCAAGAAAAACATCTACACTGTCGCGAGAGAACTCTGGTCTCACAGCTACATTGGCATCTCTGACCTGGACTACAACATCCACACAGAGATTCCGCTTGTTGTCAAAGAAACAAAGGATCGTGAGGAATTCAGTCTTTATCCTTATATCATGGCTGTCGATGAGAAAGCTCAAGAAATCTTCGTACTCGACTCATCCGAGATAAACGTGGTAAACGTTATTCCACTCTACACCAATCCAGATGATGTGCCGGAAAAACTTGAAATCATAAGATCATTTGCTCCAAAAGGTATTGGGGTGGGCAAAGTAAACAGTCCGAAATACATGCTCCTGCACGATGATAAGCTCTTTATCCTCGACTACGCAGCCTGCAAAATCGTCGCGTACAGCAAAGACGGCAAATTTCTTTATGAGTTCGGCGGAAAAGGTACAACACCAGGCAAGATGCAGGCTCCATACAGCATGAGCATCGATGATAACGGTCTCATATGGATTGTTGATGGCAAGCTTTCAAAATTCCTCATCTACGGCACCGATGGCACCTTCGTAACATCCTTGGGTGGCGAGGGTAACTACACCCCATATGGCACAATTGAAGAATATCGAAGTGACCCATTCACCATGCTCTGCCCATGGGAAGCAGCTGTCACATCGGGGCAAATCGCAATTTTTGACTACTGCCACGGCAGACTTGTCATGTTAAACTCACTTGAGTCAACAACAAACATGAATCTCACACCACCGGCACCTGTCCTCTCAATGTTTGATACTCAGACAGAGGCAAGAACAAGATTCCTCATCTCAAACTCAGGACCGGGAACACTAGAAGGAACCGTTAAATGCGAAGCTGATGGTGTCACAATCGAACCTGCAAAGTTCAATGGAAATCTTACGTGGATCAATGTGACTCTCGATGTTGGACAGAACAGGAAGATTCCAGAGTTTGTCTTTGTAACAATAGAAAGCAATGTAGGAAAAATCGATATAAAACTACCAATCAGGGTTAGAAGAACTGAGTTTGTATTCAGGGTGGGCTCTGCTGTGGCATCCGGAGCAAACGGTGTAATCAGATTAGACAAGGCTCCAGGAAGGGCTGACAACACCCACACGCTCTCCACATCGGACATTGATAAACTCTCAGCCCTCACAAGCGTCGTATCAAAGAGCAACAAAACGGTCTATTACACATACAAAAATAGGAGCATTGGCTTCTTCGAGAACTCTGACATAGCCAAGCTCCGAATCGATGAGGATGAGTTTGACATCAAGCTGAAGATGTCCCCCGAAAGGTTACCCGATGGATCTTTGGTGGTTCCTCTCGACGTCATAGCATCATTCATCAGATGCGAAGTTATCGAGGAAGATGGCAATGTGAAGGTGGTAACCAGAAATTGAAAATAAACACTGACATGCTCAAGGAGGGGGTGAGGCCTTTTGGGGTCACCCTCTCACAGGAGCAGCTTGAAAAGTTTGAAAGGTTCTACCAGCTTCTGATTGAGTGGAATCAAACAATGAACCTTACAGCAATAACCAACCCCGACGAGGCTGTTTCAAAACATTTTGTCGATAGCCTTGCCTTCTTCGCTCAAGCTGGAAACATCGACAGATTCAACCATATCGATATCGGCAGTGGGGGTGGTTTACCAGGTATCGCCATCAACATAGTAGCACCCAACTCAGAGCTTGTGCTGGTCGAATCAATCGGGAAGAAGGCTAGATATCTGGAGAATCTGGTCGCTCAGCTCGAACTTCCAAACGCAAAGGTTCTAAATATCAGAGCTGAGGATATCCCCGTTCTCTATCCCGAGTATGTCAACCACTTCACCCACGTAACAGCAAGGGCGGTTGGGCGTCTTCTCATGCTGCTTGAGCTTGCTAAACCAGTCACCAAAAAGGGAGGGATAGTGACGCTCTGGAAGGGTAGAGACCAGATTGCAGGACTCCCAAAGCTTTTACCTCAAATCGGTGACCTTGGTTTTCGTTTTTTGAATACCCATCCATACAGGATTCCGATGTGGAATATTGACCGATTCCTGATTACTCTAAAACGCTTGTAAACGGAGCAAATTCCAATTAGTATACGCAGGGTCAAGGAGGTTCCATACATGGAAGGATTTGGTTCCCGAATCAAAGCATTGCAGGACAGGCTCGATAAAAACAGAGCAAACAATCATGATTTCTACCATAAACCAATTGAGGCGCACGAAGACCAGTATGTCAGAATCGGTGGAAAGCGATACCTCAATTTTACAACCTATTCCTATCTTGGACTCCTCGGTCACCCAAAAATAAATCAGGCAGCAATTGACGCCATCAATGAGTTTGGCACAGGCACGCACGGCGTCAGGATTCTCGCTGGCACAACAAGCCTTCACGAGAAGCTTGAGAAAAAGATTGCCAACTTCAAAAAAACCGAAGCTGCTGCCGTATTTTCATCAGGTTATGTCACGAATCTCACAGCCATCTCCACCATCTGTGGAAGAGGAGACGCAGTTTTTTGCGACATGATTAACCACGCCTCCATCTACGATGGGTGTTTATTATCGAGCGCAAAGTTCTGTCGGTTCAAACACAACGACCTTGCTGACCTGAGACGCAAACTTGAAGAAACTGAAGCAATCGGCAGATTGATTGTTGTCGACGCTGTGTTCTCGATGGATGGCGATATTGCGCCACTTCCACAGCTTGTCGAACTTGCAAAAGAGTTCAACGCTCTGCTCTATGTCGACGAAGCCCATTCGCTGGGAGTTCTTGGTGAGACAGGTCACGGCATCATGGAGCATTTCGGCTTGACCGATGGTGTTGACATTCAAATGGGTACCCTCTCTAAAACAATTCCAGCGGTTGGCGGATATGTCGCAGCATCCAATGACATCGTAGAGTGGCTTAAATATCGCTCAAGGGCGTTCGTTTTTTCTGCAGCCCTCCCACCAGGATCGACAGGCGCTGCCTATGAATCCTTCTGCATTATCGAGGATGAACAGTGGAGAATAAAAAAACTCAGAGAAAATATTGATTATTTCATCAAAACGCTCAAAGCAGCAGGCTTCGATACGGGTCCAACTGAAACAGCCGTTGTGCCAATAATCCTTTGCGATGAGTGGAAAACGCTTGAGGCAACAAGAAGATTGTTTGAAAAGGGTGTCTTCATTATGCCAATCCTCCAACCCGCCGTCCCACCAAACACCTCAAGGCTTCGGGCAAACGTCACAGCACTCCACACAAAAGAGGACATTGATTACATGGTCAACTCTCTATCAGAGATATGGAAGGATATGGGTCTTAACTAGACAAATTCTTGTTTTATGCCTTGCAGGTTTTCTTGTGAAAGACAAGTGTTGGCCCGTTTGACTCGACGGTGAAGTCTCCTAGGGCAACGTTGCTTATCCCCCTTGCTGTTCCCGATTCTAGCATGCCAGCATACTCATATTTCAGATTGATGAGCCTAACGAACACAGATTTCCCCAGAGCAAAAACACTAATCAAATCGCCGTTTGATGCCACAAAATTGTTTGTTCCAGACACAACAGAGACCTCAAATCCATCATGGTAGGCAACTGCTTTTATACCTATCTTGAAGAAGTACTTGAGCAGTTGCAGATTCCCAAATACGTGGTCGATTCTGCCTCCAAAAACACCAAGAACACAGACAGATTCGAAGCCTTTATTGGCTATCAGTTTCGCGCACAATTCCCCGTCCGTCTCATCTTTTTCGACCGGATAGACGGTTATTTCTGAATTGCAGTTTCTTGCCCAGTTGAGGTCATCCTCGGAAACTGAATCAAAATCTCCCAACACATAGTCTGGTTTTATCGCCAGTCTTCTTGTAATTCCAACCCCTGAATCAGCACAAAATACGGCATCGTAGTGAACAATATTGGCTAAATCAGGAGTTAATACATCTCCACCAAGAATCAGGAGTGCTATCTTTCCCATTTGATTTGACCGTCAACAAAAACGGTGATTGGTTGTATCGGGGGTATCTCCCAAGGGTTTAGTCCTCTGATTTTGTCCTCCACAACCACCATATCCGCCTTGTATCCAGGAGCTATTTTCCCTCTCTTTGGCCCTCCGATTATTTGGGCTGAATTCTCTGTCGCAACATCAAAGGCTTTTCTAAAGGAGATCGCCTGTTTTGGGTTTATTGTATCGGTGTTTTTTCCTCGTCGCGTCACAGCACAGGCAAGCGCATGGAATGGGTCGGCTGTTGCAACCGGGGCATCAGACCCAAAACCCACATTCATCTTCGTTTGCCAAAAATCGGCCTGAGGGTATGCCATATCCTGCAACTGCCCCCACTCAACCGGAATAACCGCCGAATCGAGGGGAATGTGCGATGGATTGAGAATTACGTTGATTTCTTTGTTCTTCAACATGTTCATCGCGGTTTTTGAGTTGCATTGGAAATGCTCGATGAAATCTATATCTGTTCCAAGTTGAGACAGGACTTTGGCAACATTCAAGACGGCGATATCACCAATTGCATGAATCGCCACACCAAGACCACACGTGTGCGCTTTTTCTGTTATCCTGGTCATCTCATCAATCGTCGTCACTTCAAGCCCAAGTGAACCGTTTGAATAAGGCTTGGAGACAAGGGCTGTCTTTGATCCGAGAGAGCCGTCAGCAAACATCTTGATTTGACCAGTCCAGAATTTATCAGTCCCCGAGTTTGTCTTTACTGAAACTCCAATCGCCCAATCCAATGCGCTTGTTGGTAGACAAGCGCATACCCTTATTTTTAGGGCGTTTTGCTGATTCATCTTCGCCAGCTCAAGGAAATCTTCAAGAGAGCCAAAGGAGCGGCAGGAGGTGATGCCAAGCGACAGGAGGTATTCTTGAGCTTTTTCAAGATACTCTCTTCTTTTTTGGTCTGTTATCTTGGGAACTATCTTTGCGACAAGCTGCGAATACGCCTTGTCATAGACAATTCCAGTCAGCTTACCAGCATGGTTATCGATATGGGAAAGCAGTTCTGAATCGGACACGCTGCTGAGGTTGGCAAAGACAATCGCCTTTGAGTTCAAAAGCCAGGTATGACCATCAACTCTTGTGATAATGGTGGTTAATCCATCGGTCACATCGTCAATCATATTATGGTCGGGTTTTCTGGCATCCTCCCACTCATTCTCATTGTAACCATATCCAAAGAGAAAATCTCCCTGTGAAAGAGTTCTTGCATGTTCCTGAATTCTATCCCTAAATTCCCTAGAATTCCTACACCCTCTCAGATCGCACCCACACAACAACTCACCAAGCCATAACAAGTGCAGATGGGCATCCGTAAACCCAGGAAGAAGAATTGAATCGCGAAATCTTAGAGTTTCGACACCAGGGGAAGACACATCGTCAAAATCCGCAACTCTTGAGATGACTCCGTCCTCAATAAGAACAGAATCGAACGCGCTCTCATCCCCCCAGATGTGGTCAACTCGAATTATCCTTTTCATCTCTAGGGTAAAACTATCTCTACCACTGGCGTCTCAACCACATAGACGGAATTTGGCAATCCAGAAATTTTTACTGGAAGCTGGTGTGTGCCTGATGATAGCCCAGTTATGTCTATTGAAACAGATGCGCTTACGACCGAATCAATCGCTTCCTTCGGTCCTCTTATCCTCAGGTCAACCCGATTTCTGTTTAGACTGTACAGGACATTGTTCGGCGTTACATCCACCTCGATGGATTTGAGTATCTTCTCAGCTATTGGCTCTACGGTCACATTGACAGTTACTCTGGATGAGCTGACAACATTGACACCCGTTGGCACCACCAGATCGAGTGTGTACCTCGAAGATGCAACAATTCCGTTGAGGTTGAGTGGGGTTGTCTCAAGAACACTCGTCCCTGCAATCGCGTTGAAATCACCCTCAACTGTGACGAGTTTTGGAATCCAGTCTATTGACACCTCATACCCAGGCGGAATATTGCCCGTCGTTTTGACTCTGGTCTGGACATTTTTTGTGTCCGATTTGAGAGTGCCAGTTAGTGTCGCGTTTATATATCGAATTTGAGGAGTCAGTTTCATGGACTGAATCTTGATGGGTACGAGAAGCTCGTCAGTGTTTGTCACAAAATATATCTCACTTCTGATGGCATTCGGCCCTTCTGTCATACCATCTCTATCAATCGTGACTTTAGCGTAATCTAGCATCGAAATATACGACTCAGGCCCTGTCACCACTACCTTTTGCGGGTCAAGCACAGGGTCAGAAAGTGTGATTCCAGGCTCTGGCTGTCCGATGTAGTCGTATTTGATATTCAGCTCAGCGGTTGCTTCCTTTTGGAGGCTTACCGAGAGCACATCGGGGGTAACGGATGCAAGCACAACCGTTTGTGGGAAGCCAACGTTTATCTCAACTTGATGGGTACCTGCCTCCAAATCCATAAGGTCGATAAACGCCGTTATGTTATCCTGTGTGATTCTGTTTAGCACAATCTCGGAACCCCGAAGCCAGATTTTGGCAACAGGAAGATCATTCATCAGAACCATCTGCTGTGGTTTATTTGAAGCGATCACTTGAATTTCAAACGATTTCTCTCGTTCTGGGCCTTCTTGGTAGAATACATAAATCCAGATGACAATCGCGATGAGCACAGCGAGTATTTTTATTCCGAGATTGGAGCCAAGTGTTTGTCTAACCATCTGCCCTGCTCCCCTTGAAGAACGAGAACACCTTGCTCTTGCTGGATATCATGTGCTTCAACAATCCCTCAAGTTCAATTTGTGAGAGGAATCTCGTGAGCGAGCCAGATGTTGCCATCGATATAATACCTGATGTTTCTGAAACACAGATGATTATGGCATCTGTCTCCTCGGACAAACCAAGTGCCGCTCTGTGCCTTGTGCCAAGCTCCTCGTCAATTGATGAATCGGACGAGAGTGGGAACACACATCTAGCATAGGCAATTCTGTCACCCCTAATGATGATACCACCGTCGTGGAGGGGAGCTGCCGGATTGAAAATACTCTCGATTAATCCCGCGTTTACCTCTGAATTGATTCTTGTATCCTTATTCTCATAATCACCAAGACCAACCTGGCGCTCAATTGCGATGATTGCGCCAATCTTTCTGTCAGACATTCTTTTCACAGCCGCCGATATCTCTCGAACCAATCCTTGAATCTCGGTGCTTTCCATCATGTCGATTGGTTTTCCGAAAACCGACTTTTGACCCAACGAACCAAGAGCTTTTCGAAGTTCTGGCTGAAATATGATCGCAAGAAACAGGGGCAGCGCAGTCGGAAGAATCTCCAGGACTTTTCTGATGAGAAAGTGCAAAGAGATAAGTGAGAATGCCTTTGAAAGATAGTTGGCAGCGACAAGGGCTAGAAAGAAAATAGCCAATCCTTGAAAGAGCTGAAGCGCTTTGGACGCCTGGATAACCTTGAGTATATAGTAGACAAGGATTGCGATTATAACGATATCGACGAGTGTTTCTGGAAAAGGAATACTGCCTGGTGCCTTTGGAATAATGCCCCAGAAAATTGATTTCAGTGTCTGCGTTAAACTGTCAAGCAGAGGCACTTCAATTACCCTCTATTCGCCGATGTATTCGTCAAGTGTCTTGCTCTCAGCCTCTTCCGGTATTTCTATCCCAACATTATCTCCATAGTCTGGCATCGAGAAGTGGTAAGTAGCTGGTTTACTCGCGGGATTCTCGCCAGTGTCCGAGAACACAATATCATACCAGATGCCGCTTTTCAAAAATAGGAAGGTTACAGTCTTCCCTATAAGTGGACTCTCTTTTCCCCATGAGGTTTCACATCCAACGAGTTGCTCTCCATCTGGTGTCGTTCCGAGGTCAGTTAGAAGTTTGAACTCGGACGTTTTTCCATATGAGAGTAACGGGTCAAGAAGCGCTCTGGTGTCTTTTTCAGTGATAGGAACAGTAAAATCCAGGTCTTGACTCGCTTTGAAGGTTATCCACTCTCCGCTGTCCTTCTTAAAATAAATCTGTGGGATTGTGCCGTCACTCTTGTAGACAATCTTACTCGGTTTGGTCGGGTCTGAATCGACAACGATTGTGGTCGTGCTACCAGAGAGAACGCCTTCCTTTGTGTTGCTGTAAAGCTGCCCAAAAAGCCTCGCTTCTGGGGTGACCACATAAACTGTCTCATTTTGGTGGGCGATAGGTGGGGTGTTATCCTCAAAATACTCATAGCTGATGACCGTAGTTTTTGCTGTGTAGTTCGTGCTTTTATTCAGCTGCTCCCTACAAAGAGACAACATACTTTCGTAGGTGCTCGGATTCAGGGATATTGTCACTTTCTTTGAAAGATCAAAGCCCTGAAGGTATTTGACAAACGAATCATAGCACGGATGGTTTGCCATCACAGCGCCAGCAGTAAAAGGCGGTATCCACCTTGAGAAATTCCCATCCTCATCTGCGAAGACAGATGTGTTGCCTATTGTGACCACAGCCCCCGGAATTGGCTTACCACTTTCCGCGTCCACTACCTGCCCTTTGACAACACTGCCAAAAAGAGCCAGAAATGCAGCAAACAAAAGCAGTAGCGAAACGGTTATCGTTAGAATTAGAAGCTTCTGAGACTTCATCTACAACTCTGACTCAACCAACTTCCACTTACCATCAGCGTCGTCTTTTGACATAAACATCGAGCCGATGTACGAATCCTGGAGAATCTTTACTTTGTAGAGTCCCTGTTCTGGGCTACCGGATACTTTCTCTCTGGTTTGCTGATCATACGCCATAATGGTGTAAAGAACCTTGGCTTTTCCGCCGGCAAGATTCCACATGACTCCATCAATTCTTATCCCAACGTACTCTGTGCCGTGGTTCTTGCTCTTTTCCCAGGAGTCACTGAAAACCTGAACATCACCACCCTTTTGCTGCATGTAGACTGAGTCTGGCATGATGTGTTCCCATGCCGCCTCGTAGTTGCCCTCGAAACAGGATTCAAAATAATCACGCAGCACCGGTGCTGGAGAATCCAGGAACATCATTCCAATGCCATACACAAAAACAAGCAACATAACAACCAGGAGTATCCATGTGAGTGGACCAGTCAGGTTGTGATTGGCTTTTGGTCTTGCTATCATTTTATCCATTTTTCACGCTCCATATTCAATCAACGATGTCCGGTGAGAGAGGTCAAAAAATCCCCCGTCGGACATCAATTAGCTTGCGGTGTAATCCCTTTGTAAATCTTCCAGATACCATCTTTGGGGTCGATCTTCAAGTAGTAGTTCTTGGGATCAGACGTTTTGGGTGTGCCCGAAACAAGGTTCTCCGTTTGTACCTGAACCACCTCAACAGTCTTGTTCTCAAACGGGTCAAACTCAGTGAACGTGTCGAGGATATGAATCTCTGTGACTCGGGTTTGTCTTGCTCTCGCTTTTTGCAAATCCTCTTCAAACCTGGCATAATCAAGAGTTGCTCCGCCTTTAAGTCTCTGGAATTCAGATTTCGGCATGATGTACGACCACGCCTCCTGATAATCCTCGTTCATAATGGAAAGGAAATAGTTTCTGACGGATTTGACGGGTACGTTTGGCATTACCCATATAAGGTACCAGAGCCCAAAGAGCAGCACGGCAACGATTGCCAGCGTAATCAGTGTTTTTGTTTGTTTGTTCATAAGTATCTCTCCTACTCTAGTAGTCTACTATATCATCGGCGTATTTTTGTTTAATACTATTAATGTATTCTGCCGAAATCTCTCTTTCAGCTTTTGCAGTCCAATCGCTTAGTACACGTTCCTTAATTGGGTATTCGTACACTTCACCCGACTGAGAGTCGCTAATCCTGATTGCGCCATTATACCCCGGCGCTTGAAGTGGGTTCCTTTTGATGAGCTCAACAACAAATATCCCAATGTTTTGAACTTCAACATATCTAACCTCACCATCCTTCATGGCGTCAATTGAGTTGGCATTCTGTGGGAAAAGAAGACTTTGAAGCTCAGGAACAGGGATTTCGTCTTTTGTCATGACTGGCATCAGACCACCACTCTCTTTTGAGGCTTCGTTCTGTGAGTATGTCTTTGCTACCTCTGCGAAGCTTCTGCCAGCATCCAACCACCCAATAACCTCTCGACATGTTTTCATGTCAGGAACAACTATCTGTCGGAATTCCACTGTCTCCGGCATTATGTACATGTCCTTGTTGAGCGTGTAATGCTCAATGAGGTCGCTTTCGGTCGGACTCGGTATTGACTCAGTTGCCTTTAACATCACAGCCTCAAATGTGAGTTGCTCCTTAACCTGTGTCCTGAATTCATCCTCTTTAATCTTTCCCTGCACTAGATAATCAGCCAGAGATATCTGAGCCTGGTCTAACACATCCTCAATTCTCTCGTCTATGTCGGATTCACTGATGTTAACTTCACCTTCCACATCTACCTCGTGAAGCACAATGTAGAAATCGGTGAGATTTGAGAGCGCCTGGGCTTCTAGTTGCTGCATGTACTGCTCTGCCTGCTCTTCTGAGTAGCCCTCAGGAATCCCAAATCCATAGCGAATCATATTCTCAACCTCAAGCCTGATTCGCCTTTCGGTTATTTCGTAATCGCCAATCTTTCGAAGCAGTCGACCATCTTCAAAGGTTTCCTCGATGGGCCTTGTGTTGCTGTAGTCTTCAAGGATATTCCTGTTGCTGCCAGGATTGTAGAAGAACACTGCCCACACAATCAACACCACAACAACAATGATGGCGATGAATAGAATCTGCGTCAGATACTTCCTATCCATCTTAGTCTACGAACCCCATTATCCTGTTGAAGTTGGATGCTCCAAGGAGCTTTCCAAAGAACTGCTCAAGACCGTCCCAAGGCATGTTCCCAGCCACTCTATCATAAATCTGGGACTCATATTTATCAGAGAGTCTCCTAACAAACGTTGTCACATTGCCCTGTCCCTGAGCCTGTTTCCAGGCATTGGTTATCTCAGGTAATAGGGGAACTTCGACATACTCGTCTGCCGCTTCATCCCAAAGTTTGAAACTTCCATCAATTCCTGGATCTTGTTCTGGATGCTTGGCGAGGAGTTTGACGATGATGACACCACTCTTCTGAGTGATAATTCCCTGAGCCACTCCAACTTCGACCGATGGGAAGTTGGGTGAGGGAGGAAAGAATGAATTGGCGACTTCGATATCGGAAATGGCCGCTTTCATAACAGCCTTGTAAAGACCACCGTTGTCTTTTGTTGCTGTATCTGTTGAGTACTCCTTGGCCAAATCCTCAAACGATGTTCCATCTGCAAGTTTTTGCATAACCTCGTCATGTGTTTCCATGTCTGGAACAACAATCTGCTGGTAGTCGACATTCTCTGGCACAATATATGATGCTTTGTTGGTTTCATAGAACTGATTAAGCTCGACATGGTTGGGTTCGTTAACATCCTCCATTATCGGATATGTGATTCCTTCAAAAATGAGTTGGTTTCTAACCTGCTCCTTAAACTCACCCATCGAGACTCCACCCTCAGCAAGATACTCGTCGATCTCCATACCCGCCATCTCAAGAACCATATCTATTCTTTCATCTATCTCCTCGGATGTCGGTTCAGGAAAATCAGTGTCTTTGGCGTGCTGAAGCACCACATAGAAGTTGGTCAGGTTTTCAATGGCTCTCTTTCGAGCATTCTGATACGCTTCTTCCTGCTCAGAAACGGTTGCATTCGTGGGGGCTTTGAGACCAAATCTCTGAAGGTTTGCAATCTCTAAGCCGATGGCTCTCTCTGTTATCGGGTAGTCAACAACAAGCCTTGTGATATTCCTCTTTGAATAGACATAGAGGAACATGCTGCCCAAAACGACTATTGCCAACACTAGAACTGAGACAATGATTGTCAGGACAATTGGTGGTTTTTTTCTATTTTGTTTATCTTTTCCGCTCATGTTTACCTTCTTACTCCTTCACAAATTGTTTCTGTTCACGTTGCCAATCAGGGATTTTGTCCGGTAGGATCGTTGTACCTGACGACATCAAACTCAGCTCTGGCACGAACTATCCAGTCCTGCTCGAATTTCGCCTTTTTTTGACCCGTGAGATCAGACACAACCTGCGCGCCTAATTCGTTGAAATTCGCCTTCTTTGCTTCGCGTCGTTCGATGGTTTTTCCAATCAACCAACCCGTCGAATAATTGATTGGTTCCGGGAAAATCGAACCTGCCGGTGTGCCCCAGAGTTTTTCGACGGTCGCCTTCTCGTAGGGGTACATACCCATTCCATCATACTGGGTTGCAAGCTCAAGGGTAACCCAGAAGAATCCCGATGCATCAGTTGCCATCATCGAGGGCAATTCACCGCCAGTGGACTTTGTGAGTTGCTCTTCTGAATATTGAGAAACTGCATCAGTAAAGGTGATCTTCCCAGACTTTATGTCAGAGAGGACACCCTTCGCCTTCTCTTCAGCCTCATTCCACGCCTCTGACGGGGCCGGGTTGCCATCCTCATCTGCTGGAACGACAAAGTTGATTGTGGCAATTCTAATGCCTTCTTGGAGGTCGTATCGAATGCTGTTGGGTCTTGCGTCGATAATCTTGATGATATGGTAGCCATACTGAGTCTGAACGATGTCGGAAACCTGATTTTTGCCAAGTTCTAGAGCTGCGCTCTCAAACTCCGGAACAAGCTGGTTTCCTTGTTCGCCAACGAGTTGTCCGTTTTCGATGTTGTACCAACCGATATTTCCGCCATTTTGTGCAGCCGATGGGTCATCAGAATTCTGCGCAGCCAATGACATGAAGTCAGCACCTGAGTTTAACTGGTTTTTGAGATTAGTAATCTTTGTTAGCGCCTCTTGAGCTTTCGACTCTGGATCCTGTGTGGGATCGTATGACGCCAAAATGTGCGCAATCTGAATCTGCCCTGGTTCGATAAACCATTCTCTGGCTTCGGCTTCATCCACAGCCTGGGCTCTCAGTTGCTCACCGTAAAGCCTCTCTTTGTAGGTATCGATCTCAAGTTCTGTTGGAAATTTGTTGACAAAATCTGCAATAAATGCTTCCTCGTCGGCAAATCCCTGAGACGCAATCCACTGATTCCACATTTCGGTGTCATTTGCGCTCCACTGGTCAGCGGGTTTCCCTGAGACGTATGGTTTTATGTCGGACTCGATTTTCATTCTCGCCGTTGCTGCGAGATCTCCCTCAGATAACTCGATTCCTTCTTTTTTTGCCTTCTGTTTAACAACGAGTTCGTCAATTACAAGCTCTGTCACCCACTGCTTCGCCTGCATGAGCATCTGTTCATACTGTGGGTTGCTCTCGTTGAGCTGGTCAGCTGAAACCTGGTACGATAGAAGCTTGAGAGCGCGTTCTGTAATCTCAGACTCCATCACCTCGACATCCCCCACCTTCAACCAGGGTTTGTCCTCTACATCGGTGATGGTGGTGTTGCCGCCATTGTTGGTCGAGGTGTTGGATGTTGGCTTTGTGGCGATGTAGTACACAAAGAAACCAATCAAGACAGCCAGAATGACTGTCATAACCCAGAGCATCCAAGAATTATTCGACTTTTTCTCGGCTACTGTTCCAGATTTGACAACCACATCGTTATCTTTGCCTACCTGCTCCTGCACAGAACCTTCATCGCGCCCGTTTCTCTCATCATTTTCTTCAAACATCAGGCTTGTCCTTTCTCTTTGGACGATTTTACTCTCTACCTACAACAGTTGAGCAACCATACAAGTTCCAAAAATTCTTTCACCAAGAGAGCATATATTAAAAAACTGGAGTCTGCAATTTATATTTTGCAAAACTCCAGTTTTTTGGTTATTCAATACGTGCAATTATTGTTCTTTATGGAGTCGGTGTCGTCCCCTGTCCACCTTGGTTCTGGAGATCTTGCAGCATCTTCTGAACCTCTGGATCATTCATATCAATCTGTGGCGCACCACTATCATCCACTGGAATCGTGGTTGTCGATCCAGAATTACCTGACTGGCTGTTCTTTTTGCCGAGAGCACCCGTAATCCAATCACCGAAGTCCCCCAACGGAGCAACAACGCTGTTGTCCCACCAGTTGGCAAATGTCTTCCACGGATTACCGATTGAAACGTTGATTTCGCCACGCTTTGTGTTGAGCCAATCGCTCTCGAAATCATTTTTCTTCTGAACCAAAAGGTCGCTCTTAACCTGCTCTGCAACCTCATCAAAGCTCATCTTTTTGGCATCTCTTGCTGCAATCTTCTTGACAATTACCCAACCTGAACCCGTTCTGACAGGCGCTGGCGCAACGGCACCATTGGAAAGACCCATTGCTGTCTCAACGACCGTTGGTTCAAACGGATAAGCACCCTGACCCTCGTACTTCTTGGCATCTTCGAGATTTGCCCAGAAGAAACCTGAGGCATCGGATGCGAACATTGAAGGAAGCTCGCCGCCACTGTCTTTTGTGAGTTGATCTGTTGAGTATCTGGAAGCAGCGTCAGCAAAAGAAAGTTTACCAGAACGAATCTGAGCAATGATGTCTTTCGCCTCATTCTCCTTCGCTGTCCATTCTTCCACGGATGCAGGTGATGCTTCAGTGTTTGTTGGGTCAACGACTGGCATGGAGATAACGGCAAGTCTGACACCAGCATTCAGATCGTAGTTTGTGCTGTTATTTTCGACTTCGGTGCATTCAATGATATGGAAACCATACTGCGTTGTTACAATACCTGAAATCTCACCCAAGTTGAGCTTGATGGCTGCATCGTTGAATTCCTGGACAAGTGTGGCTCCACTGTCCCCAACGAGTGTATTACCCTGGATAGTGTACCAGCCAAGGTCTCCACCATTTTTGTTCTCACCAACTCCAGCATCATCTGAGTTCTGGTTCGCTGCATCGGCAAATGTTATCTCTCCGGCAAGAATCTGATCTCTGATTCCGGCAAGTTTTTCACTGAGCTCCTTAGCCTTCTCTGCCGGTTGTGCGAGAGAGTCGTATCGAAGGAGAATGTGTGAGAGTCTGAGTGAGCCAACCTGGTTGTACCAGTCTTTTGCCTCATCATCAGTCACTGTCATGTCATCAAGTTGATCACCAATGATAACCTGTCTGCAAGTGCGGAACTCAATCTCATCCTTGAAGTTGTCGCTGTCGATGAGGAACTCCAAAAGAGTCGACTCGCTCGCCTCTTCACCTTCGGCAAATCCCTGCTGAACAAGCCAATCGTTCCATGTTGCCGTGTCTGCATCAGTCCACTGGTCAAGAGGCTTCTGAACGACCTGGAGCTTGATCTCTTCGTCGATCTTCTGCTGGGCGGTTGCCTTGAGCTGCTCTTCCGAGACCTCTTTGCCCTCTCTCCTGGCGGCTTCAATGTAAACCTTTTCCTGGATGATGCGGCTGAGCATAGATTCCTTTTCGCTCTCAAGCATCTGGTAGAATTCATCCTGAGTCTGCTGCTGCAGCTGTTCCGGTGGAACCTTGGATTGAATACTCAAGTAGGCTCGAGTTTCCAGGTCCAAGTCTGTGACGACCTGCGAACCGACTCTCGCCTCGATATTCCTGCCGCTGTATGCCCATATGCCAAGCACAATAAGCACAAAGGCAACGGCAACCACTGACCATATGACAATCTTCCATCCGCGTGACATCTGGCGTCTTTCGCCTCTCTGTTTCACTTCTGGAATGACTTTTAGCTTTCTAAGTCTTCTGATTTTGCTTTCACGACCCATTAAATATACCTCCATTGAATCCATTGGGCTGGATTACTTGGAAACTAACAAATGGTCAGTCTAGACATGAATCCAATACCTGTAAACCAAAATTATTCACAACTATTTAGGTTCACAGACATTCGTCTTTTCATCCGTTTTATTTCCACACACATTACACAGGAGAGCGCTCAACAAATCCACACATTTCTATATCAACTTTTTGTCAAGTGCCATAAATGAAAAAACACATATAATGACAAAGTCTAGGAGGTTTGAACATGAGAAAAATCGCATCTATCGCTATTGGTTTGTTGTTGTTAATGTCGTCATACACACCTCTCTCAAGTGTTATGACCCCCAGTGTTTCGGCACAATCTGGTTTTACACTGAACGCCGAGGCAGGGAATGGTGTTGTGAGGCTCTGGTGGGACGAGGTTCCTGGAGCGAAACAAGGATACTACCTCTACAGAGGTCCACAACCAGGTCAACAATACACAATGCCACTTACTGATTTCGGAATACTTGGCAACACATACTATGATAAGACCGTCGTGGTTAATGAGAATTATTGTTACTACGCAACAGCAATTGACGAGAACGCAACCGAGTTTGATCGTTCTAATGAGGTGTGCGTCTCTGTAAAATCCGACCTTCCTGAGTTTGTCAATCCGTGCAAACTCGTGTTGGTTTTCACTGTCAATTCAGCCGAATACTTGGTAAATGGCGTTAAGAAAGTAATGTCCACACCATGTATAGTTCGGGATAACAGAACATATCTTCTGATTCGGTATGTTGCAGAGGAAGTCGGAGCGGAGGTCGGCTGGGTTGCATCCGAAAAGAAAGTAACAGTCAAATACAAGGACAAATTCATCGAGATGTGGATTGGTAAGTCTATCGCCAAAGTCAATGGTGTTGAGACGCCAATCGACCCGAACAATCCACGCGTCGTGCCTTTCATCGAACAGGGCAGAACCCATATTCCACTCCGATTCCCGGTCGAGTCATTCGGTGAGGGTGAGGTTAAATGGTTCGCCTCGACAAAGCAGGCTGTGCTTGAGTTTCCAGACCAGTGCGAGGAAACTCATGAAGGTGTTCTCACAAGATACTCTTCAGACTCAGGGCTTGGATTCTTGTTGGGATTTGATGGAGAACCATATCTGCTTGCAAATCTTAACAATCTCGAAAACGGCTTCAGACCAGAGATTGGCGATTGTCTGAGAGTGACTGGCAGGAACGATAATCCTGACTACCCTGGTTACCTCTTCGCCAAAACAGCCGAACTGATCGAATGCCCAGATGACGGAACAAATTCATGGACAGGCAAAATCGCAGAAATCGACTGTGAAAGGGGACTTGTCAAGTTTGTCGATGAAGATGGAAACACACAAACAATCATCATTCCACAGGAGATGGCGCATCTTCGAAAGTACTGCTACACACTAGCCGTTGGGCAGTGCATCATTGTGAATGGAACAATCGTTATTCCAACGACAACCACCGCAGCACTCCCCTATATCAATCCATATAGCATTGAGATCATTGAGTGCCCTGGAGAAACGCCCGAGTATGAGTGTGATGGCGACTGGTTCTCAGGGAAAATTATCTCAATAAACTGCCTGGATGCTGTTGCAACCGTCAAATTGCTAAGCGGGATGGAAGTTGACGTAAATCTTCCCGATGATGCTGATTGCGGCAAACTTGATATCGGGTGGTGTGTGAGATTCTGTGGTAACAGAATAGCAACAAACGTTATCAATGCAGCAATCTTCAAGGCATTCCCCTGCCAGGAAGAGGTTTGTGATGGTGAACTCTTCAGAGGCAAGGTGTTGGGGGTCAACTGCGACGCTAACACCCTTAAGATTGAACAGGGAACAACATACATCGAGTTTGATATCACAGGTTTAGACTGTGAGGAAATTAAGGGCTTCAAGTGCGTTGAGGTTTGTGCAATCAAAACCCAGTCTGGAACAGCATTAACTCACGTTGCCTGGAAGTGGGTTGCCTCCAAGGTGACAGAGCTTGATGAGAGTGAGTGCGAAGATTCATGCGATGGTAGAATCATCCAGGGAAAGGTAAAAAGGATTGACTGCGACAAAGGCACAATCCTCATTACCGACCTGAACGCAGGTAATTCAGTCAAGATATGGTTCACTGACAGAAAGATTTGTTCTCTCAAGGCTGATACCTGTATTGAGGTGTGCCTTGAATCAAACGCAAACAAACTGACAGCAAAGAGTGTCAAGGTAATCGATTGCCCGAATGAGTGCGATGGCAGACTCCTGACAGGCACACTAACCGAAGTTGAGCCAAATAGGTCAAAACTCAAAATCGCAGGAACCGACAAGGAAGTCGAGTTCAAGCTTCAAGGCAACCAATACAGGGAATTAAAGGTAGGACTTTGTATAGAAGGTTGTTTCAAACTTGAGGTTGGCGGCAGCCTGAGGCTCGAATGGTTTGAGATTCTTGACACAAAAGCATGCGACGACACAGGCATCGACGACGATTGCAATCGAACGATCAAAGGTGTCGTTAAGTACCTGGGTTGCAGAGAAGACGACAAGATAGAGCTAGAGATCGACGGAAAGACTCAAACATTCCTCTCCAAGGGAGTTGAAACCTGCCAGGGATTTGAGGTAGGAGATTGCGTCGAGGCTTGCATTAAGGATATCGTCGGGGCACCTTCAATGATCCTTTCGATGAAAAAGCTAGACGCAAGTGAGTGTAAACCAGAGGAAAAGGTTTGCGATGGGCTTGAGATGATTGTCCATGTGCTAGACACCAACTGCGATGCCAACAGCATAAAGATAAAAATCATCGAGGCCCTCTTTGGCAAGGGGATGGTACTCGAAATTTCGCTTGACGGCACGGACATTTTGTGCGAACAAATCGAAAAAAACAGCTGCCTGAGAGTGTGCGGTAAAATGAAGGGAATGTCTGATTTCGAGCTCATCTGGTGGGAAGAGATTCCGCCAGAGAAGTGCGGAATCGAAGAAGAACCAGAGTGCGACGAGGTGGTTGTAGGTACTATCAAATACCTCGGCTGCCGCGAAGACGACAAGATTGAGCTAGAGGTGGATGGAGTTCTCACAACATATCTGTCAAAGGGAGTCGAAACCTGCCAGGGATTTGAAATTGGCGACTGTGTTGAGGCTTGCATCAAAAAAATTGCAGGCGCACCGCCTGTCATCCTCTACATGAAGAAACTCGACCCTTCGGAGTGCGGGTCTACTGAGCCTGAGTGTGAGAGAACCGAGATTGGAAAAATAGTTGAACTTGGATGCACCGCATACGGCTACGTGAAGATTGAAACTCAGGAAACGACAAAGGAACACATAGTCAGAGATATCGACGTGTGCGAGGATTTCGCTGTTGGCGATTGTGTAATCCTTTGCTTTATCACAGATGCAAACGGCAGAGAAATTGTGGATTGGATGGACAAGCTCCCACCAGCAAGGTGTGAAGAACTCTCAGATTGTGAACCATCTATCAAGCTCAAGGTTCAAAACGTTTGGTGCGAAAACCGCTACATCGAAGGAATCAAGGTTCCAGAGACCCAACCGCCAACGCCTATAACAATCAGATTCGATGACAGCAATGCTGATTTGTTCTGCCAAATCGAAGAAGGTAGCTGTATAGAGGTCTGTTACAACATTGGCGATTTTGGCGGAACCTGGGGTATCTCATGGAAGGAGATCGAGTGCCCAGAATCGTTCGATTGTGATGGAATTACATTGATCGGCGAGATAATGGAGATTGACTGTTACAACCTGACAGCCAAAGTCCACACAACAGGCGGTCTGTTTGAAATTTCAGTTGCATCCGAAATCTGCAGATCAATTCAACCAGGCTGCTACATGCTCTGTGTTGTATCTGATGACGAAACAAACATCAAAATCGCAAAGGCTGTTCCACTTCCAGACTCAGAATGTCCATTACCAGCAATCTGTCTGAGTAAAGTTGTAACAGGTGAGATTCTAGCGCTCTACTGCGATATGGGAATCATCAAGGTTGACACAGCAAATGGAACACTTGCAATCCGAATCAACCCGGGTGACTGCAGATTACTCAAGCTTGGACAGTGTGTCGATGTGTGCGTCAAAGAATCGGCTGATGGAGAACTTGAGGCTGAGTGGATTACTGTCAACGACCCAACAAAGTGCGAGGGTGAGTGCAGAGAGATCAGAGGCACAGTCGAAAGAGTAGACTACGGCATTGGTCTCATAACAATCTCTGGTGTTTCTGGCACAACACACATCCTGGCTGAAATTGAAGATGAATCGATAAAAGAGGGTGACTGCATAGTCGCTTGCGTGCTTCCGGGTGAGGAGAACAGACCGCTAAAGGCTGTCTGGGTAAAGGTACTATCAAAAGAGGAATGCCAGGAGGAGAACGCCTGCGACGACATCATTCAGGTGAAGGTCGATAACGTCTGGTGCGAAAACCGTTACATCGAGGGTATGGAGATTCTAACAGTCGAAGCACGTTCTCCAATGCCAGTTAAGATTCACTTTGAATCAGGCGTCTTCTGCCGCATGCAAGCCGGCAGGTGCTATGAAGTATGTGTCAAGTATGACGACGACGGCGTGATGTGGGGTGTTGAATATCGCCAAATCAACTGCGGTGACGAAGCCGATTGCGAATATGGCTACACCCAAACAAGGGTCAGAAAAACAGACTGTGACCAAGGAATTGTTTATCTTGAGATAGATGGCGAGATAGTAAAAGTCTCCGTTAGACCAGAGATTTGCGACAGACTTGAGGTAGGCATGTGCCTTGAGGTTTGCCTCGGTCACGATGAGGATGGAAGACTCACCATCCTCGACTACAAGCTACTTCCAGAGGACGAGTGTCCCGGCGCTCCCTGCGATGGCGGAAGATGGCTCAGTGGCAAGGTAATCACAATGGATTCCGACGATGTCAATCATGGAATCCTATTCATGCTCTACGGATTCAGCGAAGAGATGTTCTACGAGGTTGACCAGCGCATGGGGCTCCTTCCATTCAATGAGGGTGATTGCGTAAAGGTTTGCGTCAAATACGACGCATCAATCGGAAAACTCGTGGTCGAAAAACTCGTTAGATTACCAGACAATGCGTGTCCTGACACATGTGATGGCGAGTTACTCCGAGGGATAATCCACCGAATTGACTGTGAAAATGGGATTCTAGCAGTAAGGCGCGAGGGTTCGCTCTGGTCATTCAGAGTATCGCCAGAGCTTTGCAAGAGATTCAGAGAGGGTGACTGCATCGTTGCCTGTGGCACCTGGCAGGAAGAGACGGGCATCTTTGTGACATCCTGGGTGAAGAAATTGCCAGCAAGATTGTGCGGAGTTTCCTGCGAAGGAAAGGTGGCAGAGGGTCAGATTCTTGACATCGACTACACCAACTCAACCATGAAAATCCAGGTTGACTCAACTGAGATTCTTGTCTCGTTCCCAAATTCAGATCTCTCTGACCTCAAACCAACACTCTGTGTCAAATTCTGTTTTGACCGAAACCCCGAAACAGAAACATTTGTTGGTTCGTGGTTTGAGGTGGTTGACTGCGTGCCAGAAACACCTTGTGAGTTCAATAAGTACAAGGCAATCATTGCCAACAATCCTTGCGAGGATGGTCACCTGTTTGTTTGGGTGAACGGCAATAGGTTTGAGGTGGTTGGCGTTGACTTCATGCCTGATTGTGAGATGTTCATGCGCAGTAAGTGTGTAGAAATCTGCGGTCAATTCTCACAGGCACTTGGTACTCTTACCCACGCTGTGCCTATCGTCATTGAGGCGACATCCATCTCAATCCTTCCTGATGAGGAGTGCGACTACCCAACCGACGTGTGGGTGGGAGTACTCACCGAGATTGGAGAACTTGGACAAGCTGTAATCTCAAGAGATGGAGCATACTTCTCGATTCAATTGCCGGAAGAATCGCTTGAGACAGTAGAAGAGGGGATGTGCGTAAAAGCTGGCGGTAGATGGATTGACGCCAGGCAGATATTCGTAGCCAACTGGGTCAAACCACTCCCACCAGAGGAGTGCAGGGAGTGTGACGGATTTGAGACCGATGTGAACCTCGTCGACCTCAACTGCGATGAGGCAATTGGATACGCAGTCAAAGATGGTTTCCTCGTTAAGGTTACATTCGAAAATCCTGAAATTTGCGCAAAAATCCTTACGAGCGCTTTCTCTCCAATCAGATTCCCTCTGTGTGTCAGTTTGTGTGGAGAGTTTGACGAGGATGGTATGGTATTTATCGCCAAAGACGCCAGACTTGAACCGCAGAGTGAGTGTGTCAGTGTTTGCGCTGGTCCAAGCTTTACCGGCAAGGTTGTCGAAATTGGCGAGGATGGCAAGCTCCTGAAACTCGACTATACAAACGGAGACGACTCATACCCAGAGTATCTGAGAATCCCTCCATACCTTAGCTTTGTTGAGGGTCAATGTATCAAGGTGTGCACTCAGCCAATGTCAAACTATGACGCAATGGTTGATATGCCGTGGTATCCGCTCATCGTCTGGAGCCAAAACCTCCCACCGGAGGTCTGTGGAGAACTTGCATGCGAGGGTGAGACGGTCAGAGGCACTGTCACAATGAAGGATTGTGAGAATGGTTACGTGTACGCAACTCTAACCGATGGCAGCTCCGTCAAGTTCTCAATTGATCCTGCACTTTGCACTGACCTTATTGAGGGTAATTGTCATGACTTCTGCGTTGTGTGGACTGACAATCTTGAGGACAGAATTGTAAGTTTCGAGCATGTGTCAGAAGGCGCTTGTGGTCAGCTTTGCAGGACTGTCAGGGCAAAGGTTGCCAAGGTTTATTGCGGCGAGGACTCAGTCACGGTCAGGTGTGTCTCAGAGCTTGGACAACACACCTTGAGGCTCTATGGAGCGGACTGTGACAAATACTCCAATGCAACATGCATTGAGTTCTGTCTCCTTATCAGGGGTGGCGAGGTCACAAACGAGCTGGTTGGTGGCGTGACCGTGCTTCGACCTGAGGAGTGCGGAGAGACTGAAGGGTGCGAGAACGGCGAGTATTGGAATATTGAGTTCGCAAGCATCGACTGCTCAACGGGCAATGTTGTAATCAACAACGACGGTCACTATATGAAAGCCAAATTCGCCAACACAGACGATTGCAAAAAGGTGACAGAAGGCTTCTGCTACAAAGTTTGTGTCACATACTCAAACAGGATTCTCTACCTCTCCGATCCAGTTGAGAACGAGGATGATAACGAGTGCGCCTATGAGTGTTTCCTGGTTGTGGTCAAAGAAGTGAGTTGCAACAAGAGACACGTCAAGGGCGAGATATACAGCGGTGGAGAGCTTAACATCATGCTCCCGAAATACTTCGACTGCGCAGGTCTTGCTGTTGGAGACTGTTTGGAGGTTTGTGGCAAAATCAACGACTGGGGAGTAACAGCACAATTTGCCCAGGAGATTAAGTGTCCGTCGAGAGAAACTGTCAAGTTTGAAGGCAAAATTTCAAGTCAGCAGTGTGATGAAAAGCTCATTTATGTCACAGCTGGCAAAACTCGCTACCTTGTAATGATTCCAGATGATATCGACTGTTCCAAGCTCAAGGTGGGACTCTGCGTTGTTGTTGAAGGATACATCCCAAACACAGAGTACAAGAATGAGATAACCGCAACTTCCATTAAGATTGTCGATTGCCCAACAACAGAGCAAACCTGGAATGGAGTTGTCACGAGACCTTACTGCATTGAGGGTATCCTCTACTGCGAGGTTGCAGACAAGACCTGCCTTGTTTATGTGCCAGAGAGTATAAAATGCGAGGCCTTTGCAAAGGGTGACTGTGTCACGATAAAGGGTAAGTACAACCAGTATTCGACCAGTGAATCACCTATGATTGACGCAAGCTCAATCACCAAGGTTGACTGCCCAGAAGACCTTGAAGAGTTTGATATGATCGTATTTGACACCTTCTGCAGTTCAGAGTTCCAATACTACATCGCAAGACAACAGACGACCTTCTACCCAGTCTATCTGCCAAGTGGATTCGACTGCAGCAGCATCAAGCCTGGTGACTGTATAAAAGTCAAAGGGCTCAAAAAAAGCAGCTCAACTGGCATTACAACAACAGCAACGTATCACATCGAGGCTCGCTCCATCACAAAGATGAATTGTGAGAGCTATGGCCCATATTCAGGAGTTGTGACGGGTAAGTATTGCAGCAACAGATACTTGAAGGTTAGGTACTTCTCAACTGAATATATTTTCTTCTACCCAAAGAGCTTCAACTGCGATGCGATACAGGTTGGAAACTGCATTTCCTTCACTGGTGTTATCTGGACAAAGGGTTATATCGATGTAACATCGGTGCAAAAGGTTGATTGCCCGCAGAAGGAAGAAACACACACAATCTTTATCGTTAAGATTGACTGCACAAACAAAAAAGTAACGGGCGTAGAGGGAAAGAAAACATACATCGTCAACCTTCCTCGCAGCTTCAAGTGTGAATCGTTGAAGGTCGGAACGTGTCTTGAGGCAACAGGTGTTGTTAAAAATGACAGTGCACTCGTCCTCTCAACCCCATCAATCGACGCCACAAGCTCGAGTGTAGTTTCTTGCGGTAGACAGATGACAGCGACTGTCAAAATCAAAGAGGTCAAATGCTCTGTAATAGGCGGTGTTCAATTCCTGATTGTTGAATACAACAACAAGAGCTACTACCTCTTCTTCACATCCAGCTATGCCTGCACCAGATTCAAAGAAGACACCTGCTACGAGGTGCTGGGATACTTCGACAATAACAACAACTACATACACGCAACCTCTCTCAAGCAGGTAAATTGTCCGGTCCCAGAATCAACAGTTTATGGTATCGTGCTGTCAACCTACTGTGACGCCAAATATCCATATGCCTACATTTCAATCAACGGAGTGACCTACACAGTCACCCTCCAAAAGAAGACGGATTGCACATCGCTCTCCGTTGGCTCCTGTGTAATGATTAAAGGTGTTGTGGATACAAGCGGTAGAATTCCAACAATAGGGGCAAGTTCTGTTACCAAAATAAAGACATGTCCGACTTTCAAATTCACAATAAAGATCACAAATGTCGACACGAAAACAGAGAAGGTCAGTGGTTATATCGGAAAGTATTCATCGTACTGGACATGGAAGATGCCAAGAGGCACCAGCTTATCAAGTTTGAAGGTGGGTAGTTGTTACAGCATTACAGCAACTCCGGTTGTATCGAGTAAGACCTCCTACCTGAGCATCACATCTGCATCACCTGTCAGGTGTCCATAGGTAGACGCTTGTAAATAAATGACCAAGGGCTTGGAAGCCTAACGCTTCCAAGCCCTTGTATATAGGGTGTTTTTCTCATTTTATTTTGAAAATATCAAGCATATCTCCACCGTTTGACTTGTTAAACGACCGAATGTCTGTCATAATACCCGTGGTCTAACAAAATATCGGAGGTTTGCTGTGGCTCGAATAGCAATAAACGGGTTCGGTAGAATCGGTCGTCAGGTTTTCAAAGCGTTGGTAGAATTCTTTCCAAATAGTGAGATTGTCGCAATCAACGATATCGCAAGCCCAGAAACACTCGCCCACCTTCTGCGTTTTGACAGCAATTATGGCAGATACAACAAGAGTGTGAGCGTATCAGACAAGGCTCTGATTGTTGACGGTAGAAAAATAACCTGTCTGCAGGAAAGAGACATCAACAGTCTTCCTTGGACAAAGTATGAAATCGACATTGTCATTGAAGCGTCGGGCATCTTCAAAGATAGGGACAAGGCGGGACTTCACCTGAAAAATGGTGCCAAAAAGGTTCTTATCACGGCTCCCTCCAAAGACCCTGACCTCATGATTGTTCGCGGTGTAAATGACAGTATGTACGACCCAAGCAAGCATCATATCATTAGCAACGCATCCTGTACCACGAACTCGCTTGCGCCGGTTGTTAAGGTGCTAAACGATAAATTCAAGGTCGAATATGGCTTCATGACAACCATCCACTCCTATACAGGCGATCAACGCCTTCTCGATGCCCCACATGGTGATATGCGTCGCGCCAGAAACGCTGCAACTAACATCGTTCCAACCTCAACGGGTGCTGCTGGCGCTGTAGCCAAGGTTATCCCAGAGCTTGCCGGTAAGCTCACAGGAATATCTGTGAGAGTGCCAACACAGGTTGTGAGTTTGACCGACTTCGTGTGTCAGGTTCAAGGTGACATCAGCGAGGATAGGGTAAACATTGAACTTGAGAGAGCGTGCAGAGAAGAAATGAAGGGAATTCTCAGCTACTCCGAGGAACCACTCGTATCAAGCGATTACATAGGTTCTCCATACTCTGGCGTTGTTGACGCACTCTCAACGATGGTTCTCGGTACACACCTCGTTAAACTCTGCATCTGGTATGACAACGAGTGGGCGTATTCAATCCGCATTGCTGAAGTTGCCAACATGCTTCTTGGAGAGTGATGAAGAAATCCATAGAGAGTATTGATGTAACAGGCAAAAAAGTTCTGCTAAGGGCGGATTTCAACTTCCCTCTCGAGGACGGGAAAATAACCGACGACACCAGAATTCGTCTGACTATGCCCACGATTAAGTATCTTCTTGACAAGGGAGCCAAACTCGTAATCTGTTCCCACCTTGGCAGACCAAAGGGCGAAAGAGTGGAGAAGTATAGTCTGAAGCCAGTCGCCAAGTATCTATCAGAAGCACTGGGTCAAGGGGTTGAGCTTCTTCCTGACTGTGTCGGCGACTGCGTCAATGCAAAAGTGAATGACCTTCAGTCCGGACAAGCTCTTATGCTTGAGAATCTCAGATTTCACAAAGAAGAGGAGAACAACGATTACTGGTTTGCGTATCAGCTCTCTGAGCTAGCAGAGGTCTATGTGTCCGACGCCTTTGGCACAGCACATAGGGCTCATGCCAGTAATTTTGGCGTACCCGCCATCCTCAAACCCGCTGTTGCTGGATACCTGCTACTCTCCGAGCTTAAACATCTGGGAAGTATCCTTGAAGACCCCGACAGGCCATTCGGCATCGTTTTTGGCGGGGCCAAGGTCTCAGATAAGATGGGCGCTATCTACAACCTACTAGGGAAGGCTGATGTCATCGCAATAGGGGGTGGGATGTCCTACACATTCCACTACGCCATGGGTCACAAGATTGGCAACTCACTGGTGCAGCCCGAATACAAGGAAAGCTGCATCGAATTCCTTGAGGACGCAAGACTTCGTGGGAAACACATCAACATCCCATTTGACTATATCTGCGCAAACGATTTTGAAAACCCAACCGATGTAAGAGAGGTCACTGGTTACATCAAGGATTTCGAGGAAATTGTTGATATTCCAGATGGTTTTCAGGGGATGGACATTGGCACACAGACTAGAAAGCGTTTTATCGAGAGTCTGTCGCAATGCAAAACCGTTCTCTGGAACGGGCCACTTGGTGTTTTCGAACGTGACGAGTTTTCAGAGGGTACTAGATCCGTGATGAAAGCTGTGAGTGAGACTGTTCCAGTAACAATCATCGGTGGAGGCGATTCAGCATCAGCGGCAGCCAAGTTTGGTTTATCCAAAGCTTTCACCCATATCTCAACGGGAGGAGGCGCATCTCTTGCATTCCTTGAAGGAAAAAAATTGCCTGGGATCGCGGTGCTTGACAACGAATAGGAGGAGTTTTGTATCACTTTTCCTTGTTGTTGCCCTTTTTGTCTCGACCATCTCGTTGCAAATGGCTGGAAGCAGTACCCTTGCCATCGACCAAATCTACACCTCTGGCGTTGTGATTGTGCCAGGAACTCAGAGTGAAAACCTCTTCCTTTTTGCCCAGAGCAACACTTGGATAGAAAATGGAGCCAGAAGGTCAAGAGGGTATGTTGAATACCAGGTTCCAATGTCTGGAAATTTCCCGACAATAATAGAGATTGACGCGGCAGGCCCTTACCAGATAGACATATCGACAGGCGAAAGAGATTATGAAACACTGTACTCATCAGGTCAGATGGATGGCAGCCTGTCAGGTAGGATGAAAAGGCAGATTAAGCTTGAGGTTGAGATTGCGCCACCTGTAAGGATAAGGATTGGCAGAAGAGAACAAGCCCCAGACCCTTTCACACTCTGGCGGTTGGCAGTAAGACGACAGCTTGACCTCTACCCAGGGTCAGCTGCTGAGAACGGCTATCTTTTTGATGCCGGTTCATCCTCCTTGCCAAGTGGTGGTGGGAGACTAATCCCAGGAAACACAGCTGTATCATACAACCTGGACATTAACTCAAGCATGATTGCTACAGCCATCATTGACGCAACAGGTGAATTCTCCCTTTCAAAGGGAAGCGACCCCATAGACTTAATCCAGATAAACTCGCTGTATTACGCTCAATTCGAGGTCTCTGAAGAGAACTCTATATTTACCATTAATTCCATAACCGACGTAAAACTAACAAGAATGACCTTCTTTGTAGGCGCTCAGTGTATTGACCCATATTCTGATTTGTCCCCATGTTATCTTAATGCCCCAACAAACGAGTCTGGGATTATGCTATCCGGTGAACCCATTTCACTTGATCTAAAGGGCGATACAAGGTACTTCTGGTGTTTTTGTACACAGCCGTCGGAGCTCAAGATTTTTGGCCACACACCTACCATCTGGCAGAATATGGTTTTTGTCAAACCAGAACATGGGATTGAGGCGCTCTCACTTACAGGCAGTGGAGCAATCATAGCGTATGGTTTTGACGATGATTCTGATGATGATGGAGTCCCTGACTACCCTGAGCTAGCCTTCGGTTCTGATCCGATTCTCTCCAGAAGCGACAATGATGACGTCGGCGACCTAGAGGATAAATGTCCTCTGGATTCGGACAGTGATGGTCTTAATGACCATATTGAGGAGTTCTTACAAGTATCTCCGTCGTATCCTGATTCAAACTCCGACGGATATCCAGACGGAGTCGGGCAAAACGGTTTCAAACTCACAAACATGTGCGCAAGGGTGACAAACAAACCGTGGCCGGGTGCTATGTATCAAGACATCACCGACACAAGTCTTGTGTCAGATTGCAGGAAATTTGGCACAACAAGCATTGTCATCCCATTCCATGACATCCTCATAAACAGAAATCCAGAGGCAGCCCTCTACTCGGCTCTAGGAAGTATTGGAGACAGCGATGGTTTCCTGCTTGATACGTGCGCAATCTCAGAGGATGACTTCAAGAATCCAGTCTTAATAGATGAATATCAAATATGGGGAAAGAGACTCTGGACGGACATTGAGACCGATGACACACTCGCCTACTCGCTCAATGGTTTTGCACAAGACCGCATTCTTGAGCTTTTAACGATCGCCAGGGAGTTCGCTAACAGTAATGAGATTCATTTTGCTCTATCTGTTCCGTCACCATCTTTGCATGAACTCTGGTTTTCCCCATATGACTACCTGAAGATTGCAGACAGAATCATTGTTACTGCCCCCTCTATCCCATCTGACGGGATTTCATACAGAGCTGGGATTTTCGACTCCAACATCATTGGCAAACCATTCTTTGTGAAATCAGAAAATGAGATAAACACCAGAGCCTATACCTCAGCCGTCTATGACAAAGGTATGTACCTTGGAAGCGCTGTTGACACAGAAAGACCACTCTATCTCCACAACAACGGAAGCAGTTACAAGGAGCCGATTTTTGCACAAATTGTTGACCAAAGCACCATCTGGTCGAAGAAGCTCGATAAAGTCAATATTCATCAGAACTGGCAATCAACCTTTGCCACAAAAGAGATTGATTGCTCAACAACACTCCCGTATGAACTCGACGACCAAATATCAATCGCACTGCTTGACTGCAGCACAACCTTCCTGAGTCCCGACACAATCTCCAACGTCGCGGATTGGATTAAAGCTGGTGGCTCCCTCTTTGTGTATGACGGTGTCACAAGGTTTTCAGATGTCACATGGTGGGGAGATAGAAAAACACTCGGAGAGGTTATTTGCGAGTTACTCAACATCAAAAAAGTAGAAGCCGACAAACTCATGGCAGCAGGCGAAGGACAGGTGTACATCACCAAAACTGACCCCATTTTCTCGATGTTCACATTCACTAGTCTGGCAGGGATAACCCTGCCGAAAACACCATGTTCGTACTGCGGATTTGAGTCTCCCTCAATCGAGGCAGATTTTGCTGAGCTTGTGTATAAGGTCACAGGCGAATACCCGAAGAAGGAATATCCGATAACAATCAAACCAGATTTCTCACAGGCCCCCTACCTCGCTGCGGCGACGTGTGCTGTGCCGTGGATTGGCACTTGGGGCAAAAATCTCAAGATATTGGCTCAAGCGCCAAAGGGTATGTGCTCAACATTCGCGATAGCTCTTGATGATAAGCCTCTGTCAGTCACATCAAATGCAAGCATAGACTGGAAATATGACAGTGGAATACTCTTTATTTCGTTCGTCGCATCGGGCGGTGGAGACGGTTTTGTGGTGTCGCTCGATGAAGCTCTTGATCTTGCGTCTATCAGCCTTTCGATCATGCCAGCCGAACCTGAGACCGAGAGCATCATCAAGATACTGGCGACGATCTACAATTCTTCCAACATCCCAAGCGGTGAGTATTCGGTAACATTCCATTGGGATGAGTTGAACAGGGAGTCTCAATTCAAAAGAATTAGCCTAGATGGTCTATCAGGCAAAAGCTACGAGTACCTAAACTTCCCCGCTCCACTCTCTCTAAAGCCTGGAAAGCACAAGATATTCATCGCCTTGCATTGCGAGGATGAGCTAAATGACACGAACAATGTTCTGTCATTTGAATTCAACGTAAAAGAAAAGACTGTTTACAAAACCATCTCAATGAGTATCGGCAGCGGAAACGCATTTGTCGACGGAGTAATGGTCTCACTTGATAGCCCACCCGTGATAACAAACGGTCGCACCATGGTGCCATTCAGATTCCTTGCCGAATCGCTTGGGGCGGCTGTCGAATGGGATGGCACGGACAGAATGGTCACTTTCAAAAAGGATGACACCGTCATATATCTATGGATTGGCAGGGACTATGCCATAGTTGGCTCCGATCTGGTCAATCTTGATTCACCACCCATCATCATCAACGGCAGAACCATGGTGCCACTGAGATTCATCTCCGAAACACTTGGGGCTGAGGTTGAATGGAATGGGGCGACCAGAACGGTAACTGTCAGGCAGAAACTCTAGATTCCATCTAGAGACAATAACCTTTACCGCTTATCTCTGAATAAACTCCAGGGGTGCCTGATGAATAACAAGAAAAGTATCCGGGGTGTCAATTGGGTTATCGAGCCTGCTCTTTGGGAACAGGCCATCCAAGAAACTTAATACATTGTGTCGATGCGCAAAAGACAGGCCCGGAGGAAGTTGAGCTTTACAAAACCCCACCTAACCACAGGGAACACGTTGCCAGCTGGCAATCAAATTCTTTCTGCTGGCAGACCTCTATAAACCCGTTTTCTTAAAACCACACACACCACCACGGGAGTAAACGAGTAAACCCACTCAAAACATCCTGAACCAGCCCAACCACAAAAGGGGTATTACAATTACACTACATTACATTAAAAAGCTATTCTGGGAAATGAATCCGTAGCTCCACAATCTTCCCTCTTTGTCCAACTTTGAATTGCACAAACAAGCCATTGAGATTGATAGATCTCAAATCTTTGAGTGCTACGGGTCCCGTAACCTTGTCCTGGATAACTTTCAAGACAGGGGTGTCAGAGTCGATTTTGATGTTTGCACCGCTTGACAGAGTAAGTATCAAAGCGCCATTGTTCGCTGTGTCCCATCTATAATCGACTATCTTTTTCTTCATATCATTGTTTGGTGAACCACCAGCGCCTTCACCAGGTTTCTGTGTCAAAACCACTACTCGAAGAGCCAGAATGCCACTGTTGTCCTTGTGATACACCACCACAGTTACTGGCATACCAGGCTCAAGGTCGTCAAACGAAATCGGTTGTTTGTCCTGACCTTGCCCCTGTCTCCTTGGATCCACCAAGATAAAATCGGTGGTGCCTGGGATCACATCAAATTTTCGGTCGTTGACCATAAAGCCATCGTTTGTAATCTTCTCTATTTCTCCGTTGATTGGTTCACCGGAGTCCATTGGCTGCTGCTCGAGTCTCAAGATGAAGATAAAGCCATCCCGACTGAAAATTTCTACCCTAAAGCCTTTTCTGAAATCCCTCAGATTTGGGATGAAAGTCGAAGAAGAATCGCAGGCAAAACTTATCTGGTTTCTGTCGTTGTCTAACACCTGTATCTGGTTTTCCAAAGCGTTGTAGTTGAGGAATCGATATCGACCTCTGTCTAATTGGATATCTACTTTTATTAGTCCGATGACATCTCCAACGCCGCTGATTGAAAGCTTAGTGCCTGATTTCACTCTGTTGAGAATCTCAGGTCTTATGACAATCTCCTCTTCAACGAGTTTAATCAGTACGTTACAACCATCACCCAGCAGATACTCTCCGCTATCGGTGGCAATCCTTCCTCTGTCAAAGGATTCAAAGGTTACTATTTTGTCCTCAAACCTCTCGTTATCTGAGGCTGACCCATCACCAGAGGTATTTGTGTTGTTGTCCTCATCCACACCCTCTATGACATTGTCATTATCTCTGTGCTTACTATCTCCTCTGTTTTCTGGCAGCGGTTCAGCCTTTGGTGCTCCTTTTATTTCTGGCTTCTGTGCATCATCTGGTTGACTGTCGGTTTTTGGAGTATCAAATCCACCCTCTGAAGCCTGATTATCATCGCCTGGTGGAAATGGTGGTGGTGGGTCTTGTGGTGAGAAGTGTGGTGGTCGCTGGTGCAGCGGTGGTCTCATGGACTTAAGAATTTGTCTGTCAGGGGCTGGGGCAAAGATTGCCATCACAACTGTATCGCCAACCTTTGGTTCAACAAGAACGCCACTTTGCTCCCTTATGATAATCACCTTTCTTGTGAATCCGTTGTCGTCAACGACGGTGAGACCATCAGCGTCAACAGATTCAATCTTCACCTTCAGCACAATGTGATTTGGCGGTGGTGCATCATGCGGTTGCCGTTGACGCTTGATCATCTGGGGATGCGGTTTGCCGTCGACAATTCTAAATGTCAAATTCGCACCGAATTCTGGAAGATCGGATGGATTAATCGGAGTTGTGCCATCCTCATCAACCAACTCGATGTTGTTCTCGTCGAATGGAATTGGTGAATTAAAATCAGATAGCACAAGATTACCCGAGTCGTCAAAACCTTCGACCTGTGAATCAACTTCAAACTCGGTTTTGCTGTCAACTTCTTCTTTCATCGAACCGAGTAGACTCGCCACAGTACCAGCAACCGAAAGGATGGAGATTCCTGCCCAGTTGGCAATTCTACCCCAACCGTAGCCCTCATCACGGCTCTCCACAACCTCATCAAACGTCCAATCACCCTCTTTTGTGATGACGAGTGTGAGGACGATATCACCTGGAGTATAACCCTTCTCTATAAGCTCCCATCTCTGCTCATCGGTTACACCTGTATCATTCTGGAATTGCACAAAAACATGACTTTTCTTGAGTTGGCCAAGAAGGTCATCGCTGAAGCTCTCAACTAACTCTTCAACCGGACCGTTTACGATAGAACCTGACATGACATTTAAAAGGTTGCCCTCTTTGCCAAAAACAGGAGCAAAAGTGCCTGTAAACATAATAGCCAAAGCAGCGGCTACACCAGCTGCCACCTTCCACCAAACGGCAACTTTGGATTGCTTTTTATTCTCCTGGACAGATTTTAGAATCTTGCCCCAAAGCATGGGAGGTAGCTCAACTGAATCAGCCTTCTGCTCAAGTCTACTGGTCAGGACGTTCGACAGCTTCGACAACTCCTCTAAGTGTCGTCTGCAGGTTGTGCAGGTCGAGATGTGTTCTCTAACCTGTTCGTCCTGTTTCGGCGACAGAGTGCCTTCCAGGTACTCAATCAGTTTCTCTCGCGTAATTTTGCAACTATCCATTTTCTGCCTTCTTGGCCATTTCACTCAGGGCCTCGAGCGCTCCGTAGAGTCTCGCTTTGACCGCTGACTCTCCAATTGAGAGCGTTTCTGCGATCTCTCTTATCTTTAACCCCTGGTAATATTTTAATACGATAACTTGGCGCTGATTGTCAGTCAGACTATCGAGAGCCTTTTCAATCTCCATCGACAAGTCTTTCTGCAACATGGTTTCTTGGCTGTCCTGATTATTATCGACCGGCTCAAATCCAACCTCTTGCATGTCCTCAAGACTCGAATTCACGGGTTTTTTGCTCCTGTAGTGTGATATCAATTCATTGGATATGATGCGAGATAACCAGGGTTTAAACGGTCTCGATGGATCATATTTCTTAGCAAAACGCCATATCTTGAGCCATATGGTCTGCGCCAGCTCCTCCGCAACAGCATAATCCCTCAAGGAGAGCACAACAGACTTGAAGACGTACCCGCCAAACTGCTCGTACAGCTCGCGGAAGGCGTTCTCGTCGCCTTTGGCGACATTTTTCATAATTGTAGAGGCAGCAATATCTTCCAAATGTTATCCTATCTCTCAAGCTCTTCTTTGAGGATTTCTTGCACAATATTGGCAGGCGCTTTCCCTTTCGAGAGTTTCATAACCTGACCAACAAAGAAACCAAGTAGCTGTGTTTTTCCTGATTTGTACTGCTCTTTCTGGCTTGGACTACCCTCAATTGCGGCAACAACCCACTGTCTAATTGCATCGGTATCATTTACCGCAATCAATCTCTTCTCGCTGGCTACAGCCTCAGGGGATGCGCCATCCATGACATCATCGAGTATGAGCTTGGCCGATTGATTTGTTATCTTTCCACCTTCAACCATACCCACCAACTGAGCAAGGGTTTGAGGTGTGATTTTAGTTTCAGTTAACGTTTTTCCGCTCTTGGATAGTTTACCTGCAATCTCCACCGTGAGCCAGTTGGATATCTTTTTCGGATCAATTCCGGTCTTTGTCGCCTCTTCAAAGAAGCTGGCTGTTTCCTTCTCCGCTGTTAGCACAGAAGCATCATACAATGAAAGACCGAAATTTGTCACAAACCTTTCTCTCATTATGTTTGGCGTCTCTGGCATCAACCGTTTTACCTCACCAAGCAGAATATCAGATATCTCAAGCGGAGGAAGGTCTGGCTCCGGGAAATATCTATAGTCGTTGAGCTCTTCCTTGCTTCTCATTGCAGAGGTTTCACCTGTCGATTCGTTGAAGTGTCTTGTTTCAGGTACTACCTTTCCGCCACTTGCAATAAGCTCTCGCTGTCTTGTCGCTTCGAACTCCAACGCCCTTCTTGCACTGCGGAATGAGTTAAGGTTTTTTATTTCGACCTTTGTTCCAAGTGTCCCATCGGGATTTTTAACCGAGATATTGAGGTCGCAGCGAAGCGCTCCTTCGTCCATGTTGCCTGACGACACCCCAAGGTATCTGACCAAATTTCTGAAGGCAACGAGATAAAGCCAGGCTTCCTCTGGGGTTTCAAGACAAGGTTTTGTGACAATCTCAGCCAAAGGCGCTCCACACCTGTTGTAATCAACAAGTGATGAGCAAGAGGATGTGATATCCCCATCGTGGGACATCTTACCCGAATCCTCCTCCAGGTGGATTCTCTCTATCAAAACATCCTTTTCGTAATCCTTTGTGAATATCTTCAAGCTGCCATCTTCACCCAGTGGGGTGTAGAACTGTGTTATCTGATAACCCTTTGGTAAGTCTGGATAGAAATAGTTTTTTCTGTTGTACGGCACAACCATGTTGACTTTGCAGCCAAGACCCAAAGCAAGCATGATTCCCATTTTGGTCGCCTCGGCGTTGACGACTGGTAACGCACCAGGAAGTCCAAGGCAAACGGGACACGTAAGAGTGTTTGGTTCTTCGCCATATGAATTTTTGCATCGACAAAACATCTTAGTCTTGCTGAGCAGTTGAGTGTGTATCTCAATTCCAATGGTCAAATCCGACATCAATACCCCTTCTATCCTTTTGAGATTCGCGACACCAGATCATGATACTAAACATCGACCGTTCTTTAAAGGGGTTTGGCTAAAGAAGTGAATTTTAATCGGATGGATTGAATTGACTGCTCAGAACTCATGGCATCTAAATACTAGAAAACCAACTCATGAGTCACCATCAAGCGAGATACTTGGCCTTTCCCGATTGGTGGATTCACCACTAAGAAACATTCGATAACACAAGCGGAAACCGTGAATATTACTAGAAAATAAATACAAAAAGGCACAAAACCCACCAACACTCAAATCCCGGCAAGCGTCCTCGGAACGGACTAAATCACCATATCAGGCAAACCGCAATATCTCCCAGGTTTTTTGCTTACACAAAAACGTTCTTGTTAAGAATCTGCCTCTCCTTATCGCCCAGCTTGAAATTCTCATCATCAAGAATCTCTATCAGCTCTTCCTTCTTCGCTCTCAGTCTCTGGATACGAACACCCATATCCTCAAAGTCAGATAGAGCCTCCACCTTCACTGGCTGATGCATAACCCATGAGTAGATAAATATAATTGAACCGATGAAAAAAGAGATCGTCAAAATCACAGACCAGGAGGGGTAGGCAAATGAAAGTAAACTAATCAGCATAAGAAATGCTCCAAGCATCATGAGGGGTGAAAGGGGACCTACTCGAGGAATCAGAGCCCTTCTTCTATCCCGTGAGGTTAAGATGGATTCGTCTATATCGTAAAGAGACCTAAGGAACGTTTTTTCGTCCTCGGTGGCACAGGAGGCGCACACTGGATACTTGGTTGTCCTCCCACACCTTCGGCATCGATAAGTCTTCTTCGGCTTACTCATAATCTACCCCCTTCTTTCAAGGTTGAGCAATCTCCTAAAACTCCTCGATGAGAGTGTCAATCTTTTGGAGCATCTCGTTTATGTATTTTTTGTCCATCGTCTCGGTTATGTCACCCATACTCCTTGCACGATATCTCAACTCAAAATCCTCCAGACACAGATCATTCCTGATATTGGAGTAATTTTGCACTAGCCTCTTTTTTCTCTGAAGTCTTCTTCTCTCTACAATAAGATCGGTGTAAAGCATTGCGTTCATGATGTTCTTCCGAGGATACTGAGCCAGATGAAAAAACATGGACGCAAGGGCAGCAATCGGGACACTGGTGATCAGCAGAAGCAGTATAGAATTCATATTCGTCCCAAAAACTGCCAGCACAATGACTGAAGCTAGGATAATAAAGAGGGAGAAAAGGACATACGGATGATTTCTAGGCAGCTTATATCTGCACTTATGTATGCCGTAGGACACATCAGACAACAGAATATCTATTCTTCTCCCCTCAAACTCTCGATCAAACGTCCCTATCATCATGTCGCTCCTCTCACACCGCATTGACATGCATGGTAATACATTCTATCACATCCAATCAAGTTCTGTGAGATACCACACCAACCTCAACGAATATTTTTTCATCAAGGTTTATTTTAACATCCTCTAATGAATCCGGTTCTCCAATCGTTTTCGAGCTGAGTTCAAGAAGTAAATCGTCGTAGTTAGAATATCCATTGCCGTTGATAATCATCGACAAAAGTCTTTGCTTTCTCTTGATTCTGCAAAGTTTTATTTTCAAATCAACGATTTTAAGCGCTATTTTTATATTCTCCTGTGGAAAATCTGACATACTCCACAAGATAGCGAACGCTAAAACAGCTGGTATAATCACCATCGGAAAATAGAAAAAGTTGCTTGGGACAGTTGCAAAGACCAAATAGATACTAAAACCCCATAGCAATATAAGAAGAGTAAGCGTTACTGGGTTTTGGCTTGGAAAAACCAGTTTTAAAGAGCGCAATTCCCCCACGAGCGATAATTTTAATCCGTTAAGCCTATCGCTCTCTTCTTTCAATGTACTCAGACTGATTCCCACTTCTGCTACACCTCACGCGTGCCAAACAACACCGAGAAAGAACCTGATTATCCTCAATAAACAACTCTAATGCTAAGTTAATTGCATAATCATACAAGAAATTATTTGTAACATTTGTTCCGTAATTATGAATTTTAAAAAAAATTATTCTAGTGTCACTCTACAATACAATTACTCATTCAACATAGAAACAAGCTCATACAACTCATCAACAGTGTGAGGTATCTATTATAACTCAAAGAACATTGGAGACAGACAAAACCATAAAAACAAGCAAGGGAGATAATCCAAACTCTTCACTACTGCACCAAAAATAAATCACTGAAAGAAAACTGAATACAAAAGACCTATTGTAAAAAACCGGACTAGATTCTGTTCGATTCCTTTATGTTAAGCTCCTTAAATTCATTACTCGTATTCAGTCTCATCAGCAAATCGTCCTCACCCATTGGTTTCGCTGAAAGCTCCATGAGAATATCATCTTTTATTGTATCATCCGCTTCCTTGTCCAACAAAGCAAATAGCTTCTTTCTGCGATTTATCCTCTTTATGGCGACCTTTAGACTGACAACCTTCATCGCATTGCTGACGTTCGCCTGTGGATAATCGGCATACATGAAAAAAAGCGCAAAGGCACAAATAACTGGAACATACATCAAAAGACACCAGTAAACTTCCTTTGTAAATTCATACAGCGCAAGAAAAAACATGGACGCCCAAAAGACACAGATCAGGAATAGCATGGTGGGTTGGTACTTAGGCAAGGTATGGACAAGTTTCCTCAGATATCTCCTCAGAGAATACCGCATCGAATCCAAGCTAGCCCTATCGCAACTCGAAAACGATAAATCTAAATCAGAACCGTGCATAAACCCCCTCCTGACCAACAATACCAAGCTCAAACCAACAAATACCACCCAACTCAAACGTCCCGCTAAAACGGAGAACTACATACAATATTCTCAGTCAGAGAACCTCGATTGTCAATAGGCTCAAACACTGGAATCACAAGCACTTATTCATCGAAACAGAATACGATACCTGAAATAGCACCCACAATCAGACGAGGAAATCAACGACCAAGGGACAAACGTAGTAAAAAATGATGAGTGTTCCTATTACTTCAGTTTTCTAAGTAATACCGACTTCTCGTCCCTCAATCTCTGAATCCTCACCTTTGCCTGATCGTAATAATCCATCTTCGCAAGTTTTTCAGGCCAAAGATCGATAATCGCAATAACCATGTAGATTATTCCAGGGATAAGGAGCAGCAACCCAACGATAGAACCCCAGATATTATTTGACCAAATGAGTCCAACACCACCAGCGAGAAGGAAGAAAGCAATCCAGGCATTTTTATGGGTTCGCCACGTCTCATAAACCATGTAGAGGAGAAATGCTGCCCCAAGGGTTATTATCGCATAGCCAGTATACAACAACCATGGTATCTGTGGCCAGTTGGTGGGGAGTAAACCTAGGGCAATGATGGCAAACGCCACCCAAATCGAGTATGTCGTTTGTTTTTTCTCACCCTTTAGCTGCTTGACTTCGTTCCTCTCGGTGGCAATCTCGTCGTCTATCTCCTTGAGTCTGCTTATAAGCTCAAGTTCATCTTGATTCGCACACGACTCACATATGGGATAAACCGAATCCGACCGACATTTTTTACACTTCATCAGTTCATTTCCCTCTCAATTGCACTTGCCAAATCAAACAGTAAATCCTCCGAAAACGCTTTGCCAGAGAGCTGCATCCCGATTGGTCTGCTCTCGCCATCGACTCCGGCTGGCACAGATATTGCCGGGATTCCAGCCAACGTCTGAGGGATAGTCAGCATATCACAAGCATACAAATCGAGAATGTCTGTCTTTGAGCCAAATTTGAAAGCCGTCGATGGAGTGGTTGGCGTCAGCAGGGCATCACAAACCTTGAGTGAATCATAAATCTCATGTGAAATCTTTGCTCTCATCCTACAGGCTTGGATGTAATAATCATCATAGAAACCTTCAGAAAGGGCGTATGTTCCAATTAAAATTCTTCTTCTAACCTCAGCACCAAATCCCTCTGTCCTCGTTTTCGTGTACTGGGTTTTCAAATCCTCATCCTCAACCTGCAACCCATATCTGACACCATCAAACCTTGATAGGTTTGCCGAACACTCGGAAGGTGCGATCAGAAAGTACGTCGAGATTGAGTGTTTCAAGCTGGGCTGACTGACACTCACAAATTTGACTCCAACTTTTTCTAGGATTGCCTTTGTCTCGTTAAGCCTTTTCAAAACATCACTGTCTATTGCCAGCTCAGAAAGCTCTTCTGGGATACCGATGCTTATTTCATCAAGATTTTTTGTGGGCAAAGGTTCCCACGCGACCGACGTTGAATCGTTTGAATCACAGCCTCTAATGGATTCAAGGATAAGCTTTGCGTCATCGACTCTTTTTGCAATCGGACCTATCACATCAAGTGATGACGAAAACGCAACAAGCCCATACCTTGAGACTGTTCCGTATGTTGGTCTAACACCGACCAATCCACAAAATGCGGCAGGTTGTCTGACAGAGCCACCGGTGTCTGAGCCAAGCGCTCCAAGCGCCATACCAGAACCGACAGCGGCAGCAGAACCAGAAGAAGAGCCACCAGGAACCAGGGACTCATCAACTGGATTTTTGGTTGCTCCAAAGGAAGAAAACTCCCCAGTAAACCCCATCGCAAACTCATCAAGATTTGTCTTCCCAACCAACACAGCTCCATTGTTCCTAAGGTTTGTTGTTACGGTTGATTCAAAGAGACTCTTGTAGTTGCCAAGTATTTTGGATGCACATGTCAGCCTTATGTCTTTTACTGCAATGTTGTCCTTGATTGCAATTGGAATCCCGGAGAGAGAGCCACCTTCAGAATTGTCATTGCCTCTGGCGGGATCATCAAACAGTGGGGTAATAAAAGCGTTGAGTGTCGATTCTCTATTGTCAAAGTTCACCTTGCACTCATTGAGCAGTTCCTGTGGAGAGAGCTTCTTTTCTGCCAAAAGCTTCTTTGCTTCAACTATCGTCATGACTCACCTATGATTCTTGGAACAAGATAGTAACCATCCTGCTTCTTTGGCGCTTCCTCCAATATTTCACTCTTTTTGAGACTTGGTTTTACGGTGTCCGATTGAGTCTCAAGTCTGCACTGGGGGGGTAGAACCATTGGTTCAACATCCTTCAAATCCATCTGAGAAAGCGCATCAAAACTCGTTAGCACTTTTATTAAATCAGCCTTGATACCAGAGTCTGCATCAGTGTCAATCCGCGCCAGATTCGATACCCGTTTTATATCCTTGTCATCAATACCCATACTCTTCCTCCAATTTTCGCAAAACCAGCCCCAAATATAACACGATTGACTCAATCAGACTAGACAACCTTGACAAAACCCGCTCTCACAGCTAATGTCCGGCTATCAATGGAAAACTCAGGGAAAAACCAAATAACCAAAGTAGCAGACTCGAAGCTTCCAGTTGTCGCTCTCATTGGCAGACCATCTGTCGGCAAATCCACTATCTTCAATAGGATTCTCCGAAGGAACCTTGTTATAACTGACAAAGCTTTCGGGGTCACAAGAGACCGTATCATGGAGGACTTTGAGTGGAATAGAGTTAGATTCACACTCATGGATACAGGTGGCATTGCCCCAGAGGAGGGACCAATCCAGGAACAGGTGTCGATCCAGTCTGAACTCGCACTAGGAATGGCTGACCTCATTCTCTACGTTGTAGATGTCAAAACAGGTCCCATTCAAGAGGATATCCACGTTGCTAAGCTACTCAAAAACCACCGAGACAAAGTCATACTCGTTGGCAACAAGGGTGATAACGTAGACTACTCAGAGTTCAATTTTTTCACACTAGGCTTCGGTGAACCCTTCATCCTCTCTGCCATCACCGGTCGTAACCTTGCCGAACTGCTTGATATGATTGCCGAGAAACTACACCAAAAATCTGAAATCATGCAAAGTGAGGAAGAATCAGAATGGATGCCAAAAATTGCTGTTGCTGGCAGACCAAACGTTGGTAAATCCTCACTTTTGAACAAAATCCTCGGTGAAACAAGACTGACCGTCAGCAATGTAGCTGGAACAACGAGAGACGCAATAGACACCGACATTATCTATGAAGGTAAGGAATACAGACTCATTGACACGGCTGGAATCGTAAGAAAGTATCATTACGACACTCAACTTGAACACGTCACATTCAAGCGCTCCCAGCAGGCAATTCACAGAAGTGATGTTGTATTTCTAGTGGTCGATGGCTCAGAGGGTGTCACGGGTGCCGACCAACAGATTGCACGATACATTATCGATGAAGGAAGAGGGTGTGTCCTTGTAGTCAACAAGATTGACCTTGTAGACGACAAAGAAAAACTCTATGAAAACATCGCGCACAAGCTGCGCTTCATCAGCTGGGTTCCTCGAATCTCGATATCAGCCCTAACTGGCAGGAAAGTGGCATCCGTTTTCCCAAAGGCAATTGAGGTACTCGAGAACTTTAGTATGGAGATATCAACCGGCAAGATTAACAGATGGATTGCAAGGGCGATTGATAGGACATCTCCCACCATTCACAAGAATAAACTCCTGAAGATTTACTACGTAGTGCAAACCGGCAAGCGTCCACCAAGATTTGATTTCTTCGTAAACGATGAAAAAGCTCTTTCCCCTGCTTATGAGCGCTATCTCCAGAACTCCATTCGGGAGGAGTTTGGTTTTGTTGGAACTCCCATAAAATTCAGATGGAGGCCAAAATCATGAAGATATGCGTGATGGGTGCCGGCGCATGGGGTACTTCACTCGCCATTCTACTTGCCGATAAGCCTCATGAAGTCAGGTTATGGGCAAATACTAGGGATCTATATAACACAATTGTTTCAAATAGAGAAAATTCGATTTTCTTCCCTGGTCATAAGCTTCCGGGGCAGGTCAGAATTGAGTTTGACCCCTTGACAGCCTCAAAAGACGTAGATATAATGATTGCCGCTGTCCCGAGGAAATATCAAACTCAGGCAGCATGCGGGTTTGCTGAGTACCTTGAAAAAAAGACTGTGGTTTTATCAGTGTCTAAGGGGATTGACCCAGAAACGTCTGCGACGATGAGTCAGGTTCTATCTGATACTTGGTCGCTGGATGAGAGCAGAATCGCTGTTATGTCTGGGCCTAACTTCGCGAAGGAAGTTGCTCTACACCATCCAAGCGCAACAGTTATCGCCTCTTCTAGCCTAGAATTGGCGAAGCTCTTTCAGGAGCTGCTCTCGACAGACTACTTCAGGGTGTACACATCGACAGATGTTCTAGGGGTTGAGATTGGCGGAATCCTGAAGAACGTTATCGCGATAGGCGCTGGTATAATCGAGGGTTTGGGTTTCGGTGAGAACACCAGGGCTGCCCTGGTTGTGAGAGGGCTCGAGGAGATCGGACGCCTGTATAAGGTGGTCGGAGCTTCGGAGAAAACCCTTCACGGGCTCTCCTGTCTTGGTGACCTTGTTGCCACTTGCACATCAAATCTCTCCAGAAACAAGAGTTTTGGAGTGCTCCTAGGCCAAGGTGTCTCACCTGAAAATGCCAAATCCGCCATAGTTGGGCAGGGTAAAGCCATCGAAGGACTTGACTCGCTTGAAGGATTGAATAAACTTGCATCCCGTTACCGAGTCAACCTTCCAATAGTTGAAGAAATTACCGCTATTGTTAACATGCATACTTCACCCTCGGAAGCCATAACTAGGTTGATGAGGAGAGATTTAAAATCTGAGTCCTAAGAAGGAGGGCTAAAGAAATGACAAAGCCAGAACTGATCGACAAGATCGCAGCGACAACAAAGTTCTCAAAGAAGGATTGCTCAGCAATGCTTGATGCAACACTTGATTCCATCAAGGCAGCAATGCAGGGCGGAGAAAAGGTTCTTCTCGTCGGATTTGGTTCTTTCTATGTTCGCGAGAGAGCTGCAAGAAAAGGCGTCAACCCAAAGACCCGCAAGCCACTCAACATCCCAGCAAAGAAAGTTCCAGCTTTCAAGCCAGGTAAGGACCTCAAGGACGCAGTAGCCTAAAGGTAACCTTAGAAACAAAATCACAAAAAGCACAGTAGAAGTTTTTGCTGTGCTTTTTGTGTAGGTTCGGGGCGTAGCGCAGTTTGGTTAGCGCGTTAGTCTGGGGGACTAAAGGTCGGAAGTTCGAATCTTCTCGCCCCGACCATCTCTGGCGTCTGTGAATTTTGAGGCTGGTTTACCCTAGCGTCATTGAATTTATTTTATATTGTTCGGGACGTGGCTCAGCTTGGTAGAGCGCTTGGTTCGGGACCAAGAGGTCAGCGGTTCGAATCCGCTCGTCCCGACCATCCGTAATGGATGGATCGGTAACTTCTCCCTATTGACCAGCTTAGATGTTTATAGGAAAATATCCACATGCCAAGATACAAACTTGACCAAAGCGTAGTTCCCCTTGTCGATGCTGTCTCAAGTTATGTCAATGAGAACAGGCTCGCATTCCATATGCCCGGACACATGCGAGGTGGCATAAAACCACAACCTTTTGACGATATATTCAACGACTCGATTTTCAAGTTTGATCTCACTGAAGTTGATGGTCTGGATTACCTTCACAAAGCCGAGGGGGTAATAGCCAAAGCTCAGGAATTGGCAGCTGATGCTTATGGCGTTAGGAAGACACACTTTCTCATCAATGGCACAACGGTAGGCGTGCATGCAATGATGCTCTCATCTGTTGGCCAGGGTGAGAAAATAATGCTTCAACGTAACAGTCACAGATGCACAGTGGGTGGTTTGATACTTGGTGGAATTGAACCAGTTTACATTAATCCAGAGTTCAACAGCTACTTCGGGGAATACACTGCAATCGCTCCAAAAACTCTCAAGGACGCCCTCAAAAGGCACCCCACAACAAAGGCGTTGCTCCTAACCACCCCAAACTATTTTGGTCTGGCATCAGACGTTCAAACTCTGTCTTCACTTGCAATGATAAATGGTGTCAGAGTGCTTGTTGACGAGGCGCATGGCGCTCATTTTGTATTCCATCCCGACATGCCAATGTCTGCTATTAGGTGCGATGTCGACATGGTCACGCACAGTGCTCATAAAACACTACCCACATTCACCCAGAGTTCATTCCTTCACGTTATAACATCGAGAGCGATAACAGACAGACTCAGGATGAATCTGACAGTCCTGCAATCATCATCGCCATCATACCTACTTATGTGCATGCTAGACGCAACGAGAAGGTTTATGGCAATCCATGGTCAAGAAGCCCTATCCCAAACTATCGAGATGGCAAGCTGGCTTCGAGACGAGATAAATAAGATTGAACCCCTAAAATGTCCCGGTAGTGAGGTTGTCGATAACTACACAGTGACGGGCTTTGACAAGACAAAAATCACAATAGATGTCTCCAGGCTTGGTCTTTCTGGCTGGGAAGTAGAAAAGGTTCTAAACAAAGAATATGGCGTTGAAATCGAACTTTCTGACTCTCAGAATATTCTTCTGTTCCTAACCGTTGGCTCTAAGTGGGAAAACATAAGGAAACTTCCAGATATCCTCAAAGATCTGATAAAACAAACCGGCACAAAGGAAAAGGGTGAAGTGCTTAGACTTCCCGAAATTCCACCGCTCGAGATGCTTCCACGCAAGGCTTTCTATTCGCAGAGCGAGTGGATATCACTAGAGAACACGGTTGGAATGGTCTGTGCTGATGTTATTTGTCCTTACCCACCTGGGATTCCTGTGCTCATCCACGGAGAACTAATAACAAAAGACACTGTTGATTACATCAAAGCCATCTCAAACAGCGGAGCTTTCGTGCAAGGACTAGTCGAGGGAAAACTCAAAGTTGTGAAATAGTTTTCAGTTGGTTGCCGCCATTCTCCAACACTCTTCAAGCTGCGTTCTGACCAGAATGCTTAAGGTGATGCTAGATATTGAGATGGGAGTGGGCTACCCCAATCAGCATGATTCCTGATTCCTTGGACAACGTTTAACGATAATTATCGATGACTAAATAAGGTGTGTGCGTGCCAGCAGCGGTCGGCATAAATTCAAGCAAACAATGGGTAACAATCCAGGAAAAGCAGCGCAGAGAGCCAGGGTTTAGTCAGTTTTTTAAAACTAATAAGAGGGCCTCAAACCTTCTCCCATGACGGAACATAGGCTTTCCTAACTGTGTAGAAATGTTGAATATTTCAAAATCAACACCAAGAGTCTCACTGTCCAGCAAAATCAGTTTGAGTCTATGGTGTATCTTATTTTTCCTTTTGTGAAATATGATTCAAGCGATTCTGTCGGGCAGACATTGATGCAACCATAACAGCCAGCGCAGGGTTTATAAAACACCGGGTAATTGTTTTCAAAAATAACACTGCTTGTCGGGCAAACTTCAACACACCTGCCACATCTTGTGCAAGTCTGTTTATTGAGAGAGACTTTAAAGGTTCGCTTGAGGACACTCCTTCGATAGAATGGAGAAACGAGGTCGTACCAGGTGATTTTCCGTTTTGGTGTCGGCTTGACATCTCTTTTATGATTCAGAATATCCAATGTTTCTGATACAAAATCTGATGGATTGGTTTTCTCTTTTCTAGCCAGTCTGTCTGGAATTGAGTCTACGTACTTCTTGGTTCTAACGACAGTCCACGACTCTGGCATGACATGCCTCGCCCAGTTGACAATACTGAAGCCAGATTTGTGGCAAAGGCACGCGAGTTTTCTGATTGCATTGGCATCGTCACCAGCATAAGTGCAAAAGAGAGCTATTGGCATATTCTTCGATGTTTTGTGATCTTTTACCCAGCTTGAAACTAGCCAGGGGGCCTCCCAGGCATAGGCAGGGAAGCAAAGAACAATCAGATCATAACAGTCTATGTTTTGGTTAGTGCTTAAAATCCTGCAAATAGACACAGGATCAGCACAGACCAGGCGAAAAGAATCACACACCCCATAGGCAGCCAATTTCGTGTTGCCTGACCCAGAAAAATAGAAAATACCAACCCTCAAACTAGTCTTCTCTTTTGACTGTGACTCTCACAATCTTAACGTCTTTGATTGGGGTGTTGATTCCGAGTTGTTCATCAAAGACCGTTGGCAAATTGCTTATTTTGTGACACACGTCAAGACCGTCTGTTACAATGCCGAAGACAGTGTATCTATCAGTTATCTTTGGATTATCCCCAAGTAGCACAGCAAAAATTGAAGAGTTAGTGTTTTGCTGCTCATTCTTTGCCATGAAAAGACAGCCCTCAGTAGCATTTCTGTACGTTCGCTCGTAGGGGTACTCAAAAGATTGAATTCCTCGTCCCTGATTGAAGATGTCACCAGTCTGTATGAATTTGTCTGGTGCAATATTGTAGAAGTTGAGACCAACATAGAGAGACTCGCTGTAGTCGGAATTTGGTATCTCTACCCCTTCACACCAATATAAGAACTTTTCACAGGTCTCTGGAGCGTTGTTGGGGAAGAGTCCGACCGTGAAAGCCCCCTCGGTTGTCACAAACTCAACACTCGTTTCCGACGGTTCCTCCACCATCTTGTCGGCTGTCGACATTGGAAAACAGGATGATAGAGACAACAAAAAAACGGTGACCACAAAAAATGTGGTCACCGAAATGAACTTTCTACTTGACATACGCTCTGTCGATTACAACAGGTGTAATTGGCGATGACATCGCACCATCCGCACCCATCTTCTTCTCAACAAGAGCAAGCTTATCAACAACACTCATGCCGGAAGTGACTTCACCAAAGGCGTAGAAGCCCATCCCATCAAGGAAAGTATTATTAACAAGGTTAATAAAGAATTGGGCATCCGACTGATCTGTAATTGGCTTCGCTCTTGATGAAGAAGCCATCGCAAGTGTACCTCTGAGATTAGATAGACCACTTATGTTGGCATCTACGTTCATCTGTCCACCGCCAGTGCCTGTGCCAAGTGGATCACCACCCTGAGCAACAAAACCCTCAACAATTCGATGGAATGTCAATCCGTTGTAAAAACCAGACGCAACCTTGTCTCTGAAGTTACCTGCTGCGATTGGAGCAGCAGCATCAAAGAGTGTGATCTCAAAACTACCAAAAGACGTGTCAAAGACCACGACTGTTCCCGACTCAGCTATTGTCTCTGGTTCAGGCTCTGCAACTGGTTCTATCGCTTCCTCTTCAACAACTTCAACCTCAGCGTCCTCTTCGACGACAGCCTCGGTCTCTTTTTCTGGAATCTTCTCCTCGGACACAATTTCCTCTCTATGTGTCTCAATCACTGCATTTGTCTCTGTTTCTATAGTCGGTTCATCATCGAGCACAACTTCTTTTTCAACCGAACCACAGGCAACAGCCACAAAGGCCACGAACAAAACAAGCAAAAGTGCTGTAAGTTTCTTCATCTTCATAAACTCCTTACAGATTTGGTATAGTACAAATTCCAATTATATATAGCGAACCGCTAAAAACAAAACAAACCCAACCGGCAACATGCCAGCTGGGTTTGGTATATTCCAAGGTGATTTTGTGTGTAAACGCTACTTGGTGTATGCTTTATCGATAACAACCGGTTCGACAGGTGATGACATCGCGCCGTCTCCACCCATTTTTTTCTCAACAAGAGCAAGCTTGTCAACCACATCCATACCTTTTGTCACTTTACCAAAGGCGTAGAAACCCATTCCATCGAGGAATGTGTTATCGACAAGGTTAATGAAGAACTGAGCATCAGATTGGTCTGCAATTGGCTTTGCTCTTGATGCTGATGCCATTGCAAGTGTTCCCCTCAGATTTGATAGACCGCTGATATTGTTATCAATACCCATCTGCCCACCACCGGCACCTGTACCTTGGGGATCACCACCTTGTGCAACAAACTGCTCAACGATTCTGTGGAACGTCAAACCATTATAGAAGCCTGAATCACACTTCTCTTTGAAGTTTCCTGCTGCTATCGGAGCTGTGTCCATAAAAAGTTCGATTTCAACTGTTCCAAAACTGGTCTCAAGAACAGCAGTATTTCCACCTGTTGCCGCTCCACTGTCACTGCTTGCGCCGCATGCTGCCATAGTTATCACCAATCCTATAATCAGAAATGTTGCTGCTATCTTACGCATTCTATTCAACCTCTTTTTCACCGTCATCAGGCTGGAAAGTTGGTGTCTCGGTCGAGTTGCCCTGCTCTACGTTATCATCGGTGTTGGTCTCATTCATGAACTGCTCTTCTTCAGCAGACACATCGTTGTTTGAGACATCAACAGCTTCAAGAACATCGAGGTTTTCACGCTCAAGGTCACTCTCTGAGAGGAAGCGAACCGATGGATCCCCGCCCTCCTGAGCAAACTCCTTAAGGTATTTTTCTTCCTCAGACATCTCGTATACGCGTTTCTTGCGCTGTGGACGTGGTGGGGCCTCAGTGAGAGCCTTCATGGAGAGTCTGATCTTTCTGTCTGGCACTCGGATTTCGAGGATCTTGCATTTTACTGTTTGACCCTCTGCTATCTCACTATCAACTCTCTCTACTCTATGATGAGTGATTTGAGAAATATGAAGCAGGCCGGAAACTCCCTCTTCAAGGTCAACGATTGCGCCAAACTTCAGAAGTCTTGAAATGATACCATCGACCTCATCACCAACAGAGTACTTATATGGCACAAGCTCCCACGGGTGTGGTTTCGCCTGTCTGAGAGAAAGGCTGATACGGTTGCCGTCTTCTGCTATCTTGATGAGCTTGACGTTGACCTTCTCGCCTTTTTTTAAAACTTCCTGTGGGGTCTTTCTTGAGCCCCAGGTGAGTTCTGAAAGGTGAATAAGACCCTCAACACGCTCGCCAAGGTCGACAAACGCGCCAAATTCAACAAGACCAACGACCTTACCCTCATAGATCTCTCCGACCTGAAGGTTTTTGATAAACTCGTTACGACGAAGGTCTTTGTCTTCCTCAAGAACATCCTTCTGAGAGCAGACGACTCTGCGAGTTGGTCTGTCAACCTCGATTACTCTGACTCTCATCTCTTTGCCGACCCACTTCTTGGGGTCAGTGTTCTTGCGAAGGTCAATCAATGATCTTGGCACAAACGCAGTCACCCCGAGATCAACAAGAAGTCCGCCCTTAACGGCCTTTGTTGCCTTTGTTGAAAGGATTTCCTTTCTGTCTTTGGCATCATCCAATCTATCCCAGATAAGCTCAAAATCGGCTCTCTTCTTTGAAAGGAAGATCATACCGTCATCAGCGCCAGTCTTCATGACTTTGCATCTGACAACATCACCGATGTTGAACTCCTTAGACATGTCACCAGTCGGGTCCTGGAGCGTTATCTCTCCTCGTGGGATGAAACCCTCTGATTTCTGTCCCACATCAACAAGCAAGCCATCTGGGGTGACCTTGACAACGGTCGCGTCCATAACTTCCCCGCGATGAACCGACTTCATGTCGATGTCAAGAATCGCCTGATTCATCTGGGCGACAACCTTGTCCATCTCGTGGGATTCAGACTTCTCTTCTGTTCCCTGAGCCCCAAACGGAGCTTCCTCTTTTACGACCTCAGCTGTTGACTGCGTCTCGGTCTCAGTTTTTACTTCCTCGACCTTTTCAACCTGTTCGTTTACACTCTCTACGTTCTCATCTTCAAACCAATGCAGCACTTTCAATCACCTCTTGTATATTTACGTCGTGCGTGGACGTCGCCAACGTCGCACCATCCACGGAACAACCATCGATTGTGTGGTAAATAACTTAGATAAAACAGGTGATTTATGTTAAAAAAATGTGCTTGTTGACTAGGACGACTCACATGGATAGATTTCATGTGTGACTTTAGAAGACATTGTTGCAAAAATCTACAGAGAAGAACCAAGCGACAGGCTTATTCTTGTTCATCTCCAGGGAAGAGACGGGCAGTATCAGTCAATCCCACAGACCCTCTCAACCGATGTCGCTGACGGATTGAACAAACTTGGGATATCAAAACTCTACTCACATCAGGCAGAATCCATAGATCTTGTGCAAAAAGGACACAACATTGTAATCGCAACCCCAACCGCCTCAGGAAAGACGCTCTGTTACAACGCTCCTGTTTTGTCCAGATTATCCGAGAATCCAAAAGCCAGAGCATTATACCTGTTCCCGACAAAGGCTCTGTCCGCCGACCAATCAACCGGATTACGTCAGATGCTCTCCGTCATGGGTATGGACAGAAGGATGCACACATACGACGGCGACACTCCTCCAAACATAAGGAAAATACTTCGCGATGAGGGCTCGATAATCCTCACCAATCCAGACATGCTTCACGGTGGAATCCTTCCACACCATACAAAGTGGGTTCAGTTGTTTGAGAATCTAGAGTTTGTGATTATCGACGAACTTCACCAATACAGAGGTGTATTCGGCTCCCACATGGCAAACGTCATTCGTCGTCTGAAACGAATCGCGACCTTCTACGGCAGTAAACCCAAATTCATCATGTCATCTGCCACCATCAACAACCCTGGCATGCTCGCCCAGAAAATAATCGAGGAAGACGTAGTGGTTGTTAAAGACGATGGTTCTCCAAAAGGCGACAAGTACTTTCTGATTTACAATCCTCCGATTGTTGACGCCCAATTGGGTTTGAGAAAATCAATCACTTTTGAATCTGTCAGGTTGGCAACCGAGATGCTCTCATCAAACGTGCAGACCATAGTATTTGCACGGTCTCGGGTGAAGACAGAACAAATTCTTGGCTTACTCAAGAAAAACGTCGCAGCCTTTGGTATCGACCAAAAAAGAATCAGAGGCTACAGGGGTGGTTACCTCCCTCTTGAGAGAAGAGAGATTGAGAAAGGTTTGAAGGACGGCACAGTACTTGGTGTTGTCTCTACCAATGCTCTTGAGCTTGGCATCGATATCGGGCAGTTGGAGGCAGCTGTAATCGCTGGTTATCCAGGCACAATATCAAGTCTCCGGCAACAGGCAGGACGTTCTGGCAGAAAGCAGCAGGCAAGTCTTGCACTGCTGGTGTTGTCAAACAGTGCCCTCGACCAATACATCTTCAAAAATCCCGAATTCATCATCAAATCCCAACCCGAGGCGGGTTTAGTTAACCCCGATAATCTCTATGTCATGATCTCTCATATCAAATGCGCAGCGTTCGAGTTGCCGTTTGTCGATGGCGAGAGGTTTGGAACGGCTGAGATTTCACCAATTCTCGAGCACCTTGAGAATCACGGTGTGGTCAATCACACAAGCGGCAGATGGTACTGGATGACAGATAAATATCCCGCGGATGAAATCTCCCTGCGAAATGCTGCTGAGGGCAATGTCACAATCCACGACGCCACAACGGGGAACACAATCGGCGAGATAGACACATTTTCTGCTCCAATGCTTGTGCATGATCAGGCGATATATATCCACGAGGGAGTTACATACCACGTTGACAAGCTCGATTTTGAGAAGAAAAAGGCGTTTGTAAGGAAGGTAAACGTTGACTACTATACCGACGCAAACCTCCAAGTCAGCCTCTCAGTTCTCGACGTCTCCGAAGAGGGACGCATCAGCACATCAAAATCCGGTTGGGGTGAGGTATCAGTGACCGTTCTTACATCTGTCTTCAAGAAGGTTAAAATGACCACTCATGAAAACCTTGGATGGGGTGAGGTTCATCTGCCAGAACGCCCGATGGATACGGTCTCATGGTGGTTGATTCTAGGTGATTCAATCGTCGAATCATTTACACCAGGTGATTTAGCAAGTGCAATGAAAGGACTTGGCAATCTGCTAACCAGCGTTTTGCCTCTAAGTCTGATGTGCGACCCGAAGGATTTGGGTTTACATGTCGAGGTAAAATCTCCACATTTTGGGAATCCAACGATATTTGTCTACGAGATGAATGCAGGTGGCGTTGGGCTTTCTGAACATATCTTCGACATGAACACTCAGCCCATTCAGATGGCTCTCGACACTCTCGACGGTTGCGTTTGCGAGAGTGGTTGCCCCGCCTGTGTTGGTCCACCTGGTGAAACGGAGCCAGACACAAAAATTCAAACAAGGAAGTTGATAAATTTATTGCTATCTAGGGTTGATTAAAAGGGGTTTGAGTTCATCTGAGCCTGTCTGAGCTCATCCTCATTGAGTCCGAAATAGTGTCCTATCTCGTGGTAGAGAACATGTCGAATAATCTCCTTGAGATTATTCAAATCTTTTGCTCTTTGAGTGATTGGTTGTTGGAAAAGCATGATTATGTCTGGCATTTCAAGCGGGACAAAACCTCTGCGAGAAATCTTTGGAACGCCAGTGTAGAGTCCCAACAGACTCCATACACTGGTCAACTTGAGCTTTATCAGAATCTCTCTCGATGGGAAATCCACCACCTGATAGGAGATATTGGCATCTTCAAGCTTTATCCTCCACTCGTCGGGCAGTTCGTTCCAGGCATCCTCAACGAGTGACTCAAAAAAGAATCTATCAACGTCAATCATAGTCTGTACATTAGGTGAGACACACCAAGTCCCTGCTCACTATTTTCCTTTGACCCGTCTGGCTCAATCAAATTTTTTACCTTCACAAATCCAAAGTCCAAATAATTCTTTGATCCTCCAGTGATAAGATTTCCAAAATCCTTGTCCGCTTCATTGGTTGTCGCAAACACCTCAATACGCTCAAGTCTCGTTTTTTTGCCAAAAACTGCCGTATGCTCCAGCAAGTGTTCCTCAACCCCCGCATCCTTGAATTTATCGTATACAAAAAGCTCAATTATCTGCAGAACTTTCATCTCCTGAACATTTGTGACATAGCTGCAACCTATCCTCCAGGCGATCGGTTTTGGGATGTGCAGAATGTACCCCGCCACCTCTGAGCCGATGAATGCTATGGACATAATTCTGCCATACTGCCTAGTCATGTCAGTCATGAATTCCTGGACTTCTGGACTGCCAAGACTCCCAAACCTCGCATCGACACACATTGAAGGGGACGGCAAACCCTGACCACCGATGTCCTTATCGGAAACCGGTTTGACCATGATTGTCAAATCATCCCGATTGATGTTTAGTCTTGGGTGGACAAAGGGCTCAGGAATGTTTGGTTCATGGAAGGCACGAAGACCACTCTCCTCAAGCTCTTTCGTCAAACTGCCCCAATGCGTGTGCGAGCCTATATTTTTTTGACTCAAGAAAAACATTGGCTTCGCGCCATTGATACGGGTGTGTTTGTGTTCTTTTCTGATCTCTTTGACAGTTTTTGAGATGTGCATGGGAAGCAACACAAGCTGACCATCGCGGATATCGGCCAGGTTCCACTCACGAAGCGTCAGGTCGTAAACCTTCGCCGCCTCTCTTGCAATCCATCCTGATGAGCATATCGGTGAATAGAGCCAGTCAAGAACCATATGAGTATCCTCCTTGGTTAGTTTCTAGTAGCCATGCGTTTTGCTTACGATATTGGTTGGCAATTCCCCTTTTTCGATTGCTTTTATGTTGTCCCTGACCAGTCTAGCAAACCTGGGCCAAAACTCAGGCGTCATGCCGGCTGCGTGTGGGGTTGTGACAACTTGTGGAAGTGAGAAGAGTTGAGAATCTGAAGGCAAGGGCTCCTGTGTAAATACGTCGAGCCCGGCAGCCGCAACACGTCCCGCTTTGATTGATGAGATAAGCGCTTCCTCGTCAACCAGGTCACCTCTGGAGATGTTAACAAAGATGCTGCCATGTTTGATTGCCGAGAATGCTCTGCTGCTTATTGTGTTTTCTGTTGATGGGGTTTTGGGAAGGGCACAAACAACAATATCTGATTTTGAGAGGAGTTCATTTAATTCCGTCAACGGGTAAACCTTCTCAACATTTTCAACACCCTCTATTACTCTTTTGAGTCCAAGAACCTTCATCCCAAAACCATTCTTGGCGATGGCGGCTATCCTTCTACCTACATGACCCAGACCAAGGACTCCAATCGTTTTTCCTGATATCTCGCCCGGCGGTCTTCCGTCTTGAGCTAGAGAATTACCCCACCAACCCTTTGAGTCCATGCTATTGGATAATTCGACTAGTCTTCTTGAGCAAGCTAGCACAAGTGATATCGCGTGTTCAGCGATTGCCTGACTCCTACAACCGCTGGAGTTTGTTATGATGACCTCGGATTCCACGACCTCTTTGTAGAGGTGCTCAGCGCCAACTCCATCTATTGCGTAGAATATAGCTTTGAGACTTTTTGCTGTCTGAAAAACTCTTGGCTGCACCCAGTAGCTCACAACGACATCTGCATCGACAATCTCTTTAGCCAACTGGTTGTGCTTGACTCTGAGCATTCGATGTTCTGGTAACGTTTCAACGAGGGCTGCAAAAATATCTGACGGCAACTTATAGAACGGGACATTGCTGTCCAGGTCAAAAACTATCTTCACCTAAAACCTCCTTTTGGAAGCTTCATAAACGACAATCGCAGTTGAAACCGAAGCATTGAGGGACGTTACTGCCCCTTTGATGGGGATACTAAGCATCACGTCGCACCTCTTAGCAACATGTTTTCTTATCCCACTACCCTCCGAGCCAATGACAATTGCAGCCTTTTCTGGGAAGTTATAATCAACAACAGAATCACGGGCGTCCGCTGATGTCCCATAAATCCAGAATCCATTCTCCTTCAGGGTCTCTATTGTTCTTGAGATATTGACAACCCTTGCAATCGGCAAGTGCATTACAGCTCCAGCTGATGCTCTAACCACGGTGTTATTAACCTGGCAGGAGCCATCTTTGGGGATCACGATGCCAGTTGTCCCAAAACACAAACAAGTTCGGATTATTGCTCCAAGATTGTGGGGATCTTCTATCTGGTCGAGTATCACAACGAGACCATTTGTTGCGCTCTTTGTTACCAACTCCTCAACCGTCACATACTCAATCGGGGATATTGTGGCGGCGACATCTCGAGGTGCACCAGGAAATCTTTTGAGTTTTGCCTCTGGCACAAAATCAAACCGAACGTTTTTGTCCTTGCAGAGATTGATGAGTTCTTGAATCGAAGGGTCAATCTTGATGGATTCACGGAAAAAAACTCTTTGCACCGTCACGCCAGATTTTAGCGCTTCGGTCACTGAGTTTTTTCCGGTCACCGTATCGGAATTCATCCCCTAGACACTCTTTGACCGCTTGATGTGTCTTTGACAATAAAGCCAAGCGACGCGATTTTGTCTCTGAGCTCATCAGACTTTGCCCAGTCTTTGTTTGCTCTAGCCTCAGCTCTCTGGTCGAGAAGTTCTTGAATTTCCTGTGGGATATCAGATTCGCTGCCCTCAAGGAAGGCAAAAACTGTGTTTACCTTATTCATCGCATCGAGGAGTTTTGACGCTCCCACCTTGTCGAGTTTTCCATCATCGATTGCCTTGTTGGCATCACGCGTCAGGTCAAAAATCGCAGCTATTGCCTTGGGAGTGTTGAGGTCATCATCCATACCCTCTTCAAACTTCGCAAACATCTCAGAGATTAAAGGCTCTGTGTCAATCCCGCCAGACTCAAGATTCACTTCCTTGAGTCTTTCGACAAACTCAAGCAGACCTTGCCTACCCTTTGCGCTGGCTTTGACAGCCTCGTCAGTGAAATTCAAACTCGTCTGGTAGTGGTTTGTGACCACGAAGAATCTGAACTCCTCAGGGGTGATTCCTCTCTCACGTAAATCGTTGAGAGTGTAGAAATTGCCAAGAGACTTACTCATCTTAGCGCCGTTTACCATGAGGTGACGAGAGTGCATCCAGTACTTTGTGAAGGTCTCACCAGTTGCGCCCTCGGATTGGGCTATCTCATTCTGATGGTGAGGGAAGATGTTGTCTACCCCGCCTGTGTGGATGTCGAGAGTATTGCCGAGATACTGCATTGACATGGCTGAGCATTCAACATGCCAGCCCGGTCTGCCCTTACCAAGCTCCGTTTCCCAAAACACATCGCCATCGTTTTTATCCCAAGCCTTCCACAGGGCAAAATCAGAAACTGAGTCCTTTTCATACTCATCTGACGCAATCCGTTCAGATGCGCCAGAAACAAGAGTCGAGGGGTCGAGGTGGGCAAGCTTACCATAATCGTTGAACTTAGCGATTGAGAAGTAAATACTCCCATCCTTTGCCTTGTAGGCATAACCATTATCAAGCAGCTGCTTGACGAGTTTGACCATCGACTCGATGTGCCGCGTCGCCCTTGGGAAAACATCGGCGTCGACCATGTGAAGCGCTTTTCTGTCCTCATCAAAATACCCAATGAAAGGGTCTGTGACTTCACTCAGCGAGATACTCTTTTCTCTGGCTGTTCTGATGGTCTTATCATCGATGTCTGTGATGTTCATCACATGCTTTACATCGAATCCTTTGTAGCGGAGATATCTAACGAGTATGTCCTCAAAGAGGAATGTTTTGAAATTGCCGATGTGTATGCGGGAGTAGACGGTCGGGCCGCATGTGTAAATGCTGACCTTCTTGTCGTCCTGTGGAACAAACTCCTCTTTCTGTCGAGTCATTGTGTTGAAAAATTTCATTGTTTAACTACCTTCGGTACTTTCCTTCTGTTTGTATGTATTTATCAAGCCCAAGCTGAATCATTAACTCATCGCCTGGGTCAAAATGCTTCGATATAACCTTGTTCATGTGGTCAAATGTCAGATGTGAACCAACAAGGCTGTTGACATAATCAATCACATTCCAGAACAATTCTGACAGAGCTTTGATGACCTCAGAGCTCAGAACTCCCTTGGTCTCGATGCCAATGAACTTCATATTGCTATCGAGTCTCAGGTTGTTCATAAAGTTGTGTTTTCTGCCAAGTTCAACGGCAAACTTGTCAACAATCCGTCTGAAATGGTTTGTGCCAAGGTTTCTTTCGCCAACCTCTCGACCAACATCGTTCAAGAAATCAATGGTTCTCACTATGTCCTCAGTGTCCTGTTTCTCCACCTTGACCAGGTCGATACCGATGAACTTGAGCAGCGCTTTGCTTGTTTTGAACCTTCCAACCTTACTCACCTCAAACACCTTGGACGTCAACTCGTGTTTACCAATAACATCGAGCACATCCCACTCCTCCATGTTGAAGACAAGGTGTTCACGCTCGTTTTCTGGTATCTCAGCGATTTTTAATATGGCATCCTCCGGGGGGAGTCTGTCCTTTATTGAATTCCACTCGTCCATGAGGTTGCTCCAGTTGAGGAGCAAACCTTCTATCTTGTTGGTTATCGTCCTTTTTGGAGGCTCCATCTCGGGAACAAAACCCCACGTGCCATGGCTTATTGTCAGTAGATCGTAGAAAGCGGTTTCTCCCTCGAGACTTCTTGTCTGCGCATGGACAACATTGCCCTGTTCAAAAAAGATACGGGATGTCTCGTCGCCACTTTTTATCTCCATACAGCCGGTTTTCTTTGATATGTTCATCGTTTGAAGAATCACGGCCAGATCGAGATTCTCTATGGTTCCTGTAATGGCATACATCTATCGCACCTCCGTCTTAAATATGCTACATCGGGTAAAACTCATGTCAAGCATTTTCCTTGTTTTTAGCCGAAAATGAGCCTTAATATACTACATATGAATATCACCACGGTTCTTATTATGACTATGTTCCTTGGCAGTTCAATACTTGGCGCGTACAACGTCACATCGGAACCATCTCAAATCCTACAATCATATGACACGAGCACGGTCAGGATGTTTGTAGTAACTATTGACAACTTCGAAGGTGGCGACGTTACAATCTCAACTTCTTCTTCATCAAAGTGGGTTGGTGATGTCGTTGTGCCAGTCGACAAAGTGAAAACAGCCGATGACAACAAATGGAGCGCCCACTACATCGGGGCATCAAACAAAACCAGAGGAGGCATTGTCTACTCAGGTGGTGATTCCGTTCTCATTAGGTGCGGTCCCGATAGGAACTACAATCCGTCAAAACCCACAGACTGGGTTCCATCCACTATCGAAATAAAACCCTTTACCGAGGAGGAGAACGCTGTTGAAGGTGACCTCGTTTTGAGCTTTCCAGGTGGAGAGGGAATATTCAACGAATGGTCGCCATATCTCGGTAACTCAGTCTATGCAATGGACGGCAGTGGAAAATGGTCAACAATCGATACGTATTTCACCTCTGCAAACAGAACAGCGCCGAAGAGATTCATGATTGACGTCCAGAAACCACTTGAGAAAATAAGCTATGTAGAGATTGAGAATTGGGTCAAAGACCAAACGCTAAAGGGCGACGTCATGGAATCTAATGGCAGGGTCTATGCAAAAAGAGCAGACGGGCAAAGGGAACACATAGGCAATGTGTTACAAAGAGCGTCAACTCACTCAAACATTCATGGAACCGAATACACTCAGATTGGACAACTTTCATCAACAGACCCAGGCTCATTGATACTATCAACTTCACGCTGGTATGGTCTAATTGACGAAAAGGAGGATTCTCAGCTCAGGGGTGGCATAAAAATATCAGCGCTCAACCACGCAAGGTATATGACATATGTGCAAGATGCCGACGATTACATTGGTGATTCCTCCACCATTGTCATTGGATCTCTCTCATCCACAAAAGAGGATTTAGTCAATGAAGAATACACGTCAGAAAACGGTGATTTTCCAAAACCTCCGATGATCGGATTGCCACCGATTTTCTGTGGATACACAAGACCATACTTTGACCGGGACAACTATGGCGCATCGTTTCATTTCTATGTCTCTGACGACTTCGGTAGAACATGGAGAATAACATCCGAAGTAAACGGGGACAACACAGAATCATCAGAGAGCCCGATCAACTATTGGACGAATATACGAATCATGATTGGAAGATGACACATTATTATTCCTAGCTTGAATGATTGACGTGTCCTTTTAGAATTGTACCCGTGAATATAACTTGCATAACCTCTCCACCGTTTGATAAAAAGCTTAGTGGTCACATCGCGGTTGTCGTTGATGTTCTGCGCGCAACGTCGACAGTTTGTTCTGTGCTTGAAGGTGGCGCAAAACATGTGAGGATTTTCAACGACTACGACCTGGCCAAGGAACAGAAACTCTACAATCCAAAATCGCTGATTTGCGGTGAGAGAAACGCAGAGAAGTACCCCGGATTCGACAGAAACAATTCCCCCTCTGAGCTTCTCTCCGAGAACCTCAAAGGCAAGGACGTTGTGCTTTGCACAACAAACGGTTCATCCGCCATGATGGAGACCTCTAAAACGGCTGATGTCACATTCGTTTGTTCATTGCTGAATCTCTCCGCAGTTGCTGCCGAGGTTGGCAGCATGATAAGGGAAACTGGTAAAGACTTGACCATTATCTGTTCAGGCGCAAACGGTCGCATCGCACTCGATGATCTCTATGTGGCAGGAGCTTTAATCCATAAGGTCATTGTCGAAGCAAGGCTCAGGGGATTTGAGACTGATGACGGAGTTACACTCGCCAAGATGATTCACGGGGCATTCCAGCGTCCGATGGACGCTCTGTTGGCATCAATAAGTGGTAAAATTCTCTCATCGTTGAGTAGGACTTCTGATATTGCGCTGTGCGCTAAGGTCGACCTCATGAAAGTCGTTCCGGTTGTAAAAATAAAAGATGATGAATTCATCGTGACTTCTTATGGCAAGGAGGATGAATGATTAGCAGCGATAAATTAAAACAGGCGTATGATCTTCTGAAACCCGTTCTCGGTGCCAGAGTGTCAGTGGCAAAGGAACACAGGATGAGTTACAGCCGTGACTGGAGCCCAAGACACGACAAGGACAACGATATCCCAGATATTGTCGCGGTACCTCGAACAACAGAGGAATGCCAAGAGGTTGTGAAAGTTGCCAACAAGCTTGAAATTCCCGTCTACTCGTTTGCTGGAGGTACCGGCATGGGTGGCGGTGTCCAGGCCTGGAAGGGCGGCATCATGGTTGACACCAAGGGCATGAACCAGATTCTCGAATTTGACGAGAAGAACATGTCCGTCAGGGTTCAAGCTGGCATGACCATCTGGCACCTCAACGAGTTCCTGGCAAAACACGGTATGTGGCTCCCTCACCAACCAGAATCAAAACAAGCTTCCACTGTTGGCGCAGCCATCAATTGCGACAATGACTCAACCTTTGGTGTTAAGTACGGCAAGATTATGGAGGCTATGACCTCGTGCAAGGTGGTTCTTGGCACGGGTGAAGCGATTGAGTTTGGCCACAGAAAAGCCATGATGTCATCAACCGGCTACAACATCATGCACCTTTTCGTCGCATCCGAGGGAACACTCGGAGTTGTGACTGAGGCAACACTTCGTGTAAACTACCTCCCCAAAACAAGAAATGTGATGGGTTTTTACATGCGCTCAATCGGCGGGGCTTGCTATGCCTGCGAGGAGCTCATGACATCAGGCGTTCAGCTTGAATCCCTTCACATCAATGACCGCCAGAGGCTATTCTTCTATACTCACTCCTACCGAGTCAAAACCGGCAAAGAACCAGATGTGCCAGACTGGGCGGACGCTATTTTGTTTGTCTCGGTTGCCGGCGACTCTGACATGGTCGACTTCATGAGCACAAAGATTCGCGACAAGTTCAAAGATATTGGTGCCGAGGTCAAGGAACAAGAAATCGTCACTGGCTACTGGGCAAGTAAACACACCCTCGATTTTGAGCCATTCAAGCAGAAGTGGCCAGACTCCCAACGCGAACGAAAGTTTGGAGCTGCCGACCCTGGTGTGCCGATTGGCAATGTGCCTGCAATACACGACAAGTTTGTTGAGCTCTCAGAGAAGTACAACCAGAAGATACTTGGAATGACTGTCTACAACGAGTGCCCACAAAAACTCTCACCATCGATTTCCTTTGCCATTTTTGTTGATGACAAAGACCCAGTCAATGTCGAGAATTTCTACAAATTCGTCAAAGAGATGTCAGAGTCAGCTATTGAGCTTGAAGGTACGATGAGCACCTACATCGGCGATGGTGACCGACTCGGTGGATTCAACAAACTCGAACATGGTAAATCGTTCGAATACGTCAGGAAAATCAAGAGTCTATTCGACCCAAAGAACATCATGAACCCAGGCAAAAAATTTGAGAGCAGGTGGATAAAGTGAGTAAATACAAACACCTGGAAGAGCTAAGAGACGATATCTACACATGTGTTCGCACTCGCTGCGGTTTCTGTATTCAGGAGTGCCCCACATACAATTCTGGCTTATTCGAGAGCTTTGCCTCAAGAGGAAAGATGCTCCAGGCAAAGGGACTGCTTGAGGGTGAACTTGAGCTATCTCAGGAGCTTGCCGACTCAGTCGCGATGTGCGCGATGTGCGGCTACTGCCAGGCAAAATGTGCCTTGCAAACGGTCGATGTTTTCAAAGCAATCAGAGCTGAGCTTGTGGAGGCTGGATTCACACTCGAAGGCAACGATGTCGTGAAAGAGAACATCATCAAAGTCGGTGATCCCCTTGGTTCAGGCAGGCAAAGGAAACAAGACGGCGATGGTGAGTATGTGCTCTATCTTGGCTGTGCCTACCGCGACCGCCCAACCGACGTTGACAGGATTCTGAAGATTCTCTCAAAGCTTGGCATCAATCCAACAATTGATGAGGAATCATGTTGTGGAAACGCTCTTTACTACACAGGTTACAAGGGCGCATTCGAAGAATCAAAAAAGAGATTCCAAGAGGTTTATAAGGCTCACCTGAACAAGAAGATCATCACAATCTGCCCTTCTTGCCAACTGACACTTCACGACTTCTTTGGAATGGAGAATGTTGTCTTTGCAACCGACATTATCCTTGAGAACATAGGCAAACTCAAAATCGAAAAGAATGGCGACAAGGTCACCTTCCATGACCCATGCCACCTCGGCAGGGGTTGCGGTGACTACGACAAACCAAGAGAGATAATCGAGAGGCTCGGATTTGACCTGGTTGAGATGAGGTTAAATCGAGAGTTTTCCCAGTGTTGCGGTGGCGGTGGTGGACTTCAAGCAACGTCCCAGGAAGTCGTCAAAGACTCCGCAGATAGAAGGGTTCAATCCGCTCTTGACACTGGAGCAAAGTACATCTCAACAATCTGCCCGACCTGTGAAGCGACGCTTTTCAGAGCGAGTCTTTCTGTTTCTAAAGAAGAAAAGAAGCTTGGAACCGGAAGAAGAATTAAAACTAAGGATATTTGGCAGCTTATTGAGATGGTCATGATGGACTAAGTAGGAGGAATAGATGAGAAGAATTCAGATACTATCACTGATACTAACGTTGGTTTTGCTGGCATCATGTGGTAACAACGCAGAACCAGACACAACACCGGACAACAACCCTGACAACAACGGAAATATTTCGGAGGATACAGGCAACGTTATCGGCGGCGATATCAACACAAAAGAGCTTACCGGCATGGTTGAGTACACAAACGACAGAGTAAGTTTCTATGTCCCAGAGGGTTGGAAAAGCCAGGACTTGTTGTTTCGGGATCCGTCATTTGATCTTGTTAAGGCAGGAGCTGAGGTTGTATTTTATCCACCCGATCAGGAGTTTGATGACCTGCTTCCAAGTCTTTCAAATACTGACATCAGATACACAAACCTCGATCTTGGTAACCGCACCCTTCTTGTTTTTATGAAGGGCAACACCGGTAGGTATTACTACAACGGCATCGAAAGCGTCCGAACCACATTCTACGATGGTGAGGTTTCTGAATACGAAACATACAAAATCAAATCAGACGGCGCTGAGTATGATGCCTGCAGCGCATATGTCTCAAGTGACACTATGAAAAACGAAACCAACGCTCTCGTCTGGATAATGTACGGTGACAAAACCCTCACAAATGAGGCAGCCCTCACAAGTTTTTATGGAATTGCCGTTGTTTCAAATAATATAGGCAGTGAGGAGAGAGAGCTGTTTGAGAACGTAGTTAATTCATTCAGATATAAAACAAGATAGAGGAGGAGTGATATATGGCAATGCATCTACAGAACTACATCAATGGTGTGTGGAAGGATTCCGAGACAGGCAATACTTTTGAGGATCTTGACCCGGCAAACGGTGAACTCATCGCAACCGCAACGCTATCTTCAAAAAAAGATGTTGATGAAGCCGTCGCTGCTGCTAAAGCTGCCCAGAAGAAGTGGAAAGCCCTTCCAGCGCCTGCCAGGGGAGATATCCTTATAAAGGCTGCTCAAATCATCGAGGAACGTAAGGAACATATCGCAACACTTATGACCCGCGAGATGGGTAAGGTCATAGCTGAAGCCCGTGGTGATGTACAAGAAGCGATTGACATGTGCTACCTCATCGGTGGTGAGGGTCGAAGACTCAAGGGTGAGACGATGCCTTCTGAGATGCCAAACAAGACCATTTTTGTCACTCGTGACCCACTCGGTGTCTGTGGTATCATAACCCCCTGGAACTTCCCTGTTGCAATTCCTTCCTGGAAAATGGCTCCTGCTCTTGTTTGCGGAAACACATGTGTAGTCAAGCCCGCAACCGATACTCCAGGTTGTATGATTGAGATGTTCAAAGCTCTTATTGACGCGGGTCTCAAGGATTATCCAGGTGTCATTAACCTCGTGCTTGGTGGCGGTGGAGATGTCGGCGAAGCAATTCTTTCCCATCCTGATGTCAACATGGTCAGCTTCACAGGTTCAACAGAGGTTGGAACCCGCATCGCCACAAAGTGCGGCGAGACTCTCAAGCAGTGCTCGCTTGAGATGGGCGGAAAGAACGCGATGATAATTCTCGACGATGCTGATGTCGACCTCGCTATTGACTCTGCAATCTGGTCATGCTTTGGCACAACTGGTCAACGCTGTACAGCTTGCTCCCGCATCATCATCCAGAAGGGTGTCAAAGATGAGTTTGAGAAGAAGTTTGTGGAAGTCGCCTCAAAACTCAAACTCGGTCACGGGCTCCAATCTGATGTTGGCCCTGTCATCAATATGGGTTCAAGAAGAAAAATTCATGACTATGTTGAGATTGGCAAAGCAGAGGGCGCGAAGCTCATCCTTGGCGGTGAGCCAGCAACAGAGGGAGAGCTTGCGAAGGGTTCGTTCTACAAACCCACTATCTTCACAGACTGCAAGCATGGTATGAGAATCACAAAGGAAGAGATCTTTGGACCTGTTGTTGCCATCATCCCAGTAGACACACTTGAGGAAGCGGTTGAGGTAAACAACGACACCGAATACGGTCTCTCGTCAGCCATCATCACAAACGACATCAACAAGGCGATGGTTGCTGCCCGTGATATCGAAAACGGTCTATTCTACATCAACGCTGGCACAATCGGTGCTGAGGTCTCCTCACCATTTGGCGGAGTCAAAGGAACAGGCAACGGTCATCGCGAGGGCGGAGTGCAGGTAATTGACGCCTTCTCCGAATGGAAGGTCGTCACAATCGACTACTCAGGGCATGTGCAAAGAGCTCAGATAGACAATAAGTAAAAGCTGATTACAGCTAAATTATTTTGGAATAAAAAGGAGATGCTTGTCTAGGTTTATAGGTAGGCATCTCCTTTTTTTATTGTGGAGTACTAATTCCTTAGATTGGCTTTTATATTATGTATTATATAAGTTTGGTCACGTTTCTTTCAACGAACCGCTGCTACTCGTGGTGTAATTACTGATAAATTGCCAATCTTTTAGGTTTAGAACTTATGGGATAGCAAGAGTTGCCATTCGCCATAAAATCCCTCACCCCCCTCCCCTCTCCCTTGCTGTAAGGGAGAGGGGAGACAACAATTGTCACGACTTGTTTGATGGCAACTTTAATAACACCCTCTCCTCCTGAGGAGGAGAGGGTCGGGGTGAGGAGGGTTTTGTTCCGTCTGAAATTCTATATCGTATTCTTATAGCCCAACACCAATCATTGTTGCATTTTGTGAGTCTGCGAAAGTGTTTGTGTCTACTTACGTCAAAATCCATATTTTTGATTAGAAAACACTACGCCTTAGTCGGAAAAAATGAGATATGAAAATTAATAATACTCAGGTTTGATTTAACAGCTACTAGTACTCCTCATCAAACACCTTCTTCCTGCTCTCAAGGTATTCCTTAAACTCCCCAAGATAATCAATCATTTCAGGTAGTGTCTTTGCTTTGACAGCATTGCCCCTGAAGGTGGATGCACCTGGTAAACCTTTGACATACCACGCCCAGTGCTTTCGCATCTCAGAAACACCAACATCTTCACCTTTGAGAGCAACAGTGTCCTCTAGGTGTCTTATCATCACCTTGAATCTCTCATCGAGTGTGACAGGCGATGGAGGTTCATCACCATCAATAGCAGTGTTAATTTCACGGTATATCCAAGGTTTCCCCAAGCATGCTCTGCCTATCATCACAGCGTCTGCACCATACTCAAGAACCTTTTTAGCATCCTGTCCCGTCTTGATTCCGCCATTGCCAATGACAGGGATATCAAGAATTTCTTTGAGATCAGAAACAACAGACCAGTCAAACCCCTCATTAGGTCTGACTCCGTAGTAACAACAGTTGATGGATATCGCCTTTGCCCCCGCCTCCTGAGCGAGCTTACCAACCTCTTTGTAGACGGGATATCCCTTCTTATATCCAATTCGAATTTTAAGAGTTACTGGGATTGAGACAGCCTTTACCATCGCTTCTACAATTCGTGCAATAAGGTCTGGGTCTTTCAAAAGTGCTGCGCCTGAGCCGTTTGAGACAATCTTTCTCTCTGGGCAGCCACAGTTGAGGTCGACAAAATCAGCACCAGCGTCTTCAATGAATTTTGAAGCTTCAGCCAGATGAGCTGGTACACTGCCAAAAAGCTGAATCCCGACAGGATGCTCACGTCTGTCGAGTTCTATCATCTTGAAGGTTTTTCTGTTCTTGTGGAGCAACCCCTGGGCCGAGATGAACTCTGTGTAGATGAGGCTACAACCGTACTCTCTGCAAATCACTCGAAAGGGGGCATCACCAACTCCAGCAAGAGGCGCAAGAACTGTTTGACCCTGTATTTCGGTGTTACCTATTTTCCACGTTTTTTTCATACAGAGCCTTTAGTCCATACATCGAGAGGAATGGATCAAAACGAGTGATGGATGTTGTTGTTTTGGAGATGATATTGAGAAGCCCACCGGTTGCTATGATGATTGGTTGTTTCTCCATCTCTTTGCTCATCTCATGACAGATTCGGTCAACCAATCCTGCAAAACCAAAAACAAGTCCAGAACGCATCGATTGGGTCGTGTTTCTACCAAGTGCTGTCTTTGGCGAGGCTAGCTCAATTTGGGGGAGTTGGGCAGCGGTTCTGGAAAGTGAAGTGGCTGCCGAGAGGATGCCAGGCGCAATCGAAACGCCAGTTATTGAGGGCTTGGACGACACCGCGACAAAGGCTGTTGCTGTGCCAAGCGAGACAACAACGGCTGGAAGTGTATGTCTGACTACCGCTCCAACCGAAAGACAGAGAAGATCAGCGCCAAGTTCCTTTGGATTCTCAGCATTAATTGTCACTCCAGTCTTGATACCCGGCTGCACCGTAATACAGGAGTATGACAAAACTTTTTCAATAGCCCTCTCAAGGAATGGCTGAACTGGGGGGACAACTGACGAGAGGATGGCTCCCTTGAAATCTTTCGTGTCAATTCCGCCAGATTCTAGCAGACACCGAAGCAAAACAGCGTATTCGTCTGATGTCTTGGATGAATCTGTAGAAACCCTGTAGTTGGCAACCAATTCATCACCGGAGAACACGCCAAACTTGATATTGCTGTTTCCACAGTCGACAGTAAGGACAAGGGAGCCGTTTTTCATTTGGGAAATCCTACCCTATTATCTTTCAAAAACCTCGGTTGTTTGCTCCCCAGCCTGACCAAATCTTTCGAGCAGAGGAGGAACAACAGCTAAGCTGATAACGACAGCAATTATTATCTCAAGCAGACCGTTTGTTGCAAAAATACCTGTTGCAACCTTGAGTCTTACACCCATTGTTTCGCCTAGAATGGTTGGAAAAACAACGCCAAGACCAAGAGTGACGATTGTGTTTGTGAGAGTGCCAACGATGGCTGAGACGGTTGTTGCGGTGCTTTCTGCCTTGAGCCTCAGGAGTGTGAAGATGCCCGAAACACCAAATCCGATAGCAAGCGCTATCACAAACATCAAACCATTTGTACTAAGCGTGGATATTATACCATTCAGTGACGCTATACCGTCAGTCACTGTTTTTGATAAACCGGCTGTGTCAATTACTGGAACAGATGTCTTGAATGTAAAATATCCAACAACAAGGATTGCAGCGATGATGATTCCACCAATTGTAAGGGCAACACCCGACCTCATCCCCTGTCGTCTGTCAAATGCTCTCTTGATGCCTGTGTAGGTCAGCCACGCGAAAGGTCCGATGAGAAGTCGTCCTGGGATAAGCACATACCAGGGGAAAACTGCGCCAAACTGGAATGTGACGACTGCGGCAAAAATGACACCAAGTAGGAATCCAACCATTGGCCCACAGACGATTGCGCCGATAATGATGACGATGTGATAAAGGGTCATAGCGCCTGCAAGGTTTGGTACCGGTATCAATCCAGTCCCGATAAGACCCATAATGATCATCAGAGCACCCAAAACACCAGCAAGCGTTATTTGCTTTGTTGTGAGTTTGAACATAATTCACTCTCTTTCTAGTCTCCTCTTAGATTTTGTAGGAGCCACTTTTGGGGTTTGGCTCAAACTCAGGTTTGATGCCAACCAGGAGGGAATTTAGCACAAACAGCAGAAAATGGCAAGTTTATATTCTTCAATTTTCCATCACTAACTATATCGCTTACGCGGAATTGCCATTACGAATAACAGAAATATAATTACAGAGAGAATAATAAAAATGGAGGTGAGTATGGAGTTTGATGTTCTAGGTGGTCAGTTACCTACTGTTGTTTGCAAAATGAAACAGAATGAGAAGATGATTTCTGAATCTGGTGGAATGTGCTGGATGACGGCTGGCATGAAGATGGAGACTGGCATGAAGGGTGGTCTGATGGGCGCTTTCAAACGCAGCATGGCTGGAGAATCTGCGTTTGTCAACACCTTCACATCAACCAACCCTGAGGACGAGATTGCATTTTCATCGTCATTCCCCGGTCAGATAATTCATTTCAACCTTGCTGAAGGACAGCACGTCATCGCGCAAAAGGGTGCGTTCCTGGCTGGTTCCGACACTTTGAGTCTTGAGATTCATTTCAGGAAGAAACTTTGGGCTGGACTCATGGGTGGTGAGGGCTTTATCCTCAATAAAATTCAAGGGCCAGGTGATGCCTTCCTCGAAATCGATGGCGCTCTCGTGATGAAGGAGCTTGCCGATGGTGAGGTTCTGAAGGTTGACACAGGTCATGTTGCCATTCTTGAACCAACAGTCAATTTCGATGTTGAGATGGTCAAGGGATTCAAGAACATCTTCATGGGCGGAGAGGGACTCTTCTTGGCTGTGCTTCGAGGCCCAGGCAAGGTGTGGCTCCAGAGCATGAACGTGCAGGAGCTTGCAAATCAGCTTAGACCGTTTATGCCAGGGAAGTAATTGGCGATTCAGCGATCAAAGTATAGTTCATTAGTAATCTCAGAGGTGGTGCTTTCCTGTGCCACCTCTACCGCCGTTCTTCTTGCTGATTCTTTTTCGATTACGAAACATTATTGAATTCAAGAGGCAAATTGATGTAAACGCAAGCGTGATTGGAAAAACTACATCCGCTTTAGAAAATCTAGAGAAAAACAGATCAAAAACTACCTGGAGCTATTCTTGATGTATCTCATAAATATTTGATAAACATCATCATTGTCCTTGTTTTTCCTGATACCCACATAGAGAAGCAAAATATATACTTCATTGTCATGAATTTCGTATAAAACCCTGTATCTCCCGACCCTGAGACTCCTAACGCCCTGCAAAACCCCTTGTAGAGGTTTAGACGCTGGATGAATGGGATTTTGTGCTAACTCTTTTATCTTCTTGAGTACTCTTGCAAAAGTGGGTTTGTCTTTTGCTCTAATCTCATCCAGCGACTTCCTTGCAACCTCTGGAATTCTTATTTCGTATTCAGTCACTCAGATACTCACTAAGAGTTATAAAATTTCCGCCCTCACTTTGATCTCTCGCAGTTTTTATTGAGTTCATTAGCTCAGAATCGGATGTAATCTCAAGAGTCTCAATAAGGGACAAAAAATATTCCCAGGGAATCAGTGCAAGAACAGATTCGTTCATGCTGGTTATCTCAACAAATGACCCTTTGCCCTCTTTTGCATCCTTTCCAAGTTGCATCAATTTCCTTCGGGCTTCGGTTATGTTAATCTTCTTTGTAACAACGGCCATATAAGCGTACCTCCTACGTACATCTTACGTACATAAACAATTCTGTCAATGGAGTCAAGGCACAGAATCCAACCATATCCCTGATTCGATGGTGTTTTAGAACCTCACATCTTTCTATCATTTAGAACGATCGTATAAGTTCCAAGGCTATCAATTCTGAGCTTTCTACATAAATAGATTTTTCTAGTGATTTACAATACTTTGCATTCTTTCAATTTCACTTTTTTTGTAAATCTCTTCGAAGTATTCTCTGAATTTTTCCTTGTCATTTAACCCATACTTAGAGCTAAGGTCGATTCTCATCTCAAAGAAATTGTAGAGATCATCCCAATAGCTGTCTGAATTTTCCACATCGAATTCATCAAACTCATGTTTCCATTCGTGAAGGTCATAAGCAAGAACATCACCACTTTGATAAAATACAGTGGAAACGGCACCAGTAAATTGGGTAAAGGTTGCTAGACTAGAAGAATTTTGATCTGCAAATCGTGTAGCAAATCCCCCGTTGTAGTATGCAAATTTCAGAAGAAAGTACAAACCAACTCCTATCAGAAAACCAATTAACAACGACAAAAAAGACTTCCAAGAAAAATCCTTAAATGAACTCATATCAACCTCCAAGCCTCTCACACCTCAACAAAACATGTTTTTAAAATCAACTTTTGCAAATTACATAGAAACACAAAGTCCAATTTCATTCGATATACATATGCCCCCTAAACTCCTCCATCGATATTTTCCCATCCGTGAGTAAGTCCAGGTACCTATAATCGAACTTGACTAGAATTTCCTGGTTTTCTACTTTGGCTTCGATTGTGACTTTATCAAGATAGACGCCACTCTTTTCAGCAGCCACCTGGGTACATATCAGCATTTTAGCAACGATTGAGGAGACAGAGCCCGTCGATTCGATTTCAGAGGTCACTTTCAAGTTCTTTCCAGACGTCACAGTGAATCTCGTGTTTGTCTTCTCCCCAATAGATTTAGAGTTGAAAAGAGACTCTGCGTACTCGCAAAATGTGTCAACCCTCGCAGTTGTGTTTATCATCTCCCGTTTCGGGGTCTGATTCTTAACAGATTCAACCCAGAACTCTCTGAGGTCAATCCCACCGTCTTTGAGTTCTTTGGCAGCAGAGAGGCTGAAACTGAACTCCGTTTGCCACATTCCGCTTTTCACCTGTATTCTGGCTGTCTCAAAGGAACTATTTTCGACATCAGCCCGGATTATTTTGCTCAGAACCTCGAAGGCTGTGCAGGAAATCTCGGTGTCTGTTGCATAACGGTCGACTTCAATACTCGCATCGAGCAACCCGTCGACAGTGGGGTTTGGGATCAGTCTCACTCCAGGGATTGTGATATCAAGTTTTGTCACATTTCTCAGTTCCTCTCCGGTTTTGGCTGACCCAGAACCGTAGACAAATCCCAAAACAAGCGAAAGAACCCCAACGGCAACACAAAAATACAAAAAATGTCTTCTGTTCATATCACAGATCATTATAGCACAATTGTGGAAATATTTGGAAGTTCGATGAATCATAATTGACCAGGAGTACAGGCAAAACATTGAACTTAATCACCAATAATTAATCAAATCGGTAAAAAACTTTATTGTGTGGAGCACGGCTAAGCGTTATATAGGAATCGCAACGACAAGGAGGTTTGAAAGTACCTATGAAGAAAATGACAGGAATCGTAGCATTGGGGCTCGCTTTTGTTCTCCTCATCAGCCTCGCACCAGTCTCAGCTGGTCCAGCGCTCTTTACAGGAAAAGACAAAAATGGTGTTGAGTTCAAACCATTTATTTTCATGCCAGTAGCTAAATACATGCCACCAGCATCGATGGGAATACCTCAGGTTGAAGGTCACCACCAGTACTTCATGACCAATAACACCGGTAAAACCCAGAAGTTCACCGCTGAAGTCGAGTACTGTGGTCCAATCAGTAGGGAATATTGGTACATCATCCAGTTCTGTTTCTCAGATGCTTGCTATATCAACACAGGCACAACAGGCTCAGAGATTAAGGCTGGAGCTGACGAGAAGATGACATTCCAGTTTGCTCCGCCAAACAACAGCGTGGACGCAAAGTATGGTACATTTGCAACAGGCAAAGTTAAGCTTTACCCAGCAGACGACAAATCAATAACCGATGAGCTTTATCTGGCTGCGGTGCATATTCCATATACACAAATAACACTCCCAATCGACAGCGCTGACATGAAACTTGAGAAATGCCTGACATGGGATCCGATGAATAGGGACAAAACAAAGAAATATCCACTCACCGAGTCAGTCAAAAAACTTGACCAGCCAGCAACAATCGTTAACAGCAGAACATACATCCCACTCCGCGCCCTTGCTGAGGAGATGTACTCAGAGGTTGGTTGGGACAGTGGCTCAAGGACAGCTTCTTTCACCATTGGTGACAGCAGCGCATACTACAAGATGGATCTTCAGATCGACAACCCAGTCGCAACACTCACGCTTAAAACCTGCGGCGGTAAAATTCTGACCAAGAAAGTCACAATGCCAGCACCAGCCATCATCAAAAACGGTAGAACCATCGTTCCAGTCCGTTCCCTTGGCGAGACGCTCATGGGCGGAGAAATAACTTGGGATGCAGACACAAGAACTGTAATGCTCTACCTCCCACCAAGACTTCATGAAACCGAAGAGTAGAACCTTAGACAAAGTGGTATAATCAATTTGATATCGTAACAGGCGGGGTGACAAAGTACCCCGCCTGTTTTTTGTTTTAAGTCACATTTTTTCAGTAAATAAAGACGGGTTGAAATTCCGTGTCTTCCTTATTTTTACAAACATCGTACACATCCGTTATGATTAATTTTGATTCGGTTTTCATTCCTGGGCTAAGCCGTGTTTGTCAGTAGTGATTGTTAGTTGAGAAATCGTCAAATTCCCTTGTTTTATCCACTAATTGGGCATCTATCCCTGTCTCAACTATACTTCATTGATCTCAGTCCATCACCCGCTTTTAAATGATTTATCCATTTGTTGTTATAGAATCTCGCTCATGAGAACGTTTGGTTTGTTTGCACTTGTTTTGTGTCTTTTTGTCGCTGGTTGCTCCTCTGTCGAGACAACCGTTGTAATTGAGGAAAACGCTGAGCCCGATGCAGCCACAATCCAAAAACAAAATGCTGAGAACTCCTCCCTTACTCTCGCGGACAAGCAATACCTTGACAAGTACGGCTCTGAAGAGCCTGAAGAGATTACCTACGATGACGTCAAGCCAATTGTTGTCTACCCACCAGAGTGGCATGTCACAGACCTCGGCAACAAGGTCATCTTTGACCTTCCAGACGAGGGCAAAATCACACTCGAATATCAGAGGAATATCACGGGAGACGGCATCGACTGGGTGGTAGAAAAACTGACAGAGCTTCAAAAATATGGCTTTGTATACAGGGCAATGGCAAATATTGACCCCAAGAGCTTCAAGATAATTGGAGACAACGATGAAGCCAGAGAGATGTTTAGTATACATCCGGACTATCCATTCAACCTCGATGTAATATCTGTGGGTGGCTATCTTGGAAACAAGGACTGCATCTGGAAATTGTATGGTTACTATAGTGACATCAAACAAACCACGAACATCTACAACACTTTCAAGAATGCAAGACTTGTAAAATGGGAAGAAAAGTAACGTTTTACACTCCGGGGATGTTTACAATCCACGGTAGAACTGGAAGATATCCTGGCGTCTCATTGACCGGGTCAAGATGCGACCTTATGTGTGACCACTGCAAGGGAACTCTGCTTCGGGCTATCCCTGATTGCTCAACACCTGAAAAACTCGTTGAATTTGCCAAAAAAGCCCACGAAAGAAAAGATTATGGAATGCTTCTCTCAGGTGGTCTCAACACATCTGGTAGGGCTGACTGGGCAGTATTCAGGGATGCGATAAAGGAGATCAAGGATACAACCGATCTCTATATCTCCGCCCATGTTGGTTTCCCGACCGACCAGGACATCAAGAACCTGAAAGAAGCTGGTATAGACCAAACTCTGATTGATGTCATCGGTGATGATTTGGTGGCTCAAAGAGTTTACAAGATACAACCCGGTGTTGCCAGAGACTCTGCAATCAGGCTTCTCGAATCAGGTTTGAGGGTCGCGCCCCACATTCTAATTGGTCTGAATGAAGGCAGTCTTTCTGGTGAAATGGACGCTGTATCCCTGATTTCAAACTATGACGTTGACAAGGTCGTTTTCATCGTACTACGACCAACGGCAGGCACTCCAATGGAGAATGTCCTGCCACCATCACCCTCTGAAGTGGCGGAAGTCATCAGCTATGCAAGGAATAAACTCCCAGACCGAATCATCAATCTAGGATGCGTTAGACCAGCTGGATACCACAAGAAAGAACTCGATATTCTTGCCATCAAGGCAGGCGTTGATGGGATTGCCATCCCGGCCCCTGAGACCATCCAGGCGGCAAAGGACTTGGGCATCGATTTCGTTGAGTATCCAATCTGCTGTTCGATGGCGTTTGTATAATAAAACCCTCAGAACACTTACTACCCAACCGGGAAACATCCACTTTAACTTCTATTGAGGTGTATTACTCAGGCATGTATTCCATTAGAAACCAACATTTCACACGGTATCGTAGCTTGTTTTCTAATGCGCCTGCATCTTCTCGTTTACTGAATTAACGTCTAACCTATACTGAACGCTTTTCGGAGAATTGACGAACCCAAAGTCTGAATTGATTCTAAGCATCACCTGATTGTCCTTGTCATTTGCCGTCGTCACAAGCTCAATTTCTGGATACCTCGACCTCGCATAGAGCATGAGCATTGATTTCATCCTCTTACAGATGCCTCTACTTCTGAAATCTTTCCTGACCCCTGAGATGAATGTGAACAATTCCCACGGTTTAGTTGGGTCTATCCATACTTCTGAAATTCCAATGGGGTTGCCATCCTTATCGCGCGCAAATGCAGTTATCTGGGTGATATTATCATCTTCTCTGTGTTTTTCATCCTCTTTCAATTCACCAATGAACTGCTCCCTATCAAAATTCCAGTCACTGGAGAAACTCGAAAGCTCTTCAAAATAATCTGCAATCAAACCATGATATTCGTCCTTTTGGGACAACGGGATATTCTCTGTAAGTGTAACAAATACCTCAGGCGACCTCGCATCGAGCTTCTCCAGATTATAGGAAATCTTATCCAATTCCTTGGTGTCTAGTTTTAGATGAGAGAGGATTCCCTCGCTTGTCACCACTCCACCAAAATTTGCGCAAAATGCGTGTCCAGACTCTGTGTTTGCTCTTAGATATGCATGTTTAATTTCAAAAGGTTTAGCGTCGTCAAGTAATGCCATCAAGAGCTTTGAGCCAATCCCTTCTCTCCTGTGATTCTTGGCAACTCGGAGATTCAACCAAGCTCTTTCCAAATCTTCATCAACCACATCCGCATCCTTTTTCATAACCGTGCCCGACGCAAAACCCACAATTTTGCCGTGCAAAACCGCAACATGATTGAAGTCCACCTCTTGGGTATTTGTCATTTTGATGTCTCTTCTATAGGTCTCAATGGGGGAAACCGGAAGCATCGGATATGACTCCTTGAAATCCTCAACATACAATTCGTACAACATATCCAACTGTCGCTCTGTCACATCGCTTATAGAGATAGTCTCAATAGTAATATTCTCAATCCTGTCATCAGTCATAACTATGTCTCCCCAAGTTTTCGTATACAAACATGTGCCCAGTGTATCCAGAAACCTCTGTTTTTCAAACTGATTCAAACACACCAAAATCAGGCAATTCTTGAATGAACTCGCATTTTGATGAGAATATGACCCAATGAACAGGATTTTCAATATTTATAAAACACTCTTAGAAAGCTTTGGCCCCCAACATTGGTGGCCTGGGGATTCTCCCTGGGAGATTGCAGTTGGAGCAATTCTTACTCAGCAAGTTTCATGGACAAACGTTGAGAAAGCGATAAACAACCTCAAATCAAAAGGTTTGCTAGAGCTTGAGGTAATGGTTAACGCCAAACCAGAGGAAATCAGAGAATGCATCAAACCAACTGGATTTTTCAATCAGAAGGCTGATAGGCTGATATCATTTGCCAGATACGTTCTCCATAAACATGACTCAATCGAGCAAATGCTCGAAGGAGAAACACATCAGGTTAGGGAAGAGCTTTTAGCGCAAAATGGGATTGGCCCAGAAACAGCAGACTCGATACTCCTTTATGCAGGTAATCATCCAATATTTGTAGTTGACGCCTACACAAAGAGGGTGGCGAGATGTATTGGGCTGGTCGGATTCGACGATTATCATAAGCTACAGTCGATATTTACAGAATCCCTTCCAAATGGCTATGAGCTCTACAATGAGTATCATGCTCTCATAGTCAAATTGGGCAAGGAAAATTGTAAAACAAAACCAATATGTTCAAACTGTCCAATAAGGGAATATGCCTCAACTACACCGTAGCCATCTAGCGTTTTCGTCTATAGAGAACTGAGGATTATCTACAACAGAAATGCTTAATAATCCAATGTTCATGCGTGGTATTCCGACTGTCGACAGAATCATCACCGTCAAAGCTTCAAATCAATTTCACGTTGACAGCATAAAATCCACAAAATATAATCATTGGCAATGGAGCTAAAAGTCAAAGCAATACTGCTTGAGAAGGAAGACATGAAACGGGTCATCACCCGGATGGCTCACGAGATCATCGAGTGCAATCACGGTATCGATGACATCGCTCTAATCGGCATCCACAGGCGAGGTGTTCCAATTGCCCACCGGATCGCAGCCAAGATTGAAGAGATTGAGGGCAAAAGACCTTTGGTTGGTGAGCTTGATATTACCCTCTATCGCGATGACCTCTCCATGCTCTACGAAACACCAAAGGTTCACAAAACAAGTGTCAGCTTCAACATCAAGGGCAAGGTTGTAATCCTGGTTGATGACGTTCTCTTTACCGGAAGAACCATCAGAGCCGCAATGGACGCCCTTACTGACCTCGGTAGACCAAGCAAGATTCAACTTGCTGTCATTGTCGACAGAGGCCACCGTGAACTCCCGATTCGAGCTGATTACATTGGTAAAAATACCCCAACCTCCAAGGAAGAGGTGATTGAGGTTCTTGTCACAGAGACAGACGGACAGGACAAGGTCATCCTTGGTGAAAGGGTTGACTAATTGCAGTAGTACTATCCAAGCCCCTGGCGCCTTGCCAGGGGCTTTTTTTAAGGAGGTGCAATGGGCTTGAAAAGAAAAGACCTTCTGGGTCTAAAGGACATGAGCAGAGAGGAAATCGGTCTGATTCTCGACTCCGCAGAGAGCTTCAAGGAGCTGCTTGGACGAGAGATTAAAAAGGCTCCTGTTTTGCGCGGTAAAACCGTTGTGAACCTCTTCATGGAACCCTCAACGCGCACAAGAACAAGCTTTGAACTCGCAGCCAAAACACTTTCTGCAAATGTCATCAACATCAGCGCATCTACATCAGCTGTACAGAAGGGCGAATGCCTAAAAGACACGGTTCTGACTCTCACAGCCCTTGGCGCTGACTACATCGTTATCAGGACTGGCATGTGCGGCGCGCCACACTTCATGTCAACATTCTTCGACGGTCACGTCCTAAACGCTGGCGATGGTATCAATGAACACCCAACCCAAGCGCTTCTCGACATGTACACAATCAAGGAGAGAACAGGCTCAATCGAGGGTAAGAAGGTTCTTATTCTTGGAGACGTCAGACACTCTAGGGTTGCCAGATCGAACATCTTCGGACTTCTCAAGATGGGTGCTGAGGTTGGAGTGTGCGGGCCACCAACACTTCTACTCAAGGATATTGAGCAGCTGGGGGTCAAAGTGCACCACAACCTAGACGAGGCACTCCCCCAATATGACATCGTCAATGTTCTGAGGATTCAACTAGAGCGACAGAAACAAGGGCTCTTTGCCACCTCTCATGAATATTACGAGCACTACGGTTTGACAAATTCCAGACTTGAGAAAAATCCACACCTTATCGTCATGCATCCGGGCCCCATGAACCGTGGAATAGAGATTGACCCAGCTGTTGCCGAATCCGACAAGGCAACAATCACAACGCAGGTCACAAACGGAGTGGCTGTCAGGATGGCGGTTTTATACCTTCTTCTTGGAGGTGAGTCGAATGCATAACTATGTACTAAAAAACGGTTTTGTTGTCGATACAGTCAATCTCACAAAAGCAAAGAAAGATGTCCTCATCAGAGACGGAATGGTTGCCGAGGTTGGTGAAAACCTTTCAGCCGATGAAACGATAGACTGCACTGGGATGCTGATTAGTCCCGGTCTCATAGACATCCACACCCATCTGAGAGAGCCAGGATTTGAGCACAAGGAAACAATTGAGACAGCAACGAAAGCTGCTGCTGCTGGGGGATTCACGACAATCTACGCCATGCCCAACACTGAACCTCCCTGTGACGATGAGACTATGGCGACCTTCATCAAAAAAAGAGCTGAGAGTGTCGGACTTGTCAATGTTGAACCTGTAGGCTGCATATCCCAGGGCAGAAAGGGCGAGTTCCTTGCTGAAATGGGTGGACTTGCAAAAGCTGGTGTTGTTATGGTGACAGACGACGGCTCACCTGTTGCATCAGCCAATCTCATGCTCCTTGCCCTCAAGTATTCCAAAGCATTTGGACTTCTGGTCGCAGATCACTGCGAAGACAAATCGCTCTCCGGAAAAGGCGTCTGCAACGAAGGCTATCACTCAACCCTCTACGGACTGCATCCTTCCCCAAAATCTGCTGAGGAGACTATGGTCGCCAGAGACCTCATACTTGCTCACGAGGCAGATTCAAGGATTCACATCCAACACGTTTCAACAAACTGGTCGCTTGAGTTGATAAAACAAAGTAAAGGTCTTGGTACAAAGGTCACTTGCGAGGTCACTCCACACCACCTTACAATGACTGACGAGATGCTCGGAAGTTATGACCCCAACTGCAAGGTCAATCCACCTCTTCGCACAAAAGAGGACGTAGAAGCTCTCAGACAGGGACTCATCGACGGCTCGATTGACTGCATCGCAACAGACCACGCACCACACGCCAGAGAGGACAAAGAAGTCGAGATTGATATAGCCCCACCTGGTATCACGGGGCTTGAGACAGCAATTGGACAGCTCTTCACAGAACTGGTTCACACCAACATCATCTCAGTTGAAGTACTCCTATCCAAGATGACGACCGGCCCAGCAACCGTCATGGGTATCGAAGTTCCAGAGATTAAAACTGGTAAGAAGGCTGACATCACAATTATCAACCCAGAGAAAGAATGGACGGTTGACCCAAAAGAGTTCTACTCACTTGGCAAAAATACTCCACTTGCAGGCAAGAAGATGAAGGGTAAAGTCTTTGCCACAATCGTTTCCGGCAAGGTTGTATACAAGGATGGCAAGATTGGCTAAAGTACTCCAGAAAGTTGAGATTCTGACAAACAACAGACTCAAAGACTCTGAACTCTTCCTGCTTACTTTTTACTCCCCCCACATAGCACTCTCCGCTGTTCCTGGGCAGTTTGTCGAGATTGGTTTCCCAGGTACCGTGTTACCAAAGCCCTTTTCCATTAAAAACTGTAGAAAATTTGGGATTGTTGAGATTCTCTACCAGGTAGTAGGAAGCGGGACAAAGCTCCTCTCTTTGATGAAACAAGGCGAAGAACTCACAATCATTGGCCCACTCGGAAACGGTTTTACCATTCCAGAATCAACTGAGAACGTCTATCTTGTTGGTGGTGGCACTGGTGCTGGCCCAATACTTTTTGCCTCTGAACACATCCAAGCCAAAACCACAACCTTCATTGGCGCTCGAACGTCAACATTGCTTCCTCACACACAGATGGATGTTGACAGGTTTGAGATTGCAACAGACGATGGAACGTTTGGTTTCTCTGGCAATATTGTTGAACTCATAACATCAAAACTCTTACCCCCTGCCCCCCTGCTTGCCTGCGGCCCCAAACCAATGCTCAGAGCAGTCTGGGAAATTGTGAAAAGCTGGGATGTGAATGTGCAGTTCTCCCTTGAGACCTACATGGGTTGCGGTGTCGGAGCTTGTCTTGGGTGCCAAATTGAAACTCTCTCAGGTCAGAAACACGTCTGTACGGATGGGCCTGTTTTTGACGCAAAGGAGGTTGCGCATGCCATTTAGCCCTGCGACAATCTTCTGCGGAGAAGAGTATACAAACCCAGTACTTGCGGCATCTGGCACGTTCGGATGCGGCGAGGTGTACTGTGACATCCTCGACTATTCAAAGATTGGTGGTTTCTTCACAAAAGCAGTCACTGCCCAAGCCAAAGCTGGCAATCCCGGTCAACGCCTTGTTGAAACAAGTGGCGGACTTCTAAACTCCATCGGACTTGAGAACGAGGGACTTTCAAACTTTATCGAGAAGAAACTGCCAGCATTCGAGGACTACAAATGCCATGTGTGGGTTAACGTTTCTGGCTCCTCTCAGGAGGAGTACATCAACATCATTGATACTATTGGCGACCACCCCTCCATCGCTGGTTTCGAACTGAATGTCTCTTGTCCAAACGTCAAAAAGGGTGGGATGAGCTTTGGTTCTTCCGAGTCAAATGTGAGGTCACTCACGTCTAAAATCAGAGTCAGGACAAAGAAGCCCATCGTTGTCAAACTTAGCCCAAACGTCACCGATATCGTGGAGATTGCTCAGGCTGCCAAAGACAGTAAAGCAAATGCTGTCACAGTCGCAAACACTTTCCTCGGCATGGAGATTGATGTAAACAAACGAAAACCCGTTCTCGGTAATATCACTGGTGGGTACTCCGGAGAGGCGATCTTCCCGATGGCTCTCCGTTGCGTGTGGCAGGTTTATTCTAAGGTTGACATCCCAATCATCGGATGCGGTGGAATCAACACAGGACTTGATGCGATCAAATTCCTAATGGCGGGAGCGTCAATGGTGCAGGTTGGAACAGCCAACTTCAAAAACCCAAACGTGATGGTTGATATTGCGCAGGAAATGGAAACCTGGGCAAGACAGAATGGATTCTCTGATTTCAGAGAGATTGTGGGGGTAGCCCATGAAAAATAACGATAGACTCATTGTGGGACTCGATGTCTCACACAAGGAAGCGATCGAGCTAGCAAAAAAACTACCTGACGGCGTTATGGTTAAGGTGGGACTCAAGCTGTTCTACGAGGTGGGGCCCGAAATCATAAAAGAGCTCCAATCTCACGGCATGAAAATCTTCCTTGACCTCAAGTTTCATGACATCCCAAACCAGGTTGCTGATGCCTGTGAGGTTGCTTGCAACCTCGGTGTTTCAATGTTCAACCTTCACACACTCGGAGGCAAAAACAACATCGCGGCAGCGAGAGAGAGAATTGACGTCTGGGCAGAAAAAACTGGCAAACCTAAACCAACACTTCTTGGAGTCACAGTTTTGACATCAATGGATAAAGAGCAGCTTGAGGGCATTGGGATAACATCCGATGTTGACACCTCTGTGCTAAGACTTGCGAAGCTGGCTCTTGAGAACGGGTGCGATGGCATTGTGTGCTCCGCCAAAGACCTGCCAAAACTCAGACAGGAATTGGGAAATGATTTCATCGCGGTCACACCTGGGATCCGCAGAGCCACAGATGATGTAGGTGACCAGAAGAGAATTGTTACACCAGAACAAGCAATCAGAAATGGTGCTTCTCACATTGTGGTTGGAAGACCAATCTACAACAGCTCCAATCCAGCAGGGGAAGCTCTTGCAATACTTGAGGAGATGAACAATGTCAAATGATAAAGCGGTTGAACTTCTGAAGTCAGTTGATGCAATTTTTACTGGTCATTTCAAACTTTCCTCTGGACTGCACTCCGACACCTACATTCAATGCGCGAGGGTGTTCCAGGACGCAGTTATTTCACACAAGGTATGCCAGATGCTAGGCGACAAACTAGGTGGTTTACAAGCCGATACAGTGGTCGGGCCGGCACTTGGCGGCATTATATTCGCCTATGAAATGTCTCGCGTTCTTGGGCTTAAAAACATCTTCTGTGAGCGTACCGAGGGTGAGATGAAATTCAGACGCGGTTTTGGCATCATTGAGGGCGAGAGAGTGCTTGTGGTTGAGGATGTTGTCACGACCGGTGGGTCGGCTCTTGAGGCTGGAAAACTCGTTGAGTCACTTGGTGGAAAGGTTGTCGGAGTTTGTTCTCTGGTTGACCGCTCAGCTGGTAAGGTCAAATTCCCGTGGAATTTTACTCCTCTTATCACCATGGATGTGAAAACATACCAACCAGACGAGTGTCCGCTCTGTAAAGATGGAGTCGAAATTTACTCTCCAGGCTCAAGACACAAAACATAAATTATTGGTATGAGCTTTTCAATGTAACCCTAAACCAGCCACCGAGGTATAAGTGCTTCTGGTGGCTTTTTTATTTTTTGTAATTGAAACACGAACACAGTTTCGTTATTGGAAATACATTGCTAGCATATATGAAAATCTGGTGACAGATCTTTCTTGAATTGTTTTCCTTTGTGATAATTATTTTTCAAAACACTTGTTTTTTCAGTATTTTTATCTGCAACAACTTGTTGAAATCGAATACGGAAGCAAACGACGATTAAATTTCTAGAGTCCGGACTTCATCTACTATCGATCTCTCAATGAATACAAAATATACTCACACCGCGCAAACTCACAAATATCTGCACAAACACCAAATGTTACATCCAATATCGTACCCAGACAAACGACTGTCGATAGACACAAAAATAACGTGATTAACAATATTCTCTAGCTATAGAATATCTCAGTAAGTTTATCTCGCGATAACACAAACCACGACACAATCCAGATGAGGAATGGACCAGTCGAAACCAGAAAACTGATTACATTTATCCGCAAAGACGTTGCTTGAACGGAAGGCAGACTAATGTAGTTTATTAGGAATTGTCCGTATATGGTGAATGCGAAAAGGAGGAGGCTGATTCCAAGTGTCCAGAGAATTATTCTAAGATTTATCTTTTTATCGATGACGATAAATTCCCTTCCCCAGGTCGCAATCATTAAAATCAAAAATGGTATCACAGGGCTGAGTAGTGAATTTTCGGCCTTCTGCGCGCCTTCTATGTAGTAACCAATGTTCCAAATCCAGCTTTTCACGATGTCTGTTGTTAGCTGGGCATACATCTTCGCGATAAGAGACCACAACGCAAATATAACCACCGTCCACACAACAAGTCTTATTGTGAAAGCAACTTTCTTGCTCAACTTGCTATTTCTCCGCCAATGCCTGGGGCTTCTCTTTCACAATCCAAGAGATAAATCCCCAGAAGAGAAGAAGAATAAATCCGATAATAATCAGCTGCCAAAGATAAGCGTGAAGGAAGTCAAAAGCTGCTGGCCAGTAGGCCGCAACAAAACCAAGTACTATAAACCTGAGGAGGTTGATTAGATATATCGCTGGGATTCCGATAAGGAACCCATACACGTTCTTCATGTAATTGGTAGTCGGATATGCAAGAACAGCGGCCGAGTAGACAATCCAAGCGTAGATACCGGTGCATTCATAAATAATCTCCATATAGAATCCCTGGAGATTCAGGAACGCACCATAGTTGCCACTGAATATTGGTTCAAAAGTGGTATTTATCCCAAATAGATTAAGCAGCCATACGAGTGGATTGCTCGTCGCATTTGTTAGGAATTTCTGAATTGGATTCAGATACATTTCCTGAACCCCAAACTCATTGAAAGTAGGAATGTTGAGGTGCGTTATGATCTGAAGAAATATGGCAATGATAACACCAAGACCAATCCATCTTATGACCAGCTTATACTTTTTTACAGCATCTACCAAACTTTTGATCAGATTATCCATCACATATCCTTTTTGTATTTCGAAACTTCACCAACAGCAATTTTTAAGCATTTTTCCTATTCGTTCAAGGTTCGAAGTCTTCAGCAAATAAAAAAGGACGGGTCAAAAACCGACCCGCCCTTGTTATTCAGAATGTTACTATGCTGGTAGTATTACGCAGCAATCTCTGCTTTTCTTCTGAGGATGAAGAATGCGCCAACACCAATGAGACCGAAGATAACAAGAAGGAGTGAGATTGGGCTAAGCGTTGGGACTTCTGGTGGAGGAGCAACAGCTGCTCTGAGGTTTCCACCCGAAACAAGGAAGGAGTAGAGCTGCGGGATGTTTGTTGAGGATTGCTCAACACGAGCACCCGAAACGATGACTGTCCATCTGCCTTCTTTGATGTTTACTGGCGGGATTACAACTCTCTCGACATTGTTTCTTCTGTCAAAAGTTGTGCCACCCGGATTACCCTGGGATACACGACCCCATGCAGCATAAGCGTTTGTGTGCTCATCAATGTGTGGATCTGACTGGTATATGTTACCGTGGTACTCTGTGCCGCCTGGATCGACAATGATAAGGTCAAGGTCATTGGCAAGAGCTACCTGTGGGTTTGGAAGCTTCGGCATGTCGGTGTATGCAAGTGTTGCTTCAAACGGCACAGTGCTGTCTGTCACTTCATAGTAGAAGTAATGCTTCTCACCGGTGGTGATACCGCTCTGATGATCCTCATAGAGTGTGTATGTTGGTGGGTCTGGATAGAGTGACTGCTTGATGTCAAGTCGACCAAATCCCTGGTCGTAGTTCGGTTTGGCAGAGAGCCAAAGCCAGTTCTGATAGGCTCCATCATAGTCTCCCTCGCCACCAAGATTACGTGCACCATGGATGAGTGTCGCCTTGATAAGGGAAGCGGATGGTGTTGGATACATTGTGAGACCACGGTTCTCATAGAACTGTCTTGTGATTGCGGCAGCTCCAGCAACAAAACCTGTGGCGCAGGATGTACCTTCCATGATTGCGTAGTGTTTGTAGAGTTCTCCGCCTGCTTCTGGTGATTCGATAGCCGTTAGACCCGATGGGTTGTCAATCGACGGATGACGTCCTGTATATGGTCCACCCTCTGAGTAGTTAGAGCCGTCAATCTGTCTGATACCATTCCACTGGTTACCTGAGAAGTAAACTCCACCTTCTCTGTTATCATCATCACCAATCTCATTGAGTGTCAGGAATGACGCTGCGGACATAATTTGAGTTCCTGGTGCAACGATATCAGGCTTGAATCTGCCAGCTGGTTCCCATGTGCTTGGCTCGGCATCACCATGTGAATAGTCAAGATCTGGCGTTGGGCCTCTGCCTGAGAAGGCTGCAACCTGACCATAACCATTTGGTCTGGCATAGCCAAGAGCATCCTCATTCTCCCACATGTTGTTGCCCTGATTATCCACTGCGTATGGAGCATCCGAGTCAGCGGTATTATCTGTTGCAAGTGGATCGAGTGAGAACCACGGACCATAGACGAAGCCATACACCCAAGGACCCTGCTGAGTAAACTGCGGTGTCTTTGGATTAGCAAGTGTGTCATCTGGCATTACTGCGAAGTTATTCTGAATGTTTCTGTACGACTCTGAAGCACCAACTGTAATTGGGTTCTTGGCTGTTGCTGGGGAAAGGGCGGATGAGGCGTAATCAGCTTTACCATCTGCATTACCAGGTGGGTAACCCAAGTAATCCATTGTTGGCGGCTGTGTTATATCCTGATAGTAATAGTTAAACTCTACTGGGAGGTTTGTCGATGTGTCACCAATTGGTGGATAGTAGACACCGCGGTTTGGGGTAAGCACTGGGTAACCAATGTTCTGTCCACCAAACGCAAGCCAATCATCATGTACTGGTGGTGTGGTATAGCACCATGGGGAACTGTAACGTGTCGGGTTCTGGTCATATTCTGCGTATGCACCAGCTGGGACTGTCCTGCCAATAAAGTTGTATGGTTCGAAGTCATAAATAAACGGAGCTGCAAATCTTGTGTTTGTTGTGCCAGCCTGCACAAGAAGCATGTCCTTCTTCTCCCAAGTGAACCTATCCATCTGGGTGCAGAAGAAGTTGTACTCGTTGGAGTTATAAATCATGCTATCAAACGTAATCTCTCGGTCTCCTGCCGGGTTCGGAGGTGTTAATCCATTGGATCTTCCGCGATGCGGAACAACCCAAGCATTAACCTGAATTCTGGCTCCAACATTGTAGGCATCATTGATGATGGTGAACATGCCATCCTTGGCACGAAGATATCCAGACTCTGGAAGTCTATAATCATATAGACCGATGTAGTGAGGTCTACCTGTGTATCCCCAGTAATAGAGATACGTAGATCTTCTTGATCGTGCTCTGTTGAAGTTGTTGTGGGTAACTCTCTGAACAACGATACCAGCGCGGTAGGCAACACCACGATAGTCGTATCTAGTTCCTGGAGCTTGGACACCATATGGAGGCTCAAGATTCGGGGAGTTTGGCGCGACACCTGGAAGCGGGCCATACGGCTGTCTTCCAAGAGCTGTATCGTCATCGTTTGGCGTTTGACCAAGTGACCAGAAACCATCACCAAAACCAGAACCGGTTACATGCGTCTCATGTCCATCCCAATCCATCCATGGGTAACTTCTCGAACCTCTCACACCGGTTTCCCTGAAGTCCTCAAGATACATATTGATGTTCGCCCAGCTCGCTCTTTGGACTCTGGTGGGGCTTCCAGTCGTTGGAGGCCATCTCCACTCACTCGTGTTGGCCCAGTTACCGTAGGAAGTTGTTGGTCTGCAGTAAGCAAGGTGGTCAACCACACGATAAGCGAAGTCACCATAGGCTGTACCATACTCACCCGAGATGTCGTAAGTGTCATTAACGTCACCAGTATCAAGACCGGTACCAACAACCGCGACAATCTGTCTGTAGTGATCTCCACCGATCTGACAGTTTGTAGGGACGAAGGACTCACCATGAAGACCGAAGTGATCAAGTCTGTTCTGTGGAAGTGGGTCAGTTGCATCGGCTACAATACCCGTTGTTTCATTGGCAGCCCAAGCGTAGTGTGAACCGATTGTGTAGTTGGTGAGATCATTCTGTGATTCTGGTGCGGAGAAAAGCTCGATTCCAAGAACCTGAGGAAGTCTTGCAACATCATCAATTGAGGTCGCCGGAACGATAACTCTTGTGAAGGCCAACTCATACGGCTCTTCGCTTCCGTGATTTACAGCACCAACGGTTCCATAGGTGAAGATTTCTGCGGCTTCTCTAACCGGCGTTGAATCGTTCTCGCTGACTGGACCCTCATAGTACTTCTTCTGGATATTTCTGTCCTCTTCCCAGAAGTTAACAAATTCGTCGTACTCTTCGTCCGTCATGCCGGGCTCTCTTGCTGGGGCTTCTTCTGCGTAGAAATTCTCGATTCTTGACTGAAGAAGTGTCTTGCAACCAAAACCCTTTAGGTACTCAGAGAGTTCTCTGAGTTCGTCATTTGTAAGATTGCCAGCAATCGTAAGGTTGACAGTAAATGGGGTGTAATCCATGTTCGTGTCATCTTTGACCCAGAGATCGGTTTTGCAGATCGGGGAATAAAGACCAACAGCTCTCACATAACTGAGCTTCTTCACTTCGTCGATCTTGGTTCTGTCAATCTTCATGAGGTAGGTCTGGTTGGAAATTGGATAGCTGTCCATGACATAGCCGCCAAGGTCGGCGATCTTGTCAAGCCAAGCTCTCTTTGTTGGTCCCACAAAATTGACTACATAATAAATCTCACTGATAGACTCATAATCAAAATCAGCAAGCTCGCCATACCAGGCGTCTGGAGTCTCATCAAATACCAGATTCTTGCCCTTGATGTTCATCGATCTATTGCCGACGAAGCAAAGATCTGAACGACCGATTGTTATATACTCAACGTTTTTGTCAGTAAGCTGACTCATCTGGTCTTCCGTGGCATCGGTGAGAACCGAGCCTGATGCGTAAGTTGTGAGTTCCGGAAGTTTCAGACTCTCGAATGTGCTTCGGTCTCCTGGATTCTTGAGGTAGACCAGCAATTGGTAGACAGGCATGTCATCTGCAGAAACCTGCACACCAAGTCCAATGGCCATCGGCATAATCATAACAACAGCCAACAGTACGGATAGAAGCTTTACCTTTCTCATTCCTCTTCCTTTCTAGGAGACACTCCTATGCCCCCGTAAGGATTTTCAACGTACTCGGTGAAGGTGCCCTCACCGGCATGGAATAAATGAAACCCTGCAACAAAATCAGCACGTCTCTCGGTAACATCTCTACAGTGATACAGGCGGTATTATAGCGGGGGGTTTCCGTGTGTCAACAGCAAGCCAGGATGCGGATAGACACGCTGCGAGAATGGCATAAATCTGAAGCATCAGTAGGATGATACTCGTCCCAATGTTCAGAGAAAATTAAGTTATTTTAGAAAAACGTGCATTTATTGCACATACATATGCGAAACACGCACGATAGGGATACAATACGGAGGAAACACAACCGAAAACTAGTCTCAAAAGGATACGAGTGGACAAGGTGTCCAAGAAAAGTGGCAGCCCCAAGGAGAGTCGAACTCCTGCCTACACCTTGAAAGAGTGTCATCCTAACCGTTAGACCATGGGGCCAATAATACATCAACTTTCCTGAGCCGTGCAGGACTCGAACCTGCGACCCTCTGCTTAAAAGGCAGATGCTCTACCGACTGAGCTAACGGCCCAACTTGACCATGAAAGTTTAGATAGCTAGAGTTCCATGTCAATAAAAAGATTCTTGACCATATGTCCCACGTATAATAGACTTCGTCAGCATGATTAAAAAAGCTCAGGGATTAATAGACAGATACAACGAGGTAATAAGACAACTCAGCGAACCAGGCATAATGTCTGATCCTGAAAAGTTCAAAAAGCTCTCCAAAGAACAGGCTGATATCTCAGGTGTTGTACAAACAGCTCTCAAGCTTCAGGAGCTTGAGAAGGAGATTGGGGACACAAAACAGCTGATGGACAGCGATGATGCCGGGATGAAGGAACTGGCAGTAGTCGAACTTGAAAGACTGGAAGAGGAGCACACTCAACTATCACAAAAGCTCAACAGATTGCTCATTCCAAAAGATCCGAGAGATGAAAAGTCTGTCATCATGGAGATAAGGGCTGCCGCTGGTGGTGAGGAATCCGCTCTTTTTGCAGCCGAGCTCTTCAGGGCATATTCCCTCTATGCCCAGGCAAAACGTTGGAAATTCGAAGTTATCAATTCAAACGCCACAGACATCGGCGGTTTCAAAGAAGTAATCTTCTCAATTGAGGGCAAAAACGTATATAGACACCTCAAGTATGAGTCGGGTGTCCACAGAGTGCAGAGAGTCCCAGAGACAGAGTCTGGTGGTAGAATCCACACAAGCACAATAACCGTTGCCGTCATGCAAGAGGCCGAAGAAGTAGATATCGAAATCAAGCCAGAGGATCTAAAAATAGATGTGTACAGATCGTCGGGTCACGGTGGTCAGTGTGTTCAGACCACAGACTCAGCTGTTAGGGTCACCCACATCCCAACAGGCATGATTGTCACATGCCAGGATGAGCGTTCACAAACTCAAAACAAAGAGAGAGCAATCAAGGTTTTGAGGGCAAGACTCTACGAACTTGAGCAGGCAAAGAAGGACAAGGAACATGCAGAATCACGACGGGTTCAGATAGGCTCAGGAGACAGGGCAGAGAAGATCAGAACCTATAACTACCCCCAAACGAGGGTATCAGACCACAGAATCAATTTCACAGTATATAGACTTCCGGAGATAATGATGGGTAACCTGGACATAGTAATTAACGCTCTGATTGAAGCAGAGGAACAGAAGAAGCTAGATGAGCTCGCAACTTCATCAACTGATTAATCAAGTTGCGACAGTCATTTCACATCGTCCAAATCCGTACCGCGATGCTGAAGAGATTGTATGCCACTTTGCAGGCACACCCAGGATTACGATGCTTTCTTCGCTGTCAACGTCCGTTGACACGAAGGTGGCGTCAGATTGCCTGAGTGCGGCGAGAAGAGTATCGAATCACTACCCCCTTGAGTACGTTCTGGGGTATGCAGATTTCCTTGGATTGAGGCTCAGGGTGAACGAGGATGTCCTCATCCCAAGACCCGACACCGAAACTCTGGTAATCGAGACTGAGAAGGTAATCAATCAGAAGTGCTCTCAGGATGCTTTGGGTATAGAGAAAGCGGAAAGCATGAGGGTGCTTGATATGTGCACCGGCTCCGGATGTATCGCCATCTCGCTCAAGAAGAGAAACCCAAAAATTGAGGTCGTCGCATCAGATATCTCAGAAAGGTCTCTCTATGTGGCCAGAGAAAACGCGAACACTCTCAATACAGCGATTAAATTCGTTGAGTCCGATTGTTTTGAAAATATCAAAGGTGAATTTGATGTCATCACCTGTAATCCACCATACATAAAAACATCACTGCTTGGAAATTTGGAACAGGAGATATCGTATGAACCGAGGGCTGCTCTCGATGGTGGTGAGACTGGAATGGACTTCTACGAGAGAGTCGCTCAAAATTACAGGAAATTCATCAAACTTGACGGAGTTTTGCTGCTTGAGATTGAATCCCAGGATGAACACACCGTAAAGAATTTGAAGCAACTTTTTACAAATGCTCAAGTTGATGTTATAAATGACATGTCCAACCGTCCACGTGTTGCCATAGTCAAGGAGAGTTGCAATGGAAAAAATGGAGTTTGATCTTGTCATAATCGGTGGTGGCCCCGGTGGTTTGAGTGCAGCCATCTATGCCGGTCGTTCGCTGCTTAAAACAGCGGTAATTGAGAAGGTTGGCACAGGCGGTCAAATGAACATCACAGATTCAGTCGCCAACTATCCTGGGTTCCCAAACGAGGTTGCGGGATATGAGCTTGCCGCAAAAATGCTGGAACAGGCAAACAACTTTGGGGCTGAAGTCATATACGATTATGTCATGTCCATTAAAAAGGAAGACTCCAAGTTCCTCGTTGTCGGAGGGACCGCTGCATATGAGGCAAAGGCTGTCATCATAGCGACTGGCGCATCTAGCAGAAAGATGGGCGTGCCAGGTGAGGATCACCTCAGAGGAAGAGGTGTCTCCTATTGCGCAACCTGTGATGGTGCTTTCTTCAAAGATAAGGTCATCACAGTCATTGGTGGCGGAGACTCGGCTATCGAGGAAGCGCTGTACCTCACCCAGTACGGTTCAGAGGTATACATTGTCCACAGAAGACAGGGGTTCAGAGCGGCTCCAAAAAATGTTGAGAAGGCAAGAAGCAATCCCAAAATAAAGTTCATCCTCGATACGGTCGTAGAATCAGTTGAGGGCAGAGAAAAAGTCGAATTTCTTAAACTGAAGAATAAGGTCACGGGGGAGGTTTTTGAGCATAAAACCGACGGTGTTTTCGTGTTTATCGGCTATATTCCCAACACCAAATTCGTAGAGGGATTTATAACGCTCAATGACCAGGGTTATATCCCAGTGGACAGAAAGCTTCAAACTAACATCAAAGGCGCTTACGCAGTCGGTGATGTCATCGAAAAAGACGTCAAACAGATTGTTACAGCAGCAGCCGAAGGAGCAACTGCAGCCATGAATGTTTGGCATTTTATCTCAGGAGTCTAAGGAGAGGAAAATGAACAACAGAATCATCAACATCAGAAAGAGCATGGAGGAGAAAAATATCGAAGCGCTCTTTCTTCGCACAAACGAACACAGGATTTCAAAGAATGTCTTCTACCTCACAGGATTTACTGGCGAGGAGGGTATATGTCTTATTGAGCATGACAAGGTTACTCTTTTTGTTGATGGTAGATTCCCAGAGCAGGCCAGAGAGGAAGTGGTGGATGGCGTTGATGTAAAGCTTGTGAGGTATGCCGCTGTTGTAGAGGAAATTATAGCAAGTGGCATAAAAACAATTGGTCTTGAGGAGAGTATACTTCCTCATTCATACTACAAAGGACTCGTGGAGAAACTCGAGGGAATAGAGCCCATAAAAGCCGACGGTATGGTTGAAGCCTTTCGACTCATTAAGGAAGAGGAGGAGATTGAAAGACTCAGGGAGGCGTGCAAATGCTCAGATGACGCTTTCATGGAAATGCTCAAGATTGTGAAAGCTGGTGTTAAAGAGCGGGACATCGCAGCTGAGCTTGAATACCACATGAAGCGCCTCGGCGCAAAAAAGGCCTCATTTGATATGATAGTTGCCTCCGGCTACAGAGGCGCAATGGCTCATGGTGTCGCTTCCGATAAGAAGCTAGAAAATGGCGATTTTGTTGTGTTTGACTTCGGCGCGATGCTCAACAATTACTGCTCCGACTGCACAAGAACAGTCGTTATTGGAGAGCCAACTGACAAACACAAAGAGATTTATGACCTCGTGAGATTGGCTCAAGAGACCGCAATGCCTTTCTTCAAACCAGACACGCCATGCTGTGAGCCCGACAAAGCCGCGAGAGAGGTTATCAAAAATGGCGGATACGGTGATAACTTCAATCACTCACTCGGACACGGCATTGGACTCGACGTTCATGAAGCTCCTGGTATTTCATCCATGGTTCCTGAGGACAAGCTTCTCATGAAAAACATGGTTGCAAGCAACGAACCTGGAATATATCTCGAAGGATGGGGTGGAGTTCGAATCGAAGATACAGTGGTTGTCAGGGACAACGGTGGAGAGCCACTCACCAAAATCACAAAGGACATGATTGTAATAGAATAATCTACGACGAATAGATTGTAATAAACGATATCACAAACCTCCTGTCTAAGCTTTGAAAAAAGATGAATGACAGGAGGTTTTTTGTTGATGATGAAGTGCCTAATCCTAGATGCTCTCCCCAACAAAGAGTCAGAGGGCAATCACATTGTAAGCGAGAAGTTTCGAAAGGCGTTCAAAGTTGAACACATAAGGCTGGAGAACGAGTCTATTTCTAGCTGTCTGGGTTGTTTTGGCTGCTGGACAAAGACACCAGGTGTCTGCGTGATTGACGATTTCGGTCGGCACATAGCGGAATCACACGCCACATCGGATGTTGTATTGTGGGTTACCCCGATTCGGTTTGGTGGGTACTCGTCGGCTCTCAAAAAGTCACTCGACAGAATATTACCAAACATCCTTCCCTATTTCAGGAAGATAGATGGTGAGGTTCATCATGCGCAAAGATATCAAAAAAGACCGATTCTCGTTGTGGTTGGTGTTATGAATGGGGATACAACTGAAGCCGAAAAAATTGCTTTCAAGAATTTGGCTCAAAGGAATAGAATCAATTTCGATCCGGACGGTATCCATGTTTTTATAACAGAACAAATGGACTCAATCAAAGCAAAGGTGGACGAGTCATTTGTAGGTCAGGGGGCTTCAAGATGAATATCCTCATGCTCGTTGGCAGCCCAAAACCAAAGGGCAGCGTATCTGAAATACTTGGTTCGTGCTTAGTTAGAAAGCTGGAGCAACTCGGTCACAAAAACATATCAGTAAACACGGCAAAAACAATAAGGACAGAGCCTGGATTACAAGAGTTAAAAGAAACTTACAGCTACTCCGATCTGTTAGTAATTGCGTATCCTCTCTACATTGACACTCTCCCGTATCCACTAATATCTGCTCTTGAACACCTAAGTGAATTGAAAACAACCAATCCCAAAAAGGTTCTGGCAATCTGTAACTGCGGTTTCCCCGAATCGTCTCAGTGCAGCATCTCTCTGTCAAACATTGAACTATTCACCAAACAAACGGGCAATATTTGGTTGGGTGGTTTTGCGCTCGGTGCAGGTGGAGCGATAGCAGGCATGACAAGAGGGAGAAAACTTGAAGAAAGCGGTGGTATGTTTAGGAACGTTATTAAAGCATTCGACTTAATCACTGATTCAATAGACAAGAATACAAGCATACCCGAAGAAGCTTTTAAACTCTTCTCCAAACCACTGATGCCAAAATGGCTTTACACAACAATGGGGAATCTTGGCTGGAACTCAATGGGAAAGAAAAACGGACTAAGCAAAAAAGAACTGTACAAAAGACCTTACGAACAAGATTAACGAACACAGAACATGAAAACACGCCAAGCGAAAAAACAGCTTGGCGTGTGTGGTTACGATACTTACGCTAGTTCTTGAATACTGTTATTGCCACATCCGGACAGATAAGAGCACAGGATGTACACGCAATACAGGAATCCATATCAGTACACTCAACTGGATGATAACCCTTCGAGTTAATCTTGTTTGAAAGCTTCAAGATCTTTTTTGGACACACCTCTACACAAAGACCACAAGCCTTGCAACGCTCGTCATTAACTTCAATTTTCCCTGTAACTGTAGGCATGTTTAACTCCTTTCGCTTCGCGCCTATGTTAACAAAAAATTCCTACTTCAGTCAATTATATCAAATGGATTTTTGCGTCAATTTGTTTTTTGACAAGGTAAACTGGTGTATATATTATACCTATGCACAGGAGGCTCAATGGATTCTAAATTCTCAATTCTGACTGTTAACCCAGGTAGTACGTCGACGAAAATGGCTCTTTTTATTGGTGAAGAGAAGGTTTTTGAAGAAACTCTCAGACACGAATCATCAGAAATCGCAAAATATAAAGGCATCTGGGATCAGTATGATTTTAGGAAAAAAGTCATTCTGGAAGCATTCAGGAATCACCCAGAAACTGTTTCCAAACTCGATGCTGTGGTTGGTAGAGGGGGAATAATCAAACCAATCATCTCTGGCACATATCTCGTAAACGATGAGATGATTGAGGATGCATCAACAAACAAATACGGGGAACACGCCTCTAACCTCGGTTGCGCGCTTGCGCGCGATATCGCAAAAGAGTATGGCGGATGTCCATCATACATAGTTGATCCCACAACAACATGCGAGTATCAAAGACTTTCTTTCTACTCTGGTCACCCGCTTCTACAAAGAAAATCAATCGCTCATGTGCTCAATATTCACGCAACAGCAAGGAAAGCCGCTCAAGATCTTGGCATTCCATACAGGGAATCCAGGCTGATTGTTGCCCACATGGGTGGCGGAATCACTGTCGCAGCCGTACTTGGCGGAAAGATGATAGACAATAACAACGCCACGGCTGAGGGGCCCATGACACCAGAGCGCAGCGGCAGCCTGCCTTGCATTCAGCTTGCTGAACTCTGCTTCTCCGGCAAATATACTCTCCCAGAAGTCAAAAAGATGATTATGGGAAAGGGTGGATTTGTTGCATACCTTGGCACAAACTCAGCAGCTGAGGTCGAAAAGAGAGCAAGAGAAGGAGACGAGGTCGCAAGAGAGGTTTATGACGCTCTTGTCTATCAGGTAGCAAAAGAGATTGGCGCTTGCTCAACGGTTCTTTTCGGCAAGGTTGACGCAATCGTACTCACGGGCGGGCTTGCATACTCTGACCACATGATATCAACCATCACCCCGCGCATCTCATACCTTGGCAAAGTAGTAAGATACCCAGGTGAGGATGAGCTTGAAGCCCTCGCAGCTGGAGCCCTCAGAGTTCTCGAGGGGAAAGAAGAAGCGCTTGTTTATCCAACATACGGAGAAAGGGCACCAGAATGGAAACCAATAGACTAACAACAAAATTTGAAGATGATATTTACACCATCACATTCAACAGACCCGAACAGCTCAATGCGCTCGACAGAGAAGCCCTCGACGACTTGAACAAAGCGGTGGACGACATTGAGTCAAACGACGAGGTTAAGGTCGTGGTTGTCACGGGCGAGGGCAAGGCATTTGTCGCAGGCGCTGACATTTCGGCAATGGTCGACATGAGTGGTGAAGAGGCAGAGGCATTTTCCAGACATGGACAAAGAGTTTTTTCCAGGCTTGAGGAACTCGATCAACCTGTCATCGCCGCTGTCAACGGCTACTGCCTCGGAGGTGGTTGCGAACTCGCCATGTCCTGTGACTTCAGGCTAAGCTCAAACAAAGCCAAATACGGACAGCCAGAGGTCAACCTCGGTGTTGTCCCTGGTTTTGGCGGTTCCCAAAGGTTGCCAGTGCTTGTCGGAATTGGCAGAGCAACAGAGCTTCTTACAACGGGCAGAATAATTGGAGCTGATGAAGCGCTTCGAATCGGTCTTGTTGACTGGATTTATGAACCTGAGGTACTCTTTGATGAAACCTACAAAATAGCCAAAACAATCGCATCAAAATGCCCAGACGCAGTCAAATTCAACAAGAAGGCTGCAATGGCTTCTCAGGTTGACCTGGACTTTGACACCGAGGCGAGGATTTTTGGAGAATGTTTTGCATCGGGAAACGCAAAGATCGGTATGCAAGCATTCCTAGATAAGACAGAACCAAACTGGAGGTAGTTGAAAATGGATCTCCCCCCGAATCTGAAGGAAACGACTTTTGCGGAGCTTATCCAGATTGTAGAAATCTCAGGACGTTCAGGTCGACTGCAGATTCACATGACAGACACCAACGAGCACGCATCCGTATACTTTAGCAAGGGGTCAATAATCCATGCGACTACAAACAGATATCAAGGGGTTGAGGCTCTTTGGGAGCTGTTCTCCTGGGTAAAAGGGCAGATTTTCTTCAACGATGGCGTTACGATGCCGCCTCAAACAATCAAGGAGTCCAACTCTGAACTCATCAAAAAGGGGCTGAAAAAAGCGACGAAAACCTATGAAATCCTTCTCACACTCCCCCCGATGGACACCGTCTTGAAGGTCAACACCACAGGTCTTGGCGGACCTGACGAGATGCAGCTTGATTCTGAGGCATGGAACTTCCTTATTCTTGTAGATGGCAAGAGAACCCTCAGAGAAATCTTTGATGAATATCAGCAAAGCTCATCCAAAACAGCCGCTTTGATCAGCACTCTATTGGAGCAAAAGGTGATAGTACCGGTAAAATGAAAGCAAAGCTCACGATACTCATTCTTGTTGTTTGCCTGGCGCTGCCGATCGTCATTGGAACTACAGCAATCTCATCTGATGTCGAAATTATCGGAATCCTCAACGATAGAGAACATTTCAAATACCCCCAATCTCTATTTGTCGACCTGGACTCCGACAAGCTGATCGTTGCTGACACAGGGCACAAAACCATAAAGGTTCTTGATACCGAGGGTACCTACATCTCCTCATTTGGGGACACGAAACTCAAAAAACCCACGAAGGTCATCAAGGATGAGGGCTCAAGGTACATTGTGTGCGACCCAGAGGGTGGCAAGATTTCACTCTTTGACAGAAGAGGGGAGTTTCTTGCTGATATGAACGTGTCAAACGATGAGACAGTTGGCGTTGTTGAGCCGGTCTCCATGGCATACAACTCTAAGGGTCACATCGCCATTCTCGACAGGTCGACCTGTCAGATAAAGATTTTCAATGCTGCAGGTGCTTTTCTATACTCCGTTAGCAGGCAAGGGGAGGGTGATGGAGAACTTGAATCCCCCTCCGACCTTGTTGTCGATGAACACGACAATTATTACATCACAGACACCGGCAATGACAGGGTTTGCGTATTTGATAAAGTGGGCAACTATGTAAGAAGCTTTGGTCAGGGCGAAATGTCCTCCCCGATTGGCATCGCCATCTTCGGCAATAAAATCTATGTGACAGACACCGGCAATTCACAGATAGATGTGTATTTGACAAATGGTAAACCCGTCAAATCAGTCGGCGCCTATGGTTTCGCTCTTGAAGAGCTCAAACACCCCACAGGGATTCATGTCGATTCAAACGGTCACCTATGGGTGACTGACTCTGGAAACAACAGAATCATTCACTACAACGGTGAACTTGTTGTTGTTGATTCAATCGGTCAGGATGGTTCATCGCTCAAGCCAAGAGGGATTGTCGTTGTTGACGACCTCATCTACGTGGCTGAGGCAAGCTCCAACCAGATAAACGTCTATGACTTCATCTATGGTGATTATGTACAGTCGATTGGCGCACAGGGTACAAATGTCAGCAACCTTAAAAACCCGGAGGATTGCGAAATCTCTTCAAGAGGGGATCTCGTAGTTGCCGACACGGGCAACTCAAGGATTCAGATATTCTCAAAACTTGGAGATCATCTCGTTGGATTCGGCGAATACGGCTCAGGTGTTGGTAAGTTTGACAATCCCGCCGGACTTGGCATCTCCCGTGAATCTGGGAATATTTTTGTCGCTGATACAGGCAACAAAAGGGTTGTCTCACTCACCCTGGGCGGTACATGGGAATTCACAATCACAAAGGGATTGGAAGAGCCTGTTGATGTCGCAATTGACATGAACAACAGAATCTGGGTGGTTGACGCAGCTCTTGGAGAAGTCCTGATCTACAAAGAGGATGGCACATTCGAGAAATCATTATCGGACGTCGCATTTACAAACCCCAGCTCAATAACAATCGATGAATTTGGCAGGGTATTCATAACCGACGCTGGCACATCAAGCGTCAGAGTGTTTGCCGACAACGGTTATGAGCTTGCCAGCTTTGGAAGGAAGGGTGGACCCAACACCTCCAACGAGCCACCATTTTTCAAAGAGGGGTATGGCGACTTTCTGAATCCAGCTGGAATATACGTTTCAAGTGATTGGGTCGTGATATCCGACACGGGCAACGGTAGGATTCAAAAGATTCCAGTTTCCAATTTCGGTGGGCTTCCAAAACTTGGCATTGGTAGCGATGAAATCTTCTTTGAAAAGGTTCCACTCTCAACAAAACGCTCCAAGATAATCCAAATCACAAACCACGGAAACGGCGTAATAAAGGGTGAAGTCGCAACAGACACAAATTGGATTGAAGTTGTCCCAACAGAGTTTGAGGGTGAGATTGAACTTCGAGTCTTCGCAGTTGGAGAAAAAGCGAAAGAGGGGCAGAGAGAGGGTTCTATAACCATCACAAGTAACGGTGGGACAAAGATTATTCCGGTCGTCTCCAGGTTCTTTGATGGTCAGGTCAAACGAGTCGTCATGCATAGGGGTTACAACGAAGTCGAGGCAAATGGCAGAACAATCAAGGTTTCTCCCGCCCCATTCATCGACAAGAACTATTACAGCATTTATGTTCCATTTAGATTCATCGGTGAGGAGCTTGGTGCAAATGTTGTCTACAACGGCACCAAAATTCACTACCTGCTTGAGGGCAAGAGTCTTGAAATAACAATCGACTCCAAAACAGCCACTCTTTCTGGCAAGTCGATTGAGATGCCATCTCCCGCTTACAAACTCGGTACCTCACCCCTTGTTCCCCTCCGTTTTGTTGTTGAGTCGCTTGGAGGATCGGTGGATGTCATCGATGATGAGATCATTGCAGAGTACCCATGAGACCGTCCGCCCAGGTACTGGCGTCGGGAAACTGGTGGACTTCAGACATCGATTCACTGACACAGCACATCACCGAAAGAGTTGACTCCAGTGAGACGGTTCATGTCGTTACTGCCAGTGTTGAAATTCTAAGGTTCGCCGACGCCAATCCAGATGTGTTCAATTGCCTAATGGAAGCAGGTGTTCTTGTGCCAGACGGGATAAGCGCGAAGATTCTTCTAAACCGTTTCAAAAAAAGGTGCAGCAGAAGCATTCCAGGGATTGAGCTAACGGAAAAATACCTAGAATCACTTGTAGCCCAAAAGCGTGTGTTCCTCTTTGGGGCGTCATCAAAGGCGGTAGAAAACGCTTCAAAAAGAATCTCAAGAACATACAAGAAAACGGTCATATCTGGGATTTCAAATGGTTACAACTTTGATGAGAAAAGACTTTTAGACCAAATAAACAGTTCAGGCGCCGAGGTTTTACTCGTTGCGCTTGGGGTGCCAAAACAAGAGCTCTGGATAAGAAACAATCTTCTAAACCTCCCAAAGGTCAAGCTCGCAATCGGTGTTGGCGGGAGTTTTGACGTGTGGTCGGGCAATATCAAACGAGCCCCAAGTTGGGCAAGAAAAATGAAGCTCGAGTGGGCATACAGAATAATCAAGGAACCTAGAAAGAGGATTCCAAGATTCGTGAAAAATCTCTGGTGTTTTGTGTCACTCTGGGTTGTAGCAAAATGAAAAAGGTTGCCCTCTGGGGTTATTATGGGTTTGGAAATGTTGGTGATGAGGCGTTGCTCCATGCGACGTTACCTTACCTAGAAAACACCAACGTTCGCCTTTTCTCTGGTGATGTGCCTTCTGTCACCGAGTCCAAGAATCTACAGATTGTGCCAAGAAGCCTGAAGAATCTTCTATCCACAACAAGAAACACCGATGCGTTTGTGCTTGGGCCAGGTGGACTCTTGCATGAGAGAAAAAAAATCAGAGGAACCTGGGCACACCTTGCCGGGCCTCTTTTGGCGAAAAGGCACAAAAAACCATTCTGCGCAGTCGGTCAGCAAATTGGCCCCTTTGCAAGAACCTCAACACGCAATTTTGTTAGAAATGTTCTCAGACACGCAGAATTTATCACGACCAGAGACGACTCATCTTTTGAAATGGCAAACAAGCTAGACCTTCATCCAATCGAATCCTCCGACATGGCGTTCCTGTTGGATGTTGACACTCCAAGTCAAGAGATTCACAAAAAAGTTGAATCGCTACCAAAACCAATTCTTGTCTTCTCTCCAGCTGTTTCTGATGAGTTCGAGCTTGACATAAAAGCTTGTGCCAACATCCTGAATTCATTTGCTGAAATGACCTCATCGTCCATTGTTCTCGTACCGTTTTTTCAGGGAAGAGACGATACATATCTAGGGAAACTATACCCTCACATCAAAACAAAGAACGTTCTTAAGCTGACCAGTCCCCTCTCCTGGCAGGACGCATTTGGCATATTCAAACTGGCGGACTACTCGATAACAATGAGGCTCCACTCGATGGTAGCATCTGCCATTGCCGGTGTCCCATCACTTCCTATCGTCTACCATAAGAAGATTGAGATGATTGGACAAAGCCTTGGGTACAAGATGTTTCTAGAGCCTGCTCTGGGCAATTTCGACAAAACATTTGAGGGCTACATTTCATCATATGAACAATCACAAAATACGCTCAAGGAAAGAGTGAAGTCCCTAAGGCAAAAAGCCAAAATTTCTGGTGAGTTACTTGAAAAATTTGTTAACCAAAGTATCTAGCTCTCTGCTTGATTTCCTGTATCCACCTGTTTGCCTTCTGTGTAAAAAACCAGGGCTGCACCCTCTCTGTGGCGACTGTCTAACTCTGCTCGAGCCGCACCCAACAACATTCTCCCTCAGACTTTTCAACGCTCTCACGATACTGCCCTACGAGAACACTGTCAGAGACATTATCCACAAAATCAAATTCGATAGCTGTGAGAAACTTTGCGATATCCTGTCCGATCTGACATACTCCTATCTTGTTAATCTCCCAAAACACACACTCGTACCAGTGCCAATTCACCCGCTAAGAATTAGAAAGAGGGGTTTCAACCAAGCGGCTGTTATTGCCAAGAGGTTGTCAAAAATGCTTGGGTGGGATTATGCCCCAAGACTCATTTGGAAAACCAGAAACACAAGACCTCAGTTTGAACTGGAACTACACGAGAGAGCGGAGAATGTAAAAGACGCGTTTGCTCCACATCCTCTCGCAAAACTTGATCCAATAAAGAGTTATATGCTCGTTGATGATATTATCACAACGGGCTCAACCCTCCAAAGTTGCGCCGGTGTTCTCCAAAGAATGGGTGCATCAGTTATTACAGCGCTTGCTGTAGCAAGAGCGGGTGATGCAAAAACTTTGATAGTTGATTCATCTTTTTTCTTGTGATAGCATGCCAGCCACAAAGAAATCCACAGGAGACCTTCAAAAGGAGGCTTTGAGTGAGAAACGCGATAATGGGTGCAATACAGAGACCATTTACAACAAGAGGAATCACAATAACCGCGATTCTGTCAGCGCTAGCTCTTGTTATAACAAGGTTGTTTCAATTTTTCCCGTTCGGTCTTGCCGTCAGAATTGACCCTGGTGGACCCGCTGTGATAATGCTCTCTGGCATGTTGCTCGGACCAATTGGTGGTGCGCTTGTTGGTGGTTTGTCAGATTTGCTTGGATATCTTTTTTGGAACCCGACAGGATACGCCTGGAATCCCCTTATTTTTATTGGTCAAATGACCTACGGATTCGTCGCTGGTCTGTTATTCCTGAAAACTCCAAAATTCAACAGATTCGCTGACACGGTTTATATCGCATTCACGGCTCTCGTTTCACACTTCTCAGGATTTCTCTTTGTCACGTGGGGGCTCTCCCTTCTGATGGAGGGAAAAGGATTTGCCGAATTATTCAGCTTTCGAATCCTCCCGCACGCAGCAATGAGCGCGTGGTATATTATAATATGTGTGGTGTTGTACTTCCCATTGAGAGACATTCTCAAGATAGAAACCGGTATAAAGGATGACGAGATAACAATATGACGAAAGTGACGCTCAAAAACAGTAGATGCATGTGACCAGCCTGTGCCGCAGAGGTACAGGGCGCGGTTCGCGCACTAGATGGTGTAAGTGGTGTTGAAAAGATGCTCTTCGGAGCGTTTGAGATAACATATGATTGCAAGAAGGTGTCTGTCGATTCGATTTCAGTTGTGATGGACAGAGCGGGATTCCCTCCGGAGGACATGATGAGAGCGGAGATAAAATCGAGCAAGATAATGTGTGAAATGTGTGCATCAACCATCAAAAAGACTCTTGAGCCTCTTGATGGCATGAACTCAGTCGTGATAAATGTGGGCGACAAAACAGTGGCTGTTGATTTTGACAGCTCGTTGCTGACTCTTGACGACATCAAAAACAAAATGGCAGAGGTCGGCTACACACCAGACTGCATGTGAGGAAATAAACCTTTGTCTAAAGATTTAAAACACCCGACACACCACGTGCTTTTGTGTCGGGTGTTTTTTATTTAAAGAAAGTAGAAGATTGCCAACGCCAGCGCGCCAAAAACAGCCGATACTGCCCAGAATGTTATGACAATCTTTCTTTCTGACCATCCAAGTAATTCAAAGTGATGATGAATTGGAGTCATTAGGAAAACCCTTTTCCCGGTACCAGAGAGCTTTTTGGTTAATTTAAAGTAGCTTGTCTGGATGATTGTTGAAAGCGCCTCAAACACAAACAAAAGTGCGGCAATCACAAATATCCATATGTTTTTTGAAAATATTGCTGTTATCGCCAACAACCCGCCAATTGCATTCGAGCCAGTATCACCCATCCAAACCTTTGCAGGATTGAAGTTGAAAAACAAAAAAGCCACGAGACCACCGATAAGAATGAGCGGCACAATGGCAATTCCAGTATCAACCGTAAAAAGTATCGGCATCATGGCGGTGAACGTCACAGCCGACATACCGGCAGACAACCCATCGAGTCCGTCGGCAAGGTTAACTGCATTGACAGTTCCGATAATAGCAACCAAGTAAAGCATGGCATTAAGCGAGTCCGGTGTGCCAGGGCCAAAAACAGGAGGGAGGAAATTTGGATTCGAGTAGTTGATAAAAAGGAATGGCAGGGCAGCAAGAACCTGGAGCATAACTGTCCATCTACCTGGAAGTCCCTGTGGTGATTTTGAGTAAACCTTGATGTAGTCATCAATAAATCCAATGATACCAAACGCCCAGAGACCGTAGAGTCCCCAAAAGATATAGTGATGTGCAAAGCCCGTAATCAAGGTAGAGTGATTTGTAAAGTAGATATAGAGCCCAACAAACGTGACTGGTAGCATGAAGATGAACCCACCCATACACGGAGTTCCTGACTTCTTGTGGTGACCCTCAGGTGATTCCTCGCGAACCTTCTGTCCTGTGCCAATTTTCCGAAGCAACAGCACGATAGGCCACCCAACAGCCAACGCGATTATAAAAGTTGAGCCTGATAGAATGAGAACGTCAGTCATGTTCACCTCGATTCAATGCAACAAATTTTATCACAGGCATTTCCTGTGACAACCACCAGTTCTTAGTGTGAAATAAGCAATTGGGATTATAGGATTCTTGTGTTAACACACAGGAGGAAATTAACCTATGGCAAACGACGAAAAAAAAGAAACGCTTACTGATAGACTCTGTCAGAAATCAAAAAGCATATGGGAAGACGAAAAACTCCATGGTGCAATCTTTGATTTTGCAAAACCTTATTCAAAATTCCTAACAGAGAACAAGACTGAGCGAGAATGCACAGTTTGGGCAATCGATGAGCTCAAAAAAGCAGGCTTTGTGGAAGGCGTAAGCGGCAACAAGTGCTTCATGGTCAATCGTGGAAAAGCAATCATTGCAGCCATTAAGGGCAAGAAGTCAATCGAGAATGGCTTCACTCTTGTTGTTGCCCACACTGACTCCCCAAGAATCGACCTCAAGCAGAATCCAATGTACGAAGACACTGGCAATGCCATGTTTGACACCCACTACTACGGCGGAATCAAGAAATGGCAGTGGACAAACATCCCGCTTGCCATCCACGGCACAATCATCAAAAAAGATGGCACTAAGCTTGATGTTAAGTGGGGAGAAGACGGAGACACAAACTTCGGTCCAGTACTCATCAGTGATATCCTCATTCACCTTTCCAGTGATCAAATGACAAATCCTGCCCACAAAATAATCTCAGGCGAGAACCTTAATGCCCTTGCTGGCACAATGCCGCTTGTTGGTGAGGACTACAAGGACGAGAAAGACAAAGTCAAACTCAACATCCTCAAACTGCTCAATGACAAATACGGTATCACCGAGGCTGACTTCATCTCGGCCGAATTTGAACTCGTTCCAGCATACAAAGCACAGGATGTCGGCATGGATAAGTCACTTGTCATGGGCTACGGTCATGATGACAGAATCTGCTCCTACACAGCCCTTCGCGCGCTTTGCGACCTTAAAGAGCAGCCGGAACTCACAGCCATTGTCTATCTCGTTGACAAAGAAGAGATTGGTTCAGAGGGAACAACGGGAGCAAAAACCCAGTTCCTTGAGCATTTTGTCTCAGAGCTTGCTGGAGGCAAACCACTCTGGTCAATCATGCAGAACTCATTCTGCATGAGCGCAGATGTCAATGCCGCTTTTGATGTTGGCTTCAAAGACAGATTTGAGGCTAAGAACGCATCATATCTTGGCAAAGGAATCACCCTTACCAAGTTCACAGGCAGAGGTGGCAAGGGTGGCTCGAACGACGCATCAGCAGAGTTTGTTGGTGCTGTCAGAATGGTTCTCGAGGACGAGTGTGTCCCATTCCAGACCGCTGAGCTTGGCGCTGTTGATATTGGCGGTGGCGGAACTGTTGCCATGTACATAGCTGAGCGTGGAATCGACACAATTGATGCTGGCCCCGCCGTTCTTGGCATGCATGCACCAAACGAGACGATCAGCAAGGCCGACCTCTATGGTACATATCTAGCATTTGTGGCATTCCTCGGAAAGTTTGGCGACAAATACATTAAAGTCGCAAAAGGAACCCACTAGTTAGAAAATGAAATTCAAGCGACTGCGAGATGATGCGTGTCTGCCTGAGCAAGCGCACCCCGGTGACGCTGGCTATGATCTGATTTCACCGGACTCCATAACACTTGCTCCAACGCAGAAAAAGCTTGTATCAACAGGCATCGCAGTTGCTATCCCTGAGGGTTTTGTTGGTCTTGTTTGCCCCCGCTCTGGGCTTGCGCTCAAGATGGGAATAACAGTTCTCAACGCTCCAGGCATTATCGACTCAGGTTATCGCGGGGAAGTGGGAGTTGTTCTTGTGAATCTCGGTTCACAGGATGTCTCACTTCCCAAGCGAACAAAGGTCGCGCAACTTGTGGTTGTGCCCTTTCACTCGGATTCCCCTGAGTGGGCGGATGAGCTCGATGAAACACAACGGGGCGAAAATGGTTTTGGCTCTACCACCCTTCACAAGATATCTGAGGACGTGTGGTAGGTTCTATTTTTCTTTGTCTCAACCCATTTAAAATAAATTCTTTGAAATACGACACAAACTCTATTTGTCAAACTTTTTCCAATTAATTCCAGCTTTTGAATCTTTCAAAATAGTTTGTTTTGTGCTAATATTGCCGAGGTATGAAACAAGATTCTAGGAAAATCTTGGTCACTGCTGATGATTTTGGATTCACAGCCGGTGTCACCGACGGGATATTAAAGTCGCACGACGATGGGATAATAACCCATACCGGTCTCATGGTGAACATGCCTGACTGTGATAGGGCTGTCAAACTAGCCAGAACAAGAGACAAGTTATCGGTTGGACTGCACCTTAATCTGACACAGGGAACACCACTTTGCAAACCATCCGACATCAAAAGTCTTGTCAATTCAAATGGTCAGTTTAAAGGACTCGGTTTGTCCTATCCAAGAACCGCAAAATCATCTGATCTCGAAAAAGAGATTCGGGCACAAATCGAAAAATTCTGCCAATATGGCTTTCCACAGCTCCACATCGACGGTCACCACTATGTGACATTTATGCCAAAAGTGCTGCGGATCATTGCCAAAATCACGCCTGAATACGGCATCAAGTCCGTCAGAATGATCGACACCAACATGATAAAACTTGGCATAAAGAAGGTAATACTCGCCTTCTCAGTTCTCATTCTCGGATTTAAATCCGTTCTTGGAATCAGGCGTTTTATAAACTGGGGAAGGACAATTCTTGAGGATGCAGGACTAACCATGCCAGACTGTCTGGTTAGTTGGCAGCTCTTCGGCAATGACGACCCAGAAAATTCAATAATAAGAACAATCGCATCGCTAAGGTCTGGCGTAACAGAGCTCTTTGGTCATCCTGGCTTTGTTGATACTGAGCTGGTGAATGTTTCAAGTTTTACTGACCTTCGTCTTCGGGAACTTGAAGCCTTTACCTCGCCAAATGTCAAACAAGCTCTTGTGGAGTCAGATGCTGAGATAATTAACGCTTACGCTCTTGGGGGATTCTAAGATGAAATATGGCCCAATTGGTATCCAAATAGACAAAGAGAGAATAAGAATTGCCCAGCTTTCAGTTGTCGACAACAACCCATTTTCAGTGGTTGAGATGATAACCATTCCAACCCCAGAGGGTTCCGTCTCCAACGGTTTCGTGAAAACACCAAGAGTGCTTGGGGACTCCATTGACCAGGCAATCAAAACATCCAAATTCTTTGGCAGAAAAGCGATTATCGCAATACCAAGCGAGATTCTTCAAATCCATCTTGTTACGGTACCTGAGTCATCCAATCTAGACAGGTCAATTGCTTCAAGGCTCTCACAGATGTCTTTTGAGCATCCTGAGCAACTCACCTTCGATTACAAAATCATCAATAACACTGCAGGTGTACTAAAGGCTATCGTTGCAGTCACCAACAAGCACCACATCGCAAAACTCAAGGAGATGGCGGAGGAAGCCAACCTTAAGTTGGTTGGCACAGACCTGGAGATGCTCTCAATCTTCAGACTCACAAAGTTCTGCTACAAAACAGCCAACAAGCCCATTATGGTTGCGCTCTTCACCAAACCCAGAGTTAAACTCGCTATCTTTGATAAAACCGTATTAACACAGCTGTCCACTACCTCCGTTTTCACAACCGATGCTCTTGCAGGTAAAAGCGAACTGCCAGATGTTTGCAAGGAATTTCTCAGAGAATACCACAAAACCAACACGCTTTCCGACACTCCAACGCTTTTCCTCTCAGGTCTGCCCGAACCAAACACATCACTTGAGAAGGAACTTTGGGAGGGGCTGAGCATACCAGTCACATCGATTAGGTGGTGTGAGGCTTTCAATGTTTCGGAAACATATCCTCATTTCAGGGAATTTATAAAGCGTTTTGGGGCTTTCTCGTGTTGTATTGGTCTGTCTATGGCAGATATGACATTGCCAGATAAGCACAGAACCCCTATAATTGCAGACGTGAGAGTGCAAGATTTCGACAGCGGGTTGCTTGAGTTTGCAAGACCAACCGAGGAGAAAGCGCTATGACGCTGCTTTACTGGGCGATTGCAGGCTACCTGGTTGGTTCGATTCCGTTTGGTCTTATCATCGGGAAGCTCTTCGGGGTTGATGTCAGAGATCATGGTTCTGGCAACATAGGCGCAACCAACGTCTCAAGAACAGTCGGCATCATTCCAGGCGCTCTTTCGTTTGTGCTTGATATGGCGAAGGGTTCTGTTCCCGTGTTTCTGGCTCTTTATCTTGGTTTTGAGCCTTGGGAAGCGGGACTCGTCGGCGCTTGCGTTTTTCTTGGTCACTGCTGGTCACCATTTCTGCTTTTCAAAGGCGGGAAGGGCATCTCAACGAGTTTTGGCATAATAGTTGCTCTTGACTGGAGACTGGGTTTAGCAGCAGGGGCTTTGTGGTTGATTCTTGTTCTTCTTTGGAAAATGGTGAGTTTGTCCTCCATTTTATCGATATCACTTGTACCATTTGGCTTCCTTCTTGCAAAATTTGATTTGCTGCTATTTGCTGTTCTTGTTGGGATGGCATTGATTGCTGTTATCAAACATATCCCAAATATCAGAAGAATAATTGAGGGAAGCGAGTACAGGGTGGGTGAGAGGGTGATAACAAATGTTAATCAGGATTGATACAAGCAATCCAAAAAGAGAGTTGATAAACGCCGCAGCAAAAATTGCCAGGGCCGGTGGACTCGTTGTGTTCCCAACCGACACAATCTACGGAATCGGAACGTCAGCCTTCTCACAAGGCGGTGTGATGAGGCTCTTTGCTGCGAAGAAAAGGGACGTTGAGAAACCACTTGGGGTTTTCATGAGAGACATCGAGCAGGTGTCGGAACACTGCAATATTCCAGATGAGTATAGAGATTTCCTAGGTAATATCTGGCCAGGCCCTGTGACATGTGTTTTAAACCTGAAGCCTTCAAGTCTCATTCTGCCTACCCCTAAGCGCGAGAATTCAAAAACGGTGGCGATTCGAATCCCAAAGGCAGGCATAGTCCATATGCTGCTTGAGGATCTTGGAAGCCCAATGGCGCAAACATCCGTAAACATCTCAGGTCAAAAACATATGTCCCACACGGAGCTTGTTACCACATACTCCAGATTTGCTGACGTGATGATCGATGCTGGGGAAGAACTATCTTCGGAGCCATCAACTGTAATTGACCTCACTGGAGAAAAACCAAAACTTCTGCGGGAAGGCTCCACATCTTGGGAAACCATGAAAAACATGCTTGAGAAATCAGGTATATCAGTATAAAAAAGTAAGAGAGTGCTTTCTGGATTTAAAGGAGGGCTTATGAACATTAAGCGATTGGTGCTAGTTTTGCTTGCACTGTTGATTGTCTCGTCTGCTTGTTCGGTGCAGAGCACAGAGAAGCAAGTCTATATCAATGGTGAAAGATCTATTGAAAAAGTAATAATCGTGTCGGATGAATCCATGGAGTATCTTGAACAAGACCCTGACAAGTGGTTGCTCTATGATGAAGGTTTTGACCCAGAAAAACCCAACTTTGACAATCTTCCGTGGGATGCTGAGCAATGGATGCAAGGCAGTTGGCACGAAATCTTGACAGTTCCTGCTGGCGAACTCGACAAGGAGCTTGGCTATCCTGTCAATGTCGGAGATATGGCAGACGCAAATTGGGTTTACTACCTTGAACACCCCTACACCTGGAACAACCTCGAATTCCCAGAATCTCAAAAGACTCTGATTAAGGGCGTCAATATGGATATCCTCGGTTCAAGCTGGCTTCCAAGTATCTACAGGCAGTTCTTTACCCTCGAATATGCATCCTCTGCAACCTTGACCGTATGGGTTATAGGCGATGTCGATGTCTACATGGATCCACCATACGGAACAAGACTTTTGTCTGACCACGGCCCAAAACCAAGGTCATTTCTTGGCAGAGGCAAGGGCAACAAGAATATGCCCACAAAAATTACAATCAGCATCCCAAAAGTTTCAAGTGGAACACATTGCCTCTACTTCGTCCACAAAGCCGCCGCTCTAGCTGAGCAATTTTGCATGATGCACACTCTCACGGCAACTCCTTTTGCCAGCCAAACAACAGATGGTGGCTGGGTAGTTGACAAGTGTGACTGCTCATGTTTGGCGAGTAACGCCGACGCCGAATATCTTGTCCACGGCGCTTACATGTGCTCAGACGACAACACAAACAAGATTTGGGAACCACAAGGACACGAGTATGTCCTGGGCAAGTGGGCTCCAGTCAGCATCATTCCATACTACGATGCTGACACAAAGGCATGGGGCAGGGACTTCAGAGGCACACCATGGCAGACACTCTATAACAAGTGTGCGAACTGGATTTACACAGTATCCGACCCGATGGATGGTTGGAATAACTGTCGTGCATGGGAGACAAACGTCTACCGTCACTCCTTCTCTGTTGACAAGGATTGCAACGCAAACCTCATAATGTACACAAACGACCTCGTGGATATCTATGTTGATCCATTTATTGATCTCATTAAACCAAGCGATTCGACATATATTTGCAACAATCCTCAACCAAACGACCCGTACTATGTGGGCAGAGCTATCAAGATGAAGGGTGGAAAACTACTCACTATTCCTATTTTCCTCACCAAAGGCACACACACCCTCTACTTTGTTCACAAGAATGATCCACCAAGTCTTCATGACATGTACGACTACTACGGGCTCATCTATACGCTCTGCTGCAAGGAAGAGTGTGAGTGCGACGACTAAGCATGAAATGACTGTAAGGGGTTTTTATCTCAACGGTGTTTGCAAAACCAATGCGACACTGGATGTAAGAAATAAACACACGGGCGAGGTTTTCGCCCGTGTTTCAGTTTCAGACAAAGAACATGTCGATACCGCTTACAAAGTGGCATCGAATGCTAGAACACTCTCCATTCACAAGAGAGCAGAGATACTCGACAAAGCGTCTGAGATTGTGCTTGCCAAAAAGAAAGAACTCTCGGAGACCATTTGTCTCGAAGCAGGTAAACCAATCGCTCTTGCAGAGGGTGAGGTTTCAAGATGCGCTCAAACATTGAAGTTTTCAGCCTCTGTTGCCAGAACACTCTCTGGCAAAACAATCAACTTTGAAGCGCACTCAAACGGCTGTGGCAGAAGAGGCTACGTCTCATACGAGCCAGTTGGTACTGTTGCTGCCATTTCCCCCTTCAATTTCCCATTGAACCTCTATGCCCACAAGATTGGTCCAGCCGTTGCTGCGGGCTGCCCCATCGTCTCCAAGCCAGCCTCAACCACCCCGCTATCAGCCTTGATGCTTGCTGAGATACTCTTTGAAGCTGGGCTTCCATATGAGCATTTGTCAGTGCTTATTGGCTCAGGAAAGACAATTGGCGAAGGGATTGCCACTCACAAGGACTGTAAACACATCAGCTTCACAGGGAGCCCAGACGTCGGGTGGCACTTGGTTGAAACCAATCCCACCATTGATAGAACACTTGAGCTTGGGTCAAACTCAGCCATGATAGCTGACTCGAGTTGGGACACGGAGGACATTGCAAAGAAAGCTGTTTCTGCCTCAATGGCTTACTCTGGCCAGATATGCATCTCACTCCAGAGGCTCTACCTCACAAAGGAGATATTCAAAGAAGTAATAAAAGAGGTTGTAGGGCTCGCCAAAGAGTTGACCATTGGCGATCCCATGGACAGAAACACAAAGATTGGGCCAATGATCTCAAGACAAGAGGCAGACAGAATCAGGGAGTGGGTAGGCGAAGCAGTCTCGTTTGGAGCAAAGCTCATCCATTCGTCAGACTCAGGAGGGGCTCATCTTGGTGCACAAATCCTGACTCATGTCCCAGAGGATGTGAAGCTAATTCAAAATGAAGCGTTTGGGCCAGTGTTGTGCATCAACCCAGTCGACTCACTAGAAGAGGCTGTACAAAAAATAAACGCCACCAAATATGGACTTCAAGCAGGAATTCTTGTTTCAGACTATAGGAAAGCAATTAAGCTCTCAGAAGCTCTTGATGTTGCAGGGGTTGTGATTGGAGATTCCCCAATCTTTCGAGTTGATAACATGCCATATGGTGGAATCAAACACTCAGGAGTCGGGAGAGAGGGGCCAGAGTGGGCAATTCGTGACCTTGTGAGGGAGAAACTCACGGTATTTACCCTCTAGTTTGCTGCCTTGCAACACTCCTGTTTTCAAGGTAAAATCCAAACCTTGATGGGAAAAGAGCATATGAAAATCGCAATCGCATCAGACCATGGGGGGTTCACCCTCAAGCAAACACTGATTGAGCACATCAAATCCCTCGGTCACACCATAGTCGATCTTGGCACAGACAGCACCAGCAGTGTCGACTATCCCGATTTTGCCCACAAGCTAGCAAACGAAATCCAAACAAAGAGCTGCGATCTGGGTGTGCTTATTTGCGGCACTGGCATCGGGATGGAGATGACAGCAAACAGACACGGTGGTGTGAGGGCTGCCAACTGCACCAACACGACACAAGCAAAACTCACAAGAGAGCACAACAACGCAAACGTGCTGTGTCTTGGCGCTCGCATTGTTGGCGAGGTGCTCGCAATAGATGTAGTCAACGTTTTTCTCACAACTCAATTCGAAGGTGGCAGACACGAGAAACGTGTCGAGAAAATAGATAACCCATAAGAACTTGATTTGGAGGTAAGGAACATATGTCAGAACTTAACAAATTTGACCCAGATGTGGCAAATGCTCTCGAACAGGAACTTGGCAGACAGCGAGGAAACCTGGAACTTATCGCATCAGAAAACTTTGTGAGCAAGGCTGTCCTTGAAGCACTTGGTTCAATTGCCACGAACAAGTACGCCGAAGGCTACCCAGGCAAGAGATACTACGGCGGTTGTCAATTCGTCGATATCGCCGAAAAGCTTGCAACTAAGAGAGCAAGAGAGATTTATGGAGCCGACTATGCCAACGTCCAGCCACACTCTGGCGCTCAGGCAAACATGGCTGCATACTTTGCAATCCTGAATCCCGGCGACACCTTCATGGGCATGAAACTCGACCACGGCGGTCACCTGACTCACGGTCACCCAATCACAATGTCTGGTAAGTGGCTCAACCCAGTCTCATATGGAGTTCATAAAGATACAGAAACACTTGACTACGAAGAGATTGAATCGCTTGCAAACGAGCACAAACCAAAACTCATTGTTGCAGGAGCTTCGGCTTACCCAAGATTCTTTGACTTTGAACGTCTTGGTAAGATTGCGAAATCAGTGGGTGCCAAACTCATGGTCGATATGGCTCATATCGCTGGTCTTGTCGCTGCTGGTATTCACCCATCACCAGTTCCACACGCAGATGTCGTGACAACCACAACCCACAAAACACTACGTGGCCCAAGGGGTGGAATGATCCTCTCAACTAACGAGATGAAGGCTGACATCAGAAAAGCCGTCTTCCCAGGCATCCAGGGCGGGCCTCTTATGCACGTCATCGCCGCAAAAGCGGTTTGTTTCAAGGAAGCCCAGACAGAAGAGTTTGTAGAGTATCAGAAGCAGACGGTCAAAAACGCATCGGCGCTCGCAAAACACCTTGCGGCAAATGGTTTCAGGATTGTCTCAGGAGGTACTGACAACCACCTTATGCTCGTTGACCTTAGACCAAAAGATATCAACGGCAAAGAAGCTGAAGACCTCTGTGAGTCAATCGGTATCACTGTCAACAAGAACGCAATCCCCTATGACCCAGCACCTCCTATGACACCTTCTGGTATGAGACTCGGTACTCCTTCACTTACCACTCGTGGTATGAAAGAACCCGAAATGGAAGAGGTAGCCTCAATCATCACCAAGCTCATCACTCATCGCACGGACGAGAAAATTCTTGAAGATTGCAAAAACACAGTCAAAGAACTCACTGATAGATTCCCACTCTACGGCGGTATGTCCTACCTATAGATGAATCCACTCTACATGGTCGCCTTTTTTTCATCGGCAGCTCTTTCTGCTTGCTTAACACCTGTTGCCATCTGGTTTGGCGCAAGGTTTGGTATTACAGACAGAGCTGGAGGGAAAACACCGTCTGGCCAGGAAAAGATAACAAAGAAAAAAACACCAAGAACAGGAGGGATTGGCATCTTCTTCGGAACGCTGATCCCTTTCATTCTTATTAGCGGATTCGACTCATCTTCAATTGGCATAATCTCAGGCGCAATCTTTATTTGGCTTTTTATGCTGCTTGATGACAAGTACAACCTTCCCCCCTGGACAAAGTTCATAGCCCAAGCAGCCTCTGCAACCGCTGTCATTCTCTCTGGAATGAGAATAGCCTACATGACGAACCTGTTTGGGGGTGGATGGGTAAGCCTCGAATGGTTGTCAATACCGCTTACCTACCTTTGGATAATTCTCGTCACAAACGCCGTCAACTTTATCGATGGTCTCGATGGATTGGCATCGGGGATTACTATCATAGTTTGCATCACAGCTGCTCTTGCCTCAATCTCCCGTGGGATGATAACCCCCGCCCTGCTCCTTGTCTCACTCGCTGGCGCATCGGCTGGTTTTCTGCCCTTTAACTTCAAACCAGCGAAGATATTCCTCGGCGATAACGGAGCGCACCTGATAGGATTCCTTATCTCAGTTTGTGCCATGTGGGGTACTGCAAAGGCAACAACAGCTGTTGTACTTGGTGTATCTGCGGTAGCTCTATTTATCCCCATGTTTGATGTGTTCTACTCAGCATTCCGTAGGGTTGCCAACAAGAAATCGCCATTTGCTGGTGACATGGACAATATACACTACAAGCTGCTCCAACTCGGGTGGTCTGAGGACAGAGTGGTTCTGGTGTTCTATGCGATAACAATTGTTTTTTCTTTTCTTGCTCTTTATTTCTTTGTTTGGAGGTAAAGTAAAGGCATGAAAGTTTTCACCATTTTCGGAACAAGACCAGAGGCAATCAAGATGGCTCCTCTTGTGAAGGTATTTCAGGAGGACAAGCGTTTTGATGTAAAGGTCGCAGTGACTGCTCAGCACCGAGAGATGCTCGACCAGGTGCTAAACCTCTTCTCAATCAACCCCGACTTTGACCTTAACATCATGAAGAAAAAACAGACTCTGGGGGACATCACAACCAGAGCATTAAAGGGTCTTGAGGATATCCTTTCAAAGGAAAAACCAGACGTTGTACTCGTCCACGGCGACACCACCACCACTTTCGCTGGAGCGCTGGCTTCCTTCTACCAATCTCCACCAATAGCTTGCGGTCATGTTGAGGCAGGGCTTCGCAGCTACAGCATGACAAACCCATATCCTGAGGAAGCAAACAGGGTGCTTACAGACCATCTATGCAAATATCACTTTGCCCCAACCGAGAGCTCAAGACAAAACCTCCTCAAAGAAGGAATTGACCCAGCAAGAATCGTAGTCACTGGCAATACGGTTGTTGACGCTCTCCACAGAATACAACATATAAACAAGAATGTCCCGCTCCCTGTTGAGAAGAAAAAGGACGAGAAGCTGATAACCGTTACGATGCACAGGCGCGAGAGCTGGGGCAAACCTCTTGAGAACATCTGCATGACAATCCTAAGGCTTCACTCAAAATATCCTGAGACAAGGTTTGTTTTTCCCTGGCACCTTAACCCCAAGGTTCGGGAAATTATCGCCCCCATCCTTTCTGGACTCGAGAGGATTCATCTAATCGAACCACTTGGTTACTCTGACTTTATCAACCTCCTAAGCTCATCATATCTTGTCATGTCTGACTCGGGCGGAATCCAGGAAGAGGCTGCATCACTTAGGGTTCCTGTTCTTCTGCTTCGAAGTGTTACAGAGCGTCCTGAAGCGCTTGATTGCGGAATCTGTAAACTCGTTGGCACAAATGAAGAAGTTGTGTATGAGGAAGCATCAAAGCTTTTATCTGACAAAAACGCTCGAGACTCCATGATTCCTGAGGTGAACCCATTTGGTGACGGCAAAGCTTCCGTTAGAATAAGAGACTTCCTAGCTCGTGAATGGGGGATTTGATGAATTATTATGAGGTAAGAGGTGGTAACAAACTAAGTGGAAGAATCGGTATCCTTGGCGCGAAGAATGCTGCCATGCCGATCGTGACAGCAGCCGTTATGATTCCAGGAGAAGTAACTCTCCATAACATGCCAACATCCTCTGATCCGCAAACCCTCATCGAGATGACTCGGACACTTGGAGTAAAAGTTAAAAAGATTGACAATAACACCTATTCCTTGGACAGCACAGCTGACCTAAAATCAGAGGTAACAGGCGAACGGGCAAACCGCATCAGAGGAAGCCAAACGCTCCTGGGAGCGCTTCTGGCGCGAACTGGTGAGGTCACACTCGGAAAGCTTGGTGGCTGCAGGATTGGTGAGCGTCCGATGGACTTGCACCTCAAGGGCTTCAAAGCGCTGGGGGCCATAGTCGAAGAGGACAGAGGGGCTATCCACTGCAAGGCTGTGGGTGGCCTGGTTGGAGCTAACATCTTCCTCGACTTCCCATCAGTAGGAGCTACTGAAAACATCATGATTGCAGCCACCACAGCAAAAGGCGAGACCATCATCGAGAATGCTGCCTGTGAACCCGAAATTGAGGATTTGGCACTTTTCCTTCGAAGTTGTGGCGCAAAAATTATTGGAGCTGGATCAAAGACAATAAAGGTTATTGGGGTATCCGAGCTCAAACCCACGAGCCACAGTATTCTTCCCGACAGGATTGAAGCTGGCACATACATGATAGCAGCAGCGATTGCCGGCGGTGATGTGCTGGTCGAATCGATAAACCCCACGAACGTTGACTCACTGATTTTCAAACTCCAGGAGATTGGAGTATCGGTGAAAGTTGAGGGCGGGGACAGGGTTCGTATAAGAAGCAACAAGAGAGTTAGTTCAACAAATATCAGGACACTTCCCTACCCAGGTTTCCCAACAGACCTGCAACCTCAGATGACAGCGCTCCTATCAACTGCTGATGGTGTGTCAGTTGTGACAGAGACCATCTTTGAGAACAGATTCAGCTGTGTGCCAGACCTTGTGAATATGGGCGCAAAAATCAAATCTGAGGGTCATTCAGTTGTGATTGACGGAGTCGAGAAGCTGCATGGAACAGAGGTTGAGGCTCTTGACTTGCGTGGCGGTTCAGCTCTCATTCTTGCTGGATTATCAGCGGAAGGAACAACAACTGTTGCAGGAGCTGAGCATGTTGAACGGGGATTCTCAGACATAACAGGAAACCTCTCCTCACTTGGAGCTGAGATTAAGAGGGTAGCAAGATGACAAATCTGCTGGATTTGCCAAAGGGCAGCGAGATTCACTTTGTTGGCATAGGGGGCACTGGGCTTCGGGCAATTGCTATAATGCTCCATAACCTTGGCTACAAGGTTACAGGCTCTGATATTGAGATAACACGCCCCTGGGTTGTCGACCTCATGAAATCCGGCATAAAGGTTCACGGTGGTCACTGTGGCTGCAACATAGGCAACCCTGCCCTTGTGATTCGCTCTGTCATCATCCCTGATAACAATCCTGAGATAACAGTCGCCAAAGAGAAAAACATCCCAATCATTGACAAGACTGAAGCTCTTGTACAGATTGCGTGCAAAAAAGATGTTCTGGCCGTTGCTGGTTCGCACGGTAAATCAACTGTAACAAGCATGATTGCCCACATTGTGAATGAGTCTGGAATTGACGCTTCCTGGTTTTTTGGTTCAACACTTACAAACGGAATGCCAGAGGCAAAACTCACCGATACCTCCAAGTGGCTCATCCTAGAGACCGACGAGTCCGACCATGGTTTCATCAAATACAACCCAAAGATTTCAGTTATCACAAACATAGACCCAGAGCATATGGAGTTCTATGACTTCAAGTTTGAGAATCTTGTAGCTGAGTTTAAGCAGTTTGCAGATACAGCTGCTTCAAACGGTGGCATTCAAGTTTTAAGCGCGGACTGTGCTACAACATTATCGACTCAAAATGGTTCAAGCGGGAACTCAATCACTTTTGGCGAGAGCGAATCGGCTAATATTAGATGTGATGGTGTCCAATTCTTCGAGGAGAATGGACATCTTTGCTCAAGAGCGACGGTTCTTGTAAATGGCAGAGCAATGGGGGAGCTAAAACTCATTGTTCCTGGTATACACAACATTAAAAGCGCGCTTGCTGCAATTGCAACAAGCGCTCAGCTTGGAGTGAGCATCAGCGATGCCATAAAACACCTGGGGTCATATCCTGGACTCACCCGCCGTATCGAGCTTATCGCAAACGTAGGTGGTCACCTGGTGTTTGACGACGACGCTGGTCACCCAACAGAGCTTCAAGCTGGAATGAAGACACTCAAAGACTACTTCCCAAATAGACCAATTTGCATCATCCACCAGCCAGTTCGGCACTCAAGAGTTTTCTACCTGTCAGAAAGGTACGCCAAGGCAGCGTGCGAGACACTCACCAAAGGCGACAGATACATCGGCTCTCCAGCAGCGGCAACTGATGAGAACAAGTGGAACGTCTCAAGACACGGAGTGACAGATGCGATATCCAAGGCAAGTCCGCCCTTTGCTGTTGAGTACGCAGCATCATCAGATGAAATACCAAAACTCGCATTTGAGACGATGAAAGACAGCGAAGTGTTCTTTGTCAGCGGACACCCACCACACGAAATCAGAGGAGCAGCGCAGAAGTTAGCTGCATTGATAAAAGATAACAAGAAATAGGAGGATGCGATGATTGATTTTTCCTACACCGATGAGCAGAAGATGGTCGCTAAAATGGTGCGAGACCTGGCAGCAAGAGAGTTTGCTCCAAACATCCGTGAGTGGGACGAGAAGGCAGAATGGCAACCAGAGGTCGCCAAGAAACTCGCTGCCCAGGGAATCATGGGACTTTGCACTCCCGAAAAGTATGGCGGTGCTGGTTTTGACTACGTTTGCTTGGGGCTTGCTTGTGAGGAGCTTGAGTATGTCGACACTGCAATGAGAGTCACCCTCTCTGTACATATCGGGCTTGCTCAGATGCCAATCCTCACATGGGGAACCGAGGAACAGAGACAGAAATATCTGCCTGTTATGGCGTCAGGAGAGAAGATTGGCGCTTTTGGTTTAACCGAGCCAAACGCCGGTTCTGACGTTGCAGCTCTTGAGACCAAAGCTGAAAAGGACGGAAACGACTGGTTGATTTCTGGTGAGAAGATGTGGATTTCTCTCTCTGATGTTGCTGATATCTTTGTTATCTTTGCTTGGACTGACCAGGAGAAAAGAAGAAAGAGAGACCACTCTGGAGTGTCAGCTTTCATCCTCGAACGTGGGATGGAAGGACTCACAACAGCATCGATTCATGGGAAGCTTGGTGTGAGAGCAGGAAACACGGGCTCAATCTCTATGAACCGAGTTAGAGTACCTCAGGAGAATATGCTTGGGCTTGAGGGTGAGGGCTTTAAAATTGCGATGTTCTCTCTCGACCAGGGCAGATTCACTGTTGGTTGGGGCGCAACAGGACTTGTAAAGGCTTGCCTCGACGCATCGGTTTCCTACGCAAACTCTCGTGTGACATTCAACGAAACGATTGGTCACCACCAGCTTGTGAAATCGATGATTGCCAAAATGAAGGTAAACTACGAGGCTTCCAGATTCCTCAACCTTGAGGCAGCCTGGATGAAAAACCAGGGACTCAGATGCACCAAAGAAACGGCAAGAGCCAAGTGGTTTGCCTGTGACGCCTCCGAAAAGGCTGCATCAGATTGCGTGCAGATTCATGGCGCGTATGGCTACTCAAACGAATTCCCAGCCGAGAGATTCTTCAGAAACTCAAAAGGCGCGGTGATTTATGAAGGCTCAAGAGAGATTCAACAGATCATCGCAGCTGACTATGAGCTTGGCTACAGAATCGATAGACCTCTTCGTAAAAACCTTCCACCACACCCATTTCCTGCAGATTGGAAATAATAAATTAGAAGTTTTTGGGTAGACTTCACGTCTGATATAACAAAACCCCCGACACCAATTCGTAAATCGGGGGTTTTCTATTTTGCACACAGGCAATCCCTGACAGCTTATATCAATCTAAATCAAGCAGTTTCTTTATCTCAACTTCAGCAATTCCCGGTGTCTCTGGTGAGTATCCATCATGTTGCCACACAATGAGTCCTTCCTTGTTAACAAGCGTCATATTGGGCACACCCAGCCCTCCCCACTTGTAGTAAGTCTCAGCCAACGGATCAAGTGGGATTGGATAGTTTATCTCAAGATACTCAATCAACTCAGCACGCTCAGCCTCAAGCCCATCCGAGTCTGTGCAAACACCAAGCACAAGCAGTCCATCGTCTTTGTACTTATCATAGAGCTTTACAAGAGCAGGCAGCTCCTTGTTGCAGGGCAGGCAACGAGTTGACCAGAAATTCAGAAGGATGCACTTCACATCTTCTCGTTCTAGTTGCTCACTGAAATTGATTGTCCCGCCATTTTGGGTTTCAAGTGTGAAGTCGATTGCATGAGGAAGGAGCAAGTCTGAGTCAATTTCCATTTCAAGGAAATAGCCATCTTCATCGGGTTCGGTTATCTTTGTCTCAAGTCCGAACTCTCTGTCCACAAAATCCGACGATACCAATAGCCTGTTTTGGTAGATGAATGGTTGATTTGTGTATTCGACCTCTCTCGCGGCGGAGACATAGTTCGCCCTGTCTCTCCAAATCTGGATGTTTCTCCCTTGTCCACGAATCAAAGCCGATTTCTCGTTGTCAATCCAGTACACCTTATGACCGAGATATTCAGCCAGAAACCGTAGGGGATAATAATAAACACCATCTCTCTCCTGCACGCCAACATCCGTGTGATGTTTTCTGTCTGCAATTGACACATTGCGCCAATCAGGCTTCCACTTGATTGTCACAATCTCGGCAAACACATAACCAAAGAGGGAGAGACTAATTACCAGTGTTGCAGAGCTTATCAACCATCTCTTCAAGTTTCGCATTGTCTTCCTCTGAGAAGTGTTCATGGAACCAGGTGACATATTTGTCGCCCGGGGTTAAAAGAAAGAAATTCGGGAATACTGGGTCAAACCACCCTTCTTGGGTGCTATAGTTTTCGTCAAGGGCAATGGGGAAGTCAACTTGGTATCTCTCCAACAGTTCCCAGCGATCACCCTCAAGACCCGGCCCATCGGTGCAGACTCCAAGCACGACAAGACCATCGTCTCTGTATTTTCTTTCTAATTCACCGAGGAACTCAAGCTGTTTGTGGCACGGCACACAGTTAGTGTACCAAATTTGCACAATTACAGCTTTAACACCTGGTTTTGACATGTATTCCGACAGAGTTATCATTTCGCCATCTTCACCCCTGTCTTTTGGGAGTGAAAAGTCGCTCCATAAGTAGTAAATCCTCTGTGGGTCAACGGTTGTAGTCACATAGCGACCATCAACCTTAAAATCCAGGTCAAACATTGAGTTAAGAAGTGATGAATCAACAAGTGTTCTACTATCAACAATAACCGGCGCTTTATCGACCAACACCGTATTACCAGCCGATGATACCTCTTTTTTATCTATCCAGATCTTTGTGTCATATCCTCTACCGGTTGCCGCAACACTCCTTTCCTGGGCGTTCCACTCCACCCACAATCCAAGTTTCTCAGTGACAAATCTATAAGGAATATAAAGGTTTCCTTCCACTTCTGTCGGTGGTACGTCAATCTTGTATCCCTTGTCACACAGGGTAACCACCTTGGAACCACGCTTGAATTCAAAGATACACTCATCGGCATCAATCTGACAGAACGGGAGCAAAGCGATAGCCAATACCATTAGCAGTATGATTACTTTTCTTTCCTTCATTTTACACCTCACATTTGAACATGCCGACTTTCTCTTATGCAATCAAGCCAACTTGTGTTGTATTTGTACCAAATCAATTTGACAGGCTATAAACTAAACAATAAAATATAAAGAGTTTATATGCAAGAAGGTGAAATGAACTCGAAAACGTTTCGCCCTGTCGAGGTCGCCAGCCTCTGCGATGGTTTACTAGCAGACTCTGCTGACCCGCAGGACAAGTCTATGAATGGTCTTCAGGTCGACGCTGGAGTACCTGTTGGTCGGGTGGGCATTGCCGTTGATGCCTGCATGGACGCCTTTGTTGCAGCCAAAGAAGAGGGCTGCCAGTTTGTCATTACGCACCACGGACTCTACTGGCAAGGTCTTGACCCTAGGGCGGCTGGCGTCATGGGCAACAGACTCAGATTTCTATTTGAAAACGGTATATCGCTGTGGTCTTGCCATATCCCGATCGACAGACACCTAAAGTACGGCAACAATATTGGTCTTGCCAAGATTCTTGAGATTTCAAACCTTAGCGGTTTTGGCGAGTACCACGGTCAATCGATAGGTCTCTATGGCAATATCAAAACAAAGTCTATTATGTCGGTTGCCGGGATTCTTTCCTCTGAACTACCTTCGTCGCAACCAATCATTTGGGATTTTGGAAAAAAAGAGATAGAATCAATTGGTGTTGTTTCTGGTGGTGGTGCCTTTGCAATAACCGAAGCACACAAGCTGGGACTTGATTTGCTTGTAACAGGTGAGGTTGGGCACTCCGACTACCACACGGCAAAGGATTTGGGCATAAGCGTTGTCGCCGCAGGGCACTGGGCAACGGAGACTGTTGGTGTTAAATTAATCGGAGAAGAATTGAAAAAACAACTATCATTGGAAACTCGATTCCTGATGGTTCCCACAGGAATGTAGGGGGCAATATGGATGCATTGGTAAACGTAAAAAATCTGTCTAAGAGCTTTGGCGAGCTCACGGTGCTTGAGAACCTCAACTTTGAGATCTCGGACGGTGAGAGCTTCGGTATCCTGGGTCCGGCTGGATCAGGAAAAACCACCCTCATCAACTCACTCGCTGGTATTTTAAAGCCGACGAGTGGTTCTGTCACTGTTTCTGGAGTCAACCTGTATGGCATCAACAGTTCAAAAGGAAGACAGATAATTTCGCTTGTGCCTCAGACACTTGCTCTGTACGAGGATTTTACAGCTTTTGACAACCTCAGATTTTTTGGCAAGTTCACACAGGTCAAACCGGCAAGACTCAAGGAGCTGACGCTTGAAGCGCTCGATCTTTTTGAGCTTACCCCAGAAGCCCACATCCCAATTGGTAAGCTTCCATATTCATACTCGAAGCGTCTATCAGTAGCTGTTTCTATGCTCTCTGATCCTCGTATCATACTGCTCGAATCACCAACCGAGGGGTTGGACGACCGTTCTGCAAGAATCATCACAGATGGACTCAATCTCCTCTCAAACAGGGGCAAAACGGTTGTTATAGCAACAACGTACACGCGGGAGATAACATCTGTGTGTCGCAAGGTTGGCATAATGCACAAGGGAACTCTCTTAGCACTCGATTATCTTGAAAATATCCTCAACTGCTTTGGTGAACAGAATCAGATCGAGCTAGAGGCTGATGGGCTTGAGAACATCCCAACTGACGTTATCCGCAAACAGCTCTTCTGCTCAGTTCCGATTGAAAGTCTTGAGAAGTTTGGCTCGACTCTTCTCATTAAACTGGAAAGCACAACAGAAGTTTTGTCAATTATTCTTGAGGCTCTTGGTGATTCTGGCATCCCTGTTAAGATTATCAGACTATCTGAGGGCAGCCTTGAGAATGTCTTCTACAAACTCGCTGGTCGCGAGCTGAGGGATTAAAGGTAGGCAACGCATATGGGTAAAAACACATTCACAAGTTGGCTTGTAGTAACCGGCAAGGATTTCAAGGTACTCTGGAAAAACAGACCTCTACTCCTCATATATCTCGGTGTTATCGTTGCACTTATAGTTTTGGCAATTTTCCAGGGGACATACTTGTTCAACGAACTTCTTCAAAACTTTGATGCATCCAAATACCTTCCGAGTCTCCCCAACTATATGATCTACTTCGTTATCTTTACTTCAGCACTCTTCATGATGAATCAGGGACCTGTCTCGTTTACCAATGAGAATAAAACTGGCATCATAAACAGACTCAAGATAATGAATATTGGCTATGGTTCTGTGATATTTGGAAAGCTTTTCTTCTTTTATATTGCAGCGCTTATTCAAGTGCTACTATTCAATGTCGCGGCAACAATCCTGTTTCTTGCTGAATCATCAAGATATGGTCTTGCTCCCATGAATTGGGATGTTATGCAGTTGTTGAATTTCGTTTTGCTCTGGCCTCTCATCATGGTTCTCGGTGCATTTGTTCTCTATCTCCTGATTTCGATGTTTATCAAGGTAGGAAAGAAATAAAAGACAACAGACAATGAGAAGATTATACAGATCGAGGTCAGACAGGGTGGTCGCTGGGGTCTGTGGTGGATTGGCTCGTTACTTCAATATTGACCCAACCATCATCCGGGTCGTTTTTGTGATTGCTGTGCTTCTTGGTGGTTTGTCGATCTTTGCCTATATCATATCGATTTTCATTATTCCAGAGGAACCTCTACATTCCAAATTCAAAGATCACCAGGACGACAGCTCCAGCTTTGGCAAGGAATACAATGCGTTCAGTAGTACAAGCGAAAGCGAATCTGAGAGCGACAAAGGTAAACGTCGCACATCAACTGAGATAACGATTGGAATTGTAATAACACTCATCGGTCTGTTTGCATTATTTTCGTCATTTGGATGGTTCTCAATCGGTCAGATGTGGAGATACCTCTGGCCTGGTCTCATTGTTCTTGTAGGTGTTGCAATCCTGTTTGGTTCATTCAAGAAATAGATTCATCTAGGTACTCATCATACCAATACTTCTCAGGGTCACAATCGAATGGTTCGAGCGTGCCGTGTTTTGATAAGTCGACTGGTTCGTGGTGAGAGAAGACTATTTTGCCATTCTGGAACCCCACCACCTGGAGTTTGCCGCGCTTTGTTGAAAGCACAAACTTCACCCTTTTTGCCAAACCCGACACCTTCTCCTTTGAATCGTTGAATACCTTGAATGCTTCCTCTAATGGGACAGAATATGTTTTGTTTCCAGCGGTTGGTCTGCACTGGAAGATGTAGTATGGGGCAATTCCAATAAAAGTTAGCTCCTTCAAGAGCCCAGATAACACACTAACCTTATCGTTTATTCCTCTTAGAATAGGTGTTTGATTGCACATGATAGCACCAGAGTGTTGCAGGATTTCAATCGCCTCTTTCGCCACATCTGTGATTTCATTTGTGTGCGTGAAATGTGTCATGATATAGACCTTTTTTGAGCTGGTAGAGGTATCAGAAATCAACTGTGGCAGCTGCTTATCTCTTATTATCCTATATGGGTTGAATGCTGGCATCTTCGAGCCAATTCTAATAATTCTAACATGTGGGATTGCAGCAACCGCATCGATGATTGGTTGGAGTTTTTTCGTTGGGAGCAGAAGGGGGTCACCACCTGTTAGTAAGACGTTGGTTATTTCAGTGTGTTCCCTTATATAGTCAATACGCTTGTCAATACTTCTGGCAACCTCTTCACTGCCAATATTCATGAAGAGTCTCTTTCTAAAGCAATACCTGCAAAATCCACCGCAAAAGTCGTTTGTCAAAAGCAATGCAGTCGGAGGATATTTGTGTTGCAAACCCGGCAAAATTGTATATTTTGACTCATCTGATGGATCCAATACATTGCTATCCTCTAACTCACTATATCTTGGAATTATGATGTTTCTTATCGGGTCGCCTGGATCATCCCAATTAATCAGCGACAGATAATAATCATTCGCTCGAAATGCAAATTTCTTGGTTACTTCCTTGAGTTTCTGACGTTCATCTGGATCAAGCTGTACAACATCGTCAAGCTTTGTGATATACCTTGGATAAGCCAGCGTTCCAGACGTCATAACAACAGGGTAACATGAAACAGGAGAGATGGCAAATGGTGGAGCAGAGGAGATTCGAACTCCCGACCTCAGACTTGCGATGCCTGCGCTCTTCCAACTGAGCTACTGCCCCAACAACACGAACATCGGCAATTCTAGAAACATTTTACAACCATTTCAATCAATTGTTGTGTATGGTTGATTGGATAGACATAATGGATAACATAGTTCATCTAGGAGGTATTGCTATGAAAAAGGTAGTTGTCATCATCATTACAGCGGTTTTTGTCACACTTTCTATTTCAGCTTGCGGATTCTCTCAGGGTGTCAGAGGTAAAATCACTGATAGCATCTATGGCGATAATGTGGCTAATTTGGAAGTTACACTTGTCAATCTGGACAAGATGTACAACCAGAAGATAACGAGTACCTCCGATGAGAATGGCGAATACAGCATTAAAGCCGATGCTGGCAAGTACAGGATTGAGGTTGAAGACAGTGAACTTACCTATAAGAGATATATCAAGCCAATCGATATTCCAGAGGGCATCATGGATTATGATGTGCAAATTGAGCCGATCGTCAAAACCTGGATTCATGGTCTAGTTGCTGAGTATGAACCCGATAAACCAGATACTGCCGATTACAAGAATCTAATTGCAGGAGCAGAGATCGAGATCGACGGAATTAAATCAATCACAGATGAAAACGGTAATTTCGAGATAAAGTATATTAGACCAGGACTGAAGAAGGTCACAATCAAGGCTGAAGGATACAAGGATTACATAAAGGCATACAACCTCTCAAGAGGCGAGACCATTGAGTACTTTGAAATAGAACCGGCAAGCGGTGTCAAAAGGGAAAAAGTATCCAAACTCACAAATCTCCTCTCATATCGCTCCGAGGTTCTCAAGGGCACATCTCCTTCCGATATTACAGAAACAAGCACATTTGTGGCAATCACGTCACCCTACGCATTCAATTTGGAGTCAACAATCGGTGACGCAAAATATTTCGGCGGCATCAGCTACGCCTTACAAAATGGAGAATTTACCGAGGTTTCAACGAACGATATTGAGAGACAGAAGAAGATAGTCGACGCAAGTGTTGCCCTGGTTGAGGGTCTAGCAGACTACGTCAATGCGACCGATGAGCTCGCACTTGGTGTGACGACAGTCAGCATATCAGGCTATGGATGCCAACCATTTGAATTCAGCTACAAGAGTGAAGACGGCAAAGAATGGAACGTCAGCCTTTGGGCCATAATTGATGGTCAGTTTACGACATATCCAGCAAGGGTCATCATGGAAAGAAATGGTGAATATGTCGAGATCAACTACTTCGCTCTCAATGATTATGAGAATCAGAAGGCTGTAACGGGTCAATAGATATATTGACAAGTTGCAAACAAGTTGTATACTAATTGTTACCAGCTGACGGAGAGGCAGCAGGTCACTTCAAAGGCCACCCCGGGCCGCTTAAAAAGCACTCCCAAACCCCATATTCCTCTCCTCCTTTTTCTCACTCATTAAATATCATTTAACACTTGAGCGACCACATGAGATAGTCCACTGGACGATATGTTTCGAAACAGAATACACAACCTTAATAAATGAATAATCTTCTGTTTGTGGCGAAAGACTAGCTATATTTCTTGCTTTTTTGGTTTGTCGCCCTCGATCAACATCACAAGGGCAAGCGTTATAGCACCAAGAACGATTGCGATATCTGCCACATTAAAGACAGGAAAATCAAAGAAGTCCACGTGGAGAAAATCTATTACAAAGCCCCTCACAAGCCTATCGATGAGATTATTACCAATCGCACCGCCAATGACCATACCAAGGGCTATTTTGCTAATTGGAGATTTTGTTATTCTAGGAGCAAATATGATTATTAGAGCCACAACAACAATAGCAAGAAACGCAAATATCAGATTTCCACCCTTACCAATTCCCCAAATCGTTCCATCATTGTGGACCTTAACAAAGGAGATTATTCCAGGGATGAAAGGCTTACTCTGTCCAAGCATCAAACTGTTGGCGACAACAATTTTTGACAATTGGTCGAGTATCAACACCGCCGCAAGCGAGTATATTGATAAGAGATAGTCTTTAAACTTTATCATCATATTTGTCTATTGATACTTTTTAAAACTGCTCTTCTTGAGGCGAGACGTCAGCCTCCCGCTCTACTTCCTCATCAATGGAGAGATCAGGCCTTATAGGAGCTTCTTTGATTTTTGCCGAGAGAGACGTGTCCATGTTATCCAGGAGATTGAGGAAAGTCGTCAAATACGCTCTGAACTCGCTTTTGAACTCAAGATATCCGTTCATCAATCCTCGGAGCATCTCACGCGACTCCCTAATCTGCTGATCGGCTGCTGATTTGGCATTCGACAAAATGAGATCGGCTTCCTGTCTTGCTGAGTTTTTCACATCCTCAGCTGTAGACTGAGCCAGGGTGAGTGCTTGTTCGAGCTGTCTGCCCGTTGAGCGATATCTGTTTACTTCGTCGCTGAGCTTCTCAACCTTCTCCTGGAGTTCCTTGTTGTCTCTGTAGAGCTGAGCAAAATCCTTCTCGAGCTGCAGAAGAAACTCCTGCACTTCCTGCTTATTATATCCGGACACAGCAGTTTTGAATGTCTTATGTTGTATATCAAGGGGTACAAGCATGAATCACCCTCCTTATCAGCTTTTAATTCTATTTACACCGTGTTTTACTGTCAAGTGACTCTAAATCTTGAGCTTCGGGTCTAGCGCGTCTCTCAAACCATCACCGAGGAAGTTGAATGCAAGCACAACCAATGCAATGACAACGCCGGGCACAAGCCAGACGTGAGGAGCATTGAGAGCATGTTGGAAGCCTTCGTTTATCATTGAACCCCATGACGGCATCGGTGGTTTTACGCCAATACCAAGGAAAGACAACCCAGCTTCTGACATGATGGCTCCCGCTATTCCAAGCGAAACATAAACGATAATCGGGGCAAGCATGTTTGGAAGTAGGTGTCTGATGATAATCCTTTTATTTGTTGCACCAATTGACCTAGCAGCTTCAACAAATTCTGTTTCCTTGAGGGCTACGACCTCGCCACGGATAATCCTTGCAATCGGTGGCCACCCGACAAGCCCCAACGCTATGAAAACATTGAATAGGTCCCGACCAAGTACAGCCATGACGGCTATGGCAAACAGCAAACCGGGAAATGCAAACATGATGTCAGTGAATCTCATAATCACTGAATCCAACTTGCCGCCATAGAACCCAGCGATTGCGCCAAGTGGGATACCAATGAGAAGAGAGATAAACATAACAACTATACCAATATAAAGCGATATTCTAGCTCCATGTATCATTCTTTGGGCAATGTCACGACCAGCAGCATCCGTACCAAGGAGAGGGGCTTTGGCAGGGCCAATTTCGACTTCAGTTGGTGTAAGGTCATTTGAATCCTTGGGGTGGAGACGCCTGATTCCAGTCTTGTGATCCTCTACGAGGTAGGCAACACCCAAATCCTCCCAGGTGATAACCTCAAGGTCGCCCTCTACGAGTTCCTTGGTTTGTTTTATGTGGTCACCTTTGACATCATATCTGAGAAGGTATTTTTCAACCTTCACAGACTGAGTAGAGCGATAAGTTGAGAATTTTTCTGAAACCCCTTGTATCTCATAGTCAGGGGACAATGTGCCCGTCGAGGTTGGCGCGACGATTGATTCACCACTTGAGAGTCTTATATCCAACGCCTCACCGATTTTTTGATAAGAAACGCCGTCTTTCTTAACGGTATCGCCCTTCACTGTTTCTTCAACAATGTAAAGATATTCGTTTTTGGGGTATTTTTCTACAGACCTTGCCGCATAGGGTTGTTTCATAGGTGGAATAAGGTCGGCATCAAGATTCATCACATAAGGGTCTGGTGCTATAAAGTCAGCAATTATCGAGACAAGAATGAGGAGTGCTATGATAGAAAGACCAATGACAGCAAGTTTGTGGCGGAAAAGTCTTTTAAATAGAGTTTGAGAAAAGGTTTTTTGTTTCGTTGCTTCACCCATTATTTCAACCTCACTCGCGGGTCAATAAGAGCATATGATACATCCACAGCAAGGTTGGTCAGAACAAAAATGAGCGCCATCACAAGAACGACTCCCATCACTATTGGGAAATCTCTTGATTCAATTGCTGATATCATGGCTGTTCCCAGTCCCGGCCAGCTAAAAACTCTCTCTGTGATGATGGCTCCCGCCATGAGCGACGCGAAGTAATTTCCAATGACAGTAACAATCGGGATCAGGGCATTACGAAGGGCATGCTTATATATGACCACAAGCTCTTTTACGCCCTTTGCTCTTGCTGTTCTAACATGATCTGAATTAATTTGCTCAAGAAGAGTCGACCTTGTCATTCGAGAAATCATGGCAAGAGGTATCACACCAAGAGCAATCATCGGTAAAATGAGGTACTCCAATGAACCATCACCGTAACCAACGCCCTGTATCCAGTGGAGGTTATTCACGAAAAATAAAATCAAAATCAGACCTAGCACAAATATTGGCATCGATACACCCACCAACGCAAAGAACATGAATATGTTGTCTGTTATTGAGTATTGTTTTGTTGCTGAGATGATTCCGGTAGGTATACCCAGCAGAACAGCAAAAATCATTGACGCCGTCGCAAGCCTGAGCGTAGCCGGAAACTTTGACGCCACAATCTCTGAGACTGGTTGCTTGGTCTCAACAGATGTGCCAAGGTCTCCCTGTGCGGCATTCCAGACGAACCTTCCGTACCTAATTGGCCAGGGAAGATCGAGCCCCAACTCGTGCTTGATTTGCTCCTGTAACACAGGATCAGGGTGTTGCCCTAGAATTTTTCTGACAGGGTCACCAGGAACCACAAGAAACAGCATGAATGTCAGAAAGGTTATGCCAAAAAGCACAGGCAACAGATGAAGCAAACGCTTTAATATGTATTGAAGCATGTATGTTTTCTCTGATATGAAAAGACCCCCTTGTGCAGGGGGTCTTTATCGATTGTTATTTTCTTATTTCTACCATGTTGTGGGGTAGTGTCCCCATGGCTGTGATTCGGAATCCTTTGACATATGGCTTGAGCACTGACCAAGCGGTGCCAAAATTGACTGGCATCCATGCGGCATCGTCCATGGCAATTTTCTCGGATTGGGCATAGAGTTCCATTCTGGCATTTTCATCCATCATGGTTTTTGCCTGTCTTACAAGTGTGTCGAACTCTGGATTGTTATAGAATGCGCCGCCGCCTTTTGGGCCAGCATTTGCTGAATCCAGCAACACCCACAGGAAGTTGTCGGGATCTGGATAGTCAGCAATCCAAGCCAGCCTGAACATTGGAAACTCACCATTGTCAACCTGCTCAAGGTATGTTGCCCATTCGTACTCTTCTAATACAAGTTCTATTCCGAGGTTTTGTTTTATCTGGAACTGGATGAACTCAGCAACATTCTTGTGTGTGGCTGTACCCTTGTTGTAGGCAAGTGTGATTGTTTCTGGAATCTCAACGCCCTCTTCAATCGCTTCCTCAAGGAGGACTTTTGCCATGGTTGGGTCGTACGGGTAGGCATCTGTCAAGCTGGTATAGTTCGGCATAGCTGACGGAATGACTCCAGTTGCGAGTTTGAATCTGCCCTTATAGATGTTCTCAATGATGTCATTGCGGTCAACAGCATAGCAGAACGCTTGCCTAAGTTTCTTGTTGTTGAATGGTGGTATGTGGGTTCTAAAACCTATGTATTGGACTGAAAGCTGGTCGACCTTTATCATCTCTTCTGAGAGTTTTTCGTCGTTTTTAATACGCTCAAAGTCAGCATCCGGAATGAGATTGTACTCAATATTGCCAGCCTCATACTCCTGTTGACGAACGTTGTCTTCTTTCAGTACAGGATACTCAAGAGTATCGATGTGCGGTTTCTCACCCCAATACTTCTCATTCGGAACGAGGATGAGCTTCTGGTCACGTTTCCACTCCTGAAGCACAAACGGGCCAGTGCCATCTGGTGTTTCGTACCAGGTTTCTCCCTTGTCCTCAATTGCGTTCCTGTTGAGGATATAGGCTGAGGAGTACGTCAGCTTGTGAAGGAAAATCCTCGAAGGCTCAGGGATACTTATCTTGACAGTTCTGTCGTCCACAACCTCAATACCTGTGACTTCTGAGGCTGAGCCAGTCATGAACTCAGTTGAACCAACAATCTCGTCCAGAATCCAAGTTCGAGGGGATGCCGTTTTTGGATTGAGGATATGTTCAAAGCTCCACTTGACATCATTGGCTGTGAATGGATCTCCACTTGAGAACTGAGTATCTCTAAGGTGGAAGGTGTATGTTGTGCCATCATCTGAAATATCCCACGAGCTTGCAAGCGCTGGAATTATATTCAAGTCTATGTCGTAGGTAACCAGACCCTCATATAGTTGCCTGGCAACTTCACTGCTTGTTGCGTCAGTAATCTGAGCAGGATCAAGGGTGGGAACTGGTTGAGCTAGGGGATATCTAAAGACCCCGCCCGTCACTGTCGTTTCATCGGTATTATCATCAACCACCGGCTCTCCACCACAAGCTGCGAATAGACCGGCAAACATGAACAACACGACCGCAAACACCAACGTCTTTTTCATTGATATCCCCCTTATGGTTTTTAAGTCTTACTCTTTTACATATGGGCAGGCAGTGAAGTGACCCCCACCAACATCAACAAGCGGGTATTCACCTTCTGTACACTTGAAGGTCTCCTTGTTTTTTGCGTAGAATTGGCATCTGGTGTGGAATCTGCAACCAGACGGTGGGTTGATTGGAGATGGGATGTCGCCCTCAAGAAGTGCGTGGTCCTTCCTCTTTGTTGGGTCTGGTATCGGGATGGCGTTTAGAAGAGCCTTTGTATAGGGGTGAAGGGGGTTTGTAAAGAGTTCTAGGTTCTTTGCAAGTTCAACAATCTTTCCGAGATACATAACCGCGACCCTATCTGACATGTGGCGAACAACCGCAAGATCGTGGGCAACAAACAGATAGGTGAGATTTCTCTTCTCTTGAAGGTCTTGGAGTAGATTGATTACCTGTGATTGAATTGATACGTCGAGGGCGGAAACTGGTTCGTCACAAACGATAAACTTCGGGTCGAGAATGACAGCTCTGGCGATGCCGATTCTTTGTCTCTGACCACCTGAGAACTCATGAGGATATCTGTGGAGATACTCAGGTCTAAGCCCTACAACCTCCATGATTTCCTGAACAAGTTCTTCTCTTTCTTTCTTGTTGGCAAGCCCGTGAACAACCAATGGCTCTCCTATGATGTCACCAACTGGCATTCTTCTATTGAGCGAACCGAAGGGATCCTGAAAGATGATCTGCATTTCTCGACGCTGCTGTCGGAGTTTTTCACCCTTCATCATGACAACATCTTCGCCATCAAAGTGTACCTCACCTGAGGTTGGTTCGTGGAGCTTGAGAATACACTTGCCTGTCGTTGTCTTACCCGAGCCGGACTCACCAACGAGTGAGAGTGTTTCGCCCTCGTGAATGTCGAATGTAAGGTCATCAACAGCCTTAACGTTGGCGATTGTTCTACCAAGAAGACCGCCTGTTATTGGGAAGTACTTCTTCAGGTTCTTAACAGAAACTAGTAGATTGGTGTTCATCATGCACCTCCCTCATGTGAGATTGGGAACCAACAGCGTATTTGTCTTCCATTTTCGAGGGTCTGTAGTGGTGGCTCTTCCTCTTTGCATCGCTGCCCAGCGTTGAAACACCTTGGATGGAATTTACACCCAACTGGGAGATTGAACGGACTTGGTACCATTCCCTCAATGGTTGGAAGCTTATCATCAGACTTTGGCTGGTCTACCCTTGGAATTGAGTGAAGCAAACCCCACGAGTACGGGTGCATTGGCTTCGCAAACAGATCGTTTGCGTTCGCATACTCAACAATCTTCCCAGCATACATAACCGCGATTTTATCAGCCATCTCGGCAACAACGGCAAGGTTATGAGTGATGAGTAATATAGACATGCCAAAACGCCTTCTGAGGTCTTTCATCAGTTCAAGTATTTGAGCCTGGATTGTGACGTCCAGAGCTGTCGTAGCCTCATCAGCAATAAGAATCTCGGGATTGCAAGCCATAGCCATAGCAATCATGACTCTCTGTCTCATACCTCCAGACATCTGGTGCGGGAAGTCTGTGGCTCTTCTCTCTGGGTCTGGGATACCAACCAGTTTGAGCATCTCAATTGCCCTTGCCCAAGCCGGGGTATCTATCTTCATCCGTTTCAGTCTATTGTTAATATCCTGGAGTTTTGTGCGAATGCTTGGAATAAAAAATAGTGGGGACATTAAAACCATTTCCCAGAACAATCCCCAGGATCTAAGTCTTGTTCTGAAATCCCATCCGTGCAATCCCTGATGGAGTGTTAAACTCTCAGCGATCTGGTCACCAACTTGGAAAACTGGGTTCAGTGAGGTCATTGGCTCCTGAAAAATCATCGAGATATTCGAACCACGAAGTTGCCTAATTTTCCTCATCGGGAACTTTAACAAATTCTCTCCGTGGTAGAGAATTTCGCCTTCGACAATCTTTCCGGGTGGTGTCTGAATGAGTCTCATAACCGAAAGAGATGTTACGGACTTACCACAACCTGACTCACCAACGATTCCGAGTGTTTCACCTTTTTTTACTGAGAAACTCACTCCATCAACGGCTGGCACCACACCATCTGACATATAGAAGTAGGTTTTCAGGTTCTTTACATCTAGTATCACATTGTTGTTATCCATTTCCCTACCTCCTTAAATCTTTTGCCTTGGATCCAGAGCATCCCTGAGTCCATCGCCCATGAAGAAGAAGGACACAACAGTCATGAAGATGAGTAATCCAGCAAAAATACCTGGCCATGGCATGTTGAGGAAGTACTGGTTTGCCTCAAAAATCAAAGCTCCCCAAGTTGGCGTTGTCAGAGGATCTGCGCCCAATCCAAGGAATGATAAACTTGACTCTGACAGAATGATGCTTCCTACGCCCAGTGACATGGATGTTATGACGGGAGCAATGGCATTTGGCAAGAGGTGTTTGAACATAATCCTCATATTACCAGCGCCAATGGCCTTCGCTGACTCGCAGTATTCCTGAGATCTTTCTCTGAAGAAAGTACCTCTGACCATCCTGGCATGACCGGCCCAGCCAAATACAGAGAAGATGAGAATCAACGCAAACGGTGTTTGCCCTCCTGGTATTACTTTGACAAGAACCATGTATATCGGCAACAACGGTATCGTGCCCATCAACTCAATCACTCGAAGGAGCAACGCATCGGCAAACCCACCGAAGAATCCAGCAAGAGCTCCAAAAAATATTCCAACAAGTCCTGTGATGAACGTAACAGAGAAAGCGATCATAAGCGAGATTCTTCCGCCGTACGCAAGTCTTGGGAGGACATCGTGACCGCCACCGTCTGTACCGAGAATATGCATCGGAGCAGGACCAACATACTCTTCTCTGCCATTTCCAGTGCTGGGATCGATAGTCGTATCAATGCCATCTTTCGGAGGCATATAGGTCAGAATCTGACCGGTTGCGATATGTCTTTTATTCTGTGCTCGACCGATGAAATATTCTTTTAGTCCAACCTTTTCTCTTATTGGTTTTCCATCCTCATCTCTAACAACTGCACCCGTGTCATCGCGCTTTGTCTCAATGACAGAATCTAGCGCATCAACATCACCAAGAGATTTCAATGTAAACCTGTATTTACGCTTGTAGTCTTCGTTCTCAAAGGTAGTCATATTAATAAGGGCTGTTCCATTCTCCTCATCAATATTTGTGAACCAGAACTCTTTACCATTCTCGTAGACCTCAGTATTGTTCCAATCCGGGTCGGTGATAGATACCGCGATACCGGGGATTGAACCTGGAAGCGATTTTATGTGGAGACTCGTGTAGTTCTTTGGATAACCCGTTACAACCTCAAAAAGAGGAGCAGCCAGCGAGAAAACAAGCATGAACAGAAATATAACCAATCCAACAACAGCCAATTTATGACGCCTAAACCTAGACCAGATAGCCTGCATCATAGAGTACTCAGCTGTCTTTAATATCTCCTGCTCATTCGGGTTATCAATAACCGTGACTTTTTTTCTATTTTTTCTGTCTTTAGCCATATCGACACCCCGAATTATGAATACGTGATGCGCGGATCTACAAGCGCATACATAACATCCTGCAACACCAGCGACATGAGAGTCAATGCAGCCAGAAGAGTAAGATTACCCATCATTACAGGGATATCACTGGATGTTACCGCTGTAAACATCATTTTACCCATTCCATCGATATTAAATATCTGCTCAGTGATAACAGAACCGGAAATCAATGCTGGGATGATGAACGCCATAATTGTGACAATTGGAATGAGAGCATTTCTAAGGGTATGTTTGTATATTACTGTATTCTCAGACAATCCCTTTGATCTCGCCGTTCTCACAAAATCACGTCTGATTTCCTCAAGCATTGAGGTCCTCATATACCTGGAAAGGTTGGCAATCGTGCCAATGACGCCCATTGACACTGGTAGTATCAAGTTTCTCACTTGATCCCACACCCTCATGATCCATGGGAGACTATCATGGTTCTCCCATAGATTCCAGCCTATTGGAAGAATTTTGAGCATTACTCCAAAGAATAGAAGCAACAACAGACCAAACCAGAATCTAGGAATTGAGACACCGATATACGAAAAGAATGTTAGGATATAGTCAGCGGTCGAATACTGTCGCCTGGCAGAGAAGATACCCAAGGGAACTGCGCACAAAATACCGATAATCAAAACGCCAGCTTGTATTTTTATCGTCATCGGCATTTTAGAGGATATTTTCGTCCACACTGGTTGTTTGTCGTTGATTGATTTACCCCAATCCCAGTCAAAAACAACCTTTTTCATCCACTTGAAGTATCCAACATACCAGGGATCATTAAAACCTGACCACTCACGCATCCTGTTGATTTCATCCTTCAAGTGAGGCTGCAAAACCTCCAACTGAGTGAATGGATCACCAGGAAGACGCAGGACAAAATACACAAGTCCAGTGATCAGAATGAGCATAATCAGGAACGTTATGCCACGCCGGATTAGAAAGCTTCCCACAATAGCACACCTTTCTGGGTATCAACACCAACACAAACCCTGACTTTTTTATGGTTATCTCTATTAGTGTCTACAAATGAAGACGCCCCCGAAACAAAGGTGTCCCAGGGGCATCTGTTTAAGCTGATATTTACTTCTCTAGGTACCAGTACTCGCAGTTCCAATTTGGAGGATTGTTCGAGCCGGTTGGCTTGTAATTCTCTAGATTGAAAACCGTAACATCAATATTGTACCTGTTATAAAGTGGAAGCGCTGGAATCTCATCGCACCATATCTCAAACTGTTTGTTCAAGACATCCTGAAGCTCATCATCTGGGAGCTCACGAAGGATATCATCACAAAGTTCCTCATGTCCCTCTGGACCAACCCAACCACCCATGTTCTGACCAGACCAAGCATTTGAATCTCCTGGAATCTGGTCTTCTCTCCAAAGGTTGGCATTAGGTCTGATTGGGTTCGATGACCAAGCAAACTCTACAGCCTGGAATTGGTGTCTTCTGAGATAGTCTCCGCCAAACACAACCGTTGCGCTGAGGAATTCCCCCTTCGCCTTGATACCTATACGTTCCCACATCTTGATAATATTTTCGACAGAGAGTTGTCTGAAGTTTTGGCCTGACGCTGTCGTAAGATTAACCTCAAGAAGTTTGCTATCTTTTTCTCTCCAGCCATCGGCATTCTTCACCCAACCGGCTTCATCAAGGAGCTGCTCTGCCTTCTCCGGGTTGTACTCGTATCTCTTGAGCATTCCCATCTCGTCGGCTTTCTTATAGTACTTTGATCTTGGAGTCATCCAAAGGTGAGATGGAGTGTAGACGCCCTGAGAGACGATCATACACAGCTCTTCCCTGTCAAGAGCATAGAGCATCGCCTGCCTGACCCGCTTATCGCCAAACATGTACTTGTATCCCGGCATCTCGCCGGCGGGATCTTCGTCAAATTGGTTCAAGTCGATGTGTTCCCAGGCTGTTGACTCAACATAGTGAAACTTATAGTTTGTCATCTCATCTTTGAGCTCGTTGGCCTGGAGCGGTGAGAATGCGTTAAAGACCATGTCAATCTCTTCAGCTTGAAGGTTGAGCTGTATTGTGTTGACATCTGTCATGAACTTAACTCTGATTTTGTCAATCAAGGGTTGAGCAAAAGCTGCATACGGGTTTGGCTCAAAGTCGAAATAATTGCCCTTGTTCCACTCCTTGATACGGTATGGGCCGAACATGTAGTCATAAAAATCTTCTCTTACATTAAAATTAGATGGATAAGTATAAAAGTCCCGTTCAAACATTGCCTTGTAGATACCACCAATTCCCCATGTCGCATACGTATATTCTTCGTTATACTGAACCTCAACCGTATACTTGTCAATCTTCTTGTAAGAGTCAATCTTCCAAACACCAGCTGACGCAATTGACTGAATCTGCGGCGAAAAACCAACTTTCACACCAAACAAAACATCATCAGCTGTGAACTCATGGTATTTGCTGTCTTCCGGCTCACCTGGCACTGGTGGCCAGTAGATAGCTGGTCTCAAATGCCACGTAACCACCATCTTCGTCTGACCAGTTATCTCATCCTTGAATACCTTGACGCCACCATTCTCAATCGACGGCCTGTCAAGAGCCATCGTTTTCGGAAAAAGAATTGCATCTTCACCATAATCTACTGTCGCACTGCCCACAAAACCTGCAAGGAACGTCTGAGAAACTGCCGAAGACGTGTATGGATTCATCGTGTCTGGTTCCTGCTGAGTGACACAAGTTATTACCTGACCGGGGTCAGTATTTGGTGGGAGCTTGAATTTATAAAGAAGATATGCCGCTTCAGCATATGAGGGTATTTCATTCCAGGCTGTGTTTCTGAATCTATATGTCAAGATATTGACTTTTGGTCTTACGGCGAGGTTGAAGTATGGGACATAGTCCTTAGGTATCGTTAGCTCATCATTTGACCAACACCATGCTGGACCATCAAAATTCGCGACCTCTGCACTGAGAGTGTCGTGATTGTCAATTGCAAACTTAAACATCTCAGCTCTGGTGAAATTCTCTCCATCATACGCGACTTCCTTGCCAAGAACCTTTCCAAGCCCTTCAGCAAAAACGTCGGCCGTAATCTCCATGTCCCAATTATCGACATCTGGTAGGATGTCCTGAGCGATGACGGAATTAATGTATTTCTCAAGCTGATGCTCAACCTGAGCACCTACTGGCATCGCAAAGACAAACATGACCGATATCATGGCAATAGACAACACTACACCTAGGAATCTTCTCATATGGCTCCTTTCAAGATAAGAAATGAAACGAATGCTCCCCGGAAGCAGCAAATCCATTCGCTGCCTTTAACCTCTCTGATTAAATTCGCAGAGCAAATTGACACCGAGAAAAATTTTAGCACCTGTATAGCCGAAAGGCAAGTGCCTTCAAGGCACCGTGTGAGTTAAAAGTAAAATAAGCAAAGAATGACTTAAATTGATTCAAAGTAACGATAGGACAGATTTTCCACGAAATTACACAACAAATATCGAATGCTAACTCAAAGAAATATTTTACGGAAGCACATTTATTTGGAATTAGAACCAATCCGGAAATTTACCACTCCACTCTCCCAATATTTTAACTTCGGGTCTTAACCTCACATTATTTAGGCGATAAATCTCATTTGAAATACGTGTCATCAATCTCAACACATCTTTGGATGTTCCTTTTCCGGTATTCACAAGAAAGTTGGCATGAACATCAGAAATCACGATGCCACCTTCGGAAACACCCTTAAGTCCTGCTTGTTCTATCAACAATCCGGCATATGAAGCGGGTGGGTTTCTGAAGATACAACCGGCATTGAGCGTATTTTTCGGCTGTTTTTCCCTTCGATAATCAATCATTTGCTTCATTATCTTGTCAAGCCAGTCTTTATCGGCTTCTTTGAGTTTTAACTGAACCCACTCAATCACACCGCCAGATCTCTGCACTAGAGAGGTTCTGTAGTCAAACTGCATTTGGTTATGGTCAAGAATTACCCTGTCTCCTGTCAGAGTAACATAGCCAACCTTCTCGACCGACCTGCTGATATATATTGCTGATGTGCCAGCGTTCATGGTAACGGCGCCGCCTATTGTGCCAGGGATACCAAAACACCTCTCAATGCCTGACATATTCTTATCGACAGACATCTTGACGACATCTCCCAGTTTTGCTCCTCCCGCAGCTTGAACCCTGTATCCGTCCCAATGAATGTCATCAAGACCACCATTGATTTTTAAAACTATCCCCCTTATGCCAAGATCTCCAATCAGGAGATTTGTTCCTCCACCCATGACAATCAGTGGCACATGCATCTTGTTCGCGTAACGCAACACACTGATTACATCATCAAAATCCTCAGGAATCACAAGAGCATCTGCTGGGCCACCAACACCAAATGAGGTGTGGAGACTCATGGGTTCACCAAACCTTACCTGCCCACGAACCATACTCTTAAGTCCAGTTAACGCCGTTGGAACAAGCATATCTATCCTATTGCACCTATCAGCGATTTCAATATCTCAGAAATATTGTCAACAGCGTGCATGTGCGAACACTCTGTTGGCATTCTTTTTCTCTGCAATTCAAATTCAATTGATGCTGCAAGTTTTTCTCTGAGTTCGTTTTGCTCAAGAATCACGCACTCTCTTTTTGATTTGAGATACATAGCGTTTAAATACTGATGGTCATAGATATGAGGTCTTTTGGGAATAAGCACGCACGGGATTCCAAGACACTCCAGCTCAGAGATTGTCATGGCACCACATCTCGTTATTGTTAGGTTCGCAACCGAATACGCTCTGTCCATTGCCACCAGAAAATCAAGAACCTTCACATTCTGATAACCTCTGGATTTGACTTCATCCTTCATCTTCTCAAAAAGGTGCTTCCCAGAGATCATGAGCCACTGAAGGTCTTCCCTTGTAATAAGTTTATCCGGTAGTGAAAGAAAGGCATCATTCAAAAGGTTTGCTCCCTGAGAGCCACCAAAGAAAAGGATCGTCTTTTTACTTCTATCTAACCCAAGAAGTTCGTAAGCTTTCTGCGAAAATGGAGGAATGTCGACCCATCGAAGCGGATTTCCAACAACCTCTATTCTGGATTGGTTTTTAAACCCAGTTGTGCTCTCAAATCCAACAAGCACGACATCAGCAAATCTCTCCAGGAATCTATTCGCCTTTCCCGCAATAGCGTTTGCCTCATGTATTAGAATCGGCACCTTTCCTCTTGCGGCAAGTACAACTGGAACAGAGGGGTATCCACCCATTCCAATGACGGCAACAGGTTTTAATTCCTTAATTAACTTCTTCGACTGCCTTATTCCCACTGATAGAGTTCTAAAAAACTTCAGGGCTTTGATAGGATTGGCAGAGGGAGGGCAAGACGCAACCGACCTTGTCTCAATGCCTGTTGCTATCGTTTTTTCAAGGTCTTTTCCGGTGCCTATGATGAATGGTTTGTACCCATCTTCGATGAGTCTTTTGGCTATAGTCAGAGCAGGGACAACATGGCCCCCCGTGCCACCTGCACATATCAGAACATTCTTACTGGATTCCATCTACCCACCTACCTCCAAAGTCTTTCTCTGGTGACTGTGTCTGTCTATTCCAAACAATATACCGACTTCAACCAGATTCACAATCAGCGATGTACTACCGGCTGAGACAAATGGTAATGTAACCCCTGTTGACGGCAGCAACCCGATAACAACACCGATGTTGAAAAACGCCTGCATACCAAGGTGCAGAGCAATTCCCAGTGCCACCAGGTACGCAAACTGGTTCTTTGAGCGAGAGGCTATTTTGATGGCTGCAAACACAAAAACAATAAAAAGTGCGATAACAACCATCGCTCCGAGGAAGCCAAGCTCCTCAACAATGTTTGCAAAAATAAAATCTGACTCAATCGCAAACACCTTTGGAGTGAACTTGGATTGTCCTTGAAAAAGCCCTTTGCCAAAAAATCCGGCTCCAGCGATAGCAACCAAAGAATTCCTGAGGTGTTCTGCCTCCCAAGAATGAGTGTTGATGGGATCAAGAACAGCGATAATCCTCGCTTTCCACATCGAGGAGTCAACAAGAGACTGCACAACTACACCTAATCCAAAGATTCCAAACAAAACCCACAGAATCCAAACCCTCGCGCCTGAGAGAAAGTACTGCATCACAAAAATAACAAGCAGCATGACAGACGTGGAGAAGTCAGGCTCAAGAATTACAAGAAATCCGACCAGCGCAAACATCAGTAGCAGGGTTAGTATCTGTTTGAAATTCATCTGTGACGCATCGTTCTCCGAGAGATAATGCGCTGAAACCAACACCATTGCAAGTTTTGCAAGCTCAGATGGTTGGAACGAATAGCCCCCGACATATATCCATCTGTGGTGGGACACATTCGGATATATAAACACAAGAGCGAGCAGGACTATCGACACAAAATAAAGCGGATAGGAAATCTTCTTATAGAAACTGACAGGCGCTTTCGAGACGACAAAAGCCGCAACAATACCGAGTCCAAGACCCAAAAGGTAGGTAACCATTTCGGATGCAATAGAGGGGATCAAGCCAGCGTAGGCCTGCCCCATATAGACCGAGTAGAGGGATAAAAAACCAATGGAGAGAAGTCCAATGACGGAAAAGAGGAGCATCCTGTCTGGAATCCAAGGTCTCTCAGACAATGGTTTTCACCTCTTTGGCAAAGGTCTCACCACGCTCCTCAAAATCTCTAAACTGGTCAAAACTGGCGCAAGCAGGGGACAGAAGCACAGTATCCCCAGGTTCTGCTTTCCTGATGGCTTCTTTGATTGCCTCGTGTTGATTTGCAACCTTTTCGAATCGGTCAAAACCAGAGGCAATGAGCGCCTTTGAAATATTGTCCGATGTTCTGCCATGGACAATTGCCAACTTTACATCACCCATTGCCAATGGAAGCTTTGAGAAATCTGATCCTTTGTCAGAGCCTCCAAGTATGAGGATGAACGGGCCCTTCAAGGTTTTGAGAGTTAGAATCGTTGCATCCGGTTTAGTCGATTTTGAATCGTTGATAAACTTGATGTCTCTCGCCTCATGGACAAGTTCCATCCTGTGGGAGAGTGGGTTGAAGTCTTTGGCGAAGTCAACCATTAGAGCTGGATCGTACCCAAAATGTGAACAGGCAAGAGCGGCAGCCAAAATGTTTAATCCGTTGAAACAACCCTGTAATCTGAAGTCATCCATCGATGCCACAATATTTCTACCAACGACGAGGTTATCACCATCCATATAAGCTTGAGAATTTATATCTGGAGTACTGGAGAAAAAAAGAGGTTTGGCAGTTGTTTTGTCGGCGATCGACCTACTCCAACTGTCGCTGCCATTTAGCACAACAGTGTTTTTATCATCCATGTGATTGAGGATTTTTTCCTTCATCGCAGCATATACTTCCATTGAGCCGTGACGGTTGAGATGGTCTTCAGAGAGATTCAAAAAAACACCAACTTGCGGATGGAATTCATCCATGAGTTCACACATCGGAGAGCCAACCTCAATTGCCAGAACCCAATCTCCCTTTGCTTTTGTCACATAATTGGCAACTGGGTCACCAATGTTACCAACTGCATATGAGGCGGTTCCAGCCTTCCGCAGCATGTGTGCAACAAGCGATGTCGTTGTGGACTTACCTGATGTGCCTGTGATTGACACATAAGGGCAAGGAAGAAGAGACGCAGAAAAATCGATTTCCCCTCTTACTTCAATACCCTTGTCGATCGCCTCAGTCAAAAGTGGGTGATCAGTTCGCAGACCAGGCGACGGAATCAAAATATCACAATCAAGGACTCTCGATGTGTGCCCACCCATTTCAAACTCAAAACCTGATCTGGGGAGTTCATCTGATCTGCTGTATTCCGAGATAAAAACGTTTGCTCCAAGTTCTTTCATAAGCGAGGCAACAGCCTTGCCAGTCCTGCCAAAACCCAGCACAGAGACTCGCTTGCCAATAAATTTATCTAAATCTGTTCTCACAGCTATAGATTAGGCGCAAATTCCCTATTTATCAAGATTCTGTGGAAAATAATACAAAAACACAAACAACAAAAGGGAGTTCGACTGAGGAAAAGTGGAGCCGGCGATCTGACTCGAACAGACGACCTGCTGATTACAAATCAGCTGCTCTACCAACTGAGCTACACCGGCACCTGGAATGCTATATTAGAAATTAGCACCCCAATGTCAAGATTTTTAGGTAAAGGAGGGAGGGTACTAGTGGATATACATCGTCACTTTCTTTTCCTGGTCATCCCATTGGACGTCAGCATCAAAAGCCTCACCGATAAACCTAAACGGCACAAATGTCCTACCATTTGAAATCAACGGAGCTATATCAAGCACCTGCCTCGCTCCATTAACAAGGACAGTCGTGGAATCTATCCACATCTCCACCTTTGTATCATCTGATATTACTGTTACTTTTCTCTCTACACTATCCCAGCTCACCTCTGCACCGAAGCTCTCTGAGATTGCTCTGATTGGCACAACAGTTCTTCCAGACTTAATAAATGGTGCTGCATCAAGTCTCTTCGCTGTGCCATTGACGTTCATGATGTCGCTTCCGATCCACAATTCGACCACCGTCGTGTCAGCAGAATACGACAAAACCGTCATCTTCAACGGTTGAACATACTCATTTCCACTATATGTATAAACCAGATTCGCCCTCGTTGTGCCAGGCTTGACATATCTGGAATCAAAGTAGAAGGTGAAATTCTTTATACCCCCTGGTGGGATTGTTATGGACGGTGGTGAGACATGAAGCCAATCCTCCATCATATCAAGGTACTCAACCCTCCAGGCAATGGTGATATCCTGATTACCAGTGTTCTCCCAATCCATCGTGTACTCCACCGATAGTTCACCAGGATGTAGGGTGACGGCTATCTCATCCGCCTTTTGGCTCTGAGAATCACCACCCCCACTGCTGCCAGTTCCATCTCTGGTTATTGCCACAAAAGTAAAGTAGTAACCATTTGATGAGGATGAGATTCCGACGGCTCCAACCTCTGCGCAGTCACTCAACATATTCTTGTTGTGACCACTCGATGTTTTCCATTGATCAAATGCATATTGAACTGGATCGGCATAACCACTGTTATACGCTACGTTTTCGACATAGCAGGTGTACCCAATTGACGCATCCTTGAGCCTATCCCCCGGGCCCTTTCCACCCAGTTCATGAGCAAGTTCATTCCTGTTGTCCATATTGACCGAGTGGTTGTAGGCAACAGTGTAAACATCTGCCGCCCAACTAATCTGATTCTTACCCATCTGTCTTCTGTAGGCGTTTATTAGATTGAATAAATCTCTTGAGCTATCCATAGAAACAGCATCAACCACACCCGCGGTCCCAACGGAAGCGAAAACAGAAACCAGTATCACGGCACACAGCAACACTTTCCACACTCTATTCATTTTTTTCTAAACTCCTTACGCATGGGCTAATGATTCAAACCCATTATATACACACTTTGTGTTTTTTTGAAATGTTTCTACACCATGTTGTATGATAGACTATAGGGTGTAGAATGTCCGGATTATGGATGAGAAATTCAAACTCGTATCTGATTTTTCACCCTCGGGAGACCAACCTCAAGCGATTGAAAAACTTGTTGATGGAATCTGGAGAGGTGTTCAGTTCCAGACGCTTCTTGGCGTCACAGGCTCTGGCAAGACCTACACAATGGCAAAGGTAATAGAGACTGTCAACCGACCAACACTTGTCATCGCTCATAACAAGACACTTGCCGCACAACTTTATTCCGAGTTGTCTGAGTTTTTCCCAGAAAATGCTGTCGAGTACTTTGTCTCTTATTATGACTACTATCAACCAGAGGCATATGTACCCACAAGAGACCTCTATATCGCTAAAGAAACTGACATCAATGATGACATCATGAGACTCCGTCACTCCACAGTCAGGTCTTTGCTTGAGCGTCGAGATGTAATTGTTGTTGCATCTGTTTCTTGCATCTATGGCTGGGAGTCGCCAGAGGGGTACAAGGAGCAACTGGTTGGCGTAAAAACCGGCGACACGATGTTGAGGGATGATTTTATCAGAGGTCTGGTTGGCATGCAGTACGCCAGAAATAACATTGCATTTGAGCCTGGTAACATAAGGGTCCGTGGGTCAACAGTTGATGTTTGGCCAGCAGAGACAGAAGGCGCTGTGAGGGTAATTTTTGAGTTTGACGAAATAATCAAGGTTTGCGAGCTTGACCCAGTGACGGGCTCAACATCAGAAGACATTGGTGGCTTTATGTTCTTCCCCGCTAAAGCGTTTGTTACAACCCAGGAGAGGCTTAACTACGCTGTCCCAAAAATCATGAAAGAGCTCGATGACCAAAAGCAAAAATTCGAGAAGGAGAATAAACCACTTGAGGCTGAGCGAATAGTCGAGAGAACAAAATATGACCTTGAGATGCTTCGAGAGGTTGGATACTGCAACGGAATAGAGAACTACAGTATGCACCTTTCTGGAAGAGATTTTGGGATGCAGCCCTATACCCTTATGAATTTCTTCCCGGAAGATACCCTTATGATAATCGACGAATCCCACATGACAGTGCCTCAGATTAGGGGAATGTTTGCAGGAGACCAGGCGAGAAAAAAGACACTTGTTGACTTTGGTTTCAGGCTCCCATCCGCTATGGAGAACAGACCGCTGGGCTGGGATGAGTTCCAACAATTTATGAGACAGGTTGTGTTTGTCTCTGCAACACCCGCTGACTACGAGAAAGAGATATCAGAGGAGATAGCTGAGCAACTCATCAGACCGACAGGACTTCTTGACCCAGAGGTTGAAGTGAGACCGATTGCGGGACAGATTGACAACCTCAAGGACGAGGTAAGGAAACGAGTCGAAAAAGACGAAAGAACACTTGTGACTGTTCTGACAAAACGTATGGCAGAGGACTTGGCAGACTTCCTACTGAAAGATGGCTTCAAGGTTTGCTATCTCCACTCTGATGTGGGAACAATTGATAGAGTCGATATCCTCAAAAAACTCCGAGAGGGAGTATTCCAGGTTATTGTTGGTGTCAACCTACTCCGAGAGGGACTTGACCTCCCCGAGGTGTCACTTATTGCAATCCTTGATGCTGACAAGGAGGGATTCCTGAGGTCGACAACCTCGCTTGTACAAACAATCGGAAGGGCTGCAAGAAACGTCAGTGGCAAGGTCATCATGTATGCAGATAACATTACCAACTCGATGAGGCACGCCATCGATGAGACCAACAGACGAAGAAAAGCCCAGATTGAATACAATGAGAAACACGGCATCGAACCGCAAACCATTCGCAAGGCTATCAAGGACATGCTTAACATCCCAGGAAAAACTGCTTCGATTGTATCAGGCACAGAGAAGGGCATGAGCAAAGAGGACGTGAAGGCCGTCATCTTGCAGTTGACTGACGAGATGAACCTGGCCGCCACCATGCTCGAATTTGAAAAAGCGGCACAAATCCGTGATCAGATCGCAATCCTCAAACAGGAACTCATCCAAAAGGGTAAGGGGTATGATGATGTTCCATCGGCATCAAGCAGAACAAAGACTGCGCAGAAGATAAAGAGTAAACTGGCACAGGCGGAACTGAGAAAGAAGAGATAAACTAATGGCGGGGATACACCATCAGGACTCTTAATCTAAACATCCGCGTCAATCCCCATTCATAGGCACTTTTCCTTGTTGTCGGTTCTCACATATGGTTAATACATTTCTTTATTCTGATAATAATATTTTGCTTTAATTTAATATCTCTACACAGCAGTCTTATATTGCCGCATTCTCCGTTGTTTCTAGCAATACCATCATTTGAGTCATGAACTTACAAAGTATCGGTTCTAAACTTCAATATGTTGCATTTATTTTCGGCTTTTCTTCAGTATCAGTGTCACCATATTTTCACGGGGTTCAAAACAGCGTTTTCAGTTATTTGGTAAACTTATCATACATTTCTACCTAAGTTATTGTTTAAATTAATTCACCATTCAAGCGGGCATTTGCGCTATTCAATTAATTTCGCACAGCGTCAATCTATTAATTTCTCCCATTTTATCTGCTTTTCTTTCACTTTCTTAAATCGGTTTGCAACCTATTGACAAATATAAAATTATCAATAAATTCATGTCACTTGCTAGCAATTAGGAGGTTGAGATGAAGCTTTGGAGAAGAGCTTACGGCGACGATTATTGGCACTGGAATCCTGAGTGCCCTGATTGGCCAACTGATGACTACGAAGAAAGAAAAACAAGACCAGATGATGATGAAATCTGTGATCTTTGCGACGAGTATGCAGACGAGGAAATATAATGGCAGACAAAAAACCAGAGAAGAAAAAAACTGAGAAGAAAGTAGCAGCAGCACCAGCAAAGGACAAGAAGAAAGCCAAGAAATAGCTTTCTTTGTTCCCTTTGCCACTTTGACACCCCTCGCTCTTGAGGGGTGTTTTTTTATTTATAGAAACAACACAGTCAAACAAAAATATTTCTCAATTACTAGTTGGTACAATGGTTTTTCAGACGCTCATCTTATTGCAAAATTCTTGAATTTTGTTTCTGCTAATTTACTTTGATGCTACTCAGCTGGGATTAGATTGAGAATCTCATATGGAAAACAACTGCGATAAGTGCGTAATTGAAAAGAGAGCGATAGTCTCAGGACTCGTGTTAAACGTTTCCCTCTGTGTTGGCAAGTTTGTCGGTGGAATTCTGGGAAGAAGCTCAGTTTTGATTGCTGATGGAATCCACACGGCGACCGATATCGCAACTGATGTTGCAATACTCATTGGGTCAAAACATTGGCACAAACCGGCAGATGATGACCACAGATATGGTCACGAACGAATTGAGACGGTTGTGACGCTTGGCATTGGTGTTGTGCTTGCCTTCACAGCCATTGAGTTATCGATTGACGCCGTCAAAAAACTTGTCTCAGGTGATTTCATCACTCCAAGCTTTTTCACGCTCTGGATAGCCTTGAGTTCAGTCGTCATCAAGGAAGCTCTCTACAGATACACCGTGAATGTCGGTAAAAAGACTGGTTCAACAGCCCTCATTGCAAACGCTTGGCACCACAGAACAGACGCGCTCAGCTCAATTCCTGTCGTTCTTGTTATTCTTATCTCGCAGCTGTGGCCTTCACTTGTTTGGCTGGATTCTATTGGTGTTATACTTGTCTCGCTCTTCATATTAAAGGCGGCCTACGATATTTCGAAACCAGCTTTCTCCGACCTCATCGACACAGGTGTTGACGCAAAAACACTGAAGCAGATTGAAACGGTTACTCAGAGCTTTGAGAATGTGCTCGAGACCCATCACATAAGAACACGATATGTCGGCAACAACGTCTATGTTGATATGCATGTTGTTGTAAAATCGGACATGACAATCGACGAGAGTCACACCCTATCACACAAGATTCATGACAAACTGATTTCTGATATCCACTGCGTTTATGACGCAATAATCCATATCGAGCCTGAAAGTGAACGCATTAACATCTAGCAGAATGTACTTGTGAAAAGAAATCAGACGGTTTCTCTTGTCCACGGACAAAAAAAGGCGCCACTGCTCAGGTGGCGCCTTTTTTATAGGGTTGTCTCTTCTCTGTTTTCTGTATTATTTATCTCTCTTCAACTGGTGGTTTTGTGTTCACATCCAGATTCTTTGAGATTTCGATGCAGTTGTCTATCACATCCCTGATTGCATCCATATCAATTCCCAAAGAATCCTTCAAATCCTTGGCTGTTGCGTCAAGCGCATCAACTCCAATCCCAAGAAATTGAGCGATACAATCTGGTGGAGCATCAACGGACGTCAGATATTCTAAAAGATTGTCTGAGCCTTCGAGTGCTGGCAGTGGTTCATCGACTACAACCTCTTCTTCAACAGGTTCCGCGGAATTAGTGGACTCTTCCTCATGAGAACTGATGTGAGTTAAACCAAGGCACTCATCCATCTTCTCTCTAATGTAGTCCATATCAACACCGAGTTGATCCTTGAGATCCCTGCCTCTTATGTCGAGCTGGTCAACAGATATTCCAAGCTTCTGGGCAAGACAGTCCTCAGGGATGCCATACTGGTTTGCTATAATCAGGATATTATCAGAACCAAGAATCTTTGAGCTGTCAAATCCAATATCTGTGATTCCATCATCAGAATACTTGACCTGCTCTTCGCCAGTTAGCACGGGATTTTCATCGTTTACATCAAGCTCAGGGAGTTTTTCCGGCTCAGTTCTGGGGCATTCCAAGAGCAGGTTAAGAATCTCGTCTATCTCAATATCGAGCTCGTTGTGAAGAGATCTTGCGTCTATATCAAGTTCCTCTGGTGTTTTACCCAGCTTATGGGCTGCACATTCAAGCTCAATCCCATTCTCTTCCACAAATTCCAGGACGTTGTTGTCACCATGAAGCTCTATTTCGCTATTGGCACTATCGTATGTTTCCCCGGAATACTCCTCATGTTCATGATCGTCTTCACCTTCTGCCGAAACACCAGGTGGATTCCAAACACCAAACAGCTGGAACGCATAGACCACGACCAGAAACAAAACCACAAAGAGGACACCAGCAACTATTGGTGGGGATAGTCTTTTCATCTTGCACCTCCTGTCGCCCAACCAAAGCCCACTTCAAGCGCTCCTGGGACAGGACACTCATCGATACAACGAAGGCACTGGATGCACTCACCTCGATTAACCTTATCAACTGTTGATATCTTTATCTGATATGGACACTGACTGTCGCATTCGCCACAATCGATACATTTATCTTCATTTCTGACAATACCCGCTGCTGACGCTTTTGAGACTGGGTGGATTATTCCACTGAGCGGACACGCGTACTGGCAGGGTCTCTCGATAAACAAACTTGTGAGTATTAGGACTATGAAGATAACAAGACCAACGATTGATGTTTCATGTCCCCATGGGAATGCTTCCTGGCCAAAGGTCACAAGTGTGTTGTAGGGATCAATCGCCTTAAACCAGAAATCAGCTGTTAGGTAGGTCATAACGAGTATCAGAGCAAGAACAGCGTATCTAGTCCATTTGAGCACTTTGTGGACTGAGTACGGAATCTTGATGTCCTTTTTCCAGAACAGTTTTCTAAAACGATTCAGCCATTCCTGGACAGCGCCGGCCGGGCACATCCAACCACAGAATGCTCCACCAAAGGTGAGAATGGCAAGAACAAATGCAACAAGAATAACAATGTTTGTGTTACCAGATCTCCTAATAAACTCTCCACCTTGTTTTAGATACTGTGGTAGTAGCATGGCAAATGAACCCATTGGACAAATGCAATCAATAGGACCCGTTTTCCCAGGCATTCCTCTCTCGATAAGATGGTGTGCCCAACTGTAGTTTAGGATAGCTCCTAAAAACAACGCCTGAAAGATATGCCTTACATATCTCCACTTGAACCATTTTTGCATTACGACTCCTTTTTTTGAATAATCTACCTAGTTTTGATTACTATTGTCTATAGTACACCTGACCACCAAACTAACCCACAGTAAAGCTTGTCAAATCCTCAGAACAGGTCAATATTAGGGACAATCCACTTCTACAGTCGATTTTGCAATAATCGTGTTTGGTTTCACCAGCGTTCCGGTTACTTCATAGCACGTGTTGGGGAGATAAGTGTCACACAGTTCGTTTGGCACGAGATACCATTCTTTGTCGATACCAGCTTCGACAGCATATATAAGGTTCTTGTCACAATCTGATGATTTCACCAAAAGAACTAATGTTATATCATCCTCCGGACAGTTCTTACCCTTCTCAACTGTAAATACCAGACTGGTCTCCGACCCTTCACAATCAGGGATAAATTTCAATCTGTAGGAGATTGTTGTGTCATCTACCTCCGATGTATCAAATGGCACCTCAATCCTCGATGTGCTTTCAGGATTCACAGCCACCCTTATCTCAGAAACGAAATCAAAAGTGCCGCCCCTCTGTTTCTCTAGAAGCAGGACGCCTGATATTGTCTTGTCTCTGCAATTATTGGTGACAACGGCAGAGAGGGTAACATTGTCATCCGGGCATACAACAAGGGTGTTGTATCTACCGAGTTCTAGTTTTGTTTCCTGTGACCAATCAAATGAGTAGTCACAACACTCCTTGCAGCCGGGTTCTTCATGAAGAGTTACTCTGAATTGCTTTGTTGTGTTGCAGGCATTGACAACAATCTCCAAGGTTTTTGGCAAACTCTCAGGAAGCTTTATGTCCAATGAATATATGACAACGGAACCTGGGGCAATGGTGGCATTCCCAGTGTCCACAACCCCAACCCCTTCAATTGTTGAGGTCACAATAACCTCAACATCATCCCCAGTACAGTTGTTTTTTATGTATATTAGCTTCTCAAGTGAGAAGTTCTCACCAGGGCATCCAATGATTGACGGAGGTTGCTTATTCGGCGTTGCCCACACGGCATCCCACTCACAACAAATCACTCTGCAGCAATCGTCTCGCTGGTTGAATGTCCAACTCTTGATAATTCCAGCTTCTGTCACACAGAGCGTTGCACAACCAATGAAACCGGCGAGCATCCTAAGACCTGTTGTATCAGTTAGGTTATCTTTTGCGTAATATGTAATACTCATTCCATCAGAGCATGAGATAAAGTTGACAACTATAGGGTATTTTGAACCCACAATCTCAGTTGCTGAATTGATAGTACCCTCGACCTCAACACAGGGTTCATCATCCCGACAGCAATCATCCAGCCTCACCCAGCTATCGAGGATATAGCCCTTACTCGACGTGTGGATGCAAAGACTTGCGCAACCCTTGTATTTTGAGATACGGATACTTCCATTTTCCTCGTAAAGATCTGATGGAGACAAGACCTTCAATATCTTCTCATCACACATCTTGAATTCGATTATAAAATTGCTGGTATTTGGATCTCTTGCCACCTTTTGTACGATTCCCTCTATAAACATACACTCTGACGGAGCATAGGTGAAAATACTCGTTCCGCTGTCGGCAAGAAATTCTCTTTCTTTTGTGTACGCTTCGACATACCAACAATAAACAACATTCTTTTTCAAGGGTTGAGCATCTGTCGGATATTTGATGATTGTTTTCTCTGTGCCAACCACAGAGAGAATTGGCTCACTCTTGATGGCACTTGACACCGTTTGACCCGTTTTTACCTCATAGAGATTGAAACAGTACAGAACGGGTTGCTCAGAGTCATATGGCAACCACTTGAATGTTGGGTAGGGATCATCAAGTCGTTCGGATTTCCCTGGGGTAACAAGTGTCACAGGTTGAACATCCTCACCTGTGACAGAGATCGTGTAAAAATCCAAACTATCACAGCTTGAAAACCATGGGTCATAAAGAAGCTTGTTACCACTTGGGTCTAGGATGGTTTTTACCTTTGACACACCACACTCATAATCCGATTGATCAGTGTCATAGATAATATCTATTACATAACTGTTCTCATCAGTGACAGCAACGGCTGACAATAGAGCCAAAACGCCAGAATCACCGTTTAGTCCATAGGCAACGACAAGATTCCCATTTGAGACTTTTCTCATCAGCTCTGATTGATTTTCAAGCTTTTCAATCTGCAGTGGGATATTTGCTCTTCTTGTGTATTTTGTTAGTTGTTTACACCACGAAACATCCGTGAATTCCTTGCCATCTCTTGATTTGCAGCCAAGATCATCATCCCAGTCTGTTGCTGCCTTTATCGCATCTGTATCGATGAGTCTCTCATTTATCCCAAGCTCATGTTTAATGTTAAGATATTTGAACAGACCTGACACAAGCGACGGTGTAGAACCGATATCGCCCAACTCATCCAAACTTGGAATCTCGCTTACTGTCCATTCATCAATATTATTTGCCTTGTACACCTTCGAGCCAGGGGAGATGTAGCTGAAACCCTTTTTCTCGGATACCGAATCAGGAGTTACGGTATAGTATGATTGGCCGACTGTAGCTGAGCTGGTCGACTCACCTGCTGTTGTTTTCTTGTACTTTGTGAATGATGCGCTGTAACTGGTCGATGTAATGTTGATTCCATCCCCTGACTGAAGATCAAAGAACTGGGTGAAACTCCTTTTCGCTCCAGGATAAACTGGCGCATTCTGGACAACCCAGTTGTTTGCAAACATCAGGTTGAAATAGAGGAGCGAATCATACGGAGTGCAGGAGACATCGATTCTACCAAAGCTCGTATCCCTTTCCTCAACTCCACCAATTGAATAATCAAGCTGGCTGAAAAACACATCAAACCCAAGACCACACAAATCCACATCGGGTGTTGCTCTCCACGAGATAACAGCATCCCCAGCTATTTCCACCCACACACAACCTGAGTATGTTGTGATGTCGACCAGGTTCTCGTCAAACTGACACGCAAAGAGTGAGAACTCACTTATCTCTCCCTCATCATTTCTCATAATGACCTTGCTTCCATCTGAGCTTATGAGGTCGCAACCCTTTGAGATTACCTGCTTGCTCTCATCCCACAGGCTGATATCAACCAGCTCAAACTCACTCTCCCACCACAATCTCTTGCCATAGGCAAGATAGGAAAAATCTTTTGCAATGTCGGGGAATGTCTCTGGGTCATATGTATATGTGCAAAGCATACCTGAATCATCAAAACCATAGAGGTAGGGGATGGTGTTCTCATTATCAACGCCTTGCACCTTTATTATCCTCGCATCCAATACATCCTTATGAGAGGTCATCCACTCAATCGGTATCCAGTCATAAATCCTGCCATCTTCATTGATGCACACTTTTGCAAAGCCGGTATAGTCTGCAATTGATACACCAAACAGGTCTCTATACAGTTGTGAATCTGCTCTAATCTGCCCTGTGAACACGCCGTCATCTGCGCATGCAATCTGTCTTGTTTCTATCTCACCACTCGTTTTCGAACCAATTATCTCCACTGTTTGCCATTTCAGTCTGTCAGAGATCGTTCTGAACTCACTCTCATGAGTCACACCGCACGAGTGACCACCAAGTGTTTTTGACTCGACCTGCCAGACATAATTAGTGTCGGGTTCAAGTTCGACCGACAGCGTTGAAAGATCAAGTGAATTGATTGGAATATTGTCAAGCTCAAAGACAGGCGCATTGAATTTCACAGCATCTTCTGCCTTCTGATCTTTTTCCTGTTTGACGATTTTAATCTTGTTTACCGTTTTTGCTGTCTCTTCAGGCTTTTTACCCTCTTCTGCTGGTTTTGTAGACGATGGTTGGGTGACGGGCGTTGGGGTAGTGGTGGTTGGCGTTCCACCCGTTGGCGCAACTGGCACCGGCGTGCTACAGCCATCTGGCGGCACAACATCAGGACATTCGACAACAAAGTAATAATGGTCACAATTTGCGACCCATACACCGTTCATAAACAACCCAAACTCGGTGTTGTACGTTGTTGAGCAGGTTCCTTCCGTTCCCTCGGTGTCATCTTGTTGGTCGAGATCGTTGACATAGTCAACATCATAGCCTTCGTCAGTTTTTGTTACGCCGGTGACCGCAACGCCGTGACCATGGATGACACGCCTCTTACCACCCATGTACGCTTCCATCCAAACAACGAGCTCAACGTCCTGACCTTTGGCAATCTCATTTATGATAAGGTCAAAATCGGTTATTCTTCTGGTGGTGATTTTATACTTTTTATCCTCCATGTATTTCTTTTTTGTCGACCACCAGGTTTTGACAGGAGAGCCGAAACTACTCGATCTCCAATCAGTGGCTTTCTTCATCTCTTCAATTGAGGTTTGGGCGTCAGTTAATTGGAGCTTGTGTTTCTCCTTCAAAAACTTCAATGAGTTTGAAACTGCCGCTGGCATGCACTCCATTTTGTGACACTGCTGATTTGGGAAATTCTTGTGTGATGCCGTTTTTAATGCCTGTCCACCCCCTTGACCGTCCTGTGGAGGCGCTGGGGTCTGTGTTGGTGAGTCTCCGTCTGGAACAACTGAAGACGTCTCATATTTTTCTTCCTCAAACGACAACCCCTGAATCATACACACTCGACCATCATCAACCTCGGATACCATCATGACCTGTGGCATAGTTTTTTTGATGGTTGTGGTCAAACTTGCTGCATAGTTGAGCGAGGATACTTTTTGACCATTCAAGCACTTGAGGTCGAAATTAAAGATAGTGGTCTGCTCTTCTCCTGGACCTTTGTGATCCAGGATTGCCCTATTTTTTATGACCCAGCGGTCATCAATTCTAAGGTTGAAATACTTTATCTCGGAGAAGCCCCTGAAGGTCAGTCTCACCTCGCCCCAGTTTGAGTCCTTTACAGTTAACTCATTCAACAAGAGGTCAAGTTGTCGGAATTCAATACCGACGATATCTCCACAACTATCCTGTTCTGGAAGCACTCTCCAAGAGACAATCCAGTTGCCAATAACATCAACCTCAACACAACCAATGTAGTTGGCAAGTTCAACATCTGAGTTCGAGGCTTTCAGTGATGGATTGGTGTAAAGGGATGTCACCTCTCCGTCATCTGGGACAAAGAGCACTTGGTCAGTCTTATCATCAAAACTCGACACCGCTCTCACATACCCCAATATTCTCGACGTTTGCCTCAGACATTGGTAGTCAATGAACTGAAGGTCGACAATCCTCTCCTTATCGTCCCATAGTATATTTTCTGCCCCAAGATACTTTGAGACAAATCTCATCGGGAGCATTGTATAACCAGGGTTTTTGATATAGGGACTCACATTGTGGTTGTCATCGTCAATCCACACATCATTGTATGAGCCATCTGGATTTGTAACCCTTGCCTGAGGCTTACCAATCCAAAGCTCAAGCTTGGTTCCAGTGGGGAGTGTTATTGTCACCTTGCGCTCCAGAGAATCCCACATCATAAGCGTGCTCTCTATCTCAGTTGTGACATACCTGATGACGAGGAACATTCTGGAATTGGTTATCTCAGGTGCAACCTCCATCGGGCCCTTTGGCTGTCGGTTGACCCAGTAGGTGGTGCTACCTACCTGGTACGAGAGAATTTTTATGCACGGATTTGTAGGAATCTCCTCAGCCATAGTTGTATCGATTGGAGATGTCTGAAAAACCAGAAGAAACGAGAGAAAAACGGACAAACAAAACCTTATCGCAGCGGACATAGTTTCTATCCTTCCATCGTCCACCCAAGAGTTTCTATTAAACAGACGATTGTAGCTCATTCGTCACGGCTGATTGTATGCCCTGAAACACAAAAATGCAAATAGAAAAAGGCAGATAAAGATCAAATTCTATCTGCCTTTTGCGCTGGTTTAGAGGCTAGTGTCGATTTGTTTTATTTGTCGTAGTCTACTGTGAAGCCAATGTTCTTTGTTACGCCGCTCTCTGATGAGACAGTGAAATTCCAGGTATTTGATTGGATATTACTGTTTGGTCGAGTTGGTGGCATTGTGACTGTTACCTCAATTGTAAAAGGTTTTCCAGCTAAAACGTTGAAGTCCTTATTTGAAAAACTGATAAAATGGTCATCGGTTGAAATCGTGATCCCGAGATTCTCGCTATCGCAGCGGTTCTTGACAGTAAATTTAAAAGTCGCCTGTTTTCCAGCCTTTAGCTCATAATTTGATGGATTGTTCTGCCAGCCTGTCACAAAGTCGTCACATCCTTGAGCGTAGTTGACTGCAAATGAAATCTCTCTACTTGGGCCTGTGTTGGGTGTTATTCTGAACTTGAATGTTTTTCTTGTCTGGTCTCCATTCTTCTCTGGCATGACGATACTGATGTTTGTCTCAAGCTCCTCCCCAGGGGAGACTGTTGCAGTGTCAAGCGATGCGAATGTAAAACCTTCAGTAAGTGGGACAATGGTATAGCTTTGGGCACACATCGAGGTTGGCTCAATCACTAGCTTAAAGCTGGCGAAACAACCTGGATTGACATAGTAGCTGGCTGGATTCTTGACCCAACTGGTTGAGAATGTGCAAGCAACCATTGGGGTTGAATTTGCCTCATAATCTACCCGATTAATCATTCCCCTCTCAAACATCTCCCACACACTCGGACTTGTTTCCTCAACTGTTGCAGCGTTTGCACCGATTGGTATGAGGGTAGTCAGAAGCAACGCTGCTACGATGGCTATCGATATTCTCTTTCTTTCCATTTTTTCTACCCCTTTCTATCGTTTTTGGATTTGATAGCTTATACGGACAAGGGAATAAAAAAGTCTGATGAAAAAGAACTACATCTGAATATACCAACTATTTCATGGGGTACTGTGTGTCTGCCTAGAAACTACCAGATGATAAAGTTAGCAATTTTGCCATGAGGCACCCACTCGAGTTTTGCTCCAAGGGCATCACCGATAGCTCGAAGCGGAATAAAGGTCGTGCCGTTCTTAATTTCTGGTGTTGTACCCATGTCATAAAGATTGCCGTTCACTTGAGCATACTGATTATCAAGCCATATCTTTGCCGTGATAGCTGAGTTTTTCTTAATATCAATTCTTCTATCAGCCGCAATCCAGACAGCCTCACCACCAAGTTGCTCTGTTGCTACTCGAAGCGGCGCCATAGACTTGCCATCGTCGTTGATATAGCAGGGGTTTGTGATAGTTGTTTTGTTGCCCTTTGAAACACAGTAATTGATTGAATTACCGTTTGACAATTTGCCAACAAAGAAACTTACGCAGTTTGTTCTGCTTGTATTATTTTGAGTTGCATCCGTGAAATTACCGGGATTGGTGTGAGCCTCTATCTCAGAGATGTTTGCCTGCCCATCACCATCAGCATCAAAATTCTCAAATCCGTAGAGGTCTAATCCTCTATTGACCTCGTACTGGATACCGTAGGGATTTAAATCCATGTCGGAACCGCCAAAGTGGCAGCTCGTGCAATCGAGGGTTCTTCCGTATGGCATCTCTCCTGTCGCCGTGGTTGAGATGAGATATGGGCAGAAATCATCACCATAGCTGAGTCCAAGCAGCACAGAAACAACAAGCAGCAGACAAACAGATACAAACAAAACGTGTGTTTTATTGGTTTTTGGCATTTTATAAGGTCAACTCGTTAGTATTCGAGTGGTTTGGATACTACAAGGATGAGAAATAAAATCAGTTAAGAATTGATGACTCTGGGGCCGGACTCGGTTAATTCAAGCGTTACTCCATCCTTGTAGGAAAACGCTACATCTGTTATCTCGTTAAAGAGTTCTGCTTTCTCGGTGTGGATTGGAAGCACAAATCGTGGCTTGATACCATCGATTATCCTCTTAAGGTCAGCTCTGTTTGCATGCCCTGAAGTGTGGGCGTATTCGATGTCCAATCCCAAAAGCTCTGTCCAGGCAACAAGTTTCGAGAAACTGATCTCCATTTCTTCGTTAAATGGTTCTGCCTTGCCGTAGACGTATGTTCCTTCAATACCCTTTCCAAGCTGCATCAGGACATTTGGGCCATAGCTTGTGTAAATGAGGATGTCACTTTTGTTCTTTTTTATCTCTTCACGTCCCTCTGGCCCCCAGAGGATTTTTGGGAGTTTGAGGGAGGGATTAAGACTCTCGAAACGTTCGATAACAGCCTTCTCATACTTCATTCTGCCTGACTCATAAGTCTCGATGTACATGTTTGGATATTCAAGCTGGGCTTCCCTGAGAGCAACGTATCTGTCGTAGTCTTCTTGGGATTCGTCTTTTTTTCGCTTACGAATATTCTCGCTTTTTGAGCTTGTGACCTTTTTCCTGGAAAGCAGCACATGACAACCGTCAAATCCCCTGAGGTTTGGATAATAATCGTTGTAGCAGTTGATACCCTCGGTCAGATATGCCTTCTTGGCATCAATCACCACTTCCTTGCCAAATCTCTTGGCGACATCGATGACAAGCTCCATCCTGTCCATATCGGCTGGAGAGCCATCATAAACCACGAGACCTTTTGAACCGCTCAGGATTTGTATTAGCTTGTTTTCAACCTGGGTTTCTGAGAAAAGCGCGTGGGATTCGGGTTCACCCTCAGGAGTTGAGAGGTCTGGGTGTGACTCGATCCTCGTGCCTTCGCAGAGGAAGAAATCAATCTTGTGATTCGCTGCCTGCTTGATGAAATTGAGTGTGAGTTCTGGTCGTCTACCGTGGAGTCTGAGGTCACCGCTGTAGCAGATGGTAAGTCCACCCATCTCAATTATGAACGCTGACGCTCCAGGGATGGAGTGGTCGACACTGTAGTGCGTGATTTTAGCCGTGCCAATCTCGATGGACTCTCCATCGGACATTCCAGAAAAACTGTCGAGTTCGTACTTTTGAACCCAATTTTCAAATATCTCTCGTCTAAGCCTCAGGAAATCCTTTGTGATATGGCTACCCAAGAGGGGGATATCGGATCTGATGAGTCCCAAATATCCAGCGTGGTCGAGGTGCGCATGAGAAATGAGGATAGCATCAACAAATCTTTTTTCTTCGGTACCGCCTATGCCAATGTAGCTAACATCATCGTAGATTGGACTAAGTCCCCCATTTACAAAGAGACCTTCCAAATCTGGAATAGCTGAGATGAGCTCGAGATCATCTATGTTGCTCGGACTCAGGTAGGGGTAGTCAAAAAACTTTCCCTCGAATCCAAACGATTGACCAAAATCCAGGAAAAGCCTTGTTTCTCCATCATCAAGCAGAATCTTGTTTCCACCAATCTCGTTTTGTCCCCCAAAAAATTTAAGTCTTACCATGAAATGTTACTGTGTATTACTGCTTCTCCCACCACTTACGACGAAGGGGGGTAAGCACAAAGAAAGCAACTGCAAAGAAGATGACAAGTCCAAGGCATATGAAAAAGAATGTCTCAGTACCAATGGCCCTGAGCATCTTATCGGTCCAGTTGAGTTTCTTGGTTGGATTCTCTATAGAGAGTTTGAAACCATTTTTAGCGTCTTGATCCCACACGACCTTGAAACCCATCTCTTCAGCAACATGCTTAGCTGGAACCATGAGGTTGTCGTTTTTGATAAATGGTGGTTTCGAAAGACTGACCTCACGACCATTCACCACAACCTTGTTGTTGCCATCTTTCACCTTTAGAACGACGTCTCCAAACTCGTTGAAAAACTGCTGCCAACCCTCAACAGTCCTAACCTCCAACCCACCCTCAAGGGCAAGAAGTGATGTCGGTATGAAAGAAATATCATCACTTACGACAATTGGCGTATTGAGAGTGCAGCGAAGAGAATCTATTTTGACCTCGTTTTTTCCTGGATTCATGTAAACAACGGCCGACACATTCGAAACCAAAAACAGGAACGCGAACAACAAAACAACAGACAACAAAGCTATCTTTTTCATAACCCTCATACACTATCACCTTGTGAGCTTTTATTCAACAGAATCTGTTGGGATACCTATATCAAACGTGTTTCCAACATCAGTGACAGAGAGGTCGAGATTCAATTCAAAGTAATGCCCTGCCTCGTCACGTCCCCTGGTTTTCCCCGCAACTCTTGTTGGCATGCCGATAAGCTTGCCTTCCTTCATCACCCATAGATTCACATCAAAATCCACCCAACCGATTGGTGAACCTGGGTCATTGACGAAGACATGAATCTTGTCGCAGAGCGTGTTGTTGACAGTCTCCTCGCCAAGATTTGTCACCTGTGCATAGTCAGCAAATCTCAACCAGTTGATGTGGTCGAGAAGCTCCTCATTTGTCTTGATAAGCATGTTTGAAGCAATCGCAAACTCTTTGCTCTGTTTGACAAACTTCTCTGGCACAGCATTAATCCCCTCTGCAATCCATGCGTCAAAGCGATCAACTACAATAAGCGACTTGCCTTTCTGCCAACTTGAATCATATGACTGATAAATCGAAGCTTTTCCATCGGTATTCTTTTTGATTATCACATCGAGTGCTTGCGGGTAGTAGGCTATCTTTCCCTTTCTCCAACCGTTGCAAGAGTAAGAGCTGTAATCAGAGAATGAAACAGTCTTCACATCCTTTGGCATGAGACTGAGTGACTGTATAAACTCGCTTCCAGGTTCTATGAACAAGGCCTTCCTAATGGAGTGGAATGTGTCATTATCAATGTTCAACTGATACTTTCCACCGGAAACATAGAAGACATATATGCCCCGCTCATCAGTTGGGTATCTCTCAGTTGCTCCATCCTTGAAAAGCAGCACCTCAATACTCTCAAGAGGCGAGTTTGAAGCGGCATGCCTAACATAACCCCAGAGCATGCCAATCGGCTTGAGCGATATTGTTATCTCTTGCTCAAAATCTGTGTTTATCCAAACCTGTGACGTTGACTTATTGAATCCCTCTGCGCCAACCACGAATGTCAACTGTTTTGGGAGTGTTTCAAAATCTATCGTTGAATTGGTTTCCATAACCGAAGAAACAACATCATCTTCAATTATCTCAACCGATGCATGAACCTCGCTCCCATCGAAGGTACTGATGACATTCAAAACAACATTCACGGGCATTTGTCTCGACAACAATACAAGGAAGATGCCAAGGACAACAGTCCCAACCAAGATTCTTGATACTCTCTTTTGTCTATGGTCTACCAAGTGACTCCTCAATGATTATCCCAAGCAACTCCCCAAACGATATCCCGACGCATTTTGCAGCCTGCGGCACAAGTGAGGTGTCGGTCATACCGGGAAGTGTATTTATCTCGATAATCTTGATACTCCCATCTTCCAGCAGGAACATATCGGTTCTTGTGACTCCACTGCATCCTATCGCTTTGTGGGTTTTTAACGCCAATTCCTGAGCCAATTTTGAAGCCTCTTCCGAGATTCTGGCTGGTGTTGTCTCGATTGACGCACCTTTTTCGTACTTTGCTCTCAGATCAAAGAAGCTCGACACAACGGGCTCAATCGAGGTAACTGGCAGCGCTTGAATATCACCCTTGCCTCTGTCGATAACCGCACACGTTATCTCAAGACCTGCGCAAAACTCTTCGGCAATCACAATACTGTCATACTCAAAGGCATGTTCAATAGCTCTTTCCAAATCATCTGATTTTTTGACAATAGACACCCCATAAGAGGAGCCCGACTGATTAGGTTTGATGACAACAGGCAGTGTCATATGCACATGGTCTTCCCTTGAAAAAAGGTATTCGGATTTTGGGGTTGGCAGTCCAACCTGGTTCATCACCATCCTTGCCCTCATTTTGTCCATAGCAAGCGCTGATGCAGCCATACCAGAACCCGTACAAGGCACTCCAATCAAGGAGAGAAACGCCTGGAATGTACCATCCTCTCCAAAGGGTCCGTGCATTGCGTTGAAGATGGCATCAAACTCTCGGAGTTTTCCGATTGCCAAATCAATTGGCACTGCTCCGTTTGGAGTGAGTTCCTTCGGATTCTGTCCGATGTCACCAAAACTATATTTACCTTCAGAGGTAATAAGAACTGGCGTGACGTTGTAGGAGTCGGTTGAGATGTTTATACAAACGTTGATTCCTGTGGCAACAGAAATATCCCGCTCTGCGCTTGTACCGCCAAACACGACGCCAATACTCGGTTTATTAGTATTGCTTCTCATTCGGCATAGATTCTACAACTATTGCATTAAACGACAAGTGATGGATATGTAGAAATTATTTATTCGATTCAGTTGAAGACTCATAAATGCTAACTATAATGACTCTCATTATACACTTGAAACGATGTATTGGAGGAGCCATGTTTGAAGAATTAGGCGAAATGTCGGTAGCTTCTGAAGAGCTTAAAACACTGGAATTCTGGAAGGAGACCTGCATTTTGCAGCGCACGATTGAGTGGAGAAAGGATAGTCCACACTTCGTGTTTTTCGAAGGCCCACCAACAGCCAACGGCAGCCCAGGCATTCACCACTGCCTGTCAAGAATCTATAAAGACACTGTTTGCAGATACAAGACACAAACAGGATACAGAGTCGACAGAAAGGCAGGCTGGGACACACACGGTCTCCCCGTTGAGATACAGGTCGAGAAGGAACTTGGACTCTCTGGCAAGGAACAGATTGAGGACTATGGCATCGAAGCGTTTATCAAAAAGTGCAAAGAATCTGTTTTCAAATATGAGAGTGAATGGGAACAGCTAACCGACCGCATCGCATTCTGGCTTGATTTCAAGCAGAAATACATGACCCTCACAAATAATTACGTTGAGTCGCTCTGGCATATCCTGTCTCAGATATGGAAGAAAGACCTTCTGTATCAAGGATACAAGGTTGTCCCATATTGCCCAAGGTGCGGCACCACTCTTTCCTCTCACGAGGTGGCTCAGGGTTATAAGGATGACACAAAAGACCCATCCATCACAGTCAAGATGGAACTTATAGACGAACCAGGCACATACTTCCTTGTTTGGACAACAACTCCCTGGACACTCCCTGCCAACGTCGCTGTCGCAGTAAAAGCAAGCGCAACCTACGCTATGGTTAAGTACGATGGGGAGAAGTACATCTTAGCAAAAAACCTCATCGAAACACACTTCAAGGACAAAGAGTACGAGGTTCTCTACGAGTTCCCCGGTTCTCAGCTTGAGAAAAAATCATACAAGCCACTCTTTGGTTTCATAGAGCCTGATAAACCCGCTCACTATGTGACACTTGCTGAGTATGTCGGCACTGAGGATGGAACCGGTATCGTCCACATCGCTCCAGCGTTTGGAGCCGATGATATGGATGTTGCCAGAGAGTATGACCTTCCTGTCATCCTCACAATCGACCAGTCGGGCAGATTCATCCCAGAGGTTGCCCCATGGAAGGGACAATTTGTCAAAGACGCTGATCCTGAAATCATAGTCGATATCAAAAAGAGGGGGCTACTTTTCAGCTCTGGTAAGATATTCCACACCTACCCATTCTGCTGGCGTTGCGATTCACCACTGCTTTATTACGCTAAACCATCGTGGTATGTGAAGATGTCAAAGCTCCGCGAGAACCTTATTAAGAACAACCAAACGGTCAACTGGTACCCAAGCCACATCAAGGATGGCAGATTTGGTGAGTGGCTACGTGAGGTGAAGGATTGGGCGATCAGCCGTGAACGCTATTGGGGAACTCCAATTCCGATCTGGACATGCCCTGATTGTGACCACAAAATCGCAATCTCCTCGATAGCTGAACTCAAGGAAAAATCTCACAACTGCCCTGACGAGATTGAGCTTCATAGACCGTACGTGGACAAGGTCGAGATAAAGTGCGAAAAATGCGGTGGCACAATGAAACGCGTGCCAGAGGTTGCAGATTGTTGGTTCGACTCAGGCTCCATGCCTTACGCTCAATGGCACTGGCCTTTTGATAACAAGGAACTCTTTGAGTCTCACTTCCCTGCTGATTTCATCTCTGAGGCAATCGACCAGACAAGAGGGTGGTTCTACACCCTTATGGCTGTAAGCACAATCCTGTTTGACAAATCTCCCTACAAAGACTGTGTTTGTCTTGAACTCATCGTTGACGAGAACGGTCAGAAGATGAGCAAGTCCAGGGGCAATGTGCTTGATCCATGGTTGGTTCTCAACAATCAGGGAGCAGACGCTCTCAGGTGGGCAATCTACACAGCATCGCCACCATGGACAACATCACGCATTGGCACAAACACCGTAACCGACGCCTTCAGGCAGTTCCTTCTGATGATTCGCAACATCTACAACTTCTTCACGATGTATGCAAACGTCGACAAGTTTGACCCAACGGCTGTGCGAATCCCACTCGAGAACAGACACTATCTGGACAAATGGATAATCTCCGAACTCAATACGCTAATTGACTATGTCCACAACCAGATGAAAGTCTACGGTATCACTCCCGCAACAAGGGCTGTTGGCAAGTTTGTTGACGACCTCGCAAACTGGTACATCAGGCGTTCAAGACGTCGTTTCTGGAAGTCAGAAAGTGACCAAGACAAAAACTGCGCCCACCAAACTCTCTATGAAGTGCTTGTCACACTCACAAAACTCCTCTCACCATTCACTCCGTATATTGCTGAGAGATTCTACCAGAGCCTTGTGGCGCCACATTTCCCAAATGAGCCAGATTCTGTTCATCTCGTCGACCTGCCTGTTGCTGACAAAACAGCAATAAATCCCGACCTTGAGCGTGAGATGGGATTCATCAGAGACGTTGTCTCGGTTGGACTCAAGGCAAGAAAATCAATCAAGGTGAAGGTTCGCCAGCCGCTACAGTCTATCACGGTCAGATGCAACGAAAAGTATCAAGAGACTGCTATCGAGAAATACCAGGAACTGATTCTTGATGAGCTTAACATCAAAGAAGTGAAAACAAGAACCACACTCGATGATTTCTGCATCATCTCAGTTAAGCCAAACCTAAAAACACTTGGAAGGCGATTTGGCTCAAAAATGCCCGATGTTAAGAAAATCATCGAGTCATTTGATGGGCAGGAAGTACTGAGAAGACTTGAAGAGAGTGGGAAACTCACCGTCAAGCTCGATGGTGATTTCGACCTTGATCGAGAAGATATCCTCATCGAACGCAAGAGCGATGAGGGTTGCTACATCGAATCGGATGGAAACATCGACATAATGCTCTCAACCACCATCACACCAGAACTCAAAGAAGAGGGGCTGGTTCGAGAGATAGTCAGAATGATTCAAGGTTTGAGAAAAGACGCAAACCTCAAGGTGGACGAAAAAATCAAAACTTATATCTCTGGGTCTAATGACATATGCGAAGCCATAAATTCCAAAACAGCATACGTTCAGAAGGAGACACTCTCTGCGCAGATATCCTTCAAGCTGGAGGATTGCCTGTTGAGTCAGGAGTTCGAGCTAGAAGGAGAAAAGGTGACAATCGGAATAGCCCGTATGGGTTAGACAACGAGCCCTTTGCGGTAACGTCAGGAGGACTTGAGATAGCATCTGATTCTGAGCGAATCCTTTTTGGTCAACTTGTTGAGCAACACCAGGATTATCTTTTTTCCTTCGTGCTTGGCATGATGGGAAGGTACGACGATGCTCAGGATCTGACCGCAAAAGCATTTCTCAAAGCGTTTGTTGGATTCAAAAAGTTCCGCAAGAACTGCTCCTTCAAGACCTGGGTCACAGCGGTTGCCATCAATTTGGTCAAAAACTATTGGAGAGACAAAAAACCAATCTCCTCGATGGAATGCATGAATGAGGATGTTGGCTTCATCCCCGTCGAAGGTGATGATGGTCCGGAGGATACGATGATCTCTGAGGAAAACAAAGAGAGAATCAACCAAGCTGTCTGCCAACTACCGATGAAATTCAGGCCATTTGTTGTCATGAGACACATGCAGGACATGTCTTATGAGGAGATAGCTGAGGCAAACGATGTCCCTGTCACAACAGTCAGGAATAGAATACACCAGGGTAAGAAGCTGCTAGAAGAAATACTGGTTGGCAGCGGTATTGCCCAGAAAACGGAGGACGGATATGAGCTCACATAACAAATCTTTTGAAAACTCCGAAGACTTCATTGAATATCTGCTCAAAAATTCCAGTTGTAAAAAAGCCCCAGAGAACCTGGGGCTTGAGACGCTTTGTCTCTTTGACAGAGACAAATTTGCGAAAAAGAGACTCAAAAGGATACTAACCATCGTCTTTGTAGTCGTTGCACTCGCCGCGGTCGCTGTTATCTCATATATCGGCTTCAACTTGGTCGATGTGATAGAGTCTCTTTTATCCGGCAACTTCTCGACTGTTGTGATGGGGGCTACTCTGGCTTTTATAGGAATAGCCACATTTGGGATTCTTGCCAACAGGGTTTACGGCATGCGAAGACTTGTGGCGGGAAAAATTGAAACAACAGAGGGTGAATAAGTGAAACACGATAGCGTAAGATCGATTGGTATTGTCCTGATTATTGTTGGGGTTGCCGTATTTTTGATGAATTATTTTGACTGGAACATTAGCTGGGACACAATCTGGCCTCTGATTCCAATCGTCATAGGATTGGTCTTTCTAACTCGCCTGGGTAGAGAACAGGGCATTGTCTTCCCTGCAACCATACTCATTGGTGTTGGTCTCATTTTCCTGGCTCAGAATTCTGGCTTCTTCCCAGGATACAACATGGGAGACCTGTGGCCGTTGTTCCCGATTGTTGTGGGACTGGCATTTCTGATGCTCTATATCGTTGACAGAACAGACGCCGGGGTGCTTGTTCCTGCGTGTATTCTTCTCGGTGTGGGAGCAGTATTTCTGAGCATCAATATCAGCGGTTGGGTCATCTATATTGCACCATCCGCGATCATCGTTATTGGATTGGCCCTGATTGTCAGATCAATGTCACCACAAAAAGAGAAGGAGCCTATTGGCAGGGCACCTTTCAATGAATCATCCAAGCCAAAGAGTGACAGTTTTGAGGACGAACAGGAAAGGGAGATCCCAGTAAAATACATCAAAGATGATGAAAAAAGCGACACAGGAGACGGTGAATAAATGCCCGAACCAAAAAGACTCTACAGATCAAGAAGAAACAGGGTGGTCGCCGGTGTTTGCGGAGGGCTTGGGGATTACTTCAACATTGACCCGGTCATTGTTCGACTAATTATGATCTTCATAGTACCAGCATTTATCTGGGTTTATATCATTCTTTGGATTCTTACACCAGAAGAACCAATTATATACAAAGAACATGAGAAGGAGGTTTGGTAGTGAAAAGGAGAGCTTGGAAGATTATTTCGATTGCGGTTGTTCTCGTTGTGGCATTTGGTTTCGCGTCAGTTTTTGCCTCTGACGAACCAGTCCCCATACTCTACACTGGAGACGATGAGGGTGGAGCTGGAGAGGTAGCCGATACCGAAGAATTTGTCCCTACTGGTCTGAAATTCTACGCTGACACAAACCCAAAGACACCAAACGATTTCAACCACTTTGGTGATGTCTACATGGCCGGTCAAAACTGTGTCGTCACAGGCACAGTCAAAGGATCTGTCTATGTGGGTGGCTCAGATGTCAGATTCACAGACACGATTGTTGATGGAAACGTCTACGTGGGAGCCAGCACTTACTCTGGCAACCTCGACCTTGACGGAACGCTTTACCTGTTTGGCAACTCAATTAATGACGATTCAACGGTCGATGGAAACATCTACGCCTTCGGCAACATAGTCAATCTAACTGGAGACTACAAAAATTCCGTCATGATTAGCGCTGCATCTGTCTCATTTGCTGGCAGAGTTGAACACGACCTCTCAATCTCTTGCGAGGAACTCATTGTAGAGGATGAAGCAGAAATTGGTGGCATTCTTGATATCCAGGTCGGTTCTCAAGAATCGTATGACAAACTCCCTGAGAAATACAAGAAGAATGCTCGAATTATTGATTATGAACCAAAATTTGCCCTCAAAGGGTGGCATCTAGTGAGGATTTTGATTGTTGGTCCGATCGTTGCCTTCCTTCTTGGAATGCTTTTCCTGAGATTCTGGCGAAAGCGCTTCATGCATATCCAGGAGACCACAAAAAAGAAATTTGGCTGGGCATTACTCACTGGACTTGGAGTTTTGATTCTGACACCAATCGTTGGTATTGTGCTCATTGCAGTACTATGGCCTGCTACCATCTTCCCGATGATCGCGATAGGCATCACAGCGTACTTCATGGCGTATCTCGGTGGTATTGGAATCATGCACCTTATCGGTAGATGGTTCTGGAAACTCTTTAACAAAGAAATCAATTCCTACATCGAGCTTGCCACAGGCGTCGTGCTTGTGAATATTCTGTTCGCATTACCAATGCTCGTTCCTCAACTAGCTTGGATAACAGTTCCAGCATTCATGGTTCTCTACATCACTGGCGCGGGAGCCTTCACGCTCTCTATTTTCACACCCACAGTCGACTAATCCTGACATCCAAAGAAATTACATCAGGTTAAAACAAACACCCCAGGCGTACGCCTGGGGTGTTTGTTTTTCGGGGGTATTAAACATATTTTGCTGTTTTAATCTAAGCAACAGGATTTCGAGTGTTTTATGCTCAGCTCCTAGCATCACCAAATTTCGTTATATATCTCTAAAAGATGATTAATATATCTAAATATAGAAATGAATCACTCAATATATTCTGTATCACCCAATAGCACCATCTGACTCGATAAACATAAGATTAAAGTTAAATGAATATACTCATTAATTTAATTTTAATTCACATCTTGGAATACCGTTGTAGGATGTGATCGTGCGAAAGATAGCGGTCACACTTGTGTCTATTATGGTCTTTGCGTCCTTTGTGGCCGTTGGTCACTCGGGTGCATCTGAGAGGCCATTGTTCCACGGTTTCTCCGGGGACGGTAACCTAATCATCAGCACAAACACAGAGATACTCTGGCTACAACCGGACACCGAAGCTCCTATTTCATCTCTTCCCTGTACTAAGTCTTACCTCCTTCCCGAATCAAACTCACTCCTTGCTCTTATCGACAATACCATCGTCTCTGTAGACTTTGACTTCACAACAATTGACATGTTCAATTTTGCCTTTGTCGGAGAACCTTCAATCCAAGCCAAGGGTGATGTCATAGTCGCCTCTGATAGCAATGGCTCCCATCTTTTCCACCACACAAAACACATCACAAGCAGCGACGCTCTCATGACACTCGGACAAAAACGCGGTGAACTGCAGATTGTCTCCTTCGAGGGTGAAGACGGCATCCTTCTCTTTAACGAATCCACTGGAAATGCAGCCAAATCAGACATTGGCTCAGAGTTCTCGTTCTGGGGAAATAATCTTGTCGCTATTTCAGCAGACAAGAAATTCGCCTACCTATTGGATGTTAAAACCCTCGATACTATTCACTCGTTCCCTGTTTCAGACTGCTACTTCCTCAACGGCTCTCTTCTGCTCTTCAAACAGTCTGACAAGACGTTCATCATCAACCCAGAGGATATCTCTACTCGATTTGAACTTCCCTCATACGACAAATGCCAACTCTTCCAGGAGATATTTATTGGTTTCGACAATCAACTCGGGTTTATCTCTCTGAGCGTTCCAGAACTAGATATTCTCTATACAGATGACTCCGTCCACCTCGGTGAATGGGCATGGTTCAAAGCTTACAAAGACTACATTGTTGTCAATTCTGACGCTGGCAGCAACTACCTCATCGAAAAAGCAACGGGCAGGATTTCGCAGATTGATTGCAAACCCATATCCAACTACGGCAACCTCTTCCTTTGCCAGGATGGGGACACCATCAGTTTTTACGATGTGACCACAAACTCATCCGGTTCAGAGATTTCAATCAATGCCATGAAGCCGAATCTGTTGTCCTTCGGTAAGGGTATGGCGAACATTCTTTACGAAAACTCAGATGGCGAGTCGCTCATCTCGACGATTGAGGTTTCAACGGGAAGCGTTGTAAACAGCTTGTACCTCAACCCAAACGTCAGGATTCTCGTTGGCGCGCCTGTTGAGTACAGCCAAACTCAGCAAGGAAGCATTTTATTTGATGCCGATTCCATCAAATCGATCAGAGACAGCGGTTTCTCGCACGCAACCCCCCTTTTCTTTGATAAGAACGACAGCCACAAGATGCTCGTAACATCCCCATCTTGTGTTGAAATAACCAAGTATTTCCTCAACGACTAGCCCCACAAGTAAACTCCCAATAAATTGATTAAATTCCCATAGGGATATAGAATCACCTCCGAGGTGCGCATGCTCAGGAAATTCGAAGACAAAATACCAACGGTTGCTGATGGTGTGTATATTGCAGATTCAGCAGAGTTGATAGGTAATGTGAAGGTCGCGAAAAAATCGTCCATCTGGTCAAACGTCGTCATAAGGGCAGACATCAATATTGTGACAATAGGCGAGATGTCAAACATCCAAGAAGGGTCTGTTGTGCATGTTGACCATGACACCCCAACACACATTGGTGTAGGAGTCACCGTTGGTCATGGCGCAATTCTTCATGGCTGTATCATAAATGATTACTCCTTGATTGGGATAGGTGCAATCATTCTTGATAATGCCGAGATTGGTGAAGGTTCAATAATCGCAGCCGGCAGCCTTGTACCACCAGGGAAGGTAATCCCTCCAAAATCAATGGTCATGGGTTCTCCAGGGAAAGTGGTCAGAGAATTGACCGACGCTGAGGTTGAGGGACTCAAAAAACATGCGGAGGGTTACTACAACCTTTCGAAGAAATACATGTAACGCATTCTCTATAACCCAATATGCTCTGTTCATACGTGGCTTTCTTGGACTATTTACCCGAAGGCACTTCCATTTTTGTCTAAATCGGATACTATGTTAGACCTTGCGAATGAAGGAGGTTTATGGTTAAGCTTACATTCATCGGTCATTCCTGTGTTCTCATAGCAAACAACGGCACCTCACTACTCATCGACCCGTTCATATCAAAGAACTCTATGGCAAAACCTCCAGCGCGCCTAAAGCCAACGCATATTCTCGTCACACACGCCCACGGTGACCACCTCGGTGACACTATTGAGCTTGCAAAGAAACACGACTGTCAGGTTCTCACCACCTCTGAGCTTGCGAATTATTTGAGGTCGCATGGCGTAGAGAGAGTAATGGGAGCACATTACGGTGGAAAAGTACCATATGACTTCGGTTGGGTTAAGCTTTGGCCGGCGGTACACTCATCCACCGCGCCCGATGGCACAGCACTTGGAATGGCAACAAGTTTCACAATAAGCATCGGCGGCAAATCGATCTATCACGCTGGCGACACAGCGCTTTCTCAGGATATGGCACTTGTTGGCGACGACAAACAGATTGACATAGCTTGTCTGCCCATAGGTGGACACTTCACAATGGGCATCGACGACGCAGTCAAAGCCTGTGAGCTCATCAAACCCCGTGTAGTCGTGCCGATACACTACAACACATTCGATCTCATCAAAGCTGACCCTGATGAGTTTTCGACTAAGCTTGAGAAATCATCATCGAGAACTAAGGCTTGTGTACTCATGCCCGGTGAGCTTCTTGAGCTCCCCTAATACTGTTAAATTCACATTATAATTCAATAATATTTCCACCTGTCATTTGTCAATATGTTGTTGACTTGTGATTGAGTGTGACTAACATGACCCCCGATGGCAAAAGACATTAACGACTTGATAGCTGAGAAGAACCGTAGGCTCGAATCAGCGAGAAACGACACACCTGAGGCAAAAGCAAAACAGGAGAAGCGCGGTAAAAAAACCGCTCGTGACAGGATCACAATGCTTCTCGACACAGATAGCTTTGCAGAGACTGATGTCCTGGTCTCACACCGCAAGGACTACCCCGAGTCAGAGAACTACGTTCCTGCTGAGGCTGTTGTCACAGGATACGGCACAATCGAGGGAAGACTGGTTTTCATTTTTTCGCAGGATTTCGCCTCTATGGGTGGTTCACTCTCCGAGATGCACGGCAGAAAGATTGCTAAGATAATGGACATGGCGGCAAGGGCAGGAGCCCCCGTTATCGGCATTAACGACTCTGGCGGAGCCAGGATTCAAGAGGGTGTGGATGCTCTCTCCGGATACGGACAGGTCTTCTATAGAAACACCATCTACTCTGGTGTTATCCCACAAATCTCGCTCGTGCTTGGCCCGTCTGCTGGTGGCGCTGTCTATTCTCCAGCACTAACAGACTTCATCTTTATGGTCGATGGCATCTCAAACATGTTTATCACAGGCCCCAACGTCATCAAGTCTGTGACGGGAGAGATTGTCGACAAAGAGTCTCTTGGCGGTTCAAAGGTTCACTCATCCAAAAGCGGTGTGTGTCACAAGAGGTTTCCAACCGAAGAGGAGTGTATGGAGTCAGTAAGACACCTGATCCGCTTCCTCCCACAAAACTACAGTGAACTCCCTCCGAGGATTGTTGGTGGCGACGACCCAAATCGCGCATCAATGGCTCTTCGAGAGATTGTTCCTATTGACCCCAACAAACCATATGACGTCAGAAACGTTATCAGGGAAATCTCCGATGAGGGTGAGTTCTTTGAGATTCAGCCGGAGTTTGCCAGAAACCTGGTGATAGGTTTCATGAGGGTTGATGGTTACCCGGTCGGTGTCGTAGCCAACCAGCCGAACTATCTCGCAGGCTGTCTCGACATCAACTGTTCCGACAAGGGTTCGAGGTTCATCAGAACCTGCGACGCTTACAACATCCCACTCCTAAACATCGTCGATGTTCCTGGATTCCTGCCAGGTGTCGCTCAAGAACATAATGGAATCATCAGGCATGGCGCCAAACTCCTCTACGCATTTGCCGAGGCAACAACCCCAAAAATCACTGTCATCCTCAGAAAAGCCTATGGCGGAGCATATTTGGCGATGTGCTCGAGGGACATGGGCGCTGACCATGTGTTCGCTTGGCCACAAGCCCACATTGCTGTCATGGGTGCAGAGGGCGCTGTGAAACTCCTTTACTCGGATGAGATAAAGAAGGCCGAGAACATGGATGAGTTTATCGCAAAAAAAGCCGCTGAATACAACGAGAACTACGGCAATCCGTATATCGCTGCCGAGAGAGGTTACGTTGATGCGGTCATAAACCCAGAGGAAACAAGACCAAGGATCGCATACGCTCTACATATGTTGAAGAACAAGAGCGAGCACAGACCAAAGAGGAAACACGGAAATATTCCGGTATAAATGAAGAAGAAAAACAAAACACTTCAATTGATATCAAATATCACAACCGCTGTGATTCTGCTTGGTGGAACCGCACTTGCAACTTACTTCGTCATAAGTAAGTGGTCCGTCTTTATGCCAAGCGATCCAAACGCGCAAAAACCACTCATTGTAGGTCTCGTCGCTTTTGTTGTCACATTCGTCGTTTTGATTCTGGTCACATGTTGCATCTACTTGCTCAAGTCAATCACAGACAAACCAGCAAAACCACAGATCACAGTCGCTCCTCAGGACAAGGTAGATGAGGATATCGAGCTTGTTGCAGTCATGGCAACTGCGATTGCCGCATTCAACGATGATATTGCAAAGGTAAAGCGACCCAAGCTGGAGTTTAGAGTTAGAGAGATGAACCCATGCGGTTCGTCATGGAGAATAGTCGCAAAAGACGATTTTGAGAGTGTTGGAGGATAATATGATTCGCAAATACAAGATTAAAGTATCAGGCAAGGTTTACGAGGTTGAAGTCGAGAGCAGCGATGTTCAGGATTCAAGCTCAACAGGCACCACCACCGCACCAAAAGTCAGAGTGGCTCCTCCATCAGAAATTCAGCCAGAGGCTCAGGTACAGACACAGTCCACACCAGCAAGCTCCAACACGAGTGCGGAACTCATTGCGCCAATCCCAGGCAAGATTTTCAAGGTTCACGTCAAGCCAGGTGACGCTGTCAAATCTGGTGACCTGCTCATGATAATTGAGGCGATGAAGATGGAAAATGAGGTCATGGCTGAGTTTGACGGCAAGATATCTGGCATACCGGTTAAAGAGGGTGACAGTGTCGCAGCTGGAGACGTTCTCGTCAGGTTTGAGTAAATGGAGTTCCTCAAAGGTTTCGCAGCCGTAACCGAAACGTCGGGTTTTGCGGCGTTTTTTACCCAACCAGATATGCATCTCAACGTCATCATGATCCTCATTGGTCTGGTTCTTCTCTATCTTGCCATCAAGATGAAGTTTGAGCCTCTACTCCTTATCCCCATTGCGATTGGATGCATACTTGTAAATCTGCCTTTGTCTGAAATTGGATTTCTTGGCTCAAGCGAAGTAATAATAAAAACCCTACCAGTTCCAAGTGTACTCACGCCTTCGATGAACCCCGTCACTGTGAATATTGCTTATACAGTTACTCACCATGGTGGGTTTCTCGGAGTTCTGTTCCAGTCACTCACTCAAAACGAGATTCTTCCGATCATCATGTTCCTTTGCCTTGGCGCTCTGACAGACTTCTCGCCTCTTCTTGCCAGACCCGTTACATTCATCCTCGGTGCCGCTGCACAATTTGGCGTGTTCATGGCGTTGTTTCTGGCAATCGGTCTCGGTTTCTCCCCAAATGAGGCTGCCGCAATCGGCATCATAGGAGGCGCTGACGGGCCAACTGCAATTTTCTTGGCAACTAAGATGGCACCAGGATTGCTTGGGGCTATTGCTGTCGCCGCGTATTCATACATGTCCCTAGTACCACTCATCCTTCCGCCTGTCATCCGCACACTCACCACCGAGAAAGAGCGCAAAGTCAGGATGGAAGCGCTCAAACCAGTGTCAAAGACCACAAAAATCTTCTTCCCTATCATTGTCACAATAGTCGTCGGACTCATCCTCCCATCGGCAATCCCACTCATTGGTATGCTCATGGCTGGCAACCTTATCAAGGAATCTGGTGTGGTTGAGAGAATGTCCAAAATGCTCCAGAACGAGCTTGTTAATATCGCTACAATCTTCCTCGGTTTAACCGTTGGCTCGACCATGGTCGGTTCAAGCTTCCTTCAACCGCAGACAATCAAGATAATCCTTCTTGGACTCATCGCCTTTGCGTTTGGTGCTGCAGGTGGCACACTCATGGGCAAGCTCATGTACAAGCTCTCTGGCGGCAAGATAAACCCGATGATTGGCGCTGCTGGTGTTTCTGCCGTTCCCATGAGTGCAAGAACTGTGCAAATCGAAGGACAAAGAGAAGATCCAGGCAACTTCCTGTTGATGTCAGCTATGGGACCAAACGTTGCTGGAGTCATCGGTACAGCAATTGCTGCGGGAGTTTTCCTGGCGTTATTTGGTTAGCCTACGATTTGCAGGAATTCTTCTAACGGATTGTCAGACTTGGGTTTACGAGATCGACTTTGCCGGGTTGTATGTATGCGTTTGATGCCAACTCTTTTATGAGTTCATTGAGTCTATCGTCAAGTACATAGATGCACTCATCAAGACCGACCAAATCACCATCAATTGCCTTCTTGTTGACTCTGTTAGACTCATCCAAATCAAAGGTCAAGAGATAGCATTTTGCGTTTCTGAAAACATTCTTGATGACACTTGCTTCAAGGTCAGCCTGCTTATACCGCTCTCGCAGGGATGTTTTTGCGCTCAGTGTTATGGGGTGACGCTTATCTGTAAACATCAGAAAGTCATATTCAACGTTTGGCACGAAGGCTACCTTTGCCTGCATGTAAAAAGGAATTATACCCTCTCGATAGAGAAGCGTGCCAAGAAGAGTCTCAAACACCTTGCCATTAAGGTTGCCATCTAGTTTTGGATATTCCTCCTTGAATTTTGTCCAAAACGTTTCGATGTAGTTAGTTGGTTGTGAGTATTCAATCTTTTCAAAATCTGAAAATATTGATTCAAACAGAATCTGTGCTTTTGTGCCACTTGATACAAACATCCTTCTCAGGGGATTCACAAACTCTGCTCCTCCCTTTCGATTCGTTTCTCTGCAAGCTCAATGTAGCTTGAGTCAAAGTCTATGCCAATCGCTCTGCGGCCATTCTTCAAGGCTGCGATGAGGGTTGTACCACTTCCAGCAAAAGGGTCAAGTACAAGATCATCAACGAAGCTGAACAGTTTTATACAACGAGTTGGCAACTCAAGAGGGAAGGGGGCCGGATGTCCAATCTTTTTCTTACTCTCACCGTTGAACGTCCAGAGCCCATTCGTCCACTCCATAAACTCATCACGGGTGATGTCCGACCTACCAGAGCCACTTGTTTTTTTCCAGCTTTCTTTGTATAGGACGACAATAAGCTCAACTGGTGCTATCACATATGGAGCGGAAGCTCTCATCCACGAGCCCCAGGCGGTTCGCCTTGAAATATTACCCTCGTTCCAGACGATGGTAGAGTGATACTTGAAACCTATTTGTTTGGCTATCGTGGTGAGGTCAGCGCCAACGCTTTGGTTGCCACCTTTGTTCTTGTCAAGTGGTATATTCAAGCACAGCCTTCCATCCGATTTGAGCCACTCAAAAACCTTCCTCAGCCACTTTTTTGAGAACTCTAGATACTCATCATAGCCAATGTCATCTTTGTGTTTGCCATATTGAATATCGACATTATAAGGAGGCGAGGTAACAACAAGGTCTATCGCGTCATTTGCGACAGACTTAGTTTTCAGGATGTCACCCTCAATAAGAGTTATTCGACCACCACAGAATGCCTTTTTTCGAGTTCTTTTTTCCACAATTACATGAAAGGATAGTCTCACAAAACACACGAGTCAAACCATTATTTGGTCAGTTTCTCAGAGGGTGGATCGGATTAACTTTGTGCCCTTGACCTGATGGCTTTTTTTCCCAAAATAACGGTTTGGATGGGCAGTTAGCGAAGTGGTCAAACGCGGCAGACTGTAAATCTGTTGACAGACGTCTTCGGAGGTTCGAATCCTTCACTGCCCACCATCTCAGAAAATCCCCTTCGGTTTTCTCAGATTGGTTTTTTTCTGTTATCGTAAAAGACATTAGAAAACACCCGAGTAGTTTGGATAAACAATCCCATAATCAGAGCATTTTGAAATTCGTTACTCAATTTTACCTTCTAACCAAAAAAATTCACTACCAGCCGCAGATGTTGAATACAAAATATTTCTTTCACAAACAACGCAACACAATACTTGGGATACTCCAAGAAAATTATAAAATCTCGACATATTGGAATCCCACCTTAAAAAATTCGTCTTTCTCTTATGTGTCTCAGATTTCAGAACAAAGCAAACAAAGGAGTGCCAGCATATGTCAGACACAAAAACAGAAACTATAGTTCGAGAGGGTGAGATAAGCCTTCAGACACATATCAAATTCGGGGCGGGAAACCTTGCCATAAATGGTTGCGACAGTGGTACAATCATGGTCGCATCATACGATTGCAATCTTCCTGAGCTTGAACCATGCACTCGCTACGAGAAAAATGGAGATAATGGTCGTTTGACAATCAGCCAACTCAGCTATGTAAGCATCAACATGATTTCGGGCCACAGAAATGATTGGAATATTGGTCTTTGTAACAATATTCCATTGTCTCTGAAAGTTGATATGGGTGTCGGTTCAATGAAGCTCAATGGTGATGACATGCTTTTTGATGATCTAGTCGTGAATGTTGGAGTTGGTGATGTTGAAATAAATCTTCAAAACATCAAGAGAAACAATATGGAGCTGACCGTCAATGGCGGTGTCGGAAAGGCAAGAATCAAGCTTCCAAACGATGTCGGCGTAAAGGCGAAAATAGCGGGTGGGATAGGCACAATTGTTGCGAATGGTTTGAAAAAAGGTGATGGATACTACACAAACGAAAAACATGAAACATCAGACAACTCAATAAAGGTGACAGTACAGGGAGGTGTCGGAGAAATCACAATCGACACCCTCTAGAACAAAGCGCCCCACCCCAATTCACTCTCCAGCCTGACACCCCACATGATTGTATACCGCAGGACAGTCAATACTGGTAAATTATAGTTAAATAATGTTTTGTGTTTTAATGTATATATCTTTATTATTATGATTTGATGCTTTACAGTAGATAATATTCTCATTACGAGTTATGAAACGAGGACATTCTGCCCTCGTTTCATGTGTTTTTGGCTCAGAGTTTTTCTCATGCAGCTACTTCTCTGTATATTTGCTCTGCTTAAGTGCATTTGGGAGGGACACTTACAAATCTCCTCTTGTGTAGTTGTCTCAAGTGTAACATACCCAATAAGATTTGGCTGGTAGTCCCAAATCACAGATACACAACAGGTAGCTGGCCAAAATGAAGCATAAAGAAGACTCCCTTTCTAGCTGCTGCTAATTACAAGAACATGGTATCAAAAAAGGGTCTGCTTTCTGATTTGTCATCCGCTACAACACTCTTGTCTCACTTCCTCCCAAGGAGACTATTTAAATAACTACGGGAGAGTTTGTGTGAATTTCTCAAGCTTCGCAACATCTAGATATTCGAGTAGACTCTCCATTTCAACATCCAGACCAAACTCGTACCACAACTGATTCTTTTCCCCAAACGCCCCAGTCATGATATCTCTCCAAAATTGCCCACTTATACAATCTGGTTTTCTTGTGCTTGAATTATATAACCAGCAGACAACAGCAAGGTCTCTCAATGTGTAATAGTCACTACTCCTCGCAGTGGCAACACCTGTCAAAAGATGAGAAAGCCAGAATGTACCAATCCCAATTCCTTGGAAGAATCCAACATCCTTAGTCATTTCAAAGTTAAGCAAATATCTTCTTCTGAGGTGATTCACATTCTTTCTCATAACATCCATCGAATTATTCTGAATAGACCAACCAAAGAATATTGCTGGCTTTAGATATGGTATCTCATACCAGCTGTCACCATTTGTAAGTCCGTTGTTTGAATCCCACACCCATATGGACAGAATCACAGACGCCATGTCAGAAACTGTTGCTTTCGAGTCCCACCCCTCCCAAGGCGTCTTTTGCGGCAAGCTCAGTTCAAAACTCTTGTTTACATACTGTGCCCAGAAATTGGTAGCAAACACCATTTGTTCCCTAGTTAGCATTTCTCCGGAAGTCTTTTCCCAGTTTAATATTGATTCATCAGTGATTATTTCGCCGTTCCTCTGATGCGTGGTCATTGCAAGATTTATAATTTCTGTCGTTGTGAAATCTGCAAAGAGATTTGTGGATTTTGTGATAGCACGGTACTCACAGAGCCAGTCAGAAGGAAACACGCTATCTACTAGGGATTCCTCTCCCATATAAGAAAACCCGTAATCAACAACTAATGTACGATGCTGTGATCCGATTGCCCACAATAAAAGACAGCCGATAAACAGACTTAAACACACCCTAAAAATAATCGAGTTGGAACCAGGTATTCTAACTCTCTTGTTCGTCCACACTTGTATCTACTGGATTTATGCAGTTGAATCTATGCGCTGTTTCTTCAAAGCCGTTTTCAACAAGTGACAGAATTGCATCAATTGCCATATTACACGTATCGATTACTGCTAACTCCTCATCTCTTGTGGGTTTCATGAGGACATAGTCAACCACGTCAAGCTCAGAATCCTCATTAGGTCTACCAATGCCAATTTTCACCCTATAAAAGCTCTCATTTCCAATTTCAACAATTATTGACCCAACACCCTTTTGCCCCCCACTTGAACCTTTTCTTCGAACTCTTAGTGCTCCTACGGGCAAATCTATATCATCATGTATTACAATCAGTCTATCATAGGATATCTCATTGGCATCCATCAAACACTTCACGGGTCTGCCAGAGAGATTCATAAAAGATTGCGGTTTTGCAAGAATAAACGTGTGTTCATCACTATAGTCAATCCGTACTATTTTCGAGCTACAAGAAGTATTTTTCAATCGAGTCTTGAGCTTTTTTGAGAGACCATCCACAACCCACCAACCAACGTTGTGCCTTGTGTTTTTGTAAGAGAACCCTGGGTTTCCCAAACCGACAATCAACCACTTTTGCATCCCTCGATAGTAAGACATTTAGGAGGTGTTTTAAAGAACCAACCCTTAGTCTCTTCTCATTACCTTTAGGAGCGGGAGGTCATCAACAAGCGTTCTTGCAACAATCGAGAAGCCATTGGTATCGACACCGCCAAAGTCGATATGCCCATACCCATTGTAAGAAAGTCGAATAGCATCCGGGAGACCATTTGGGTTGAGCAGGTCTGACTGGGATACTCTAACTCCATCCTTATAGTAGTCGAGATTGACCCAAGCGCCCGACGACCTTGTGCCGTCAATTTTTGTGATATGAAATCTCAGAACGTCGCCATTCCAAGCATGCACGAAGCTATGCCATCTGTCATACTTTCTGACAATGAAGCTCTTGGTAAAAGTAATACCCATAAGATCAAAACTAACAAAGACCTCGACCCCATCAGATTTGACAAGTCTCTGCACATTATCCAAGTCAATTATCAAGAAGAAGCTGTTGTCAGAGACGTCACATTCTTTAGGCAAACCTGTAAAAACCAGCTCATCAAATTCCTCTTTTGGAGCGTATATTTTGTAGTTGAGCCTGGCTGTGCCATTTAGCAGATAAGCCGGTTCCACACCAATGTTCCCAAGAATGGCGACTCTGTTGATTGCATCAAATCCCCAATCAAGCTCAAACATCGCGTTTTGTATGTCGGATTTGAAGCTGATTGTTTTGACCACTTCGATTTTGCCAACCTCAAATCTCCCCTTGATAGTGACGCATCTGCTTCGATTGTCAAAACTCACAAATTCAAAAGGTACCCTAGAGAGAGTCGTTACTTGGGGAAGGTAATCAATCACATCAGCAACATCACAGGGCATCCCTGTTCTGCTGTCAAACACAGTAGTGGAAAGCCCCACGGCGACCGTCTCACCAGCGCTCTCAGTGTCTATTTTAAGGTTGAAATTATCGTTGATTGATTCAATCCCCAGGTCGAGTGTAGGGAGAGGAAGGGGTATCCTGATTTGATCCCTTATGAATACCCCAGAGACGAATACTTGAAGTTCCACCCTAGCATCATTGCTTTGTGGTAAAATGTTAAAAGGCAATTCAAAGATTCCAGAATTACTCGATTTGTTCCTTATAAGCTCAATACTATCTGCTTCAAAAAGCGCGAGAGCTGGCTCATCAATGAGACCTCTCTCATCGTTCAGATAAACCTTCAGAATGGGTTCATCATCAAATATCTGAACCTTGTATGAGACACTGGGTCGCCACACCATAGCCTTGTAGCTTGCTACCTCGAACGGTCTAACAAGAAAGAACTTGTCAACTCCATCAGGTCTCAGCTCAAATTCCCTCTTTGCATCTACCACCTTGTACAGCCCAGGCAAAAGCTCCTGTCCAAGGTAAATTCCTTTTTCCGAACAGCTTACCTGTCTGGCAAGTTTTCTTGAGGGCAGTGGGCCGTAGAGGTTGAATATCCTACCGCTGTTGCCAGAAACATCTATCTCTATTCCACCCTTCGCGTTGCTTAAAACTGTAATCTCCCACCCTTGCTCAAAACAACTTGAAAAGTCGCCAACCTCGTCGAAGACGGTGGCGTTAATAATGTATTTTCCATCACTTTTATACGTGTGGCTGGTAGGAACTCTCTGACTTTGCCCGGTCAAATCGATTGTCGTGTTGTTGCCATCCCCCCAATCAAACACACACTGGGACAGTGCCCCCTCGGAGTCAAAAACATCGACTTGAAAGACTATTTCCTGTTCGACAACAGCTCTTGTTATCCACTCTCCAAATTGGCTTATTTGAGGCGGGGCATTCTCTACAACCTCGATTACCCTTGTCACCTTCTCAGAGGATTCTCCAACATTGTCGACGACCTGAAAGGTAGAATTGTAAGTGCCTACATTTTGGTACGTGTGGGTGATTTCTGCAAAATTCCCCTCACCCTTGTACAGCACGCCGTCACCAATATCCCAGACCCAGGACTCAACAGACCCATCATTGTCTTGTCCATATCCGAAGAATCTCGCTGGCTTTCCTGCCCGAGGTTTTTCAGGATTTACTTTGTCGATAAATGCCTTCGGTGGAAGATTCCAATCCCCGACCTTTAGCTTCGCTTGCTTCTCAACCGTGATGATGTCAGAACCAATCCTGACATTGATTTTCGCGATGATCGCGCCATTGCCAATGCTGACTGGTGTGAATGTTGTTTTCGCAATCCCAGTTGATCCTACCAATACCGACTCGCTTGAGAAGGAACCCTTGATTCCCTTTACACCGAAGAAAACAATCTCACCAAACAACGCTTCTCCATTAAGAGTAAGTTTTACTTCTACATCAACTTTTCCATTAAGGACGATAACGTCGGGGTTGAGAGTCAGAGACAGGTCGACACTGTCAGCGCCGAAGGCTCTTGGAGTCTGCAGGAGTGCAAAACACATAATAAGAGACAGGACTAGCAGCGCGGATTTCCTCACAGATGGATAATATAACACCAGAAATCCGGAAATCAAACATTATGATACAGGCTAATCAATACTCTAAGACCATTGGTTTCACGGTGTTTATTTGCGTATCCGACTCAACCGCAAACCAAAACTCAAAACCATCGAACACCTTGAACCAGTAGATATTCTCGTTGCTACTATCTACCGCAAAATCTACGAACTCATCAACAATAGTTGACTTTACGGAGGTTCTTTCTCCCCAGACAAATTTTCCAGGTATCTTCTGCTCGTGATACAAACCAACATCAAAGAATCTCACTCTTCTTCTCTCGATCGTGTCATAAAGGATAAATCTTTGATTGCCAAATCCATTCATGAATCTGACAGCAAAAAACCTTTCGTTTATTGAGGCAATTCCAGATAACTTCGAATAACTCGTCTCAATGTCTTTTATTGAGACTCTTCCTCCATATTTACTTGGCTTGACTGTTAGCAAGTCATTTTCTACCTGCACATTGAACTCATCACCATGGGTGGAGTTTTGAAATGCGCTAATGCTGTAATCAAGAGTTGATATTCCACTTGTTGGCCTTGATAAACCAGAGATATCTTCAACTTCCGGTAACTTAACATCGAAAGTGACACTCCCTCTCAACACAACAAGAGTTGGAAGATGACCATCGGAGGAGATGACAAATAATTTCTCAGAGTCCAGATTTGGAAGCTCTGAGTTTTTAATATTGAGTGGCGTTGTTCCAACGACAATAGAAGTGTCAGCAACGGCATCCTTTTCAATAATGTATGACTCAATCAGTGCTCCGGGTGGAGTAGTTGCAAATTCACAAACAGTTTCAGGAAAATACATGATCTCTGGAGTTAAGCTACCTGTGGCAATCTCATTTCCATCAACAACAAGCTCAAACACCAAGTCCTCGTGATGAATGAATTTCAGCACAATCTCATACTGACCCTTTGTGAGTAAAATCTCCAGAGGGGTTTTACCCAACAATTCACCATTTCTATAAACCTCTGTCCCTTCAGGCTGATAATCAATTTGAACCTTGTACAGTCTATTCAATTCGATCCATCTGTAGTCTCTGGGATAAGACAAATCGGAGTAGCTGAAACTGGCCGACTCATATCCCTCAAGTTCCACAATGATGTTTGAACCAGGAGAAACTGAAACCGTTTTTGGCGTTTTTCCAACATATTTGCCTGAGACAGTAATCGATGCCCCGACTGGCAACGTTTCAATTGCAAAATCTATGTTTATTGGTGTGCTGCACGATATTGAAAACACCAGAGTCAAAACAATCAGTATAGGCAAAAACACGTTACGCATAATCTTCGTGGGGACATTCTAGCACCAAATGTGTTAAAACAAAAAAAGCCACCCAAGATTGGGTGGCTTTCGTCAGTTATAATGTGATAAATATTACTCTTCCAAGTTTGTCATGTAGAACATATCCGGAATTTCCATCGAGCGGATCATCGTTCTCATGTCTTCTTTTGTCTCATTGGTGTAGTTTGAACCGTAGATACTGACCATCCAGCCGGACAGTGGAACAATGACAACTACCATGTCCTGACCTTCTCCACTGTCACCCTCAAACCAGACAGCGTCATAAATCAGATCGATGCTCATGTCCTCTACAGTGTGTATCTCACCAGAGGCAATCTCTTCCTCGACTTCATCCTTGACGTACTGGATATTTCCCTGCTCGTAGTCACTCTCTTCTTCAGCCATTACGACAAGGTCAAATCCATTGCAGGTGAACATATAGCCATTCTCTTCCATCTCTGTGACTTCTGCACCTTCTGGAAGTCCGATCTTGAAGAAGGAACCCTCGTATTTCTCTTCGAATTGGTCAGATGTTCCAAAGTCGAAACCCAAGTCCTCGTCATCAGTGTCAGTATCTTCGTCATCCTCAAAGTCGAAGTCGAATTCAGTGCTGCCCTCATAGTTCTCGTTTGTCACATTGAATGTTGAGAGCATTTTCTTAATAAGGTCTTTATCGTCATCCATGTATGAACCGGCAACCGTCAATGTCCATCCATCAAATGGAATCGCGTACGTTTCGATGTTCATCCCAAGGAAGCTAAGTTTCATTGAAAGCGCTTTGTAGCCAGCGAAGTCAACTTCTTCGAGTCCGATGTCATCCATCATACCGCCAGTTTCACCCATCTCTCCTTCGGTTTTCTCCTTCAGGAAAGCGATATCACCCTTCTTAAGCTCTGGTGTTCTTGTTTCATCAACTGTAATGGTGGAATTCATACCGTCGCCTTCAGATGCACCCTCTGGAATAATGTTAGTGCCCATGAAGGACTTTTCCACTTTGTAATCGTTTGGATACTGAATCGTGAAGTACTCTCCGTCATACGTATTCTCAAACAGATTCTCAACAACTCTATCGCCCTGGTCTCCACCGCCACAACCCGCAAAAAGGCCAATCGCAAGGGCAAAAACGACAGCAATACTCAATACTCTCTTCATTCTTTTCTCCTTTGTTATCCCTAAAAGGTGATACACCTCAAAGTATACTCAATTCGCATCAAAAAGCGAAATTTTTTTCTACTACCTCAATCTGAAACTTTCTACAATCTTTCTTGCGAGATCAAGTTCATGAATCCGCTCTGGTGGCAGGTTTTTCGCGTATACCATACAGCTAACAATCACTCCATCAAGAGGAAGCATGAAGCTGGTAAGCTCAACTCCCTGAACATCAAAATACCACCAATAAGCCGTCTTTCCAGATATCCTCTTCTCCATCGCTTTTCCAGATGAATTTGTCGTTTTCAGGATTTCGATAAGATCAGCAATCGTGTCCAAATCGTTGTCTTTTACATTGTCATCGGGAACAATCAGTATTGGAATTGTTATACTACCATCTTTGTTGGTTATATTCGTTCCACCAAAAGACCCAACCGTTGCACTCCAATCCATCGGATAAAAAATCTGGTAGAGGTCGGTTGTTTCGGAGAAGACAAGCTCGATTGGTATCTCATCATCAACAGATGTTCCACACGAAACAAACAAGGATGCAACAAGAACGCATAACAAAACCGCTGTTATCTTTTTCATGGGCGTAAGTATAACACAATCCAAGCCAATGCGCACAGCCCGGAGTCGTCCTGAGGTTCCTGGGAAAAGAGGTGCTCTATTCAATCGTGGCTCCTGAAAGTTTACTGAAACAATAGGTGACATCGTTTCTGCCCTGCTTGGCAACCATACAGATTTTTCTGTCGGTTGACTCACCGATCTTCAAATCTGTCTGAAACTGTTTATGCCAGACAACGTTTCCTGTTGACGCATCCACCGAACGGAAGGTATTCGGTCTTGGGTTGCCATCTGAATCGAAGGCATCATCATATGACCATTCCATCTTGTCGAGGTAGTAAATCCTATTGTCGTCAAACTCCAGATAATCAACACTCGAGCCAACTCCTTTTTCGTACCAGAGTACTTCGCCATTTTCAATATTGGTCGACGCAAGATAATACTCCTTGTAGGAGACATTGTCATTGTAGTCTCGAAGGGTAATGAGCCCCTTTGCCCCATCTATATCAAATATGAGGCTTTTATCTGTGTAACAACTTCTCCCTTGGTAGGCGTTTTCCCAGAGAATCTCACCTGTTTTTATGTCGACGCAGGTCACTGTTTGTGCCACACCAAGAATTAACTTGCCACCATCAATCTCAGCCAAGATTTCACTGCTATTGTCAAAGTTTGTTTTTCGCGGTTCAATCTCCCAAGCGAGGTTGCCGGTCTCAAGATCAAAACACGACACGCTGTGGAGCGAAACCCACGACAGACTCTCCATCGCCTTCTTGCTGGCACCCTTTGCTGCGTTGTTTGGCGCATAGCGGTAAATCAGAGCTTTCATGTCACTCTTGCCGATATCTTTGAGTTTGTAACCGCTCGTGCCAGGTGGAACAGTTGGAGATTCGTATGTCCAGAGAATCTCTTTGTTTGTTATGTCAGGATTGTCCTTGTCTGGAACCAGTTTGTAACACTCCACGAGAATATCATCAACAAACCTGAGTGTGAAATCGTTTTCAGATGGTTGGGCAGGACTCGAACCACCACAACCGGCTGACACAAAAAGCAAAACAAACATCAAACAAGCAGAAATGGAGACCAGTTTTCTTCTCATAACAAAAAAGTATAACAAAATTGTGTTTCTGATTTGTAAATAATTGGATAATAATGCGAAACCCGGTCAGCAGTGCAAACTAACCGGGTTTAAATATCAGTATATGTCAGTTACCTAATCCTTATGCAAACACCTTCTGAATTCTCTCGAATGCCCAGTCTATCTCTTCCTTCGTGATTACAAGTGGTGGTGCAAATCTAATGATTTTCTCGTGGGTTTCCTTTGCGATAATACCCTCATTACGAAGTTTAACAACGTAATCATGGGCAGGACCGGCAGATTCCTTGATGACGATTCCGATAAGCAAACCCTTACCTCTGACGAGTTCTATCTTGTTGCCAACGAGTGTTCTGAGCTTGCCCATGAAATACTCGCCCATCTCTGCGGACTTCTCAACGAGTTTCTCATCCTGAAGCACTTCAATTGAGGCTTTACCGACAACCGATGCAAGTGGATTTCCACCAAATGTTGAACCGTGCTGACCCTTCTTGAAAACGCCGAGAATTTCTTTGTTGGCAGCAACACCAGACACTGGGAACACACCGCCGCCGAGGGCTTTTCCAAGGATGAAGAGGTCTGGCTCAACACCCTCGTGATCAACGCAGAAACGCTTGCCTGTTCTACCAAAACCTGTCTGAATTTCATCGGCCGCAAAGAGAATTTTGTGCTTGTCACAGAGTTCTCTGATACCCCTAAGATAACCATCATCTGGAACATTGATTCCGGCTTCACCCTGAATCGGCTCAATGAGGATGCCGATTGTTTTGTCTGTGATTGCGTTTTCGATTGCCTTGAGGTCGTTGTATGGCACAATCACAAAACCTGGCGTGAATGGGCCAAAGTGGTTGTGGGCATTCTCATCGGTGGAGAAGCTGACAATTGTTGTTGTTCTGCCGTGGAAGTTCTCAGCAAAAACAATAATCTCACCCTTTTCAGCCTCGACACCTTTGACCTCATAACCCCATTTTCTCATGGCTTTGATTGCGGTCTCAACGCCCTCTGCTCCTGTATTCATCGGAAGGAACATATCCTTGCCAGTGAATTTACAGACTGTCTCACAGAAAGGAGGCAGCTTGTCGTTGAAGAAAGCCCTTGACGTAAGGGTGAGTTTATTCATTTGGTCTGTCATTGCGCCAATGATTTTCGGGTGTCTGTGTCCATGATTGACGGCTGAATACGCACTGAGCATGTCCATGTATTTCTTGCCTTCGACATCCCACACCCAGACCCCCTCGCCCTTAGAAAGAACGACCTCTAGGGATTCATAGTTGCTGGCGCCATACTTCCTTTCAAGATTCATGTAGTCTTGAGAATTCACCTTAGGTAACCTCCTGTTGTGTTTGATTGTTCCAAACTGAGCATATCAACAGAAAATGGGTTATCCAATTAACAAATTCATCTTGACAAACGCTGAATTATCCATCAATACATAATTTCCTTCTTAATCTATGATTTAATAATCGATATTTGGTGCACTTGTGTGTAATATATCAGACATGAGAAAATTGTTGCAAGTTGCTCTTGTTGTCTTTGCTCTCGGTATGCTTTCTGCTTGCGGTGAAATTGAGATTGACACATCAGACTGGCAAAGGCACAAGGGAGAATTTTTTGAGGTGAGTCTTCCACCAGGAAACTCTCCTGTTGAAATTGATGATAAGACAATATCTCTTGTTGACTCAAACTATCATCTTTCAATCAATATATATTCCCTGAAAGACTCGGTCATAGGTGATACAGACTCGATACTCTACGTCTTTGAGGAGTCGAGGGAAAAACTTAACGACTACAACATTGAACAAACACAAAATGAAAATGGAAACATGCTCAAGATTCAAGCGGTCATCGATGGTTCGACCCTTGTGTCAAATGTTTACCCACAGGATGGATATATCATCAGTGTTGGTGTTGATTCAAGGGGGATTCCAGACGAAAACTATGATGAATTGAAGAAAATCCTGGAGAGTTTCAGAATCACTCAGAATAACTATTACTCCTTCAACTACAGCAGAGAGCTTAATGGAATGATTGACAACGAGTATTTCCGGATATCCCATCCAAGTGACTTCAAAGTCGACAACACAACAGCCCAATGGGCTCTCACCAGAGAAGACATGCGGATATCAATTTCATTCATGAAATCTCCAAATTCTAAAATTGGTAAAACCGCTCATATTCTCGACTATCTGGAATCAACAGATTTTGAGGGGATAAAAAACCACGAGGAAATCAAGAATAAGTCAGGTTTATGGCTAATGCTTGAGTACAAAGACGATCCATACGCTGTCAAAGCTGCCACAATACTGCCCCAGGATGGTTTCGAAGTGGAAATCGAACTTCAAGGATCATATTCAAATCTGGACAAGCAAATGTTGCTTGAGATGATTGACTCATTCGAGTTGACAGGGAATCCGATGGAGCTTATCAATTAATCATGAAGAAGATTGGAATCTACCTAACTACACTGGTCATTATTACAAGTTTTTTTGTAGGATGCACGGCAAACGAAGTTGAGTTTGAAAAAACATACGAGTGCAGCTTCTTTGAGATTGGATACCCATCATATTACGAATACCTGGAGAACTCCAACAAGGTGTCTTTTTTAGAGATTGACATTCCAACTCCAAACATGACCATCACTCTTCAATCAGCCAAAGGTTTAAAAAGAAGCGATGCAATGAGGCTTGAGCAGGTGCTCAAGGAACAGGTACTCATGAGAGACTCTATCCGGGTGGCAACAGTTGATATTGATGGTGTCGACTCGCTCTTTGTGCCCGTTGAGGCCGCAGGTGGTGCCGTTGGGCGTTCTGTTGTCGAGGTGTTTTTCATCCCACTGGATGATGCCTACATTCAAATAGAACTCACTCCACAATCAAGAAGGGATTCTGAGCAGACAAAACTAATGGTTGAATCCATGAGGATAAAATAGATGAACACAAAGAGACTCATATCAATCGTTTTGACCGCATTTTTGGTTTCTGCCATTGTTGGCTGTGGAGAACAACAAGGACAGGACTTCAATCTGAAACACTACACTGGCAGCTTCTTCTCGATTGACTATCCGGAAGGGTATACCCCAACGGTTATCACTCAAACAAATCCTGGCGTTGTGTTCAATTCCAGGGATTCCAACATGACAATTGAGGTGTACTCGAACACAAATCCAGACAGCATAAAAGGTGACACCTACAGACTCAAATACAATGGTGATGATTACTGGGATGAGCTGGAAAGTGTTGATAACGCAGAATACCCCCATCTTCTCGTTTCCTCATATGACCATTTCGAATGGCCAATCATGATTGCGACATTCCCGCTTGACGGATGGGAGCTGATAGCAACTGTCATGGACTACTCGAAGGAAGATTATGCCCTCGCAAAAGCTATCCTAGAATCAGTCGAGATAACAAACGAGGATTTTACGGCAGGGATTGACAAGCCTCAGTACGAGGCTTTCGATTTTACAATTGGAGCGGATTCGACATCCCCAGTCCACGAAACAGATTCCTTCTCCATCAGGGCAAACGGAAAACAGGTTTCAGTTGACACCAACAGCATGCTAATCGAGTGTGACGGCTATAGCATTTCAATAGATTCAATCTACGAGACAACAGCAAGGGAGGGGAACCTTGGTCTGTTAAAAAAAACAATCAACTCAAAGCTCGTTGAAATGGGGCATGTTGTCGCAAAAGAGATTCTCCAAAACGGTTTAAAATCCATATATTATGAGACACTTGTGGAAGAGGAAAAAAACATCACAATAGGCATCCCTGTAAGCGAGGGGATAATCTTCATCAACGCAAAAGGGATGAAGACAAGAGAGCAAATACAAGAGGCCGGAAGCTCTCTTTTGTCGTTTGAGTTAAAAGACAAGGAGATGTTCTCCTTCAGGTGATGCAGGTTGTGGACTTAAAACGTAAAATGGTGTTCTATATTTCAAACACTTAAAAAGGGGTTGCTGATGAGAAAGTTGGTTGCATTCGTAACGTGTGTTTTCGTGGCGTCTTTGTTGGTTGTTGGATGCGGTACAGAAGAGAAGGACAGCGATCTTCCAAACGAGTATGTGGGCGAGTTTTTCACAATAGGATATCCAGCGGACTTTGAGACACTTGGGAAGGATTCAGGTGTCACACTTACAAAAGACGAACAGGCAATCATGATTGACTCCATGGAATATGCCGACTCTGCAAAGGATGATATTGAATCCATAGATGGATTTATCAAGGAAATCACATCCTCGGTGTCCAATCTGAAGAAGGAAACCATCAAGATAAATGGCTTGACTGGTGTCTGGATCGAAGGAGACAATGACGGCAAAAGCGGGATAATGCTTGTAGTCCCACTAGATGGCTGGTTCGCCGTCGCAATCAACAACGGCGCGTCCGACGATGAAACCCTCGAACTCCACAGAAACATCATTGAATCACTCGTCATAACCGATGAAAACAACATTGATTCCACTCCAGATGAAACGACTTCTGACCATATCGGCATTAATGAGGATTCAGATACTACGTATAACACCGAATCCACAACAGATGAACAAACTAACGATATGCAATCAACCAATGACTCTGCTGTTACGGACCCGGAAAATACTGACTTTGAAGTGAGCGAGTTGACCTCGGACGGTGGATTACAGCTTGGTGACTTCTATGAGGGTGACTATTTCAGGATGAGAATCCCAGATAATGCCAGTGTGGCTGACTACGGTCAGGGAGACTCCCAGATGATCTACATTTCGGTTGGGGATTTCCAAATTATTGTTTCAGCACTAAAAGAGCAGCAGGAACTGAACACAGACACAACCTCAACCACAATAGAAATTGAGAGTGGGACACTCAGGGTTTCCAATAGCATCATAGATGTCGACGGGCATCCCTCCAACTTCATCGAGTCTGTGGCAGAGGACACAATGTCAGCCCTATTCACCATTCCACTTCAGGGATGGACAATAACCATCTCTGGGTATGCTGAGGGTGAGAATGAATATGTCAATTCGATGTATGAAACCATAAAATCAATGGTCTCAACCTTTGTAATTACAAACATAGATTACCTTAACTGAGCGTCCAAAATACAAATGTCGACAAGCACTCTTGGTTGCAGTTGGAACTTAAGCGAATCGTCGCATATAATGGGAGTGAGTCAGTAGGAGGTTTTTACGCCTCGTTGATGTGCTCGAAAGGAATTGATTGAATTGAGAAAAAACGGAATGCGATTTTGTTCTCTCCTGCTATTGGTTTTGCTTGCCGTGACTCTTTTTGTAGGTTGTGGCGCAGACAGTGAGACTCAGTTTGACCTGCTCTATACAGGACCATACTTTAAAATCCCACACAACAAGGGCTTCACAACAGGCACCACCAAAACAGGAGTCAAAATATACAATGACAACTACAGCGTCATTGTCGATGCAAGAGAGTTCAAGGATGCAGTGTTAAATAGCCTTGAATCAATAACAGTATATACCGACTCTCTGAAGAATAATCTGACTAAACTTGAGGAATCTAGCTGGAAAAACCGAAACGCAGACGGCATCGTCATAAGCGGATATGCGGACGGTAAGCGTGGAGTAGCCCTTGTTGTGCCACTCAACGACCATATCATTACCGTCTTTACAGAAGACACACCAAAAAACGATTATGATTTTGAGCAGGCAAAAGCCATGATAGATGGCTTCGAGATATCAGATGTTGACTTCTTCAAGAGCCATCCAATTGAACAAAACGACTCATCCGAGGATGGCACCAACGGATCAACAGATAATGGCAACACAGAAAACGGCGACAAGATCATAAACGACGATATATCAAACATAGAAGCCGGTGACAGCTACAACAACTCTTACATCTCATTGATTCTTCCTAAAGGTTGGGAACTCACAGCAGACGAAGACGTGCAAACAGTGTTTGGTTCTACCGGGGAGCTTGCCAGCGACCTTCTAGCCCTCTCAATTCAATATGTCACACTTGAAAAGGACACACAATTTTCAACCTTTGTTTCCGATTTCTCCGAGCAGATTGGCAGCAAATCGAAGATAGAGACTTTTGGTAGCAAGCAGTTCGAGTATGTGCGAGGAGTCCACACAAACTACAGTGAATTCCATATCTTCACAAAGCATTCCTCAAACACGCCCATCATCATAACAGCAATAACAGCCGATTCAGTATTACCCCCAGAGGTTGTATTTATGTTGGAAAACACAAAAATCAAATGAGGCAGGACATGATGAAACATACAGCACTTTTTATCGTCGCAATTCTTCTTCTCTCTTCTTTCCTTGGTTGCGCGGGTGGAGATGTAGAAGAGACAGTTGATACTGATGATTCGGGTGAAACCCTCGTTATAAACTATCCGGACGAGGAAGTCACAAACTCAAAGAGCAGCTACTACGAAGCAGATTTTACAAAAGTAGACATCCCGTCAAACTGGCACATCGGCAATGAAACAAATGATCTGATAACAATCAGTCCATCAACACCTGATGAGTCTGCCAACATCACCAGTGTCACCATAACAAGGATGGGTTCAGACGGAGTTTTTAAAGCGTACGACTACGCTGAGATGACTGCATCTGGACTCAAACAGTCAAACATCCAGAAGACTATGATTGGAGATATTGAGTGGATTGAGGTCTGGGGCAACGTTGCTGACAATCTTCTTTGGCAATTTGTCAGGGATGGCAAGGACGGAAACATAATCCAGGTGAGTATAACCGCTTTTGAACCAACAATGAGTGATGAAATAAATAGTCTAATCAAATCGCTTCAGGAGACAGACTGATGAAAAGATTTATCGCGACATTCGCCATTGTTGTTCTCATTCTGGGTGCTTTTGTATCGTGTTCAGGCTCTGGAGATACCGAGACACCAGAAACGGTTGCGACAGAAGGCTACACCTACAGAACTCTAAGTTTCGAGAAACCAAAAATCTGGATAGAAACAAGTGAATCCAACGAGAATCGCATGATTCTCAAGTCCAGTGACTACAGCCAGGATCCATCCTCAGTTGTGATAAGTGCAATCTCGAATCTCGACATGACACCCTTAGAGTACGCAAATCTTGTCAAAGAAGAGCTGGATATTCCAGAGTCTCCAGAGGACATGACCTTTGGTGATAAAACATACACAGCTCTCAAAGCAAACAATCAGATTCCGACGTTCAATTTCTTTCTCAAGTTTGATGATTTAACATATCTTGTGGTCTACGCAAACATGAACGACGAAATCACGGAGAACGCGAAGGCTTTTCTATCATCCATCGAACACATCAAATAGACAATCATAGTGATTCTGTAGTTGACCTACTGTTTATGATTTCTTTATAATCGTCGGATGTGGAAGGAGCACGAAAGCAAATATGACTAGGATTAGGATATATATTGCCATTATCATGGCACTCACGGTCACGGCCGGACTCGCTGCATGCGGCAACACTGACCCTCTGGAACTTACAAAAGCATACGATGGAAGCTACTTCTCTTTCAGCTATCCAGAAACTTGGAACATCCTTGAGAGGGATAAAGTTATCGAGTTAACCTTCGAAGGCACTGTTGTGAGTTTTGAGGCTTCGGTTGATCAAAACTCAAAGAATGGTGATTTCACCTCTGTTAACCCCACGATTGAAGCGTTGCTGTATGGCTACACGGTTCAATCAAAGGAAGAGATTGAAATAGGCGGTTCAAAGTTTGTCGAGATTGAGACAAAGGACGACAAAGAGAATACTGGAATCCTTGCGATTACTCCCTTTGACGGCATTTGTTATATTCTGAAACTTCCCGTTGGCAACTACAGTGTTTCCGATCTTGAGACGGTCAAACTCGTCTTCAAGAGCTTCAATCCAAAGGTTACCACTTGGGCTGACGATAGTACTCCTCCAAGCTGGACTTACGAAACGTACGACGGAACATTCTGGTCTATGAAGTACCTGAGCTTCTGGCAGATTGAGAAAGAGAACAGCAAAGTATCCTTCATAATCGATGACAAGAGGAGCATTGAGGTTGCATTTTATGCATACGCACAATCAGATCCAAGCAATAAGGAAAGTATCGCAGAGATAGCGGAGCTTAATTGCGGTGTCACACCAGACAATGGCACCGGAGTTGTTGCATACCAGCATAAAACTCCTGACACCTGGCTTTATTATATCGCCTGTAAAGGAAAGATGATGAGAGTCGCAGCGGTCGGAATAGGAAGCGACGACCAATCAAACATCAACTCTGAGTTTGAAGAAAACATCGAGGCAAGTATCGCGTCATTAACCTACAATCCCGACCTCGACCCAGACATTACGGTTCCAGACAAGATAATCACAGACAATGGCAACAATGCAAACAACCCAGATACAAACAATAATTCTAGCAACTCATCGGATGTCAAACAGGGTGACAACATCGATGTTGCAAGTTTCTCGGCAATCCTGCCTTCAGGCTGGACATTCGAAGAGCAGAGCGATATGATGTTTTTCGTCTATCCACCAGACAGGGAAAGTGGATCGATGATCATCATCAATCTCCAGAATGGAAGTCTTTACAACGGAATGGAGCTCTCTGAGTTTTACGACCTATTTGCCGAATCAACCTCACTTGGCCCAATGTCAAACAGCACAATCGACGGTCACAACGCAATCAATTTCGTGGCCGATGGTAAGGAAACAAACACTATCTTTATGAATAACAACTACCTCTACATCATCAAATACAACATGGGCATAAAAGACTACAAGAAAGAATATGAGGCATTCCTGCAATGGTTCAAAGCAAAATAGGGTACATTGTATCGATAATCACCCTCATCATGCTGGCTTCATGTGGTAATTCAACCTCACTTACAATTGTCACAAACCCACCCGGAGCAACCATCGAGATTGATGGCACGGCAATGGAAGCACCGGCTCTGTTTGAGAACATTGAACCTGGTTCACACTCTGTGAGCGCCTCACTCGTTGGTTATCTGCCGGCCACAATTGGGGTAGAGGTCGAAGAGGGAAGGAACAACACATTCTCGATTGAGTTATCCAAAGAAAGACCACCAACAGACGAACCAATTGCTGGTCTTCCTGAGGAAGGTTTTAGAATAAGAACTGAACCCAACACCACCAAATCCACCTGCTACATCATCGATCACCAAAACTGGGTTGTCTCAGACCCGGTTTATCTTGAGGAAACACCCATTGCCGCCGACTGGAACAAGGTTGCCAAAATGGCGGGTATCGATGAGAATGAGAAGAATCTATCCGCTATCATTATCTGTTCGGACAACGATGGTAACTACGGCGCTTGTGCTGTTGGGCCAGGTACAGATGCCATCTTCAAGATAAAACCCGTCGACTGGCTGTCATCGGCTCCCAACTGGGATTTTGAACCAGAGGGTGGAGCCCTCATGAGAGCTAAACTTCTCATCGAGGCAGTGAAATCAGATGACGGATACACTCTTGACCTTGGGGGAAAGACACTCGGTCAGTACAAGGGAAACATCGAATTCAGAGGGGATTCAATCTCGAACCTAAGCGCTTGGTCATACATCGATAACCAGGGAAGACAAACCATTGGATATCTCAGAAAAGGCGGAGAGATACAGGTTCTATGGGAAGGCACCTGGAGTCTTGGCGCTCTTGACCACCTCGGATCTCACTCAAGGCACCTGAGCATAATTGACGAAAATACTATTGTTGCTGCCATTGGCTCACAAACCGGGTATCAGGTTGCTGTGTTTGACCTAAAAACCGGTGAGATCGTAGCAGCAAGGGATGTCGAAAAATTCCCAGAGTATGTTGAATCGCTCAGTTATAACAAGGTGCACTCAATCACTTGCCACTACAGCTCGCGTGGCTCAGAGACCTTTACATGGTTCCCTGAAACAGGTATCAGAGGTGCACCAACCGTCATCAACGGGGACTTTTCTCACAGCGCGGGTGTTTGGCTCCCAGCTGGTGAGGATGGCAGAATTGAGCTTCGCATCATGGATTACCCTACTGTCTCGGTCTGCTTCGAGAGAGGCGACGACAACCAGCTGTATGCAATCTGGGCTGGCGTAAGGTAGTTGCTATTTCCCATTAACACATAAAAAAGCGCCTGTTTCAGGCGCTTTTTTTATTCGTGTCTCCTCGCACAGAAGAAAGTACAAAATTCTGAATAATCATTTCTATCTATTAATGGTTAGCCTGAAAAGAGTTTTTTCACAATCTGCATCTGTTCCCTGCCTGCAAAAATTGTCGCTATGTCGTCCTTTTGTAGAATAAAATCACCAAGTGGTATTTTTGCCATGTCCTCACGCCTTACAACAGCTATGATAACATGCTGCGGCAGCGGCAACTGTCTTATCTGTTTTCCAAAAATCTCCTCATTTTGGACAATCAACTCATCAGCGATAACATCAGAATCGCTTTCGTAAAGGATTTTCATGGCCGAGCTGTGGTGAACAAGAGATTCAAGAGTCTGCGCAGCTGAGACTGTTGGACTCATCGTCTTGATGCCTAACCGCGCGAAAGCCTCGATTCTCTCCGGCTTGGAAATCATGCAGGCGATGTCATCAATCCCAAAGGATGATTTTGCGATCTGGGCAATCATGAGGTTTTTGGAGTCCGACGACGTAACAACGACGAGGTGTTTCGCGTCAAAAGCTCCTGCTTTTCTTAGATCTGTCTCGTTTGTTGCGTCTCCAACAACTGCGGTCAATCCTCTCTTTGTTGCCATATCGACATTCATCTTTTCAATGTCGATGAGGACAACCTTATCACCCCTCTTCTCAAGGAGAAGCGCCAGCTCGATTCCAATATCATTAGCGCCGACTATAACAACCTTCATCGGTTTCACCTCCAACCATTTTGCAAGCGGTTTTGCAAGGAACGACACAAACAACACCGTGACAATGATTGCAATAAACACTAAAGCTTTGATATCATTACCAGTCGCGAGAGTGAGTTTCCCACCAAAGAAAATGGCAATCTCACCCGACTCACTAATGACTCTAGATATCTCAATGGCTGCGAGTGACGCAACAGACGCCGCCACAATACCTCTAGGGCCAGTGAGTGCGATATATAATTTCTCTCTCCAAATCAAAGCGTTGTTCCTAATTGTGACAAGAAAAACCATAGCAGGACGCGCCAGAAGCATTATCGAAACCGCGAACAAAACACCCTTCCAGCCGATGTTGATGAGTGTTTCGATATCAAGACTTGCCGCAAGAAACACAAAAACCATTGAAATTGCAAGAGTCACAATATCGCTTTTGAAACGGAGGCAATCGTCCTTTTCTTTGTACTTAAGATTACCCATGACAAGTCCAGCAGTTGCTGCGCTTATGATACCGATTTCCTTCAATCCCAGCAGGCTGTGCAATCCGTATTCAGGCAACGCATATGCGATGAGAGCAGTCGCAAAGGTTATCGCGACAGCAGGTCCGGTTTCTGTGAGATTAGATAATCTGATGATGGTGACCCCCAACCAGCCGATGATAAATCCAACTGTAATACCAATACCGAACCTCATTCCGAGGAGCATCAGTGGATTGTGTTGCCTCGATGATCCAGGGATTAGAAGCTCTAGCACAACAATAGCTAGAACAGCGCCAAGCACATCAGCAAGAATACCCTCAGCCATGAGCACTTTTTGAATATTTGGTCTTACATCAACCCTCTTGAAAAGTGGAGTGATAACTGTAGGCCCTGTAACAGACAGGATTGCACCAACCAGAATTGACGGCATCCAGTCCATCCCAATCACAAAATGAGCGATACAGGCAATAAGGATAATCGTCACCGGTATCCCAAGGAGAACTATGTTTATTACAGTTTTACCTGCGCTTCTGAGACTTGAGAGATCAAGCGCCATAGCACCCTCGAAAAGGATAAGACCAACAACGGGCCCAACCAGCATTGTGACCATTTCACTGAATTCAGCGGCAGAGAAAAGATTGAGTCCGTTTGGCCCCACTATGAGACCAGCGCAGATGCCAATCACAAGGTAGAACAAAATTGCAGGCAGCTTGAATTTTGATGACGCCAAAATCCCAAGAGCGCCCAGCAAAAACGCAACCGAAACAATTAAAACAGTTACCGACATAGGCTTAAGTATAACACAAATACTCTTAAAACTGAAAATGTATTCAAACTGGCAAACTTCATATCACCAAATAAACTCGGAATTGATGAAAAGGGTATCAGGAAATTTGAAATCGGTTCTATTTCTGTATTGAATAGCTTATCAGAGCAAGCTGAATCAAGTCGGAGAGTAAAAGGACTGAGAATGATGATGTCGGTTCAACAGGTAATCCTGAAACAGAGATTTTCAAGTTTGTCCCGCTATTTGTGTCACTCATCCCAAAAACAATCTGAATTGGTCTCTTTCCACCAAACGGATTATCTTTGACTGTCACAACCAGCCTATCGGTCTCAAAGACAGTTAGAGAACCTTTCAGCGCAAGCGTCCCCCAGGGCTTATTCCACTTCAACCAGAAATTTCCACCCAGGAATGATTCTATTTTCACTTCATCAGCGAGCCAAGTCACAGCCGAACCTGCATCGAGGATAGCAACTCTTATATCGTTTATGCTCTTGTCAAGCTCTGTTGAGCAGATGATTGAGCAATCCAGTTCAACGTTCTTGTGCGGATCACCACCAAAATATCCTATGATTTTGGAAAGCCTAGACTGCGCCCACATGCAGCCAAGCAGAAAACTTGCGTCAGCGCTTCGACTGATATCAAATCCATCGAGAACAAATCTGATTTCCTCACCAATGGAAATCGAGAAAATTGAGTCCACAAGATCTGGTCTTCCATGCCAAGGATTTCCAGCAATATGCATCTTGATTGATTCCATCTCGACGCTGGAAATATTCTCGATGTTCCAGGTATTCTGACAGTCTCTGAGCACATTGACGACAACACCTTTTTTTGTTTCATCGAAATCGAGCTTGATGGTATCTCCCCAGAGCCTTGACAGTTTGACTGGGTCAGTAAGCAGAGACCACGCCTCCCAGGGAAGCACGGAGAGCCTGGCTGATGCCTCAATCGTCCTTGCGCCTATGATTGGTCGCTTCGGTTCTTCAAGAATCCCATCATCATTTGCGTCAGAATCCATACCTTATCCTTTCGATTCTCTGAGACACCGATTTATTCAACATAGTTGTCAAATAACCCTTTTTGTGCGTCGACTTCACAATATCTGTTGGGTCTATCCTCTCGCCAATCTCCATCTTGGGGTTAGACATGACGCACTCGATCTCCCCTTTTCCATCCCAGTTTTGAACCGCCTTTGAGAAACTTCCCAGAGTGGCGTCAACATTCATCCCTAAACCCTTCGCTTTGTGGCTCTGTCCGTAAAGTTTCAGAAGTCCGTCAAGATACTTCCTGTCGTACACGACACTCTCAACCGTCATCCATTTTGAGTCCATCCATACCTGAGGTTGGACGTGAAGATACTTGTCGTGAAGAACCTTGATGTGCGTTTGAGGGACAAGTTCCACAAACACATCTCTGTTTATAAAGAAAGCCCAGAATCGTGCTGGAATTTTCACATATCTTGCCATCGCCACAAGAAGTATTGACTTGCCAATCGAGCTACCTTTACCCAAAGACAGAACATTTGAAGCCCTTGGGAAGATCGATCCATAAAAATCAAACCAAATGTTCTCCTTCACAAAATTATAAATGATGTCAAAAGCTTCTCTGGGGGTTTGGGGTCTATTCAAGATCGAGTCAACAACAAGCGAAACGTTGGATTTGTTGAAATCGCAGCACTCATCCGGGAGGACATACCGCGTCATGCCAACTGGTTCGTTCCAATAAGGTTTAAACATATGTGATAAAGATTCTATTCAATTATCTTAATTTTTACAAATCAAAAAACGGCAGACTCAATCAAAGTCTGCCGTTTCCTATATTAGCTAATACTACAATCGAGAGTGAGGGTTATCTGCCACATCCCGATGGTGAACAACTGCTTCTCTGAGCTGGTGTACAGGAACTCGATGAGCTGCAACCGGCTGGGGCGTATGAGTTCGTCGAATTATATGACTGACCGGCGTTCGCGCTGTTTGAACCATTGCCATCAAATAGCATGAGCATCAGGAACACACCAACTGCCACAATCACAACGACCAACAAAGCTATTATTACGTTTCTCATCACTACCTCCAAATCTAATTACTATGCATTATAGTTGTGTCTCTCGAAGATAAAAGTAATGATTCTTAATATTCACAACAGTGCGACAGTCTTCACACACAGACCTCAAGGAACTGTGTGCTGGAGCGGGGTTGTGTTCATTCTGCTGCTCCAAGAGATATCCATAATGGTGGTTTTAATGTTCGTGACAACCTTCTCCATGACCGTGCTCGCTGTCATGATCGTGCCCATGGCAGGAGGTGTCATGCTTCTTACTGCCTGAGAGGAAGCAAGAAACTGATTCCGAAACCGTGTCTCCTTCGGCCCTGTAAACACCGATACCCAGTGAATCACAGGCGAGTTTTGGTCGTCCACCAATACCCTTTACAAGCAGTACGTTTACACCACTTTGAGCCAGAATATTGACGACACCCGCACAACCAGCGTCATGCCTGTTTTCAACTAGCTTTGTCTCCTTGATGCTCTCACCGTCAAGCTCAACCACAGCAAAGAATGGAGCTTTACCAAAGTGCTCTGATACCACTAGATTTCCATCATCAGCAATAACCGGAACTGCAATTTTTTTCATTTTTTCTATGTCCTTTCGCTTATTAGAGTTCACCACCCAGAACGCATCGTCGACCTCTATCGAGCTTCCCTGAAGTATGGCTTTGGCTATCTTAGCCTGGCAACTCTTGAGGATTCTTGAATAGGTTGCCCTCGACACACCCATCTGACTTGCGGCTTGTTCCTGGTGTAATGCCTCAATCGCATGAAGTCTGAGCGCTTCAAGCTCATCGACAGTAATTACAGCCGATTCAGAGGACAATTTTTCACCGTTTTGCAGGTCTCTTGACACAAACCGACAACTCTTTGGTCTAGGCATGTGAACCTTCTATTATGAGCATATGCTCATAATAGAAGGTGAACTTTAAAAATCAACTCACCTTGGACAAATATTTTAAACAGCCGTCAAGTAGAATGTTGTTGTTAAATCATGGCGTTCAATATCAACGTTCCATCCGCAAGCATACGCCCTGTCCTCCCAAGAGAGGTCGAAGAGTTCCAGATATGAAGCTTTATCGATCATTTTCTGGATGACAAAATTCTGCTGATAGATGGCGAGGTGTTTACATCTCTCAAGTTCAACGACAGCCCTCTTTGGAGTAAATTCCCGGAGCATGGTTGTCTCACCAAGAAGTTGCGCATGGAACCAACACTTGTAATATATGAAACCCGTTTGTACTGGTAGATACGGAATCATCTGTTCAACGCGCTTTCTAAAATCCACTCCGTCAGCAAACCACTCCTTGGCTGCATCCGCGCCTTTGTAGGTTTTTATTTCTTTGTATACCCTTATTCTGAAATCGGTCTCAATCTCTTCTCTTATCCATCTCAGCTGCTGATCTGGGAGTTGAGGGAATATGCAAGTGGGGGGTTTGGCAACCTCATCCAGTCTGATTCGGAGAGGCGTGGCTGAGACAAAGATCCATCTGTTGCCAACCTTGCGAAATTTGATGCAGGTTTGATCTTTATCCTCTCGAAGGTTTGGGAGAAAACAAATATTACCATCAAAGAAGTGCCACTCTGGTAAAATTTTGAAATATTCCTCCGATATCTCCTCAACCATCATCGTCGCCATATGTTGATCAAGATTATCAATAATGGACGCCGTGCCTGGCTTAATGAAATCTTGCCAAAGCTGATTAGCTACATTTTTATCCATACCCGACATTCTACCAGGAAAAGACCGCATGACAACACATCACACCGATATGTTCTACTTCTTTTCGGATTTTACTTGTTCAAGGAATGACTTACCAGCGCAAGGGGTCACACCGAAGTAATCGCAGATTGTTGCGCCGATGTCAACCATCTCTACTGAGTGGAGTTTGTGACCTTTATAGCCTTTCGTATATGCCATCACAAAGGTTTTCTCTCTGGTGTGGTCGGTATGAGACTGAAATGTGGGGTCGTTACCGTGGTCGGAAGCGACAAGCAGCAGGTCATTATTCCCAATGGACTTGTACAGATTTGTCCAGACAGCATCGAGACGCTGCAATTCCCGGGCAAAACCTTCCTTGTCGCGCCTGTGTCCATAGAGGCTGTCGAAACTACCAAGATTGAGGAAGATAAAGCCATTTCTGATTGTCCTGAAGGTCATTGTCTGATTTATCGCGTCCTCCAGCTCGTAGGGATTCTCTGCCCTTGAAGCATAGTTTTCAAAAAGGTCAGCTGTCCTGCCAACACATGAGATTGGTACCTTTGCTTTCAGAAGCGACAGAAGATTGTTGGGGACGGGCATGTTTAGTGTGAAATCTTTTCTTCTGGAGGTTCTTGTGAAGTTGCCAGGTTCACCGATGAAGGGTCTCGCGATTATCCTTGCCACGTTGTCCTTTGCTGTCATGAGGTGTCTTGCGATGTAGCATATCTCATACAGCTCAGTAACCGGAATAACATCCTCGTGAGCGGCAATCTGCATGACGGAGTCTGCTGACGTGTAAACTATCGGATAACCTGTCAGCATGTGTTCATCGCCGTATTCCTCGATGATTTTTGTGCCAGATCCTGGTTTTCCACACAACACAGGGCGTGCTATTCTCCAAGACAGTTCGCCAAGAAGCTCTTCAGAAAACCCGTCTGGATAGGTCGGCAGTGATTCATCGAGAATCACACCCATCATCTCCCAGTGACCCTCCACCGTTGATTTACCACTGCTCTTTGGTGAGATGTCGGTCCAGCTGGCAATACAGTCGGCATTGGCTCCAATGAGATTATACAAACCAAAGCGGGACAGGTTCTTGAGTTCGAGTTCACCAGCATCTGTCGCGTGCTTGAGCGTATTTGCGCCAGTGTCACCGTATATCTGGGTATCCTCGGTTTCTCCAACGCCCAACCCATCAAGCACAACCAGGACGCAACTTCTCTTCATAAACACATATATATTTGAGAAACTTCGCATGGCAAGTAAAGGTAGCCAAACAAAAACCGCACTTACATAGCATATCTCAAACGATATGCCCACCATCATCTAACTTGATTTTCCCATACCACCCAGAATGCTTATCAATCATGGGTCAACAAACTTTGTGGCAAGCTCATCAAGTGCAGTTAACATGAAGAAATGCCTTAAATATTGATTAAGAATGCTAGTATGATACAATCGACTCCATGAAGATCAGGCATCTTATTATTCCAACGTTGATTATCGCATTGCTGCTTTCTGGTGGTGTCAAGGCTGAAGAGGGTCAATACGAGGATTGGACAATGTTCAATCACGATCCTGCCAGGACAGGTTACACCACAAACAAAGCCTCGCCCCCATTCCTCACCCGTATTGCCTACAAGACAACGGCGGCGATAAAGTCCTCAATGGCGATTACCGATAAATATGCCGTGATAGGTTCAGATGATTACTATATCTACTGCTATAACACTCACACTTTCAGGATCAAGTGGCAATTCAGAACTGGCGGAGAGGTTTGGAGTTCACCATCGATATATGGCGACCTCGTTCTTTGCGGATCTGACGATGGCAACATGTACTGCCTAAACCTAAAACAGACTAAGGCTGATATGGAGGTTGGCGACGAGGTTTGGAGGTTTGAAACTGGTGGAAAGGTAAGATCATCACCCCTCGTCGTTAATGAAAAGGTATACTTCACTTCAAGAGACGGAAGGCTCTATTGTCTTGATTTAACAAGCGGCAAACAGCTCTGGGCAGCATTTCTCGGTGGTTCATCTGATGCATCACCCACATACTACGAAGAAAAGGATCTTGTGATTGTTGGCTCAATGCCAAAAAACATGTACGCGTACAAAGCTGACACTGGTCGAGGTGCATGGACATTTGAGACAAAGTCGCATGTGCAGGCGGCCTGTTCTGTTGCAGATGGGAGATTGTTCTTCGGGACAAACGAGGGTGAATTCTATTGTCTCGACGCCAACAATGGTACAAAGATTTGGGAGACACAAGTTGGCGCTCATATTGCTGCTACACCATCTCTTGTTAATGGTTTAGTAATCGTTTGCTCAAGAGAGAATGCGGTAAAGTGTTTCTATCAAAAGGACGGCGAAGAGGTTTGGGAATTTAGAACCACAAAATGGAACTACTCATCACCCGCCATCGGTGGTGATTATGCGTTCTTTGGTTCAGACGATGAACATCTCTACTGTATTGAATGGAGAACCGGGAATTTGGTGTGGAAAGAGGATATCGGCTACATCATCCAGGCATCACCCGTTATCTTTAATGAAGCGGTTTATATCGGCACATGGGGTGGCACCGTGCAGGCGTTCCACCCAGGACCAATACTTGGGGTTGAGCCAACCGAGATTGACTTCGGAACTGTCGAACTTGGTACGACACCAGTAAAGGATTTCCTCATAAAAAACACGCGAAGTGATGAGTTTGAGACAGAGCTTGACGGCTCACTTACATGTGACGATATCCATCTGAAATTCTCTTCAATGGAATTTTTCGGTATTGGAAACGGCAGTGACAAGAGAGTAAGGATCACTCTCGACCCATCTGGCATGGAATACGGCAATCACCAAGCGCTTGTGAAGATAACGACAAACGGTGGTGATGAAAACATCGTTATCAGGTGGAAGGTCATAACCCCTGCTCCGCCTTGCATGGAGGTCGAACCTACTGAAATCGATTTTGGTTTCCTCGAGCGCGGTGAGGAAGCAAGCAAACTCGTGACCATAACCTTCGACACTGAGAATGAAGTCTCAGGCATGGTGATGGGCGAAGACAGATGGATCGAGGTTGAACCAATCACCTTCACATCGATTGGCAAGAAGGCAATCCTTAAGATCACAGTCAATGGCTCAAGGGTTCCATCTGGGACAGAGGCTATGGGCAGGATTGTTCTGGCTACTCAGAATGATGTTTGCCAGCAGGTATCCGTTCTTGTGAAAATCGCAACAGAACCTCGAATTGTCATCAAGATGATAATCGGAGACAAGATTGCCTTTGTGAACATGAGACCAGTTGAACTCGATGTTGCCCCATATGTTTCGAGCAAGGGCAGAACCCTTGTTCCCCTGAGATTTGTATCAGAAACATTTGGAGCCAAGGTTCAGTGGTTTGGTGACGAGAAGAAAATCATCATCGAGAGATTCGACAAACGTATCGTACTTTGGGTTGGCAAACCTGAGTATGAGGTTGATGGTGAAATGATACCAATCTCCACTCCACCCGAAATCAAAAGTGGTCGAACCATGGTGCCTTTCAGAGCAATTGCTGAGGCGTTTGGCGCAGATGTCTCCTGGGATGGCGAAACAAGAACTGTTAGCATGGAGTTTGAGCCTTGAGTCTAACCCAGAGCCTTACATCTGGGTCCAAGTACAGAAAAAACGAACAAGCCAGGATTGCCTTGATTAAGGCAGCCTCCTGGCTTGTTCAGTCTGGAATCCAGGAACAGATGGGTAACTCGAGTGGAGCGTTTTACACCGGATTTGACTCTGTCCAGAGGAGCCATATACACCCATCATCACTATCAACCGCATGCTCTATCATCACTCTTTTGTATCTTGATAGACTCTTACCTGGAGGCTACCGGGACATGCTCGCTGACTCTGCCGCCTCTTGGCTTGTTGATGAGTGTTGGGATCCGGACAATGGCGGATTCTACTCATATTTTTATCCTGACGGTTCAAACTCTGAAACAATCACCGTAAACGACACATCAAAGGTTTTGCAAGCATTTGTCTGTATATTCAGAGACATTGAAAACACTTACTATCTTACTGCCGCCAACAACGCATACCTCTTTGTTAAGGATTCGATTGAGGAAAACAACGGCGACAAATTGCTGCTCTCCGAAAACAAATGGATTTGGCACTCAAACAACCACAGGAGTTTGTCACAATCCAAATCTGTAATAGGCACCCTTTCTTTGTATGAATTCACCGAAAATGAATCCATCCGAAACCTTTCAAATTCCATCCTGGACAAGACAATCGTTGAGATAGAGATTCTTGCGAACTCACAAGAGACGATTAACCCAGAGACAATCTCGTACACTCTCGATGCTGTTGATTCGTTGCTTGTCGGAGCTGTCTCACTCGAAAACCAGAGGATGCTTGACCATGCATACAAAGGTTGGAGCATCGTCGCAAAGAGACTAAAGGAAGAAGGAGGCTGGAGTTCCAAGGTGCAGGCTCAATATGTTCGAGATGGGTACCTTCTGGAGAGTCTAGGGATGCTTCCTGAGGTTTACAGCCTCGAAATTGAAAACACGCTTGAGGAACTACTCAAAAAAACTATTGACACCCCAGATATTCATCAGTATGGCGCCATAGCTGATACTATTGACAATGGAAAAGTGCTTGCATCCTGCGTTTCCACTTGCTACGTGGTCCAAGCCCTTTCCCTGGCGGATGGGTTTGCCAACGCAGAGGATGCCCTCCTCAAAGACAAGCTCATAATCTAATTTCTCCTTTGCTGATCACGTTTTCTTTGTTATTTTATGAATTTATTAAATAATACTATTGACTATAGTAGTTCCAAGTCTCATAATATTTTTCGATGAGCAAAAACATAATCAGACTAACAGACAACGCTTCGGGATTAGGGCTTACGCTAGGATCCCTCGAAATCAAAGTTTTTGAGTCATGCTCAAAACTTGGGTCAGGAACGGTCAGACAGATCCTCGAAGGGATTGAGGAAAAGTACGCCTACACGACGGTTATGACAACCTGCGACAGACTCGCCAAAAAAGGCATCCTGAGTCGTGTAAAAAAGGGTAACTGCTATGTCTACAGTCCAATTGCCCCAAGGAAGGAACTCGACCAGAGGACGACGTTTAAGGTTCTTGACAGGATTCTGGGCAGTTTGACAGAACCTGTGATGGAAGGTTTCCTTGACATGCTTGAAGACCACGACGACAAGAAACTGGAAGCACTCGAAAAACTGATTGCAAAAAGGAAAAACCAGAAAAAGGACAAGTAGCAGATGACAGCTCAACTGATTATCGGACTCCATTTCATCATAGCTTGGCCAGTGTTGTGGATGATTCTCTCCCCACAGATTGCCAGCAATGGTTACAAGTGGATGCTAATATCAACCGCTACTGCCATCGCCGGATTCTCATTTGGCACTTGGGTGCTAGCCTCAATATTGCCAAAAACACTACAGCTTATCCTTACCCCAACGAATACAATCGGTTTGAACACTTGGGTATATGACGCAAATCTGAGTGTGACAAATAGCTTCTGGTCAAACCTGATCATTGCAATTCCCTGGGTTATTGCGTTCCTTGTCATAACCAGGGTGATTGTCGGATTTGTGATACTCCTCATGAGAACCAAGGGTTTCACAAGAGCAAACGGAGAGCTTCAAGCAAGGCTTTCGGTTCTCTCTGCAAAGGCTGGCGTATCCGTTCCGAAATTGTTTGTTGGTAAAACTACGGGAGTGGCGTTCTCAACACTTGGCTCTATCTACCTTTCTAACGATTTGGTTGAGATGCTTCCACCTGAAAAACTTGATGTTGTGCTTGCTCATGAGATTGCCCACATCACAAGGGGAGACCAGATAAGCAGGTGGTGTCAGATGATAATCACCTCAATGTCGCTGATCATGCCCAGCAATTTCTTCTGGCAGAGGTATGAGTTTGAGGTTGAGAAACAGGCAGATACTATGGCTGTTTCTCTATCCGGCGACAGTATGATTGTGGCAGAAACACTTGTTTCATGCGCAAAATTCCTGAGAACTCAACCATGCGTATCCAACCTCTCTCACATTGACTTACTAACAAAGCGAGTAAAGTCATTGATTGGAGAGATGAAGAAACCTTGGAATGTTGACTGGTTCGCCTTCACAATCATCCTTATGCTCAATCTTTTCCTCATCATCCCAAGTGTTAAGGCGTATACCCCAAACATCGATGGGCTAACCGAGGAACAGGTAATCTCTCTTATGGACGGGGAGATGGCAGCGCTGATCTACAAACCATACTGCATGGATGAGTACGACATTCAGCTGGTGCCAAAAAGCGAAGTAGATAACCTAAAGCAACCAAAAGGCTGCACAGAAAACTGCAGTACAAGATCACACACAAGAAAAATGGAGGTACACAAAAAATGGTAACAACGTTTGATGAAGAATTTGAAAGAGAAGAAATTGAGAACACACAGGAAGAAATGGGAACTGAAATAGAAGACACCGACATGGTAGAAATCGATGTCAAAGCAGAAGAGGAAAAAAAGGAAAGAATCAAAACCAACAGACAACCAACATGGGCGGGAATTGTCTCACTCGTTGTCGTGATGTCATTGTTGTTTGGTATGGGTGGCGGATATCTGGGATATATGCTAGGCAAAAGCGCTGACACAACCGTCGTTATTGAGAACCCAGTGCCAGAGACACCTATTGGTGAAAACCAGTATTATGACGCAATTGTCGATGTGGTAAACCACGTTGGCCCAGCCGTTGTGGCAATTTCCGTCGAAAAACTAGAGCTTGTTCAGTCAACCACAAGTGATTTCTTTGGAGGCCTCTTCAACTTTAGTCCATACGAAGGCAGCCAGCCAAGATATGCAATCTCAAGCGTGGCTGGTTCTGGTGTTATCATTAAGAATGAATGGACAGATGAAGAAGGTTATATAGTCACAAACAACCACGTTGTCGAAGGGGATGTTCAAAAGCTAACAGTTACCCTAAAGGACAAGAGGACATTTGAGGCAAAGGTTGTCGCTACAGATCCTATGTCTGACCTTGCTGTTCTCAAGATAAACGCCAAAGGTTTGCCAACTGTCGAGATTGGCGACTCTTCAAAAGTCAAAGTCGGGCAGACTGTTGTTGCAATCGGCAATCCATATGAGTTCGACCACACGGTGACGACTGGAGTCATTTCAGCAACCGAGAGAACCATCACAGTTCAAGAGGAAAGCTCTGGTGGTTACAATCAAAGCGGGACCACAACGAGTACTCTCTGGGGAGCAATCCAGACAGATGCCGCAATTAATCCTGGCAACTCCGGTGGTGCGCTTGTTACACTTGACAACAAACTTGTTGGTATCAACACGATCAAGAGATACGGTGACAACCTAGGCTTTGCTGTCTCCTCAAACATCGTGAGAAGAGTTGTATCAGAGCTAATCAAGTATGGAAAGGTCACATGGCCATTCCTCGGCGTTTCCGGAACAACCATGTCACCAGAGATTGCTCAAAAGATTGAAAAGCCAGAATTGGCTGATGTCAAAGGCGCTATAATTGGCAGGATAAGCCACGGGCCGGCAAGAGATGCTGGACTAATTGTTCTTGATATCATCACAAAAATCAACGATACAGAAATAACAACTATGGACGAGTTACTCGCCGAAATCAGAAAACATGATGTCGGGGAGGAAATTGATTTAACTGTCAATCGAGACGGTAAAATCATGAACTTCAAAGCAGTACTCAAACCATATCCGGATTACGACCTTCAATAGCGAACATTAACCGAAGCAACACACTAAAAGCCCCGTCGGATAAGTGACGGGGCTTTTTTTATTTTCATTGAACTTAGGCAGCTTTTCGCAGGTATTACTCTCAAAACCATCACATATACTCGGAAGGAGCGCCAAAGATGAAAAAAATTCTAGCGATTACGCTGTCAGCATTGCTGACGATGTCCCTTGTGGCGGCTATTTCACCAATAAACACAGTAAAAGCTGAAACCAAAAATCTGTTGGTTTCTGTCACCACATGGGTACCCCTGGGGCAAGACAGGGATGGAAGCACTTTAACAGGTGGAAAACAGGTTCCCTGGATGGCAGGGACAGGCAACTGGTGGGGAAGACCAGGAAACACAATGAACAGCACACCAGAGTACTGGAGTGTTGTTTACCTGACGGTCGTCCCTTCGGGCGGCAAATCGACGGAGCAGGACAAGATATGCTGTATCCGTGACACTCAGGGACGAATTTGGTTTGACCCAGACGGATATTTCCACAATCCACTCGAAAGGCAAACTCCGGATCCACCAGGTCAGTGCAGGGAAAGCAACTTCAAGCAGGACACAATCTCATCCAACAACACCATGGGTCCATATGTTGTGGGGGACTATGCAAACTTCTTCCATGACGAGGGCTACTGGTTCACAAGACTCGGTCATGTGAATGGACCATACACATTCCCACACGACTTCTCAGGTCGCTGCATGAAGATAGGAAACGTGTCTCTTGCTGGTGGCGGAGACGCCCTTATTCTCGCGGACTTGGTGAGAGCATCCTGTGATTCGAGTGAATCTTTCAATCTTTCGGTAGAGACAGACCTCTGGGAAGGCGTGATGCCTGCAACAACAGCAGCATCAATCTACGACCCATCCAACCCAACAAACAAATCATCCCAGCGCATTCAAAAATCAACCGTACTTGGCGCAAAATCAACAGATTTCCAGGTACCCGCAACGACATTCCACAACATCAAGCCAGAGTACAGGGGCTGGTTAGGGGTTGAGATATTCCGTGATGACGGAGTCAACAACATCAACAATTCAATAGGACAGTGCTTTGCCCAAAACCTCACAGACGACTACAAGGCAAACGAGGCCTGCGAAGCTTTTGTTGGAGCATCCGCAACCGGCACAACCGACAATGACACGGGGCTTCCACTTCGCATGTTCCCAGCCAATTTCTACTTTCACGATGAAGGCGGCCCAGGATTTGGCTGTGGCGAAGCAATCTATGAGAATGTGAACACTGGTCAAGATCCATTCAACAATGACATCGTCAACGAGGGCGACGTCAGACTTGTTGATATGACACTCAACGTCGGTGGCTCAATTGTTCACTACAACGCTGGCTCAACAGTCACAGCAGGTGATGTTGACATCGGCTATATCCTCACACCATTTTCAAACGTAGGGTACATGGATGCTGACAACGACCTTCAATTTGATGAGGATGAGTGGATTTATCAGGACAACGACACAACAAGCACAATCACAGCCGGTGACACCAGACTCTCAACTGTTGTGAGACAGGGCAAAACCTACTACTGCGGCAGCATCGTTGCAGGCCCAGAGCTTTACATCGAGAACTACCCCGTCTCAGGCTTTACACTTGGCAAGAACGGCAACCCAAGAGCACTCGACATAGAGATTCTCCCCGGCGAGGCTCCTGTCACGTTTACAGTAGACAGAGCATTCCAGGTGGAGCAGACATCGTCAGTTACCGTCACCATGAGACCAGGCCCAGAGGAAAACAGACTCGCGTACGTGCTTCTGACCGACGCATCTGGTCAGAGAAACGTCGCTGGAACCCTCTCACACGACAGGTCTAGCATGGTCGTGCAAATCACACCATACGAGGGTTCGTGTGATGAGTTCGGAATCACCCATCCATACGTCATCGAACTCTACTATGAGAAGGGAATTGGCAATCCATCAGAGGAAGGATGGGGGGGGCCATCGGACGGCACATACGGCTATTGGGTGGTGCCATCTCCTACAAATCTTCTTGGAAACACCGTCATCCCAAATAACTATGACTGCTACAAAGCCATGGAGTTTGAGGTAAAACCGGAGCCAATTGACTTCAACTGCAGCATCACGTGTCTATCCAATATTTCAATACGTTATCCCAACATGACTCTCACTCTCAACGATTGGGACAATCCATATGATGTAAACGACCTCAACGGTGTGCCAATCTCGACAATCGCCTCAAAGGGCAACATCATCGCGACCTACAACGCAACAGGCGCTGGCGTGGATTGGATGTTCACAGCGGGAGATGGCGCAAATAGGTATATCGTCCAGGTCAATGACGATGGCTCATACTACGTCTGGGAGTGGGCAGACAACCAATCTCCAACCCCAGGCATCGGAGCAATCGGCGCTATTGACCAAGAAGACACAGTGACAGGCCCACTCGAAGGACAGAGGCAGAGTCAGGGATTTGAAGACCTGGACTGTTCGGAGAGATGGGCAGAATGTGACATCTGCGGAACGGGATTCTGGAAACTCGGTAAGGTCACGAAGGGAGACATCTGGGGGCCATTTGATGGTGTCCAGTACCCTGCCATCGAAACCTTCGGAGTTCCCGCCCTTGTTTCGACATATAAAACAAGCCCATGGGCTGAGGCTGGCGGCGTTATCCCCGTCGCAGTGTACCCAAGAAACACATCATCCAACCTTCAGCTTCGAGTGCACACCGACAACGCTCTTTGGGACTACAACAGCACAATAACACACCCACCATACTTTATTACAGACAACGCTGAGGGTATTGACTACTGCGGAATCTTCTCAATCGGCAAGGACTCATCAAGCACGGGCAGTGGTGGTTCTGGCGGTTCTGGCGGAGGTTCAGGTGGCGGTGGAGCTGGTGGTAACATCACAGACGCCCACGTGAACTTTGTCGAGTTTGTTGTTGTTGACCACGCACTCCAGTACTCCAACGTCAACTACACTGCAGGTTCAAACCCGGTCTCAAGGATGCCACCACCAGCCACTCAGATTCAATCACCATATGATCCTGTTCAGAGAAACCTTGTCAGGCAGTTCAGAGCATACCCAGGTGGGCAGACTCACCCACTTCGTATCCAGGGTAGCACAATGGGTGACGGCAGAAACGCCTACCCAGCTCTTTGGACAGACCAGTTCTGGAAACTTGGTACCGAGTTCGTGCCGTTTACTGACTACGGCATCTTCTTCATGCTCGTTGATGGAAGCGGACAGCCACTCTCATTCACAGCAACCGATAACTCACTCAAGATTCGTCGCATCGAGATCAAAGGCCCATTCATCACTCCAGAGTTCCCAATGAACTATGAGGACAACGAATACAATGGTCTAAGGGGAGCACCAGTTCGGTATGACTACTCCGGCAGGATTGTTGTCGACTCAACCAACTGGGAGAGCTACGAGCTTGGCCCAAACGACTACACAAGAGTCATCAACCCAGGTTTCCGTGACAGATACACCTATGGAACAGCCAACCAGCGTCTTGTGCAAAACAGAGCGCTTGACTACAGCAACGTTGGCGGTTCAGTATTTGTTTTTGATGAGATAATCCCAGTTGATAAAGGTGTTCTCTCAATCGAAGTTTTGCTTGCTGACGGCACACGCAAGCTCTGGGAAGACTGTTGCCAGGAGTACAGGATTCAAGGAATTCCAGTGCATGGACTCCACATCGAGGGAGCCCCTCCAACAATCGGTTTGATGTCAGATAACGTCATTGATGTCAAAATCACAGAATGGGAAGACATCCAACAGAACCGTGAGTGCAACGATGCTCTTGTCTACGCTTGGCAAGACAGGGGTATCAGATCTCAGTATGGTTCTAACCTCCTTGAGGGAGCTGGAGATGGCTGGGTCACAGGAGGCCCAACATCATCCGTTGGTTCATACGCAGCTGGCGCTTACAGCGACTATGATGACCTCAACGGCGACGGTAGAATCTCATTTGATGCCTTTGAGACAGAGCTTATCGGCTCGTACAACCTTGCAACCAACACATGGGTTGGCGGAATCATCGATGCTCGAACCTTCCAGAGAAACGGCGGTCGCTATGTCTTTGATATGAGCATCGACAACGGTTGCCAGATTCAAGACTTTGGTTGGGACTTCAACGGTGACCATGTCATCGGGGAGGATGAAGAGCTTCCTGTTCACCTCGTTGCCTATAAGTACGGCGATGACAACAATGACAGAAGCTTTGCCCCGCTCTGGCAGGTGCAAGGCAATAGCAAGTACTACTCACACGAGGTATACCTGGCTGGTCAAATCACAATGAGACCAATGGCAGGTGGCGGGATACCAAAAGACCCGAACATCTCGGTTGTTGTTGACCCACCAATCCTCACAGCTGGCGTCTCACCTGAGCTTGTTAACCCAGACACCCCACTCACCCTTACAATCAAGGATGACAGCGGAAGAGCAGTTGACCTCACAAACGGCGGAAAACTCTCTGACAACGAGGTAATGAACTACATAACCCAGGTCAGACCAGACAGAACCGGTCAGTACTACTGGACGACCGCATCTCTGTCCAATGAGAATGGAACACTCTCTGACAACGAGTCACTGTTTGGGTTCTCCCCTGTCAAATACGACTTCTCAGGTGCAAAACAGGGAATCTACAAATTCAGTGGGTTTGTCGCCAATGATGAGGGTGAAATAACACTCAAGATAAGAACCCCGGACTACAGCGGTTGGGGCACAGGCAGCATCAAGGTTGCCAAGCCAACCGTCGAGTACAAAATCACAAACATCGCTCAAGATCACCAGAAGACCATGAGCTACCCACAAGACGACGCCAAGATGACAGCTCTTGATGGCAGAATCTACAAGGTCACAGCCACAATCAGAGACGCCTCCGGCAATTTGATAAAGGGCACGTCAAACCTTCCAGGAAAGATGGGTTCAGCCACAGACTTCACGAGATTCACCCCATTCCTTGTGCTGCCAGAGGGTTCTGATCCTGACACAGTCTCCTACTTCAACAGGATGGCGGTTTCTGTGACAGGCAATGTGACACTCGACATGAAGGACATCGCGGCGATGTCCACGTATTACAAGACAGGCAATTCGATGGATGGCACTTCAATTGACCTGAAATCCTGGGGAACAGGCTGTATCTACAACTCCGAGCTTGCTGGCAATTACTACTTGTCTGACTTCAACGGCGATGGAATGATTGACTACAAGGACTCGCTCAACATTGGTTCCGACGGCTCAGCTACATTCTACGTGTTTGCTGATGCTGAGTTTGGCGTTGGTGGTCTTGTTGGCGCAAACAAGGCAACCGTCCTCAACGGCGATGTTGCAGGAGATGTTCCAAGATCGCAGTCAATCTCATTCAATCCGGAGCTTCGATATGCTCCCGATGGCAAGTTTGCTCTTGACTGGGATGCGATGACCACCACCTATGTTCCGATTGTCCAGCCTTCCATCGTTATCTATGAAGACAAAACAGGACTTGAGTGGGGCAGTGAGTTCCTCAGCGCTTCCAACTACGATCTCGTACAAGGCGCTGACAACGTTCTTGTTGTGAAGGTTTCACCAAGCTCAACACTCGAAGACGACCCAATCAAGGAGGGTGGAATAATCGAGGTTGCGGCAAAGGGAAGCAGCAAGAGCGTCACCGAAGAAACAACAAGAGACCTTGATGACCCAGTTTCAACAACAGCAACGGTTCACTTCGAGCCAAAAACTCTTGGTGAATCAACCGTAACACTCTCCTACAAGACGTCAGCCATGTTCGACGAAAAGACACTCTCAACAGGGGACGCTGTAGAATTTGACACGGTCAAGGGCGCTGTCATCTCAGTTGAGTACTCTGGCACCTTCTACCCGGGGCTTGCCAAAAAAATCACGGTCAATGCTGAGCTTGCTGGCTCATACGGCAAGCCACTCGTTGGTATCACTGTTTCTGTCCAGGGCGCTGGCGTCAACATGGAAGACCAGACAGGCCCAGAGGGTCAGGCTGAGTTTGACGTGTTACCGACTAAACCGGGCAAGATAATCATCAGGCTTCTTGGTGAGTACAAAACTGTCAACCCGGAGGTAATCGAGGTTATAGCACCAACATCGGCTCCGACCATCACGTTCGAGGAGTATGAGGAGCTGACCGAGGACAGCGAGGTCACAATCACAGGCTTCACAACAGCTGATGCAACTGTGACAATCAACGGCAAACCAATAAGCGTTGGCGCTGATGGCAAGTTCTTTATCAACGCTGACCTTATTGAGGGACTCAACGAGTTTGAAGTGACCGCCACCAATCCGGTTGGCACATCAACCACCCAGATTGTCAAAATCACAAGAGACACCAAGCCACCAGTTGTCAAAGTCTCGCCACCCGCTGGCAGGCTCATAAACGCCTCAGAGGCTGAGGTGGTGGTTGAGGTTGACGAGAAGGCAACAGTTGAGCTTGCTGGAAAGATTTACAACCTTGAGAAGGGCACGACAAAAATTACCCTCCCGGTCGTGCTTGGTAACAACACCTACAATATCAAGGCAACGGATACTCTGGGTCACAAGACCACAATCACGTTTGAGCTTCGCAACTACCAGATAACAACCGTTCAACTCAAGATTGGAAACGCAGCAATGCTTGTAAACGGTGAAATCGTGATTCTCGACTCGCCGCCATATATCGCCAAGACAAACAGAACACTTGTCCCAGTGCGAGCCATCTCACAAGCCTTCGGCGCTGAGGTTGGCTGGGACGGAACAGCAAGAAGAGTGACGGTCACCCTTGAAGACATAAAGCTTCAGATGACAATCGGCTCAACGACTGCAATTCTCAACAGTAAGTTTGTCCAGATTGATCAGGCTCCTGAGATTACAAACGGCAGAACGATGGTGCCATTCAGGTTCATCGCTGAATCGCTTGGAGCAGAGGTTGACTGGAATGGTGATGAGAAACTGATCACCATGACGAGATACCACTAGAGCTAGATTTACTCTGAATAGTCAGTATTTAGAAAAACCCCTGAGGAGTTTCCTCAGGGGTTTTTCCATTGTATGGGGTAAGCAACTAAAGTGAAAATTAGTAGTTGCCAAGATAGATTCGCTCTATCTTCTCTCTTGTAAGCTCTGGGTTTGCAGGAACTTTCCCATCGACCATCTTCTGGACAATGAAATCGTCAACAAATCTCGTTACATAGTTTCGATCTATTCCCATATCCTCAAGTGTCACATAACAGTCGATTGATTTGAGGAAACCAATTGTGTCAGACAGGACATTCTTTGTATATTTCTCGTACCTGTGTGGGAAGTGTTCTTTAACATATTCGAGCGTCGGAGGCAACAGATAGGCAAGCCCAAGACCATGTGGGATGTCGTAGTGAGCCGACATGACATGCTCCATCCAATGCATCAGGAACCCACCCGGTCTTCCGCCATTTGGCAATCCACAGAGGGCAAGAGCCGAAGCCCACGAAAGCTGTGTTCTGGCGACAACATCATCACCGTTTGCAAGTGCTCTTGGTAGGTACTCGACAACAGTCCTCGCGACACCCTCTGAGAAGTAGTCTGGGATTGGCGTATCCTTGTCATCTGTTGTAAGGTATGTCTCCATGACATGAACGATGATGTCCACACCGCCATAAGCTGTTTGGTTTTTTGGAACGGTTGTTGTGAGAGCTGGGTCGATGATTGACACTTTCGGATACATGTGGGGGGAGAACATCCCAAACTTCTCCTTCGTCTCCCAGTTTGTGATAACACCACCAGCGTTGAAGTCAGATCCGGTTGCAGCAAATGTTGAAACAAGAAGCAACGGAAGGGCTGATGTAACCTCGGCTTTCCTAACAACCAAATCCCACACAGGAGCACCTGTTGCGGCACTTGCAGCAATCGCCTTGGACGCATCCATTACAGACCCACCACCAACGCCAATCACGCAATCGCAACCATTGTCTTTTGCTAGCTTGACCGCCGCATCGCATGTGGTGCTTCGTGGGTTTGGTTCGATTCCATAGAACGGGACGGGGTTCAAACCAGCCTGCTTGATAAGATCGAGAACCTTGACATCAAGCCCCGATTTCTTGGCTGAGGACTTGCCGAAAACAACTAGAGGCTTTTTGCCAACAGAAGGAGCATACTCACCAAGTTTCTCAACGGTGCCCACACCAAAAACAACCTTTACGGGATTATATTGAATTAGGTTTATCATGGCAGAAATTCTAGCACTCTTTGTGTGGGTTTGAAAGACGATTTGCCAAAGAAAGTCAAATTCACTTCAACTAGAACGAATCTGGCAAACAGATACAATAACCTTTGTGGATATCAAAGAACTGACAATAGTGTCCGGGGGACAAACTGGCGTTGACAGAGCAGCACTCGACTGCGCAATCGAGCTTGGGATTAAACACGGGGGGTACTGCCCGTTTGGAAGGTTGTGTGAGGATGGGGAGATTTCAGAGAAATACAACCTGACGGAGCTTAAAACATCAGACTATGCAAAACGGACAATCATGAATGTGTCGGAGTCTTGCGCCACACTCATCCTTGTTGCTGATGAGTTGACAGGTGGAACGAGACTGACACTGGAAACAGCAGCAAGGATGGGAAGACCGGTGCTGCTTGTTAAACTCCCAAAAAGATCTGCTCCAAAGACGGTTGAGAGGGTGTGCGGCTGGATAGAGAAGAACAATCCAAAGAGGCTCAATGTCGCCGGGCCAAGAGCGTCAAGCAACCCGGAAATCTACAATTTGGCTAAAACTTTTCTTTTTAAAGTTTTAGAAACACTTTCAAATGATAATGGTCAACAACTGTTCTAGCTTAAAGAAATTTTCCAAATACCATTGTCGAAATGTTTTCTGTTGCGAACGAATGCCGTTCTCCCTAAAATGTTGATGTGAAAAGAACAAAAAAAATCTTTGCAATTCTTGTGGTCATTGTGCTTTTATCACTTGTTCCATCAACTGCTTTGGTAATGGGTGTTAGCGCCAAAGTCAAAAGACTCACAGCCTGGGGTATGGAAAAGGTCGCAGCAACGGCAACAGCTGACCTTCGAAATCTCGTGGTTCAAGGTTCATCCAGTGAACTGGTTGCGCTTCAAGTAAATCCATCGACTCTCCAGGTCACAAAATTTACAACTATCTACAAACCAGGTTCACTCAAAGGGCCATCCTCTGCCGCTGGTACAATAACTCTCAAATCCGAACCAAGACTCCCAGAATATGGCGACTGGGTGAGTGTGGTAGCCTCATCGGGAGGTAAGGATTATCTGCTCTCAATCCATGTAACAGGAGGCGGCACAAAGGTTGCCATCATCCCTGATACCACGTTTGATGGAGTGAATGTCAAATGGGATTTACTCTGGTTTGACCTCACATACACCGGAGATATGTTTCTGGGTGTTGCCAAAGGATCGGTTATAACTCCTGGCAAATCTGGGACTTGTCACGCTTTATTGACTCTTGGGACAGACGGCAAAGGACTACACTTCATTCACAAACCAAAGTGGACTGGGGAGAAATTTGAGTATTCCCCTTCAGGAGCGGGAGACCTCATCGCTCCGATAGGTATCACAAAACGCACAAAGAGGGTGTTTTTCAAAGCAAATGTTGGCGACACCGACAAGCACGGAATCTACAGCTGTAACTTCGATGGTTCGGTGTACAAGCTGATCAGCTCATATGACAGCAAGTTCACAAAGACTGTCTCTGGCAACACTTCATACTCATTGGATTATGTCACAGATGACGGCAAGTACATCGTCTTAAACGACACAGTTTATGAGACAAACGGCGCAACGGTGCTTGACGGCAGCACTGGAACCGAGATAGCCCAGCTGTCACACAAGTCAACTGGTGTTTCTGTGGATGGTCTCTACTCATTTTTCTCCAATGATGACGGATTTGGTTTTGAATTCACCATCGGCGGAGAGCCATTCATCCTTATCGAGAATGACGATGCAGACTTCCCTGCAACAACTGATTTAAACAACAGGAAAACAAACGCCACACCAGTGGGCACTGTGACAATCTCACCATTTGGATTCCTTGGTCTCTCCAACACAAACATCACATCAACCGGGCAGGTGTATTTTGTGACAGTCACATCACCCCCCAAACCCCAAAAGTCACTGCTCATTGCAAACCCGTTGATTGTGGATTTTGGAATAATCGATGAAAATATCTACCAGACAATTGACATCGAGAATCAGTCTGGAGCGCGTATCTCTGGCACAGCAAAGATAAAAGAACGAGAGGGGCCAAATCCCTTCTGCTTTGCAGTTGATATAGATGAGACAAAATTCACAAACCTCACCGATGTCGAGGTTGGCACAAAGGTGGAGGGACTCGTAAAAAGCCTCACCTACGAGGGAACGATTGAGCTCAAATCGACTGGTGGCAGCCTCGATATACCGGTAATTTTTACTCTCAATAATCCAAAAAGGCTTTTAGCTAGGCTTGGACTGGGACGCAAAGAGGCATGGATTGGCACAAAAGAGATGACACTCCCAAACGAACCATTTTCAGAAAACGGTTCGAGTATGGTTCCGCTCAGGTTCATTATAGACCTATTGCCATGTGACTTCGAGTGGGATGCTGAGAGTTACACGGCAAAGATAGTTTATCAGGACACATCCTTTGAAATCGCAATCGGTGAACCAGAGTGTGTAATAAACGGAGTATCAAAAAGTATCACTACTCCTGCTGTCATCAGAAACGGACAAACGTTCATACCCTTAAGACTCATCAGTGAGGCATTTGGCGCAAAGATTGACTGGTTTGGCGCATCTCGTTCAATATTACTCGACTTTCCAGAACCTGTTTGGGGCAGAGAAATACTTGTAATTGAGGGTATCCCAGAAAAAGCAAAGGTTTACATGAATTTTGAGGAGATAGGGGAAGCACCCCTCGAGGTAAGACACCTCAAGCCCGGCAAGTACTTTATCAAGGTTGAGATGGATGAACATGAGACCTTCGAGACGGTCGTCCAGATTCCACAGCAAGAGGGCAAAACATCAAGGGTACTGTACTTCCTTCAGAGGATTATACCAACAATCACAGTCCTAAACGTTGACAGCGAACCAAAAGGAGCACAAGTCTATGTTGATGGAGCACCTCTCTCCTCTACTCCCGCTCAACTCAACATAGAACCTGGTAAACACAGGATTAGAGTGCTTTCATATGGATACCCAGATTTTGTGAAAGACTACGTTTGTCTTGCAGGGGAGAGTGTGGATGTTTTTGCCAATCTTGAGGAAAACAAGACAAAACTCTCAGAACTGGTTACACCATCATCTATCAGGGGTGAAATCAACCTAAACAACGCAACAAAAATCACAGAGGTGATAACAATCAAGAATGTGCTTGAGGTTGAACAGTCATTCGATGTTGTGTGCCCTGTTAGTCTACCCATTGGCTTCTCTCACATCAAAATTCTAACCCCAAAAGGTGGAGAGACCTCTATCACGACACCGGTTATCGCCCCCGGCGAGAGCATCGACTATACCATTGAGGTGGCAGTGGACAAATGGATAGAACCTGGTGACTCGCTCTCAGAAATAATTCAAATCACTTCAATAGACTACCCCAGTTGGACTTCTGACGTGGAAATTGACGTCGAGGCAACTGGCATTACATGCGACCAACTAGCCCTTTCGCTTGCAGGAAAAAGACAGATTGAGTTTGATGAGAATCTAACGGTTGATTTCAATATTGCAAACGCTTGCGATGTGAAAAGCTGTGTATTCAAGTTCACATACCAGCCAAGCAAACTTCAGCTACTCGATGTCAAAGTGGGCTCATTCTTTGACGGAAACACAAAGCGCATCTTCTCATGGCACGAGGACGAAGGAACAATCTCTGTCTTTGGGCCTGTGATTCTTGGACAATCTAAGGGGGTATTCGGAGACGGAAACCTCCTACAGCTTGTTTTCAAACCCAAGAAAGACGGAGACGCAATAATCGACTGTGCCAAATCCAGGGTTTCAAACAGTCTTGGTGAGGATTTACAGCACAACACCGTGTCATCAATAATTGTTGAGATTCTGCCAGAGCCTGAACCACCGGAAGATGGGGAAGAGAACCCATTCTAGCTGTATTTACCAGGTAGATTTTGGAGTTCTGGCACGGTGGATCTGTCTCCGAACCGTGACTGGAACGGTGTCATTCGGGAATTGATTTTTAGAACTGATATGTTCCAGTATTTTAAGGACAAGACTCACGAACAGCAAATACCAAAGCATGACTAGAAACTTGACTTTGGCAGAAGAAGTGAACTGCTTCTAAAAAAGTCCCTCCATAAAACTTCGGCAGATTCAGAATCATCCACAGCAAGAAACTCAATGAATAAAATGAGAGAATTTCCAATTCTGGCTTATATTCTATGTCTTCTCTCTGCAGGTAAAGGAATTTCTTAGCACATATCCAAATTATCACATGAAAATGAGGAGTAAAAACCTCTATCACTAGAGTGTACAAAGTATATCTCAAAAAGTTATTTCACACGAGCATGGCTTTGGGATTTCATAGAAATCAGGAAAACGGATGTGCTGTATCTGTGTTTCATGCCCCTTTGTGCTTTTTCATTTCTATGGGTCTGCAAGGAATAGGCAAGGTTTTGAGTTTTGTTGGTTGTCTTGTTTTCTTGAGGATTATTCATTGAAATAGAACTACTTGTTGTGAATAGGGAGGCACAAATAATCGCAGTTTCTACGAAACATGTGAATCACAAGGGTGGTACCCTTTTAAGATGAACAAATTCGAAGATAAACAGACTAGATGAAACTCAATCCAAGGCGAAGGATGAGGAGGGACAATAATTTGAAGCACTTGTGATGAAGTAACACATATTAGAACCAAAAAAATGGTGAAAGCAAAAAATAAACAGAAAAACTGGGTCGACTCTTCGGTTATACGCCTTTTTAAAATATGAATTGAACTTGTCAATTGGAATATGCCAACTAGAATGGCATACATGAAACGAGTTAGAAATGTTCTCCTGTTTATCGTCGTTGTATGCCTTGTTGCGTTGCCAAACCTTTTGTTTGTAGGTTGCAGCAGTGACTCGGGTAAATCAAATCTTCCAGAATATATTCAGGAATGGCGGTTAGGCGGAGCACTGATTGCAGGGGAGGAAGGGCAACTATTCGCCAAGTACTCAGTTGACAACAGTAGAACAGAAGAGCCATTTAAAGGAAAGATTGAGGTAGAACCCGATGGTCTTGAAATCAAAATAGACACACTCGAGACTGTTCAAGAAAACTACATCAACTTCTATGTATCCCCGAAAGAAACACAAACTGGGAAATACAAATATAGAATAACAATCTTCTCGTTGAATGAGCTGTATGAGGTTGATGGAGAGATAGCTATCGGCGAGCCTTTCGAGGGAAAAGATAAGCTTCAAGGAGGCGCAAACCGTTCGAGGTCATTGAGAGAGGCAGAAACCAAGGATTTCATACTGCTTCGCACCACAAGTCTAGGAAAACAATCAATCTCTAATGTCGCACCGTTCCAGGGCAATATTGTTGTCGGCACATCAGTCGGAAGCCTGTATTTCATCTCAAACACGGGCGAGATTCAGGGAGAGAGTCAAACCTCGGATAATGCAATTGAGTTTGTCCAAACCACAGATGATATCATCATTGTGGCAACCGTTGATGGAGAGATTCTGACATTTGAACCAATCTCAGACGATGACACATTCAACTTAAAACAACTCTCGTCTACAAATATCGATTCAAGGCTATCTGGTCTTCCAACACTTGTCGACGAGAAGTCGATGGTCGTTTGCACAGTTGACGGATACATGAGGATGCTCAGCCTGCCCAATCTCGATACGGCGTGGGAGCACAAAGCAATGGGCAGCTTCAATGGCGGTGCATGTGTACTCCAAATGAAGACTGGTGATGATACAAAAAGCGTTATTGTCGCATCCTCCGATGACAGAGCTGTGTACTACCTGGACGAGAATGGAATCCTTTTGGACAAAGAGCAAGGTAGGCAACTTGTAAGTTGCACCCCGGCGGCTAACAAAACCAAACTCACGCTGACAACAGTCAACAACCAGGTGTATGCCAGAACGCTTCATGGGACGACTCTGTGGGGCAACCAAATGCATTATGAAGTAGTCTCAGGCCCAGCATTCAATGGGAAATTCGTTGCGGTATCGTCAGAGAAGATGACACAGATTTTTGACATAGACGATGGAATCGAGCAGGTCTCAATCAATCTCGATGACTCGGTTGCTGGTGAGTCGTTCTTCCTAGGAGATAACATCTGTGTGCCAACTGCAGATGGAGTCATAGCAATCTATGACGCATACACAGGAAATCTTCTTGACAAACTGCATTTTAATGGCGAGTTGAAATACACACCGCTTATTTTGGAGGGTGGCACTATTGTTGGAATCAACGATAATTCCCAGATTTTCTTCTGGGGCATCCCAACAAAGGTTGAAAACATGGGGGAGCTCGACCCAGAGAGCATTGTTTACAACGGCGGAAGAGGTGGGCCAAAACACCCAAACTACATAGGTATTGACCTACCAATCCATCAGAGACGGTTGCTCACAATCCAGGGAAGGTTTGCTCCCGCTCTTGTCTCAAACAAATACCTTTTCCTCTACAACATCGACGAAGAGAGGTTCTCGTGCAGGCTCAGAGACGGTGGCGCTGAGGTTTGGGGGTTCAACGCAGAAGCTCCCTATAAAGATCAGTTTTTTGGCGCAGGTGTTGACCTGGGATTCCACAATTCTCCTCTCTACTATACCCCAGAGGGCTTGATACTCTCGACGGTTGACGGGCTTGTGTTAGTCGATCCTTTAACTGGTAATCAGATAAAGCAAACCAAGATTACCGGCATCTGCAATGCAGACAATGAGGTCATTATTGTTGCCAATCTGGAAAAACTGTACTGTCTTGAAAAAAATAACTTCCAGCCAATGTGGGAGATAGACGGCAGCTTCTATGCTGAATCAGTCTGTATTGACGGCAACACAGTCTATGCAGTTGATAGAAGAGAGGGGAATGCAAAGATTCATGTCATCGAGAAAATGACTGGCAAGATAACATTCACTGCTGAGGATGAAACACTGGCGTTTGCTTCAAAATTAGTAGTAACAGATAAGTATGTTGGTTTTGGCAGCTTTGGTGGTGTATGGCTTTTCCATAAAAATCCTCCATCAGCTGTTGGAGCAATCTACGGCACAAACAGGTCGGCAAACCTCATCGTCAAGGATAACGAAATAATCACAACCAATCAGATAGGTGACATCACTAAACTTGATGTGGACTCCTTCAAGGAGACCCCCATTCAACCACCCTCATCACCAGATGCAGAAATAAACTGGATGTACTTTGATGGGAATGAGATAATGACAAGCAACGCTCTTGTCCAACTTGCCAAGTACCTACCAAAGGTACCTGAGGGACAGAAAGCAACGGAAGCGCAGAATCAAGAAGTAATTGATAACACTCATCTGATGATCCGAGATCCGGGTAATGGGAAACCTCTATTCACCGAACTCATCGACTCAAGCGGAGCATCTGAGTTCTCTCTGACAATAGGAGCCGACGTGGTTGCTGTCTGCGTGCACAACGGTCTGGAACCAAAACTTATACTATTCGGAAAGTGATTGCATCAGCTTTCTGTTGTTTTTGATAGATTCCCTAACTTGCCTATCGCCGACCTGCTCAAACTCCCGATAGTAGTGTGAGACCGCGAACACTTTGATATCGGAGGAAACAAGCGAATCGAATCGGGTGGCGTTGTCACCAATCAGTTCTTTAGAGTGCGTATGGGCAATCGGGGTTGCAAGAAAGATTTCCTTTGCTCCTGCTCCCTTGAGCCATTTGATAGTCCCAAGTGCTGTCATCCCTGTTGCGATACCATCATCCACTACGAGCACGCTGCAGTCCTTTATATCAACCTTTGCGTCACCCTCAACAAGAGTGTTTTGGTATCGTCTTTTCAACGAGGAGAGCCTCTGCCTGGCAATCTTCTGGACTTCCATATAGGACAGACCTATCTGTCTGTAGTGACCCTCATCGAGAAGCACCTCACCACCAATCGTTATCACACCAAAAGCCTGCTCCTGGTTCCAAGGAACCGGGAGTTTTGAAACATACGCAACATCGAGTCTTTTTGAGAGAGCATTTGCGATAACCTCGGCAACAACCACACCACCATTTGCAATCCCATAGACGACTGAGACATCCGTCCACGCATCACCAAACTGCTTAAACAACTTCTCGCCTGCTGCGGCTCTGTTTTCAAACTTCAATGCGACACCCTTTCAAGCGCTTCTACCAGGGAAGCAGGAATATCCTTTTCTCAATTCGAGTTTGTTTGCCAAGTGAATCAGTCACCCAACAACGCATACTGTATTCGCCAGGTTTCTGGTACTTCCGTTGTAATTCTACCATGCCTTCGTATCGCATACCACCAGTGTTTGTCTGACCGCCATCACCCCAGACGACCTTATATTCATATGGTGGATAGCCCCCCTTGACATGCAGCTCAAAATCTATCTTGCCTTCACGCCTTGAGACCTCGATCATCTGCGCCTCAATGGAGGGATAATCGGTCGGAGCCCAAAGGAAAACGACTGAGGAGTTGCTGGAAGTACATCCAGTTTTTATATGAGTCGCAGAGCATCTGACGACCATTGGATAACCAATACGGGTTTCCTTCGTCACAACCTTCACCTTCACAGCTGCCTTGAACCTGTCGTTTGGTTGGAGAACGGGGACATTGAAACGCACACCGTTTCCATCAAACTCCACTGACGGTGTGACCGATACAATCTCAAGGTCAGCGCCAGAGGTAAAGACAAGCTGTGATTCTGGGAGTTCATATTCGGTGTTGTTCACATAGATTACAGGGAATGTGACAATCTGACCTTTGGATGCTGTGAAGCTGCTGGGATAGAGGAAAAGTCTCCCGCTTTCACAGTCCTTGGCGGAAACTCCCGTGAAGCCAGGTAAGAGCATAATAACAGCGAGTAAAAAAGTCATTGCCACTCGCACAATTGCTATCTTCGCCCCTCTGGTTCTAATCTCTGCTCCTTGCATATTTTTGCCAGATTTTCTGCGTTCCGTCAAGCATTGTTTTGGTGGTGAACGATTCCTCAACCCTCTTTCGGGCTGTCTTAATCAGAGTGTTAGTTAGACCAACATCCGTCATTACTCTGATTATCGCCTCTGCCAATCTCTTTGGCGATGACGGTGGAACCATCAAACCGATTGAATCGTTGGTAATGACCTCTGGTATCCCACAGACATTGGTGGCAACCACAGGCACACCAAGCGCCATAAACTCCAGCAGACCAAGGCCTATCGCCTCAGCCAGTGAAGGGAATACCCCCACATCACATGCTGCCATAATGTCGAACGGAGGGGTGATGCGACCAGGGAGGAACACCCTATCCGTTACCCTTAAATCCTCAGCCAGTTTCCTGAGTGGTTCATAACACCTGCCATCACCGATGATGATTGCGGCTGCATCAGGAACTTTGGCAAGAATATATGGGAGAGCCTTGATAATATCATCCTGCCCTTTGACCTCAACAAGTCTGCCAACTGTGCCAATCAATCTCAGGTTCTCAGGGATTCCAAGCTCTCTTTTTGATTCAATTGAGGATTTCCTGGCAACCACCTTCTCCAAGTCGATACCATTATAGACAGTGTGAATTTTGTCTTCTGGAATACCCCTCTTGGCAAGTTTTTCTGACATGTCCTGTGACACACCGATGAAACCGTCTGCCCACTTGTTGAGGACATTGTCAGCAAACCAGACAGCACGCTCTTTTAACTTCGAGTCATAGTCGAGCCTGGAGTCTGAGTGCATTGTGCAGATATTTGGAATTTTGGTTAGTCTTGAAGCCACCCTTCCCGTGAAGTTGGCTCTCACCCCATGCGTGTGAATCAAGTCCAGATTGAGTTCTCTAATGAGTTTTGCAATCTCCCAGGGGTTTTGTTTAACAACAAATGGCTCAATACCAGCATCCCTTGCCTCTTTTGTGGTCATACCTTCAAGCGGGTGGATGTGATAAACCTCGAACAGATCCTTGTCTGCCCGAAGCGTAAGGTCGATTGTATACCCCTTTGCTCCAGCCACATCAGTGCCACAAATGACCTGAGCTAGTTTAATTTTTCTTGCCATAACCTTTGTAGCTCCGTTTTCAAAACATTCACCCTGGATTCCCAGGAATTATTTTTCACAAATTCTGCTATCTCATCAGCATTGGCTGGTGTTTTTATGCAACCATCAATAGCTTCAAGAAATTCGTCCCTGTTGTTTGCTATTTTGACAACACTGTCTGGCATATTGGTCAACTCACTCATAAGCACTGACACCGTCGGGAAACCCATTGCGGCGTACTCATAGAGCTTGAGTGGTGAGACGGATTTTGTGAGTTCTCCCGATTTGAAAGGAATAATCCCACACGATGCCCCATAGACCAGTTTTGGAATTTCAGGTTGTGGTTTCCTGCCAAGAAACTCCACATTTTCAAGTTTCCTGAGTTTTTGCCCAAACTCACCAAGCTCAGATCCTCTCTCTTGCCCAATAACGACAAACCTATAATTGGGTCTTGATGAGGCAATGTCGAACATGAGTTCTGAGTCAAACCACCACCTGAGCGCTCCGACGTAAACTACAGTTGGTTTGTTGGGTTCAGATTCGTCTTTATCAAACTTAAAGACTTCGGGGTCAACAGCGTTTGGAAGGTGGATTGTATTGGGGTTATATTGCCTCAGATTATCGGCTAAATACCTTGCTGTGGCAAAGACGGCATCGCACCCGTTGGCAAGCTTCGCCTCGGCTTTGGACAAGAAAGTGGCCGATGACGTCCCACCGTAGCCAGAGTGGTCATCAACACAATCATAGAGTGTGATTTTAGGATTAAGGCTATCTCTGACGGGACTCATCCAAGGAAGGTAAAAGAGTGCTGCATATTCCGCTGAAAAACCAATCTCAAGCATCGCTCTTTTGGCAAATCCAGCGAGTTTATTGCAAGCCATTTTTTGTGCAAAACCAAATCTGCCATAGAAGGGCATCATTGGAGGAGGGGATGCAACCCAGAGATTGTCTGATTTTTTCTCAACCCTTCTTGCCCTTTTTGCCTTTGGTTTGTATGTAGAGTCAGCGTATTTCGAGAGATAGGTGAAAGGAGCTTCGATGTACAAAACCTTGTGACCCTCATCAGAGAAATGACGCGCAAACAGATGTTTCCTGGTTGGTAAATCGTCAAAGTCCTGAGATGAAAAAATCACAAGAGGTATTTTCATGGTTTGTAGGTTGGCTCCAGTTTTGAAATAAGTTCAAGCATTTTTGCCCTGTCTACTTTAGCTGCTGCATCCTGAATTGATTCAATGTTTGCATCAAAATCAGCTGGGTGATTGTCAACTGGTGGGATCATGAAGAGCCCATCAAGTTCCTTCTGACGCTTCATCTCCTCCTCTGTGACAAGCTCCTCAGACATCTTCTCGCCAGGACGTGGCTGGGTGTAGATGATTCGGTAGTTGATACCCTCTTTGTAACCCATCACACCACCAATTGTTGTTGCGAGTTTAGAAATGTTGATTGGTGGTCCAGCGTCAGGCACAAACACCTCGCCACAGTCGGCAAGCCCGGATGCTCTGATGATGAACGTTGAGGCGTGTTCCCTTGTGATGAAGTATCTATTCATCTTTGGAGATGTGACTGTGAGGTTGCCCCCTCGACGAAGCTGACGAAGGAAGGTGTAGACAACATTACCATCAGAATCCAGGACATTCTCAAACCTCACAATGCAGTGCTTCATAGAGCAGATTTTGGCGTGTCTTTGGATTACCCTTTCGGCTATCCTTTTGGTTGCGCCCATCACGTTGGCTGGATCTGCAGCCTTGTCCGTTGAGATAAATGTAAAGAGCTTCACTCCGGCTTTTTCCGCCTCTTCAAGTGTCACGATAGTACCACTGATGTTGGTTGTGACAGCCTCTTCTGGAAACCTCTCCATCAGGGGGACATGCTTGCGGGCTGCTATATGAAACACTATGTCAGGCTTATACTCCTGCATGATTGACCTGACTCTATGACGGTCGCGGATGTCAGCAACAATCGCCGTCTTGCTGGTGAAGCCATCAATCTCCATCTCCAGGTTGACCTCATAAACACCATTTTCGGAGTTATCAACAAGCACCACATGAACAGGACTAAACTTCGCTATCTTCCTAGCAAGATCAGACCCGATTGAACCACCAGCGCCTGTAATGAGAATCCTTTTACCCACAAGGTATTGCCCTTCGTCTTTTGAGCAAGGCTTATGCTGCCTGATAAGACCAGTATTAACGAGTCTTTGAATGAGTCTCTCGTCTTTAACATATCGTCTCGGCGTAACACCGTCCGGCACAATCTGAAGCGGGATTTTCAAGTTGTTGCAAGCTATTGTAACAGATGAGATATCACCAAACGCAGCCTCAACATAGGCAAGGTCAATATCTTCGGTCATTCCTTCGATGTTTTTTGTGTGGGAGACGGCAGCAACTGTGTGCGTGCCGCACGAATTGATGTCCTCACCCATCCTCTCGCACCACTCGGGTTTGCCAATCAGAAGGACTCTAATCATGCAGTTCCCTTTCCATCAAGTTTTTTTCTGATCTCCGGGGCTTTGCTGTGGGCTTCAATGATAGCGCCTATTACAGCGTTCTGCTGAGCGTCTGTCATTGTACCGAATAGAGGTGGACATATCACCTCTTTTGAGAGTCTCGTTGCATTTGGACAGGTGTCTTCCTGTTCGCTCCCGCCACTGCTAAAGTAGGAGTGAGTATGAACCGGATGTGAGAAGTACGGCTTACATTGTATGTTTTCAACCGAAAGCACCTTTAAAAGCTCGTTTCGGGAGAGTCCAAACCTAGACTCATCTATTCTGATACCAAAATCCTTGTAGGAGCATCTATCTTCATCGGCAATAACCTGGTACGCAAGTCCCTGAACCTGGGAAAGTTTGTCTTTGTAGAGCTTCACTCTCCTGTTACGCTCGGTCGCCTCATCCTCAAGTCTGGTGAGTCCCCATCTGCCGAGAATTGCGTGGAGTTCTGACATTCTGCCGTTCAATCCGGGATAGACGGTATCCTGATCACCTTGCTCTGAGGCTTTATTGCCATATTCCCTGAGAACTCTGAGATTTAGTGCCATCTGCTCGTTATTGGTTGTGACAAATCCACCCTCACCAGAGGTGAGAAGTTTTGTAGGTGTTAGTGAGAAGGAGGATGCCATACCTTCCGAGCCGACTGGTTTTCCACCGTGGAGGATACCAAATCCATGGGCAGCATCAAAAACAACCGGTATGTTACGCTTCGATGCGATGTTTAACACCTGATCAATGCCGGTTGGGGAACCAAAGACATGCGTGAAAACAATTGCAAAAATATCGTCTGTGAGTTTCTTCTCAAGGTCTGCGATGCTGAGGTTGTAGGTGCGTAAGTCGGCATCAATGAAGACTGGTTCAAATCCCGCCCAGACTGAGGAGGTAACAGACGCCAGGAATGTAAAACTCGGAACGGCGATCTTGTGCTTTGCACCGAGCCTAAACATATCCTTTTTTTCCCGGTCTGTTTCGGCATCATACCTGATTTTCTTCAGAGATGCCAACGACAAAGCCAATCCCATTGTGCAACTTGAGACTCCAAAGGCATACTTGACGCCCATGAGCTGGGCAACATCAGCCTCAAAACCGGCCAACTCTTCACCTTTTGTGAGCATTCCGCTTGCTAGGGTTGAGGAGAGCTTCTCGGAGAGTTGGGTTAATTCGGGAAGCGGTGGTCTGCAAAGTTGAATTGTGCCGGGATAGTATCCTGGTCCACCGAGTATTCTAAGTCTGGGCATGTTTCATATCCTCCACGTTGTCGGGGTTTGTCACTCCGTCGAGTCTGCTGATTGGATCGTCAGGTTCAGCTCCTGCGTATACGTTCGGTTTTAGAAGTGTTAATGGCGTCTTGGCGATAATCTTAAGGTCAAGTGGTAGAGACACATTCTCAGTGTACCAAACATCAAGCTCAATTTTTTGGGGCCATGACAAATTGTTTCTGCCATTTATCTGCGCCCAGCCTGTGATTCCAGGCTTGACTGCTAGCCTTTTTTGCTGGTAATCATCGTAACGGTTTGCCTGGTAGATGAGGGATGGTCTTGGACCGACAATGCTCATGTGTCCAGCAAACACATTGAAAAGCTGCGGAAGCTCATCAATAAACGAACGAAGTTTCCTGCCAACTCTTGTTATTCGAGGGTCGTTCTCCGAGGTCCAGATACCAGTTCCGATGTTTGCAGCATTTCGAACCATTGTCCGAAATTTGATACAAGGGAAGACCACTCCGTCCCTGCCAACACGCTTTTGGATAAAAAACACCGGAAAGCCATCATCAACAACGATAGCAATCGATATCAGCAGAATGAGTGGGGACAACACAACGATCGCCAAAAAACTCGCGACGAGGTCGAAAACCCTTTTCCAAGCCGGTCTTATCACCCTCAAGAACTCCTCCATACAGCACGATAGACGGGAAAGAATCCTATCGACTCAGGATTAAAATCCCTTCCTAGATTATGCTCGTAGTCAGTTTTGATTTCAATGATACGACGGTATTTGTCCATGTCATGTATTCTATCGTAGATGTAGAAATCCTTTTCCTTGTCCGAAAAGTTCAGCTTGAATTGGTATGTGCCATCGTTGCCTGAGGCTCCACCACCCAACACAAAACTTGTGCAACCCATCTGTTTGCTTTTTTTGAGAGCTTCCCAGAAGAGGAGGTTGTTGGGTCGCATATTCTGGTATTCCCTATCTGTTGCTGAAAGATATGAATAACCAACGCCACCGCCAACAAAAACAATCACAGCGGCGGCCAATTCGCCGTCACAAAAGGCACCAAGGATGAAACAGAAATCGGATGGCATTGAGATCATCGATTCAAAGAAGGATTCTGGATAAAGGTATCTATCATCGGCTGTGTGGTAGTCCATAGTCTTGTGGTAGAGGGGGATAAACTCAGAAAAACCTTCGGGGCCAAGCTCGCGAATCTCCACTCCTCTGCTCGCTGCCTGCCGTATCTTCTTCCTACCCTCTTTGCTCATGCTCTCTTGAAGCTCATCCTCTGTTTGGTTCAGGTCAACCCAAACCACTCTGCCAACCCTTCTGATGTTGTAGCCTGAGCCAAGCACTATGTTGTTTTGGACAACTTGAATCCTGCCAAACTCTGTGATGATACCACGTTCTCTACACCAACTCCCAAAATCAGAGGAGAATTTTGATGCAACATCGAAGGGCATCTCACCCTCAAAACTATGAAATATACCACCATATTCCGGAGAAGTGATGTCATACAACTCACCCAGCTCTGACACAACTTCAAAACCAAACGGGAGCTCTGAGATGGGGCGAGTAATGAAGGGATAGAAAATCAACTTTCCGTCATATTCAGCCCAAACAGCCTCAAGCCTGTAGGGATAGGAAGACTCCCAAAGTCTGCCAAGCTCTGGCATAGCATAGCAATCTGCTCCATGAATGTTTTTCAGGACTTCCTTCCACTGCTTTGAGTTTGAGGTTGTGAGGTGGTTTATCATTTGATGAGTTCACCCTTGAGAAGACCCATTACATGAACATCTGTGAACTCGCCACCCCTGTGGTTGTGTTGCTTCAGGATTCCCTCAGCAGAGAAGCCAAGTCTTTCAAAGTGTTTCTTGGATGGTTCGTTGGACACAAGGACATACACCCAGACTCGATTCATGCCAAGCTCCGAAAAAACAAAATCAAGAAGAACCTTGGAGGCGTCGTTTGCATAACCCTTACCCCGGTACTTGGCATCACCTATGAAGAGACCGAACCCGCACTGCCTTGAGACCCAGTCAATCCCGTATATCCCAATGTTGCCTATGTGGTTGCCGTCATCAGCGATTATTGCGAAACGCTTGTTCAACTTGTCATCTCTTGACGACTCAATCCACTTTGCCTCGTTCTCAACCGATACCGGCCAGTGCCAGCCTATGAGCATACTCTGGATGGACTCATCATTCCTCCAGAGAGCGATTCTTTCAGAGTCGGCAACTTCAAGAGCGCGAAGTTTGGTTTTCAAACCTGAGTACACTTTCTGCTAGACCTCCAACCGAACCAATCTAACAAAAAACTCAGGTTCGCACAAGTGTTTTGAGTTTATTTAGATAGTTTAACAAATATTGGATTTGTGTATGTGACGGTTTCGAGGAACTGGTTGTCGGGATTGTGGTTGTCCACAAACACAAACTCTGCACGGTATAGTGTCAGGATCGCATCATCTTTATCCTTACATCTTTTGGCGTCAATTCCCGGATAGAAGGTATCATTTGGATTTATTGTTAATTCAATTCTTGTGGAATCGATTGCCGCTGGAATCCTCTTGTATGAGCATTTGAGATTTTCCCACTCCTGTTTCATGTAGGCTGTTTCATCATCAGTAGGCTTTGAAGGCAACGGTTTGTGTAGGGTAAAAAGGCGAATTTCCTTCAGTTTTCTCCACTTGTGCTGTGGTCTCACCTCAAAGATAAAATCAATCGATTCACCCGGTTTGACATCCACAAAGCTTCCGGGGTGGTGAAGCTTCTTCCCCTTCTTTACAACAAATGTGCCAAAGTCGCCTGTCGATGTGCAGCAGCAATGTCCACACTCAAGCGCCGATAGAATCTTTTCAATTGATTCTCGAAGCTTTTCCTCACCAACCCCCTCATCCTTAAAATGAATAAAGGGGACAACGTCGGGGAGTCCATCCTCAACAAAGAGGTGAGTCATATTCTGTGAGAACTTGCCTGCACCCGAAAAACTGAACATGTGCGCATCGGAGTTTGATACAGCCACGAAAAACCTTCGTGTCTCAAAACTCTTCTCAAGTTCGCGCCACAAAATCATGTTCCACACGACGAGCATGTCATTTTTGGCAACCCTCTGTGGTTTCAGCGGATCATCAAATATCTCAAAACCAATGAGAGCCGACTGTCCATTCGCATGAGATGACAAATTTGGCCACAGCCCATCGTTGTTTTTCCCAAGCTCAAAACCAAGATAGAGATAGCTTGGGTTTAGGGGGTGAGCTGCAATCAGGAAGGGTTTGAAATCCTTGAAACCTCTCGCGTTTACAAGATCGACTTCAAGATACTCATAGGGATGACCATCAGGTTTATTGTATGGTTCTTTTTTATAGCATTCATATGGGTTTATACGCTCTTCTTTGTCTTGCCAGGGATTGTCGTGGGAGTAGGCATACTCATAGTAATCTCCAAACAGATACTTGGTAAACATGGGCAAATCGTTGCACTCACGCCTAATCCTCTTGGGCCAGCTCCATTTTTTTGACCCGTTATCCCTAATTCCCCAAACAAGAGTGTGACTATCAGTCAGAGACGGTACTTCCTCGCCTGCAACCACCAATAGATCGCTTCCCAACATCACATTGTCCCTTATCACCTCAATCAATCTGTCGTTCCAGACAACCTTTCTCCTCTCGCACTGCTCACCACCCTTTACATAGGTGTAGTAACCTTTGTCATTGCTCAAGTGGGTGATGCCACCTTTTGCGTATCTGCTGAAGAACTGAACGGCATAATCAGTCAAAAATGCCCACCGGAGTGGGGTATTCATCAGAAGGGCTGAGATTGTCTCAATGGGGAATCCGTTTGGCTCATGTGATCTGGGAGAAAACCAGGAGTAATCGGTGTGGATATGACCATCCCCGGCATAGTACAACGCCTGCAGGCTCTTTGGGTCAGGTTCTTCTAGTTGGCTAAGTTTGAAATCAAATCTGAGTAATTCTTTGCCCACACTCGCATAAAGGCTGTAAAGACCCTCACAAGCCGGAGCAAAAACCAGTGGCAACTCCACCTCACCAGTATTTTTGTCTCTTTGACCTGTTGCAATGACATTGCCTCTGTAGGCCGGGATGCTTATCTTCCAGCTGGTTCTCAGGAAATCTGAGACCATCTGGAGACTCTCTATTATTCTCTCAGGAGCAAAACTGAATAATTCGAGCAAAAAATCAACAATCTTTTGTAGGAATCCCTCCTTAGCCATTCTTTTCTCATATTCTCTTTTTATCTTGGTTCTCGCAATCATTATGTTCTCAGGAACATCGCTAATGATTCCGTCACATTCTGTCTTGTCCAGACGTTTCTCAATCCAAACATCGTTGACCACTGGCTTACTCCCAAAAAACCAATGTCTGTTTGCAATCATGAAATAGATGGCAACATGTTTACTGGATTTTCTAAACCATGTAACACGCTCAGAGATCAACGCTATACTCCCAGACTTGACGTATGTTAATTCCATAAGCACCATCCTACCTGGCGAAAATAACATTAATAGCCCTCAATTGTTTATTCTGTTGATATTTGCTTGATTAATATTGAGAAATAGTCAATTTACAACTTACCAATATCGATGTACAATGCACCCCAAGAGGAAGAATGAGCTTAAAAGTCGAATACAGATATTTCGAGGAGAAAAACCTGATCAGAATGAAACCCTCCGGGTATATCAAAACCCGCGAGGATGCAAAGAAAATGGCAGATCAACTCGAGATGATTCACACAATCCCGCACAGAAAATTCTGGCTAATCTCGGACATCACTCATCTGAGGATGGACTCTCTTTCACTGCTTCAATATTTTGCCAGTTTGACAAGAGGGCTGGACAGGGAAAGGCTTGGAACAGTATTTATCATCACAAACACCCTCCAGAAAACAGGCATTGGTTTGTTGTCAGTTTTCAGAAAGGTCAATTTCTACACAGCCTATGACCTGGAGTCAGCGATGAGAATCGTCGATAAGTTACAAACTCGAGGATCTCAATAAATTAAGCACCGCCACTCAGATGTGCTACTGGAGCAATTGAAGTGCTTTGACTATTTTGGAGTCTCATTTCACATTACACTTGCGGGGGTCTCAATAGAAATGGGACGTGAGATTCGCGGATAAGAGTACCTAAGCACACGCTTGAGTTTTCAAGAAGATGCTACACTTTTTGAACTTGTAAAATCCATGCCTGTTGGCAGGAGGTGAATTGTGAATAGAAATCTTGGCTTGGTCTCATTAATTGTCGCTGTTTTTGTGCTTTGTAGCTGTAGCCCAGGCGGTTCAGTTCTGGTCCTCCCTTGGCCATCGTACCTGCGACAACTTAAATTTAACACCGAAAATACGGTGATTGCCGCTGATGTGAACGAGAACGAAGTTGTATTCTCCGCTGAAAAAGCAGGCTCATCCAATTGTGATATTTTCATATTAGACTCGAATACAGATAAAATACACAGAGTCACAAATACGAAGGAAAACGAGTATTCCCCAGAGGCAACTGACACACACATTCTCTGGAGAAGAGAACACGATAATGGTTCAAGTTATATCCTGTATGACAGGAAAACCCTCGAAGAAACCACAATATTCCAATGGGAACATGGTTCAAACAATCTGCACAGGCTCTATGAAAATGACGCTCTATTTTTCACTTTTGAAACGGATCCAATATCAAATAAACCCTTGAATACAAACCTCATGCATATTTACAACATCAACGATAAATCAACAACTGTGCTTGCAAGCGTTCAAACAGGAGACTATGACTGTGATGGCAGGCATGTTGTGTATGTCGACAGAACATCTGCCATTGCCCAACTTATTTCATACGACCTTGAGACAAAAACCAAAATAGTCATTGTCAATGACTATAAATCATTCGATAGAGTATCCATCTCAAGTGATTATGTTGTTTGGAGCCAAAACACAAAAGACGAAAAAACGTTGGAAATTAGAAAATCTATCTATTGCTACAAATACTCAACTGGCGAAACCTACATTGTGGCGGAGGATGAGGGCATGAACTTTGAGAATCCCGTCGCTACCTCAAACTACGTTTTGTTTTTGACAGAAAAGGTAAGAAACAGGAAGATGTACAGATGTAACCTTGATAACGCAGCAGAAAATAGAACACCAGAGCTTGAACTGATTTATGAGGGTGACAGGCTCAACACCATCGGGCGTTTTCAAAGAGAAATAGGAGAGATAATATCCTGGAATGTGCTCGCTACTCAAAATCAGACCAAAACCTATTATCACGACACAAGTACTGGAAAAACAACAGAGGTTGAAGGAGAGAGCCCGTTTTATGTCTTTATGATACAGGATAGGTAGCTTAAAAAAGAACCATTCAGACAACTTATCTCATTGTATACATAATTAAAAGCAATTATTATCTATGGCATGAAACAGAAAGTATTGCTGCTAATTCTTGATGGTTTTGGTATTGGGAAGCCATACCCAGGAAATGCCATTTATCTTGCCGGAACCCCTGGGATTGATGAGCTTACCGCAAATAATCCACACACCACCCTCGAAGCCTCAGGTCTGGCTGTCGGATTGCCCAAAGGGCAGATGGGGAACTCAGAGGTCGGTCACCTGAATCTCGGCGCTGGTAGGGTCGTCTATCAAAAACTCACCAAGATTAACATGGCTTGCGAGAGCGGAGAATTCTACTCCAACAAGACGCTTATTAACACAATAGACTCAGCAAAAGGCAAGAACCTTCATATCGGGGGACTCTGCTCCGACGGAGGGGTACACTCATCCCTAGAGCACCTCTATGAGATCATAAGGGTTGCAAAATCCAGAGGGGTTGAAAACATTTATATCCACGCCTTTCTTGACGGTAGGGACACCGCACCAAAATCCGCCCTTACCTACATAAATCAAATCGAGGACAAACTGGCTGAAATTGGGGCTGGTAAGATCGCAACGGTCTCAGGCAGATTCTACCCGATGGATAGAGACAACAGGTGGGATAGAACAAAACAAGCCTATGAGCTGTTGACAGAAGGAGTTGGCAAGAGGTTTAGTTCAGCACTTGAAGCGGTTCAGAGTTCATATGACGAGGGCGTAACAGACGAGTTCGTTAAACCATGCGTCATTACCAAAGATGGCGAGAACCCAATAACAATTGGTGATGGTGATTCATTCATTCACTTCAACTATCGCCCAGATAGGGCAAGGCAATTGACGGCTGCAATTGCCCTTGATGACTTCAAAGGATTCGAGAGAAATAAAAGAGTCAAAATCAACTACGCCTGCATGGCACTCTACGATGGAAGCTTCGGCCTGCCGATACTGTTTACAGACGAGATGCTGGGACAAAACATCGATACAACGCTTGGCAAGGTCGTCTCAGATGGTGGTCTAACTCAGCTTCGAATTGCGGAAACCGAGAAATACGCTCACGTAACATACTTTTTAAACGGTGGCAAGGAAGAGAAGTACAAGGGAGAGGATAGGATCCTCGTGCCATCACCCAAGATTGCAACATATGACCTCCAACCCGAGATGTCAGCTCCTGAGGTAGAACAACTCCTGATTGAGGACATCAAGCACGAGAGGCACAACTTTATTGTGTGCAATTTCGCAAACTGCGATATGGTTGGACACACTGGTGATATCTATGCAGCCAAACAGGCGGTATCTCAAGTTGACAAATCGACTTTCACAGCGGTGAAAGCTGCTCACAGCATGGGTTATGACGTTGTGATCATTGCTGACCACGGCAACGTCGAGGAACTTCTCAGCGAGGAAGGGCTCCCACAGTCAGCACACTCCATCAATCCCGTTCCTTGCATATTTATCCCAAAAGAGGGAAGAACACCCTGGGAGTTGAAATCGGGTGGCGTGCTTGCCGATGTGACAGGTCTCCTTTTATACCTTTTGAATCTGCCAATACCTGGCTCGATGAAAAAGTCAGTGCTGTTACCGGATTGATTTTTTAACAATGACTATGGAGATTTGATGAGTTATCAAACCAAAAATAAAAAGCCAGGAATCAGCCTTCCTTTTTCTGATCTGCTGGCATTATCGAGCATCATGCTGGTTGGCTACTATCTTTCTATTATTATCACAAGCCTGATTGTGGGTCTATCACTTTCCAGAGGAACAATGCAGATTGTGTCAAATCTCATTGAGAATCATAATCCACTTGAGCTTCCAACTGCCCTTGCAACAAAGGTATTCTCAATTCCTGATTCAGTTGAGAAGTGGATTATTTTGTTAATAGTTTTTTCAGTTGTCCTGTTGTTGCAGTGTTACGCGGAAACTGCCATCCTTTCATCAATATCGGAAAGGCAGAATCTTGAAACGGGTATTAGCCTCAGGATTTCTAGAAAAACCTACTTCAAAGTTCTTTCTTTTGATATCCTGTTTGTTGGTGTCTGGGCAGCTGCTGCTCTTGTGTGGTATCTTTTTTCAAGGCTTCTCTGGTTTCTCTCTGTTCCCGCTCTTTGGGTTGACCTTACTGGGTTTGTTATCGCATCTACCGTTTTGATTATTTTCCTACCTGCAAGATTTTTCTGGCTTGAAGGAAAAAGGTATATAGAATCGCTTCACCTATCAATTCAATCGATTCCGCTATATGCAAAATCCACGTTTCCTGCTATAATAATCTCAGGCGTTCTTTTTACAGTGATTAAGCGCTTGTTTTTGTCGTCTGGCTTGGACGTGAGGTTGGAGGTGTGGATGTACATCCTACCAATTCTCACCCTGATTGTATTCTTCGGCTGGGGCACAGGTGTCCATTGGGCAACTGTCGCATATTGCAACCACAAAAACTCTCGAATTGAGACCAACTCACTAATAGCAGAAAAGGAGGAATTATGACAAATTTCTGGAATCGAACACTCAAACGTATGATCCCAAGGCATGGCGCTGGACTCTTCGGAGTGGGGGCATCGCTGTCAGTTTCACTCTACCTGGCTGTGCTTATCTCTGAGACGATATCACTTTCTTTCAAGGCCGGCACGCACTCGTTCATCGACTCGATGATCCGACTTGTTAGCACACCCACAACCGAAAACATCATCATGGGCGCAATATTCTTTGTATCCTGGATTTTCCTTGGGGCGGTGGCAATCGCGGGTGGCAGCAGATATCTGATTGGGTGCGTTGACCCCAAACATATCGCCCAGAGAACATTCTTTAACGGCGTCAGGTTCTACTTTGGCAGGATGATTGCCTACACCATCTTTATTTCCATAATGGGGATTTCTTCTCTTTTCATTTTGTGGGCGATTGTCCAACTTGGTTCTGCCAATACCACTATAGGCGCAAACAACACATACATCGTGACGGCCGGCATTCTTTTTCTTCTCTTTCTCTCACTTGTGTGGTCAAAACTTGCCTATGTACCATATTTTCTTATATCAGGCGATTCCTTCTTTGCCTGTTTCTCCAAATCCTGGGTTGCAACAAAGAAGAGGATCTGGACTATCTGGTTTCTCCGATGCCTGCTTGTGGTCTTCGTCATCTTCCCTGTTGCCATCAAATACATAATCAGCCCAGGAGCTGCACTTGTCCCCTCACTTTCAGTCTGGCCATTCATTGGTCTGATTGTTTGGGGCTATGTTGAGCTGATTGTTGTGAGAGGATACCAGGAGTGGATTGAAATCAAGAAGCTCCCGATTATCACAACAAAATTCAAGAAGGATGACCTGAGCTACCTGGATAACTACTCAGACGGTCATATCTCCCCCAAAAGCATGGAACTCTAGAGGAAGCTCTCAATTATTGATTTGACAGCTTCCCACTTCTTTGTTGGTACCTGATGCCCGGACTTCTCGATTATTGAGGTTCGGGCATTTGTCTTGTCTGAGAGCTCGTCGATAAGCTTAGGCGGAGCCAACCTGTCGAACTCCCCTCCAATTATTTGAGTTTTGCAGCTCGATGGCACTGTATAATCTCTCCACTGGAAATTTCTCTGCCCTTGAATCGCCCTTATCATTTTTGATTTGGACAGTGAGCCCGTCATCGATATCAAAGCCTCTTTAGTCTCTGGAAAATTTTTGAAAGATTTTTCTGCCCTGATTTTTGCCACATACTTTGTTGGCAGAAAAAGAAGCGAAAATATATCGGAGAGGTTGACTCGAAACTCCACAAAGGGTGTCACAAGGATAAGCCTAGAAACAAGTGTTCTTGAGGCAAGCGAGAGGGCAACAGCGCATCCGAGTGATTCACCCACCAAAACGGTCTCTTTGTTAAAAAGCTGTGAATAGCTCTCCAAGATCGCATCTGCCCACGAGTCAACGCTTGCGCCAGACATTTCGTCACCTTCTGGCGAGTAGGCCATTTCGGGTGTTATTACATTATAATTGCCTGAGAATGTCTCCCTGTACCTATCTAGCCAACGTGATGACACACCAAATCCATGCAATACAATCATAGGCGTCTTTTCTTGTTCGTTCATTTTTCCATAATTGACCATATCCACATTCTACCACAGAATCATACAGACAACTATGTCTTTAAAAACACCATCAATTGGAAAATGTGTGTCAATATGGCAACTTAGGAAGGGTAATCCGAGAGAATGTTTGTTAATATTTATTATGTTTTTAACATAGTTTCACATTTCTCACGTATTTCACTCTATAAATTTTTCATTTACATTTTCGACACAAATCTGATATAATCATCGTATGTTGATATCCGGTAACGTCTCTGATCAGGATCTTATAGATCTTCTGAAGCTCATCAACTCGATGAGCTACACCGGAGTTTTGCTTATCACAAGTGACATCGGCAACACCAGTGTTGTTTTCGACAAAGGCGCGATTACTGGTGCCTGCACAGCCAAGGAGAATGACTACATCTCAGAACTTGCTTCTCTCAAGACCGGTCGATACCTCTTCAAAGAGCAGGAAGTGCACGGTCTAGACTGTGATCACAAGGTTGGACTTGCAACAGATGTACTCTTTTTTGAAATAGCCAAGAGGAGGGAGGAAAATGTCGAGTCTCATCTTTACGAAGACATCATGGTTTTCGAGCTGAAACCAACTCCCTACTTCGATATTCTGTCGTTCTCCTCCGAAGAGTGGCGCGTTATTGCCATGCTCTCTGAGAGAATGTCGGTCTCTCAATTAAAATCCAAACTCAACATGCAAAATGAGATTTTGACTAAGATACTCTATACATTGGAACAGTCTGGTGTTATAAAAAGAGTCAGAGCGAAAATGAAAGAAACAGTAAAAGAGTCCGTTCTGAGCAAGCTAAAAGGTTTTATCAGCAGAATACTAACATAAATGGACAAATATAAGATAATAGTCACAGGCCCATTCTCGGCAGGGAAAACGACCTTCATCAAGGCGCTGTCAGATACGCCCGTTGTCTCTACGGATGAAAAGATATCGGATGGAAGCGGAGACTCACAAAAGAGGACGACGACCGTTGGGATAGATTTCGGCAGAGTCGATGTTGACCAGGATCTTGGCATCTATCTGTTTGGCACACCAGGTCAGGAGCGCTTCAACTTCATCTGGGAAGATCTTATCAGGGGTTCGCTCGGAATAATGATAATGGTCGATAGGACGGATTTCAGATCAGTTCTTGAAGCGAAGAAGTTTATCCAGTTTTATACGAGCAGAACAAGCATTCCCATTGTGATTGTGGCGAACAAATCAGATAAGCCGGACGGAATGGCTCTTGAGATGCTACGTAAATTCTTCGATCCGATATGCAGTTACCCAATCATTGAAGCCTCAGGCGTTGACAAACTGGCTGCCCAAAATGCGTTAAACACAATATTCTTTGAGATAATCTCTCAACAGGCAAGTAAATAGTATCTAAAAAACCTACATCTATCCACACAAACGTAGCCTTAGTGACTATCTGACTCCACGAAATATAAGCAGGTAGACGTGTTGACATTTCCAGTCACTATCACCTTGCGTTTTTATGTCATTGCTTCTTTTGCATCTCCGTAAATGTTAGAGGACCAACAAGTATTATTTTTGAAACAGATTGAGAAGTTTATCGGGATATTTGTTTGAAAAAATATGGGGAAGATGGGGTAGAGGTTAGGATTGTTGTTAGTGAAAACCAAAAACACACAATACGAAGGGAAATCAATTACAAATGGAATCTACCTTAATAAAAACAATTCAGTCAGAAATGATAGATGTAAGACTCGAAGGTAAGTCACCCATGATGAAACCTTATTCCAGAGCAAAGAATTCAAAGATAAGCTGATTAGGATAAATCCAGTACAGAACAAAAGAGTGAGATGGATAATTAGTTGGAGCACTCGTGGTGCGATGATGGAAATTTAAAGTTAGAGAAAGCAAGAAGGATATACCAAAATATTTGATGGGCATATAAGAAACGATTCCAACTATAAAAAAAAGACCCCCGAATTCGGGGGTCGTATAAGTTAAAGACTCAGCCCAATGTGGTCTGATAGAAACTGAGCTTATTCAGGTATCTCAAAATAATATTCGCTGGTGGCAGTGACAACTGACTTTTTACCTTCCTCATCCTCCAAATCAAACTCAATCGTTATGATGGCTTTGATTTTCTTAGAACCATATGACCTCATGACGGAGATATAGGCATCCGGTATGAGGTACTTGCTGTTCCAGGACGGCATACCCTTGTAGATGTTAAGCACCTTCTGGAGCGGTGAAATCTCGCCAAGATTGGCATTGTCTCTATCGTTGTCATAGAGCTGGGTCTTGTAGGATTTCATCTTTATCAGTCCTACACCTTTTCTCTCAAACTCCGTTCGGAAGTTTACCTCAATGATACCGTTCTTCTTCATATTGATATCTTGCGCTTCAGATTTGATTGAGACTCCGAGTTCCTCATCCTTGACGCATGTGATATTACAAATCAGTACATAAGTGGTGTTGCATACGTTGATTGTGACCTTAAACTCGCAAGTGTCGCCAATTTCGGTGTCTTTTGCTCCCTCAACCCAAAGCCAAAGGTCTGATGTTTCTCTGTCTGGCTTGAGGTAGAATGTTTGCTTGAGTTTCCCCTCGACAAAGCCCGATTCCCACGACTGCTCTGACCTGTCTAGCTGAATGGCAAGAAGCTGCTGGCTTGTCGCCTTGCTCTTAACGTAAACGGGCAACGTGACCCTTCTGCCCTTTGGCATATCAATATTCATTTTCGTCGTTCTTGATGCCAGCCACCAATACTCGATATCACAGTCCTTTCCTTGTTTGATTGTGAGCTTTCTGTCATATCTCTCAGTAGTCACACCACAATCCACAACGATTGTGACAACAGCTGAACCGTTTCTTGCCTTATCTGGAATCTGATAGGTTATCTTCACATCCTGATACTCACCCGACTTTAATGTGAAGTCGTAGTTGTTCATGATAGTCGAGACTCTTTCTCCACTATTCTCCAGGGATAGGCTGAAATCAGCAGTTCCATCGCCAAAATTCCATATTCTAAAGTTCTCACTCCATCTTTCACTGGGATTGACGGTAGTCGTGAGTCGAGCCGAGTCATCAAGCCACTCGAACTCGAAGTAACACTCCTCCTCCTTGCAGACCACCTTCAGAGTCAGTTCTACTTCCTCACCACAGCCCTTGATGATTACGGTTACATCAACCTTATCACCATCTACAATGCTTGAACCGGGGGTGACCTGGACTGGGATTTGTATCTCCTCATCAGCCTCAAGATAGACCATTTCGCTCTGTCTTCTGCCCACAAACTGCACATACCACTTCGACAGAGACTGATCTGACACCGAGTCTATCCTGTAGTCAATCACAAACCCATTCTTTTGACTACTCCTGTTTTTTATGTTGAAGCAAATCAGGAGATTGGAATCAGGGAACACTTCTCCAGAGGCCGCATCACCACCATCCACCCACTCAGCTTCATATTCACAGTTTGGGGCTTCAACGACGAGTATATTCTTCGCAACGAGTTCCTGAATACCCGCTTCGATCAGGACTGTCAACTCACATTTTTCGCCACTCGGAACGGATGTTGAAGGTTCAATAGATATCTTGATTTCTTTGGTTTCACCTGCATTAAAACTATCAACTAGAATCTTCTCGCCACCATTCATCACAATGTCCCACATAACACAGTCGTAAACGCAGCTTATTGCGATATCCAAGGACTCATCAGAGAGGTTTTTCACAATGATTGTTTCTTCTGTTCTTTTACCTCTGATAAATGATGATTTCTTCTCAAGCTTCTCATTCTCAAGCCACATTGCGGAGATTATCCATGGGTTTGGTATCAATGACTCATCAGTACACCACTTATCAATCTCTTGTCCGTTTGAATAGAGCTTGATACAGTAGGTATAGTACTCCCCAACATCAGCGGTCTCATCAATAAGAGTGGTTTTTGGGTTATCGAACAAAACAGCCTGCTTTATTACCGTTTCTTCTCCTCTGATAAGCTCCAACTCAACAACTGCGTTTTTTGGCACAAAGGCTACATCGGGGTTGACGGTAACCTCAAAATAGGCTTTTCCATGACCCTCGGAGGACTCGACTTTATAGTCTACAGTTTCTATTCCCTTTGAATTGCCGCATGGGCAATCAAACTTCGACTCGCCTTCCACCCTCGATGAACCAATCAACCCAACATCAGAAGTACCCTCCCGTCCAAACCATGCGGCAGGTCTCTCATAGGGTAAACTGATGCCCAACGAAGCGTCAGCTGCAATGGAGAACAAACCAGCCTGTTGCCCAGACGGAGTGTTGAGGATAGGAACACTCATTGAAATCCTTGAAAGTGGTGACACATATACGGAAGAAGGAAGGGAATAGACTGCAAAATTACAGACTTTCTTCTCTTTAGGGTTGATAGACAGCTTCATGCTTCGAGGTCTTGGATTGTCTTCGGTAGAAAGCACAAGCGCACTCTCAGGAATTGTTTTTTCCTTCGAGTCCTCCTTCCATTGCGTTTTCCAGTTCGTCTGCCCATTCAAAACAAACGCACCACCAAGAGGTTGGATAAGATCTGCTGTTTTGTCATCCTTGGTGAATGGTTGTCTGTTGATAAGTTCAATTGACACCTCTGTCAATTTGCTATCGAGGTCAGGACACGAAGTGCCTGGGAAGAAGCCACAACCATCCGCAAGTTTTATCTCCAAAGCGTTCTCTGTTGAACCGATTGAATAGGAAGTATCGACAAGAGCTGACAAAAGACATAACCCTAGGCTTTCGCCAGTTGTTGTCTCTCTGGCAGATTTATTCGAGAACTCAACGACGAAATTACCAACCGTTCGATCACAGGTCTGGCATCCTGGAGGATTTATCAATGAGATGCTCTTCACCTCACTCTTTGCTTGCATTGCAACGGATGCACTGCCCCACACTACCCCCTCGCCAGATATCTTTGGCATTGGGAACATTGAGACGTAGTTGACGGTGTTTGCATCGCTGTCTTGCAGTGCGAAATCAAACCCAGCAAGGATGAGAGTTGGGTCAATAATCTCACCCGTATCTTTCGCGACAAATGCAACGGATGAAAAATCAGCCAGGTTGCTGAGATTTGATTTGTAATCAACTGAGTATAAATCGATTTTGCTGCTGTATCTTGAGAGCCAATTTGAAAGCTCCGTTTTATCGACCGTTCTGCCAACCGTATCGGCGTATTTCAACAATTCAACCACTTTGAAGGTCTTTCCACTTCCATAGAGAATCTTCGCTCTTTTCAGGAATTCACCCACTGCGTCTTGGGTCTCAATATTCTCGACCTTATTTATTGAAAGAACTTGCCCCAAACTCCCTCTTCCAACCGAGCAAACACCGAGTAACGCTTTTCCTATAAGAGTAGATGTTTGAATCGGGAATTCCATGTCTATACGCTTTTCAGCTCCGTCCCATCCAACCTCCCCGCCAAGATTCTCGGCAATAAATCTCAGAGGAAGCATGGTTCTGCCATTGTAAATGACAGGAACGACATTAGGATTTGTGTTTATCTGAACCGACTTTCCATTGACATTCGCTGCGCTTTTACCTATCGAGAGAGATACCGAATTCGGGGGAAGGTTTACTGTTACAGTCTTTGTTGCTGCATCCCACCCTATATAACCCCCGACAGCCTCAATTATTGGTCTGATCGAGACAAAAGTTGTCGACTGAATGATTATTGGTTCAGCATCAATTTCAACACTGTCACAATCGACAGACATTGATTTCTTGCCAATCCACAGTTTAAGACTGCTCTTGCTACCTTTTTCGCACTCAGATGGAATATAGACAGGAGTGATGGTCGACCTACCGGCCTCTCTGCCATCCTTACCAATCACCATCAGCGAATAGTTGTGGCTCCCAGATATCTTATCAACATATGAAGTGTCAGTTGGCTTGAGTGTTGCGATGGGTTTAGAATCGAGGTAATAATCCCTGTAAAGGTAGATAGTTGAAGCATTTTGTTTCCCCCACCCAATTGTCGCCGTTCCAGGCATGGTTTCAATTGAGAGTGTTATAAGGGAGACAACAGGCGCACTTTGCGCAAACGAGAGTGGGACATAAAAAGACACCAAAAGCGACAGCACTATGGCCATTATTGTGGCTTTCTTCATTTGTACCTCCGTTCCTGAGCGACAAAAAGGTTACATGATAAAGTTCGGTTAAGACCAACGCTACAGCACTCCCCACATTTTAAAATATTTTAAAACCCGAATCAACAAGCCGACTACAGTGAAATGGTCAAGTAAAGTTTAAGGATTTAGAGGATGATTATCTTCCAAAGCAGTTATCAAAAGCTTTTTTGATCTCCTCTTTCGCCCAAACAAGCGTTTTCCGAAGTTCCTTGCCAAGCTCCATTTTCTTGTAGTCTTCAAGTGAATGGTGTTCCTTCATCCTGATTGACTCAATTGATTTATCCGCAGAAAGCCTGGCATCATAGACAATATCACTCAATGTTTGGTAAAGCACATCGAGTTTTTTTATCTCTTCCCTGTCTTTTGTTGCGTCTCTGAGATCATGATATAACTCACGGAATCTCTTTTTGGTTTTCTCAATGACACTATCCATCAAATCACCCATGACAGCAAGCTCTGACCAGATCGTCTCCCATGTCATCTCGGCTTTTATTCGGTCATAGATTGACTGTAGTTCGTTTGCTCCAGCATCGATTACATCTGTCATTTTCTGTCTGTAGTCTTTTATCACAGTGTTATCCTCCAAAACCCAAATCTGCCTGAAACCACATGAAGCTCCGACTTATGTCGAATCCAAGCTCAATAATCGTATTTGTGTATTTATATATCAACAAAATGATGTAGAATCTCAAGCATGGATTCTGAAGAAAGAAACAATTATGAACCACTTGCACACAGGATGCGTCCTCAAACGATTGATGAGTTTATCGGGCAGAATAAATTGATACAAGACAGCATATTGATCCAAAATGCGCTCTCAGGAAACCCATCATCCCTCATATTCTGGGGACCTCCGGGCACTGGCAAAACAACTCTTGCCAACCTCATTGGCAAGAAGGCAAAGAGAAAAGTCATTCAGATAAATGCGGTATCAACTGGCATTCCTGCCCTCAGAAAGCTTCTTGAAAACGAGGAGAACCCAATTCTATTCATCGACGAGATTCACAGGTGGAACAAATCTCAGCAGGATTTCCTGCTTCCAAAGGTCGAGAGCGGTGATGTGACGATAATCGGCTCAACAACCGAGAACCCATACTTTGAGATAAATGGCCCCCTGCTCTCAAGGGTGAGAATCTTGAGACTGGAAGCTCTCACCAAGGATAACATCAAAAACATCGTACAAAATGCGATATCAAGTGATAAAGGATTTGAAGGCAAGATTGAAGCTTCTGATGATGTGATGGATTTTATCGTAAATGTGTCAGGTGGAGATGCAAGGGCGGCTCTCAACACCCTTGAGGAGCTGGCTGCCCAGGCAGAACCAGAAGAAGAGAAACTGGTTCTGAAAGTCCCAACTACACCGTTTATCAGAAGGATTCCATACGATAAAGCAGCCGATGAGCACTATCAAGTACTTTCTGCATTCATCAAGAGCCTCAGAGGCTCTGATCCAGACGCCGCAGTCTACTGGCTCATCAGGATGACGGCCGCGGGGGAAGACCCAAAAATCATCGCGCGACGCATGGCAATTCTGGCGTCTGAGGATATCGGACTTGCAGATCCATGGGCGATTGTTATTGCAAGCTCATGTTTCACAATCGTTGAGAGAGTGGGATTGCCAGAGTGCGAGTACACGCTGGTTGAAACAGCCATTTATCTGGCACAGGCTCCAAAATCAAACTCTTGCGCTAAAGCTCTCGGTATTGCGAAAGAAACCGTCGCTGCCTACACTCCCCCCGTTCCCCTTCATCTTAGAAACGCAAGCTTTAGGGGGGCAAAGCAACTTGGATATGGCAAGGACTACAAATATCCCCACAGCTTCCCTGGTGGCTTTGTGATAGAACACTATCTTCCTGAGGAGCTTACCGGACTCAAACTCTACGACCCCTCAGATTACGGGTATGAAAAGAGGGTGAAGGAAAGGATGGAGAAGAGAGGGCAGCAGGGAGAAGAGGAGAAGTAAATATTTTTTCGTGGTAATTAAACGTGCTAAAGGGAGATGATATGTTATTTGAAGTAAAAGAACTGAGTGCAGCCGACTTGAAAAATAATTACTTCTCAGAATACGTGAAGTATGAAATTGAATTCAGGAAGGATAGATGGCCTGACGGTGATTACCATCTTTCAGACGAATCGGTGATGCGATGGCTCAACGACACCAATAGCAATTGCGTAAGACTGTTAGCATTTATGGGCAACAACATCGTCGGTGGCGTCCAGTTGAATCTTCTTTCACCCAATGATCCTGATTACAAGATCAATAAGAACAACTGCTACATGTTCGGGTGCGTTTACAGAGGGCATAGGAACAATGGTGTCGGAACGAATCTGTTGCAACGAGCAATTGACAAAGCAAAAGAATTGGGCGTTTCAAATGTGAATTGCAATGCAGTCACAGACGATGGTAACAGATTCATTGCAAAATTTGGCGGAGTGCCAACCTCTGTTTTTTCTGACATGGGATTAGAAATAACCGACATTGACTGGGATAAAATAGACAAGTGGAAAAAAATCGATTGCAGTGAAGACAATGAATGGACTGTTGAACTTCACACAAAAGTTACAGACGAGTTCATTGAAGATATTTTGGGTTTGTCATTTGCAACAACCATAGAGCTGCGTTCTATGAATAACTCATCACTTGTTGCTGTGCGAGAATCCGAGAGAAAGAAATGGGAGGAATCAAGAGACTACTGCAATGATGTAGTTCAATATCACTGCTTCGTGGTCAAAGACGACAAGAACAGAGTTGTTGGCTTTACTGAGGGAGGTATCCATGGAGACGAGTCAGACAAGTTCAGGCAGTACATCACGACCGTAGACAAGTCAAATCGTGGCAGGGGTCTGGGCAAATTCCTCAAAGCCCTCATGCTAGACCATGTCAGGAAGGAACATCCTGAAATCAGACTTATCACAACTGGCAACAACGACTTGAATGTCGCAATGAAGGGAATCAACGAGAGTTTGGGTTTCGTATGCAGGCAAACCGAGACATACCATAGGCTATCAGTCAACACCACGTTGGAGATATTACACAATTTGAGACAGAAGCGGTAGAAATAGCTTTAGTTTGGATGAATTTGGACTGGCCATTTATGTTCGCTGCCAGTTCTTTTTGCTCTTGACGAACTAGTCCAAAACCATTCACTCCCAACTGGATAACAATGTGTTAATCTCCGATTTATTCGGTTTTTATTCAACCACCATCGGCTCGTGACGTCTCCAAACGCGGAACTCTCTTCAGAAAATGGGAACTCGCACTAAAGAAGGAAATCATTTTCAAGGCGCAGTTTTTACGGCAACTGGTAATGATACCTCAAATGTTGTGCCCTTTCCAACTTCGCTTTTCACATCGACTTGTCCATTGTGCGATTCTGCATGGAGTTTGACGTTCGCCAGCCCCAGACCAAGCCCTTCGACAATCAGATCATCCTTCCTATTGGCTTGGTAGAATGGCTTAAAAATCTTGGGCAACTCACTCGACGAAATGCCTATACCACAGTCTGCAATAGAGAATAGCACGTGATTGTCAACTATTGTCGCATTGAACTCAATGGATATATTTCTGGGAGGGCTATATTTGATCGAGTTTGTGACAAGGTTCTCTAGGATTTCAAGGATTCTATCTCTGTCCACTTTCACATAACAGTTTTTAAGTTTCTCATCTACATTTGATTTGAAGTTATACTTTTTTATATCATAGATTCTCTCGACTTGCTTGCCCGTATATATTTTGAGACTCTGTTCAATACTTGAGAATATATCAAAGGCACTATAGATGCCAAAATTATAGACAGGATTTGTTCTGCCAACATCCACAAACTCAGATATCCTCTTTATCTCACGCTTCGTCGCGTCAAATATGATGTCGAGCATCTCACGTTCTTCTGTCCCATCACCAAATTTCTCAAGGAGAAGCTCTGTGTACCCCTGAATTAGAACGAGCGGATTCCGCAATTCATGCGCAACACTGTCAATGAAATCCCTCTTTGCTTTCTCCATTCTAACAGAATCAGTGACGTCTCTAAAAGTCAGTATCCTTCCCATCTTTGGATCATGCTTATCAAGCGACCTTGAGAAACATTCAAGATATCGACGATTAACCATTCTAATTGTGTCATTGTATATCTCCGTTGACTTCGAGAGAGTTTTAAGTTTTTCAATAAATGATACCCCATCGACAAGACACTTCTCAAACAGCGTCAACTTCCCTTCGAGAGCCCTTCCTTTGCAACACTTATCGAAGATAGATATGAATTGATTATTTCTGTGAACCACATTGAGCTCAGAGTCGAGAACTATGACACCTTCCTCTACCGACTCAAGCGTCGTGGCTAGCAGTTTTCTATTGTCAGACAATGCGGTCATAACCTCGTCACGTTCTATCCTTCTGCCAATATTTTCTGCCATTGAACGGAGGATCGACTCCTCATTGCCAAGCCACACCCTCTCCGTGGTGCAATCATCAAAGCCCACAAACCCCCACAATCTTTTGTGTGAGAGAATCGGAATCAGTATGAAGGATTTGATGTCACAATCATCAAAGAAGCTCTTCATATTTTCAGAGCAGTCGCTTACGTATGCCTTGATACTTTCATTCCTATTGAATCTTTCAAGAAATGATGTCAGCTCTGATTTTTTCAGCTTCCTCTCGGATTCTTGTGTTCCACCACAGCTTTTAACATTCTCCCCTGATCTGTTTTCCACTCTCAGGGACAGTGAAAGAGGGGTACCGTTCCGGTCATGGTCAATTCCGAAGATATACGACCTATCAACCTTGACCACGTCGCTCATGATCTCAAGCGACCGTGAGATCGCTAAGTCAAAGTCATCCTCGTGGAGCAGTATCTGAGAGACGATAGTCGAAGTTATAAGGAGATCCTCATATCTTCTGCGTAAAGTAATATCATTGAGGATAATCGCCTGGACTATTCCCTCCCTTGTCTCCCACCTTGCAACAGATATCACAACGGGAAAAGTTCTGCCATTCTTGTGAATGCCAATAGTCTCAACCTCAAAACCAGTTGAGCTACTATTATCAGAGTATTGTGCAATGTTTTCAAAATCATCTTTTTTTATACTCACATCAGGGAGAATATCAGTGATTTTTTGACCCAACAGCTCCTTCGAGTCAACACCAAACATCTTCTCGCTTGCTCTATTATAGGATTGGATTAACGCATCACCTGTCGTTGTTATTATCGCAAGGGAAGATTTCTCAAAAACCATCCTGTACTTGAGCTCACTCTCGCGTATCCTGTCCTCAGCTATCTTCTCATCGGTGGAATCCTCGACAATAATAAACTTGAAGAATTTATCTCCCTGCTCATATCCTGTCACCTTTATTCTAAGATATCTCTTTTGTCCATCAGGTCTCACAATCCAGAACTCATCGCTTTGGATTTCAGGGGCTTTGCGCGACAGGATGACCCCCATTAATTCTATGCTCCTCTCATTAAGTTTGAAGAATGTTTTTTGCTCACCTATCGTGAGAAGTTCCTCAGGCAAAAGCCCTGTGATTTTGAGAGTTTGGTTATTGAAGTAGACAACATCGTTATTTTCAAGGATTACCAATCCATCCCCAATGTTGTCGGCCATGATGCGATATCGCTCTCGACTCACCTCCAAGGCCTTCTCAGCTTCATGCAACCGGTTTGTTCTCTCTATCTCGTTAAAAACCCTGATAACAACACCGGGCAATATGCTCAGAAACTTGTTGTCCTTGATGATGTAGTCTTTGGCTCCCTTTTTCATCATCTCAACAGCGATTCTTTCATCACCATGACCTGTCATGACAATGAAGGGGGCATCTATTTTTTCCTCCTCGAACGAGGCAATCAATTCATCAGCGGAATAATCCGGTAAAATATAATCCAACAAAATAAGATTGAACGAGCCAGTCGCGAGTATTTGCAGGGCATCCTCGCCAGAAAAGGCTTGTGATACGTCGTAGCCCTCGCTTACAAGCTTCTTTTTGATGAGAAGGTTTAATCCTTCATCATCTTCAACCACAAGGATTCTACGGTCTTCCTCCGGCATTTTTGTTACTCCTCAATCCTTGGCATCTCCACAATTGTTAGGTACAAACCCATATTTCTGATTTTGTCTATAAAATCTGTATATTCAATCGGTTTGGTGATATAGAAGTTGCACCCAAGCTGGTGACACCTATTTATCTCCCTTGGGTCATCGGTTGTTGTCAACATAATGACTGGAATCCTCTTGAGTTTGGGATCCTTTTTGACTTGTTCTAAAACCTCTATTCCACTGACTTTGGGCATCCTGATGTCAAGAAGTAGAAGGTAGGATTCACCATTTTTCACGTTGGGTTCATCATGATTCTTGAAAAGGTAGTCAAGTATCTCCTGTCCATCACTGAAAAACAGAAACTTGTTTCCTATACCGGCTTTTCTCAGATTCCTTCTGACGAGAAGCTGATGTCCCTCATCATCATCGGCTATCAGTATCACGACCTGTTTGTTCATCAATTAATCACCTCTCGTCACGTTTTTCGCAGCCGGCAGAGAAACATGCACCTGCGTGCCGACACCCTCCTCTGAATCTATCCACAGTGTTCCACCATGCCTGAGAATGATTTTCTGGATTATTGTCATACCCAATCCCTGCCCTGTTGTCTCCTTTGGGTGGAGTCTATGAAAAATCTCAAAGACCTTCGGAAGGTGATTTTTATTAATCCCTATGCCGTTGTCCTTTATCGTATACTCAACATAATCATCATGTTTTTTGCTGCGTATCCGTATGACTAAACTCCTGTTCTTGTCCCTGAACTTGATTGCGTTATCGATTATGTTTGAAAAGACCTGATTCAATTCGTCCTTGTCCCCATAACAATCCTCCAGGTCTTCACTCTCTACATTGATTTCATATTTCGATATCTGGTAGTGCATTGACATGAGGATATCTGATATAAGCTCATTCATGTTGACCTGCCTGGAGACAAGGGTGTCCCTTCCGATTCGAGATATCTTGAGCAAACCCTTGAGCAAAGCATCCATCTTGTTGCCACCCTTACGAATATACTCAAGCGACTGCAACAGCTTATCTCCCACAATCTCTTCGCTGTCTGCTTTAAAGGTCTCAATGTCGCTCGAGGACTGAGCAAGTTTCACAAGCTCCATTATATCCTCTTCAAGCTCGTTTGTGAAACCCAAAATATTTACAAGTGGTGAACGAAGGTCATGTGATGTGACATAAATTATTTGCGAAAGTTCTTTGTTCTTCTCCTCAATCTCTTGTTGGAGTTTTTGACGTTCAATCTCACTTTTTCGCTTTGCCGTCACATCTGAGAACATAACAACCATCTTCATGGGTGAGGCTTGAAAGGCGTATATATCCAGAATTCCCGTTATTTCATCCCCGTTGTAAATGACCTGCTCATCATGCCAGTTCATCCCCATGATCGCCACATTTTTATAGGTGGAGGGATTTGTTATCTTTACAAGTCCAGGGAATGCCTGCTCTATTGTTCTTCCCTGGAGCTCCTCGTGGGAAAGACCAAGAATCCTGTCAGCGGCTTTGTTTGAACCAACAAGAATAAGGTCGTTGCCGACTAACTCGTACATGTGGATTCCCATGGGTGTTGAGTTGATTATGTTCCTGAATCTCTCTTCACTGTTTATGTAGGCTTGTTCAATATATTTTCTCTCGGTTATATCGATTAGTGACCCCTCAATATACCCGTGTTTTCTGTTAACCTGCATGGACGCAAGGATGTAGATTACCTTGCCGCTATCAAGTCTCCAGGAGAGCTCCATGTCCTTGAAAAACTCGTTCACATCCAGCGCGTCTTTGAGTAACTCAAATTGTCTTTTTTGGATGTGGTTCCTGATATCAACTTCCGCTCCAATGACATCATCTGGATTTTCAAAACCCAGAACATTTGAGCCAAATATATTTATCTTTGAGATTTTCCACCCATTGATGTCAGTTCTGAAAAGCCCTACAGGGGCCGATTCATAGAGTGATTTATATTGTTCCTCACTCCTCTTCAATTCACGCCTTGCCGCCCACATCTCTGTCACATCGTTTACAATCAGAAGCGACATTCTCTCCTCAGGCAAAACAATTGGTACAATCTCTATCTCGATCTTCTTATTCTTGCCATTTGTTTTTATGTCAAACGGATGCTTGACGCCAAAGCCCGATTCGTGAGAGGTGAGTTCATTTTGGTCAGACCAAATCAGATTGTTGAAAATCGCTGGTTTCTCAAAGTATTTACTGGAGAAACTATTAAAATCGACTTTGAACATATCTGGCGCATCCACTTCAAAAATAGACTCAGCCTGGCTGTTAAACTCTGTTATCATCTTGCTTTTGTCTATAAGAATGATGCCAACAGTCGCATTGTTTACGATTTTTGAGAGTTTCTCCTCATTTGTTCTTAGGTTCTCAAGAAGATTTCTGGTCAGTGTCACATCGCGCAAAATAGACTGGACATATCTTTCGCCGTCAAGATCGACTGTCGAAGAGGAGATATCAGCGATGAATGTTTTTCCAGAGGAGGTTTTGAATCGCTGCTCAAAGTTTACAAATTGCGCTTCCCTCATCCTACCAAGGTTCATCTCAAACATCTTCAAATCAGTATCTACCAGGTAATTCTTTATGTTATTCCCAATAAAATTAGATTCACTCTCCTCGAACACCTCCTGACACTTCTCATTCACTTCCACAACCTTGCCATTAAGGTCGTGGATGATGATTGCATCATTTGATGTCTGAAAGAGTTTGGTGTACCTCTTTCTGTTTGTTGCTAGAAGTTCGTCTGTAATATTTGTCTCGATGGCTGACGAAAAGAGGGAGAACAGTCGCTCAAAAATTTGCTTATTGTCTATGATGTCTTCAATTTTCTTTGACGACACCAATTGTAGCGCTCCTATTCTCTTCTCACTCAAACCAAGCAGCGGCCATGTCACAACCGTTTCAAATGAATCAAGATTTAATGCTCCCTGTGGAACATCATCAATTGAGGTGACTATTGACTGACCAACCTCTATTACAGAGGCGCTTGATTTCATCGACCACAGCGCAACATTTTTCAAATTATCCAGCTGACTCTCCATCATATCTGACTGGAAATCAAAGACGTGTACCATCGAGATCATGTGCAAATCCATCGATAAGTCCATCTTCCAAACGACACCTGATTCAAAACCAAACACGTCACAGAGATAGCGAAGTACCTCCGAACAGAAGCCCTTGTTGTCAGTCGACACATCCTTTGCGTGACTCATAACGTAGAGAAGCTGAGTTTCCTTTGAGAGCATCTCCTCCAACTTCTTCTGCTTGGTTACATCAGTTACAGCGGCCAGGAGTATCTCCTTGTCATCCATAATGGCTGTTGATGCGGTGAGTTGACCAATTATTCTAGTTCCGTCTTTCCTACGTATCTTTATTGTCATATTTGCGTAGTGGTCTTTTGAGTTGACCATCCTGAGCATTTCATCTCTCTGGGATGGGTCAACATAGAGCATGAGCTGATCTGATGTTTTGCCAATCGCATCTTCTCTGGTGTATCCCGTTACTGCTGCAAAGCTGTCATTGACATCAATCACCACCGAGGTATCGAGAGAGCTGACTGCCATCGATATTGGCGATGAATTGAAAAAAGTCTTGAATTGGTCGGAAAGGGCTCTTTTTCTTTCAGAAAGCTGCAACTCTCTCGACGCTGCTATCAACCGTTTCCGAAGCAGGAACCCGTAGACAAAGGAGAACGTGATAATCATGAAAAGGGAGATACATCCAGCAAGAAGCAGAATATTAACATCCTTCAGACGCTCAAGTTCAACGTCTATGGCACTAGTCGTTTCTGTCTGGATGGAGCTTTGATCTAACACAAGAGCTTCGACATACCGTGACGGTGGTAAAACCGTAAAATACAAAACAACAATAAAGGCAGAGACTACAAGAACTCTCATCACACCAACAATTGAGCGAGGAACACTCCTGTGTTCATATTCGCTGGAGTTTTGTGATTTCCATCTAATACTTCCCATTGCAGTGATTATACAGAAAATTGGCTACATTTGAAACTTACAATACCAGCTAAAAAAACATGTTGAGCTAATACTTCTAGGTGTGCGTCAATCCGGGTCAGGGAGGTCTATCTTTTTTTCAAGTTTTCTTTGAATTGAGACAAAATCCAGCCCAGAGAAGAGCTTCATAGCTTCCTCGCTGCCCTCCCAGAGTGTTACTTGGATGACTCCAAGATTCTTCGATCGCGCCCACTCGATCGCATGCCTGATAAGCTCCTTTGCCACTCCGCTTCCCCTCGCCTCTTGTGAGACCGCTATTTCCTCAACCCTTGCGTGTGGTACAGACGTCAGACTCTTTGGCTCATGGACGTTTGATACAATAATATACCCCAGAAACTTGCCATCTTCATCGGTGGCAGTAAATATCTCAGGATTTATCTGACCGATAAGTTCAAGGTATCTACCCTTGAGACTTTTCAGCTCACAAACACTCCCCACGAAAACGCTTCGCTTGCTTTCAATATACCTGTAGTAATCATTTGCAAGCGCACAGATATCATCGACATCAAAAGCAGTTGTCTCTCTGACAATAACCCTCACAGTTTTCATTATACACGAGAAACCCCACAATTACCACATTCTTTTAACAGATGTGAGTCCAGCAAGAAAGCATGCCAAGTAGCGCTTTGAAGAGCCTCCGAAAGAGATACACTACCTGTCGTCAACTTGCTGCGATCTTGACTTCTCAATTTTCGTGAGAAGTCTTTTCTGGCGGTGAAACAACTCCTCCTTAACACCTGGAAGATTCGCTCCACCCAGCAGGTTAGATTCCCTCAAATATGAGATGGTTTTGTTGGTGACCTCAAGTGCACTGTGGTGATCCTTTTCTCTGTGTTCAAGGTGCTTTGCCATCTCAATGCGAGAAGAAACAAAAAGCGTTGGTTCTGAGCAAATTTTCGCAAACTGTTCAAAAGCCCTCTGATAATCTCCGCATCTTTTGCTGATGTGTCCAATTTCATGACACGCCCAGTCGGCAACAGCAGCCGATTGTGATTCTGCCGCTGTTTCAAGGTATGGCAACGCCTTATCGATGAGACCTCTTCTTGCCAGATATTTCCCGACAGAGAGCTGCTCAACCGGCTCATTGAAGAACTTGCTTGAAGGTTTTGAGAAAATTGATGAAAGGGCGCGTAACACCTTGTGGAGGCTTACTATATCCTCCTGGTTGTGCTCAAATATTCCCGGAATTCTCCCGACCTGACCATCCCGAAGGTATGAGAAATAAATCTCCGGGATGAGGCTTCCTGGTGTGTCGTCCCATCGGTTCTGACCAAGTATGTTTCTCTCAAGGCTCTGTAGTGAGCACGAATCAAGGGATCTCCTCCAGACAACCCTTGCCTGGTGCAACAGATCAAGGTGATGTTGCCCCCGATATGGATTTGTTTGCCTGGAAAGTGCAAACCTCGTCTCAAGTAACGGCAGGTCGAACACCTTTCCATTGAATGAAACCAACACATCCGTCGGCTTTGAGTGTTGCGCAAGCAGCTGTAGCAGGTATGGTTCGTCCGAGAAGCTGGGCATAAAGAACTGAGTTGTTTTGATTTTGCCCACATGCTCAACTCTGGCAACACCGACCATAAAAGCGTATGTGCCAGTGCCTCCAGCAAGTCCTGTTGTTTCAGTGTCGATAAACAGGAGATTCTCTTCAGCAACCGTCTTAGTAACACCAAAGGTCGAGGCGATGACGTTTAGTTCACCCTCCGGAATGTTCTCAATGCTCGATATCGTTTCTCGTACAAAAACTCTTGCGTTACCGCTCTCTGCCCAGAATCCATCAATCTTCTCCTCGAGCGGGACATTCTGTTTCCTGGCAACAGGAGTCTTTGTTTCCTGTTGCCCCAGTATTCTACCTAGTCGTTGGGATAGGTCCATATCCCCTTTCGAGGTCTGCTCTACTTACAAGCTGAGATGGTTATTGTGACCTTGCGTTGTGTTCCATCCCACTGAGTCTCCGCCCCAAAGGTGTCGGAGATGAATCTGATTGGTACCATCGTTCTACCGTTTAGAATCTGTGGCGGTGGGTCAACAGTTATCTCTCTGTTGCCAACCTTTGCGATCTTGTTGCCCAACATCAGCGTGACCTTCTCACCATCGAAATTTGTGTATTCAACAGTCCGTTTCTCACCGTTCCAGACAACCTCAACACCAAATGCCTCACCAATGAACCTCAGAGGCACAAGTGTTCTGCTTGAGATGATTGACGGTGGAGTGTCAAGCTCAACCTCATTGCTGTCAATCTTGGCGGTTTTATTGCCAATCCACATCTCAACGAGCTTCCTTGTTGGGACACCCTTTGCGGTGATTGTCACATCATATGAAACAGCATCAGTGATAATTCTGATGCTTGATTCTCTGTTGCTCTCCGTGAGTTTTGCCTTGTTGATTTTTATCACAACCTCGACATCCTCACCCATGATAATGCTTGGCTCAGCGATTATCCAAGGCGAGTTGTTCTCTATCTTACCCTTCTGGAATCCATCGAGTTTGATTGTGTGTGTCCAGTTGTCCAAACTTGAGCAATCGACCTCAAGTGATTCTGTCTTGTTCTGTATTTCCTTCTCCTTGTTGTAGATCGCCTTCACCACAACTGTCTGAGTGCCTCCATTTGTCTCGATTGTGAGTGTCGCCTGGTTTGCACCCTCCTTCATGACAGAAGGGATGGCTGTGAGTTTGAGTGTTATCTCCTTGTCAGAGAACTCGGAAGGAGAAACAAATAGCCAATTCTCGGATGATTTTGCCGTTCCTGTGATTGGTGTGTCAGTCGAACTCCAGATTCTAAAATCCTTTGTGACCTTCCCATCTCCCTCAATAACCCCAAACGAAAAGGTGTTTTTCTCAACCAAAAGCTCCGGCTTGTCAACTCCTTTATTTGTCCAGACCTGATAGTAGAAAATCGGGTCATCAAGCACTGAATAGTCGGCAAAACCCACGATTGCATAACCGGCCGCGACCGCAATCTCGTCCTGGTACGGCACTCCAACCGCGGTGTCTGTCCAGAGTATCTTGCCTGTCGAAGGGTGGAAAGCCGTAATCTGAGAATCCTTCTGTCCTGGCGCCTCGGACATGCAGTAGATTGCTTCCTCGGTGCAGGTTGCATTGTGGCCAACATCAAAGTTTGGCATGACAGACGTCCCAGGAAGCTCAGTCACCCAAACCTCTTCGCCTGTTTTGCCATTGAGACAATACATCTTCTTGAGCTCTTCCTCAGCATTGAAACCCCTCGACTGGATGTAGACGTAGCCATCCATGAGGGCAGGAGAACTCGCAGGGGTTGAGTCGTGCTCTTCCATCTTGTAGCCTGAGATCTTCTTTGACCATATCACGCTTCCATCCTCATGCGAGACACAAGTGACAGTATCTTCTATTGTCGTGAAATAGACACCGAAATCATTGGCGGTCAGGAAGGTGTTCTGGGCGATTCTTTGCTCCAGGTCGATGCTCCAGACCTCTGAGCCCATGCTTTTGGTCAGCTTCATGAGTTTGGTACCAATCGGAAGGTAGATGTTGTCTCCCCAGATACAGAAACCATAGTTAGCGCAGAGTGGCTCTTCCCAGCTTTTTCTCCAGAGGAGTCTTCCATCCTTGACCGAGTGTGCCTGGAGGAAGTGGTATTTTTCCGCTTCCTCTTCACCCTCATATTTCACCTCGGAGAACGAAAGTGAGTAGACCACATCCCCATCGATTGCTGTTTTCCTTGTTGTTCTGATCCAATCAAACTCCCAGACTGTCGACTTGTCACCGCCGTCTATTCTTCTGACCCATGCCCTGAAGTCCTTGTCAAAACCTTGGACAATGAGGTCGCCCTCGTACATGCCCCAGATATTCCACGCATCATCGTACGTCCAGGCAAGCTCCCCTGTGTCCAGACTCCTTTTTTCAATCCTTTTTTCGAACTCATAGGTTTCAGGGTCAATGAGTTTTGCAAATCCCAGATAGGCATATCTTGAACTCAGAATTGGACGAGTACCCCAGAGAGAACCTTCGGTATCCGTGTTCCAGGCTTTGACGAGAGGGGGTTCGATGTTCGCCTGGCTGAAGTGCTGTCTATCGGCAGAACCGCCGGGCATGAGCCATGTTCTAATGCTGTCTGCACCCACAAAACTCAGCGCAGCAAATATGATTGAAACTGTTATCGCAACAGCCAGAGACATTCTTACGGACGAGTTTTTCATCAGGAGAGCCTCCTTTATATCTGCCTGAAATTCTACATTGGCATACAAGTCAGTCAATTGAGAAAACGTGCATAAAACATCAAAAAGTTGACTAATTGGTCTAGTGGATATACTCTCTCGTGTTGGAAATAGAAAGATAATTAAAGAAGGAAGTGCAATATATATGCAGATTTTCGTCGACAGTGCGTCAATTGAAGAGATAGAAAATGCGGTCGCCCTTGGGATTGTTTCGGGTGTCACAACCAACCCATCGCTGATCTCCAAATCATCGAACAGCAGCTTCAAAGACACGATCCTGAAAATTGCAAGCATTGCTCCCGGACCAATATCTGCCGAAGTGACAGCAAGCAACCACAAGGAAATGCTTGACCAAGCAAAAGATATTGTGAACTGGTCAAAGTCTAGCGACTACAAGGAACGAATCACAATCAAGGTGCCAGCAACAGTTGAGGGGATTAAGGCAGTATCAGAACTCACTAAGATGGGCATCTCCACAAATTGTACGCTTGTTTTCTCTGTTGCTCAAGCTCTGCTTGCTTGCGAGGCTGGAGCTACCTTCATTTCACCCTTTGTTGGCAGAATCGATGATATTGGTCACAACGGAATCGCAGCTCTCCAAGATATCCTTGAGACTGTCAGGACAAACGGCTATGAAACAAAGGTGATAGCAGCATCCATCCGCCACATGGGGCACGTCACAGCAGCCTCGATGCTAGGGTGCGATATCGCCACCATCCCTTTCAAAGTGATTAAACAGATGTACGTCAACCCACTCACAGAGGCTGGGGTGAGGAAGTTTGAGGAGGATTGGGAGGGATATACAAAGTAAGTGGATTTAGATTAAAATATTGACAAGTTTCTATACATTTTATATCATAACCACGTGAAATAGGCTACTGGGGGGTTGCAATGAAGCGTGGATTCTCCGCATTTGTAGTGATAATGCTTATACTTGCTGTGCTTTTGCTGTGTTCGGTGATCTACATTCTTCTCCACTGTTGCTGTGAAGGATCAGATATTCCGACAGAAACATGTTGCAATGAGTTAAATGACTGTGAAAGGCAGCTATCGGAGTTAAAAAATTACAAAATTCAACTCACAGAGCTAGAAAAAAGAGTGCAGTGCGATAATATCAAAGACTATATAGAGTCCGAATGCACCACGCAATACTTAGAGTTGTATCCAACTACAATCAACTTTATCACATACAACATAAATAACTATAACATTTCGAATGATACATATTCTTTGGAGTTAACATGGAATCCAGTAGTCGACTGTAATTCATATCGAATACACCTGGACTATGATATGGATGGCGTATATTCTCAAGGTGACTACTACACGCTTATTGGTAGTACTGGTAGCTCAAACTACACAATAAATGAGAAAAATATCTCGTTCGAGATTCCTGGAGTTTCATATTCAAAAGGTATATTCAACATTATTGTTACTCCAGAATGTGGTTCGCAAAAACCCATTAGTAAAACCACCAGGTGTCTTCCAATTGTTCTAGTAAAAGCAAAAAATACTACTATCGGCAACCTACTCTTCAGCACTAGCCCTTCAACATCAACCCATCATATAGGTGCAAATCAGGGAGATATCGGAATTCTAATCAGTGATTCGCACATAAATGGCTACAGCAATAATAACAAAGCCGGACAGAAAATGGTTCACTGGTTATATGCGTTAAATCCTAGCATGAGTGGGAGAACCGGTTGGTTTGACAAAAAAGATTTGCAGGTTATTTCTACCTCATATCCCTGATAACTAATTTCTTCTTCATCCTTGTAAGCTTCGCCTGCCTCCTGCTCTCCTCCGCTTCCCCAATACTGGGGCCACACCCACAATACCTCTGCCTATATATCCCCATCTCCCTGCTCTGGGCTTGGCTATCGCGGAAAATGTCACGGAAGTCGATGTAGAAAAACCCAGGATGCCTTGCCCCCACTTGTTTGATTTGGTCGTGGTTTTGGTAGGGCGAGATAGCAAGCGTTGTTGTGAATCTTTTGATTCCTAACTCTGCTGCTTTCTTGGCAGTAGCGCCGAGTCTTATCTCATAGCAGTGGTAGCACCTATTCTCTCCCACTTGATGGATATAGACCTCACACTCCACAAGGTGTGACTCAACACCCTTTTGCTCGCAAACTGTTCTCCACCCTTCGAGCCTCTTTTGGTATTCCTCAGCTGGATAGATGTTTGGGTTGAAGAAAAAACATACTGGCTCAAGCCCCATTTGCCTAAGTTTGTCTATTGATGATGTAGAGCAAGGACCACAGCAACAATGCAGCAAAACTTTTTCTCTACTGGAAGAGGTACTCTCCAAGATCTCTTTCCTGTTTCTGTTTGAATTTGTTTGGGTCGAGTCCACAAGCGATGTAGCCCCGCTCCAGAAGCACCCTTCCCCTGGGCGTTCTCATTATCATCTCTTCCTGAAGCAGATATGGCTCAATCACATCCTCAACCGTGTTTCTGTCCTCACCAAGAATTGCAGCCATGGTGTCAAGCCCAACTGGCCCACCATCAAACCTCTCAGCAATGGCAACCAACAAACGCCTGTCCATCTTGTCCAATCCATACTCGTTCACATCAAGCGCTTTGAGCGTCTTTTTGAGAATGTCATCGGTTATGACGTCGCTTCCCTCAACCTGGGCAAAGTCTCTTGCTCGCTTGAGCAGCCGAAGTACAATCCTCGGAGTTCCTCTGCCACGCTTAGCCAGGTGGATTGCCGTCTCTGGGGCAATAGATGTACCGAGGGATTGGGCAGCCTGGGTCACAATTATTGAGAGATTTTCGGGGGTGTAGTATTCAAGTCTCTCAATGATTCCAAATCTGTCTCGAAGAGGAGCGCTCAAAAGACTGATGCGGGTTGTAGCACCGACAAGGGTGAAACGCTTGAGAGGGAGGGTGATTGTCCTGGCAGAAGGGCCCTGACCAAGAACTATGTCAAACCTGAAATCCTCCATAGCTGAGTAGAAACTCTCCTCGATATGAGGATTGAGTCTGTGAATCTCATCCATGAAGAGGATATCCCCCTCACCCAAGGATGTGAGTATCGCGGCAACATCACCAGCTCGCTCTATCGCTTTGCCTGTTGTCCTCTTTATCGACACACCCATCTCAGCAGCCACAATACACGCAAGGGTAGTCTTGCCAAGCCCAGGGGGGCCATAGAGCAAAATATGATCGAGGATTCCCTCGCCCTTGCCAAGAGTCTTTGGATCACGCTTCTTGGCGGCCTCGATGAATGTGGCAAGGTTTGTCTTGACCTTGTCTTGACCTATAAACTGAGTCAGCCTCTGCGGTCTAAGGGATTTCTCGTTGTTCTCTTCTTCTTCATTTTTGTTCTGACTAACTATTCTCTCTGTCACGAGCCTGATTATAGGTTGCATAATCCATCAAGCAACTTAGCTTGACGAATTATTCTCTCAAGAGTAACCTTTTGCCAAATGGATATCCAAGACATTGCAAATGAAGTAAAGAAACTAAAGGTGGAAAAGGATATTTTACTGCTTGCCCACAGCTACCAACCACTTGAAATCCAACAGATGGCAGATTTTGTCGGAGATTCCCTAGAACTATCAAAAATCGCCAGAGATAGCAACCATAAAAAAATCATGTATGCGGCGGTTCATTTCATGGCAGAGACTGCCTCAATCCTCTCCCCAGAAAAACAGATCATGATTGCAAATCCAGATGCTGGTTGTCCTCTGGCTGATACAATCACTCCAGAGCAAGTCAAAGAATTCAAAGAAAGTTACCCAAACGCTCCAGTTGTTTGCTACATCAACTCAACTGCAGCGACAAAAGCTGAGGTCGACGTCATTTGCACCTCGTCAAATGCCCTCAAGATTATTGAGAGACTCCCCGACAAGATTATCCTCTTCGTGCCCGACAAGGGGCTTGGCACATGGCTCAATGAACAAACCAACAAGTCAGTCATATCGTGGGAAACGGGTAACTGCCCCACCCACTGGAATGCACCAGTGGACAAGGTCAAGGAGTCAAAAGTAGAGCATCCTGATGCACTGCTTGTTGTCCACCCCGAATCACACCCTGACATCAGGGCTTTGGCACACCATGTTTGCGGAACATCTGGCATGATACAATATGTCAAAGAGAACCCAGGTAGAGAATTTATCATTGGCACAGAGGTTGGCATGATCTCAAGACTTCAAACCATCTATCCTGATGTGGTCTTCCACAAAGCAGCAAAAACCTTCATCTGCCCCAACATGAAAAAAACCACACCAGAGATTCTGCTTGAGTCACTACAAAATGAAACGACAATCATCAAGGTTGACGAAGATATTGCCAAGAGGGCAAAACGCGCGATTGAGCGTATGTATGAACTCACCGATTGAGATACCCAGATTTTTAACATCATCCTCCGCCAATGAGGCGTGGGAGTACGATGCCATCGTTATTGGTTCTGGTGTTGCCGGACTTATGGCTGCAATGAAACTCGCACCCCACCTTAAGGTCGCTCTCATCACAAAAGAACGTCTCGTTGACTCGAATTCGTTCTATGCCCAGGGAGGCATGGCCGTCACAATCGGAGAAGACGACTCAAAGGCACTCTGGAAAAAAGACACCATCGAGGCTGGCGCAGGGCTTTGCCGAGAATCCGCTGTTGACCAGGTCGCAAGCTACTCAGGACAGATTGTTTCTGAACTCGAATCGATGGGTGTGCCATTTGATGTCGATTCAGATGGAAAACTGATGCTGGGGCGAGAAGCGTTCCACTCGGTTAGGCGAATCCTGCACGCTGGTGGTGACCAGACCGGCAGACATGTCTCGAAAGCAATGTGTGATAAGTTGTCAAAGTCAACCTCAGTTATTGTGTTTGAGGAATCATTTGCCGTAGACATCTTGACCTCAGCCGATGGGGTTGTTGCCGGACTAACAGCAGTTATCGACGACCGTGACGTTATTTTCAAAACACCAAACATCATCCTTTCAACAGGGGGATGTGGACAGGTCTACAGTCACACGAGTAATCCAAGGGTTGCAACGGGCGACGGAGTAGCAATGGCGCTTCGAGCCGGGGCTTCACTCGTTGATATGGAATTTATCCAGTTCCATCCAACAGTCTGCTATGCAAATCCCACAAAGCCCTTCCTTGTGACTGAGGCGATCAGGGGCGAAGGCGCAAAGCTTCTCAACGATTCCAGGGAGCGATTTATGACCAGGTACTCAGACCTTGCCGAACTTGCCCCAAGGGACATTGTCGCGAGGAGTTGCTTTACCGAGATGAAGCGGACAGGCAAGGATTGGGTACTACTCGATACAACCACCTTTGACAAAGAGTTTTTAAATACTCACTTCCCGACAGTATATTCTCAGTGTCTTCTTGCTGGGTTTGACCCATCAGAACAACCAATTCCAGTTGCCCCCGGAGCTCATTATCTGATGGGTGGTATCGAGTCAGACCTTGATTGCAGGACATCCCTAAAGGGGCTCTATGTCGCCGGCGAGGCTGGCTCAACGGGCATGCACGGGGCAAACAGGCTCGCATCGAACTCCTTGCCAGAGGGGATGGTAACAGGATTGGTTGCGGCAAAGACAGTACTTCAAGATGGTAATTCTCAGAAGGAGATTGTTGCGCCTGTTGATCCTGAGAAATCTAAGGACAAGATGACTCGCTCCGCACTCAGGGACTCCAATTGGGAATCAATTGGAGTTTTTCGAGACCCGAAACTCATGGAGCAACACCTTGGGAATCTGACCTCAAACTCTCAAACAACGTCTAGAATCAACTCTCTTGGTGAGATTGAGCTCGCCAACCTTGAGATTGTTTCACTCGCCGTTACCATGTCAGCAATTATGAGGAAGGAGAGCAGGGGAGCGCACTACAGATCTGATTATCCTGAGCTTGATGAGTCTCTGGGGAATACAAGATACCATATAAGATCAAAACCTTCGGGTAATCTCACAAAAATATCGATTGGCTCACACGACAAGGAGGAATACTCATGGACTTGATGCAAGCAAAGAGGCTGGTTGAGATGGCGTTGCTTGAGGACAATCCATGGGGCGATGTCACAACCAACACCCTCATCCCAAAAGACGACGCCACTCTTGCACACCTTACAGCAAAGTCAAAGTCAATCGCTTGTGGTCACGACTTTTTCAAACTTGCATTCTCCTTGGTCGACCCTGCCACGAAGTTTGAGGAATTCTATCCTGAGGGATCAAGAGTTAATCCAGGCGATATAGTGATAACCGTAGAAGGTGACACCCAATCTATCCTCACAGCCGAAAGAGTGGCATTGAACTTCTTCTGTCACATGTCTGGGATTGCAACATTCACAAGAAATATCGTCACACTGCTTGAAGGAACAGACACAGTCATCGCTGACACCAGGAAAACACTGCCCCTTCTTCGACTCGCACAAAAACATGCCGTGAGGGTCGGTGGCGGGACAAACCACAGGATGGACTTGTCCTCTCACGTTTTGATAAAGGACAATCACATCGCTGCCTGTGGTGGGGTGTGGGGTGCAGTCACAAGGGCAAAGGAGAGCGTCTCTCACGTTATCAAGGTTGAGGTTGAGGTGAAAAACCTTGACCAGGTGAGGGAGGCTGTTGACGCGGGAGCCGATATTCTTCTTCTTGATAACATGACTCCGGCTCAAATTGCTAATGTTGTTGAGATAATTCCAGAAAATGTGATAACAGAGGCGTCTGGTGGGATTGATTTGTCAAATGTCAGAGATTATGCGGATGCCGGCGTTGACGTGATATCAATGGGTTGTCTGACCCACAGCGTGAAAAATGCTGATTTTAGTCTGGAATTTGAGGGAAGTTTGTAGGTTGCGACTTCATTTTATAAATTAGATGTGATGATGTTTCTATTAATAGTGAGGACTAAGATTACCTTAGATATCTGTTCCTAAACTCAGTAGGATTTGTTACAAAAATCATTTTCTCACACCCAGGTGTGCACGCATGTAGGAGTGATGAGATGCATTGGGAGTTTCGGGCTGTATGTCAGTATTATCTCCTTCGCCTCAGCTATCCACTCAACAGTGTACCCGAATCATTTTGTATAAGTAAGAACGATTTCTTTTGTCTCAGCCACCCACTCCACCTCACATCCAAGACTCTCTGCTAAGAACCTCATTGGCACCATTGTCCTACCATCGATGATGGTGGGAACGACGTCGGAGTTGTTAGGGTCGATTTGTTGCTCAACCCCATTGACTCTGGCGGTGGGTTTGCCAATGTAGAGTTCGACAGTGTTATAATTCAGTTCCTCTACGGATGCATCTGGTGGTGTAGCCAGTTTACATATCACTTTCTTCTCGGTTTCTTCCCACTGGACATCACCTCCGAGAGGTTCTGTCACAAACCTGGCTGGTAAGTATGTTCTATCATTTATTAAAACAGGTTTCACGTCCATAGATAGAAATCCATCACTATCAACTTCAAACTTTTGTGAACCTAGCCTGTATGTTAGTTTTTTGGCTGCGATTGAGAAAATCTTTTCCCCTATCCAAACAAGAGACTCATTTTCAAGCACCAATAGTCTTGGAAATGATGCAAGGATAGATGGTATCTCGTTTAATGTTTTCCCAGTCTTGATATCTCGAATTACTACTTTATCTTGAAATCTGTGACGAATGCTATCTATTGTTGTTATTAGTTTTCCATCAATACACGTTGAGTTTTCTATGCTGTCTCTTCCAAAATCAAGTTCATCCCAGAGCTTTTCTCCTGTATCAAGCTTAAAACCACCAATACCAGGGCAATAAAGATAATCATCATAAGCAATAAACTTCATTGAATGCGTGGCTATATCTGCCCCTAATGTATATAGCTTCTTACCAGTTTCTAGATTGAATGTATGATACCTTGTAGCGATCATTCTTTCTTCAGTTTTTGAGTCAATGTACCGAAATCCGTACAAACTGTACTTCACAATAACATAACTCTTATAAAGGAGTGGAGAATATTTGTATACACACTGTAATGGGTATTCACCAACTGAATACTCATTGTGATTCCATATTTTTTTGAGATTGTTTACAGTGAAACAAAATAGTCCGTGTCCATATACCACAACATATTCCCCATCACAATCCATACGCAACCAATCATCATCGTACTCTTCATCATAGTTGTCCATGATTGTCATTTTTGCAAGTTCAGTTCCATCTTGAGTGTCAATTTTGACCAACTCATTATTTGATAGGACAAAAATAAAATCATCATAAATCAGAAACTGATCTATTTCAGATAAGTATTCTTCCTCAGAGGTAACCCATATTTCATTACCATTTTGAGAATCAAGACATGATAATCTGCCAGAGTTTACAATAAACACATTGGTAGGTGAAACCAACACATTTACGAGTGAGAAGTAGTTTTTTACTTCTATCTTCCAGAGTTCTTGAGAGTTTAAATAGTCAAATTTTACAAGATAATATTTTACTATTTCCTCCTCTGTATCATATAGTTCTTCCTGGTACCCGAAGATAATATAGTTTGTATCAAGGTACAAAGTACGTTCACTGCTTATTATATCTTTGATTGTATTTGGGATTGGTCTTTCAATCAGATTCACCCCATATGTCTTTGGTTCATTTTTCTGCTGGTAAAAACTGCTGTAATTGAAAATCATGATATTGTTGCTGTGCGAAAACGCAAAATTCATTCCCGCAATGCCATTTGACAGCATGATAGCCAACACCAAAATAATTACAAATACTGTTCTTATGTTCACAGTTATCACCTCAACAAAATAAACGCATTAAAACCTCAGTTGGTTCGATGGTGTTGAATCCAATAGTTTGTAACGATTAAAACGATGAAATCACTTCAATAGATTTTTACCCGATTTTGTTCTATTACAAACTAGACAGATGGTTGTAAGCTTGCGCATAAAACAATTCATTTTTAAAATAACCGCCTATCCCTTCCTCAAATAAAAACTCATTGTCGTGCCCTTGCCCTCAACTGACTGAATGTCTAGTCTGCTGCCGTGGCGTCTCAGTATTTCCATACAGATTGAGAGACCCAGTCCCACCTGAGTATCATAGGAGTGGTCTTCTCTTGGGATTTTGATAAACCTCTCACCCATGCGCTCTAGAAAATCCGCTGGTATACCGATGCCAGTGTCAGAAACCCATATCTTTACGCGCTTTGTCTCCTCAGCAATGCCTATCTCTACCCTGCCACCCTTGGGTGTGAATCTAACAGCGTTATCAAGCAGGTTCATCAATACCTGCGTTATCCTGTCTTGACTCGCCTTTACTCTAACCTCATCCTCAGGGAGCTCCATGTCAAGATGGACACCCTTTTTATGGGCATATGCGAGGAATTTGCTGTGAACGTCCATCACAAGAGACACTATACCAAAGCACGTGTGCTCATCACCGGCCTCCTTTGTGCGTTGGTAGGCGAGGATTGAATTGACCAACTTTTTCAGCCTCTCAACATCACCCTTAAAGCTGTCGAGAAACCTGTCTCTCGCCTCAGGGTTGTCACGGGCCGGCCCCTGAAGCGTCTCAACCGTGGCATAGAGCGAAGTCAGGGGTGTTTTCAGTTCATGGCTGATGTATTGAGTAAACTCACGCTCAGATGATTCAAGCGCTTTGATTCGGGTGATATCCTCGCAGATTGCGATTGTGCCAAGCTCTTCATCTTCTGTGTCGATACTCGCTGTTCTTACCCTTAGCACCCTCTTCGTCGGTGAATCGAGTGTTATCTCCTTTTCTACGTTCTTTTGTCCAACCAGCTCAACCAAGATATCAGGCAGACCACATTGCCTGTAGTCAAAACCAATCAAATCACTCTCCTGAAGTCCCACCATTGTGAGAAACGTGGGATTTACGTCGATAACACGGTGGTAAGAATTAATCGTTATAAGCCCGTCCAACATATTGCCAAAAATGGCCTGAAGTCTGCTTTTTTCCTCTCTGGCTGAGCTTATGGCTACCTTGAGCCTACCAACCATGATTTGGAGTACTCTCCCCAGTTGACCAATCTCATCATCTCCCGAGACCTTGAATCGATGGTTAATATTGCCCGAACTTATTGCTCTCGCATCATCAATCAGGGCAAACAAACTCCGTGTCTGAAGCCTGACGAGGAAATAGATAATGTAGGAGCCAAACGCCAGAGCAATTGTGAAAGCAGCTACCACAAACCGCCATATGCTCATCACATACGGGGTAACTGTCCTACCCTTGTGTTCCAGTTCAAGCAGAATGTGGGCTATTCGCTCACCCTCTACAACAACGGGTGCAGCAACAATTATCGTGCCAACATCCTTGATATGCCTGAAGCTGGATGCAACACTACCCTTCAGACTTTTTTCAATCTCAGGATAGTCTTTCAAATCAAGGGCTGAGAGCCTCGCTGTGCTCAACACAAGCTCGCCTTCAGAATCCAGAATCGTAAATGATTTGAAATCTCTGTATTTATCACGAAGGTTTACAATGATTCTGTCGATAGTCAGATCTGAGTTTGAGACCTGATAAGAAAAATCATATGCAATCCAGGATGAGAGCCATCTAGCTCTCGCCTCAGCATCATCAATACCAACCTTCTGGTATGACTCCGAGATCGACACGCTGATGTAGACACCAAGCGTGACCAGTGTTAGAAGAAGACAAAGTATAAAGGTTAGGAGCAGCCTAACCCAGAAACTCAATTGTCAGATTCTTTGCTAACTGTCGAGAACTTGTAGCCAACTCCTCTGACAGTTTCGATGTATTTTGGGTTCTCTGGTGCTGGTTCGATCTTTTTTCGAATCCATCTGATGTGGACATCGACTGTCTTGGTATCGAGTGGCTGCTCAACACCCCAAACCCTTTCCATTATTTGCTCACGCGTAAAAACCCTGTCAGGTGAGCTTGCCAAGAACCAGAGTATCTCAAATTCTTTGTATCCAAGATTCACGGACTTGCCGGCAACGATACAGGTTCGCTGGGAGTAGTTCATCTGCAAATCTTTGACCTGAATCTCCTCAACCGGTTGCTTGTCCTCTGACTTGTCGCGCTTACTTGCCTCACGGAGTCTGGCTTTGATTCGGGCTTTGAGATCATCGATTGAGTACGGCTTCGTAACAAAATCGTTTGCGCCAAGCTCAAAATGAAGAACAGAATCAATGACACCAGTCTTTGCCGTCAAAACGATAATGGGTGTCGTCTCGTCCTCTGCCCTGATATTCCTAATTACCTCTGTGCCGCCAAGCCTTGGAAGCATAAGATCAAGCACGATAAGATCAGGTTTTCTTCTTTTCTTGAGCGCAAGTCCTTCCTCTCCTGTGGATGCGCTATACACGATATATCCTTCAGCCTCGAGATTGAATCTCAAAGTCTCAACTATCCTGTATTCATCCTCGATTATGAGGATTTTCTTCCTGTTTTTCTCCGATGGTTTGTTCATCAGAATCCTCCTTGATTACCACAAGTTTAACTTAACAGGTTAAGAAGTCAACGTTTAACCTTCCAATAATTTCGCAAAAATCGGGATGAGCGTGCGATTAGTCTCGATTCTATTCGTCTAAATGCAAGAAATACGAAGGAGTAATCTCGCTTTTATACTACGCCACCAACAGGCAACTGGATTTTTTAGACGACCAATTCATTTGTGAGATGTATAATTTGACACTACCAGCCAGTACAAAGAAAATTATTTCAATCTGAAGATTCATTACTGGCAGAAGAAATTAATGCCCGCCACAACAGCAAGCACGGAACCCAGCCTTTCGACTACAACCCCCTGGCTAGCCCAAAACTCCAAGTGGTGTGTTTTTCAAAATAAACTAACCTATCAAACTGATGTTATCGGCAACCTCGAAACGGGTTGCAATCCCAAGCTTGATTTGATTCCAAATCTATAATAGAGCAAACCACAGTAAGCGATCATAACGCCATTATCAGTACAGAGATTTGGTGGAGGAATACTCAGTGGCAAATCCATCGCATCGCAGAACCTCTCAAGCTTCTGTCTGAGATACTTACTAGAGGCTACACCGCCAACGGCAAAGAACGATTTTGGGGCAAGTTGAACTGTTGCAGTCATGAGTCTGTCCAGCAACTGGTCGACAGCGGCTTTGAAGAATGATGCTGCCAAATCTTCTTTCGGGATATCAGGGTGGCTTTGGGCAGCTCTTATGCCAGAGGTTTTGAGCCCCGAAAAGCTGAAATCTAAGCTTCCATCCTTGAGCTTGGTACTTGGGAAATCAAAGGCATCCTCGTTACCAGAGAGCGCCATCGAATCGATAACGGGGCCAGCAGGATACGGCAAACCAAGCACCCTTCCAAATTTATCGAGTGACTCGCCTGTTGCATCATCACGAGTTTGAGCAATCAAATCGAGCGTAAAATCAGGATTGAACTTGACAATCTCCGAGTGACCACCAGAGACAAGCAGACCGAGTGATGGCAGTTCAAGCTCTGGGTTGGCAAGCATGACAGAGGATACATGACCTCTCAGATGATTTACCCCCACAAGAGGTTTGTTCCACGCAAGAGACAAAGCCTTTGCTGTCTCAATTCCAACGAGTAAAGAGCCGACCAGGCCGGGGCCATATGTAACCGATATGATGTCGATGTCCTGCGGTGTGAGGTTAGCATCCTTCAACGCCATATCGACAACAGGAAGGATGTTCTCAAGGTGTGCCCTTGAGGCAAGCTCTGGGACTATCCCACCCCATTTTGAATGCACCCTGTCCTGAGAGGACTTCACCTGTGAGAGAATCTCATGCTTGCTTGTTACGATACCAACTGCTGTATCGTCACAGGATGTCTCAATACCCAAACTTATCATATGTTGTTGTCCAATTCCTTTATCATAATCAACGCGTCATCGTCCTCTTGCTCATAGTACCCTTCGATTGCACCCATTTTTCTGAACCCCTGTTTAGTGTAGAAGGAAATAGCCCCGGTGTTTCTACTCTCCACCTCAAGCATAATGTATCGCGCTTTCTCATCTTTAGCTCTCCTCGTCAGATAATCAAGCATTGTTGTCGCGATTCTTTTTCTTCTGTAGGATTTTGAAACGGCGATATTGACCAGGTGCCTCTCGTGAAGTTTTGCCCACATTCCAGCGAAGCCAACCACCTTCCTGTCTATCGTCGCTACAATCCACTCTGCCCTCGGATTACCCTCGATCTCGTCGAGGAAAATGAACTCATCCCACGGATACTCATACGACTCAACCTCTATCGCATATATACCCGTAAAATCTGAAATACCGGCTCTTCTTATTTCAACAGGAACGTCATCCGTCATATTGGATTTCAAACATGTATATTGGAAGCACCTTCATCCAGTTTTTTGCTTCATAAAAATCCATCATCGAGAGCGCCTGCTCAGGTGTTGGATGGGTCTTTTCAAAAACAGCTCTGTTTGGTTGGAGTTCCACTGGGCTAAGCCACGTAGTACCCTTTTTGTCCAGAACATCCAATTCGTCTTTCTCTACGATTCGAGCTTTATCCTCGTTGTGACCGTTGAATTCCTGTACCCACCATTTATTCTTTCCTGCCGACATAAAAGCGACAGACGGGCTCGCATGACCATGGGCAAGAACGGGGAGTGTTGGCATGGGGATAATTGGTTTACCCAGCGCATACGCCCAAGCCCTAATTGGAGAGAGTCCGGCCCTGATACCAGTGAGACTCCCTGGCCCTGTCAGGACAAGGAAGTTATCGACAGACTCTATTCCACAGTTGACCTCATCGAGACATGATTTCACACTCTGAACAATTCTGTTGCCCTGTGACATCGAAAACGAGAGCTCTTTTGAGATGAGAATTGAGCCATTCTCAATCAAGAACACAAACTGTGGGGAACAAACCGAGAGCACGCCAAGTGTCAATCCGCTTGAAACTTTGCCCAAATCTTTCTCCTTCTTGGTCCATCATATTCAGCCAGATAAATCGCCTGCCACAACCCAAGAGACAGCTTACCATCTGTGACAAACACGGTCTGAGAAAATCCAGTGAGTGAGGCGAGGATGTGCGAATCGGAATTACCTTCGGAATGCAGAAAGTTCGGATTGTAGGGAACGAGCTTCCTGAGGAAGTCAATCATGTCCGTTTTCACGTCTGGGTCAGCGTTCTCGTTGATTGTGATTCCGCAGGTGGTGTGGGGAATGTATAGAAATAAAACCCCTTCTCTCCATCCATTCTCTGAACATAACCTTTGGGCTTCTGCTGTCACATCAACAAGGGCGTGTCTTGCTGGAGTTGATATCTGAAGCTCTATCTCTTTCACGACGATAAAGCCTCAATAACTCTAGCTATTCCAAGTCTTATGTGGCTCATGTTTACACCGCCTTGAACATAAACTACATACGGTGATTTATCAAGCCCATCGGCTGACAATTCTGATGTACTTCCGGTTATAAACCCCCCGCCTGAAAGCAGCACATCTGCGTCATACCCACCTTGCGCAAATGGCTCAGGGGTTGAGGTAGAATCAATTGGAGAAACAGACTGAATCGCTTTTCCAAACTTGATGAATTTGTCTCTTGAACCGAGTTCAATCGAGGTGACGATATCAGCTCTGGAGTCAGATGAGAGGGGGAACACCTTATGACCAAGCTTTTCAAAGCATCTTGACCAAAGAAGCGCTCCCTTTAGGGCTGACGCCGAGATGGAGGGGGCTAGATACAGCCCATGAAAGGCATCTCTGATGAAACCAAAGGTTGCGCCAACCTCAGAACCAATGCCAGGCGCTGTCACCCTGGTTGCAATCTTTTCTACGAGGTCTTTCTTTCCAACTATGTATCCACCAGTTTTTGCCAAACCACCACCTGGGTTTTTGATAAGCGAGCCAACAGTAACATCGGCACCCAGGTCACACGGGGTTTTATCACCTATGAACTCACAGTAACAGTTGTCAACCACAACAACCGCATTTGGGGCCTTGACGTTTATTCTGTCAATCCAGCCTGAGAGCTGATTTATTGTAACCGAGTGACCTCGTCTGTAGCCAGATGAGCGCTGGATGTAGACTATCTTTGTGTTCTCATCAAGCATACTTCCATCTGGGTTGTCGCACCGCCAGTCTGTTTCTTTGTAGCCTATTCCAAACTCAGCAAGAGACCCGGCTGATTGCCTGATACCAATCACTTCCTGGAGGGTATCATACGGAGTGCCTGTGATTGAAACCATTACATCCCCTGGTCTTAGGAGTCCAAAAAGCACACAAGCAATGGCGTGGGTGCCAGAGGCGATTTGTGGTCGAACCAAGGACGCTTCCCCACCAAACACGAGCGAGTATACCCTCTCTAGTTTGTCACGTGATGTGTCGCCCAGCCCATAGCCTGTTGAGCCGACAAGGTCAGACTCAGAAAGAGTCACAACCGAGAAAGCGTTAAGTACCCTCTGGAGGTTTAGGTCACAGGTGCTGTCAATCTGCGCAAATTCATCGGCAAGCTCAAGTTCGCAGGATTTGATGAGTTCGAATGGATTCAAACGAGAACTCCCTTCAATCTGCCAGAAGCCGAGACAATCTTGACTCTCACAATCTCACCAACAGGAAGAATTTCGTCAATCTCGACCAGCCTGCCCTGTCCGCTATTGCCTCTTGAGACACCATCATCACAACTCTCAACAAGCACATCAAAGGTCAAATCAACGCTCTCCTCAGACAGCTTTTTAGAAATCTCGCGTTGCTTATCGAGTAGGGTGTTTATCCTGTAGTGAAGCTCCTCGTGACTGCACACCCCATCCATCTTTGCAGCAGGTGTGCCAGGACGTGGGGAATACATTGCAACAAACACCTGGTCAAACCGAACCTTATCAAGCAGCGCTAGTGTCTCGTCGTACTGTTCCCTCGTTTCCCCTGGGAATCCTACAATGATATCAGTTGTAATCGCTGGGTTGTCAAAAAGTCCACGTATGTTTGCTACAAGCTCAAGGTACTTTGCCTTTGTGTATCCTCTTGCCATGCGACGCAGCACCTCGTCAGAGCCAGCTTGAATCGGGAGGTGAAAGTAAGGGGCAAGATGCTTTAGCTTTGAGAGTCTCTCAAGTGTTGCTCTATCCATGTCCTTTGGATGGCTTGTGATAAACTTGAGTCGCTTCAGTCCTTCGAGCTCATCTACTTTTTCGAGTAAGCTGGCAAAACCATCTTTTTCGCCTTTATCAAGTCCATACTCATTCACATTTTGCCCAAGCAGGATTATCTCTTTAGCTCCAGCTTCAATTTTTTGTTTTGTCTCAGCAATAATCTCTGATTCTGGGCGTGAGACGAGTCTACCCCTTGCATATGGCACAATACAATAGGTGCAAAAGCAATTGCAGCCAAATGTTATCGGAACAAAAGCAGAAACTGCTGATGTTGAAAGTGCAACTGTACCCTGAACATGAAGCTCAAGAGCGGATGTAATCGCTGCTATCATCTCATCGCGGTTTGAGTATGTGCCAAGGACAAAGTCAACACCCCTGTGCTTTTTCTTGAATTCCTTGATGCCGATAGCAGGCACACAGCCGATCACACCGATCTTCTCTGGTTTGCCCGTTTTTTTTCTGTTTGCGACCCACTGCCCTATCTTAGATTCCATCTTATGAACGGAAGCCTCGCGAACTGCGCAGGTATTGAGCAGCACAACATCAGCGTCATCCTCGGTTGTGGGGTAATATCCAGCTTGGTCTAGCACATGAGCATAGACCTCGCTGTCAGACTTGTTCATCTGGCAGCCAAGAGTAGAGAAAAAGTATCCTGGCATCTACAAAACCCCCACGAAGACTGACTTGGAGTCTTGCTGTGAAAAGTTCTGCCTCGCTGCTCTATCCAACCTACAAAGGGTCATTATGGGGTGATTCGCTCAAGATCACGTGGGAACATTGTGCCCTCACGGATGTTGTCAAGCCCCAACATCTGGCAGGTGACACGCTCAAGCCCCATTGCAAGACCACCGTGTGGCGGGATGCCATACTTGAACACATCGGTATAGAATGTGAAATCATCTGGATTCATGCCAAACTTACTGATGTTGTCAATTAGCATCTGATGATTGTGAATTCTCTGACCACCAGTTGTTATCTCAAGCCCCCGATAAATGAGGTCAAAGCCTCTTGTCTCACCATCGTGGTCTGGGTCTGGCATGGTGTACATCGGACGGGCTGCTGTTGGGTAGCCTGTGATGAATATGAAATCGGAGTTGTGGTTCTTCTTTGACCACTCGCAGATTTTACGCTCTCCGTTGGGATCGATGTCAAATCCTTCCTCTTCATATTTGATTTTAAATTTATCAGCAAGGATTTTGTGAACTTCTGACATGCGAAGTCTTGGAATCTCATCAGGAACATCGATTGAAGCGCCAAGGAGTTCGAGTTCTGCAGCATTTCTCTCATTCACCTGTGCAACCATGTAGCGAACAATCCCCTCTTGCATGTCCATTACATCTTGTTCGTCTTTGATGAATCCCATCTCAAAGTCCATGGATGTATATTCGTTGACGTGGCGGCTGGTCTTGTGTGGTTCAGCTCTAAACACTGGACCAACCTCAAAGACACGCTCAAACACCCCCACAAGCATCTGCTTATAAAATTGTGGAGACTGAGCAAGGAATGCGCTCTTCTCAAAGTATTCAACCTTAAAGAGGTTTGCGCCACCCTCGGTGCCAGAGGCAACAAGTTTTGGGGTGTGAATCTCTGTGAAATTCTGCGAGACAAGGTATTCCCTGAAGGACTGGGCAAGGGTCGCTTGAACGTTGAACACCGCCTTGATGTTGGGGTGTCGCATTGAGAAATATCTGTAGTCGAGGATTCTCTCCATGCTTTCCTTTATCTTTTTCTTGTTGAGCTGCACGGGAGGCTCCTCAAGCGCATCGACAAGAACCTCAATCCCTGTGACCTTTATCTCAAATCCGGCTTTGGCATATTCTGATTCTACCGCCATGCCCTTCATTCTGACAACAGACTCAACGTGGAGTTCTGGCACCTCGAAGTCTGGGTTCTCAATAATTCCTTGCACCGTGCCTGTTCTGTCGCGTAGGATAACAAAGGAAAACTCGGGCATCTCTCGCACGTTGTGTACCCAACCCTCAAGAGTTACTTCCTCACCTATGTGGTTCACTGCATCTGCTGCCAAAATTCTTACCATGTATTTCTCCGTCCTTTCGAGCAAACTATATCCCATGAGTTCTTTGTTTCAACAAATGGATTATGCGAGACCAAACAGTTGTGGTATAATTCTAACCGATAATGAACCACAAAACAAAGCGAGTTGCGATATGCCAGTCTGCAATCGATTTCGATGCCCTGGCATCTCTCATGTGCATTACCAAGCTCTACCCAGGCATAGCCGTTGCCAGCGATAGCCCAATGGAGAGGTCAGTCGCGAATTTTATGGGGATATACCGCAACATGGTCGAATTTACAAATCTTGACGACATTGACAGGAGGTCTGTTGAGTGGCTCATCATTGTCGACACAAGACCCTCAAAGCGACTTCAGGAATTCATCGCAACCTTCCCAAATCTCAAGAAATGTCTCATCTTTGACCACCACGACACAGGCAGTGATGAGGTCAGAAATTGCCAGATTGTCCAAAAAAGAGTTGGTTCCACCACGACAATCCTTGCTCCCATGATGATTCAAAAAAAGATTTATATCTCTCCCCAAGAAGCAACACTCATGCTTGCAGCAATATACGAGGACACAGCTTCTCTTGTGTCTCCCACCACAAAGCCAGAAGACCTTGACACAGCAGCAAGGCTCATGTCTCTTGGGGGCAACCTTCAGACCGTTAGACGTTTTATCAGCACGGCACTTGATGAGCGCGGGAAGGATATTTTAAAAAGATTCCTCGATGCAATCGAGGTCGTGCCAATGGGTGGTGTCCTCGTCGCGATCTCTTGTGTCAAATATCCAAAATATGTTGAGAATCTAGCATTCATAACCCACAAGCTCTTTGACCTGGTTGAGGCTGATGCAATCTTCACGGCATCCGCTTTTACTGGAAACACCTACTTTGTAGGAAGATCACTTGACGAAAGATTGGTCGATTGCGCCAGGATCCTCTCCCACTTTGGAGGTGGCGGTCACAAAACGGCATCGGCTGCCAAAATCGCAGGCGAACTCGACCCAAAGGCTGCCTACAACAGGCTCATGTCAGTGTGCGAGGACGAGATAAAACCTCCACCTATCGTTTCATCCATCATGAACCATCCGGTCAAGAGCATCATGCCAAATGACACTGTAAAACGAGCGATCAAAATGCTCCAAAGGTTTGGTCACGGCGGATTGCCTGTTGTCAACAACAAAAAACTCGTTGGCATTGTCACAAGGCGAGACCTCGACAGGGTGCCACCAGAACTTGGCGACAAACCAGTCAAGCGATTCATGACCTCAAATCCAATAACAATCCAAGCAACAGCCTCAATCGTTGAGGCCCGAAGGCTAATGATGAAAAAGGGTGTCGGCAGATTGCCAGTCAAGGATGGGGATGAACTTGTAGGAATCATCACCAGGTCTGATGTGCTAAAAGCAAACTTCTGGCATAGGGGGCAAGACATTGGCCCATACCCAAATCCTGTCATGCTCTCTAGAATGCAAACAGGTGAGTTGTATAAAAGGCTCCCGCAGCACTTCAGGACTATCATCGAAAAAATCGCTCTCATTGCTGAAGGGCTGGGAGTCAATGCCTATCTTGTTGGGGGAGCCGTTCGCGACCTCGTGCTTGACAGGGAACCATCTGATCTTGATATAGTGGTAGGGGGTGACGCCATCAACCTCGCCCATGCAGTATCACAAGCCATTGGCGGGAGGATAATCTCCCACGAGAGGTTTGGGACAGCAAGGGTATCAACAAATGGTGCGAGTATAGACTTTGCCACAGCCCGAGCGGAGTTCTACACCGAACCTGGGAGCCACCCGGACGTGATAAGGAGCGGTGTAATTGAGGATTTGAGACGAAGAGATTTCGGGGTCAACGCACTTGCCCTAGGACTCACAGGTTCTGAGGCATGGAGAATAATCGATGTGTGCGCCGGCCTTGAGGATATATCAAAAAAACAAATACGAGTACTTCACAATCTTTCGTTCATCGAAGACCCAACAAGAATCTTAAGAGCGGTGTATTACTCAACAATTCTCGGTTTCGAGATTGAAGACGGCACCTTGAAAATGGCAAAAGACGCCGTTAAAACGGGACTGCTTTCCACGGCCAAGAACGAACGGACTGCCATTGAACTCATGAGGATTCTAAGCCATGAATATGGCTCAGATATGCTGGTAAAGCTCAAACTCATTGGCGGTTTGATGGCAATCTTTGACAATTCACCACTCTATCTTTCCAACATGCTCAAACGAATTGACAAGATAAGAAAATATGCGACAAAAATTGGTTTTGAGGCAAAACCAGAATTGCTTCGAGCAATGGTTATCACAAAGGACATTGATGAGGCTCTGATTGAAGAATCACTTGGCAGAATAAGACTTTCTGGCAGATTCATTGAAAAAATAACGAAAGGACTCCTGGAGTCCAAGGCACTCAAGAGGGCGATAATAGAAGGCAATCAAGTGGGAACATACAAGACTATGAAAGCCTCAAGCCAAGAGGCGATTGTCTTCTCGTGCCTAACCACAAAACTGACCCAAAGCTTGAAACTTCTGGAGCGACTCAATAGAATACGTCAAGTGAAACTGGAAATTACTGGACAAGATCTGATAAAACATGGAATCAAACCAGGCAAGACAATTGGCTCCGTGCTTGAAAAGGTCTTACTCTTAAAAATTGATGGAAAAATCTCTGGCTACAAGGATGAACTCAATATGGCATCCAAACTGGCAAAGGAGGAATAAGTGGACTATTTGAAACTGGCGATATACATCCTGTTGTTTCTTCTGTCCATCCATCTGCCAAGTTATGCGATGTCATTGCTTGCTTATCACAAGTATGGAGACTCCACTCCAAAGCTTTGTGGTAGAATGCGCTGGTATAATCCAATCCCAAGTCTCGACATCTTCGGAACAATTACTGTCTTCTTCCTGTGGATTGCCTGGCCAAAACCAATGGATACCAATTTCAACAACCTGGGCAAAAACAGGCACCACCTCGCAATAATTGAGGCAACAGGACTTGGCGTAACTCTAGCGCTTGTGCTGGTTGGTGGGCTTTTATACCTGTTATTCTCGTCGCTTCAGCACGGGCTCAATCTCGATCTTCGATACATCATGGGAATCACTGAGATGTTCACCTCCTTCAACATGTTCATGCTCCTTCTCAAACTGCTACCCATCCCTCCAATGCCTGGTTTTCGCATACTCGCTGGGTATCTCTACCACAAACCGCAAGGACTCTTTGACTCCCTTCCGCTTGCCATAATGGGCTCAGTCATAATAGTTGTGCTTATTCTCTGGACTCCACTTACAGCTTGGCTCTCAAGTGGGGTGTCTGGATTTCTTGGAATATTTGGGACTAGTGGTAATGTGTATCTGAACCTACTTACGAAAATACCAACAATTGGAGGATTTTATCCATAATGGCTAGAATAGTGTCAGGAATGCGTTGCACCGGGCAGATGAATATCGCCCACTATCTCTCTGTTTTGCAGTCGTACAAAGAGATGCAAGAGAAACACGAGTGTTTCTTCTTCCTTGCTGATTTGCATGCTCTCACAACAAACGCTGAGAAGTCAACAGAGATTAAATCACTCACACTCGATATCGCAACCGACTGGCTCGCATCTGGCATTTCCCCCGAGAAGGCAACCATCTTCATCCAGTCACAAATTCCCGCTCACTACAAACTCTATCTCATGCTCTCGATGATAACTCCAACTGGCTGGCTTGAGCGTAACCCGACAGTCAAGGATATGATAAGAGACTACAACCTTGCAGACAGTGTTGGTCACGGGCTCCTCGGCTATCCTGTGTTACAGGCAGCTGACATCATCATCTACAAAGGCGAGATGGTGCCAATTGGCAAAGACCAACGCCCACACCTTGAGATAACAAGAGAGATTGTCAGACGCTTCAACAGCATGTATGGCGAGACATTCCCGGAACCACAAGAATACCTCAGAGAATATCCGCTCATAAAGGGAGTGGATGGCAAGAAAATGAGCAAGAGTCTTGATAATGCCATACTACTCACTGATGATGAAAAGACGATTGGTCAAAGGGTATCTCGAATGGTGACAGACCCCGCCAAGGTCAGAAGGGACGACCCTGGTCACCCTGATGTTTGCTCGGTTTACGAGTTCCATCAAATCCTAAAAACTCCAGACCTTGATGCTCGAGCGCAAGGATGCAAATCTGGAGAGCTTGGATGTGTCGCCTGCAAAAAGGAACTCGCCTCAGAGCTCGATGGCATCATCGCTCCAATCAGAGAGAAAAGAAAAGAGTTGGTTGAGAACCCAAAACAACTTCGCGATGTACTGGAAGTTGGAAAGATGAAAGCAATTGAAGAATCTGAGAAGGTTTGGGGAGAGGTGATGGAGAAGATGGGATTCATGTATGGCTGATAACGAGAAGACCATTACCTCATCTCGAAGCGTGGCTTTATCATCGCAAAAAGAGCTTGGCACGGTCAGACCTGAGAGCCTCGAACAAATAGGCAGGTTCGCGAGAGCTGGCAGAATCTCCCCATATCGAATCAAACTTTCAGCAATAAGCGATAAATTGGCTCAGAGTATCCTGAGTTCCAACAGTGTGACCCCGTCCCACCTGGAGTCACTCGATAGGGTTGCGACACTCCTTCTGATGAAAGCCCAATACGTAGCAAACGGTGGTTCTTTCCCCAAAATCGAGCATAAATCAGTTTTTGATGAAAGGGTTCACGACAAGGTTGATTCCAACCAGCAGACACTTCTGCTCCTCACTCAACTCATTGAAAGAAACTTCCACGAAATATCGGCAAGCTACCCCAGACCAAAACCTGAGACAATCGTTACTGAGGAGCTTCGAGTCCCGACAGCGAAACGGCTTCTCAAGATTGTCGAGAGGATGAGCAAGACCATCCAAAAACCAGAGAAGACAATAACGCTTCAGAAAAAAGCGCTTGATATCAGGACAGCGATGCGAGAGATTCTCGATAGGCTCCGCGCAGGTGTTCAGGTTTTATTCTCGATGCTCATCTCCCCAGGAACCACAAAGATTGACGTTATCGCCAAACTCCTCGCCCTTCTCGAACTCACCCGCAGAAAGAAAATAGAGATCTTTCAAGAGTCACCCTTTGGGCCAATTCTCATAGAACGCAAATGAATCTTATCAACGCTTTAGAGGCTGTGCTTTTTGTCTCACACAAACCAATCACATTCCACAGAATTGCCAAGCTCATTGGCTGTTACACGGGCGAGGTGCCAGAACTTCTTGACAAGCTCATGGACAGGTATGAGGACAGAGGGATTGTCCTAAAAATCAGGGATGACAGGGCGCAGCTCCTCTCGCACCCCGATTACGAGGAGATAGTAAAACCCCTGAAAACCCAGATTTCGAGCAAGCGTATGACTAAGGCTGCCATCGAAACCCTAGCAATCATCGCATCCAAAGGAGAGGCGACAAAGGCTCAAATCACCAAATATAGGGGAACAACGACCGATAACACAATCGATGGGCTCGTATCCAAGGGGCTCCTTGAGAGGTTTGAGAAAAGAACTGCCGGCAAGAGGGTGAAGGTCTTCTTTAAAGTCACACCAAAATTCAGGAAGTTGGCTGGACTCTCTGACACCCAAGAACTCAAGATAAAGTTCGAATCATTGCTTGACGATGACAGGGAAGAGTCTCTGTTTGACGATATCGACGAACACCCACAGGATTTGGAGGATGGGGTGGTTATCCTCGATGGTTCAGAATCAGATGAAGACTATTTAGAAGAGGTGGACGAGTCGACCTCCGATGTCACGGACTCAGAAGATGATGCAGAAGACTCAGACAATTCGGATGATGATACGGAAGACCCTGTCGATTCAAATGAAGACACAGAGCTCCTTAAAGATTTCGACGATTCAAATTCTTCTGATGAGTTGGATGACGAAGATTCAGCTTCTACTCATCTAGATGAATAATATTTTTCAAATCAAGTTTATCTGAGGATTCCTCAAGTTTCTTGAGTTCACTCTCTGTAAGGCTAAAAAATCCAAATTTCTTCCCGTTATTGATTTTGTTTAACGCCAGTTTCTTGATGAAATTATCATCAATCACTTTCCTGTCGCGCTCTAGCAAGTCCCTGAGCCTGTTTTTGGCGTTTGCCCCTGGGGTCGGTATTTCTTTCTTGTTGGGAATATCTTGCATTTTTATGTGTCCCTTCCCTTGAAGAAATCCCCAACTCTCTGCCAGAAACCGTGTTGCGTATAATCTGGGATTGGGACATCTTTCCCTTCGATCCGAGCTGCTGCCGCCATGATTGTTTTTGACGCAATAGTCTTGTCAGAAAGCACAACCGGCTCCCCTCGATTTGTGGCAATAATGATATTTTTATCCTCAGGCACAACACCCAAAAGCCTGACAGCAAGAATATCAAGAATGTCATCAACGCTTATCATATCTCCAGATGAGACCATCTCTGGTTTTATTCGATTGACGATGAGCGAAATATCTCTGATACCAGACGATTCAAGCAAACCAATAACTCTGTCAGCATCTCGAACAGATGCAATTTCAGGGGTTACCACGACAATCGCCTCATCGGCTGCGTTGATTGCGTTGTTAAATCCGTGCTCAATCCCAGCGGGACAATCGAGGATGACATAGTCGAAGGCGGTCTTTAGCGCTTCCACTATCGCTTGAAGCTCATCTATGCCAAGGTCTTCCTTGCGAAATGTCTGCGCTGCGGGTAGAAGGTATAGGCTTGAGCTTAACCTTTTATCTTTCACAAGAGCCTGCTTCAGTTCGCACTCTCGCCTGGCAACATGCAGGATGTTCCATACAACTCTGTTTTCAAGACCCAGAATAACATCAAGATTGCGAAGTCCGATGTCTGTATCGACAAGCACAACCCGATTACCCGACATCGATAGGGCATACCCGATGTTTGCCGACAGCGTCGTCTTGCCGACACCACCCTTACCAGATGTGACAACTATTGCTCTGCTCACAACAATAATTCTAACTCTCCCTTTAAAAGTGTCAACGGCTCACAGTCATTACAAAAACGGCTGGAATCGTATATTTTTCTATGGTGTGAAGCCTATCCTCCTGTGAGACTGCTTTTCCTCACCAGGTTCCATCAACCCCCTCACGACCCTTATTATTGACACTATCGCCTTGTCATGCAGATCAATTTGCTCTTTCAGCCTGAAGAAACACTCTCTTTCAAAGGTTCCGTTCCTTATCGAGTTTCTCATCGAAACAAAAGCTCTGACCACGTAAAGACTCACCTGAATTGCCCTCTTTGTGTTGAGGACACTTGCTGCCATGACAACACCGTGTTCTGTAAAAGCGTTTGGGAGTGTGGATGAGTACTTTATTTTTGAGAGGTGGTCGCAATCTGCGACCAGTTTTATTTTCTCATCGCAGGTCAGCCCGAACATGAAATCCTCCGGAAACCTCTCAATATTTCTCTTTACCTGCTCATTCAATCTCTTTGTTGTCACCCCATACAATTTTGCAAGATCCGAATCAACTATCACTCGCTTGTCCCTTACTGTTTGAATGTAGCTTGCCACATCAATTCCTAGCTCATCTTTATCAATATCACACGCATATACTTCAAGGTTCTGCTGGTCATGTTTCGTTGTCTTTTTTTCGATTTTCATGCTGTTTTTTTCGTTCATGCTATTGCCCCTTTAATCTAGATATGTCGTTTTGTCTCAGTGAAATGAAACATTACGACATTTATCATAACTGACTAATCACCGATTTTTGTGGGTGGACAAGAACAAAAATGTCGAATTAAGCATATTAAGAAGTGTCGGATGCATCGACTGATTTTATTTTGATTCTGCTTAGGTTATAATCGGGTAGTAGAGTGGAGACCTTATGTTTGGAGGTTCATTGATGAATATGAAAAAGCTATTTGTGGTACTGCTGACACTCGTTGTCACACTGTCGGTTTTTGCCAGCTACAGCGACCACACGCAGGCAAACTCGAATCCATATTTGAGGATTCTCGCCCCAACGGGCGGAGAGATGTGGCAAAACGGAAGCAATCAGATTGTTGCCTGGGCATCATCAAACCTTAATCCCCAGGGCAAGATATTCGTCTATTACGGTGATGATACCAATTGGTTCAAGATTGCTGGCCCCATCCCAACAACACTGAATGCTCACATGTGGAAGGTTGAGGATGTAAAGATGACATACGCAAAGGTCAAAGTCACCTGCTTTGTCGGCTCAGAGATTCTCATTGAAGATGTCTCAGAAGGATATGTCACCTTCACGGGCTCAACTCAACAAATGTCGCCACCAGTGCTTGTCAAACCACTCGAGGGTGAGGTCAATGTCTCCACAGTTCCAACCTTCCATTGGGAAGAGAATCCGCTTGCCTACAGCTACAGGCTCCAGATATCACGTGATCAGAGCTTCAACAATGTCTACATGGACAGGTGGATTATCGGCAAGACAAGCTATACTCCCGATGTTTCTCTTGGAGGGAATGTTGTCTACTATTGGCGAATGGCTTGTTTCAGCGCAGCTGGCACACCGAGTCTTTGGACATACCCAAGACTCTTCGAGACCGGTCTGGGAGACAACGCCAACTACTTCATGTCATATGGAACAATCAAGGACGACTACGGCAACCCGGTTCAAAACGTGTTTGTTGACTTCAAATGCGAAACATCAGGCATCATGGCTCCTGAGTCTGTTGCCACCGACGAGTTTGGCAGATGGACTCAAACGGGCTTCAAGGTAGGATACACATTCAAAGCAATGCCAAGAAAGATCGGCTATGACTTTGTACCAAGCGAGAAATCATTTGAGCTTTGGAAACACAGCGAGATTGACTTTGAAGCAAAACCACTCTACAGGGGTGGACTAATTGTCGCCTACCCAAATGGTGGAGAAGTGATAAAAGCTGGTTCTGAGCAGACAATCAGATGGACATCGTCAGGGCTTCCAGCGGATGGTTCGATCTACATATCACTTATTCGAGGTAGCGATGTCCACGAACTCATCGCAGGCCCAGTGTCAGTTCATGCCACAAGCTACATCTGGCAGGTGCCAGAGAGACCAACAGAAAAAGCCAAGATTTTCATCGAGTGCCGAGTTGGTGACATTGTCTCCTCAGTCGATGACAGCAATTGGTGGTTCATGATACAGTCTGACCCAGCTGTTCCGACCATGCCAACACTTCTTTCACCATATGATGGTTCAGAGTGGGAGTCACTCACACCAACGCTCTCATGGAAGGGAATCACGGGATACAATAACCACCTGGTTCAGCTTGCAACAGACCCCCAATTTGCGAACATCGTTGTTGACCGCTACACAACAAACACGTGGCTCACGGTTGAGGCTGCCCTCCGCAAGGGCATGACCTACTATTGGCGAGTGAAATCCTTCAACAACACGACATCCGATACTACAGAGTGGAGCTGGTGGTGGCACTTCAAAACGGGCTACCAGACGGTCGAAGAGGGATGGCAGGCAAGCGGATATGTAACAGATGAGTATGGCAACCCTGTTTATGGCGCGCTTATATCTTTTGTTTGCATGTCAGGCAGTAGCAGAACGCCATCTCCGGCTGTGACAAACAGTCAGGGGTTCTGGGTGGCAAATGGTTTTGTCCCAGAAGAGAAATACGCCGTTTATCCAGCACTCCTAAATTCCGTCTTCTCTCCACCCAACAGAACCATCGATGAAACAACATCATCTGGGGTTGATTTCAAAATCACAAGCTATCCTGGCGCATCACGCATTTCCGTGAGATCTCCGTCGGGTGGGTCATATGTCCGTGGCACAACACAGCTTATCGCCTGGGCAGCAACCGATATCCCCCATGACGCTGTCTACTACGTGCAACTTCTCCATGATGGAAAGGTGATGCAGATAAAGGGGCCACTTGGCAGCGATGTCAGCTCGATTGTCTGGGAAGTGCCAGATGTTATCACAAACAATGGCAAGGTTCGAGTTCAGGCATGGAAGAATGCTCAGGTGATTGCAGAGGGATTCAGTCAGACGATATCGATAACAGGCCCATAACACGGAGCTAGTTCGTCATATTGTGTAAGAACTACAGGGGTGCAACCATTTTTGCACCCCTTTTTTGGTTTGTCGTATATGAAAGTAGGGTAATGATTTTCCTAAGACAAAAAACCTGCTCCCCTTCAATCATCAACTGCAGAGTCTCACCAAACTCTCTCTCCCTTTTAAAAGGGAGAGGGCAGGGGTGGGGGTTATCTATGTTTGGCTCTATATCAAATAATTCATTTCAATAAACGCCTCTCCTGCGTTTATCCTCGGAACGTTTCTATTCAAAATCTTTTGGTTCATAATTCCCGTGTCATCTGGGTCATCAAGCACCAGCAACTGCCCCGTGACCACAATCCACCGCAGGTCGACAAAAAGCGGCATCGTCTCAAGATCGCAGTTTGTGAGGGTATTCTCTACCGAATACCCATCCATCACAAACTTATACATCTCCTGGGTTTTCTCTTCCCTGAGCTCTGGCAGAAAGAACATCGAGCCATAGAACACAACCATTGCCAAATCATGGACAAAGTGCATGTGGGCAAGATCATCAAAATCAAAGATGCAGAGGTTGTAATCACCATCGATGTGATAGTTGCCCTGGTGGACGTCTGTGTGGATGAGTCCGTAGTTGTCAGCATTTTTTGGCAGTGCCAGAATCTGGCTGACCAGGTTTTTGCACCTCTCTTGCATGATTGGCTCTTTTGACAAATACCTCTCAGGGGTGGAATAGTATGGCTCCTGGTGCCAGTGGATTCTGTCATGAACTGGCTTAAAATCCTTTGTCAGTCTGTGCATCTTGCCAATTTGTTTGCCCCAGTTACTCCATAGCTTTGGGTTCATGTCATCCCTTGTTGGCCTTTTGCCGGGGGCTTCTGCAAATGCCGAGACAAAAAAACTCGAACCATCTGAAGCCTCAATCTCCTCGCAAAAGCTTCCATCCTTTGACTTTCTTGGCATGGGAATCGAGACACCATTCTCGAAAAGGTAGTCCATAAACTCAAGCTCAGCTTGAATATCAGAGGCGCTCCTGTGGGTGCTGTGGGTGAACCTTACGATGAAGTTGTTGGGCTTTTTGACCTTGTAGACAATATTCTCAAACGCCCCAAGCTCAGTCGCATCAGCAGACACAGCACTGTATCGAGAGAGCCCTTTTGTAAGCACGTCTTCTGTTAATAGAGATTGGAAGAATGATTTCATAGGTATTTGTTTCCTTTATTGCTAGTTTTATACTTCATTGGCTTCTTGGGTTATGATGTGTAAGAATAATTTCCGCAATTGCATCACCAAAAATGTAACTGGTGGTACATACTCCAGATCCAAAAAGTACATTCACAAGCAATCCATGAAAAATTGGTTTAATATTTTGAGTCACAATTCCACGTGTTTCAGTGGGAACGGTTATGCTGTAATACGTTCCGAATCTCTTAGAGAAATCGTGTGCCTTTTCCAATGGTATATCGGCATGTTGGTCACTATCTCTCAAAGCAGAATATGGTTCACCACTAAGCCTGTCATACTCATATATCATATTGAAAACATGTGTGGCTAATTGATTAATGTTCCAAAATCGAGGTGGATCATCATACAAGTATCTCATTTCTCCACTATCATCCCAATACGCCATTAAGTCCTTATTTTCCCACAAATCCACTGACCATTTTGATTTCTCATCCAAAAGAATATCTGCTAATAGATATGAATAGTCCAGCATATCCTGAATATAAACCTCTTTCGATAGTGATACGAAGTAGCTATCTGGCATTTCTGTTAGGATGTGGTCTTCTGTTAGTTTGTACTCACCGACACAACCGCAAAGGGTAAAACTCGAAAAAGTCAAACTCAGTAAAAGGAAAAGTGATACAAGCAAACGCCAACATGGTTTTACTCTGATTACCTTGTTCTGTTTCAAGATCAATTCAAACCTCCACGCTTTTAAATCATCACAATCTAGATTAACTAAAATGCTCAATATAGAAAAGAGGGAATTTCCTGACCTACTCTTTTTGATAATTCTTCTTTGGATAAAATACTTGACAAATCCCCCCCATTCACAAATCCTAATCACATAACCTAGTATCGCTAGAAGGGGATGACACACATGCACGAAGAATGTGGAGTGTTCGCTGTTGCTGGGCACAGAGATGCCGCATATTTGACATATATCGGTTTGTTGGCGTTGCAGCACCGTGGGCAAGAGGCTTGCGGTATCGTTTCGTGGCACGCGCCAGACATCACACGTATGCACAAGGATGTTGGTTCTGTTGTTGATGTGTTCGGCGAGGGCAGGCTCCACGGACTCAAGGGCACACACACCCTCGGACACGTGAGATACTCAACCAAGGGCAGGAACAGCATGGAGAACGCACAGCCACACAAGGCTGGTGAGTTCTGGGTTGCCTCAAACGGTGACATCGTCAACTACACTCAGCAGAGGCTCTTCCTCCAGGAACAGGGTCTCACCTTCATCTCCACAAATGACGGAGAGCTTCTTGCCAAAAACATTCTCTTCAATAGCCAGAGGAAATTTGGCGTAGTTCCCGGTATCCTCCAACTCATGGAACACGTCCATGGCACATACTCGGCGGGACTTTTGGCAAACGGCAAGATGTACGCCTTTCGCGACCCGATGGGTATCAGACCACTAGTGCTTGGCAGAAAAGATGGAGCGGGCGTACTCTCTTCCGAGAGTTGCGCGCTTGATGCGATTGGCGCTGAGTTCGTGCGTAGAGTCAATCCAGGTGAGATTGTAGACCTCACAACACTTGAGTCGCTAGCCACAGCACCAAATGCTTTGGATGTTGGTAAAATCTGCATCTTCGAGCATATCTATTTTGCCAGACCAGATTCTGTCATTCGTGGTGAGTTGCTCTGGGAATGCAGAAGAAGAATGGGTGCAAAGCTGGCTCAGGAAGACCCTGAAAAGGACTCCGAGATTGTCATCCCGGTGCCAGAGACAGGCAATCCAGCAGCTGTTGGGTTCGCCCAGGAACTCGGTATTCCGCTTGTGCCAGCCATCATCAAAAATCACTATGTCGGCAGAACCTTCATCACAGCCGGACAAGAGAAACGCCGTGAGAAAGTTCGCATCAAGCTCAACGTCATGAAGAGCCTCGTTGAGGGCAAACGCATCAAGGTCATCGAAGACTCAATTGTCAGAGGGACAACAACCGGAATCCTCGTTGAGAAGCTCAAACAGGCGGGTGCTGCGAAGGTTTCACTGGCAATCTCATCTCCTCCCATCAAGCACCCATGCTTCTACGGGGTCGATACCGGAGTTCGGAAAGACCTCATCGCATCTGAGATGAACGTTGAACAGATTCGAGATTACATTGGAGCTGACGCTCTTCAATATCTCTCTCTTGACGGGCTTCTTTCAGCATGCGGAGACAAATGCGAGAACTTCTGCACAGCCTGCTTGACAGGCGACTATCCAATCCCAGTTTCAGTAGATGGCACCGTACCATCAAAGGCTGAGTGGGAAGCCGGTAGACAGGGCGCATAGAGGCACAACAAACATCCTACAACTATCACACCAACGTTTCTTGGCGTCCGCTCGTATGATAGATAAAGGGATTCGGAGGTGGATGTTTGAAGGTGGTTCTAAGCCTAGTTGCAGCGCTTCTTGTCTCATTGACCATGTCTGAGATGGCAACAAACCCTTGGGCAACCTTTGGTGGAAACAACCAGAGAACATCTGTCTGCGCGCCAGTTCATGCCCTCAAAGGCAACACAATGGAGGAGAAGTGGAGGTTCTTTGCCAGCAGCTGGGTTTCATCGCCTGCCATCACAATCGATTATGTCATCTTTGGCACCACAGGTAGAGAGTTTTTTTGTCTGGATAGGGAAACGGGAAACATAGTCTGGCAGAAAAGATTAAAAGGTCAGATTCATGGTTGCCCAACCATTTCAGGTGAGAGTGTATACATCGGCGACTCTGTTGGATGGATTGGTTGCCTGGACATCCACACAGGAGAAGAAATCTGGTCGACAAAAACCTCGGATGGGATATTCAGCTCTGCCTGTGTTTTTGACGATATGGTATGTTTCACAAGTCAAAATGGATATGCGCTGTGTTTCACAAAGGATGGCGACAAATCCTGGAGATTCAAAACGGGGAACTCCATATATTCATCTGCCACCTACTGGAACGGCAAGGTCTACATCTCCTCAGACGACAGGTTCCTCTATTGTCTGGAGGGAGGGACAGGCGAACTTATTTGGAGCCGTGAGGTTGGCTCGATGTGCTGGGACGTCAGCCGCAAGGGTTCACCAACCGTCACGGAGGGAAGGATATACATTGGCACAAACGATGCCGAGATGTACTGTCTGGACGCAGAAACAGGCGATGAGGTCTGGTTCAAGCCAATGTGGGACAAAACGTTCTCGTCCGCTGTAATAGACGACAAAGTCTATGTTGGCTCAGCAGATTACTCAATGTATTGTTTAGACAAAGACACAGGCGAGGAAATTTGGTCATTCAGGGCTAACTCCTGGATTGTTGATTTTCCAGCGACAGACGGAAGGTATGTGCTGGTTCCATCCTGAGACACCCACCTCTACTGCCTGGATGGCAGCACGGGAGAACTTATCTGGAAATTCAAGACAGGGGCAGCTGCACACTGCTCCCCAGCGATCTTCGGGGGAGATGTTTTTATTGGTTCGAAGGATGGATTTATATATTGTATTGAAACCAAGGTTTCCAAATAATTATTCCCACACAACGAGTGCGAAACAGAATAGATACCCCGACTGGACCCACAGAGTTTTTCTTTTGAGTAATGTCTAACTTCTTATCTGATATATACTTGCTTATAGATGAGACGCATAGTTTCCTTTTCTGCAACAAGAACATAAGTGTTGCTTTCAAGCAAATTTTTCCAGAGAAAATCTGTTACATCATCGAGCATCTCAATATCTTTGTGGGCATCATTTTTGTCTGGATACATCTCGTCAAACTCCACCAACCAAACACTGATATCCTTGGCCAAATCATAAAGATCAGCGCCAAGGCATACGACTTTTTTTGATTCACTGATTGTGTGGGCAAAACTTAAATGTTCATCCGCAATCATCTCATAACCACACCCAAACAACAGATTTATGGATAATAGCACAAGTAAAAGAAGAGATACGTTTCTCTTGAACCTTAGACCTTTACAAATATTCGTAGTTGCAACACTACTGCATCTGACAATATGTTCCATATCGATCACTCCCATTCAAATAGTCTCTTTTATCTCAAAATACCACTAAAATCCTGGATAGTAAAACGATCTTTTCTTCGATCATCACCTATTTCCAAGTAGTATATTACAATCATGATATGTCGCGTATCATTCAGGTTCTATGGACTGACAGAATTCGATAGTTACCCTAACTAAACGACCAGCGAGGGTTATAACAAAAAATAAACGGAAAAACTGAACCTACTCTTCGGTTATACGCCTTTTTAAAATATGAATTGAACTTGTCAATTGGAATATGCCAACTAGAATGGCATACATGAAACGAGTTAGAAATGTTCTCCTGTTTGCCGTCGTTGTGTGCCTTGTTGCGTTGCCAAACCTTTTGTTTGTAGGTTGCAGCTGTGACTCAGGTAAATCAATTACAAATGGAATCAACCTGAACATAAATAACTCAATCAGAAATGTTAGATGTATAGCCAACTCAAAAGCAAATCGTCTATGAAGAAAACCTAATTCTAGGGTAAAAAACTCAAGGATAAACGGACTATAGGTGAAACCCAGTAGAATAAAGAGTAAGAGGAATGATAGCCTGAAACACCCATGGTGAGATGGCACAAATTACAAACCCAAAATGTTAGTATGAGTAAAATAAAAGGAGCTAGCTCCCTCTTCGCCAGTTTGAAAGGATTTCTCTGGCGATGTTTTCCCCCAACTCGAACGGGGCATCTAGAAGAATCAATCTTCCTTCTCTAAACACCTCGATTGTCATACCATCCCTGGTGAATTTCCTGGCATCGTCATTGCCACCCTTTGAAGTCCATCCATTAGGGGAGTAATCAAAGTCCAAATTGTTCCCAGTAAAATCTATCGCCTCAAAATCTGCAGTCTGCCCATATGAACAAAGCTCGTAAACCTTGATATTCATTCCAGAAGTTCTGATATCGCCAATGAGAAAATTTCGACGTCATCCTTTGTATTCCACGGGCCAATAGACACTCTGACAAGTCCGTCAGTTTTACCAAGTATACCTTTTATAAACGGAAACGCGCACATGTGTCCTGAGCGCACCTGGATTTTGTGCTTTCTGTCCAGGTGACAAGCGAGCGTATGAGCCTTCATTGAACCTGACCAGAAAGAGAGTGTCGGAGTGGAATCAATTGACGGGTGAAATACCTCGATATCAAAGCCGTAGAGTAGCTTTTCAATCCGATTCATTAACTCTCTCTCATGCGTATAAATCTCAGGGAGATTCTGCGATTTTAACCACTCAATCGATGCGACAAGACCTATAACGCCTTCTACTGAGAACGTGCCGGATTCAAAGCCCTCGGGATAGTCCTTCAGAGTGAATCCATCCAATGTCACGTCCTTTACAGATCCACCACCGACAATAAGTGGTTTGATACGCTTTGCGCCAATCTCAGACGAAAGAAGGAGTCCGATTCCTTTAGGGGCATTCATCTTGTGACCAGATACGGCAAGGTAATCACACCCAATATCTGAGAAATCAATCGGTTTGTGGGGCGCGAGTTGAGCGGCATCGACAAGGGAAAGTGCTCCGGCTTGTCTACTGATCGCTGATAATTCCTTTATCGGCTGGACTGCTCCTGTGACATTCGACGCACCTGAGAATGCCGCAACTTTTACACCAGAAATCTTTGACTTGAAATCCTCAACGTCAATTCTGCCATGAATGTCACACTCTACCCAAACTATCTCAACCTCCGCAAGGTCTAGCCACGGGAGGATATTAGCGTGATGGTCAATTTTTGTGAGAAGCACTTTGTCACCACGCGATAGCCTGAGACCCTTGGCAATCCAATTGATTGAGTGGGTTGCTCCAGGCGTGAAGGCAAGTTGTTCTGGTTTTGCTCCAAAAAATGCCGCCAGACTCTCTCTTGCGTCTTCGATTATCGCCGATGTTTCAAGCGATCTTCTGTAGGCACTTCGACCTGCGTTGCAACAGGAGTTGACATAATAACCCGACACAGCCTCTATTGCGCGTCTTGGCACAAGACCCGTCGAGGCTGCATCGAGATTAACGACCCCTCTTGCCGCTGGAAATTCCGGCTTGAGAGACACCTTACATTACCAGGACTTTATACATAGCAGCTGTTGCCTGCTTACCCTCAAGATAGAGCATTCCAAGGTTTTTCTGTTCTGCTGATGTGGAAACTACAAGAACCGCCTCAGATCCAACAGCAAAGAGGGTGATATATCCTTCGTCTGTTCTGATGGTTATATCGTTGAGGTCCGGTTTCTCCATTGTTTGTGATGTTCTTCTTCCGATTGACAGAAGCGATGCACACATGGCTGACATTCTCTCGTCTGACTCCGACATACTAGTCGATGCGAGAATCAAACCATCTGAAGAGCCAACTATCGCCTTCTGGACGCCTGATACGTTTGCTGTCAACCTTCCAAGTATCGCCTGCAGTTGTTCTGAAACTGATGGCATCTATCCCCTCCTCTTTTTATATATCAAACCCAAACTTCTTCTTTGACTCTTTTGCGCTGAATTTACAGACATCGCCTGACATAGCAGCACACACTTCCTCTGTACCTGTAAATGTATGCGGTTTCTGGTCATAGAGCAAATCCATTATACCACCAACCACGCCAGTCCACATATGACAAATCGGGAATTTTGATTCTGAACTATATCTGTGCTTGTATGCGTCGACATAGTAGCTGTGCTCAACTGTGAAATCCAGCGTTTTTGCTGACTCATCGAGTTTCCAGTCGGCAACCTTTCCCCAACCCAGGCAGTTTGTGATTGCAAAAATGGCTGAAAGTTTGTCCTGAATGTTTTGGACATTTGGTTCGATCAGTTGATTCCATTCATCGGAGGTTGTGATGCCCCTGTATGTGCTGATCGCACACCACTGAGCGGCGTCCACCAAGACCTTTTCAGCAAGTTTACGCGATGGCTCGCCACCCATTGAATCAATCAGATCAAACTCTCGACCAACAAGATAGTCAGCATTATCAGCTTTGAGGATGACACCAAATCTTCTGAGGATACCGGTGCTCTCATCGCCAACCAAACCCAGACCGAGAAATGCTTCTCTTATTGCGTTATGGTCTATCATTACAGCACCTCTACATCAAATTCACACGCCTGCGAACCCATTGTGTGGCAGACGGTCTCGGTAACCTTTACTTCTCCAACATTCTTCCCAAGAGCAAGTTCGAAGGCGGCAGCAATGGCTCCAGACTGGTCGTGGCAAACTGGATTCTCTCTTTTTGACCAGTTCCATTTCTCCTGATTCTCTTTCCAGCCCTCTGCCATGTATGATGGGTCTGATATGACCTTGCTCTTCTTATCTCCAAACTCTACGAGGCTGATGTTGCCATGCCCCAAAACCTTATAAAGCTCAAAGATGGATGTGAGTTTCTCCTGTGGCGTCGCACCACCTAGAATATCATTAAGCCCTTTAAGCACCCCCAGAGTTGTTTTTTCGGCGGACTTGAAGAGAAGTTCCCTTGCCTTCTCAAATCCAAGGGTGTCTTCCAGTCCTTTGAGAATGCGAGTGTTGAATTTGTCACAATGGTAGGCAAAAACCTCACTGCCAATCCTGAGCTCTGATTTCTCTGCATTTACTGAGACATTACCAATTACAGTATCTCTTACACCCATTTAGACCTCCATCTTTGTGATGCGGGAGACACATTTGACGCCTGGGGCAAAGGATTCCAATGTGGCTCTGTTCTTCAGATTCATCATCCTGCAACCGCCTGATGCGATTTCAGCCATAATGCAAGGCAGTTTCTTCTTGTCGATTCTTCCGCCGGCGATTATCTCGCTAAACATTGATGCGCACATGTTCGCGTTTGGACAGATCCCGATAGACAACTCGGTATCATCTCCAGCCGCATTTACATTCCAGTCGATCTCACCTGGATTCATCGATTTTACACTCTCACCTACCGAGACTGTAACTTCTGGGATTGTTGTGCCTGAAATTGGTTTTGCGCCTTTCTCTTCTGCAACACCCATCATGGCCTCTCCAGCTTTTGAGACAAACATCTTCAACTGTTCAATCCCCACAATGTAACTGAAGGATCTGAGTAACCCTTCAATAGACAACTCCAACCATTTAGGGTTTATATCACCCATGAACACCTCCATAGATAAATCAAAACACTAAGAACGCACTGAATACAAATCTTCCGGGAATCGAATTTTGATGATAGTGACAGCATTTGAGTGAGATGCCTAGTGTTTTTAGTTAACAGCTTGATAATATAATATTTATGCTTATAAGTCAAATGGATATGACTAGCAAATTGGCATAGTATCCTATTTGTGTAGATTTTTTGATTTTATGTCGTCAATGAATATGCAATATGTTTAGTATTTGTTGATGTATATTTCATCTACAATAGATTTGGATAAGAACTACACCCCTGATATGCAATCGCTGGTTACTTCTACAGGAAAGACACCAAAGATAATAAATTGACTATGTCATCATAACATCGGGTCACCGCTATATTTCTCAGTTGATGGTAAGGAACAATAAGTGTTGGGGCTAAGAAAAACTGAAGAATACGACAAGCACAAAACAGAAGGAGGGAGGTTTCCAAGAAGAGGTAAAAATGATTGAAGTATGCGGATTTCTTCACTAACATGACCTACAAGGGGGTTTGTACGTCGTTCTTGACGAATATAGCTGTATTGTGCGCTAGTGCCGGTGTTGTGCTAATTGGAATTTCCTTGTTGCTAACACAAAAAAGAGTCACAAAACTTGAAGAAAGGATAAAAGTCTTAGAGAAAAGAATCGAGAATAAATCCTCTTAAAAGATATCATAAATCAAACTTCAACCTAAATAAGCGAACAAGAGGGCATTGTATTTGATAACACATAAAAATGGGGTGGTAGAAATCAATCACCACCCCACTGTATGCCAGATTCACCTCAAATCCAACTCACCCCTAATTTGTGAGATTTATCAACACCGCTCTCTCTGAACCAATCCACTCAACTCCTGCTCCTAGTTGTTCGGAGATGAAGCGGAGCGGAACAAATGTTCGACCACTTCTGATGATAGCGGGAGCATCAAGCACAACATCAATCCCATTCACCTGGGCTCTTGGTTCTCCGATAAACAGTGTTATTTCGAGTCCTGCTCCAAAGATGTACACCTCTTTGGTCAATCCACTCATTGGAGCCCAATCAAACTCGGTTCCCAGAGCTTCACCGATTAGCCTGAGTGGAACCATGGTTCTGCTGCTTTCGATAAACGGCGCTGGGTTGGAAACAACAGCCTGACCATCAACAACCTTCTCCTGCCCATTAAATGTGACATCTTGCTTACCAATCCAGAGCTTTATCTGCAAGTCGTCGCCAACAACAAGCACACCAAGTTTGACAACCTCCGTTTTGCCAGCAGCTTGCACAAATATCACATCACCATACTCACCAACTCGACTCAGTTGCGACGCGTCAACCTCAACTTGTACCGTTTTTTCACCATCTTCAGGAACAGTGAACTCTGCCGGGGTGATCCTAATCAAACCATTGTCAGATGCTGTCAGCACCGTTGTTTTCATGTCCCCAAAGCCGGAATTGATGACATCAAAACTTGCTTCTACCTTCGAGTTTTTGTTAGCCGTCAGTCCGATGTAGTTGTCAGATAATTCCAAAACAGGATTGCCAAGAACAGACAGCTTAACAGGCACATCTTTTGTCTCCTCGGTTACAAGCAAATCATCCTCGGTCTCAGTGAACTCCTCGTAAACAAGCGACAGCACGGTGTCATAATCGCCAGGCTCTAGTTCCCTCGAATCAATTATGAGTTCAAGCGTGTTTTCACCAGGAAGCAAGTATGTATTCATCGGCAACAGCCAATCTGTACTTTCAGGAGTCAGGATTGAGACACCATCCACTGACCCAGGTATCGTCACCTTTATCTCCTTGGTCACCACCTCGTTTGGCTGCACACCTATCTCAATGGTTTCAGGCATGACAGTAATCTCATCGGCTACAGCAAAATTCACTGCATTGATGCAGTTTGCTAACCGATAATGACCATCAACACTACTTTGGAGCTTGTAGAAATCCCACTTACTCATGGTAATGTCATTTAGCAGCGGCCAGTGGACAGACCACTCCAGGTCATCACAATCGACTGTGAATTTCCCATTTGCTCCTGCTTTGTATGAGATCATCGCAGGTTTGTCAATTGCCAGAGACGGCACACCAGTCAGTTGTGTTTTGTATCCACTTGAGCCATACGCCAACTCGTTTCCAGTGCCAATTGCACCAAGAGTGAGAGTCGACTCCCCATCGAGAGAAGGTGGCACATAGATGCTCTTGCCAACAATTGCTGGGAGTGGCAGTGAGAAGTTATCAGGTTCAACCCGGATAGGAAGGTATGTGATTGACGCATTTTCACCCATGCCGTTTGTCAAAACCACAAACACCATCTCGGAGCTGAATTTTGTTTCTGGTTTCATCCAGATGTTAGGCTTTTCCTCAGAAAGTGCCTTTAGCGCTTCATCATAGGTGATGGTGAGTGTTTTAGTATAATTGATTTCGTCTTTGGAAAAGAGCATGTCTTTGCCAGATATGGTCATGCCACTAGGTGCTATTGGGTAGCTGTTTTTGCCCCTGAAAATCCTTAATGGATAGGTTTCATCAGCTTTTTCGCCGACTGTAAAGAAGAAGAACTGACCACCTGATTTTGACTGGTAGTCGTTTGTGTGGATTGTGGTGAGTGTGTAATCTCCCTGGTACTCAAATCCTTTGTTCAGACCATGGGTATCAATTGCAAACGTAACGCTATGAGGTGCAACGAGTTTCTTAGCATCCGTCAGTTCCCATTTGCCCTCGCCCATCTTTTTCCAGCCACTCGCTTCGACCACTTTAAGCCACTTCTTATCTGTCTCAATCACCTGTTTTGTCACAGTTTTCGGGAGACCTGGAAGTTTTTCTGATTTGTAGGCAATGGATTTCACATCGAGTGTCAAAGCGCTTGGTGTCACAGTCACTACCTTGCCATCATCGTCATCATCTGGCGGTGGGGGTGGGGGAGGAGGTGGTGGGGGAGTGCCAGTGCATGGGATTACATAAACGATGATGTAGAAATCAGCAATAGTCTTGTGTGGAAGACAATCCGCGGTTCTTGTCCCGACATAGCCAATTCTCCACCAGAAATATCTACCAGGCGACAATCCTTTTACATTCACCTTGATGTTCCTTGTGACAACACCACCACCTGCTGGTATTTTGAGATTTCCACCGAGGTCACACCGTGACCAAACCGCGTTGGTTTCAAGCGGGATGAATGTCCCTTTCAACTCGTCGCTACAACCTGCTTTTGTGTAGATGTCATTTAGGGTGAAGGTGATGGGACTGCCCCCAGCGGCTCTGACCGAGGTTTCTGTCCCATACCACCACAGAAATGATGTAGCCGGGACAAATGGAGCTATCACTGCTGGGCATGGTTTATAATCAGTCTTGAAAATATCAATTGGTGGTACACGCAACAATCCAAAAAGCCAGGGAACAGGTTTTACGCCACCTGGTAGGCAAATGTTTGTAGGAGCTGGAGCTACCGCTGTCCACTTGAGGTCCACGCTGTTTGTCTGTATTGTGAGTTTGGCTTTTGTTTTCTTCGTTACCGATCTCTCTGGACACTCTGGCACACTACCTACCACAGTAAACTCAAGTGTATCAACCTGCGCGCAGAGATTTGAGCCTGAGACAGTTACTTTGACCTGTTTCGTTTGACCTGGGGCAAGTGTCATCTTCTCATTGTAGATTTTTATATCGTTCTTTGTGAGCGCTTTACCATCACAATTTTTGAGGTTATTTTTTTGTGTAGTCACAACGGAGAGCGTGCATTTACCTGTGTTTGTGACTTTTATCTTGAAATATGCCCTCTTTTGCTCAGGTTTTCCAACAGAGTTGCATATCGTGACATCATCAGGAGTTGTTATTTCCATCCCGATCGGCAAGAGCTTGGACTTGAAAGAGATCTCCTTTGCTTTACCACAAGCAAACACTGTGAGGTGCCACATTATCTCTTCTTTTGAGAGATCATGCTTGAATCTGAGCTTGACTGTTTTGCTCTCGCCCCCATCAAGACTGAATTTCTGTGGGTCAGCTGTCAGTCCAGTTGAGTTTGGCTTGACCTCAAACTCAATGACACACCCTTTGGGGCAAGGATTTGTCACAACGAGTTCAGCCACATTCTCATCATCACAGCATACCTCAACATCGGACGGTTTTGAGACACTGAAATCGCAACACCTGATGCTCTTGAATTCCCTCCCAGTTTCGATGTTGCAGGCAATCACCTCAAAACCCCACTCTTTGGTAGTGTTTTCGGTAACAGGATGTGAGAAGGTGACTGTCACCACTTGACTCTCACCCCCATCCAATGTGAATTCCTTTGGCGAAATCAACAAACCCTTACCTTTTGTCGCTTGAACCACAAAGTCAATCTTATCACCTTTTGGACAAAGGTTCGTGACAGTCACTTTTTGCGAACCAACATCCATTTCCTCACCACACATATTCACATCCTGCGGCTCGGAAACCGAGTATTTGCAACACACCTCAACGGGATATGTGTAGAATGTAAATCCCTTCCCCTCAGAGCAGTCTGGGTTAATGTAGATATTCCACTGAAGTGGCCCACTCGCTGAGGCTGGTTGTGTCACATAGATATTGACTTTGGTTTTAGTACAACCCGGGAGTGTGAATGTCTGGGGGTCAAACCTCACTCCGGGGCTTTGTGATGTCATTGTGAACTTGATGGGGGTCTCTGGGTTTGGTTTGCAGCAGAGGTTTTTTACCTCAAGCTGCAATATCCCCGTTTCACCAGGTTTTAGGTCGAGTCGAGGCACTCCACTCGTGTTGTCATCTGATATGATAAAACCTGCATCCCACTTGCAGCAGTCCTCGATTATTTCAACCGTCACCGACACCGAGAACTCACACCCGCACAATCCCTCGCAGGCATAGGCGTAGCCCGTAATATAACCTGTTATAGTTGACTTGCCATGGGGAAGCTTTGAACCGTCTATCTTGAAACAAATCTGCGATGAGGTTCTGCCAATCTTTGATGGGGCTGATGTTATTTCTATAAAGTCTGATGACTCAAACTCGACATACATATTGTTGCATTCGGCTGCAACCGCCACACACCCAGCTTGAATCTCAGCTCGAGTCATCTTAACAGAGACACTGTTGTTTGAGAGCTGGCATATTGGACACCTAAGCTTTAGACTGACCGGGAAAACCCGTGTTCCAGCTTCGCTTGAGATGGTGATGTTTGCAGTCTTGTTCGCATCAGCGCAACTCCTGAGAGTGACTGTGATACTAATGGTTTGAGACTGCCCGGGGGCAAGCGAGAACCCTGTGCTCGATACTGTCATCCATGGTGCAGATGGTGAAACGGAGACACTATAGGAAAGCCCAATCTCACCGACGTTTGTGATGGTGATTGAGCCCCTGCCAGACTCACCAACACAGAGTTCAAATGTGAAGCCACTTTCTGTTGTGACTGTGCCTTCACCGGAACCACCGCCAGTGTCACCTCCGCCTGTGCCACCACCATCATCTCCGCCACCGCCCCCGGCTGAGTCACTCTTAATACCCATAAAGGTGAAGAAGTATCCCTTATCCGCTGAGTTTGCGATGCCGACAGCTCCAAGGTTTGTTTGAGAATTTAGCAGATTGGCATTGTGTCCGGATGATTCAACCCATTGTTCAAATGCCTTTTGAACTGGATCATCATACCCTCTGTTTTGGGCAACATTTTCGGTGTAGTAAGAGTAGGAGATTCCAGCATCATCAAGCCTGTCTGCTGGGCCTTTACCATCGAGTGTGTGCGAAAGCTCATTTTGCGAGAGCATGTTGTTTGAATGCGCCTGGCAAACCCCAGCAAGCGCTGAATCCCACGATAGAGCTTGTAGTCCATTCTGCACTCTGTATGTGTTTATCTTAGAAAACAACGACGAACTACCGCTGTTGTCGGCAAAAAACACCGCTTGTGTTTCTGTTTCGTATTCGTTTCCCATGTCCAGTCTGGCGCTGACACCTTTTGTCGTTAGCCCTGGAAAAACTGAGACAAGCAGTAGAACCACCACGGTGACTTGAAGCACTCTCTTCATGATACCCTCCTCGGTCGCCTTTTGCGCGCGACCAACCTACCACAAAGCGCACCACCCACCGCCTCTTTTGGTGGGTGAAACACTCCACAAAACCCTTGTGGTATTTAGTATAATTTTAATTATAAGACATGCAAACTGCATAAATGCGAATTTCCTAAAGATATTACTTACTTATAATACAATATTTTGATATCATCATTGGTTTTATGAGGACTTGGCAAAATCATTTCAGAACATATCCAATACGGGATATTTCACACACAATGAAGTATCAATCTTGCAATAGCCCATAAGTCATGATAAAAAATCTGTGGAGGTATGATGAGAAGAAATATTGTTAGGATTATTGCCGTTGTTCTTGTTGCACTGCTGTATAACACAGGCACTTCAATCGCTGATGATATCGGAAAGGATAATTATGAGATCACTGGAAAATTGCCTGATTTTACTTTATTCTTCAATAAAATATACGATTTGAAAAATCGAACTCAACACATTTACGAAGATACTAAAATCTGCGTGATGGAAGATAATGAATTATTTTTCTACAAATTCCAGATAGAAAACATTGACGGTGGAGATTTTCCTGTTGCTTGGCGAGATGAGGATGGTAGCCAAATTGTTCTTGAAACAACCGACCAAGATTTTATCGATTATATGAACAATATTTTTCTGCCAAGAAGTAGCTATTATTTTGAAACTCGAAGTGAGGGGACGAATTATTGGGATTCAAATGTTGGTTTTTCTATATTAGGTCAGGATGATTACTCACTTGTTGAGTTGAATACAAGAAGGGGAAATTATTCATATGAAGAAACAGACCCTCAAAGCATCAAAAACGTCGAAGAAGTCTTCTTTTATTATATCGACGAATGTTTCAACTATGCCTGTTGGAAACGACTTAATGAGGGACAAAAAGAAACAGTTTATCTTGGCACAATAAATCCAAACTTAACAACGAAAGAAAACTGGACACCAGGTAGGCTTTCTTCCAGTAGTCCTGGCTTTATATCGTTTGAGAGTAACAGCACTGCTTCATTTGTGATGGGTGTTGAAGAAACTGTGCCATCGAAATATGAAATAAGTAACGATAATAAAATTTGCATTCCAGCTATATGGACATTGAATAATCTGGCGGGGGCTCCACAATTCAAGTATGACCCAGAAAATGCAACATTTACTCTCAGACGAATTGATGGTGATCATATTAGACGTTACCTCATATTCAAATTTGGTGACAAAACTGCAACTTACACATACAAAGATGTAGAATACATAACAAATACAGTTGAACTTGAAGTTGCTCCATATGTTAATGATTCAGGTGTCATTATGATGGGACTTGATGATTTCTGTAAATATCTCAACACCAGCTATATTTTCAGACCATTCGATGGAAGCATCCTGCTTTATCGAGAGAAATCACATTGTTTTTGGAATTAGCGATATAACAATCTTTCAAATCTAATTTTACATTTATTAACTTTATCATCTTGACAATCAGGATTAACTGTCATATATGACTGACTAGTCAGTTAATGACTGAGTAGTCATTTAAAAATGAACATATGTTGGATTTATAGGCGTTATGTCAGTTATATCGATTTTAATATATGACTGACGGGTCATTACAAAGAGGGTGGAATCTGTGAACAAAAAAGAGCAACTTCTGGCATCAGCAAGGGAGGTCATGTTCAAAAAGGGATACTCCTCGACAAGGATATCAGACATTGTTTCTGACACCAATGTCGCCCAAGGGACATTCTACATCTACTTCAAGAGCAAGGAGGATGTGCTTGTGGAGATGCTAAACGTCATTAACCGTGACAGGGAAAAGGTGCTAGAGAGTCTGGAAGGAATCGGGAACGGAATCACCAAGGAGAAGTTTCTTGAAGAGATGAATCTTGTTTCTCACCTGTTCAGGGGTTTCATCGAGAAAAATGCTGACATTCTAAAGATTCTTGCCGAGGAAATGAACGGCAGCAGACTGATAAGAAAACATGTTAACGAACTGCGTGATTCCTCAAAGCAGGTGATTGCAGTGTGTCTCAAGGCTGGTAAATCAGCAGGTTTTCTCAAGGATATGGACTATGACCTTGTTTCAGAGGTTGTTACAACTGGCATCATGCAGTTGATGATGGCTGTCACAAACTACAATCTTGTGTATGACTCGCAAGAGATTCTCGACACGTTCATCAAGCTGTATTTATTTGGAATCATGAAGGAATAGATGTGACAAACAAAATCGCCAATTTTATTATCGACAACAGAGCATTCGTCCTAATCGCAATGGTCGGGATATTGTTGTTCTCGCTTGTTGGGATGGGTCTACTCTCTGTCAATTTCGACTTCTATTCGTATTTGCCTCAAGACCTTCCATCTCTCAAAGGTCAAAAAATTCTCCAGGATGAATTCAAGTCGTCAACTTCTATCTATCTCATTGTCACAGGAAAAACCCCGGTTGAAGTGCAACAGATGATCGAGGGAATAGAGTCCATGCCGGAGGTCGATGAGACTTTCTGGTACTCAGACTTGGAGGATGTCTATATCCCAACTGAATTTGCCTCAAAGGAAGTTCGGGAAAACTTCTTCTCAGGCGATGACACCATCGTTCAGGTAAGACTTTCAACAATGGATGTTGGCACAAGCGCTCAGGTTGAGGCAATCAAAAAGAAACTCGATGATTCGAGCATTCGAGTCGTTGGCGATTTCCTTTTTGTTGAGGAGGTTGAGAAACTCACAGAGGATGCCAAGACCCTGATGGTTATGATGGCTGTTATTATCACTCTTATATTTCTCGGTTTTGCCCTCACACAACCAGCTTACTCAATCCTTTTCATGCTCGTTGCCGGTATTGCAATCCTTGTGAATTTAGGGTTATCAGGAGCAATCAGGGGAGAGATAAGTTTCATTGCCTCATCTGTTGTGGCTGCTCTACAAATCGCTGTTACTCTGGACTATGGAGTTTTCCTGCTTCACCGATACGAAGAGGAGCGAAAAGAGAACGACAACCACGTTGATGCCATGAAACAGGCTGTTGCCAAAACCATGGTATCGCTCTTCTCATCTGGACTCACGACCGCTGCTGGATTTTTGGCTCTTATGATAATGAACTACAAGATGATTGGGGACATGGGCATTGTCATGGCTCAGGGCGTTGGAATTGGTTTTATTCTGTCCCTAACTCTATTGCCCTGCCTCATTCTTCTTTTTGAGAAACCTTTATCAAAACTTCGTCACAGAAACCTCATCCCCAGTCTTGCAAAGGTTGGGCAATTTGTCACAAAGAACCGTGTGATTATTGTTGTGGTGTTTCTCGTGATAACCACTGTAACTGCGTTTGGCAACTTCAATCTTGAGGTCTCCTATGACATGTACGAGGGCATCAAACTCAGTGAGGATGTGATGACCGACCTTGAGTTTGTGGAGGAAAAGTTTGGCTCTGGCAAACAGGCATCGATTATTCTCACCGATATGACGCTGCAGGAGAGACTGGAGCTTGAAGAGCAGGTGGAAAACCTGGACGGGATTGAGAGCGTTAGAGGCCCATTCTCGCTTGGTATCTCACACATCCCCGACAGCTTCATCCCCAAAAAGGTGAAGGAGAGTCTGCAAAGCGAGAGTCGATACATGCTGACCGCAACGTTGGAAGAGGGCAACACCGATGAAACATACCAGATATTTGAAAATTTGCAAAAAATGGAATCAGAGCAAGACGGGAAAATGATCGTGACAGGAACGGATGTGTTGCAATACGATATGGCAAGGGTTTCAGAGAATGACCTCAACAAGGTGACGCTGGTTTCCGTCATTGCGATCCTTTTGATCCTATTGTTCACACTCAGAAGCTTTGGTCAGGCGTTTGCTGTGATACTGGCAATTGAGGTTGCCATATGGGCCAACATCTCATATCTGTTCTACACAGGAATCACAAACACCTTCTTCGCGTCTTTTGTTTCGCTCTCCGCTATTCAACTGGGGGCAACAGTTGACTACTGCATCCTATTGACCACAAGGTTTAATGAGGAGAAATCGAAGTACCCGATTGTTGAGGCGATGAAAAGGGCTGTAAACGGTTCTGGCCCAGCAATCATAACGGCAGCCCTCACTCTCTTTGGCGCAACATTTGCCATATCAATCACTTCCAAGATTTCGATGGTTCAGAGCATGACAGCTTTGTTCGCAAGAGGGGCCATTATTTCTTGCCTTGTGGTTCTGTTTGTTCTTCCAGCGCTCTTGCTGCTGGTTGAAAAGTTTAAAAGGTCTCCCAGGAGGAACAAAAATGCGTAGGGTATTAACACTCTCCCTGCTATCACTGATACTGGTTTTGCAGTGTGTCTCGTTTGTCTTTGCCACAGAATCAGAAACAATCAAAAGGACACAGACGGTCTACTCTGTCATTGACTGGGATGGGAATCTAAAAGAGACATCCGTTGTAAACTGGATTCGATACAATGGAACAGGCAACATCAATCTTTCTGACAACCCAGATATTTCTGAGATTGTCCCTCTGAACACCGACACAAGCTACTCAAAAGATGGTGATGATATAACCTGGAGCTTTAATTCAGATGGTGTTTATGATCTTTTCTACAAGGGAAGAACAGATGTTAATTTGCCGATTGATGTAGTGATAGAAACCTATCTAAACGGCGAGAAAACGAGCATAGCCAATGCCAACAAGCAGTCCGGAGAGCTTGAGTTCTCGTTCACATTCACCAACAAACTTCCGCACGAGGAGACAATTGAGTGGGAAGTTGGGGGAGAGACTAAAAGCAAGAGAACCACAGTCTATACCCCGCTCATCGTCATGCTCCAGGCCGACGTTGCAGCAGCCGACTTTGATTCAATCAAGGCTGATGGCGCGTTCGAGATAACAATCGGAAGCAGCAAAAAACTGATGTGGTCAGTTTTGCCGATGCCAGAGGAGACGATAAAACTAGTTATAACGAGCAACAAAATAAGGCCTCCAACATTCTCAATCTCGGTGATTCCAAACGCCCCTTATGTGCCAATACCTGATATCGACACGGGGATGCTCGATCTCATGGCTGTTTTTGGTGATTCTGATGACTTGCTTGAGATGATGGATTCAATGGATGAGCTTGACATGTCATCTGCTCTTGAGAGTGTTGAGATGCTCTCCGGATTGTCCGATGCCCTGAGTCAGAACATGACTGATGCGATGGCTGGATTTGACGGGCTGTCGCAGATGATAACAGAATATGGCACGTCGCTCTCATCGATTCTTGATGGAGCCAAAGGGCTGGTTGAGCTGTCTGAAGGACACAAGATGGTTCTTGAGACAATACAGCAGGAGCTTCAAAATAACTCCGGAAGTTTTGACTCAATGACCCAGGCTGTGATTGACGCAAATAACCTCGCAAAAACCATCTCAAAAAACATCTTCTCAATATCATTCTATCTTGATGATGCACTGAGTTTGGTTGGTGACCTAAAGAGAGTTATTAGCGACACAACACAACTTGAAAAACTCGCTGAGATTGAGTCAAACATCAAAAAATCAAGCGAGAAACTTGAACTCATAAAGGGTGACTCCGACAAAGCTTCAAATCTACTCTCTGCACTGACTGATGGCGGCACGATCGACGGCAAGGAGATTCCAGGTGTGTCTGACATGCCTGAGATGATGGGACTTTTTGATGAGACACTGACAGCCCTGATCTCTGGAGGCAGCATCCAAGGGGTTGACATGCCTGGGATCACAACAACTATCGATGGTCTGAAAGGCATTGGTGATGGTATTTCAATCATGCTAAACGGCGGCGAGTTTGATGGGCAAGTTATCCCCTCGTGGAATGAACTTGGCACACTGCTCCAGGATGCCAAAGAAGGAATGAGCGTGTTTGTTGAAGGAGGAGAACTCGACGGTATCACAATTCCATCGCCTGATGAGCTTTCCGACATGATTGGCGAATTCAGGGATAGCCTTGAAAAAACCGCCCCAATGCAGGAGAGGCTGAGTGAACTAAGCGAAGAGATTTCCGAAGCAATCAACAACGCCGGAGGGGTTGACGCCATTGGGGATGCAACGACAGAGGTTGAGGAGCTATTCTACCTGTCAAAGGCTGAATACAACAGAATGAAGGAACTCGCAAAGGAATACACAAGCTTTGTTGGGGACACCCCCAACTCAGAATCAAACGTAATGTTTGTGATAAAACTTCAGGAGCTGTCACTTGTAGAGCAGGATGATGCAACGGCAAAAGACAAGGAAGTCGACGAAACTCCATTCAAAGATCTCAGTAAAGGTCGCATATACATTCTTATAATCGCTTCTGCTATCATTTTGTTAGCTATTGGTATTAATTGGTGGTATAAGAAGAGATATAGTAACTAATAATATTCTATAGTAATCAATAATGATATATCTATATTTATAATACATTATTCTTATATGTAGTAATGTATATAACTATATAGTTATTATATTTGTCTTCTCTTACATTTGTATGCATAAATTTATTATGTATTGATACATATTTTCTTATCATGTGTTTCATAATATTATTCTATAATATATTTATTTATCATGCTATAGATTTATATTTAGTATCTATATATAAATATATTATCTCTTATATTATTTATGTTTATATATCATAGATATAGGCATCTATAATACTATTATAATTCATATCTATATCTTATCATATATTTATATACCTGACAGTGTATATATCTAATGATATATCAGTATTATCTATCTATATTGCGTAAAAGCAGCTCAACAATATTTCCAAACTATCAACAATTCCCGTTTGACAAAGACAAATCAAGGAGTAGCATGACTCCTTAAAAAAGAGGAGGAAGAAAATGAGTATTGATGATGCAAAACTCACCTATGACGGGGTGTTTTACGACTCAGCCAACAAGTACTTCGACTTTGAGCTTGAGTTTTGGAACACCCAAGCAAAGGAGGCCGGGAAAGACATCCTAGAGCTTTGCGCTGGAACTGGCAGACTCACAATCCCGCTTGCTCAAAGTGGATTCAACATGACAGGGGTTGACTTCACGGACTCCATGCTGGAGCAGGGACTCAAGAAGACAATGGAACTCGGTTTGAATATTGATTGGGTGAAGTCAGACATCAGAGACTTCAATCTGGATAAGCAGTTTGATATGATATTCATCCCATTCAATTCGATGCTCCACCTACAAACCAACAAGGACATTGTCGATACATTCAAATGCGTGAGAAACCACCTCAAGCCTGAGGGCAGATTTGTAATCGATATCTTCAACCCAAGCATGGAGATCCTCGCCAGAGATCCGAACCAAAGGTTCAAACACTCAAGACATGAATTCTTCGACCCAACCAAAAACGCCCAGGTGAAAGCATTTGAATCCGGAGGTTACGACAGGGCAAGGCAGATAAAACACGTTCAATTCATTTATATTTATCCAGATGGAGAGGAACATCTCGAGAGCTTTGATCTGAGGATCCTCTATCCCGTTGAGATTGATACCCTTCTTGAATACAACGGTTTCAAGGTGGTGGAAAAATACGGATATTTTGATATGAGCAGTTTTGTGTCAGATTCGCCCAAGCAACTGATTGTGTGTAAGAAGTGTGAATAAAAAACCACTCTCAAATATCTGGAAATACTCTCAGATTTGACTTGTGAAATGCTCCTGTGATAGTCTATTAAAGGATTCCAGAATCCATGCGACGGTGCTGTTGGCGCGACGGGCAGCGTTTGTTTGGCAAGGCCTGGCAGAGGACGGTTGCCAACGAGCTAATCGCTCAAGGTGACATGATGAAAAAAGTCAATAGCAAAGATACAAAAAGAACAAACAGACTGCCACCGGGTCAGGCTTTGGTGGGCGATCTGCCTGTGCTTCACTATGGGTCAACACAGAATATCGAAACAAAGAATTGGGAACTCAAGCTTTTCGGCGCAGTAAGAGAGAGCGTGAAGCTCAGTTTCGATGCATTTTCAAAACTCCCACAAACTGAGCTTTACTGCGATATTCACTGCGTGACTGGATGGTCGCGGCTTGATACAACGTGGGAGGGTGTCGCAACCTCCGAGCTGAAGGGGCTGGTCGACATAGACCCAGAGGCGACTCATGTCATGCTTCACAGCGAAGATGCTTTCACAACAAACATCACAATCGATGAGTTTTTTGACAGCGATGTCATCCTGGCAACAAAATTCATGGGGCAGCCTCTCACAGCAGAACACGGTGCCCCTGTGAGACTCATTCTCCCTAAGCTCTATTTCTACAAGAGCGCAAAATGGATTGTGGCTATCGAGTTTATGAAGGGGGACAGAAGAGGTTTCTGGGAGAGGTACGGCTACCACAACCACGGAGACCCGTGGAGCGAAGAGAGATACGGGAGATAGAGGGATATCGCTGGCACCTTTTTGTTGGGTACTACTTTAGCAAACCAATAAACAATAGCCAAACGTGCGAAAATAGGGGCACTAAAATGATTGAAATTCTAAAAGTAAATAGTGAAGAACTGCTTGGGAATCTTTTTGATAGATACAAAGAATATATGAATATCAAGCAGAGATGTCTGATTCCAGATTCAGCACCAATACCAGACGAGGCAATAAAAAGGAGCATATCCAAAGAAGGATATGACATAAAAAGATGCCTTGCTTTTGCAGATGGACAGATTGTGGGCCATGTGTCAGCCATCGAGGTAAACAGTTTTAATCCTAATTACGAGCAAGACAAAGGGCTTGTTGATTTTAATGGTTTTGTTTTACCCGAATTTCGAAACCAAGGGATTGGTTCTGGACTCTCTCGTAAGGTTCTTGGTGAACTCGATAGTACACAGATAAGGTCGATTAGCACATACACAACAGACGACGCTGGAGCAAGGTTTTGCAAAAGAATTGGTGGTAGGCTTGTTGCTCAGGATTCTTTAAGAGCGGTTGAGCTAAAAGACATTGATTGGGGGTTGGTCAAAGCTTGGAAGGAAATTGAATTCCGAAAAGACATGCAACCGGTTACAAACCTGCACAAAAAACTGGATATGGCTTTGATAGAGGAGATTATCGACCTCTCATACGCCATAAACATCGAGATAAAAGAGTTGGACATGAATGAGTCAACCCACACCTTGGAGCAGGAAAAAACCAACTGGTGTGATACACTCAAATATTGGGACGAGACCGGCATAAACCTTGAATGCATCACCCTGAAAGATTCAGTAGATTCGCTTGTGGGATACACGCTTTGCATGTTCATGCCAGACGCGCCTGATGTTGTCGGTCAATCAATAACCGCTGTCTGGAAACACCTTCGGGGGAATGGCTATGGAAAGCTTCTTAAAGCATTGATGTTGGAGAACATCAGAGACAACCACCCACAGGTAAAAAGGATTGAAACCGAGAACAATGATCTGAACGCCCCTATGGTTGCAATCAACGAAAAACTCGGTTTCAAAGTGAAAAATCATTACTACTTCTACAAACTGGATCATGAAAAAGCGATGAATATCTTAAAACAACACGTGTAGGCACAACAGCAGAAATGTACTCAAATCCAGTGAATATTGCTATACTGGTTTTTTGTGAAATGTAATCCTGCTCTTCATTGCAAGCTCGATTGAGGTTTTATAGTTTCTGGCAAAATCTCTTGCACCCATCGTTTTGAGCTCTTCTTGGTAAAACGAATCGAGTGTGATATATCCATCCATTACGGAGTTATACTCCTTTGAAATCCTCTCCCTCACTTCCATCGGCAGGATGACCTCGTCTGTAAAACCGCAACACCAACTATCGTTTTTCAGCTTGACCACATACAGGTATTTCCCAGTTGTCCTCTCCAGTTTGTCCATGACACCTTCTAACGCTTCCCCAAATGCCACTTTATTACCTCCTACGAAAATGCTAATACAACAACCATCGGAGAACAATTGACAATACATCAACAATTTTCATATGTCTGAAAAAGTCACATCTCTTTTTGAGTTGCGCAGGGGAAATGCCCATCTCTAGGCTACCTCTCGAAACCTCTATCCTATCTATCGTGGAGCTCAGAACTTACAGAAGCATGACTAGTCTTGGTACAACCGACTGTGGAGAGGGAATATCCTCCTGTCATATTTTATGACATCCTTAGCGAATGGGGGATTCAGACAATCTCAACGAAGGTAATTCGAGCAGGGAAGCAAAATAAACAAAATCGAAAAAGTCGCTAGCCTTTTGTTATCTTCCTCAAAAGCCTTGTCCAAGGCAAATCTGTCTTTGGGTCAATGGGCTCTACCTGGATTGTCCTCATTCCTGCTCTGTTTGCTCCCTGGATATCAGTAAATCTCTGATCACCAACCATCACACACTCAGATGATTTAACTCGAAGTTTTCTGGCTGCAATCCTGAATCCAAAAGAAAATGGTTTCATGATAGGAGCCGGCACAAGGTAGGGAATACCTAGCACTTCACAGGCCTTTTTAATCCTCCAAGGGAGACCATTAGAGACAATCGCAATCTTATATCCCTTGTTCTTTGCCATCTCAACCCACTCGAGGGCATCTGGCAGAAAATCCTCCCTGTCTCTTGATGCAATGGTGTTATCAGTGTCAAGCAGCACGGCCTTTATGCCCCATTCCTTAAGCAACTCAAATGGAACATCTGACAATCGCTTAAAGTTCTTGTCTGGCTCAAACACGCTCATATGTGAATCTACAGCTTTCTCTCAACTTTGACAGCATATATTCGAGGTCAGAAGCCTGACAACCCATGGTTCGAAGATTCATCGTACCAAAGTCACCATTCATCTCAATTTGTTCAATTGCACAGAGGTTATCCGATGAGTCGAGTACAAACTGAATAAACCATATTTCGGAGCGGTGCATACGAAGGAAGTATGTCACCAGCTCAGTTTCCTGCCGCCCTCCACAATCTCTATTTTCAACCATTTTGTGTTCTCTGGCAGAAGGTTTGGAAACTTGTCAGGCCACTCGATGATTTTGACGCCATCTCGTTCAATGTAATCCCAGTAACCAAGATCGATAACTTCTCTTTCTGATTCTATTCTGTACCAGTCAAAGTGAAACAGTGGGAACTTGCCCTGGTATTCCCTGACCAGTACAAAGGTTGGAGAAATGACTATGTCCTTAATCTCAAGAGCCTCAGCCACACCTTTGACAAACGTGGTCTTGCCAGCGCCCAAGGGGCCAGAGAGTGCGAACACCTCATTGCCCACCAGACCTTCGCCCCACCACCTACCGTAGGAAATAAGCTCTTCTTGCGTCGGAACAATTATCTCCATGATTGGGTGTAATTTACATCGAATAGATAGATTTTGCAAGCGGGAAGTCAGATGAAATTGTTATAATATTGCTAATTCTTAAACTTCGCACTATTCTTTATGCCCGGAGGTGGATGAATCTATGAAGAAGATTCTCGTACTACTTGTGGCTGTTCTGCTGATTATTCCAACACTTGTTCAGGCCGACGAAAAGCTGCTTGGTGTTATGGACTTCGATCTGGCTAATGAAATTCAAGAAGATACCGATTTGATAAAATACCTGTTTGATAAAGCCGGCACATCCAGGGACGAGGCTCATATCACACGTGATTTCATCGATGGTACAGTCAGACGTTCCGCAGGAAACATCATATCTCCACACTTTGTTGAGTGCTGGGAAGATCCATACTATATGCCACGTTGGACAAAACGTGTTACAGGCAGCCTCAGAGGGATATACAAAAGACCAGACGCAATGTTTCAATATTTCCTCTCGTCACAAGTACGTACAGGATATATGACCAACTGGTACATGGCATACATGCCAACGGTGGATGTTGATGAGGAAAAGCCACTCGAGAAAGCTCTGGAGGATCTGTATGAGGGGATGAATGAGTGGCAGGAATCCATGTATGAGGCATATGTTGTCAAGTTTCAAATCGGCAACACAAGATTCACAGTGAATGATAAGGAGTATGAATCATTGGTCGCTCCTGTGATTGTTGATGGTTCGACATTTATTCCAATTCGGGCACTAACTGAGTCACTCGGCGCAGTAGTTGAATTTGACAGTAACACAAGGACTGTTTTTATTCGGTTTAGCGATATTGACGATATTCATATAGAACTTAAAATTGACAACAAAACCGCATTAGTAAATGGTAAAGAGATCGAACTAGACAAACCAGCAATGATTATAGCAAATTCCATGATGATTCCATTGAGATTTATTGCTGACACACTGGGATTTGAAATTGATTTCATCGCATCAGAAAAGAGGATTATCCTCACTCGTGTTATGCAATCGTTTGAAGACATAAAAGCCAAAAACCTCGAAGCAATCAAGGGTATCGACCTCACAACTCAAGAGTACATCGCAACATACCTTCTCCAGATGAAACGAACCGGCAGATACCGCGACTACGCGCTCAGGGAACTACCAAAGGACAGGTGGGAAGACCTCCACATCATGGGTCGGTATCACATGATCTCAAGCAAAGACGAGACAAACGACGAATTTATGAAATATCTTGAGGAAATCTATCCAGAGGATGGTTCACAAATTCAATGGGACATGGCTCACGATTTTGACTACAATGACATGTACTACGGCGCAGCGCCCCTTATCACAACAACCGAGAGCCTGAAAGCATTCATCCTGAAACCAATCGAGAAAACAGCTGATGACTCACAGGGAAAGCCAATCGACCTGGCAAAGTATAACTTCGAGCTTGAGTTACCATACGGCAAGTTTGCCTTCAACGGCAAAAGTGAAAACAACACCTACGATTGCAAGGACTACTATTCAATAATAGACCTCGGTGGAAACGACACCTACAACGGGCCAGCAGCCTCCACGTACAAGGTGGATAGGCCGGTATCGACCGTCATTGACTGGAAGGGCAACGACACCTACGAATCAGACAAAACAATCAGCTGCAGCCAGGGTTTTGGCATGATGGGCGTTGGTATCCTGCTTGATTACAAGGGTGATGACAGCTACACGAGTTATGACAACGCCCAGGGTGGTTGCTTCTTCGGTGTTGGCATCCTCCACGACGAGGGTGGAGACGATGTTTATTATGGCAGAAACATCGTGCAAGGCGGTGCTTCATTTGGTGTTGGAACACTTTTGGACGTTGGCGGAAACGACCTCTATTACAGCCTTATGACCTCACAGGGCTTTGGCTATGTCGGCGGTTGCGGCATGCTTGTTGACTCGGAAGGCAACGATACGTACCTCGGTGAGACAGGACACAAGGGCGAAGGTTGGAGCAGAACAGGAAGACCAGGAGAAGGTTGGGGACTCCAGACAGCAGCCACTGGCGGTCATGACAATGACAGAAACTACACCTTTGTGCAAGGCGCTGGTTGGGGCAGAAGAGCTGACATGGGTGACGGTCACGGCATGGGTGGTGGCACAGGCATTCTGCTTGATGTTGCTGGTAATGACTTCTATGAGTGCGGTGTATATGGTCAAGCGACTGGCTACTGGTTTGGCACAGGAATCCTCAACGACATCGAGGGCGACGACGAGTATCACGGTAGCTTCTTTGTGCAGTCGGGCACTGCACACATGGGTTTGACTGAGCTTCTCGATGAGGCAGGAGATGACACCTATCAGGTATTCAAGGCAATCTCAAACGGCGGAGCGCACGACTTCTCTAATACTTGGTTCATCGACAAACAGGGTGATGACAAGTACCTGATGTATGACATCTACGATGAGCTTGACGATGAGGGCAACCCAACAGGCGAGACCTACAAATACGCCGGGGGAGAGCTCTGCGGTGGAGCCATCACAAACTCTCACGGAGTCCATATCGACTACGGCGGAGACGACTACTACGAGATGTATACCGCCCGTTCACTTGGTTACTGCCTCCAGCGCACAGGCCCAGCGGGAGACTCATACCGCCACTTTGAGTGGAACGTGGGACTCTTCATCAACCGAGGCGGCAATGACCTCTACAAACGCACCTGGGAAAGAGAGAACAACGTCCCAGAGGAGTGGCCGCAGCCAGACAACAACAGCTGCTGGAAACAGGTGACACAACCGGGCAACCTGGACTACTCAATCGGCTTCGGGCTTGATGTAGACAAGGGAGTGGTGCCAGAGGCAGAGTGGTAGTTTTAGCATAGACTCAAACAGATTTTAGGATATAAAAGACCCAGGTAATTTGCCTGGGTCTTTTGATTATTAGTCAATAAATAGGAAAAGGATCAACCGTTGTACTTGGCAGCGAGTTTCATGGCAAGGTCTTTGTTGTAATTATAAACAGCCGCTCTGAAAGTGAATAAATCATACAGAGCACCGAGTCCGAAAAGACCACCGGTTAACAGATATAGTACGCCCATACCTGCGCTGCCTAGATAGAACCTGTGAATACCAAAAACTCCCAGGAAGAAACACAAAAGGAAATTCACCAACTCATTCTTCTTCGCAGATTCATAATCAGCAACAAAGAGTTTGCTGTTTTCTTCACCCATACCCTTTGTGTATTGCTTAAGTAATTCTCCATCGGTCAAGTAAACACCCATTCTTTCTCCTTTCGAATAAATCCCAGTTATGTTTGTAATTTTCTGGAATTTTACTCACCAAACATGTCTAATATACAGACAAAAATTGCCAAATTTTTGGGATTGGAAGAGGAGAAATGTCGTTTTTTACAATCCAAATTATTCACCTGAAAAAGAGATAACAACGATATGTATCAACTGGTAAGTCGCCAGGGTGATTATTTCGAGTATCTTACCGGTTGTACAATCTCTCCGATCAATACACTATTCGCGCTTTTTCCACTACATACAGTGAAAACACACGTCGCCGTTGAGGTACCCGAAAAACCAGAGATAATCTCGATACTATTATCGAAGCTCAAGTTTCAATCTTAGTTATTTCTACAAATTTGCTACTTCTGCCTTTATCTCAGCGATTCTTTTTTAACTCTGATTATCTCTTCATAGTACTCCTTTGTTTTCGGTGTATATGAAAAGACATAATACAATACCCAAACCAATAACCCCAAACCCCCAGATGGGCAATAACATAATCCATATCCAAACGCTTAACGGAAAAAGTTCTGGTTTATTTGGATATCTCAGACCTAAAAACTCCTTTTCAAGAAAACGAATCCTGTCCAAATTATGTATATTTGCATCGCGTGTAAAATGAAGTACAACCTGTTGATGAAATTGGATACTTGATTCATTGGTTGTTTTACCATCAAAAAAACATGTAAAGTATGGCCCTGTGATCACATCAGCAGTACCGAAGGATTCTTGCCTGCTGTCTAAGTTCCAACCAAAAAGTTGCATCTCTTCTAGAACCTTGTTCTCAATGTCTGGCGATACGCATATTATTCTGCTTTAAGTTTTATCCATTTTACCTTTATAGAATACACTTGCTATTGCACTAAAAAGCCAAATTGAATACTACTCACAATATAACCGTTTGAACGAGTCATCAAAATATTCGTCCTTTATCCTGTATTTCACATCACCATCAAAACACCTAATCTTTCGAATATATTTTTTAAGTTTGTCTCGGTACAATTCGCAAAAATCATCTGGATTCATTTCTGTATCAGTATATTCAATATCAAAATACACTCGACAATTATAAATGTCCTTAGCTAAATCGGTCACATCTATTCCATTGCCTTCGTAGATACCTACTCCTCCAAAATTTGGTGTAGTAAACAATCTTGCAGCGGCTAGTGATTCATCATCATAATCAGGATCACCTGAACAAGCACCAAAACCTGCAATAAGCAATACTAGACTCAAACAGACAACAGCGACGAATCTATATCTCATTTCTCCTCCTTCAAATTCACAAAATAATTATATGAAAAAATCTGTATTTAGGAAATACTATATGAAATAGAAATCACATATCAAACATAGGACAGTCATTCTGTTTACTATTTCAATACTATCGTCGCCATCCTCGTCTCCGCATCATACCCCACCTCTGCCCCTAGCACCTCCGACACAGCTCGAACCGGCAGCATGAATCTGTTGCCGATAATCAGCGGTTTGTTGCTCATGGTGACTGTCTTTCCGTTCACCCTGGCAATCTCTGACCCAAGCGTCATTGCGTAGGTTGTATCCCCCAAAACAAACGATGCCGTCTTTGTGTCTCCGTCCCACAAAACCTCTGCTCTCCATGCCTCGCCCAGGGAGCGGAACGGCACATAGAGCCTTCCATCGACAATTGTGGCCGGAGCTGGGATGAGCTTTATTTGACCGTTCACAAACATCTGAACACTACCAATTGTCAGGTTCACACTCACCTCGAACGAAATAACCTTTGTGCCCACACTAAACTTCCCATTATTGAACGCCTCAAGTGTGACGAGCGTTTTACCAGCGCCAAGCGAGGCTGTCACCTTGTATTTTGTGCTGGTTATCCTCTCAAGGTTGTATGAGTTTGCAGCACCTGCGATCTTTAGAGTTACCTCTGATTCAACCTCTCGGTTGAGTGTCACCTCAAGCTCAAGCTCCCCCTCCTTCAGCTTGTCTGGGTCAGGTTCACCAAATATAAACTCAAGCTCAGGGAGAACCTCAACTGTGACGGTTGTCGGCTCCGATGTATTGCCGAATGTGTCTGTTGCCCTCACATAAATGGTGTTTCTGCCAGGCGTTTCAAAACGTAGCCTTTTGCTCCACGTTTTTTTGCCCTCCACACCAGTCCATGTTTTGCCATCTGTTGAAATCTCAACATCAAGGATCTCAGACTCAGAGTCCTTCGCCGTGCCCTCGACCACAAAGTACCCAATCTCAAATATGTCACCATCGTTGATGTTTTCTATTTCGACAACCGGAGGGGTTGAGTCCCTTGGCTCAAACACAAATGAGACGATCTCCATCGGGGAGCTTCTGTTGATGATGTCATAGGCAATAACCTCAAGAGTGTTCTTGCCCGGAGTTGTCAGCTTGTGTTCAGACTGCCAGAAAACTCCGTCCACTGTCGCATCCACCCACTGTCCATCCCCGATGCGTGACTTCACCTTGACTGCTGGACTCATAAGCGTGCCAGACGCAACAAGATTCGGATTATCTACGATTATATCATCAATGGGGTAGGAAATGGTTGGGGTTGGGATGTCAGCGAATTTGACAAATATCTTGAGCGTGTAGGCTCTTGAGACGTTCCCTGCAATATCGGTTGCCCTAACCTTGATAATCATCCTGCCTTCGGGAGCGGCGTTGATGGCAAACAACCACTCATCTGTTCCTCTTGCTTCCTGCCAACTTGCCCCCTCATCCAGGGAGTATTCGACGAGTTCAACACTGTTTTCCTCTTCAATAGCCCTGCCCTTCACAACGATTGGGAAGGACTCAAGCGTTGCATCCTCCACTGGGAATATAAACTCAACGATAGGCGGCACCTCATCAGGAACAATCACAAAAATCGACAATTCCTGTGTTGCCATGTTTCCCGCATGGTCATAGGCAATGGCTTTGATGGTAATCTCCCCACCTTTTGAGAATCCATATTTTGCGCTCCAGACGCCGCTTACCGGGTAGACGTTTTTATTTCTCTGTCCTGTGACAATGAGCAAGACCTTTGCAACAGCCTTGTTGTCCATTGCCCTGCCCTCTATCACTATCTGGTTGGTCTCAAATTTCTCCCCATTGGCTGGCTTGTCGATAATTATCTCTGGGGGTGTGGTATCTTTGGGATAGTCGTTTTTGTCTCCTGGGTGCGTGTGTTGCTCTATTTCGTCAATGTTTATCCAACCATCGCCGTCTGAGTCCATTTCCTCAATCGCGCCAAGGTCATATTGATTCTTTGAGAAATGCTCCCCAAACGAGTTCCTCGACCCCCCACCATACGGATTGTCGTGGCAGACACAAACCTCAATCTTTGAGCCAACCACGCCTGGGTACTTCAGGATATACATGTCATAGAACATCTGTTTACTGTAAGCCACAGACGCAAAAAGCAGAAACACCAGAGCAACTGAGATAACGACAGTCCGTTTATTCATGCAACTGAATCTATCATCAGCTGCATCCTCTAGCAAGACAATCACGGTAGATTATCAACAGAAAACATGGATTTTGACCATATGAATTTTCAAAAAGATCGAAACAACGCCAAAAAGATTGCATAAACAAAGGAACTTGAATAAACGAATCCTCCCTATAGAATCATGTCTCATGGAAAAGGTAACTGTTATCGGTCTTGGTTATGTTGGTCTTCCGCTTTCACTTGTGCTTTGGGACGCAGGATTTGAGGTTTTCGGACTGGATGTGCGGGAGGACTACATAAAACAGGTTGAATCAGGAACTGTTGTGATGGCTGAGAGTTTCAAGGGAAAACCTATCCAAGATGTTCTAAAAGAAGCCGTCGCGTCCGGCAGATACCACCCCACAACCGACCCAGACAAAGCCCTAGGCTACGAAAAACAGCAAATCATCATGACGGTTGGTATCCCACTCTCTGACAACAAAGCAGACACCACCATGCTCGAAGGCGCACTTTCAACACTTGCCCCAAGGCTCAAGAGGGGGGCTCTAGTTATCGCAAGGTCAACACTCATTGTTGGGTACACCAGGAATTTTATCGCCAGGAGGATATACGACCTTACGAGTTTGTGTTCCCGAGTAGATTATCACCTGGCTTTCTCATCTGAGCGTATGGCAGAGGGAGCTGCGTTTGAGGAGCTTGTTGGGATGACAACTCCAGTTGCAGGCATCACACCCGAAGCAACGGAGGCAGCAGCAACACTTCTTGAGAGGATGGGAATCAAAAACGTTGTCAGGGCTTCTTGCCCTGAGGCAGTAGAAACTGCAAAGGTTTTTGAGAACATAGCACGAGACGTCAACATCGCACTCGCCAATGAATACGCCAACTTCTGCGCCGCCTACAACCTCGACACCAGGGAGGTTCTTGACCTTGTCAGAACCCACAAACGTGTTGGATTTTTGCACCAGCCAGGCCCAGGCGTTGGTGGTCACTGTCTTCCTCAGGCGATGCACTACCTAAAACCAACCGCAGATGGGATTGGTGCGGTGTTGCCTGTTATCGAGACAGCGAGACAGGCAAACATCGAACAACCCGTTCACATAGCCGAGATTGCCATCATTTGGGTAAAGAAGAATGCTGTTCCCAACCCAAAGGTTGCCATACTGGGTCTTGCCATGAAAGACTTCTCAACCGATGCCAGGTGGAGTCCAGCTGTTGATATCGCAAGAAGGATAAGCCAAGAGCAGGATATTGAGCTTGTGGTTTGGGATCCGCTTGTGGACAGGAGTCATATAGATATCAATCTAAACTTTGCAGATTCGCTTGAGGAGGCGGTCAAGGACGCATGTGTTGTAATCACTGGAGCTCGCCAACTCCCATTCCCCGAAGGGGGAGAAAATGCTGATATCAAATTGCTCTCTGGCATGAAAAAAACAGGACTTGTCATCGACTCACGTTTTGCTTTCGACAGAGACGAAGCGATTGAGGCAAGCTACGAGTACATCGCTCTCTGAGTGGAAATACTTGACATCAAAAACACAAAAGGGCATGATTTGACACATGGGTAAACGTTTTATCACAAACTGGTTTCGACTTGTCGAGTATTTTCTCTACAGCTACACCGGAGCGATGGGTATCTCTCTCATCTTCCTGATACTCACCGATTACATTGACATATATTTTATTTTCATGACTGTTTTATTCCCTGGTTTCTTGTTGCTTGGGACACTCCGTTATTACAGCACCACAGAGCACAGCAAAAGAGAGTCTAGAAGACTCTCACTCTTCTGGCTACCAGCTCAGGTGGTGTTTGACTTTGTCTTACTCGTCGGTGTTATTGGCTATACCCCAGCACAGATTTACATCGGGGGGCTCCCCTGGATTGCAATCGGCTACATCTTCACATTTTTTGCCCCGTGGATAGCTGATGGTATCGAGAAGAGAAAACGCCTGCAACGAAGTAGAGTCGAATCAATCTAGTCAATTATTTAAAAGTCCAATAGCCATTTTGATCCCCTGATTCAAACACACACAGAGTACTCCGCTGTCTTTCATGTGGTCTTGACATGTGCATTAATTCTGGTAATGTTTTACCAGATTACCTGATAAGGAGGAACATGAACTTCTTCAAACTCAGCGAAGCGGCATCAATTGCTCTTCATAGCTGTATCTACCTATCAAGAAACACCGACAGAACTGTCACATCCCAGGAAATTTCACAAACATTGCACTCATCAAAAGACCACACGGACAAGGTTATGCAAAGGCTTACAAAAGCGGGGGTAATCAAAACAAAACGTGGGCCAGCTGGAGGCTACCAGCTTGCAAAGGATTTAGACAAGTTATCTATGCTCGAAGTCTATGAGGCAATCGAGGGCGATATCTCACAGGTAGAGTGCCCGCTGAATATGGCATTTTGTGGCGGACACGGCTGCATAATGGGCGATTTGTTCGTATCGATTCAAAACCAAGTCAGAGACTATCTGGAAAATACCAGCATGCAGAAACTCAGTGAATCCGTTTGGATTGGAGGAGTTAAATGGCAATCCGAGAAATAGTGAAAATTGATGAAGACAAGTGCGACGGTTGTGGGCTTTGTGTGCCGTCTTGTCACGAGGGAGCAATCAAGATTATTGATGGCAAAGCAAGGCTTATCGCTGACAACATGTGCGATGGGCTTGGTAACTGCCTTGGTGAGTGTCCAAGGGGAGCAATCACAATCGAGAAACGGGAAGCAACCGAGTATGACGAAGAGCTTGTTCAGAAAATGAAGCTCGAACACGATGAAAAGGCTGCAGAGAAACCTCTTGCCTGCGGTTGTCCGGGCTCTCATTCGAGAACATTGAAACAAACCACAACAAAGTCAGAAGAGAACACAACAGACACCATTGAATCAAGACTCATCCACTGGCCTGTGCAGCTCCATCTTGTGCCACCCTCCGCTTCATACCTCAAAAACGCTGATATTTTGTTCGTTGCTGACTGTGTGCCTTTTGCATATGCCGACTTTCACAGAAAAATTCTCAAGGACAAACCTGTTATTGTCGGTTGCCCAAAGCTAGATGACGCGAACTACTATGTGGAGAAACTGGCTGACATCATAAAAACAGCAAATATCTCAAGCATAACTGTTGTCAAGATGGAAGTACCATGCTGCTCAGGGCTTGTTGCAATCACCAAGATGGCAGAACAGAAAGCTGGAGTGGAAATCCCCGTGTATGAGCTGACCATCTCGGTAGATGGTCACATCAAATAAAAAAACCAACCTAAGGAGAGAGAATATGAACATGTTTTGTTATGAGTGCGAACAGGCAGCCAAAGGAACTGGCTGCACGCAGATGGGTGTTTGCGGTAAAACACCAGAGGTTGCAAAGCTTCAAGACCTTCTGATTCACGCTGTAAAGGGCATCTCGATGTACGCCCACAGAGCAAGACAGCTTGGAGCCGTTGATCATGATGTTGACAAATTTACACTTGAAGCGCTCTTCACGATTGTGACAAACGTTGACTTCGACCCAGCAAGAATCCAAGGAATACTCCTTGACGCAGCAAAATTTAGAGACCAGATCAAGGCAAAGTATGAGGATGCCTGCAAAAGCAAGGGCATAACCCCAGAAACACTCTCAGGACCTGCTGCCTGGAAACCTGCTGACACACTCGATGGATTAGTTGCACAAGGGTGGGAAGTCTCAGTACCAAACTCCAGAGAGAAGCTTGGTGACTCGCTGGCAGGGCTTGACCAGTTTGCCCTATATGGGCTCATGGGCGCGGCAGCTTACGCAGACCACGCCATGATTCTTGGTGTGTGGTCAGATGAAGTGATGGGTGAATTTCATAGATTGATTGACTTCCTGGCGTCTGACCATGAGCTTGGTGACAGCGTTGGAAAAGCACTTGAGGTTGGCGCTCTCAACCTGAAGGTGATGGAAATGCTAGATAAAGCCAACACAGATACCTATGGACACCCAGAGCCAACACAGGTGCAGGTAACTCCAAAGGCTGGTAAAGCCATCCTTGTCTCGGGGCATGACCTCAAAGACTTGGAGCTGCTTCTTAGGCAAACGGAGGGGAAGGATATCAATATCTATACCCACTCTGAGATGCTCCCAGCAAATGCTTATCCAGAGCTCAAAAAGTACAAGCACCTCGCTGGAAACTACGGTGGAGCTTGGCAAGACCAGCATGCTGAGTTTGACACATTCCCTGGCGCAATCCTTATGACCACAAACTGCATCCAGAAACCAAGAGACAGCTACCACGACCGCATCTTCACCACGGGTCTTGTTGCTTGGCCTGGAGTTACCCACATTGCAAACAAGGACTTCACCCCTGTTATCGACGCAGCCCTCAAAGCAGACGGTTTCGCAGAAAACGGGGAAGATAAATCAATCACGGTTGGGTTTGCCAGAAACACAGTCATGTCAGTTGCTGGCAAAGTCATCGATGCTGTGAAGGCTGGCAAAATCAGAAGATTCTTCCTTGTCGGTGGTTGCGACGGAGCAAAGTCTGGAAGAAACTACTACACAGACCTTGCCAAGCAGATACCAGATGATTGCATTATCTTGACACTCGCTTGCGGTAAATACAGATTCAACAAACTCGATTTTGGTGACATCGACGGAATTCCAAGACTTCTTGATGTCGGTCAGTGCAACGACGCATATTCTGCAATCCAGATTGCTGTTGCTCTTGCAAACGCTTTTGAGTGCGGAGTGAATGACCTTCCACTCTCACTTATCCTCTCCTGGTATGAGCAGAAGGCTGTTGCAATACTCTTGACGCTTCTCCACCTTGGTATCAAAAACATCCGCATAGGCCCGAGTTTGCCAGCTGCAATCACACCAGATGTTCTAAATGTTCTGGTTGAGAACTTCAACATCATGCCAATATCCACCCCTGAGGAGGACCTGAAAGTGATTTTAAACTAACCAACAAATCGCAAACCTCTCGATGCTAGATACAAAAATACACCCATACAAGGATGGGTGTATTTTTGTTTTCTTCGTGCATTAGTTGACCTTTTTTGGCAGATGTGCTAAAAGATTGTCCTAGCTTTTCATTTGTGTGGAGCGCGGGTGTAGCTCATTTGGTAGAGCACTAGCCTTCCAAGCTGGTGGTAGCGGGTTCGAGTCCCGTCGCCCGCTCCATTTTTCACTCCTGCATAACCGCAAGTTGTGTGTCACTGCTTTCTTTCGTCTTGCCCTCTGCAATATTAAGCCTCACAATTACTGCAAAAGTAAATAGCGTGATTGACACAATATAGAATATTATGACCCAGTGGAATATCTCGCCCGCGATAAGTAGTGTGATATATTGCATAACGTGATATATGGTTATCGCAACGCCCGTGTAGCCAATCAAACCATAGTAGTAAAAATACTTGGTGTTGTAGGACACAAAAAGTAGGGCAACAGATAAAATAAGAATCAATACATCGAATGAAAAATACACATACCTTGCAAATATCCCTGATTGCGCCATGTTGGAGTTCAAAAGCACGGACATAATGACAATGAATACGATTGCGTATGCAACTGGGACATAAACGTTTCTCACTCTACTTGCGTACTTTGTTAGACTCGTAACTGCAAGAATCAGTGCAGTGACCATAGTCACAAAAGCAACGACCGCAAGTATCATAAAAACAATGTAGTAGACTTGTGTGTTGTTTAACGCAAATGCTTTCATAAGATAATCAAAGCAATCAAATACCAGGAGGACAACGATCAAAGCATAGAAAAATATCCAAGCTTTTTTGTCAAGATCTCCGTCTGGGATTTTTTTTATCAGCCTGAAACCCAAGATGGCGCAAATGGTCATTAAGGCTATTTCTGTTAGTCCTTGTGGGTTCAACAATGGGTGAATGGACAAAAGATTCAGCCTGAATACGATCAACAGTGAGCCAACAACCGCAACACAAAGCGCAGATACACCAACCTTGCCGATATCCATAGCCACTCTCCCTTTAACGGTAATTGATACCATCTCCATTGTATGTTCCTTCATAGGTGAAACATATATTAAAGATATTTACCATATGAAATAATTTATTAATACCAATATCATGTCGCTGTTAGGCAAGATGTGCCTACTAAAAATCAAGCCATAAAACCGCGTTCACCAGTCATAAGGTATCACAAACAAAATAACTGGTACCAAAATCTTCCTATGTTGAATACATCTGACCAATTATTTAGAATCATTGCCATACAAACAAAGAAACAGGTGGAATAATCATGGATAACAAGGGATGCTCAATGCCACTCGCTATAGCCTTCTCTGCTTTGATGGCAGCATCATTTCTATACACTGGGTACTTATATGAAAACACGGTACTAATTGTCTTCGGGTACATCCAAGCTGCTGTGACAGTCGCTGGTATTGCGGCACTCATCATCCGCAAAACAAAGGGTGAACCGTAATCTACAGAGAGAAACGCCTCAGACGAACAAAAGAAGAAGTAACTAAACCAGTCTGAGCACGTTTGCAATCTTATTTGTGTCAATCGAGTTTTGGTCTTCTATATTCTCAGCAATCACCCTGTCAACGCAAATAATCTCGCCGCTATCAGATTTGAACAGATCCTGATTGTTCCAGTGGATTCGCCATGGATGATACATCCCGAGGAGTTGGCCGCTATGAAATGGTTTGTCCACTGATGATTTTAGGAATGGCTTGTCCACAAAAACCGACACCGCATTCAATCCGTGGGGGCTTGTAATGCTCTGCAAATGAGCAAACATAGCCTCCCTATGGTCAAGTGGAACAAGGTTGACCATTCCAACAGACAGGACAACATCAAACGGACCACCGAGATTTGTCGACGTTGGCTCCTCCACTCGCGATTCGATCGAGATACCTGCCTCGCGAGCCCATTTATTCAGCTTGTCGATGGCATCTTGTGAGGAGTCTATGGCGGTGACTTTGTAGCCCTGACTCGCCAGGAACACAACATTCCTACCGTCGCCAACACCCCAGACAAGTACTGTTTTATAGTCCTCAGGCTCAACAAATTCCCAAAGTTTCATACAGGTGGTGGTGGGAGCAGCGCCCCATGTAACGGTGTTTTGTGATTGTCTCATTTGAAAGAAATTTTACAATAACTTCAAAACTCAGTCAACGGTGCACCTGTTGTGTCGTTTTTGTTTTGCCGCGCTTATCTCCTTTAAGATATCGGCACCAGATACCAGTCAAATGTATCGTAAGAAATCTATCAACTGTTCTGGGAATAGACCTTCTCCCTCACATATCCTGCGATTTTTGTGAAACTGGGTTTGGTCAACCAGTTCCAGAGACTCATGCCTGTCCAGAGTGAGAATATGAGGAGGAAAAAAATCTCAGCGAATGTTTGAGTAATGAAAATCACAAAAACAGATATTCCAAAGGGGATAATTGACACAATCGATGATATCATCCAAAGACTCTTCGGTAACATTTGAATCTCAAAGGCTCTCCGAAGAAGCGCTTTCATCATGGTCAGAGCCTGGGTATAATCTGGAGAACCCGCCGGCACAACGACAGATAGATCAGTATCCATCTTTGCGTTTATGATACCTGCCAGCTCCGCTACAAATTCCTTGCTCAAATCCCTTTTGAGCGGTTTCACCTTCCGGGGGATTGAAACCTCCTGTTTGTCTCTCTTTCCCACTTTTTCTGGGAGTATGCGGAAGAAAGAACCAACCGACTGCCAGAAAGTCTGTCCTTGAGCTGATTTTTTATACTCTTCATTAGTTTGATGGTATCTTCTCTGAATCTCACAAAAGAGTCCGTCTGCCCAATCGTGGAGCTTGTCCTGATCGGCAGTCTTTAATATCTTCTCTCCTTCATATGCCTTGAAAAGATAAAAGGATGCGGATGCGTCTATGTCCATTTGGGTTTCCTATTTGAAAATGAGGGGCATTGCTTTGTTCAACGTTGCGTTGTCATTCAAATCCTTTGATGAGATTGAGACAATCACCCTTGAATCAGTTCCGACGGCTGTCAAAGACGGCGTTCCAATGAAACCAAAGTTGGAACCAAACTCACCGATGGTGTCGATCACAAGCGGTGAATTCCCAATTCTTGATTCAAACTTACCAAGTTTGTCTCTTGCTGATTTCGAGATAAAGACTATCTGTTCGTCTTTCAATCCTTGTCTGTTGAGTTCATCCTTTATCTCAACGGCTTTGTTCATGCAACTTCCGCATGACGATATTGCGATAAAAACAATCGGTCTACCATCGACGATGCTGGATGTTATCGTATTCCCCAACACATCCTCCATCGTTGGGATATCAACTGGTGTGCCAGTCTTCACAGCCAACAAACCAAATGGATATTTTGACGCATACTCGGCATAGCCGTACCTGCCGATATAGTGAAGCTTTAGAACCTGAGCTATCTTCTCTCTAAGTTCCTTGCCCTTCACGGTCTGGAGTGGGTCGGGGTATGTCTTTGGTAAAAACGATGAGATGCTGTCTGCGTCTTGACCAATGAACTGATCCCAGATTAACAACTCTTCGCCCATCTTGGGTAGTGGGTCTATCTGCCTCACATAGAGAACTTTGTCTTCTCCTGTTAGCGCTACAACAGTCTTGGCATTTTGCACATCTATGACGCACGCATAATATTTTCTCTGGTAATTCTCATCAAACACATCGTAAAAATCCAAACTCGATGGGTCACCAGCCCCAGACGGATCTGGGTCAATAACTGTGCGATTCGGGGCAGGTGAGGTAAACTCGTTATCGTCTCTTACTTCGTAGATGTACATAGCGTTTGGAGTTTTGCCAAAGTCGAAGACAACCTTCCTCTGCCCATTTTGCCTTGAGTCAACAGCGACAAGCAACTCAGCTTTGCCAGTCTCCTCAAACTCTTTTGCTGTCGCAAACTTATCTGGAGCGACCCTTGGGGTAGGGACTTCCATCGAGACGATGACCCTTGTCACATCGACTAGCGGTATACCCTCGACCGACCACTCATCCACTTTGATTGACTCCACAACAGAGAACTTTGCGCCTGCAAAAAACTCCTTGAGCTCACGCCCAAAAAAATCCATCTGATCAACAAATGCTTCCCTTCTTGTTTCTGGTTTAATGGGCGCTTCAAAAGCCACTGTGTAAAGGAGTGCTGTGTGTGTCAGGTCATAGGCCCTTCCCCATTCGCCCTTCGTGATGTGGTCAAGTAGTGATAAGACCATTGTCTCATCCTCAGACTGACCACAACCTGTCAGGAAACCGAACAACAAAACAAAGGATAATATAAGCGCAAATGTTTTCTTCATTCTCTTCTCTCCAAAATCACGTATTCCTTGCTCGATGCAATCTCTTCAAACTCAAGGTCAGTCCAGTGGAAGTTGTTGTCAATCATGTCAACATTCACCGATTCTGATTCCACTCCATTACACACGATAGACACGTTGTAGTTTCCACGTTCAACCCCAACAAGCAACCAGTCGAGGATGTTCTCGCCATAAGTGATACGCTCAAATTCCTTTGTAATCACATCGCCACTGCTTGATTCGAGCTTGACGGTTATAGTCTCAAACGAATCTGTTGAATCAAACCTTATCCGAAGATTCTCCTCAGCCTTCTCTGGCACATAAGCCTTGTAGTTTCTTCCTTCAATCACTCTCTCTGGCCACTTAAACATGGCAGTTCTTGAGATCAGGAGGTAGTCGCCCTTCTCAGGCAATCTGCTGTCTGGCAGCTCCTCCTCACCCCTGCTGCTCCTTATCGCCAGGAAATTCTCTGTCCAATGACGGTGGAGAACACCACAGTGCTTGCCATTCGCGTATGTCGCCCAAAATCTAAGCCCATGTCTTGCGTAGAGGTTGTCTGTTATCTCGTCAGGGCTTGACTCAAGCAACCAATTAAGGTCAGCAAGTTGTTCCACTGTCACAACCGGTCTTGCAAGCTTTATGGTCTTGTAGACAGTCTCGTGATAGCCAGACACATAGAAAACTAGCAAAGCAGAGACGATCGCAACTGGCACGTAGATGTAGAGCTTCTTTGATATGAGCCTTGAGAGATGGTAAAACCCGAGTCCAACACAAATTGACAGTGGGACAAAGAGCGTCAGGATGTTTCTTCCTTGCCACTCGTAGGCGCTTGCAAAAACTGAGACAGTGACGACTCCAATCCCAAACCCAATGAGCCAGAGCGCGTAGCGCTTCCATTCCTTTGCCGTGAAGGCTAGCCCGTAGACGGCAACCGCTATGTGAAGGTAGTCAAAGTATTGGAAGTCAACCTGCTCAGAAACTCTGAACGCAAAAAGTCCCTTGATTGCGACAATTATTGTCCTGACTCCATCCAGCGAGAGTTGGACAAACCAGCGGGAAAGAAATGGAATGAGCCATGGGGCAAACATTACCCCCAGACCAAAGGCTGCCCACATGAGGGCTGATGCAAGTTTTCCATGTTTGAAATCTGACCCAGGCAGCATGATTGCGGCAATTGTGTATGACGATGCCAGATATAAAAAGACTGCCGGAGTATGGGACATAAAAGCGCAGACAAGGCATACAGCCCATAATGCAAGATATTTTTTCGGTTTGTCTGACTCAAAGACAAGATACAAACTCATGAGTCCAGCGACCAGGAATGGCAAAGAAACAGTTTGTTTCAAATACCCGAGTGGGTATGAAAACACTCCAAGCGAGACACACCACCCAAGAAGCGCTGCAATCGGGGCAACATCTTCCTTCGATATGTGTTTTGTGAAGGCATAAATCAGGTACCCGACAGCAACGAGTGAGATGGTCGTCACAATCTTGATGCCAGCGTGGACACTCCCTGCTATGAAACCAAAAAGGGCGGACAGCGCAAAGGGTAGAATAGGAGAACCGGAGAAAGGCATCGATTGCCCATTCATGATTGCCAGGGTGTTTGCTGCGTTGTTGCCCCCATCCATGTTCAGAGCAAGGGGATATCGAAACTGAATCCAGAGCAATCCCAGAGCAAGAAGGGCTAGGATTGCAAAGGCAATCATCACGCCAATGCGAGGCTTTAGAAAATCGATTGTGGATTTTACCATTCTATTCACCCAGGTACTTCCTTCTCATCTCCTGTGACTTTCCGCAAGACATCCTACCCTCTCTACATTTTCCGTAGCGAACACAACCAGGGCCGGCATTCTTGAAAATCTTTGGCGATACACTCTTGGCAAGTTGAAGCATCTTGTCCGCATACTCCCGAATCTCCCACTGAGCCCTCAGGCATGTGCGAAGTGTCAGGAAGTGGTGAAGTTCTCTGGCGTTCATAGTCGTCACAGCCGACACAGCCTGACCAGAGAGACAAGCATAAATTCTGTTTTCCTTGATGACGTTGAATCTGTCCATCGCCTCCTGGAAGGAGTCTCTTGAACGTCTTGCTGACTGAAAAACGGAGTGGGCTTCAGGGTTGTTTGAAACCGACTCTGGCTCAACGACATGATTATCAGTACCCAAATCAGTCAAATCGGGCATCAGGATGTTTTGCATACGATGCCTTGAAAGGTGAGTGAGCATCGGCAGACTCATGCCGTGGAGCGCAAATGTAAAGTTGGCTTGTTCAAGCTCCCTCGCGTGTCTGTTTGACAGAATTTTGTCAACTATCTCAGACTCGACCGAGTCAGTCAAAATGTCTTCGATATCATCAGGCAGGGATCCCAGTTTGGCAATTACTGCGCTTTTTGCCACAATTTTGTCTGGTTCGGGTGTGTAGGAGATCAGGTCAACACCAAGCGTTTTCCTCTTATTGTTCCCATATTTCCTTGTGATATTCTCTGGAACTATATTCCCATCCCAGCCGCCAAACTCAAAGGTCTCAATTTTTGTAAATATTGCAGGTGCAATTCGAGACAGCATTTCCTGCAGAGTCGAGCCAAGCCACGCTATTTCTGAGTAGAGTTTACCCCTACCATGCAACGCCTCATAAATAAAATGTGTCCAGTTTCTGGCATTTCCGGTCACAATGAAGTTGGATTTGAAGGAATAAGGTAGCACAAATCTCGCATCCTCGGCGGGAATATCAAGCTGTAAAAGTCTTTTGTACGCAAGGAATAATCCCTCACAATAGTGAAGATATCGCTGTGACAGAGGCCCATAGAACTCTGGCCCAACATATGGTTTATCATCAACATTGAATAGTCCAGTCTCACCCTCAGGAGCAAGATATGGCACCACATAGCCAGCATCAGCGTGGGAGACATAGCGTCTGGATTTCACTGTGTATGACATGAGCCTGTGAGTTATCATGTACTGCTCTGCAAAAACAGAGACATTCTCAAATGCCACCGTAAAGTTTGCATGCTCCATCACAGACTTGTGACCCATGCGAAGAATTCTTCTCAGATAATCGGGGTGTCCACCCTCGGGGGTTTCCTCATAAATCTTTGTGGGTAATCCAGGCAGAGACGATAGCCTTGCGGCCAAAGTGCAAACCCTCTGCGGGTCTGGCGTGTGAGAAAGTAGAACTAGTCTGGTGTCTCCTGGCATTTGTGTCAGAGTCCCAACTCTTCTGAGATTCCTCTCATTGCATTGAGTCCAATCTCAACAAATTCCTCAAGAGTCAGTCCAATTTCTGAGCTTTTTTCCATCTGCTCTCTGCTCGCTCCTGCGGCAAAGCGTCTTTCTTTAAATCGATTCAAGACAAACGGAACATCAATCGATGAGAGCCTCTTATCAGGGTGAATTAGAGCACAAGCGACGATAAGACCTGTGAGGGGATCTGACACATGAAGAGCCTTGTCCATTATTGACTCCATTGGCACGCCTGTCATCTCATTATGACAAGACACAGCCTTTATCACATCGGCGGGATATCCAAGTTCCTCAAGCCAACTTGCGCCCACAAGTCCGTGTTTTTCTGGGTTCTTTTCGGTCTTCTTGTAGTCGACATCATGCACGAGACCTGCAAGTCCCCATGCATCAACATCAGCATCAAACTTCACAGCGAGAGCTCTCATTATTGCCTCTGTTGCGAGCATGTGCTTAATAAGATTGCTATTACCAACTTTTCTCTCCACCAACCTAAGACCATCATCCCTCGAAGCCACAGAATTACCTCCTGGACGCATACTTCACTCTAATGGTTTATTCAACGCAATACATCAGAGTTTATTCCAAGGTAAGGTAAGGTCAAGAATCTCAAAACATGCGTCATGTGTGATTTATTCCCGAATATATACCGTATATTATAATTTTCTATTGATTTCTGTAAAAAAATAGATCTGCGAAAAATTGCAGTTAAAGCTGCATTATTCTATACTCTGCCAGATTTATTCTCGATATCCTAGTAAATATCGCAAATAAAGAAATATTGAAATCTAGTGCAGATTAGTGCAGTATTACACGTAGAGAAAGTGTGAGAAGATGGAGGAAAACAGTGGTGTCAAGCGCGTGCTGCGCGGGACGTCGGTTGTGCTTAGACCGATGGTCGAACAAGACCTGAACACTCGGGCATACTGGATGATGGACTCTGAAATCCTCCGCATGATGGGCTACCCAGAATCAATTGCCAGTCGTGTGATAACTCACAGTCAAGCGCTGTCTGAGAGCCACAGGTGGTTCAAAAACAGGATGGAACGCAACGACCTGGTTTGGGCAGTTGACTTCGACGGCAAGCTCATCGGTGACATCACAGCTCATATCTACTCCTCCCACCGCACCGCTGAACTCTATATCGTGATAGGCGACAAGGCAATGTGGGGTAAAGGACTTGGCAAGGAAGCGAGCTCCCTTGTTCTCGATGAGATTTTTAAAACATCAGATATTTATTACATCGACACGTACGTGCAGCCGGGCAACAATCGCAGCTTTTCCCTCGCTCTCTCGCTTGGATTTACCCCGTTCGGCACACAGACTGGCGGCACGAGAGTTTTAAGGTTAATAAGAAAATCCTGGGAGACTCGAAGAAGAAGTCACTTGTCGGCTTTGTAACGGCATGCCTATTTTTCCATTTCTAATAACGGATTGTCTGTCGGGTGGCCTGTTGGACTTGCACTCAGTCACGAGGGGATTCTGTTGTTCACGGTTGTCTTGCCGATTTAAAATCTAATAAATACATAATCGAACCAAATCATATACAACTTCGTCTCTATCTATGAAAATACACAGGGGGTGAATATGAAAAGGACGCTCACATACTGCGTTTTATTTCTACTGTTATGTTTGAATATGGTGACTGTTGGAGAAGCAAAGGCTGAGGATGGTTCTCTGTACTTTGGGGAACCTGTTGTCATTGCCAGCGATAGGGGACTGTGCGGAGTTGGTATTACTGATGATTATATTGTGTGGGTGGATGATAATACCGATGGAAATCTATGGAGCTATAATATAAATACAGGCAAGAGCCAGCCACTAGCGTCAGGCGGTTTCGACTCTTTCTTTGGTATGCCAAATTTCAGCAGCAGTAGCCTCAATGATGGATACATCTGCAGTTCTGGGAATCCTTTTGGAAAAATCACAGGATTGAGGCTCATCAAACTCGATGGATCAGATATTAGGAAACTCAATGATACAGGCGCTAACAGGCAGTTCATCAGGGATGGAATCGTCTATTACAACATGAAGAAGGATGACAAGGGTGTTGTTTACAAATATGACATCGCAAAAGATAAAGCCAAAAAACTCATTGAGCTTGACGATTATTTTTACCAATTCTATATGACGGGTGACTTTATAATTATTCCGATTGGTTCTTTCAACCACTCACCTGTCAAGATATACAACATATCAGGCGAGTTCATTGATGAAATGATTTACGAGGATGATGACCCAGATGACGACGTGAGGAAAAGCCTGGATGTTTGGCTAGCAGTCGATAATCGGATCCTATACACCATTTCTGAAAACAACTACACAAAAAAGGAATACGACAGGCAGTGGTATGTCTACGACATTCTCACGAAAGAGAAGACAAAGATTGACTATATTGATGGATTCCGAAGTATCGGGAACCTCAACAGCTATTCAGACAAGATAGCCGCTTTCCACACAAGCAACATCGACAAAGAAAAAGGTATCTCAGATAGTATATTATGCGTGGTTGACCCAGAAAGAGAGAAATCATTCGTCGCAGACAAGTATGGTAAGAAAGACATAACAGCAGTCAACAGATCAATTACCGAATATGTTTGTACTTGGGAAAACTTCGCAATCTTCACCGAAAACCACAAAGCAAAGTATGACGTGTTTCTCTTCGACACCCTGGCAGAGAAGAAGTACAACATCACAAACAATCCAGGGGTGTACGGGCGACCTGCGATCAACGACGGTTTAATCATTATCCCAAAGTATGATGAAAATGACATTGCAACAATCTCAGCAATACCAATTGCCAGGGACAAAAAAGACCTAAGAGAGATTGGCACACCAGCTATGAACGAAGATTCGCTGATTGTCACTGATGCAAAGCTTGTGACAAAAACCGATGACACCCCACGCTGGCCAATGGCTCTTGGAAGCAGCGTCATGTGGCAACAAACTCATCCAGACCTTGATAGGCTGAACCTGTTTGATCTTAGGACAAAGGACTTCTTGAATGTTAACTATGGAATTCTGGAGAATGGTTTCTCCTGGAGTAATGTTGCCTGCGATGGGAATATTGCTGCATACAGACAATTCGCCACCAATGAAATGAGCAAGATATGGGTGTTCTCGCATAAGAATGGGTATGTCACAAGTCACTTCAATGCCGCAAAACCAGACGCTACAGATGTGTCAAGACCAGCTGTTTTCGGCGATTCAGTTTTCTTCTATCAGGAGCGTAGAGACAAAAATCTAAACGGCATCTATGTCTACGATACAAACAAACTGGTCTACCAGGACACAACAACCAGTCGTTTGTTTGTCCTTGATGGAGCACGTGTCTCACTGTTCCCGCACGATGATGGACTTACGGTTTGGGACACAAGAACAGGGGCGCACCTTATCAGTTATGAGGGCAAGGAGATTGGCGCTCTTGAGCCAAAGACACAGGGTGATTCATTTGAGGTATTCGATTTCATTGGCACGGCAAAGGGTAGCGTTTTTATAAAGAGTTCAACGTGCAAAGCCAACGATGATGGTACAATGAAGATTGAAGAGGATCCTAAATTCATCTGTCATAATCTTAAAACAGGAAAGACAATGGAGATTACCGATGGTATAAACCACAGCTACCTCTTTGGTAATACAACCGCTTACAATCCTGAGCTGATAACCTTCTTTGACATCAACAAGGACGGCAACAGGTGGATAACAACACTTGACACCCTCAACCCAGAGACGGGCAAGGTTGAAACGATATACCTCTCAAAACCTTCTGACTCATCGCTTATAAACGACTGCCAGGAGAGGGTGTCTGTTGATGGGCAGTATGTCGTATTCATGGATGGCGATGCGGGTAATTGCACTATTGCTCTCTTTGACATAGAAACAGGTATCAAGAGAAAACTTACAGACGTCGGATACTATTTTGATCCATCAATCAAGAACGGCATCATCTCATATATTGCCAAGGATGACGATGGATACTCAATCTACTACCACCAAATAGGCAAAGGTCAGATTGAGCCAATTGATATCAACGAGAGCTACGAGTCATGGGATGATTTTGAGAAACCAGTGGTGTTGCAAGAAACAACTAGTATCAGTGGGTATAATTTCGCAAGCGGTGACTATGTAATGTGGAATAGGTTTTTCACATCCAACACCTCTGGCCTCAAGAGCTATAATATCAAAACAGGGATAATTGAAAACATCAGCAGTATATCAAAGGCAAAGGTTTCAAGCTATTGGAACGGGCCTGTTTATAACAACACCTTTGTGTATAAATTTGTCGAGTATGTCGATGGCAACTACAGAAACCAGAAGTCATCGATTCATCTCATTGGTTTTGATGGAAAGGACATGGGAATTGTTTCCGACACAGAGAGCAAATATCAGGGCGACACTATTTTAATCGGAGACAGTCTCTTTTTCTATCAGTCATATGAAGACGATGAAACCAGGAATGGAGTCTACAGATATAACATAACCGATGAAAAACTCGAAAAGATATACACCATTAATGACAGTTCAGTGCGACTCCGCGTATGCAGTGACAGCCATTTGTCGGTTCATGCGACAGGAAGGGTTGAGATTATTTCCATAAATGGTGAACTGGTGAGAACCTTCGATGCAGAACATGACGGCTATTTCAATATTATCTGGGGTCACACAAAAGATTGTTTTGTCTTCGGTAAGCAGAGGGAGGATAAAAAAACCAACTGGGTGTGCTACAACACAAAGACAGATGAATTGTTCACCATTGAGAGTAATGAGAAGTACAACCAGATGATTGGCAACGGCATAAGGTTCAACGATGATGCAATAGCATTTACTGTTATTACATATCCCGACGAAGAAAAGGTAGCACAGCCAAAGATAATTCTTGTTGACCCCATTGCAAAAGAGGAGAAAACTCTTGTTGAGTTCCCAAAGACCAAAACACACAACAACCTAAAATACCATGTTGCCATCTGGAAAAACTACGTTGTGCATTTCTCAGCAAGTGAGGAGAACTGGCATCTGATGCTCTATGATGCAAAAACGGGTGAAACCAGACAGCTGACTGAAACAAAGGGTGAGTACTACTATCCGTCAATCAACGATGGTGTTCTCACGTATGTCAAAAAGGATGACGGTCTCACAAAGCTTGTAGTGCAGAAATTGTTTGATAAGTAGACACAAAGTAAGTCAGTTCCCTTAATAACCCCCGTTGAGAAAATACTCTCAACGGGGGTTAATTTGTTTTAATGAACACTTTTTTAGATTTGGTTATCTGAGGGTGTAACAATCTAGCGATTTGCCAATTTGATTGTAACCATCCTCTCACTCCCATCCCATTCGACCTTTGCGCCAAAAGCCTCGCCGATGAGTCTGATAGGCACTAGCGTCCTGCCGTTTACTATTACAGGCGGCGCATCCATCGCAAACTCTTCACCGTTTTTGAGGTATGTCGTCTTGTTCACCCAGATCACAAGCTCATCATCGCCGGCCTTTATCGCAATACTTCTATCGGCTCCATTCCAGCCTATGTCAAAACCCAACGCTTCTGAAACAAACCTCAAAGGTACAAAAGTTCTACCAGATATTATCTGGGGTGGACAGTCAAGCAGCACATCATCACCGTCCACTCGCGCTGTTTGCTCCCCTATCCAAAGGTTTATGACTTTTATCTCAGGTGCTTGCACCACAACGGGGAAATCAGGTGGTCTTTCACAGTCCGAGAGTGGCCCAACTGAGATATAACCAACTACCCTCGTATCCTCAGGTAGGTAGTCCTCATCGACTGTGACAGTGACCTGTGTTTCCCTGCCATCAAACACAATATGCTCAGGCTCAACGCTCAACCACTCCTTGCCTCCTGACACGGCAAGCTCCAACTCGACCTCAAGGCCTGTGTTGTTAACAAGGGTGAAAGATTGGCTCTGTGTCCCCACTCTGTCGATATCTGAGAATTGGAGACCCATCTCAGGCTTATAGCTAACACAGGGACCACTCCATGGAACAAGCTCAGCATAAACATAGAGCTCCAGGGAATTTCCGGGATAGGAAAGCCATATATACCCATCCTCAAAGTCGGACTCGCTCATGGAATCTGAGGAAACCGAAGCCTCAACTCTGTTTTCGCCCGGCACAAGAGTCACACTCTCCGAAACCGTGAGCCACTTGTTGAAGGATTTGATGCCAAGCTCTATGTCGTGACTGCTTCTATTTTTTAGAACAATCTCCTTTGTGTCAGTCATCCACGGAGTGACCCTAAAACCCAGTTCTTTAGTGGTCATCTCAATGGGATCAAGGACTGTGACGTAGGTGCAACCAATGACATCATCAGTTATTTTTGCGCACACCTTGCCAATATTATCAATATTGCCACCCACATTGAGAACACCGTCAGATGTGACCTCGCCTATATCATCACCATAGGTAAGCCACTCCACTTCTGTGTCAATTATCTTACCATACTGATCATAGACCGTTGCGCTAAACTGCACGAAGTCTCCTGGGTAGACCTTCGCATTCCTCGGCCCAACGGTTATGGAATCTGGTCTTGGTGGCTGCTCCATGCTCTCATAGCAGTAGATAATACCCCTCGTATTAGCCACAAAGAAACATCCGCCCGATACAGCGATACCGGTTATTTTGAATTCCTCTTCATGTTCCCAGATCTCTTTTTGTGTTTGAAAGGATATTGTAAAAATCTTGTGTTCGTGCCTTGAGATATCTGAGGAGACAGTGTAGCCAAATCCGAGGTCATCAGAAACGACTATTGATGACTCGTACAGTCCTGGAGAATACACGTCCATGCAACTCTCTTTGCCATCGAGGGTTGTGCATGTCAAACCTCTGCCGGCAGCTTGGCTGATGAGTCTGTCGTGTGATTTCGCAATTGGATAGACATATCTCGATGGGTGATAGACCGACCACACCTCCTCACCTGTCTCCAGGCTAAGGCACAAAACTGGAGAGTTGTGGTCTTCGTTGTATATACCAATGTACACAAATTCATCATCAACTATTGGATAGTCAAGAAATCCTTGACCCCACTTATCTGGCTTTATCATCCATTTCTGCGAGCCCGTGATGGCATCGATGCAGTAAAGGTCACCATGATGAGTTATGAGTTTATCATCGTTCAGTTTGGTTTTTGTGGCAGTTGTGAGAAGGTACTCACCACAAACAGCCAGCTGGTTTCGCCAGTTGGCAATTTGGGTTTGCCAGAGGGGCTTGCCACTACTTGCTTCAAAACATGTGACATACGAGGTGCCTTTTCCAGTTGATTTGACTATGTCGTTATACGCCAGATAAACTCTACCGTTTGCGACAACTGGTTCTCCAACATTGTTCTGCGACAAAGTGCGTTTCCAAACCAGGGAGCCATCGGTCATTTTCCTTTTTGTCAGAGCGTGTTTCCCTTTGTCTGACTCAATGGTATATAGACCCTCTCCATCGCAGCTTATATAGAACGGCTCAAACACAAGCACATCGGTAGACCAAATCCTCTTGCCTGTCTCAACATCAAGACAGACAAGCTCTGTGTCATCTGTCGCGAAAAGCCTGTCGTCGAAGACAACAGGGAAAAGTGTCGTTCCCCTCGTTGCTTTCAATACCTCACTCGTCCACTTAAGCTTAAGGGTGCCAAACGCCGGAGCACACCCATGGGGGGCATAGGCTGTTCTTTTTGCGTCCCCAGAGATGTTTCTCCACTGACAGGGAGCCGAATCATCGCCTCTTGAAACGCTCCCTGCCCCAAGGTAGAAAATCTGCAAAAGAGCTATTAATCCAACAGCAACAATTATTTTAAAGGATCGTATGTGATCTCTATCTCTTTTGTTTCTTGTATCCATTCCACCTCTGCTCCAAATGACTCTGAAATAAATCTGACCGGCACATATGTTCTTGAGTCAAGTATCATCGGAGCAACATCTATCTGAATCTTTTTCCCATTTATTGTGGCGTCCGATTTCCCAACCCAAAGGGAAATCGATGTGACCTTGCCAGCGTGATTTGACTGCATGATATCGATTCTTTTTTCGGTTGCATTCCACGACACCTGGGCACCCAGACTCTCAGCTATTATCCTGATTGGCACAAGCGTGCGCCCGTCGACAATCCGCGGGGGAGCATCAAGAAGCACCTCTTCATCATCAACTATTGCCTGCGATAACCCGATTTTCAGCGTAACGTCTGTATACCGATTCTTCTCCATCAAAATCGGAATCTCAATTTCACCATCAACCCCATCATCGCTTATTATCAAATAATCAGAAACAGACACTCCCGGAGAAATCTCCGAAGCTTTGATCGTGACCGCAAACAGAATATCCCCGCCGTCAAGTGTCGTTTTTTTAATGGTGATCCATTCTGAGGCATTACCAATTTTGGCACTTAGATTTTCCTCGTCTGAGGTTTTTCTTGTAACAATCACATCATACGAAAAGGTAGATTTTTCCCATGACTTGATGTTGAGTCTCTCGATTGAACTTGTGCTAACTTCAAACAGGTCATCAAATTTCTTTGTCTCCACAACTTCAACAGAAACCTGAAGAGGCAGAGTTCCCAAATCCCAGTGGAACAGCACTTCCCCGGAATGTTTACCAGGCATCAGGTTCTTGGATGAAAGTTCAAGGTTTACTTTCACAATCGGCGACAGATTATCATACTTCGGATTGTGGGCGATAATCCAATCTGGTGCTGTAATGTCAGTGATTTCAAACATACAGGAGTTGGAACTGCCGATTGCTATCTCAACCGTCTTACTCTCTCCCTTCGTCGCTTGTCCAAAATCAAAAGACTCGATGTCAATTGTTGGTTTCCCACATACAGCAACCATGGCACTTCCCAACATGTCCTTGTACTTGGCGTACACAAGACCACGTCCCGAAACCTGACCTGGCTTGAATAATCCATACTTGTCAATTGAGCCTATTTCAGGGGGTTCAACACTCCACTCAAAGAGCAACCCCTCTATCTCATGCTCTGTGTAGTCAAACGCATGGGCAGTAAACTGCTTTGATTCACCCATGTATACGTTGTTGAATGTGGGTAGCACCAGAATTGTTAAGATTGCAACCTTTCTCTCAAAACAGTACAACAAACCCTCATCGGATGAAATGTAAAGGTTATTTTCATCGATAGCAATTGACCTTGGGGTATGCACGAAGACCTCTTCGACTACCACATCTCCTGTTGCTAGATCGGACACAACAAATCTCGATTTCTTCGATGGGTTCGTGTTCTCCTCCTGGTATGAATCATGATAGAAGAAAAACACGTTGTAGTTGGTGCACGCAACAAAAGCATCGTCCATTTCGGGGTTTTTTGTTTCCCACAGTACATCACCATTTGTGGCATCAAGGCAGGCAACTCCATATCCCTCAACTGTGATGATGAGTTTACCCTGAGTCATGGCTTTCACACCAACAAAGGTTTCTTCACCAAAGTTCTTCTCCCACACCTGGTCTCCTGTTGAGGCGTCAAGAGCCTTCAAACTCCCAGTGTTTGAACCAAAATACAAGTTGTTATCATCACATATCAGGTGTCCATCCACCTGAGAGTTCTCATCAATCTGGTTTTCCCAAACTTTGTCACCGTCTTTGTCATCAATACAAACAAGAGAGCCTGGTGGGAACATATTACCCTCCTCATATTTCACATTTCTTATAAAAACATAGTCATCCGAGAAGCAATCGAAATTCAGTTCGCCATCAAGCCGTATCTGCCAGGCAAAGGTTTTCTTTGTGATGTTGTACTTGAAGTACATCGAGTAACTACCTTTTTGATCCTGTCTGATGATTGAATAGTAGAGGAAACCATCCTTGACGCCATGCAATCTAGGTTCGTGTGTGACATCAATCCTGACCTTTGGTGTTCCGTTTCTGGTGTCAAGTCCATACATGCACCATTTATCACCCGAGAAACATGGGAAGTAGATAAGCTTGTCTGAGATTATCGGAGAGAAAACAGATTCAATAGAACAGTCAAAACTCCAAACAACGCTGCCCGTGCCAGAATCAAGCGCAACAACGGCTCCATGTTCGTAAACAAATACCTTTTTGTCCCAGGCGACAGGGTTGATACACATCCCCACACCAATGTCCCTTTTCCAAAGCTCGAAGAGCGCTGCTTTGTCCGGATAACTGGTAATTATGCTCGAATGTCTTTTAAGGTTACCCCAGATTGACACCCAGCTAGTGTCTGACATGCTAGCATTTAAGTCATTTGGGAAGAGAAAAAAAGAGGATGAGATATAAACTCCCAGAATCAACCACTGAAGCGTCTTTTTGATCATAGACTAATACTACCAAAAATAACAAGTACAGTCTTTGCAAATTGTGTTAACTCAAGGTTGTGTGATGAAGTTTGAGTCTTTGTGCATCACACAACCTTGAGTCGGCAGTCGTTTATTCCTCTACAATAGCAACAACGGTGATTCTTTGGCTCTTCTCCACTTCCTCACCATCCTCATCAAGTGATGTCCACCTTATCCACGCACCAGCGTAGTATGTTCCCTTTTTCGAAACCTTACTGCCAATCGTCTTGAACCTCACTTCAGTACTTGAATCCTGTTCTATGGTCAACTCTGAGACATCCGTTTCAAACCAGTCATAGTCATTTTGGATAGTTACATGAATATCCCTATCTTCGGTATTGTTGGTTATTGTCAGTTTTAAATTGACAACCTCACTCGGTTCGATTGTGCCAAAGTCGATCGTCTCAGTGTTGAATTTCAGGTCTGGAGGGTATTCCTCGAAGCAGTACAGTTTTCCGGCTTTATCAGCCACATAAACACAACTGTTTAGTACAGCCGGTGATGACTGGAAGTGCTTGCTACCAGAGGACATCTTGTAGAACCAATGAACATCGAGTGTGTCAACATCAAGGGAGTAGAAAAAACCACCCTTTGTTGTGATATAACAATTTAATCCGCAAATACTTGCCGACGATCGTATCTGAGCTCCGAGGTTTACCTTCCTTATCATGTCCCCTGTATGCATGTTGAGAATGAAGAAATCACCCTCTGTGTTGCCCACAAACACCTTTCCATAAGAAAGTGATGGTGAGGCGACGATGGCAGCTCCCGTATCAAAGTCCCATAGCTTCTTTCCTGTGTTGCCATCCAAGCAGTATAGTTTTCCATCATTTGAACCGACATAGAGATTGCATTCATATGCTACATTCGATGTTCCACCAGGACCTTTCATCACAAAACAGGTTGGTGTCGAATAGACGGAACCCTCTGTTTTGAAACTCCAACGCTCTTTGCCCGTCATCGAATCGATCGAGTACACATGGTCATCAATTGATGCAATGAATATTTGGTCACCCTCTGGCGGGATGGCAGGCGATGCATAGACATCACCACCTGTTTTGAATTTCCAGACCAATTCGCCAGTGTCAGCCAGAACAGAATAGACATGGTTGTCCAGAGAACCAAAATACACCCTTCGTTGAACGGGTTCGTTCTTGTCAAAACGTTTCTCATGAATTGCGGGGGATGAAAAGACCGGTCCACCAGCATCGAAACTCCAAAGTTTCTCACCATCATTCATGCTCATGGAGTAAACATTCCCATCCTCAGAACCCACAATCACCATATCTGAGTTAACCCCAGTGCAAGCGCCCGCAGAGGAGAAGCCTTCACATTCAAAGGTTTTATGCCAAATTGTATCAGAGGTATTCCAATCGATGGCATAGAACGTATTACCAGAGCCGATTAGTATCTTTTCCTTGTACACAACAGGAGAGCAATCGGTCTCGCCGCCCATATCGGATGACCATCTGAGTCTGAGTTTATCAGTCGTTGGACCAAAAGCGCCCGGAACAGAGCTATGACGCATCTGATCCCTTCCAAATGAAATCCATGCCTGCGCCATGATTGATGTGTCGCTAGAAACATAAACCCTCACTGGGATTGGTACTGTAACCTCCTGCCATGATATCAGCAGATTTGCGACATTCATACCAGCGGAGGTTTTGCCAAAATATCCGACAACGGGAATCACAAGTTTTCCATCGACCTCAAGGGTTGCCTCATTCACAACTGGTCTAAACCATTCGACACCCTCTTCCGCTTCAAAGGTTAACTCAATTGGATTCTCTGTTGTGTTTTTAAGGGTTATCTCTCTGTAAGCACTGCTGCCTTTTCCCTCTACGGAGATTTGACCGTAGTCTATGATTTCAGGAACAATCAGGATATCTGGAGGTGGATCCCCAAATGCCATCACCTTCCTGTCTGATGGAAGGAATAGCTTTTTACCTGTTACCGATATTGGAGCTCTAATTCTGCCATCAGATTCAAAACTCCAGAGATTTATTCCAGTGTCAGCATCCATGATATACAGAATCCCATCCCAGGAGCCATAATACAGCCTGCCGTTTGAGTAGGTGAGACCTGTTTCAACTTTTTCGTCAATATTCTTTTCCCACACGAGCTCACCATCGGCTCTGGTGTAGCATCTGATCGACAAATCATCTGGTGTTACGCATATTCTATCTTGGTAGACCACAGGCGGGAAAGGCACATCGGCGCTAGTATTAACAAACCAATTCACCTCACCAGTTGGCGCATTATAGCAGTAGAGTCTTTTGTTCATGGTACCAAAGTAGACATCCTCACCAACGATTGCGGCTCCAGCCTCTATAGTTTCCCCTGTGTCAAACAACCAGAGTTTCTGGCCTGTGGCGAAATCAAGGCAGTGCATGACACCATCTTCGGAACCCGCCACAACATAGGATGAAGAAACAGCGATGTGCGTTGTCAACTCCGTTGTCATCGAATAAGACCACACAAGAGAGCCGTCAATCTCGTCTACGCACTTTAACCATCCATCTGATGTGCCAAAGAACACCTTTCCATTCAGCGCTGTCGCCGGTGTGACTATCTCACCTTCAACCTCATGAGTCCAAAGTAGCCCACCGTCGGTTTGCGCCATACACAACAGCTTCTCTGAGGCTGGGATGAGAACCTGAGTGGCAGACAGACACGGACACTCCGATGTAAAACCATCCAGCTCAACCTCCCAGATTGTCTCACCCATGTCCAAACTGGTGCAGACGAGTTTATTGCTGTACCCTGGAGTAATAAATACCCTGTTCAGTTTCACGAGTGGTGGGTAGATAATTGGTCTTCCATAATCCTCTTCCCATATCTTGGCGAGAGTATCACTTTCACAACCACACTCATTTGTGCCCGAAAATGTTTGCTCAGGGACACCTCCCTTGCAAACCCAGGAACACTTCGCCGTGTTGAACACAGGCAAATCCTCCTCAAGGAATAGTGTCGAGTCTGTTTTTATCTTTACAATCACTGGATACTCCAAGCCTCCACCTTTAACAATGAGCCTGCCCATGTACCAGTGCATGTCTTCAATCATTTTGTCCTGATTTACCGTGATTGTTATTTGTCCATTCTGTTTGGACTCAACAAAGATAGAGTCGATTGATAATTCAAACCAATCACTGTCAGTTTCTATCGTATACTCAGTTGCTTCATCGGTCTGATTCAGGATCGATATGACACCGCTCACAGTTGACGCGGGAGGTATCTCACCGAGATTGACGATAGACGGATTCACTCTGAAGGGAGGATCGGCGACATCTCTGAAGGCATGAATCTTGCCATTCTTGGTTGCCACATAGATAATTCCGTTTGCAATAGCTGGAGTATAGGCATCGTGATTCAGCTCATGACTCCAAATCATGATTCCTGTATTCGACTCAAAACAGTAGAGGGATGTGCCAAGTGAAGTATATATTCTGTCACCCGCAAGAGCAGAGGTGGAAACACCATATTTCTCCTGGCTGTATTGCCAGATGAGCTCTCCTTTTTCCTTGTCAAGACAGTAGAAATCGTAACCTGAACCAAAATAGACATTGGTTTTCGAGATTGTCGGAGTGCTTCTTATGATGTTGTCAGTTTCAAACGTCCATATCTCCTCACCCTCCGTCGCTTCAAAACAGTAGAACTTGTTTCCATCACAACCGATATAAATGAAATTGTCAGAGTATGAAGCAGAAGCGTAGATATTTCCATCGAGTCTTTTTTCCCAGATAACCTCACCACTGTAGATGTCTAAACAATAGAACTTAAAATCTCTAGTCCCGAAATAAACCATACCATCAGCAACAACAGGGCAGGAGCTGATTGAGTCGTGGGTCAAATACTCCCATTTTACCTCACCTGAATAACCATCGAGACAGAGCATGCTTCCATCGAGGGTGCCAAAGAAAACGTTGTTCCCTTCAATGGTAGGGGATGAGGAAATACCACCATTCCATTTTGTGTGATAATCCCATTCAAGTTCCCCTGTGTCAGCATCTAGGCAGTAAAAACCGCCATCCAAACTCCCAAAATAGACATATCCATTCTTATAAGCCGGCGTACACTTTATGACATCGGTTGTGTCGTATCTCCAATCGAGTTCACCAGTGTCAGCGTTGATACAGTAGAGTTTGTGGTCAAATGAGCCAACATACAGATTTATCTCGTTGATGATTGGTTGCGCTATTGTCATATCACCCGTCTGATACTCCCACACCTTTTCGCAGGCGTTAGTTTTTGGGGCGCAACTGGCAATTATCGAACCATCATTCTCAGCCGATCCACCAAACATTGTCCAATAGCAACTCTCATTTGGGAAAGACATTTTGACATCAGCTGAACTTACTTGAATTGAGGCAAGCAATAAAAGACAGACCAATACTGAAGTGATTACTCGTTTCATGAAAACCTCCGTTATGTTCTCTATGCAATATACGGAGAACCCATTGTATTGGTTTAAATCAAACGGTCAGCGCTCATCAGTTAAACAAATTATAAAGGATATGTCAAAATAGCTGTACCTTTTACGTACCACTGCCGGATTCGATGGTACATTTGTTACTTATTTTGAAATCAATCACAAATCGAAACCTTAAAACCAGATTTTTGCAGGTTTGCAGCGAGCCCAACTTCATCCAGTTGTAGCGTGTTTTCGGTGTATCTGCCGAGAGTTATCATCTGAGCGTGATTGTTAATGCCACGCTTTGCGAGTCTTTCCAGTCTCTTTGGGGGCATGCTGTCCCAGGTTTTGTCTGCCTTGCTGTAGAATTTGGCAATATCGGTTTTTGTTGGGTTTTTGTAATTGTTCCTATGGACAACGGCTTCGAGCGGGAGTCTAGTCATGAGGTCTGGTTTCTCATCTGGGTATCCAAGACAAACGAGTCCCGCAGGAAAGACATGTTCAGGTATTCCAAGTATGGTTGAGATATCCATTTTGAGGACTCTTCCCATGTAATATGCTCCAAGTCCGATACTCTCAGCGGCTATCACAAGGTTGTGAAGCGCAATAACTGCATCCCAGTACGAGACAAAAAGGTTTATTCCTTTGTCAAAATAGAAGGGCGCGTCACTCAGTTCAAACCTTTTTTTGTTTCTGTTTTGATCGGCAAGCGCTACAACTACAAGCGGAGCGTGGGATAATCCCATCGCTTTCCTCTTGTCGAGATCATCGACCAAAACCAGGGAATAGTTTTGCATATTGCCAGCAGATGGAGCTCTTACTGCAGCTTTTATTATGGTCTCAATATCCTCTTCCGAAACGGATTCGTTCTTGAATCGCCTTATTGAGACATGATTCATCAGACATTCTACCACTTTATTTCTGTTGTTTCTTCTCATAACGTCACTCTTTTTCCAGCTCATATTAAAAAGGAATGATTCCCCTTTTTGTGGGTAATTAGACACAGTGGGATTGTTAAGGTTACACCACCCTCTTAAATTCCCTTGTGTTTTCGTTGTTTTTATTGCTAGAATACTGCTCACAGTGTGATATCATGTGTTTGGCAAGGAGGTTTGCTTGTGACTCAAATGAAGGAAAAAATCGATATATTCTACTTCAGCGGAACAGGCAACACAAAATGGGTTGCCGATCATTTAGATAAGCGCTTGCATGCAGGCAGCATCGATTCGAGGTGTTTCGCCATTGAGAACCTCGATTACGATTTTTCTGAGTTTGACTCACTCGCACAGGTCGGCTTGATGTTTCCAATCTATTCATCATATACCCCAAGACTGATGCAGGAATTCATAAGGAAACTTCCAAGGGTCAACAACCTCCCACTGTTTATCATTCAAACAGCGTGGCTTTTTGGAGGTCACAATGCGGCAGACACCGGGTTGCCTCTCACTGAAAAAGGATACAAACCATACCTTTTTGCAAACGTTTTCATGCCAAACAACCTCAACTTGCCACCCTTCGGATGGTTGCCAATCAGAAACGGAAAGCAGATTCAGGGGAAACTCAAAAAAGCAGAAAAAAGAATCAGTCAATTGTCCAGAGATATAATCGAAAGGAAGAACATTGAGGAGGGGAAATCCAAGCTCTCTAGATATTTCGACAGGATACAGAGAAAAGCAGACTTGACCGATCTTGCCAGATATTATGCGAATGACAGCTGCACAGGTTGCGGGTGGTGCGCCTCGAACTGCCCTGCGGGTAACATTGAAATGAAAGACAACAGACCAGTCTTTGGTACCTCCTGCATGTTTTGCGTCAGGTGCTACAACAGATGTCCTCAAGATGCCATTCAATCAAGGTACAATAAAACGACCAGTGAAGGATACGCAAGATATAAGGGCCCAGAAGTAGAGTAGAAGACCAAAATCTCCAAGAGACCGGGTTTAAAACAGAAGTTATCATTTTGTCTAGGTCTCACCAGGTAAACAGTCACTCGTAAACATAATATCCTATATAAACTCGTATCCAAGACAGAATACGTGATTGAGTAAAAGGTTCTTGGGATAAATGAATACGTTTTCCCCTCTCCCTTGCAGTAAGGAAGAGGGGCAGGGGTGAGGGATTCTTTGATAATACTTGAACCACGAGTATGGGATCTAATCGTAATAAAGATGGAATGATTTATAGAAACAACTGGCAAGACATTGGCTTATGGGAACAAGCTTTGACTCAGACCTCTAAATGTGTAATCCGAGATTTTTTAAAACAGGAAGAAACACAAACATTTAGCTTGTAAAATCCAATTATTTCGGAAATAGTTATCTGTCTATGGTTTATTCGACCAAGCTATCGATGAACTCTCCGGGTTGATGGTTGACCCATTGACGTGAATCTCAAAGTGAAGGTGTGGGCCGGTTGAATTGCCAGTGCTTCCACATCCACCAATCCAGTCGCCAGCGTTTACAAACTGACCCTTCTGCACATAGTAAGAGTTGAGGTGACCATAACGGGTTATGTAACCTGAGGCGTGCTGAATGTCTATGCAATTGCCATACCCGGCAAACCACTCAGACCTGATGACCTTACCAGCGCCAGCTGCGCAGATGGGCGTATCAAAAGGAGCACCGATGTCGATGCCATAGTGCATCCTGCCACGTTCTGGTAAATAACCATAGGGAGCGTCAACCCCCCTCTCAGGCATCGGCCAGAATTCAACGATACCGTAGTTGCCGTTTGGGTCGGCAATCTCTGGATTGACGGGTTTTACCTCTGTCAGGTGATCCAGTGTTGCCCCAATGTTATCACCGCCAACGGCTTTTGGTTGTGCGCTGGCTGTTGTTGCCGGCTTTGGAGTTGTGGGTTTGGGACTTACGGCGGCAAGTTTAGCTTTTAGAGCTTCCTGCTCTTTTCTCTCCTGTTCGAGCTTGGCAAGTCTTTCGTTCTCAAGGGCAAGCTCAACGAGTCTTTTTCGTTCTGAAATCCCAATCGTGTGAACACTCATGTAATGTGATTCGAAACCACCCTGCCACACAGCCAAATCTGAAAGGCTTGTGATTTCATCGCACAAAGCAACCGCTTCCCGTTGCTGGACAAGACTGTATGTCGATTCAAACCCGTCAGATTTCTGGACAAAGGCGGAGATTGCAACCGACAACACGAGGCACGATATGAGTGTTGTCGCGATGATTCTTTTTTGTACGAGCATTCGTCTGTTTCTTTTTTCGAGTAACTTATAACTCACAGGGTCGAAGATTAAACTACCCTTGTCCATCAAGATAATTCTATGTATAAAGGTAACCATTGCAAGCAAGGCGATTTTGCTTGGAGTTTTTGTGGTTGTTTGATGGATGGCGGCATGCCATTGGCACACCTTGACAGGACAGCAAGGCGTAGTAAACTTGCGAATTTGTAGAGACATTATGTCCTAATGCAGGCTCGTAGCTCAATTGGTAGAGCACCGGTCTCCAAAATCGGGTGTTAGGGGTTCAAGTCCTCTCGGGCCTGCCAGTGAGGGAAAAATGACTAAAAGAAGATCCAACTTTCTAGCTGATGTTTGGTATGAACTGACCACAAAGGTTGTATGGCCAACCTGGAACCGAATGGTTCTGGCAACAACCGTTGTGATTATTTTCATACTGTTTTGGGCAACTGTTCTTTGGGCGTTTGATTCCGCATTCGTAAGCTTCCAGGGCTGGCTCGTTAATGACACGAAGGTTCAGGAAGAGTGGAATAGGATTCAGGAAGCAAATCAACCTGCAACCTCAGAAACTGCTGAAGATGTTCTTGAGAGCACAATTAATCAAGAAACCAACAACACAGAGAACGATCAATAGGGGAGAACGATGCCACTTCCAGAGCGATACTGGTACATCCTGCACACCTACAGCGGATATGAGAACAAGGTCAAGATAAACCTTCACCAGAGGGTTCAGTCCATGAATATGGAAGACCTTATCTTCCGCATTGAGGTGCCAGTTGACTATCAGGTTAAGCTCAAAGATGGCAAGAGACAGATTCTCCCTGAAAAGGTATACCCAGGATATGTTCTGGTTGAGATGATAATGACCGACCAGTCATGGTATGTTGTAAGAAACACACCGGGCGTCATCGGTTTTGTAGGTTCTGGCGGAAAACCACTCCCACTTGTTGACCTCGAGGTCGAGCAGATGCTCGAGCGTGTTGGTCTTGAGGAGGCGAAAGCCACACTCAACTTCAAGGTTGGGGACTCAATCAGAGTCGTTGGTGGCCCATTCAACGAGATGATTGGCATCGTTGAATCAATCAATGAAGAGAAGGAAAAAGCTAAAGTCAGGCTTTCAATGTTCGGCAGGGAAATGCCGGTTGAGCTTGACTTTGTGAATATAGAAGTTATCTGAGGAGTAACAAAAAATGGCAAAGAAAATCGACGGATACATCAAACTACAGATCCCAGCGGGTCAAGCCAACCCCGCCCCACCAGTAGGCCCAGCGCTTGGACAGCGTGGAGTCAACATCATGCAGTTCTGCAAGGACTTCAACGACAAAACGAAAGATCAACCAGGTATGGTTATCCCTGTTGTCATCACAGTCTATCAGGACAAGACATTTGATTTCGTCACAAAGACACCACCTGCTTCCGACCTCATTCGTAAAGCATGCAAGATTAAGTCTGGTTCCGGTGAGCCAAACAAACGCAAAGTCGGCACACTTTCGCAGGCACAGCTTGAAGATATTGCGAAAGTAAAGATGCCAGACCTCAACTCAGCAACAATTGAGACAGCCAAGAGAGTCGTCGCAGGAACTGCGCGCTCGATGGGCGTTGAAATAGCCGAGTAACAACAGACAGGAATTCATGTGGGAGAGTCAAGATATGGCTCGCTATAACCACTAGGAGGATATGATGAAGGTAGGAAAAAGGCTTAAAGGCCTCCAGACGAAAGTTGAACCAGAGAAGCTCTATGATGTGGAGGAGGGTTTTGCTCTCCTTAGGGAGCTCAAATCGTCCAAATTTGACGAGACAGTCGAAGTCGCTCTGAAACTCGGAGTCGACCCAAAGCAGGCTGACCAGTACATCAGAGGCACAGTCTCCCTCCCAGCCGGCACGGGCAAAAAGGTTAGAGTACTTGTTTTTGCCAAAGGTGAGAAGGAAAGCGAAGCCAAGGAAGCTGGAGCTGACTACATCGCAGACGATGAAACTCTCAGCAAGATTCAGGGTGGCTGGTTTGATTTTGACCTCGTTATCGCAACCCCTGACATGATGGGAGCAGTCGGTCGTCTTGGTAAGGTTCTCGGTCCAAAGGGACTCATGCCTAACCCAAAGTCCGGCACAGTCACAATGGATGTTGGCAAGGCTGTCACTGAGTTCAAAGCAGGAAGAATTGAGTACAGAGTCAACAAGTTTGCCGACATGAATGTTCCAATTGGCAAGATAAGCTTTTCCAACGAAAACATCGTCGCCAACTTCTCAGCTTTCGTCCAGGCTGTTCTTCGCGCAAAGCCAGCGTCACTCAAGGGCACATACATCCAATCAATGGTTCTCTCACTCACACAGAGTCCCGGTGTTCCACTCGATGTTGCCAAAGCATCGCTTTTCGTGAGCAAGGGCTCATAATTTAGCACCTTTACAAACTAACTCCTCGCAGAATTGTTTTGCGAGAGAAAAGCCCAACTTAAGACAGCGAGTTCCATTCCCTGGAGTAAAGCGCGAAGTGTGCGCACTCGCCGAGGTTGACGCAAAGCAGATTGATATTCCTTTACGTAAGGTTTCAAACTACTATCACAAGCCGCGTCGCCTCGATGCGGCTTTTTTAGTATTTGAAACCCAAAAAGGAAGGAGGAAGACATTTGCTAACAAGAGAAGACAAGGTAAAACTTCTGGAAGAGATCAGAGAGCTTTGGGACAAGTCCAACGGGCTGATTCTGGTCAACACTCAGAAACTAACAGCAGAGCCAATCACAAGGCTTCGCAAGAACTGTCGTGAAGCAGACATCAAGATGCGCGTTTTCAAGAACACACTCGTGAACATCGTCGCAAAGGAACGCGGACTTGACGACCTCTCCAAGCATCTCGCTGGTCCAAATTCTTTCGCATTTGCACTGGGTGAAGTCCCCGCTGCTGCGAAGGTTTTTACTGAGTTCAAGAAGGAATTCCCAAAAAAGCTCGAGCTTGTTGCAGCGGTTGTTGAGGGTCAGGTTTACGATGAAAACGGCGTGAAGGCACTTTCAACACTTCCAACTAGACAAGAGCTTCTTGGAATGGTCGCATCCGCATTCAACGGACCAATCGTCAAGTTTGCAAGAGTACTTCAGGCAAACATCACTGGTATAGCCAGAGTTCTCGACGCTGTTCGCGAGAAAAAAGAAAAAGCAGCATAAAAAACCAAAAAACAAAAACAGGAGTAACATAAAATGACAAAAGAAGAGATTCTTGAAGCAATCGAGAACATGACAGTCCTTGAGCTCTCAGAGCTCGTGAAGGCAATCGAAGAGCGTTTCGACGTTTCAGCAGCAGCCGCACCAGTTATGATGGCCGGTGGAATGGTTGCAGCAGGCGGAGACGCCGGCGGCAGCGATGAGCAGACCGAGTTCGACGTAGTTCTTGTCGAAGCTGGTCAGCAGAAGATTCCAGTAATCAAGGCAGTCAAAGAGATCACAGGTCTTGGACTCAAAGAAGCCAAGGAACTCGTTGATGCCCTTCCAAAGCCAGTCAAAACCAAAGTTTCCAGAGACGAAGCTGAAGAGATCAAAGAGAAACTCTCAGCAGTCGGCGCCGTTATCGATATTAAGTAGTCTCGATAACCAAAACACTTTAGGTCATAAAAACCCCGCAAGGAGATTCCTTGCGGGGTTTTTTATTTGTAAATAATTATTCATATTTATGACATTTATACATATTTCTTAATGTATATTTTTTTATTAGCATATTTTTTGATTATTAATTTCTGATATCATACCCTGCGAGTTAGATTTTGAAGCACATTAGAGGAGGTATACGTGAGGAATTATTTTAGAATGGGGTTTGTCTGTGGTTTACTGATTTTATTACTGCTATCAACAACTCAAGTTCCCAACATGAACGCGCAAAGCATCTACTCGGACGATTGGCCCACGCACAGACACGACAATTTTAATACGGGGTATACGGAGAGGCATAATGCCCCAATAGATGATGACTTGGTAGTATTTTGGAGATATCATGCTGAAAGCGAGACCCCGTCACCTCCAGCACTCGCAACGATTCAAGGCAACAATTTAGCATTCTTAGGAACGAAGGCCGGTAAATTACATTGTATTGATGCTCTAACCAAGGAGAAAAAATGGATTTTCCCGGATAATTTTGGCAATGTCGCATCATATGGATCAATTCTTGCGACTCCAACAATACACGATAATAAGGTCTTTTTTGGAACAATGACGGGGAATGTATTTTGTTTAGATGCCTTCACAGGCAATGTCGAATGGCAGCAAGGTGTTCGAGGTGCGATAAATGGTGCTGTAAAAGCTAATGAAAAGTATCTATTTTTTGGAACACACGAGGGATACATATATTGCCTTGATGTCACCTGTGGCAACATCCTATGGGCATACTTCACGCAATATCCAATCACAGGTAGCGCGGCACTCGGTTTTAATAGATTGTGGATGAGTTGTTCCGGCAATAAGCTTTATTCTTTCTTTCAGAATGGAGAACTAGTTCATAATTGGCCTGTTCGCTATATTGCACACAATGGTAAACCTACAAATGATATGGAAGCAGATCCCATATATTTTAATGATAAGATTGCAATATCTGCCAATTATCCTTATGTGTTCGACTACATTACAGGAAGCCTATATGGCAATACTGCTAATCAACCTGTAGATGTAGAAAGTAGCATCGCAATATCTCCACCATATACAACAAGCAGTAATAGGTATGCAATTTATTACATTCAATCAGCAAGAAACAAGCTTGTAAAGGCTGTAGAACCAGACTTCTACAACAATCTTTTTTGGAACACAACAAAACCACTCGAAACTGCCGGCCTTGCCTCAACTCCTTCAATTGCAGGAGATAGGATTTACCTCGCAGGACAAAAGGTTTATGCGATTGATGCCAACAACGGTAAGATCGTATATGAGAGTGGATACGATCCGAGCAACCAACCAACTGCATCAGTTTTCACTCAGATATCAATAGCAAATGGCCTGATTTACACGTGCTGTGAAAATGGCGACCTTTATGCAATAGGCTCTAAAAACCATGATCATGGTTGTCCACCATGTCCTGGAGAAGAACCCCCAGACCCCGATGAATGTTGTATTTGCATTCCGGATGTTTACCTCGATGTCTATTCTGAATGTGTCTGCATTACACAAGATGGGAAACGATATGTAATTGTTGAGGTTTGCGACTGTTGTGAATTCCAACTCACTTTTAGATTTTATTGTCCTCAAACAGGTCTACCGTTAACAGAAAAACAGTTGAGGAGGCTCGATTTTACAATTTCTGCATTTGTAAATCCACCCACTCATGGGAGGATTGCCAAGATTGAAGGTCCTAAAATCCATAATAATACAATGACATATACAGTTACCTACCAAGCCCTAAAACCAGGCCAGGTCACGCTCAGCATTGGAAACTCCCTCCTAATCCCGTTTAATGACATCCACATCACCAACATAGAAAAACAGTAACCATTGAAACACAAATACTTTGATTGATGAGTAATTATGGTGGGGGATGTCAAAATCCCCCTAAGGTATCGGAGGGCATTGGCTTGATTTTTTTATGTGAGCCAAACAAATCATCACCCTGTGTTTCAAAGTTCCCATAACCATAAAACAGAGGGTGTGCATCATGAAAACACTTATCGTATATGCTGGTTTTTCTGGCACTTCAAGGGAGTGCGCCGATATTTTGTCGCAGGAACTTTCGGGGGAGACAAGTTTAGTCGACCTCGCAAAGTCAAAGAAGGTAGACCTTTCAAAATATGACACAATCGCTCTTGGCGGTTCGGTCAGGATGGGCAAGATTCACAAGGCGGTCAAACACTTCATCGAAAACAATGCGGAGACCCTGATGACAAAGAATCTTGGGATTTTCATGTGTTGCGCTAGCGTTGAGGACTATGCAAAACAACGCGATGATGCGTTTCCAAAAGAACTTCAAGAGCACGCAGTTGATGTCGCTCATTTTGGAGCCAAGTACAATTGGGACAACATGAACTTCTTCATAAGGTCAATGATGAAGAAGATGACCAAAGATACCCAAGAGCCGACAATCAACCAGAGCAGAATCTCCGATTTTGCCAAAAAACTCTCAGAGAATTCCAGATAAAATTCGTATCAACACGTCCATACTTCCTCAATCAAAATCAATCTATGTTGCATACAGACGCTTGTGATGTAACATGTGGCTGTATGAAAAAATCTGGAAGAAAAATCAGACGCAAACTTTTCAAGTTAGTCACCAGGCTTGTTTTAATTCTGGCTGCTGCTTTCTTTGTGGTTTGGGGGCTTTGGGCAACGGGTTCGTGCCTGCTTGGTCTAAGGGGCAACACAATAAACACTAATCTTTTCTTCTATGATGACATAGTCGGGACACTTGTTCCAGTGCAAAGAGATGTTGAAGGTGGAAGCGCCTACCTTGAGAATGTAGTGAGAGCGCTTATCGAAGGCCCGATTGAGGGTGAACATGTCCAGGCGACAATCAATCCACAAACAAGACTTCGAGGCATAGCGGTTGAAGAGGGACTCGCAACAGTCAACCTCTCCTCAGAGTTCCAGACACTTGTCAACCCACAGGTAGTATCTGAGAAGATGGTGGCATACTCAGTAATCAACACACTCACACTGACAGGTGAGATTGATAGGGTCAGATTCCTTGTTGATGGACAAACACCCACACACCTCTCAAACGAAACCAAGCTTTTTGACCTCTCCGGCGAGTACACAGAGCTGACTGAAGAACCACCACCAACTCGTGAATATTCGCTCTTTTTCCCAGATATTGACAATCGTTTTATTGCAGCCGAGAAAACAAGAGTTAGGCAGACAGTTGATACGGCAGAAACCGCCAAACTTCTAGTCAGAAGATACCTTCAGGGGCCAAAGAACGATTTTCTGGTATCACCTCTAAGCCCCAAAACCCAAGTTGGTCAAGTCACACTCAGTCAATCGCTTTTGACTGTTGATCTCTCTTCTGACGCCTATGAATCAAACCTTTCGGCAGATGGCGAGACCTCAATGCTCTCATCTCTGACTTGGACTCTTACCGAACTCCCCGGTGTTCTAAAGGTAAAGATACTCATTGGTGGAATTCAGGCTAACACAATAGGTGGTCATCACGATATCAGGGAGCCACTCACAAGATGGGATGAGGACAGACTTGTTGATATCGAAGGTGTAGGCGTTCCAATATTAATCTACTTCTCCTACGAGACACCAGATGGTGATTTCTTGCTTGTGCCGAGATGGAGGTTTATCCCCACCACCGATGACCTCGTCAAAAAGGCTTTCGAGTTGCTGCTTATTGGCCCAGATGCAGACGAGTCTGAGCTTGCGATAGGAACTTGTATCCCCAGGGAAACGACAGGTTCGGCGGTCACTGAAGGTTCACAAATTTCTTGCAACCTGATGCTCGGAGACAAGCAAAAGGAGATAGAAAACCAGGCATATGAGGCGATGCTCGTTTCTCAGCTGGTTCATACTCTAACAGAAACCAGCAGGAACACATCCGAAGTGCAGATAACAATCGATGACCTCATTCAAGAATCGCTCCCATACGGAACATCCATCTCTGGAAGTCTCCTAAGGAATCCGTAGATGAACGTAATGAAGAAAGCCGCATTTCTGGTTCTGCTTTGTCTGTTCCTTCTTCCAGGGCTCAAAAATTCCAAGGTGTACCACCTCATATCAACGAAGACACCTATTGGCGAGGTAGTTCACTATGAGCAGGGTGAGGACTACATCTGTCTTGTTGAAGGTAACTCGGTTCCAGATGACGCAGTCGTTATACAAACAGTTGCAGATGTCACAGAGCCCGGTGACTTTCACACATACGAAGAGGTTGTCTCAACCCTCACTTTTTTGTCAGAAGAATACCCCGACAGGTGTGGACTGAGAGTGGTAGGTACATCATATGAGGGTCATCCGATACCTGCGCTCAGATTCAGCTTGGACAACACATACAAACCAGCTTTTCTCATCATGGGTTGCCACCACGCCCGAGAGTGGATGAGCGTGGAGATTCCGATGGCTCTGTGCGATGTGTTATCAAAAAATCCGGAGAACAACCCTGACATTGACAGGTGGCTCAGTGAATATGAAATCTGGGTGATTCCAATGCTCAACCCTGATGGGCATATCTACAGTGTTGAGGAAGACCGAATGTGGCGGAAGAATCGCAAGGTTTTCACAAGCACAATCGGTGTTGATTTGAATAGAAACTACTCGCACATGTGGAGCAAAATGGGCTCCTCCGACAACGGCAGCAGCGAGGTGTACAGGGGAAAAGAGGCCTTCTCAGAAAATGAAACCCAAATCATAAGAGACCTCGCCAAACAGATTCCCTTTATTGGCTGCATATCATATCACACCTATGGTGACCTCGTCCTCTATCCCTGGGCATACTCCTATGAAAGAGTCTATTGCGAGGACATACTGGCTGACATTGCATACAACATGGCAAAGGTTGCCGGCCCCCCCGATGATAATGACAGAAAAAGCAGCACAGCCAAATACGCTCAAGAACTTGATTATTTACCAATGAAGGGGTCTGATCTCTATCCCACGGCTGGAGAATGTGGCGACTATCTTTTCTCTACCCACGGGATTGCAGGATTCACGGTGGAAATTGGCAACAAAGCAAACGATTTTATTCCCCCTGACACACTCATCGAGCCTACGGTCAAACAGATAATAGGCATGAACTATGTCCTCTTTAACAGGACACCAGAGCTCTTTGCGGTTGTGCAGGGCTTTGTCAAAGACTCACTAGGTAACCCCGTCGATGCAAAGTTCCTCTTTGGCAAGGATTCATTCCCCATCGAAATAGACCCTGTGACTGGATTTTTCAGAAAGGTTGAGCCTGTTGGTAGGCACTTGATAAAGTTGGAATGGCCCGATGGAACCGAAGTTCGTGAGATGATTGATGTCGCTCCAGGTATCAACACGCTTGAGTATCTCTGGGATGGGAGAGAGATGTCGAATCTTGAGGGGATAATCACGAACTCAGTAGGAGACGTTTCCCAAGCGACCATCAACCTTTATGATACTGCAACAAGAACAGAAATAGCCTCAGGTATATTTACAGGCGAATATAAGTTCACAGGCATAAAAACGGGTGTATACGAGCTGAAAGTCACAACCACAGACGGTGTATCAAGAATCTACCATCTCGGAATCTCAGACCACACAAGGTTTGATATCACAACAAACTTTGGGGCTTATTAATCAACAACCTCAAATAGGATTGAGAGCTCTTCATCAAGCTCAATTCCATAATTCTTTTTATAAGCCTCACTCAGATTCTTATATAGCATCTTTGGGTAAAGCGGTTTGGGCATGGTTGAACCATAGTTGAGTTCGTCGTGCATTTTGACAATCCAACCGTTCACTTCGACGAGGGCATTCTGAAAGCCAGAAACAATATCATCAGGAATATCATTATCCTTGAGATTTTTAATCAATCCGTTTATCTGTACCTTGAAGTCATAGAGAGCCATTCCCATCTCGCTTTTTACCTTAACTCGCTGCTCATCGGTTATTTCATATGTTGGAATTGGAGCATCTCTCATTGGAAGAAGCTCTCTCCATGAGGTTGGGGCACCTCCAAGCGCTTCAACGCAAGCAAATCTGTAGTTTACCCACTTTGAGAACTTCGGCAGCGCGACGCCCAATTCGTTTGTCCATCTTGCTGAAATTTCCTGCGCATCAACATCGGCTGGAGCAATACCCTCGCTCTCGGCAACGCATGTCGCAAGAACCAAATCTATTGCTGTATCCTCACCAAAAGCCTCTATAAGATACCTCGGAATTGGCTTCTCACAGTCTGGGATGGTTGAGTCCTCAAAGTGGTCGATGCATATGTCGGAACCCAGAAAGTCCACACTCCCCTGGGTGATGACCGCAAGGGTCTCCCCAGCCAGAATAAAATTCGCCATGGTCTCATTGACAAGCGTGTTGTCAGGAGCGCAGGATATGGAGGAAAATACCAACAATAGAGCAAAAATGCAAATGGTGACACGTTTCCACATTACACGGATATTACCCGTCTTTTATGAAATAATCAACCGTTGACGAGAATGATTTTAGAACATAAAACTATCATGCGGAGGTGTTTTATATGGCAAAGTTCCTGTTCGTGACAGGTGGCGTTCTGAGTTCCCTCGGAAAGGGAATCGTTTCTGCATCCCTTGGTATGCTCTTGAAATCCAGGGGTCACAAGGTGACTATTTTGAAATTCGACCCCTATCTCAATGTTGATGCTGGCTCTCAAAATCCCTTTCAACACGGTGAAGTCTTTGTGACAAACGATGGCGCAGAGACAGACTTAGACCTGGGTCACTACGAGCGTTTTATCGACCTCTCTCTTGGCAGAAGCAACAACGTCACAACGGGTTCGCTGTACCAATCCGTTCTGGCAAAGGAGCGAAGAGGCGATTTCCTCGGCTCAACAGTTCAAATTATTCCGCATCTCACGCAAGAAATAAAATCTCGAATCCACTCCCTTGCTGATGAAACAGGGAGTGACATTGTGATAATAGAGATCGGCGGCACGGTTGGTGACATCGAGTCACAACCCTTCCTTGAAGCAATAAGACAGTTTGGCACAGAACACAAACGGGAGGATGTTGTTTTCCTCCACCTGACATACGTTCCACTACTAAAAGTAACAGGAGAGCTGAAGACAAAGCCCACTCAACACTCTGTCAACGAACTCCGCAGGTCAGGAATCAAACCGCACATCATCGCTTGCCGGTGCGAGGTGCCTGTTGACAAAGAAGTCAGGAGCAAGATTTCACTCTTCTGCGATGTAGACCTTAAGCATGTATACTCGCAGCCTGACAGAAAGTCTGTGTACGAAGTGCCAATCTACATGGATGAGCAAGGGATTGTTGATGAACTCTCAAAGCTCTGGAATATTCTGCCCCGAACCTCAACCATCGAGGATTGGAAACAGATGACCAAAAGGTCAATGAACCTCACAGATGAGATTCGCATCGCCATGATTGGGAAATACACCAAACTCGGTGACGCATATCTCTCCGTCAACGAGGCCCTGAAGCATGCAGGCATACACACAAACATGAAGGTTAACATCGACTGGATAGATGCTGAGAGCCTCATGGACGAGAACAATCTTCAGATTCTGAAGAAATTCGATGGCATCCTTGTGCCTGGCGGTTTTGGGTATAGAGGCATCGAGGGCAAGATTCGAGCCGCCAAGTTCGCCAGGGAGAACAATGTCCCCTATCTTGGGCTCTGTCTCGGACTTCACATGATGGTGATTGAGTTTGCGAGAAATGCATGTGGAATGAAGGATGCCAACTCAACCGAATTTATTCCCGAAACTCCATTCCCCGTCATCGATGTCATGGCATCACAGAAGTATGTCACAGAAAAAGGTGGCACAATGAGGCTTGGTGCGCAACCGTGTGTCATGGAAGAGGACACACTTGCCCACAGACTCTACAAAGTCGCCAAGATTTCTGAGCGACATAGACACAGATTTGAAGTAAACAATGAGTACAAAGAAACTCTTGAGAAAAATGGTATGACATTCTCAGGTATAAACCCGAACCTCAACCTCGTTGAGATCGGTGAATTACGCGATCATCCCTTTATGATTGGCGTTCAGTTCCATCCGGAGTTCCAGAGCAGACCACTTACTCCACATCCACTTTTTGTTGGTTTTCTAAAGGCAGCAAAGGAGTATAAAGAGAACCCTAAACCAAGGAAGTTGAATCTGGAATAAAAAATGGAACGAAGTACGATTTTCATCAAGGGAGCTAGGGAACACAATCTCAAGAACGTCGACCTCACACTCCCAAGGAACTCTCTTGTAGTCATAACGGGTCTGTCAGGCTCAGGCAAGTCGTCACTTGCCTTCGATACCCTCTACGCCGAAGGTCAGAGGCGATACGTCGAGTCACTCTCAGCGTATGCCAGGCAGTTCATCGGCATGATGCAAAAACCTGATGTGGACAGTATTGAGGGGCTGTCCCCCGCTATCTCGATTGACCAGAAAGCTGGCTCAAAAAACCCGCGCTCGACTGTCGGCACACTCACTGAAATATACGACTACCTCAGGCTTCTCATGGCAAGAGCTGGCGTTCCCCACTGTCCAAAATGCGGCAAGGAGATTCAAAGAGCCACAGTCCAGCAAATGGTGGACAAGTTACTCGAGGACAACAACGGTTGGCGACTGACTGTACTTGGCCCAATCGTAAGACAACGTAAAGGCGAACATAAAGATACAATAGCCAAGATGAAGAAGTCTGGCTACACGAAGCTTCGTGTTGACGGTATAATCTACGATGTTGACGAACCTCTCAAAATCGAAAAAACCAAGCGCCATGATATTGATGTGGTCGTCGACAGACTGATGGTCGACGTTGAGTCAAAAACTCGTCTCGCCGACTCTCTTGAAGCAGCGCTCAAACTTGGTGAAGGCGTGCTTCGGGTGCTTGCCCAGAAGACTCGAGATGATGAACCGGAAGAATTCACCTTCTCTGAGAATTTTGCCTGTCCCGATTGCGATATCGCAATTGAGGAGATTGAGCCAAGACTCTTCTCCTTCAACTCCCCCTACGGCGCATGCCCTGAGTGCGACGGACTTGGCGATAAGCTTGTTGTGTCTGAGGAGCTCCTTGTTCCGAACCCAAAACTCTCAATCAAGGGGGGCGCTGTCAAAGCTCCTGGTTTCAACTCACTTGACAGTTACAGTAACAGCTTTTTGAGACAGATCTGCGACGCCTATGGAATTGACCTCAAGAAGCCCTGGCAGGATTTGCCAGAAGAGCACAAGAAAATCGTTTTTTACGGCGGGGACAAAAAGACCGTTCAAATTAGCTGGAAGGATAGCGACGGTTACGAACATAAACGCAGAATTCACTTCAGCGGAATCATCAACACAATCAACAGACGCTACAAACAAACAACCTCACAAGGCATGAAACAGTGGTACGAGGAACTGATGGTATCAGTTCCATGCCCCGTATGCGGGGGCAAAAGGCTCAAGCCAGAAGCTCTTGCTGTGACGCTGGGGAAGAAGAATATTGCTGACATCACCGCGATGTCCATAGAGAAGTCATACGAGTTTTTTGAGAACCTCAACCTTACCGAAAGGCAAAAAGCGATTGCAAAGCAGATTCTCATCGAGATCAAGTCAAGACTTAGGTTCCTGCTTGATGTAGGGCTTTCATACCTCACACTCAGCCGCGCATCTGCAACCCTCGCTGGAGGTGAGGCACAGAGACTCAGACTCGCCACGCAGATTGGTTCTGGCTTGGGGGGAGTGCTCTATGTTCTCGACGAGCCATCGATAGGGCTTCATCCAAGAGACAACACCAGACTGCTTGCCACACTCAAGCGACTCCGAGACCTTGGCAATACGCTTGTTGTGGTTGAGCATGACGAGGAGACAATTCGCTCTGCTGATTTTATTGTTGATATTGGCCCTGGCGCCGGTGTCAACGGTGGGCACATTGTGGCAACTGGCAAGGTTGATGATTTATGCGACGTGCCTGAGTCACAGACAGGTCAATATCTTTCTGGTAAGGTCTCAATCCCAATTCCACGACTTAGAAGGGCAAGTAACGGGCATAATCTCAAAATCATTGGCGCAAGTGAACACAACCTCAAGGGCGGGGATTTTGAGATTCCTCTTGGCACATTCAACGTCGTCACAGGCGTCTCAGGTTCTGGCAAGTCAACTCTTGTTGGGGACATCATCCACAAGTACATCGCCAAGCAAATCTACGGCTCGCGAGACCTTCATGGCAAGGTTGAGAGGATTGAAGGAATTCAGTACCTAGACAAGATTGTCATTGTTGACCAATCGCCAATCGGTAGAACCCCACGCTCCAATCCCGCCACTTACACCGGGGTATTTACACACATCAGAGAGCTTTTTGCCAAACTGCCAGAGAGCAAAACCAGGGGATATGGTCCGGGCAGATTCTCTTTCAATGTGAAGGGTGGAAGGTGCGAGGCCTGTCAGGGTGACGGCATGATCAAAATTGAGATGCAGTTCCTTCCTGATGTATATGTTCCCTGCGAGGTTTGCCACGGGGACAGGTTCAATAGAGAAACACTAGAGGTGAAATTCAAGGGCAAAAACATCGCCGAGATTCTTGATCTCACAGTCGAAGAGGCTGTTGTGCTCTTTGAGAACATCCCTGGCATCCACAGGAAACTCCAAATGCTTGAGGAGGTCGGACTCGGTTATGTCAAACTTGGACAATCCGCCACAACCCTCTCTGGTGGTGAAGCTCAGAGAATTAAGCTCACGTCGGAGCTTGTAAAAAGAGGAACGGGCAGAACACTCTACATTCTCGATGAACCGACAACAGGACTCCACATGGCTGATGTTCACAGGCTTGTCGATGTATTGAGTCAGCTTGTGGACAAGGGTAACACAGTACTCACAATCGAGCATAACCTCGACGTCATCAAGTACGCTGACTATGTCATCGATCTTGGCCCGGAGGGTGGAGACGGCGGAGGAGAGCTTGTGGCATTCGGCTCCCCTGAGGAGGTGGCGGCATGCGAGAGGTCTTACACTGGACAATACCTCCGAGAATTGCTGCCAAAATCGAGCTGGGGCAAATCAAGGCGTGAGACGCAAGCGCACAGAATTGTCGAGGATATTGAAGCCGACAAGGCGAAGCAGCATAAGACGAGACGCAGGAAAGCCACAGAAGAGGAACTCGCCGACGAGATTATGGAACAGTTTGTGGAGTCGGTTGAGGAGGATTTTACAACCTAATATTAAATAATTTCCAGTTAGCACGGAATGTTTTGTTGTGGTAATTACTGTTTCAAATTACATGAGGGACAAACCATTTTAGTGACAGAAGTTATTAATATTGGATTTATTCATGATTGATATTTGCACCCAACGATACATATACGTACACTGTACGGCACAATAGACACATCGATTGGGGGTGTATGAGTGAAAATGTTGAAATATAAAAGATTGATTGTTTATACAGCTTTATTGCCTATTTTGATTTTCTCAAGTTGCGCAGAAAATAGCACCTCAGAAAAAGTTGAGGTTGAGGTTACCGAGTCTGATGAGTGGGCAGATATAATGACACTGCATGACGAGGCGGACAGTGCTGAAGACCTTGATAATTACGTATCTGAGCTCTGGGAATATAACAAAAAGATGATTGAAGAAGCAAATAATGGGAAGGATTTTGAATCGATTGTCAAAGAGGAGGAAGAAAGAATTGAGGAGCTGGAATCTATGGCACCTGCAATAACCACATACGAACTAGATTGCGATCACATCAACTCTTTTATTCACAATAATAACACAACACCCGAAATTGATACAGAGATTCAGCTTTTGTGGTCAAGAAATTTTGACAGCAACATCGAGATTAACAATCTGATTCACTCAGACGATTCAGGATATCTTTTCATAGCTTCTGGCCATAGGATTTTTAACTTTTGGGATTTTCTAACCAAATTTGACAACCGCGGAGGGTGTGCAAATCAGGGGTTGTTTCCTCATTCAGATGAATACAACGATACCACTGGAATGTACGGAGACACATACTTCCGTGTTGATGACTACATTGCTAGGATGTATACCAGAACAGAAATGATTGATGATTTTTATTCAAACTCGATACCAACAATCGAGATAAAGAACCTCAAGGATACGAGCATTGATATCACACAGGAATTGACTGAATACGGCACTCCATTCTGTATGTCCAGCGAGTGTCTTGGCATCTTGTCTTATTCAACAATTTATTGGTATGATTTACTAAATGGTGAGTTATTGTGGTCAAAATATATTGAAAATGATGATAACGATGGTTTGTTTATTAAGTCCTTCTGCTACAATAGTGATTCATTATTTTTAGATATAGTGCAACCAGATTTCGACCTCCTTGAATCGTGCAACTTTGTTTTACCTGTAAATATTGACTCATCTAAATTATCCTTCATGCCAAAGCCGTTTTTTGAAACAATGAAATGCAATGTGCTAAAAGTAAGTCCATCAAAAGAATTACATCTATTCAACCATGGAAATTCGATCCTTATTGATGAAACAAATGATAACTTGCTTTGGAACAGAGATGATATGGTAATAACGGATACCTCAACCATTGCAGCAACATCCGACCATATAATCTGGACAAACGGGGCAGAACTTATCTTTACCAACATTCAAACAGGGAAAGATTACAAAAAAATCACATACAACAGCGAAGGGAAACTGGCCCCTGAAAAGGCGAGAATCAATATGTGGCTCGGATATTCCCAATCAGAAAGTAATTTGTATTCCTCACTTGGGCGGAATATCTGGTTCACTGATGACAAGATATTCTTATTCATCCACAACACGCTATATTGTTTTGGGAAACCTGAAACTGACACATTTTACATAAATCCTGTAAATATCAGATTTGATATCGTGGAATACGACTGCGATGGAATGACAGGAGAGCACATCGTATATGCAACTGATGCATCAGTTAAAATAATCAACACAAAGTCTGAGAAACTCGATATTTCCGTGATTCAAAAACCTTCGTATATTGCTGTTGATTCCACATCCTTCACAGTTGAACCAAACGGAGAATACTCTCTTGTTGTGGAAGAAATCAGAAATGAACCAGAAAGAAGCGCTAGCGGGGACTACTCGACCGAGTCTAACAATCAGAATAGCCTGATTTTGAATATTTCTGGGGAGGTGATTGAACTACCGTTGTTCCTTGAGACTCCTCCGCACTGTGGAGAGATTTAACAGCCCCCCCAACAACGCTTTGCACCTGGTTCACTTCAATTATCCTCGCTCCCATTCAGACTCGACTGTCTACCCGGTCTGGATTATCTTCGCGGTATCAATGGTTCTAGAATCAATGTTTTTCTTGATATTGTAGATCGACGCAATAGCAGCGTTTAGTTCATTATATTCCTAAGGTGGCACACTCATTCTCGACAAACTAAAGACTTCTCCATAATTCCACGACACATTTTCAGAAAATAATCCTGCAGGCACTCGCATAAAAAGTGGCGGAGAGTAAGGGATTCGAACCCCTGAACCAGTTTGCACCAGTTACCCGCTCTCCAGGCGGATGCTTTCGACCACTCAGCCAACTCTCCGTGAGTTGAGATTATCCATAAGATAATCTCATATGTCAACAAACGCTCACAAACTATTACCGATTCGTTTTTATGTTGGCTCCCAGAAAATCTTTACTGTCTTTGTCTCATCAATCCATTCAACCTTTGCGCCAAATGACTCTGAGATAAACCTCACAGGAACGACTGTTCTGCCAGAGATGATTTGTGGGGGTTGGTCGAGTTTGACTGTTTCTCCATCTACCTCCGCTGTGTCCTTACCAATCCAGAGTTTTATCAAGAATCCATTTCTATCAAGCTCAATACGTTTTTCATCGGGATACCAGCCCACATCACACCCAAGTGTTTCACCAATAAACCTTAGAGGAAGCATGGTACGACCACCCACAATTTGGGCAGATGAATCAAGCTTGACATCACGACCATTCACATCAGCCGTATTGTTGCCAACAACCAGGTTTATTTTGATATCCTCCTCGGTGGTCATGGTGCAATCGAAATAAACCCTCTCGCCGTTTGTAAGTTCGAGGTAGAAACTGTCTGAGAACTCTGTGCCTTTGGGGGCTTTGGATGGATTAGCTTCAATCCATAAGTTATCTTGTTCAGGATCTGAATCCTCTTCTCCAATTACTGCCCATTCTTCTTGAATATAAAATGATACCCAACAAGGCTTATTTATGACTTTACTCCAATCTATCTTATCATACTTTGTCAAATCTATCTCAATCTTTTTTGTCTCTCCCCTTGGCACAAACCCAAAATCCACCTTCACCCTTTCAAACTCCTTCTTGGGTTTGATATAGGCGCTGACCTGGATTCGTTTTGAACCCCCTCCCCAATCGATTGTTACAAATCCGATGAGATATGAATCAGGCTCAACCTTGTTTGTGTCAAGCTCAACATCAACAAACACTGGCACACCTGGAGCAACCTTCCATTCTGTCTTTTCGATGCCCATCCAGAATGCTGACTTCTTGAGGGATACAGATACATCACACTGGGTAATATTGCTGATCTTGATTTTCTGGGTTGCCACATCACCAAACTCAACCTCACCAAAATCAATCGACTCTGTCAAGACAAGTGGGTTGACAAAAAGTTTTGCTTCGCCAAAGACCTTCCCAAATGTGGCTTTGACCTTGCCTTCGTGTCCGTTATCAGACGGGGTGAAAAGACCGTTCTCATCAATCTTTCCAACCGTCGGGGGGGTAACACTCCAGACTACATGCACATTCGGCACTTCATACTCATTCGCATCCAACACCTTTGCATTAAACTGGATGGTTTTCCCTGGTTCAATCGCAGCCGATCCCGGCTCAACCACAACCTTTGATGGCGTTAGAACCCTCACATCGACACTTGCAGAAAGATCGTATGCAGACGCTCTGACTCTGAAGACTCCATCCTTTCCCGTTGCCTTGAAAACACCATTATCTGTGATGGTGTTGCCCATTGGGTCACCCACTATTTCCCACTTGAATCTCAGCCCATCGATTGGCTCCCCATCCCCGTCAAACCCAACAGCCTCAAGTTTAACACCGCCGCCTGATGCCACAATTGGGTTTTGCTCTGCTATCTCAATCTTCGTGATATCAAGCACAACCTGAACTTGTGCCGTGGCCTTTACACCATCACACTCAGCTGTGATTTTTATCTCGTTCAGGCCATCAACAAAATTTAATATGAACAATCCGCTGCTGCTTATTGTGCCCCCTGCCGCTGGGTCAACAGACCATTTAATAACAGCTGACTCAATCTCTTCACCCAGGGCATTGTACGCTTTTGCTCTAAACTGAACCGTTCCTCCCCGCTTGACTGTGACATTTTCTGGGGTTATCTCAACCCTTATAACCTTTGATTCATCAACCTCACCAGGGGCATAGCAGACAATGGAGTCAGAAAATGCGACGAGGAGTTTGGAGTCGCCAAGGGCGAAAAGTATAGGCTCTTTGTTAACTCCTATTTGAGATAACAATTTATGATTTCTGGGATTTAATAATTCAATTTTATAATCATCAGAATTTTCTACAGAGGCTAGGAATAAAACCTCATCAGTTATTGCACAAGAATTGAATAAAAAACTCTTTTCATCTTCCAGAATCGATACTAAGTCCATTGATTTACCATGTTCTATCGTTATAAGTGATTTATCGTATAAAGCTTCTGCCACTCTGGTATTCACTAGCAACATCGGTTCAGAAAGATATTTATATATAGAGACGTTTAACGCAAATCCACCTTGTAGTGGTCTCCTCAGCAAAAGCCACGTGTCCACATCTATTTGCCAGAAATATGTATATCCGTTGAGGGTATATGTTCTTTTACCAAATGGGAAATCTTTAAATCCTTCATCCTTCCATATTATGGTTCCTGAATCAAAATCGATTCCAACTGTTTCTCTCTCATTATTCTCAATATCAACAACATTTGTAATAACTATTACTGCCCCATCACTCGACGGCACATACTCAGTAGACTCCACCTCGTGCTTCCAACTAATCTCCCCACTTGGCCTGACTCTCTCCACAAAACACTTTTCATCCTCAAGATCAAGCCCCACAAAGATAAAGTCGTCATACACATTCATAAGGTGATAGATGTGTGTGTTGAGATTCACTATGTTTGAGATGATGCCTGCTCTCTCGTTTATCTCGACGAGTCCATTGATATCGCCTGCCACCCCAAGCCAGACATCGCCAGCAAAGTCCAAGCAAGCAGATGTTATCGGATCATGAGAGTCATACTTCCATAGCTGTTTTCCGCTGCTTTGTTCGAGAGCAACAACGAAATCCGTAGAAATGACATACACCTTCTCGTTTGTAGTAAGAATCTGTTTCGGATCCTGGACGTCGAAGCTCCAGGATGGATTGAGATGCAAACCTTTGTCAAACACTGTATTTGGTGAATAACTCGTCCTGCCAGGAGTTGCCATGTCGCAACCCCAATATATAGTCACAGATTTCGCATCTGAGATTGAACCGGCATACAAGAGAGAGAATACAAAAACCACAGTGATGAATATTCTCACCATCTTTTTCAGATATTTATTCATAAAAGCCACCTCCAGTAGATAATATTCTAGGAGATTTTATCATAAACTCAAAAATCGTCAAAAAACCTGAACATTCCATACACACGAAGAATACTTCGTAAACAAATCGCTCAGCGACATACAGCAGCTTCCAGAAAATAGTAGAAGGGAGCTATCGATATAATCTCTGTAGACTGCTACCCCTTATATATCCAACTCACCTTCTCTCTTCTGTCCTCCCATGGATATTTCACAAAAAGTTGGAGGGGAAGGATCGTCTCTGGGATATTCAGAGCTTTGACTTCATCATACATCTCCTGAGAGCAGGCGATGAATTTAATTGGCAGATCAAGGGCTTTTGAGGCTTCACGGATTGTCCCAAGACCCTCGGTAAAATCCTCAATTGCGGTCATGTCTTTGATGTGGGGGTTTCCAACAATCGATGTGAATCTTGCCCTTGCGCCCTGAGAAACCTCCTCAGCAAGGTTTCTGATTCCATCAACTGTGCTTGTGAAAGGTCTGTAGGGATTAATAACCAGGTTGAATTCATAGTCACCGCCATTGAGACGAGGAATTATCTGACCAAGCGCCGTCGCTCCCTGTTTGTCGCCACCGACATCCATCACAAGGCGTCTGGAATCGTCCGCTATCCAGTGATAAATCTTCTGCGGCACGACAGGCATGTCAGCAAAAGCCACCTTGCCTTCTGGCATCAGCACTTCAAGCCCAGATTGACGCAACACATCAGCGCTGTCTCTGACTCTGATGTACGGCTTCACAACATCATAATCGATGAGCGCAACCTGAGTGCCAGCTTGTTTCAAGCTCAACGCGTAATTGATCGAAATCTCTGTCTTGCCAGCACCAACAGGGCCAGCGAATATCGTTATTCTTGGGTTCACGTATTCTACTCCTTGAATGCCCCTATCTTATCGAGATATGTCATGAGACACTGTGGTTCTCCAATCTTCACAGGGGCTATATATGACACTTTGTCAGTAATATCTGAAACGAGTCTCTTGTTTTTCCAAGCAAGTGGCCCGTGGAGGGTGACAGAATCGAGCTCTCCACACAAAGCTGTTGCCATCCTGCCAATTTCTTTCGCGATGGTATAAATCATCGCATCATAAATGAGCTTTGCTTTCTTGTCACCAACATCAATCGTCTGCTGAACCTTCTCAACATCTGACGTGCCAAGGTGGGCGACAAGTCCGCCATTTTCTCTGACTTTTGCTAACAACTCTTCTTTTGTAAATTTATCTGAGAGCGCCATCTTGTAGGCGCAACGCTGCTGGAAGAAACCTGACCTTGTCGGGGTTATTGCTCCCTCACCATCGTATGAGTTGGTGATGTCGAGTATCTTCTCATCAGCTTGAGCTGCAATCGAGATCTCACCCTCCGAGAGGTAGACAGACACTGTCCTCTTGCTGTCACCTGACATCAGGTGTTCAAGTGTTCTGGCAACAACTCTTCGCTCAATTTGGGGGATACCTGAGAGTTTGGCAATCTCTGGCAGGGAGTTGTAGGTGAGTGGGTAAACAAGTCTCGCCTTTTTGGGTTTGAGCGCCCAAACAAAGACAGCAGCCATGTTTGAGATGTCAGATCCGAACTCGCATTCGCGAAGTGATTTTGCCCTGGCATCATCGAGTTCCATGAAAATCTCGTCAGTCTGTTCTGTCATGCCATAGCAGGAGACTCCAACATCAAACATGTTTCCACCAAATGTGTCCACAACCTGCTTGATTGCTTCCTCAAAATCAGAGTGAGATTTTGGGAAAGGTATTTCGAGTATCTTGGCATCAGCTGGCTTTTTGTCAAAGAATCCGACCAGGAAACTCTTGTCATCTGTGAAAACTGCAAGATTTGCCATTGTTTAGTTTCTCCTTTGCAAAGGATCACCTTGTGGGTTTTTCTCAAAAAAACTGCTGTCTGTTATCTCTACTGATTCAATTATCTCAACCGCCTCGTTGTAGACCTTGGTGTCAGCAACAGGGCCAAAGAAGTCAATTGTGACATAACCCATCTCAACGGGGATGTCAACAAGGATTGACCTGTTGACTGTTCCATCAGCAAGGGTTGTCTCTGTTTCAACCCATCTGCCAAGAGCCCCAGTGAAGGGGATGTTTTCATTTCTTACGATTTTGACTCCAGCGCCCTCATATGGAGCCTGTAATCTGGAAAAATCACCTTGTTGCACCTTCGGGTCAAAGACGATTTGACAGGTGAGAAGATACTCCTCTCCCTGCTCCTCATATGTATACTTGAAGTTGAGAGGATGCTTGGAGAAAATCACCCTTCTGTAGTTGGCAGCCGCCTTGAGCGCGTCCCCACCATAATCAAACATGTACCAGGTTTCAGGGGTTGTGATTTTTACAAACGCCGATTCAACCACCTTTGTTTCCGCATCTCCACAGGAGACCAAAACCAAAGGTGAGAGCAAAAGACTAAGAATCAAAGTCGTTGAAATAATCCTCTTCATCTATCGTGATACTCCTTATTGATTTCTTTATGTTGGTTGGATTTCCCATCGTGACACCCTCAAGCCTAACCTCACCCATGTCAAGCGGGATGGTGAGACCGATTCGGACGAGTCCGCCCTTACCCTCAATCTCCGACCACCAGACAGTCCTGTCGCCAAGCGTTGCCTGGGATGACTCGACCACAACCTCACCCTGAGCTGTTGAGATTGATTCTCTGGGCGGGATGTTCTTGACTGAGAATTGGTCAAAAATCCAGGTGATTGTGATTTTGTCTGACCCATCTGTCAGCACCATCTGCCAGTCGTTTTGCGACTCAATACTCATGGAGGATGGTGTCACAAGCGAGAAGAAGGTACCCTCAATTTTTTTCCAGTCATTGCCGCTATCCGCGCAAGACAGAAAAACAGAGGCGACTATCGGCAAAAGCGCTATGCGTATAATTGCTGATTTCACAGACATCATGTTATATGGTAACGAGTCTTTCTCAAGTCAATTCAATGAAAACTAAAGCTACTGGGGCTTGTCGTTCTTTTTGATCTCTTCGAAGGAATCTTCAAGGTTCTTCAGTCTTCTATCCATCAGAAGCATCGCCACAGCAAGCACCACAACCGCTAGCCCAAATACCGCCAACCACGCCTGACTAATATACATATGCAACTCCTCTTTTATATATGAATCGTTTCTTATGTTTCTACATCCTCTATTCTATTATACACAGCCTCAAACACAAATACGCCGATTCGTCGATTTTTTCTTCACCATTTAAGGATAATTCAGTAAACGTTGGTTGAATTTATGGCTGATAAATGAGACCCTGTGGGCAGAGCAACTAAGTCGGTCGGAGGAACCATGCCAACAAGGGTAGAACACAACATAGATGACGCTTCCAAGATAATCTTTGTGAAGATTATTGGGTCAATAAAGGACGAGAGCGAGGCAATGGCATTAGCGGTTGAGCTGAAAAAGGTACAGGAAAGCAGGCAGGAGAGGTGTTGGTTTGTCTCAGACCTGACTGAGTTTGACGCTCCATCTGTGTCAACAGCCTCCTATTTTGCCAGAATCACAAAAGAACTTGAGGAGAAAAGACTTGGAACAATATCGATTGTGACAAGCACGCTCCAAAAGATTGGCATGAAGCTCCTAGGCACAATCAGGCAGTCTAGGACTTATCAGGTTGGGTCAATGGAAGAGGCGAGGGAGTTGATTGCAAAGCTTGAAGGAACAAAGTAGTTTTCCGAATAATCCGCTTTTGGAGAATTATCGAACATTAACATCCATTCTATCTTCAGCAATTATCGTGTTGTCTTTGAGGATAAAGCATTTTATATAATGACTGCCAGAGTATTTAGTCGATTCTTCCCTGTAGTTACTATTATCGAATATAATATCTCCTCTTAGACATTTATCCAACAGCGCCTCTTCTCCAGAATTTGTAACTTGCCACAAAACCTTATATGGAGCGTAAGGAATAAGGGTTTTAGTATCGAATTGAAAATATAGATCCCACTGAGATTCAAGAATACTATTACTATTGAATGGATTCCTTTTGTGACTTTTTGGCTTGCTGTAAGTACCTTCAAGTTGTATTGTTGCCATGATTCTTCGAGGGTACGGTAGTGGAACTTCATGCGATTCTCTATTCCTTATTATTTTTTGATTATTCTTATCAAAACATATTATTTCACAGAATTCATTAATTGCTTTGATGTAATCTCCACTATCATTTAAGCGTTTTATTTGATAAAATTTTCGTAAATGATTACTTACAATATATTCTAGGATTTCTAGATATCCTTTTTTATCATTATCCATCAAATATCTTCCAACATCATTTTGAGAATCTGCGGGATCTGGGCATTTACGATTTACTTTTTCCAAAAGATTCTCAAGTACTAAAATAAATCCGTCAAAAATATTCAAAAATGGGGTACACTTTTCTTTCACAATATAATACATTATAAGCTCTAAGTGAAAGGATTTTAGAAAGGGGCAATTCTCTCTTTTCCAATGTTTTAGGAGTCTAATGAGTTGTTTTAGTTGTGGATTCCTTCTTTTCTCTGATACGAGTAAGTCATGGTGTTTAATTGGATTCGATTTTATCCATTCACCTTTGTGTTTGTTGTTCACATATTTATATGGAATGTCCTCTGGAATTAGGAAAACTTGACCATCTTTTTTGGCTGGAACAATATCAATTCCTAAAGAATCACTATAGACAATATTCACTGAACTCTTTTGAATTATTAATTCCTTATCCGGTACAGCTTTTTTTGTACTATCATGAACCATCTCGAGTACCTGTCTTGGCGTTTTATTCTCAAGCAAATCCTTCTTGATTACTAAAAAGAAATCAATATCTTTCAATGGTTTTATTGCCGTTTCCCGCCTATACGAACCTGTGAGAAAAGAGTTAACATCACTTTGATTAGATTCCTCTCCTATTTCTTTTGCTAATTTATCTCGCAATTCATTATGAATTTGACTAATTAAAGATTTATCTCTATCAGATATGTTGATATAGTCAGTCATAAATTTATCAATAAATTCAAGTAATGTCACAATACAACATCCTTCAAATAATTATCAATATTTATTGGCGCAACCGTTCCTTGACTTTGTAGACATGAAAACAACCTAACATAAAAATCGATTAGCATATTCCCTTTTGAACCTATGATTAGTATCCTGTTTTCATCGTAAAAGAGGCATCTATCCTCTAATGAACAGCAAAAATCGAGATTTCTATTATAGGACGATGAGTACAGCTCAATGTTTTTCTTTTGTGAGTTTGTTAACCCCTTTTGCGCTAGAATACCACCATAAATGTATACAGGCTGAATTTCACAGATCTTTTTATTACGATTTTTAATTATTCCCTTGGATCGATGAAGCTTTCTTACGGATTCTAGTTTATCACATGAATATTTAATATACCCCTTTGAAAGTTTCTGCTTTACTTCAAAAACTGCATATACCGATTCAACAGGTAGATAGTTAATCCCGTTTTGTTTCAGCAGAAATGGAGAGTATTGAGTATCAAAAACAACAATATCAATCTGATCACTCATACAACCTTTGCTGTCAATAATCGTTGCTTTATCGACTTTATATCTTGACGGAAGATATGTTGAAAGCATATTTGTCCATTCAAGTTCTGAGTTGTCACCCCTATCGACTGGATGTTTCAAAAAATCACTATAGGTAAGTTTTGACATCATTTGCTCTTGCAATGCGTTAAATATCTCCGACATATTTAATTTTTTTCCCATATTCTTAAAAGATAGTATATGACTAATACTTGTCAAGCACAATTAATAAAGGGCTTTGCAGTATTGCAAAGCCCTTTTTGTTCTTTAAATCAAATAAGAAGTGATTGTCTAATTCAAAAAATGATTAGACGAGTCCCTGGTCGATCATTGCATCGGCAACCTTGCGGAAGCCAGCGATATTTGCGCCAAGTACATAGTTCCACTTCTGGTCAAACTCTTTTGATGTCTCAAATGCCTGGGTGTGGATGTCCTTCATGATACGTTTGAGGTGACCATCGACTTCTTCACGTGTCCATGACATGTGAAGCGAGTTCTGTGACATCTCAAGACCTGAGACAGCGACACCACCAGCGTTTGCAGCCTTGCCGAGACCATAGAGAACACCATTCTTGAGGAATACATCGACAGCCTCTGGTGTGGATGGCATGTTTGCACCCTCTGAGACAGCCTCAACGCCGTTCTTGACGAGTTCGAGAGCATCCTTTTCGTTGAGCTCATTCTGGGTTGCGCATGGCATCGCCACGTTGTACTTTCTGGCGTACCAGAAACCGTCAAGTCCCTCATGATACTCACATTTGTACTTGTCGGCATACTCTTTCATTCTGCCGCGTTTGACGTTCTTGAGCCACATGACATACTCAAGCTTCTCTTTGTCGATTCCCGCATCGTCAATGATGTAACCGCCTGAGTCTGAGAGAGTGACAACTTTTCCGCCAAGTTCTGTGACTTTCTCAGTTGCATACTGGGCAACGTTGCCCGAACCACTGATCGCAACGAGTTTGCCATCGAGACCGCAACCCTTGGTGTCAAGCATCTCCATCAAGAAGTATGTTGCACCATAACCGGTTGCTTCTGGTCTGATAAGTGAACCACCCCAGTTTCGCCCTTTGCCTGTGAGTGTTCCTGAAAACTCGTTTGTGAGTTTCTTGTACATACCAAACATGTAACCAATTTCTCTGCCACCAACACCAATGTCACCTGCGGGCACATCAGTCTCCGGACCGATGTGACGGAAGAGCTCAGTCATAAAGCTCTGGCAGAATCTCATGACTTCAAGGTCAGATTTGCCCTTTGGATCGAAGTCTGAACCACCCTCACCACCACCCATCGGGAGGGTTGTAAGAGCGTTCTTGAAGATCTGCTCAAAGCCCAAGAACTTCAACATTCCAAGCGTAACGGTTGGATGGAAACGGAGTCCGCCCTTGTACGGTCCAATCGCTGAGTTGAATTCAACTCTGAATCCACGATTAACCTCGACTGTGCCATCGTCTCTTGTCCATGGAACACGGAACATGAGCACGCGCTCTGGCTCAATGATTCGCTCAACAATTTTGTGCTTGCGGTACTTTTCTTCTCTTTGGATAAGTGGTTCAATCGATTCAATGACTTCTTGAGCTGCCTGGTGGAACTCTGGAGCTGCGGGGTCACGTCTCTTGATAATTGCCATTATCTCTTCAACAAATGCCGACATACACACTCTTCTTCTTTGCTAGATTTCTTTTTCTGCATGGTTTTTATTTTTCGCCCCACGCAAAAACATATCCTTTAATATGTCTTCATTTGGCGAACAATCATGAAACGCCGGCGATAAGAACCGACGCAGCGATTGCGTTCATCTTTGATTCAGCTGTATCCGTGCGAGATGGCACAATGACTGGAACCTTTGCTCCTAGCACGATTCCTGCCGTCTCTGCTTTGCAGTTACCAAGGTAAACAAGAGTCTTGTAGAAGATATTTCCAGCCTCAACATTTGGCATAATCAAAATATCCGGCTGACCGGCAACATCTGACACGATTCCCTTGTGTTTAGCTGCCTCCGCCGATATTGCGTTGTCAAGCGCCAATGGACCATCAACGATAACATCCTTGCCAAACTGTTTTCTGTCACCCATCTTGGCAAGTGCAGCAGCGTCAATGGTTGATGTGACCTTGTCAGAAACCGTCTCAAGCGATGAGACGATTGCTGCCCTGATTGGACTGATGCCAAGACCCCTTGCAACTCTGATTGCATTCTTGAGAATCTCGCCTTTCTCAACGAGGTTGGGGTATGGAACCATGCCACCGTCAGTCATGATAATGAGTTTGGGGTAGGTCGACACGCCAATAAGACCAACGTGCGAGAGAACCTTGCTGACAGCGAGTCCAACTTCTTTGTTAAGGACTGCCTTGAGGAGGATTGGGGTTCCGACAAGGCCCTTCATCAGAATCTCACCTCTGCCCTCTGCGATCTCCTTCACCGCAAGCGCACTCGCATTCCTCTTGTCCGGCTCGTTTATAATCTTCCAGGGAATTTCTATTCCCAGTTCACCTGCAATGTTCCTGATTTGCTGCTCATCGCCAATCAGTACCGGTTCTATCAGATCGAGATCGGCTGCCATCTTAACAGCTTTGAGTACAACGTCGTCCTCGGCTGCCGCAACAACAAGCTTCTTAGTTGTTTGAGCTTGCGCATGCTTAATAAGTTCGTCAAAGTTAGTGATCATACTTTTTACTCCCTGATTTTGAAATTACTGCCTACCATGATTTTCTTGTACGGTAGAGCAATAATCTCGTTGGATTTAGTTCCTGGATTGTTTTCCATAAAACTTTTTATTATCTGGTACCCCACAGAAAATCCAGCGCCTGTCGGTATACCTGACTTGTAGTCACCAAACATGAAACCTCTGTGTTGATCAATACCATCGAGCTTTATATTCTTCTCAAACTTTGGCCAGAGTTTTTTTACTTCTTCCAGCGGATATTTCTTTGCGTTGTCCAACACAAAATCTTCGCCATAGTGCTCTTCGACAAAAACCTCAGCCAGCCCTTCAGCAAGAAGAGATTGGATGAGAGGATATCTGATTGAATTGACCGGGTAGAGTGAGTGTCTCATAGAGTGGTGATATTCTCTAGCTGCTGCCGCCTGTAGACTCACGAGCGAATACTTGGTTGGCCATATGCCAAGTAGGATAAATGGCGGGATGCTACCAAAACCCACAATTCCTTTGGATTTCTCGACCACATCCGGCTTTGTTCTATCAGCTATGAAAAGAGCCCACTTGCAGAACGGACCACCAAAATATTTTCTGGCGTCCTCAAGGGCTCTTTGAACCCTGTTCCAAGCGTCAAAGGCGATAAGCGCATCAAGCGCTGCTTTGATATCATTCAGGTCATCTTCTGGGTCAAAGAGCATCGAGAGTCTGAGGATTTTGTAGCCATTGAAACCAGTCATGCCACCAGACATAACATCCCAGAGATCAGACAAAGAATCGGAAAAGAGTCTTCTGTGGAGCTTGATAAGCTCTCTCTCATCACAGTTTGGAGCGTCCTCCAGGAATCTCTCGGTTATCTGCTGTGTCGGTACCGCGACGAAACTCTGGAGGGCTGCCATTTAGTACTCCTTTGCCTTTTCTTGGCCCTTCAGCACCCTCAAAACTCCGAGTGCCAGAGCCTCCATTTCCATTTGCCCCGCCATATTTATTGCGGGAGCAATGTAGCTTGTGTATTTGCCTATTGTGTCCCTAACATAGTCGGCATATGCCATCGAACCAGTCAGGACAATGCCATCAATTTTTCCGCCGATGACTGATGCCATTGCACCTATCTCTCCTGCAATCTGGTAGAGCATAGCATCAAGGACAAGCTTGGCCTTATCTTCCCCTTCATCCACCATCTTGAGTACTTCTCTGACATCATTCGTACCAAGATAGGCAACCACGCCACCTTTCTTGGTGGTGAGGACTTTAATATCTTTTTCTGTGTATTTACCAGACTTGCAAAGCTCAATCAAACTAGCGAGCGGTAGAGAACCAGAGCGTTCGGGTGAGAACGGCCCAGCCTCGTTGGCGTTGTTAGCGTCAAGAATGCGACCACCAGAGACAGGACATACAGAGATGCCTCCACCCATGTGAACAGCAACAAAGTTCGTTTCCTCAAACCTTTTGCCAAGCTGCTCAGCCGCTTTCCTACTGGTTGCTCTGATGTTGAGGGCATGAGCCATCGAATGACGCTGGCACTCTGGCCAACCTGCCACTCTGGCAACATCTGATATCTCATCGACCGAGACAGGATCTGTTATAAAAGCTGGTATGTTTCTTTCCTTTGAGATGATGTTTGCAATGATCCCACCAAGATTGCTTGGGTGGTCTGCTCGTTTTGCTTCAATCAGATCGGCGAGCATGGCATCGTTTACTGTGTAGGTGCCTGCGGCAATTGGTTTTGTGATACCGCCACGGGCTGACACACCAGAGAGGGATTCTTCGGGAATATTGTTTTCTTTTAGGAACTCACGGATTTCTTCAAGCCTGTAGGGAGCTTGGTCAGAGGTTCTTGGGAATGATGAAAGTTTTTGAGGATCATGCTCTATCGTCTTACCGGCGACCTCGCACTCGTCGTCAAAGACGGCGACCTTGGTGGTGGTCGACCCTGGGTTAATGACCAGTAGTCTCGTCACTCGTTCCTCTTATCTGTCTTCATCTGACAAGGTGACAGTCTATTTAGGAAAATACGCCAGGTCAATTATGCAACTACACAATTGGGTGTAATTCTGCCTATGCGAACATTTCTCGACTATTGGTAACATTGTCTCACAATTAAATAAGGCAAATCGGGAACACTAGGTTTCAATAAGTGGGTATTCCAAATTCTAATCCTCTTCATTTTTTTCTGAATCTCAAAAGATAGTATAGCCAATTCCCCTTCACATCCACCTTCTCCAACCCCGCTTTTTCTGCCCAGGCGACAACGGTTGAGGCAAAGGGGTAATCCGGGTCTGGCCAGAGCTCACTGTCACAATAGACTCCGTCGTCCTTGAGAACTCTTTTGATTTCCTTCAATGCTCTCACATGGTCAGGAATCTCAGGCAGGCACGCCATCATGTAGGCAAGGTCAAAACTCTTGTCGGGATACGGAAGACTGTATACATTGGCAACTTCGCCTTTGAGGTTTTTTACTCCACGCTCTGAGGCTCTCTCGTTGAGCCTTTCTATTACCTTTGGCTCTATATCAATGGCTGTGACCTCACCCGATGATTTTGCCACTTCGAAGGTGTAGAGTCCAGAACCAGGTCCTACTTCAAGACATTTCATACCAGGCTTTATGCCCATCCATTCGACCATGAGTTCCGGGGGTTGCACTTTGGCTCTTCTTGGCCCTCCGATGAAATCTACTGCCCACTGAGGAATCGGAAACTTCCAGATATGCCTCACAATCCTCACGATAACGAGATGGAATAGCAGAACAAAACCGACGAGACATCCGATACACAAAAGTGCTATTTGCCACCAGTTCATGGTTTTGATGCTACAACCATAGTTTGGAAAATGCAACAACTGATGACTGACAAATCCTCGTTAACCAGTGATATTGAAATTGAATATCCAGGTAGAAGACTAATCTGTTAGATCAATTGATTGTGGTTCCTTTCCAAATTCATAGATGAAGAAGAAAGTACTATCAAACTGTTCCTGATTTATAACATATTTTTTCAGATTGTATGCTCCACTTTCAACCTTCATTGAATTTAATTCCCAAAAGATTTCTGATTTCCAGTTTGTTCTATTATACGGATCGTCATGAGCACCCTCGCCATAATTTCGATCGAATCTTTCCTTACATTTGTAGATATCAGACGCCAACTCCTCAATGCTGCCAATGGCTATACTTATTCCTCCTCCAGCAGCACCATCTATGGTAAATGCATGAGCAGCTTCATAGGATTCATTATCATATTCATACACAGCACCGCACCCTATAATGATGGATGACAAAAACAGAAAGCAGAATATTGACACAACAATCGTTGTCTTTTTCATGCAACTCCTCCGACGAGTAAGCTAATAAAAACACACCAGTGAAGGTTACATTCCAATAAATAACTATTCAACATGTACCTGAAATCACGATAACTCTATTGGTCACACAATCAATCGGTCACACCCTTGTAAAATGCCCTACTGATGTATATCTTCTTGATATGGAATTACTGTCTTTAGACAAAAAGGGGTGGGAGGAATGGCTCACTGCCTCCGATCACCCAACATATAGAGCAAATCAGGTTCTGGACTGGATTTGGAACAAGGGTGTGATGGAGCCAAAACTCATGACAGACCTGCCGGAGAACCTCAGGACTGACCTAGAGTCCGAATTCTATTTCGGGCCACATGTTGTCAAAACCGAGAGAGCGCCTGACAGGACGCTCAAGATGCTTGTGCAGATGATTGATGGTGAGGTTGTTGAGATGGTACTCATGAGAAGTGCTGGTCACCTCACACTCTGCGCCTCAACCCAGGTCGGATGCGCATTCTCATGCTCATTCTGTGAGTCTGGCAGCAAAGGACTCAAGCGAAACCTATCCGCTGCTGAGATCCTGTCACAAGTTGCCTTGTGCAAGAATAGACCAAGAAATATTGTTTTCATGGGTGTCGGAGAGCCAATGGCAAATTTTGACGCCGTGTACGAAACAATCACAAGACTCAAAAACGAGGCTGGCATGTCGATGAGAAACATGACAGTCTCGACAATTGGCATCCCTGGCACAATTCCAAGACTTGCCAACGAATTGCCGAAGGTAAAACTCGCCATTTCACTACATGCACCAAATCAAAAGCTGCGAGACCAGATAATGACAAAAGCAGCAAGAGCGATGAAGTTGAGCGACCTAATGACTGATGTGAAACGTCATCAGAGAATCACAGGCGGCAGAGAAACCTTTGAATATATCATGATTGATGGAGTCAATGACACAATCGAACACGCTCAGGAGCTGTCTGATTTGGTGTTTGACATCCCATGTTTGATAAACCTCATCCCCTACAATCAAACTGAGAACTCCGAATACAAACCATCACAACCGGCGAATATTCGGCACTTCCTAAAGACCTTGCGCGACCTTGGGCACGACGCAACTGTCAGAAAAAGCCTGGGCTCAGAAGCAGGCGGCGCTTGCGGGCAACTGAAGGCAAGAAGAACCCCAAGAGAACAGGAATCAATGGAAAATAAACCAAGAACAGACAGAACAGGCGGATATAAATCCAAGTCTGGAAAGTCGCGCGATTTTAAATCAAAGTCTTCAAGTACCGATGGATACAAGTCGAGAGGCGGTAAACCTCGAACAGACAGGTCAGGGGCTGGCAAATCAGACTCCTTCAAACCAAGAGGGGACAGGTCTGACACTTACAAAAAAGACTATAGCGAATCTGACAATTACAGACCAAGAGGGAGTAAATCAGACAGCTACAGGTCAAGAAACACTGAATCCGAAACCTACAAACCAAGAAGAGGCAGATCGGATTCCAACTGGTCTCGGACTGATGAGTCGGATACTTACAAACCTCGAAAAAGTAGGTCAGACTCCTATAGACCAAGAACTGATGAATCTGACTCCTTCAAGAAAAGATATTCCGAATCAGATAACTACAGACCCAGAACCGACAGATCGGATACAAGAAGAACTGATACCTACAGAAGAAGGTCAGACAAGTCAGATGAAAGCAGGTCTGACTCCTACAAGCCGCGAGGTGAAAGGTCAGATAGCTATAGGTCTAGGAATGAAAGATCTGACAGGTCAGATTCCTATCGCTCTAGAGATCAAAGGTCAGAATCATATAGGCCAAGAACAGACGATTCGGATTCATATGAGCCAAGGGGCAGACGTAGGACAGATTCATATAAACCAAGAGGCGACAGACAAGACTCCTTCAGACCGCGAGGTGAAAGGTCAGATGATTACAAACCAAGGTCTTCTGGTAAATCCGATGTCCTAAAACTGAAATATACAGAATCAGAGACCAACAAACGCCGTGTCATGGAAGCTGACACATCCGAACCTAAGACAAGTAGAACCGATGACTACAAGCCAAGAAGGGATAGGTCTGATTCCTACAAGCCTCGAACAGACAATAGAGACTTTGATAAACCCAGATTCGACAGGTCAGACTCATACAAACCCAGAACAAGAAACTCAGATTCTTACAAACCCAGGGGGGACAAGTCAGACTCCTTCAAAAAAGACTATAGCGAATCTGACACTTACAAGCCGAGGGGGAACAGGTCAGACAGCTACAGGCCAAAAAACACTGAATCCGAATCTTTCAAACCAAGAAGGAGCAGGTCTGATTCAAGCAAATCCTGGTCAAATGAGTCAGACACCAATAAGCCATATAAAGGCAAATCAGATAGCTACAGGTCAAGCTCAAGAAAGCCAAGAACAGACAGATCAGACTCCTATAGACCAAAGACTGACAAACCAAAAACAGACCGAACAAGATTTTCAAAATCAAAACCCCAGAAGGGTGGCTCCTCTAGGAGACCTCGATGAAAAAAACTTTGATAATAGCAGCTGGGGTGCTTCTTGGACTTGGAATTGTGTTGCTTTCCTTCTACATGTACGTGCAAGGAGTCATAAACTCTCCCTGTGATGCAGGAGGCTACCCGGTCAAGGTCACAATCGACAAGGGTATGACAACAACACAGATAACAAACCTCCTCTATGAAGCAAGACTTATCAAATCAAAACTCTTTTTCAGATATGAAGTGGGTAGAGAAGACGTTGCAGGGAAGTTGCAGGCTGGGTGGTTCAAATTTGAGGAACCCCTGAATATACCAGACCTTATAGGTATCCTTCTAACAGAGGGCAGAATCCCACCGCAAAAATACACCTTCCTGGAGGGTCTGACGATTTCACAATATGCTGACGCTCTGGTCAAACGTGAGGAAATCGACGCCCACGCTTATGAGAATTTTGCCAAGTTTGGCAGGAGTCAGTTTGAATTCAAGTTCAACGAGAATATCCCAGCTGATGCCAGTTTCGAGGGATTTTTGTTTCCTGAGACATACCTTGTTGAGGAACCTGACGCTCAAAAACTCGTGCAAGTACAGCTTACTATGTTCGAAAAAATTTTTGACGATACCTATGTAGAACGATGCAAGGAACTCGGTTTGACAATCTATGAGGCGATCACATTCGCCTCGGTTGTACAGGTTGAATCCGGGGTGACATCTGAGATGCCCCTTGTGGCGTCTGTTTTCTGGAACAGACTCAACAACAACTGGACACTAGATGCCAACTCCACCCTCGCCTATGGACTCGGTATAGACGGTTATGTGCTAACTCACGCCCAAACAAGAATGGAACACCCATTCAACACCTACAAAAACGCCGGGCTCCCCCCCAGCCCCATCTGTAATCCAGGCAGAGCCGCAATCAAGGCAACACTTTGGCCAGAGGAGACAGAGTATTATTTCTTTGTGGCAAAGGGTGACGGTACATCTGTCTTCTCAAAGACATACTCCGAGCATCAGGAGAACGCGAGAAAATACCTGCCATAACAGCGCTATAAATCATATCATACGACGAGTGAGAAGAGCTTTTTTGGCTTCTTCACCTCTCCCCCTTTTCTAATAAACTCTTATGTGGTTGTCATATCACCTATTGCAATGGTCGATGGTCGAAATAATATTTTGAGTATGAAAAGAGCAATAGTTCCTTTTGTTATGATTGTTTTGTTGGTTCCATTGTTTGCATATTCAAGCAGTGACGGTGGAATTGTTTTGCAAATCGGGAGTAAAACCGCATTTGTTGATGGCAAACAGGTGGAACTTGAGTCTCCACCAGTTATTGTAAACAGCAGAACAATGGTACCTATAAGGTTTATCTCAGAGAGTCTTGGGGCAAGGGTAAATTGGATTGGAGAAACCAAAACCATAACAATCGATGTCCCGAAACAAGAGATTATTGAAGGGGAAGGTGTTTTTGAAGGCAAACTCAGAGATTCGTTTGAGAACGCAAAGGTGTCAATAGATGTCTATTGCTCAGAAGATGCCGATTTCAGAATGGTTGATATGTTCATTGACAAGGTTAGTATCCCAGAATCAACGATAAGGATTCTCACAAAGCGTCCAGAATTTATTTATGGGGACAATATCAAAAGCAGTGGCATTGTCATAAAACATGATACACAAATACAAAACAACACATTCTTTTGTATCATAGACGACAATGAACTCCTCTATGGCGGATCCGTGCTTACTGGTTTGTCTATTTATTCAACAGACACCGGTTTGGTAAATGACTTGGTAGAAAGATTTGACACAGCGTGGGAATCATCACCAATTATCTCAGATATTCAAGATGATAAACAAGATAACATAACGCCACCTCCTGGGTTTATTGAAATTCCACCAAACCCAAAGTTTGGAATAGACAAACCATTCTATGTATCAAAGTATGAGATGAAGATAAAAGGTGAGTCAGATGGCAACAAAGGATATGACTCCTCCTACATCGCAGAATCAAGAGCTGATGGCACCCCCTGGATAGGACTCACAATGTCAGAAGCAAAACAAGCCTGTGAAGCACTTGGTGAAGGTTACTCATTGATTACAAACAGTGAGTGGATGGCAATAGCTCAGAACATTGAACTTTGCGAGAAGAACTGGAGCGATGGTAAAACGCACAAAACTGATCAAACCGAGGCTATGCTAAATGTGGGGAATGTCTGCAGGTATGGCAACAGAGGAACGGGTGCTAGAATCGCCGAAGGTAAAGGGATGGAATATTTCGGCGAGGGTGTGCTAGAGGCATCATCAAATGACTCACTCGGTTGTTTTGGATATAAATCATATGATGCCGGAATCTTCGGCTTTGTCGAAAAGCCAGAGCTAAACGATAGCGGCTGGAATTTGTTCAGACGGACACATTATCTGCCGAATGACTCGGTCATCTGGGATTTCTCTGGCAACGTGTGGGAGTGGTGCGATTGGAACATAGAGCTGTCAAAAGACAGGGCAAGGATTGATGCTCATTTTGATGAGAATTATCTTGAGATAAACGCATGCAACACCTTCTCAGACAAGATGAAGGCAATTGATTTCCAAAGCTATAACACTGGCATTACTGATATTTCCAAATACACGGGTGACAACTACTACCCGGATGGTGATGATATATATGGTATCAAGGCTGATAAATACACAAATCTCAACCGACTCGGTAGGTTCCACCCAACATCAAGAGACTACTCTGCGGGTATCGCTATGAGGGGGAGTAGCTGTATGCATGGAGATTCCACAGCCGGTATCTATAGCCTTGCAATGGGTTATGGTTCGATATCGAAAGAGATAAAGTGCAAAGTTGGTTTTAGGTGTGTGTGGAGACCCACAGAATAACAACCTAGGCAGAGCAGCAATCAAGGCAACACTTTGGTCAGAGGAGACAGAGTATTATTTCTTTGTGGCAAAGGGTGACCGGCACACCAATATTTTCAAAACCATATACCAAGCATCAGGAGAATGCGGGGAAGTACCCCCCATAGAGGACTTTGCGCTAGTTTCCTCTCTACCTTTTAGTTCGAACTGAAAAGCCTTCAAAACGTATACTTATTATTAAGGAGGACGATTTGAGAAAATGGCTCATGGCGATATATGTGGTTTTGTTTTTGATTATTTGCAGTTATCATGTAGGCGCATCCAACGATTCGATTGATATTCATGGAAATGTTTCCAACTTCAAGATAATGCTATTCGAAGTCGGAACAAGTTCTGGAGAAATCATTGAGTTTGACCCACCAATCCAGTTAGCCAAAGTAAATCATGGTAGTTTTGTTCTGACAAAACTGGAGCTTATCAATGATGAAAAGGGTGAATATACGATGCCGGTTCTCAAAAATGGAAGACCAGTGTTTATTGAACCTAGAGATGAAGGTTATTATGAAAGTTTGAAACTTCTCTTGAATGTTAGATATCATAGGTTATCACTCATTGAAACAGAAGCCAGAATTGAATCAGTCTTTCTTGAGATGAGGGAAGATGGTTCAGATGGTACATACTATACAAGGGGCAGACTATTCTACAGATTCAAAGAACGAGCTTATATGGATTTCAACTATGGCTTCGAAGTCACCAAAAATCACCTCCTCTCCAACACCACAGCAGGCTCTCTTCTGGTTGTTGACTCCAATCTCAACTACAACGCCTACGATGTCCCAACAGGTGAGTTTGAGTTATTTGACTCAGGTTGTATAAACCCTGACCTGATGGACTTTGAAACACTGAAATATGACTATCCAGCCTTTGAGAGGTTTGTGCATCCTGCATATGAGTTCGAAAAGGCTATGAGCAATGGGTATGTTGAGCTTTTCTGTGATACTAGAGATTACATCAAGGATGGTATAAAAGGCACTTTCAGGACACTTGAAAACCTGGACATCTTCAAAGTTAACGATGGAGTGCCTGAAGCTTCACTCTATTATCTGAAGGAACTCCTGGATATGAGACTCTATCAGGATAAAGAAAACAACATCATCAGACTCTACAAACTAGCTGACAGACCAAATGGTGATGACTTCTATGGAATCATAGAGTTTAGCATTGGCAGCACAAAGGCAAAATTCATCACAGCAAAGGGTGAAGAAGAGTTTGAGCTTTCATTTGCTCCCTATGGTCTAGGAAAACACAATTCCACAGTTAAAGTTCCAATACTCGACATCCTTGATGCCCTTGGTTTCACATATCGCTACCCAAGAGCAAATAAGAGTATTTTGATTGCTAATTTCAGGTATTACTAGCCAATCAGAATAATTAAAGACGCAGAAGCCGGGGATACAACATCCCCGGCTAGGTTCTCGTCGTCATATTTATGGCCCTCTGGGAGGGGATACCTTTGAATTTGTTTAGTGACACTACTTTCTTTTTTTGTGACAGTTTTTTTTGGTTCCGCCGTTGTTGTTTTTGAGTACAATGAATGCGCGATATGCGAGGATATTAAGTCGATTGTGTACGCAATATGTTGTTGAAAATAAGAATCAATATATCCTTGGTTTTAACGTGCTTTATTACATTACAAATGCCATATGTGATGGAATATGTTAGGGGCTAGGGACTGTAAGTCAGAATTATCTCCTTCGTTTAGCCACCCACTCCACTTTTTAACAACCTTTTTCCTGTCATCGCTGTCTATTGTGTGTGTCTAATGCAAGCAATTACATTTTCAGATTCATCCCAATATATAATCTTTCCCGCGTTAGGACACACAATCACATGGTTCGTGGTGTCAAAGGTCACACTGGATTGATTGTTATATATCTCCTCTAAATCCTTTGTGTAGTATGTCCACAACAATCGCTTGTAAATCGGATAACCTGGTTCAGTCTCTGGTTGCTCCAATGAATGACAACTGATAGAAAGAGGAGTGAAAGCGATAAACACATTGTCATCAGCGTAACACAAGTCGATAAGAGGTGTGATACTTGAGTTTATGATCTCGAATGCATCCGTAGCAATTCGATATCCCGTATGTTGGATTTGCCCCTTTGAAAGAAGCTTGATATCAAACCCTTTTTGTTGAGACAATGTTGGAACGTAGGCAATCGAATCTTCGTCAATCATTAGAAAATCAGAAAATGAATCACTTTCTCTGAACTTACTCATGGTATCCTCGTATAGCAATTCACCAGTTGCTAAATCATGGACGTATGGTCTACCTATACCATAGCCATTATGGAAGCTTATTATGAGTCGATTACCAAAAACTTCAGCATATCTGCAAAGCTTTGTGTAACAGTATTCATTTGAAAATGCCCAGAGTTCCTCACCTGTTGAAGCGCTCAGACATGAGTATCCATCTCCATATGACACAATCACGTGGTCTTTTGAAATATCATTTACCAGATTGATGCAGGGTGTATTTATGTGGAACTCCTTTTGCGGGTATTCATAAATCCACTTTTCATAGAGGGTATCAGCATCAAAACATTTCAAGAATATGTTCTCATCCTCAGAATAAATCACATAAACTGAGTTTGAATCTTTATCATAGATGAAATTATCTTCAAACGGTTGCACTGGATAAGGAAATTGAAGCACTAATTTCTTTTCTATTATAACATCACCACTCTCTATGCTTCTTCTTTGGATAGCATATTCATGTGTACCCTCAACATGCTCAATAATGAAGAGCTTGTCTGTTGGGAGGGTGTTGTCCCTTCCAATTTTTGATGCTACTGCACACCTTGTAATATCTAATGGATCCTTTTCTTCTATTTTCCAAATCGTTTGTCCATTGTTGATACTGTATGATTCAATGTTATCTTCACCGATCGATACAACCAAGTTGTTGTCAACCACCTCAATTGAGTGAGGGCATTCCTTTAGCTTATTGCTCCAGACTATTTTTGGTTTATCCACAAATGGAGTGCCCCATTTGTTTTGTGTTCCGATGTTTGACTCTTCGATATTCGGGGCTGTGTTACATGACACAAGGCACGAAACGACAGAAAGCAACAACGCCCAAGATGCACATTTTTGATAATCCACTCAACAATCTCCTCGTTGAAACTTTATTCCCGATGTCACAGTATATTCAAAAGAGTTAGGATAGCAAAACACTGTACCGATTATGAGATCAGCATTCATGAGTTAAGATCGGTTTCATAATCTCTGCCATTCATCTGGTGTAAACTTGCAATTGGTTTTCCCAATGCTTTTTTAGACTCTTATTTCAAACGGTAAGTGAAGATTTTTCCTTCTTTGGACACGTACGCACTTGACTACCACACAGCAGCTGTTCACGCATGCGATTCTTTTGTATCCGTACTCATCTTGGCTGGATTGTTGTTAGGACAATTTCAGGTAAGTGAGTATTATCTCATTCTTCCACATCTTCTATTCAACCTATGTTATAGGCTATTTCGAATACGAAAGGATAATCTCCTTTGTCTCTGCTACCCACTCCACCTCACACCCAAGGCTCTCAGCAAGGAATCTCATTGGCACCATTGTCCTGCCGTCGATGATAGTGGGGACTACTTCCGAGTTGTCTGGGTCGATTTGCTTCTCAACTCCGTTGACTCTGGCGGTTGGTTTATTTATCCAGAGTTCTATTGTTGAATTATCTAGTTCACAAGTGATTTTCTTTTCTGACCCATCCCAGGAAATTGTGCCACTGAGAGGTTCTGTGACATATCTGGCTGGAAGAAACGTCCTGTTGTCAATGATTGCAGTTGCAACATCCATCTCGACAGCTGTGGTTTCATTGCCATGAGTAACAGTGTAAGATTTTTCACCAATTTTGAATGTCAACTTGTGTACCGATGGCAAACCAGGATCACATCCAGGCCCTTCACCTGTAGGCGGGTTTGGATCAGCTTCATCTTCAGGTGGAGTTGGTGTTGGTTCTGGCTCAGGTACAGGTTCTGGTTCGGGGGTGGGCTCTGGCTCTGGTTCTGACTCAGACTCTGAGACCACAAATTTGTTTATAGCAAGATCTGAAAATACGGCACTAGGGACATTACTACACTTAAACAATGCTCTTGTTCTTATTTTGAAGTCAGCCTCGGATATCTGGTCTGAGACCTTGACGCTGAAATAAAAAGTATATTCAGATTTGGCCTTTTCACCATTTTTACTTATTATTTCGTGATTTACTGGTTCCCATTTAATGATAATGTCACCTCCAATAGAATCAGGAGGTTCTCCGGTGAACCAGTCTGAACCAGAATTATTTGTGTAGAACAGAGTATCTGAAGATGATGCAGAGTCCTTGACGTAGTGTGTTCCTTCGGGAACCGACACCATAAGATAACCCACATCCATTGGGTAATTTCCCCCGACGATTTCAAGATTAGTTCTATATCTGAGAATATCACCAGCTTTTACATCTTTCTCTTTATCAACAAACTCGTCATCGCCGTCAGTGTCAACATCCATTGAGAGTTTGAATTCTCCATCGAATATCATTTTCCTTTTGATGTAGCCTATTTCCTTACTTTCAAACCAAACGAGATGTGGAAGATTGTATGTATCTAACGCAATAACAGGATCATGAATAAGTGTAGAATCTGTTTTAATCTTGGAAAATCCCTTATCTCCTCTATGATCAACCCACATACCATCAACAAGTTGAGTGTAGTATACTTCATCTCCACTCCACCATGTAATGTGGGGTACATTGTTTCCATCAATGGCTATCCTTGGTGAACTCGCACCCGATGTTGAAGATGATATTTCGGCATTAATTTCATTGTACTCATTGCCCTTAAAATTCACCCACGAATTCCCATCCCAATACAAATAATTCAGTTCATATTTTTGCTTCTGATTATGATTTAGCCAAACGATGTGCGGATTGTTATTGTTGTCGACATCGAGCTGAGGATATCTGGATAGAGTCTCATTCTTGGACACATTCCCATCGTTGCTGACTGGATCGTATTTATCTCCGTCTGCTGTAATCCACTTACCACCATCCCATCTGACGTATATAACCTCATCGTTAGAATCAAAGTTTCTATACCAGACAATGTGTGGATTGTCCTTCGAATCAATAACAATTTCTGGATGCGCAGCTTTTGTATCCTTTTCTATCCCACTTATTCGACCGTTATTAGTCGTCGAGTTATACTTTTTCCCATTATCACAGATCCATTCAAAACCATCCCATTTGATATATCTGATGGTGTTGTCATCACTCCAAACAATATGCGGATTTCCCCGCGAATCGACATCTATCGCCGGACCATATGACCACGTGCCATTCCTGCTGATATTTCCGTTGTTTTGAGAGCTAAAAGGTTTACCATCTGGCGTACCCCACGAGCTCCCATTCCATTTGGCGTAGTAAATCTCCTTATTTGAATGCCATGTGACATGTGGTGTATCGGAGCCATCAAGTGATATTTGTGAATAGTATGAGCCCTTATCGTTGCTTATTTTATCGAATCCGCTGCTTCTGGTGCAGATATCGCCATTTGCCTTGACCCAGTTTTTACCATCCCACTTTGCATACGTGATATCTGGTTTCTTGTTTCCTTCACTGAATTCATGCCACACAATGTGCGGATAATCATTTGAGTCGAGATCAAAGTCTGGGTAGCCAACGTTTATAGTTTTTATATTATGATAAAGAGACGCATCGCTGTCGTATATCGAACCCATGTATGGTTCACCATCCGCTGTTACCCAGTCCGAGTTGGTGATTGCATGAGTAAATCCAGTTAAAACGGTCGAAAACACTACAATGATAACCACAAGAATACCAATCCATTTATTCACTTTCGCACTCCTTGACTCAAATGTTACTCATCCATTTGATAATCGTCATATATGACATCCTAACAATATGACAATACAACGGTGCGAGTGTAACATAACGTAAACTGAATATCAATTATGATAGTGAATATGTTTAAGTCACGATGTCATAAATTATATTTTTTTGCATTTACCAACTCGTGTACACAATCGTTATTGGAAAGGTTAAGATAACTAGCAGCTATAAGGCAATTTATCCATTCAACCCAGAGAAATAGTTGAATTCAGACACAAGTCACTCAAATCAAGGGAATCATCATGTTGATCATAGAGGTGTCATATGTCTCTTCTTTTGAGGGTAATATGTTTGTATAAACTTGTCCTCATAGCTTTTGTGTTCCATCTGATACTCCGCCAAAACAAATTTGTGCATATGAGTATTATCTCATTCTTCCCCATCTTCTATTCAACCTATGTTATAGGCTACTTCGAATATGAAAGGATAATCTCCTTAGTCTCTGCTATCCACTCCACCTCACACCCCAGGCCCTCAGCTAGGAATCTCATTGGCACCATTGTTCTACCGTCGATGATGGTGGGGACAACATCAGGATTGTTTGGGTCGATTTGGGTTTCTACTCCGTTTACCTTAGCTGTGGGCTTGCCAATCCAGAGTTCGACGGTATTGTACAAGGACTCTGTGGTTGGATTGTTCTTCAAGTCACTGCCTGGCAAGTCATCATTATTGTCAGCAATTGCGTCGCTTTGAAATGGACTCAGTGGCCCAATGAATGAAGGTGTTTGTGATTCTGGTGTTGGCTCATCTGTGGGGCCATCTGGAGCAGCCAGTTTGCAGACTACCTTCTTCTCTGCCCCATCCCACTCGACATCACCGCCAAGAGGTTCTGTCACAAATCTTGCTGGGAGGAATGTTCTACCGTTTAGGATGAGAGGGGCTACATCGATTAGCCTTTCATCCCCATCAAGCCACTGCCTCTTCTCTCCTATCTGGAACTTGAGGATTGTTTTAGTTTGTCTTGGGAGTTCTGGTTCTGGTGGTGGGGTTGGTTCAGGAGTCGGTTCCGGTTCGGGAGTTGGCTCAGGCTGAGGTTCTGGGACCGGTTCCGGCTCTGGTGGGCTCTCAAATGTTGCTGTATCTGAATCGATTGTATCGTCACTCTCTATACCAGTAACCGTTGCAAGGTCACCAACTTCAAGGTCATCACATGTTGCAGCTTCACCATCTTTTGTAAATGCCTCTGGAAGCTCAACGGTGTATGTGCCGGATGAGGTTGTGACCGCAACTTTTCCACTTTCGCAGTCAACCCATGTGACTGTGCCAACAATTGATATTGGTTCAGGGGTTGGTTCTGGCTCTGGTTCTGGTGGGGGTGGGACATCATAGCAGTAGAACTTGGCAATCTTCTCATCATTTACATCACGAACAAGCACACCTCTCCAGTCGACTGCATAAACCTCAGCAAGCTCTGGGTTGTCAAAGTCAGACTTGTCAATCGTCCATTTCTTTTCGAGTGTATCAACATCAAAACACATTATCTCATCGATAGTTTGGATGACTATCTCACCATCGATGGACTGCATGTATGTCTTTTTGCTGCCTGTGAGAGCTGGGGAGAGTTCGACTAGCTCAGTTAGGTCATCTCGGTTGAGGAGCAACTGATAGGTGTCGAGTTCGTAGGAGGGGGTGAGAAGATTGACTCCACTGTTCCATTCGAACGAACTGCGCCCTGCCGGGTAGTCTTCATATATTGATATGGGTAGGTATTTTCCAATAGGATGTAATGTGCAATAGAATGGATATTCAATATCAGAAACAGATGGATTAACTTTATCAACGAGCTCCCAGAAGTCAGTAGCTGATGTGACTTCAAGGGTTTCTGAATCTATCTCAATTAACTTCTTGCCACAATACAAACCAATCAAACTGTCTTTTCTACATGAAAAAAAATCACTATCTAGACCAGTTAGAGAACAATTTTTAAATTGTCTTAACTTCTTCTCAAATCGATAGAACCCAAATGCTGTAGGTTGTGTTTCTTGAATCAACCAAATATAACTACTGTTGACAAGTAATAAGTGTATATACGGTTTATGTGTCCCCCCATCTTTTTTAAATTTGAAATCATACGAGTATCTTATCTCTCCAGTATTTACGTCAAACAGCGTCAATCCATTATTTACATAGAAGAACACACCGTCTGATTGTTGAATAGGCAGAAAAGGAACAAGAGATGCTTGCCCAATCCTGTTATCTCTGATATGCCATAAGATAGTATCATTGTCTATATCGTAACACCTAATTTCTTTTGGGTTTTCATCGTAATATCCACCATACGGGGAATCACATATCTTAAAATTAGTCCTGATGTGACTAAAAAGTGAGAACTTGGGAGGAAGCAGATTCACTTCACCTGATTCGGGATTTATCAATCGATTTTGGTAATATTCCCCATATATAACGTAATTTCCCTCCTCAGGTTTCTGTGTTGTTGTGATGAATAGCCACCCTTGTGGAGTGTTGTTGAAGTTGTGGAACTCTAATTCATATTCAAATGGAATCTCATTTGACCATTTTCTTGAAAGTTCTCCATTCCCATCAAACGAGTCTGATTCCCAAGGTTCAACCCTTATCTGGTTTGGTTTGCAGTTTATTACAACCTCTGGATACTCTGATTTTGGACTGGATTCCCAATGAAAGGTTTGAAAAATATAGAATCTGAATTCTTCTTCCGCAAAAACCCCACCAAAGCTCAAAAACAACATAACAAGCACAAAGGTTGTAATCGTTTTTCTAATATGCATACTCACCCCTTGAAAATAATCACGCTCCCACAATATCACAAAACAAACATCTCAATCAAGTTTTGATCCAAATACACGACAAAAAAACATCACAAATGGTGAAAATAGAAAATGACAAATTAAAAGCCCCCCTCAGCTTTCTTGCCGAGGGGGGCTTTACAACTCAAGAAATCAGGCTTTGAAAAAACCCTTTGTTTCCATGAATCCATCCAACATTGAGTGTGAAATCAATTCGTGTATGTAAGAACTATTTCTTTTGTCTCAGCTATCCACTCCACCTCACACCCCAGGCTCTCAGCTAGGAATCTCATTGGTACCATCGTTCTGCCGTCGATGATGGTGGGTACTACCTCTGGGTTGTTTGGGTCGATTTGGGTTTCTACTCCGTTTACCTTGGCGGTGGGTTTGTCTATCCAGAGTTCTACAACATGTTCATTGTATCCAGCTGGAATTCGATCATTTGGATTCTTAATCGAAACAAGCTTACATTCAACTTTGCGTTCATCTGAATTCCATTCAATGAATCCGCCTAAGGATTCTACTACATATTTTGCTGGCAGAAATGACCTGTTTTGATATATTACAGGTTTGGTATCCATTGAAATCATGAGGCAATCATCGACAATACCTTTATCGCTACCAATGTTAAATGAGATTTTGTTTGCTGCAGGTTGTATGCAAGAAGTGCTGACTAAATCGTCATAGTATATTTTGTTATCATTCATGAGCCACAGATTGTTATTCCAGTTGGTATTCTTTATATCTTTACACCATAGCACCTTTGCATTGCGGACATCTCTTGCTCGAAGACTCGTATAGGTATATTCTTCTGCAAAAATACTACACCTTGTATCCATATGACTTAGAAGAACATTTCCCACAATTATCGATTTATCATAATTTTTATACCAGTCACTCCATAGAAGTTTACCAGTAGTTGAATCAAAAACACCATATCCTTGCAGAAACAAATAGTCACCTTTTAAAAGCAGTGGATATGCCAAGGAGTACTTAAGAGAGTATGAAGTTGTCCAGATGGTTTTCCCTGTTGATAAATCAACTGCTGATATTTGGTTGAATCTCAAATCATCAACATACACTCTTTCATCATCCATTACCATCGAGTTTTTTGTTATAGAATCAAAACTCATCTCTCTTGACCAAAGCATTTTCCCATTGTTTGCATCAAAACAAAACAAGCCATTTGAATAAATTACAAGCTTATCACTTGAATAGGCCATAGATCTCCTAAAACCACTGGATCCAGCAAAATCTTGTGCCACTTCCCACACTTTTGAGCCATCTTCTAAATCAATTGCAACACAACTACTATCGCATGCGATAAAAAGCATCTCATCTGAACTGGCAATTGAAATATAATACTCCTCAGGTAAATAATCATTTTTTTTCCAGATTATTTGACCGTCTTTCAGATTTATAAGGTAAATTATTCTATCACATGCGAGAACTAACTTCTCACCAATAATCCTATAGTAGTGCAAATAACACCATTCCTCGACTTCCACACTCCACAAGCTCTGTCCGTCAGAATCAAAGTAATGGATATTGACCTTTAGGATTTCATCAGTCTCATTCGATTGCATGTCGAAATCTGCCATTAGATAACAACCATTGTGAACTTGAAGCAGCTTCATGTCTTTTGATAATTTGTCCAGAACGGGGTTTCGCACAAACATAAGTCTGCCAGGTTTATACATGTCTTGCGACAACTTTCTATCACAATCACCTATGGTTGCTATGGTCTCTTTACATTTCACAAAATCTAAATTGGATATATGCATAACAAAGTTCACAAGAATAAGGATTATCAATAGGAATCTTATCCATTTTTTCATGAAACACCTCCAATAATATCAAACGAACAAGAAATCAAAAAGTTTGATAAATTAAAAGCCCCCCTCAGCTTTCTTGCCAAGGGGGGCTTTACAACTCAAGGAGTGAGTTTCAGAGATTTTCTCTGCTTTACTTGTTTGGGTCTGATCTCGTTAGCTCTGAGTAAATCAAGCTGGGCAAATCAGACCAATCAGCGCGTCCGCGTGCGTGGACTTGGTGCTATCTAGAAGCCACCCTTGCCCTTTCCGCCGCCGTTGCCTGGATTCTTGTCTCCGGGTGGGTTTCCGCTCTCTGGTCTATTGGACTTGTAAACCTCAAGAGCAACTCCGTCCTTGTGGACAATACCAACCTGGTCGCCAACAGCCAAGTCTGACCATGTGATCTCAACAGGCTCCTGACCAACTTCCATCTTGATGAACTTTGTGTCTGCATTGATTGCGAGTGTAAGCTCTCTTACTTCCTCTTCATCTGGTCTGCCGCGAAGGGTGATTGTGATTGAGGTTGAGGAGATGGCTGTAATCTCACCGCCTGCTCTTGCTGGTGGGAACTCGTCAAGGAAAACAACAACAGCGGCTGTTGGCGATGGCTCACCTGAACCGTCTCTTGCTGGAATGACTGTGACTCTGACCTTCTGTCCTGGCTTGAGGTCTGCAAGGGTCTTCTCAACCTTTACTGGCTTCTCGCCCTCGGCAGCTGGTGGATCAAAAGCGACATAAACAGTCTTCTCTGAAAGAGCAATCTCTACGTTCTCTGCGTCATCAAAGTTTGGAAGCACAACAATGCTGGTCTGGTTTACGCTTACGATTGTTCCAAGAAGCGCTCTCTCTTTGCTCTGGTCACCACCGCGTCCTCTTCCATCATTTGCCGGGAACTCGTCCACAACAAGGATCACACTTGCATAGAATCCGGTGTTGCCGTCATCGTCCTGGTAGCGTTTTCCTGTCAAAACAAGCTTGTCGCCTTTCTGGATCTGATTGTACTTAATCTCTTCTCTTACTGGCGTTCCATCCTCACCCTGTGTGACTTTGAAAACCTTGGTGTTCTCATCGACTGTGACTTCATGCTCGTTCTCGCCTGCTGGATCTGTGACTGTGAGTGTATCACCCTGATGTTTTACAAGGATTGCGTTCATGGTTGGTGGTCTCTGATCTCCACCTTTTCCGCCCTGACCTGGTCTTGGGAACACAGTTACCTTGGTGACTGATGCAGCGAGATAGTAAGTTGTGGCATTTTCATCTTCGCCATCTCTTACGATCTTACCACGAATAACAACCTTATCGTCACGCTTGATGTCATTTCTGCTGACTTCTGGTGGCTCTTCGCCCTGTTCAAGTTCAACAGTTCCATCGTAGTACTTAGTCTCTTCGTCAAATGTGATTGTGGCCTTCATGAAGTCCATCATTGGTGGGGTTATGGTCATGTCGTTGGCGTTGATGTTGACAACGGTACCCATCATTGGCATCTGTGGCGCTTTGTCTCTTGGTCCAACTTGACCTGGGTCATTTGCGAAAACTGTTCCTGCGGTAACGAGTCCTAAAACCATTGTTGCGATAATCGCAAGTGTCGTAAATTTTTTCATCTTCATCCTCCTTATTTTCCCTTTCTTTTTTTTCAAGCAGTTGCCGTTATGAAATCATATACGAGGGGGGGTTCAGAAAAGTCAGTTTGTTTGTTTTCGATTTCATTTTACCTACGAAGTAAAACCTATATCAACTGGGTTCTTTGTAGGATACATTCTGGCAGTAAAGCTGGTTCTATATTAAAAAAGGCGCGATGAGAAACCTCGCGCCTTTTTCACTGCTATTTTTCTTGGTTATTTGTTAGTTATAACCCTGTGTTCTGTACCATTTGTGATAATCTTGAGAGTGTCAGTTCCAACAACTTCTATCGTCTCTGCATCAATCCCAACAGGCTCGGAATCAGACACACCCACAATCACAACCTTTGGGTTGAGAGCTTTAATAAAATCCTTGCTCATGCTACCCTCAATCGCGCCATTTGTCGCAATCAGGTAATCAACTTCAAGCAGTTTCCCTCTCTCTATGAGGGTTTTTTCGATTTGACTGTTTATTTCACCTGTTATCAGGAATGAAACATCATTCTTTCTGACTTCAAGCACGAGAGTCGGGGTATTTCCTGATTCTTCAGTATCATTGCCTGACGGGTAGAGAACTTCGAATCTTGTGCCGTTCTCATACCAAATCTTACCTGCTACTTGTCTCTCAAAGACAAACCTGTTCTGGTTGGCATTCTCTTTAAGCTCAGCCAGATACCCAGACGGATCACCAGCCCTGAGTTCGCCAATTAAAAACGGTTTGTGTTCAACAAGCACCGGTAAAGCTCCTGAGAATGTTGTTGGGTTGGTTGATGGGATAAGGAAATACTTCAAGCCCTTGATCTCCTGCTCTGTCAAATATGTGGACACCTTCGTGGCGTTCTGAACATCAGACGCCCCGTAGAGTATGGCGAAATACTGATCCTTGATGAGCACAGGTGTGCCGGGAAGATTCATCACATGCACCTCAAGGGTTGAAGGCAACACTGTCAGTCCCTTGCCAGGCAGATTTTCTGGCTCTTCACTTCTTCCCTTATCAACCGAATTGAGGATATTATCCTTCGTCATTGACTCGATTGTAGCCGAAGATTTGTGCGCTGGATCGGTATCAACCACGTTCTCATCTGTCGCTGTAGGTTTTCCACAACCGACAAACATGGACATGAGCACGAAAACGGCTAGTACCGCGACAACAAACCTCAGAGGAGTTTTTTTGTTTCCCATATTTCCAGTACACATAAGCATCTACAACAGTTTCTCAGCAAGCTTAACGGACAGCTTCGACGTGTCTTCCCAGGTAAACTCCGGCAACTCTCTACCAAAGTGACCGTAGTTGGTGGTAAGAGAATAGATTGGACGAAGAAGGTCAAGGTGTTCAATGATGCCAGCTGGTCTTAGGTCAACAAGCTCTTGCACCGCTCCTGCTATCTTTTCGCTCTCAACCTTGCCTGTGCCAAACGTCCTTACAGCAAAATGTGTTGGCTCAGCACGACCGATGACATACGAGATTTCAACTTGACACACATGGGCAAGACCGGCGGCAACAATGTTCTTTGCAATGTAGCGGGTGATGTATGATGCTGACCTGTCAACCTTAGTTGGGTCTTTTCCTGAGAACGCTCCACCACCATGAGGACAGGCACCACCATAGGTGTCAACAATTATCTTCCTGCCTGTTATGCCGGTATCAGACACAGGACCACCAACGACAAATTTGCCTGTCTGGTTGATATAGAAGTTTGGTTTCTCACTCAGAAGATGTTTTGGGATAACTGCATCGATAACATGTTCTTTGAGTTTATTCTTGGCATCCTCAGAGATATGCGATGGGTCAGTGGAATCGAGCACCTCTTCAGAGTGCTGCGCTCCAAGCACGACCGTCTTGATGTGTATCGGTTTGCCATTGTCATATTCAACAACAACCTGGCTCTTCCCATCTGGCCCAAGCCAGGGGAGAAGCCCAGATTTTCTGACCTCTGCAAGTCTCTTTGTCAGAAGGTGGGCATAATGGATTGGCATCGGCATAAGCTCTGGGGTCTCAGCAACTGCGTAACCGAACATCATTCCCTGGTCACCAGCACCACCTGTATTGACTCCCTGAGCTATATCTGGAGATTGCCTACCGATGGCATTGAGCACACCAACGGTGTCCGCTGTGAAACCCAACCATGACTCGGTGTAGCCAATCTCTCTGACTATTTTTCTAACTAGTGAATGCAAGTCCACGTATGTTGTTGTGGTTATCTCGCCACCCACTATCACAAGCCCCAGACTTGCAAATGTCTCGCAGGCGACCCTGCCTCTCTTATCGTCTGTTAGGATTGCGTCGAGTACTGCGTCCGAGATTGAGTCACAAACCTTGTCTGGGTGCCCCTCTGTTACCGACTCCGATGCCACAAAGCGTCTTTCCACTTTTGTCACCACCTTCTTTCCTTTTGTCCTTAAAAATGTTCACATCAATATATGTTTCTATCGGTTTTTTGTCAAATATCCGACGTTATTTGTATACCCTCAATAATCAGGTTTCTATCGTCTGGAGGTTCCCAGAAGTCGTTGGTAAAACTGAAAGTTATCTTGTTATCTCCAATCGATGGCTCGAACTCAAAAGTAAGGAGCCTCATCTCGGTGTTCTTTATTTCGAGTTCTTTCACCTGTCCATTTATCTCAATCCTGAGTTTTGCATCCTCATCACCTGCTTTAGTCTGCCTCGCAAAGAATGCGAGGGTGACTGTTTTGGTGTTTTGAGCCTCAAAAGTGCAGGTTGCTGTGCCAACTGTTGAGAACCTGATTGAATCCTTTTCGACTTGCACATACTGTCCTTCTGTTTTCTCAAGCTCCATAGAAATCTTTCTGCTGAGCCTGGGTGCCACACCAAGACTCAAAAGGAGTGTTGCAAGCGGGTGATTCCAGGCGTTATCCCAGTCAAGGAGGTTAACGACAATATTGGGCTCTTTTGATTTTCTGAAATCCACCAGATAGCCTTGAATCAATTCGTATGGAAAATGTGTTTCTGAGGTGATGGATTTGTATCTGTCTTTGCCAATTGGTGTAGAACTGCCTGTCTGCCAATCATAGGAAAACCTCGTCGACTCGACAATCATGCCCCTTGAAAACGGAGGTTTGTCAAAGAGTCCATAGGCAATCCCATCTTCCTTGATTCGTGCGCTTTCGTCCATTTCCAATTCAAAAATTTTATGCCCGTTAGCTTCAAGTTTTGTGAAATCGGGTCTATCAAAAATGACTGTTGAATCCTTGTGTAGATTTGTAACGTCAATCCCTTCGGAGAATTTACTTGTTGAATAGACAATAATAGGTTTTGAAAAGTCAGCCTCATCAGGGAGTTTTGGGTCAAAACCTAGAATCTTAAGACTATCAATATGCTCTGCAGTTGTAGTAAGCACTATGTTGGGGTTTGTCCTTTCCCTGCTCACCAATCCGTTGAGAATCAGAGCGCATCGGGGTTCAACACTCATTTTTTGCTCTAGCGCAACGCTCGTAAACGTGGCAACACCTGGAATATCAGCAATCAGGTAGTATTGCTTCCACCCGGTATCAGCAGCGAGTATGGGGATCATGGGTGTGCCAGACTTCATCTCCATGGCATCAAGAGCTATGATGTTGTCCCCAGCAAAAAACTCCATCATTTCATCGGCTTCAAAGGAGGAATAATCAGAAATCCACGACGACATCGTAAACCCATCCTGTCGTTGTACTCTTGTTGGGAGGTTGTCGTTTGCCATTGATAAGAACGGGATTGCCTCATCTGGCTGAGGGAGGAGCACGACAAAGTTTGATTCGTGTTTCCTTGCGATCTCAACCCATGAAATATCGGTGAGTGTGTTCGGTGCGACAACTACAGGGGTGTTCGGTATTTGATAGACCTCTGAAAGACTGACGCTGTCAAATCTGAAATCTCGTCTTTCCAAATCCTTTTTGAAAACATCTGAACCACCGACAAGAACAAAATTGGCTATTCCAAGCCTCTCTTTATAAACTGTGAGAATTGTTGTTGTTTCGTGAACAACCTCACCACCTGTGACCATTTTACAGACAAGAGGGTATGGGATGGCGCTGCCTCTGACATCTGGCATCTTGAGGTTTATCGATATGACCTTTGAGTTTCCAGGATTAAGCCTTACGAACTCTGATTCAAAGTCATCACTAAATGTCCAATTAAACTCAATCTCTTTTGGGGTTTCTGACCAGTTCTGGAGTGTCACTGTCCTTGTTACATTTGTGTTGGCATAGTGGTGGGTGTCATATTCCTTGATGAAGAATGTGACTGGTTTATACGATTCTCGAACTGTAGCGGGAACAACAAGCTCTTTATCAAGCTTGTCCTCAAGAGGGTTCCAGGGGTTGAAAGCTGGGATATCCTGTTCTCTAAAAGCTTGAAGCTGCATCCTGAAAAACTTAGCCTTCACCTTCATCCTACCCGCTCTTGGGTCTTCGTAAAACGCATCCCCAAAGGCAACAGCGCCAACGTGGGTGGGGTCAGGTATCCACATAAACTCACCCATATAGATTGGTTTCTGCCTATTCCACAAAACCGAGCCCCGCGGCGGAGTGGGACTTGTAAATTCCCAATCGAGGAAGTAGGCATCCTGAGGGTAGCTGTTGTGCATCAGAGGCTCATGTGAGTAGTGAAGATTGATTATATCAGTTGAGTTTCCTGGGTCAAAGTCGCCTTCAAACATAACAGGTCGCCCTGACATCTCTCTCACATACTTGCCCATCTCGACAAGTTTTTCTGTGACCCCCTCTTTCCTGTCAGCCCCGGTCAAAAGCAATTCATTCTCGATGCTTGCTATCACAAAGCTTGGGTGGTTGAAGTCTCTTTCGATATGGGCATTCCACTGCCTTTTAAGGTTGTTCCAAAAAAGGTCTGAGGATGTCGCGTATTCAACCCCAAACGTGAATGACGCTGACTCATTGATGATAAGAAGCCCTTGCCTGTCCGCTTCATCCAGAAATTCCTCAGGATACGGATTGGCATGAAGTCTCAGAGCGTTCGCATTCAATCCCTTCACCTCGGCAACAACAGACTGGGCATACTCTTTCATGGTGGAGGGCATCTGCCCTGGTCGCCAGAGGTGCTTTGAGCAAGCTCTGAGATTTATCTTTGTGCCGTTTAATATGAAGTCTTTTCCATTAATCCAGAACTCACGGAAACCAAACGTTTCAATCTTGGTGTTGACCGTAACTCCGTCTTTTTTTAGCATCACAAAGAGCTTGTAGAGGTTGGGGTTCTCTGGACTCCAGAGTTTTGGGTTCTCCCAACTCTCAACAAATGAGGCAAATCCGCCGTCTCTTGTTATCTCAACTGGTTTATCCCCAAACTCCTTTACGACAGCACCTTTGCCATCTTCTACATACGCAGAAACAGTGAATCCTTCTGGGTCTTCTTCTTGCGAGAGAACATCAGCTCTGAAGGAGATTGTGTGACCCCGAACTGATGTTTTGATCCAGATGTTGTCTATGTACGTCCGAGGTCTCCTCACTACCTCTGTTGGTTGCCAGAGCCCTGAGAGCATGGCAGCAGAGCCAATGGGGCAGATGATTGAGTCTGGCGCAAAAAGGTCATTCTTGTTTGTTGAGTCTGGATTGATAGGCTTTTCCAAGCAAGCCGTCGCATCTTGTACTCCAAGTACAACCTCGTTCTCACCGACATTTAAAAGACCTGTGATATCAAACTCAAAGGGAAGATAACCCCCAAGATTTACACCTGCTAACTCACCATTCACCCAGAGTTTTGAGAGGAAGTTAGACGCTCTGAATCTCAAGAAAAGCAGATCATCTCCAAAGTAGTTGATGCTCCCTTTGTAGTAGCAGATATTGGATTGAATTCTCTTGGTACGCTTTATTGTTTGCCAGTCATGCGGGAAAGAAAGTTTCTCCCAGCCAGAGTCTGGGATATTTTGATATTCAACAACGGTCTCTTTCGAGAATGCAAACTCGTGAAAGACAGCGTCATAATCGACATTTGACGGCACTGGAAGAGAAACACCAGAAATAATAAGAAGAATGGTAAGGACAAGTTTCATGAACCCTCCACATCAATTCCAGAAACAAACATTTTCAACTATCCTTCTTGTGCTTTCTCTCTGAGCTTGTCACTGACTGGTATATCAAGAGCCTCAAACAGAGCGACCACCACCAATGGGTCAAAAGCTCTGCCTGCCTGCCTTTCTACCCATGATTGTTCTTCTTTTATGTTGAGCATGTCAATCACGTCGGTGTAGTGGTTCTCAGTTCTGAAAGCGAGAGACTGGGCAAGCGATATGATTCGCGCAAGCTTTGGAATCTCTTTACCCTTTAGCCCATCTGGATAGCCTAGCCCGTCCCACCTCTCGTGGTGATTGCGAATCACAGGGATACAATCACCTAAGGAAGGCAGGTGCTTGAGAAGGTCAGCGGACTGCACAGGATGGTCTCTGATACGCTCGAGTACACCTGAGTTCAGGGTGCTTGTGCCATGAATAAGATACCGTTCCAGAGTCTCGGAGCCGAGATAGATGAGCGGTATGTCTATTAGAAGGGTTGAGAGTCTAAGCGTTTCATATTCCGAATCCGTGAGTCCCATCTTGTTTGCGACAGGCTTGATGATTCTCATGATGTTCTCGGAGCGGAGTGAGAAAGCAGGATGCATGCCATCAACGAGCTTGGACATCGAGAGAAGGTGAGAAGTATATATCCTTTTTAGAGATTTCCGCATCTGTTGAGAATTGTAATGGATTAAAACAGCCATTCGGGCAATTTTTGATATCTCTCTAATCTCATCGTTCTTGTTTGCAAAAATGACAACCGCAACTCCCTCAATGTTGTCATTTGAGGAGAAGCTTTCAATCTTCACATGTCTGCCGTCAGGCAATGTGATGCTGTCATTCTTCTTTGCCTTGACCATATCAACAATCCCATGGGGTAGGACATCATCGACCGATTTCGATTTTGCAGAGTCGATATTTGACTCAAAAACAACCCAATTGCCTGGGTCAATCATGTATACCTGGACATCTTCTGGGAAATAGCTTGTAGACATAAAACCACACTGTAGTTTGTCGCTTGTGTCCAGATGCTCAAACAGTCTGTCGAACTCTGTGATATCACGCATCAAAAGCGTGCCAAGTTCCTGATTATGTTCCTTGAGGTTGTCAGCAAGGTTTGACGAATCGATATGAATTCCAAGCTGGACAGAGGTATTACCAAGCAGGATTGACTCGTGATGGCTGTACGGTCTGTCCTCTCTGGCGTAGATAAAAGCTCCTTTGAGCATCTTGTCAGAGCGCCAGGGAACGACAAGAAGCTGCATGTTCTTGTTGTCCCACATCTCCTCAAACGAGAATGTGAATTTCTTATGCATCCCTGATTCAATATCCGCAATGTGTCTCTTGAAGACCGATATGACAAACTGCTCCGAGTCAACCTCCGAAGACCAAGATGTGACAATATTGAGTTTTTTACCCCTGCCCAGTGAGATTATAATTCCACATTGAGATTCGGTTGCGCGCATGATTTTGGCCAGGGTATCAGACACCTTCTGGCGGGAATCAACAGCCATGAACATTCTCTCATACCATCCATAGAAAACATTGAGTTGTTCGTAAGCGCTTGCCAGCTCCTCCAACAACAACTCTTCATTATTCATGAATGCCCCCGGAATGATTTATCAAAGACCTAAGAACCGCAACAAGCCCAGAGGGTGAGAAGGGCTTTGTCATAAACTCTGAAGCTCCAAGATTGAGCGCCCTCTCCTTGTCTTCCTCCTGCCCTCTGCAAGTCAATACAACAATAGGGAATGTGCCAATTCTGTCAGACTCATTGAGACTCTTCATTACATCAAATCCAGAAAAAGTTGGAAGCATGAGGTCAAGAATCATAATATCAGGAGTCTCTCTGTCTATCTCCTTCAGGGCTGAAGCTCCCTCAGTAACAAGGGTCACTTCAAAATCAGCGTTTTCGAGAACATATTTTATGAGCTTGGCAATCGCTAGCTCGTCCTCAACCACCAACACCCTTTTCTGTTCCTGATTCTCACTCATCAAGCCGTCACACCTTTCTTTTCAAATGGTTATCTGTCATTACTCACAGTGTATCTCAGCCACGGTCTTTTGGGGTGGTTTGAAAGGGCGTAGGAGTCAAGTGGAATGTGGTTCCCATTCATCTCATCGAAAAGGGGAGTGCCACCCGCGTAAACTGTCCCATGAGGATCACCAAACGTGTTCAAATCTTCATCCTCAACCCACATTTTGAAATACTCTGTCTCGGAGTCAGAAAACCTGACAAGCCACTCGCCTTGAATCTTCTGCCATGGTCTCGCTCTGTTGTTGCTTCTGATGTAGTCGTACCTCTCATCTTCAGAGTCGAATCGGGGTTCACCTTCAGGATACCTGAAATCCATGGGATCACCAAAATAGTTGAAACCTTCCCAGGCAATCCAAGCCTCAATCTGTGATTTCTCTTCTTCAAGCACAGGCCCCACCGACACAGAACCAAAAACAAGAACCGATGTTATGATAGCTGAAATAAGGAACAAGGCACTCAAAACTACAGAGCGCGGAACTGTCATTCTCGCCATTATCACTCTCCATATGCAACAGCCATGAGTATAACACTTTTTTCTGTTTTGGAAACAGGCACAAACTAGATTATATCAGAGAAATATAAAGAGGATTTTTACACTACAAGATTTATCCTACTGTTTGAGGCTTGCCATAAGAATAGTACTCAACTATACATATGAGAGTGAAAAAATATCCAATTCCAATAATCTTTGGCCCGACAGCATCGGGCAAGACGGGGCTTGCCATAGCACTCGCAAAAAACATTGGCGGTGAGGTCGTCTCTGCAGATTCACAGCAGATATATTCAGAGCTTTTCATAGGAACAGCGAGACCAACCGAGGAAGAAATGCAGGGAGTCAGACATCACTTGATTGGTCACGTATCTGTTCGAGAGAAATACAATGTCGCAAGATTTATCGAGGAACTTGAGCACACACTCAAAGAAATTACTGAAAGGGATGTAACTCCGATTATCTGCGGTGGGAGCTATATGTGGATTGGAAGCATTCTTGATGGACTCTCACCAACTCCTCCGTCTGATGTCGCCACAAGAAAAAGACTTGAGGAAGCCTCAAAAAATGAGGATCTTTATGATAAACTTGAGCAAATCGACCCCGAATCGGCAAGGCGCATTGACAAAAACGACACAAGACGCATCGTAAGAGCACTTGAAATCTTCGAGTTGTCCGGGAAGACAAGAACCGAGATTTACTCAATCAAAAACATTCTTCCATACAAGTTTTTCCCGATTGGCATCATGCGAGATAGGGAGAAGCTCTACAGCAGGATAAACACGAGGGTTGATGAGATGCTTGAAGAAGGCTTACTCGATGAGATCAGAAACCTTGTCTTGGCAGGATTGTCAGATGACATCAGACGCGTAAAGGCTCACGGCTACCCTCCTCTACTCGATTGGCATGAGGGCAAGGCAGGGCTTGAAGAAGCAATAGAGACAATGAAGAAAGTAACAAGAAATTATGCCAAACGACAAATAAGTTTTTTGAAAGGAAGGGCTGATTTTGTTATAATGGACAATCCAACAGCAGATTTGATTATAGAGATATACAAAAAAGAGGTTTCAAAATGGACAACGAAAGAACAAAGAGACATACGCTGATTACAGCAATCGAGAATGAAAGACAGTCAAAACTGATATCCTACATCCTATCTCCACACGGCGCGTCAGTTGCTGATGACGCCCTTCCACCACTCTATCACCAACTTCTCACGATTGGGTACCAGGAGAGACTCGATCTTTTGATCTCAGCTCGAGGCGGTTCTCCTGAGTCTGTTTGGCGGGTACTCTCGCTCCTTCGGGAGCATACCAATCATCTGGCTGTGCTCTTACCTGGGCAGCTCTTCTCAGCGTCAGCATTCATAGCGCTTGGCGCAGACGAGGTTGTAATGTCTCCTCTCTCCGAACTTGGCCCAATGCATATCCAGACAATCAAAGGGCCACCAAATGAAGAAACTATGGGGAAACCACAACTCATCAACCCTTTCGATATCCACGAGTTTTTTAATTTTGCCCATGAGAACGGAGTTGACCCAGACCAGGCTGCCGATATGCTAAACATTGAGGGCAGCACGATAGGCTCCGCGATGAGGGCGGTAGAGCTTGCCAGACACGTCTGCCGCAAAGCGCTTCTGCTTTCTAAATCCATCAAGTCAGACGAGCAAATCGAAAACATCATCGACCTCTTCACCTATAAATCTCACTCTTCCAATCTTCCTTTCACAAGACGGGACTGTATTGAGGAGCTTGAGCTGCCTGTCACAAAAGCATCGCAAACCCTTGAGCGAAATATGGGCACACTGTTAAACCACTACATCAGATTCACATCCGAGCGCACAGTACCTGAGCGTGACCCGGCAACCAATGTTGAAGCTCAGGTTGTAACCCCTGCAATTCTGGAGAGCACTAGACTCACTCTCGTCCACAGACGCAAAATTGAAATTGCGCCAAACGGTCAGGTCAAAGACATCCCAGGTTGGGGCGGGTGGATTGATGATACTGTGCAGGAGGTGATGTAGGAGCAGCGTAGCGAAGCTGGCTGAATTCAGATACTCTATAGATTTTAAGACTGGTCATTCTGTTACTGAATGTGTACAGTTGGGAGGTAGACATGGGTGATTGCAGATTCGATCCTGGTTGTGCCAGTGAGATAGACATCGCGAAGATGGACTTATCCAAGCAGAAGGAAGTATACGATCTTCTCTCTGACACCTTCTATGAGATGTACCCACACCTTACCTTCTCATCCTTTGAACAACACCAAAAAGACTGGAATTTCAAGAGTCCAACATCAGACCTATTCAGATTTATAGCAGAAGAAGATGAAAAGATTGTTGGCTATGGAATGCTTTTTGTCAGGTTCAATGATGAAAATAAGAAAGAAATCGAATTCTCCGGATTTAGGATCTTTGTCAACAGTAAATATCGCAACAAAGGGATTGGAACAAATATTTTGCAACGCATCATAGCAAAAGCTAAAACACTTAACATTACCTCTCTCAAATCACACACAAACACCGAATCAGGTAAGCATTTCTTAGAAAATCTCAACGGTGAAATATTGACCACAAATTTCAATAACTATCTCAAACTAGGGGATGCAAACTGGTATAAACTAGATGAGATAAAAAGGAAGTGCGAGAAAAAAACTCCAGAGATAGAAATAGAAATCACAAAAGAGCTTGGAAAAAATGATGAGCTTCAATTCCTTGATCTGATGGTAGAGCTAAACAAAGATATCAATGATTTCGAAAAAAACAGAAACTTCGATGAGACAAAATACCGCAGCAGCTTCTACAAGAAAAGAGTGAAGGATTTAGAGGAGGGTAACTTTTTTATCACAGCCCTTGCAAAAACAAAGACCGGGGAGATTGTCGCATTATCTGAACTACTCCATCTACATTACATTCCAAATGAACTCTACTGCGAGATTTCCGGAACAAAGGCAACTCATCGAGGTAAGGGGTTGTGTAAAAGGCTCAAGACTGAACTCCTCGAACACGTGAAGGAAAATTATCCACAGATAACAATGATTACAACAGCTAATCATGAAGAAAATCACGTCATGCGGAAAATAAACACTTTGCTTGGATACAAACAATCCCCGGTGAATATTACATACCAATTTGATATTTGCGCGATTGATTCAACGCCAAAAGAGACAAATACGCCTGAAAAACACTGACTTTCATAGATGATAATCAATTCTTGAAAGTAGGTAATTGCTGGCCAAATCAACATTTATTGGATTGCACTTTATACTCTCCTCTTAACTTGAGCCTTCTCTGTTAAACTTGCATTTAATCTTACGAAAAATTAATCTTAGATAAAGGAGGTAGAGTCAGACATATGCACATAGCAGTTCTTATCAAACAGGTGCCAGACACGCAAGAAGTGAAGATTGACCCCGAAAAAAACACGATTGTTCGCGCTGGCGTCGAGTCTATTGTAAACCCATTTGACATGAATGCCGTAGAGCTAGCCCTTCAGTTAGTCGAGAAACATGGTGGCGAGGTTTCTGTCATCACAATGGGACCTCCGCAGGCAGAAGCAGCACTCAAGGAGACGCTCGCTATGGGTGTAACTAGAGTGTTGCTCATCACAGACAGAAAGTTTGCAGCCGCCGATACCCTTGCCACATCCTACACTCTGGCAAAGGCTATCGAAAAACTTTCAGCAGAATCTGGAAATGTTGACCTGATAATTTGTGGGAAACAGGCTGTTGATGGTGACACAGCCCAAACAGGCCCAGGCGTTGCCACAAGACTTAATTTCGACCAGGCAACTTATGTAACAACCGTTGATAAAATCGACATCGAATCCAAAAAGATTGTTGTTAAACGCAGGCTGGCAAAGGGCGTTGAGATAGTTGAAGCCTCTCTTCCAGCTCTCATCACAGTAGAGAAGGACATCAACGAGCCGCGCTACGCCTCGCTCCCTGGACTTGTCAAAGCCGAGAGAGATAAGATTGCTTGGTGGGACGCAGCATACATCGGAGCCGATGATGACCATATCGGTTTCAAGGGAAGCCCCACCTGGGTCAAAAAAATCTTCACCCCGCCTCCACGCGAGGGTGGCCCAGAGCTCTCAGGAGAGAGTGCTGTAAAAGAGGCTCTTGACCTCGTGTTTGAGAACAAGCACTTCAAAGAGGCTGTTCTTGGCGAGGAAGGAGCGTGAGCGATATGGCAGAGAACACTGAATGGAAAGACGTCCTTGTGTTCATCGAAGTCTCAGACGGCAAACCCCAGGAGGTCGGCTGGGAGTTGCTTGGTCAAGCAACAAAACTTGCCGGTAAGCTAGGCCAAAAGGTCAAAGCCCTCATCATCGGCAAGGACGTTGAGAAATACGCACAGGAAGCCGTCTCTTATGGGGCTGACACTGTTTATGTGGTCGATGACCCATCATACGAAACATATGTCACCCGCACCTACTGCAAGGCTTTCTGTGATGTTGTGACAAAACACAAACCAACAATAGTGCTTATTGGCGCAACTCCACTTGGGCGTGACCTCTCAGGAGCAGTTGGCACAATCCTTCAAGCTGGACTCACAGCAGACTGCACGGGACTTGATATCGACGATAAGACCCTCAAACTCCTCTCAACCCGTCCCACCTTCGGCGGAAACATCATGGCAACGATCTTCTGCCAGAAGGGTCAACCCCAGATGTCAACCGTTCGCCCAAAGGTCATGAAAAAAGGCACACCCGACCCAGCCAGGAAGGGCGAGATAATAAAAGAGAACATTCCTGTTGACCCAAAAGACCTGACTGTGAAGGTGCTTGACTTTATCCCCGACAAGGCAGGAGCTGTCGAGATTGAGCACGCCAAAATAATTGTCGCTGGTGGAAAGGGAGTAAACAGCCCAGAAGGGTTTGAGCAGCTCAAGAAACTCGCTGACTTGCTTGGCGGTGAGGTCGCAGGCTCAAGGCCGATGGTTGAAGCAGGACTTCTAACCTCTGAGCGTCAGGTTGGGCAAACCGGCAAAACCGTTTGCCCAAGGGTTTTTATTGCTGTTGGCATAAGTGGAGCCATCCAGCACCTTGTGGGCATGCAGAACTCTGATGTCATCATCTCAATCAACAGTGACCCGAACGCTCCAATCTTCAAGGTCTCTACAGTATCGATTGTTGAAAAATGGCAAAGCGCCATCCCGAAACTGATTGAGCAACTGGAAGCGAGGATACACTAACATGGAAGAGAAATTTGATCTTATAATTGTTGGCGCTGGTCCCGCTGGAATCTCTGCTGCAATTGTTGCTGCAAAAGCTGGAGTTAAAACGATAGTTCTTGAGCGCGGAGAGTTTCCTGGCTCAAAGAGTGTTTTTGGTGGAGTGGTCTACGCACATGAGATAAACAAACTCATCCCAAACTTTTGGGAAGACAAGAAATGCCCAATCGAGAGAGTCATCACAGACTCCCGAATAGCGCTCATGAACGACACTGGAGCTTTGCAGATAGGGTACAAAACAGGTAATTTTAGCGACCCACCAAATGTGCTCACAGTTCACCGCGCGAAGTTTGACCGCTGGATGGCAAAAAAAGCCCAGGAAGAGGGGGCTCTTATCATCTGCAACACCTGCGTTGAAGAGGTGTTAAGGGACAACACTGGCAAGGTCATTGGTGTCCGCACAGGCAGACCAGACGGTGATGTGTTTGGCAAGGTTGTGATTTTTGCTGACGGTGTTCAGTCACCCCTCACAGTTCGCGCTGGCATCCGCCCCGAGGTCAAACCAGAGCATGTCGCGTTATCGGTGAAGGAAAACATCCAAATCGGCGAGGAAGAGGTCACAAAACGCTTTGGCGCAAAACCTGGCGAGGGCGTGACTTTTGAGATTCTTGGCACGATGGCTGACAAGATGGACGGAATCGCAATCATGTACACCAACAGTGACTCAGTCTCGCTTGGAATTGGCGCTAACCTTGCCCAGTGGATGAAGAGCAAGGTGACACCATATGAGATGATTGACAACCTCAAGAAACACCCATTTGTGGCTCCCTTTGTTGAGGGTGGCACACTCAAGGAATACACAGCCCACTGGCTGCCAGAGGGCGGCTGGGACACAATCCCTAAGCTCTATGGCAACGGCTACATGCTAGCTGGCGACACCGCGATGCTCTTTAACACCCTTCACCGCGAGGGCACAAACCTCGCCCAGGCAACAGGTCGCATGGCAGGTGAGGTGGCAGCAGAGGCTATCAAGGCTGGAATCACCGACGAGAAGGCTCTGAAGAAATATTCAGACATGGTAAAAGCTAGTTTTGTCGGGCAAGACATGAAAAAGTACAAGAAGTTTGGTCACACGCTCTACAGTAACCCAATGATTTTTGACCAGCTCCCAACAACCTTTGGTGAGGCATGCGAGGAAATGCTTCGAGTTGATGGCAAAACAAAGCGAGAAAAACAGAAGATCATTGTGAAAAACATCCGAAAGAAAGTCGGACTCATGAAACTTCTTTCGCTTGGACTCAGAGGATGGAGGGCAGTTCGATGAGCAAAGTTGAAGACAAACTCTACACGACACGCTTCAAGGTGGACGAACACCCCCACCTCAAGATTGCTGACCAGTCAATCTGCATGAAATGCCAGGAAACCCACGGACAGCCTTGCACGATATTTTGCCCAGCGAAGGTCTATATCTGGGAAGAAGACCACATCAATGTGGTTTATGAAGGGTGCCTCGAATGCGGCAGCTGCCGCATCGGCTGCCCCTACACCAACATCACCTGGAACTTCCCCCGCGGGGGGTATGGGGTGATGTTTAAGTTGGGATGATATAGTTTTTACGGAAGGTGCATGGGGATTGGTCATGCACCTTCTCTTTTAGAATTTCATTTATCAAAGAAACCCTCGTCTGATGGCAATCCCGTTGTATCACCTAGTTTGTAGAATTTGCAAGTTGATCCATTTCCACTATTGTTTATTACATAGTATGAATTTATATATTCATCTGTCAAATCACCGAAGTACGCAATAATCACATCAGTATTTCTAGCATTGTTGATTATATTTATTAGATGTTTATCTCTATCGCAAAAAGAGAAACCAACTATAAAAAGAAGATTTCTATCTTCATCTTGGCAAAATTGAGAAAATGTTTTATAACAGAATCTTAAGTACTCATTTGACTCAATACATTGTTTTTTTTGATTTGATGAACCCTCTGCTACACAGAATCCATTTTTTATTGCAAGAAAATTCTTTTCGAGATGTCCAATTTTTCTTTCTTCAGGATATAGGTTGAAATCGAAATTTTTTAATCTAAGCACTTCTCCGTGCTCAGAAATTCTATCATACAAATATCCATGCAAGCAATAAAACCTTCTTGCGGGAAATCTATGTTGTTTATTTGGTCTATTTTCGAAATATGCCCACTTATCCATAAAGTTTTTGGTATGGAAGAAATCATACACATTTGACCTACCGATAGCATAATTATAATTGGTTGTAAAAACATGTCTAAAATCCGCGAATAACTTTTCCATATCTAAATGTTTCACAACTCCAAAGGACTTATCCGTTGCTCTAGCAACTGATTGAAAAAAGAAATCTTTGATAGTCGAAAGTTTCTCCGGTTGAATAGTTCTGCTTCCAATCCCAAGATAAAAACCTAAATGAGTTAGACAATTCGATACGACATCAATATCAAAAAGTGCAGCTTCGAAATCATTCTTTTTAGATGAAATAAATCTTGACAAACCATCAACTGTCATATGAATGTCACTGTTGTTGTGACCAATTTTCCCGAGTGAAAGAATATCTCTACAATATGCGATTAGACAATCACTTTTAAAATGCCGTGAGTATCGTAGGTTCAATCCATTTCCATAGAGAAGTAGGTTATTTGAATACGTAGAACGCACAATATCTGAAAATTCATAAACGTGTGATTCCTTGTCATTTACTGAGTAATTCATACGCTTGTTTGAATTCTCCATTTTCACCAGCTGTACTATCCCAGAAAGCAAATGCCACAATTCTTCTATCAACATCTCTAATAAAGATAGTATCAAAGTCATTGTTTATTATATTCGTCTTTGACATCATATAATTTTTATTCCTCTCTTCTCCTAGAGATTGCCAATATTGCCTATCACCTTCTGGAAGTGGTTGTCCTGAGTATATAAGAATATTAGCATTTTTCTTACTTTCTAATTCAATTTCAGGAAAAAAGAAACGGTTTTGTGCTCTAGAGGATTCATCAATAATGGAACATCCTGATAAATCGACTACTTGATCGTCTTTAAAACGAATTTGTATTTTATCTCCCGAGTAATACTTCAATTTTTCGCATCCATTACAATTTGTTCCATATGGTAACAGATTTATGATAATATCATCATTTCTTGGTCCCCAGATCATCCATTTATATTTGTTATTATTTTTATTATCATTTGTTATGTCTTTCCATAGGCAGTCTAAAGCAATAAGATAACGATTAAACATAACATCACCATCATCAAGTCTTTTTAGATATCCAAAACATGGTAATGCAAATCCTTCATTCACAAGCTCATAACCAAGGTCAACTTTTTCACCCTCTTTGTTATAATAAAAAACAAATCCAACCAATCTTCCATATGTAACATCTCCAATATTTTCAAAATAAAATTGTGCCTTGTCCATTTCATCTTCTTCATTCTTGCACTTTTCCCAATCTACTGAATTTAGACAAGTTGTGTCAAAAAAGCTTTCAGCTTTCTTTAATGCTGGTAACCACCCCACCTGATCGAACCTCTCCGGACAGTTTACACCTGCCAGCCTGATACGTACTGTTTCGAGTTCCTGGGCTTGATTCCAGTCCAACACCACGTCAAAAGTGTCACCATCATGGATTGTCTCAACCTGTAGGATTTTGTAAACTTCCTTTTCATTCTGTGTTTCTTCCTCACCAAGTAGTGGAACATGTTGCCACCAATCCGGATCATCACTCCCAAACCCTGGCATCATGCCAGACACTGCCACTCTTGGGGTGGCGGGTGTGTCGCGGACAACAACGGTTGTCTGTCTGGGACTGATAAATGTGACAAGCATCAAAGTGGTCAAAGCTGACGCAAGCACTGCGATAATAGTATCCTTGTTAAACTTCATTCTAACCCCCTCTAAACTCCAGCGAAACAATAATAGTCTAATCTTTACAATATGTCAAAACTATAAGCTCATATGCAAATATATGGATTTCATCCTCGTTGACTAACCCCACATAAATGTTAAAATCTGTTGTGCATGGATTCGAAGCTACATGATTCATTACAGGTGGCCAGGCGGTCGCCGTATAGGTTGTCACTCAAGACAGTTGTTGCTGGAGCTGCTCTTTCGCAGGGCGAGACCGCGACCTCCTACAAGCTCCTGCTCGAGTGCCTCATGCTCTTCCCCTCCTACATCCCCGCCCAGGAGCTGCTGGCTGTCAACAGGCTTCTCTCCTCTGACTTTGAATCATCAGCTGACGAATTTGACCAGCTCCTCCGGATTGACCCTGACTCAAAGCTTGGGCTCTGGGGCAAGACCCTCCTTGCTGTAAAACGAGGCAACACTGGGTCTGCCATCGATGGACTCATCGAGATGAGCCAGGACACGCGAGTTGGCGAGGTCTCAAGAGAGATTCTTGGCGCAATCCTTGGGGTTGACCCCCACAACATCGAAGAGGCAGGTTTCGTGGCAAAGGCTCGAAAGATTCAGTCCGAGCGCAGCAAAACAGCCCATGATATGCTCAGTGAACTTGGCTCTGACACAGAGAATGCCAGACTCAAAATAATCCTTGCCCGTCATCTTGTTGACCGCGGGGAGCGCGTCAATGCGATGAAAATCCTCATCAGGATGACTGACGCATACCCCCACTACCCCAACTTGCTCTACACGATTTCGAAAATCCTTCGGTTTGAGGGAAGACTCGACGAGGCAAGACCATTTTTGCAAGCGGCGTTTGAGGCGTGTCCCACAACCCCAGACCCAGAGGGATTTTTCAAGGACTACACCTCGCCCTACACCCACACAGATGATTTTGAGGGAATCTTTGACCTGAAGGACTGGTGCGAGACTGTTTTGGTACAGTTTGCCACGTCCGAGGTGGCTGCCAAAATCGAGAGAAAACTCCCCCTGACCAAAATAGCTCCAGACAAGCAAAAAGAAGCACCGACCAAGCAGGAACAAAAGCTTGAAGAAGGGGAAGCAAAACCGCAAGAAATCTCTGAGGTTTCTGAGGTTTCAGACAAAGAACCAGCTACTCAACCAATCGAATCAAAACAGGCAACCGAGGCAACGAAACCAGAACCAACGCCCCCAAAAACAACAACTGCAAAGAGCTTGACTCCAGAGGATATTGAGACACACCAGCTTGAAAAAGCTCGACAAATCCTCGAAGAGGCAAGGCGAATTCTCGACCAGACAAAAAAGGCTGAGGAAGGCAAACCAAAAGAGGTTGATAGCCTGATTGACCAAAGGCTTGACACAAAGCCACATGTGGCCCAGCCCACACAAGAACCAGCAGATGAAGGGGTCAAACTAGCACAGCCAACCAAAGAGTCCGAGGAAGAACACGCTCTTGAAACAGAACAACCAGTATTTATGCCAGACAGCCACGATGAAGAGCCTGAATTTCCTGACATCATGCCTACCCGCGAGGACGGTCTTGTCGAGGAACTGACAGAGCGTAAAGAGATTGCAGAGGAGCCTGAGCAAACAGAATTTGAAGACACCTCAGATAAAGAGTTTATGGAAGAGCCACCCAAGCGCATTGTGCTTCCCACAACCGAGGAAGAAACCGAGTCGGATGAGTCTGTTGCCTGGGCGCTCCTCAAAGAGGGCAACGCTGAAGAGGCTCTCTATCTGTTCTCGAAACTTATAAGAGCTGAGAGGGGGATTTAAGTGTTGGAGGCTTACACTCAAGAAATTGAATCCCTCGCAGGTTTCCGCGACCTTCTGATTCTTGATGACTCAGGAAACATCGAGCTGAGGAAATCGAGAACGAAGGCAGACGTCACATCAGGTGTTCTCTCTGGTTACCTCGCATCAGCCTTTGCCATCGCCGAAAATACCACACTCTCGTTCTCTGGAAATTCATTCGAGGTATCATTTGACAGCGATGGTGGATCAGTGCTTATCATGAAGGGCGACCTGAAGTATTTCTTCTTGGTTCTCGACGGCACTCCCTCGATGGGCATTGCGAGGCTCAAACTCCGAAAGCTCGTTGACGAGTATATCTCATGAGAGGCAAACTGTTCGTCTGCGCAACCCCCATCGGCAACCTTGAAGACGCGTCTCCCCGCCTTATTGAAACCCTCTCAAACTCAACCTTGATTCTTGCCGAGGACACAAGACGTACCCAAAAACTCCTCGCTAAATTCAACCTCCGAGTTCCACTCCAGTCCTTCTTTCTTCACAACGAGAAAAAGAACTTGGAAAATGCCATCTACAACCTCGAAAACGTTGGCAATGTCTCGCTTGTCTCAGATGCCGGAGTCCCAACTGTGGCTGACCCAGGGCAGATTCTAATCGACGAGGCAAGAATTCGTGGGATACAAGTCGTGCCAATCCCTGGCCCATCAGCTGTCATGACCGCCCTTTGTGTGTCCGGGTTTTTCGCTCAAACGTTTGTTTTCAGAAACTTCCTTCCCAGGAAACCAGGAGCCTTGACAAAGGCCCTCGAGCAGATAAACGAGGAAAAAAGAACAACTGTAATCTTCGAGTCTCCAAACAGACTCATAAAACTCCTTGAGCAAATCGGCAAATCCATCCCAGACTGCCAGGTGCTTGTTGCCCGTGAGATGACAAAGGTGCATGAGGAATACCTTCGGGGTAGCCCGTGGGAGCTAATCAGACATTTTGAAGGCAAGACCATTAAGGGTGAGATAACTGTGGTTATCGGATTCACGCAACAAAAGGAAGACGAGTTTTGATAAAACTTCTCCACACAGGGGATTTGCACCTGGGGGTAGAGACATACGGGCGCACAGGCCCAGATGGCATCAACACAAGAATCACAGACTATCTACTCATGCTCGATGAGATGGTCGCTTGGTCAGTTGAAAACAAAATCGATGCCTTTGTCATAGCCGGCGATGTTTTTGATGTCGAGCGACCAGCCAACTATGTCGTGTCTGAGTTTTCAAAAAGAATCAGAAAACTCCTTGATAACCAAATCGCTGTCATCATAACACCCGGCAATCACGAGACCACGTCGTCAGCGCGTGTGCCGTCTGTGCTCGAGACAATCAAAGCTCTCAAGCCATCAAACACAAACGAAGGGCTTAATATTTCTTGTCATGTACTTGGCAGCCAGCCAAAATCTCCCGGAGATATGGAGTCATGCGGAGACCTGACCCAAGTTGAGACAAGGTCAGGGATACTTCAAGTGCTTGCAATGCCCTACCCGAGACGCTCTGAGCTCCTCACGGGCGATGAACTAAAGAACAAATCAACCCAGGAAAAGAAAGACTTTGCGGCAACTCGATTCCTAGAGCGAATATCAGCCCTTGCCAAAAGGTCAAAACAAGGATTGCCAAGTATTTTCATCGGACACTTCGGACTCAAGGAAGCGCACATGCAACCAGGCAGGAAGGGATACCTGGCTGATGATGTAGTGCTCTCACTTTATGACCTCTCATCGTCTCTTTCTGACTCACCCGCTCTTTACTCATACATTGCGCTTGGTCACTACCACAACCCCCAGATGCCAACAACCAACCTCTCCCCATCTATTGAGTCTGAGAATCTTGACGGTGAGGTTGACTCAAGATTAGATATCATCCCATGTGTCGCCTGGGGCAGGGATTATCTCGAGTTTGTAAACCAACCAGAAGACTCTGTTTTACCCCTAGGCAAAAAACCGGTCAAACTTATCAAAACGGTTTATTCGGGGTCACCGGGCAGGAAGGATTTCTCAGACGGTTCAAGGCAGAGGAATTTTATAAAAGTTGAGGTTGACGAAAACGCAAGCTGGGGTGAACCAGTGTCTGTCAAAAAGTCGCGTCAACTCCGCCAGCTCACGCTTGAGAACCAGTCAATCTGGAAAACAGAGCTTGAGGAAAAGTTTTTCAAATCCCACTACTGGCACGATATCTACTCTGCAGGCAAAGAGAGTGGAAGCGTAGAGGAAACAGAACAAAAAGTTGGGCTGCCTCTGCCAATTTTTCGCCTTAAGATAAGGGAGTCAGCTCGGAATCTCTGGACAGAGATAAGGGCGTGGCTTGAGAGCTTGAACATGTTCCACAGGATTCTCCTATATGTCACACCAGAGAAGAGAAACACTCCAGAGCAGGTGATAGCAGTTGCGGAGGCTCCGCTTGACGCCGTGAGTGGTTACATCGAGGCTCTTGATGACGAGTTCTCAAGAACTCACAAAAAAGAACTGATTGAACAAGCCCAGAAAATCTTGACCGAAGCTGAGGTAATTTAGCCACTATGATCCCTATTAGACTCGAGTTTTCAAATTTCCTCTCCTATAAGGGTCACCATGAGCTTGACCTCTCCAACATCCATATGGCGTCAATTATCGGCCCCAATGGCGCTGGCAAGTCAGCACTGCTTGATGCAATCAGCTGGGCTCTGTTCGGCAAATCCAGAGAAGGTAACATCGGCGGTAGAACCACAAACAAAGAGCGCGACTATGTCATAAACGACTCTGCAGACTCTTGTGAGGTGACGCTTGAGTTTGAGGTCGAGGGTAATAGATTCCTGATAAACCGCGCAATCGACAGAGGCAAGGGTGGCTTTAGAACTCAGTTCAAGAAACTCACAGCAGATGGCGAGATTGATATTCGAGACAAACGAGGGGTTGATGATTCGATTGTAAAAGAACTTGGTATCTCTCAAATGGTCTTTATGTCATCATCATTTATCACTCAAGGGGATAGCTCAAGGTTCATGGAATCCAAACTCACTGAGAGACTGGAGATTCTGTCAGAGATACTTGAGCTTGATGCATATGACAGATGTCTTGATGTCACAAAATCTAAACTTCGAAACCTCACTCGCGAGATGGATGTTGACAAATCAAGGATTGAAGAGCTGTCAGCCCAAGCCAATAGGCTCTCTGAGCTTGAAACGCAGGAAAAAGACTTGTCCGAGACTGTGAGGGAAAAGAAAACTGAGCTTGAGACTCTGCAAAAAGAGGGTGAGAAAAAAAATCAAGAGTTGACCGAGATCAACACAAAGATTGCTGCGCTTGGAGAGAGTCTTGTAGAGATCGAAAAACTCAACAAGAACCTGGAACAACAAGGCAAAAGACTTGCCGAGATTGATGTTGAATCAGAAAAACAAAGCTCTATTTTGAGCCAAAAGGATGAGATTGAGGAAGGATTCAAAAAGTACACTCAGGCTCGGAAAATCTTCGATGAACAAAACGAAAAGCGTGAGAGATTTCAAACACTAAACGATATAAAAAACAAGCTTGAGAGAACAATTGAGTTATCCAAAAAAATAATCACCACCCAACTCGAAGGACACAGAGCAGAGGAGACAAGAATCACGGAGTCTCTAGCAAATGAGAACAAGATAAAAAAAGCTCTCGATGAGTCAAAAGAAAAACTTGAAAAAATTCAAATTCTTGAAGAGAAGACAGATGAGCTTGAGCGAGAACTCACTCAAACAGCGAAAGACGCAGATATAACCACAAAAAAGAGGTCTGAACTCGACTTAGAAATTAAGGATTTACTTGAGCACGTCGGTATTTCAACTGCTGATTTGGCTACCTGCGAGCTTGAAAAGCTCAATATGATTGAATCATCAATCCTTGGGCTAAAAACTAACCTGAACAACACTCAAGAGCTTCTCATCGAGGAAACCAACAAAAAGACGAGGATTGAGTCAGAGATTGCACACATCAACTCTGAGCTTGATTTGCTTGAGCAGGGAGAGGGTGGGACATGCCCCCTCTGTGGGCAAGACCTTTCAAAGGATGATGCGGGAGAGCTGGCTAGCGCCAAGAAACAAAAAAAGGAAACGCTAGTTGGGGAACTGGCTCAAAACGAGCAGAAATTAAAAAAAACACTTGATGCTATTGAGGAGATAAAAAAGGATATAGGCCAAAAAGAGGCTCAAATAAAACAGATTCCAACAGTTCAGAAAATTATAGAAAAACTAGAGGAGCTGGAGTCAATATCGGCTGAACTAGCAAAACTGACCGAGAAAAAAAGTAGTCAGGAAAAAGAGGTTGAGGAAACAAGGGAGCAAAACAGGGAGCTACTCGAATCGAAGTCCAACATCCAAAAAGAGCACGAGGAGACGAAATACAAAATAAACCAGATGGAAACCGACAAAGCGAGGCTTGAGGGACTAAGAGACACAATAAAGAAACTCGAAAACTCGATATCTTCAGAGGGATATGCAAAAGACGAGATAGAAAAACTGAAGAGAACACTCACAGAGATTGAAGATGTTGGCTATGATTCAGCGATTTTTTTAAATGCCACAGATCAGGAGAAAAACCTCAGGATATTCACAGACAAACACAAGCAACTCGACACAGCAGAGAAACTCCTGACACAGTACAAATCCGAGTCGGAGAACATCAAGCTGCGGGTTGAGCAAGACAAAAAAAATAAGGACTTGCTGGCCCAACAAACAAAGGAACTGCCAGAGCTTAAAAACAAACATGAAACCCTCTCCGGTGAGACTGAACAAACCAAACAGCAGGTGAAAAATCTGCAAGAAGAGTATGATACACAAATCTCTGGCCATCAAAGGCTTTTATTTGAGTTAGAGAAGACTCGTGAAGCCAAACAAACACTTGAGAGCATAAGCTCCAAACTCAAAGAGAGCGAGACCCAAACAGAAATACTAAACAGACTCAAGACAATGTTTGGCAGAGACGGCATCCCAAACCGCATCCTTGAAGGGGTTGTGCCACAGCTTGAAGAGGTCGCAAACAATATCCTGGAGCGAATCTCAAGGGGCAGGCACGGGAGCGAGTCGATGAGGCTCTTGTTTGAGCTCAAGCGTGAGACAGCCACAGGCAAGAGAAATGCGGCACTTGACATCATCCTCTCTGATGGCGAGAACAGAAGACCCTATGAACTCTTCAGCGGTGGAGAGAGGTTCAGAGCCGACTTTGCCATCCGCCTCGCTCTCTCGCACATCCTCTCCCAGCGAAGTGGCAGAAGGCTCCGGACACTCGTTGTTGATGAGGGATTTGGCACCCAGGACGCCGAAGGTGTGGGCGCGCTTGTGGAGGCGATTCACGATGTCTCTTCGGACTTCGAGCGGGTGCTTGTGGTCTCGCACGTGGAAGAAATCAAAAACAGCTTCGAAGGACAAATTAGTGTGTGGAGGGATGGGGAGGGATCACACTTCTCAGTAAGATGATTCTCTTTTAAGCATATACTTTTGAAAAGTATCCATACACAATCAATGTGTTCTGTTGCATCGAGAAGTTGAATAACATGCAAATCTACACAAAAGCAGGTTAGTGTGTTGAAATATTTTTTAGAAGTGGCTATAGTGTACTCATGCAATTCTCACTACATCTAAAATAGATTAAATCTCAATAGGAGTCCACAGTTGATTGCATATAAAGAGTGCGATAACTAAGGTCTGGATTGCAAAAAAAGGAGAGAATAGGATGAAGAAATTGGGAGATGTTGTCTCAAAGATTATGTTGATTGCGTTGGTCGCATGTTTTGTATCTTCATGTGGGGGAAGCGACTATAGCAGCAGTAAGCAGATTTCTCAAAACAAATCTGGAGTGAAAGAGGCGGATAAGGTACAAAAAGAAAAAGAGTTGGTTTTTAGAACTAATTGTTTCGAGATAAGATTTCCACATTACTACACATCCTCGTACAATAGTCAACATAGTAAGTATCATTTCTCTGTTTACGATGAAAACAATCCTGGATATGAATGCCCATGGTTCGAAATATACTTCAAAGGATTAACCAAGTATCTTTCATCAGGAAATTTTGGTAAAGATACTGTTGGTGATTTTAAAGACAATGATGCTTTCGATGGAACAACCTACACCAATGTTAAACTCGGTAATGCAAATGCGATTAGGGCTAGTTGGCTGAGTTACGATGGAGATGAACAAAGCATATATCTTATTCCAATGAAAGATTGGTATATCAAAATACAGGTACCCAGTAAAAGACAGAACCTGAACTCACAAATCAACAATATACTACAAAGCATCAAATTGTATTCAACCGAATGTCAACCTTCTGATGATATCCACTCAGTTACTCGCGAGTGAAAGCAAATACTAAAACCAAAACTAATCTATGGCTGCAAAAAATTGTATCCAGACCAGGGGAGCTCCTTGCTTAACACGGATAAAGATATTAGCGTGTGAGGACATGCACTTTCCTCAAACCTAAACAAGCTAATTGAAATTTGAACAGCATCTTCAAAGTAAAAAATCACGCTCACGTATGAAAATTACCACTACCGAACCGAATGGGATTATAAAAATTCATCTAGATATGAAAAAAGCCCCTACCGGGGCTCAATCCTTCGAATGACAGAAAGAAAACTAGGTAGTAGGTCTCAAAAAGACGACTCAGCTTGGGTTTTTTGTTTTGACTGCCAATTTCTTGACAGTGGAAGCTCCTTAGAAAGGAGGTGATCCAGGCGCACGTTCTCGTACACCTGCCTTGTTACGACTTCACCCTCCTTACCGAGCACACCTTCGGCAGTCCCCTCCTAAAAGGTTGGGGTATCCGACTTCGGGTGCACACGACTCGGGTGGTGTGACGGGCGGTGTGTACAATCCCCGGGAACGTATTCAACGCAGTATAGCTGACCTGCGTTTACTAGCAACTCCATCTTCACGAGGCCGAATTTCAGCCCTCGATCTGTACTGAGGCAGAGTTTAAGGATTAGCTCAGAGTTACCTCGTCGCGACCTGCTGTCTCTACCATTGTCGCATGTGTGAAGCCCTGGACATAAGGGACGTGAGGATTTGACGTCATCTCCATCTTCCTCTAGCTTATCGCTAGCGGTCTCACTAGAGTGCTCAGCCGAACTGGTGGCAACTAGTGACAGAGGTTGCGCTCGTTTAAGGACTTAACCTTACATCTCACGACACGAGCTGACGACAACCATGCACCACCTGTGAATCGGTTTTAGGCAAGCCTAAAAGGGCCATACTTTCATACGGCTTTCCAAAACATGTCAAGCCCAGGTAAGGTTCTTCGTGTTGCATCGAATTAATCCACATGCCTCGCTGCTTGTGCGGGGACCCGTCAATTCCTTTGAGTTTCAACCTTGCGGCCGTACTTCCCAGGCGGAATACTTAACGCGTTAGCTTCGGCGGTGAAAAGTGTGTACAATCCACTACCAAGTATTCATCGTTTACAGCTAGGACTACCAGGGTATCTAATCCTGTTTGCTCCCCTAGCTTTCGTCCATCAGCGTCAGGAGTAGACTCGGAAGCCGCCTACGCCACAGGTGTTCCTCCTGATATCTACGGATTTTACCTCTCCACCAGGAATTCCACTTCCGTCTCCTACCCTCTATCCCGTCAGTATTAGGAGCAGCCGCAAGGTTGAGCCTTGCGATTTAACTTCTAACTTAACGAGACGCCTACGGACCCTTTACGCCCAGTGATTCCGGATAACGCTCGCCCCCTACGTATTACCGCAGCTGCTGGCACGTAGTTAGCTGGGGCTTATTCACTTGGTACCGTCAAACATATTGCTATGCGTTCTTCCCAAGTAAAAGAATTTTACGACCCGAAGGCCTTCGTCATTCACGCGGTGTCGCTCGGTCAGGCTTTCGCCCATTGCCGAATATTCCCGACTGCTGCCTCCCGTAGGAGTCTGGGCCGTGTCTCAGTCCCAATGTGGCTGACCGTCCTCTCAGACCAGCTACCCGTCGTAGCCTTGGTGAGCCATTACCTCACCAACTAGCTGATAGGAGATAAGTCCGTCTCAAAGTGATTTGCATCTTTCTTCATAACCCTTATGGGAAACGACATTATTGGGTATTGCCCGGTATTTCTACCGTATATCCCCATCTTTGAGGGAGGTTACCTATCTATTACTCACCCGTTTGCCACTAATCCACAGAGCAAGCTCTGCTTCATCGTTCGACTTGCATGTATAAGGCACACCGCCAGCGTTCATCCTGAGCCAGGATCAAACTCTTCGAGCATCTTATAGTTTTTTAGGTGCTCTCACACCTTTTTGTATTCAAGGAATCAAACTAAGTCTTTTGTGTCTTTTCGAGTATTTCTACTACCTAGTTTTCAAGCTGCCATTCACCCTCTCTGGTTCTCCGTCGAGGAACAATCAGTCTACCAGAAGGTCAACCGACTGTCAAGCGCCAGCTGATTCACTCAGCCAACGATTTGAAGAGTCTACCAGAAACATCACCGGTGTCAAGGGAAGTAAAATATACGAACAAACGCTGATGCAGAAAAGATTATATATGATTTTGGAAAGCTCTTTGTTAAGAGGTTTGTTAACCTAACGGTTCATTTTTTTCTGAAAAATTTTCGCGAGTAATTTAGAAAGTCCGAATTTTATTGACTTAGTGGTTTAGGATACTAATGTTATTGCAAGAATTTTGCAATAAGGAGGTTACAACTCTTGCGAAGAGGATGTGGACATTATCGAAACGGACACTGTGATCACCAGGATAAGAACAACTACATGGCACTCTCTGACTTCCCGGAGGGGAGTAAATGTGAGGTAATCCACCTTCATGGTTGCACGATGAACAATCGACTGGCGAATCTGGGCATTGGGGTGGGTTCTGTACTGACAATTGTACAGAATGCCGGGAATCGAGGACCACTGATTATCATGTTGGAATCAACAAGATACGCGATAGGCAGAGGCATGGCTCGATTGATTGAATGCAAAAAGGTGGAATCTTGTGAACAAGAAAACGATTAACATCGCCCTGGCTGGTAACCCAAATTCAGGCAAAACAACGCTTTTTAATGAGATTACTGGTACAACACAAACAACGGGCAACTGGCCAGGAGTAACTGTAACGAAGAAGACTGGAAAATGCAGTTATGAAGACACTCGAATCAACGTTACAGACCTACCAGGCACCTATTCTCTATCAGCTCATTCTGAGGACGAATTGATTGCTCGAGATTTCGTGGTTAAGGAAAAACCAGATGTAGTTATAAACGTTGTTGATGCAACAGCCCTTTCCCGCAACCTGTTTCTAACTATTCAGCTTATTGAACTTGGCGCTCCCGTTGTGGTCGCTCTTAACATGACCGACGAGGCAAAAAAGAGCCAGCTTGACGTCAATCCTGAAATGCTCTCCCAGATACTTGGGGTGCCAGTGGTTGAGACGGTTGGCACATGCGGGTCCGGCGTTAAGACTCTCATCCAAAAGGCTGTAGAGTTGGCAGAAGACAAGGAAAAAAGTTGTTTTGTATGTCACTATGGCGCCGATGTAGAGTCTGCCACGCAAAGGATACAAAACGTACTCTCCGAAACGCAGGTTGCGAAAACACACTACCCTCTTCACTTCTTTGCCCACAAACTCCTGGAGAGAGACAAGAGGATTGAAGAGGAGATTGAGACGATCGACCATCCGGAAAAGGTTCACCAGATAGTTGAAGAAGAGATGGACAAACTTAGAGAGAAATATGGGGACGATGTCGAAACACTTGTCATAAACAGACGCTATGAGATGGCAAGGAATATCGCCTATAAAGTAACAAGCAAGATAAGAAAACCAAACAGAGTGACTGAAATCCTTGATAGGATTTTGACCAACAGGTTCCTTGGAATCCCTATCTTTCTGGCGATTATGTATGGAATATACTTTGTCACCTTCACCTACGGAGCCTATCTGAGTGACCTGGTGGGTTTAGGCGTTGAGTGGATTAGTGGACTGTTCGACTCACTTGCAAGTTTTGGGATTCCAGCAATCACAAATACCGGTGCATTTTTGAATGGCGTGGTCACGGAGGGTGTTGGCGGAGTTATTGTGTTCCTACCATTCATTGCAGTTCTCTTCATTTTTATGAGTTTTTTGGAGGGCAGCGGATACATGGCAAGAATCGCCTACATTATGGATGGGATAATGTCAAGCGTTGGCCTATCTGGCAAAGCCTTCATCCCATACATGGTCAGTTTCGGCTGCGCTGTCCCTGGTGTTATGGCCGCAAGAACGTTGGACACAAACCGTGAAAGGGTACTGACGGTTTTGACCACTCCGCTTGTTGCTTGCGCAACCAGAATGGAGGTTCTCTTCTTCCTGGCGGCGGTCGCCTTTGTGAGTAATCCCCTGATGCAATCACTATCGGTATGGATTGTGTTTGCGCTTGGTATTGTACTTGCAATCGTGCTCGTTTCATTGTTTTCCAGAATCTTTTATAAGAACGAAAAAGCTACCCCAATCCTCATCGAACTTCCACCCTATCGCCTGCCATCAGTTAAGAACATCTTGTTGCATTCCTGGAACAGAACCAAGCATTTCCTGGAAAAGGCGGGGGGTGTCATTCTCTTTGGAGCGATAGCATTCTGGATTCTCTCCTCAACTCCATCAAACATTCTCTCTCTCGGAAGCAACGCCGTCATCTCAACCATCGTTATCTCATCTCTGCTTCTGTGGCTAATCCTTAGCAATGCCTTGCCATCGATTAGAAAACGCATCAAAGCACCAATCATCAAGGCATCAAATATCATTTCGCTACTTACAATTGTCGCTGTCTACATCATTGGAATCATGCCAGTACTTCCCACTGACGTGGCATTGGATGAATCAATAATCGGCACAGTAAGCAGAGGCGGTCAATGGCTTGTCACTCCACTCGGTCTCGACTGGAGGGCATTGGTTGCCCTTGTTGCCGGGTTTGTTGCCAAGGAACTCGTGATATCAGTCTTCAATATCCTCGGCACTGGGGTTGGAGAAATGGATTCATCATCGACCATTAGGGAATGGTACAGCCCACAAGCTGTTCTTGGTTTGATGATATTTATGAATCTATACGTCCCATGTCTCGCAACGATTGGGGCAATCAAAGCAGAGATAGGCTGGAAGTGGGCACTCTTCTCAGTTGGTTACAGCCTTGCTCTCGCCTGGATTGTCTCGTTTATCGTCTACCGAGTTGGACTGCTATTCTAAAAGTGAAGGGAGAAGAAACTCATGCTACTTGGAGATATACTTAAGCAACTGTCAGGTAAGGGAACCATAACGAGAACAAGATTTGCCCATGAGCTTGGCGTGTCTGAATCAGAACTTAGCGAAGCATTGGATATGCTCATTCACCTTGGGAAGATTGAGATTGTGACATGCAATGATGTGAGTGCGTCCTCTTGTGGAAACTGCCCCAACAAGGGCGGTTGCATCTCTGACTCGAACTCACAAGAAATCAAAACAATTGTTTATAGAATAAAACATGATTTGAAATGAACCGGCATCATGCTAGAGTGTGTGTCATGAGACCAGGCGAGTTGATTGACCACATTAGAGAGGTTGGGTTTACGACAATATCGAAAGCTGCGGCTGAACTCGGAGTATCTACAGATGAAATTCGAGACGCCATCGATTTTCTCAGGAAAAAGCGTCACCTGATAAGGGTCGATATGACGACCGAGGATGATTGCGAATCAGGCAGCTGCAGCAGCTGCGCGGGGTGTGGGGCACCATTTGCAATTCAAGAGGATGACAAGCCCGTCATCTACAAATTGTCTTCAATTCTATCAAGATAGTTGTTATACCATTTTTTACTATTCACTCAGATAAGATCTTCTTCGACTGCCGTATTCCGATCATTTTAAGCCGGTAAAAGAAATATGAAGATATTTTTCCATCCATCAACAATTTAAATAAACCTCCGAGTGGTTTCTGATGTATAAATAATTGAGACAAAGGGGGGCTTTGTATGAACAGAAGAGTGCTTATGTGCGTCTGTTTGAGTGTGGCTATCGTGGCAATGGTGTGCCCGTCTGTTTCGAGTGACTCTGTTGCCGCTCAATCGAGTGTTGTCGTCAAATCCTATATTTGTGATGTTAAAGTTGGTGTTAAGTCCTTTGAGTTTGTGTCGGAATGCTTTTTTGAAACAACTCGTGATCTCGATTCTTTGAGCATAACCTTTGCCAGCCAACACCTCGAAGGCAAGGTTCTGTCAATCGACGGAAAGAGCTTTGGATTTTCAAACAAATCAGGTGGACTGGATGTAAAACTCACAAAGCCACTGAAACAGGGAGAGCATTCTTTTCAGCTCAAATATAGCGGAAGAACGGATATCAACGACCCACCCAATGCCAGGCTTCAGATAATCTCTACGAACAACCATTTTCACTGTTACAATGCATGGTTTTCAATCATCGAGGGTTGTGGATTTGATGAACTGGTCAACTTCAAGGTTGATATTGAAATTCCACCAGACTGGTTTCTGTTGGGTTCATATGTTGACGAGAAGTACCGGGATAAACCCAATCCAACCGGCAAATATTCGATCGAGTTACAGAAAGATAATGTATATTCGATGAAACTCATAGGCGGAGATTATGAGGTATACAAGGAGGATATCGGCACGGGGCACCTCAGGGTATACACATTCAAGGGAGAGGGCAGCGACAGTGTTATGGTCGCAAAACTCACAAAAAAAGCGATGGACTTCTACTCCGAGTACTACGACCACCCATGTGATGAGGATTATTACATCTGTTCCCAGACGGGGAGACGCGGAAACGGTCAAGGACTTGACGGGGGCTATACAATCGACTCACCCTATATGAGTAGCGAGTTTTACGCTCCCGATTTCTTCGCTCACGAAACGGCACATGTCTCCTGGTTTGGCGGCACAGGAATCAGAGGGGAGAGGGTTGATCCGTGTGAAAGGTTCTTTTCTGAGGCTTTTGCTGAATTCTCCAGTTTACTCTTTTGTGAGGAGGCTCTGTCTGGAGATGAGAGCTTTAACAAACTGGGGGAACTCAGAGAACAATTTCTCCTCTATTCACCGATAGGAGCCCTGACTGATGCATCCTCAACCTGGAACAACACGATAATCTACACAAAGGGAGCACTCGTTCTCTGGGCGTTGAGAAATTACGTTGGCAAGGATGTATTCAAACAGGCGATGCAAGATATGTTCGATGAGTATGCAACATTGGAGGGAGAAAACATAAGACGGATAAGTTTTAGGGGTTTCAAAGGCATCATTGAGAGAAACTACGGTGACTCAATTGACCTATTCTGGGACGTATTCTTCGACTCTGGCAAATTGGTCGACCCACAGATAACAATCGAGAATACCATGTGGGAGGGTCAGGGCATCTCAACACTTAACATCAAAAACAGGGGGTGGGAAGACTTCCCAATCAATGTTGACGTGTACTACATCGACGGCTCCAGGGAGACCTTCACCTTCACGGGCGACGAACTCAACCAAAGGCTTAACAAAATGCCGGTGGGGTATGAGCTTGTGGAATATCACAGCATCATCCCAAGAAAAGACACATTGTGGCATACACTGGGCACATCGACCGTTGCATCGGCACTAAACTGGAACACTCCAATCGTTCTTATAGATAAAAATGAAGACCAAGAAAAGCATGAAAGGGCAACACTTTGGCAGGAGAAGTATGGCTGTCAGATAAGTCATGATCTTGTTGATAAGCTGCCGGAAACACCGGTTATCCTTATTGGAGCTGACGCTCAGATTAAATATCTCGCTGATGTAATTGACAATATCCCAGTTTGTTGCAGGGGAGATTATCTGAAATGGCACAACAAAAAAATTCAAGGCTCGTATAAAACGCTTGGTTTATTCCCAAACCCTGAATTCCCGAATACTCCCATAATTCTAGACAGTATGATCGGGGAACTCCCAGACGACCTGAACTTCGCAGTATCATTCGTAAGGGATGATGGCAGGCACAATCTCTCGTATGTGTCAAACAAGATTGGGGAGCTTGCAGCACCAGACTCTTCCAGATTGTTCAGCTTTGTATGCACTGACTCAATCCCAATAAAACAGTGCATGGCGAATCTTTGTGTTAACTTCAACGCTCCCGGTTTTATAAGCTATGACGGTTTCAATCCAAATGATTTTACAGTTGGAAAAACCACGATAGATGTTGGCACAGACAATACCAGTTTTAATCTCGCACTGAAATTCACAAACGGAGAATCAAATCTCTCTTTCGGACAAAATGACGAGTATTTGAGTGAGGTTTGGAATATCGAGTACAAATACACGGGCACAACAAAAGAGTACAACGGGCCAAGCGATGTTGAGATGCCAGCTGCCACAGAGAGTGACTATTTTACCGCAAAATGGTCTGGTCAAACTCAGTATGTTTGCTGTATGGATGATACATGTGAAACCGATTGGAAAACTGGCTCCAAGCTCACATTCACCAACCTAGAGGATGGGAAGCATGAGTTCAAGATACTCTTTGTCAAGGATGGGTTGTTGAGTCCATTGATTGAGAAGACGATCTATACGGGTGCTGTGAAGCCAAGCCTTGAGTTCACAGATGGGTATGCTCTCTACAAGAATGGTGTTGTGACGGTTCATGGTAAGACTGACCCAGGGTGTACGGTTGAGCCAGGGGCTAAGGTGTCTGAGGACGGGTCGTTTGTGGTTGAGTATGCTGCCTCTGAAGCTCCTTCTGTTCTTGAGGTGATATCAACGAGCCCTGAGGGGATGGTTGAGAAGAAGAGTATCTCTGTTGTGAAGTATCTGAAGCTCATCATGAGGCTTGGGAAGAGTGAGGTTTCTGACCATGAGGGGAACAGCTGGAGTTTGGATGTGCCTCCACAACTTGTTGGGGGGTCTACATATGTTCCTATGAGATTCATTGGTGAGAGATTAGGGGCTAGGGTTGAGTGGGTGGCAACTGAGAGAAAGGTTCTCTACTACCTTGGTTTGTCTGTTGTTGAGATATGGATTGGGAAGGATGTTGCCAAGGTCAACGGGGTAGAGCAGAAGATGCCTGGAGCACCTGTTATTGTTTCTGGTTCCACTCTTGTTCCTGTTAGGTTTGTGTCAGAGGCTCTTGGGGCTGATGTTGCGTGGTTTGGAGATGAGAAGAGGATTGAGATAGAGTATCCGAAGGTGGAGTAATCCTTTCATCCCAGACAAGAAACCCGTTTCTAAACCCTTCTGTAGTGCAGATTGTGAAGCGGTTCGTATACTTGAAGATGTTAGAAAACCAAACTTGAGAATAATTCGTTATTATGTATATAATGATATAGATTCACGGAGGTAAAATAAATGGTTCGATACTCGAAGATTATGACAGTAGTGCTTGTATTTATGTTCCTATTCGTATCCATCAACAACACAGTGCCAACGATAAATGAGCCCTCAACCGATCTACTAGCAAAGAATATCAATAAGACTGAAGATTTCCAATTTTCCAGACTTTGGGTTCAAGATCCAAACTCACCGCTGAGGATATCAGCATCAGGCGACACCCTTTCGAAATTCACCGGGAACGTTGAATTCATATCATTCAGCAAAAACACTGGGAAATTGGAGGGGGATGTCACTGTTGAGTATAGGTCCCGCTCCTCACAGGACGAGTTAGAGTGGGGCGTGGTACCAAAAAATGCCAAAATCAAGGGAATCTTTATTGATGGGGTTGAGACAAAATTTGAAGAAAATTGGACAGATTACGAAGCCACTGCAATAGTAAAACCAAAAGAGACTATAAAATCTGGCAAACACACACTTAGGATGGTTTATGAGTGTGAGTTTATGGAATCCGATCCAGAAAATTCCAGCTATCAGGTATTTGTGAACGGCTACCATGCACATATGTATGAGGGATGGTGGCCCCACCCCATAGATGATCACAATTATTCAGATATCGTCAGCACCGATATAAACTTCAAGATGCCCAAAACATGGTTCATGTTGGCTGACTTTGTGCCAGAGGAGTACAGAGACACACCACACCCTAAGGGTGAGTATCGAATGTTGTTAAATGAGCCATTTGCCATGCTCAGAGTATGTGCTGGAGAATATGATGTGTCCAAACGAGAAGCAAACGGTTACGATGTCAGAATGTACAGTTTCGAGGGTCATTTGCATGAATCTAAGTATTTCCTGGATATAACACAAGATACGATAGACTTTTTCACAGACTTCTATGAACAACCATGCAAAGATGACTTTTTCATTGTCGCAATGACTGGACAAAGGGGACATGGCAAGGGAACATATGGCGGTTTCATCATGGACTCAAACTATTTGACCAAGGAAACTCTGACTCCGGACTTTGTTTCTCATGAGATATCCCATATCTGGTGGTGGGGGGTGTATGGAATCATTGGCACCCCGGCAAACTTCAGATTTCTAAGCGAAGCAACCGCCGAATTTTCTTCCGTTCTTTACTGCGACCACATGTCAAAAGAATATGGGTATAAGCAATGGATGGAACGGGTCGATATATATAGAGATTTCAAACAGTGGGTAAAGGATGAGGGTTATGTCGAACCACCTGTTAGCTCTCCATACGCAGTACCATCTTTCACACTTATGTACCACAAGGGTTCTCTCATCTTCTGGGCTCTCATGAATTATATGGGTCGAGAGAATTTCCAAAAGGCGATGATTGAACTCTTTAACAGATATGGGCTTCCTGACGGCGGCATTACACACACATATTACCGACCCAGCATCGGTGATTTCTACGTTGTTTTCAGATCTTTCGCTGACAGAGACATTAAGGGATTCTGGGACACATTCATCAATAGCGCTGAAGCTCCCACAGTCAACTACTCCATCAACCGAGTAAGAATTGGTGATGACGTCAGAGATTCTGTAAAACTCACTAACAACTCAGATCAATCCATTCCATTGAAATTCCACATATACAGGTCTGATGGAACCTTCGAGGAGATTATTCATGAGGAAGGAACAAAGAACTACCCGTTTGAGGGACACGCATCAGGTATCGATTTTGTGGACTTCACAGGCACCATCCCAGAGGTAGACGGCGTTCAAAACTCGATGCGGTTTGCGTCTGTTGCCGCTGTCATCAAATGGAGAAAACCTGCAATCTGCGTCTCAGAAGGTGATGGTGAGCAATACCTCGCAAGGGCTGATTTTTGGGAGCAGGAGTGTGGTGGGAAAATCTTCGTGGATAATTTTGATGAGGTGCCATTCAAAACACCAATCGTTGCTGTTGGTCCAACCGCAATCTCGCAGCTATCCAACAATCAATTTGAAAAACTACTCATCAGGGACTCAGGAGATTATTTGAACTGGCGAGGCAAAAAAATAATGGGAGATTTTGAAACAATAATGGTTGTCCCCGAGCCATCCGACATCGAGGTACCCGTCATTATCGACAACGGAACTGGTTATCTCCCTGACGATCTGACATACACGGGCATTTTCACAAGTGAGGATGACAGAATCAATCTGGCATTTAACTACGCGAATATCTTTGAGAGGCAACCACCAACCTCTGACGACATGCTATCTCTACCATGGAGCCAATCCGATGTTATAACCGACAAAAGCGCTCAGATTATATCGATTTCTGCAACAAGACCGCTTGAGGTTGAATACGAGGGTTTCAACAAAGAAACCTTTGAGTTCGAGAAGATAACCAAGACCTTCGAACCAGGTAGCGTTATGGTCGAGATGCTCATGGATTTGTCCTCAGGTACAAAGACCGCCAAATTCAGTCACACAGACAGGTTCATGCAAGAGAAGTGGTCATTCGACATCCAACTCGACCAAAGTGTGAAATATACAGGGCCAACCGATGTTGACATACCTCTGGCTATCTCTGACAACTCAATCACAATCAACTGGGGCAAAAATGTCGAACACATATACATCTTCGATGGCGTTAGTATGACCGATTGGAAAACTGGCTCCAAGCTCACATTCACCAACCTAGAGGATGGGAAGCATGAGTTCAAGATACTCTTTGTCAAGGATGGGTTGTTGAGTCCATTGATTGAGAAGACGATCTATACCGGTGCTGTGAAGCCAAGCCTTGAGTTCACAGATGGGTATGCTCTCTACAAGAATGGTGTTGTGACGGTTCATGGTAAGACTGACCCAGGGTGTACGGTTGAGCCAGGGGCTAAGGTGTCTGAGGATGGGTCGTTTGTGGTTGAGTATGCTGCTTCTGAAGCTCCTTCTGTGCTTGAGGTGATATCAACGAGTCCTGAGGGTATGGTTGAGAAGAAGAGTATCTCTGTTGTGAGGTATCTGAAGCTCATCATGAGGCTTGGGAAGAGTGAGGTTTCTGACCATGAGGGGAACAGCTGGAGTTTGGATGTGCCTCCACAGCTTGTTGGGGGGTCTACATATGTTCCTATGAGATTCATTGGTGAGAGATTGGGAGCTAGGGTTGAGTGGGTAGCATCTGAGAGAAAGGTTCTCTACTACCTTGGTTTGTCTGTTGTTGAGATATGGATTGGGAAGGATGTTGCCAAGGTCAACGGGGTAGAGCAGAAGATGCCTGGACCACCTGTTATTGTCTCTGGTTCTACTCTTGTTCCTGTTAGGTTTGTGTCAGAGGCTCTTGGGGCTGATGTTGCGTGGTTTGGGGATGAGAAGAGGATTGAGATAGAGTATCCGAAAGGCAACTAGTAGGTTAGGTTAGCTTCTAAAATAATTGTGTAATGTGAAAAACCCAGGCTTGGTTTGATTGGCCTGGGTTTTTTAATGATTGTAAGAGCAAAAATATAGAGTGAACTGCTAGTATCATTAGTGCTTTAAATGTGTGGATTCAATCTTTATCTTGTGATACAATCCGCGGATTCTGAGTTTGTCCAATCAAGCATAGAGTTGAAGTACACATCAACATCAGAGCTTGTTGGGAGGTGTGGGTTGAGAGCTGTAGAGCGTAGTAGCTCTCTTGGGGCTGTGGTGAAGGGGTAGTGGTTGAAGTTTGCCTGTCTCTCTTCCCAATCTTCTTTGTTTTGTATGACAACTGATGACATACAAGAGCCTGTACAGTAGTCCATGTCTGTACAGTTACCGTTGTCATCATAGGTGTAGATTCTGTAGGAACCCGAATAAAAGTTATTATTTATAGGATTCCGTGTATATCGCCATAAAAGATTCCCTTAGACGTTCCTCATTAATATTAAACTTAAGGTGGCCATCTTCATCTTCTTTGTGATACTTGATCCTATCGATAAAGAAGGAATACCATTTGTCTGTGTATTTATAGGATATATGAGCATCCTCCGTACCCATCATATCATTGAATTCCTTTGTTATCTTGTATATATCCTCCGCCAACATTTCTTTGGAACACCACTTGCTTAATGCAATACCTCCTCCTGCAGCCCCATCAATTGTGAAATAATGTGCTGCTTTGTCGGATAAGTCATCATATTCGTAACTTCTAGAACATCCGCAAACACTCAGGACAAGCATCAACCCAACAACGAAAACGCTTTTTATTCTGTTGTTCATGCATCCCCTTTCATAAAAGACCTGTGCATCTCTTTAGCAGACAAAATCATTAACCATTCCTCATTTCTCATCCTACTACAGGATATGCCACTATTCAATTCACAAACGTCATATCTGTTGAAAATATCAAAAAAAAGAAAATGCTCTTTTCAGTTTCAGAAAGAGAATTCACACAAAGTCTACAAATAAACCCAACGGAATGTTTTCTGGTTTGGCGATGAGAAGAGGATTGAGATAGAGTATCCGAAGGATGAGTAAGTAGAATTGCCCTTTTAGTTATTGATACGAACTAGGTTATAATATTAAAAACCCAGGCTGGTCAAAGCACACCAAGCCTGGGTTTTCTTGTATTTTGACGGTCAATAACTCTGTGCTACAAGTTAACTCTATCTATAAACCATTTCAATTTTATTTGAAATGGCGATATAGTGTATGACCCTCTACCATTACTCCACACTCATCAATAGCCACTACATCGATATCAAAATACTCACTATCAGCTGCCTCAGGAAACTCACTCATCGGTATCTCCCAGGTTCGTTTGCCACTGTATGTGTTGATGCCATAAATCGACTTGCCATCATATCCATAATAATTGTGCCATCCATACCACATACCCTCGTTGTAGTACGATGTATCAATGTGGTAATCCACCTTAAATGAGTTCCCTGGGTTGAAGGGATTGAAGATATATTTTTCTTTTTCCGCAACCTCACAAACAAACGGATGATCACTTGGACTTATGGCTGTGAATTCTGCACCACTGATGTGGTCTTCTAGTTTAAGTTCATTTTCCAAAACCCCCGTTTCAGGGTCGGTTATGTAGATGCTCTTAGAGTCATTTGAGATTATCATAAGTTTACCATCAACCAGTGAGACTCTCTGAGGCCTCTCGATATCGTATCTCAGCACTTCAAGGGTTTCTGGATTGATTCTGTAAAGAATTCTGTCATAAGCAAGGATATCAGTCCATAGACTCCAGAAGTACTTATCATTGAAAACCTGGACATAATTGAAATAGTTGATGCTGTCGTCGTTTGTGCAGCTTAGACATGTGGCAAATTCAAGGTTCTCAAGATCATAGATGCAATAGCCAACATTATCATGACCTATGATAAGCCACTTTCCGCAGACAATATATCTTGGGTCACGCGCATTAAGTTCTCTGAGACTCCAATGAATATTTCCCTCGAAATCCATCATTGCGATTGAGTCATAATCAGCTTCATCTCTATCTAAGCTTCTGATTGTCAACTTTTGTTTGTCATCAATAAAGATGGTTTTTCCCAGCTGATCTTGTGTATCCAGTTCTTTATTTTCAATTGGATCATAACCAAACACTTCCTCTTCACAGTTGAACAACCAAAAGTTGGGATACACGACACCACTCTCACCAACGCACATCGGTGTCTTTCTTTCCCACACTTTTGTTAGTCTTCCATCTTTTTCAAATGGTTCGGGTTTCCAGTTCTCAAATGATTCAATTTCCGGATTAGAGATGATTTCAAACCTTGGAATTGAATTATGGAACATCTCCTTGAATAATTTATCATCGCGGATTTCAATGAAATCATCTGTTTCTCTGAACAGTGTGTCTTCCGTATAATCATTTGGCACCACAGAGGTTCTGGCTTTATTTCTTTCCTCGGCTGAATTTTCAAGAATCTCATATGGAGTTAGTTCGTCAGCTTGAACACCATTACCCCTCTCAGATTGTTCTTCTTGCCATTCCTTTGTTGTGATACCTTCATCATCAACAACTTCCCTCGTAGCATCTGCAAGACTGCAACCCACAAAACACAAAACCACAAATAACAAAGTAAGATTCCTCCAAATATTCATTCCTATCCACTCCTTTAAAACTTAGATTCATTCTCACATAGAATATTATCCATCTATTTTAAAAAGACAAATTTTTGGAGCGACAAATTTTTTAGATTTGGGAGTCTACATCAGTGCCATCTGGTAGGTCAACGTGTGTTAGTCTGTTCTCTTTGTCATTTTGAGCTCGAATAACTCACATTGACCCTAGCCCTTGAGTGTTTCAAATCTATTTCAAAAAAATACGTTCATCGTAGAAACTATCGTAACAAATTTCCTTAGAAATAAGTATTGAGTCGTTCATTGGTCTATAGAAGTATCCCCTATATGCTTCGAATCTTGGGATTAGGTCAAGTACTGGGAAAATTGATGCATAAAACACTGGATCGAATATATTTACTTTTCCAACGTTCTCTTCATCGGGCTCATTAACAAAAACCTTTATTGGCAGTTCAATATCGTCGCCGTATCTTGTCTTTACTGTCTTGCTGCCAAGCTCGAACGTGATTCTTTGGTTTATGCTCAAAAAAACATAGTGTTCGAAGTAAAAGTGTTTATTACTTGATTTATTATTCTCGAAATCCCAAGAGCCGGAGTACATTCCAAGATCATCAGCAAATGTCATTGGGTCAATAAATAGATTGTCGTTTATTCTCCTGAATGGAATGCCGTGTTTGACTCTGCCCTCGTCAAGATATGTGTTTCTATTGGCAAAATACTCCACATAACCATGGTATGGATTTGCTCCATAATAATCCGAACCAAATAGACCGAGTATCCGTTGGCATTTAGGTGGATTTACACTCGAATCAATAATCATAAGGTTGGGATTGAGCGCTTCTCTTTGTGTAAGTTTGTGGCTGTATTTGCCTTCATATGGGACCCTGTAACCATCTGGTATATCCCACTGCTCAAACTGAAGGTTCTCATCAAATATCTGGATTGTTCCAATCCTTGGATCAAAGGCAAAATAGCTGTTCTCTTCTAATGCATAATCAATGAAATTGCTACTAGTGTAGATATTCTTGTTTTCGTCTGACCTGACAAATGAAAATGATTTCTGATATATATAAAAGTAACCATTATATTCACCACCACCAATATAGGTGGGTAAACAGAAGTGATTGATTTTGAACCTATCGCTGTAGAAATTCGCGTTTGCCTGATAAACTACATCAAAATCAAAGACCTTTGACAGCATCTCATGGAACGCTTGCCTATCATCTGGTGTGGTTTCGATTGGAAGACCTTTATCATCGAGCATGATCCGGTACTTGTTCTTTGCGTTCTCAACTGGGTTTGGCTCAACTTTGTAGAATTCCCAACCTTCTTCGGGGTTATATTTGACAATGGGCAGGTTGTCTCTGGCTGTGTCGGGATTCTCAGGATCGGGTATATACTGAATCGTGAATGGCTCAAATGGCGGTTTCACAGGGGGTTTGTCCGACTCCCCAACGGCAGTGAATGCAACAGACCCAACAATCAACAACAGTCCAAGACATACGAGCGCTACTTTTTTCATTTTTCCTCCTTTTTATATCAAAGCCTTTTCTCAATGATTAAAACTCAGAAAAATCTCCTCTTAAAGCGACTCTACACTATCTTTTTCACTTTATCAATAGTCTTCAAATCTCTGTATCAATATCGAATTGTCAAATGGTCTGTAGTGATACTTTAGCTTGAGGGCATCACAAAGTTGGAATAGTGGTACCATGCTGTAATTGAATATCGGTGTTGGTAGTTCGACTTTTTCACCATTGACTGTCATAAACTTGTCGCCCTCACGCATTTCAATCTTTATGAGGTTGACATTCTTGTCGCTGGTCTTGTCAAATTTGTAGTAGATTTTTTTTATCGGCCCCCCTGGGTTGTCGTTTATATATCCATTCTCACCATAAACTGCTTCATTGAGCCAGGATGCACCAATATAGATTATTCCATCTTTTGTAATTGGTTCATATACTGGAATTGAGCCTTCAAAACCGCCAGCTGTAAATTTGTCACTATCTGGATGTAGGAGTAGATAACCTTTTGATACATTTTCTGATATATCCCAATAGTTTGGTATTGTGTAGTCTTTCCGTAATGTGGGATACTTGCCAAAGTCTGTATCTGGATTCAACGCCCTCTGTTCATACATCTTATAACCATCCTTGGTATACAGATAGCAGATATAGTTGAAGTTTTCATCCATTATAGAAATACTGTTGTACACAATATCCGGTCGAAGGCTTGAGTTGTAGCTTCCACCCCAGAAGCCGCCACCATGATTTCCTATCCCAACAAGTATGTTATAATCATTTCCACTGTGTTCGGTTTTTTTGTAACAATGCGTACCAAGATAAATTGTTGATGGTCTTGTGGAATCTGATAGAGTCAGTCTTGATGTTCTGGTTCCATTCAGTCCATCAACTAGATTCTCAACGAAATTGGAATCACTTGTTCTCGATTCAATTGGAATACCATCTTCATCAACAATAACATTTATTGATTCTCCATCTTCGCTTCTTTCAACCCTATTTATTCGAATACCATCTCCATGCGTATGTTCAATAAACACCTTTCCATTTAGTAACACTGAAAACTCCCCAACAGCAAACTTGTTCGGCACATCCTCGTGTCCTGATGTTTGACCAACAAGGGTGCTCATTGCCAGCAGGAAAACCAGAGCCAGCCTAAAGAAACTCATGTGTTTTTTCATTTTACTCCTCCTAATGAATATGTTTATAAGACGAATAAGAAGCATAATTGGTTCGAGCGACTACTGTATATCTATAAATTACTATTATAAATCCCGCCAATATCTAATAAATCTACTTGATTACTTGAGTTGTTCCTTCTTGGTTTAGCTTATCATCCTCATCCACAACTTGAACATCGTTTATTTCATCCGTATCGCATGTTTCATCTGCGGATAAATCAAGCGTCACTATATCCTCAAACACCTTCCGTACCTCAAGCATGTTGTCCAGGAACCACTGGGAAAGTCTGTCTCTTGGGTGGGTTGCGGATAACACAAACTCACTTTGAATCCTTTTGTTGCCCATCACCACAACCCTGTCGGCAAGGTACACCGCCTCTTCGATGTTGTGGGTTACGAAAACAACAGTCATGTTGTTTCTGTCTGCTATCTCCCGAAGCTGATTCTGAAGGGTATATCGGGTCTTCTCATCAAGCGAGACAAACGGCTCATCAGCAAGCAAAACCGACGGATTTGAAACAAGCGCACGGGCCAACTGAACCCTCTGCTGCATACCTCCTGAGAGTTCGTACACCCTTTTTTTCATGACATTAGAAAGCCCTACCTCAGAGAGTCTTGCCTTTGCCATCTCAACCCGCTCTCTTTTGGGGTAGCCGGAAAGCTCAAGCGGGAAACATACATTTGACAAAACCGACCTCCAGGGGAAGAGTGTTTGTTGCTGGAATATCATAGACATCGACTGAGAGGGCGTTTGCACCACCCCAGAGTCAGGCTCAAGGAGTCCTGCGATTATTCGAAGGAGTGTTGTCTTTCCACAGCCTGTTGGGCCAAGAATACAGGTGAACTCACCCGGCAAAAACTTAATACTCATGCCAGAGAGAACCTGGAGGGAGTCAAAGCTTTTTGTGATAGCGCTGAGATTAACCATGTCTTATCTTTCCTTCGCCTGCCAGTTGGCAAACAACATGTGAACGACCCACAAAATGGCGTTTAGGAGAGCGCCAATAACTCCAACAGTGATGAGTCCTGCGGCAAGGATTTGTATCTCCGTTTGGGCATAGGCTTCCATCATGATATAGCCAACACCCGCTGTTGGCCCAGGGAAGAGTTCAGCTGCGATAACGACCATCCAAGAGACACCAAGACCAACCTTGAGACCTGTGAGTATCTGCGGAAAAGAGGCAGGCAAAATAACCTTTGCCCACTTCTGCACTCTGTTTGCACCCATCGTATGCGCCGCCTCAAGCCACAGCTGCCTTACTCCCCTGACGCCATCGATTGTGTTGATGAGCACTGGGAAAAAAGCGCCCCACGCGATGATGAAAAGCTGGGCTGTCTGGATATGGTCAAATATCGTCATCGTAAATCTCTGCCCAAAGAGGTTTGAGATTGTTGTACCACCAAAGATGATGATGGCAAACGGAATCCAGGCAACGGGACACAATGGTCTCATCAGTTCGATGAACGGAGTCACAAAATTTCTGAGCCTTTCTGACAGACCCATCGCCATGCCAAGTGGTACCGCAACAAGAGCTCCCAGCACAAAACCCATCAGAACACGGATTGTTGAGATGTACACATGGTAGAGCAGTGACCCTTGACCAAGAAGGTCACGTGTCGGATTTGCAAGCACTTCAAATACATCACCAACCCTTGGCAGAAGGGTGTTTGAACCAAGCCTAACAGCCGCAAGTTCCCACACAAGAAACAAGATGGCGGGTAGAATAATGGCTCCGCCCACCATCCACAGGACTCTAGCAACTGTCTCTCTTCTTTTGCTTGTTCCGTTGCGCTTTATATAATCTGAGTCTGTACTCACTGTTATTTTATTTTTGCTCCTTCAGCAGTTCTTCGTATATCGAGAAGTCAACACACATATCAACAGCTTTTTCGTCAGTCACACCCTTAAGTTCTCCACTGTATTTGCCCATCTCATTCATGACCTCTGCCCATGTTGCGACGCCGTCCCGCCAGGTTTCGCTTGGAGTGTTATGATAAATAATAGTTGGAATCGACATGTCTTCAACACCCTCTTTGAGTCCCAGGAATTCGTAGGCAACAGCAACCGCATCAACCGGATTTGCGTTGATGTAGTCAGTAGCATTCATTATAAGCCTGAGGAATTCCTTGACATAAGCTCTGTTACCATCGACAAAACCTGTTGTGCTACAAACCATGCAACAAGGGTGATTTTCCCACATCCCCTCTGGCGGAAGCACCGAAAGCTCTGTGATAAACTTAGCCACACCCTCAACAATAGCCTGGGCTGGGGTTGGCTGGTTGGCAACAAACCCGTCAATCAAACCGGCTGCTAGGTTTGTGGTCATGTTGTCCTGTCCCTTTTGGTTAATCCAGAGTACCATCGCGTCGGTGTTGGTCGGATCCTCTGTTTGTGTAATACCAACCTCGATAAATGCTTTCTGGGCAATGATGTACTGAACGGCAGTCGGAGCCTTGTAGCCCAATTTTATCTGCTCTGTCGAGTTTTTAACAAACTCCACAAACTCATTCCAGTTCTCCACGGGCATTTCATTTTTGACAACAAGCTGGTCACCTGAGTTCTGCAAAGGCATAAGGATTCTGACGTTCTTACCCTTATCAACCACACCCATAACGGCAGGAACTCCACCAAACCCAACATCAAAAAGGTCAGCTAAGAGGTTGTTGGTCATCTCAGCGCCCCCCTTTGACTTCACAAGCTGCACCTGGGCTATTGGCCCACCGTTTTCTGTGTGAAGAACATAAAGCTCTTTGGGCTTGGTTTCTGTGAGCCACACACCACTGTCTTTGAAACCTTCACCCTTCAATGCAGCCACATAGAGAGCCAGGTGATGATCCTGGTTGACATGCCCAACCCTCAGAAGAGGCAGCTCATTAACATCGACCTTTTCTTGTGGAGCAGGCTCATCAACACCACAAGCCGCAAAAAGAGTCAGGAAAAGCAATCCAACTAGAACAAACGACAAAAAACGTTTCATCAAATCAACCTCCTAAGGTTTAGTTTGGCGCTTAGGCGGTTGATAAAGTGCAACAAACCGCCTTGCCTGGCAGGAAAACTTCCTGCCCAAGTTTTGCTCAAAGCGATCTGTTTTTCATAAATAACTCATCCTTTGTCATATCAACGGTACAAATTGTAGAACAAAAGTCAGTATTTTCAACAAGCCCTGATTCAGTGTGTCTATTTCACAAGCAGGGAAAGAGAATTGTTGATTTCTAATATATTCTCCTTCCTGTAGGTGTAGCCTGTCTTTCTATAGAATCCAAACAAACTCTCCATCTGCTCAACTGCAAAGTTGTAGAGTCTCCTTTTTTCAAAAGCATCAAGATTGTCATCCTGAGCAATCCTGTCTCTCGTCAAAGCAATCACATTCTCGGTGACACGGATCCTTTTCTCTGCGTACTTGAGTTCGCTCATCAATAGAATAGAAATTGCGGAATTCACCTTACTTACCGTGAGTTTCCACTTTGAGTAATCATGCTTCACGCCAAAAATTCTTGTCTTGTGCCCATTGGAATGAAACATTCTTAGGTAGTATATTTCGGCATCCAGTAACTCTATTGTTGCATCGTCGTCATTCAAATTTTGTACCAATTCGGTGACCCTATCCAGATTTCTTCTCGCTTTTACCATCTCATTGCCGTTGATGTTAACGGTGGCAAGTTTGGTGAACATCTTGGCGTCAAAAAGTCTTCTGCTTGTTTTGTCTGGCGCCGGGAAAAACTTCTGTAGACGATTTACCAATTTTGCCAATTCGCTTTTGTCCTCAATGTAGTTGTGTAATTCTAGTTCACACATCAACACCTTAACAAACCAGCGCTCATTCGAGAGTTCAAGGCACTTTTGCTTTACGAATTCTACTAAATCAACCGCCAATTGGCTGCACCCCGAAAGGCAATGGTGATCTAGCAGTAATTCCACCCATCCAATGACGTACTTGTCCAACGGCACCTTGTATATCAATTCATTCAAATAAAGGAGGTGCTTTTGATATTTATCAAACTCTCCCACGTCTCTTATCGCATGGGCATAAATCAGCAACAACTGGGTGGGCAACGAATCGGTGTCACAATCATCAGTCAGATTGAGTGCTTTCTCGCATGTCTTTGAGGCTTCCCTGTATTTGCCCATATGAAATTGCGTTGTGGCGACCTGGGCAAGAAGATCGATTTCTTCTTTCTTGGTTGGACATTTAACAACATACTGCAACGCCTTTTCAAAATAGTTTAGGCCAATGTCATGATTCCCCAAACTACATTGAACGGTCGCAAACATACTTAAACCCCTCATATACATTAGGGGGTTGTCTTCCTTGTCGACAAGGTCAAGATAGGCAAACAAACACTCCTCAGCCTCTTCATGTCTGTCCAACTGCATTAGATATCTCGCTTTTACGGATAGAAACCTTGTTTTCAGACTACGATCTTCAACCTTGTCAAAATAGCGCTCAGCCTCTCTAAGGCTTTCCAAATCCATCCCTTCACAATCATCGATGAAGGAAAATGTAAAAAGCGATGCATAAACACTGGGCAACAAACCACCCGGAATCGCGCCTTTTTTTATGTCCCGTAAAATTCTTTTCGTAAGTAATAAATTCTTTTCTGTGTCACCAAGATTGAAATACAACTCTTTCAAGCGGCAGAGAAGGCGACAATACACATTCACATCCGTCACCAAATCCAAAAATGGTTCAATTTCAGAGAGAATTTTAAGCGCTTTCTCGTGATGCATGATAAAAGCACTTATCTTATCGTAGAAATAGGCTGCCTTGTTGTGGTTACCTGATTTCAGATATTGTCTGGCGATTGTGATGTTTAAATCAGTATCTTGGCACCCATTACTTTGCAGCTCAAGAGTTGATGCAACATCCGCTGCTATCTTTGCATGCCTCATATCATCGAGTCTATCAAGAACTACTTCCTGCAAATGACTTGTGGCAGACTCAACAAGAATCACGCCATCGTGCATCTCTTCTTTTATTAGTCCGCTCAACTGCAAGTTTTTGATTGTCTGCTCAAACTCGTAATTAAAAAGTCTTGACACCGGTCTTAGAAATTTGTAATTAACGGGTCTGCCAACTACCGCCAATATGTTCAATATGAGCGCAGCTTCCCTTGAGACTCCATCCAGAATAAGTGTATAGTGCTGTTTAAGGCTATCTTCGGTATCATCGATTATTACGCTATCAGCTCCTGTTTTCAGGATATCCAACAGCCTCACTATCCTTTGTGGTTCACCATTTGATAGTCTTTCAATCCAATTGAGCTCTCCTTCTTCAGGTGGTCTTTTTAAAAATGATTCCGCCATTGCAAATATGTCAGCTTTTGAGAGGCAACCAAGCTCAATCTTTGTGACATATGGACTAACTTCAGACAAATCCAAAATGTTGCTCTCGCCGGTTACACAAACCAGCGTCTTTCGATTTTTTATTTTTTTTGTCAGTTTGTTGACAACATCGATTGTGAGTTTGTCCATAGGCTCATCAAAGGCAAAAACCGCTGGAATATCAGGGAGCACCGACAAGAGAATATCGCAGATAAAATCAGAACAGTCTACCTGCTCAAACAATCTTGACTCCTTCGCTGGTATTTCGAGCTTTGCAGCAAACTTTGGCGACAAATCTCTTATAAAGTTTGCATGGTTGTCCCAGGATTTCGTGTCCATTTGAAGTTCAGATTCCGCAAGGCAGTCAAGAAGATAACCCACTGCAGGTCTTGCCAAGTATTCATCCCTCGGCTTACAGGAGAAATATCTTCCCCCCTGGGCAAGAACTTCAATTTTTATCTCATCGAGCATCCTAGATTTTCCGAAACCCTTCGACCCAAGAATCTCGATGATCTGCCCTTTCCCCAAACCGATTTGTGAAAGGGATCTCAAGACACGCTCAAATTCAGCGCTCCTCCCAACAAAAGGCACACGAGCAATCCCTTCATCTCGAAGCGGTGTTGGATTCCACAAATCCTGCAATTCTCCGTTTTTGTTACAGCGCACAAGCTCTTTTTTGAGTTCTTCTGGTGTTTGGAATCTGTCCTCAGGATTCTTTTCCAGGAGTTTCATCACAATTTTCTCAATAAATGGGGATATATCAGGATTTTTTACACCTGGCCTCGGAAGGGGTTCGTTTAGTATCTTCTGCACCTGGTTTGATAGACCCAATCCTTCAAAAGGATTTTCACCAGTCAACACCTCGTACATGAGCATGCCCAGGGAATACAAGTCTGAGCGAATATCTAGGGTATAGCCTATCACGTGTTCTGGTGACATATATGGCACCGTCCCCACCAATGCGTCTTGCCTTGCAATCCTTGCGCCTCTGGCGCAATCAAACGCAATTGAGAAATCAACAAGCACAGGTTTTCCTTCATCAATGAGGATGTTATCAGGCTTCAAGTCCCTATGAACAATCGACAGACTATTCAACTCTGAGAGTGCGTCTGCAATGTCTATGAAAATCTTTGTGAATAGATCAAACGAGAACTGAGAGTTGGCAAACCACTCGATGAGCGGTACCCCAGACACATACTCCATCGCACACCAATACAGCCCACCCGCTTCGTCGAATCCACTCCCTATGAACTCTACAACGTTATCGTGTCTTATCCTGGAGAGTAAATCGACCTCCTTAACAAAGCGTTCTCTGGCTCTCTCGTTTGGGGGTGTAACAACCTTGACCGCCACCTTCCTGCCGGTGGCGTTATCGTGCGCAAGGTAAACCTTACCCATACCACCAACGCCCAACACCTTCTCAACGAAAAACCGCGAAGCTATAAACATTGAGCGTCAGAGGCAGTTTTTATGCTGTGCGCATCACGTACATCAATAAAAGAGTTTTGCGTACTCAAACAGTTTTGGGTCTGGTTTTCTGCGTTCTCTAGTGGCTGCATCCATGTCGGCGGGTACGATGAGTCCCGCCTTGAGCGCTGTCATCTTGCCGACCTCACCACGCTTTAGCAACTCGACCGCCTCATAGCCAAATCTTGTTGCAAGAGTCCTGTCTGTGACGGTTGGAGACCCACCACGCTGGAGGTGACCAAGGACTGTGTATCTCGAATCGATATTGGCTCTCTTCTCAATCTCCGTTGCCAGCTTTGCACCGACTCCCGTCTGAGGGGAATCACCTGGTGTGAAAGGCATTCCATCGACTTGTGCGCAATCTGTTATCACGATTATTGAAAAGTTTTTGCCTGCGGCGTTTCTGTGCTCGATGTGACGAACAACATCATCAAACGAAACGTGAATCTCAGGCGTGATAATGTAGTCAGCTCCACCGGCCAAACCACCCATCAGGGCAATCCAACCAGAACCACCGCCCATCACCTCTACAACCATGACGCGGTGGTGCGATGATGCCGTGGTGTGCAGCCTATCAAGTGATTCGGTCACAAAATTAGAGGCAGAATCAAAACCGATGCAAGATTCTGTGCAAGAGACATCATTGTCAATCGTCGCTGGGATGCCAACCGTTGCATAACCCGCCTCGTTGAGCCTTGAGGCGATGCGAAGCGAGGCAAATCCACCAATGACAACAAGAGATGTCAGTGAGTACTTTTTGAAATTCTCCTGGAATGCTTCAAACTCGCTCTCGGATGTGAAGGGATCCCACCTGCCGGAACCGAGGATTGAACCGCCAAGATAGAGGATACCTGAGACGTGTCTTTTGTGCATGACAAAGACGTCGTCTTTGATGAGACCTTTCCAGCCATTTCTGACGCCAACGACCTCATAACCGAGATCGAGACCCTTCCTGACGACAGCTCTAATTGCAGCGTTGAGACCTGGGCAATCTGCTCCTGATGTGACGACTCCGATTCTTCTCATTTATAATCCTCCTATCCTGCAATCATATTAATGATAAACGGGATAAACAGCAATGATATAACTGACATGAGTTTTATCAAAATATTAATCGATGGGCCAGTGGTATCCTTGAGCGGGTCACCAACCGTGTCCCCGACTACTGTTGCCTTGTGCTCATCTGAACCTTTGCCAGCGCCTTTTGGATCTGCTTCAATGAACTTCTTAGCGTTATCCCACGCACCACCAGCGTTTGCCATAAAGATTGCAAGCAATACACCTGTAAGGGTAGCTCCTGCCAACATTCCACCAAGCGCTTCTTTGCCATGACCTCCAAAAACGAAGTACACGGCAAAAGGTACCGTAACCATGAGAACCGACGGCACAACCATCTGCTTGAGGGCACCACTCGTCGCAATTGAGACAGTTCTCTTGTAGTCTGGGTCTGCTTTGCCAGACAGCAATCCAACGGTTTCCTTGAATTGTCTCCTGACCTCAGCGACGACAAGGCTGGCTGATGAACCAACAGCGCTCATCGTCATAGCAGAAAAGAGAGCGGGCATCGCAACACCCACGAATCCACCAGCAAGAACATAGGGGTTGAGGAAGTTGAGTTCTGTCAGCCCAACCGCCTGAGTGTAAGCAACAAAGAGCGCAAGCGCGGTGAGGGCTGCTGAGCCAATCGCAAACCCTTTGCCCATGGCAGCCGTTGTGTTGCCTAGTGAATCCAGATTGTCGGTTATCTCTCTGACACTCTCTGGTAATCCACCCATCTGAGCGATACCACCAGCGTTATCGGCTATCGGGCCATAGGCATCCACCGCGAGGGTTGCCGCGAGGGTTGAGAGCATACCAACACCAGCCAAGGCAATTCCGAAGATGCCGGCAGCAGAGAAGGCGACAACGATTGCACCAGCGATAATAAGAATCGGCAAAACAGCTGATTCCATACCAACACCAAGTCCGGCAATAATGTTAGTGGCGGGTCCACCTTTACTCTGACTGGCAATATATCTGATAGGCTTTGCCGAGGTGTAGTATGTTGTGACAATACCAATGGCAATACCAGCGATCAATCCACCTGCTGTTGCCATGAAATAACTTGGCTCTCCCCATTCTGTGAAGTTTGCCAGGTAGTACTGCGCCGCAAGCGAGAGAGCTCCCGCAATATACGTCCCAAGTTGAAGTCCCAGAGACGGTTTTACCTTGCCCGTCTTGGCTCCAAATTTGACAACCAGTATACCAATTATTGATGAAAGCAGACCGAGAGCAGCAAGCAGGAGAATGAAGATAACCTTGTCTGCATCAAAACCAGTTGCCACAGAGGCAAGCACAAGCGAGGATACAATCGCGCCAACATAAGATTCATAAAGATCAGCGCCCATACCAGCGACATCGCCAACGTTATCACCGACGTTATCAGCAATGACTGCGGGATTTCTTGGGTCATCCTCTGGGATGCCGGCTTCAACCTTACCCACAAGGTCAGCGCCTACATCAGCAGCCTTTGTGAAGATGCCACCACCGACTCTGGCAAAAAGAGCAACAAACGAAGCGCCGACGGAGAATCCAACAAGGATTCCTGTCATCTCCGCAACACTGATATCAGGAATATTAGAGAATATGGTGAAGAAACCCGTGACACCAATAATTCCAAGCGATGAGACAACGAGACCCATGACAGCTCCGCCCGAGTACGCCATCTCAAGGGCTTTTCCTTCACCTTGTTTGAAAGCTGCCTGGCTCGTGCGGTTGTTGGCAAGAGTTGCTATGTTCATACCAATAAAACCTGCAAGTATTGAGAACATGGCTCCGCACAAGAATGCAAGGAGGGCCCAGCCTCCGATTATAAGATAAATGCCTATCGCAAACGGAACAGCGGCAACAAGCATGTACTGGTATTCTTTGACAAGAAAGGCGAAAGCTCCGGAACGGATGGCTCCTGCTATCTTTCTGAGTTTCCCATCCCCAGGGTCACCTTTTGCAATCCCTACTCCCAGCGCCAACGCAGTGAGAAGCCCAAGCACACCAACACCAATCGGCACCAAGTATTGAAACACGAGACCCCGCACCCCTTTTTTTTGTGGAATGGTGGGCGAAACAGGATTCGAACCTGTGACCTCTTCCGTGTGAGGGAAGCGCTCTACCGCTGAGCCATTCGCCCGACAAAATCACATTCTAATTCTATCTCTTACCAAGTCAATATTCGTTTTTAATAAGACAATTGACAAAATGGAAATTTAGACTAGACTGAGTTACAACTCACTGAGTAATAACTCATTATGACACAATCACTGAAAACAAGAGACCAGAAAAGGAAAGAGACTCAAACTAAAATCCTTCGAGTTACTCTCGACAGGGTTTCAGTAGACGGATTCATGGGAGTCAACACATACGATATTGCAAGAGACGCTGGCGTATCGCACGGGACGGTGTTTCTTCACTACCCCACCAAGGAAAAACTCATCACATCAGCTATGATGAAATTTGCTGATGATGTCACAACCAGGATGCGAAAACTCACAAACTGCGACATGGGATTGAAATCACTCCTATTGGCTCATCTTGACGTGCTTTGTGAATTCGAGGATATCTATACAAAATTCATAGCCGAGACTCCCCATATGTCCGAGGAGATGAGAGTAACACTCATCACGGTTCAAGGCGCAATCTCACACACGCTGTACGTAACAGCAAAGAGGGAAATAGAAAAGGGTGTTATCAAACCATTCCCAATGGATATGCTGTTTAACAGCTGGATTGGACTGGTGCATCACTATCTCCTGAACAAAGAACTCTTTGCGCCGGGAAGGTCTGTGATAAAAGAGAGAGGCAATTCACTCGTTGACCATTTCTTCGAGATGGTCAAAAAATAGGAAGATTTAAAAAATGGAGGATGAAAAACATGGACAAAGTTTGTATTTCATGCGGAATGCCGATGAGAAACGCAGAAGATTTCCCAAATGGTGACACCACCAAGGATTACTGCGTCTATTGCGCAAGGCCAGACGGCACAATGAAATCCTGGGATGAGGCGGTTGAGGGCATGACGGGATTCCTGGTCAGCTCACAGGGGCTTGACAAGGAGGTCGCAAAAGAGATGGCGGAGAAAAATCTTGCCAAACTTCCAGCCTGGAAAGACAGAAAATAAATGCCAAAAACCACAAGAGAAAAACTCGCCACAAAAACCAAACGCGAGGTCAAGGAGACTTCTGAGGGTTTACTCTTGATTCCATCCGCTCCTGATGTCGAGGAGCAGATGAGAAGACCAAAAAATGGACAGCTCATTACAACTGGTATCATCAGAGAAGCTCTTACAAAAAAACATGGCGCCAAGAGGGCTTGTCCACTTGTGACAGGAATATTTTCCAAGATGGTCGCCCAAGCTGCCGAGGAGGACAGAGCTGACGGTATCGAGGATATCGTGCCGTGGTGGAGAACCCTCAAACCCGACGGGAGTCTGAACGAGAAGTACCCAGATGGCCCAGATTATCAGGCGGATTTACTCACAGAGGAGGGGTTTGAGATCGAACGGGGCAAGGGGAGAAGCAAAAAACTCAGAGTAGTTGACTTCGAAAAGTTCCTTGTGAAATAGGTGCTCTAGTCCCTCAATACCCTTGCGCCGAGGCATTCGCCATTTTTGCCTGTGACTATCGCAAATGCGACGGTCGGATGGGAGGGAATGTCCACCTCTGCTTGAAGCACTCTGCTTCTGTCTGTTGCGTGCCTTGTGATTGATTCAACCAACAGGGGAGACATGTAACCCTTGACCTCGACCACTGAGAGTCTTGTCTCAAACGGGTAGGGTGCATCTTCAAGGTCGACTGTGACCACACCACCATCGAAGCTCATGTCGGTGCTGCACATTTCGCTCTTGCACTCTGTAAGGTCATCCTTGACTGAATTGATCGATTCCTTCGAGACCTCTTCGGTAATTATCTTTCCGTCGATCATTACGTACTCACCGTGAGGGAAGAAGTCCGTTTCACCAGTCACGACAAAGACGAGTGCTTTGGGGTAAACGTCCTGCTGAAGCTGCCAGATATCTGAAACCAGTTCCTTGTATTTTTTTGTCGTTGTTGAGATGGCAACATAGCTTGTTTGAGTGTCCGCCACTCTTGTGACAACCCATTTTTCAACGGCAACTGCATAACCAGAGTCTCTTGTGCAATAGAAATAATCGTCTGACACATCAATTGTTCTTGGGACAAAGCTGCCGTTTGAGCCTGCAATCGGGTCTCCGCCGATCTTTGCGTTCTCTGTATCTCTTGAAGACGCCGTCTCTCCCCAGACTCCATATGAACCATCTTCGAACCACACCGTCACACGATTATTACCGGCATCGGAAAACCAGAAATTACCCTCTCCATCAATTGCAAAGTCGGTTGGGTTTTTCAGTGCATTGACAGCTGAGCCGAAGTGTGTGGTCTCACTCACAAGGTTGAGTTCGGTGTCAAACTTTAAAATCTTAGAATCAAAAGTAAGTGCCCAGACATAGTCGTCATAGAGTTCAAGCGCAACAACATCTCTCTCGACCTGGTCGTAAATTTCCATGTCATAACCGAGTGAGACTACTGGTCCACCCTCATATCCGACATATATTCCATAATCATCAGCAACGATTGCCACAGGGGTTTTGTCAAACAAACCTAGATCATCAGAATAAACGACATCCGTTATCTCACCATTCGATAGGACTTTTACAGACTTGTCATGCTTGTCTGTGGCAAACACAAAACCATCAACGCCGGCAATCTTGTCTGGTTTAAATCCCTTTGGCCCAACACATTCACCGGAACGCTTGAGGTTTCCGTTGAACTGGCCATCGAGGGTATAGGTGTATATCTGCCCAACATCTTTTGCACCGACTAGTACCCACTTGTCCATCACAGACACTTCGCTTGGTTGGAAGGGGCATGAACACCACGCTAGACCAATAGGAACAACGGGGCCTGAGGGAGCTGAGAAACCTTGCAGCAGGAGAGCTGCGGCAATGATTATGTTACCAAACAGATAGTTTATCTGGTGTCGTGTTCTTGATTCTCGCTTCATCTAGGAGTTCATCTTCGTTGCTTGGTGTTAGTGTGTATCGAACCGTTGGGAGGCTGTTGAATCTAGTGTCTCTTCTCGGAGAAAGCAGAATCAACGAACCGGTGTGCGTCGTTAGAACCAACCTATTCTCAGCGAGGACACCACCCACAATGTCGAAACCAAATTCATGTGTATAGCGTTTATCCTCGTCTTCAAGGGCAATAATGGTTATAGACTTCCCACTTAACACACACAGATGATCGAGTGTAACAAAGCAACTGACGAAACTGCCATCTATCACGACTTTAACATCACTTCCCCAGACTGACCTACCGCTTCTCTTGTTGAGAGCTTGGACGGTGCCATCTGAGGTGATACAATAGAGCCTATCACCTGCCGTTGCCAGGTTTGAAACGATTTTGTAATCGAAGGCTCTTGTCCAGATCGGTTTGATGTATTTAAGTTTTGAGTCAATGCATTTTATTTTCTCACCGGAGGGAACAAATATTCGGCTATCATCTGAGGTAGAGGTAAGTTTTATCTTCCCAGATGGGTCAAACCACTCAAGTTTTCCGGTGAGTCTGTTGTACTTGCTGAAACTGCCATCTTGTGAACCGATAAAGATACTATCGTTTGTTATAGTCGGGGTTGAAGTGATAACTCCGCTTGTTCTGAAAAAGTTTTGGAAACTACCCCTCCGTAAATCGAACGAATAAACATAATCCTTCCAGACGCCGACGAAAACCTGGTTGCCATTGATTGTTGGGGGGGCATAGATGTATTCATACATCTTGTAGTCCCATATGTAGTCGCCATTGCTGGCATCGAGACAGACTATGGGGCTGTTGCAAGGCGCAACAACAATCTTCCCGTCAGAGTATGCGGGGGAGCCAATTATCTTCGAGCCGTCAAATTCTCTCTGCCAAATAAGCTCTGCTTTGGACAGCGAAACGCAACGAACCGTGCCATCGGTGAGACAGTAATAAACCTTATCACCAACAACAATTGGAGGGCTTTCGCAGAGACCACCGACCTCTGTTCGCCACTTCACATCCTTACCGTTTGCAAGCGAGATACACACACCCTTGCCGGCCTCAGGCAGAGCAAGCACACCTGATGAGCCAGCCGCAATACCAGCATCGAGGGGGACACCGGGATTGCTCGTCCAGACATGCTGTCCGGCGGCTTGGGTTAGGCAGTAGAGACGTCCTGTGTTTGATGAGCCAACGTAAACCTTTCCCTCTGCAAGAGCAAGATGTTGACCAGTTACACCGCCATTCAACTGATAGGGTTTCTTCCAGGCACTGGCGCAAGACTTGATCTCAACACAGTGAACCTCTCCAGAATAAGTCGCAAAGTAGAGATACCACCCATCCGACAAAACGCCAGTGAGAACCCTGTCTCCAATCGGAAGGGTACAGACATCTTCACCAGTTTCCCACGATTTAATTCGAAGAATCCCATCGGCGTCGACAAACGCAACGCCCTCTGACGCTGAGCAGAGTGCGTTCTGTCCTGAAACGATTGAAGCTTTCTTTCTCCAAAGTATCGAATCTCTGCTGTAGACCTCTCCTCTTGAGATGTCCACACAGATGAGTTCATCAGAAACTGTCGCGAAAACCAGTCTGGCTTTCCCGTCAGAATCTGTGTACGTAACAGGATTCGTGAAATCCTTCACGGTTATATTTTCGCCAAGTTCTTTGGCAAGATCACAGTAGCCTTTGATAAAAAGCCCCGACAGAGTCCACTCGGTCAGGACGGCATCGTCTGTTATGGTGAATATTGATGAACCGGCGGAAACGGGTGCCGTAGAAATTTTGCCGCCCAAATCCCGCCTCTGGTTGAGTTTGCCGTCGTCGGTCATGAGGCAACTCAGTATCCCCTCATATGTTGTCTGGAAAACAAAGTTGCCAATAACAAGGGGTTTTGCGACGTTTACGGAGTGTGAGAGTATCTTCCTCCATACCAGTTCTCCAGTTCGACCATCTATGCAGGAGAGAGAACCTGAGGTTTGTTGGACAAAGAAACACCCCTTGTAGTAGGAGGGCACTGCCTCCTTGTGAACACCACCACCGCTGTGATAGGAGACGCTACCCCAGTCAGAGATGTCATGTTTATCTGAGATATTGAGCATGCGCTCAGTGGTGGCAAATGTGTGGGCTGAGTCGTAGCCAAACATCTGCCAGGAATGGGTATCAGAACGAACACCAGGGGAGAAAAAAGCCGACAGGAACACAGCACAAACTAGCACCGTTGCTATTCTCGCGGCATGTCTTCTCATTTAACCAATGCTTTAAGTGTAAGTCATTTGTATCAAAAATCAAGCTGGTCAAAGATGTTGAATGATTGTAGCTTTTCGAAGTCTCCTGTCACATTCAATCTTATCCACACCATCTCATCCTGCTCAAACACTCTCAGATTCAGCTTTATGTCTGCCTGTCTAATCATCTCAACAAACATTTCGGGATACATGTCCAACACCGGGTTTGAGATATCTGACTCCGTCATTGACTCAAGCAAAAGACTGTAGTCCAGAGAGGCAAAGAGAATAGACGGTTCGGGCAGGTCATATCGGGTCGATTCCCAGTTGTTGATGATACTGGCATTGCTTCCAACAAACAGATAGTCACCCTCTGGTTTTGCAAACGCTTGTACAGACGGAGCTGCCATGCTTGGAGCGAAGAAATCCTCATCAATATCTATTTTATCATAAACCAGATAGCCTCCATCGTCCTGGACAAGGTTGTACTCATCCTCAACAAATATGCTATTCATCAGTTCGCTTGCGGTCATATCATCTGGCAGGAAAATTGCGCCGATGTAATCACCGATGTCCCGCTCAAAATCAATCATATCGACCCAAAGACCCATGAGTCCATCAATTGCGATGTTCTCCTCGGTTTCAATTCCAGCAAAATCCGGGATGAAGGAGAGCGCTCCTCTGATAGGGCTGTTTGGTGTCATCGAGAGGATATCGGACAAATCTCTGGCGCTGTCAAAGACCGAGTCGATTAACCCTGCAAACTCCTCGTTTTTAGGGTCAATGTCTTTGATTTGGTCTCTGCCTTCGATGAGTGCAATGGCAAATCCGGCTTCTTCACTTGCTTCGTCAATATAGATTGAACCCGCAACCTGAACTCTTTTCTCTCTTTCGATTACAGGTTGGGCATAGAAGGAGAGGTAAGGTGATTCCATGACTGAATCGATCTTATCCCAATTATCCAACTGCGTGATGGATGGAGTATCACCGTTTTTTACGCCAAGAACATACTCAATCGGGTCCTTATCCTGTGAGATAAGCACATACCCCTTATCAAGATAAAGCACCACATCATCGCTAATGTAGTAATCTTCCTCTGAGGCTATCTTCATGCCTTGTATTTCACTGAATACATCAACAATTTTATCAATCTCCCTCTTGGGATTTCCCTCCCCTGAAAGCCTGATTCCAATGACGAGTTTCCCATCATCGTCAGTTGTAAAAAACCCAGCTATATCGAGGAAATCATAGTCGATATCAAGAAATCCCTGAAACTCTTCGTCTATCTCTTCCTTGAAAAGACCGAGTAGAGGCTTCGCCTGATCATAGACTTCACCCAGGTTGGCTGTGGTGTCAAACTTCAAAAAAACATCACAATCGATTCCAGCGTAGTTTTCTGGTGGAAGGAATTCGTAATCTCCGCCTCCCCTAAGCATGATGTAGAGGGCAACAGCACCACCAATCAACACTACCACCAAAGCAACAGCAACCGCCACAGCAACACTGTTTTTCATCCAGATCCTCCTAAATCAAATCCACAAATCGTATAGAACAAACCACGCTGGCAGCTGCAAGCAACCTACCACAGAACGTTGCAGCTGCCAAGTAGGACAAACTAGTATGTCATTCTGAATTCTATCTTGACAGCCTCACCATCAAGATAGAGTCTGGCTGATGCAGTGAGATTCATTTCACTCAGATATTTCATGCACTCCTTAAGTGTCATCATTCCCTTCTCATCATTTATCGGGGACATAACCAACAAGTCATAGAGCTCATCGATGGTTGGGTTTAAATCAATATGCGCTGCAACAAGCCCCTCTCCTGAGAGTGGAAACACTATTTCAGGCTCTGCTTTAAGTGAATTGAGCTTCTCAGAGAATACCATGCTTGTATCCGAAATCTTCACATAGTTATAGAGCCAACTCAAATCACCCCAATGGTAGTCTTCTCCAATAGGAGACATGGCATAAATTCCTTCTTCGTCCTCAATCTCTTCGAGTTCAACCTCGTCCTCAGGTAGATACTTGTCCCTGAATAAACCGATATCCTCCATGCTACCAAACCACCCCAGACACGTTTTGGGCATAAAATTCATGAAATCTATGTCCACAGAATAAGCGGTTGAGCCATCCTTGATGTCATAGCCAGAGTCACCGTATGGGATATCAAAACCGTATTCACTCCAATAGAGAGAACTCATCGCCATCTTTAAAAGAGCGTCTGGCATCGTGTTTATAAATCCTGAGACGTCACTTTGGTTTGCTATGAACGTGTTGAATAAGTCTGTGTATTCCTCTGGCACTAATTTTTTCACAGCGTTGATGCCACCAACGAGCTCCACGTCTGCATATTCCTCACCATCCCCGCCTCTTGAACTTGAAGCGATTGTGAGTGAGTTGTCCTGGTCAACCGCGAATCTGTTGAAACCACAGCTTGGAGTACCACCCATTATTCGCTCAATCTCTGCCCACTCTGGGTCAGCTTTGAAACTGTCATGGTTGCCCTCTTTTGTGGCAAGGCAGTTGTCAAGCAGGGACGAGTCTTGTCCAAGGTCTATGAACAGCTTGTTGTCAGTGGTACGGATTGTGACATAGAGGTCATAATCAACTTCAATCACCCAGAAACCACCCTCTTTTTCCTCGACCTCAAACATGAACATGTCGGCAAGTGAATTGATAAAATCGCCTGTCCAGGATGCGCTGTCCTCTGATTCGATGTCGAAGACGAATATCGTAGACTCAGACTCGTCGCCAATTGAGAAACCATCGAACTTCAATACGCTGTAGTCGACATCACCATCTCTGAAGTCATACTCGGGGAACTCAGTGAAAAACGTGTTGACTAACTCATGTTCTAGCATGTCGGCAAGCGTCGTATTGGTGAAAAACTGGCTGTATGACGTTGCCTCGATCGGCAGATAGTCCAAACCAACAGTTCCTACCTTTTCAATCTCCTCATCAGCCTGTGTGGAGAGAACGACGACTCCACAGAGCAGCACCAGAGCAATAGTAGAAGAGATGATAATTTTCCAGATGTTCTTCATAATATCCTCCTCAAAAGAGTGATTTTTTTCCTATGGTGTTGGACACATGCTTATCCATTCGATTTCAAACTTGAGCCAAACACCGTCACGCCCGGGCATTGTACCCATTTTTTATGAAAATACTACCCATGCCCCAGAATAAAAAGTTACCAAAACATGAACAAATCTAGATTTATCTAAAATTTCTGTACTTGACAGCGACCTCGCTATCCCTAATATATTCCAGTTGACTATTATCAAAACGAAAGGGGACACAAAGAATTGGCCGCAAAACTCAAACTAATGCGCGTAGGCAAGAAGCACGCTCCCAGCTTCCGACTCGTGGTTACAGATTCGAGAAAACCAACAAACAGTGACTATATCGAACTGCTTGGTCACATCGATTTTGTCCACGACAATGCAGTCACCAACTTCAAGGAAGATAGAGCTCTGTACTGGCTTGGTGTCGGAGTAGAATTCACTGAAGGCGCCAAGGCTGTGCTGCGTAAGACTGGAACATGGGCAAAGTTTGTCGCTTCTAAAAAAGACGCCAACAACCAAGAGGCTCCCAAGCCCGAAAACTAGAATCCAAGGAGGAATTCAATGTTTAAAGACACACTACTCTACATCGTTAAGCAGCTAGTCGACAATGGTGACAAGGTTGACATCAACGAACTCGTCGGTGAGCAGCATCTTACTTATGAGATCAAGGTTGACCCAGCAGATCTTGGCAAGGTGATTGGAAAACAGGGACGCACAATCAACGCCCTTAGAGTCCTCATTCGCGCCGTCTCAAACAAGCACGGTAAAAAAGCTGAGGTTAACGTAATAGAGGCTAACTAAGTGCAACTGACTCGCAAGGTCATCCTCAAAGCGATTGTGACTGAGGATTTCAAAAGGCGCTTTGACGCCCAGATTGGCAGTCTTATCTCCGAGATAAAGATTGAACTCGACAAGATCAAGAGCTCCGAGCAACAACTCATGCTCAAGGTCGGCAGCCTGGACTACAACCAGGTGATGCAGGTTCGAGAACAGCTCGAGGGCGAAAAGCACAGCCGAGAAAGCACCATCAAGGAACTTGAGACGAGACTGAAACAGGTCAAGGATATGAAAGAGGGAGACCTCTTTACTCAAGGCACACTCGACAGCATCGTTGATGTCGAGATTGGTGATAATCTCGACACAAAGCTTGCAAGAGCGGAAATCGTCGTAAAAGACGGTGTCGTTCAAAGCATTAAAGAAGGCTAAGATTTTAAGTTGAGGCTGGTTTTTGCCACAACCTTTCCAGAGTTCTTTGAGGACTCGTGCAAAGTTTCCATCATGGGAAGGGCGGTAGGGGCTGGCCTCATTGAATTTCAAGCTCTTAATATTAGAAATTTTGCAACTGATTCCCACAAGACCACCGATGACAGACCTTTTGGCGGTGGAGCTGGGATGCTCCTCAAACCAGAACCTGTCCTAAAACTCATCGATTCACTCAATCTACCTACAGGCTCAAGAGTTGTTCTGACAAGTCCTGCTGGCAAGACCTTCACTCAAGAGATTGCCCATGAGATGTCAAACGCTCCAGCAATTGCTTTCATATGCGGTCATTATGAAGGGGTAGATGAGCGGATATCTGAGGTTTGCACTGACTGGCTTTCAATTGGAGACTTTGTCATGACAGGCGGCGAGTTTGCAGCACTTTGCATGGCTGACGCTATCACAAGGCTCATCCCTGGTGTGCTTGGCAAGGAAGACTCTCTTAATTTCGAATCATTCTCTGAGGGGTTGCTCGAATACCCTCAATACACAAGACCAGCGGAACTTGACGACAAGGTTGTTCCAGAGGTGCTTCGTTCTGGTGACCACACGAGAATTGCAAAGTGGAGACGAGAGCAAGCGCTCAGACGAACGCTTCTGCTTCGGCCAGAACTTCTTCTAGATGCCAACCTCACCAAAGAGGACAAAGAAATCCTCAAAACAATTGTTGAGCAGATGAAATCTGTCACAAAGGATTTGTTCTGATGTTTGCAATCTCGCTGGTTCACCATCCCGTGCTTGACCGCAGGGGAGACATCCAAGCGTCATCTGTGACACCATTTGATATCCATGACATTTCAAGATCATCAAAAACCTATGGCATCTCAAAGTTCTATGTCACACATCCTGCCCCTCTCCAGCGGGGGATTGTCGAGAGAATCCTGGGATTTTGGGAGATTGGCGGGGGCAAGCAGTGGAACCCACACCGCTCAAACGCCCTGCAGGTCGCTTGTGTTATTCCAACCCTCAAGATGGCAATCGAGGATTTCACCAAAGTATCGGGACAAGTCCCTCAGCTTGTGGCAACAACCGCCAGAGAAACACCAAACTCAATCTCATATGAAGATATAAAAAAGAGGTTTGACAAGCCCACCATGTTTGTCTTTGGCACAGGATGGGGCTTGACTCAGGAAACACTTGATATGTGCGACCTCATCCTCAAACCAATCTATGGCCCAACCGACTTCAATCACCTCTCGGTCAGGGCAGCGGTTGCTATCATCCTTGATAGGCTTTTTGGTAGATAAATGGTTTTGACACCAAATAATATTTAGTATACCACGCGGGCAGCAACACCGGTGTGAGTAATGCCGGCGCCCCGAAGAGGGGTTTTTTCTGGCTCTAAATCATTTTGTGGGCTATTTTCATTGAATCTTCGATTATCTGGATTTCTTTGTCGGACAAACCACAGAGTTCGTAGACAAGGCTGTCAAAGTCACGGTTGGTTTCTGGTGACATGCTCTGGTTCCACACACTATCAGTTTTTTGTATAAATCGTTGTGTCTCTGGAGAATCACATGACTTCGAGTAATGAGAATAATACTCGTGTATCAGAAGCATTTTTGAGAATCTTTATCCTTTTGCTGTTTACTGTGTCGGCAATATCGAAGGATTTCCATAAGTTTGTATTCACATAGATTGTACAATGCTGTATCAATAATCATTACACAAAAGAGAATATCTTCAAAAAAGAGTTCCGTATGATATGAAAAACCTCCTCACCCCAACCCCTCTCCTCCTGAAGGAGGAGAGGGGGAAGTTGAAAAGACAACTCGCATCCTTTTGGGTTGGAAAAGGAATAGACCGGAATCAACCCACTAAGAAAGGAGGAAGGAGAATAGGGCTAGCAGGCACCTTATTCGGAAAACCAACTTGATTGATCTATAGTGAATTAAAAAATGTAGAACCAGATATCGTTACTTCATTGTTTTCGATCTTGGTTTTGACACACATTTCCCCTCTCCCTTATAAGGGAGAGGGGGTAGGGGTGAGGGTTTTTTTATGCCAAATATTTAAATGACATTGAAAAAACTAACTGTAAGAAGGCAATTTTATGCCTGTGAAGATCTAGATTTAACAGGTAACCAATCCAAACTATGGGAGTATATGAACCCTATTTATCGGCATAAATGTGATGAATGCTCTGCCGATGATCTGATTGCCTTTTATTGGGCCAAATGCCCTTGAGTCTCTTGACTGTGACGAATTGTCGCCCAACACATAGAACTCATCCTCTTGAAGCCTTACGCCTACCTGGTTCTTTGGGTCTTCTGGGTTCGGCAAACCGCCCTCAGGCTCGATAAAGTTAAAATTACCAGCTTCTGTGAGTTCAACCCCATTGATTGTCACATGACCGCCGGCTACCTCAATCCACTCGCCCGGCAATCCAACGATACGCTTGATATAGTCGTCACCTGCTGAATTCGCGGGTTCAAAGACAATGATGTCGTTTCTCTTAGGTGAATTTGTTGCGTATGCGAGTTTGTTTACAAGCACAAAGTCGCCGTCCTCGATGGTTGGGAACATCGAGCTCATCTGCACAAGTCTTGGTTCAATCACAAACATCCTGATGGAGAGCGCTAGGAGCACCGCGACAACAGTGATTACGCCCCACTCCACCGATTTTCTAGTTTTGTCTTTTTCAGTCATTTATTTGAATGTGCCAAATCTATCGATTGGCCAGAACACAAGGAAGACCTTGCCGACAATCTTCTCAAACGGCACAGGCCCAAACGCTCTTGAGTCCCTCGACACATCGCGGTTGTCACCAAGAACGTAGTATTCATCTTCTGCCAGCTGTTCGCCGACCTTACAGGACTCATCATCACAGAGGTAATCGACCGTGTAGTCCGTGTTGTTCTTGTTACCGCTCTCTACAAGAAGCTTACCATTGATGTAGACTTCTTTACCTCTGATATCAATCCACTCCCCTGGCAGACCAATAACACGCTTTATCAGATCTTCATCGCTGTGTCCCTTTGCAACCGGGTGGAAAACGATTATGTCTCCTCGTATCGGCTCGCCAAAGGCGTAGGCGAGTTTGTTTATCACAATCTGGTCGTGTTCAAGCACTGTTGGAACCATCGAATTCTGGAGTACTTCCCGTGGCTCGATGGCAAATGTTCTTGTCGCCCATGCCATTGACACAGCTACGACAATGAGGAGTCCCCAACTTATCAGTTCCCGTTTTGCATTCTTACTCATCTATGTATCATCCCTCTTATTTGACAGCACCAATGCGACCAAATGGCCAGACGATTGCAAAAACCTCGCCTTTTATCTGTGATTTCTCAATTGGCCCGAATGACCTTGAGTCCTTGGAGAGTTCTCTGTTATCCCCAACGACATAGTACTGGTCTACATCAAGCGTTTCACCGCCACTTGATGTGAATGCGGCATTGTCAAATATCTCTTTCTCAAACCAAAGCATATCAGCATCATTCTCATCGAGTAGATTGCCATTGATGAAAACCTTGCCGTATCTGATGTCGACGTTATCCCCGGGCACCCCAACAATTCGCTTGACCATGTCGTTTTCCTCAACACCACCGAAGACGATAACATCACCCCTGTCCGGGGGGTTGAGGGTGTATGCGAGCTTGTTGACAAGGATCAGGTCTCCGTCGTGAAGGGTTGGCATCATGGAACGCTGCTCAACCTGTCTTGGCTCAAGCACAAACATCCGAACCGACACCAGCACGAGCGCCAACACAATAACAGACACCGCAAGCAGGATTGAGTTTCTAACTGATTTGCTGTAGGTCATATCACTCATACATCTTTCTTCGTCTGTTTACTCCCAAGTTGGGTTTATGTCGATAAAGAAATGAATATTGGTTGTAATACACATCTGTAAACGAATAGAAAATTGATTATAATAAAACTATGGCAAAAATATCCGACTGGATTAAGAGAATCTCAACGGTTGAGGCAAGATATAATGTAAAATTGCCATTGATTGAATCAAAGCTCAAAGCAGGCTTTCCCTCACCAGCCGATGATTTCTCAGAACACAGTATTGACTTGAATGAGTTACTGATCAGGCACCCTAAACAAACGTACTTAATCCAAACATCAGGCGATTCGATGATAGGGATTGGTATTTTTGAGGATGACATCCTGGTTGTAGACACAAGCTTGACTGCCATAAACGGTGATATCGTTGTTGCCTCGGTTGGTGGCGAGTTCACCCTTAAGAGACTCAAGCTTGTCGAAGGTCAGCCGTATCTCATGCCAGAAAACCCGCGCTATGTGCCAATAGAGATAACAGAGGAGATGGATTTAAGCATATGGGGAGTAGTGACCAATGTGATACATCCTATACGAGGCGGAAATCTTACGCTCTCCTAGACTGCGACAGCTTCTACGCTTCATGTGAGAAGGTCTTTCGTCCAGACCTTGTTGATCGACCTGTTGTTGTGCTTTCTAACAATGATGGATTCATAATTGCTGCTTGTCGGAAGGCTAAAGCTCTTGGCATAAAAGTTATCTCTGACCCATACTTCAAGGTTGAGCCGTTTGTAAAAAAGCACAACATGGCAGTGTTCTCTGCTAACTTCGAACTCTACGGGGATATGTCTCGCCGTGTGATGGGATCATTGAGGGACTTTGTAAAAGATGTTGAGGTTTACTCAATAGATGAAGCCTTCATGATTCTTGAGGGCATAAACATGAGACATGCCAACTATTGCCGATTCATCAGGAAAAAGATTGCCCAGTGGTATAAACTTCCTGTGTCTGTTGGCATCGGCCCCACAAAAACACTTGCCAAGATTGCAAACAGAATAGCCAAGAAGACTCCAGAGTTTGAGGGGGTGTTTGATATCGGAGAGCAGGACATTGACGCATTTCTTGAAAGATTCCCGGTTGAGGATATCTGGGGGGTAGGTAGGGCGTACTCAAAATTTCTTCAAAGCAAAGGAATTACAAATAGTCTACAGCTAAAAAACGTCTCAGATGATTTTGCGAGACAACATATGACAGTGGTGGGACTTCGAACAGTGAAAGAGCTCCAAGGGATTCCTTGTTTTGAGCTTGACCAAAGTCCACCTCCACAAAAAAACATCACCCGCTCTCGCTCTTTTGGATTTTTGGTAGAAACACATAAAGCTCTGGCTGAGGCAACAGCAGCTTATATGGCAAGAGCTTGTGAGAAACTCAGGGAGCAACGTTCTGTTGCATGGGTTGTAAGTGTCTTCATCTCGACACACCCCCACAAAGAAGAACCCCAGTATTCTAATTTTGCATATACAAGACTCCCTTTGCCAACGGCTGACACACCGACGCTTATTAGGGCTGCACTTAAGGTACTAAAAAGAATCTACAAACCAGGATACAGATACCTTCGGTGTGGGGTGATACTCTCTGACCTTATCTCTGAGGCTGATGCACCTCGGAACCTCTTTACTACACCTTATCCCGATTCTAGAACCAAAGACCTCATGAATTCTATTGATCTTTTGAATAAGAATATGCAACCAGGTATAATCAAGTTTGGTTCTGTTGGATTGGAAGGAAAGCCCTGGAAAATGAGACAAGCTCACAGAAGCCCACGATATACGACAAGGTTTGAAGAGATTCCAAAGGCAAAGTAGGGAGAGATACAATGTGTGGAAGAATCACTCTTACTCATAAACTCGAAGAAATATACAAACGCTTTAAGGTTGATCTTCATGGTGAATACGATGAGATATATCAAGCTGAGATGAGTAAGCCAAGATACAACATCGCCCCATCTCAACATATTACTTGTATTACATCGGATAGGAAACTCGAATACATGAAGTGGGGTCTTGTGCCAAGTTGGGCAACTGACTCATCTATTGGATACAAAACATTTAACGCCAGAGCAGAGACAGTAGACACAAAACCTGCTTTCAGAGCCTCTTTTGCAAAGAGAAGGTGCCTTATTCCAGTGTCTGGTTTCTATGAGTGGAAGCGAGAAGGCAAGAAGAAATCGCAACCTTTCCTTATTGGCATGAAAAGTGGTGAATTGTTTGCTCTTGCAGGGCTTTGGGATAGCTGGAAAAGTCCCGATGGAGTAGAACTCAAATCGTGTACAATCATCACGACAACACCAAACGAAATGATGAAACCGATTCATGATAGGATGCCGGTAATTCTACAACAAGAATTCGAGGATGAGTGGTTTGTTGCCAATATACAGGCTGCAAAAAGGCTTTTAAGACCATTTGATGTCCAATCTATGTTAGATATTAAATCAGTATCGATATTGTAATAGTGTTACACATAATCAACCTTTAATAACCTTTCAGGTCTTGTTTGTTTGTATCAGCTTCAATATATTTGAACCTCTGTGCGAAGGCATACTACGCTTTTGCATGCAAAAAACGAGATAAACCCAAGAAGGGAAATGAGGAAGAATATGAAGCAGCTACTTAGAGATCTAACAGCAGACCAGCTTAGAAAAGAACCTGATTGCTTCGAGATTGGCGATACGGTGAAGGTTCACCAGAAGGTAGTCGAAGGCTCAAAGACAAGAATCCAGGTTTTCCAGGGAACAGTCATCTCCCGCAAACACGGCGGAGTACATGAGTCCTTTACCGTCAGAAAGATCTCCAATGGCGTCGGTGTTGAGAAGATTTATCCGCTTCACTCTCCGAGAGTCGACAAGATAGAGATCGTAAGACACGGTAAAATCAGAAGAGCAAAACTTTACTTCCTTCGCGACAGAATCGGCAAAGCTCAGAGACTCAAAGACCGTATTGTTTTGAAGAAAAAAGACAAAAAAGAACAGAACGCGTAGATGACAGAGGGAATGAGCAAACCCTCAAACAGACAACGTGACTTTATCGAATGGGTGGCGGTCGTTGTGCTGGCACTCGGTCTTGCGTTTGGCGTCAGGACGATTATTCTGCAGCCTTTCAGGGTGCAGATGGGTTCGATGATGCCCACAATTCGCAACGATGATCTGATTCTTGTAAACAAACTCGCATACCTAACACATGGCCCTGACAGGGGGGACATAATAGTTTTCCGTCCCCCAAACTCTCCAAGCCACGACGAGGAGTACATTAAGCGTGTCATCGGTCTGCCTGGCGAGTGGGTGGACTACGACCGCGACACAAAGAGTGTCTATATCAACGGCATTCTTCTTATCGAAAATATGAAGCTCTCTGAGTCTGACTACACCCAAGAAATCAGCCCCCCCTCAACCGAAGGACACAAGCGAGGTATCAAGCTCGAAGAAGGCGAATACTACGTTCTTGGTGACAACAGGGACTCCTCCAAAGACTCAAGATTCTTTGGCGCCATCTCAGATGATAGCATCATCGGTGAGGCATTTATCATTTTCTGGCCCGCGAATCGTTTTTCAGTTCTGCAATAGATTTTCATGCTCAAATTTTCTCCCGGCACAATAGGCGTTGACGAGGCCGGAAGAGGCCCTCTGGCAGGTCCGGTTGTTGTTTGTGCTTGCTTGCTTTTTCAACCAATCGAGGGACTCAACGACTCAAAAAAACTGACCGAGAAGAAACGGATGGAGCTTATGCCGTTGATTCTCCGCAACTCGGTCTCGGAGATTGCGATAGCCAGTTCAGAATCAATTGATGAATCGGACATCCTGTCCTGCACACTCTCCTGTATGGAAAGGGCAATCAGAAACCTTACTTGTAGAACCGATAGGTTTGAGCAAATCCTAGTCGATGGTAATTTTACCCCAAAATCCTATAAAAACATTGCTGAATCCGTCGTAAAGGGGGACTCGCTCTATCAATCAATCGCAGCAGCCTCTATTGTGGCAAAAGTTACGAGAGATTATATAATGACTCTGTACGACAGCTTGTATCCAGAGTATGGTTTCAAAGAAAACAAGGGATACGGGACATCTTACCACACCGAGGCTATAAAAAGGGTGGGTTTGTCCGAAATACACAGAAGGAGTTTCAGGCTACATGGTGATAATAAACAAAAGTGACTTTGTAAGAAAAAAGATATTTGTTGAAATACTTCTCATAATTGCTGGCATTATCCTTATCATCTTCAGCCTGGGAGCGATAGCATTTGGACTGAGTTCCTCTAACCCAATATGGCTCATCATCCTATCCGGTATGATACTCTACATCTTTGGTGGCATACTGCTTGTCAATCGGGCAAGCGAAATCTCCATCTGGAGAGCCGGACTCTCTGGGCAAAAGGTTGTACCTGAGAAACTTGTCGGGTTGTCCAACGACTACATCCTCATCAACAACGTTTCCCTCAAAGGCAGGAACTGCGACATTGACCACATAATCATTGGGCCCGACGCGCTTTTTGCTATCGAAAGCAAACACTACAACGGAGAAATATTTGGTCAGGGTGAGGAGTGGAGCTATCTTAAACGCGGCAGAGCTGGTGGCTTTTACAGGGGACATATTGGTAACCCCTCAAGACAGATAAAACGCTCAACCTGGGAGCTCAAGGAAATGATTGAGGAAGAACTTGAGAAGAAGGGGTACGCTGATTCGAAGGTCTGGATTGAGCCGCTCGTTGTTTTTACCCACCCAAAGACAGCGCTCCGAATAACTGACTCTCCAATTCCAGCCATTCATGTAAACGACCTCATCGCCTTCCTTCAAGATTTCAAAGCGAAGGAAGAACTGTCAGAAAAAGTTCGGCAGGAGATAGTTGAACTCATCAAGGCGCAGTAAAACCTCAAATACCCATAAAGGGAGACTCGGAGAGGACATATCCTGCAAACACCTTCAGTCTCGCGGCTTCGTGGTTCAAGAAAGAAATCACAAGACCAGGGAGGGTGAGATTGACGTTATCGCGTCAAACGACTCCCTGATTCTGTTTGTCGAGGTTAAACGCAGGACGAGTAAGACATTTGGTTTGCCCATAGAATCATTACCAAAGAGGCGCATTGAAAGACTCTTCAACGCAAGCCTTCTCTACCTTGAACAGAATCCTCAATTTCAAAAACTCGAACGAGGGTACCTGCTGCACGCAATCTATGGCGAGAAACTTACCGAGATTGAGATAACCTCATGAATGCTCAAGTATTACCTTCATAACTTGTTGCTGTCAGGGAAACGTAATCTTAAATATTCCTCGATGAGTTCAAACTGAAGGCCACCAATATTCCTTATCAAAGAAGACATTCATCACCCGTTTATTCACTTTAATAGCAGAGACATTCGATGGTTCTTTAGGACTCTCAATTGTTATTTACTAAAGCCATTAATTAGTGCAAAGTTGCGGTTTTTCCAAAGGTAATCCCAATACATCCACCATAATCGGTGGATAATGCTTACATCATCAAACACCAGACTACTTATCTTACTTTCAACTGAAAAATCACTTCCCGAAGAAATAATCAATACTCGTTGGGCACAATCCAATCTCGCCCTTCTACGGGTAAAATCTCAACCCAAATCATTCAATTTAAAGTGTGTCAGAGTATATATGAGTCCTGACTTAATTGCTCAAAATAAGCACCGGTATAGTCTAATCACCGTTATGGATGAGAGTATCATAAAACAGGTATCTGAGGCTGAGGAGGAAGCGAAAGCGATCCTCGAAAACGCAAGACTCGATGCGCTCGAAATAATCGATGATGCCAAACGTCACGCTCAAGGTGACCTTGAGGCAGAGGTGGGCTCTGCTCATGACAAACTCATACGAGACTACCACAAGAAAGAGCGTGACACCAAGCAGAAGCTTTCAGAGCTTGAACACGGCATCGATTCGCATGCATCAAAAATACGAGTTGAACTCGAACCTGGCATCAAGAACATAGCAACGAAACTGGCAAAACAGATAGCTGAGACATGGCGATACTGAAGATGAAAAAAGCCCTGGTGGCGACACCAAGGGACAGAGAGAAAGCAACTTTTCAGACACTCGTCGAACTCGGTACGCTCCACATCAGGCGTCTCGATGGCACAAAGCCTGTGGTTGAGTCCGAGGACGAATCGTCCCTCCTTCTCTCACATTCAATCAAAGCACACGACAGACTCCAAAAGTTCTTCCCAGAAAAACTTCCCTTTGTGGCTAACTTCTTTTGGCCCCGCCCTAGGATGACCAAGGAACGGTACCAAGATGCTCTTTCTGAGATTGATATTCACAATTTCGTTGATAGATTCCTTGAACTCTCAAAGGAGTATGATCACGGACAAGACACAATATTGAGGCTAAGTTCAGAGATTCAACTTCTTCAAAGATTCAAATCACTCCCAATTCCAACAAAACTCGACCCGACAGACGGCATAGAATTTATGCTTGGCACAATCCCAAGACGTAACATCAAAGACGCCCTGAAGTTAAACAAAAGCCCAGACTGTGCTGTCACAAAATACGGCGCAAACATCGTCCTCCTGGCATGCGCAAAAGGCAACTCACCAAACTACAAAACGACCCTCCACAAGCTTGGTTTGGAAGCGCTTCCCATCCCATCATCAGATAAATCTCCATCAATGCAGATTGAGGAAATAAACGACAAGATAAACTCAATCAAAACCAGAGCTAGTGAGATTCTAACAAACATAAAAAGCGAGTTCCTCCCACATAAAACAGCACTTCTTGCCCACATCGACAACCTCGAACTAGCCAGAGAACATAAGAGGTTCATGAATCAAGGACTCTCAACGGACCATGCGACCGTCTTTCTTGGCTACATCCCAGAGGCAAAAACCTCCGATTTGGTCAAAGCCCTAAAACAAAGCTCCGATGAGCTGCTTGTTCAGATTGATGACATCCCCAATGGTGAAGAACCCCCTGTAATCCTGAAAAACAACGCATACTCCAAACAGTTTGAGATGCTCTCTGGCATGTACAGCCTCCCAGCGTATCGTGGAATCGACAGCACTCCCATCGTCTCTCTCATCTTCCCAATATTCTTTGGGTTCTGTTTTGGTGATGTGCTCTACGGACTCATGCTCCTGTTTTTCTCGCTGTGGTTTGGCAGGCTCTACAAACACGAAGAATCAGCAAGGAAATTCTTTGGCACATTCCTCATAAGCTCAATCTTTGTAATCGTGATTGGAGCTCTCACTGGAGCGTGGGGCGGCAACCTCGTTGGAGAGACTGGAATCATTACATGGGCACCGCTTATCAATTTTAAAAACTCAATTGCCCTGATTGACCCCATCAATCAAACCATTCCATTCTTTGTTCTCACGCTCTACATCGGTATCGGTACACAGTTTCTTGGCATCATTTACAAGGCATGGCAGCACATCAAAAACCGCGAGTGGCACATGGCGCTGCTTGACTCTGGTGGTTGGATTCTCTTCCTCTCTGGTCTTACCCTCTTTGCAATCAACTTCCTAACTCCCGGTGGAATCTCAAAAACTCTCACAACCATTATGTACACAATCCTTGGCGTTGGAGCGTTATTCCTCATCATCTCGCAGGGACGAGACGCCAAATCGATTGCCGGTAGGCTTGGGGTTGGAGTAATTTCACTCTATGGAATCCTGGGTGGATATGGCACAACGGCTTATCTATCCGATGTTATGAGCTACTCAAGATTGCTTGCTCTTGGTCTTACCACCTCGATTGTAGCCCAGGCTTTCAACGCCATTGCAGGCGGATTTGATACCACAAACGCAGTTGGAATAATGGTCTGTGTCGCCATCCTCATAGTTGGACACTTATTCAACTTCTTCCTAAACATTGTCGGAAGCTTCGTTCACCCGGCAAGACTCATTTTCCTTGAGTTCTATTCCCGCTTCTACGAAAGCGGTGGCAAAAAATACAATCCTGTCTCAGAGCGTCACATAAGAATCAATGTGACAGACGAGGCGGCATGAAAAGCAAAGTAGGAGGATAGATTATATGGAACAGACAGCAACAAACATTGTTTTCAGCCCAGTCACATGGATTGTGCTTGGAATGATTGTGAATGTTTTCCTGAGCGGTATGGGCTCCGCCAGAGGCCTAAGGACTGCGTCAGTCCAGACAACTGGCATCATGTCAGAGCGACCAGAGCTTTTTGGAAAGCTCTTCATCCTGACAGTACTTCCAGGAACACAGGGATTCTACGGTTTCATCGCCTCGTTCCTTGCAGGCTCTCAAACATTCATGAGCGGCAACATCCCAGACATGGGAGGGGCGCTTGCTCTGATGTTCCTGCTTATCGGTATGGGAGTTGTGTGCTACTTCTCAGCTGTTGACCAGGGACAAACATCGGCAGCTGCAATCAACATGGTCGCCAAGCAGGAGCAGACCTTCGGTCAGGCAATCATCATGCCAGCTCTCGTTGAAACATACGCCGTTCTTGGACTCCTCATCACAATCATCCTCATGGGAGCAATCATCTAGCAAAATGAGCCTTGAATCACTGAAACAACTCATACTGGGTGAAGCTCAAAAAGAGGCTGACAAGATAATCTCTGATGCCAGACAAAAAGTCTGTGAAATCAAAGAAGAATCTCAGGCAAAAGCGAAGGACAGGATAAAACAGCTTGAGAAAGAGTTTGAGAGGAAAACCAACACCCTCGAAGCATCATACAACTCCAAACAGAGCTCTTTCCAAAAATCAGCGGAGCTCTCGGCAGTTCACAGTGCTGTCGAATCAGCGGTTATGCGCTCCTGCGACATCCTGCTTTCCAACTCAGTTATAAGAGACTCTGTAAGAAACTGGGCAGAAAAAATGATTGCCAATCAAGATGCTCAAAGTGAACCCACTCGCATCCTGCAGATTGGCAAGAGGATAGACGAGTCACTCCCAGAGATAAGAGACATCGCCAAAAAAAGCGGAGTCCCGGTTGAGATTTGTCCAAGAGATTATGCACTAATATACGTTGGCAAAGGATACAATGAGGTGCTTGATCTGGTGGCAGAATGTAGGAGGGTAGTTGATGAAAACATGGCAGAGTATGTTGCCATCCTCAAAAACACCCAATCCTGAAGACTTCAGGTACACCTCGGCGAGGGTCAAGGTTCTTGAAACCAGACTCCTTTCTGAGACTGATTTTCTGAGGTTTAGAAACCTGGCACCTGGAGCTCGAGTTAGCGCCATGCAAGACACATTTGGCTGGTTTGATGGTGTTGCCTCAAACTTCAGAAATCAAGCCAACGCCCACCTCTACGATGTGGCCATGAGACTGGCAAGTGAGTGTAATGCTCCCGATCTTGCAGCATACTTCCTTTTGCCAAAGGGTTTCGAGCAGGCGCAGGCTGTGCTAGAGGGTGCTCCTTGCCCAAAGGTGCTTGTGCCACAATTTTCGATGTATTGCTCAACTGGCAGCATCTCAGACTTGCCCACCGAAGCCCAAGACTGTTTCGAGAAAGCTTCCAGGTTACACGATCTGGGACTTGTTGGAAGCGCAAGGAGACTCATCACATCAACCCTTATCTCGCTCATGAAACAATCTCGATTCACGAAACTCCCTTACTTTTCCAAGCTCCTCACCCACTGGATAGACACACTCGATGTGAGATTACTCATCTCATCAATGCTGAGAGTAGGCACATACAAGGGATTAAAAGGTGGAAGCCTGAATCTCAGGTCAGATACCGACCTCTCCCAGATTGCCAGAAAACTTGGCATCAGAGATGCTGACCCATTCTCAATAGAGAAGAAGCTTGATGATATGCTGTTCGAGTCGGTTGTCGAATCACGAAAGATGCCGTATGGTCCCGAGGTTGTGTTTGGCTACCTCTGGGAGCTTGAGCGAGAGTTCAGGAATGCCTCCATGTTGGTTGTTGGCGCCGAAGTTGCCATCCCACCTGAGGAGTTAGAGCGTGCCTACAGGAGCGCTTATGCAAACTGATAACCCCGCCAAGAGACTCGATGTTGTGGCATTCGGTAACTCCCTCCAAGTATCGCCCTGGGGCTACATGGGAGCAAAGGTTATAACAACAGATGATATCGACGCAGAATCGACACTTAAGCGGCTGCTTAGCGATAAAAATATTGGCATACTCTTAATCTCAGAAGAAGTTGCCAAAGCATATGAGGAAATACTTTCGATATCAGGACTCACAGGGCCTGTTGTGCTGGTTTTGCCCTCTGGATTTGATGAAGTCGACCCCGCCTGGAAAACACTTCGAAAGCTTGTTACCGAGGCTGTCGGCGTGGACTTATTAGGAAAAGAGTAGATAAATATGGGAATAATCAAGACAATATCAGGACCGCTTGTGAAGGCAACCGACCTACCCGAAGCGCAGATGTACGAACTCGTGAGAGTCGGTGAGATCGGTTTGTTTGGCGAGATAATCGAGATGAAATCAGGTGTCGCCTCAATCCAAGTCTACGAAGACACAGATGGATTGAAGCCAGGTGAACCTGTCACATGCACCGGCATGCCCCTATCGATCCTGATGGGGCCTGGTCTCATTGGTTCAATATATGATGGCATCGGCAGACCACTCCCAACCCTCCAGAACAAACACGGTGACTATATCGCAAGGGGAGCAATCGAGCAGTCGCTCGACGCAGCGAAGGTTTGGCATTTTGATGTTAACCCTGATATTGCAGAGGTGGTCAAAACGGGTGATGTGCTGGGTTGGGTGCAAGAGACCGAGGTTGTCAAACATTCAATTATGGTTCCTCCAGGATTCGAAGGCAAACTTGAGGGACTCTCATCAGGCGACTTCACAGTCATGCAGCCTATTGCAAAAGTTGGCGGCAAAGAGGTAAAACTCGCCAACGATTGGCCAGTTAGACACAGAAGGCCGATTGCTGAGAGACTGCCCCCATTCAAACCAATGATAACAGGTCAGCGTGTTCTCGACTGCCTTTTCCCAATTGCTCAGGGTGGCACAGCTTGTGTTCCTGGCCCGTTTGGCTCTGGCAAGACTGTTGTTCAACACCAGCTGGCGAAGTGGGCTGACGCTGACATCATCGTCTATGTCGGCTGCGGCGAGCGCGGCAACGAGATGACCGATGTATTGAACGAGTTCCCGGAGCTTGTTGACCCAAAGACAAACGCACCACTTATGAAACGAACCGTGCTTATTGCCAACACCTCCAACATGCCAGTGGCTGCTCGTGAGGCTTCCGTTTTCTCAGGGGCTGCTATTGCTGAGTATTACCGCGACATGGGTTATAGAGTCGCGCTTATGGCTGATTCGACCTCCCGTTGGGCTGAGGCTATGAGAGAAATCTCGGGCAGGCTTGAGGAGATGCCAGGTGAGGAAGGATTCCCGGCATACTTAGCCTCAAGAATAGCCAGCTTCTACGAAAGAGCTGGCATGGTTCGCTGCCTTGGCACTCCTGAGCGTGAAGGTTCGCTCTCGATGATTGGCGCTGTCTCACCCCCCGGTGGTGATTTGTCAGAACCAGTCGTGCAAGCAACCCTTCGCGCTGTTAAGGTTTTCTGGGCACTTGACTCTCAGCTTGCATACAAACGCCACTTCCCCTCAATCAACTGGCTCAACTCATACTCGCTCTACGCCGAGGATGTCGGGCCATATTTTGACGAAAACATCGGCTCAGAGTGGACAACGCTCCGCAGGAAAATCATGGCGATACTTGACGAAGAGTCACACCTTGAGGAGATAGTCAGGCTCGTTGGTCAAGACGCGCTCTCCTCTAAGCAGAAACTCACAATCGAGTTTGCCAGGTCAATCAGGGAGGACTTTCTCCAGCAGAACGCCTTCAACGAGGACGACACCTACACCCCAGCCTCAAAACAGCTTGGGCTGTTGAAGGCAATCTGCAAACTCTACGAAGGAGCTGAGATTGTTCTTTCTGACAATCCAGACGCATTTGATAAATTTATGCAACTTGAGGTCAGAGACACCATCGCCAAATCCAAATTTGTACCAGAACCATCTGAAACTCACTTTGTGGCACTGATGGATGAAATCGATAAAGCACTAGATTCTATTGGAGGTTCGAGATGAGAGAATACCTAACCACAAAAGATGTCGTCGGGCCTCTCATGCTTGTGACTGATTGCGGTGACATCCCTTACTCTGAGATTGCTGAGATCGAGCTGCCAAGCGGTGAGGTTCGCCATGCTCAGGTACTTGAGACCTCTCACAACACAGCGCTTCTGCAGGTTTTTGAAGGGACATCGGGCATCAACCCCGGCAAGACAAAGGTCAGATTCACAGGCAAACCCCTGACAATCGGACTCACTCCCGACATGCTAGGCAGAGCCTTCGATGGACTCGGTAGACCAAAGGATGGGCTGCCCCCACCAATCCCAACAAAACGTTTGCCAATTAACGGTCAGCCACTCAATCCAGTCTCAAGAGCCTATCCAAATGAATACATCAACACAGGAATATCTGCAATTGACGGACTCAACTCCCTCGTTCGCGGACAGAAACTCCCCATCTTCTCAGGCTCCGGACTCCCTCATGCAAGGATTGCGGCATCGATTGCAAGACAAGCCTCCATCAGGTCGGGTGAGGATTTCTCTGTTGTGTTTGCCGCCCTTGGCGTTACGTTTGAGGAAGCGGACTACTTCATGAGAAGCTTCCGCGACACGGGGGCGTCCGCTCGTGCTGTCATGTTTATCAACCTTGCCTCAGACCCTGTTATTGAGCGAATCGCTATTCCTCGCATGGCTTTGACAACGGCTGAGTTTTTGGCATTTGAGCTTGGTCACCACGTGCTTGTCATCATGACTGATATGACCAACTATTGTGAGGCTCTTCGCGAGGTGGGCGCAGCGAGGCGTGAGATTCCAGGTAGAAGAGGATATCCCGGATATATGTACACCGACCTGGCAACACTCTACGAACGGGCAGGGCGTGTTGTTTGCAAACCTGGGTCTATTACTCAGATGCCAATCCTCACCATGCCAGACGATGATAAAACTCACCCAATCCCAGACCTCACAGGATATATCACAGAAGGTCAGATAATCCTCTCAAGGTCGCTTGAGCGCGCTGGTATCTATCCCCCGATTGACGTTTTGCCATCGCTATCTAGGCTTCGCGACAAGGGAATAGGAGAGGGCAAAACAAGAGGGGACCATGCAGCTCTCTCGTCCCAGCTTTTTGCCAGCTATGCCAGGGGGCGTGACGCTCGTGAACTCGCTGTCATTCTTGGTGAATCCGCTCTCTCTGAAATTGATGTGAAGTATGTAAGGTTTGCAGAGGAGTTTGAGAGGCAGTTTGTAGCACAAGGATCCGAGGAGAACCGCACAGTCGAGGACACACTCGACATCGGTTGGAGGCTGCTCTCGATGCTGCCAAAATCTGAGCTAAAGAGAATCAAACCAGAGATGATAGAAAAATACATGAAGGTGGAGGAGTAGACGGGTGTCACTGAATCTGCCAGCAAACAGAATGGAGCTTTTCAAGCGGAAGCGTTCGCTTGCTCAAGCAACAAAGGGCTTGAAGCTCCTTCGGGACAAGCTTGAGGCTGTGATGGCTGAGTTTTTGGTCATCGCTCGTGAATATAAAACCGAGAAAAAGAAACTCATTAAGAAACTCACCATCTCCCAGGCCAGGTTTGCGCTTGCTGCTGCATCAACCCCATTCCTTGAATTTGGAGGCAAAACCACCTCTGGCAAACTTCTTGTAGCCAAGGGGCAAAAACGCGTAATGACGCTCGTTTTGCCAAAACTCGATATTGCAGAGTTCGAGCCAGACACAGCACTGCCACCGCAGGCGGCAACCGCTGACGCGCTAGATTCTCTTGTGTCATACCGTGAGCTTGTCCCTATTGTTATCAAGGTGGCGGAGCTTGAGACCTCGATGAGAGAGCTGGCACTTGAGATTCAACGTACCCGCCGAAGGGTGAACGCATTAGAACACGTCATGGTGCCAAGGCTCGAAGGGGATGTCCGTTCAATCCAGTCCAAACTCGACGAAGCTGAGAGGGCGAACATGTCGAGACTGCAGAGGGTGAAGGCGATATTGGAGAATAAATAGATTCAATTCGTTTTGGGTCTAAGTTTTTGATTCAAGAAGTATGGCTCTTATTTTGAGGAGGTGACATGGTTTTAATTGAGGGAACTTTGCAAAATGTTTTTATGAGGTATGTGGTAGGTTTCGTTCTATTGGGTGTTATCCTCGTGGCTCTTCCAATATTATCATCATTCCTGACCCCCTTCTCGCCTGTTGATCCGGTTGTACCCATAGCAATGTCATTTGCCTTTCTTTTGTTATTCGTATTTATCTTGTATTTACCTATCTCATATTTCCTGTTCAGATTCAAATTGACTTATCTTCTTATTGATGGAAAACCAACAATCATCGTGAAAACGCCAACAACGCAGCGACAATTCGGTGCCAGCTCAAACTACCATATCTCATTCACAACCTTAAGCACATTCTATGGCTATAGAGTCACTTATTTGAAGCTAGACATCTGGGATTCATGGAGCAGGAAAACATTCTTTGAGCGTTTGCCACCAGGAATTGAGATAAAGAACCTCTCAGAATACACACAAGGTGGAGGATATTTGACAGCTCAGTTAGTTTCAGTTGGTAGACACCCGGGGATTGTGTGGAGGATATGCAAGGAGCTTGAGAAGAATTCTGGTGTAAAAAAGCTTCCGTAGGAATCTCTAGTAAAATGAGCACGATAAACACGTGATGACATAAAAGCTCAACGAAGTCGAGAAGACAAAGGCGATATTGGAGAATAAATAGTAATTGTTTATACTGTAGACACTGGGAGGTGTTGATGTGCATTTGACAGGCAAACAAGTTGGAGAATACAGTAAAACTATCTATTTGTTAAAATACTATATCAAGGTGCTGAATAGATTGACTCCATTTAAGTTATCCATCGAAGATGATAAATTTCTAGAACAAAAAACAATAATTCGAACAAGGTGCGACTATACAGAAATTCTTCTTCATATTAGGAGAATTATTAGAAAGTTTACTACGCACTTTTATCCAATAAAACCAATAACTGAAATAGTGAAAAAATACAGATCATTTGAATCTAATGGGAATGTAAAAGAATTTATGCTACCTTTGGGATTCTTCAGAGATAGTTTTAAGCCAATTGTAACATTCAGTGATGATCCAAATACACCTTGTGATGTCGAAGTGACCTTATCTTTTGGTTGGAAGATGGAAGCAAATCAAAATGGGATAATGGAATCAGATACTTTGAATTTAAGGATACTTGCTCCGGAAAAAATTGCCCTTGATGAAGCCGGTTTTTTATATAAGAAAATTGAGATGTTCCAATATACCCACAAAAATTTTCTTGAAAAAATCAGGACTTATGGGAATAATACAGGAAATGAAAATCCTAATATTTATAATGAAATCATTAGAGAATATCAAAAATTGGGTCATTTGATCATGATTTATTCAAATAGTTTCATCCTCAGAATTCACTCATTCCTTGATAAGTTCCTAAACAGAGTAATCAATACACAATACTCAAAAATTCAAATACCTTCTGGCGTATCATTGGATGAATTTATGCGTAAGAATTTTGATTCAAGACTAGACGCAGTATTGTGGCAGCCTACTCAGATTGATACAAATAATAATCAACTGTATATAGATTTTGACAAATATAAAAATCTGAGAAATAAAATAACTCACGGTCTTAAACTTAGCGAAATGGATACTATACTTCTAGAATATAATGATCTGGAATCTTTGAATATTACTTACATTAAAATTGCAAGAATGTTGTGGAAGCATTATTACGCCGAAGAATATCCACAATATCTCCAATATCTTGGTAGAGATTACTCTGACAAAGTCTTCAACCTCGACACCGAAGTTATCTCTATGCTTGACTATGCCATGAGAGTAAAAGGTAAGATGATCACCAGGATGAATAACAAACTTAGAGAATATGGATATCAGATATCAAGAATCCCTATCGCAAACGATGACCAAAAACCACAACTTACCTAGTACATTCCATGAAATAAACTCTCCTCACACCGACAATATCCACCAACAAACAGTGCAAACATAATCATCCAAATTCTCGCCATTCCCCATACTCCAGTTCTTTGATTAACCCTGCCCACGTGCTACAATGCACCAAAAGAATCAAATGGATATAGAGCTTTCGTGGATGAAATCACAACAATAATTACAGGCAGATCGGATAAGATCACATGCACGTCGAAGGGGTGCGCAATCACCGGCTTCATTGTGCTCATGGCAATTATTATATTTGCTGTCGGTTCCTTTAGACACCTGAGTGCGAAAACCCTCTCCGTTTATTTGTTTCCTGCCATTATCATCATCTCTGTTTTACTAGCCTCCGTTCTAATTGTGAACTCTGTGCGAAATCGACGCACTCTCACCCTCAAATATGTCGACGGTAAACCTGTAATATCAGTTGCGCGTGCGAACAACAGCATCATCTTCACCTGGCCATTCGAGTTTAGAGCAAGATTATTTGATTTGCAGACAATCTTTCGGCATCAGTACGGCCCAAACGGCTATATATATCTTGAGATAGCGCAGGACAATAATCGCTTGAAGGTAACTGAAAAGCTCCAATATGGCTGCCCTATGCCAACTGACATTGAGTTCGAGGGGATTGACGAGGAACAGCTTGCGCTTTTTGATAAACCAATCGACGCTCAGTCTACCGCAATCTATCTGATATTTAAAAGTCTTTATGACTACAAAAATCCCCAAAAACGTGCCAACGAGGCAAAAGACAAAAATCGGGGATCAAATCACTTTCGATACGATGAGTCACAAATCTTCTCCAGCGATGATCGTGAAATTATCGATCCGTTCCTCGACTAGCATTAATTAGTAAATATTCCCATTTATATCTGCACTGTAACATCTATTGGTGATAATACTGTTATATCCTATATTATTTAACTCTACTAGCTCTCGTAGTTTACATCTATTGTAATGTGTTAAACATTCTTAATACATTTGTGTCAGAGTTTGTGAGAAAGGAGACAGACATCAAAAAGATAACAGGCGCGACTCCAGACCACCTCTCAAGGCGGGAATGTTCTTCGACCCAGAGGGTCGTCAGCTAGAGGAAGTCATGAGATGGAGGGGTTGAAGGAGTCAACCTCAGATGACACAACTCAATCTGTTGGTGAGAGTTTCGAAGAACCACCGAGATCCACCCAGGTACCGGGTCAGCAACATACAAGGAACTAGGGAGGTACAGGTGGATGAAGTCGAAAAAACGGCGTCAGTAACTGCACACAAGAGGTGAGACATAGAGCTTAATCTTGTGAGTGTTTTTCAAAGTTTTTCTTTTTGCATCGGCAGTACAAGGAAATATCGGCTGTAAATATTTGGAAGACAACAGATGTGGCAATAGGGTCAAACTATTGTAAGTTTTCAAAAACAAGGCCTTATTGCCGAAACTGCGGGGATTGTTAGTTTTGGTTGCTTGCGGTTTTTTGCTCCCTTTTCCGTGACACCAGAACGGGTCACACAAAAACAATCCCCCACCCTGATTAAAAACCTAAAAAAATGCTATCTCCAGAGCCCATGTTCCACCAGGTGATTTCTCAGTCTTCGCCTTGAGTAGTTGATGAAATCAGATAATTCATCGGTTGGCAAGTCAAGGTTATCAGCACTCTTATAATCGAGTGACGCAAGTTCAATAAGGTGATGATATCTTCTGTCAATATTCTCACTTGCCCAATTTGCGCTCTCAAGCTTAGACAAGATTAGTCTTCTCTCAACGAATGCGATAATTCTGCATGTATTTAGAACTGAATATATCGGAAATTCCTCAGACTGCTCTCCCAACCAAATAAAATCCTGCAATATAGAGTCATCAACATCAAAATCCGGCACATCTGGCAATGTATCATCGTCTAAACCAAACAGTCTCATCCCTCGAGTTTTGCAGACCCTAAAATGAACCGCCAGGTCGGAGTCAACTGGATCTTTACCCCACAATTCCTCGACTATCGAATCTGGTTTTTCATTGACGAGTTTAGTCAACCTTTCACGGTAGCTGGAACTGTAGTGAAAATCGAACCTCGCTGGGTGTTTCCAGGGAGAGATATCACGGAGATTGACAAAACTCAACTCAATCGGTCGAGGGTTCCCCGAAAATCTCAACGTCAACTTGGATATCTTAAGAACACCCTCTCGTGACAACGGACTCTTAGTCACAAAAAGCAAGTCCACATCACTCTTGGACTCGTTGAAACATCCAAGCGAAAGGGAACCATGAAGCCAGACTGACGAAAGGTTATCCCCGAATAAACAGGAAACCACGCCCCCCACGAAACCACAAACCTGCTCCCTAACGGTCTTCGGACAGCTCTCCCCTAACACTAGATTCATTTAAAACCCACCGGGCGGCGAGGGAATCTCTCTATGAGCAAACCCTCACCATAACTAATACACAACTAGTACTTAATTATCCTTGGCAACTCTTTCGCTTGAGCCACCCAGTCTGTGACCTTATTCAAGGATGGGAGCTGTCTGACGAGTTTTTTGCTCTCGTTCACCTCAACCATCTTCGCATGCAGATTCTCAGCGTTTCTCTGCGCGAGCTCTGGGATAGTGTCGACACCAGACTCCTCGAGAAGATCCGCATACTCCTGGCCAACACCCTTGATTCTGAAAAGATCGACATGATTAACCCACTCAAGAATGAGTTTTCCGCTGATTCCAGATTTCTTCTCAATCTCTTTTCTACCACTTGGTGTTGAGCCCACATCGAGTAGGTCGTTGGTCGTTGAAATACCGCCTGCAGCAAGCTTCTTTGCGTACTTTTCGCCAATACCCTCTACATACTCCAGTTTTGCCATATCGTCTCTCCATCCTCCTTTAAATTTTGTCGTGTCCAAGAATACACACTCTGAACACAGGCACAGGCGGTGCCATAAACTCATAAAGGCTAAACAGAATCAAACGCCATTAAAAGCTGTCAGCACCCTCACCGGCAGAGTATATCAAAATGATTACTAGTTGGCAAATCAAATTTTTTGGGTCAATAAATTACCATGAAGCCAGGTACTTCTTCTGTTGTTCTGTTAATTTGTCAATTTTTATTCCATGAGACTCAAGCTTCAACACTGCCACTCTTCTGTCCACATCATCAGGTACCCTATGAAGTGACTTTGGCATCTTCAGCCCATTTGTGAGTCCATAATGCAGTGAGAGTAGTTGAAGCGCAAAGGACAGATCCATTATCTCAGCAGGATGCCCATCACCACAGGCAAGATTCACAAGCCTTCCTTCACCAAGCACGTTTATCTTTTTCCCTGACGGGAGCGTGTATTCGGTAATATTTCTTCTAACCTCTCGGCTTGACACGGCGTAGTCGCGAAGCTCATTCATCGCAACCTCAACATCAAAGTGACCTGCATTGGAGAGAATTGAGCCTTCCTTTAGAAGTTCGAAGTGTCTCTTATCAATAATGTTTGTGTCACCTGTCGCTGTCACAAAAATGTCTCCAACAGGGGCAGCTTCCTCCATCGTCTTCACGACAAAACCATCAAAGTGCGCTTCCATCGCTCGAATCGGGTCAACCTCAGTGACAACAACCCTTGCACCAAGACCAGAGGCTCTCATGGCAAGCCCCCTGCCAACCCAACCATAACCGGCAACAACAACAGTTTTACCGCACACCGTCAGGTTTGTGGTTCTCATGATTCCGTCCCAGCTTGACTGACCCGTGCCATATCTGTTGTCAAACAGATATTTTGACTGAGCGTCATTGACAGTGATAACGGGGCATGGCAACCTTTTGGCTGTCTCCAATGCCCTCATACGAGTTATACCCGATGTTGTCTCCTCTGTTGCGCACAAGACATTGTATCGCTTCGCGTTCTCTGAAATCTCAACCACCAAATCGGCTCCATCATCAAGCACAAGGGTCGGATGATTTGACAGTGTAGACTTTATGTTTTCCTTATGCTCTTTTTCTGTCTCGCCATGTTTGGCATAGACGTCGACTCCAGAGCTTGCCAGCGCTGCAGCAACATCATCTTGAGTGGAAAGGGGATTGGAACCACATATGGCAACCTTTGCTCCACAATCAGAAACGACCTGAGCAAGGTAGGCTGTCTTTGCCTCAAGGTGAATTGACATCGAGATAGACACTCTGTCAAAAGCGCCTTTCATCTCCGAAGCAAGCTTCGTCAGAACAGGCATGCGGGGTTTTACCCATTCGATCTTCTGTCTGCCAGAAGGCGCTAACTTGATGTCTCTGATTCTACACATATTCCTTGTAAACCTCCGACCATATTGCTCTCTAACCAAAGCATATCCACATTGCCATTATCAAACCATAAAATCAGCATTGATTGATTCCTCCCATGATGATAATCTCTTTGACATGAAAGGTTTTAAATATAAGGGTATCCTCGTATTCGCTTTCGTTTTTGTTCTAGTAATCGGATTACAGGAACTTGGGATTCTACCAGATCTCTCAATGCCAACGGGCAATGAGTGGTTTTTCCATGTTTTCGGCATCCTGATGCCCACCTTTGTCGCTGTCTTTGCGTGGTGGAAAAGGGTGACACTCGTTGGAATCTCAACGACTATCATCTTCTCTGCATATCTGCTCAAGCTTCTCTATGCTCTGGGTTTGACGTCGGGTTCTTGGGTTATCCAGTACGCCTTTCCACTGCTTCTTGCGGTTGGACTTATTATTCTCCTCTACTACTCATATCAGATTCAGATACACAAGAACCTCGTCCCATGGACATATGTCTGCTGGGTTGTTCTCGTTGTTCCAGCCCTTTATCTCCCTCAAACCATCACATTCTACCCATACCATCTTGCCATGTGGGCACCAACTCTTGTTGCAATCCCCGCCCTCATCATACTTTCCTTCAACGGCAGAGGCGGTCTGGCGGCTGTTTCAGTGGTTGTTTTTTCTGTGTTTTTCCCGCTCTCCGTCTACATTGGCTTCGTGTCCCAGATTCTAGAGGTACTAGGTTTTCTGCTTCTTGGCTTCCATCTTGCTGGCATTCACTGGGCTAATCGAGAATCCGAAGATCCACCTCAAAAGGAACAAATCCTATAACACCAGGTATATACCTCCAAAAGACCACCTTATCAGGCGGCTGTTCATCACCCCACAACCTCTTGACTCGAAGTGTTACCTCTGGCCAATTCTCAACATCGAGCCACATGTGAAACGACGGCTTCGATTGCACCGGAAGCAAGAGCTCGCCTCTATTCATTGAGCCAACAACGAACTTACCAGTAAACAGGTCATCTGACTTTGAGAGAACAATCTCTTTCGGGAGATATCCCTCTGGGGCAACATACCCAGACACTGTGATCGTTTTTTGAGTGTTGTAGTCAGTCAATGCGACCGTAAGATGTCCTTTGAGAATTGCGTTCTTCTGCTCGTCTGATTGTACCCTCAGGGTCACCTCTCCCGGACCAACACCTGAGGTTACCGATGACACTATCCAGGAGCTCGAATCTACAACACTCCACTTTACACCCTCCAAAACATCAACAAACAACTGCGTTGGGGGCGCAATGTCTGGGGTGGAGATGAAAATATTTTCTGGTGTTACCTCGAAGTTATCAGCTGGGTTGGGAACGAGTTTTACAGCCACTACCTTCTCTACTGATATTTTGCCGGGGAATGTGAGCTCAATCACTCCATCTTGAGCGTCGTCTGTCAATCCTTCCTGGAACACAGTGACCTTTATTCTGCCTTTTCCCCTTCCCTGTTTGGGTTCTATATCAATCCATGGGACGGTAGGCAGGGCTTCCCAGACAAACAGATTCTCATCGGCTGTTGGTATAACATCGATGTATTCAGTCTGTCCGCTTACACCCTTTGTAAATTTTATCGAGTCAGTTGAGATGTCAGCTTCTGGATTTTCTGGCAATGTTTCCTCTCCCACCACATCAGAGGTCATTGTGGCAGTTTGTTTGTAATTTTTGGTCGAGGCTTCGATCTCAAGCGAGAAAAGCTTTGGCTCTGTGTAGGTAGTTGATCCCATGCCAGTCGTTGCTATACCTGGAAGGTCAATATAAGTGGGTGCCACTCCAACTCTGCCTGAAACGGGGTCTTTGGGTTTTGTGAATGTAACAGTGCCACAGGCTTCAGAATCGGGGCAAGTTAAAAGGATTGTAAACTTTCCGGAGCCACCCGGATAGAATGTTCTTTTCCCTGGGAAGATTCTCATTGTGAACTTCTGAATCTTCTCTCTGACAACATTGATTGTCACGGTTCGGGTAATTTCACCAACCTTGATTTCAAGCATCGAGACATCGTCAGCCCTCGCAAGGTTTCCAAGCGGGTACACCCTGAGCGTTGCAGAGCCTGTCCCTTCCGTTTCTCCTCCAAACCCAAATGGGTACTCGACGCTCCAACCATCACCATCTGCACAGTCAATATATATCTCATGATATTTTGGACTCGGCTTGTTTGATCTTACTTCAAAGGTAATCTCTGACGGTGAAACTACAAAATCAAAGTTGAGACCAACAAGAAAAGAGGCGCACAATATCGCGCACAAAACGACAGAAAAAACATGTTTTATTCTTTGCACACCCAATCATTTATCACATTTGCCAGACTGTCAACCATTATTTAAAATCAGCCCACCTAAGATTGTCATATTGACAACATTAGCATACAAAAATAGAATTGTTTCAAATGGAAGAAATGTATATCTGCCCGAATTGCAATGCGCTTGTCAACAGCAGCGAAGACGCCTGTCCAGAGTGCGATGAAGACCTCACACTTTACAGCGATGAAGATCTTCAGGCCGGATTCATCCCAGAGATTATCTTCTCAGCGGAATCTCTTGCCGAAGCTCAGGCAATCGTGGAGTTTCTCAGAAACAACGACATCCCATCCACATACCTCGACTTCGACTCACCATTAAGGGAGCAATTGCGAGAGACATCCTCAGACAGTGTCCCCGTAATTGTGCACAAGGACACGGCCGAGAAGGCGATAGAGCTTGTGGATGAGTACATGTCAGTTGTCCCGGTTGGTGACTCCGATGATGAGGATTGGAGCGACGAAGAGGGTGAAATCGAGGATGACGACGAGTACAACGATATCGGTCACAACCAAATCGCCTAGCAAGTAATCTTCAAAGCTCTCTGTCCTTTCGAGGAAGTCACAGGGGCATAATTTTAATGGCAAGTCTGCCTTCTTGCTCCTCCGGTTTGATGCCGGACGGTTTGAAGGCCGCAGTGTCCGTGGTCTCTATGGATTTTTGTGGCTCTGGTTTCATCCTACCCATCGAATTAGCGGTCTTTCCGAGATTTTGTGTGTGTCTTGCGCGCACGAAATACACTTTTTGAAATATTTATTAGGGATATGAGTAAGCACTATCTCGTATTAAATAAATCTGTGGTTGAAGAAGTCGATTGTCTTTTATAATGCATAGGGTCTGAATAATCACTTTTTTGGAACAATTCACAGAAAACACTAAATTACTCGGTTGGCATTTGACACTCGGGGATTCTAAACGTCGGTTGGAGTTATTTTATTAAGATGTTTATTTCTGATGCAGAAAACAATCCAAGAAGATTCCTGCTGCATCTAACGCAAAAAACAAAAATGCCCTCCATTGTATGGAGGGCATTTTTATGTGTATTACCTATGATTTACTCGCGGTCAATTCCCTCTGGAACGATGTAGACATTGAGCGGTCTCTTGCGGAGTCTGACGTCAACGTTCGGGTTGACGGTTCTCTCAATCCTACCACTCTTGTCAGTCGCTCGAGAAATCAAGTTGTAGACGCCACCTGGTCCTGGAGGTGCTGACATATGGAACGACCATTCACCGGTCTTCTCATCAACATCGCAGTTGAACCAAGTCTGTCCGCCATCGGGCGAGATCTCTATTGAAGAGATCCTGGCCTGTGCCTTGAACTCACCAAGAACGGTGAAAGGTGTCTGAATTGTATCCATATCAAGAACATTGTTGAACCATGTTCTTGGTGTTGGATCATTGGCGAGGTCTTCGGCACTACCGCCGCCTCCAGAGGAGGGGGCTGGTGGTGGTGGTGGAGCTGCAACGCAGCCGCCGCCGCCGCCTCAACCAAATGTACCGCCCGACACCGAGCTCAAGACGAATCCGCCAGCAAGCATCAGCAATACAGTTGCTATAACTATCGTCTTTTTCATAGGCTTCTCCTTTCTACGAATCTGCATCGATTCTACACCATCTGAGAACACAAGGTCAATAGTCCAATCAGTAGAAGTTTTCTCCTTGCGTTCCCAAACTAACTTCTACATCATAAATACTGCGCAAACACTGGCCGGTTCATGTTTATTAAAATACGAGAGTTGAATCAGAAGCAGAAAACTCGGAAGTGTCCATGCGTTTTAAACATTGCGTTGGAAAACGTAAATCGGCTTGTCTCCACAATATACCGAAACATTACCGAATATATTACAGAAACGTACTCAAAATGGCTCAATAGACCAAATGAAACACTAACCCACAGGGGCTTGTATCTCAATCATTGGTATTTCCGTTTTATCAGGGTGTCTCAGGTGAATCATGCGAAGAGGGGCAATCACTTTCAAACCACGCTCCTCTATATAATCAAAGAGTTTTTTGAAGCCATTTCCACATTCATCGTAGGAACCCTCATACACAACAGACACAACGTTGGCCTGGGGCATTGTCGCATCTCCGTCCTTCGTCACACCTCTTATCGCTTCGATATCGGTTGGTTCGGTTGAATATTCGGGTGTGTGGTAGACCGTCATGATTATTCCATTCTGGTTTTTTAGCTTTTCAGACTTGGCTTTTGCAAGCTCCTCGAACAATTGATGTTCACCGTCATACGTCGCCATTTTACGAACAGAAACGTATTCAAACGACGGGGACACCTTTTCAATTGGGTCATGTACTTTCATGTAAGTCTCCTTTTGTGTTTTTTGAAGTAGTGTGTCACACACAAGAAGATAAGAATCCACAAGGTCTTTTCTCTTCTGTAGTTCATTTCTGTGTTCAGACAATACTTGTGTGGTATCGAGTCCCTGATTCATCCGCTCAAGATAGCGCGCAATATCTCGAAGCGGTAGATCGGCTCTTCGGAGTTTTGCAATAGTCCTTGCAGTATCAGCCTGGTCTTTGCTGTAGTACCTGTATGCATTACCCCAACCAACCTTCGCAGGTCGCAGCAGACCGATTTTGTCGTAATGCCTGAGCATCTTTGTCGTGATTCCGACAATCAATGAGAATTGACCAATTGTGTACACCTATCTCTCACCTCCAAAGAAGAGACTAGAGGTTACCATAGTGGTAAAGTCAAGTGTTTTGAAGAACTATGCAAAAACTTAGAATTCATGCAATCTTTTGTGAAATAAAATCAAAAACTACGTATAAAATGCATCTCGTAGATACAATCCCTGTGCAATATTTTACAATCATTATACAAACAGCAACTTGACTCCACTGTTTGCTGTATATAGCTTTGCATGTAGGAGGTGCACAATGCTAGGGAAAATCTTTGGAGCTGTCTTGGTTCTTATCATTTCAACAACATCACCTGTTTGTCTTACTCCAATTGAAATCAGCCAGGAGCAGTTTGGTGTTTATGATGTTTCTGAGGGGATAATCGTTTATAAGGCATTCGATGAGTCTGGAAAAATTGAAGTGTTTACAAAGAATGTTGACACAAACGAGGAGAAGAAGATTTCAAAAAACGGAGCCAAGAAATGGACTCCTTTCATTTGTAATAACTATGTTTTATGGACTCAACGTGTAGGTAGAAATTATGAGATGGTGTTATACAACATGAAATCAGAGGAAACCGAAGTAATCGCGGAAAATACATTCAATTTTTCAATTAGACCGGCACTAACCGATAAATGGATTGTGTGGATAGAAAGAAAATTAGAAGAAAACGACATGCTTGCCTACAATCTCGAAACAAAAGAGAAAATCTCTCTGATAGAAGACAAGACAATCATGGTGGGTAAACCTGTTGTTGTTGGTGATAATGCTTTCTATGTTTACTCAGGCAAGAGTGATTGCGAAGAAACAGAGAGAGTTTTTCACCTTAACTCATTCAATCTTATGACAGGGGAAACAGAACTAGTTCACACAGGCTTAGGGAGTCAGGTAAATATGCATGGACAAGGTGATTGGGTTGTATGGAATGAAAAAATCGACATGAATTCATTTAAGCTATTTCTATACCAGATAAGCGAAAAGAAGACCATTCAAGTTGAAACATCTGACCACTTGCCAATCGATTTAGCGATGTGCGGTGAAACAGTTGTTTATATCGCAAGCACAGATTCAAGTGAGTTCTCGGCCATTTACATGCTTAACGTACCAGATGAAAACCCAACACCAAAAGTAATTTATTCCTCTGATTCTCAAAAATTTTTCCCAGAGTGTGGTGATAATGTTGTGCTTTGGCATGATATCATCGAGCCTGGGGGAAGGAACAAAATTAAAGGAATTGTGATATCAACTGGTGATGTTTTTTCTGTATCAGATTCACCCAAAAGCCAGTATCTGTCATTTTTTAAGGATGGCATCATAGACTGGGTGGAAGGTCAACCCGAAGATGGAAGAGTCGAGAAGATTTACAAACTTTCTGTTCGATAAAAAATATTGGAGAAATACTGCTAAAATGTTGGATGACGTCCACAGAATAACGAAATCGATAAGCATAGAAATCCAGTACAGCAGGTTCCGAATCACAAACAAAAGAAATGAATTGTGATAATTCAGTAAACATTCCTAATACAAAGATAATGACCATACTAAAAAAGAAAACGAGTGCTATTTTGCCAAAATGTGGTTCAGTTCTTCTATGACCTGTTCAAGTCGCTTCAGCTCCGGGTAATATTTTATCTTCTGAGCGTTTTTTTCAGTTGTGACAAAACCCTGATACCGCAACACCCTGAGGTGCTGAGAAACTATCGCCTGCTCAAGGTTCAGTTTCTTTGTTATTTCACTCACATTTATCATTGGGTTGCGAATGAGCAGCTCCATCATCGCCATTCGAGTCGGATGCGCAAGAGCCTTCAATCCCCCCACAAGATTTGAACTTGTCTCTACCTTCATGGGTACTATGATATGTGGGTAAAATGGAGTGTGAAAGAGCGACATGATCAAAAAGATATATAAATTTGTTAACATTTGTCTGCTATTGCTCATTATTGCTTGCTTATCTGGGTTTACAAATTCGGATGAAACAACGATAAAAATCGCAACCCCACCATCTGGTCTTCACACAAGAGAAACCAGCCTCTTTCTTAGAGGCAGCGTGTCAAACACCAACATAAACTCGGTCGATCTCTTACTCGACGGAGCGACTATAGGTCGAATCAGCACTTCTTGCAAAGATGGCACTTTTTCAAACACTGTAACACTGGGTGCTGGCAAGACTGCCATCACAGCCCAAGCATTTTCAGATGGTCAATATATCGAGGCTGGAATCGTTGTATACAGAGACTGCTCTGTGACAGCTGGAATCGGTGAGAGTCAAGTGTATGTAAACTCCGGAATAGACTACCTGGCAAACCCCATCCTGATAATTTATGGCAGGTCACTTGTGCCGCTTCGCGAGTTTGCCAATTTCTTTGGAGCCGAGGTTGGCTGGGATGATGTAAATCGGGAGATCACAGTCACACTTGGAAGACTCAAATCGAGTATCAAACTCGGTTCAGATCAGGGAACAATTGACGGGGTGAAAACCAAATGCGACCCCCCAGCAAAGTCAATCAACAGTACAGCATATGTCCCTTCGAGGTTCCTTGCCTCTATGGTTGGCGGGGGGGTGTCCTGGAACGGCAGCACAAAGATGCTCACAGTTGCAGTTCCGTAGGGTTCCCAAAATATTTTAATAAAAATCTGGGGAGTGGTATCCGGCAGGTTGGTTATTGAAATCCCATACCACACGTTTTATCGTTGTTCGAATTGCACGTTAATCTTATCAGTTGATAAATCCTGAAAGTTTGGGCTTTCCTTAAAGAGAAAAATCAAATCCCCAACTGCAAGCAGACAGTCCGGTGAATGAAGTTTTCTCAATGAGAACTGTCTAAATAACTCAGACTATTTTTAGGGTTACCTTCCCTCAAACTCCCTCGAATAATACTTACAAGTCTTCATGCCTCAAATTGAATCCACAAGTGTTCTCTTTCAAATATAGAAGAAATGCATATTGGTAACTGGTGAATTTGATCTGTGTTTGTTTTGCAGATGATTAACTATTTAGATCTACGCACCCCCCACTAGTGAGGGGTGAAACGGTACACATAGGTGCATATCGAAGTTACAAACTTCGATATGCGCCTATGAAATAATTATTGTTATGCCAGGTATAGCAAATACAGACCAACGATGACAATCAATAATCCAAAGACTACTCTCAATACTCCAGATATTTTACTGAAACCTTTGTTGTTGATGTATGCCTGAAGCGATCCCGCTGTCATGCCAACAGCCAAAATCATCGCTGAATGACCAAGCGCATACACAAAGAACAAGAATGACCCCCAAACTATGTTGCCTGCTGATCCTGTGCCAACCAAAGCCATCAAGATGACAAGAATCGGAGCAGCACACGGAGTGGACACAAACCCAAAAAGAAGTCCAAGAACAAAAGCGCCAAATAGTCCTGTTTGAGGTTTTTTCAATACTTGAGGAACTGGAATATTGACGCTGATAATATCAGCAAACATCAAACCCATTACGATACAAACCGCCGCCAGGAAATAATACACCCATGAACCCGTCAGATTTATGCTTGATCCTATTAGCGCTGTTATAACTCCAAGAATAGAAAACGCGAGGACGAGTCCAAGCACAAAAATAAGGGTGAAAATAACTGATCTTTTATAATTGGTTTTTTCTCCCTGGTAAGCTCCTGCTGCGCCAATCATCAATGGGACAACAGCGAGTACGCAAGGATTGGAAGCTGTCAAAATACCTGCAAACAAAACAGCAAATGGAGACCACCAGACATACGTTTCAACTATCTCTTTTAGCCCATTCATTTATTCAACCTCACAGCCAATGGAGTTCAACTGATCTATTATCCAATCACGAACCTCAGGCACCTCTTGCTCGGTAATAACCCTTCTGTACACCTCAACAGCATCCTCATCGAAGATAATAACGGTTGGAATGACGGTAACATCGAATAAATCCTTGACAGTGTTATTGATAAAGTAGGTGTGAATCGTGACTCTGTCGCCAATATCCTCTTTCAGCTTCTCCATAACCGGCTGCATCAGTTGACAGGGGATACAAAGGTCAGCCCCTATTTCTACAACCGTATACTCACCTTGTCTTGGCATTTCATACTCAGAGCCTGGTCTTGTAAACTTTGTGACAATTATTGCTATCACAATCAGTACAACGGCAGAAAGCACAATCATCTTCCACTTTTCCATGTATACCTCTTTTCGTATATCGACTATCAGTTCAATACCTGGCGTGTACCAAACTTACTTTGCGGTCAGTATTACCTCTTTTGTTTTGCTGATATATTCAACGTCGCACCCAAGGTTTTCTGCAATGAATCTCAGCGGGACAAGCGTTCTTCCATTGACGATAACTGGCGTAACACTGACATCATCAGATATCTGTTGTTCAACTCCATTTACGAGCGCAACTGATTTGCCAACAGTCAACACAATCTCTTTATCGTCAAGATCAATCGTTATTTGCTTCAGATATTGATCCCACTTGATATCTCCACCAATGGGTTCGACAACGTATCTGGCAGGAAGGAAGGTTCTACTGTGGATGATCTCCGGTTTTGAATCCATCGTCACATTGTACTTGTCCCTTGTGTAGGAATTTGATCCGATTGTATATGTCAGCTTGTTTGGCTTCTGAGCAAAAACTATGAATTCATTACCATCAGCCACAAAGATTCTGTTGGAACAGATTATGGTTTTATCAAGATCATACCCTAAATCCTCAGACCACTCGGTTTTGCCCGTTTCAATATCAATGCTAACGATTTCATCAGATTCGCAGCAGACAAGTATTCTTTTGTCTGATATGTTCAGCACTGACATCTTGCCTTTCCCAACCAGGGCATACCAGAGCTCTTTGGCAGGCTTTATGCAACATGTACCACCACAGAATGTCCCATCGAGACACTGAATCCTAAAATTCGATGTTGTGCAAACAACCTTATTATCTACTATACCGACGCTTGTGACATCAGCATAGGTTTGATACTTCCACCTCGCGGTTCCATCTAAATCAAAGGCAAACAGGGATGACCCGGATATTGCATACACCTTATCATCGCTTATCACAATCGGGGTGGTAATCATGCTTTCGCAAACGAAGCTCCACAATTTCTCGCCGTTCTCTTGATTCAGGCAATAAAGCTTTTTGTCTGTTGACCCAATAAATACTTTTCCATCACAAACACTTGGAATACTGACAATCGATTTATCCGTTTTAAAACTCCATTTATTTTCAAGATTATTAGCGTCAAGACATACGAGTGTGCCGTCTCTCAAACCAACGAATATATCGTCATCTTGCTGCTGTGGTGGAGCTGTAATTCTAGAATCAGCCTTGTAGGTGTGTGAAATCTTTCCTGTTTTACGACTTAGTTTTATAACATCATTCCCCGATGCCTGGTACACACTATCTGAATTCACAAATGGAGCAAACTCAACTCGAGTTGATAGCTCTGATTGCTCCCATATGATCTCTCCAGTTGTTGCATCCTGTGAAATCAGTTTTCCACCTTCTGTTACAAGATAGACTGAATTGTCGTACAGAACTGGATGACAAACCAATTTCTCATCAAATTCCCTCTTGTGAAGAATGGTGAGTTTTTCATTCGGTATGCATTGATTGTCTATCTCGGAGGTGTGTCCAATGTTTCCGCCATAACAAATCCACGAACAGACCGACTCACCATTGCTGCTGGATATAAAGAGAGCCAAAATAACAATCAATGTGAGTATGTATGAGATTTTCTTCATTTTCCTACTCCACATTCCGAAATGTATGAAACTACATCCTCTCTTTGAACAACACCCTCAAATCTGTATCTTTCGTTTCCACTAATATCGTAGAATATTGTTGTGGGTATGACTCTAATTCCATATTTTGAGGCAGCGTCGGGGTCATCTCTCACATCAATAACCCTTATATCAACCTTATCACCCATCTGATCTCCAACACTCTCTAGAATCTTGTTCATCTCAATACATGGAATGCAGTTGTCTCTTCCAATCTTAACAACGATTGGAACAGCACCAACACTTGCTTTATCGCTGCTTACTCCACCTGAACAAGATACAAAAATCATCGAAACCAAAACCAGCAATACCGCATATCTTATTGCTTTCATCACTGATGCTCCTTAATGAATTGAATAATCTCATTCACGGAATTGATTTTTCCTGACGAGACCACAACTCCATCAAAAGCCAAAGCCGGCGTTACCATTACGCCAAAGCTCATAATCTCCGTTATCTGCGAAATCTTCACAATCTCGACATCGATACCGAGTTGTGCAACCGCCTCGAAAACGTTTTTTTCCAGTTTCTGACACTTGGGGCATCCAGTTCCAAGTACTTGTATCTTCATGCTACCTCCTTTTTAGTAAATCATACCGAATATCCAACCAGCAAGGGCTGATAAGACGATTACGAGAAGAAAGAAAACGATGGCTTTTTTTGAACCCAACACCTTGTAGACCACAAGCATTGATGGCAAGGACAGGGCGGGACCGGCGAGAAGGAGGGACAGAGCTGGGCCATTGCCCATACCAGATTTCATCAGGTTCTCAACGATTGGCACTTCGGTAAGGGTGGCGAAATACATGAATGCGCCAACCACGGAAGCCGCTAGATTAGAAAGGATTGAGTTGCCACCTACCGCATTTTGTATCCACTCCTGCGGAATTATCTTGAAGATAAATCCCGATATCAACACTCCAAAAAACAGAAGGGGCAATATCTGCTTGGTTAGTGTCCAGGTTTGGTCCATCCATCCATAGAATCTTTTCTTATTGAGGAACAAAATGGAAAAGATGAGTGTCAACAGAGTAAATCCGCCAACCAACCACCACTTGATGCTGTTGATTGCCTCTCCCGCTTGTATGTTCCAGGTTGCAAATATCAGAACAAACACAATTGAAGTAAGAATCAAGGCTGACTTCCAGACAGGGAAATCGCCATTCTCTGGGATGACAATTTTGGATATCCTCTCGCTGTCCTCTCTTTTGAAGCTTTTTTCCATAATAATTCCGATGATCACGGCAAGGAGAATGGCAGACACGATTCTTGCCAATCCGATTTGCCAACCAAGTGCTTTGAACGACAAAACCATGGCAAGGATGTTTATGGCCGGGCCTGAGAACAAAAATGTGGTGGCTGGACCTATCCCAGCTCCAGAGTTATATATACCCGCGAAGAGCGGGAGAACCGTACAGGAGCAGACAGCAAGAATCGACCCACTGACTGAAGCCATCAGATATGCCCAGAACTTTCCAAATGACCCAGACAGAATCCTGATGACAGAACTTGAGGAGATCATGTTGGTGATTCCACCTGCGATAAAAAGAGCTGGAACCAGACACGTAAGAATGTGTAATCTTGCGTACTCATTGAGCATCCTCAATGCTTCACTGATAGCTTCCAGGAAAAATGCGGTGTTTAGATCAATAAAGTACGCCAGCAAAAAAACACCAAGAAATATCAATCCGATCTTTATTTCATTCTTCATCTGTTATCACCTCTTAAAATGGTCTAGAACACACCCCACACATAGGAATATGCACTTCATGTTGAGAGAATAGATTACCTCCTGCCCCTTCTTTTCGTATATCACGATTTTCTTGGTTCGAAGGATTGCAAGGTGCTGAGAAACACAGGTTGGAGTGCAGTCCATAAGGTGCGCGAGCTGCGATACTGAATATGAGTCTGATGAAAGTAGTTCCACTATCTTGAGGCGTTTTTCTGACGATAGAGCGCCAAATATCTCACTGAGATTCCTCAAATCCTCATCGGTCAGTTTCAGTTGTTCTAAAGTATTCATAACTTCGTATATACGCAGATATGCATATATGTCAACTACGCACTTCACTATTGCAAAACAGGTTTAGAATCAATGAGAGTCTTTTGTCAATAGTGATTTAAGCCCGTAGATTTCAAAATTAAACCAGGGATGTTACTTTAGGCTTTCCCAAGGAATATCCTTTTCTTTTACCGCGGTGATATGCAATGATATCTGTTAATAAGGTTATTTGTGGGCGAAAAAGGGAGGCGCATTAAGCGACAAAATAAGCTTAGAAAAACTTGCCATTTGAGGTAAGAGGTCGAAAGTACTACAGGTGACAGCACCATAGGTATAGGATTTACACCTAACGGATCAATCACTTTCGTGATATGATTGCACTTTCTTTGTAAACCACTCCATTGCTCCAATAAAGGCATCAAATCTAGACTGGTCTTGAAGTTCCAAAATATCAAAACTCGGTCTTCTGTTTATGACACTCTCATCAAGTGAGATTATCCCAATTTTATTAAGCTCTCTGACAAATTCCATCCTATCTGCTTCAGTTTCAAAAGCTGGATTTTTTCTGATATACTCAAACTGAATCTCAATTTTACCATATGTCCAGAGTGTAATTGGATTGTAATTGATATCCCCAGCAGCGACAGTTGGTCTACATGAACCACTTCTAAGTCCCTGTCCATAAATATCCTTGTAGCCAATTTTGAGCATTTTATCTAAAAGCTTCGTTGTTACTTCTCTATATCTACTGTTATTCCTTTCCACCAGCTCCTCAAGAAATGAGATTTTGTCCCAATATTTCTTATTAATTTCTGCTCTTTGTGTCCTTATACTCGACGAAATAATCTTTGACAACACAACATCCCTGTGTCTGCAAATCTGCACTCCATACACATCTACTGTGTCCATATTTTCTGAAAGGAAATTGATTATCGTAATCAACTCACTGGGGAGTTCATCAGAGGCAAATACGAGCTTGAGATTGCCAGATCTCAGGTTGGATTTTACCTGTGCCCAAAATTCACTTTCTGTTAGATTATCTCCAATATGATTTTCAATCACATTGTCGTAATCAAGATTCCCTGACATGAGTCTTTTGTTAATAGCGTCCTTTAGAGAATCAATCGTCCAATAGATTGAGGCATTTGCAGCATAATCGAGCATCTGCCCAACAACACTCCTTCTAACCTCAGGGTTGTTGCTCCTTTTCACCTCCACAAGAACAGGCACCCCGTTTTCATCAATGAAAAGGTGATCAAGGCTGTATTTATTCGCTCCGTCGTATGTGATTGGGATTCCAAGCTCTCGATCAACAAGCAAGAATTTCTGAGTTTTTGGGTCTTGCATAATCAATTTCGGATGCTTGGCAATCAGGACTTGCAACTCAGCTTCAGCTACAAAACAGCATTGTTCCAACTCTTCAAGTTCGCTATCACCAGTCAGCTTATATATTCGGTCTTCCATATCTCCTCTTTCTTTGAAAATACAACTAGCTGTCAAACTTGATTGTTGCCTGTCTCTTCATCGAATTCCAAGACACCTCACCACCGAGTGCATCAGTGACGAACCTTAAGGGGACGTACGTCCTGCCATCTCGAATCATAGGAGCTGCGTCAAGCTCAATCTCAAACCCAGCAACAATCGCTGTCTTTGAGCCAATGGTCAACACGATGCTCTTGCCATCAAGGACATAAGAAACAGTTTTCACACCGCCTGAAACTTCATCGAGGGTGTAGTCAACCTTTGCACCAATTGACTCACCCAGGAATCGAAATGGCACCATTGTCCTTCCAACACCGCTGACAAACGGAGTGCCTTTACAGTCCATCTCAACACCGTTGACTGTTGCTGTGGGCTTACCGATTGTAAAGACGACCTCGATGCTCTTTTTCCTCAGGTCGACCGTCAGTTTTGCGCTGCCCCCAGTAACTCCACCCTTTGTCGGGATAACCTCATACTCAATCAAGGTGTCAGCTTCAAATGTCGTATCAGCATAGAAAGTGTCGGCAGTCACGGTTAACACCACCCCGTTTCGCTTGACGATATAGCTTATCCCATCACCGCTTGAGTGCCAATAGACCAGGATTGTGCTTGATGTCACATCTGCATCAAGCCCAGTGACCGCATCCGGGGCATCGGGTGCTGGTGTGAGATCAACCACCACAGAAACAGGAGAACTCTTTTGTCCATTGACAAACGCCACAACAGTGTATGTCATCTTGGTTTTCTTGGGGCTATTATCTTTAAAATAGAGCTCATCAGTTTTGGTTATCTCAACCCCATCTCGTGTCACGATAAACTCAGCCTCACCGTCATACGACCACACAAGCAACACCGAATCTCCGATGATTTGATACTTCAAGTCAGAGACTGGCTCTGGGGGTTCAACAACAAACTCAATAATCACATGGGCCTCTGGGCCAATCTTGTCACCATCAGTTGGGAACACCTTATAAATAAGTGTGCCGGGTGGGGGATTCTCATGAGTGAAGTGCAAATCTGTTGTTCTGCCAACATCCTCTCCATTGCATTGAATCAAAAACTCCACACTCTGTTCTGACGTCCAAGTCAGAAGCACCTTGTCCCCCACAAATGTAGCAGCAAGGTTCTCAACAGCCACAAGCTTTTGCGGAACATACACACTTGCAGTATCTGAGAGGTCGGACTCAAGTCCGCCTGAGGCGAGAGAAACAAGAGCATAAATGTAGGTTTTCCCGCGCTCAACCTCTGTGTCTTTGTAGAATGTTTCCTTTATCGATACGTTATTGTATGGAGTTTTGGGCAGGTCTTCTCCCTCAAGAGCTCTGAAGATGTTGTATCCGGTCGCCTCAGCCCCTGTGGTCGGGGCATCCCAGTCAACCTCGACATGGTCATACACCCAGGTTGCCTTCACATTGATTGGGGGATTCGGCGGCTCTTCCTTTGGAATTTCTTCCTCCTTTTCTGTGACGGTGATGTCAGCTGTTACATACCCAAGGTTCCTGATCCCATACTCGCCATCATCAATATATATCCCCAGTTTCCCTGTGTATTTGCCCGGCCTGGCGTTGCCAGCCGAAACCTTCACTCTCAGGGTGGTGTCCTCACCAGCTTTTAGATTCAAAGTCGAGATAGTTGATGAGAGGAACAGGTCTCCCTCAAACATCAGGTCAAGGTCGACCTTGCCTTCGTTGAATAACTCTACCTGTTTTACTGTCTCTCCCCTGTAGGGGATTCTCACATCAAAATCACCGTCTTTGACTCGGAGCTTTGGCTCCATGTCGGCTGGTCTGGGTTTTTTGCCAAAACAAGCGAGTTTTCTCGCTTTGTATTTCTCATTCTCCCCATACTCCACAAACATACGTTTCCAGGCAACAACAGGTTGGAACACATAGGGCGTATCAAGAGGGATGTGTTTGATAATTGAGGCGTCCTCCGCTGAGACAATGTAGACTCCACCCGTCCCGTCCTCGCTGCCGTTGCCAACGGGCACAAGCAACTCGTCACCCATCACAGTAATTGCATCTGTTATTGGGCCTGGCATTCTGACATCCCAGATGATGTTTCCCTTGATGTCAAAACGCACCATCCTGCGTTCGTTGTTGCCAATAACCAAGGAATCCCCATAGACAGATGGCCCATGAAACGTCCACATTCCAACATCAATTATCTGAGCATCTGACACCTCGCGGGGTTTTGGCAGGACGATTATCTCTCCCCCTGACATTGTAAAAATCATGTATTCATCAAAGGCAACGGTCGGCGCCCACACCTGAGTGGACATCTTGTAGCTGTCCTTTACTCCACCGTAGCCTTCAGCGAGGAGTTTTACCTCGTAGTGCGCAGCGCAACCCACGTACCCTTCAACATCATTGACCCCAGGAGCGCCGACAACGGCGTACTCTGTACGGGTTTCCCAGCCCGACTTCAGTGGGTCTAGTGAAATTCGCCTGACTGCGCCACCCTTGCTGTATGCGGAGAAATAACCCCAGATTGTCTCATCTTCCTTGAGGGCAGCAACAGACGACATGTGAGAACCTCCACTTGAGCCGTGCCACATAATCTCACCATTGGCAAGGTTCACCCCCAGAAAGCTCTCCTGAAGCGGAACAACAACGATGTCTGAGAGCATGGTGCATGATTCCGAACAAGCATCGTTGAGGCTCAACGACCACAGGGTTTTGCCAGAGATGACATCAACGCACCTGACAGCGTCTGTATCGCCAATCACGAGCTTGCCCATGCCGACAACAGGATTCCTGTTCCAACCCTTCATACAACGGAGGTTCATCTCCCAGGCTATCTCGTCATACTGTTCATAGTCCCAGGTGTCAAAGGCAACACCTGTGTGGGCTGCGTTTGCGGCATATTGAGGCCAGGGCTTTGGCTCATCGGCTACAGTCCCAGCGCCATCATCGGCTGCGACACTCGATAAACCAAGACAAGACACCAGAACAAGCACAGCGAGAACAACACGACGCATATCACACCCCCGAGGTGGTTTATATGAAATAATGATAGCAGAAAGGGGGGTTCAAATCATCTATTGGGAAATGATTGATTGGAGTTGAGTTTTTAAAGGATTAGGAGTTTAGGAGCCGGTGCAGCCGGTTTCGTTGATCATTTTTTCTATTTTCTCAATTTCTTCGAGAGCCTGTTTGTCGTTTTGTTCCTCGGCAAGTTTTCGAGCTTTTTTGATGTCTTCTTTAGCAAGGCCAAGATTCTGGAGCATACAATATGAAATGGCTCTAACCTTAAATAATATCGGGTCACTTGGACAAATCTCAATTGCTCTTGTAAAATCTGCTATCGCACCAAAGTAATTCCCCACCCGTCCCCTAAGAACACCTCGTTTGTAGTATAAATCAGAGTCATCAGGATTCAATTCGATTGCTTTTGTAAAATCTGCTATTGCACCTGGTAAATCTCCCTGTTTCATTCTCGCAAGCGCTCGATTGTAATAAATCTGGTAATAATCTGGTAATAGTTCAATTGCCCTGCTGTAATCTATGATTGCGCCATCTGGATCTCCACTTTCATTTTTGGCTGCACCCCTATTGATATATGTCTCTGGGTAATCTGGCTTTAGTGCAATCGCCGCATTATAATCATCTAATGCAGCTTTAAAACCTTCTGTTTTTTCCTTTAAAACCCCCCTACTGCAATATGCTTCGGCATAATGTGGGTTTAGCCCTATAGCTTTTGTAAAATCCTCAATCGCATCAGCAATCATATGATTTTTCGCTTTTAAATGCGCCCTATTGTAGTATGATTCTGCACTAGAAGGATCAATCTTTATAGCAGTATTATAGTCCTCCATCGCTCCATAAAAATCTCCCTTGTCATCTTTTGCAGAACCACGATTAATATACGCTGCGGAGTTATTTGGATTCAATTCTATTGATCTTGTATACTCCTCAATCGCACCATCAGTATCACCCATATTATATTTTGTGAGTCCCAAATTTGAATGCGCATTTGGATTTTCTAGATCACATTCAATAACCTTTTTATGATCCTTTATCGCTCCATCGTAATCGCCACTTTTGGTCATTGCATTTGCACGAAGGGTGTAAATATCCGTAGGTTTAGGATGTAATTCGATTGCTATAGTATAATCCTTTATTGCATCTTTGTATTTCTTTTGTCTCTCTTTTGCACGCCCGCGGTTAACATATGCATCAGCATCTTTTGGATTTAGTTTTATAGCCGTTGTATAGTCCTCTATTGCTCCATCTATATCATTTAATTCAATCTTAGATGCTCCCCGATTTGCATATACATCAGATAGAAACGGATTTAGTTTTATAGCCGTTGTATAGTCCTCTATTGCTTTATTGTGCTCTTTCAAATGAGCCAAAGCCACTCCACGATTCACAAATGTATCAGAGTTATTAGGGTTTATAACTATTGCTTCAGTATAATCCACTATAGCTTCTTCAATTCTACCCTGTTCAGCTTTTGCTAACCCTCGATTGTAGTATGCATCATAATTTTTCCTATCAAATTTTAAAGCCATTGTAAAATCATCGATAGCTTTGTTAAACTCACCAAATTGCATCCAAATTCCACCCCGATTGATGTAGCATCTCACATCACTCGGTTTCTTCGAAATTGCTGTGTTATAATCATCAAGTGCACTACTTTTGTCACCCTTTTTTGAAAGAACGACTCCCCGACTATAGAACACTTCAGCATCAGCCAGGTTTGACTTTACTATTTTGGAATAGTCATCAATCGCACCATCAAGGTCACCAGCTAAATTCTTCAATCCTGCTCGATACATCAAAAGATTTATATCTTCTGAAAATTCCTTTACAAGTTCATCGAGAATCTCAATTGCATGATTGTAAAATCCTCCCTGTAACGCATATAAACTCTCTCTGATTCTTCCCTTTTTTGAATCCTTGTATGCATCCTTGTATTTTTTGTAACCATCCTCGTCATTGAATAGTGTAACTCCGCTCATGTTGTGAAGTGTTTCCAATTCGTCTCTTATTACCGCTCTTGCGTCTTTGCAAATATCCACATGAAAAAAGGGGATATCCTTGAAGTTCAGATTATCCAATACAAACACTGAGTGTTGAGCTGGAATTCGTTCGTTTATTCTCCGAGCTTCCCAGAAATACAGATTTTCATCATTTTTTAAAAGAAAATCATCTACCAATTTATCAAAATCAAAGAAGTTTGAGTGTTCGTAAGTAATTCGTCTGAACCTGCCGCCCCACTCAGCATTGTCTATGAAATACACTCTACTATTTTGTTTTTTATCCTTTTCCTTGTCACCCACCGCAAAATACAACGCAACCAGGGCATTCTTTGTAAAATCTGTTAAAAAGGTTGTCTCTTTCTCTGAGTGTTGTAGCTCAGCAAGAATCTCCAAAACTGACAATTCAACACCATTTTTGTAGTGATAACCTCTTGCTCGATATCCATCCACTATTGATCGGTGGTGCTCAATAAATCTCTTTATTCTTTCACTGTCAAGATCTTTATCACCAATGATTTTTCTGTATGCGCTTGATTGAACTTCATATTCTGAGTTGGAAACACCTCTGAAAAGATATTTGCCAAAAACATCTAGTAAATCAGGTTCTTTTGGCTCATGTGAATCAGTTTCTTTTTGTTTAGTAGTACCTGTTTCTCCTCGTTTGATTAATCCCTTTTCCTCTTGCTCCTTAAGAATCTTCTCTTTTACCTTTTTCAGGAAATCAACCACTGATTTTGCGCATTCATCTTTTGGATCTTTGCTTTTTACAGCCTTTTGTTCTTGTTGATTTCCCTGACCTTCTCCCCGAACAACTCTCTTTTCCTCTACTTTTTTCTTATCTTCCTGCCCTTTTTTATTCTTTTTCCCCATATCCGTCTAATATAATCCCTATTATCACATTGTCAAAACCACCATCAATCCCCATTTAGATATCCAAAAACAAATATTCAAAACATAACCAAAAGGTTATTTTTTATATTCCAGCCTTATCTCTTTCGTTTCCGGTATCCAATCAACATCGCAGCCTGCGCTCTCGCCGAGGAAGCGCATTGGCACCATTGTTCTGTCGTTGATGATAGACGGCACAACGCCTGGGTTTTTCTCATCGATTATCATCATGACACCGTTGACCCTGGCTTTGTTTTTGCCAATCCAGAACTCGATTGTCACCTCGTCGTTGAGCTTGCTTGTGACCTTGCGCTCCGCTGCATCCCACTTCACCCAACCACCAAGCGGCTCAACCACGTATCGAGCAGGCAGAAGCGTCCTGCCCTGCGAGACCACAGGCTCAGCGTCAATCTTGTAGCTACCCGAATCGGAGGTGTAGAACCTCTGACCAAGCTGAAAATCAAGCAGCACAGTGCCCGTGCCAAAGCAGTAGAGCTTGCCGTCAGCTCCACCAATGAAGAGCTTGTTTCCAGCCATCGCTGGCGGGGAGATGAATCCTGAGGTGTTCTCGATGTGCCAGAGGAGCTTGCCGTCTCTTGCCCGAAGGCAGTAGATAACGCCAGGGGAGGAGTCAGACTTTCCCTCGGATGCGATGTAGACCTTGTCATCATAGATTATCGGGGAACCTGAGAAGTAGCCCTTGTTCTTGTCGGCATATGTCCAGCTCAGAGCCCCAGATGAGGCATAAAGTCCCTGGAGGTTTCCACTGACACTCGCAGACTTGGAGTGGGCAGCAAAGACATAATCACCATATGAGGCAATTGATGTCACAACAGGAACTGATGTTTGCTGGCTCCAGAGCTGCTCTCCAGAAAATGCGTCGAGGCAGATGAGTCTGTTGTTTTTAGAACCAACGTACACTCTGCTACCTGTGATTGCCACATCAGCACCATCGGGGCAGTTGAGGCTCTTTCGCCACACAACAGAACCAGAGCGGTAGGAGATGCAGTAGAGATAGCCGCCAGCTGTGAGGTAGAGGTAACCACTGCGATAACCAAGCTCTCCACAGATTGTACCCTCAAGCGGCTTGTACCAGGTGACCATTTTCTCAACCAATGGGTTCCTGATACATTTAAGGACATTGTTGTTGTCCGAGTCTAGTCCAGAGAAATACATATAGTTTCGCTCAGGGATGATGACCAGGGTGTTGATTGTGAGGTTTGTCTCAATTTTGTCAGTTAGTTCGCCAGTCCAGACATCAAAGGCGTAAATCATCTTTCCAGAGGCAAGGTAAACCCTGTCATTCCAGATGAGGGGATTGCCTTTGACTCCCTGACCAACATGCTTGCTCCAAACGCGGTTGCCTTCGTCGTCGGCACAGTAGAGATAGCCATCGGTTGAAACAAAGATAACGAGACCTGTTTGGTAGGCATAGCCGTTTGAGTCAGGCAGGTAATAAAGAGGCGTGCTCTGGATTTTTCCGTTGGTTGGAAATTCCCAAATCTTGGCAAAGCGTTCTTTTTCAATCCCGCAGCCATCAGAGACAGCACCGTTCCTCTGAAAATTTCCATGATAGACAGACCAACTCGATGAGCAGGAGTTAGTATCCGCAACAACGGCACTTGCGAAGGTCATCACAAGCAACAGTTGCGCCATCAGGACTGATGCATATTTCCTTACCATACTCTCTAACTGGCGATTCTACCTCAAATGCTGGTTTTATCAACTACATTACAGCAGGAGCGATTCAAAAGTTCACAAATCAAACCAGACTTCAAATGTTACATGGGTGAAAGCATGCCGTTACCTGTAGTTGCCAAGCCTCTCCCTGCCAATCGACGTCAAAACAATCCTTTTCTTGAAAGGATATGCAAATATTTCACCATCATCAACAGCGGTCACGAGACCGCTCTTTTTCAGCAGCCCAACGAGGTCAACCACCTTTTGCTCGTCTCCTTTGAACTCAATCGTAAACTCGGAGGGAATATCAAACTTGCCATCGAAAAATCCAAACTTGATGTAGATGTTTCTCAAGGCAAACTCATCAATCCAAGCAAGAATCTTCTCTTCTGAACCAAGATTATCGAATTTACCTGTTCTTTTGTACGCAAATGCATCTTCCTCAGGCTTGACGGGGGTATCTGGTGTTTGAGGGGCTGAGTCTACCGTGTCAGTGAACGCTCCCTCTCGCGGAGAACTCTCTAAATCGAGTTGGTTGGGACTGGATGAATTCAAATTATCCGAAGCGTTCTGAGCATTTGGTTTCTCATCTGGCTTTAAATCAGATACACTCTTCTGCACAATTTTCTCTGAAAAACTGGTGACTCCTGGACTTGAAATTGATTCCTCTACCCTGTCCTGCCCATGCTCAGTTAAGACATCTTTTTTGGAAATAAGTTCGGAGTCCATCCTAGATACAGCGTCCTTAATTGAATCGAGGTCAATTGCAGCCTGCCTGCTCCTCACCTCAATGTGGCTGACTTTCTCTTCTTTCAATGTGCCCTTCTCAACACGCTCTGGTGTTGCCGATTTTGCGACATTGTATGTCTTCCAAATTATGGTCGGTTCATCATTTATTCCCATGTTGCCTCTTTCCATTCTTCCCTCTTTCACCCACTCAGGCACACCCATGATACCAGTTGGTTCTGTTTTGACCACGGATTCGTCAAGTCCAAGTTTCAAACGATCCTCCTGTTTGAAACCAATTTTCTTTCGCTCTTCTCTAACCCAGTCGGGTAGTTCCATCACAGATTTTTCTGGGTAAGGAATCTCCTCTGGCTGTGATTCTATAGACCTGTCCATCTCATATCGAACATCGAAACCTTCTCTCTCAAGGGCGCTTCCCACTGCAAGGTTACTCTCGTTGTTCTCCCACTCATTGAGCTCCTGAAGCATTTCCTTTTTTCTTTCTCTTTTTGCTTGCTCATGGTCAAAGGTACCTCTCCTCCTCTGAAATGACCTGAAGATGCCATCACTGCTGTCCCCCCTATTGTTTGACATCCTATCAATATTTCTTATAAGCCCAATTATTGACGCAATTATCACAATAACAATCAGAAACCCTTCCAAACGGCACACCTCCTGCTATTTTTCAAATACTTAGACACTCTTACCTGAGCATCGATTATATCAGTCTGGTTTTACCCCCACAAACAACCACGACTGCCTGTTGTTGTCGTGGACGGGATATTCATCAAGCTCAGCCCTGAAACCCACATCCTCAAGTGTTTTTACCCAGCTTGCTTTGGGAAACAATCCACAGTAATGCCTGTCCTGTTCTAGGCTCAAACCGCCCTTCTTTTTGTTTTTGATGTAGTAAACAAACAGGTACTCATACATGGATTCCTTAATTTTGTGAAAGAATTCCGAGTAACAGAGAATAGTCTCCTCATTTTCAGATCGATGTTTCTCAATATCACAATCAATAAAAGTCTCAGACACATAATCAGGAGATGTCACAAACACACCTCCGGGGCGCAGGTGTTTCCAGGCAACCCTAAAGGTTTTTTTCAAATCCTCGAGTGTGGTCATATAAGATATTGCATCATGAACGATTACGGCATCAAACATCTCATCAATCTCAAACGATCTCATATCGCCGACAAGGTGTCTGACTGTGGGATTGAGTTTCTTAGAATTCTCAAGCATCGAGGGGGAGATATCAACAGCGGTCGCATCAAAGAATGGTGTGAGATGAGACAAATTGTTCCCACCCCCAACCCCAAGCTCAAGCAGCTTGTGTTTTTTATCACCACCGAGGCGTTTATGCAAAGATTTTTTCCAGAAACTCGCTTCATGTTCATAATGACTTGGACGGGAGATGAGACACCACAAATGAGCAAACTCATGATACATTCTGTTTGTCTTCATACCAAGATGTTACATTGTAACGTGTAACTTGTACACCCTTGTGCAATGCAAAATCGCTTATTAATCTTCTTTCTGATGGAAACAAATCAGATCGCCATTGTGGATTTCGGCACACTACATATCAACTCGCTAATCAGCGTGCTTCGCGCGCATGTTGGTTGCGATAGAATCAGACTCATCAGGATGACGAGAAGGAAAGAAAGACCAAGAACACTGAAGTTTGGGGACATCAAGTCGACCAACGTATCCAACACTCTTGAGCTAAAACACGTCAAGGAAACAGACGCCGCCCTCATACTCACTGGTGGTCCCGACAATATAGGTTGCCTCGACGGATTCAGGACAATATCTGAAGATGTCTACTACGAATTCGAGGGGCCAATCCTTGGCATCAGCTACGGCTTCGAGTTGCTTGCAACAGTCGCTGATCCCAACTGCAAACTCCTGCCCTATCAGGAACGAAGCAACACCATGTTCCTCCCCCACCCAAGAGCAATGGAAGACACAATTTTCTCTAAACTCCCTCCAGGTTTCCTTGTATCAAACAGGCACAGCTGGTCGCTGTCCAAGGTTCCAAAAGGCTACGAACTCATGGGAGAAACACGGGGCGCTCACAGTGTTATTTCAGCGATAAAACACGAAATCAGACCAATCTACGGGGTACAGTTCCATCCCGAACTGCCAGTTTCTGGCTATTGGGCTGGTAGAGAAATCATCACTGGTTTTGTCGATATGGCGCTACCAGCTCCAGTTTTGATATAACCTTGTAACCATCCATCGAGGCTTCTCTCAGAATTCCTTCGCACCAGAGTTTCGTCCCGTCAGAAAAGTGAGGTGAGTTTTCATCCTCTGACTGTGAGAACGGGTGCGCCACCCAAGCCTTCGGTGGGATTGACATCTCCATCAACATCTGGAATGCCGACCCAACAAGCAACGATTCACCATCTTTTGTCTGCATCGCATAGTGGAGTGATTGAAGGTTGATTGGGGCAGCACTGACTGGGAAACTCTCGTTTCCTTTCTTGAACTTGAATGCATCCCCCCACTTTACGGGGGTGTCTCCATTCGTTGCGATCTGAAGATTCTCCCCAATTTCACTGAGATCGTTGTCTTCGTTTTCAAATGCTTGAACAAATGGAAAAGCATAGAACGCTGTGTCCGAATCCGCGTCAAACCTCCCGTCCCACCTTTTTACGATTCCTTTGAGTGTGTCATCAATCTCAGTTGAGTTCTCTTCAAACCAGGACATGAAATCGTCGTAGTGAATGTATGTGGAATCTGTCACCATCGATTCGAGCGTATCTCTATCGAATGCATCATTTGACTCCAGCCACCGCCACGCGAGCTGTGATCTTCTGTTCCTGTACCCGTTGATGTACGTAAAATCTTCTTTTTTGATGTTTGTTTCAGGGCAACAGTACCACGGAGCCTCGTTGCAGTTTTCAATCCACCCGCATTCTGGGTTTATCTCTTTGGGGAGTTCGTCAAATGAGTAGTAACTTATCCACTGTTTTTCAGGTTTTGTGCCATCAAGGATGTCACCTGAACCACTATACTTTGGACAAATTGCATTGAAGAGGTAGCCAATGTTGCCCTTTGTGTCAGAGACCGCGTAGTTCCATTGCCCAATTTGCATTTGTTTCATCACGTCAAAAAAGCCATATACATCCTCTGCCTTTGCCATATCAAGCGATTGGGTCAAAGGAGAGGGAACGTTCCACCCAGAGATTCTTACACAGAAACTACCAAAGAAGGTCTCATACACTGGCCCAAAGTGAGTGAATTTGGTTGTCAGTGTTTTCGTTGTGTCATCCGTGTGGGTGAGGGTCTTCTCCCTTATGACAAGCGGCATCCACCTATCACCAAACCTGTAATTTCTCCCTGTATCATCAAGCTCAAGAGCGTAGATATCATATGATTTGAACGAGCCGGCGTTTGAGGTCATTGCCCATCCAACATTACGATTGTGACCCATGATAGGCACTGGCACACCAAAAAGACATGGCCCATTGACCTCGAACGTCTCACCCTTCATGTGGTAGAGCGATAGTTTGAACGGAATCATGAGCGGAAGGTGCGGATCGGCTTGAACAAATGAATTCCCTGTTGACGATTTTTCCGTTGATATCACCCATTCATTCGAGGCGGGAGAGATTGAGAATATGTCGGAGCCAAGGATTGTTGATGCTGTCCAACCCAACTCAAGCACCCTAGCAACAGCAAGAGGGTCGGTTACCTCAACTGGTTCCGCCCACTCTGGCACTCGATCTGGGTACGCTCTCATGTATGAGTTCACACCATCGACAAACCCCTCACACATCTCTACAACCTCGCAAGGAAGGCTCGAATATACTCCTCTGCACCAGTTGTGGGAATCGAGCATCAAGACAAATTCATCAAGTTCGTTGTAGCCTGCTCCCAACACCTCGGATGTTTCTCCTCTTGCCATCTTGTAGACAAGAAGCATCTCCTCAAGGTGGTCAGTCGCTTGCGCCCAACCAGCGCCGAAAAACACGCCATAGTCGGTGGCACATGAAATATGGGGTGTGCCGAACTCATCCCACTCGATGGTTATCTTTTCACCTGAGGGGAACCAACTCAAAGAAAAAACAGCACAAAGAACCAATACTGACAAAATGATTTTTTTCATATCAAACCCCCCTGCAGGTTTTTGTTTATACATCCTCTATATCAATAGACACCGTCTGGCAAGTTAGATTTTTTAGTGACAAGGAATTGGAAAGCGACAATGTTTTTGTTAGGTTCAACTTCAGACAGAACAACATCGATTGCGCCATCGGTTGGTTTGTCTGCATCGCGCTTGACCTTCAGGATGATGTATGAATCGGGGTCTTTGTCATAGAGCTTACGCTCTAGCATCCATCTGCTCGAAATATCCTCAGTATCAAGCTTGACAATCACGTCCCCGGGAAGGACTCCAGCAAACTGGGCAGGACTATCTTTGACCAGCTCTGATATGACAACCCCATCAACAGAATCGCCAAGCACAATACCGAGTCTTGCTGGGTCGACAAGTCTTTTGAGGAGCTTCTCGTAGATAGGCTTTGAGGCATCTTCAATGCCATATGGCACAAGCTCCTCAAGCGTCATATCCTTAAACTGCATGAAATTACCTGACCAGTGGGAGAGTTGGGCTGAGAAGACATGGTTGTACTTGACTGAGGAGTAAACGAGATAAGTCATAAGGTCTGGCTCAATCTCTCCGCCAATCCAGAGCTGCAATGAATATGCAAAATCACTTACGAATTGCTCTCTGCCTGTAAGGCATGTTCCATACTTGAGCGTCATCGAATCAATCTGCTTCGACTCTAACTCACCCTTTGGCATCTCACGCTCAATGTAGGCGGCAATTAAGGCATGCTCAAATGTGTCATAGCTGACGTCTGGATGGATATAGAGTCTTGCATCAGATTCACCTACATTCACTCTGCAGAGACCAGGGGCAAGTGATGGGTCAATTCCAATAACAACTGTCACAAATGGCTCATCAATCCTGAGCTTCTCGCATACATTATCGGAACGCTCGGAGAGTGTGGCATCATCGAGTAAATCAAGCCTTTCTCTTGTCAAACTCATCAGGTTGTCAGAAAGCGGATCAAGCAGTTCTTCCGCTGTTATAACAAGTGATTCAAACTGCGAGTCGACAACAGGATTGCCAACGGCATCAATAGATTCACAGAGTGGCAAGAAATCATCTGGCTCAAGGGTTTGGTTTGTGGTCTGTCTAACGAGGTCGATGGCATACTGATACTGCTCAAGCCGACCTTTATCCCAGTCACCAAGCGCTGCCATGATGGTAAATGCTTTCAGCTCCTGCCAGTTCACGTTCTTTGAGATAATGGTTTTTACATCACCACCGCTTTGTCCACCACAGGACACCAAAAACAAAACAGCAAGCACAAGCGCCATGAATCTGCTCTTCATAAATCCAACTCCTTCAGGACTGTATCCAAATCGGGGGGGTTCGGGTGATTGTAGATAATTCCCCCTGGTCTTTCGTTGTAGTATGGTCTGTTGCAACCAGGGCAACCTCTCACCTGAAAATCCGTCGCTTTCAAAATACCTTTGGTGTTTCCAATATTTATGATAAAGCCATCATCGCCATATTCAATTTTCCAGTTGGTATCTGCTTGCAAAAGAGCAAGCGTTGCTTGGAGTCTTCTGTATCTTTTAAGTTCCGGGGGTTTTTGGTTCTCTAGTTCTGTCCCATCAATCGGGGTAAAGGCAAAGAGAGAGACGATAACACCGCTTTTTATCAAAGATCTGACGAGTTCAACGAGTTCAGCATCTGTTTCACCAAGTCCCGCAATAATGTGGGTGGTGACCCTTCCCGGAAACTGTGATGCGAGGTTTTTCAAAAGTAAAACCGTTGCCTCAAAGTCAATATCCTTGTATCTCCCTGCCAGCTCCTTTGAGCTGCAGTCGAGAGCAACCGAGATGTTTGACGCCCCGGCAGAAAAAAGATGCTTTGCATCTTTAAAGTTCTCAACAGACATCGAGACTGAAACAGGGGCTTTTGTGATTTTTTTTATTTCCGTCAGGAGGGCAACAACCTCTGCAAGACTTGAGTCACCCCTGACTGCTTGGACACAAATCCTGTCAATATCAGGCTTTTCTGAGATTGCATCCAGGATTTCCTCCCTGGACACAACGGGCCAGGTGACACGCGACAGTTTCTCTGAGTTTCCAACAGACTGGGGGCAGAACGAGCACCCGCCAGAACACTTGTCACCTATAAGCAAAAAAACAGCCCTGGGGGAAAAAGGGTAGCCACCGGCCCTCAGTCCCAGGAGCTGTAGACTGCCATATGAAGCTCTCATTGACTTATGTCGTAGGTGACCAAAATAGTTATTTTTCTCTCTTCCCCATTCCAATCAATCTCACCACCAAGTGTGTCCTGGGCGATAAACCTCAGAGGAACCAATGTTGTTGAATTCTGGATAAAAGGCGCTGCATCAAGCTTTACAAGTTTGCCATCGATGAACGCTGTATCCTGATCGATAACAACGATGCAAGTGTGCTTTGGACCATTGACTGTAACCGAGCGAGTCTCCCCATCCCACAACACCTCTGCTCTCAGGGACTCTGAAACAAACCTTACGGGCACAAAGGTGCGACCATTTTTGATGACAGGGGGAACCTGCAGGAAGGTCATCTTACCATTGATGTAGGCCTTCGGCTCGTCAATCCACATAACAACGGATACTGTTTCCTGGGCGACATATTGAATGGTCTTTGTCCAGGATGTGGTGTTGCCTGCGGCATCGGTTGCCACAAGCTCAAGCTTGTTCTCACCAGCAACAATCGGAAGTGAGACTGTGAATTCTCCGCTTTCTCCAACCTTTACAGACTTACCGCCCGTTTTTATGGTACATCCTGGCTCAGCAAATCCTTTTAGAACAAGTGGATTTGTGTGTACAACCTCCCCTGGGTCATCAACTTTTAGAACCGGCACCATAGAGTCGAGGTAGACCGTCACAATTTTCTCTGTAATTCTTCCAGTTTTGCCCTTCGCTGAAATCACAATGTTATTCTCACCCTCAAGCAACATCATCTCATACTCAAAAGAGCCATCTGTGGCAATCTCTCTTGGCATCCTGTTTATCTTGAGTGTGGCATCAGAGTTGGTTCTACCCTTTACCACAATGTTTGACTGATTTGTTATCATCCCGTCCTTTGGGGAGTCAATAGTCAAATCAGGAGGGAAGTCCTGTTCTATTTGTTTCTCCTGAAGATAGAAAATACAGATAACGTCTTTTGAGCCACCATTTGTATAGATTGAGAGTCTACCCTTGTGGGTCTTATTCATCATCAGACCCTCTCCAGGACACACAGTGATATTGATGTCAATATCTTCACTCTCGAACTTGATTGGCTCCGCCTCAATCCAGAAATTCTGACTCTCGGTAGTGCCCTTGAGTCCCTCTTTGCCCATGTTATATGCGTTGACAGATAACGTCTTGCACTCGCCCAGTTTGAGTGTTCCAAAATCCAACTCAACCGGTTTCACAACGAGTTCTGGTTTTGTCGGCGGTGATGTGACTATAACCGACGCATTCTCGCCCTCAAGCTCAATTTCTTCAAAATTCCTTTTTCTAGCCTCAATCTTTTCAATTTTTATAGGGGAGTTTCCGCTTGCCATGATGCCCTTGAACTTGATGGTGCAAATGGTCGCAGGGCCTGTTGGGAGATCTGTTTTTCCGTCAACATTTGAGACGGTTATCATAAGTCTACCAGACGATGGTTTGGCAAAATGTTTGACTGGTTCAACATCCTTTGAGATGAAGGAGCCCCACTCATGGTCTTCAAAGAAAAGAATCGCTGATTCGTATTTAATCTCAAACGACAGGGCATAGACCTCACTAAGATCTTTTGCTCTGATGTCGACTTTCAGCAGTTCACCCTTGAGAACTGACTCACTTGCCGGATTGACCGTTATCTTGCCCACCTCTGCTGACTTTGTGACAGAGACAAAGGCCAGGGTCAAAACCAAAACCAACGCAAAAGAGACGCATTTTTTCAACATACCATCAACCTTTCGAGTACAACAGCCACGCCATCCTCAACATTTGAGGGCGCTATGGCCTTGGCGCGATTTTTGACCTCGCTTGACGCATTGCCCATCGCAAAAGACATGCCGCACACCTCAAACGCCGAGATATCGTTCTCCTGATCACCAAACGCCACCGTGTGCTTGAGGTCAAAACCACAGCAATCAGCGACCATAGAGAGCGCCAGTCCCTTCGAGACGCCAACCGCTCCACACTCTAGGAATGTAGACCAGGAACGAACAAAATCAAGCTTGCCATCGAATTCGCCCTTCAAAGAACAATACAACTCTTCAACTATATTGGTTTCTGCAAGGATGAATATCCTAATGGGGTCAATATCAGATTGCTCAAGGTGAGTAACCAAATCCGGCACATAGATTGATTTCATTGACGTTCTTCTCTCATATGCCCTGAGAGATTCGTTTATCATGTCAATGTGGAAGATATCATTGATGTAAGCGCCGATAAGGTCTGACCTGCCTCGAACGCTTTTTATCACATCAACAGCATATTCTCTCTGCATCGTTTTGTGGAAGCAAGGGGTATTCTCGGAAGAGTGTTGAATCAATGAGCCTGAGTAGGCAATGATTGGGCAATCGAAGCCAAGTTGCGCGGCATAAGGCAGAATCGAACCATAGCGCCTTCCTGAGGCGAGGATGACCTGTCGCCCAGACTCACGAAAACGCCTCACACTGTCGAGGTTTCTCTGTGAGATTGATTTTTCATCGTCAAGAAGGGTGCCATCAAGGTCAAGGCAGACGGCCTCAATCATTTTCCGTCTTTTTCCTTGTGAATGGTTTTCTCAGCCTCTTCAAAAGAGCTGAGTTCTGAACTGATGGAACAGAGGAAGAGTACGAGTCAATTGCAATGCCAAACCTTGAGAACACGTTGCCCTCTTTGACAAACTTCTCAATCACAGCCTTAATAAAGACAAGGAACGGGATAGCAAGGAGTATTGCAAGAGGCCCAAAGAGCATCGTGATGGAGAACATCACAAACAACACCACGAGTGGGTGTGTTTGCGTGGTTTTTGCAAACAGAGGGGTGGCAACCGTCTGGGCTATTCCCTGTTCTATGACGATGAAACCGATTGCAAACCACGCCACAGTCCAGAATGATCCGGTTGAGACGGCGGTTGCGATGGCAAGCAAAAGCCCTATCGAGAACGAGAATATCGGGCCAACGTATGGCACCATCTCACCAAGAGCAACTATTATTCCAATGATAAGCGCTGATGGCAAACCCAGGATTGCGCAAAATACCCCGACTAGGGTGCCGGTCGTAAGCGATAGAAGCGACTGCGCTCTGACATACGCCCAAATCTTTTCATACACATTGGCAAAAACTCCCTTGATTGTCTTACCAGTCTGCGATGAAAAGAGTGAGAATAAAGCGGCATTGACCAGATCCCAATCAAGCAACAAAAACGTCGCAATGATAAGGATGATAAACATCTGGAACACGAGCCCGGCAACAGTTGCCGCAAAGTCGACAATGCCTGATATTAGGGTAGAGGCGAAGCCGGATATCCACTGAGTGAGATTGTCGATGGCTGAGTCGATTGCATCGGTAATCGAGGTAGCTGGAGAGTAACGAAGCTGCTCGTATTTGAGTCTGTCCAAAACACCGTTCCATTTGACGAGTGTGTCGTTTGCAACTGTCTCCTCAGAGTTTTTTATAAGCTTTTCAAGGGACATCGTGGACCCTTCGTAAGCCCTGCTCAAAGCCTTTGTTGCCTCTCCGTTGACAGCCCCTGGCTGAGCCAGCCCGACGATAAAACCCTCGAGCGAACTCTTCACATCTCCCCACTCTATCTCCTGGATTGTCTGAGTCAGGTCACCAACTTGTTCAACCAGAATCTGAACAGCCGGGAATACAATCCAAAACATAATGGTCATCAGGACAAGATAGACTATGACAATCGAGAGAATTCTTGGAAGCTTGAACTTTAGACTCTTGTGTTTGGCAATCTTCAGGTTGCCCGACGACAAGAAATCGACCATCGGTCGCGTCAAAAACACGATAATGAGGGCAACGACAAGCCAGAAGAAAAGTGACCGTATCTGCCAGAGCCCGACGAGGACAAGCCCCACGAGCGCTAGAACAGCTATCCCAATCAACACCTTGAGAAAGCCGTTCAGCTCCTTTTTTGTTATTTCAATCATTAGGGTAGTTTAAAGGTTGACGAGATACTAATGAATCTCCTCTTCGTCAACGATGACCTCAGTTTTCAGTCTCTCGTTGACTGTGTCCTTTACTTTCTCAATGATTTCGTCTGCGTATTTCTTCGCGACTTTGCCGGCCTCAACAGATTTCTCGATTACGAGTTTCTGTGTCTCCTCACCCTTTGCAGGAGCAAAGAGGACGCCCAGCAAGAAACCAACTGCGCTGCCAAGAATAACACCAGCGATAAAACCGCCACCATTGCTGTCTGACATATCAAAACCTCCTACTTGTTTTTCTTTCTTCCAAAAAGTCCGCCGACCATCTTGAGACCGCTTATGACAGCTCCAAGATTATTAACAACGGATGAGAGCAACCCAAGAACTCCCTTGACTGCGGGTTCAGCCTCATCCACCATCGACACAACTTTCGGCATTATTTCGTCATTTACCCTCTTCGCAGCCTTCTCACCCTCCTTGAGGGTTCGAGTAAGCTGTAGGAGCATAGGGATAATATATATAACCACGACAAGAGCACACACCCCAAGAAGGCCAATGAGAACCCACAATACTATCTCAAGGCTTCTCATCTGCTCAACCTGTCCGTTCAATGCATCCACCAAAGGATTAAACAAAGAAGTATCCATAAGCCTCCTCAAAAATATGCCCCACAACTGCCGTGAGCCCTAGAGGTTTGCTGCACCTCTACCCAAGTGGGCCCAGCCTTTCTTGTAAGCTCACGAGCTTCTTTGGCAGCTGGTGCCTTCAGAAAGCGCAATCGCTCCAAGGTTGCCAAAGCCCTATAGTTTACATATAGGCAGTAAACTTATGGTCTTACACGAACACCGCAGGGCATAGAGGATTATAGTTTCCAAATCAGAGAGTTTCAAGCTTGAGGGGAATTTTTCTTTTTAAAATCACACAAAAAGGAGTATAAAAAACCTCGAAAGTCCAAGCAGGAGAAATGTTATAACGAGTATGAGAATCCAATCTGGTGTTTTTCCCCAAACGAGACCTTTTGTAACAAGTGTCGCTGAGGGCATTCTCTTTGGCAAAAGCGACAGGAACGCATCACCATTTTCTGTTTGCGAGAGGGGAATCGAAACGGTGGGCGCGTCTCCCCATTTTGTGTAGAGGTTGACGTACCACCCTCCAAAAGAACAGGAGTCCTGAAGCTCAAGGAGTGTTACCTCGGAGTTGTGAACCTGATTATCGAGCATGAGGAGCGAATCCTCACTCAACGCCATGAGCATCCTCGGTCGAGGCAACAGAGAAACAAGAGGATATATGACAGCAACAGAAACAATCGCAAGGATTATTACGAGATAAGTATTAACAAATCCGATGGGGAGCCAAAAAAGAAAGGAGGATGGCAAAAGCGTCAACACCCAAGCCCACACCTTCGGAAGTCCAGGAATTGTCTGAATTGATGTCATGACTTCACCCCAACAGAGTTCATCAGAAGAAAATTCTCCAAACAATCATCCACACCAGCGCAATCGACATGAAGACAAGTCCCCAATCGAGGAAATGATAATTGGCATATGTTTCCACAAACGGCACGCCAGGAAGTGTCTCTCTCAAGTCATCTATCAGTTTGTCCGGTTCCTGCAACTCATCCAGAGCCGCAAACGCCACAGGCGCTATGGAACTTGTGAAAAGCTGAATCTCTTTGCCAAAAAGACCCGGACGGTTTACCAACCTGATTCGGGTAATATCCTCGTTTTGAATGACCTTGGCGGTAATTTGCACAAATGTCTCACTAACATAAACTCTGGTGATACACATCTTGCCAAACAATCTGGGGACGTAAGTGCAAATCGCGGCAACTGCCACACATCCGAACGGAACAGCCCAACCAAACTGCAGATCAAAATACTGCTCTGGAAGTATCACAAGAAGGAGTGCAGTGAATAAAATCAATGTGTAATACTGGTTTATCCTGTGACCATTCGTTTTTGTTTTGTACTCCCTGATCTCTTGATTATCGCCGCTCACTTGAACGATTATATAACTTGACCTTATATCCATCAAGATATAATGATTTCTGACGTGAGAGACACACTGTACGAGCCAAGTATTCCAAGGATTCCAGCGCCTGAGCGGGAACAAAGGAAAAGAGACCTCCTGAAGTTGCTTCGCTATTTCCTCATTTTCGTGTCGATAATGTGTCTTTTCCTGGTGGTCTGGTTCATTTGGCCAAACAAGCCGTGTGTCCAGGTCGTAACAGGCGTTGAGTGCGAAGTGTTTCTCAATGGTGAATCAATCGGCGTCGGGTTTGACTTCAAGAAGGACGGACTCCCCGTTGGAGAGCTTGAAATAAAAGCGGTTCCCGTTGAATCCATACCTTTTAAGTCAGAGGAGATTGAAAGGTTAAGTCTAAAACTCGGTTCCAACGAAACCCTGCACATGCTAGATGTTGGACAGGTTGAGTTTATCACATATCCCGCCGATGCCAGAATCATAGTCAGCTCAGTCGATGGAGATCTCCTGCTTGGCACAACACCTCACAAAACGTGTCTGCCAGCGGGATATTATGAGGTCAACCTAAGGCTGCCTGGATACCCTGAGTATAAGCAGTCAATAATGGTCACGAAGGAAACCAATTTCACATTTGACAAAGACCTTGAAAACCTCGCTCTCACAAAACAGGGTGCCAAGAGACTCAATAACAATCTGATCATATCAGAACTGAAATCTGACACACACCTTGAGATTGACGGTGTTTTGTATGACTCAGCTGGTACGTTTGCGATTGAACCCGGATTTCATAATACCTGCCTAAAGCATGATAACGCCAACATTGTCTGCGCTGATGTTATGTACCCATCCGTCGGAAAACCAGTTACGCTCTCATGTCCAGAGAATCTCCCAAGTCCATGTCTCTACTTCGGTGACGGGCTCTACCCAATCCCAACGGACGCTAGGGACGTTGTCATATCAGAGGATGGCGGAACACTATACCATACCAGTCAATACAACATGATATACGAATTTGTGAATGCTGTTGATCTGAACTCTGGCAAACTGAAGTGGAGGACGAACATCGTCACAGGTTGGGACTACAGACCAGTAACAATAGCTGATATCAGCGGTGGAAAGGTATATGGGATGGCCGGTGTTCCGGGGTACTACGACGCAAAACCATTCGTCCTAGACATCGAGAATGGAATCGAGGAAACATTAGAAGATGATGTTGAATCGATTCTTCCTCTCACCAACAACCAATTTGATTTCGGCGGAGTTGTATGTTGGGCGAATGTGTGGGAGGCTAAGTATTCTGATTATTCTATGAAATCATCCATAGAGGCAGTCATAAAAGTTGGTTCAACAAACAAACGTTTCATCAAAAAACTCTCAGCTGGAGAAAGTGCAAAATTCCTGGGTTGCTCCGTTGGAGCAAGTGGCTCGAACAAACCAATATTTGTTTTCCTTTCAAAAACCACATGGTCACAAAAACTTTTGATCCTAGACCCATTACTTCAATCTCTAGATAATTCCCGTGATCAACCCGAATGGAAGGAGATTGGAATCGGTTTTGAGCCCATGGGTGTTATCTTCGACAAGGGATTTGATACTGGTAAATCCTTCATTATCTACTCACCTCAGATGCTCATGTCGATTTCCTACCCATCGGGTGCTGTCAGATGGAGACGATACGTGAATATCCCCACAACCAAGCCACCGACACTTGTAAAGGCAAATGGTATTGAGGTTGTGCTGATGTCCTTCGATAAATCCCCCTTTGAGCTCCAACTGGGAGCGAAAAACGGTGAAGAAATAGTTGTCAGAAGGGAACCCATCACTGAAGAGGAGACAATAGGTGGGGCACCCGCCGGAAATGGCACATACATCATAGACGGCAAAAAGGTACTTGCTGGCATATGGATGGACGAGACCGGGAAATATGCCCCCCGATGGGAAAAAACTTTCGAGGATGGTTTCGTGTTCGCCAGTGATTGGGGACCAATTCACGTTACAGGTAACAGGTTCGATGTGCTGGGTTCGCATGGAATCGAACCCTTGATAAGCTTTATTGTGCCAGGATTCGAACTCAGAGGAGACTCGCAGGTCTTCACACAGGGGAACCACATCATCGCCAAAGCGGACAGGAGGATGTGGATAATCGACAAGGACGGGCTACTGAAAGGCTACTTCACAAATGTTGATGGCATCACCATCACTAGAAATGGTGGTTTTGAATCATTTATCCCAATCATCGGTGGACAACGGGTAGTGTTGCCATCGCTGTGATGGGGTTTTCTTTTTGTCGCTGGCCGCCCTGTCAGACAGATTGATGTTGCAGCTTCAAATTTAAGCGCTGCTAATCTGTGATTTTCCAAAATTATGTGGGCAAAAATATTGCAAAAACGAATGGATATCAATAGAATGGTTGTCAAATGAAAAAAACTATTGTCGGATATTACCAAGCAATGCGCATTATAATCTGGGCGAGTGTGATCTCTATTGTCGGTCTCGTGCTTCCCTTGATCTCGATAATCATATCTCTCGTTGGTAACAATCTGTTCACAACCGCTCTACAGATTGTTTTGTTTTGCGTTATGGGTATTGCGCTTCTTGCGCTTCTTGCGGGAGTTTTTTTCTATGAGAAGCTTGCTGTCACAAAGATTATCTATGAACCTGGAGAAACTCGTGATAAACTCGTCATTTCCAACCTCTTTGGCACAAAGACCTACAGGGGACCATTTTACTACGAGGCGTTTATTCAAACCAAGAACACTGACAATAGAGTACGACATTTCAGCAAGGTGAAAGCTTCGTTCAGGGTTGACATAAGGCTCTCAGCGTCGAAGAGAATCACGCTTCTTGAGAATATTCCAAAAGGGACAAAACTTCCAGACCAAAGGCAGATAGAAGCAAGACTTTTATGGGAACCAGATTTTAAATCAACCAAGAAATTCCCCGGACACCTCTGGGATCTCTACAAAACGCTGAAATAGAAAGAGTTATTCCCCACCAAATAATTTCAGTTCCATTGTATTCCGCTCTTTCGCAAGTTCATGAATCAGGCTGTCTGTGAGAAAGTGTTCTTCACAATCTGCCCCCCTTGCCAAGCACACGAGGAGATTTTGCACAATAACAAAGAACCTGCGAAGAGTAGGGGTATGTTATTCGATTATTTCTGGGATTTTTGTCTCAATTGTAAAATCGTCTGTGGATGTTTTTGTCACGACTGTGTTCTCGTCAATTGCCATCATGACAGGAGCCAGGGGAATCATCGGAAAACCATCAACAGTGACGCAATCAAAACCAAAATCAATTCGTGTGTCAACGCCATCTCTTGTGAGTTTGAAAAAACCTGTGTCCTGGCAGAAACCTATCCGAAATTCCTCTCGGCTGAGCTGGTAGAACACTGTCTTGCACGGTGTATTTTCACTCCCCCTCCATTGGTTCACTGTGGCGTCAACCAAAGTTACAAGGAAGTTGAGAGGTACCAACAGAGTCTTTGAATCCGAAGCCAACATCGGTGCTGGTCTGCACCTGAATCTGACGCCATTGACCGTTGATATCGAGCTACCAACAGAGAGGTTGATGATTTTTCTCAGCTTGCCTGGTGATCTATTGAAATAAACATCGATGATAACGGTTTGGTTTGTCTCTTCGACTGTCAATCTCACCGTTCCGTGGTTTTCCCCCATATGCGTCAACCGAGTGTTGACCGCTACACTGAACACCTTTGTTCCACCGCTTTTCACAACACCATCGCGGCATGACGGAATCATCCAAGGCATATCACACTCGACACTAAAGTTAGCTCTCTTCTGTCCTGAGTTGGAGAGGATCATCGTCTCGATTGGAACATCGTCACCCATAGAGCCCAGCATGGAGATCGCCTCCGATGAGGATTCAAGAAATGGCGGAGTAAGCTCTGTTTCAACCGTATTCGATTTCACAATATATGTGACTGGTATGGTGAACTCCCCCTGTTCCCAAACAATGCATATTGAGAAATTATGTGTGCCAAAGGTTTTGCTCCTTGTGTCAACTGAGATTGGCAGGCTTGAGACATTGCCTCCCAAAAGCTCAAAAGTAAAATTTCCATCATGGACTGTTTTATTGCTTGTTACCACCGTTACGGTCTGGGTTTGCAAAGAATTATTCATAATCTTCAATGAATCGAAGCTCAGGAAAGGATCGTCCGGGGTTGCTACCCCAAGATAAACCGATGGCATATTTGAGGTTATTTCGTAGCCTGCTGAGCGATACGATATAAGCTTGCTCAGCGATGTCGCCAGTATCATGTGGTCGTTGATGGGTAGCACGTTGCCAACTGTTCTTGCGACGGTGTCAACACTCCAAAGCCTATTTCCAGTGGCTTGTTCAAGCACAAGCACTTCGCGTTCGAGAGTGAGTATGAGTCTTTTGTTGTCTACCTGAGGTTGCCATACTCTAGATTCAAGAGGATTCTCCCAGACTGTAGCGCCTGTTTTAAGATCAACAGCCGTCAAGGTGTTTCCGTCATCACGGTAAAGGAAGGCTTTGTCTTCAGTGATAGTTGCCGCCCATTCCAGTCTCTCGTCAAACCTCCTACTCCAAAGCGGATTGCCGTTTTTGACATCTATGGCAAACACCCCGCCATTCTCGGTTGTCGCAATCAGATACCCAAAACCTGTTGAAATTCTATCAATTTTTGAATTGACGCTCTTTTCCCAGACGATATTCTTATTTCTTTCGTTTACAGCCTGCACTCCATCACCTGATGGGGTTGAGGCAAAAACCAATCCCTGTGAAATTGCCGGTGGCTGTGTGGAGTAACCACAACCGATGCTCCATTCGACATTTCCCGTGAGGGCATTTATCGCCATCAATCCAGCTTTTTTTGAACGAGTGTTAAAACCCTTGACGAGTAGGTAGTTTTCCCCGACAACAGCGCTTGTCATCTGCTCCCATCCTGTTGTCAAATCAAAGATAACACTGCATCTCTCGATGTCGTACACGATAACGTGACCATTGTCTGAGGTCACGATACACATGTTCTTAGAAACCGTCGGGGCTTGTCGAATATAAGTCGGGGCTTTCATCTTGTGTGGCCAGAGGAGTTTACCTGTCTTTGTGTCAACACACATCAACTCGTTTGTGCCTGTGACAAACACCGTCTCAACGCCGTTTGACGCCGAGAGTCTCTCACGCTCAACAGGGTCGATATCGAGTGACCACTGCGCGGTCATCGGATCGCTGCCAATAAAGTACACACGCCCAGCCTGACCAGGATCCTCATAGTAGCTGTGAGCCAGGGTTTGAGTGTTGTCTGCTGGCGCAATCGTGGCAAGAATCGTGAGTGAGAGTATAACCGAGAGGGTTTTTCTCATTTATCAGTATTTTACATCAACTGTATATGGTAAGCTAGGCCATCCTTGTTGATCATAGGTTCCAGAAATCTCTGGAAAGTTAACTCTCAGTCCAAGGTCATCGGTATCCATGGTTGCCCTCACCCAGAAGGAGTATTCCTTTACAGCAACCCCTGTGACTCTGAGCATCACCTTTCTAGTTACTCCGCTTCCCCACGTATTCCACCTCACAACCGCCGCTTGGTGCATAAGTCGCATTGGTTGGCCATCGCGGTGTTCGAGGAATGAGCCTGGATCGTAGACATGCGAGTGCGAGGGGTACTGCGCCTCTGTATCTGGATCGATGACAAGCATAGCACCGTCTGGGGATGAGATAACGACTTCTGACAAACCCGCGTCTTCACCGTCATTCCTGACATACACACTCAGTATGAACTCCTCACCCGGTTTCGGGTTTATAGGGTATGCTTCAACCTGGTAAACAACAGGGACTGCTCCTTTATGACCAAGGTACAGCGCTGGTGCAACAACCTTGCTGTCATGGACGACAATCACCCTCCCCTCGGCTGTTCCCCACTGTGGGTGTCTTGCCTGAACTATCTGTTCTCCAACACCAAGGTTTTCAATGACATAGTGACCCATCACATCAGTTGTGACTGTGTTCCCAGAGCAGGTGACCGTTGCTCCTGATATCGGTCTGTTTGAGCCCAGCTCAAGCACGTGACCTTCAATTGAGCCGTAGCCGCCTGTTACAATAAACTTACCGATATAGTCCGTCTCAAGTCCATCCATATCCTTGAGGATAACCCGCCAGACATGTTCACCCGCAGGAATCGGGCCAATGGCCGGGGTGTAGTAGTCGACGACTTGCAACCCACCCATGTCTTGGGTATAGGCTGTAATCGTGTCGATTTGCACTGTGACAGTCTTTATTCCCCTGTCGTCGTTTGCCCTTACGTAGATCTGGAAGGTGCCATCCTGTGGATAGGGTGATTCCGGAATTGCCCTGACCTCAATGAAACTGGGTGGTTGCTCTCTTCCCCAAACCCTGTACCAAACCTCGTTTGACTCCTCATACTGAGGCCAAGTCATTCTGAACTTCAGCTTATGCCAGCCGGGAGAATCTGTTGGAAGTGAGAGTGTTTCATAGATGATTGCAGGACTCGTTATCTCAATCATTCTCTCTAAGTCTGACCATGGATTATCATCAATCATCCAGGTGCCAACAACCTTTTGTTTGCCCATTCCACCGACATAGAGCCCAAGTTGAGCAATCAGTGAGTCTCCCTGTTTGACGGTTGTGCCATCTGCGGGGAAGAATATGTGTGGCCAAACCCAAGATGCGCCTACAACCCTGTAGGTAACGGTGTTTGACAGTGCCTCAGCTGGGCTTATTAGTTTGAATTGAACCGTGTGCAAACCAACTTTGTTGGTTGGAGCCTTAAGGGTGTAAACAAAATCCCCAGGCCCTATGATTGAGTCGCTCAGGGTATAGTACATCTCACCATCGATGAGTAGATACCCAAGAAGTTGGAAAGAACCGGTCTCTTTGACCTTCACTCTCACCGTGATGTTGAGCTCTCCATCAATCCCAACCGTTGTTCCCTCGATAATTGGATCAATCTGAATCACCATCGGCCCCGTTTCAACAACTGAGTATGAAACTATCTCAGACGCCTCATTGAAAGGGGATGTCACAACAAAATGAACACTGTGACTACCTGGGATATTGGTCGGAAGCAGAGTTTTTATCTTGATGACCGCCTCACCAGCGACATTTGCTGTCTCTGAGAATGGAATCTGTTTTTCATCCATTTTCCAATATCCTGACACTATCTTTGTTCCCCATCCTGAGAGTGTTACCTCACCGACAGCCTCGATTGTTTCACCAGGTTGATACACCCTTCCCGATTCTGGCGATGTGATTTTCACTCTTTTGGTTTGGGGGACTGTAACACTGTAGACAACCTTTTGAGTCTTCATCTGGCTTGGTCTGAAAAGCTCAAACCAAACCTCATGTGTGCCACCATATGTTGTTGGAAGTTCCGCTTCAAAAATGATAAATGGCTCATCAATTGGAGCTTCAATGGTTTGATAGAAACTTGGGCCTGGGATTCCGTCGATCATGAATTGCCCCCACAGCGGGGTTCTGCCAGTGCCTTCCACAAAAAATTTCACTCTGCCATAGATTGTTCCACCAGACTCTACTACGGTGTTAACGGTTGGTGCTTCCATAACAACTGTTGCAGTTGGTGTCGCAGCCGTTACTGTTGGTAATACTGACACAATCAGCAGTAATGACAGTAATATCGAGAGACGTTTCATAGAAACCTCCAATTCTTATCTGGTAATTCTATTATTAATGGGAATTCAAGTCAATTTCAGAAAACAATCTCCCAGCCAATGTTTCTGTATTCAATACATCATTCTTGATATCGCTTGAACACATCAGAGACCGCAAAACGTCGAAATATCCACACCTTCTGAGATAATCAGAAAATTATGAAATCAATTTACAAAATGTTGAGATTTTCGGTTTTCATTTGACAGTAAAAAGGCTGGCGCGCTGGACAACACAGCCCAACGCACCAGCCTCCTAAAGACATCAACACATATACAGTTTTTACAAATTACTTCGCTGCCACGACACAATTATCAAGAAGCATATATGGAACATTTATGTCTCTCGCCCAACTCGACGTGACATAAGTATCAGAACTGATGTCTACAACACTATCCTTTAGCACTTCGAAAAGGTTGACCGAAAGCATTGCGTTCTTGATTCTACCGGTTACCTGACCATCTTTTATCACAAAACCAAGTCCAATATTTCCAGCAAGCGTGCCCGTTAGCGGATTGCCCATCATCGAACCCATGAGTGCAACAACTAGTACACCATTTTTTATTCCGGCAAGGATATCGTCGGAGTTCTTCTTCCCTGGTTCAATTATCATGTTCGAAGTGGCTGTTGACACGGGGGCTTCAATCTCGCTTGTAGAGCTGAATTTTCCAGATGCCCTAAAACCATTGCCAGTTGGGGTTATTCCGAGCTTCTTGGCAACTGTTCTGTCAGCGATGAATCCCTTGAGTACACCGTTTTCGACAATCGGGGTTCTCTGGGATGGCGTGCCCTCATCATCAAAAGGCATCGAGGACGGCAGACCATCAACGGTGCTATCATCAAAAATGGAGACTCTCGAATCCATAACCTGCTGCCCAACCTTGTCCCCAAATGGGCTGACCTTCTTGAAGACCGAGGTGCCATTGACTGACGCCTGGATGATGCCAAGGATGTCATTGACAGCGTCTGGAGCAAACAACACCTGATGCTTGCCCGATTCAATCGGCACATTCTTCAATCCCCAAGTGAAATACTTTCTGACAGTTGATATGAGGTCGTTGAAACCCCCACCAACGTAACTTGAGCCAATAAGACCATGCCCAACCTGTAAGAAATTGTCTCCGTCCGTCAAAATAGCTCCTGCCCCCACACTCATATCATCCTTCTCATAGGAGCCGTCAAAACCATTTGAGGTCATGATTCTCATTGTGACATTGTCTGTTGAAACTCCAGACATTATTTTCACATTCTTGTGAAGGTCACACAGGCTATCAACTGCGTCACCTGACATCTTTATCATCGAGGCTGCATCAAGCTGTTTGATTTTCGGGTCTGTTATAACAGGCTTCGGATAATTCTCGCTCTTCGCAAATTCCATCTCAGCCGTTGGGGAATATTTGAGGGTGACTTTGGCTCTTTCTATTATTCCATCGACATCGTCCGGTTTGGATGATGATGTGAATGCTATCTTTCCATCTTTGACAGCGCGGAGCGCGTAACCCAGGCGTTCTGTTGTTTTCATAGACTTGAGAACATTTGCCTGGAAACCAACAGTTGTGTCAGTCCTTTTCAGCTCTGCAACCTCGACACTGTCAAACTCTTTCTTTGCTTTGTCTAGTATTTTCTCAATCATTTCTCTCTGTCTCCCTTACTTACCTGAAACAACAACATCATGGATTCTGACACTTGGGCTGCCGTGTGTGGTTGGAAGCGGCATCTGACCACCCTTGCCGCAACCACCTGCTGCGTCTGGGTCTTCATAGTCTGTGCCCACCATATCGATGTTTTTGAGCGTTGAGAACACGTTGCCCTGGAGGAGTGGCCCAGCCAACATCTCTGTTTTCTTGCCATTCTCTATCTTCCAAGCCATGCCAGATTTGAAGGTGAACATCTCACCGTTTGTCTGTCCGCCAAACACATCGACACACAACAAACCATTCTTCACATCAGCAATCATCTCCTCTGGGTCTGTGTTGCCCACCTGAATACAGGTGTTTCTCATACGCGGAATCGGGGGGAATTTGTAGTTGATTGCCCTTGCAGACCCTGTCGGTCTCTCGCCCATTTTTCCAGCTGTCTCTCTTGAATGGAGTCTGCCAACGAGTTTACCCTCCCTGATAAGATAGGTCTTCTCAGTTGGGACACCCTCATCGTCATACTTGAGGAATCCTCTGACGCCGAGGTCAAGCCCTGTGTCATAAACGTTAAGCAACGGTCTTCCAAACTCTCGACCCATCGACATGACCTGTGCTAACTCAGGATTTTCGTACACATTGTCGCCCTCGGAGAGGTGACCAAACGCTTCGTGGATGAAAGTGCCGGCAAGTTTTGGATTGAGGATTACTGTGTAGTTGCCACTTTTTGGCTTGTCGGCAGTGAGAAGCCCCGCTGCAATCTTTGCCTTCTCTTCAACAGCCTTCTCAAAACCAAGAATCTTTGACCAATCGTTACTTGAACCAACTGATGTGCCAAAGTATTCGGTGCGTCCACCCTTAGAGGCTATTGCGTACATGTTGCAGCCCATATCCATCTTTTCCTGCTCGATGTACGTACCCTCCGAGTTTGCAAAAATCTGCTTTATCCATGCATCCTTATAGAACACATTGGTCGATTTGATGTCAGGAGAGGCTGTCATCATGATTTCGTTGTAGTTAAGAAGGGTATCCATCTTCTTGGTGAGTGGGACATCTCTGACGTCAGTAATTGGCTCGATTTTGTAGGTGTCGACAATCGGGTCAACTTTGGCAAGCTGGCTCTTTGCTGATATCCTATTACCAATCTCACGAGCTTGGGCCACGGCCATGTCGACCTTTGCCTCAATATCTGAAAGCGTATCAAAGGAAACAAAGCTCCAACCGCCCTTGTAGAGTGCCCTGACATTGCCACCATAGGCGCAGTTCTCTGCTACATTCTCAATGTCTTTTCCAGAGAGCTTTATCTGGGTGTGGATGGTGTCTTCCAATCTTATCTCGATGTAATCGCAATCATCCCTTTTTAGTAGGCTAAGAAGTTGTGATTTCATAACACTCCTTTTGATTATTGGTGTCTTCTTTGAATGGTATGTGTCAAATGTTGGCAAACAAGTTCAGTTTTGTAACAATCTTTTAAAAATTCAAAAATAAACTAGCGAAACGAAGCCTAGCATGTAGAATTGAAACAGAAGGTTTTGTTGTCATGAAAAAGAGAATCGCCAAGCTTCGTTGGGAGACCTGGAATCCGATAACGGGATGCACTCAGATTAGTCACGGGTGCAACAACTGCTATGCGAGAAGAATCTCAATGAAGATGCAGGGGATAGGCAGTCCAAAGTACAAGAATGGCTTCAAACTCACCCTTCACCCCAAAGCGCTGAACCGTCCATACAGCTGGAAAACTCAGAGAATGGTTTTTGTTAATTCCATGAGCGATATATTTCATGATGGAGTCGGGATTGACTTTATAAAAAGAGTTATGACTGTCATTCATGACTGTCACTGGCACAGGTTCATGGCAATCACAAAGAGGGCAAAAAGGATGTATGAGCTTGATTCTCAAATCGATTGGCCAAAAAACCTTGTGATGGGGGTCACTTGCGAATCGAGTGAATATATGGGTAGAGTGGAGTTGCTTAGGCAAACGGGGGCAAAGGCGAAGATGGTTTCTTTTGAACCGCTTCTTTCGGCGATACCAACCGTTAATCTTGGTGGGATCGACTGGGTGATTGTGGGTGGCGAGTCGGGCAAGGGAGCGAGACCAATAAAGCCGGAGTGGGTGGAGGAAATTTATGAGCTTTGCAGAAATCAGAACGTGCCTTTTATGTTCAAGCAATGGGGCAGCGGGATAAAAGAGAGCGAGAAGAAAACAACCATTCAAAGGGGTAGATGGCTAAACAGAGTTCCGCAGTATCTTGTGGACAGTCCAGAAAACCAGTTGTTTGATTTATAATCCCGGTGGTTTGGACTCCCAAACCAATCAGAAACGCAAAGCTGTATTGGTTGATTCACATTCTTTGTCTGAACACTGTTGACGCATATTTTATTAATAACTTGAGTATGTGGATAATTGTTAGTTACTACCTCCCCAAGCTTTCTCATAAATGTCTGGAAGATTAACTGTGCACTTGTTACCGTTTGTATTAACTGATCCACCTAATACTTTGATCAATGATTCAATCGGGAACATGATCATGCCCCCAACAATCGATGCAGGGATATCAATTGTTACCTCTTCGCCATTTACAAGCATTGTTTTGTTGTTTATCTGAATCCAAATATATGTTCTCACGTACATAATATCTATAGACTTATCTTGCGCATTCCATATTATTTCAGTTCCTGTCAACTCAGCGAAGTTCCTGATTGGAATCAGCATTTCTCCAGAAATAAACTTTGGCGGAGCTTTAAGCTCAACATCAATCCCATCGACAATCGCTGTATTTTTACCTTCCTCAAAAATCGCCACCTTCGAGACCATTTTTGAGATGTCATGTTGCAGAACCGACTTCACAAATACACCTGAGGTATATCCTGCCGGATAAGACATGTCATAATCAATAACAACCCTATCGCCTGGTCTTATTGAATCTGATAAGGTCTCGCTCATTCGAAGGAAAATCTTGTTTCTGTTAAGATCGAGAGCCTCAAAGACAGGTGGGTAATCTGAGACCTTGTGCCCGACTTGGACGGCAGAGCGCCAGAGGAAAGGGTTTAGGTCAACAGAATGGTAGTCCGTTTTATAAGTTTTAAAAGGTTCCATTTCTGGGGCAACCTCATCAACAACGAAATATAGACTGTAGTCATCTAAGAAATGACCCTTGAACCAGTAGGATTCTCCAGGCTTGAGATTTGTCTTTGCCCAATTACCGGGTGACAACTCGGATAACTCGTAAAAGGACACTGTAACGACGTCATCATTCTCATCGTAATACTCATAATCATAACCAGTGAAATCTTCTGGGATGGTTTCCCTTCTAAGCACAACGTCCTGCATTGGCACAATGTATTCCCATGTAAAACCGTAAATCACAACGGTTCTTGTCTCTGCGACCCATTCCACATCCATCTGCAGAGCTTCTGCCAATGCTCGAAACGGCATTAACGTGCTACCGCCAATGATTGTTGGCGCTACATCAAGCTCTACTCTCTCTCCATTGACGAACATCGTTGGGTTGTATACTGCCATCCATATTTTGATGTTATCTGTGGTAACTTCTATACTCCTATTGTAGCTGTGCCAGACAACCTCAGCTCCAAACGCCTCACCAACAAACCTCAAAGGGATTAATGTCCTACCTTCCACAACTTGAGCTGGCGTACTAAGCCATATCTCTTCCCCGTCCACAAAGGCGGTTTTGCTTCCTATCGATAATTCAACCTTCACATTCTTTTTGACAACCTGTGCGTTTGCCTCTGTGTCGTATCTGTCGTACAACCTTAAACTTGTACAAAGTAGTGTTTTCTCTTTGAACTCATCAGATAGAAGCTGCGCCTCTATCTGATATTGCTTGCCAATCTCAACCGCATCAAGCTGATACCCACTCCCAAAAATGTTCCACTCATAGCCCCACCTGTCTCTACCGACAACAAATCCCATGAAGTTTGTGGTATCAAAGCCAGACTTATCAACTATCTCAACCACGTGACCATCAAGCCCTTTTTCTCCCTCAAGTGGTCTTATGACACTGGAAATAAACTCCTCACCATTTGTCTCATTCAACATTATGTATCCATTAATGAGGCAGTCGCACTCCTCTTTTATTGGTGGAATCGGAGTGAATAATTTTACATTCCTGTAGATGAAATCATCACATAGACTTACTTGAGACCAGATGTTTTCTCCATACGTTGTGAAGTGATGTACTGTGGATATTTTATTGGAGGAAAGAAATCTCAAATCCACAGTGAGATAGTCACCCTCCTTTTCGATACTACCTCCGATGTGTTCAACCAGTTTCTCTATTGGCAATAATATCACTCCAACATTGCTTGTTACAATGGGAAAATCAATCTTTGATCCATCCAGGAAAACGTCGTTTCCTCCAGATAGAATTAGCACTTTTCTTCCGATGGTTATTCTAACTTGACCGGAGGGGTAATAGTTATAATTGTCATACTCCACCTTCACACCACTTACTGACTCTAAACCCAACATGGGTATCCAATGATACCCATCCCTAAATTCAATCGGAGTTCCTACATCGATTGTCTTGATATTTGATTGGAAGACGTTTGGAAAATAATCAACCTGAAGGGCTTTACCACCTGGCTTGAAACTTAATCTTGTCTTACCAAGAGGTGACTCCTCATCAGTTTCATTGGCAATATGTGGCTCGAAATACTTGATACAGAATTTCCCTGAAGAATCGGCAAACCCTGTCACCCCGATGATTGCCCCTGGAGTGCCTCCTGGCATAAGCAGGTTGTCCCATCTCCATGGAACACCAAACACAGCAGTAAACGATTCTCCACTTGAAAAGTCCGATACCTCTGCCTCGTTTTGACTAATTTTCCTTTTGAGTCTGACAATTCTCTTCTCAATAGCCGGCATCTTATTAGTCCCCAGATAATCTTTGGGCATAAAACACACGAGGCATGATTTTTCATCATTCCACGAGGCCATACCTCCGAAGGATTCGACAATAAAATGGACAGGTAAATGAAGCTTACGTTCCAGATACGTCGCTGGATAGTCGACCACCACATCAAATTCATTCACTCTTGCTCTTGAGGAATCGGTATTCAATGTGATTTTCTGATCACCGACTGTGAGTGTATATGTGTCTGTGCCTCTGTCATAAGCATAATCAAAGCCAACATACTCTCTGAGCTTTTCAATCGGAAGCAATAATTCGTCATCAAATCTGTATTTTGCCCCAAATGCTGGGAGCGCATATTCGATAGAGCCATGATCTACAAAATCTGGGAGCGTATAAGCAATGATTTTTCCGTAGTCTCTAACGTCTTCAATGTCAGGTATTTGAGCCGATTGAGTTTGGAAATTCAGATTTTCACCATCAATCTCACAATCAATCCCGATCATCTCAGCAAACTCAACCACCGGAATTAACACATTCGCATTCAAGTTGTAAACGCTAACAGAAAACTTCTTTTTATCACCATTAACAGCGACATCGCCTGACTCATCAAGCGACACATCAGCAACCAGGTATGAGGTGCAAGTGTAAAACCTCAAAACATTTCTCATCAAGTGCAACTCGCACTTAAGGTCAAAAATTTTGCTAATTTCTCTGTGGGAGAGAAACAAAACTCCACTCTCCCTGATAAGTGGCGCATCAAGCGATATCTCCTCGCCGTTAATAACAGCTTTGGATGTCCCCACCTCAAGGATTATGTCTTTGTCAATATTTTCTTTGCATTCCAGTTTCTCTATGTCGGTCGCTTCAACAAGGAGGTTGGAGGTTGAGCGTTTGACACCCATGACATAGAGGCAATCCATTGGCTCAAATAATCCAATGTCTGACTCTTTGAGAAAAACGCGTCTCGTCAGTTGTTTGTTGTCCCTTATAACCAACAATTCACCATTATCCGTGATATTTAGGACTTTTGCACAAAATGTTGTGAGAATTGAAGAATCTATACTGCTTGCTTCAAGTACCTGAAGCTGTGGGACAGAAAACACCAACACAAAAATCAATACGAGAAATCTCCTCACCTGGCACCTCCTTACATATGACAAGGACGGACAAGGGCATTATTTGGTTCGAGTAGACTGTTAAAAAACGATTATGTGTCGAGAATGGTTTTTTTCTTATAAAATCTCATCTCGGCATATTTGTTCTGGAAACCAAGTCTTTCATACAACCTCTTGGCTGGGTTGTCATAATCCACATGCAGATAAATATCCCCGCCGGCTTCCCTGATGCCAACTTCCATTATTTGTTGACCAATGCCAAGCCCTCGCAAGCTGCTGTCAACGCCCACAAACAAAACGCAGTAAGATGGGATATAGTTTTTCATGCCTGTCGAGAGCATGACAAGGCAGCCCACAACCTCACCTTCTCTTTTAGCAACAAGCACAAAACCACCTTTGTCTGGAACCCCAGTCAGAGCGTGGGTTATGCCAAGCTTTGTGTCCTCTTTTGTGTCATTGAAGGGTTTCATATGTCCATAGGTGAACTCAGCCAATTCATCGATTGGCACAATCCCCTCTAATTCATCAAGGTTTGAGGCCTTGAATACATCGACCTTCTCCTTCTCAGGTCGAAGAATCTGCTTTACTTTTCCGTCACCTGCAGGCTCTGGCTCAGTCACAGCGCCAGGTGTGAGTATCGGAGCGGCATCGAAATTCTCGATTTCGAGCAGAGAGTTCATACGCTGAAACGACGAGAGAAGCATATTCTGCTGCCAATCCTCGATGGCATCCAGCTCTGAGGCCAGCGTGTCTTGAATGAGGGTGGGGTTCTGAACAAGCACATCCCGCCCTTTATCTGTTAGCGTCACAAAAAACTTATCTTTCTCTTCTCTGCCCTCATACCTAACAACGAGACCTATTCTATAGAGCCTGTCAAGAATTTCGTTAATGGTCGTTGTACCAAGATTCAAACTCTCCTGGAGCTCCTGTGAGTCGATGTACTCTTTTGCATAAATCTCTCTCATCACAACAAGCTGCGGGACGGTTATGCCGTGTTTGTCACTCAATCTAGAAGAGTTTCTCTCGATTGCTCGTATGAGTTTTCGGATCTCAATGAATATCTGAGAACTAATTTCAGTGTCCATAACAAACTCACTCCCTTCTCTGATAGAGGAGTATACATCATGAAACATTTTTTACCAAAAAACCACATTTAACACGCTCATAAACCTTTCAGATACTGAATCCCTTGCGCAAGTCCGGCGGGTATTCTATACTCAACCCCCACAACAAGGAGATAAATATGAAAAACGATATGAAAAAAGACGGATTGATTATGGGTTTTACATTTCTTCTTGTCCCGGTTGTCGGGATGTTCTACTCCTGGTTTACATTCAAGAAGAATGAAAAGGCACTACTTACAACTTTTGAGCGAGAGGATATCAAACAGATCAAGAGTACTCTGACTGAGGCTTCTCAGGCTCTGCTTGCCACCTGGCATGCCGCATGGGTTGGGCTTGCTGTCGCTGTTGCTGGTCTTGCTGTTTTCCTCGGTATCCAGGTCACTGAAGAGACCTATCTGAGTATGACACTATTCCTGTTTTTCTTTATCGTTGTTGCAGTTGCATATCAGATTTGGGCAGGTGTAAACGGTTTTATTCTAGCCAAAAGAGCTGCAAAACTATTTAGTTAGGTAAACTGGTTACTCAATAAGCAAACGTACCCCTAACAGGAATTGTGGGTGTTGTTTTAGGTTCCTGTTGGGGGTTTTTGTTTTCTTGGCATTCGACTACTAAGATTAGAGTCTGTCTGCAACTCTTTCAAACATTATCGAAAGTAGACGTAGTTTCATGAATCCTTCGCAGACTTCTCAATCTAGATCAAATTTAGCTTACATGCATATGGTGGTTTTCTAAGTTGGCTTAAAACCCTCATCCCTCTCCTTTTATAAAGGGAAAGGGAGAAATGTGTTCTTGTCCACAAATTGTGTGGTGTACACATGTGTTATCTCATTTGAAATTTGAGATTAGAAATTGTATTCATTATTCATACACAAAGATGAAGAAAAAAAGATTGATAGATTCACATTCCTCCTTGAAGGCGAGGTTTTATCCCCCTCTCCTCCAGAGGAGGAGAGGGGTAGGGGTGAGGAGGTTTTTTAATAAGCAACTACTTTTTCACATGTAACAAGCTCATTATTCTAGGCACCCATCTAGATTAGAACCATCGAAGGATCAAAAAATGCTTGATCTGAAAAGACTCTTGAGTCGCAAAATTATTCGAAATAAACGGGATAGTTTTATTAGGTTTTGCAAATATTCTCGCGGCAACCTGGATCTGTTTTATAAGCCAATGGAAACTACAGGTCTTTGACTCTCCTCAAACCTTTAGGGATTTCATTAATTGAGCTTGGAAAAACAAACCCAACACCCTAAGCCCAAAACAGAAACAAAAGGCCTAGAACACCGACGTTTTCTCTAAACCAGTCTAGCCCCAATAATTTCTACTCTCTGTATTTGTAATAAGCACTGCATGTCCCCTCACCAGAGACCATACAGGGGCCAACTGGGCTTGTTGGGGTGCAGCTTGTAGCAAACAGTGGGCACTGGGTTGGACGCATCGAGCCTGTGATGACCTGACCACAGATGCAACCATCTGGCTCCGGCACATCAATGATTTTGAGGTCAAAGCGAGATACAGCATCAAACTCTTTGTACTTGTCGGCAAGCATTAGTCCAGAACCGGGCAACACACCCATCCCTCGCCAGTTTGAATCACACGGCGAGAATACCTCATCAATCATCTTCATGGCAACAGGATTACCAAACGATTTCACAACCCTTGTATACTGATTGATAATTTTGGGTTTTCCAGATATCTTCATCCTCACAAGAGCCTCAATTGAAGCGAGCATGTCAAGCGCTTCAAAACCAGTTACAACACCAGGGATACCGTACTTCTCTGGCAGCACCTTAAAGGCATCAGCACCAACAATCGATGTCACGTGCCCTGGAAGCATGAGTCCATCGACACTCACACCCGGAATGTTTGCAAGCGGGTCAAGGGCTGCGATGACCGATTTGTGAAGTGAGAGAAGGGAGATATTTTTAATTCCTTCACTTTTGGCTGCTTTGATGGTTGCTGCAAAGCTTGGGGTGGTCGTTTCAAAACCTATACCAACAAGCACAAACTGTTTCTGTGACTCCTTCTTTGCCCAACTTATCACATCGAATGGGCTGTACATAAGTCTGATATCAGCACCCTCTGATCTCGCCTGTTGCAGTGTTCCCTTTGTGCCTGGCACTCTCATCATGTCGCCAAACGTGCAAACAGCGACGTCAGATTTTTCTGAGAGTGAGACCATGGCGTCGATATCACCCTGCGATGTCACACACACTGGACACCCAGGGCCAGAGATGAGGTTGACTGTAGGTGGCAGCATCGACCTGATACCATGCGCAAACAGGGCGTGGGTATGAGTGCCGCATACCTCCATGATGGTTATCTGCTCTTTGGCATTTGCAGCAATCTTTGCCTGGAGCTCTTTAGCGAGAATTACTTTATCGTTCATATTGCTAGACTTAGAGGGTGCAATCGCCAAACGCCTGATCGATTGTCTCAAGCATATCCTTTGCTGTTTGCTCCTCGACAATCTCTATCGCAAAGCCAGTGTGCAAGAGCACAAAATCACCGATTTTGGCATCTGGAAGGAGGTCAAGCCTGATGTCTCGCCTGACTCCACCTAACTCTACTACACCTGCGTTATCCTTTTTTTCAACCAATCTCGCTGGAATCGCAAGACACATAGACTATACATCCCCTCTTTCAAGCTTCGCCTGGGCAACGACCGCTTGACCAAAACTTACGCAGCCATCGCCGGGCGGGAGTTTTCTGTTGATATAAACCTGAAACCCCATCTTCTCAAGAGCAGAATGTGTAAGCTCCAACAAAATCCTGTTGGCAAAACATCCTCCAGAGAGGGCAATCTTTGTGATACCCGTCTTGTCTCGCAGCAGCCTGCAACCATTGATAATCGCCATTGCAATTCCCTTGTGGAATCCACCTGGAATCGAGGTTGGGTTCAAAATCGCCCTCTCAAGTGCCAACCTCCAGTCGACCTCGAAATGATCACCCATATCGACAACTGGAAACGGGAGCGTCGGGTGGCTCTTATCAAACAAAGCCTCAAGTGATATGGCAAGCTGCGCCTCAAAGGAAGCGGTTTCCCCAATTCCCGCCAATACAGCAAACCCGTCGAACAACCGCCCAAGAGAAGACGTGATTGGGGAGTTTACCTCTCCAATAATCATTTTATCCAGCAGGTTTTTCAGGTTGTCATCAATATCTAACACATCTGTTCTGCCAATTTGGTGAAGCAGAGAATATAGGATTCTCGATGCCTCTTTTATTGCAACCTCTCCACCGGGGAGAGCAAAAGGTCTGAGGTGTCCAGCTCTCACAAATTCAACACGATTGGCAACAAGAAACTCGAAACCCCAGATTGTGCCGTCTGTGCCATAACCCGTTCCGTCTGCGGCAACGCCAATAATTGGTTCATCGAGGTCATACTCGCCTATCACAGATGCAATGTGTGCGTGGTGATGCTGAACTTTGATTATCCTGTCTGAGTTGGATAGCTCCTTGGCATGGAGTGTTGTTGTGTAGCCTGGGTGGAGATCGCAAGCAGTGACACTCTCACAAAACCCGAAAAGACTCCTGTATTTATTGAGAATCTGTTTGTACCGTTCGAATGTGCTTGCATTCCCCATCTCACCGATATGTTGAGAAACAAGAGCATTATTATCCCAGGAAAAGCAGAACGTTCCCTTCATCTGAGGGCCGAGGGCTAACACTGGTTCAACTGATTTAAGAGGGATTAGCTCAGGAACATATCCTCTCGCTCGTCGTAACAACCTGGGTTTGCCCAAAACACAATCGCAAACGGAATCATCGATGGGAATTGTTATCGGTCTATCGTTGGACAGCACCGCAACGTCACCAAACATCTCGCTATCCTCTGTTGCGATAGGCTCTTCGTGTAAATTGGCGGATGTCAGAACAATTGTCGGGAGTTCCTGCAAAAGCAGCACATGCAAAGGGGTATATGGCAGAAACAATCCGATCTTGTCTGTTCCAGGTGCAACACCATTAGAAAGGTTGTATTCATCGGATTTTTGGCAAATCACGATTGGCTTTTGCCACGACCTTAAAAGTTCCTCCTCACAATCCGTAAGATTTGCCAATTTTACAGCTTCAACAACCGATGAAACCATGACAGCAAGAGGCTCATTCCCCCTTTTTTTTATGTCTCGAATTTTTTTGACAGCCGCATCACAGGTCGCATTTGCAGCGAGGTGAAATCCACCAATTCCCTTTATTGCAACCACTTCACCGTCTTTGATTTTCTGGATTGCTTCCTTTAGGGCTTCATCACCCTCAAGGTCTCCCAAAAATAGCTTGGGGCCACAGCGGTTGCAAGCTATGGTCTGAGCATGGTAACGCCTGTTTAATGGGTCTTTATATTCATCTGCGCAAAATTCACACAGTGAAAAAATCTTTTGGGAAATCGTGTGCCTATCATAGGGCAAGCTCTCAAGGATAGAGAGTCTTGGCCCACAGTCGGTACAGGAGATAAAAGGGTGTCTGTATCTTTGATTATTTGGATCGACAAGCTCAGCAGCGCAGTTGTCGCAGATGCCAATGTCTGGAGGAACGAAAACGCCGTGTGAAGTTTGCTTTGGTGATTCAAGGATTGAAAAGCCATCAAAAGCCTGGCGTTCTGAATTGATATGCTCAATTCTATCGACTCTTGCCTTTGGGGGATTGTTGAACTTGATTTCATCCAGCGCTTTCTCGATGTCGGCAGGGTTCCCAACAAAACAAGCCTCAACGCCGTCACCAACGTTTCTTACCCAACCTTTTAGACCAAGCGAGGCAGCCAATTTGTAGACAAACGGTCTAAAACCAACACCTTGAACAACACCGAAAATTTTCACATGAACAAATTCAGACATGAAACCTATGGAGAATAGAGGATGCTCACGGTTCGAGTCGGGCCATCCCAAGAGACACTACCACCAAGGATTTCAGAAACAGCTCGAATGGGGATGAACGTCCTGCCATCGACAATCTGGGGGGCTGTGTCAATTTCGACTTCCTTCGTTCCCCTGTCCGACACAATCGATACAGTTTGACTATCTATCCAGAATCTAATCGTGTCTTCGCAACTGTTTATCGTTATCGACCTGTCAGATGGGTTCCAGCTCACATCTGTGAAGAAAGCCTCAGCGATAAGCCTCAAAGGAACCATCGTCCTACCCTCAAAAATATAGGGGGGAGGTTCATAGGTCTTCTGTTTCCCACATATCAACACATCGGGACTGCCAACAATCAGAGACAGTCGAGTTGGGATAGGTATACCATAGCATTTAACCTTACATGGGATTGTTCTGGTTTTCTCATTCGTGTTAGTTCTAATGGTGAGAGAGCCGAGGAAATCACACTTGTAGCCGGGCTCTGGATCCATCGAGCTTCCTGTTGCGACTACCGTGACGATGGATGTTCCATCTGGGGGGATGGTCAACTTCTCTGGAATGACGGAAAGCCACTTCGGGAACGAGGTCGTCTCAAGGTTGACCTCCATATCCCTGCCACCACAATTCGAGAGTCCAATTGCATATTTGCCAATGCTAGAGTTCGATATGAGCCCAATATTTATCTCCTTGGTGGTCTCGCAGAGCCTTGGGGCTATTGGGTCTTCTACGGTTATAAACACTGGTACCGTCAAAATTCTACTGTTGTTCTGGTTGTCGTCCTTCATCTGGAGGCTTGAGAGACCAATGGCATTCGTGTGTTTGACGACCTGCTCAATGATTATCTCAGTTTTATTCTCACCAACAACACCAGGATGGGTTGGGTCGATAGAGATGCGAATCTTCTCAGACTGATTGTTGCCAAGATTGACAATAGGCTTATCGATCATCAGCCAGTCAGCATCTTTGTACAATCCAACCTGAATCTCAGACTTCCAACTATCATTCCTGGAGTTGAGAATCTCAAGCTCAAAATATGGATCTTTGTCGGTTGTTTTTACGGTGAGTGAGACAATTTGTGGTCTGACTTCAACATGACCCTCAGGCACAAGGCACGCCACACGCCCAATCCTGTCCACACGGTTTCCGAGCGCTACAAACACCTTACCTTCAGACATAGATATGGATGATATCTGCTCATCTACAAACTCAAAATAATAGTCAACCTTCATGGTTTTGAGATTGAGTGTATCGAGACGCCTATTGTTTCCGTAGTATAGATTATCCCCCGAAAGGGTCATCTCGGCATCGGATGGCTGGGTTTCGAGCATCAGAGTCTGCTCACCGGTTGACCTGTTGTATCCCACAATATAGCTGTGACTTACCTTCACAAATAAGGTGTCGTCATAAACAACAGGCGTTTTCTCAATCCAGGCGCTTGTTTTCACAGACCAAAGAATCTCACCTTTTTGTGTGTCAACACAGTACACATTGTTGTCATGACTCCCAAAGTAGGCCCTGTCACCGAAGAGCGTTATCCCACCTATCTTTGATTTTGCCACGCTCTTTTTCCAGAAAATATTACCCGTCTTAAAATCGATTGAATAAAGATTCCCGTTGTCATCACCGATTATCAAGACGCCACCGGATTTCACCGGCCCAAACGAAACTGGCACATCCAGCGCAGCCAGGTATAGCTGTTTGCCGTCTAGGACATCAAAGGCCACCAACTCGCCAAAAGAGTTGCCAAGATAGCAAACATCGTCACTCACGCATATCCCTTGGGCAATTTTACCTTTGGTTTTTACTCTCCATATCTCGGTTCGCTTTTTGATGTCAACACCTATAACGTGTCCATCCTCGCAACCTAAGACGACAGTATTCCCTTGCACGCAAGGAGTCGATGAAATTGCAGACGGGGTCTCAATCCCCCAGAAGTAGTCGCCATCCTCCTCAAAAACCTTGAGATCATTTGAGCAAACGAACACGAGACCACCACTGTGGACAACCTCATTTTTGAACATCTCGCCGGCATTTTGTTTCCAGAGGAGCCTGACGGGTGCATCCATGGCAAAGTCCGCCATACCACCATTGCCACAATCCTTCCTATAAGACTCCCACCCGTTGGCGCTTTTTGGCATTGCCAACGTTTCAGAGCTTAAAACAAAAAGGAGGCAGGCGGCAAGGAGAGCACTTGTGACTCTTCGGAAATTGCCGTCCATCGTTTTCACTAGTTGTCTTTTGAGGTCTCTGGACTCTTGTTGATGGCTTCGTTAAGGGCCTTCACAAGCTCAACGGGGTCTATGCCATGCGCCTTTGCGCCGTCTTCAATCGACTCATAAGCGCTAATGTGGCAACCAATGCAGTGAAGTCCAAACTTAAAGAAAATCTCAGCCGACACGGGCCATTTCTTTATAACATCACCAAGCGTCATATCAGCCGTAATCACGTTGTTGTCAGACATCGGAGCACTCCTTAGTTCTTTTGCTTCCCATCTATTATAGCAAAAACATTTTCAATTGCACCAGGTATATCAACATTTTCAATTAATCCCCTGTCTGCTGATTCTGCAATTATTGGCTCAATTGGTACACCACCGAGATACGGGACTCCCTGTGATTTGCATCTTTCCTCTACCTGCGACTTACCGAAAACGGCTATCTCACTGCCACAGTCTGGGCATATCAGATGCGTCATATTCTCAACAATGCCAACAAGTGGGATATTCATCTCTGATGCCATCTTTATGGATTTTGTCACAACAAGATTGGCAAGCTGCTGCGGACTCGTCACAACCACCAGTCCATTTAGTGGGTATGCCTGGAAAACAGTTAGAGGCATGTCGCCAGTTCCAGGGGGTAAATCGAGAAACAGGTAATCCAATTCTCCCCAATCGACGTCGTTATAAAACTGCTTTATAACACCTGAAAGAATTGGGCCCCTCCAGATAACGGGGAGTGATGGGTCTTTCATCAAGAGGTTCATCGAAACGAGTTTAATTCCTGATTTTGTCGTTCTCGGAGTCACACCGTCTTTTGCAGCTGTTAAAAGCCCAGTCTGTCCAAAAAGTGTGGGAATCGATGGGCCAGTGATATCAGCATCTAGAACACCGACTTTATATCCTTTTTTTCTGGCTTCCACAGCTATCATCGCTGTTATGGTGGACTTGCCAACTCCACCCTTGCCAGAACCAATTGCGATTATGTTTTTTATATTTTTGCCCGAGAGTTTCTGGAGCGGATCTGCCGAATCCTGAGAGGCTGCGTTTCCGCCAGCTCTCACTTTCTGGGCAATGGCAAAGGTTTTCTGCTTTTGCTCGTCGGTCATGGCAACAAACTTTGTCTCAACCTTTGAGATACCCTCAATCTTTGAAACAGCCTCGACAACATCTTTGCCGATTGTATTTTTCATTGGGCAACCTGCGACAGTGAGGGCAACAGTAACAAGGACATTTTTGTCATTGATATCAACAGCGTCTATCATACCCAACGTCACAAGATCGGCGCCAAGTTCTGGATCCATGACTGTTGCAAGAGCCTTCATTACTACTTCTTTGTCTATCATCGTTCTATTTCCTTATCCATTGGTTTTTTCTGAGTTTAAATACAGAAGTTTGGAGTTTCGACTAAGTGTGGAAACTCCAAACATTAAGATTCATGTTAGAGGAGGTTGATGGTAAATATTAGTAAAGACTCTCGACATGCAATTTTTTTACACAATGCATTCAGAAGAAATATTGTTGGATAGTGGATTAATGAGCAAAAAGTACATCGGCAGAAACATAAGAGATTGAAGTTTGAGTATCGATAATATAGAAATAAACTCCTCACCCCAACCCTCTCCTCCAAGGAGGAGAGGAAGTTGAATCTTAGGATATCTTTAGATATGCAGCAAGGAGAAGGGATCAGATTGCAAGGTGTTCTTTGGTTCAAATGGGAGATAATTTGATTTTCACAACGGTTCCTTCTCCTCAAAAAGGGGAGAAGGAGTGTTCACGCATAACTCCCCTCCCTTACAAAGGGAGGGGAGTTATAGATTCAGAAAACAAATCTAAGTTAGAAAAAAACGATAGTAAGTATTATCCCTTCCTTCTCTATTCTTTGACTACCTTTACGGAAACATCGTCAAAGTACGCCTTGCCCGAACCAATTAGAGTGCAGCCAATCTCAACGGCAGTTGCACCCTCAGGAACTTCAAAATATCCTTCGACAAAAGTCCAATCTGAGGTTCTTGCCACATCAGGCTTACACTTTGGATATGGCGGTCTCTGGGGATTGCCCTCGATGATTGGGTGAAGATCGATAAATGCCGCGGCACCGACATTCTCAGTTTTGATGTAACCAGTAAGATAGACTGTTGACGGTGAATCAACCTCCACCCTTTGTCGCCACACTCCAATACCTTCTTTTTCAATCTCGATGCAAGCTGACCTGTCTCCAGTTTTTGACTCAATGGATGAGAAGCTGTGAAATACAGCATTTTTATCCCTTGCAACAACAAGCTTCTCCCATGATGAGTTTGTCTCAAAGCCGCCATTTGCCAGGATGTCTTCCGAATACTCAAGCGGTTTTATCCTGGTAAGATCAAGCTCAACACAGTACCATTTCTGAGTAAGGCCTGTCTCTGGATTAAAATCCTCCTCTACCCACTCCTTATCAATAATGCCTGGGATGCTCACGTATACAGCCATATCCAGTTGCTCCCTCCACTCGTGTTCAACGAAGAACGGGAATCTGATAACTGGATTTGTCTCGGTCGCGTTGCAAAGGTCAACAGTAAATCCCCTAGTGTAAATATTATACGCAGCAGCCCTTCTTTTCTCTGGTCCGTGACTGTTTCTGTCTGATTCTGGCAAAGCACCAGTTTTTGAAAAATCCTCAAGGATCTTTTTCCAGGAATCAAAATCATCTATATCATTACCGAGTGTCATTGAGCCGCCATAATCCTCAGTCCAGAAGCAATCAGCACCAAAATCCCAGTCCATGTGAATTGGAGCATTCTCATCAACTGGTATTATTGCGATGTTTGAATCGTGCTTTGAGGGGAATCCTCCAGTTTTATTCCCTTCTCTCCACATCGAGCTTCCAACCGATGTCTCCATGTTCGCCCAGAAACCACCGTTTTTATCCTCCTGCACCCAAAACTGCGTGACAGGATGCGCCTTGAGTGGGGTAGAACGGGCAGGGATATCGAGGCAGCGAAGGAGAGCTGTTGCCAACCTCTCAAATTCAATGCAAATCGCTCTACCCTCTGTGATAATCTCCTCTGGACTATAGCACCAATCATCAAAATCTCTGCCGAAACCGCCATAGGTTGTTTGAAAGTTGCCTGATGTAATGTCGCCTTTGTAATTTTTGACGAGGTCGTAGTTGATGTTTTCGCACACCCACTCATAGACACCTCTCGCCACAGCTATTGAATCTTCTCTCCCGGACTCCGGAATCCCCTCTAAGATGTCACCTGCAACAGACTCAACCATCTCCGTTATCTCATATCCCTCACCCTCATCAAGATATGGAAGCACCTCATCCGGATACAAATCAACATCAAGAATGGCCGATTGTGGTATTGGTGTTGGCGCTTTCAATCTTTCCTCTCTGAGGATATATCCGGCTTTGACATTGATGCTTCTCTCTCTGTAACTGGATGACTCATCATAGGCATCCAACACAATATTCAACTCACTTGTGTCCTTGCCTATCCTGCCGACATAACACTTGAAGAAGCCATCCTTCTGGGCGGATACAATATGTCTGGGGGAGCGATCAGGGATGTCAGTTATCTCAAAATATCCATCTGAGTCTGATGTGGTCTTAGCATTTTCAATCCCCGCAAATGACGCATTGACCAATTCCACCAAAACCCCAGCAACAGCGTTACCCTCTTGGTCGAGGATTCTTCCGGAGATATCAAACGATTCCTGTTCTGCAAAATCAGCCTCCATGTACGACGATGCAGCGCATCGAACACTATCTGTGTGCATGAATCCTGGAATCACCGACCATACGATTATCAAGGTTAACAAAGCAATGCCTATTTTTCTCATGTTTTCGGTATCCTTTCTTTATTCTAGAATACGGATGTCAATTAGATTTTGTCACCTTGACAAAAGGACAGTGTTTCTAGATAATCCAGTGGTTATGACTCGGTCACTAGCGGGAAGGATAGAGGAGTTCAATCTCGTTGATGTGGTGTCTGTCATCAATCAAAGCGCTATGGACGGTGTTTTGAAAATAGAGACAGACGATGAGGTTGAGGGGGTACTGGCGTTCTGGAAGGGGAAACTCGTTCATGGCGCGTACGGGAATATCTCAGGAGACGATGCTGCTGCACACATCCTGAGTTGGAGGCATGGGAGCTTCTTCTTCACTTCACAGAGGTGGAGCGGGGTACCAACAATCAAATCCACGTTCAGCCAGCTGCTCATCGACCATGCAATCAAGATGGATGAAGACGCGGCCAAGATTGGACACATAATATCCGGCACGACAAAAATCCGTCTGAAACTCAAACCAGAGAGCATCGAAAACCTGCAGCTTGAACCAGACGAATGGAACCTTCTTTCTCAGACAAACGGAAGCACATCGGTTGCCCAGGTTGTTGGCAGCCTTGGTCTCTCCAACCAAAGAACTCGAGAAATCCTGGGCAAGCTCATCAAAATAGGTCTGATCGAGATTGTCAGCGAACCTGCCTAAGGCATCGCCGGGTAGGCAATCTCAACTGTTCTTGTCTCAGCATGCCACTTCACTGACGATCCGAGTTGCTCCGATACAAATCTGACAGGCACATACGTCGAGTTGTCTACGATTATTGGCGGGGAATCAAGTTCTCTGTCAGCCCCGTTGACTTTGGCCACACTCTTCCCAATCCAGAGTTCGACCTTGTTTCCCTCAAGTTCAAATACGACCTTTCGTTCCTCTGCTATCCATTCGATTGAGGCGTCAAGAGCCTCACTCAAAGCTCTAAGGGGCACATATGTTCTGCTGTTGTTAATGATTGGCGCTCTGCTTGTCTCAAAGTCTCTGGGTTGACCAACCGTTTTTATACGGAAGATTGGATTGCCGATGTCCATCTCAATAACCTTGCCCACAACTGCAACAGGAAGAACCTTTACGCTAAAGTTTCCACCATTGGTCTTGAAATCTATTGACTCCTCTTCCAAGGTTTTCCAGGCGTCAGCTTTTGTAAAGTTGTACGTCACATAGACTGCCAGTGTGTCATCACCGATTTTTGAGACACTCAGCTCCAATTTTTCTGATGTCGCTGATACAGAGCCATCAAGCGGTGTCTCTCCGATATTCTTGAGTTGAATGACCTTCTTTATTTTCTCTGGGTAGTAGACGGTTCCCCAATCCAACTCGCTTTGTTTCACTTCAAGCTTTGCAGGTTTCTTTTCTGGTTCTGGTTCTTTGCCTTCAGCAAGATTGAGTACTCTCATATTGCCGGAATCAAGAATTGTCATCTGTTTTCCATTTGAACGAATTCTAGTTGGATAGAACATCTTGTCTGGATCTTTGGCGTATGATTCCTTGCTTCTTTCGGCTCCAATCATCCCTTTCTCACCCAGCTCATACACAATCTCACCTGAGTCCGAAACACTGCATACCTTTGACCTAACCGAGTCCAAAACAAACATCTCGCCACTTTCTATGAAACACATCGAGTTTGGCCACTCAAATCCAGCAAGCCTTATCCTTGATGAAAAAGCGCCAGATGGGCTGAATTTCCCGATGACATTATCCTCTGGGCAAATCACATAGATGTTGCCATGTCTGTCAACGGCAACATCCGAAAGGTTTGAGGCATCGAGTAATTCCGCTGCCTTAAAAGTGATTGGCAACCCAGCCGAGTAGACCGTCACCTGTCCAATAGAATCGAGTACAAATACCTTACCGCTCCACACCTTCATCGCCACAATGACGCCTGTATCATCAATTGAGGCTGGAATGTCAACGCTGGATTTTCTCTTCCAATCCTTCTCGTCAAACTCAACCACACTCAAACCAGTTGCCACATATACACTGTCTTTGTAGATGTCGATATCAGCGCCGACCGTTAGGTCCAGCCCCGGCAGTCCCGATGTCTCAGATTTCAGTGGGGTAACCGACTCTAGTTCTCCCGTTGTGGTGTATGTTCTAATCCTTGGGGGCGCTCCCTCAAGGATAAGCGTTTTTCCATCTTCGGTTGCAATTGCCGAAACCGGGTAAACAAGCGACTCTTCCGAGATTTCCCCCGCAACCACACCTCCATCAGCAGTGATGATTTTCGAGAGGAAAGGTTGGCACAAAACAGGTTCTCCGCCAAAGTTCGCGACATCAAACACTGATGAGGTGATGATGTTTGAGCTGTTTGACTTTATTGATTTCTTCTCGATGAAATCGCCATTTTTACCAAAAGTCCTCAACACCCATTCACCTTTGTTGGTGTCTATATCCGTAAGATAGAGTTTCTCTCCGATAAGTTCAAAACTAAAACTGCTCCATACCAGATGGTCTTCTGAAACAAACCCATCCTGAGAACCAGCAAATTCTGTGACAAACTTACCCTCTTTTGTCCACACTGTTACGGCATTCTCATGGTCATCACTTCCCATCTCACCTCTTGAGAACGAGTCGAGAACATAGACGTTATCTTCATCAACTCTCACAGCAACGGGATTTGTAACCTTTCCTTTGCCGGAACCAACCTCACCAATGCTTCTTATCAAAAATCCTTTTGGGCTCATCACATTTATGCACTTGCTATTGTCAAGAATATAGATATTTCCATCATCATCGACAGTGAAACCATGCCCAGGGTTCATCTCATCCTCTGAGGAAAAGTTACCGAGTACAACGTGTTCCCCATCATCTGTGAGTTTGACAATCTCGTTGTCCGTCATCAGATACAAGTTTCCGGCTTCATCAGACGATATGCCCATCTCGTTGAGAACAAAGAGTCCGGATGAGATATCCATTGAAAGAGTTTTCTTCATAAACGACTCTCTCACAAAATCGGGCAAAACAAATTGTGATACCGATTTTACATTTTTCGAGAACACTGATATCAAGCCCGTGGAGACATCGAGTACCGCGAGTCTATCACCAGGCATATGGCAAGCCTTGAGCGGCATACCCACTTCGCCAGTCTGAGGACCATGCCCAACCGTTGTGAAAACATAATTGACACTGGCGCTGGCAAACGGCAAAAGAACCGTCAGAATACACAAGACAGTAAAAAGTGACGCAATCTTTTTCATAAGGGCAAGCCTCCTAATGAGTATGATTCTATTTGATGGGTTTCTCTGGTCAATGTAGAATCACAACGATGGTTCTTTAAAGAAAGAAGGTCGTCATTGAGCGGTTTTTCCCAAATAATCAAATGAATATAATATTGTATCATACCAATACTGTCTCACAAGAATTAGTAACACCTTCTTATGTTAGATCAGCTATTTATCTCCGTTTATACAAGCATTACTAACTTTAACAATTTGCACCTAGTCGGATTTAGGGTATTGACATTCTATATTGTGTATGTACAATAACTAATGTCCCCTTTCTGTATCTAAATTTTTAGCTAATGGGAGGAATTATTGGATAGAAATTTTAAAACTCTTTCTGAGATTGGAAAATACATAGCCAGGACGCTAGGCATCAAACTCTTCCCTCACCACCTGAAGTGGCTTGCAGAGTTTGAAAATGGGTGGGACAGGCGAGTACAACTCTCACCTAGAGGACATGGAAAAACCACAATCTGGGGGGTTATTGGCATCATTAGCCTGATTATCAAGAATCCCAACATAAGGATTCTTCTTATCTCAAAAACTGAAAAACTCGCATCAAGACTTCTGGTACAAATCACCCGCTCGATTGAGCAGATTAACAAACATTCAGACATACATCTTGAAGTCGACAAACCCCACAACAAGACAGAGCTTCGGGTAAAAGGAAGCAAAAGCAAAGAACCAACCCTAACAGCCACAGGAGTCCAAGGGGCTGTCACAGGTATGCACTACGACTTCATCTTGTGTGACGACATCCTCGATGAGAAAAACACACAAACACGGGAACAACGAGAGGCCGTCAGGGAGTGGTTTATGGGGTCACTACTACAGCTTGCTCTTCCCCAGACAAGGATTCTGGTGCTTGGCACCAGGAAACACCCAGATGATCTGTATGGGGAATTCTTGAAAAACCATGCCTGGGACAAATCGGTAGAGAGAGCAATCATCAGATACCCAAAGAATTTCAGGGACGCAGTTGAGAACGGAAAACCGATAAACCAATTCTTTGAGTTCAGCCCAGAGGGAAAACTGCTATCGGTCAAAAAGACGGGCAAGTGGGAGGTGCTCTGGCCTGAGGTTTGGGACATCGACAGATTGTTGCTTGATAGGCACCTAAGCGGTGGAAACCTCTTCGACAGAGAGAAACAAAACGATGTCAGAAACTTCTCAGGAAACATCTTCAAAGAGACTTGGATAAAGCACTACCACCACACACCAGCGCGAGAGGAGTTATGTGTCTACATGGCGTGCGATTTGGCAATCTCACAGTCTGAGAATGCCGACAGTTTTTGTGTGGCGGTAGTGGGTATAAACCAAGAGGGCAACTGGTTCCTGCTTGACCTTTATGCAGGCAAACACACCACTCTTGAGCAGCTGTCGATAATCGAAGAAATGCACACCAGGTGGAAGCCAACAAAACTAGGAGTTGAGGATGTTGGATATCAACGCTCGATGATAGACCTGCTTAAGGCTAAGGGGATTGTCGCAAATCCAATAAAACATGGAGGCAGGTCAAAAAGAGCGAGAATCTCATCACTCCAGCCTCTTTTTGAGGATGGAAGAGTGTTTGTGGCAAAGGGACACACTGAGTTTATTGCAGAGCTTCTCGAGTTCCCAAACGGGAGCCACGACGACAGGATAGACGCATTTGAGATGGCGATATCACAAGGACAAAAAAGGGACAGGATGAAAATCGATTTCTTGGAGGTAAGAAAAGCATGAAAAAAGCCACGATTGATATTGTAGAGAGCGACAGTCAGATTGGTACACGCCAAATAACTGACACCTTCTCAGGGGTAGGTGGAATAATCCATCCCCCACCAACGCTCAACTTTGACACCCTTCTTGAGCTCTACCAGAGTTCAGAGATTTATTACCGCGCAGTAAATGTAAAGGCTCAGTACACGGCAGGGCTTGGGTGGAAGCTGGTCAACACAGACGGCACAGGAGATAAGATTGACTACGACAGAGCAATGAGGTTCTTTGAAGAGTGCAACCCAAACCTCTCTTTCGATGAACTCTTGCTTCAGGTCATGGTCGACCTTGAATGCCTGGGGAATGCCTATCTTGAGGCAACTCGAGACTCCTTTGGTCAGCTTGCCAGACTCTACCACATCCCGCCAGAAACAATCAGACTCAAGAGAGATGGCGGGTTTGTCCAGATGCAAGGAGGCAAAAGACGAGACTTTGCAAGGTTTGGAGCAGAGGAAATTCCAACTGACGATGACGGTCTCCCACAGTCTGAGATAATTCATATCGCAAAGTACAACCCAGCGTCAGCATTCTATGGCATCCCAGACGCTGTGCCAGCGATTGGCTCAACCATGGGTGACCTCATGGCAAGAGATTACAACGTGAATTTCTTCGACAACAACGCAGCCCCGCAGTATTGCCTCATGGTCTCAGGCGGAACACTTGACGAGAAGGATAGGCAAGACTTGCAGGAATACCTCTCAAACCTCAAGGGCAACCCGCACAAAACCATGATTATCCAGTTCCCGCAAGGGGTAACAGGAGAACTCAAGCCAATATCAACCACCCCAAAGGAAGCGTCATTCAACGATTACAGAAAGACGAATCGCGACCTGATGGTTGTTGCGCACGGTGTGCCACCGCACCTGCTTGGCATCATCGAGAGTGGAAACCTTGGCGGTGGCACAGGTGAGACGCAACTCGCCAACTTCAAAAACCTCGTGATCTCACCAAGACAAAGGTTTTTAGCTGAAAGAATCACAAGATACATCCTAAGACGTGGGCTTGGTGTTGCGAGTTGGAGCTTTACTTTCAATGAGCTTGACGCTGAGGATGAGTTCAGGATTGCCCAAACTGACAAAACCTTAATAGAGGCAGGAGTGCTAACAGTAAACGAGGTCAGACGAAAAATGGGCTATCCTGAACTTACAAATCCAGATGAGGAGGGAGGTGAGACAGAGGAGGAATAATCATAAGTTTGATTTGACCTTCAAAGCTCAATTTACACAGAAAATTTTGGAGGATTTGATGAAAAAGGTCGAAAAAAAAGGAGCAAAGGGCAACATCGTTTGGGGGATGGCAACAACTGAAGCGCTTGATAAACAAGGGGACATCACATCAAGTCGGGCAATTTCTGAGGCTCTTCCTGAATATTCCAAATGGAGAAACATCAGGGAAATGCACCAGGCAAAAACGGTTGGAGTTGCCAAACACCTCATCATGCTGCCAAAGGGATTGCTTGTTGGCGCTGAGATTACAGACAGAGAGTGCATAAAAAAGATTGAATCAGGCATGTACGGCGGGTTTTCTATCGGTGGGATTATCCACAAGAGGGAGCAGAAGTTTGTGGAGGGACGGTCGGTATCAGTCATAACAAAACTCACCATCGCTGAAATCTCAATAGTTGACCAGCCTGCAAACCCAGAGACAGGTTTTATTTTTGAGACAAAGGAAAGGAAGGACAAAAAATTGTTCGAGAAATGGTTTGGAAAAAGCGCACCAGCTTCTGAGGATGACAGCGACATCATAACAGATGTCTCATCACACGAGCTGCTTCAAAGACTCCTCGATGAGAGCACAAGGATGAACGAGATTATCGACAATCTGCTTGAGATTTGCGAAAAGCTCGACTGTGAGATTGAGAATCTCTCAGGGAGAGTTGATGCTCTTGAGTCCAGGTTCACACAGAAGAAGTCGATTATGCCAGAGAACAGAACCACATCAAAGTGGTCATCTGTTGTCAGACTGTTTTCATAAAGATAAAGGGAAAGGGAGTTAGTATTTTATGATTAAAAACGAAGAACTGCTGTCAAAGGCTGCAATCACATCAGGCACATTTGCAACACGCGTTGGGCTCTCAACAGAGGATGCTGACAGATTCATCGACTATATCGTCGATGCATCATTCCTCAAAGACAACGCAAGGATTGAGAAGATGAAGTCCAACACCAAGAAGCTTGTGAGACTTGGTATTGGTGAAGAGGTGCTAAGGCCTGGTACATACGGCTCAACCCAGGAGAACAGTGTGAGTGTCACAACCGAGGCGATAACACTCTCCTCAAAGGCGATGAAAGCGGTTGTACCAATTGGTGATGATGCCCTCATGGACAATATCGAGGGTGAGGCTTTTGCTGACCACCTCATGAAGATGGTAGCAAACCAGATTGGCAACCAGCTCGAGTATGCCTACCTAATGGGAGCAAACGTCGGCGACGCAATCACCAAAAACCACATCTGGGAGCAGCTTGACGGTTGGTATCCACAAGCAATCTCAACAGGTCACATTGTGGAGGGTTCGTCCTTCTCAGACAGATACATCGACGAGGAGAAGCTCTCGAAGGCGATAAAGACCCTGAACAGCAAGTACAGAGGCAACCGCGACAATCTTAGATTCGTAATGTCTGACGACCTCTACCAGGACTTTGTCGAGGTTATTGGTAATCGCACCACCCCACTTGGTGACAGCGCTATCACAGGCGAATCGCTGCTCTCGTTTGGCAGAGTGCCACTCGCACCATGCGCCTTGCTTCCAAACAACTTGCCAGTTGCAGTATCAGGCGGTGCAGCATCCACACTTTCGGTAGCTGCAACAGCGACAGACACAACCATCACAGTTGTTGACGGAAGCTCATTCACAGCAGGCGACTACATCACAATCGGAGTCGGTTCCACCCAGGAAATCAAAGAGATCGATTCAGTCTCAACCAATGACATCACACTCAAGTCAGCTCTCTCATATGACCACTCAATCGGTGAAGCGACAGTTGAAGTCTCACTCGATGGCACTTTCACCATGCTTTGTGACTACAACAACCTCATACTTGGTATTCAGCAGGATGTCCAAATCGAGACAGAACGCAGAGCCACAGAGGGTGTGACATATTTTGTTGTCACCATCAGATGCGACTGCGCTCTTGAGAACCCAGACGCTGTTGTTGTGCTCAAGGACCTCAAGGTGAAGTAGGCTATGCCTATCTTTCAATTCACCGGGACTCAGGCAAGCATCACAACAAAGTGGAGAAAGTGGAACAAAGGCGAGACAAAGAAGGTCACAAACAAGACAGAGGTAAAGTGGCTGGGAGCAAGAGAAGATTTTGAGAAGGTAACATCAAAACAAAGAGGAGGGACATCGAGTGTACACAGACATAACCCAGGTGAGGAAAACTCTTAAGGGCATCGACTCATCCATCATCCCCAACTCCTCCGAGACGGAGTTCTCAATCGATTATGCCATCACAAAGGCAGGGAGGATAATCGATGCTCATCTTGGCGACCAGTTTGAGATGCCACAACCAGCGCCTGAAGCGATTGTTGAGATAGCAACAGAGCTATCGGCTTCGTTTTGTCTTGAGTACCTCTACAGCGAAGAGAACGGTGGGTTTTTTGAAACAGCCCACAGAAAATACAGAAGAGCTGTCGAGTTGCTAACAGACATCAGAAACGGTAAATCAAGCATCGGGCTTGAGGCAAAACCAGACTGGGAAGGACTCTGGGTATGCTAAGTTCCTTTGGTATCTCAAGCGAGATTGAAGGCGTAAAGCACAAACTCGATTCTCTGAAGAATGTGTCAAAGGCTTTGGTTGAATCGGCAAACACAGTCTCTTCTGAGATTGATGCCAACTTCAAAGCCGGGGGCAGACCAAGGTGGAGCGGAGATAAGACTCTTATTGAAACAGGAGCTCTCAGGAAAACTGCTACTTCGGTTTCAGTGTCTGGCAACACAGCATTAGTTGGTGCAAAACTTTCTGACATCCCTTATGCAAGAGTCCACCAACACGGAGGAAAACACATCCCCGCAAGGCCATATATGACCTTGCCAACATCATGGAAAGAGACTGCCACAAGAGTCTTTGGAGAGACTTTGTTTGGAGGCGCAAGATGATACCCTACAGACAGATTATTGAGGAGATGAAGGCAAGTATTGAGACAAGGTTTCCAACCCTTCAAGTCTTCGCTGGTCACAAGATGGCGGTAGCAAGGTACCCAAGCTGTGGAGTCACATTCTCCCCAGCAAGAGAAAAACCACAAACGATAGGTGGGGGCAAAACAAAGACGCTGGGTGTGACACTCTCTGTCATGGTGAAAGAACTGACTGGTAAGGAGAACGGTTATCTAGCTCTTACTGACTTGGTCTCAGAGGTTGAGGATGCAATAAGAGAACCTGATTTTCTTGAGAGCTACACTGCCGTGCTTGTTGAGACTGAGTTTGTCAAAAATCCAGTCTATCTGGACAACACCTTCATCGTGCAAGCTCAACTGAGCCTGCAGATTGAATTGAATATCTAGGAAGGAGAAAAATAATTTATGCCAAAAGGTGAATCAAGTTACTTTGGCTTTGCCAAAGAAACGACATACGGCACAGAGACGGGACCGAACACATTCTGGAAGGTTATCTCGTGTGCCATGAACTGGGGGCGCGACATGCAGCGAAGGTTTCGCATTGGCGGCTCCCCGCAGTCATCTGAGGTGCTGCAACGTGCCTGGAACCAGAGCGGCAGCATCCAGATGGAAGCTGACCCAGAGGCGATGGGTGTTTTGCTTGAAGGATTGTTTGGTACAAGCACAGTAACAGCTCTCCCAGAAAAGCCTGTGCTTGGAGCAACCACCACACTCGCAGTGGGGGCAACAGCTGGAGATACGACCATCACAGTATCCGATGCCACAGGTTTTGCGGTAGATGACTACATCGCAATCGATACAGGAAGTGCTTGTGAGTTTGCCAAAATCACATCAATCTCAGGCGATGACCTCACAATCGAGGCAAGCGGAGCATCAAACGGACTCCTGTTTGACCACGACATAGGTGACTCTGTTGAGGAGAACGAGACTCCAGCCTACAAGCACATATTTGACACCACATCCGCCCTCCCAAGCTACACATGGGAGCTTGACCTTGGCTCTCCAGATGGAGTGTCAGCTGCTAGGTTCTCTGGCATGACGGCAAGCTCATTAACGCTTGGCTATGAGGCGATGGAGCCAGTCATGGCAAACGTGAGTTTCACGGGCTCAAAGATGAGCATCCACAACACCACAGCCACCCCAACCTACGATGAGCTTGGTGCGCTCTACACAAGAGACACAGCAATCGAGTTTGACGGAACTGACAAGACCTCGATTGTGAAAAGCATGAGAGTATCCATCACAAACGGTCTTGAGGGTGCTGAGCGAACAATCGAGTCGGGAGTTTTTGCAACCCAGGGCTCAGCAGGTGGAGTGGCAGCAAGTTTTGATGCTGAGGCTCTCTTTGACTCAGACGTCGACCTTCAGAGATTCCTTGGTGGAAGCGGAACAGATTATGATGTTGCTCAGACAACTCTTCCGTTTGGCTGCACCATCACAACCGATGGCGACTACATAGGAACATCTGAAACCAACAAATACTCTCTTAAACTCATTATGCCTAATGTATACATGACTAATTGTTCTGTTCCTGTTGAAGTTGGCAGACGTATTGCGCAATCCTGGAAAGCAATGGCTGTCTTTGACGATGTTGAGGGTCACGCTCTCCAGATTGAGCTTGTCAACGGAACGCGATAATGCCCTCTTTCATCCGCACGAAAAAGGTTGACTTCTCTTCACTCGACAAACGCACGGCAAAGGGCGACGTGGCAGAGATTCATGGTGTCTCGATGGGGGAATTTCTGAGGGTTCAAGAGATCCTCACAGACGACTCTGGCAATCAGATTCCAAAATACATCAATGACGCCAATATCGAGATAGTCGCCTACTCTTGCCACAAACTCAAAATCGGAGGGATTGATATCGAGGTGACAAGGGAGAATATCCTAGACCTCGACGCGCTCTATTTCAACCTGTTACTTGGTGAGGTGATGAGATTTCACGAGTTTGGAGAGTCTGAAAAAAACTGATTGAGGAGGCGCTCTACACGAGCGACGGGGGAGCGCCTCAAAAAATAACAACTCTCATCAGATGGGCTAACAGGGTGCTAGAACACGGACTCTGGCCAGCACAAGGCGGTTTGCTTGACCAGGATCACCTACTTGTAAAAGCAATCGAAACCATCAAGTCATTCAAGAAAAAACAACTTCAACTGGCATCAAAGAGAACGAACCTTGCATCTTGAAATTCATGCAATTAACATCTCACACATGAGCGATAAAAAACCTACTTTCGGGATGTGGCTTGCTGAGCTTAGAGCTGAGTTTTTCACAGCTCCCGCCATGTCTGTTTTTGTCGGAGGAGCTGCCGCTGCCTTTGTTTCTGGTGGCAAGATCAACTGGCTTCATCTTGTACTAACCCTCATCGCAGCAGTAATTGTCAATGGTGGCACAAACACAGCAAACGACTACTGGGACCATGTGTCAGGCAACGACGCAGCCAACAAAACTCCGCTTCGCCCCTTCACAGGCGGAAGCAGGATGATCCAAAACGGACTTCTTTCGCCGAAGGGAGTACTTGTCTACACGTTCATCCTGTTTGCAATTGCCGCTGGCATTGGCGCTTATCTGGCATTTGCATCAAACGCACCGTGGCTCGTTCTTGGCATCGGAGCATTTGGCATCATCACGGGTTACTTCTACACAGCGCGTCCCATAGAACTTGGCTCAAGAGGGTTTGGTGAGTTAATCGCGGGACTCGATTGCGGTGTACTTGTAGCACTTGCCACATTTGTCATCCAGACTGGATATTTCAGTTGGTTGCCGGTTATTGCTGCTGTTCCACTCTCACTGCTTGTGTCACTCATACTCTATGTCAATGAGTTTCCGGACAGAGTGGCTGACGAGCAGGTCGGTAAGCGTCACATGGTTGTGAGACTTGGTCCAGAAAAGGCTGCCAAACTCCACACATTCTTGGTTTTCTTGCCATACCTGGCTCTTGCCCTGGGGATTGCGTTCAAAGCGCTTCCGCTCTGGACAGCGATTGGCTTCCTCACACTACCAATCCTTATTGGCTCAAACGCGCAACTGAAGAAGAACCTGTCCGACGTAACCAAGATGGCGCCAGCAGCTGGCATGACCATCATGAGTCAATTTTTCACAGGCGTCCTGATATCTGTTGGATTTATCATTCACATCATCTGGTTGTAAAACCTAGAAGTAAAACACAAATCAACACAGCCGTCCTCATATTTGAGGACGGCTTTTTTATTGGAGGGAAACAAATAAATGACAGACAAACTCGTCATTGAAATCGAAGCGAAAGACAGAGCGTCTCCCAAGATAGAAGAATTGAAAACCTCGATTGTAGAGCTCTCTAGTTTCATGAACGAAAACACTGCAACACTCACCAAACTCCAGGAATCCTGGAAGAAGGCAGAGAGTGGGATTCTCTCACTCAAAAAAACAATCGATTCAACCTCGGAGTCGCTTAAAAAAACGGGGGCAAACCTGACGTCAATTGCCAAAACAATTGGTCGTGACTTTGGTGCATCACTCACTGAGTCTATCTCAGCCTCACTGTCTGACCTACCAGGACTCATGTTTAGTTGGGGAAACACAGCAGCAGGCATGTTCGCTAAAGGACTCTCCCAGGGAAGTGGTCAGATTGAATCGGCTGCATACAGAATCTCTGATATGCTTGCTGGGTACTTTGAGATGCACTCACCAGCGCGACTTGGACCGCTGTCGAAGGAAGACCCAATGCTCTGGACAAAAAGGCTTGTTGAGCTTCTCGCTAATGGTCTTGTCTCGGCTGAGGATGTGTTGACCCGTCAACTTGACAAGATCGCATCCATGATGGTTAGTAGTTTTGACATCTCAGGCACAAGCTCCTTTGGGCAGTCAATCGGCGGTGTTGTTGATTCGATATCCAACATCTTCAGAAGCGCTCCTGTTGCCGAAAGAGGATACAGCAATTACAACGATCCCAGAGTTCCTGAAAACATATTGGCTCAGTATGAGAGCAGCCAAAACGCGAGAGAGTATGAGCTCTTCTACCAAATAATGAAAACAGCCAAACCTGTCACTAATAGTGGATGGCACGAGGCGTTTACGGGTGGAGAAGACTATGAGCAGTATTGGAACGAGTGGTTTACAGGAATTGGGGTAGCCAAAGCCTCGGTTGAGGACATGGCGCGCACAGAACCAACCAAGTTCGAGCAGCTTCTTAAGTATAACCCTGGACTGAAAGACTACTACAGGAAGGATGAAGCAACAGGCGCGTGGGTGCAGTACAACAAGTACACAACGGCATCTAAGTCACCAGAAACCCCGGATGGCGTCCTGTCCTGGGATGAGTGGCTCAACGACTACTACAGTAACTGGGCACAAAAAACCTACCACAGCAACAGCGACTATGTGCTGGCAAAGTACACATCGACATTCCTCCAGCAACAGGACAAAGAAGAGCTTGCCAGAAAGTATACGGACTATGTGAGGGCATCATCACCGGAACTTGACAAGATCTCGACTGGTGGTTGGTTTGATGACCTGTTGGGCAAATACTCTGACACGAATCTCTCCCAGACGCTTATGGGTTCCGAACTCGACAAAGCTACTGGCATCCCCGTTGAACTTACCAAAACCTCCTGGTGGAACGCTTTTGTCAGGCAAATCTCTGAGAAAGAAGCGGCTAACAAATACGGCGGCATCAGAGGTAACATGGGGGCTCTCACATCTGACATGAGGGAATACATGGGGCTTGAGGCAGAGTGGGACATCTCATCAGCTCTTAAAATCCTTTCATCGATTTCAAGTGGTCAATCGGCCTGGGATGTATTCACCTCCGCTTCGAACATGCTTTCATATCTTGGTTCGACGGGCAACACACTCACAGGTGGGGTACAAATAGGATGGAGCCATGAAACGTCAAACGCCCAGATCCGTGAAATCGCATCGCTACTTGGATTCTCAGACGATGCCTGGGAGATTGTCACTGGCAAATCTGACTATTCAAACCGTCAAGCCATGACAACCTATAACAGGATGAAGGAGAGTGAGAGACCACCAATTTACGAATATCTCGGTCTGGGGAGCGGTTTGTGGGATAGCTATGATGTAAACACAATGAACCGACTCACAGGCCTTGTTGGTTCTGGTTTGGGGATTGACTCAGCAGCAAAAACAGTAGCTGAGGCGATTGCCAGGGAGTGGCAAGTCGCAAGGAAGAATGAGCTCTCAAACAACTACTCAAATACTTCATATCTTGCAGATTCAGCCTGGACAACAGAAAATCCAGAAAAAGCCACCGATATACTGATTTCCCTCCTCTCAACTAGAATCAGTGACTACGAAAAAAGCGCGACGAGAAACTCATTCTCGCAAGCCAGTTCGTACGGCACCACTCTCGACACCCAAAGTGTCTTTCTACCAATGATGTTTGACTACACGCAACCAGAGGCAAAAAACGACAATCTCACCGATTTCTACTTCAAGCACGTAAGAGATTACTATTGGGGTAGAGATCAAAACGGTAACCTAGTCTCGTGGCCAAGGGAGCAAGCGGAGCAGATGCAGAAAAGCAACACAAGTTGGATTGAATCCGACTATGTAGACACCAGCATCGCTCAGATTCGCAATAACCCATGGAGCAACTACAACGCATCTGACCCATCGCTCTATCACGACAACGAACCAGTCACACCAACCAAGACATTTGGTAGTGGCACGTCGATGTCAGTTGGAGCAATTCAGGTCAATCAGACATTCAACCTCGACATGGGAGGCTATGAGGGATCACTCTCTGACCTTGTCACAACCCTTGCCCAGGAAGCTGCACTTGAAGCTCAAAAGTCACTGGTTGAGCTGCTTGAGTTCAGAGGGGTGTAGAATCCTTATGTTCTGCGGAATCAAACAAATCCTCCTTGGGCTGGAGGACGTGACAGAAATCGTCGCGAGGGTTATGATTACCGACACGCTCAAACAGCCTGTTAGTGCCGACGTTACATTCAAGACAATCGCTCCCGACATTGAAATCGACGACACCCCCTACCAAGAACTCCGGATTTATGACAATCACGACAGGCTAGTGTTTGGCGGAAGAGTCGAGGGCGTGCCAACTGCGACAGACACTGAGGGTGGTCTTATCTACTGTATCAAAGCGCGAGACTGGACTGTGGAGTGCGATTACAGACAGGTTCGAGAACACTTTGTAGGCTGGAGTATAAGTGACATCTACAAGGCTCTTGTTCAGAAGTACCTGCCAGGTCACACCACAAGCGGCGTAAACACATGCGAAGATATCATCACAATCCAATTCAACGGCATCACGGCTGCGGAGTGCTTTGATACCCTCTCTGAGCTAGCGGGTTGGTCGTGGAAGATTGACTCCAACAAAGACCACTACTTCGGCAAAATCTTCATCGAGAAGGTTCAGAGTGAAATAACCGACTCTGTGTGCGACTTTACAAAGGGAAAAACAACCCGCTTCGAGAAGGATTTCTCAACTCTCGCCAACAGAGTCTGGGTTGAGGGTGGTGACGCCCCGGCAAAAAACACGACCGAACAGTGGATAACACTTGATGAGCTTAATTTGACCGAGAACGAGACGATATCTGAGAAGTACCCCAACCAGATTCCAATCTGGTATGAGACGGATTCTGTGAGTGTATATGCAATCTTTGACGGGGGGACAGGAGAGCTGGCAAGGGGTAAACTTGTGCCTCTCGATTGTGGAACAAACGAGAGCGTTGCTGGAGTTCAAACCTACACCCCAACATCCGATGAGTCCTGGCAAAAACCAGGTAAATATAGTGTCACGGGGTACCAGTGGGGCAATTTCAGCGCTCCAGAGCAGACAACCCATAGAATCATCGCTGAGTTTGACGCAATCCACATCAAAGAGGCATCATCGGGTGCCGCTGGTGGTTTTGTCTACCTTTCATCAGACGTGTCAGAGAGGATTGAGAGTGACAAGGTCGAGACAGACACAGGATTTATAGCAGATAGAATCAAAGAGCAGCTTGACCCAACTCCTCTAAATGCCGATGACGCCAAGCTTCTGGGATTTCTGGTCAAGTACAAGAGAAACATCAAAATATCGTTTGTCTCAGAGATAGACTCAGAATCTGTTGCCAACTATGGGGTACAAATTGACCTTCCAAAGGTATCAAAGGGAGCAATCAAGGATTGGGGAGTACTCTACAAATACGCAGACTTCCTGCTCCAAAGCCACAAAGATCCTCCCAAAAAAGGCAAAGTCACTGTGTGGCGGTATAAAAATGGGGTTGAATGCTACCCAAAAAACATGGAATCAGGACAGCTTGTTGACATAAATCTCACAAGGTTTGGCGCGCACCCTAACGTCAAACTCACAAAAGTCATTCAGGAGATTACACCTGATAGCTGGAGAACAACAGCTGAGTCGACCCTTGACCCAAACCTCTACTCAACACTCTTCTCTGACATGCTAAAGCGAATTAGACAGCTTGAGGTCAATGAAGCATCACAGGAAATCATTGATTCACTCAAGATGGAGTATTCGACACTATCTCTGAGCAGACAAGCTCCTTTGATTTCAGATGTCAATCCAACTTCTGACTACGGCTTTGGAGTGAGTTTGTTTGGGGCAAGCGAATGGGAGTAAAACAAACATGGGAAACAAATGGTTAGATAAACTGAAAACGCTCATTCCAAAAAACCTGGGCGAGGAGCAAACCCTCGACTGGTTGGGCAAAAGGCTCTGAGGGAGAGCGATTATTGATGGAAAGGAAACACGTAATCTCATAACTGCAGCTGGCAAAAGAGCGCTTGTCTCAGCACTAGCAAAACCACGAAAAATCACAAACGGACAGATTCAGGCAACATTTGAGATAAAAAGGTTTGGCGCATCCACTGACACAGCAACCCCCACTGAGAATGACATTTCTCTGGGAGGGTCAACAAGCATCAGAACGGTTGAGCAGGTTGACCCAGTTGGCAACAAGCTCGTTGTGACCAACTTCATAGGCACACCTGAGTTCAACTTCACCTGGAGAAAAATTGGACTCTTCCTCTCAGACGGAACGCTCTTTTCAGCTACGTCTGTGATTGAACCAAAGACAGAGTCTGTTGCCAAAACTGTTGTCTGGGAGATTGAGATAACCGAGGAGGAAACGTAAAAACTTATGCTTCCATCACAACCAAAAATCCAGCCTGTAAAGGGTGGAACTAGAAGAGACGCGATAACAAGCGGGTGGGGCAATGGAGTTATCCATGAGCTGCATCTGCCATCTGAGTATGGCTCATTTGCCTACCAAGAAACTGGCCCTATTGATGTTGAGGGGGTCATGACAACCTACATGGACGCTTTTGGCAACATCGAGTCAGAGAGTGGCCCCAACATCAGCTTTGCATGTGGTCACATCTTTGGGGACGGCGAGGGGCTTGTGCCAAAGATCGATGTGATGGTGTGCGACACAGGTTATTCGTACCTTGTCACAGACGAAATCCTCTCAACTGTTGATAACCAAACATATCAGTCAATACATGGCGAGAGTGGAGACTCCACAAGTGACTGGCTCAGGTCACCACAACCAGTTGTCACAGTCAACGGATATCTAAAAACTGAAGGCACAGACTACACAGTCGATTACCTCAATGGTTCTGTTGACTTTGGTGGCTCAATCAAGGGCGACTCTGCCATCAGCTCAACCGCAAACTCTGGCACAATCAATATCAATGTTGTCAGCTCAACTGGATTTGCCCCAGGAGACCTTATCACGGTTGAAGGAGATACATCAAGCGAAGATGAACTAAGGACGGTTGATGCAGTATCAGCTGGACTAATAACTGTGACTGAAGCACTGGACTACACCCACTCTGCGGGCAACACAGTCACCGAGTTTGAGCCTGCCGTTAAGGCAACCTATCGTTACATCGAGCAGCACATTTCCGAGTACGAGCTGTTCCCTGTTATCTCACCTGAGGGCGTCCCGCTGCTTCCAGCCTCCTACAAGGAGCTGTCTGAGAACTACACAACCTATGGCTCTATCCTTCGGCTCAAAAACCCGCTGTTTCTCAACTGGGACAGTGGGATACCAGAAGGGTGGACTCAGGGGGGAACAGGTGTTGGTTCAATATCACAAGTGTCTGGCATCATGGGAACATCGTCTGTCATGCTTGATATCAACTCAAGCACAAACTGGTACTATCTGGGCCAAACCTACAACAAACCAGTGTCAGGCAGACTTAAGTTTAGTTGCTGGGTCAACACAGACTCGAAGGCAAAGATTGAGCTTATCCCGACAGGCTATCCAACAGTTTCAACTGAGCTTGATACAACAATAGGGGAGATGCAGCAATTTAGGAACAAGTGGGTCAGGATGACGGTCGTCTCAACAAGCAACGAAGCACCTATCGAAGTGCGGCTCTATGGGCAGACAAACTCAACTGATGGCGGAGTCACAATGTTTGACGGAGCAATGCTCTGCCAGGTCTGACAATAATTTGGGAGGAAACAAGATAATGACAATTGAAGAAAAACTATACGCATATGAGCAGGCTGCAAACCTGTTGAATTCGATTCCAGAGTACCCTTGGCCTCGGATGACACTCGCCATGAGTTACAACGGATCATCAGACAAAACAGATGGCAATATAGCCATCCACACTTGGTACTCTATTGACTCAGGTTGGCAGGTTATCATGACCGAAACCTGGACAGAAGGGACAGAGAAGAAAAGTAACAGAGAAACCAGCCAGGAGCTAACAAGCGCTCAAGCAGCCGAATTGATTGAAGGGTATATGTAGGGTATGGCTCTTCCACCAATTCTTGCCCAGGTGATGGCTCAAGCTGGTAAGGTGTACTCTGAGTGCATGGCCCAGAGGCATCCCGCGAACCCAGATGGATTGCTTTATTTGATGTCCACTTCATTTACCGAGTTTGCCAGCAAGCTTGATGAGCTGTACACCGATTTGGAAACAAGTCTTGACTACTTCGAGGATCAGGTTGTATCGCTGTTTGATGCCAACATCAATCCGATGTACCTGCACCTTCATGCGGCAGTACCCGCGATGGGTACAGGCAACTGGGTGCAAGCAATTCCAAACCAGAACAACTCTCTGGGGTTTTCCGGCCACATCACAGGAAAAGGCAGATTTCACTGCATCGGACTCACAGGCTCGTACGCATCGACAACCAACAAGATGAGGGTGTCGCAGTGCAATGGAGACAAAGTGCCAACCAATGAAGAGGAAATCTACATCTTCCCACTCTCACAAAGCGGCACCCCACCTATCTCTGGTGGGTTACCAGAGAACTACTGGAACGCATACGCCTGGATTTCTACCATGAGTCCGTATCCGCCCTCTCACCTGTCTGGCAAGTTCTACCTTTTTGAGAACTTCGGATTCCTCGATGGGACAACGTTTACCAAGTTTGAGGTGAAGGTTGAACCACCTGGCGTGTACTGGTCAACCGCCCTTGCGTGGGAGTCAAACATTGACCACGACGACATCGATTGGGGGATATAGGATATGAGAGGACAAGAGATAGTCGCCTGGGCGCAGTGCAGGCAAGCCTCAGGTGCCATAAAAGACTTTTGCGGGTGGATGGTAGAACACACCGACAACTCACTTACGGGCGGAGTCCAGCAAGTCACAAATTGGGTCAACACCACCAAAATGATGGTCGAATCATCAGCTGATGAACTGGTCAATATTGCCCTTACTGGGCAACCATCATCAGAAAACGCTTATGAGTACATCCCAGTGCCATCCATCTACGGTGATACAACCTTGAACCAGCAGTGGGAGAGAATCATTCAAGTGGCTGGCATGGTGTGGGTTTATGGAATCAGCATCTCAGCAATTCCAGATCCTGCCGCCCCACCCATTCCACCATCTGGTGTGCCAACTGTCATGGGTTCGGTTGTTGTTAAAAACGCAATCTGGGAGCCAGCCAATCCACTCTATAATCTTGAAGATATCCCGTCCCCACGATTTGACTTCACTCACACATGCTGGTACGGGCTGTCTGACAAACCTGTCACACCGCTTGCTACCCCTTACGAGCTGACACAAGATATCTATTCATCGCCCCAGCAACTCGAGCCAAACACCTGGAACGTCAACATCCCAATTGCACGTCACAGAGTCCCAAACAAGGGACTCTCAATCTGGACATACTGGAATTCTATGACACCACCAAAACTTCGAGTTAAGCTCATCACAGCTCCTAAGGTGACATAGAAACAATCTATGGGAGGTATTTTTGAAGAAATTTTTGTTTGTAATTTTTGCTTTTGTTTTGTGCGTTTGTTTGGTTGGGGGGTATTCAGCTTTCGCTCGTGTCAGGCACATCCAGCGTGTGTACGTTCATGTTTGTGACAGCTATCCTTCACACTACACAATCTGTGATGGAGTAATCACCCAGAACCACAGCATCAAAGAGGTTTTGGATGTGCTTGATCCAAGCATAGAAGGTAGGAATAGGATAAACCAAGAGACGGTGTGGGTGTTTGTCGACTCGTGGAATCCAGACGATTTCTTGCTTGTGCCGTATTTGGCAACCTCGATTTGGAGGACACTCCATCAACCACCAATTGCAGCATTCAACATAGATGCTGCCTGCCTCTATACAGAAACAAGCAGGTACAACAACTGCTGGTGGAACGACTGGGAGCTCTCATACATCCAGATGCGAGAGCTTGCCATAGAGTGGGAGAGAAACGAATCCTGGCCAGAGCTTGAAGATATCCCAGAGGAGATTCGGAGTGTCACCAAATGAGTGATGAGACAATGAGACTCTGGCTTTCTGACCTTTCGAAGCGAATTGACAAGCTAGGCAGCCAAATGTCTGAGGAATTCAGACAAACGCGTAGCTTGCTCCACTCTCCCACCAGCTGCCCCACCACCAAGATGGTTGAGTCTCAAAAAGAGGACATCGAAAGGCTGGTTGAGGCAGCTGATACCAAGGAGCAAACAGCAGGAGCCAGAAGGTGGGAGGCTATAAAAGAGCTGCTTAAGGCGACACTGGCTGTGCTTGGGGCGGTAGCTGTGGCTTGGCTTCTGGTGAGGCTTGGAGTGAAGTGAGAGTCATGTATGGATTCAAATACTGACACTCCAAAGAAATGCTTTGAGAGTAATTCTCAGAGGTGTAGCTTTTGTCATAGATTTTCGGCGAAGGACAAAACAAGCTCAAGAAGAGAAGATAAACCGCTCATCAGATTATGGATGGACAGTGATATCGCAACAGTTTGCGGCAAACCAACCGTTATGCAAACCCCCGTGAAGCTTTTGCGGGGGATGCCGCAAGCGTCGGTGCAGTGGCTGTGCCAGACATTGGGGTTTGTGTGCGAGTATGATATCGACAAAAAACTAATCCAGATTTGGAGGGGGAAATGATTGAGGAGATTTTATTGGCTGTGGGGTTTTTGACCCCGATTACAGAGAGAGTGGTGGAGGCTACCAAGCAGCTCCTGCCAGGAGTGGACAGGAGAATTATCGCAACGGTTGCGGGACTCGCCCTAGCTCCACTTGTGTGGTGGCTACACGGAGGGATGCTCATCTGGTCGTGCCTGGTTGCAGGCGCTCTTGTGAGTCTGCCTTCAGGGTTACTTCACGACCTGCTCTCGCTGCTTCAGACTATCAAGGATAATAGTCAGAAGAGGTTGGTGTTGGGGAAGTAGTGGTGTAGAAGAAAATGGTAGTGGTTTAGAAAGTTTATGCCCATGCTTAAGGGATTGCTTGATTGCTTTGAGTATGGGCATTTCTTTGAGAAATGCTAGATTTATTCTAAACAGATTTTGATTCTATGATTTTGATATCCGAATCTTAGCTTTGTGCAATCTGTATTATGTGTGGAAAAATGTATCAATTTGAATATAATGATCGTGGTGTGGAATTTGAGTTTTTTATGTTTTAGGAGGGCATGATGAGAAAATTATTGGTTGTGTCACTTGTTCTGCTTTTGCTTGCCGCTTGCCAGCCAGACGTTGGCGATGTTGGCAAAGAAGAAACGACTGCAGATCAAGATTCTAAGATATCTCAAACACTAAGTGATACGACAACTACATCAGACGACAAATCACAATCTCTCATAGGCAAAACAATAATCCTAGAAAGAGAAAACGTCATATCAGTAATAGATGGTGCAACAATAGAAGCAAAGATTGATATTGATGAATCAGAAGAGAATGAAGAACTGAAACAGTTTACTCTCATGTTATCATGTGTAAGGTGTCATCAGGAATATGATCAGCTATGTTACTACAATGCAATAGAGTTCACCAAAGAGTTTCTGTTTCTAGACCAATACTCCAACAAAGAAGATGCAGATAAGTACAGCTTCTACTTTGAGGTGTTGAGGGTTAATGGTGATGGATTGTGGGGATATTTGTTTGGTGGAACAGAGGAACAGGCAGAGGGATCTGATGATAAATTTGATTATTATAAGAGAGCAAACAATCTATTCGATGAGCTGATTTTACAGGAACTATCATACATATGCATGTCCGATATTTCTGAAGAATCAGAATATATTTTACTACATAGCTCATTAGATTTATTGGAACTTATGTTTGAGTTAGGTGATGAATCATATGCCCCTTCTATCTTCTCGCCAACACTTAACGATGGTTCATTCTCTATTACTATCAATCCAGATGAGTCTGACAGAGAAGAGACTGGTCCACTGGGTGACCATATTCGCATAGAATACACATCAGAAGAAACAGATGAATTCAATCTAACTGGGTACTCTATAATGGATGAGAGCAAAGAGAATAGATTCTTCTTCCCAAACATCACCCTCAAAAAAGACAAAGATACGGGTAAGTTTGAAACACTAGATATCTACACTGGTATAAGTGAATCAGCAAAGACAGATTGGAAAATAGAAGAAACAGATACAGGATACAAAACATACATATGCTCAGAAGATAGATGGCTCAAACCAGATGGTGAGATGGTCTACCTGAGAAACCCAAACAGAGAGATAGAGTGTTGGGTGTATTGGACAGGAGAGGAGACGGTTTCCGGAGACGACCTGATTGATTTCATTGGTTCAAAAATTGGAGATGTAGGAGCAACCACCGTGTTCCCATAAGCGCAAAAGTCCACTGACATAAACATCAAACATACGAAAACCACACTATTCCTAACTCCTCATCACCATACTGCTGACAGCATGTCAACCAGGTGATACAGGAGCTAATGTTAACATCGACACCACACTCATATAGTTACGGGGTTAGCTCTTTCACCCTCGGCTCATTTCCAAAATATGTCTTTTTGAATCTCACTTTAACGGTGTCACCTTTTGAGATGGCGTTATAGACATCTTGTTCAACACTCTGCATTGTCTCAATACCTTCCACCTTGACAGTAACTCTGTAGATTAAAACACCCATACGTCCTACAATATTTTTTCCCACAACAAGAGCATCGCACTCGAAATCTCCATATTCAATCACGCCAGCAAGATTCACAAGGATTAGAGCTACGATAAGAACAGCCACCACCACAAAAAGCCACTTCCCAACATTTATGTTTTTCATTCCAATTGCCATCTTTTGCCTCCACTATATATGACACGGGGAATATGGGAATGTTTGATATTTTATATCATGATTGATTTTCTACTAATTGGACAATAGAAGGAGTTGAATAACTCATAGTTTTTTATAATAATCACTTAGAGAAGAGTCGATTTTATTGGATTTCACTTTGTTTATGGAACAGATTCTTCAGTGCCATAATATTTATCGAACCACATTTGCAAGATAATATCTTCAACCTCTTCTTTTGACCAACCCAATGCAATTCCTTCCTCAATCTGCTCAGTCATATGAGGATTATCAAAATCAGTTGTTCCCCAATAGTCCTGTATTCCATCTCCACCTAATCCATACCACCTACCATCTGATGTGAACATATTGATACACAACCCATCATATGGTGTTTGAGTTTCTGTTGTCTCTCCATGCATATGCTCATAATCAACTATTGATGCTTCAAAGAAAGAATTATTTCTATTGTCTGTTCTACTTTGTGTGCTTTCAAAATTATTCAAATCTGAAAAGGATAATTTCGCTTGCTTATCATCAATCCCAAAATTCAACCTTATCACAACATCAGGCTTTGAGGTGGAATCAAAAAAGCTGTAGTTTGCATACATACCAGGTTCATTGGATGATTTATCCAAGACAGGCATTTCATTGTCTTCTCCTGTTGCACCCACAAAATTCAGCCACTCATTCCAAAACTCCTCCCCCTTTGTCTCATCACATATTTTATCTCCAACTCCATTTTGCTTGTCTTTTGGTGCTGTGAAGAAATTCACTGTGTGGTTTTCCTCATCCTCGTCAGCTATTCCATAGCCAACAAGAGCCAAGTCGCCACTCTCATTTTTTGCAAAAAATGAGAAACTCACAGTTTGTATGAAATCTTCTGAATCGACAATTTCTTTGCCAAATTCAGCTTTCGTCAGCAAAATCTCTTCTTTTTTTGTGTCATTTTCTGCAAAACCAAATAAATAGACTGCTAAAAATAACAACACCAAAACCACAGCAACAGCAAGAATCCACTTCACTGCTCTACTAGATTTCATTCATATCCCCCTCTACTACTTTTTGTATGCAAAACAATCACAAACTTTAGTTAAACTTTTCAGGACTAAATTATGAACTATCCAGGTTTACATCCTCTCCGGCGCACTCACCCCCAAAATCTCAAGACAAGACTTAAGTACGGCTCTTGTTGAGCTAACAAGCTTCATGCGCCTTGCAGCAACAATATCTTCTTCGCCCAAGACCCTGCAGTCGTGGTAGAAGCTGTGGAATGCAGCTGCCAAACGCTCAGCATAGCTGCAAATCCTGTTTGGAGCGCGCATTGTGGCAGCTTGTCGAACCTCATCAGGGAACCACATAAGCTCACGAGCAAGCCCAACCTCAGCGTCACCCTCAAACCCAGCAAAATCCACATCAGCGATGCCAGCTGCCCTCTCATCATCCATGATGGCGCAGCAGCGGACATGGGCATACTGGACGTAGTAGACAGGGTTTTCCATCGTCTTTTTCTTGGCAAGGTCAAGGTCAAAGTTCAGGTGAGTGTCAGACGATCTCATGAGGTAGAAGTATCTGGCGGCGTCCTTGCCCACCTCTTCAAGCAGCTCTTCGAGCGTGACAAACTCACCACTGCTCTTACTCATCTTGACCTGTTTGCCGTCTCGGAACAGGTGCACCAGCTGATAAAGGTGGAACTCAAGCTTGTTCTTGTCATAGCCAAGCGCTTCAAGCCCCGCGTACATCGGGCCTGTGTGTCCGTGGTGGTCAGCCCCCATAAGGTTTATCATGTGAACATAGCCCCTGGCGAACTTATTTCTGTGATAGGCGATATCGGTTGCGGTGTAGGTTGGATCACCGTTTGATTTGATGATGACAAAATCCTTATCGTCTCCCAACTCGGTCGACTTCATCCAGACAGCACCATCCTCTTTGTAGAGAAATCCCTTCGAATCAAGGTCTTTGATTGCCTGATCTATCTCACCGCTCTCTACCATCGAGGTCTCAAGAAACCACCTGTCAAACACAATCCCAAAATCCTCAAAAACCTTGCGCTGCCAAGCAATCATGCGAGCAACAGCTTCGGTTCTGAAAAACTCATTCCTTGCATCATCGTTCATCTCAAGGGGTTTGTTTCCAAGTTCCGCTCTCATCTCTTTGGCGATATCGAGCAGATACTCGCCTGGGTAGCCCTCTTCTGGCAACTCGCAGCTCTCTCCGCCTGCTTGCCTGTAGCGAATCTCAAGAGACTTTCCGAGGTGACCAATCTTTGCCCCACGGTCATTGACATAAAACTCTCTGTCCACCTTGTAGCCAATCCACTCAAGCAGCCTTGAAATAGAGTCACCAAGAGGAGCGCCACGACCATTTGCAACAGTCACTGGGCCCGTTGGGTTTGCTGAGACAAACTCAACTTGCATTGGCTGACTCTGCCCGACATCCCACCTGCCAAAACCAGGCTTTTCGCAAAACTCCACAAATCTCTTAAACATTGCCTGATTAAAGTAGAAATTCACAAAGCCAGGCCCTGCAATCTCAACCTTGTCAAATGGAGATGGGTCAGTATGTGAGATCAGCTCCTCGGCAATCATCCTTGGTGCTTTCCTCAGTTGTTTTGAGAGCGTCATCGCAACATTGGTCGAAAGGTCTCCATGATCAGGAGTGTCTGGTCTTATAACCTCTACCCTAGCATCAAAAACGCCCATCTTTTCGAGGGCGTTTTGTATATTTACTTCGAGAAAATTCTTTACACTGTGTTCGTTCAAACTCTAGGCTCCAATTCCATATAAACTCTGTCAACACCATCAATCTGTGAGACCAATGCCTCAGCGGCAATCATCTCTTTTGTTGTCTTTACATATCCTCTGAGGAATACGTTACCACCAATGACTGTGGTTTTGATGTCTCTGGCTCTCACATCCTTCGAGTCCTTGATACCCTTTTCGATGATTTTTTTCAACTTGTCATCGTTGTTCTCACTATCTCCATGAAGACGAATTCCATTGACGACTTGTTTGACCCCGTAGACACTTGAGGCAACATCAGAGGCATCTTTGGTTGAGGATTCATCAGCAGCGTTTCCGCTCAGGAAAACTGTTCCATTTTTTGCAAAGACCTGAAGGTGATAAATCTTGATTTTTGCATTTGCGCTCAAGTCAAAAATGACGGCATTCGCCAAATCAATATCCCTGATCTGGACAGGGATTCTCATCTTATCAATAACCTTTTTTACGCCAGGTGTTTCCTTTGCCAAATCGATTGCAGCCTCTCGAGCGTGGGCATTGCTGATTTTTCCTACAATGGTTATGACTCCACCATCTGAGATACCTGAAATACTCGTCTCCTTTGGCAGGAATTTGGCCAAAGACTCTGCAAACAACTCGGCAATATCATCATCCTCAATCGCTCTTTTTGCACCCGTGGTCTCACCCTTTATTTCAATCAGACCTGAATCTCTGAGTTGATCGATTGCATCAATCAGAGTCTTTCTTGGCGCGTCCTCCAGCACAGTTGGTAGCTCCACAATAACAGTTCCATCTTTGAGTGTGACTGAATACCCTTCGATTTTTCTCTTTTCTAGCAGCGTTGTCAATCTCCTCGCCACCTGTCTGGCGGTTCGATTATCACGACGGTCACCATAGATCATTCTGTTTGTGTTTCTTGTGTGCCCCAACTGTCACCTCCAATTCTAGTGAATTATCCAACAAACATGGGCAGTCCATCTGCCGAACCCGTGATGAGCTCTCCGGCTCTCTCAGGGTGCGGCATCATTCCAACAACGTTTCCTTCTCTGTTGCAAATACCGGCAATATCATGAATAGAACCATTCGGATTCACTCCATGATACCGAAACACTATCTGATCATTCTTGATAAGGTTCTCAAGCCCTATTGGGTCGATATGATACCTACCCTCGTTATGGGCAATCGGAACCTTTAATATCTGACCTTTCGCAAGATTTTTTGTGAATGGCGTTCTTGTGGTGACTGTCTCAATCTCAATCCACCTGGACTCAAATCTTAGGGTGTCATTTTGAAGCAGTGCTCCAGGAAGCAATCCCGACTCTGTGAGGATCTGGAAGCCGTTGCAGATGCCAATAACCTTACCGCCACTTGCGGCAAAGCGCTTCACCTCGTCCATGACGACAGAGAACTGCGCGATGGCTCCAGAGCGAAGATAATCACCATACGAGAATCCTCCTGGGATGATTATCATGTCGGCGCCATTTATATCAGACGAATCATGCCAGATAGGGAAAGACTGGTTGCCAGCAACCTTGCCTGCCGTCCAAAGCGCGTCTGTGTCGCAGTTTGAGCCTGGGAAAACAACAACTCCAACCTTCATGCTAGTTTCCCTCAATCAGTCTAACAGAAAATACTTCCATAACGGGGTTTGCAAGAAGCTTATTTGAAACCTCACGGGCAATTTCAAGAGCCTTTTCGGGGGAGGGAGCGTCGATATCCATGACGATGCTTTTGCCAACTCTTGCTGATTTTACCATGTCATAGCTCATATGAGAAAGAGCCCTCTGGACTGTCTTGCCCTGTGGGTCGAGAATGTCTGGTTTCAATGAAACTGTGACCTCTACTTTATGCACCTGTAATCCTCCTTGCCACCTCTTCATACGCCTCAAGCACACCACCAAGGTCTCGCCTGAAACGATCTTTGTCCATCTTCTCACCTGTTTTGACATCCCAGAGCCTGCAGGTGTCAGGTGTCCACTCATCAGCTAGGATTACCTCACCCTTGTGAAGACCAAACTCAAGCTTGAAATCAACAAGTGTCAGGCCAACCTCTTTCCAGAAATTTGTCATGTGCATGTTGATTGAGAACGCAAGCTCCTCAATCCTGGCAAGCTGAGCAGGAGTTGCCCAACCAAAGAGGATCGCATGATTCTTGCATATGAAGGGGTCGTGAAGCTCATCGTTCTTGTAGCAGAACTCTATGAGTGGTTCATCAAGCTTTTTGCCCTCTTCAAGCCCAAATCTCTTGCAGATTGAGCCTGCAAGGTAGTTTCTGATGATGACCTCAATTGGGAGGATCTTGCAACTCTTCACCTTGTGAGAGTCTGGCGGAACAAGCTCGATGAAGTGATTTGGCACACCATGAGAGGCGAGATACTTCATGATGACGGATGATATCTTTGCGTTTATCTCACCCTTGCTCGCCATTGTACCATGCTTCGTTCCATCAAACGCCGTTAAGTCATTCTTGAACTTCGCGATCAAAACGTCGGGGTCATCGGTTTTATATAGAATCTTCGCCTTGCCCTCATATAGGGTTTCCATCAAGCTTCCTCCAGATTTCTGATGAATATCGAGTCCACATATCTAAGATAATAGTCCAAATCGAACAGAGCATCAATTTCAGCCTCACCAAGGTATGACCTCACCTCTGCATCCTCTTTCGCTCCATCCTTCAGGGGCTTTTCGCCCTTTGATGCGGGGATGGCGAGACGCTGAACAATCTTGTAGGCGGCGTCTCTGGCAAGCCCTCTGCTCATGAGCGCTACAAGTAACCTGCCGGAGAACACCGCTCCTCCGGTCTGTTCCATGTTCTTCTTCATCCTGTCAGCATTCACCACAAGCCCTGAGATGATGGATGTCATCTTTCTTGTTATGTAGCTTGCCAGAATAGATGAATCTGGGAAGACGATTCGCTCTACCGACGAGTGAGAAATGTCGCGCTCATCCCACAGAGCATTGTTCTCAAGCGCTGTCATGGCATTCGCCCTAAGAATTCGAGACAATCCGCAAAGCTGCTCAGATGTTTTTGGGTTCTTCTTGTGTGGCATGGCGGAGGAGCCTGTCTGACCCTTTTTGAACGCCTCCTCAACCTCACCTGTTTCAGTGCGTTGCAGGAGTCTGAGGGTTCTGCCGATTCGGTCAATTGTTGCTCCAAGCTGAGCAAGAGACAACATATACTGCGCATGCCTATCCCTTGCCACAACCTGCGTGCTGATTACATCGGGTTCAAGCCCCAGCTCCTCACACATTATCATCTCAAGATCAGGGTGCAAGTTTGCATATGTTCCAACCGCTCCTGACATGTTGCCAACACGGTTGACCTCTACCGCATCCTCTACTCTCTTGCGGTCACGCTTAATCTCGGCGTACCAGGACAAAACCTTGAGCCCAAACGTCATAGGCTCAGCATGCACTCCATGGGTTCTGCCCATCATCGGAGTCCTTTTGTGTTCCTTCGCCTTGTCCCGAAGCACCACCAAGAATGCGTCGATGTCAGAGAGCAAGAGTTTGCCTGACTCAACAATCTGCATGGATGTCGCTGTGTCAAGGATGTCAGAAGATGTCGCGCCCTTGTGGATGTAGCAAGCATCATCACCAACTGACTCACCAAGAGAGTTGACAAAAGACACCACGTCGTGGTCTGTGATCTTTTCAAGCTCATCAACACGCTCAAGCGAGAATGTCATCTTGTTTCTGATGTTGTGGACAGATGCAAGCGGAATCTCTCCGAGCCTGCCCCACGCTGTTACGAGCGCCATCTCAACCTTCATCATCAAATCAAAACGGTGTTGCCTGTCCCAGATTGCTGCCATTTCGGGGACGGAATAACGGTCTATCAAGAATTCCTCCTTATGGTCTGATCCTCATCTGGACCAACGGAAATCATGGTCACAGGGACTCCTGTGATTTCCTCAATTATGTTTATGTACTTCTTTGCATTCTCTGGAAGCTCTGAGAATTTTTTTATTTTCGATGTGTCTTCCTTCCAGCCAGGAATGGTTTTATAAACCGGTTTCACCCTCTCGAGTAGGAAGCTCTCTGGTGAGAATCTGTCGGTTGTGGTTCCGTCCTCTGCATCATATGCCGTGCAAACCTTGACCTGGTCAAAATCATCAAGCACATCCAAAAGGGTCATCGTAAGTTCTGTAGCTCCCGATACCCTGACGGCGTATTTGAGAGCAACAAGGTCGAGCCAACCACAGTCTCTTGGTCTACCGGTGGTAGAACCGTATTCGTTGCCCCTCTGTCTGATTTTCTCGCCTATCTCGTTGTCCTGCTTTGTAGGAAATGGGCCTTTGCCAACCCTTGTCTGGTATGATTTTGTGATGCCTATAATTCTGTCCAGGTATCGAGGGGACAATCCGAGGGCAGCCATGCCAGAGGTTGGCAAACACGACGAAGACGTGACGTAGGGATATGTGCCATGGTCAAGGTCAAGCAGTATTCCCTGATTGCCTTCAAGCAACAGGTTTTTCTTCGACTCAACGGCATCGAATGCCATCTGAGAGGTATCAGCAAGCATTGGTATGATTACCTTTGAAGCCTCAAGAATAGGAGCCAAAACCTCATCCTCAGTCAGCGGTTTCTCACCATAGACATCAGTAAATATCCTGTTCTTCCTCTTGAGGTTTTTCGAGATGACATGGCGGAGGAGTTTCTCATCCCTAAGCACTCCTACTCTGATGCCGATCCTATCTATCTTATCAGCATAACATGGGCCAATCCCCCTCATCGAGGTTCCGATTGAACTCTTGCCCCTTGCCTTCTCATCGAGTTTTTCCAGATATCTATGGTACTCAAGAATGAGATGAGCGCCCTCAGAGATGAAGAGTCTGCCAGTGTAATCTGTGAATTTGATGATTCCCTCAAGCTCCTCAATCAAACCAACGGGATCGATAACCATACCAGAACCCATGATGTTGACTGTGTTGCTCTTTAGAATACCAGCGGGGACAACATGCATGACGACCTTGTTGTCGCCTGTTACAATCGTATGACCTGAGTTGGGGCCACCTGCAAAACGGCACACAACGTCAGCAGACTCAGAAAGGATGTGCGTTATCTTTCCTTTCGCCTCGTCTCCCCACTGTAATCCACACACCATAGTTACCGGCATCTACAACCTCCATCCTTATCTTCTCTACCGAAATTGTACCAAACAAAGACTCTCCGGGCAACTGTTACCACGTCCACAAAAACTAATTTCATCACTTGCCCGTTGTCCTTTTACAGTATGCCACTGGCGAGCCATCAACCCTCCACTGGTCAAATATCGCTACGAGGTCAAAACCAGAATTTTTGAACCAAGAATATGGCATGTGCCTCGACTCAAACTTGATGGAATGATGTTTCAGGTACGCCAGATAATCAGCTTCGAGTTTCTTTCCGATTTGACCATCATTGACCTGAAATATAGGCGTATAGACCGTATTTCTCCTGCCCATGTCGGGATCTGGGAATGTTTCATCATCTATATGCCGTTCAATCGGCACACCTATGATGATTCCCTCGATTTTTCTGCCAACCCTATAGGCAAGGGGGATTGTTCGAGGATAATCTACATACTTATCAACATTTGCAAAGTTGACAGCCAAGAGAGTCCTGCTTTCAAGGGAGAAAACAGCATCTTTGTCGGAGGGCGATAGGATTCGCACAAGCTCAACTCTCTCATCCGACTTGTGAAGATTAACAAGCTCGTATTCAACTGGCATAGGTGGTCTATTTTACACCACTTAAAACTGTATGGTAAATAGAGATTGCGCTAAACCTTACATCAGTTCTTGACTGCACATCAGTCAAACATAGAATCAATGGGGGATGATTAAAACAGGAACAGTTTCTACAAACAGGAAGGCGAGACAGCTTTACAACCTCGAAAAGGATTTCGAGGTGGGAATAGCTCTAAAAGGCGATGAAGTCAAATCTCTTCGCATGGGAGCCTGCGACCTCAAGGATGCCTATGTCGAGATAATGAATGGGCAAGCATATCTCGTTGAGGCTCACATCAGACCATACAAGGGCGCAAGAGAACCATCAGCCCCAAGACGCAGGAGAAAACTGCTGCTCCACAAATACCAAATCAGGAGACTTGCTGGCAGACTCTCACAAGGAGGCTACACTTGTATCCCGCTTGAGATATATTTCAACGAGAAGGGGATAGCGAAGGTCAAAATCGCAATCGCCCATGGCAAGAAGAAGTTTGAACACAAGGACACTATAATCGAGAGAACAAGAGACAGGGAGACAAGACAGGCAACGGGAAGGGAGCGATAATTGTGAAAAAATTCCTCTTGCTATTTGTTTGTTTGGCACTCATTACTCCGCAGTTTGCGTATGCGGAGGATGCAACGAGATATGTTGTCACCTACGAGAAAAACACTAATCTCAGAGAAAAACCATCGCTTGATGGTAAGCTGATTGAGAGTGTCCCACCAGGCAAAGAGTACGAGATTGTCTCGGAGACCAAAGACAACCAGAACAAGCTCTGGTATGGGATTGCATACTCCCCCGACAAAACGGCTTTTGTTGCCTCCTGGGTGGTCAATGTAAAAACCAGCGAACCAACAAAACAGATCGAGGGGCAGAAGGCAATCATTGACCCAGGCAGATACAAGATAAACATCAGAGCTTTACCAAACAGAGACTCCGAGATTGTGGCAACTCTCACAGAAAGAGTGACAGTTCCAGTGCTTCAAAAGCAACCTGGTGACGAGGTGTGGTACCAGATAGAGCTTGGAGACGACAAGAAGGGATGGGTGCTTTCGTCTCTGATCTCAAGTATTGTCTCAGAGAGTGTCGAGGCCGAGGAAGTCGCAGGCATGACAGCCTACATCCCCCCCCAGGTCAATATCAGGGAACTGCCGACGACTGACTCCCCTGTTGTTACAAAAACAACCAATCCCATGCAACCACCAGTCACAAAGAAAACATCGGACGGCGATGGGTTCACCTGGTACGAGGTAACACTGCCCACAGGCAAGAGCGGATGGGTTCGCTCCGATATGGCAAAAATAAACCACCAAGAAAAGGAAACAGAAGTCGACGACATCTTTGTGGTTGTAAATGCAAATACAAACATCAGAAAGGACGCCGGAGTCCAATTCACAGAAGGAACAATAAAAGCCAAATCGCAACAGCAATATAAAGTGTTGGCAAAAAAGCCTGACATCAACGGCGATATCTGGTACAAAATCAATACAGAGTTTGGTGAAGGCTGGGTTTTCTCAAAGATTGTTGAGACGATTGTTGCCACTGAATTCAATACCGTCAAAGGGGGAGCCATCCTCAAACTCGCTCCATCCTCTGGCTCAAAGACACTCTTCAAAATTGAAGGCAACACCCGTTGCTCAATCTCCGGTGGAGCTGAGAATGTTGAGAAAGAGGTCTGGTATCTTCTCACCACCTCTGACAACAAGACAGGTTGGGCAAGATCGGATTCGATTATCCTTGCCAAGACATTCTCAATCCCAAACACAAACATGTTGGGTGGGGACGTCAATATTTTGAAACGGACAGTTCTTGCTGAGTTCCCATCTGGCACAAAGGGCAAGGAACTCAACCCAGACGCCAAAGGAAAGGTCGACACAGTCGCTGTTCGCGATGGTGGCACCGTTTATTACAAGATTACCGTTGGTAAGGATATCGGCTGGATTCCTCAAGAAGTCACAAAGAGGCTCTACGAGCAACCACCAGCTAGCCCCGTTGGAATTGGTGATGTGTCGTGGCAAAAGAGGAATGACGTTCTGGAGTTTCGTTTTCCCATCACAAGAAAAACTGAGGTAAAAATCGCCAACTACCGCGACGACCCAAGAATCAACATCTACATTCAAAACGCCGATTACATCAGCACAAACTACACAAAAGACATCGACTCATCACTTGTTTCGCGAGTGGTATTCAACCAGAAGCACACCCCCCGTGATCTCATCATAACAATCAAACTCAACAAGGCTGCCGACTACCACCTCTATCCGATCACCTCCACCTCCAAGGAAATACGACTCGATGTGTTTGAGTACAAGTCTAGCAACGAACCAAAGGTTTTCATCCAGGGAAGCCCCATTCATTTCACAAGTCCACCAACCACCGACAATGGCACAATCCTCATCCCGCTTGATGCCCTTGGCAACGAACTCGGTGTTTCGCCAAAGAAACTCGATGACGGCAGGTTTGAGTTTGAGACAGACTCCATCAAGCTGACCTTCACTCCGAATAACTCACTTGGTCACTTTGAACAGCCAGACGGCTTCAACGGAGATTTCACAATCGACCCAGCCCCACGGTATGTTGGAGATGGCGACGGTATTTTCTTTGTTCCCCTCAACCAGACAATCGCCCTTCACCTCGGCTTCTCCTACAGCTACTTCCCAACCATCAACTCAAGCTACCTCGACCCCATCATTGAAAAGCTTGAGATCGGTGACTGTGGCGAGACCAGTTCAAGCTGTTCAGCGCTGACAACCAACATGGCACTGCTTACCGACTACGAGGAAGAAGAGCTTTCTGACGGTCGGGTGAAAATCTCACTCTTCAACTCAATCCTTGATTCGATGGCAACCAAAAACCTCGACAAGGAGAACGTCCTCACTGAGTTCGAGGACAGGAAGGTCGACAAACCACCTGTTGTGAGGCTCTACATAAAAAAGGGTGAGAATCAACGGCTTTCAATCGGTGAAGCTAGAAACCCAAACAGACTCATCATCACCCTTCGCGAGAAGGTGTTTCACGGACTCTCTGGCAAAACCATCCTCATTGACCCAGGACACGGAAGGATGATATCAGCAGACAATTACGATATGGGATGCGTCACCGAATCTGGAAAATCCGAGGCAAAGTTTGCCCTGCTTGTCGCAAGACAGCTGATGCTTGAGCTCCAGGAAAAAGGAGCGAAGGTGGTACTCACAAGAAACTCCGACGACTCGCCAAACAACCCAGATCTTGATGAAAGAGTTAGCAACGCCAACAGCGGCGGGTATCACATGTTTGTCTCACTCCACTTTGGATTCTCAAAAGACATATCAACCCAGGGAACTCAAACCTATTGCTACACCTCATCTGGCAAGAAACTCGCTCAACTGTTGCAAGGACCGGTCTCAAGGGCAACAGGTTTTTCGAGCAAGGGAGTCAAGCACTCTAACCACTATCTCTGCAAGATGATCACAGGTATCCCCTCTGTTCTCATCGAGCCACTCTACCTGAGCAACAAGGATGGGGAGGACTGGATATCAAAACCAGCCAACGTTGAAGCGTTGGCGGAATCAATTTCAGACGGAATTTCAGAATACTTTGAGGAGGCGCCATGAGAGAAGACGGAAGAGCAAACAATCAACTCCGAGAGATAACAATAAAGCCGGACATCATGAAGTACGCCGAAGGCTCTGCCGAGGTCACCTGGGGCAACACAAAAGTCATCTGCACAGCCTCGTGGGAGCCAAAGGTTCCATTCTGGATGAAGGACGAAGGCAGGGGCTGGATAACCGCCGAATATGCCATGCTCCCCCGCTGCGCTCCCCAGCGCATCAGGCGTGACATCAGCAAGGGTACACAAGCGTCTCGAGGGGTTGAGATTCAAAGGCTTATCGGTAGAGCGATTCGCTCGACTGTCGACCTTGTGAAAATGGGCGCAAACACAATGACAATTGACTGCGATGTGATTCAAGCCGACGGTGGCACGCGGGTCGCCTCGATTGTCGGCGGATTTGTGGCTTTGGTGCAAGCCTTCAGGAGTGTAAATATTGGAGAGCTCCCAATCCAGAATTACCTGGGCGCAGTCTCTCTTGGGATTGTCGCTGGAGAGCCGATGCTTGACCTCTGCTACGAGGAGGATTTCAGGGCTGATGCTGACATGAACCTCGTTGCTGACTCACAGGGCAACATCGCCGAGGTGCAAGTCACAGCCGAGGAAGCCCCATTCTCGCTGGACAAGTTCAATAAACTGGTTGAGCTTGGCATGGCGGGTGTGAAGCAAGTCATCGAGATTCAAAAACGTGTGCTTGGCCCACTCATTTAGACAAACATAAGATGAAAATAGAAAAGATTCTCCTTGCCACCTCCAATCCAGGGAAAATTAGAGAGATAAAGTCTCTCCTGCCCGATATCGAGGTGGTATTGTCCTCTGATGTTGGACTCGAGTTGCCTGAGGAGACCGGCACAACCTTTGAGGAAAACGCCCTCATCAAGTCAGAGTTTGGATTCGAGCAAACCGGAATCCCAACGCTTGCCGAGGATTCGGGGCTTGTGGTGGACGCGCTTTCTGGCGCGCCTGGAATCTACTCCGCACGATATGAACCTGACCCAGTTGAGGCATACCTGCGGGTGTTGCGGGAGATGGAGGGCAAAACAAACCGCGCAGCGAGGTTTGTGTGTGTGGCTGCATTCACCTACTCTGGGGGGAGTAAAACCTTCAGAGGAACGATAGAAGGAGAGATTGCAAAAGAGCCTGCTGGTGAGGGTGGCTTTGGTTACGACCCGATATTCTTGTTTGACAAAGTCCACACCACAGCCCAGATAAGCAAAGAGGAAAAGAGCAAGATTTCGCATAGGGGGAAGGCGTTGAGGGAGTTTGTGGGGTGGTTTACAGCTCTGCAATAAGCCAATGAATATGGATTTCTTTGAAATTATCTGTATATAGATCAATAAGGACACGGAGGGATTATATGAAAAAACTAACAACGTTACTTTTGATTGTCTCACTGGGTTTTGTGGCAACCACAATTGGTTGCCTAGGAACAAACAACATAGAGAAAGAATTTGTAAGCGCAGCTCATCTATTTGATGGTCAGTATGGTGGCATCTCGATAGCTCGAGGAGACACAATCGACCTAGCAAAAGACCTGCAAGAAATTGCAAGAGATTTTGACTATCAATATCAAACCGATGCCCACAACGAACTTGCATTTACAGCCGAATGGTTTTGTTTTTTGAAAAAGGAACTAAACATAATCAATATCAAAGAAGATTTCAAATACGGGATTCACCCGGAATATTTCAAGACCAACTTCCAAAGACTCTATCACCGACTATCGGAGGATCCGGATGGGGATACGAGTGGATGTACACAAGATTAATTGGCTGGATCTATTTAACCGCTGACACTACGGTATAAGACGTAATACAGGGATAACCACAAATGCAATGGTAAAAAGCCGCTCTCGCTTTTCTGGAAAAACTCCTCACCCCAGCCCTCTCCTCAGAGATGAGAGGGAGTAGATGTTGATGTTGTTCCCATTATCAGGAGAGAGCGGGAGTAGATAGTTGTATTTCATAATAAGTAAAAAGAAGCAAACAAGGACATGCCCTTTCTCCCCTCTCCCATCCTGAGTGGGGGCTCTATTCCACCACCCCCTCTCTCATCCCGACAAGGGGTTTTGTTTTCCTTCTCCCCTCTCCCTTCCCAGTAGAAGGTTAACGCGTCTCTTCTCCCCTCCCCCTCCCGGCGGAAGGCTGCTCCCCTCTTCTCCCCTCTCCCTTAGGAAGGGAGAGGGGCAGGGGGTGAGGGATACTCAATTAATCACAAACAATCTGGAAATGAAAAGTATGTTCTGAAATCAACTATCTCCATAAGCTCTTTACTAATTTTATGATTTGACTTTTTTGGCTATTTCGCAAAAATTACCCCTATGGGAAGCAATGACAACTGGAAAAATAAACTCTACTACGGTGATAATCTTCACATCCTGAGAGACCACATAGCAAGCGAGTGCGTCGACCTGATATACCTCGACCCGCCTTTCAACAGCAACGCCACCTACAACCTGCTCTTCAAGGAAAAGGACGGCAAATCGAGCGAGGCTCAAATCGAGGCTTTTGACGACACCTGGCAGTGGGACATCGGCGCAGAGGAAACCTACGTTGAGCTTGTGCAAAACGCCCCCGAAAAGCTCTCCAAGCTGATTGAGGCGCTTCGCATGTTCCTGGGAAGCAACGACATGATGGCATATCTTGTCATGATGGCAGCGAGGCTCATCGAACTTCACCGCGTGCTCAAACCCACAGGCTCAATCTACCTGCACTGCGACCCAACAGCGAGTCACTATCTGAAGCTGGTGATGGATGCGGTGTTTGGGGTTGATAATTATAGGAATGAGATAATATGGAAAAGAACTTTCGCACATAATGATCCAAATAGATGGGGTAGGGTTCATGACCTTATCTACTTTTATACAAAATGTGGAGACTATTATTGGTCTGGACACATGCAACCATACAGCGAACAGTACTTGAAAAGCAAATACAGGTATCAAGATAGGAAGGGTACCTATAGACTTGTTGTTTTAACCGCACCTGGAACAACAAGAGGTGATTCATGTAAGGAATGGCGCGGCATCAATCCACTTGAAAAAGGTAGACATTGGTCAGTACCATCTAAAATCATTGAATCCTTGGTTGACGAAAAAGAATTATCCAATTTGACAGTGCAAGAGAAGCTCGATGTGTTAGATAAAAATGGTTTTATATATTGGCCAAATAAAACAGATGGCATTCCTGAATTTAAACAATACCTTGGTGAAGGTGTTCCTATCCAAGATGTAATAATCGACATACCCCCAATAAATTCACAAGCCAAAGAACGGCTTGGCTATCCCACCCAAAAACCCGAAGCGCTTCTCGAGCGCATAGTCAAAGCCAGCAGCGGCGTTGGCGACGTTGTTCTCGACCCGTTCTGTGGGTGTGGCACAGCCGTTGCCGTTGCCGAGAGGCTTGGCAGGCGGTGGATTGGGATAGACATCACCCACCTATCGATAACGCTCATGAAAAAACGCCTCGAGGACACCTTTGGCTCAGACCTCGCTCCATATGAGGTTTTTGGTGAACCAGAGGATTTGTCGGGCGCAAAAGCGCTATTTCGGCAAGACCCGTACCAGTTCCAGTGGTGGTCGCTGGGGCTTGTGGATGGCAAGCCGGCAGGAGGTGAGCGAAAGAAGGGCGCAGACAGAGGGATTGACGGCTACATCAACTTCTTTGACGAACCAGGCAAGGTCAAGCGGGTGATAATCTCGGTGAAAGGCGGCAAGGTGCAGTCCCCATTCATCCGTGACCTCAAGGGTGTGGTAGATAGAGAAAACGCCCAGATAGGGCTGCTCATAACGCTTGAGCCTCCGACCAAACCGATGCTAAAAGAGGCTGCCGAAGCGGGATTTTATGAGTCACCTCTGATTGGCAAGAAATACCCCAAAATCCAGATTCTCACCATTGAGGAGCTTGTGGTTGAAGGAAAAACACTCGATTATCCGAAGGATATGAGACTTGACATGTTCACCAAAGCAAAAAAACAGAGCAAAGAGGAAAAAGAGGAGAAGCTGTTCAACTAACCAGCTCTAGCTCAACCCTGACATCTACACTTTTCAGCTCTAATCATCATCTTCCGGTATTGTATTATCCCTAATATACATCGATACCATGGCCGACTGCGTTCTGTCACCAACAACAGCTGTCACAATCAGGAAACTCTCGATTGGTTTTGCGTCAACATTTGCCTTGATCGAGATTTCAGGCTTCTCGTCCGAGATTGTGATTTTGCACTCATTGATCCCAGTTGAAACAAGTATCTCTGGGTTCTCAAACATCTTTTTTGTTTCTTCGGTCACACCATCGGGGTAGACAATATTCACTGGAATGTCTATCACCCTGCCTCTGAAGAGTCTTATGCGCTCTGTTCCAAGATCAATTGAAAAGTTTGGAATATCGGTCGAGTCGATCATCACCTCAACGGGATGGACAACCTCGTGGCAGTGGTCCTTGACCAAAAGCTCAAGGTTCAGCTTTTCTCCGACTTTGAGTATTTCTGGGTTGAGTTTTATGGTTACTCCACTTTGGTTCCAGTCTAAAATCTCAACACCCTCAATATTACAGACAAGTGAGACGTGGGTTATGTCCTCATCTTTGTCGGAAAATTCAATGTCGATAGTCAAGTCATCCTCTGATGGCGGCTTAGCCCAAATTGTTGTTTTGTCAGATATGAACCTCGGATAGTCGTTTATCTGATAGAACACTCTACACAGGGCAACTTTGGCGTTTACGCCATCGTTGGTGCAGGTGTCTACCGCATAGAACACCGACTCAACTACATCGCCTGGTTCCCCTTTTGGCACAAAACTCACGGGTATGTTGAGGGTGCCAGAGGCATTTGCCGCAATCGACACTCGTTCACTGTATCCCCCAAAGATGTCTCCAACCTCAAAAATCGTGCCTCTGTATCTGCATCCATCGTTTTGCAACCGAACAGAAACAACTGTTTCAACAGGCTGTGGATTCTCACCAGGCGGACAGAAAACACCGAGAGAGATTACTTCCTTGTCTGGAATCAACGCTGGTTCTCTCATTGTGACATTGAATAAGTAGACATGTTGGGACTTCTTCCCACTGTCAAACACAATATCAATGACGATTCTGCAGCTCTCTCCTCTGCAATTCTTGATTAGAGCTGTGTTTCCCACAAACAGCAAATTGATGCTCTGTAGTGGTTTCAGCGTGAATCTTATGGGTGTTGCTCTCAACCAGGTGCAACTCGATGTCTCTCCGTAGCCCGAACCAACAGTGACATACGCTTTCAGTCTGGTCTCTCCAGTGTTCTGGACTGTCAACGTTCCCCCCACCTCATCACCGGGGCAGGCCTCAAAATCAAAAACATCGTCTGGCGCCGAAATTATTACACCGTCTACCTCAAAATCAGCATACGTTCTTGAATACGGCAGAATCAACAGTGTCAATACAACAAAAACAACAACCAGTCTTCTCAAGATAGCACAACCCCCTTCAGTTGGCAGATACTATATAATAAAACCGAATATAATCAATTATTCACAATCGAAACTCAGATATTTAATGTTTGTTGTCTCAAATACACCTTGAAATCAAATCTGTCGAGACGAATCGCAGTTGAATTCCTTTTGTTTACAAAACCCCAACTCTTGCTGATAATTCCTAGGATATGAATGAGGATTACGAGCTTAATGCTTTTTTGGGAGTGATGCCTGACAAGGTGAGGGAATGCCTTGTCGCTGAGGGTAATCTGGAGAGGCTCTATGAGGTTGTGCTTGACCTCGGCAGAGTGCCAGAGGCGAGATACTCAGACAAAACAGTTTTCCTGGGTGATGCACCAATCACGTTCTTTGACCTCGAGTGGGTACTCTCTCGCATCGGTAACTTCGACCGCGACAATCGTTCTGGCATCGAGCGCACCCTCCACCGAATCTCTGGCATCATGAATCGCAACAACAGGGTTGTTGGACTCACCTGCAGGTACGGCAGAGCGATTGAGGGCGTCATCGACCCTGTCAAAGATCTCTTCAGAAAAGAGGACTCTGTCCTCCTGCTTGGTAAACCAGGTGTTGGCAAGACAACGCTTTTGCGTGAGGCTGCAAGGATACTTGCCAATGAGATGGACAAAAGAGTTGTTGTGGTCGACACCTCAAACGAGATTGCAGGAGACGGCGACATCCCCCACCCAGGCATCGGCAGAGCAAGACGTATGCAAGTGCCAATTGGGGTTGCCCAACACAAAATCATGATTCAGGCAGTCGAGAATCACATGCCAGAGGTCATCATCATCGATGAAATCGGCACTGAGGAGGAAGCTGCAGCCTGCCGCACCATCGCTGAGCGAGGAGTGCAACTCATTGGAACCGCCCACGGTCAAAGCCTCCCGAACCTCCTGATGAATCCAACCCTCTCCGACCTGCTTGGTGGAGTCAACTCTGTCATCCTCTCTGACGAGGAAGCATTCAGAAGAGGGACACAGAAAACGGTGCTTGAGCGAACAGCACCGCCAACCTTTGACACCCTTATAGAGATTGTTGATAGGGGAAGATTCGCAATATTTGAGGATCTGGCAAACACAGTTGATGAGTATCTCCGCTTTGACAGGCTCAACCCAGAGACTCGCATCAAACACAAAAATGGCAAGGTAGAGACAATCACTGTTACAGAAACTGAGCCGACACCTGAGTTCAGAAGCGCTCCCGCCGTAGCAGGGATAGAGACCGATGAGGACAAAATCCCAAGCGCTTCAAAGATTGGCATCTACCCCTTCGGTGTCTCAAGGGACTACATCAACAGAGCAATAAGAACGGTCAGAGTTTATGCCGAGGTCAAGTCCCGCATCTCTGAGGCTGACCTTGTGCTAACAACTCACGCATATGAGAAAAAGCGCCCGAAGACCATTTTACAAGCTCGCACTCTTGAGATACCTGTCTACACCATTCCAAAAAACACCCTTACCCATGTGAAGCGATTCGTAAGAGGGATAGACCGTGGCAAGCCAGAGGTTGAGGCTGACCAGTCAGCACTCGATGAGGCAATCGAGCTTGTGCTCAAGGAAAACAGGTCAGTCAGGCTCAAGCCAGCTCCGTCCAATATCAGAAGGTTTCAACATAAATTTGCAGAGCGTTTTGGACTTGTGACATCATCCATTGGTCAGGAACCAGACCGCTCAGTTGTGATACACCCTCCGGATTTTGTAGAAGAGGAGGAGGAAGAGGATTTGAATGAGGAGATCTAAACTATTCGCCCCGACACTTCGAGAGATACCCGTTGAAGCTGAAGCACCGAGTCATCAGCTCATGCTCCGAGCAGGATTCATCAGAAAACTTGCGGCAGGAGTTTATACCATGCTCCCACTTGGCAAGAGAGTGCTTGAGAAGGTCACGAAGATAGTCCGAGATGAGATGGACGATATCGGTTGCCAGGAGATGCTCATGCCAGCCATCCTCCCCGCTGAGCCTTGGCAGGAAACGGGCAGATGGGATCTCTATGGTGGCGAGATGTTCAGACTCCACGACAGAAAGGGTAGAGACTTCTGTCTCGGTCCAACACACGAAGAGATTGTCACACTTCACACCCGCTCTGAGGTCAACTCATACAGACAGCTCCCCCTCATGCTCTACCAGATTCAGACCAAATACCGCGACGAGCGTCGCCCAAGGTTTGGCGTGATTCGCGCTCGCGAATTTCTGATGAAGGACATGTACTCGTTCGATGTTGATGAGGAAGCCCACCTGAAGAGCTACAAAATAGCCTTTGACTCATACTCCCGCATCTTCACACTTTGCGGCGTGACCTTTGTTCCAGTTGAGGCTGATACAGGAGCGATAGGTGGTTCATCGTCCCACGAGTTTGTAGTGCAAGCTGAGCAGGGTGAGTGTCGCTACGCACACTGCCCAAAATGTGGGTATGCAGCAAACATCGAGATTGCCAAAGCTGCAAAGAGGACTGACATCGAGCCCGAAACCGACTCAGAGAAAAAACTTGTCGATACACCAAACGCGAAGACAATCGAAGAGGTCGCAAAGTTTTTGGGCATACAGCCAAAGAAGCTCATCAAAGCAATTATTTACAAGGCTGATGACAAATTTGTGATGGCGTGTGTCAGAGGCGATGACGAGATATCTGAGACCAAGCTGCAAAAAGTTCTAGGCGCAACAGTCTTAGAGATGGCAAGCACCGAGGACACCGAAGTGATAACAGTGGCACCCATTGGATTTGCAGGCCCTGTCGGTTTTGATGGATTCATTGTAGCGGACAATGAACTCATGGAATCAAGAGACATGGCATGTGGTGGACTTGAGAATGACAAACATTTTGTTGGTGTGTCACACGGTCGCGACTGGAACCAAAAGGTTTATGCCGATATCAGAGAGGTAAAAGAGGGTGACCTCTGCGCAAAATGCGGCGAAAAACTCACAACTCAAACCGGGCTTGAGGTTGGTCAGACATTTACACTCGGAACAAAATACTCAGGCGTCATGAACTGTAACTATCTTGATGAAAACGGCAAATCACTGCCAATGATTATGGGTTGCTATGGCATTGGTGTGTCTCGCACACTGGCCGCAATCATCGAGCAAAACCATGACGATAAGGGCATCATATGGCCTGTGAGGGTTGCGCCTTACATCGTTTGTGTTGTCCCAACAAACACCAAAGATGAACTCGTGTCAAATACAGCTGAGGAAATATATGAGATGCTTCGAAACGAGGGCATTGAGACAGTCATTGACGACAGGAAAGACAGACCAGGCGCAAAATTTGCTGACGCTGAACTCATGGGATTTCCAATCCGTGTCACTGTCGGCAAGAAGGTTTCTGAAGGTCTTGTAGAGGTGACAGAAAGACGCTCCGGCGAAACCACTACCATTGAACCAAAAAATGTGGTAACATATGTTAAAGATTACATGCAAAAGTGCTTAGAGGATAACAAATAGGTGAAGATAGCGGCTATTGTGCCGGCCTTTAACGAGGAGCTGGGTATCGCAGCAGTTTTAACCTCTGCGACACAATCGGAGTTGATTGATGAGGTGATCGTTGTCTCCGACGGCTCAACCGATAAGACGGTGCCAATAGCCGAATCATTCTCTGGTGTCAAGGTTGTCGAACAACACCCCAACAAAGGCAAGGCTGCTGCCATGCAGCGTGGGGTTGAGGAAACCGACGCCGAAATCATCGTCTTCATCGACGCCGATCTCATTGGTCTCACACCAGGGCAAGTGACTGCCCTGGCAAAACCAATCGTTGATGATGTTGCTGACCTGACCATGGGTTTGTTCCAGGGTGGAAAATTTTCAACAGACTGGGCTCAGAAGCTCTTCCCTTTCCTCACGGGCCAACGCGGTATGAGACGCGAGGTGTGGGAGGGTGCTAAGGTCGACGTCAACTCTGGATATGGCGTCGAGATTCAACTGACCAAATATATAGCCGCTCACAACCTCAGGGTTGAAAACGTCCTGCTCAATGGCTGCACCCAATTCTTCAAAGAGCAGAAAACAAAAGGCAAAGCGATGAAGGGTTTTGCGAGGCGCATGAAGATGGTGTGGGATATCTCCAAGATGCTTTTTTCACCGAATCCCCCAGGATACAAAAAGGCGGAGAAGAAGAAAAAGAAGAAACACTGATTTTATAAATATTTGGAGGTTTGTTTAGTGAAGCATTCCAATGGGAGAATAAGAACTTATGAGTTTAATGGGGAGACGTTTTCTCGAGGTTGTCTGATTGGACTTGGCATTATTGCAATAATCTTATTGGTAACTGTTTCTATTATTCTAGTTTCTGTAGGAACAATACATCAAGCAATATCAGCTATAATCGCTCTTTTCTCAGTCTTTGCAATCATTTCAATATCAACACTCCTTGTCAGATCGAGAAAAATCACTTTATCTATAGGTATTGTTGAGGAAAAGGTTGTAATAGTTTGTAAAACAATTATCGACAGGTTTGTGCTTGCAAGCCCTATTATCTATACAACAACAATTGGTAAAGCCAATCTCGGTCTATACTCCGATATGATTTGTTATCAATTAGAGTTATCTAGTAACGAGAAAACAGAATTTATTCTCAAAGAAGTGATAAAAGATAACCACAAAATCTATGCTCCAATAACGCAAATGCCTAGAAATGAGCTCATACCATCAGCATATACTGTGTTATCAAAAGCTCCATACCCTGGTGTTGCTCATAAACTCTATAATCTACTAAAAGAAATTGACCATCCTGATGTAGTTGAAATGACGAAAGAACCAAAGTTGCAGGTAAAAGAGGATGTGAATACTTTTGATCCATTTCTCGAATGAAACACAAAAGAGAGGTAATCCAAATGAACAAAACAATTTTTGAATTCAAAACAAAGGCGGATACACAGTTATCAAGCGGGTTATTTGTTCTTTTTGGCATATGTTTATTTCTTCATGCATGTGTAGTTTTGAATATAGCCATTGTTAGAAGTTTTCAGTACGTAGAAGCTGTGTATTTGGACTCGATCCCAGCTATTGTTGCCCTTTCCTTAACGGGATTGATGATTCTTACATCAGTTTTGGCGTATACTGTTTCAAAGAACAAAGTCAGCTTGTGTCAAAACGGAGAAAATATTGTCATCAAGGTAAAATCCTTTTTGACAAGTTACCGATATGAATCACCTTTCACAATTCAAGTCTGCATAAGTCATTCACGACTTCCAAGAGATCAACACGTCTGCTACCAGTTGAAGATCGATGATGGGCAGGGGAATCCCATGACATTTCAGGAGAGGATTAAAATCGATTTTGACATGGATTTTTTTGGACTTAAATATCTTCAACCAAAGACCAAAGCGATCCATTCTTATCTTGTCATTGAAAACGAATATCCCAACAAGGTTTCCGAATTATACAACAAGATAAAGGAGCTAGCCAATTCTAACATCAAAGATATCACTGAATACAATACAAATAAAAAAGAGAGTTAGCTATTAGGTTATTATAGAACAACACAGGATTGATTTTATGGATGGTTATAGATAAATGTTTACAAACCCCTCCTCAATCCTATAATCAACCTAAGGATTTACCACACAGTCAGTTATTTCTAAAGGAGTTGTTTGATGGATTTCTGGGAAGTAGTTGTATCATACATGTTGCCATTGACTTCGATTCTCGTTGGTCTTATCGCCATCTTCATCACCATCAGAGTTTCTCGTCAAACCGATAAAACTCTAGAAGAAATCAAGAAAGGGCTCGACAGGCGTGTTGCCAAATCCATCAAAAGCCTGGAGGATGCAAACCTTTTCATCAGAGAGCACTCAAGCAAGATTCAAGACGACCTTATCTCTCTCATCAAAGAATCCAGGCTGCCAAATGATCAATTGACCAGCCACACAAAAAGTGATGTCGATTTCGTGCTCTCAAAGCTTGAGGACATCGACAAGCAGGTGCTTGGGGCATTGTCGCTCTATCCCGCTGACTCGCCAAAATTTACAACAAGCAAAGAAGGAACCACGAAACCGAAGGCTGGAAAAAAATTCAAGGAGTACCTGTCAAAGTACTCCCCGGACGAGGTTGATGACTCAATTTCAAAACTCTGCGGGTTCGAGCTTATTGAATATGCTCTCAACCCAAAGTCTCCAACACAATCAATCTTGAAGCAGACCGAGAAGGGTGCCAAGATCTACTCAAGGATATCTGAACAAAACAGCAACCCAACACCCTGAACAAACGTTTTTTCAACCGCAAACAAACATTACAGTTTTAGAGTGGGATTCTCCTCCCTTTCTCCGCCTGCCATCCGTCGATTACTTTCTTGGCTTCGTCGAGGCTCTCGACAATCGTGTGTCTCTCGCCCATGAAGGTGTTGAAAAGGCTGGTTGCGATTCGCTGCATCGTACTTTTGGCAACCACAACATAATCTGCCAGATAGTCTTTCACAAAGTCTTTTATTACCTTGTTATAGTGAATCACAAGTTGTGGGCTAGCCATGCCCATTCCGGAAAGGTCTGTGATATTCCAAACCTTGTTTACACCATCACCCCTCCAAATCTCCATGGATTTATTCGCCAGATACTCTATCTCTTCCTTCGTTTTCGGAGTGCCGATGTACTGAACAATCGATAGATTTTTCTCTCTATCATAAGAGCCTTTGAATTCAACGTTCATTCGCTTCACCTCTTTGCTAGTGTGTCGAGTATGTTACAATAATGTGTTGGAATAATCAATTTCATATAGACTAAATTATTAATGAAGAATATCTCAAATAAATGATTATTGTAAAATCTTGTTATCAATCGGTAAATAGAAAAGCCGCTCAAACTTGTACTCCGTAGACAAATTCAAGCGGCTTGGTTACATCTTTACGGTATATGTGCCTGATAGTAAGGAATTAGCGGTGTTGCTCGATAGTTATCGGTCTTGCCTCAATCCCCCTATTCATCTCTCTGTTTCCTCTCGAAAGCATTCCACCCATGAAGTTAAACATCCACAAGATGATAACCGCAACGAAAATCAAAAGGATGGGGTAAGCTATTCCACGCTTCATCATTTCCACACCTCCCCTGCAAATGTCACAGAAAGGGACTCATCGCCCTGTGGACAAGCCTCAACACACTCTCCGCACATGATACACCTGTAGTACGGCAGTTTTCCAGAGACATCTAGATTCATTGGACAGGCATCATCACAGAGTCCACAGCTCGTGCAACTCGACTCATTCCTCTTGATTTTTGTGAGTGTCGCCAGTGAACCGATATTGACAACCGCTCCAAGTGGACACACATAGTTGCAAAATCCGCGTTCAAACAGCAGCGAGACAACAAGCACACCAAGCATCACATAAATCATAAGAGGTGTCCAGTCACGCCCAAAGTGGAAGAACGCCCTATATGGATCAAACTCGCTGAAAACCAGAAATCCGTGATATGTCGCCTGAGTAACAAGGGCAACCAGCACGAAGTATTTGATAAAAGACAGGTAGAAAGAAATCCTTGGGTGGAGCTTTATTTCTCGCCTGAAAATGAGTCTTCGGATTTTGTATATCCAGTCGGTCAAGGTTCCAAACGGGCACAGGTATCCGCAGAATCCACCAGCGAAAATAACAGTTATGAGCAGAAGCGCTCCAAGAAGAAGTAGGTCGTTGAAGTTGGCGCCACCGACAATTCCGTTTGTGCCACCACCTGCAATAAAGGTGGGTAATGTCTCAACTCCACCAAACGGGCAGTAACAGTCAAGTGGGCCAGCGGCATTGCCAGGGAACCCAAAACCATTGGTGTAGCCATACATATGCGTGAGGCTGATCATCGAGACGTACACGAAAAAAACAGTCTGTGTGACATATCTGGCAATCTGGGCAATTGTTAGACGCTTTCGGTTCTGCCTAACAACCCTTACAAGCTTTTGCCCCGTTTTTGTGATCTCTTTGTCTGTCATAGATGCTATCATCCTTGTCTCTTTGTCTGAGATTGTTTGCGGTAGTATAACAGAAGAACTACAGGCAATAGTAAAATATAGACTTTGGGGGGACACGCATGTACAATCACAGCAGTTCGAACCGTTGGTGCTGTTTATTCGTAATACTAAATGTCAGGAGGATGAAATGAAAAGATTCAGTGTTATTTTTTCGTTTGTTCTTGTTCTTATGATGATTCTGCCAATAGGGCAACATAAAAGTATCGCCATGTCCCAATCAAATAATGGAGGCAATGGAGGCTGGTCGACAATGAGTGGGTGCAAAATAAACTCAGGACATCAACTCATAGTGTCCTACCTTGAAGATTGGCAAGAGTTTGTTGATTTGTTGATGAATAACAAAGGCGTCCCCTACATTCAGTCAACGGGTTATAATAACAATCTCCTAAAAAATGAAGGTGATTATTGGACTGATTTGTGGGGAAATAGATACAACCCATACTACTGTAATTCAAATAATCGTTTCCTTGATAAAAACCCAAGTTTCCTCATTGACTCTTCTGACTCTATTCATGCAATTTCATTCGATAACAGCACATACAGCAAGACTGGGAATGTAAAATATGGGAAGTTTAACGATGAATACTGGTATAATATAGAAAATGTTTCTCTTATTCAGGGACATGGAAATCCTATGATATTTGAGACAAACACAATGATCTTGGATGCATCATTTGTTGTCGATACGAAAGGATTCCCACACATAACATGGAGAACAAAGGATTGGAACAACTCAAGGAAGAGCAAGATTTGCTACATCAGGTGGGATGGCTACAACTGGCTAAACCGCAACAATGATATTTTTGATCCAAAGGAACTAAACGCAGTAATCGTCGGCGATCAAGACATTATCCAGCGTTCAGCAATCAAACTCGACAAAAATGACAATCCTATGATTGTGTGGAGTAGCTGTGATGCAAACAAAAACAATGGTTGCTCAACAATTCATCTGATAAAATCTGAAGACTTGAACTGGAAAAATATTAATGGTCAGGTCTATGATATCGAAGGTAATAACTCAGGCAGTGGATTGATAACCTCAACAGGTGGAGATTTTGAAGTTGAGTTTGATTCAAAAAACCGACCAAATTTCCTGGTTTTCCCAAACGGAGTAGCCTACGTAAAATATGAATACTCAAAATGGGTGGGGGCAGACGGAGAACCATTTGATTCAAACGCTGTTTCGAGTTTGATTGATGATACTTACCTCAACTCAACTGACGCATCGTTTACCCTTGATCGAGATGACAATCCCCACATTGTCTGGACATTTGATACAATCGAAGACACTTCAATGATCTGCTACACAAAATGGGATGGCAGCGCTTGGGTTGACTCACATGATGTACACCAAAATGATTTTGAAAAAACGGCAATTATTGAGTCAGATTCAATGTCTCCTAATCCCAAAATTGCTTTCGATAACAACAATATTGTCCATATTGCTTGGCAAGATGCATCGTCTCACTCAGGTATGGCTTGTATAAAGCATATGAAATGGGCAACAAATATATTTCAGCTAAAAGATTGCAGTAGAGAGGTTAGATTCAAAGTGAACTCAGACACATACACCATCAACGGGATCGAGTACAAAATGCCTGTTCCAACACAACTAATCCAAGGTAGAACAATGATTCCCCTACGGATTCTGGTCGAATCATTTGATGGTAGAGTAGTATGGGACTCAAAAAAAGAATCTATTGTCTGTCTTATTGGGCCAGATTGTGTGGAACTCAAGATTGGTGAATGTGAATATACAGTAAACGGTAAAACCATCGAATCGGATACTCCACCCATTATCATTGGCGGCCAAACTTTTATTTTTATCCGTAGTGCTGAATACTTTGGCTATGATATCGATTGGGTATCAAAAACAATGGAGGTTGTACTCACTCACACGCCATAGAAACCTTTAGAATGAGCTCTCATTACTCACCCTCTTCCTCACCTTTAAAACCTTTGCCAGAATTTTTGCTCCTTCGATGAGTTGTTCTGTGTCCTCTTCGGTGAGCGATACTCTTATCGCCTTGACGTTGATGCCCTCAGGCACAAACAGCGAACCTGGAAGCACGAGCAGACCGAACGCGGCAGCGTTTGCCGTAAGGTCTTCGCCTGTGATGCCAGGAGTTTCAATCCAGAGTGTCATTGCGTTTGAGTCCCACACATTGATTCTCCCAGTGGACTCCTCAAACAGTTTTTTCAAAAATATCTGTTTTTTCCTCATGATGGACTTCGACCAGGTTTCGATGTGGCGGTCAAACGATGGAGAAGCCAGCACCTCAGCAAACGCCTCCTGACACATGTGGCTCTGCGGGCCAAGGGTATAGCAGTGCATCTGCTCAAGCTGGGTTATCACACGATTTGGGGCACACACAAATCCAAGCCTCAATCCCTGCCCGGTGAGTTTTGAAAAACTGGAGGTCGTCACAACAATTCCGGCTTTGTCCCACACAGCCAGATTTGGTGGCTTGATGTTACCAATGAAACCACCAAATAAATAATCATCCTCAAGTATTGGTACGTTGTGTTTTGTCGCGATTGAGAGAAGTCTTTTGCGATGTTCAACCGAGGTTGTGACGCCCGTCGGGTTGTGTGCAGTTGGAATAGTGTAGATAAGTTTTGGCTTCTTCGTTACAATCAGCGATTCAACAGCATCAAGGTCAACGCCCGCACGAGTCATTGGGGCTTCAAACACCCGGCATTTGTTCCACTGAAGCCATCGAATTGTCTGGAAGTATGTCGGTCTCTCAACGATTACAGAATCCCCCTGCTTCAGAAGCATAGACAAAACAAGCGTGTTTGCAGCTGTGCCACCAGGGGTGACGATGACTCCACGGTTTTCCATGTCCACACCATCAAGAGCCACCCTTCTTGTTATTTCTGTGACAAGGTCTGGGTGTCCCCTAAGGTCAATAAGTCCGAGGAGTTTTGCTCCACTTTTCCTTGCTTGTCTGGAAACTGTTTTGACAAACTGTTTGCAGAGGGGGTCTATATAGCCATATCCACGCAGCATTGATATGGGTTTGTCGGTTTCAGACTGTGGAAGGAAAAACCTTTTATAATGCGGCACATTACCCACAAAGGACTCAGTCCATGGGAAAGTGTGGCTCATACTTGACGAGTGGGTGCCTTTGACATCCCTTATCACAACAGTTCCAAGCCCCACCTTCGCCTCTGTAATGCCCTTTTCGACAAGCAAGTCATAGGCGGCAACAACGGTGTTGCGGTTCACTCCAAGTGAATTGGCGAGGTCTCGAGTTGATGGGAGTTGCGAACCAAGCGGCAGAAAACCGTCTGCAACAAGCTTCATTATCCCATCGACAACCTGGTCAGAGAGTTTCTTCCCACTTTTCCTGTCGATTGGGATATACATCTTGAAGCTAGAGATCCCTGCCGATACTCACCGAATCGGAGTCACAACTCATGTCGCAACCGTGGCACGGGATTTCAGCTTGTTTTCTCTGCCTCCACCATGCAACAAGCGGAATGACAACAAGCAGCAGCCAGGAGAACGAAAACGCTGTTTTCACATAGTCCCAGAACTGCTCAGGGCTGTAGATGCCAATTGAGGCAATCATCATGAGATACGCGGCAATTGTACCGATTGTGACAGCAAGCCATGGGGGGGTATGTCGCCTTAGGGCGCCATATACAAGCACGAAAGCCATAGAGATCGGGATGGCGATGGCGTTGATAGGACATGGAAGGATGATAAGGGTTATCACAAGAGACATCGTCGTAATGAGGAAAAGTTCCCAAAGTTTATAATGCCTGACGCCTGAGAGGAAAACAGCCACAACAATAGTTCTCGCCACACAACCGATATAGGGGATGAGGGCATCGATGAGCCAAGCTGTTGTGAGATAGACAACGGCAACCGCCGCTGTGACAACGCCAACCTCAGCGATGCGCGCGGTCGACATCGGTTTTCTCTCTGTTCGTTCCTTTCTTGGAAGCAACGCGATAAATGTGAACAGCACAATGATGAGCATCGTTGCCATACCCCAGGCGATAGGGTTGGTCAAAAGAGCCAGGAGGAGCGAATTCAGTCCATCAAAAATGCCATGGAGAACATTTGCCGTGCCGACAAACTGAGTCCAAATAAAAAAACCAATCAACCCAAGAGACAGGACAATTCCCAGAACAATAGCAAAGAGACCCGATTTTTTGCGTTCCGCGTTTTCCTTGGCAATACCTAGTATAGAGGGGTTCGAATTACTGCTCATTTGAAAATCTCAACCTCTCCTGTCCACTCTGGCATACCTCCGACAAGATAACCCGCATTGTTAAAAAGCCCTTCAATGACAAGCATCTTCTCAAGCTCAACATAGTCCTCATTACCGTAGCCAATGATGACAACGGGAGTCGTTCTATCATTTGGCCAGATATCATCCATGAGGTCAACAAGTGGCATGTTGATGGCGACGGGAATATGACCAGCCTCGTAATCCTCAACATCTCTGATGTCGATAAAGAGTGGCGGAATTTCCGTAAGTATGGATACTCCACCTTCTCTGATTATCTCCTCTACATCATCTACATCATACTTGTGTAGAAACCTTGCCTGAGCAACAGCGCAGATATCACAATCAGCACATGCTGCCGCGAGGCTCGCGCCGTCATCATCCGAGATTCCGAGTATATCGGTGAAGGTATCCCACTTATCATCCCAGTCCTCGGTTATCGCTCTCCAGAAATTGCGGAATGATCTTGTGAGTTTCCACTTGGTTTGGACAGGAAGCCAGAACCACGAGGTCGCCACAATAAGAACAAGGGCCAGCGTGGCGATGAAACTCCATCGCCTGCTAGCCCACATTTGTTTAATCCATGCGGTCAATCGACCAAAAACATTCATCTATACCCTTAGTGCGCTTCCTTCACTTTGACTGTTGATGGCATATTGATGATGACTTCACCATACTTGGTCTCTGGAACTGCATTCTTGTCTTTCCAAATGACCTCTGCCTCAAAAGCCTCAGCAATGAATCTATGTGGAACAAACATTCTCTCATCAATTATCTCTGGCATTACCTTCGGGTTGTTTGAATCTATTGGCACACTTTTACCATTTATCTCAGCTGTGGATTTTCCAAGCCATACCTTTACAACCTTTTTAGGATACGTGAGTTTATCACTGAACTTGATTGAATCGAGTGTGAACGTTGCCATTCGAGCGTCTGCGTCCCAATCAACCATGCACTCATATGTCATTCCCTTGTCTGGGTCTTTCTGGGTAAGGGAGTTCTCGGCAACCCAACGGAGTGGAACCATTGTGCGACTATTTACAATCTGAGCATATGGCTTGATTGGCACTGTTGCCTCGTCAACATAACCGAAATACTTCTTGATAATGATTCTTGTGACGTGTGTGAAGATTGGTGGTGGATCCATTGCCTTCTCAATTGTGTAGAGAAGCTTGACCTCGTCGTCTCCATCCTCACCAATTGGTGAAAGTTTATATACGTTCTCATTGGCGGCATCTGCGACCCAGACGTTGTAATTCATATCAATGGCGCAGGCAACGATCCTCTTGAAGAGTGGCTCACCATTCTCATCCAATGGTTTGATTTCTGTGATGAGCTCACCATACTCGTCAAACACTACGACTCTATGGTTTCCCTGGTCACAGACATAGTACCTGTTCGGAGAATCGGCGTTGAAGTCTGGGATGATGTAAACTGGTTTGTCAAACTTGCCGCAATCCTGGTCTTCGCCATTCCACTCTGTGACATACTCGCCGTCACGACGGAACTTCTGGATGCGGTTGTTTCCTGTATCGGCAATGAGTACATATCCTCTTCTGTCAACTGCGATTCCCTCTGGCATATTGAACTCTCCAGGACCATCGCCAGCTGGAGCTGGTTTGTGCTCATAACCATTTGGTACTGAAAACCTGACAATGCCATAAACATCGCACTCAACGGCAGCCTTGTCAAAGTCGATTGCCGGTGGGTCATATCTGTGGAACTTGTTGCCATCTTTGTCAACAACATAGTTGCCGATGTCGTCGGCAATCTCTGTTTCTGAGGCATGCCATGGGGTGGTAAGCTCTGTCTTTGCAGGGTCACCAATTGGATGGTGAGGAACTGAGTCCGGGTTGAAGGTGAAACACTTTTTGAGTTTGTAATCCGTGACAGCAAAAACGTCTGTGACACGACAAACCGAAACGGCGATTAGACCCTCATACTTCCAACCTGGGCAATCTCCATTTGGGTCCCACTTGATGAAGTCGTTTAGATAGTTACCCTGAAGATCATACTTGATGACTCTGTTGTGTTTTGAGTCAGCAACGTATATGTAGTAACCAAACGAGTTGGAAGCCACACCAAATATCTCGACTCCCTCTTCCTCAGCCTCTATTGAACCAGCGGGAGCGGTAACAGCAAGCATTCCTAGTCCAATTGCAAGCGTCAAAGCGATGAGCAGGCTAATTCTCAAGTATTTCTGCATCTATACCACCTTTGTCCTTTCTGTGTGTACAATGGTGTATTCTACACAGACATGTTAGCTTATTCAACAAGAGGGCTAAACTGTGTTTGGGGAAAAAATTGGTGTAGAGATTACCACAATCTTTAACTTTAGTTTTTACATCACAATAAACACACAATCACCTCAGAAACCCTCTTCAAACAGGTACTGCTGACGGTGATGTCTTCAGGCACTTTTCTTAATATTTTACCCTACTGGACGTATCTCCACGCCGATTCGACAATCAAATCTGAGTAATCGTTCATTTCTTGCACATTGTCTATTTAATCCTGCCAAGGGGGTTCCGTCTTTGAATCTCAACTCAGTGTAGAATCCACAAAATAAGAATCTGACATATACAATCTGAGTATTTGTTCGGCTTTCATTCTTAGGTATTTTTGTGATGAATTTTCAGGTTTCAAAATATCGAAAATTCTAATTGCCAAATAATGAGTAGATAGTGGTGTTTCCTAGTTATTGATAATCTCTCTTAAATTATACCAAGTATGACAGATTATATTATTTTTACATTAATCCATAGACACAAACCTATAATCTCATCAAGGAAATAGTCTCGCAATGAGGGCGGTGGGTAGTCGGGTTCTTGCACCGGATTGATTGCTTGTAGGCACTTTGGTTGCGGGGAAAAGGAGGATTATATGAATATTTTGAAAGGGACGTTGAAGTTTAGGGCGGCGTTGTCTGTCTGCGTTGCTCTGACTCTTGTGATTGCATTTTCAACGCAATTCACTGTTGCGGAAAGTAATTTGATTTCTGGAGAAGCGGTTGTTGTATACGCATCTTCGGACACTCAAGTTGACTCAATAAGGATTTCTGATGGGAGAGTGATTTTCAGAGAAGCGAATGGTGATGGTCAGTACATCCGATCGTATTCTATTGAAGATGAATCTATCTCAACCATCGGTGGTGGTGAAGGAAGATATGTCGGTATGCAACATGATTCAGTTTCATACCTCACTGGTGACTATCTGTCATGGGTTGATTGGACGAATTACATAAACAAAGTTGGCGATAAATCAGCAACAGTTTGCTATAACGACCTTAATCAAGGCACAGATGGAGAACTCTCAAGCGATGATGGAATGATCTTTGCGCCAACTACTGACAAACTTGGATATATGTACTGGGGAGTTTTATCAGATGATGATGAAAAGTGTGGCATGTACTACAGCAACCTTAACACTCCAGAAGTATCACCTGTTAAGTTCTTCACATTCCAAAAGCGTCCGAGATTCATGACTACACGCGCATACGGCGGGATTGTGACCTGGAATTGCCCAGACGTAAATGGTGACAGTCAACTGTATATGTTTGATGTTGACACTGGCGTGACAACTTGGATTTCTGAGAATCTTCCCGGGAACACCTTCTGGGCAACCATCCAAAAAGACTACATATACTTTACCAGTGAAAGCTCTATTTTCTGCTACAAGATATCAGATAGTTCAATAACAGAAGTGTGGTCACAGCCTCATGGCTCAATTGAGTTCCATACATACAACAATCCAGATGGTGACTATCTACTCTACACTGTCTACGACTATTCAAACCTGAAAAACAGGAAGAACGAACTTCATATCTATAATCCAGTGACAGAGAAAACAAAGGTAATAAAACAAAAATTCTTTGCAAACAGCTTCAAAATAAACTCTGGTTCCTGCTCTGGCAAGAAGGTTGTTTATGCGCTTAAAGAAAATGAGTCGAGTAAAAACCCCACAAAGATATTCCTATATGATGGTGAAACCAATAAGACCACAGTGCTTCTAGATTCAACAATGTCTGACTTTGGAGGTTTGTACGAACCAGTAAGAATCTCAGGAGATTTCGCCGTGTGGGAAGAGGCAACAAAGATTGAATCAACAGGAAGACTTTCCTTTGTGATAAAAACAATAAGGCTAGAGTAGCAGCTTGGAAGTGTTTCTTTAGGTTACCAGATAGAACAACACGGAGCAGGGGATAAAATTTCTCTGCTCCTTTGGGATTTTCCATAATAATACACATTAGTTTTCGTTTGCTTAACTAGAGACAGACAGGGTGTGTTCGTATGGGGAATATTGTATCCCATCAAGCATTGTTGAATAAATTTCAATTAGCTTATTTTCAAATAAAACAAAACACGACACGGTATTTTCTTGGCAGCAAGCCAACTTCTCTTCGTAAATGGTGGGCTATATTGGCTAATCAAACGATATACGCTAAACCAAGAACCTCTCAGTTGATTCCACTATCGAATCAGCATAATCGTTCATTTCCTGCACATTGTTTATTTTAATCTTGCCAAGGGATTCATCGTGGGGGAATTCGAGAAACAGGATGCCTTCGTCCGCTCTGTTAAAGTGCATTCTCAGAAGTATACTGTTAGCTTTGCCACCATAGATAATATTGCAATAACTTTTCCAGTCTCTGAGTGTTACATCGGACGGTGGAATCTTTTTCTTGCTGTATAGGATACTTCGAGCAATTGTAAGCCCCTGGAGCTCCTGGTACATACCAAGTTCATTTTCAAAAACAATGTCAGAACCGATTGTTGTCACAGCTTTTTCGTTTTCGACGGGTTCTACCTCTCCTTGTTCCAGCTGCTCCTCCTGCCTACGCATTTTATTAAAACTATCAAGCATATGGGTGTTTTTTACCTCAGATACCGCTTTTTTGATGTGTCCTTGGAACTCGTCAATTGTCTCGCTTCGCGCTGACACCCCATCTATTTGGTGAATGACCCATTTGGCAAATTCGGGTGATGGCTCATCAAATGCGGATTTAACTATACGAAGTGCGTCTGTAAAATTCTTGATTCTCTTGATTTGGTCTCTGCTCTCTTCTTTTGCAACGTTCTCCCTTGTGAACATTTCGAGCCTTGCAATCGAGTCTTCATTTGCATCGTTAAAATCAAAGACAAGGAACGGTTCTGTGTCCATGACATTGTCATTTTTCAAGTCGGTGTAGAAATTGTACGTGGTACCATTTGTCAGCACACCAATTTTCTTTGTACCAGTCGTGTGGTGAAAATAACTTCCAAGCTGATTAGCTTCATTGATATCTAGGGGTGCATTGAGCGATTTACACTCAAGAAGCATGACGGTTTTCCCGTCTACATTTACGGCATAATCAACCTTCTCGCCCTTTCGTTTCCCCCAGTCGCTGATAAACTCCGGCACCACTTCTTTCGGATCGAAGACATTGTAGCCAAGTATCTGGAGCATAGGCAAAACAAATGCAGTCTTGACCGCCTCCTCCGTTTGAACAACTCCTCTGTTGACTTCAATCTTCTTCTTGAGCCCCTCAATCTTTTCCTTCAACTCCACAGCGCACCCCCCTGGATGGATTATCACATGGGAGCTATTATACACAGAATGGGGGAATTTAAAATAGGAGCAACAATTCCATCTCAGTATATTTTATTTCCTTAATCACAAATCACACCATCTGTGCTTACTTCATTTTAAAAATATACTGTGTCACAAGCTACAGCTTTTCGTTACAGTAATTGTATCAGCAAATCCGAGGTGATTAACACGGAAATAACTCCGAATTGCAAACCAATTGTAGCAAGCATTCTTCAAGTGTTCACATAAATCCTATTATCCAGTCAATATAAAAACGCCCTAGGGGCAGCTTCACCGCTGCCACCCCTAGGGCACTCCCAAAAACCATAATCCCAAACCTTCCGGGATTAATTCATTTTACTTGATGATAGTTACCGTCTTTGTCTCACCGTCCCACTGCACCTCGGCTCCAAACATCTCAGACATGAACCTGATTGGAACCATGGTTCTGCCGTTCGAGATTTCTGGCGGCATCTGCATTGGGGTTGAGACTCCATTAACCAGGGCATCAGCCCTGTCAATCCAGCATATGATAACATCGTTGCCACGCCTGAGTGTGATTCTGCGGTCGGCATCATTCCAGTCAAGCGATGCTCCGAACTCCTCGGTGACAACACGAAGAGGCACAAGCGTTGTGCCATTCTTGATATATGGTGGCGCATCGATGAGCTTGTTCTTGCCATCAACGTTGATGTAGCCCATACCGATTATCAGCTTGATTGTGGTCTTTGCTGAAGGCAGCTGAACCTTTGTCACAATAGTCTTTGTTCCACGTCTGTCATAGGTGAGTTCAACTTCATCACCCTCTTTGATATCGGAGCAGACTGAGATCGTCTCACCCTGGAACACCTTTGTGGTGGCGGTGAGTTCAAACCTCAAAACGCCGTCTTCGGTTTTGACAAATATCGTCCTTGATTCACAGTCGGAGAACACAATCGAACCCTTGACCACAAGACCTTCCTCAATTGTGCCAAGCGACTCAATAATTGTCGCATTGAACACAAACGAATTCGTTGGGTCATATGAGCCAGTGATTGAAAGCGCGCCCGAATGAGCAAGGTCTGACACGTTGCCCTCCTTGCCAAACGATAGCACCTTGGTCTCTGTTGTGAATCTAATCATCACAAACCTGACACCATCATCGTCATCAACCTTTATCCAAATTGTCTGACGCTTGAGGTCAAGCTCCATCATCTCACCCTCAATCGTCTCATCACCCTCTTCCAGAGCCTTCACATCAACCTCTTCGGCGTTGATGAACAGATCAAACGGGTCGAGTTTTCCGTCAACTACAACTGAAGAACCCGCAACAAGGTCAGCACAAGTGACTTCCTTGCCCTCAAGCAAGATCTTCGTTGTGGCATCAAGCTTGACCTGAACAAACTTCATTTCAGGCTCACTTGTCTCAATCCAGAAGATCATCTTGTCGCAGAACACATCAACGACAACACCCTTTTGCATGACCTGCACCGCCTGCCTTGCTGCAAGTGAGATGCTGTTTGTGGTCATGACGGAGTTGATTGGGTCAACCGAACCTGAGAGCTCCATGATAACACCAGGTCTGAGGTCCTCAAGTGTGAGTTTTTGACTCTTGTACTCGAATGTCGTCGTCCTATCGATGTTAAGAAGCAGGTATCCATCTGCGGCTGCATCGACTGACATGAGGGCTATCTGCTGGTCAATCTTCTCAAGCTTGACCCAGCCCGTCTCCTTGTCAACCTCGACAATCTTCCCTGTGAAGGTGATTGGTTGAGGTGAAACTGGGAGTATCTCGATTGTGATAGCGCTTACCTTGTCACTGTCGGTATAGACTCCTGTGACCTTGATGAGGTAGCCCTTCTCAATCTTCTTTGGTTCGATGATGGACTGCTTGTAGATGTGCTCTGTCTCATCACTGATTGTGATTGTTATCTTCTTGCCAGCATCATACTCATCGATTCCAACGATAATACCTGATTCAACGTTTATCGAGTCAACTGTCAACACAGACTGGTAGTCAGCGCCAGTCTGTCCACCCTCGGAACCGCCACCGCCAGTACCTGGGTCAGTTCCGCCACCGCCTGGAGGAGATGGTGGTGGAGTTCCACCGCCGCCACCGCCTGGAGGAGGAAGTGGGGTTGGAGGTGTTCCACCTGGGTCTTTCTCGTTGTCCTCGGTCGTGGCGATTATCGAGATGGCAATCATATTGCCATTTTCGTCCTTCTCATAGACGACTGTCACGTACATCGGTGGTGAAAGGTTATAGCAATTTGACGCTATTCCATCAATTGTGATTGTTGTTTCGCTGTTGATATAGAAGGTGTGATAAAGCCCATCATCACCCTTGACCCTGATGAGGTTGTGCATGCAGATGGCGGCAACAAGATCACCAGAAATGCTTTTGTGTTCGGTGCTTCCGCTATCACCATCATCTATAACCTCAACCCGCGTGATGTCAATAATCTCACCGTTGACACAGACTCCATAAAGGGTAACCGTCATCCCGACTTCGAGTGTCGAACATGTCACAAGTTTTCCGTCATTAAATATTCCAGCGTTTCTGATGCTGTAGGTGTAAAGTTCACCGTCGACCTTGATAACGATGACCGGATTAGCATCACACTTCACGCTAACGATAACACCGGTCTTTTCAAACTCGCCCTCGCAACCCGATTCATCGCCTGTCGCATCGACAATAGCTGCGTGGAGTTTTCCCGCATCGTCTGTGTGACCTGTGATAATAACAGTCATGCCGGTCTTCAAATCCTCACAGGATGCTGATTCACCGTTGACTATGATTGCCGCATTTGCAATAACAAATGTCAGAATATCGCTCTGCCATTTGATCGTAAGAACTCCACTCGCGCAATCGACCGTTTTTATCTCACCTTCCCAGGTGTCGACGGGATGGGTTGTTGTGACATCGACTGTGACAGCGACCACGTCACCCTCAACAACGAGGGCGTGGACAAGAACCTTTTCTCCAACAACCAATTCACTGCAATAGATGATATCGCCATTTCTTGTGATGGAGACACCTGGTTTGAGCTTGATTATAACGGATTCTCCAGAGTCGTTGACAACCAACACCCCTGAGACGCAGTCGATACTCGTGATGTAACCATCGATAACCCTCTCCTCTGGTTCGCCATCACCAGGGCTGTCAAACGCCGCAGACGTCGCATCGATTGAACCATCTTCTTTCACAAATCCCGTGACATTCGCCAAGTCTCCAACAGAGAGGTCAGCACATGTCGCGGTCTCACCATCCTTGGTGATTGAGGTCGGAAGCTCAACAACAAAATCACCGCTTGCTGTGTGAACTGTAATCTTGCCATTGGCGCAATCGAGAGCCTTTACCACTCCAACCAGGGACACAGGCTCTGGCTCAGGTTCGGGTTCTGGCTCTGGCTCAGCGGGTGAATCAAATGATGCCGATGTTGTGTCGATTGAGCCATCTTCTCTCTCAAAACCTGTTGCAATAACAAGGTCTCCGACCTCAAGGTCATCGCAAGTTGCTGCTTCCCCATCCTTGGTAAATGATGACGGAAGATCAATAACAACAGAGCCAGTGCCTGTTGTGACTGTTATTTTTCCGGTTGTGCAGTTGATTGAAGAGACAACGCCTGAGATGGAGACCGGTTCTGGCTCGGGCTCAGGTTCCGGTTCGGGCTCTGGCGGTGTATCGAATGCTGCTGAAGCAGCGTCAATTGTACCACCACTCTCGATACCTGAAACCGCGGCAAGATCACCAATTGCTATGTCTGAGCATGCTGCTGCCGTACCGTCTTTTGTGAATGTTGGGGGGAGTATAACGATGTAGGTGCCACTGGAAGTTGTTATTGCCACTTTCCCGTGTGAACAGTCAATTGACGAGACCCTTCCCATGATAGCAATTGGTTCGGGTTCTGGTTCTGGTTCTGGCTCTGGCTCGGGATCAGGTTCTGGTTCAGGGTCTGGCTCAGGCTCATCAGCGGATTTGGCAACCACTGAGTAAGCGACATAAACTCCCCACTCCTCGACACAGTTAGCAGTCGCCGTATCGCCAACTTGAAGCGACGAACATGATGCGTTCTGGCCATCCCGCGTGACGACACAGGATGTTGAAACTTTAAACATCACATTACCGCTTGCCGTCGCAAGCGTTATCATCGGACAGGAAACAGCCTTTATCTCGCCTGTAAAGGTGTACCTTTCAGACTGCCTTATGGCATTTACAGCTGATGCCACAAGTTTTCCGTTCACTTTTGTTCCAGCAACTGTGACCTTATCTCCAGCCTTCAAGTCTGAGCAACTCTTGGTAACACCGTTGATTCTGATTGTTGCATTGGAAACATCAACCGTATGTGTTCCATTTGAGGTAGAAACAGAAATCGAAGTCGGGCAACTTGTTGAAGCGATTGTGCCAGAAAGGGTAAACGATTCAACTGGAGCCGTTGCCGCAACCATTGTGGCATAGTACTTATCGCTCTTCTTATTGCCAGTTGCTACGATCTTGTCACCAACCTCAAGATCTGAGCATGACACAGCCTTGCCGTTCCTGGTGATTGACGTACCAGAGAGATAAAGTGTGATAGTACCGGTGATTGTAGAGACTGAAATGCTGCTTGGGCAACCCTTTGACGAAAGCGTTCCGCTTAGGTTGAAGGGGACATCCTCATCCTTCGGAGGAGTCGTTTTACCGCCGGATGCCTGAATCCTTGTGGCCTCTATCGAGCTGCCATCGTACTCACCAACAACCATAACTCTCATGCCAGACTCTAGGTCTGAGCACTGAGCAGGTGAACCATTTACATAGATGGATGTTTGTGAGGTCATTGTGCAGGTAACATTACCTGAGAATCCCATCACAACCATCGAACCTGAACCGCAACTAACCGATGTGATTGTTCCTGAAACGGACGTTACGGCAGACACTTGCGGAATCACAGAAAGGAGCATCATAGCTCCAATTGCAATCGCTAAAATCCTTCTCATCGTCGTGTCTCCTTTGAGTATTTGCTCATAATACGACAAACGCATCCTACGGGTTCAAGCAGAACGTAAATTTTTTAAACTTCAAACCGAAAATCTGTTCAATTGTCACAGTTGCTCATACTGCCTGTATTTATCAGAATCTTTTGAATTCATTCCTTACCAATTTCAAAATTAACTCTTAAAATATTTTGGTTCGTTTTCGCATTCATTTGTAGTTACTTGCCGAATGGACAAAGAGTCAATATAGTCACCACCGAAGAAGGTGACTAACAAGGAGTTGGCGGTATGAGAATTGGCATCATCGGAGCAGGATCGGCAGGATACGTGGCTGCAATAAGAGCGGCCGACCTTGGCGCAGAGGTTTCCATCTTCGAGAAGGAAAAGATCGGTGGCACCTGCCTAAATGTTGGTTGCATTCCAACCAAGGCTTTGATTGCTGGGCTTCACGCTCTCAAGGTTGCCAAGAACTCAAGCGTGCTTGGTGTTGACGGAATGTCTGCGACACTCGACTATGACATCCTTCATGACCATAAGAACAAAGTGGTTGAGACCAATGTCAAAGGAATCCAATATCTCCTAAACAAACGCAAGGTCAAAACATTTGACGGCAATGCCACCATCCCTGAGCCAGGTATCATCGACTCTCAGGGAGACAGGTTTGAGTTTGACAAAATCATCATCGCAACAGGCTCTATCCCTGCAAAGATTCCAGGGATAGAGTACGACGGCAAGTTTGTCATGAACTCCGACCACGCTCTCTCACTCCGCGAGATTCCATCCACCATGCTCATTGTTGGTGGTGGTGTGATTGGGCTTGAGTTTGCTGGCATCTTCTCAGCTCTCGGAACAAAGGTGACAATTGTTGAGATGATGGACAGACTCCTCCCTCAGGACGACGACCTCTGCTCAAAGGCAGCAATGAAATTCGCTACAAAATCTGGCATCGATGTCCTGCTTGGCGCAAAAATCACAAAGCTCTTCCGCGACGGTGGCGAGGTTGAGACAAGGATAACAAAAAGGGATGGCGAGGAGATTGTGACAAGATTCCACAAGGCTCTTGTGGCAGTTGGCAGAGCACCAAACCTCGACACAACCTCGCTTACAAGGCTTGGTATAAACTACGACAGGGGTGGAATAAAGGTCGATTCCTTCATGCAAACATCCACCCCAAATGTCTATGCAATTGGTGACTGCACAGGCGGGTATATGCTAGCCCACGTTGCCTATGCCCAGGCGAAGGTTGCAGCAGCGCATGCTGTCGCTGGCAAGTCTCACCCGATGAGATACGACAACATTCCACGCGTAACGTTTGTTGACCCGGAGATTGCAGCCTGTGGATACACATCCGGACAGCTTGAGGAGCGGGATATCCACGTCTCATGGCACAAGTTCTCATACATGGCATCAGGCAGAGCCAAGGCTCAGGGAATCAAGGACGGCAGCTTCCACATCGCAGTTGATGACGACAGAAGAATCAGGTCTGCTGTCATCACAGGCGAGGGCGCTGGCGAGATGATTAGTTTCTTCTCACAGGCAATTGCGATGGAGACAACGATTGAGCGGCTCGAGCAGGTGATCATCCCCCACCCGACACTCTCTGAGATGGCAGCAGAGGTGATTGAGTGCGCCGGGGGGATGCCAGTGCATATGTAGTAACAAAAATAGTCTCATTCTCCCCTCTCCCTTACAGCAAGGGAGAGGGGCAGGGGTGAGGGTTTTAAGAATAAGTAACTATAGTTATATTAAACGAGAACCGCATGTTTATCTTTTAGTTCGAAATCTTGGAGTATAACCACTCCACCATCAACTCATACATCTCAACCGTCTCCTGTTTGTCCACAAAAATCCTATGGCCGATGTCATACCACTTAATGTCGATGTCTTTCCCAAGCTCCTTTGCCTGGTTTACAAACGCTTCAACCTGACGTTTTGGGGTGCGGATGTCGTTCTCACCTGAGATGATAAGCACAGGAGATTTGAGGTTTTCCACATACGTAAGAGGGGAACTTTGCTTGTAGCTATCTGGATTTTCATCCGGCGTTCCTTTGTGCAGTTGGCACAAATATTTTCCTATTCCTGGACTCCCATCCTCATAACTCATCTTCCAGTCTGCAACTGGTTTTGCGGCAATGCCTGCGCAAAATAGGTCTGGCTTTTTTGTAAGCGAGAGCAACGTCAGATATCCACCGTATGACCCACCGTGAACCACCACCTTGTCAGGCATCGCAATACCATTTTCAACCAAGTATTCATAAGCTTTTTCCATATCCTCAAGCTCAAGCTTGCCAAGCTGACCATCGATACTGCTTTTGAATTCATTGCCAAAAAGCATCGAACCATGATAGTTGATTGAGAAATACGCAAATCCATGATCAGTCCAAACATCAGATTGGAACCGTTCAAGCTGAGTTGCCATTGGTCCACCATGAACATGAAGAATTGTCGGGCACGGCAGTTTTCCTTCTGGCAAAGACAACCACGCCTGAATCTTATCTCCCCTTGCCCCGACAAACTCAACACTCTTCCACTTCAAGGAGGGCGGAGCATCGAACAAATCAAGGATTGTTCGTTTGTAGTTGCCAGTCTCAAGGTCAAGCGCAATGTATCTGTTCGGTCGTGTTGAATCCTCTTGCAACACCCATATCTCATCGCCCACAATTTCGGCAAACGTGAGAACTCCAGACGGGATGTCGAGTTTGACAAGTTCCCCTGATTCTAAATTGTAGCGATATAGATTGTAGGTCACCCCAACAAAGTTGCTGACAAGCGCTATGTCCTTATCTACGTTATAGTCCTCAAAGAACACATCACCTTCGATATCAGAGAACAAGAACTCCCTTTTATCGTTTCTGTAGTCCCAGACAAATGGTTTGTAATAACCCCCTCTTTCATCACTGTTGCCCAGAATCTTCCCAGCTTGTTTCGAGAATCTTGCGCCAAGCAGATTTTTATCCTCGCTCACAACAAGCTTTGCCAAAACCTCACAAGTGTTCATGTCAATGACGGTGAGTACGTTTCTACCCGATGTGTCACGCTCTTGCCCGTGAAACGCTGCTATTGTCTCTGTCGGGTCAGTGGCAGGGGTTTGCAGGTAGGTTGTGGCAGAGAATAGAGTTTTGCGCCCTTTCACACTCCCATCGTCACCCAGGTAGATTGCAAAAGCCTCATATTTGCCGGTCAAATATGCTACAGACATTGTAATTATTTTGCCTGTTTGGCTGAATCGCACCATCTGGCAGTAGTACTCAGGCAAATCGGGTGTCAAATCCACCATCTTCCCGGATTCAATCTCCAGAAGCTGAAAATGACCTCGCTCATTCCCTTTTGTTTCACCCAAAAAAACTGCATACTTTCCGCAGGGCGAGACTCCAAAATAACTTGCATCACCCTCATACTTGAGCCTATCAAGCCCTCCCGTTTCTGTGTTTAGAACATAACCTCCTCTTTTTCCATCGACATTTGCTGTCAGGACAGCGCGAGACGGATTGTTACACGCGGCAAAAGGGATTTCGATCTTTGCTGCATTCAATCGTCTCTTCCAACTTGCATCATCATTTAAAATTGGTTTTCTCATGAGAAAAGTCTTACATAAAATCTAGATTATCAAACCAATAATCCGGCCTTACAAGAATTTCATTTTCCCATATAATGTATGTGGGGAGAAATTTCAAAGAGGATGTTTTTTTGATACAATGAGGCTTATTGGAGGCAGAAGAAAAAATGAAGAGATTCATTATTATGGCGATATTTCTTGTGATTCTGACATCACTTGTTACGCCTGCTGTAATCTATTCCCAAGGCATCAAACCTCAATACAATTTTGACGGAAACTCAATTGAAAGGCACGAACTGAGTCATGACGGACAAACCCGCACCTACTGGGCATATGTTCCCTCATCATACACAAGTGGCATCAAAACCCCGCTTGTTCTTGTGCTTCATGGCGGGGGAGGCAATGCCAAATTAGCAGCCTACATGACAGGTTTTGCCAACCTAGCCGAAGAGGAAGGTTTCATCTGTGTTTTCCCAAATGGAACTGGAATGTTTAAGGATAAACTTCTGACGTGGAATGCTGATTCCTGTTGTGGATATGCTGCTGAAAACGACATAGATGATGTCGGTTTTATTGATACAGTGCTCGATGAATTATGCGAAGGCTACTCAATCGACGAAACCCGCATATACGCAACTGGAATGAGCAACGGAGCGATGATGAGCTACAGACTCGGTTGCGAACTTTCACACAGATTCGCTGCGATTGCGCCCGTCGCTGGAGCTCTCAACTGTGAATGCGCTCCATCTGCACCGCTATCTGTTGTAAAACTCCACGGAACTGATGATGAATATGTCAGATATGAAGGTGGAGTGCCAATTGTTCAGACGGACAAGGTACCAAGGGTTGACAGATCTGTCGCCTACTCAGTCGATTTCTGGACAAGGAACAACGGATGTATGGCAACTCCCACAGAAAGAATCGATGAGGATTCGTACAAGATAGAGACGTACAGCGGAGGGAGACTCGGTACGGAGGTCAAGTTCTACACCCTTAGGGGGTTTGGTCACGCTTGGCCAGGCGGAAACAAGGGCCGAGAAGACGCTGATGACCCAACTTGCGAAGTTGACGCAACGAGCGTCATCTGGGAGTTTTTCAAGGCACACCCAAAGCAGGAAAACAGACTAAAGGGAGTGAAGACCTGGGCATATCAGATTGATAACCTTGATGACAAGAGCGTCAATGCACTCTCCGAGAGTAGCTATGACATGTTGGTGGTCGACAGAGTTGGGAGCATGAAAGAAGAAGAGAGCCGAGACGATAAAGCATTTGTAGATAAACTTAGAGAAAGTGATGAGAAGATAGTTCTTTGCTATCTCGATGTTGGTCAAGCAGAAAGTTACAGAACGTACTGGCAGGACGGTTGGGGAATTGGCAACCCAGAATGGATTTTGGGAGCAGACCCTGATGGATGGGACGACAACTACACAGTCAAGTTCTGGGACAGAGAATGGATTGATATTATGAAGGCTCAGCTTGATGCAATTGTTGATGCTGGGTTTGACGGGGCATATTTTGACTGGCTTGAAGTCTATGATGCAAAGAGTGTCAAAAATACTGCAACCGCCGAAGAAATTGACGCAGAACAGGCATTGATCGATTTTGTGAGGGAACTCACCAGCTATGCAAGAGCAAAGAATCCAGACTTTCTCCTGGTTGCCCAAAACGCATCCGAGATGGGCAAACAAAGGGATTATCTGAATCTATTTGATGCAATAGCCCAAGAGGCTATTTGGTTTGATGGTTCGGGTGATCCAGACACATCAGACACCGCCGCTGACATACCAGTTAACCCAGAAACAACGGATGAGCTTATCGCAAGCCTCAGGATGTGGTCTGATGCTGGTTTGCCTGTGTTCAACTGTGAATATGCGGTGGAAATGTCTGATAAGGCATATGCCTATGGCAGACAGAACGATTTCATAACCTATTGCACAACCTGCCCACTCGACAGGCTCAGCGACACTCCACCAGATTTTTTCCCACCTGATAATGACACTGAAAATCCTGACAACAAAACGGACTATGTCGAATATAAGGATATCCCATACCTAGTCGAGTCAGGAATCACCAATGAAAAACAGCAGTCTCTGGATGTCTACGCGCCAGAGGATGCATCAGATGCCCATGTGATGGTCTATGTCCATGGAGGGGGTTGGTCAGCTGGTGACAAGAGCGTGGTACACGACAAAGCAACCTACTTCACAAGCAAGGGCTACATCTTCATAAGCGTCAACTACAGGCTCATACCTGACGGTTTTCACCCCAACAACGCAACGGATGTTGCTGCTGCTCTCTCGTGGGTCTATGACAACATCAGCGAGTATGGTGGTGACCCCAACTGGATTAATCTCATGGGTCACTCAGCCGGTGCTCATCTTGTCTCGCTAGTTGCAACAGATGAGAATCTGCTTGCAAAATTTGGCAAGAAGCTATGGATTATAAGAAGTGTTACTGAGCTTGACACAAACGCTCTGAATGTGCCACGGATGATGGAAGCAATCGATAGCTCAATATACAAGGATGCGTTTGGTGATGACCCAGATATCTGGAAAGATGCTTCACCCTATCATCACATCGAACCTGACAAGGGAATCCCACCATTTCTGCTCATCCATGCAAACGAGCGAGAAGCAAAGGAGCAATCGGCAATCGAGTTCGGAAAACAGCTCTATCTGTCAAACATCTACTCCCTAAGGGTGGCGGCTCCCGACAGAACCCACGGCACCCTCAACCAGTTCATCGGCAAGGAGGGGGATCAGTACACAGAGGTTATCTTCAACTTCATCGAATCCCTCTACCAGGAGCGAATCCTGGAATTCTCAATAGACGCAACCGAACCAAAGGGACTTCTGACTGTTGATGGTGAAAAAGCATGGGTGAAACTCAACTGTGTGCCAGAGATTCAAGAGGGTAGAACATGTGTTGGCATTAGAGACATATCAGATGTGGTGTTTGATGGTGACATAACATGGGATGGTGAAACAAAAGTTATCACTATTATCTCAAGCATCCCGGATGGAGAAACAGGTGTGCTGGAGTTAATGGTAGGCGAGATAATGTGCAAATTCACAAAAGCTAGACCCAACGGTGAATACGAGACCGTTGAGCGTAAACTCCTCTATGCCCCCTACATCGGTTCAAGGGAGAAAAAATCAAAGGAGTATAACTACAACAGGACGTTGGCAGCACTTCGAGATTGTGTGGAGATTTTCGGGGGATATGTCTACTATAATTCACAAACTCGATACGTCACCTTCAAGTTTGACAAGTATTTAAGCAAACAACCAGTTTGGAAGGAGTGATTGCCTGGCTTGACAAAACGCAGTCTTGATGTTTCTATTTGACTATGAGGGAACTAATTTCGTTTGCTCTTGCTGGGATGCTTGCCCTGTCTGCCGCTCTGCCAACCAATTGGGGTGTGGAGGGTGGTGACAACAACCGTTCTGGTCATATTGGCGATGTATTCAAACCCCCCCTGATGATTGCCACAAGCTCAAGTGGCGCAAAACTTATAAAAAAGCTTGGCAAAGACGAGGAAGACACCGTCTATGCTCCTCCTGTAATCACTGATGGGAAGATATTCGTTGGTTCACTCAATGGCAGACTGCACTGTATCGATATCGACACCTTTGAGGAGGATTGGCATATCGACAGAGACAACATCACCAAAAGGAGAGAGGTCTACCGCTCTGCTGCGTGCGTTGATGGTGATAGCGTGTATATCGGAGATATGCTCGGTTTCATGACATGCTACAGCGTCTCAGGGCAAAAAGTGCTCTGGCAGAAGAAGTTTCCCCAGTGGATTCTCTCGTCTCCGATTGTTGATGAGGGACTCCTCATCTTTGGCACAGACGACGAATATGTGAGAGCCCTCAACAAAGAGACAGGCAACGAGGTCTGGAAAAGCGAACAACTGGCAGGGCCAGCCAACAACGGAATTGTGCAGAATGGCGATCTTTTCTATATTGGGTGCTGGGGCACAAAGAAGGGGCAAGTGGGCAATCTGGAGTGTATCAGCAAAAAGACTGGTAAGAAGGCATGGACAAACCCCACCAACACGGGCGGTGCCATCTCCTCAACTCCCACCTGCTCAAATGAATTTGTTTTCGTCGCATCCACATATCTGGAGAACGGAATAACAAAAGGCAAATTGACCTGTGTTAGCGCAAGTGGGGAAGACAACGGATATAAATATTGGCAATCGGAAGACTCTCAGCTTATCAATGCGATAAGGTCATCGCCAGTCATAAGTCCCGATGGAACCAAGGCCATCATTGGGTGTCGAGACAAATCCATCTATTGTTATGAGGCTTCGACTGGGAACCTTTTGTGGCAAACAAAAGGATTCTCACACATAAATAGCTCAGGAATTGTGTCAGACAATTACTGCTATATCGGCAGTCAGGATGGTTATCTCAATGTGCTGGACATTAACGCAGAGGGTGACCAAAGCGGCACTGTCATGGTAGATTCAAAGGACTTTCCCCAGAGAATCCCAATCAAAACAACACAAACTACAGGAATCGGTTCGGTCGGCACCCCCGCATACTATGATGGTCATCTTGTTATCATTAACACGCAAGGTGAGATGGTGAGGATTGACCCAGCCCCTTTTGGGTGCCTCGAAGTCGGAAAGAACAAGCTCAGGGCGCAATCTGATTCACAAGTGCTCAATCTTGATATTGCACTCAGAAACAGCAGAACCTCCGAAGAAGTCCAACCAGAGGAACCCTTTTCTGGAAAAATCATTGTTGAGTGTTCAAGAATCGTGGATGCACAAGAGAACACTCTCAACTCAAGTGCTGATGAACCCAAGCCAATAACGCTTTTCTCGAAAAGCTTCAAACTTTCCCCATGGGACAGCGACCTGAGAATCTCCAGAATTGAGCTGGACTCACAGCTGGCATCGGGCAACTACAAGCTAACAATCAAGATTATTGACCACAACGCAGAATGGATAAAACTCACCGATTCCGGTGGGAAGACCGAAACCATCAAAAACCTGCAACAAGGTGATGGTGAGTCAGTTGAGATGGGTCAGGTTAATGTGACCTATGAAATTTTGCTCACTGTGGACAAACCGCTTCCAATCATGAGTATTGCCAACAACCAAATCACAATTGAAGAGAAAATCTATGATGATGAGATTGGAGACCAATCAAAGACGAGTGGTAGTATTTTGATACAAAACGTCGGTGAGGGTGTGCTGAGCGTTGAAATGGAGTGTGATAGCAACTTACTCCTTGATTCAACAAACCTTGAGATTGAGCCAAAGGGCGAGAACAGTGTATCCTTCTGGCTTGACCCAAACGCAAGTCTTGCACCCGGCACACACAAATTTGAGATAACAGTGACCGATACGGTAAATGACATATCTGAGACAGTTGAGGTTTTTTACGAGGTGCTACGCTCAGAAAATACTGTTGTCGTATGGATTGGCAGCAAGAATGCAAAGGTCAATAATGAGTTGACTCAGCTTGACGCTCCGCCCTACATCAAAAGCGGCACGACTATGGTGCCACTCAGGCTCGTGTCAGAGGGGCTTGGATTTGGGCTTGAGTGGGTTCCTGAGCTAAAAACAATCATCATCGACCTCGGAGGGAACAGATTCTTGAGGCTTGTCATAGACTATCCGACGGCGATCATCGAAGAGCCTGATGGAACCTTGACCCAACAGGAGCTGATTGTCGCTCCTGAGATTTCTGGCGGAAGAACATTTGTGCCACTGAGGTTTATTGGCGAGATTGTGGGAGCCGAGGTCGAGTGGAAAGCAGAAACAAAACAGGTCACACTCACCCGCTCCCTGAAGGAATAGAAACAGTTTGTTGAAGAAAGTGTCACATGAGCATGAAGATAATCGATGGTGATTTACTCAAACTTGCTGAGCAGGGGCTGTTTGATGTTGTGGTGCATGGGTGCAACTGCCACCACGCGATGGGTGGAGGGATAGCCAGACAAATATCTGCAGTTTGGCCAGAGGCGCTCGAGGCCGACAAAACCACTCCCTTTGGCGACCCAGGCAAGCTTGGTTCGATATCACAGGTGGAGATTCAAAGAAATGGCAACAGCTTCACTGTGGTCAACGGTTATACCCAATTCCACCCAGGGGCAGATCTGAGATATGACGCGCTCAGAGAGGTGTTTCAGAACATCAAGCGGGAGTTCCCTGGAAAGAAGATTGGTTTCCCCAAAATAGGTGCCGGCATCGCAGGCGGCAACTGGGAGAGGATAAAAGGGATTATTGAGGAGGAGTTGGAGGGGGAGGAATGTTGGGTGGTAGTCTTCAGAAAATGATACTCGCCCAAATAACAGACCCGCTGTCGCTGGGATCACGCCGCAATCGCTCTTCCCAGGAGCACTGATTCAGCGAGCAGAGGTGAAAACGGTATATCTCAGGTTTTCAACTTGAAAACAGAAAACGCTGAGAGAAACACCAAGAGTTTATCTGATTTGCATGTCCTTTATTGAATCGGTATAAGCAGATATGTCCGTATTGCCTTCGGAGATACTTTTCATCATCTCCAACGCCTTCGGATTCTTGCGATCGAATGTGATGTTTACTTCAAAACCTGGATATCTGAAAAGCAATCTGGTATCGTTCACCACCTGAATCCCTGACGCGTTATCAATGTTGAGCATAATATCCAAAGCGTTCTTAACACCGACTAAATCGATGAACTTTGCCACTATAATCACCTCCCCTTACAATTTAGCATTGGCACAGGCGCTAACGCATTACATCCTATAACCTATTTTCTTCCTTGTCAATATACCTATACTGGCATTTTGTTTTAAAACATAAACAGTAACCCACCCTATTCTTGCTCTTTTTACCACGCATTGTACTCCCCAGAAACAAAAAAGTAACGGTTAAAGATGATTACAGTTCAATACACGAGAAACATCTCTCGAATGCTAACAATGTCAACATTTCAAGATTAATAATGTCCATAGTTGCTAATCGGTTCTACAGAGGATTGCCAGTGACCGAGAAAGGATGAGTTAAACTAGAGAAAAATGGATGTTGGGCGACATTTCATAGATACACTATCCCGCATTCATGTTAGCGAGCGAAAGAATAGCAACAAATAAAATTAGTACTACAAATACACAAGACAATACTTTGACCAAAAATCCAAAATTAGCAATACAAACGGATAGGAATATCGCGGTCAGATTTACGCAAATTACGAACCATATGTAGAATTGAAATATAGAACCTGCACTAACCTTTATAAAGATATGTCCATTCATAGCGGCAAAGCTTCCCCCACCTGAATCAGATAAATCCATCTCAGTTAGGGGAATATGCTCTATTGCAATCAATCCAATTTCTTTTTCAATTTGTCTTATACGATTAATCACTGCATTCGAATACAACCTATTTCTAACAGCTCTTGCAAGAACACTCAACAATAGAATGACGTTGCCCGACAGCAGTAGTATAATGAGTAAATAAATGAAGAAAAAATCATTCGTCAATCTATTTGCTACAAAGTAGGTCACAACAGGGAAAATAGTCCCAAAAGTTGTTATCAGAAAAGTAGGAATATCCCAGAATTGATTATCTCTCATTCTGTACAACTGGAGACACTCAGTGTACTGCTGCAACAATAAACGTTCTTTCAATGATAATTCATCATCCACAATGATACTCTAAGAGGCAATACATCAATTTTCAATCCTGCAATGTCAAGACAAAATATACGTAAATTATCAGTCATCCAATATCACCACAACCCTCCACCCCTCATCATTCTTCTCAAATCTCAGCCCTCCGTAGGTGGCTGCCTTGATGCAGTGGAGGAATTTGTGTTTGTCGGGGTTTATGGTCTCTCCCAAAACTTCACACTCAAGCTGCCAGGACAACCCATATAGCTGAGAAAAACATCCTGAATTCATTGATTCACATTCAAATCCAGAATCTTTCGATTCAAGCTTCACCGACACGTCACCGGATTCATCGCGATGAGATATGTCACCTTCCGTGTGATGCCTTTGATAGATTTTTACTCTGGCAGTTTTTGGAATAAAGCCAATTGTGTCAAAATTTAGAATAAGCTCGTTGAAAAATCCCACGAGCAGGGACTCAAGCGTGGGTTTGCTCAAACCAAAGACAAACCTTTCGGAATCAGCAACCGAGGTCGGGTCAATAAGCAATTCGCAAAAACCAGAAACAGCCGACTCGAAAAGCTCTGAGAGGGTTTTCCCTCGAAGCTCTAATGCCAAGTCGGCTGTGTGATCCACTATCTCGTGGGGCATTTATCTAGTTTTGACTCTCTAGAGTCTGCTCCTGTTCTTCGTCACCATTTCCATTTATGTCTGGTTTGTCTCTTGAGATCGCTGTGACGGTGTCACTCTCTGCGAGCTTGATGAGCCTGACACCCGTCGCGTTTCTGCCACACTCTCGGATTTTGTCAATCTGAATCTTGATGGTCTGACCACCGCTTGTGATGATGAACAGGTGATCCTCAGGCTTGACCACACGGCAGGTGATGACAGGGCCGGATTTCGGATTTATCTTCATGGCACGAACACCCTTGCCGCCGCGCTTAATGAGTCTGAACTCACTAAAATCTGTTCGTTTGCCGTAACCATTCTCAGAAACACAGAGCAGACTTGCTCCCTCTTCCTCAACCTCCATCGCGACAACCATGTCGTCGAGGTTGAGTCTGATACCAATGACGCCCTTTGATGTTCTGCCTGTTGACCTGACATCAGACTCATTAAATCTGATTGCCTGACCATACTTTGACACAATGATTATCTCACTGTCAGGGTCAACTGGTCGGGATTTTTTGAGCCAGTCATCGCCATCGAGTGTAATCGCGATCATTCCAGTTCGACGCACCTTTTCAAAAGACTTGAGTGGGAGTTTCTTCACGATACCGCGGGAGGTCACCATAAAGAGGAACCTGTCATCCCATTCCTTGATTGGCAGGATGGCTGAGACAAACTCCGAGGGGACAAGCGGAAGAAGGGTTGTGATTGGTGTTCCTTTGGCTGTTCTGCCCACCTCTGGGATGTCATACACTTTAAATTTGTAGGCTTTACCGAGGTTTGTGAACGCCAGCATGTCCTCTTTATTCGTTACAGAGAATATATCCTTGGCTTCATCTGACTCGTTTGTCGACAAACCCGTGACACCCTTGCCGCCCCTGCCCTGGGCTCTCCACATCTCTGGCTTGACACGTTTGATGTAGCCGTCTTTTGTGATGGCGACAATCATCGGATCATCAGAGACCAAGTCCTCAGCGTTGAAATCAGCTTCCTCAACCGAACCAAACTTTGAACGCCTCTTGTCTGCAAACTCTTTTTTGAGCTCAAGAAATTCTTTTTTGATGAGCTTCTTAAGGCTATCTGGGTTCTCAAGGTACTCGGTCAGTTTCTTGATGATCTTGACGAGTTCTGCTATTTCTTCCTCTATTTTGCCAACCTCAAGCTTTGTAAGCCTGGCTAGTCTCATATCAAGAATTGCCTGGGCTTGCTGGGTTGAAAGCTCGAACCTGTCCATCAATTTCTGCTGGGCGTCTTGGGTGCTCTCAGCGCCTCTGATTATTTTGATGGTCTCATCGATGTTGGTAATTGCAACATGGAGACCCTCCAAGATATGCTTTCTTTCCTCGGCTTTTTTGAGTTGGAATTTTGTTCTGCGTACAACTGTCTCACGCCTGAACTCGATGAAACTCCTGAGGTTTTCGATGATGCCAGACTCAATCGGACGCCCATCAACAATCGAAAGCAAAATCCCGCCAAAGGTTGTCTGGAGTTGGGTGTGTTTGAAGAGTTTTTTCTCAACTACCTTCCAATCAACGCCAGCCTTGAGCTCAATGACAATCCTCATGCCCTCTCGGTCTGACTCATCACGAAGGTCGGTGATTCCATCAATCTTCTTGTTTCTAACAAGGTCGGCAATCGCCTTCACAAGGTTTGCCTTGTTGACCATGTATGGTATTTCTGTGATTACATATGAGGTCTTGTTACGGCTCTCCGCCTCGATGTGACCAACGCCCTGTTGGATGATTGAGCCTCTGCCCGTCTCATAGAAACTCCTGACACCGGCAGGAGAAACAATCTTTCCACCCGTTGGGAAGTCAGGACCTGGCATTATCTTGAGAATGTCATCAACTGTCGCGTCACTATGGTCAAGCAGATAATTCATGCAATCGACAAGCTCAGAGAGGTTGTGAGGGGGGATGTTGCATGCCATACCAACACCAATACCCGACGAGCCATTCAAAAGAAGGTAGGGAAGTTTGGCAGGAAGCAGGAGTGGTTCATCAAGTGAGTTGTCAAAGTTTCTTGTCCACTCCACCGTCTCTTGCCCAATCTCGTCAAGCAGGTGAGTGGCAAGCTTTGTCAGTCTGACCTCGGTGTAGCGCATTGCCGCAGCGGCGTCACCATCGACTGAACCAAAGTTTCCCTGACCGTCGACAAGCGGGTACCTGAACGTGAAATCCTGAGCCATTCTAACAAGCGAGTCATAGATGGCGGTCTCACCGTGGGGGTGATACTTACCCAGAACATCACCGACAACACGGGCGGATTTCTTATAGGGTTTGTTTGGCATATTGCCAAGCTCATACATAGCGTAGAGGATACGCCTGTGAACAGGCTTTAGACCATCTGTTGCGTAGGGGATTGACCTGCCAATGTTGACCGACATTGCATAATCGAGGTAGTAGTTTTTAAGCTCTTCCTCAATTCGTATCTTTTTTACTCTTTCGCCAAGATTATCCATTTGTCACCTAAATATCCAAGTTCTGAACTTCGTGGGCATGCTCTTCTATGAAACGCCTTCTCGGTTCAACCTTGTCACCCATGAGCAGCGAGAATAACCTCTCAGCTTCGGCAGGATCCTCAATCTGAGCCTTCAGTAGTATACGCCTCCAGGGATCGATAGTTGTCTCCCAGAGCTGCTGTGAGCTCATCTCTCCAAGACCTTTGTATCTTTGAACCTCTGATCTTGTGCCAAGTTCGGAGAGAGCTTTCTTGAGCTCCTCGTCGTTGAAAGCGTACTTCATCTTCTTGCCTGATCTGACCTGATAGAGAGGGGGCTGAGCGATGTATATGTGACCATTCTCGATAAGAGGTCGGAAGTGGTTATAGAACAGAGTTAGAAGCAGTGTCGCGATGTGGGCACCGTCAACATCAGCATCAGCCATAATGATTATCTTGTGGTAACGAAGTCTTGAGATGTCAAAGTCGTCCCCGATGCCACAACCGAGTGAGGTGATTAGCGCTCTGATTTCTGCGTTGGAGAGAATCTTGGCAAGGTTCGCCTTCTCGACGTTTAGCACCTTGCCACGAAGTGGGAGGATCGCCTGGAAGCGTCTGTCACGTCCCTGCTTCGCGTTACCACCGGCTGAGTTACCCTCGACTATGAAAAGTTCGCACTTTGAGGGGTCTTTCTCGGAGCAGTCAGCGAGTTTTCCAGGAAGTACAGATGACTCAAGTAAGCTCTTGCGCCTGACGAGTTCACGGGCTCTCTTGGCAGCCTCACGAGCTTTTTTGGCGATAAGGCACTTCTCAAGTATCGCTTTCAGGGTGTTGGGGTCCTTGTCGAAGTAGAAACTGAGTTTGTCTGAGACAAACCTGTCAACAACCGACTTTGCAGCCATATTACCAAGTCTGCCCTTGGTTTGACCCTCAAATTGCGGGTCACCAATTCTGATTGAGACGATGACAACAAGACCATCACGAGTGTCATCTCCGGCAAGTTTCATGTTGGCGTCTTTGATAATACCGTGGAGTTGCCCTTTGTCGTTGAGCACCCTCGTGATTGCCGAGTGGAAACCTATGACATGAGTACCACCATCACCTGTCGCAATCGAGTTGACAAATGAGAAGATGGTCTCTCCATAGCCGTCTGTGTATTGCATCGCAAACTCGACATAGATATCGTCGAGTGTGTCTGAGAAATGCAGAACCTCACGGTGGAGTGGGTCTTTACCCTCTGAAAGGAACTCAACAAATTCAGTCAGTCCGCCCTCGAAGTGGAACTTCTCGCTCTCACCTGAGATCTCATCAGTGATCGAGATATAGAGAGTTGAGTTAAGATATGCCAATTCCCTGAGACGATTTTTAAGGGTGGAGTAATTGAACTCAACTGATTCAAACATATCCGGGTCTGGCTTGAAAGTGACAATTGTTCCTGTCGAGCTTGTCGTACCCGTTTCTTCGAGGTCAGTTTCCGCAATTCCCTTGCGGAAACGTTGTCTGTAAACCTTGCCATTCCTCTTGATCGTGACAGTCAGCCACGATGAGAGGGCATTTACAACAGAGACACCGACACCATGGAGTCCGCCCGAAACTTTATACGTCTTTTTGTCGAACTTACCACCAGCGTTTAACTTGGTGAGAGCGACCGTGACGCCTGGAATGCCAAGCTGAGGATGTATATCAACCGGAAATCCTCTGCCGTCATCCGAGATGGAAACAGAACCGTCTGGATGGATGGACACATCTATGTTTTTACAGTATCCAGCCATTGCCTCATCGATGGCGTTGTCAACAACCTCGTAAACAAGGTGATGCAAGCCCCGCACATCGGTAGTGCCGATGTACATGGCAGGCCTCAACCTTACATGTTCAATACCATCAAGAACCTTGATATCTTGCGCAGTATATTCTTCCCTAGCCATTTGTTCTCCTTGATTTCAAACCTGCCCAGTGTATTGCAGAAACACGCTGTACTCAATCAAAAATGAGTTTCTATTGACCACCGTGCGTGTGTGTGGTAAACAAACGCTTATGAGTAAACTACTACGGTTTTTGGTAATCGGTTTGGTCACGATCACAGCACTGTCCTGCAGGGCATCCGTTCCATCAATGGTGCCAATTGGAGACATAGCGACCATAGATGTTCGAGGTGAGGTGCCAGACTATATACCAATCTATCCCGGCTCAGACAACTACATCGCTGACCCCCTCACAACAGACAGTGATATCCTCACCGGCACAAATCTCCAAAAGACCGTGGTGGGCACACTCACAACTGATGCCAACCCAGCATCGGTTTTCCAGTGGTACAAGGACACAATCGCGGAACTCGGGTGGATTCTCATAGACTCGCAGCAGTACAACGGCGCGAATGCCCAGATTCGAGCAATCAGGGAAGAGGAGACCATGGATTTGTCAATCTTGTCTGATGCGGTCACCACAAAGACTCATATCACATACCTTGTTACGAAGGAGGCATCGAAATAGATGAGAAACACGAAACTTGCACTCTCACTGTCTGTGATGTTCCTTTTGTTGTCCACACTTTTCTTGGGTGGTTGCCAGGAAAAGGTGCGATACTCCGCCGATGACCTGTTTGCTCCTCTCACCCCAGAGTCCGAGATAGAAATACCTCCAAAGCCGACTTTTGAGGACATTGTGGTCGACTACATACCCACCCCATCGTGGGAGGAGATGTTGGCAAAGTTTGTTCCAATCTATCCAGGCGCCAGTTTCCTCAGTGACAGGAAACCAAACATCAGCTCCAGTGGAGCCAATCCAAGTGTGACATACATCGAGGCTGAAATGTACTACAAGGAAAAATCCGAGGTACTCTACACCTGGCTTGTTGACCACCTTGTAGACCACGATTACGTTATCAACCGTAACATGTCAAACGGAGAGGATCCACTCATATTCTCTCCCGTCGATGGAAGGGCAATCATCAACGCCATTAACGGAGACGCAACCCTCAAGATAGATATCACACACATGCAATCAACCCCTGGTTGGTTCAAGGTTCAGTACAGTGGCTCCAGGAACAAACGGATGGAGGAGTAGCTTACTGACAGCACTTCATTATTAAGATAATGTTAACATCATCAACTTTATTATAACTTGAGTTGTACATGTCAGTCCTACAATACCGGTAAGGAGGATTGGCATGAAAAAAATTGGTGTCATTTTTGTGTGTCTGGTTCTTACTGTTTCAATGTTTGCAGTCTTTAGTCCAAAATCGCCGACTTTGGCGTCCACAGCCTACTCGGAGCAAGACATCTGCTGGACTCACCTTGTTGAGAAGGGCGAGGTTATTGGGAACCTGATTTGCTATAACAAAGACTATTTCGTGGTTGAGACTGAGATGGAATCTGAAATATCACCCACTTTTCCAATTTATAACAGCTTCATGTGTTATTCCTTCGAGACAGGCGAGAAGATGTGGGAGAGACCAATTGAGCCCGTTCTTGATCCGGACAAGATCTTTGTGAATCTGAGTAACTGGGTTTTCATGGATGACGATGCAATCTACACAATCCTTCCCCATGAGGATGACCCTATTCACTATTGCACAGCGGCAGCAATAAACCCCAAAACTGGTAACATCACCTGGACATTTGGCAAATTCAGGAAAGTGTATCTGAATGAAACGACCAAAGAATACGAGAGAATCGGAGTGCCTTTCATATCGCAACTCTATTTTATCGTGATTGAGAGGATTTGGGAGGACGACTATACCTGCGTTCATGTGAAGCACATAATCGATAAGAAAACGGGTGAGTCGGTGTTGTCGGAGATTGTGGCAGACTACTCAAAGGATGAGTTTGTCGGGCCACTCGTGCTTTTGCATATTTACGACAACAAATTTATATGGTCATCGAAGGGTTTGACCCACTGCATGGACATCAAGGACAATATCATCTGGACGAAGGAGAACAAAGATTTCTACGGGATTGATGACAACCCCAGCAGGGTAAAACTTCGATTTCTTGCCAACTACATCATCTCTTTCTATGACCAGACGATTAGATTATTCAACATTGAAGATGGCAAGGTTTTCTTTGAACATGAGTTTACAGGTGACAAATTGTATTACCCCCGCGGTGTAGCAGGCAAATATTTCATTTTTTACTCAATCAACAAGGACGAAAACGGTCAAGGCACAATTCACTTTAGTACCTCAGGTTCTGACCAGTTTCATGGTTTTATGGCTTTCAATCTTGAGAGCAAAGATGTTGAGTGGGAAATTGAGCTTGAAGAGGAAGATGACAAATACGCAAGAAGCTTTGATATCGTTGGAAACACACTATCGGTGATGTATCTCTTCAAAGACCTAGACTCCGACAGATGTTCCGATATTGACCAAACAGATGTGGTGCAATTTGATATTGAAACCGGAGAGGAATCAGGAAGTTTCTCTCTGCCACACTCTTATTACTACATCAAGTGTTTCAGCAAGTGTATCCTCGCCAAAAAGCTTGACAGGATTGACCTCTATGCAAACGATTGCGAGGATAGGACTATCGAGTCTCCGGTGATTGAAACAGCCGAGATGCTTCCTGTCCCTGTTGCCACAACTTCAAATATTGAAGTAACGCTTGAGGAGTTGTGGCACAAAGACGGCAAGGTGATACAGGTTATTGGCGAGGACAAGGTTTGCCTACTAGACAGACTCAACAATGACAAGGTCACGGTTGTGAAGGCGGAGGATGGGAGTGAGATTTGGAGTCGGGAGATAAAAGGAATTATTGATTACGACCATTTGTGGAGCTATCCTGATTGCCGCTCTCCAGTTTTTTTTTACAAAATTACTACACGAATTTTAGCTGGGCTAATCTAGACGATGAAACGGTAAATAGCGAAATTAAAAAGGGTGAGAACCCTTATGTCGACGGCAATATTGTTTTTGTGTATGCACCAGATCCCAGAAGAGGGACCCAGAAAAATCCACAAAATGCGTTTTGTGCCTTTGATTTAGATACTGGCGATCAAGTCTTCAAAGATACCCAGTACTCTCAATGCATCGGATACTCTGAGGGTGTAAGGTACATGCTCAATGAAACTCAAGTTGGCGCATACAAGGGTGATGAGGAACTGTGGACACACGACGCTCTTGAAGGTGATTTCACTGAAGAATTCGTTAGATTGCACTACATGTCAGACAAGTATATTTTCATTGAGGTAGATTTATTCAATAGTAACCTAGATTATGAGGATGTAATCATTGAAATACTTGATAGAGAGACTGGTAAATCAGTAAAATATCTACGAGATTTGACAAGTTTTCACAGTTATTTTGTAGACAACATGGCACTATATTACACAAGGGGATTCGGGAATTACAATCTAACATATCCAGATTTATGCGGTAAATGCGACACAACCACACTCTTCAAGATAGATATTGACACACTAGAAGAGGAATGGTCTCTGCAAAACGATGAGTACAACTATATACTCACCACAAGAAACCAAGTCTTAGATGATGTTCTTTTTGTGATGCTTTACGATAATGAGAGAATAACAGGTAGAAATATCAAGAAGAGGATTCAATGCATCGATATAAACTCCGGTAAACCAATCAAAACCTTTGAGTTTGACAAGAATATCAACACCTTTCTGGTTGGGGATGGGTATCTTGCAATTGAGACAGACACGGGTGTGACATATTATTCATTATCAATAGATGCCAATGATAGCGGTAATGCAACACCGGAGTTGCTCTGGAGCAAAGAGAACACAAGCTTCAACACAATCGACGGGGATGAGCTCTACGCCTACACAAAACCAGATTTCGAGGGAGACAGCTATGATGTGTCGATATCATGCTCAAACAAGGCAACAGGAGAGAGCATCTGGGAAAAGCCAATCAGGGGCAGGATAGAAGGGGAAAGGTTCAGGCCTATTGGCGCACCTGTTGTTTTTTTTGAGGGCAACACCTGGATTGTGTGCAATAAGGATGGGGTGATTGCGAACAACTTTTATTATTACGATTTCTTCAATACAGAACCCTTCATTTACCCAGATGAATTATACATAGATTATGACTACGAAAGCCATGATCAAAACAAGGGTGTCGTTGTTTACGATCTTTATACAGGTTTGCGAAAGGAAAGCTCAAATCTTGATCGAAGTTTCTTGGGTAAGGATGGTGATAAAAGGCTTTTTCTTTATTTCGACAAACTAAGGCTGGAAACGAAAGATGAGATAATTTGGACGTTGGATGAAGAGGAAATGGGAAATTTCTATAGTAGAAGCAGATACATTTTCTCGGATAAATACCTGATTACAAACACTTATAAAAATGGTGCCAAAAGAATTGTGATTATTGACAAATCCACAGGTGAGGTTGTCAAAATCATCGAGAGTACTTCAAAGCGAGAACCAGACTTTTTTGTCTGTGATAATAAGCTATTCTATTCCATCTCACACACTGTGGAGGAAAAACCTTCAGAGGAAAACTGGTCTGCAAATACCTCGTTGGGTATGCTTGACCTTGAAACACTTGAGATAGTTTGGGAAAACAAGAATCAAAAATTTGTCTTTTTTCCAAATCAGAGGAATCAAGTTGACGATGGGAAATTGTACGTAATGGCATCAAACCAAATAGACAGGTACAAAATTGAGGAGTGCAAAACCATCCTGGAGTTTGATATTGAAACTGGAAGGATTTTAAGACAGCTTGAGTTTGATGAATATATCTCATATTTTGCTGTATCTGATGGGAAGTTGTATGTCGAAGATAATTACAATTTGTCTTGTTATGCCATCTCAACAGAAGATGGTAAAAATAAAGATGAAGACGAGGACGACTCAAAGGACAATGACAACAAGGACACAGGCATTCCAAAAGCCAGCACCGAACATGTCGACACTTCCTGCAGCTGGGTTTGCCCAAACGGTGACACAAACGCCACAAACTCGGTTGTGGCAGAATGCCTGTCAGAAACATCCGAGTTCGAATACTACGGTGGAATTCAGCTTGATTATGAAATCAAATACGCGATCTCCTACGGTGACCATATAATTACACTATCGAAGGATGGAAAGCTGTATTGCTATGATACATCGGTCGATGAAGAGGTGTGGAGATACGTTGATTGCAGAGTCAATTGGTGTTTCATCTACAAGGACAATCTGGTTTTCAATTTTGCTAACTCACTCTACTCAAGAACTGGTATCACCAATAGAGACGTGACACAATGTCGAAAAATAAAAGATTTCTCGCAAGTTTGGTCAAATGATTTTGTTACCATCAAGAAGTTTTTTCCAACTATCAATGGAAACATCATGACCAGTTCTGATTTCAAAACGTTAGGAGATGAATTGCTTCAAAAAGTTAATCTTGATACGGGGGAAGCTGAGTTTATTAATATTGCGCTCCCAGAGAATATCACACCACACCCAGACCTTATTGCATGTTATCTTGACGATTACATCATAATGTACGAAGAACAAAACAATTCTTACAAACTCTATGCTTTTGACATTGAGAAGAATGAGGTTGTGTGGAGCAGGGAGGTTGTGGATCAATATTACTACAGACACCCAGACTCGATACAAGTCAGGAATGACAAACTATACGTTTCGTATGGTGGGGTGAATTTATATACCGACAAAAACCTGCCAAAAGAAGATGTGAAAAAGATGGTTGAGTGCATCAAAATTGAGACTGGCGATACACTTTGGAGCTATGAGAGCCCTGGCATAAAATGCGCAATTGATGCCATGGATGATAACCACTTGGTTGCACTTCAAAACGAGACACTCATGTGTTTTGAGCCAAAAACTGGCGCAATTCTTTGGAAAAAGGAAGCGATGAAGTTGGGCGGAAAGGCAATAATCGTTGGTGATTCAATCTTTTGCTCGATTGCTGATGAACCTGAAACGGTTGAGAAAAACCGAAATTTCAAAACATTTGTCGCAAGGCTTGACATAAATACTGGTGAAACAAAGTGGCAAAGCTCATACTCAGATTATTTTAGTAATATCTTATATTCAGACGGGAAACTCATAGCCGAGGTTGTTGACCAGTCCAGCACAAACAGAGAGGAGACATTGTATTACCTGGCATATTGGATTGATTCGGAATATGAACAGATGAAAACTGAAGAACAAGACTCAGTATCAAATACAACTGAAGACGAATCTGGAGAAGTGACAAAACTTGAGGCAGTTGCAACAATTGATTCTGTTGGATTATACTGCAAATCTAATGGGAGCATTTTTGGATTCAGGAAATCTGATGTTGAGAACAACACACCAAAAGTAAGCGCAAAGATTGAATCTATCTTGAGTATTGATACAAACACATTATCTGTTGAGTGGGAGCAGAAATATAGCAGCAATTTATTCTTTCAATATCAAAGGTGCATAACAACTCCACCAGTTTATTTTTTTGAAGATAGATGGGTCGTTTGCAACAGTGATGGCACTGTTGATGAAATACAGTATGCTGATATTGATGGTGGATCGAACAAAAACCATCCCGACTTGGCCTACATGCATCTCAACAAATCCATTGGAAACAAGGTATTTCTAACATCTAAAAACAATCTGAACTGTTATGAGGCAGAGACAGGTAAACTCCTTTATTCATTTGATATGGAGACATTTCCCTTTGTTTCAGATGACAACATTTTGATCTATGGTAATGGATACAATATTGTAGCATTTTCTGGTGAGGTTCTATGGAAAAGAAACAGCAGATTTGATTTAGATGAGAGATATATCCCCTATGATTCGAGTAACTCAGAAGAATACTTCATTCTTGGCTCAACAATTGCCCAATGCTATGAAAACGCCTACACAAAAATCCTTATCATCGACAAATCCGATGGCTCAATCGTAAAAGAAATCGACAATTGGGAAAGATATGGTGGTTACTTCTATGTCCATGATGAATATCTGTACTATACAACAATCCCCCTGGACAATGACAAACCAGACAATCAAAAGAACAATGTCACAAAACCGCGTCACACCCTGAGCAGAATGAACCTTTCCAACCTCGAAGTCGAATGGTCATTTCAAAATCCAAACTACAACTACTACCCCTTTATCCCAGATCAGATATGTAACGGGAAAATGTATGTTTTGGCATCTGACACAAATAAGTACTATGACATAGACCACTGTAAATTCATCCACCAAATCGACATCACAACTGGTGAAGTTCTCAACATCTATGAGTTTGATAAGAACATAGAATACTACCTCATCTCAGATGGGTATCTCTATGTCGAAACGGCGGATGAGTTGAGTTGTTATCCGGTTGACCTTGATGCAGTGTCAGAATCGGGGTCTGAACCAATACCTCCAGAGACTGATCCCAGACCTGAGCCCTCCCCACCAGAGGTTGAGCCAGCACCTGCTCCAATTTCGCCGGAAACTGAACCTAAAACTGAGGCTTCTCCGTCAGAAGATGAATTCAATCTAAACGCCAATTGAACTCCACTGGAAACTAAAGATTTGAACAATACTCTCAATATCACATGGTTTGTAAAAACACAGCATATTGAATCTGTACTATCATGTGCTGAGGGGTAAACCTGGGAGTTACGTGATAGATGTCCTTTGTGATTGGTAACTGGAGGTTGATAAGCATATGTTTAACCAGCTGAAAATGGGTTTCCTGAGAATGGTATTGGCTGTTTTAATAGCAATTATCGTTGTTTCTCCACACTTCACAGGTGATACCTGCAATGGAGGAAATTCAAACAATTTTTCTGATTCATCACTTGTCTGCAAGTGGTATGCCAAAGATTGTGGAATATTGAACAACAGTCGTGATAGGGTGACAATCTACAAGAAGTACAAAGGTGATGATGTTTCGATCATAGAAGCCATTGATGGTGATATCATATGGAAAGATAAAGTTACTGATATTCAACATCACATTACATCAATGGGAAATCCGCTCTTCTTTGCCTGTGAATCGCCCTCAGGAACATCTTGGTATGATATAAACAGTAAGAAGACCACAATTTTGACCAATGGTTGCGCCTATGCGTTCAGTATTGAAAATCTGGTATATCTTTATGAGGGGGATTCTGACGATAAAAAACAACATATGAGAATTTATGACTCCAAGAGTGGCAAGCTCATCAAAACAAAGGAAAACATTGAGCAAAATTGCATAGGATACTCAGATGATATTGTGTATTCAGGAAATGATTTCTGTGTGCGCGCCTGGAAAGATGAGGAAATGCTGTGGGAGAATTTGATTGTTGTGGCAGATGGGAAAAAGGAGGCATACAAGTATCAACATTCCATGAATGATGATTACCTATTCATTGCCACTCAGGTTTTCAAAGGATGCTGTATCTACGATGACTGGGTAATCAAGGTAATCGACAAGACCGATGGTGAAACGGTGAGATATATTCATGATAAAGCCTCTTTTGTGTCTTTCTTTGTGGATGATGACACCCTCTACTATTCGACTGGTTTCAATAACTCCTATCCAAACAGTAATCACCGAAACATGTATACTCCAGGTGAAACAAACACTCTCCACAAGATGAACACAAAGACACTTGAGGACGAGTGGACACTTCGCTCAGGTGATTACAATTATGTGATCTCAAAAATGGAGCGGATTGATGGCAACCATCTTTATGTCTTGTTGTTTGATGATATTCCAAACGATGAGCCACAGATATACAACAAGATTCAATGCATAGATGCCGATACTGGTGAACCAATCAAGACATTTGAGTTTTATGAAAACATACACTCATTTGCAGTTGGTGATGGTTTTCTAGTGGTAGAATTCCAGTTTGGAACAGCTTGTTATAAGGTTGATCTTAAAAACTCTTCTAATGCTGAATATGAGGTGGTGCCTGAACCAATCCCGGGACTAACGCCTGCTCCAACTCCAACGAAAACTGAACCCGAGCCTACTCCACCTGAAACTAAGAAAGAGCCAGATAAAAAACCGGTCAAACTACCACCATGTTTACCCATTTTAATACCAGAATACGAGCTTGTTTTCAAAGTGGGTGAGAAATCCTACACAGTCACCAAAGACGATGATAGAACAACAATGGCAATGGATGTTGCGCCTCTGATTCAAGGCGGCAGAACATTTATTCCAGCCAGACATTTCACAGAGCCACTCGGGGGCGAGGTCTTGTGGGACAACTCAGAAAGAAAGGTGACTTGCAGGTTTGAGGCTGGTATCGATCCTTCTAATAACGAGAAGGTTTATAACACACTGGAAATGTGGATTGGGAAATCGAAAGCCAAGTACAACGGCTCAGAGCGCGAAATTGACCTAGACAACCCAGAGGTAGTACCCACCATCATCGATGGCAGGACAATGGTACCGATGAGATTCCTGGCAGAGAGTTTTGGGTGTACAGTTGAGTGGGATGCAGAGACAAAGGAGATAACTCTGATATATTATCGATAGGGATTTACGTTCGAATTAGTTTTGTGGAAAAATGGAGTAGGTAGCAGAAATCAGAGTAATTATATTTACACACGTAATAGTCTCGGATATTCTGATCGACTGGAACGCTGGAAGCATGGATGTTTGTTCAATGTGTTCGAGTAGATTCGAATGTATCATTGAGTCGTTTGTCGATGCAATGGAGGTAACCCTTACATGTTCGAAGTCATTTCCGTCCCTTGACAGAGTAGACAGTAAAGATAAAGGAAATTATTCCAAAAACCTGAAAAATGTCCGGTGAAAACATAAGATAAGCAGCACTGGTATCGAATATTTATTGTTGTCTGTGAAGTATCTAGAGGTATGCAAAAAAATACTTTGCCATTCAACTAGGTTGATGATATAGTACGCCCATAACCTATGACAGTACACTCACCGTCAAGGGTTATGGGCGCGGAGGTGATGCGTGTATAAATTTAAAGTGTTTGTGGTGTCAATCGTTCTTTTGTTGTTTCTAGTCAGCAGTAATTCATTGGGCTCTAAGGCTGAAAATGAGTATTGGATAAAGCTCGATGAATCAAGGTATCCGGAAGTCAACACCATAAATCCAATACCAGATGATTACCTACATGAGATGCAAGACATCCACTTTTATGGGGAGGGTGAATTAGAGAATATTTGGACATTTGAGATTGATACAAATGGAAGAGGCATGGTTGGCAGATTTGGATGGTACTATCGATTCCCTAAGTTTCCAATTAGGCTAGTGAAAGAAAATTGCGCTGATGAACATGAATACATGAATGATTATTTAACGAATACGCAGGTTATCTGGGCAGACTTAGCGAATAAGGAGCTTCAGGTTTCTGATACAAGCTGTTTGTATCCTGGAAACTGGAATATTGGTTCAGACTATAATATCTGTACTCCGTTTTCAATTCATTGCGATTCAGAAGATTTTACTACCATGACAAGATGTCCACAATCTCAGGCATTCAAGAAAAAGGTGGAATGTTACCATACTGACACTCAAGAGAAAATGTGGGAGTTTGTAGATGTTCATCCGGCATACATGAGTAAGTGGCACAGAGTACTCCCTGTTTTACATAATGGTGATGACTACTTCTTCGTAGACGGCAGAATAATATGCTTTGACCCAAGAAATGGAGAAATAAAGTGGGGAATAGAGTCCAAACACAGTGGAAGTTTATACCGCCAGATAAACGATATTGAACTGGCAGGTGACTATATATGGTTTTCAGAAGAACAGTATGACCTGGATGATGCGGGTAATTTCTTAGAAAATGAGAAAGGATTTTACAGGATCAATATTCGAACACAAGAGATTGAGAAATGTGATATTGATTTAAAAAGACCAAAGGGGCAAGTTAACGCAATATTCTTCAAAAACACAGTACTTGTTGGTAATCAAGAGAAATGTAAAGAATATGATATAGACACACTTGAATACATCAGGGATGTAGATTTTACAGATATTGTTAAAACAGCCAACCCAAAAGCCAATTACCTCGGAAATCCTTGGTTTATTAGACATAATTGTGTAGGTAACTACATACCAATCACATTCATGTATGATCCAAATCTTAACAATTTTCAGTATGATTTATCCGATAGTTTCACTCAATTCTATTATGGCTTCGGTTTTCCAACGGCCTACCATTTCCTTATCAGTAGAGATAATCCAGATGATTTTGTGATAGTGCCAGATAGTCTTACAGGTGATTGGAAATCACACATGCAAGTTGTTTGTGATGAACTGCTGATACAAACAAAAGGAAGGATTAGCTGTATTGATCCGGAGACATTTAAGGAAAAGTGGTTTATTGATAAAGATAAACTGGAAACATCAGAGTATGTGCATGTTAGCTATATTGGCCCTGATGGTGTGGTTCTTAGGTGGGATACCAAGAGGTATTACGTGTATGGTGTTTCTAAACCAGAACCGGTCCCAGAACCTCAGCCTGAGCCAACCCCCGAACCGGAACCGACTCCTGAACCAACCCCAGAACCTACCCCCGAACCAACACCCACACCAGAGCCAGAACCTCCAATACAGACCAAGACAATCCTCAAGTTCCAGATAGGAGAGAAGAAGCAGTGGCTTGATGGTGAAGAACGTCTCATTGATGTTGCCCCCGTAATCCTAAATGGCAGAACACTCCTTCCAGCAAGGTTTGTTACAGAACCTCTTGGTGGAGATGTCGAGTGGGATGGGGCAGAGAAGAAGGTAATATGCAAACTCGAAGCACCAAGCAACCCCACAGATGAGCCAACACCAGAATCACAAACACCTTCATTCATTGGTCCACCGAGTCCATTTCAAAGTGACATAAACACCCACAACTATGATAACCTGTCAAGCCACAATCTATTGAACACCTCAACCACTGAAACATCATACAACACAGTCGAACTCTGGATAGACAAACCCACCGCCAAGGTAAACGGAGTAGAAACCCAAATCGACCCTAACAACCCCGACGTTGTCCCCACCATAATAGACGGTAGGACAATGGTACCGATGAGATTCCTGGCAGAGAGTTTTGGGTGTACAGTTGAGTGGAACGCAGAGACAAAGGAGATAACTCTGATATATTATCGATAGGGATTTACGTTCGAAATAGTTTTGTGGAAAAGCAGGGTGGACGCAGAAATCTAAGGAAATAACTCCGATATATCCAAACTTACAATGAGTCATTGGCTGTGTGAATGGCAGAGGTAGAGGAAATAATCTCACAGATATCAACACATCTTGGTCGATATTAAACCCAGTTTACAGGCAAATCACGACTCCTGGCATGTTTACTACATTTCCCACTTTAGTATAATCGAGAAAGGTTGTTTAGAAGGTGTGTGTCAATCTGTATTTTAGAGAGGGGACGCTATGAGATCTAGATTTATTTTACTTTTTGTCAGTGCGATGTTGGTTGTTAGTTTCATTACTATAGGAAATGAGTCAAAAGCAAACCCTGAGATAACCTATAGCAATGTTGTTGTATCGAAACTTGCCGACGGCAATAACAACATCAGTTTCACAAATAACACGAATGACCATATATGGTTTGATTTCTACTTTTATAATGGTGATGAGCTGATCGAGGATCGCATTGACGACATTGTCTTAAAACCACAAGAATCAAAGACAATAGAAACAAATACATCGTTCACGAGCGTCTCTCTTTCCATTCTGAGAATAGTTGAACGAATCTGCATATCGCCAGGATGTGACTACAGTAGTGACATTCTAATGGAGGGTAAGTTTTCATCAATCGATATCACGATTGAACCCGATTCAAACGGGCGTTTTACACTTGGACCTTGGGAAACAAAAGAGATTGACAACGACTCAAGTGATGATAAACCAAGAGTGTCATTTGTATTGCCAGATGGATATAAAGTTGAAGTATTCAAAGTAGGATTAGATGACAAACATGAAATATACGACGGCCTAGAATACAATATATGCAATCATATTGAATTTGACTATTCAGACAATTCATTCATTGTTGAAAATTTCTCAAACTATATTGTGCAACTGAGCTATAATGGCTTCAATAAATACTATAATATCTACACAGATGAGCCAATAGATTCTGTAGAATTTACATACTTGGACGAGATTTTATCAGAAGAACAAGTTCATGTCGGTATATCCAGAAACGATACTGATTTTGGCACTTTGGAATATTATTCCACAAACAATTCGTGGCTTTTATTGGATAATTACAAATATCCATATGAAATTCTCAATGATAACATTATGATAAAGAGAAACTGTATTGATGGCAGATTCTATATGCTCGATAATAAACTCACTTTCTATAAATATTTCAATTACTTCATCAAAAATTCTATACTCAATGGAAATCAAGTCTGGCGAAGCTATATATATGATTTTGATTTTATTGTTCGAGAATCCATCTCAGAGGGGACACTAATATGTCTGGATGAAAATTCTTTCTCGAACTGCGATCTTTATATTTCAGAAGATAAAGGTAGCTTTGTAAAAGTCGAAAACAGCTATTCCATTTTGGGTGATTTAAATGAATTCAGATTCAAGATAGTAGAGCCAAAATCGAATGAAGAAGATGAGAGTGGGTACAATATTTCTCTTGAAAATGGCTATAAATACACCCTCAGAAAAATCAACGACAACAGCAAGAAAGAGATAATATACACATCTGAATGTCCTTTAGTGTACAGAATTGGCGAACCTGACTACGTCAAAGGAATTGAAAAACAAACAGCAGATGTTCCTCCGACTATTATTAATAATCGGTCATACCTCACAACCAGATACATCATTGAACCTCTCGGTGGGGCAGTCTCCTGGGATGGGACAGAAAGAAAAGTAACATGCAAACTTGTCAGAGAAAGTGACTCATCCTCAGAATTCTCAGAAAACAATCCAGCCAAAGATGATGCAAATGTCATTGTTGAGCTTTGGATTGGCAAACCCACAGCAAAAATCAACGGAGTAGAAACCCAAATCGACCCCAACAACCCCGATGTTGTTCCCACCATCATCGATGGCAGGACGATGGTTCCAATGAGGTTCCTGGCTGAGAGCCTGGGATGTGAGGTTGAGTGGGTGGCTGAGACAAAGGAGATAATTCTGACTTACACAGTGACAGCAGGCACCGAAGGGGAGATAACTGTTCCTGTGGAGGATCCTGTGAGGGATGATCCGGAATATTTATACGTCGGGGCAGACTCAACACTGCGATTCCACCACCTAAACTGCCGATATGTGGAACAAATCTTGCCCGAAAACCGTGTCTATTTCAAAACCCGTGAGGAGGCGATAAAAGCCGGGTACACCCCATGTGGGGTGTGCAAACCATAAAAACCAAGCCTAGCTCCAAAAAGATTTCAAGAAAGAAGATATGTCCAATGTCAACATTAAATCAACCGATTATTGGTAGTTTGACATTGAATATGATTGTTTTTATATTCACAGTATCAATTCAAGGAGTGTGGTAATGACCATTTACTGTAAGTGAGTTCAGTCCGGGGATCGGTTCGATTCCAAGGGGACGGGTCAGCTCCACGCTCATTCTTCCTAAGATATTACTCGTCAAAGAGTAGCTCTCCTGCCGTTTTTTCTCCACACGACACATGTGGGGTCGTCCTGTTCGGAAGTCGTGTTTTTGCATGGTTCTACCATCTCTTCTGATTCAAAAGGAGAAAAAACGTGAAAAAGACAGACATGAAACTGCAGGATGTACAAGGGGTTTACAGCGGAGCCGAGGGCAACCTCTGGGAACTCATCATGGGCGAACAAATCCATGTTGGTGGTTTCAAATCCTCCATGGAGCTTGCAACAAACGCCGGAATCAAAGAGGGAATGAAGGGTTGCGACCTCTGCTGCTGCAGCGGCGCTGGCATGAGATTCCTTGCCAAGAATTTCAAAACTGAGATGACAGGCGTTGATGCAACCGACAAAGTAATCGAAGTCGGAAAGAAGCGCGTTGAAAATGAGAAACTCGTTGGAAAAGTGCAGTTTGTAAAAGGTGACGTCACTGATATCCCAATGGATGATGGCAAGTTCGATTTTGTCTGGGGCGAGGACGCCTGGTGCTATGTTGAGGACAAGGGGAAACTAATATCTGAAGCCGCAAGAATGCTCAAACCGGGTGGCATCATCGCATTTACCGACTGGGTTGAGGGGCCAGCAGGGCTTGCTGACAACGAGGCTCATAGAATCAACACGTTCATGAAATTCCCCTACATGGAGTCAATCCCCGGCTACAAAAAGCTTCTTGAGGACAATGGCTTCGAGGTGAAGGAAGCCTCGCAGATTGAGTTTGCTGATTATGTCGACTTCTACATCAAGATGCTTACAGACCAGCTTACATACGATGCCCTCAGGATAATTGGCGATGACATGGAACTTTTCCAGGCAATGGGCGGCGAGATGGCATACATGAGCGAGGTTGCCCACAAAGACAAGATGACAAGAGGTCGCTTTGTTGCCGTAAAGAAGTAACAAACCAAAAACAATGAAAGCCTGTCTATACTGCTGCAACACACCGATTGAACTCGTTGAGTCTTTCGGACTCGATGCCAGAAGGTTTGTTTCCTCTGGCGCGACATCGGATGAGTCCAGGGGCGAGATTCACCCTGGGGTTTGCTCATGGTGCAAGACAATCATAGGGTCACAAACAGATGACGATATCCTGGTAGCATCGAGGACATGTGACCAGGCAGCAAGAGTGCTGGATTTTAGAAGTCGTCAAAGTGGCAAGACACTGTTGATTACTCATATGCCGGCAACTCGAACTAAAGCATCATATCAATATTTCAAGAGTGAGATTCTGTGGCAAATAGACAGGCTTTCGGAGATTACAGGAAAATCTCCAAACGAAGATAGGCTGGATGAGAGCATCAGAAAGTGGAACCGTATCAGGAAAAGCCTCAGAGAAAACAGAGGACTTCTTTCTGGTTCGGCTTTTGTGGCGCTTGTTCACAAAATTATGGATGGTGAGACAAACATTTCAGTAAATTCAGATTTTTCTTCAGGAAAGCAAGACTCAAGTTCGATGAAAATAGCGGTGGCTGGTTGCCCGACCTCAAAAGCTGAAATTTCTTTTCTTGAGATGATTGAGAAAAATGGGGCATCAGTTGTGTTAGACGCAACCTGCACGGGAGACAGGTTCTCAGAGCTTGAGGTGGAGGAATCAGGAGATCCGGTTGAAAATCTGGCAAAAGCTTATTTTGAAAGGATTCCTTGCATAAGGGCAAGACCAAACACAGAATTCTTTGACTGGATGAAGATAAAAACAAAGAGGCTGGGAGTTGAGGGAGTTATTTGGAAAACACTCCGTGGGTGTGACATGTGGACAGCTGAGCTTGAGAGAGCAAAGACAGTCCTAGATTTGCCGGTTCTTGGGATTGACATCAGCTACTCTGATGTTTCAAGCCCCAGAATCCAAACACGGGTTGAGGCGTTTTTGGAGAGTCTGAGATGAGCTACATCGACCCACAACCAAAAAAGGCTGGTTTCTCGGAATTCATGAATCTTCACACGGCAATTCCAAAAGAGATAAAAGAAAGTTTTATCAGTCTTTCTGACACAGATTTTGAATATGCGTACATGGAAAATCCAGGTTGCTTTACTGAGCTTGAGGGTGACACAAGGCTTATGAATCTGAGGTTTGATAATTCGCTCGCATCCCAGAGGTTGTGGTCGTTTTTGCTCTCCGAGGAGGAGCGACTCCATAAATCCAGAAAAGCCGGAAAAACAATCATAGGAGCTATGAAAGATCTGGGTACTGTCCCAATCATCGCATATGCAAACCCTGACAATATCGCCTTTTATCCTGACGGAGCCTGGTGGATTCCCTGTGTTATGGAGATGTCAGAGGGGCTTTTGAAACTCTCCGACAGGGCAGGGGTCGGGGACGAATTCTGCCCCGCAAGGGCAGCATTGGCAGCATTCATTAACAGGGCTCATTTCCCCATTCCAGACCTGCTTGTAGGCGCTGTTGGTTCGTGCTGCGATGACTTCTCAGCTATCATGTCTCGGATTTCAACGCTAGGCTACAAGACACACTGGTGGGAGCTGCCTTACAGACGAGAGGAAGAACCAGGGAATGGTTCTGTCAGACTTCCCACTGGAGTCTTTGTGTCAGAGGAAATGGTTGACTACGTTGAGGGGCAACTTGAATCGGTCAAGACGGCAATCGAAGAAACAAACGGAACCAGAATCTCAGACAGTGACATCGCGGGAAGCATCGCGAAAACCAACAAACTGAGGATATTAATTCAATCCATTCGAGATATGGCATATAGGACAAATCCTTGCCCTCTGCCATCACTTGAAGCTCAGATTGTTGAGATGATAGCTTTGCATTTCTGCTCGGATATGGATGAATCCATCAATGTCATCTCGCACATCGAGCAGATGATGAAAAAAAGAGTAGCAAATGGAGAAGGAATTCTGCCTGCCGACAACTGCAGGGTTGTGTGGGTAAACCCAGTTGCCGATTTGAGGGTGATGAACCTTGTTGAGGATTTGGGTGGCAGGATTGCGGGGACTGAGTATCTTTTCCGCCATGCTCTCATCCAGATTCCAACCGACATCAAACCAATGAGAGCTCTTGCCCAAACCGCCCTTTGTGACCCCATGATAGGACCAAGTATTTACAGAGCAAAATTGGTTGCGGACGAGGCTGTGAAGTATAGTGCCGAAGGAGTCATCATAAGCGATATTCCAGGAGCCTCCCACTGCGCGACAGAGGGTAGAATGATAAGAGATTATGTGGCAGACAAACTTTCTTTGCCGGTGCTTGAGATAACAGTACCCCCACTCACAGACTCAGCAATTGGGCAAATCTCAACAAGGCTTGAGGCATTTTTTGAAGTAATCAAAGACAGGAGAAACCAGATATGAGCAGATACACAGTTGGCATAGACCTTGGCAGCAGAACAACAAAAGCGGTTCTTTTGGATATTGATAGACTTGAAGTCACGGGCAGTTTTGTGGCAGATTCGACCGTCAATCCCAAGGAAAACGCCTCATCGATACTTGACCATTTACTCGATTCCTGTGGCATCACAAAGGACAAAGTTTCTCACATCACAGCGACAGGATACGGCAGATACATGCCAGATTTCTGCGACAAGGTGGCAACGGAGATTACCTGCCACGCAAAAGGTGTTTCTGCCCTCTACCCCAACATCAAAACCATCATCGACATTGGTGGTCAAGATTCAAAAGCGATATTCCTCGACGATACGAGTCGTGTGGCTGATTTCATCATGAATGACCGCTGCGCAGCCGGGACAGGAAGGTTTTTGGAGGTTGTTGCAAAAATCCTGGAGACCGATGTTGATGGTCTCTCCGAGTTATCAGTGAGCGCAAAGGATTTGGTAGAGATAAGCTCAATGTGTGTTGTGTTTGCCGAGAGCGAGGTGATAGGTATGCTCTCAAGAGGCGTGCGCAGAGAGGACATCGCGGCAGGTATCCATCAGGCAATCTCAAAAAGGATCGCAGGCATTGCAGAGAGAGGAAGGGCGACGCCACCAATAGCTTTTACTGGCGGTGTTGCAAAAAACCTGGCGATGATTCACGCGTTGTCATCCCAGCTTGAGGAAAGGCTTATCGTTCCAAGTGACCCACGAATCACCGGCGCTCTTGGCGCTGCAATAATATCGGCAGGTGAGATTGGAGTAAAAGTACAATCGCTGTCAGATTCTGCCATTCCAACGACCAGAGACAAAGTGGCGAGTCGGGGTAAAACTCCAAGTGTTGTATCCTATGCATGCGAATGTGATTGTGCTGAAGATACGCCAGGCAGGCAGTCTGATTGTTGCTCAAATGATGACATTGTGGGTGATAAAACCAATTGTGATACCGTGACTAAAAATCACGAATCCTGCGATTGTGCATGTTCAGATTTGGGCGAAAACCATGTGTCAGAATCTGGAATATCCTCGTGTTGTTGCGAAGAACAAAAAACTGGTTCTGAACCAGGCGGTGGGGCGTGTTATGATGAGGCCTCTGGCAAGACTTCAAAGTTTACTTGCTGTGATTCGACTCATGAAAATATCCCAAAGTCAGCTTGCTGTGAGTCCAGTTCCTGTGAAACATCAGTTTCATCTTGCTGTGATACAAACCCATGTGAGTCCTCAAAACCAAACTGTTGTGATTCAAAACCTGTTGATGCGTCACAATCAACATGTTGTGAAAGCAAAACTCAAAATACTTGTTGCGAGAGTGAAAAACCAAGTTCCTGCTGCGAGGATGAAAACAAAAACGCATGCTGTGGTGACGAGAAACCGAGTACATGCTGCCAGCAGGAACAACCTCAATCACTCCATAGCGTGCCAGCACTCGCCAGGTTTGACAGAATGGTCAGTAATTGTATTGAGTATGCAACAAACGCAAAAAAAGAGGGTAAGAAGGTCATCTCGATGTTTTGCGAGTATACCCCCCGTGAGTTGATTATCGCCGCGGGAGCCGTTCCTGTGTGCGCTTGTGGTGGAAGCCACACCATGGCGACAGCTAGCGAACGCGACCTCCCGGCAAACCTCTGCCCACTCATCAAATCCTCCTATGGGTTCTTTACAGAGCACGCCAATCCAATCTTTGAGATGTCTGACCTTGTGGTTGCCGAGACAACCTGCGATGGCAAGAAGAAGATGTACGAACTCATGGGCAAAACTAAGCCGATGCACATCCTTGAACTCACACAAAAACCAGATGACACAGAGGCATTTGCCCACTGGCTGTCTGAGATAAAAAAGCTGAAGGAAAAACTCGAAGAGGTGACAGGCAATAAAATCACAGACGAGAAATTGCTAGATGCAATCAGGCTCATGAACCGCGAGAGGTCTCTGAGGCTCGAACTAGCAAGTTTTGCTGGCAAAACCCTCTCTGGTAGAGATGTGCTAGAGGCGAAGAGCCTTATTTCTGGAATCGAGTGTGACCACAAGGCATACAAGGACATCATCGACCAATCGAAGGAATCGCAAAACGGCAAATACTCCCACAAACCCAGGATTCTCATGACTGGAGTGCCAATCCCACACGGAGCCGAGAAGGTTATTGATATTATCGAGACCTCTGGCGCTGTGGTTGTCTGCCAGGAGACTTGCACTGGTATAAAGCCTTTGGTTGAGAATATCAGCACGGAAGGGGATTTGACAGAAAACCTCGCCAGGAAGTACTTCAAGCTGCCATGTTCCGTGATGACTCCAAATAGCTCAAGGCTTGAGTTGATTGACCAGATGATTGAGACGACAAAACCTCAAGGTGTTGTCGACCTCGTGTGGCAGGCATGCCACACATACAACATCGAGTCCGAACTTATCGCCAAGCACGTTAAGACACGTCACAAACTGCCGTTCCTGAAAATCGAAACCGACTACTCACCCTCTGACTCTGGACAGCTGAGGTTGAGGGTGGATGCATTTTTGTCACTGATGGAGAATAGGTAATATGAACATTTGATATTTTCCAATCTTTTATCTGACACAACTTTGTGTTGGAAAAAGCATGAGCGAATTGTTTTTGAATTTATCGCACAAATTTGACTGCTTGAATATTGATTCATTCTTACGAACCAACTATGGTTTTAATACGTTTATGTATTTGAGGAGGTGATAATGAAAACTATAACATTAATTCTACTGTGTGTTTTTCTGTTGGTTTCTACGAGTTTTTCTGTGGCTTCTACATACAGTAGCAATTGTAATGACAATATGTTTGGTGGTAACCCACAACGAACAAATTCCTTTCCAGAATGCTCAATGGATAGTGATAGATTTGTGTTGCAGACAGCTTTCAAAGATATAAATGCTAAATATACTGATTTACGTATCGTACGATCTTCGGATGATATCCTATTCTGTAGATATAAATCAGTAGATGGATTTAGATTTATATGCTATGACAATGAATCTAATAAGATACTTTGGGATATTGATTTAGATATTAAACGTATGTATGAAGAAGTAACTATATTCGATAGTTATTTATATTATTTGACAGATAAAAAAATTGTTTGTCAAAACATAATAAGTGGTCAAATTATCTGGTCAAGTACACTACCCAACTCACATGACAGTCATAGCTCCTTTTATGTGTTATGCGAAAAAGGATTATTCCTTGGTTTTAGGGATAACTCAGTGTATCAATACAACATAGAAAACGGAGAAATACTCTGGCAAAAAGATATCATAATACCTGATAACATGGAAAGTGATAGGGGCAGACCAGGATTGGCGTATATCGACAACAAGCTTATATTTTATAACTATGGGTTATATTGTTTATCTCCTGAGAATGGTTCTATTATTTGGCAAAATACGGATTCAAAAAATGAACCATTACGCTGTTACTCACCGTATGGATTATATGCAACAGATAAAGTAATTATTGTTCTAAGAGATTTTGAGTTTGGTATCGTCGGGATTAATGCAAATGACGGTAGGATAATTTGGGAAACTAATATCGCAAATTTCTGCAATATCAGATTTCGAACTATCCATCAGAATAAACTAGTCGGTTTGTCTACAATAGACATCACCAATGGTAGTGAGATATGGAAAGATAAACTACATATCTATGATGGTCAAGCTGTCTCCATTGGAAACAAGATAGCTGTTAGCGAATCAGGTAGGCTTGATATTATTGATCCTAGTACTGGCAATACAATCTGGAGATACAAAGATATAACATGTATGATACTAGTATTGAGTGGTTCGCCATATATCGAAACTGAAGATGGTTGTTTTTACCAACTCTCCCCTGCTGCCGACTCCCTCACATTCAAAATAGCCTCCAACCAACTCACCTTAGATAACGACAAGTCTGAACAGATGGACACCTCCCCTATCATCAAAGATGGTCGCACACTCCTCCCCGCCAGATATGTCACAGAACCCCTCGGCGGTCAGGTTGAGTGGGATGCTGATGAGAGAAAAGTAACTTGCACTCTTGTCGCACCAGACAACCCAGAGACAGATGACTACAAAGAGAATGTAGTCGAACTCTGGATTGGCAAACCCACCGCCAAGATCAATGGAATAGAAACCCAAATCGACCCAAACAACCCAGAGGTTGTCCCCACAATCATCGATGGCAGAACAATGGTGCCAATGAGATTCCTGGCTGAGAGTCTAGGGTGTGAGGTTGAGTGGATAGCAGAGACAAAAGAAATCGTTCTCACCTATGCAAAATGATTTGGGTACACTGTCGAGTGGAAGACTGAAGCAAGGGAGGTCATTCTGACATACTCGAATTAGCTGGAATGTAGAGCTGAGCAAATAGTCGAGACTATGCTCGGGATACCCTCTCGGTAGCAACGTTACATTCCCCCGCAAACAAATCACCACCAATACGCCTAACATAAAAGTTACAACACAAAAAACGAGATTTATCCCTACATCCCAAAATACCTACCAGATTTGCGGTGAAACGGATAACAGGTACAAGCAATACAATTCAGGTACACCAACGCTAGTTCTACTTTTTTTTGTAAAGACAGCACAAAAGCTCGAAACATCCGGTCGCCTGAAATAGTTTACACAACAACGTAACCCAAAGTGAACGCCAACAGTCCCTCTGTCTCTGACTAAAATTGTTGCTTCTCTATTACCGCAAATCTGTGTTCAATCCAGAATCGTCATCTGCAAAAGGTGAAAAACTCTATATGAATCTCTCAAACCTCTCCGCCCCTGCCTGACAGATGGGACATTTGGCTGGCGGGTTTTCTTTGGCACAGAGGTAGCCACAGACTTTGCATCTATACACTGGGTACGAGAGTTTACCCAATCCACCGACCACTTTCTCCCCTTTGTTGACGTTTTGCTTCTTCATTTTTCTTCTGTCTGGCACTGGTTGGATTTCTGTCTTGCCAGAAAACACATCGTCACTGACATATAGACCACAAAAACATGATCCAAACTCGTCTACATCAGCATCCCTGTAGTCACATGGGCAGATGATATCCAGATTCGCTTCCTTGTCCCCTCGGATAAGTCTGCAAGGGCACGCAGCATATCCATATCTATCGATGTTTACTCTGATCTGTTCAAGCACCCTTTCTGTGTGGGACTTGTCGGGATTAAGCCTGTAGTTGGTTCTTTTGGTATCTTTCATGAAATTCTCATAGATGTCGTTACTATCCAAGGAGTTTCCTCACTTCCTGGGGCTTGTACCCCCAAACCGATTCCTTCTCGTCGATAACGAGTGTTGGAAATGACGTCATCGGATTATACTTCTCAAGCTCATCGAGTAATTCATCCTGCTCTTCCTCGGAAAGCAGGTCTGCGTAGATGTATTCATATTCGACTCCAAGCTGCTCCAGGAGTTCTCTGGTTTTTTTGCACCAGATGCACGTACTCAAGGCATAGAGTCTGACGTGACCTTTGTTTATCCCACTCACTTTTGTGTATTCCATGCCAGAAATTTTAGCCTTGTCACCGCCGGCAGGCAAGCGAACATCTTTTCAGACAACCACTTGTGGAGAATGCTAGTTGAATGGTTTTAACAACGAGTTATGCTACAGACTTGTATGGTCAAGTAGTTAGGAGGATAAAAACAATATGAAAAAACTGAGTTTTGTTTTGATACTGATTCTGGTTGCGTCGGCATTTACAGCGTGTGGTGGCGACAACACTGAGCCGAAGGAAACGGTTACCGAGAATAAATCTGAAGTGGTTGTCAACAACACCGAAGATACAAACACAAACAAGCGAGAAATTGAAGAAGCAAAAGAACAACCGGAGCTTTGGATTGCATTTGACGAATTCCTCACAGTCCAGAAACAGATAGAATCATCCAGATCGCTTGACACAGTCAGCGATATCAAAGCCATCTGGGCAAGAATCGAAGCCGCAAAAGAGAGTTGGGCACAAAACCCATTCCCATTTCTGACAAAGGATTCTGTTGAGACAGTCTATCAAGATTTCCTCTCTGGCGCACCGTCGTCAAACGAGTGCCAGTATGCAATCAACGGACTTCTTTTCAGAGGAGCAGATTTCGACACAATCAACCAGCTTCACATGCTCAAGGACAATCCCATGGAGTTTGTTGAAAAATACAACCAGATGAGAGAATCCTACTAAAAAAACAGCAAGACAGCCCGATGAAAATCCTGCCCCTTACAAGCAAAACAGACAGTATTGGTTTTGCAACGCTTGTCGATTTCGGAGGCAGGATTTTTTTATTTGATTCAAACTCAGACAAAGAGTCTCTTCAAACCCTTGATTTGGAAATCATCCAATCTATTGAGTGCATCGTCATTGGGCGTTTGCCTAAGGTTTTTGACTCTGGTCTCGAATATGTCCTCTCATTGGCAAAGAGCGCAAAAATCATCTCATCAAACGGCGTTCTTGGTGTTGGTGACCCAAACGAAAAAGCTGTTGTTAACAACCTGCTCAAAGGTCACCTCGGAAAAATTGACTTCACAGAGGGCATAAAAATCTATGACAAGGGTATTTATGCCCTCTCGAAGATTTGGAACGATAGCCTAAGCAGCAGTGCAACAAATCTCTCTTTTGTGGTGAGAGAACACGATGAATTGGTGGTCTTCATGAGTTTTGAACTGGAAACTTTCGATGGTGTTTTTCTAAAAACTGTTGAAATATTCCCAAACAACAGTGTAGAATTACTGGTCACTCGAATTGACTCAAGCTTGGGTAAAACTGATGTGCTCGCAAATCTCAAGAGAATGTGCGATGCAAAAGGGACAAAGATAATTGATGTTTCAAAGGAATCACCAGGTGAAAACGAGAACTCGTCTGATGGTGTCAACTTTGATAATCGATGGATAGAGGTGTGATGTGGCAATTGGCAAGGTGATAACTCTTTCTCACGGTGGCGGCGGAATCGACTCAAGAGAGCTTGTCGAGATGATCTCCGAAATGTTGAAAAACCCGCTTCTCTCCCCGCTTGAGGATTCATCAATCATTGGTGTAGGCGGGGGAAAGATTGCCTACACAACCGACGGTTTTGTTGTAAAACCACCGTTTTTCCCCGGTGGGGATATCGGCAAACTCTGCGTGTGTGGAACGGTCAATGACCTTGCCGTGATGGGAGCAAAACCGATTGCCCTTTCGCTCTCCATGATTATTGAGGAAGGGTTTGAGATTGAAAAGCTCAAGACGATTATCAAGTCAATCAAAGATACTGCCGGAGGGATACCAATCGCCACAGGCGACACAAAGGTCGTCGAGAAGGGAAGTGTTGATGGTATATTTGTCACAACCTCCGGTATAGGATTACAACACGACAGCACAAATCCATCGGCATCGTCGATTCTTCCTGGTGATGTTTTCGTGGCAACTGGTTCAATCGGTAGGCATGGCGCTGCGATCATGGCAGCGAGAGAGGACTTGGGTTTCGCTGGAGATTTGGTCTCAGATGTTGCAAGACTCGATGAGCCTCTATTGACTGCTTTTTCTGAGTTTGGTAACTCGATAAGAACCTGCCGAGACATAACAAGGGGAGGGTTATCTGCTATCGTCTCTGAGTTTGCCATATCCTCAAATGTTGGGGTGGAGCTGTATGAGGATGACATTCCAATTGATTCTGACGTTTCCGGCATATGTTCCGCTTTGGGTATCGATCCGTTGAATCTGGCTTGCGAGGGAAGCGCTCTGATGGCCGTATCGCCTGATGTAGTTGGTGACGTAATTGCGACTCTCCAGAAATTTGATCTTACCAACCGAGCAAGGATGATAGGAAAAGCGACATCAGACCACGGCGGAAAGACATACCTGAAAACCTCAATTGGGGGCAAAAGAATCCTGGAACCACCGATTGGTGAACTCCTTCCTCGAATCTGCTAGTGTAACAGTTGCCAGACGCTGTTTCGCGGTAAAAAAAATCAAATCGCCTCAACTACACATTCGAGTTCAACTGGAGTGTTTGTATAGCTTTCGTAAAGTTTGGACTTCCAAAATGTTAACAGTTCAATATCAATAACCCTGTAATAGTCCGTGTCAACGTCCAATAATTGATATCAGAATTTCATGAACCACTTTACATAATATTTATAATATGTTATCATGTGTTCACACACACAAAGAGGTGAAACATGGAAGCGTTTATCAAAGGTGAGTACATTATGATGATGGAGTCACTAGTCCTCCCGTCACACAGGGATTATTGCAGATCAAAGACGAACGTCGATTTCTCTGACCTGCGGGACAAGTGGATAAATCACGAGGAGTTCAATAAGTACATGGCCGCATTGAGAGAAAAGGCGGGAGAGATAGGACCAAAGATAATCGGCACAAAGATTGCCGGAAAAATCGATGAGCTTTTCAAAACATTCTCTCAGATTCCCGACCTCGCGACAGCTCTCAGGGCATCGAGCGAAGCTTATTCAATGAGCAACACTGGGCCAGACGCGGGTGAGTACACGGTTGACAGGGTGGAGGAAGGTTACGCCAAGATTATCACAACCAGCCCATTGGACGAGGGTTTTCATGTTGGTGTAGGCGAAGGAATCATAAGATTCTACAGAAAGACAGTTTATTTTTCTCAGATATCCGAAAGAAGAGCTGTTGCGGGAAGGACAGTTTTCGAGTACAGATGGCGCTAATCTAGCCCAATATTCCATCAACCGCTCTCTGCTTTGATAAGCTTGGGGCGGTTCTTTGTGAAATCAATCCACAAAGAACGGGAATCGTCAGTTTTTATGAGTCACATTATTCTGTTTTCAGGTTGAATATTCGAAAAGCTAGTAATCCTTTCTTACGAGGGATTATTGGTGGGTATAGGTGCGTTTGTATGCTTATTTTAACACAATAATGCCGAACAGATAACACTGGTGTCACAGTTATTAGCGCCAATTCTTGTGGTTGATAACTTAATTCGATTAATTGATATAATAAGAATAAAATACGCTTATATCCCTATTCATGGGCATTAGTAAGAATAATATATTATAACGTATGTGTATGTGAGAAATGGTTATTGCATTTTTTTCAGCGTTGAATATACTGATTTTGATGCAAAGAGAAATGTCCATTGGCGAAAGAATAAAGAAGCTCAGGAAAAGGTTGCACTACACACAGCTTCAGGTACAAAAGGGAACCGGGATACCTCAGTCAAATTTGTCAGAATTTGAGACCGGGAAACTCACACCTCAAATCAAAACACTCAAAAGAATCGCTGAATTCCTGGGAGTGAGTGTGTCATACCTGCTTGGCGAAGAGGATGTCAATCTCGATAAGATTAGGTTGAACATTCAGCTCAATGACGAGTTGAGCGAGGGCGGCAAGGCAGAGATACTTGACTTCATCGAGTTCGTAAAACAAAAAGAGAAGAAATAACAACCGATACACAAAACTCAGTTCTGTTTTGTTCGATCTTTTCCAAAGCTTTTTCATGAATACCGAAAATATTCCGTATAACTTGTCCTGCTATTCCTTCAATATGAGTCCTGGTGTGCAATTTGCACTCGAAATGTTGGTGTGTTCATTTTGCCCGTTTGAGAAATTGATAGCCACTTATTTCAAAAAATACGCTATATTGGCATCCTTTAAATCTTCGCTCCGTCGACAAAAACTTGACACACGCCCCTACTAACCTATAATTTTCTGCGTACAAATCAGGAAGAGACGGCGCCAGCGGCGCGTCTTTTGCTTTCCTGTTGTGCGGATAGGTGGTGTATGGAGAAGCGTTTGTCGTGAGTCGAGAGCGCGGGACAGCTCAATTCTCGCTCGTGCCAGTCTTTGGCAGAAAAGCGAAGTCGCCAGCGGTGCTGGGTTGGGGTGCGGTGTATGCTGCAACCATCGCCGTTGTTGTTGGTTTTGTGCTGCTCCTCAATTTCATATTCGTACTCTACCCAGAGAAGGTTGCAAGCTACAATATGGCAACCGTTATCGACACAAGTCCGTTTGTCCAGAGACTCAATCAGATGACAGCGCAGATAACTCCAGAGATCAGGGTTTACAAGGAATCATCCAGGCTGGAATACAAGGTACTAAAAGTTCTCTATGGCGAGAACGTCAGACTTCGAGAGGACAACGATCTCGCTCAACCAAGCCTCACCCCCGCCGATGCAATGGCCTCCAAGCTCAATCTCAACAGTGCTGTTTTTGGCAACCCCGCCATACAGGCTGAAAGGCTTGTGAGAGATTCCGAAACCATCATGTCAAAGCAGGACATACTGACAGAGACAATCCCCTTTGAGAGCCAGAAGTCAGAGGATATAGCCTGGTTCAAAGCTCATACCCCCTCTTGCTACCCGGTCTATGATGGCGCAACCCGCGACAGAAATCCTGGTTTCGGTTGGAGGATTCACCCAATACTTCGAACCGCAGACTACCACACCGGCATCGACATTGAAGGCATCATGGGTGAGCCGATGTATGCCGTTGCCGACGGCGTTGTCACATCTGTTGGCTGGAACGGCGGCTATGGTCTGATGGTAAAAATCAAACATAGAGTGAGCCCGCTCATTGAAACACTCTATGCTCATAACTCAAAAAATCTTGTTGAGGTAGGCGATGTTGTCAAACGAGGGGACATCATTGCCTATATCGGTTCAACTGGAATGTCAACCGGCCCGCACATTCACTTTGAGGTCAGGGAGGGTGGCAAACCAATCGATCCAGAAACTTTTATAAGGAAGAACTCTCACTGTGGCGAGCTTCCTCCACTCGAGGATGCCAATGGGGAGGAATCTAATGATTAAGAAGATCGTTATTTTTACTGCTATTCTGTTGGTTGCCGCTTCTCTTGTTTATCTCGGTGCAAACCAGATGTCTTGCAATCTCAAACCCGCATCACCAGTTTCTGATGACACGTCTGTATCCACTGCATCCAGAGACTACAAGGACAATCTTCCGACTGAGGATAAAGCAGCAGCATACTTCCAAAATCCACTTGAGAACATCAACGCAAGGGATATAGGCCCTACTTTCGGCTGGAGGATTCACTCAATACTTCGAACTCCGGATTTTCATGCGGGCATCGACATTGAAGGTGTCATGGGTGAGCCAATATTCTCCATTTTTGACGGTGTTGTCACATCTACTGGCTGGAATGGCGGCTATGGTCTGATGGTCAAGATAGAACACAACGACGCGCATGGCGCGTTTGAAACTTTATATGCCCACAACTCAAAGAATTTGGTAGAGGTCGGTGACAAGGTGGCAGCAGGACAAGTCATCGGCTACGTAGGTTCAACTGGAATGTCCACAACTCCTCATTTGCATTTTGAGGTGAGGATATCTGGCAAGCCTGTTGACCCAGAGCTGTTTCTTAAAGACAAAAACATTGGAGGATTCTAATGCTCCTAACTTCTAAGAAAAGAACAACAAATGTCAGCTTCATGGTGGTTCCGCACTATGACGCTCCCGTCCGCACAATTCGCATTCCTTTCATCATCATCTACTCGCTTATCATCATGCTGGTTCTCGGTGGTGTCGTGCTATGGCAATTTGTCAGCAGATACAACATCATGAGCGCCGAGATTGAGATTCGCGAGCAGACCAACAACACCCGCACGATTGCTCTCATGCAGCAGAGCATCCACAGACTCAGCAACGAACTTGAGAAGGAACAGCGAACAGTTTCTGCCATGGGCGAGGTTCTTGCAGAAGTTGAGAGCATCGGAACCGAGATGGAGCAGGCGGCTGGTTATGAGTTCAATGGTGAGGTCAGCTGGGAGAAATTCCTTGCCGACAACCAGAGAGGATATGACAACCTCAAACCAGCTTCTCCAATCGACCCGTCAGTCTCAGAAGATATCGACAGAGTCGGCAACTCCCTCCTTGGCGAGAGAGCTCTTCGAGAGCGTTCACTCTCCATCATTAGAGCCAACTACGAGGAACTCACCCAGAGACAGAGCGTCACCCCAACAGGACTTCCATGCGATGGTCGCATCCAGGACGGTTTTGGTTACTATGAGTGGCGCGGCAGAGTTCACGAAGGCGTCGACGTTATCGCCCCACAGGGAACCCCTATCTATGCCTCAGCCTCAGGCAAGGTTGTCACAGCCAGAGGTGACTTCGGTGGTTACGGTAACTGCGTCGACATCCTCCACGAAGGCGGAATTCTCACTCGTTACGGTCACTGTCACGAGCTTCTCTGCGAGGTCGGCGACTACGTGGTCAAAGGTCAGCTCATTGCAACAGTCGGAAACACTGGCGCCTCCCTTGGCGACCACCTTCATTACGAGGTTAGAATCAACGCAACAGAAAACAATTGGGGTACGGCAGTTGACCCACTCCAGTTCCCGTAAATAATAGTTCAAGGAGTCACGTAAAGAGCACTCACACAACAACCATAAATCAAGGAGATTACCAATGTTCAAAAAGATACCAACAGATGTCCGGGATAGGTCGGAGTCATACATAGCATCCACCGTTAGGATTGTGGGTACAATCTATTGCAACGGAATTCTCAGGATTGACGGAGCCCTCGAGGGAGAGGTTGAGGGTGAAGGGCATCTCATAGTTGGTCGTTCAGGTCACATCAAGGGTGACGTGAAGATGAGGTCTGTTACTAATCTTGGTCTCATCGAAGGCAATCTTCATTGCACAGAACTGATTGAGCTGCTCGAAGGCTCCAAGCTTCTTGGTGATGTGTCTCTTGACACATCCAAATTCAGAATCGAAGACAACGTAACATTTTCCGGAAAGTCAAACACAAATCTTGGCAAGTAGTTCTTTTGGATTTCTAGGCAAAAGGAGTAATTGATATTATGCCAAAAGAATCCTGGGGCGGTCCTTATTCGAGGCTTGACGACAACCGCATAACAATCCCAAGGTCATACAAATCGTGTATGAAAACCGATGGAATAATCTACTGCGACAAGACCCTTGAGAAAAAACTCCTGGCTGACAACGCTCCGGAACAAGTCGCCAACGTCGCCTGCCTCCCTGGCATTGTTGGCAACTCGATTGCCATGCCAGATGTTCATTGGGGATACGGCTTCCCAATAGGTGGAGTGGCCGCTTTTTCAGAAAAAGACGGAATTATTTCCCCAGGCGGTGTCGGCTATGATATCAACTGCGGTGTAAGACTCATCAGAACCGACATCAGAGCTCATGATGTCATAAAACAAATCCCGATTGTTGTTGCCGAAATCTTCAAAAACATCCCGACAGGGATTGGCTCATCAGGGCGATATGTGACAAACCCAAAGGAATTTCCAGACATCCTAACTCACGGCGCGAAGTGGGCAATAAAAAAAGGTTTTGGTTTCAGTGGCGATTGGCAATACATCGAAGAGAACGGCGCGATGGAGGGAGCAAACCCTGACAACGTCTCAAAAGAGGCGTATAAACGAGGCACCCCACAAGTTGGCACACTTGGTGCTGGCAACCACTTCATCGAGGTTCAAGAGGTAACGGACATCTATGATGAAGAGGTAGCGAGAGTGTTTGGGCTAGAACGTGGTCAACTCACAGTTCTTGTCCATACTGGCTCAAGGGGCTTCGGTCACCAGGTGGCAAGCGACTACATCGACATCATGCAAAATGCAGCAAGAAAATATGGTATTGACCTTCCTGACCTTCAGCTTGCATGCGCTCCATTTGATTCCCCAGAAGCACAGAAGTACTTTGGCGCGATGGTCGCATCAGCCAATTATGCCTGGGCAAACAGACAGATGATAACCCATTGGGTACGAGAGAGCCTCTCAAACGCGCTGAATATAAGCATCGATAAGATTGGCGGTCAAGTGGTCTATGATGTTGCTCACAACATCGCCAAACGGGAAACACACATGGGACAAAAAGTAGTTGTCCACAGAAAAGGTGCAACAAGAGCGTTCCCAGCGGGATTCCCCGGATTGCCAGACAAGTATAAAGAGACTGGTCATCCCGTGCTTGTTCCAGGCGATATGGGTAGATACTCGTTTGTCTGTGTTGGCACAGCCAAGGGTGCAACAGAAACCTTTGCCTCGTGCTGTCACGGTGCAGGAAGAGAGATGTCCCGTTCAAAGGCAAAACGAAGCTTTAGGGCAGGAGAACTCTACCGTGAGCTTGAGGGTAAGGGAATCACAGTGAAGGCAAAGAGCAACATGACATTTGTCGAGGAAGCGCCAAACGCATATAAGGATGTCGCAAACGTCGTTAATGTTTTGCACGATGCAGGCATTGCAAAAAAGATAGCAAAAATGAGACCATTGGGGGTTGTAAAAGGATAATGGCTAAGAGAAAAAAACCAGCTTCAGAAAAAGTTGAAAAAGTCCCAAGAATCATCAGAGACAAGCAGAAACAAAAAATCAGTCAGAGAAACAGTTGGCTGACTACTCTGTCCGTTGTCGTGCTTGTCACCATTCTTGCTCTCATCTGGTCATGCAACCAGTCTAAGAAAGCAGATGATATCACAAACACAGAAGCAAGCAGAACATTCGCTGCCAAAGAGGGACATTTCGAGTTGACACTGCCTGAGGGTTGGGTTGCTGAATCCGATGAGGCTACGGTTGCTTCGTTTGACCCATCGTTGAGCAACGCAACATTTATGTATTACTTCAAGCCAGAAAATAGCAGCTTTGGAACAAGCACAGAGATAGAAATCCCGGTTGATTCAACGATACTTGATGGCGATGATCTTACCGCCAAAGAAAAGGCAGATCTTAACGCCGAGATTCAAAAACAGGTCAACATCCAACAAAATGACTTCCAGCTCCCAGATACTATCATAACAGCTGCTGTATTCGTAGATGGTGCTCCAGAAACAGATATCGACGTCTACTACAACGGAATTGGTGGACTCACAGTCAACCCAAAGAATTTTTATGAGGTTGAAATAAAAGAAGTTGGTTCAAAGATTCCAGGCTGCGAAGATGGATATTATCAGATTCGCGAAGGCGGGCATCCAGTGGCAATTGCCAAGAAGGGTGATGTGACAATTGTTTTCAATGGCATAATTTCATCTGACGAAGGAGCAGCTCAAACCAAAGAACTCTTTGAATCCATTGTGATACCATGAGAGCAGACCTTATCCTAACAAACTCCCCAGAGCTGGTTACAGTTTCAGGGAAGGCTCCGAAGATTGGCAAATATCTGGATGATATTGGAATAATCTTTGATGGGGCGTTTGCTGTCTCTGACGGCAGATTCATCGGAGTTGGCACGACCTCCCAAATACTTTCTGATTTTGAATCAGACAATGTTGTCGATGCTAAAGGTTCATCAGTTCTTCCTGGGTTTGTCGACCCACACACACACGTCGTTTTTGGTGGAGAACGCTCAGCCGAGTTTGCAATGAGATGCGAAGGCAAGTCATACGAGCAAATAATGGCAGCAGGTGGCGGAATAGTGTCGTCTGTCAAAATGACAAGAGAAGCTACTGACTCTGAGCTTGAAGAATCTGCAAGAACCAGGCTCAAACGGATGGTCGCATGTGGCACAACCTCAGTTGAGATAAAATCAGGCTACGGGCTGGACACAGAAACAGAGTTTCGGATGCTAAAGGTTGCCAGAAAGATTTGCGCAGAACTTGGTATAACCTGCAAAACCACCTTCCTCGGCGCACATGCAATTCCGAAGGATGCAAATAGAGCTGATTTTATCAAGCTTGTCAAAGGCGAGATGTTGAGTGTTTGCAAACCATTTGCTGATTATATCGATGTGTTCTGCGACCAGGGCGTATTTACCAACGAGGAAACAAAAGACATCGTTGAGCACGCCAACATGCCCACCAGACTCCACGTCGATGAACTCGCCGACACAGGCGGTGCAGCACTTGCTGCAAGTCTTGGGGCAAGGTCAGCTGACCACCTGATTCGAGCATCTGATGAAGGATTTGAGGCTTTGGCAAAATCTGGAACAGTTTGCACATTCTTGCCAGGAACATCATTCTTTTTGAACAAACCATACGCAAGAGCAAGAAGGGCGGTTGAGCTTGGGTGCACCATTGCACTTGCCACAGACCGCAACCCTGGTTCGTGCACAGTTGAGTCTATGCAGTTTGTCATAGGTCTTGCCTGTTCAAAGCTCAACCTGACAGTCTACCAGGCAATCGCTGCAGCAACCATCAACGCGGCATATTCACTCGATTTAGCTGATGAAATTGGTTCAATCGAGGTTGGCAAAAGAGCCGATTTTATTGTGCTTGATAGCCCTTCAGCTACGATAATTCCGTATGAATTGACACAAAACCACGTATCCAAAGTCTACATTGCAGGCAAGGAGGCAACATGGGTCAGATAGTAGAATGTGTACCAAACTTCTCTGAAGGCAGAGACAAATCAATTGTCAACAGAATCGCAAATCATGTAAACGAGGTCAAAGGCGTCACACTTCTTGATGTGCAGATGGACTCCGACCACAACAGGTGTGTCATCACATTTGCTGGAGAGCCAGAGGCTGCAGCAGAGGCAGCATTTAGGATGTGCAAGACAGCATCTGAGATAATTGATATGAATAAGCACTTTGGTGAACACCCAAGGCTTGGCTCAACTGACGTCATTCCTTTTGTCCCCGTTTCTGAAACAACGGTTGAAGACTGTAACAAACTCGCCGAAAAGCTTGGACAAAGGATTTGGGATGAGCTCTCGATTCCAGTCTACCTTTACGAAGAGACAGCCCGTACCCCTGAGCGTGTTGACCTTGCCAAGATTAGGACTGGCGAGTACGAGGGCATCAAAAAAGAGATGGGTGTCGACCCAAAGCGAGACCCTGACATCGGGCAACCAAAGATGCACCCAACAGCAGGTTGTGTTGTTGTTGGTTGCCGCATGCCGCTTGTTGCCTTCAACGTCAACCTTGGCACAAAGGATGTAAACATCGCCAAAAAAATTGCTTCCATGATTCGCTCCCGCTCGGGTGGCTTCATGTATTGCAAGGCATTGGGTTTCAACATCGAAGAACGCGGGTACACCCAGGTTTCTATGAACCTCACCAACTACAAAAAAACCTCTATCAGAAAAGTCTACGAGGTTATCAAAAGTGAGGCAATGAGGCTTGGTGTGTTGCCGATTGGCTCTGAGATTGTCGGACTTCTGCCACTTGACGCCATCGTCAATGTGTCAAAGGGATATCTTAATCTCTGGGATTTTGACAGAAACCAGATTCTTGACCTAAGGGTGTCGCATGGTGGTGATGGAGACACAGACTGGGTACCAAGAGCATTTGTCTCTGAGGTCTCAAAAAAGGTTGCAGCCCCTGGTGGCGGTTCGGTCGCGGCATCGGCAGGCGCTTTAGCAGCTGCCCTTGGTGGCATGGTTGCAAAGTTCTCCCAGTCAAAGAGGTTTGCCGAGGTCAAAGAAGAGATGGAGAAAGTTGCGGCAGAGGCTGATTTACTCGTAGATAGACTCCTTGCCCTTGTGCAAGAGGACACCGATGCCTTCAACGAATTCATGAAGTGTGCCAAGCTCCCAGGCGGCAACGAAGAGGCTGACGAGTTCAGGGCAAAGAAAATGCAGGAAGCAACAATCAACGCAACCATCGTGCCATTGAAGACTATGAAGGTCACAGCGGAATCACTGCCACTCATTAAAATTGTTGCCGAAAAGGGCAATCAGAACTCCGTGTCTGACTCCGGTGTTGCGGCTCTTGCTGCAATAACAGCCATCAAAGGCGCTCATCTGAACGTGCTTATTAACGTGCCTGGTATCGAGGACAAAGCTAAAGCAGCAGAGCTCCTAAAGGAAGCTAACGAAGTGTTGGCGAAGGGTGTTGCTGATGCCGAGGCGATTTACGAGGGTGTGAAGCAAAAACTTCAAAATAGCTAGGTGTGTATTTCAACCTGCCTAGTTTTACTCAACTTGCAATAATGAATAGCCATACCGAAAATTTATTCGGTATGGCTATTCTCAGGCGTGAAGTTAGTGATGGTGGGTAGTTCATAATAATATAACGATATATTAATGTTTCACACTGATGACCAACAATAGGGAGGTTATAATGCTTAGTTGTATTATTGTTATATATTCCATGATTACAAAAAGGTCATAAGATGGTTACATCTTGTATAAAACCTGTCTGCAATAGCGTTACCCCGCTTGACATGAATGATTGCTAGTTTATAGTGCGAGATATGGTGGTAAAGCAGTCAACACTAAGGGTGACAGCGCTTGTCGTGTCTGTCGTACTGGTTTTGTTTACGATATTATCGTTTTCATCACCCTTTGTTCCTCTGTCTCGAGTAACGATCGAGGGAGCGGGTCGAATAAAAGTAGAAAACATCTACAAGTTTCTGGAGTCCAAGAAATCACTCGGAATGGTTTCGACATCGGATTCTGTTCTTGAAGGAGCATCCGAAGAACTCGGTGTGCTGCTTGAATCAATCGATATCAATCCAACATTTTTCTTCAGTGCTGTTGTAAAAGTAACAGAAAAGGTTGACACCTTCGCTATTATCTGGGGACCAAACCCAACCTCCAAAATAGTCGTTGACTCCGAGGGAAACCACCTCAATATCCCACCCACCGAGAACAAAACACCCATACTCCAGGTTGGATACAAAAAACCTGGGGACACCTACTCCTTTGAGATACCAAACCCAGACCACTACCCGCTCGATGTAGGCGATGGCACACCCGCAAAGAGCAACTATCACATGCTGCCCGTTGTCAAAGAGATCATGACAACGAGGGACAAAATGCCCCTCAACTTCACAAGGGTAATCTACAATGAGTCTGATTCTCTCTCCTTTGATACGATCTCTGGTGAGGTGTTTGTCTCATCATCAGAGAGCATGCCAAAGGATGGACCAGAGGCCGAAGAGGGTGACGAGGAAGTAGTAGAAAGACCAAGCAGTAATTGCACATATGTGAACCTTGAATCCTCCGATGGAATATTTTGTGAGACGAGTCAGGGAACGGTCGTTTTCCTTGGTGACTCAGGTAACCTTGATTTGAAATTTGGAGCCCTGGCAAAGCTTGTTGATTCACTAAAACTCGACAATAGGCCTTTGCCCTCCTTCGTAAAGCTCGATATACCGTTCCAGGTAACAACTGTTGATAGGAACGCTGGGGGTTAAGTTGATTAATAAATACTGCAAGAGTATCATCTACAGGATTCGCGGTTTGCGAGAAAGGATGCGAACTCATGTCAAACGCATTTGATGTCTGGGAAGGCACAAACGCAGTGATAAAGGTTGTTGGTATTGGTGGTGGAGGCAACAACGCCGTCAACCGCATGATCGAGAGTGGTCTCGAGAATGTTGAATACATCGCTGTCAATACAGATACACAGGCGCTTCGTATGTCGCTCGCGCCAAACAAAATACAGATTGGCCCAAAAACAACTCGAGGGCTGGGCGCTGGCTCAATGCCAGAGCTTGGCGAAAAATCCGCCGAGGAAAGCAAGGATATAATCGCAGAGATGCTTTCTGGCGCAAACCTCATATTTCTTGCCTGCGGTATGGGTGGTGGAACAGGAACAGGCGCTGTTCCCGTGGTTGCAGAGATTGCCAAGGAGCTTGGCGCTCTCACTATAGCAATCGTCACAAAACCTTTCAGCTTTGAAGGTGAGAGGCGTATGAATGTTGCTTGCAACGGGCTTGAGAAGCTTCAGAACAAGGTGGATGCACTCATCACCATCAGCAACGACAGGCTCTTTGAGGCCACCAACACAAACACCCCACTCACCGAGGCATTCAGACTGGTTGATGACGTGCTGCACCAGGCAGTTGAAGGAATCACCACAATCATCACAGTTCCAGGGCTTGTGAACGTTGACTTTGCCGACGTCAAGACAATCATGAGCAACGCTGGCACTGCCTGGATGGGAATCGGTGTTGCCAAGGGTGAGAACAGAGCCGAAGAGGCTGCCGCCCAGGCAATCAGCTCCCCATTACTCGATGCTTCGCTTGACGGCTCAAAGGGACTCCTTTGCAATGTCATCGGCGGCAAGGACTTCAAAATCTCTGAGGCTAATGAGGTTTCAAGATATATAACCCGCACAATTGACGGCAATGCCAACATCGTTTGGGGTGCTGTCATCGATCCGAAGATTGAAGATGAACTCAAGGTAATCGTTATCGCAACGGGATTTGAAGGCAAGAACTCGTCGAAGACAATCAATATTCAAACCCCGACCATCAAAAAGGGTGATCTAGATATCATCTCAGGAACGGGTAATCTCGATATTCCTGAGTTTCTCCAGAAGAAGAATAGGCAGTAGTGAGCAGCGGAAATAATCTGTCGGTTATACTAAATAGAATTCACTCCGCAGCCTCGTTGGCAGGGAGAGACCCCGATAGCGTCACTCTTGTCGCTGTCGCGAAGTATTCCCGGATGGATGAGGTAACTCCTTTGATTGACCAGGGAGTCGTTCACATTGCGGAGAATGTTGTTCAGAACGCAGCCAGGTGGAATGATTTCAGTGGCAGGGAAAATGTCAAGCTTCACATGATTGGTCACCTCCAGCGTAACAAGGTCTCCAGGGCATTGGATATTTTTGATTCAATCGATACAGTCGATTCCGAAAGGCTTGCAAAACGCATTGTCGATCTTTCCACAAAACCCATCGGAGTGATGATTGAGGTCAACATATCAGGCGAATCAAACAAAACTGGATGCCAAATCGCAGATATTGAACCAATTGTGGATGTAATCACTAATTCAGATACGGTAAAACTCTGTGGTGTTTTTACAATGTGTCCTATTGACGCAACACAGAAAAATCGAGAAAATATCTATCTGAAGGCGTCTGACATCGCCTCGGAGCTTGAGCAGAGGTTGGGGTGGAAATTGGAAAGGTCGTACGGTATGAGTGACGACTTTGAGCTGGCCATCCGCTGCGGGGCAACGCAGGTTCGAATAGGTCGCGCGCTGTTTGGAGGTTGAAATGGGTCTAGGTGATTGGTTTAAAAACTTGCTTGGTCTCGACGAAGAGGATGAGGAAGAGGATTTCGACAGAACCGTTGAGGCGGTTCCTACGAGTAAAAATCCGGATATAGCATCCGCTCTTTCGAAGATGACCGTTGTGGTCATCTCTCCTACCTCGTTTGAGGAGGCTAGAAAAGCGGTCGATTCGCTCAAGATCGGTAAACCAATCATGGCAAACTTCGAGGAAACCGAGAAGGATGTCGCCAGGAGATTCATTGATTTTGCTTCAGGAGCGTGCTACGCCCTTGATGGCATGGTTGAGAAGATCGGCAGAAACGTGTTTCTTTTTGCCACAAAGAACATTGCTGTATCGTCAGAGCGACTTCGCGTGTGGGAAGAATCATCGAAAAAACCACTCGACTCCCTTGAGTAACCCTGATATCAAAAGACACTCAAGGCAAATCCAAATAAATAGGTTGGTATTCGTTATATGAAATCCGCAGACATCAGAGAAGGCTTTCTTTCGTATTTCCAGGAACTTGATCACTACAGGCTCGATCCTGCATCACTGATTCCAGATGATGTGACAGCGATGTTTACAATCGCTGGCATGATGCCCCTCAAACCGTACTTCACTGGTGAGAGGAAGCCAATTGCCCCAAGGCTCACAAGCTGCCAGAGATGCATCAGAACAAATGATATCGAGAATGTTGGAAAGACAAACTTTCACCACACACTTTTTGAAATGCTTGGCAATTTCTCAATTGGGGACTATTTCAAATCTGACGCGATTCCGTGGGCGCTCGAATACCTAACCAGCAAAGTTGGAATTCCAAAGGACAGGCTCGTTGTGACCGTCTATCCCGACGATATCGAGTCAAAGGAGATTTGGAAGAAACTTGGATTTCCAAACGAGAAGATCGTTGAGCTTGAGTCAAACTTTTGGATGATGGGTGATGTTGGCCCCTGTGGCCCCGACTCTGAGATCCACTTTGACTGGGACGCAGGCAAACCATACCCTATCAAAAACGGTGCCGTTGACCTTGATGATCCGAGGTTTGTTGAGTTGTGGAATATTGTGTTCACCCAGTTTGACGCAAAAGAGGACGGCACAAGGGCTCCCCTTCCCAAGAAAAATATCGACACAGGCGCCGGGCTCGAAAGAATCGCCGCCGTCTCCCAGGGTGTTAGATCGAGCTTTGATTCGGATCTTTTTGAGCCAATCATGAGAGAGGTATCAAGATTCTCAGAGAACGGCATCATTCAAAAAAAGAGACAGATAGCAGACCATGCGAAGGCTGCCACATTCCTCATCGGTGACGGTGTTTTCCCAGCAAACGACGGCAGAGGTTATGTTCTGAAGAGACTTATCAGAAGAGCGTCACTTGCTGGCAAGAAGGTTGGCATCGAGAAACCTTTCCTTTCAACCATCGCCGATTCAGTCATAAAAGCATATAGCCCGGCTTATCCCTTCCTTTCCGAGAGGAAAGAGGCGATTGTAAAAATCATAAACAACGAAGAGGTGCAGTTCCTCTCAACCCTCTCTGTTGGACTCGAACTTCTCGAAGGAGAACTTTCAAATATAGACAAGGGTGGGAAGTTGAACGGCAAAACAGCCTTTAAACTTTATGACACCTATGGTTTTCCAATCGACCTTACAGGTGAGATTGCCCAGGAGATGGGCTACTCTGTCGATTTTGAGGAATTCGAGGACGAGCTTGAAAACCAACGACAACGAGGCAGGATGTCGTTCAAGGGACAAAAAGAATTCCAGAAAACGACAGCCCTTCTCTCTTTCAGAGATAAAACCGGTGTGTGTGATTTTGACGGATACGAGAACCTGGAGGTTGAATCTGTAATCACGGGTATTCATTCAAAACAAGGTTCTTTGGCTTCGGCAAACATTGGCGACGAAATTAAAATTGCCACGAAAACGACTCCGTTCTACCCTGAAAAGGGTGGACAGATTGGCGATTCTGGAATAGCTGTCACACCTGCAAGTGAACTTGAGATTATTGATACACTCACACCCGTTGATGGTCTCATTCTCCACAGGGCAAAAGTTACAAAGGGGACAGTATCTGTTGGAGACCCAATTAAGTTGTCCGTCAACAAATACAAGAGGGATCGTATCACTCAGGCTCATACCGCAACACATCTTCTACATGCTGTGCTGCGGGATGCCGTCGGAGAACACGTGAAACAGGCTGGTTCCTGGGTTGGGGAAGATGAGCTGAGATTCGACTTCTCATCGATTGGTGAAGTCTCAACCGATGCTCTATTTGCCGTAGAACGAACTGTCAACTCGATCATTCGTGCCAACATCCCCCTTGAGATATCTGAGATGAGCATCGATGAAGCCAAGAATATTGGCGCGATGGCTCTCTTTGGCGAGAAATATGGTGATATAGTCAGAGTCGTCAAGATTGGAGACAAATCCATGGAGCTGTGCGGTGGTTGCCATGTCACAAGCACGGGAAAAATCGGCGCGTTCAAGATTACGTCTGAGGCATCAATAGGAAGCGGTTTGAGAAGAATTGAAGCACTCATTGGTGACAAAGCGATACGGCACTTTCAAGACACCGAGAGCAGGCTCTCACAGATTTCACTACTCCTAGGCACGGGACAGAAGGGCATTAAAGAAAAGGTAGAATCACTGCTTGATGAACTCGGTGAAGCCAAGAAGAGAATCAAAGCCCTTACATCGTCAATGGCCAAAGTCGAAGGTGAACAGGCCTCAAACAGAGCCGTCAGAGTCGGCGCAACAAACGTCATGATCGAACGATTCGACGGGTTTGATATGGACGGGATCAGAATGATTGCAGATTTTGCGCTCGATGCCTTTGACCATGGTGTTGCCATCATTCTCTCAAAGAATGGTCAGAAGTGTTTCCTCGTTGCGATCAGCAAGAGTATCCCAACATCTAAACTCCACTGCGGAAAACTCATTGGCAAGGTCGGCTCAATTGTTGGCTTCAAGGGCGGCGGAAGACCCGATATGGGTCAAGCTGGTGGAATAGAGCCAGCCAAAGCGTCACAGGTTTTGGCAACTTTTGAGACAGAGCTGGCTGGAATCCTCAAAGAAGAGTAAAGAGTGGAAAAGGTTCCGTTCGGCAAAACAAATTTAAGCGTCTCAAAACTCTGCTTTGGCACTCTCACATGTGGTCCATTGCAAGCAAAGATGAAAATCGCTGACGCAGTCTCTGTGATGGAGCATGCCTGGGATAGAGGCATCAATTTCTTCGACTCAGCAGAACTCTATGGCACACAGGGATACATCGGCAATCTCCCTCCGCACATCAGGCACTCCGCCGTCATCACAACAAAGTCGTACTCAGACACAAAAGATAAGATGACAGAGTCTGTCGAGAAGTCGCTTCGAGAGATGCGACTCGACGCCATCCCAATATATCTGCTCCATGAGCAGGAGACCGAGATGACCTTCATGGGGCACAAACCTGCCCTTGAAACACTGCTTGACTTCAAACATCGTGGTCTCATCAAGTCGGTTGGTGTTTCAACTCACACAATAGAGATAACTAAACTCGCGAGGAGCTACCCAGAAATAGAGGTTATCTTTCCAATGTTCAATCTTGAGGGGTGGGGCATCAAGGATGGCACCCAGGAGCAGATGGAACAAGAAGTAAAACTCAACTATCAGGCTGGGCTCGGGGTATACTTGATGAAGGTGTTAGCTGGCGGCAAACTCCTACACCGCGCAAGGGAAGCAATTGAGTACGGAAGGGACTTCCCATACTCCCACTCTGTTGCAATCGGCATGAAGGACAAAACTGAGGTTGACTACAACATCGCGCTTTTTGAAAACAGGGAACCCGACGCAAAAATATCCGAGGTCAGAAGGAAGATGCTCGTATCGTTCTGGTGCGAGGGTTGCGGTGAGTGTGTCAAAGCCTGCCCCCAAAACGCAATATCCATTGTTGATGGCAGAGCGTCAATCGACCCAAATAAATGCGTTCTTTGCACCTATTGTGTGGGGTGCTGCCCCAAGGAAGCCTTGAGGGTTATTTAATCGAGTTGATTATAGTAGCTGTTGATTATGGTCAGAAGAATATTGGGTTAGCCCACTCCCCAGACGGTGTGTTTGCATTTCCTCTCTGTTCTGTCACAAGAGAAAGTGACGAGGCAACAGTCTCCAAAATTGTTGAAATCATAAAGAAACACAGGGCGGAACTACTTGTTTTTGGCTATCCAGCAAGCAATATTGAGTCACAGTCCGCAAAGGATGCTATAGATTTTGCCCAAAAATTGACAGCAGAAATTGATATACCCATAGAGCTTGTTGACGAGAGCTTAACAAGTGTCGAAGCGAGAGCTGTTGGACACAAGATGGGTAAAACCGATAAGGACATGAGGAAGGGTAAGGACGCGATAGAGGCGCAGATAATACTTATGCGCTATCTTGAGAGGAGCAGCTGATATATTTCCTCAAAATTTTTGCAGTGCTTTTCAAAACCATTAAATACGATTGAATTTCAGTGTTTTTGACAGATTTCAATTCATGATTTGCAGAGTTAAATTTTTGTCATTTTCTTTCTGAGTCCAAACAAGTAGTTATTTGCAAGGTTTTGTAAGATTTTGTGCCGATAATCCAACACACGATAGTGCTGACAAAGTTCGAATTGAAATAAACTGATTGAGAATTAAGTAGCTTCACAGGATAATCCTCCTCACCCTCACCCTCTCCTCCTTAAGGAGGAGAGGGGATGTGGGGATAGTGTCCAGTTTTGAATAAGTAGAGATGATGCATAGCATGTCATCAGATAAGTTGTTATAACCTCTATCTCCCCTCTCCCTTTAAGTAAGGGAGAGGGGTAGGGGTGAGGGATTGGTATGCAGTATAAAACAAACACAAAATTGAGTCTGTTTATCATCAAGGAAACAATCAAAGCTCGAATTGTGGAATACTTAACCCAGAGGATTACATTTATCAATTAATCACTGACAATGCAGAAGCTGTTGGTTGTCAAAGATCGATAAGCAAGTATGACTGAATAAGTCAAAAAAAGTAGAAGCCACAAATATTTGCTTCAATAGTATCAAACTATTTGAAAGAAGAAGCAGCTAGTCACTTAATTCAGACACATAGAACTACTATTGCTAGTTTGACTGATAAATCCTTGTCAGTCTGTTTTGTACCCTCTTGTCAAATCCTCAAACACATCCGACACGTTCTCTATTTTGTTGATGCGGTGAACGTTTGAGCCGGCAAAGGCGAATCCATCAGTGAGTTTACCCGACTGAGCATTAAGCAGGGCATCGGCTATGCAGTATGGGCTGTCCTTATAGTTGCATGTCTTGATGCACTGGTAACCGCATCTGAAAGGTTTCTTTATGCCACTTGCCACATCGGTAAGAAATGCATTTCTGATGGCTCTGCCAGGCAGACCAACTGGACTCTTGATGATTGTAATATCTGATTCTTTTGCTGTTATGTAGGAGTTCTTGAACTCATTTGAGGCGTCGCATTCGTGGGTTGCGACAAACCGTGTGCCAAGCTGAACGCCAGATGCTCCGAGTTCCTGCATTCTCTGCATGTCATCTGTCGTATATATTCCACCTGCAGCAATCACTGGGATGGATTTGTTCTTTGAATAACCGATATCATCGGCAACTCGCTTCACCTCTGGAACGAGTTCAGCAAGATCAAAACTGGGGTTGGCGAGTTGATCCTCAGAGAAACCGAGGTGTCCACCAGCTTTTGGCCCCTCGACCACAAAAGCATCCGGTGCGTAGTTATACCTAGCTATCCACCTTTTTGCTATCAGATAGGCAGCCTTTGCCGAAGATACTATCGGCACAAGCTTTGTGGAAACTCCCTCCCTTAGATACTCAGGCAGATTCATTGGAAGTCCCGCGCCAGAGAAGACCACATCAATGCCCCCCTCTATCGCAGCCGTTACCATCTCACCAAAGCTGCTCAGGGCTGTCAAAACATTCACCCCAAGAATGCCTTTTGTTAGCTCTCTAGCCTTGCTGATTTCAGCCTTTAAGGCTCTGATGCTGGCTTTGACGTTGAATCTTGTGAAGTCTGGTTCGAGCGCTCCAATACCAGTTGCTGCAATCACACCAATACCACCATTGTTTGCAACAGCTGAGGATAATCCTGAAAGAGACACTCTAACTCCCATCCCACCTTGGACGATTGGGATCTTGGCAACCACGTCACCTATTCTCAATCCACGTAGTGCTTGCATTACTTACTCCTTGTCTTGTTCCGACGGACAAACATAGCCACGAAACCGAACAAACCCTCTCCCCCGGATTCTTTTCTAGCCTTTTATCCGACTAAGATGATGTGCAAATCTTGCAACTAAACTAATAATCCTGGATTGATGAATCACTATATGTGACTAGGTGAGAATGTATCCTAAAAAATGCTCTTGAAAAGAAAAATTTGGGTTGACAAAAAATGAGTTTTCGTCATTTTTTCCAAATTATAACGATAATTGATTACCAAACACCACTGTCTATTTTTGAGTTTGCGAGAGAACGTATGACAGGGACATATCTTTGTAAAGGTAAAGTAAATATCAACATATGCACAAATCGTTTGACTGAGTCTTGGCAATGTGCTATTATACCATTGCAGTACATGTTGGGTTCAGGCTTTAACCCTGATATCCTCCATGATTTTCTAGGAGGTTGGTTATGGCTCGAAAGGTTGGACTGATTCTTATCGTTGCAGCGTTGGTCACGCTGATTGTTGGAGCGGTTTTCATCTGGCAAGGAGTTAGCAAGAATGTTCTTATAACCCAGATGATGGCTGAGGAACAAGTCGACGTTGGAATTCCAGAGGATGCTCCTGAGGGTGAGTTTGTTGATACGATTGGTGAAGCCCAAAATGGGAGCATGGTACTGCGGAGCCACAGACAAGGGATAGCGGTAACATATCGGGATTTGCTTGGTGAGGAGAAGTTCGACCCAACCAATATCTCGCACGCTAAGTTCGCCCAGGCTATCAATCTTGAGAACGCTTTACAGATTGCGGCCTTGTCGTTGGGTTTGACTTACGTGATGATGGGCATCGGTGCATTCATGTTACTCATGGCGGTTGTTTCGTTCCTTGTCGGAATGGTGTTTTTGAAAAGGTAACTGTTGGAAAAGGTAAACCAATAAAGCACGAATCGATGCGGGGGAGTGTCAGGTTGAACTCCCCCGCATTTTTTATTCACTCGCTTCGGATGCATCTTTCTTTATTCGTATAAAACCAGCAATAATCGATTCTGAGGAAGATTTTTTTAGGCAATGTTTGATCATGAAACGAGCAATCTCCCTTCAGATAAATAGCAGTCTTCACGTATTATTTTTCTGAAAGCAGATACTAGCGCTTTTTTAGTATGTGTTGGTCGTGCTTGTCTGGTTACAAAAAATCCTTCATTTAAAATGCGCAGAGCATGGTTAATGCTTGAATGAATTCTATGAGGATAATTTCAATTGAAATGAGGAATCTTCACGCTTTACTGGGTAGTCAAAGTGATATATTCAAACAAAAATTCACAGCAATAAAAAACGGAGACACGGGGGTTGTGTCTCCGTCTTACACCAAAAAATAGAAAGGGTTGTTAGGTATTCGTGGGGAAGTTAGATTCGACTATCTGTTTCCGCCGCAGCCACCGCCGCCACAACCACCACGACCTGGTTTTCCCTGATTGCCACCTTTTCCTGAACCGCCGCCGGGACGGGTGCCAGCCTCTGAGACCTCAGCCGATGAGGCGAGGTAAGTGCCGTCATCCTGCTCATCCGCTTCGAATCTGATGAAGTCATCAACTTTTACGTCCGAGATGCCAATTTCTGCGCCGTCTTTTGTGATTGTCGCGCCATCAGCGAGAACAACGGTTACAACACCCAGTTTTCTGCAGTTGACCTCGAAGGATCTGTCTGAAGTGTTGACTTCTGTAATAAATCCACCGATGTATCCGAGTGGGCATGAACCATCACCAGGGCCACCACCTACTCCACCGCCTGCTCCGCCACCTGTGCCTGGGCATGAAGTGAATGAGAGCTCAACACCATTGTAGTTCGTGTCGTCAACCTTCTCGGCAGTTCCTCTAACGTTTGCTGGGACTGTTATATCAGAAATTGTTGCAGTCTCACCGTTTACCGTGAGTTTGGTCGAGTCTGTGATGTGAAGGGTATAGTCACCAGTTCTGTTATTAGTCACCGAGATGGTGTTTGCGGATGTGTCGATTGAGTCGACTCTTCCCCAGATATCAACTGCTTCAGTTGCTGCGAGAGCGACACCTGAGCCGACAAGGATTCCAACCAGCGCTGCTATCATTAGCGTCTTCTTGTTCATTTACTACCTCCTGTAGTTCTTTATTTACAAAATATACTACTACAAGACGTCGTATTTTGTTCCCAAGAATTGGTTAAATAAGATTCAATCCTATATTTATCTATATCCTGTGAAGTAAGTGTGTTTTATATCACAAGAACTTTGTGCTAAACTCAACGGCAGAAAACGACCTTTTCGTGGATTGCAAAAAGGTTTGGAGTTTGGAAGGAGTTGTTTTACATGGATGCATTCGTAAATGAATTTGGCGATTATCTGCTGAACATTGGACTGCCAGAGTGGCTTGTGGCTTTCCTTGTGCCTGCTCTCAAGATTCTGGGCGCTGTCGGTGTTCTCATCATCGGTTTCTGGGTAGCCGGATTTGTCGGCAGAAAAATCAAACATCTCTGTGACAAAACCGACAGAATAGACGACACGGTCACACCTTTGATTGTTCAGATAGTCCGATATGCAATCATTTTCACAGCGTTTTTGACCGTGTTTGGTTTATTTGGAATCGACACCACAAGCATAATCGCTGTTCTTGGTTCTCTTGGTTTGGCTGTTGGTCTGGCGATGCAAGGCGCTCTGACAAACGTTGCATCTGGCATAATGCTTGTCACACTTAGACCCTTCAATGTTGGAGACACTGTCGAGGTGGCAGGGCAGATGGGAACTGTTGAGGTTGTGGGGCTGTTCTACACAAAACTCAATACACTCGATGGTGTGCATGTTGTTATGCCAAACTCCCAGATTTGGGGTTCTGAGATAAAAAACTATTCCCGAAACGACAAGAGACGCATGAATCTGAAGTTTGGAATCGGCTACAACGACAATATCGACAAAGCCTATGAGATAATAAAGAGGGTGTATGGCGATGACTCAAGAATCTTGAAAGAGCCGGCACCAACGGTTGCGGTGACAGAACTTGCTGACAGCTCAGTAAATATGATCGCCTACGCCTGGACAAAAAACAGCGATTGGTGGGACACCCAACTTGACATTGTCAAAAAAGTGAAGGAAGCCTTTGACAAAGAGGGCATCTCAATCCCGTTCCCGCAGTTGGATGTGCATGTGAATAATAACAAGTAATCTAAAGATTAGTATTTTATTTGAATTTGTGAAGTGGTTTCACTAGCCTGCAAACTAGAAGTTTGCAGGCTTTTTTAGTAAGGATCTAGATAAGTTCCCACATACAAAGAGTCTCAAAGTGCCGTATATCAGTACTGAACGAATGAATATGCGATTTCCAAAAAGTTTCAGATGATATGAAATCCCTCCTCACCCCGACCCTCTCCTCCTCAAAGGAGGAGAGGGAGTAAGATAAGAGCTTATTCCTACCCCAAAAAAAGGAAATGTGTTACTAAAAAATGATAGTGCCGCCGGTGCCGGAGGGGGGGTGAGGAATTACTGAATTTTTCATTCTCGATTTCTACTATAGGGAGTATGGACAAGACTTAATGCAAGGGTTATAAAGTGCTCTCTGTTTCTCTTTGTCAAAATGTGCATATATCCCCTCTCCCTTCAAAAGGGAGAGGGGTAGGGGTGAGGGTTGAAAGCTGAAAAACGCACCAACACAAAAGTCAATTCAACAAGAAAATGCAACATACTAAACTGCGAATCTAAAATAGAAAAGCAAGTAAGGAGGCTGGCAAATCGGGAAGAATCACTGACAGAAGTCAAAGAATATAGAATGTTGGGTTTCAAAGAAGATAAAAGTCGGTAGAGGCCTAAAGCTTGGTAAGAGTCATCATAATACATCTTTTCAAAAATTTTCACCCCTATAAAAATCAATAACTTTCAAGGATTCAGTTGTAAAGGCTGTTCATATATCCCGAATCATGAGTCCCAGTGTCGACGCAACATAGACCATTCGAAAATTACGCCAATAGAAAATGTTTCACCACCACATATTTAAGAATTCGTATTACAGAATCCTCTTATTTATCTTCACTCTCCCACTTCTTACCATCAAGCCCCCACCAGAACATCGAATACATCTCACTCATGAGAGAATCGTTTGCGATAATTGATTCTGTCGCTTTGATATTGTTGAGGTAATAGCTAGTGAATATCTCAATATATATCAAAACAGCTGCATCGGAGAGTTGTGGGTTGATAAACCCCTGACTCTTGCCGTCTGCAACGAGCTTTATCATCTCATCCTTCAGGTCTTTTTCAAAATAGTCATTTAGAACCTGTCGAACCTCTGGCACAGTTGCCGAAGATGCAAGAATCCATGTGATTCCATCTGATGCCACGGCATTTTTCTTAAGCTCAAATATCTTGTCTATCTTTTGTGGGAATGCGAGTTTTTCCTCGTTGAGTTTCTGGTAATAAGCGAGGATTTCATACACCGACTGCTTGGCAATCGATACAATCAAGCCCTCTTTGCTCTCATAGTGATTATAGATAGTGACGGGCGAAACTCCCGCAGCAGACGCGATTTCAGCAACACTCACTTTATCGGTGCCATGTTTTGCAAAAAGCTTCTCAGCAGCGCGTCTTATCGCATCTTTTTTCTGTTCTTTTCTTCTTTTGTATCCGTCCATTTGACCCTCTTGAAGTATTTCAATCCATATTATACAAAATGTATTGACACAGTCAAATGACTGTATAATATGTAATATATGAATTAGTTATGTTCAAAAACTAATTCATCTTTACTGTGTCTATGTAAGCAACAGAAGAATTCACAGTGATTACGCAAGAAGTGACAACTGGCGGGGTGTCTGATACGCTAGAAAATATGGAGGAAATATGAAACTCGTTGTAAGTCTTGCCGATGCAACCGAACTTTCCCAGTTTGGCGGGAAAGGGGCAAACCTCGCCAAACTAATTGGTTATGACATGAATGTTCCAGGCGGCATCGCGGTCTCAACCGTGGCATACAAGGAACACCTCAAAACCAACAATCTCGGCGGGGAGATTACAAACATTCTCAAATCAGTTGATTTCTCCAGTAAGAGTTCATTGGACGAAACATCGAACAAAATCAAACAGGCAATAACAACAGCAAATGCGTCAGATGAACTCATATCTGAGATTGAAAAAGAGTTGAGGGGGTTCGATGGGGCGTTTGCAGTTAGGTCTTCAGCGACTGCCGAGGACTTGCCAGACATGAGTTTTGCTGGGCTCCAAGACACCTATCTCAATGTTGTTGGAACAGACAACATTATCGCGGCTGTTAAAGCCTGCTGGGCAAGCCTCTGGAACACAAGGGCAATCTCATACCGACACAAGAATAATCTTGGTCACAGCGATGTTTTGATTTCGGTTGTGATTCAACAAATGGTAGCCCCACAAGCATCCGGAGTGTCGTTCTCAATTAATCCGGTCAACAACGACTTTGATGATGTGGTCATCAACTCAAATTTTGGGCTTGGGGAAAGTGTCGTCTCTGGCAGGATCACACCCGACAGCTTCACTGTTTCCAAAATCGACTATAAAATAACAGAGAGAAAAATCTCGAAAAAAGACTTTGAGATAAGACCAAAAGCTGGCGGTGGGGTGGAGGAAATTCAGCTTGAGGATTCCAGCAAATCAAGCCTGTCCGATGCGCAGGTTGTTGACATCGCCAGAACAACGGTTGAGATTGAAAAACATTTTGGAGTGCCTGTTGATGTCGAATGGGCGATTGCAGAAAACAAGACCTATATCCTCCAGGCAAGACCAGTCACCACATATGTCCCTGTGCCAGAGTCCCTACAGACAAAACCGGGACGACCTCGAAGGGTGTACCTCGATTTCATGCTTACTCGACAGGGAGTTGAGAAGAACTTCACTGTTCTTGGGCTTGAGTTCTGGGACAAGTTTCAAAGACCGTACCTGAAGGAAATCATGGGTTTTGTCGAGGATGATCCGGAGACAAAATACACACTCCTTGCCGATGGACGGGGTTATATCAATTTTGGTTCGATGATTGCCCTTTATGGCAGAGCGATATTAAAAAGCTGGGGTCGGGTGGCAGATTCTATAACAGGCGACATCATGAAACAGATTCTCGACTCCGGGGAGTACATTCCTGAGGCGCATGTTCTCAAAAAACTCAGGAGAAAGCTGCTCAGATACAAACTCAACATGGTAAGGCTCATGAGTAAGTATTTCAGCGCTTACAACAAACCAGACAAGTATCTCGAAAGAGTCAGGGTTCTTGAGGACAAGCTGACTGAGAGTATTGAAAATCTACCCGATGAGATAACCTCCTTGAATGACTACTCCAACAAACTTGCCGACATTGCAATGCGCTACCTTGCAGACTCTGTCTGGCTTACCTATGCAGCCGAGAGAGCAAGATTCAAGCTCGATGAAATCTTCAAGGGTGATGGTTTGGATGAGGTTGTTAACTCGCTGGGAAGGTCGCTTCCTGGGAACATCACAGTTGAGATGGGTCTCTCTATGCACAGCCTATCTCAGTTTGATGAGATAAAGAATTCAAACAGCTTCGAAGACTTTTCAAAAAGACTTGGCAGCGGCAACATTTCAAACGAGTTCAGAGAAGCCTGGGATGACTTCCTGGAAAAATTTGGCTTTCGAGCATCGAGTGAGATTGACGCTGGAGCCCTCAGGACATACGAGAGGCTTGATGAGCTTTATGATAAGCTTGTGACGATGTCAAAAGTGCCTGCGGAACAGAGTCCTGTTGAGATACAGAAAAGATCGATTGAAGCGAGGGAAGAGGCTTATCGAAGACTCCTTGATGTTGCAAAGCGAAAACACAGGATAAAAACCTTCAGAAAAAACTACGATATTCAAATGAAAATCGGGGGCTATCGCGAAACGCACAAGTACTACATCGTGAAGATTATTGACACATTTAGAAGAAAAGCGCTAGATGTAGCCAAGCGATTTGTCGAGCAGGGACTACTTGACGATACATACTCGATTTTCAATCTTACAATACCACAGATTGATGCAGCCCTTTCAGGGGAGAAAATAGACCTTCGAAAATTGGCTTGGGAAAACTCCGAATACATGAGAAGAACGGCCCATGTGAAACGCTTCCCAAGGATGATTGACTCAAGAGGGAAAATACTACAACCGAAACCAAAAACAACGGATGAGAACACACTCGTTGGAGAACAGATTTCTCCCGGTAGAGTTGTTGGAGCTGTGAAGGTGCTGAGTTCTCCAAACGAGAAGCCCGTTTTGCCGGGCGAGATTTTGGTCGCAAGAGCCACAGACCCGGGCTGGACTCCTCTTTTTGTGAACGCCTCAGGCATTGTGCTCGAAGTCGGTGGGATGCTCCAACACGGCGCCTGTGTCGCCAGAGAATATGGAAAGCCGTGTGTGGCAGGTGTTATGGACGCTACAATCATACTTCAGGATGGACAGACGGTTGAGGTGGATGGGTCAGCGGGAACGGTAAGGATTATCAAAGAATAGGTTTATACAATGAAAATGATTGTTGGGACTCAAGGCAATACCATATCCATGACATAGACTCAGTCCCCCACTGGGTTTGTGTTTCACGTTCTCTATTCGTAGGAGTGTTATGCAGCTCCCACCATTCCCTCTGGTTGACAATACGTCTATCAGAGGGAATGGTGGGGTTGTAGCTTTTCATGGTGCCAACGAGAATTTTACATGATTTGTTCTAGATTATTCTCGTGTGCACGTCTTCAAACCGCTGTAGTTGCTGAGAACCTGATACCGTACTTTGGATTGTTGAAAAAATGAAACAACAAATGCTATTGGTACCCAGTTACAATTTCAATGACTTGGATAAGATATTTGTATTCACTTTTCTCGTCTCTTTTCAAAAATTCGGTACCAGTCACCCGTACGGGGATTATTGTTTTCCTCGCAGATTTTAAAACACTGCCAGTTCAAACCGGCATTTTAGAAATAACTCGACTAAATCTTGGATTTAAAACAGAGGAGCTCAGATATTAAAAACGACATTTTACATCGTATGAAAACCGAAAAATGATAATTTTTCGTGTTACACTACCTGGTGTTTGGGTTGGTTTAATGCCAAAGGAGGATTGTGTGCAAACAATTAAGTGTGGGGAGACAATAGAGAAGACCACAGTTATCAAATGCATAAACTGCAACTCGCCAAAGGGCACAAAGGCAGGAGAGAAGGTGTCTCCATGCCCTGTGTGCAATGGATGCACATTCTACTACTGATATCGTAATTGTTTGAGCCTCCTTACATATTTCTGGCTGGGAGCACATCGGGACACAAAGAGTCTGGGGATCCAAACCACTAATACAGCCTCTACCACGTGGGGTTAAATAGTTGCTCGTTTTCCATTCCCCACCAGTGTTGTAATAAGCTTTTATCCTGACATATAATATAGACCAAACATGAAACATGGAGGATGAGGGGTTCTATGGCTATTGCAACCTTGGTGTCTGGTCTCATTTCGCTGGCGATATTATTTTGCGCTGTGGTCATCTTCATTGCAGGCGTCGCGTCATCTCACATCGTGTGGGGCACATTGCCGGTTGGTGTTTACTATCTTGTCATCGCTTCGTTTGCGGTTTCTCTTGTCGGCGTGTTTCTCGCATTCGAAACAAACAGGCGGAAGCAAAAAGGCATTAATTGGAAAGTTGGTATGATAATCTCAGTATGTGTCCTGTTCCTGTCATTTCTTGTGATTGTCGGTGCGACCTTCTTATTGAGGGTTATTGCCTAAGCGGGAAGGGCCTTATCCGCCATACTGTCTAGAATATTCTCTTGATAGAATGCTTTTGCATTCTCGACTATCTCTGGCCACTCATAGAGCGCTTGTGTGCCGTAGAATCTCACTCCGTAGAACCCGCCCCTCAGCTCGAACAGGTTGATTGTGATGCGAGGCTTGAGGATTCTGTTTGCTGTGACCTTGGCAAGTGTCACCATACCTAGAGTAGTCGCTCTATTTTGTGTGAAACGAACATCCTTTATCTCTGTGTATTTGATAAAAAGCCATCGTCTGTTACCAAGATAGTCCACTGACCTAAATTCGAGTCCATCAGGTAGTGTAATCAGATTGCCCGATGCTCTGACTGTCTGCGTTTTGTGGGTTCCATCATAGGTCAGTCTTGGGGATTTCTGAAATATCGAGTGGGCTGTGACCTCAGAGAGCCGATACACAGGCTTATCGATCTGCTTCACAAAGTCCAGCGTCTCGTTTGGTGCCTGCAACTCGATTGGCTCTTTTTCACCAAAGTAGAGCATAAGATCGATATCATCCACGAACTCATCCCAAATACAACAAGTCATCTCAGATATCTCCCTGACATGCACAGATTTTGGGGGGAACGCAATGACGAGGCTCCCACCCTTGATGAGCAGCGCGCCTTCCTTGTTTCCGTTGCGAGACCAGACGGGCCACCATCCATTAAACTTGGCTGGAACAAACCCGTTGCGGTTAAGCGATGACTCAAACGCCTCTGGCAATTCCGAGATGTTCTTCATTTGTGCTCATTATACCAGGGGACACTCTCCTCATAAGACAATGAAAGTGTCACTTTTGGTTATATTGAGGTTTTATAGATTCTGTATCTTTTTACGATCTTGCCGCCAGCGTATTCCATCTCTTTGTGGATTTTCGTATTTGACTCAAGCTCAAGGTGGGTATCAAACACCTTGAATCCATGTTTTCTTGCTGACTTGAACATCGCAGCACCCATGAGGATGTCGGCACCTTTTCCACGATACTCCTCATCTATCGCGCCAAGTAGAAGATCAAGTTGTGTTGAGCGCTTCATGTCGGCAAGAATGTGGATTGCGCCGGGGAATAACCTACCTTTTGCTTTTCTCAAACCATCGTCGATGTTGGGCATAGCAACTATGAATCCTATCACTTTGTCAGCCACCTCAACCACCTTCACAAACTCAGGATTCAATAGAGGGATATATTGGTATGCGAGCTTGTTGAGCTCCTCATCTGGATATACGGTGAAACCATACAGGTCAATAAACGTTCTATTCATAAGCCTTAGAATCGGGAGAACATACGGCTTGAGTTGAGAGCGTTTCCCAAACTCAACCAGTTTGAACGAACCCCGATCTAGGATTCTGTCTCTGAGCTTGTCGTAAAGTGGTGGATTCTTGTCTGTGATGGGCACCTGCAACACCTTATAGTCGACCTCTTTATCAAACCCAAGATTCTCAAGCAGTTTTGGGATAAAGGGGAGGTTTATGTTTGTCGCGATGGTTGGTTTATGTTCAAACCCATCGATGATATACCCTTCAGGGTCCTGGTCAGTAAAACCCATTGGGCCAACGAGTTTGTCCATCCCTTCTTTTTCTGCCCAAATCTTGACATACTCGGTGAGAGCTCTTGCGACATCGACATCATCATGGCACTCCAGGAAACCAAATCTCGCGGTTTTTGTGCCATTTTGTTTGTTGAGAGCTTCTGGGATGATTCCCATTATTCTGCCGACAGGTTTTTTGCCAGCAAGCGCCAGCAACTGGACAGTCTTGTTCGACTTGAATTTCTCATTTCTCTTTTCATCAAAAAAAGCCCACTCATCCCGAAGGAGGGGTGAATACCAGTTGTCATGCCCCTTGTGAATCTCAAATGGCAAATGAATGAATCGTTTGAGTTCCTTCTTTGTCTCAACTTCCTTTATCTCGATGGTCAAGTTTCTCTCCTTGGTCTGAAGCTTTTCATGTCAAGCCAAACTCTGGTGACTCGACGAGTTATTTTAGTCATTTTGTTTTGGACATTACAGTACCAATTATGAGTTTTTTCATTAATCAAACATTAGAATCAGATTTGTGTCAAAGTTTGTGAAACAGGAAAGGAGATGACGATGGATTATAAAATAACCACTCAGGATAACTTCGCCGATTACGACGTGACCGAGACTCTCGGAATCGTCACGGGCAACACCGTCAGAACAAGGGGATTCGGTCATGATTTCGTTGCAGGACTCAAGAACCTTGTCGGTGGCGAAATCGATTCATACAGAGACATGCTTGATAAGGCAAGAGACCTTGCCATCGAAAGAATGGTCGAGGATGCTAAAATGCTTGGGGCTGACGGTGTTGTTTGCATGAGAATCTCAACGTCCGAGATAATGCAAGGCGCTGCTGAGATAATGGCTTATGGCACAGCAGTAAAACTTTCAAAAAAGTAATCTACCCTAATTTTTCTATATTTTGTGCACACCTTTTGTGGCGGTGGGATTTGTAGAAATCTTCGTCCTACCGCCATACTTTTTTGTGAGTGACAAATCTGAAAGATTATGGTCTTCACTGGCTTTTGATTTGCGCGTCTGTAAATACTTCAAGCACCCACTCCTGATTATGTTGTTTTCAACATGTCCACCTACTAATTTCGTATGCCCGCAATTTAATTGCCCTTTATTCACCGTGCCCAGGATTCCCTTCTCCTATTCAGATCACGCTCAACTCATACGCTTAACGATTCATTTAGTCATCCCTCACCCCCACCCCTCTCCCTTCACAAGGGAGAGGGGTATCAGTAGTACTAATATCAATTCTCAAATAGGAGAAGAACTATCTCAACTCTCTCTGTGGAGGGGTTGTTATCACCAAACTTCCTCCCTCTCCTCTTTAGAGGAGAGGGTTGGGGTGAGGAGACTCTTGGTAAGGGATTTCGCTCATACACAATCTCCACTTCGATTTATTTACTTTCGATTATGGCCTACCCAGAATTTTCTTTATGTGTGATGGCAACCTCCGGCCTATGAATCCAGCACATAAAGCAGAGGTGAGAAAGTCTAACTGCCATTCTCCGGATTTATGATTGCGGCAAAGACTTGCTCAGCACTTATTCACCGAGAGTTTTATTTGAATAATGCTCAATCAGAGCACACCTGAAAGTGGAATCAGCCCACCTGGATTCCTTTCTCTTGTGACTCGGTTCTAACATGAGTCCATGATAAGCATTCCACGCCTTGAAGTTTGAACTGACCCTGTCTGGTTTGAAGATACCACCCGATTTTCTAAGCGTAGATTTCATTTTATCTAGCTGGTTTGATAGCACTGGCACACCCCTAACCACACCAAGCCTTGCATACAACTCCATCCTGTCAAACCAGAAAAAGTCCATGTTCTCCAGGGGTTTGTCAATATCCGGCATAAAATCCGACACAAACGCCTGTGCCGGAGCGTATATCTTCTTGTTCTTTCTGATATATATCTGATTTGCCAGAGGTAATATCTCTGAGAGTTTGTTCAACGACACTGCAATCATTGCAAGATTCTCTCTAGTTCTCCACCCCTTTGAGTGCGCGAGAAGCCTGAGATGATAGATGCAGGGCCACGCAAGGTCTTCATGAAAATATAGCTTCCCCTTGAGCGGATAGGCGATATCAGAGAGTTTTGAATATTTGAGAACTTGACGGAATGCAAGCAGGGCTGATTCCGTTTCAGTCTTTACATACTCATTATCTTCATCCAAAAACCTCACCAGCAGCGATGCAAGTATTGTCCGGAACCCACCATAGTTGCCAGAAGTCTCGTCATAATGAGTAAAGGATGCCGGAGTATTGTCAGTGTTGTTCCTTGATGAATCATCAGAAAACACCCTATATAATGCTTTGCGAACTTCTGTCATTGCGGCATCGTCTGGCTTGAACCCCTTCTCAAACAAATACCTTGTCGAAATCTCGGTTCCTGTGAACTGGTCATGAGACTCTGCTGTGTGAAACCTCGTGCCAATCCAGCCATCCTCCCTTTGCAAGCCAAGAACGTGCAGCACGCCTGGGTCAGCCTTGATTTCTTCGTAGAGTCCCCTCAAGACCTCAGAATCCCCATCCTCCTTCAGAATCTCAAGTCGGGTTCTGAAGGCAATGGATGGACAGCCATATTCAATTAGAAAATCGAGGTTTGTTGCTAAATCATTAATCCCTATTCTTGACGTTGACATTCGACCCTCGAAGGAGTCCGCCAAAAATTCCTCCAAAGAGCGCGACCTTGAATGCTGTCATCCAGGAGATTTCTGCTGCCACGAGTCCTTGGGAGACTGCGCCTGGGAACAGGTCTGGCACAATCCAACCCCACATGAACTTCAAAAGGAAAAGCAGTATTACAAATATCGCAACAGCCGCTATTATCGCCATTGTTATCATCACTGGTATACTCTTCATAGACAATTCACCTCTATTTTTTTGTCGACCTTTTCATTGTAGTTCGGAAACAAGTCAACGGAAGCGGGGCATCACTTTTTGATTGGGGTATAGAGTGTCATCTTTGTTTCACCAAAATCCTCTGGTGGATCTCTGAAACTCTTTGCCTCTTCGAGCCATTGGTGACGACCATACTCATAACCCATGAACTTACGCCACTTGATGAGCTTTCCCCAGTTTGCACCCATGTTTTTAAAGACGATATCAACAGCGCCATAGAGTCCACCCTCAAATTCCTTGATTTGTATGACATCGTCACCCACGACATCGTCATCAACCATCACCCAGAATTCATATCCATAGACGGGATTCCCTTCGGTCGGGTTTGGGTTGTTGAACCCGAAGATGCGGGTCTCAGACTTCTCGATGAGCCCCTTCTTCTTTGCCCAGGCAAATAGTACCCTGAAAGCATCATCCTCTGGGGTAGAGCTAGTTGCTCTGTAGCTTGCCACCCTGAATGGTGGAAGCTCAATCTCGTAAACATCTGCGAATTCCTCTGGTTTTGTCATTATAAACCTCCTCGTTGTGTTTCTTATTGGCACAAGATGGTATTGGATTTTCCTTGTTCTTGGATCGGTCTCAGTGAGAATCTTTGAGTTTCTCACCTCCATCTTGCTGCTTTTAAACCAGTCCGAAAGCTGATTTATCAAAGTTGGCTCATCCAGATTGGTTCCATCTTGTTTAATGCTCAGGTATAACCCACCATAAAACATCCTCGCAGGTAAGTTGTCAGTTTGATTTGTATATGCAAACGCCTCATAAGACCCACTTCGTCCTACCCTCTGCGCATAAATACTTGATGGTGTGGATTCATTTGTGGTGATGATACTGCTTATTATTGAACTTATCGCGCTGGGTCTGTCATTTGCAACACTATAGAAGACCAAACCATTCTCCAGGGAAACAACTGACTTTGACAAAAAGCTCCCTGATGTATCAAAATCATATTGTTTGTAGAGCTCAACAAGGTTTAACTTTTCAAAGGGTGTTATTGTTATCTTCTTTTTTCTTACAAACCCAGGAGTGAATCCAAACTCCCTTTTGAAAGCTCTGGTGAAAGCCTCTTGTGAGGAGAAACCACAGTCAAAAGCGATGTCAATCAGATCACACCTGCCCTCTATTGCAATCTTCTCAAATGCCTGCGAGAGCCTCCTCAGTCTGATATATTGCTTGAGTGTTCTGCCCGTCAAATTCCAAAACAATCTGTAGAAATGAGGAGTTGAGTAACCCGACTTCGCAACAACCCCATCGATTGAGGCAGTCTTTGCCAGGTTTTCCTCAATGAAGTCAATTGTGTTCTGAACTCGTATCAATGCATTCATCCAACTACCCATTATAATAACACCTTTACGGAATGTCTTGATTTTTTTTATCACAACAATGGGTATTAATTTCGGACTGCATATTTTGATAATATTATTCGATAATCAAACATAACCATACGCATTGGGTTTTTTGCCATTTAATTTCAACTATGGAAAATCGTTTAACCATGGTGTAAACGGTAGATATTACTGTTATTACCGATTTTCCAGTTTTCACGGCATTATAAACAGTCGTAATGTCACATACACAAAACAGTTTGAAAGCCAAATATTACATAAAAAAGATTATTTTTAATCTTTCCTTAAAATAAAAAAAATTGAAATTACACACACGACTCATATTCTCTGATACAATCAGAACATGTCGTATCTAGCAGGCAAACTTTCAGAGATAGGTCTAGAGTCGATACTCGACACGCTACAGTGTTCATCCATGTCCGGAAGGCTTAAGCTTTTCAAAAACTCAACCTCAGTTTTGATACTCATCAAGAATGGTGATGTTGTGTATGCCAAAATGGATAAAATTCTTGGTGACAACGCCTTGATCGCTGCTATCTACACCAATTTTGAAACCTTCTCATTCAATGTTGAAGATGTTTCCGATGAGTTAACAAATATAACCTGCAACCAGAAGGACCTCTTAATGATTGGCTTCCTCGTGATCGATGAAATTACACACATAAGACAGGAATATGGTAATTTTCTCGCCATGAAACCAGGTTTCAAATCAATAACCGGCATTCAACGAAAAGTTATAAAAAAGATTGATGGTGGAATCGCCTTGACTGAGCTATTGGAACACTTCCTCGGTGACATTGCAGGGGTTGTTAGTTTCATCAAATATCTCATAAACGAGAACTATCTGATTTGGTCAGATGCTCCGCTCGCTGCTGTCATCCAGCCAGAGGAGAAACTTAAGAAGGGATTCATCGTGACAAACACACAAAACGTGGCTAGCAAAGGAGGAGTGAATGGTCGATAGGATTGATAAGAAAGCTGTAAACTCTCTTATCTACGGTATCAGTGCTTCGATTCGCAAGCTGTTTGGTGGTGGGGCCGATGCTGTAATGAGAATTGCAGGACCTTATGTCGTTGAGGAATTTGAGGCTCTTGGTGTCAAATTCGAAGGGAAAGATCCACAGACGCTGTCAGATGAGGTAAAAAAAGCAACGCTTGAATTGGGAATGTGTGATGACATATCAATTGAGGATACGGGCGATCACTACAAGATTTTGGTTGGTAATTGCTCATTCTGGGAAGCAACTGTAGCACTTCGCGAAAAGGGAATATCACCGTTTGCCTGCCCCTTTGCAAACCTTGCCATGACCGTGCTCGAGAAGAATCTGGGGCAGAAAACCACAGTCGAGAAGATAGAGCCCATTGGCGACAGAGCATCAGAGATACTTTTGGCAAAGGTTTAAAGAGAGGTGACAAATGGCAATCGAACAAATACTGTCAAAGCTAGCGGATGTTGAAGGTGTTCAAGGAGTGTTTGTCGTCTCCAAGGATGGTTTGATTCTCGACTCCGTAGGTTCGTTGAGTGTTGACCTGACCTCCATCGCGGCAATCGCATCTTCTGGTCTTGGTTCAGCAGAGGTTTTAGGTGAGACTGCGGCACTTGGTGGTCTTGACCAGGAGATTCTTGAATTCAAGAATGGAAAGGCCGTAATCCAATCCATCAATCAGCGACTGCTTCTTTGCATGATTGCGAGCAAGCAGGCAAACCTTGGTATGATAAGATATACCATAGACAAGGAGATTGAATCAATAAGAACAACTCTGTAATCATATCCACGAATCGAATTCATGCTTCAAAAGCGTCACCTGGAATTGTTTGTGTGACGCTTTTTTAAACGTATCCGTCAAATGTTCTGTAATTCGATTGTGCGTGTTTTGCAGTTTGTGAAGAAGGTGAGGGAGAAGAATGAGAAGATTGGTCGTCCTTGTTTCTGCAGTTGTGATTATTTTGAGTTTGAACCCATCAAGTAATTTTGCGTCAAACTACAATGATTGGGGATACGAAATGAATGACACATTTCACCAATCATTTCAAATAAAGGGGATTTCAAAAGCTGGTGGATTCTACATCGAACGTTCCTGGTTCCGAAAAATGACTTGTGTCAGGGACATCAAAACTGGGAGACTCACAAATGTGATTGAGCACGAACCGAACTCAACCTACCACATCACACCCTTTGTCCAGGGAAAATTTATCATGGACAGCACATACAATGAGGATATGGATAAAACCATCACAAAGATATACGACAGAGACGACTTGGTTGCGACATTTCATACAACAAACAACGAATTTATCGTCCCATTTGATGATGAGTTGATTCTCATCGAATATACTCAAGAGGGCGATTTCTTAAGATTAAAAAGACTGGATGAGGGAGATACAGTCTGGGAAAGAGATATCCCAGGCGCAACCAAGATTTATAGCCCACACTATTACAACGAGTCAAAACGTCACATCTGGGTATATGATGAAAATGAGTATGTCCTAACGTGCGTGAATCCTATTGATGGGAAAGTATTGCTTTCATTTTACGGAAATGTTTATATGCATTTTTCAAATGGAGATTCATCCCTAATTGTAACCACGAGTGAAACAGGTTCGTACATTCATTTATTAAACATCTATACAGCCTCTGAAGTCTACTCAAGTTCATATGATGATAATTTCCCAATAAATAACCAATTCTCCTTTCACAACCAAAAAGTAATCCTATCACGTCGCAAATGCGATCAGTTACCATCACAAAAAATGTGTGAGATGGATGTTGTCATCATCGATACGATGTCGAAAGAAGTAGAGGAGTATGCGATAACTCTTCCAAACAAAAATGGCACATTATTTTTAAGGGTATATGACATCAATTCCGAATTTGTAGTATTTTCGAATGAAACACGACAGGGTTGCATAGTTAAAGAGCTCAAGACTGACAGAATAGTGTACACGAGTCCGGATATTGGTAGTGTACAAGATGTAGAATTGTTTGGTACATCATACATGTTTGTGCACGCTGGATTATCGTGTGCTGGTGTTGATCTTGAAAACATGGAAATACACTGGGTTCATAAAAGCACAAGCATGCCGGTCATATGCGAGTTCGAAGACCTCCTCTTTATACGTCATGATGACAAGATAAGAGTGTACGACTCAAGGTTCGATGTGTGGGAGCCTTACACCTACAACATCGAAAAAATCAGTAGAAATGCTGAGTTTGTGCCAACAAGATTTGGGATGGTTGTGCTGCCAACAGGTGGCTCAAGCCGAGACAGCCAGGATTTAATGCTGCTTCTACCAGAGATTGATGAGCCTATATATCAGGCAAAGGTTAACGTATATGAGTACTTCTCAGATTGGGAATATACAAGTGATCCAGAATACTTAAAACTTGTAAGGTCATCATTAACAGGAAGAATGGATGTTACGCTTTGGCTGCACATCAGAACTGGGGTACTCGTTTATGAAAATCCAGAATTAAGCGAATTTCAATAGAAGTTTGCCAAGTATCGTTATTTTTTGTATATTTTAGTTATGGACAAGGATACCCAGGTATTTGACAACTGGGCAAACACATATGACACCGATGTCAGACAATCTGACTGGTTGCACGCAAAGTATGATAAAGCACTGCAATTAGTGTCTGATAAAATAAAAGAATCAGCAGATCACAACAACAAGCCCGTAAGGGTGCTAGACGTTGGTGCAGGAACGGGCAACCTGGCACAGAAGCTCCTGCCAGACGATAGAATCGACTACACCCCAATTGAGCCTTCGAAGGAGATGAGAAGGGTTTTCAAAACCAAGTTTCCAAAAATGAAGGTTCACAACGCCAAACTCCCTAATCTAAAGAGTTTTTGGTCAGAATTTGACGTGGTCGTGTCGACTTATGTTGTTCACCACGTTAATTATGAAGACGTTCCCGAAATGGTTGGAAACCTCGCAAAATCAATTGATGATCACGGGGCTGTGATGCTCGTTGACGTGATGTTTGAGTCTGAATCAAAGAAAAATGAATGCATCGACGACCTGGAAAAACAAGGGAATACGGAACTTACCAAGGAGATTAAAGACGAGTTCTTTCACTATATCGATACCCTGAAAAGAGAATTTGAGAAACTGGGTTTCTTTGTCTGGACGAAGAGAATCACGTACTATGTTTGGTTTTTTCAGGCAGTGAAGTAGTTCTAAATAGATTGTAAGAAATTTATTGTAATAGCACTCAATAATTTTATTCCTAGCCCCAAACAAAACTATCACGAGAATGATGAGCAATAAACATTCATGATAATTGTCTTTAGAAAACTGATGTTGTGATTTTTGATGTTGAGATTCAATTAGAAAGTGTATTGATGCGGATTAATATTATATAGCAAAACTAGCTAGAATAATGGTTTCTTTAAAAAAAGGAAAATTGTCTATTGTGCAAATTATGATTGAGACAAACAAAGAGAATTAGATATATCCTCAATAGGTTAGTGATAAAGCCTCCTCACCCTAACCCTCTCCTCCAGGGGAGGAGAGGGGATTAGAGGCATCAAATCTTGCAAGAAGGTAGGTGGATTCAAAGAGATGGTTTTCCAAATGAGGAAAAGAAGGATAAACAAGGAATAACTCAGCAGACTACAGGTGACACTTCTCCCCTCTCCCCTACTGCAAGAGAGAGGGGCAGGGATGAGGGATTACTGGCATACAATCTAACTAATTCTAGAAAATACTTGAGTTATAAAACTCAGGAATAAAATAGCAAGCAGTAAGTTTGTTTTCTTGAGATAAATCTTGTCAAAGAAAAATAGAGGTTTCGAGTTTAAACAGAAAGTGGATAAAGAAAAGTCACACAGGGCTTGAAAAGGAAACATGTATCAACTGTAAAGCATCCTTAAACAACAGCTTATTTCAGAGTAACTCTTGGCTCTCCCGCCATCACAACCCCAATATCCGATGCTGTATATCCAGCTTCTCTGAGCCTCAAGACGCATTCTTCGACCTGGTTCTCATTTATAAATGCAAGCAACCCGCCCGATGTCTGAGCATCAAAGCATATGTTTGTCCAATGAGGCTCTGTTCTGTCTGGGTCAAACTTCTCTTTGGCAAGCTCCATATTACTCATAAGCACGGGGCAGATGTATTTCTTCGAGAGTTCTTCAACATTCTGGAAGAGTGGGATTTTCTTTGTGAGAATCTCACAGGCAACATTTGACTCCTCAAGCACCTCAAGCAGGTGTGGAACAAGACCAAACCCTGTAACATCGGTGCAGCAGTCGCAGTTGAACTGGTGCAAAATCTCGGATGCTGCAATCGATGTTAGTTTCATCGACTCAATAGCCACTTCCCAGCTGTCACCCACGTCTTCATGGTCCTTGGCGGCAAAAAGGATACCAGTGCCGATGGGTTTTGTGAGGATGATATGGTCACCTGGTCTAGCATTTGTTGCCAGTCTAAGTTGATTTCTATTCATTTGACCGTAGACAAAAAGACCATATTGCAACTCGTCTACCTTTGTCGTGTGTCCGCCACCGACGACAACACCATTCTCAAGCGCTGCCTCGCCGGCTCCCTTTAGGATGAGAGCAAGTTTTTCAACTGGCGCCTTTGGCGGAAATAAGCAGACATTGAGAGCAATAACTGGTCTACCTCCCATGGCACACACATCGGAGACGCAGTTGGCAAAGGCTATCCTGCCAAAGTCTTCAGGGTCATCGACAATCGGGGCAAACACATCAACCGTATACACACCCAGCATATCGCCATTCACCCGGAAGACGGCAGCGTCAGTCTTTGACACCCCAGACGTCAACAGTCTGTCCGACTCGAACTTTGGCATTTTCGACAAAAGTTCCTGGAGAGCTCCCGGCCCCCATTTACTTTCTCAGCCTGCACATCCGGCAAACTCAGTGAGTCTGAATGCCTCTTCTTTCGTCATAGAATTGATTATATTTTGCGCAGGTTTGTTCATCAAGGATGTTTGTCAGGCAAATTACTAAGCAGGTCAAATCTGTTTGATTTTGTAAAAAAACGCTAGTTAACTTACATCTACTTTTTTTATTAGCAATGGACTCGCTCTGTTTGGTCTTCTTAGATATCATTTTAGGAAGTGGTGACAAAGATTGCGTTGATGTGAATCTTTCATTTAACAAGTATAAGAAACTCCTTGCTCTTCTCATCAGATCCAGATATTGTTATGTAAGCAATTGCTATGATTCTGGGAGGGTAGAAGACTATGGAAAAGCAAATAATTTCAAAACTCACCAAGCGATTCGAGGATTTTCGACATGAGGAGGATGGTGTTGAATTTTGGTATGCAAGAGAACTGCAGGGATTGTTGGGGTATTCTAAGTGGGAGAACTTTTCTAAAATAATCTCGAAAGCTCAATTGTCATGTGATAACGCAGGTAACGATCCAAAGGACCATTTTCTTGATGTCAGGAAAATGGTAGAAATCGGCTCTGGAGCTGAAAGAACCATAGATGACATATATCTTACTCGATATGCCTGCTACCTCATAGCCCAAAACGGTGACCCCCGCAAAGAAGAGATTGCCTTTGCCCAGAGCTATTTTGCAATCCAAACTAGAAAACTTGAGCTTATCGAGGAAAGGCTTGCGCTCCAGGAGAGGTTTGAGGCGAGGGAAAAACTTACAAAATCCGAGAAGGAGTTATCGGGCATCATTTTTGAAAAAGGGGTTGACAGCAAGGGATTTACAAGGATTAGAAGCAAGGGGGACTCTGCGTTATTTGGTGGAAAAAACACATCAACAATGAAAGACAAGCTGTCTGTACCGAAGGGGAGAGCACTGGCTGATTTTCTACCAACCGTTACAATATCTGCTAAGAACTTTGCAACCGAACTCACAAATTACAACGTAAAGAGTAGGGATTTATCAGGTGAGAGCAGCATCTCAAATGAGCATGTCAAAAACAACAAAGATGTAAGAGATGTTATGGTTCGCAATGACATTTATCCCGAAGAGTTACCCCCGGAGGAAGACATCAAAAAACTTGAGCGAAAGCTTAAAGGCTCCGAGAAAAAATTGACAAGTCCGAGGAGTAAAACAAAAAAGCCGACAAAGGCTCAATTTAATCCTTTGCCGGCATAATAAGTAGCAAAAAACAAAACCAAATACTCAAGAAATCTAGACTATCTGGAACTTCCTCTCGAACTTCTTGACAAGCAGCAACAGGGTCAACCCCTGTACGGCAAATCCTATGATGATGTATACCCACACAAGCGGGTCACCGTCAACAGCCAATACAAAACCGTGTGTCGACCAGAACGTCGGGAAGATGCCAAAAGCATACTTCCAAGCACTGTCGATGAAGTTTGCTGCCATGGGCGCCATCAGGAAAAATCCAGACGCTTTCATCACCGCAAATCCTTCCACCTTATTATTGGCAAAATCGGCGATAAACAGAGCCAGTAGCGGCACGAACATCGAAGTCATCAGAACAAGGGGCAATATAGAGATTTTGAATTCAATCAGTCCGGTCAGAGGGATGGAGATGAGTGTCGCAAAAAAAGCGAGGACAGCCAGAAGCCCAAGCCTATATGTGATGTAGTACGGCACAGAAACCGGCGTCACACTGATTGCGCGGAGAGCGCCCTGGTCATAGTCATCGAGCATGAGGAAAGCCCCGGCAAGGCCAATCATAAAGGGTGGCATGACGAGGACAAAGAGCCCGATCATGCTTGGATAATAGCCAGAAAGAGCGTGCACCAGACCAATCCTGCTTTCGATGAATGGGACAATGTATCGAAGCAAAACGGCAAACAAGAAGGGTAGACACAGACCAATGACGATGAAATTCTCTCTCCAGATTGTTTTTATGTCCATCGCCAAAAGAGCTTGTAGTTTTCTCATTTCCTCACCTGTCCATTCCCATGTTCATGCGGTATGCTCTCCTGGCAAAGTACCAGGCCACGATGATGCAGACCAGTCCATAGGAGATCGAGTAGACATACTGCCACATCTCAAGCGGAACCAGTCTGTTTGTTGTCATCATAAGAAGCAGATACGGTTGAGTTGGGAAAAGGTAGAGCCACCATCCATCTACAACCCCAAAGAAACCAAGCAGCGGCACGTTCAACACCAGAAAGTACAAAGAGCCAACCAAGATGTACTTGTTGACATTCTGGAACTTTGAGACTGACGCATACCCGATAAAACAGTAGAAAACCGAGATCATCAGCAACCCAAGGGACGCCCACAAAAGCGGAATGCCAGATGAGTTTGGCAGAAAGATTCTGTTCATGACAACGCCGGCAATGGCATAGATCATGCCCGATACAACAGAAAGAAGTGACAGCGAGAGAACCTTCGATGTGATGTATTCAGCAGGCTTTTGTGGAGTGGTCGCGATTCCCTGAAGCACTCCCTGGTCTTTTTCAAAGAGGATGAGTCCTGCCATGAAAAAGAATCCGATTGTCGCTGTGTCTTCAAAGAGCAGAAGTGGAATCATAAATGCGGTGGTCATAGGTTCATAAAGCACAATCAGATAGAGCATTATTACCCAGAGGATTGTTATGAAAATGGCTGCAGATACCAGATTGTGTCGCGAAAGCAGTCTGAAATCATTTTTTAGCGTCGAGAGAAATCTGTTCATAGCAACCCTCTACCGGTGACTTTTATGAAAACCTCCTCCAGGTTTGGCTCAAGCGAGTGGATTGTGCGAATTCGAGAGTTTTTGAGAATGCTCAAAAAATTCTCGTTGTTACCAAGCCCATCAAGAGGAAATTCATCGGTTTTGATATCTTCGCTGTTTGAATGCTCTACTCTAACTTTTCTTTCTCCATACTGGAGTTTGAGCGAGTGTGGCGAGTCGACGACTCTAACCTTTCCCTCAGAAAGGAGGGCTATCCTATCGCAGAGCTCATCAGCATCGGACATGTTGTGTGTTGTCAAAAAGATAGTCTTCCCATGGGACTTCTTCTCCAGGATGATGTCTTTGACGCGCCTTGCGCTGATGGGATCAAGCCCGATTGTTGGTTCATCGAGGAAGAGAATCGCCGGGTCGTGGATGAGGGCTCGGACAAAGTTGAGCCTCATCTTCATACCCTTTGAAAAATCACTGACCTTCTTGTTTGCGTCTCGCTCAAGTCCCACCATCTCAAGCAGTCTCATTGGGTCTTGCGTGTTTTTCTCATAGAGCGACGCAAAGAAGTTGAGATTCTCAAGCGCTGTGAGTTTGAGGTAGTGGCTTGGCAACTCGAACGAGACACCAACCTCCTCGAAGTAGTCCGAGTCAAAATCCTTGAGGTTTTTGTCCATGACGAACGCACTGCCATCATAGTTTCTGATAAGGCGAGTCAAAATGTTGACCGTTGTTGTTTTCCCAGCACCAGAGGGACCAAGAAAACCAAAAATCTCACCGGTATTGATCTCAAAACTCACACCCGAAACAGCCGGAATGGCTGAACCCTTGTAGCTGTAGCTAATGTTTTTTGCTTCTATCATCTCCAAGTAACCCCCTTCACAATAAAACATCTGGTATTTCTATACATCGTCTTTCGTTTCATGATACATCCTTAGACACAGGGGTGTAAAGCGGGTTTAGTTCCACCCATTTTGAGGACCGACTCAAACAAAAATATAAAAATCCATATATCAACTCATGCAAGGTTTTCATTGAAATTAGGTAGACACGGCGGTGGCAATTTTCTATAATTCCGATGTTTGGGGAATTTTATTTGAGTTGCCGAAGTAGCTCAGCTGGTAGAGCAGTAAATTCGTAATTTACAGGTCAGGGGTTCGAATCCCCTCTTCGGCTCCATTTGGGATTAGGAGGGGTTTATGCCAAAGGGAGGCAAGGTTAGTAAGGCTTTCGTTGATATAGAACTCAAAATCGCATTTGCCATGAAGATGATGAATATCTCATATCAATTAGCATCTGTTGAGAAAGATGTGTACAAAAGAAGACTGTTGTTGAAATATGGAATTGTGTTTCTGCATTCGCTAGTGCTGTTTCTTCAGAAATTAAAAAAGAACAACCACATAATTTCAAGCACAATCGACGATTATGCGCTAGATATGATTATTAAACGGGTGGATGTTTTCAGAAATAAGCTAGGTGCTCATAGGCAGGATGACATCTCGATGTGGGTGCAGTTTGATGAATGGAAGAGTATATCAATAAAGGATTATTGTGATGATCTCAAACTCTTGAAAAAATATCTAAGAAAATTATCATTGTTTTCTCAAATTGAAACATCAGTGTCGTATTCTCTCGATCCAAATATCACAAACATATTTTCTAACAATCAGGCAGCAGAAAGTGATAATCCAAGAATATCTAGTGATCGGTTGGAAATTCCATCCGGAAAACAAGTGGTAACAGATATATCACAAAACGATTTTAGAAGAAGTGGATCAACAATTGCGTCTATTGTCAAACAATCAAATTATATTTGCGAATTTTTTTACAGATTTGATAGTAATTATGACATGGATATCGTGACATTTCTGAATTGCGCCCTATGTACAGAATGTACAAATCTTGTACAAAACTTGTTTACGAGAAATGGTTACATGAAAAAAAATGGATTATCTTCATTCACAGATTTGATGCCAATAAAAACGAGGACTGATCTACGCATTGATTACATTCGTGCCATATATCAAGCAGCGATGGACTTTGAAGATTATCTGAACAATCTCATTAAAGGAAATACATTTATCAATTCCTTGTTGCAATATAGGAATAATATCATTGGCCATATCGATCCATATTCTGATAATCAATTACTAATATCAGGACTTGAAGGTTATCAATTATTTGATAGGATTCGATCTCTCATTGGTGATATATATAAAAATCTGTTCGAACTCGGTAGGATTGATATTACTGTTGGATCAACACTAATGTTTATTGATACAAGAAGCTTATACAGATAATTACGGTCGAATAATCAACAATCGTGCAATATCAGGATTTTGGCAGGAAACATTTTATTGTGTGTTTTTATTATAGTCATCCATTTTGGGCTTGAAGCTTCCTTGCAAGCGAATCGAGCTCAAACACGAATTTTGTCGTTGTGCTGTGTGTTTTGTATCCAAATTTCCTGTTTATTTTCATTATTTCTACATTGTGTTCATAATTGAGCGTTCGCAGATACTCTATCTCTTTGTGATCATTCTTGATGAATTGGTGCATCAGAAGTTTTAAAGATGCACCTATGCCTCTGCCCCTGTATTGTTTCTTCACTCCAGTGAATTCGATATAGCCCTCTTCTGGCTTGTCCTTGTCAAGCACCACAGAAATGAATCCGCTTGCGCCTCCGACTTTTTCTACCGAGAACAACACAAGCTTTGGGTCGCCCACTCCCTTGTTCCTATTTTCAATCTCAGTTTTCCTAAAAGCATCTTCATCAAAGGGTTCGTCGTCTCTCTGCTTTGACAGCTCAGCAAAAAATGACGTAATCATGTCCAGATACTCGCCAAACTGCTCATCTGTCATTTCATATGTGAATACAAACTGTATCTCTGGGAGTTTGGTTTTGATGCTGTCGATTTCTTTTGCGAGAGCTTTTGAATCCAAATCTTTCAGGTACAACCTACTCTCGACTAGCACCGAACTCACTTTCCCGCCATAGCTGCTGCAGATTTTACAAGCTGTTTCATTATCTACAGGAACAGAAATAGCAGATATTCCAAGGCTTTTTGATATCCTGATAATCTCTAGAAGTATTGACTTCCCTATCCCCTGTCTTCTTTTTTCTAGAAAAACTGTGACACCAACGAGTCCTATTGGTCTTTTATCTTTGTCATCCCCTTCTATAACTAGTGAATCGATAGACAATCTTCCAAAACCAAGAATTTCACTACCCGTTTTTGCAACAAACCTTCTGTATATTGCTCCCTTTTCTTGCCAATTTGTATTCCAGAAGTTTCTGATAAAGTCTGCTTTATCCATGTTTTGATACTTTTTAGAAGCATCGGGGTTTGTTGCTTTGAGTAAACTTATATAGCTTCTAATCAAACTATCTGTCGCGTCTTCTGGGAAAGCCTCATAAATCTCCCAAGAAAAACTTCCATTTGTATGCTTACTTAACAAATTCATACGGGGATTGTAGTGCTCGCCTATGTTTTTGTCAAATTTTTATACTGAATGGTTTAACCTCCGCTTACTCATTATTTTCTAAACATGTTCACAAATACGGGTTACCTTGTGGGTGTTGACGTGAGCCGGAGTAGCTCAGTCTGGAAGAGCGGCAGACCCCTTATCTGCTGTGCAGAGGTTCGAGTCCTCTCTTCGGCTCCAATTTCCACATTTCATGGTTTCTATTTGTCACTTTCAAATACGTAGAACGTCATGACACATATCCAAGTCTGGTAAATTTATCTAAAAGACTATCCACGTCAAACATGAAGGCATAGTCATCACTCCTTTTTTCAAAACCAATTCTGTCGTTGATATCATGCATCCACTTGTTCTCAAAACTTGTGCCTGTGCTGATCTTTCTTATCTCTGGATGGTTATCTTTAATATATTTGAGCATCTCAATCTTAAGCCTAGTCCCCAACATCTTGCCCCTATATGGCTTGGCTACTCCTGTAAGTGCTTGCCAAAGTGTGTCTGGCGTTGAGTTATTGATTGATGCCATTGAGTAACCACTGATTGTGCCATCACTTTCTTTTGAGAAAATACAAATTCTCTTATCAGTTGAGTGTTGTCTTTTCCTCTCTAGCTCTGGCAGCTTTTGTCTGTATTCCTCTTTATCCAGCTTGTCTTCTTTCATGAATTTATCAAGTTCAGCCATAAAATCATATTTCATGTCGATGTATGTTTGGAACAAATCACCCTCAAGGCTTGTTGATTTGATGATCTCAACATCAGGAGATTTTATGCTAACCTCCTCACAGAGCCTGTCGATGTACTGCCAATTTATTTTATCGACCAAGAGCTCCTTTGTGACAGAATGATTAATCACCTCTCCACCAAATTTTACAAGGAACCGTCTTCCTTCTTCACACCTTGTACCTATTCGTAGTTTTGGCTTTCGAAGCTCTCTGGTTTCATGTGAAATACAAGAAAGCAGCAGTGACCCAATTCCGACTCTACCTTTTTCAGGATGGACAATAACACTACCTGAAGCACAATCTTTACTCTCAAATCTCGCAATTTTACTGACGCCTACGAGCTTGCTCTCGATGGTTGCCAGGCAGACACTCGATGTAGTTGATGAATCACTGTTTTTTCCACCAAACAAGAAATCGACCAGCTTTCCCTCTGAAGTTATTCTCTTTATCAAGGTGTCGTCTGGATACACTCTATCAAGCAGTGTTCTATATTCCTCGAGTAACCTCTCATTTGCATCATCTCTTGTCACCTTGTAGAATTGCAGATCAAAACCACCCAACCTCTGACTAACAATATTTTTCATAGAATCATCTTACATAAATATCCTCGGATACACAATCGCCACATCAAAACAAATTTCAAACCATTTGGACACTTACGTCTTTGCTTTCCTTGAATACAACCCCCAATATCTCATAATACCAAACATGGAAAAAACTCAAGAGAGTCCCGAATTTGTCAGGCTAAGCCAAGCCGCTGCAATGACCCTCGACCTGATGGGTGGCAGTTTCTACCGTGACGCAAAACTCTACTGCATCAATATCCTCCTCACCTACTCCCAGGGGTGCGCAGCAAACTGTTCTTATTGCGGACTGTCTGCCAAACGCCCAGGTGAGTATGAAGAGAAATCCTTCATCAGAGTCACATGGCCAACACACTCAACTGAGGACATAGCGCAAAGAATTGCCGACAGACCTGACAGAGTTAAAAGGGTCTGCATCTCAATGATAACCCGCAAAAAGTCAGTCGAGGACACAGTCAAAGTCGCCAGAATGATTCGTGAAAAGTCCGATGTCCCAATCTCTGGACTGATCTCACCAACCATCACAGACAATAACGAGCTTCCCCTGCTCAAGGATGCTGGCATCGACAAGATAGGTATCGCAATCGATGCGGCAACCGAGGAACTGTTCGACTTCCATCGTGGCAAAGGCGCGCAGGGCCCTCACAAATGGGACAGGTACTGGAGCTGTTTTGATGCAGCGCTCGAAGTCTTTGGCAAAGGAAATGTCGGCAGTCACTATGTTGTGGGTCTTGGTGAGACCGAGTTTGATATGATATCGGGTATCCAAAAAATCAGGAGCATGGGCGGAGAGACGCACCTCTTCTCCTTCTTTCCGGAACCAAACTCCAGGCTCAACAGCCACCCCAGACCACATGTTGAGACATACCGCAGGGTGCAGCTTGCAAGATACCTCATTGATAACGACATCACAACGATTGACACCATGAAGTTTGATGATAAAGGTAGACTTACAAGCTTTGGGGCTGAGACAGAAAAACATATAGACACAGGACTGCCATTTATGACATCGGGCTGTGTTGGCACCGATGGAACCGTTGCTTGCAACAGACCATATGCCAACGAGAGACCGTCGGATGAACCCCGCAATTTCCCATTCCAACCCACCAAAGAGGAAATTGAGGCGATAAAAAAGGAACTCACAACCTACCCCTGATATGAAAGAAGTATTTGACGTTGCAATAATTGGCGCAGGAGCAGCAGGGCTCACGCTTGCGAAGAATCTGGACAGTTTGTTGAAAGTGGTGCTTTTTGACAAGAAGAGCGTGCCACACGATCGAATCGCCTGCGCTGAGTGGGTGCCCCCCATGTTCCCCATAGAGCCAGTGGTCAAAACCGATTCGATGGTGACAAGCTACGACAACCAAGTGGTTGAGAATAAATTCTATGGCAAGATAATCGACAGGGAGAGTTGGCAAAAAGACTTGCTGACATCCATTGGGCAAAACGTCACAGTAAAAACTGGAGAACTTGTGACAAAAGTCACAAACAACACAGTAGAGACAAAAAGCAAAAAGTATCACGCAAAGCTGATCGTAGGAGCTGATGGCCCGATATCGGTGGTCAGGATGAGCTTCGGGTTGCCAATATCACCGGTGTTACCAGCTATCAACGTAAGACTTAGGGTGAAAAGGAATCTTACAAATACTCTCGTGCATTTCATGACAGAGATTGAGAAGGGCTATGGGTGGTACTTCCCAAAAGGAGATGTGGCAAACGTTGGAGTGGGCGCTACCTCTAACCTTAGGAATGCCCTTTTGTTCTATGTCGACTTCCTGAAAAAAAGGGGGCTAGTTGAAGGGCAGATGACAAACCATGCCGCCGGGCTCATCCCACTGTTCCCACTCACAGCTGCTGTTTCTGACTCTGTCGTGCTTGTTGGAGATGCAGCTGGACTCACCGACCCTGTGACAGGCGCTGGCATCAACCAGGCATACGACTCAGCTTTAGAGCTTGCAAAAATAATCAACTCAGGGAAGTCAGTCGATAGATACGACAAGTACATAACCAAGATGTATGGGAGATTCTTGGAAAGACGCCACAGTAGAAGAAAAGCGTTTGAAGACGGCTGGGGCAACTTGAAAAAAGCGGTAGAGGATTCATGGATTTCTTTCTCCCAGGCATGATTCACATAGACGGGGTGTGCGGAAGGTATCCCGCCATCTCCCTCACTGGCAAGAGCTGCCCCCTAAACTGTGTTCACTGCATGGGAACGCTGCTTGATAATATGGTAGACTGTAGCACCCCAGAAAAGCTCCTTTCAAAACTCCAGGAATATGAAGCACAAAACATGGCAGGGGTTCTTCTCTCCGGCGGGTGCGATAGAGAGGGCAGAATGCCCTGGGACAAGTTCCTTCCAACTCTGGCAAACCTCGATACAAAGCTTTTCATATCAGCTCACGGGGGGATGAATGTCGACAAAGAAACCGCAGCAGCCCTAAAAGATTCAGCAATAAAACAGGTTCTTGTCGATGTGACAGTCGATGAGGAAGCGATAACAAATGTATTCAGACTCACCGACAAAAAGATTCTAACAGATACTGTCGAGAACCTCGTGAAGTTTGGCCCAAAGATTGCCCCCCACGTGATTGTTGGCATCAACCATGGAAAAATCAAATGCGAGTATGAATCTCTCGATTTCTTGGCTAGCCTTGATAACTCAAGTGTCATCATAGTTATTATAATGCCCATCAACAAAGAGTTTATTGCTCCTCCTGTCGATGAAGTAGTCGACGTTTTCCGTCACGCCAAAGGTTTGTTCAAAAGTGTTGGTCTAGGTTGCGCCAAACCAAGAGGAAAATACAGGCACGACCTTGAGCAAAAGCTGATTTCCGAAGGGCTCATCGACAAACTCGCAGTCTGGTCAGACAAAGCGATTGAGGCAGCAAAGAAATCAGGCAAGAATATCGACTATCATCACACCTGCTGCTCGATGTGCGTGGAAAATAAATGAAATTTAGGGAAATCGACACTGGTGTAAAATCGGCAAGCTGGAACATGGCGTCTGATGATGTGCTGCTGAAGCTTCAACACAGAAGAGATATGCCCACTCTCCGCTTCCTCTCGTTTGAGCGATGCGCTCTGGTCGGGTTTTTTCAGTCGGTTGAGCAAGAACTCAGGGTTGACTACTGTCGTGAGAACGGAATAGATATCAATCGTCGAGTGACTGGTGGCGGATCGCTTTACTTTGACCCATCTCAGGTGGGGTGGGAGGTCATTGCTCCCCTATCTATGTTTGACGGAAATCCACAGAAGTTTTATGAGGTGTTTGGCTCAGCCGTTGCTCTTGGTCTTCAAAACCTTGGCATTGACGCGCAGTTCAAGCCAAGAAACGACATTGAGGTGGGAGACAAAAAGATTTCTGGCATGGGTGGCATAACACACGGTGAGTATTTCCTGTTTCAGGGTACCCTGCTTGTTGAGGACAGGATTGAAGAGATGCTTTACAGCCTAAGGGTGCCTGTCGAGAAGCTCAAGCCAAAGGAGATTGATTCAGTCCGAGAGAGAGTCACTTGCATCGAATACGAAATTGGCAGAGTGCCAAGCAGGAACGAGCTGAAAAATGCGATGCGAGATGGTTTTTACAAATCTCTGGGGATAGAAACCATTGAATCAGAACCCCTGGAGGAAGAAATTGCAGAGATCGAAAATTCTGTCCCAAAGTTCAAAAGTTGGGACTGGATTGACAGGATTAAACTCCCAAAGGAATCTCAGGGAATAATCTCAGGCTCATACCGAAGCGAATACTTTGGCACAATAAAGGCCAACATGACAATCAACGCCAAACAGAAAATGCTTCGACAAACCATCATCACAGGGGACTTTTTCCTGGAGTCGATAGGCGCAATCTACGACTTGGAGAGGGTACTCAAAAACATCAGGCTTGACGAGGAGAAAATTCTCTCATACGTGAGGAAATATGGGAAGAAATATAAAGACCTGCCAACCGATGACTTTTTGAATACCTTCCTTGAGGTATTCAAAAAGTGGGCATGGATAAAGGAAGGTTTTAGCCCAGCTGAGGCAAATTCGCTATTTGCTGTGAATTTCACCCCAAGCGAGGGCATCAAACCTGAGTATTTCCTGTTCCCCTACTGCGCAAAGGGGGCGAAGTGCGACTACAGGTATGAGGAGGACTGCCCAATGTGCGGAGGTTGCACGGTCGGGGATGGCTTCAGAATGGCAGAGGACGCTGGACTTGAGTGCCTGACCGTCACGAGTTTTGAAGATCTTGAGGATAAATTCATCTATATAAAGCGAAGGGGTGGCAAGGCATACATCGGCAGCTGCTGCGAACCATTTTATATCAAACACCAGGAGTCATTTCGTGACTGCGGACTCAAGGGGTTGCTTGTCAATGTGAAGGACTCAACCTGTTACGACCTTGGCAAGGCGCACGAGGCCTACCTTGGAACCTTTGAGAATCAAACAAATCTTGAGTTGGGACTCATAGAAAAGGTGCTTGAGTATATCAATAGAACCAGATGAATGTCTTGTGCGATTTCAATTACAATTATCACGCCTTAGAGTAAGAAATCATACTAGACTATGTTACAATTAATTTCAGGAATCCCGTTTTTTTTGCAATTCACGCTATTTCAACACATATGCAAATATTCGATATCATTTTATCTTATGATCAGTGTTGATTAATCGTATTATGAAAATATTTTGGATGAAAAATCCATTTGCCCTAGATAAACCTCCTAAAGAAAACTGGAACAAATCGCTATCTTCTATATCAGTAGGTAAATTTCTCATATCCATTGCTTCGACGATCTTGGGATTAAGACCCTTATGGTTATTTGTTGTTTTTGAGTAATCCGATCTAAATTCTCTCACCGTCTGACTCGAATGATGTTTGAGCCTACTAACCCATTTATCAAAACTAATTGTATCTTTGGACAGTTGATAGTCTTTAGGTGTTATTAGATGTTTAAAAGAGAAGCAAATACACTCACCGATAACCGATTCCAGCTTCGGTATAGAAATACTCTTATCCCGAGGAATTTGTGGTATAGGATTTGGTTTCTTCTTCTTTGCAGCTATCGAACTAACTCCGAATAATATCTTATCATTGAATCTTTTGTAATAATTGTAGTACAAAACTCAAGCGCATCTTTGTGATTTCTTGCATTAATCCATGGAGACTCTCGGTGTGTCAACTGAGATAATTCAAAAGCTTCCATATGACCATATCTGTCATACACATTATCCAGGTGCTCAATTATATCGGGCTCTAAATCCATCAGTTCCTGATTTAATTTCTCTTCATCGTTTGTAAGGTTTAATTCAATGTTACCTCGACCAAATTTTTTATATTCTCGATACAGCTCTGGTATTGCTGGACCAAGTGCCCACGCCTGAAAATCTCCATCAAATAATGGCTTACCATTATTAAATACCATATACCATGCTTGCGCATAATACATCAGCTTTTGCAGCTTTAGATTAGTTATGGTATCACCTTTGCTGTTTGCCAAATAAATAAAATACTTCGCTACCTCAAACATCCTTTCTGATACCATACTCTCACCTCTTTCAACGCTATTGTCTACCACATTTACTACTTTTGTCAATATAGTTATGTTCATAAATCATGATTAAAACTGTTCAAAAATTATCAAGACAACCAACATCCCACAACATATAATCTACCCCATCATGAAAAACTTTGAACGCATCGAGAGAACAATCGAATTCATCGAGTCAAATCTAAATGAGAAGCTCACGCTTGAGCAGATTGCAGATAAAACTGATGTTACAATGTTTTATTTGACAAAGCTGCTCAAGAGAACGCTTGGAGAGTCTGTGATGGAGTATGTCAGAAAACGCAGGCTGACGCTCGCCTCAAGGGAGCTTGTGAAGTCTGACAAACCCATCATCGACGTTGCGCTCGATTGGGGATACGAGTCACAAGAAGCGTTCTCCCGTGCTTTCCTCAAGGTTTTTCATGAGACGCCGGCAAAATTTCGCGAAAGAGGAACGATTAGCTACCAACTTGAGCGGGGCAGGCTCTCACTGTCTGCTCTACTGCAAAACAAAGGAGAAAGCATGAACAAACCAAGACTGATAGAGAAGGAAAGTTTTCATGTGATAGGAATTCCATACAGAGGAAAGAATGAAAAGGACGAGATAACAACACTCTGGCAGGATTGCGCCTGTAGGGATGATTGCCCTATTGAGATTTGTAAGCCTGTGGATGAGTGCTGGGGACTGTGCGAGTTTGACAAAGACGACCCAGACGGCGATTTCGATTATCTTGTCTGTCGGGAGATTGAGCCAGGAACCGTAGTCCCAGAGGATTTTACCCACAAGATCGTGCCGGCTGGCAGGTGGTTGGTGTTTGAGCACAGAGGCGCTCTGGACTTACTCAGACAAACCAAAAACTACATTTACGCAGAGTATCTGCCAAACTCTGAACATGAGCCCGATAACATTGAGCTTGAATTCTATGACAGCAGATTCGACTACAAGGGAAGCCCTGAATCTGTTATGGAGATTTGGGTGAAGTTGAAATAAACCCCGGCTAATGAAGGCATTTTTTACAGTAACACATTCCCACCAATGCTGTTTCCGTCCACACAAAAATATCATGCACAGTGAATGGTCGTGTCGTAATCACAAGATACCCCAATCATCTTGATAAAGACCAAAAAATGGCGCCGGCAGAAACCGGCGCCTGAATAGGAAGTCCTAATGCAATCCTCTCCGATCGCATCACCTTGATTCTACTACAGGTGTAAGTAGTTTGCAAGCGTAGATATTGGACATTTGGATCAGAATTTCAAAGCCAGAATATAAACAGCCCATAATGTATGTAAATTTGTAAGGTTATCCCAATATTTCTTCAATATCTGAAATCGTCAATGCAAGAATTTTGCATTTTCAAATTCTCGTGTATATAATTGCGCTAAGGAATCAACTTAGCGCGGGAATCTAGCAAAGATAAGGAGCATTCACTCCTTAGAGCACCGTGGGGGCTGGGCGAAACAGCCCTCACGATCTGTCAGTGTGTTTTGTCACACCGCAAGCAATTTATGCATCTCGGTTAATAATTCAACCCCCCTAAAATAAAATCGGATAGTACTAATTCAATTGTCTTTAACGACTAGATATGGCTATTTAGTATTATAAATACTGGATTTGTTTCATTCATATCACATGGTTTTTATATATAATTTACAACTGTCACTTGTAGTAATGATATTAATTGCGAAATCTCATAAGAAAAAAAGGGTAGGTAATCGAAGCTATTACGGCAATGGTTGAAATTCTGATTCAATCTAATTTGGTTAATTTCAATCTAGTACAGCATTTCCCATCATAAAATAAACAATGCAAAAAATCGCCTCAACGAGGTTTTGTAAAAAAACCAACGGTCGATATCAACGAACAAGCAGATTCACCCCACACAATCAGACAAGTAGATTTCTACATCTTATCTCTATCACTTATCATCTCCAACTGAATCTCTTGAATCTCAACAAGTTTTTGCCAGTTGTTTCTGATAAAATCATCAAGCTTGTCATGAAGCAACCTTATTTCAAGCTCAGCTTTGAGGTTGAGTTTGTAATCACTGATCGATCTGATCCTATCCCTGTCTTCCTGTCTGTTCTGGCTCATCATAATAATTGGCGCTTGAAGAGCTGCAACACAGGACAGAATGAGATTCAAGAGGATGAAAGGATATGGGTCAAATCTATAAACAAACAATAAAACCGTGTTTGCCAGTACCCAGGTCACAATCACAACGCAGAAGATGAGTATAAATTTCCAACTCCCCGCAAACTGCGCCAGACTGTCTGACAGTCTTTCACCAAAGGTTCTGCTCTCGTCAATCTCCGTTTCAACCTTCTTTGAGATGATTCCTCTCTCCTCAATGCTGGAGATAACATCCACCACATCCCTGTCGATTTTCTTATTCTCCCCCTCCAGAAGCTGTTTCACATACATCACCCTGTAGTGATTCAGATCGCCTACACAGATATAGTCATAATCATCAATATCAGGAAAGTCCTTTGTGATGAGTTCTTTGACCGACTGATTTACCATCGAGAGTGGATAGAGCTGGTGACGGTCTTTCTTGCTGCCATCTCTGCAGATTATTCCTTTTTTTCTTTCCATTTTGTTGCTCCTTTGTCCTTATCCGTTGGAGTTATAAGAATCACGCTGTGCAAGTCTACACCACAACAGTTTAGGATTCCACATATTCTGTCTACTCTGAAGAAGCTATGAACACTGGATTTGTTTCACTATTTCCATCATTGATTTAGCCTGTATTAGAAATCGTTGGATTCACCAAGCAAACGCAACCACATAAAAATTCGTTAACACCATTGGCAATCTCAGTCAAGACACAGAACCGTCCAATGGTGTATAATGGGGCAGTCATGAAAACCTATGAACGAATCGAGAGGGCAATCGATTTCATCGAGGACAATCTGAAAAGAGACATCGCAATCACAGACGTTGCGGATGCTGCTGAGGTTTCCGTGTTCTATTTCGCCAGATTGTTCAAGCAGATTCTAGGTGAATCGATTATGGAGTACATCAGAAAAAGGAGATTGACACAAGCTTCCCATGAGTTGGTTACAAACCTGAGTAAACCAATCATTGATGTTGCTCTAGACAATGGATATGACTCCCAAGAAGCCTTTACGAGAGCGTTTGTAAGGGTCTTCAACATGACACCAGCCAAGTACCGCATGCGGGGTGTGGTTGTTGGAATCTTTGAGAGGAGAAAATTCGACATTGAGTCGTTTCTCCACAATCAAGGGGAGAGGAGCAACAAACCAAAACTCGTCTCGATGGAGTCCTTCGAAGTGGCTGGCTTGCGATACTGTGGGAACAATGCAAAGGGTGAGATACCAACTCTTTGGCATGAATTCAACAAAAGATGCGAGGCATTCTTAGGGTTTGCCAAAAATGCGTGTTGTTTCGGGGTTTGCAGCTGTCAAAAAACAGAAAACTCAGACGAAGGCTGTTTTGAGTACGTGGCAGGATATGAGGTCGGCAACGAAAACCTTGTCCCAAAAGACCTTACCAGAAGACAAGTTCCAGCGGGACTATGGCTCATATTCGAGCATAGGGGGACACTCGACACACTCAACCAGACATACGACTACATCTTTTCGAGATATTTTCCTGAGTGTGACTATGTTGCCTGTGGAACAGAAATCGAGATGTACGACGAGAAATTTGAGGCGGATTCCCCAGGCTCTGTAATGGAAATCTGGGTAAAAGTGGAAAAAAAGGAGGACAGGAGAAGAATGAAAGACTTCAAGATTAGGAAGATGGATGAACTCACAGTAGTTGGGATGAGGTACCAGGGCACAAACCAAAACAGCGAAATCCCCAAGATGTGGGATGAGTTTTGCAAAAGAGTGTGTGAAATCCCAGAGGGGAAGCTTGTAGACAAAAAGATCAGCTGGGGAATATGCACAGTTGAAAAGAATTTCAAAGATGGTGACGAGTTTGACTACTACGCAGGGGTTGAGGTCGCGGCAAACACCAACCCACCAGCTGGGATGTTGTCTTTCAAAGTGCCTAAGGGTACCTGGGTGGTGTTTGAGCACAAGGGAACGCTCGATACACTGGGAAACACATACCATGAGATATACACGAAACACCTTCCAGAACTTGGCAAGGAACCAGATATGATGGAGCTTGAGCTCTATGATGAGAGGTTTGTATTTGGGTCACCTGAGTCGGTTATGGAAATACTTGTGAAAATCAAAGAATAAAAGGAGCGGAACAAGATGGAAGAGAGAAAGATTGTAGAAAAAGGTGAATTCAAGGTTGTTGGACTGAAGTATCGAGGAAAGAACGAGCAAGGGGAGATTCCTGCCATGTGGGGACAGTTCATGGGTCGATATGGAGAGATCTCAAAAGAGTCTATCCTTGGTGGGTGCAACGTTTGGGGTGTATGCATCGCAAGCGAGGACTACAAATGCGGTGATGATTTCAACTACCTTGCCGCGGTCGAGGTAAAAACGGACACTCCCGCCCCAAGTGGCATGGAAACGCAAGTTGTGCCTGCCGGCAAATGGATGGTGTTTGAACACAGGGGAGCACTTGACACCTTGCACCAAACCTATGATGCAATCCACAGTAAGCTTCTCCCAGAGTCGGGCATGAAGTTTGAGATGACGGAGCTTGAACTCTATGATGAGAGATTCAAGATGGGCTCCCCAGATTCAGTGATGGAGATTTGGGTAAAGATCAAAGAGTAGTAGACACGGGACACATTTACAGGTGAACCTTCTCTTTTCTTGTGGAGGGGGTTCACCTCTTTTGAGTTAATATGGAAAACTTACACCAGTCAAGTCCTCCGACATTTCCCAGAGCTTCTTTGAGTCTGACTCATTATGTGATCTTCTATTTGAACTCACCTTTTTTGGGTAACCCTTGGTTCCGCCTATTCCTCGAGGCCCGTAGTAATCACCATTGCTTGCGTTCGGATCAACGCATGCCCTAATGCCGGCTAAGGCACCCATTGCAGCGCTTTGGCTTGCCAAACCAAACACTGGTCTTATAAATCTCAGGACTCTGTTTTTCAATATGTGCCTGTCGAGTTCTGTGTTTGAGAGCCCTGGGTGCGCAACAACCGCCTTCGTTCCACTGGCGTTATCTCCAAGTCTTCTACATAACTCATATGTGAATAGAAGATTAGCAAGTTTTGAGCGACCATAGGCCTTCATTGGTGTGTATCCCCCATCCTCAAACATCAGGTTGCCAAAGTTCATCCTGCCAAACCTATGCGCTATGCTGCTGATATTAACCACTCTCGAGTTTTTCGTGCTTTTCAAAATGCCAAACAACAACCCTGTTAGCGCAAAGTGTCCAAGGTGGTTTGTACCAAGCTGTGTCTCAAAACCATCAGTTGTCTTGCCATAAGGGCACATCATAACTCCTGCATTATTGAGCAATACATCCAGTCTATCAAACCTGTCTGTGAAGTTTGTGGCAAAATCTCTTATTGACCTCAGGTCTGCCAGGTCAAGTTTCATCACCTCAATTCTGACAGCAGGATTTTCATTCGCTATTCTCTCCCTTGCCACCTCACCCTTGTCAGTATTCCTGCAAGCAAGCACAACTGTAGCGCCTTTACCAGACATCATTTTGACGCTCTCGAACCCCAGACCGGTGTTCCCACCTGTAACTATAATTGTCTTTTTATCCTGGTTTGGGATGTTCTCTTGTGTCCATCTGGGTCTCATTACCAATTCCTCCATTAGTGAAATCATTATTACAAACGCCTATAAAGTATAGAATTCAAGACGTTCCTTCAAGAAATTTAGTTCGAGAATAAAGATTCTCAATTTATAAGGATTCTTCTCCTCTGTGAACCTAAGAAATGTCGTTAATAATGGTCTTTATTGGCAAAATGACATAAGTCAAAAAACAGAAATTATTTCTGGGTATCAGCATTTTTGATAATTCATTATCGAACTTATCATGGGTATTCAGTATTTGCATTTGTACAAAAATATCCGATTTATCCAACATCATTTAAGTCAAAGACAAAATCGTACAAAAGTTTGACAAATGTTCAAAAACCCATGAAAATTCTACAATACCGCTGGAGGTGTTTTTGATATGAGAAAATTTTTGGTAGTTTTGCTTATGGTGATTGTTGTCGGCTCAATAGGTTGCACAACAGGTGATACAGATGATTTTGTTTTCGACAATCTATACAGGAATGAATACTTTTCTGTTTGCTACCCTTCGGAGTTTCTTCTTCTGGTTTCTGAGTCGAACAAGGCCTGTTCTGTTTCATTTGACTCAATTCATCCAGACTGTCATCTGAGTATTACCGCATTGTCAAACGAATCCTCAAAGCTTGGCGATACGGATAGCGTCTCTTCGTATAAGGACAGGGAAACAAGCACACAAGACACAAAATATTATCATACCCTTCTTACCATCGACGACATCGACTCCGTGCATGTGAGGTCATCACGACCAAACTTCCTCACAAGCTGGGTTTATGTGCCATTGGACGAGTGGATGATTGTCTTCGAGATCATATGCCAAAACGAGCAGATGGATACAATGCTTGATGTTACAAGAACCTTAAAGATTTCAGAACCTATTCCTGGTGACCCGAATGATGATACAATCAAGGAAATAGTTAGTGTTTGGGGCAAGGTCGCGGAAGAACGCCCAGAAAAAACATCAGGGATTATTGTACCAACTTTTTTTACCTGGGGTGAAGGGGAAGAAACTGACAGATACAAAGAGTGGCTTGATGAAACGGTTGAGAACATCAGGAACTCTATTCAAGTTGATATCCCAAAGTCGTGGGTAATGCTCTCTTCAAAACCTCTCGACTATACTCTTATCCCGCTTGAACATGCAAAATCCGATGAGATTACAGAGGGCGGATACGTCTACCTATATTGGGACTATTCAATGGTTGATGAAAACAACATGCGCAAAGAAAACAACAGTCCATATAGTGAAGTTTACCCCAGGATTGAAATCCTTGTTGAGAGCAATTCATTTATTTCAGAAGGTGACATCAATTCCGTAAGAATCTCAAACAGGCAATACTTCAAGGGCAGAGATTACAAAAAAAGAGTTATTTCAAACATGTGGGCGTGTGAGACAATCGATGAAGCAGGCGGAGTATTCACTACGAGGTTCGATATCCCTTGTAATGGCTTCTATGTCACAATCAAAGTATTTGATGACGAGACAGACAGCCCAGAAATTAACCAGGTAATTGACTCACTGACAGTCAACCCCAATTTTGCAGCACAACATTTGATACCATTAGAAGCAATTGGCGGAAACAGGAGAATTCTTGCCAAACCAGACTGGAACTGGTACAAGTTTAAGCTTATTAAACAGTGAATAAACTGAAATATCTACATCGGTTGTATCAAACTAAGCGCATAAATTTCAGATTTTTATAAAAACAAGGAGGAATGATGAGAGTTTTGACAGTTGGATTGATTGTGTTGATGGTCGTGGTTGGCTTTGGTTGCTCTAATTCAGGACAAAATGAGTATGTTCTCGATAGCACTTACAATAGTCAGTATTACTCGGTTTGTTACCCGGCAGATATCTTCTACATAGCAGGCACAAACTCATCATTTACGGTAAGGACTTATCCAAAGGTGAGGGATTATACATCTCGTCTTGAGGTGCCATATCATGGGGATACCCAACTCACATACATAGCAGTTGAAAACAGCAAAGCCATTTATGGTGACCTGGACTCTGTTTCAGGTTGGGTGCAATCAAGATACGGCAACTTACACGAAGAGGTGTCAGTTTCTCAAATCACCTTCAGGGGACACAAAGCTGTTGAGTTTACTCCCGTAAACATTGGTGACATCGAGAAGATTCTCATTATCCCATTTGACGGGTGGCTTGGGATTGCGTCTGTCTACAAAACAGCATACACAAAAACAGCCAACAATATTCTCAAAACATTATTGCTTAAAAAACCCTCATACCCAACAGAGAAAATGTTTCAACGCATTCTTACCAAATGTACAGTTTTTGAAATTGATGATCTATGGTCAAAACTTGTGGGCTACGATTCTGTCGATTTCTCATGGAGCAAAACATATCCCGATCCTATCAACACATCAAACATAAGAAAGGTTGATACACTCACTGTTCAAGTTGGTGATGAGGAGTTGGAGATTACAACCTGGGACGGGAAAACAAACATTTTTGAGCTTGACACCCCAGAGGACTGGAGTGTCATAAGGTTCAACAAGGACACATACACGATCCTACCAAATAAATACCTGGACAAGCCTGAGTTTCTTTTTTGGAATCGGGTTGATTCCAACATCGAAACAAACGGGTACTATAACTGGGATAGCCTGTACTATTTTGAGGCGTTTCCAAACATTTCCCCAAAAATCACAGTCGATGTTGATTATGAGGACAGGTCGATTTTTGGGAATGTGGAAGTCATGCTAAAGCTTGACCCAGATTATAATGAGTGTGAGCTAAACAAAACGATTTTCCTCGGATACTGGGCAAACAAAACAGAAACGCAGGAAGATGGCAACATAATCGAACGCTATGACATCCCGTTTGATGGTTGGATTGCAACTGTTAAGATTTACTCAACACCCAACGAATATGACACCGTAAAAGGCATCGCAGAAACACTCGCTTTTAAAACCAACCCAAACACTCACTACAATGCGAATCGATATGATTTCAAAACCAGAGCGGGTGATAGAATTGAAGATTTGGTTAGCATGTGGGACTTCATTGATATAGATTTTGAAAAGCTGGATGAAAGTGGTGGCATAATCAAATTCGATGGTGGGACATTCATTATTGAACCTCAAGACAATGAAATGGATATAATCGAGACAGTCAGATTCGAACCACAAAAAATTGAAAAGGTCGAGGATGTGATTATGGAAAATCCATAGACATTTGACAGTTTAGGTGGATGTGATAGAAAAAGTTGAAAGAGTGTGTTTTTTCAAAAAAAGGGGGACTATAGATGAGAAAACTTTTAGGGGTTTCCGTTTTGTTTGTATTTGTATGTGGCATAGTTTTTGGGGGATGCTCAGAAGTAACACCAAATGAGTATGTGTTGGATAGTATTTATGAGAATGAATTCTACTCGATCTGTTATCCATCAGATATTTTTTATATCGAGGATTCAACCAGATCATTCAAGGTTTTATCCTATTCGGACATGGAAGACCCAGAGTTGCCAGTTGGAGCTTCACGCCATAACAACGAAACTCAACTTACGTTTGTAGCGGTCAAAAACAGCAAGTCTTCATATGGAGATTTGAAATCTGTCACTGATTGGGTGGAGTCAAAATACGACAAGATGGGTAAGATAGCACCATTTCGAAACACTACCCACAGGGGGAACAAAGCCATCGAGCTTCGCCCGACAAACAGTGATGACGTGGAGAAGGTCGTCTTCATCCCACTTGACAGCTGGATAGGAGTTGCCTCTGTATATAAAACAGACCACATAGAGCAGGTCAATGAGATGTTAGAAACCCTTATTATCAAAAAACCTGATTTTACCACAGTCAGGGACATAATCCCAAAGACACCTTTCATGGTTTATGAGATTGACGATATATGGTCGAGTCTGGTTGATGACAGACCCTTGGAAAATATCTCTTGGAGTGGCAGAAACAAATATCAGCCAGTACACGCATCAAAACTGACCAAAGTAGTATCACTCAGAGTTGATGGGAATGATAAGGAGTATGAAATTACGACATGGCCAGCACACAGCAATATCTTCGAGCTGAATTTGCCCAAAGATTGGAGTTTGATTCGATTCAACGATTTTTCTTTTGTAATCCTACCAAACAAGTATTTGGACAAACCTGACTTTTTATTTGAAAAAAGAGGGGACGGGGATTTTGATATTGACTACGTCCCAAACTGGCAACTTCTCTATACGGCTGACGCTTTTCCGGATGCTGTTCCAAGGATAACAATCGATTTTTGTTACCTCAGCAGGTCAGTTCAAGGAAACATGTCTGTGCTTCAAAAAATCAAACCAGACTTGAAGAAGTTAGACGTGAAAAAAACCATTTTCCTTGGTTTCTGGGCAAATAAATCAGTAACAAACGAGAATGGGATTGTTGTTGAAAGGTACGATATCCCACTTGACGGGTGGATGGTGACTGCCAAGATTTATGGAGTAGATACGAATGGGGAGGTTATCGATGAAATACTTGATTCTCTAAATTTCAACATGAACCTTAAAACTCACTTCAGTACCGAGCGATTCAATATAACTCATTGGCCCGAGTTCGACTCCAATGGTAACTTCAAGGATTTTATCGAATTGGATTTTAAGGACATTCTTAAAAATTTTGAACAGTTTGAGTTGGACGATGATAAGACAATAAGGTTTGAATCAAAAAATGATGAAAAAGTTGAGGATGTAATCATGACAAATCCATAGGTTGTCCGTTAATTTCAAGCATATTCGAAAGATATTGAAGGTGCGAATCTAGAAAAGGGGAATTGATATGAAAAAGGTGTTGTGGGTTTATATTTTATTTGTATTTGTGTGCGGCGTGTTTTTTGGTGGATGTGGCAAGGAAACACCAAATGAGTATGCGCTCGATAGCATATATGAGAATGCTGTTTTCTCGGTGTGTTATCCATCTGAACTCTTTTACCCTCAAGAAGACGCTGTATTTCAGAATCTGATTGCCTTTGAACCCCTTAACCTAGGCAGCTCATTTTCAATCTCGGCGATAATCCAGGATGATTCAAAATTTGGTGATATTGAAAACATCAAATCGGTATATGGGAATACAAACCAGAAAAATACTGATAGATTTACATTCAAGCAGATTCATATCGATGATACAAAATCCATCCAAGTGCTGGAAAATATGGGTGAATACGTACAAGAATTTATCTACTTGCCTTTTGATGGTTGGCAAATAATCATAAGAACCAAGCATCCTAAAGAGAACCAAGATGCATATACCAATATCGTCAATTCACTAAGAGTGTTTGATCCGCTGCCAGATATCAAAGCGCTAGAATCGGGTGATATACCAAAGAAATGGCAAAAAGTCGGATACGAGACGGATTCGAACTTGATAAAAGTAGAGGATAGATTTCCAAACCTAGTTGGAAAGGTATTTGATGAGGCAAATAAAGTTATACTAGTGGATTCAATACCAGCTGATTTTGAAGAAACCACACAAACAATCAGAAACTGCATACATACAGATATACCTGATGATTGGGTAATGCTATCCTATGCACCCTGGAAATTCACTCTAACTCCACTTGACCAAATTGATTCAAATGAGGTAGAAAATGGTGGAAAGGCCTACATCTCAACGATAAGCAATTTGGAAATCAGAGAAAACTTTACGATTGTTACAACAGTGGAAACCATCAATACCGACAAATGCCGCCCAAAAATCACAATAAATATCAACAAATCAGACTCCATGAAAAAAGGTGACATCAATCTCCTGAAAATCCTGGAAAAAAAGCATTACGCTGAGGTTGATTCAAAAAGAATAATCCTTTGTGACGACTGGGCGTGTGAGAGCATCGAGACAACAGATGATACTAAGATAACAAGGTTTGACATTCCATACGATGGGTGGCTTGCCACAGTGAGAGTTTATGGGGAGCTTGAAAATACGATGGTTGCACAGATACTTGACTCTTTGAGCTTGAATCCCGATTATTTTCAATATCAAAGTTACGCAGGCTGGGGTGACATCCAAAGCGAGGATGAACCAGATGATTTGGAAAAAATCTGGTGGGAATTCTCCCTCAAAGAATAGCTTCAAAATTAATCGGGAAACGAACAAACTAATGATAACAAAAATTAATATCTCAAAGTAAGTGGATTCTTGAATAGACCCACAAAGCAAATAACATAGGAACACATGGGAAGGAATAACTCCAGAGCGGCAGGTGGCATAATCAGTCTTATCATAAGACTCATCATCATGGCGATCTCTTTTGGTATTCAAAAATCTGCGGAAAACAAGCGCGTGCAAGCCCAGGACAGAAAACGAGAGCTTGCATCCGCAAAGGCTCGGAACAAGCTTGAGAGAAACTCAGATGTCATAAAAGACAGAAGAAGAATCAAGGATGCCATAAAGGTTTTAGATGATGTAAGTCCGTTTGAGGATAGCTAGATATTTCCAAAAAGGTCTAGAAGCATAATCAAAGCTTTCTGAGAACTCTTTAAAAAATTGTTTTGAGTCGTCCTTCTGTGTGGCACTCTAGGTTTTCCGTATCATTTACAACCGAAGTGAAGGTTCAGCGACATCACTCAGTTATTGATAAATCTCTTGCGAAATCTAATCTCTTACTGAAAACGATAGTGTGCTGATGTTGCATGATTCCAACCAAATTCGAGTAACATCAGCACACTACAAACAAAGCAAAATTGATATCAATACTTGATTGTCACAGTCTTTGTACTTGCATCCCAATCTGTTGTCGCATCGAAAGCATCGGCAACAAACCTGATTGGCACAAATGTTCTTCCGCTTACAATCACGGCAGGTGTATCAAGTTGCACCTGTTTACCGTCGACAATCGCGTATGTTTTTCCAATCGGAATCCTCACAACCCGTCGTCCTCTGGTAAACACAGCTGTTTTCGACTCAGCCTCGTAGGAAACTATTGCTCCCAAAGCCTCGCCGATAAACCGGAACGGCACCATCGTCCTGCCAGACGCGATGAAGGGAGCCGCATCGAGCTTGACCAGCTTGCCGTTGAGGCTGGCATACTCAGCTCCGATTTGCATTGAGATAAGAACGTTTGGTTTGGCTGGTCTACCCTCCGCGATCCTTGGAATACCCTTCCCTGATGGGTAGATGGGTGTCACAGAATAGGTATAGGCTGACAAAAGCTCAAGATTCTCATCGAGGTATCCTGTGACGTTTGCTTCGACAGTGAAGCTCTCCTCAAATGTCTCACCAGAGCCGCTGTAGCTCTCCGTCCTCACAATCTCATAACCAACCAGCTGTTCAAGATTATAACTCGGTTCGCTCCAGTGGATTGTGATGGAAAACTCACCTGGTTCCGTGTAAAGGTTTCTCACAAACTTCGTGTGGGTGGTTGACCTTGGAACAGACAAAGAAACAGGAACGGAGTGGAATCCACCCTCATCGCCTTTTATATCCACTGTTCCATTCCAATCACCAGAGATTAGTCTCTTTGTGACCGTTATATGAAGGAAGGTTTGCTCTCCTTCCGCCAACTCAAGTCTTGCTGGTTCTGCCCTTAGCCAGTCGACTGTTGGTGTAATGTCGGCAAAGAAATCCCCAGGACCCCGGTTGATGACAAGAACACTCTCGTGCAGTCCCTCTGTTTCGAGGTTGCTGCCAAAATCTATCTCCTTTGGCGAGATGTCAACGACCTTCTCAACACTTGCGCTTTTTGGTTTTGCCCTGACCACAAGGCTCTTTGACCCCTCCTGACCATCGGAGCAGATAACTCTCAGATAGTACTGATACGTCCTGCCATTTGACACACCTGTGTCAGTGTACTCTGCCACACCCGACTCAAGTGGTGAACTGTTGAGCTTCTTGAACTCCCCCCCATCTGTTGATCTGTAGATGTTGATTCCTAAAAACTCACTTGTTGGATTTTGCCACATCAGCTTGACGTTGGCATCACCCTCCTTTGCAGAAAGGAGTGAGACAAAGAGTTCGCAATACTTCTTGTCATTATCACCCTTAAGGGAATATCTGAGGTTTTTGGTGCTGTAGTCCTCCGAACCCGGAATCTCTAGGTAGAGAGACTCAACCGTGAATAGAAATTCCTCGGTGTTATCGATATCGTCCCTGTTTATAGAGAGCGTTAGTGTGCTGCCATCATACTTTGTGTCGGTGCAATCGGCGACTTTGACAAGTCCAGAGAACCCAGAGAGTTTGGAGAGTTCACACTCTGTGCCGTCTGGTTTGAGAGTGATTGTAACAAGATGGTCTTCACCTCCTGGGTTGGAAGCAGAGGGCGGAAGCCCAGTTGACGTGTCCATGTCTGTGTTCATAAGGATGTGAACCACACCATCGCTCTCCTGTTTGCCAATGTTTCTATCAAGCCCAATCCTGAAATAAACCTTTTCGGAGTCGTGCCTGACCTCGATTTTGCCAATGTCAAATGCTGCATTGGTATCAACCTGGTCTGTTTCAATAAGGGTAAACGTTTCCTCGCCTGATGTTACCCCACTCTCGATTTCAAACGTATCGGTTCTGTCCCAATCCGATTCTGGCGCTTTCCACCCACCAGCTACGACAAAAGCCTTCATCTTCTCAGGATTATCAAGCCTTGAGAGTTTACAGGAGAATGTTAGTCTTCCAAGCTCTGTGTCCAGTTTTACATCGGTCAAACTTGGTTGGTTGTAGCCCATCCCTCGCTTTGCGCTGTACAGTTTGGAGACTGTTCGCTCGGATTCAGTCATCACCTCCAGGATGAAGTCCTCTTTGCCTGTTGTGAACATCTCCTCAGAGATTCCACCCATTGCTCCTGTGTCGCACAACACACGAATCTTGAAGTCATAGTTACACATTACCGAGAGTCCATCCCAGAAATCAACCGTGAACCATAACTTCTCCCCATCGTTTCTGATGTTTACTCTGGCGATGTCAAGCCGTTTGAATGGCTCTGGCTCTGAGAAATAATCGCTTGCCTTTTTTGCTGCATCAACATCTGGCACGACATAGAGAGAGATGGGGAACACACCAACGTTTGTCTTCAAGTGATATGAGGTAACGCCAATCATGGATTTTCCTGGGAATGTCACAACGCACTTACCGTCAATTTTTTCAACCCCCACATCAGTTGCGATTTTATCAGACACCAAGTTGTAGATGATGTGAGCGGGTGATATGTCGGGATTGGTTGCCTGGTAGAGCCTGCCCATCACAAGAAAGTCAAGCTTTGACGGGTTGCCAATCGCCCTCCTTGGAACGAGGAACTCAATCTCCTTACCCTCAGCCTTGCAACCTCCAAGACCTCCCGTTTCTACAGTGTCCCCTCTGCCATCGTCCCATCTGTCGAGTATGAATTTCTCATAGCCATACCCCGTTGAGAACCTGGCAAAAAAATCCTCACCACCCTCGTTGTATGAACTCCCGTGGGCCTTGGGCATGCCAGTGTTACGATTCAAGTCTGTGTCAATCGCAATCGAGATAAACGGATCACCTTCCAGTTCATCGAGCCTCGTGTGGAGAGTTATTTTAAAGTGAATGTTGACGTTGTCATGTGAGACATAGACATTATCGATATCGAGGGGTTTATCGAGATCAACGGGTGAATCCCATACAAGATAATCTGTCTGACTGTCTGCGTCCTCAAAAACATCACCCACTGTGAAGCCATCGATTGAGAAAGAGCAGCTCTTCTGCTCGGAGATGTTTGCTAGTATTATCTTGCCGGGGTAGGGTTTTTCAAAGGTAGTGGCGTGTACAAAACGGGCAGAAAAAAGTGGCGCAAATGCGATTGCCAAACTCAAGATAACAGACAGAATTCTCAATCTAAGCCTCCTTGACCTGGTTGTCTTTGAACTAGTGTTGACCTTGCCAACTCATAGTGTAAAACTGTCCTTATGAGAAAATGGTTCAAGTATGCAATCTGCCTGTTGTTTGTTCTGCCACTGCTCTCTTGCAGTGGAGGGTTTGAGAATCAGGCTCACATAGACTCCCTCAACTCCATGCCCCAATTTGTTGTGAGGAAGGGTGAGGAGACAGCCAACACGATAACAATATTCTCTTTTGACCTTGAGGCAATCAGAGAATCAAGAAATATCTCTGGTGAGGATTCATTGGATGCCTTCAACAGGTTAGGGCTTGTTGCAACAAACAACTACAGGAAAAATCAAGAACTTGGAATACTTGACCCATGGAAGATGAAGAACCTTGCCGTTTGCCCCCACTGGGAGATGATGTCCTACTCTCCACCAAACTCGATTGAGCAGGCTCTCGATGGTGAGGGTTTCATCAAAACAAACCTCTCAGACGGAGATCTTTTCACCAAGAGGTTTAGCGACATCGAAGAGATTGACTTGGCTCCAGCCGTTTGTGTGAATGACAAATTTGTTCTTATGACGACTTCCAAAGCCGACCTGCAAGGAGAAGCAATCTCAGCGATGGTTGATAATGGAGACACCGGTGTTGGAGAGTATGACGCTGTGAGAGAGGTTTTGTCCTACTTGCCAAAGAGTCAGATGGTGGCATTTGTCTTCCCGTTCAACAGCTACTCATTCCAGGCGGAATCGGGGAGCATCAGTGGTGGGCTGTCAATCATCGATTATCAGAAGGACATCGAAAGCTTCAAAAGTTGGGGAAGACCTGAGGGCCTTAGAATTTGCGCCTTTGGTGTCAACATCGAAAAGAACTACGAACATGTCGTGGTGGCACTTCTTTATCCAGACGAGGAAGCAGCAGAGGGTGACTTAGAATCGCTTGAGAGGGCAGCGTCAAACGTTCCAAGCATCATCAATGGTAGGAAGTGGTTTGACATGATGCGTTTTGGCAAACCGATCATCAGACGAGATGGCACAGCGAACATCCTTGAGTTTGACATCACAAACAGGAAAAGTGGTGACGGGTTTGTTTCGTCGCTGATGCTTGAGACGATGGATAAGATGCGCGACTGGGGGATAATGTGGAAACAATAAAAAAACTCGTTCCAGTAATTGTAATTTCTATTCTCTTGTTGGCATCGTGTGGCGAGACAAGAGTAACCAAGATTGAGCCAACAAACCCGATGCAAGAAGCGTTATCTCGCATGCCGGCATCAATCATGGAACTTGAGAGCAGACCCCTGAAGATGAAAGCCTTCATCTTCAACAACATCGAACTCACAGCCCGTGACAGAGGACTCCCCACCTGGCACCAAATAACAGACGAAGAGCTCATTCACTGGATTCTTTCGATGGGTCACAATATGCCGTCATCAATAGACACGGTGGTTGACCTCGGCAAGTGGAGGCACACCGAATTCCTGAACCCATCAACATGGAAGATGAATGCGTTTGACTACACAAGAGACCACGAGGTGATATTCTCCAAGGCTGATTCGGATGAGTATCTCACATGGATGCTTCGGCACAATTTTGAGGTCTATACCTCTGATTATGCGATATACCTTCGAGTCGAGAGGATGCACCACAGAGATGCATATGCCTTTGGGTCTGGCGTCATCAAAGCAGATGACGGCGCCACCTTCATCTGTAGAGAGATTCCAACTGATGGCACACTCGATGGCGCATATGGGATATACACTGGCGAATCCCAGTCGATTCTTGCATACCCTGATTTATTTGAGGTCAGCGCTGCAGTGCCTGATGATGCATTCACGAGCATTATCTGCCGACTCGAAACCAGCATCTCAAAACACAACCAGGTGACAAGTGCGGACAAAACAGGTTTTTCTGGCGTCCCACTTGAAGAGGAACAGACAATCTGGGCAATCGAGAATGGCAGACCAGAGGGGCTTTTGTGGTTCTCGGCATCTCATATCAAGCGGGACGGTCACCACGGGCTGCTGTGGAGCCTTGTCTACGACGGGGAAGAAACGGCAACAGCCGACTTGCCAAAGCTCCAAGGGGCAATTGCGACAGCAACGGGAAGATTTACAAAAAGGATGTGGTGGAGTGAGGACTTACATCTATCCACACCAGAGTTTGTCCAGAACGGCAACAAGATTGATATCTGGGCAGAGTACGACATCCCAGAGCCAGAGAGGGCAAAAATCGAGAGCCTAGAGATGACAGACCAGGAGATGGAGGAGCTTTGGCTCCAATATGTCAGAGGGGTGTTTGACATCTTTGACAAGCTTGAGAGGCATGATTATGGGGTATTTTGGCAGGGGTATTAGTGTAAAAATTTATAGGCCAAGTTCTTTTTGTCGATGAGCTCCCTTTATCATACTCTCAACGAGCATAAACATTGAAGTGTTTGGATTTGGGGGTGTTTTAGTGGGTTCTGATTGGTTTTAGCGAGTAAAAACTGCTAATTCTCTTTTCGCAAAGGTCAGATTTACTGATCCCCGCCTTGTTGATTCGAGATTGGTATGAGTGTAGTGCTGCTTTTTATTTCAAATAGCAACAATTCGATAAGTGCGCCGTTTAGTGTAATCTGTGTATCTGGTTTGTCCTAATTTGAAAAAATCAAGATATTAAAACTTATCCATTTCTTTTGTGATAAGACCAACAGCCCTCCACATTACCTCCACCATCGCTCTCTCCCTAACCATCTGCCTGTCTCCGCCAAAGACTCTTTTGAAGGCGAACGTTTCGTAGGGTGTGGAGATTGACATCCACACGAGCCCAACTGGTTTCTCCGGCGTTCCACCGCCTGGGCCTGCGATACCTGTTGTTGAGATTGCAATATCAGATTTGAATTTCTCCCTTGCCCCTTTTGCCATTTCAAGCGCTACCTTCTGCGAGACGGCGCCTACCGAGTTAATTAGTCCGGCGGGAACACCCAGAAACTCGGTTTTTGCCTCATTTGAATACGAGCAAACCCCACCCTTGAAGTAGTCTGACGAACCGGCAAGGTCTGTGATAGTTTTTGAGATGAGCCCCCCTGTGCAAGATTCGGCTGTCGAGATAGTCAGACCCTTTTGCCTCAGCAACTCAGCAAGTGTCTCATTTACTGGTTTATCGAAGACATGCCCTTCGAGTCTTTCCCTTATCGTCTCAATCGTCTCACTTGCAATCGCTGCAAACTCATCAGCACTTCTTGCCCCACACCACACTCTCAGCCTTATCTGTCCAGGAGAGGCATATGTTGCCACCATCGGCTTTCTTCCAAGTTCCAAAATATCCTTGAGCGCATCAGCAATCTTTGACTCAGGCATACCAAGGACATAGAAATCCTCTGAATAAACTCCATTGTCCTGTGGACAAAAGAGTTCGATATTATCAAGAACCATTGGGTACAGCTCTTTCGGGGGGCCTGGGAGTAGGAATATTTTTTTACCGCCACGCTCAATCATGAATCCAGGCGCTGTCCCAACCGTATTTTTTAGGATTGTTGCCCCACGCGGAACAAATGCCTGTTTGATGTTGCTTTGTGGCATCTCAATCTCTCGCTTGGCAAAAACATCTTTTATCTGTTCTAAAACTTCATCCGATTTGGTAAGTTCTATGCCAAGATATTCGCAAACTGCTTCCTTTGTCAGGTCATCGGGGGTTGGCCCAAGTCCGCCTGTCAGCACCACAATGTCCGACACACTCAAGCTCTGACGAAGAATTTCTTTGATAGACTCTGTTTCATCCGGGACGATGTGTGTTGCAGAAGGATTATGTCCTGCCTCAACCAGACGACTTGTGAGCCAAGGGGTGGTGGTGTTTACCGTGTCACCAAAAAGAACCTCGTTGCCAACGGCAATGACAGAAAAATCCATAGGGGCATTTTAATCCCTGTGTGTATTTTGTGTCAATCTCAATATTAGCTTCGAATCAGGAACATCTTCGTTTCATGCTCTGGTTTATACACCCTGTAGGGCAAATCCACCCCAAACAAGTGAATAAACGCACCAAGCGGTACAAGGAAATCATTGCCATATTTGATCGCATCAGAGTCAGTCGGATATATGATTCCAAGTCGCTCGACAGTTCTTGCGCCTAGGTCGTACTGAATCTTCACCCCATTGATAATTGATGTGATGGTATTTGCCTTTTCGTCATAGCTTGCTCTGACCTGACACATGCCCAGTAGCTCGAACACTGGTAGATAGTAGTCTTTATCAATTTTTCTAAAGGGTGTCGAGATGTTCGATGGGTGTCGATTGATTGTGACAACATCAGAATCAAGCTCAATCCCAAGCGCAACTGACTCGAACAGTTCACATCTTGTGGCAAAAAATAGCCCTTCCTTCACCTGGCAGGTCACTCGAAGTGACATCCCAACGCAGAAATCGACATCGTCGAGTGGCTCACCCTTTTCATTATGAAGTATCGAACCCTCATGGAAAATGTTTATGTTTGAATCAAGCTCCAGAATCTCCGTATTGTACTTGGTCAACTTCCCATAGAAGTCTTCAATCGAGTTTTCTTCGTAGGGTTGCACAAATCTCCACAACTTAAAGGTTTGCCCATCTGTGTACCCATCTATCCTGACAAACATTCCCACTCTTAGCTCATCAAATCCGACAAACTCCCGATATTTTTGGAGTTTGAGCTTCATACCATTTTGCATAAGCACGTTGTCGCCATCTATCAAGGTTACAGTGCTCGATATATGTCTCACTGTGTTTGCTGGCACGATCTTGATGGAGCTTGCCTGCCAATCATCTCCCACACTGAGAGCCTTTATATCAAGAAAACTCCCCACCTTCAGGTCAACGATAGTGCATTTTTTGTTTTTCGAGTTTTGAATTGGGATTTGCGGATAGAACGTAATTTTCTTGCCACTTACGACTAAATACAGCCCCCCGAAATCAACTTCCTCGATGAAACCCATCAAGTTGACGCCGCTCACAAGGGCGGAAACTCTCGGTAACGCCGGAACGAGTAACGCGAGCAACAATGTAATCACAATGAATTTTTTCATACCGCATGACAATATAGGTTCATAAAATCCGAGTGCAATTTTTGGGATAATGCGACATTTGACAATTGCTACCGTTTGTTAATATCTCACGAATATTTATTTACAATTGAATATATGAGCATTTATCGCTAATGAAACCACTCGATTGAATTGTATAATTATCATATACAATTCAATTTACATATTAAAAAGACAAATGTGCGAGTATATTGTAAATTGATATTATATCTAAAAACCCGAAAAAAGCCGTAAATTAACCGAACATACACCCACAACGGCACCTGCTACTGCACTTCCAGTTTTGTAAAATCTGCCTTCCAAACGTTGTCTATTTGCTCAAAATCGCATTTGGCAAGGGTTCCATCCTCTGGATTCTGACCCTCTGTTGTGATGGAAATGTAGACAACGCCCTTTCTCATCCAGATATTCTCTTCCTCTGTTGGTATCGGATCAGTAGAAAAAGCCACGAACGGCGTGATACCGAATCCTTCGTCCCTGGGGGTTGCTCCTGAGACTGTTGAGACCGACTCAGAGACAAATTGCGCGTATGTCATTGACTCCTTCAACCGTTCATTGAGATTCTCCCACATGAGGTCAGACTCGGCATCAAGCATCCAGTTGAAATAAACCTTGGAGAATTCCAGGAGTGAATTGTCAAAATAATGAGCTGGGTCGTCCTGTGATTCGTACTCTATTATGGTCTGGGCAATTGCCCACTTGTCTCCATCAAGTGTACATGGCATTCGGAAACGGGTAACCATTTCATCAGAGATCATCTCCCCGTAGACGCTGGCATTTTCATCTGTCCATGTGAAGCTATCAAAAATCTTAAATTCCATGCCAATGTCCGATACCGATTCTCCAGTCTCAGGATTTTTCATAGAGCTGATGAAGTCGTCGATACCAACTTGATCTCTGATGTTTTTATCGAGCATTTCATAGGCAAGTGCAAACTCGGCATTATTGATGTGACCCAGATATTCCTCAACAAAGGGTTTTGGATCAATCCTAACGCCAGAACTTCCGCAAGCGCCAAGAACGCTTGAAACAAAAACAAAAACAAGAAACGCTGCAATCTTTCTTCTAAACATAAGAGCGATAATACATCTGATTGGAAAATTCTCAATCATCATGTTACAATTTTTCTCCTAGCAAAAGATAACAGGAGGATGGACATGAAACTTATTGACATGTACAAATTGGGCGTTCAAACAGGAATCGGCAATGACCCTAGAGGTCAAGATGCTGTTGACAGAGACTTGCGTAAAGCCAAGAAGGAATATGACAAACTGGAGGAGAAAGACAGGATTTTCTTCGACACCGACAGACTCTGGAACCCCTATCCAGACTCAAGGCTCCAGTATGGCAACCCAGAGACTGAGATAAAGAGCGTTCTTGTTGGAATAGACATTGGCACCGAGGAAATGGTGTTGGCGGACAGACTGCGCGAGAAAGGCAGTCGTATTGACGCCGTACTGTCGCATCATCCAGGCGGTCTTGGAATCATCGGTCTGGCAAAGCTCATGCTCATCCAGTCTGACCTGCTTGCCAAGTGTGGGATTCCCATAAATGTCGCTGAGGATCTTGTTATTCCCAGGGCTCAAGAAGTTGACCAGAGAATCTATTCATCAAACCACTACAAGGCGGCCGATGCGGCTAGACTTTTGGGCATACCGCTCTTCTCGCTCCACACCCCCGCCGACAACTCGGTTCAGTCGTACCTTCAGGGATTGATTGACCAGAAGAATCCTGAAACAGTCGGAGATATTGTAGAACTCATAGAGTCCATTCCCGAGTACTACCTCGCCAAGGTGCGTGGTCTTCCAGCAAAGATTGAAAATGGATCAGGGGATAAGAGGGCCGGCAAGACAATAGTTGATATGACGGGTGGAACAACGGGTCCAAAGGACATGTTCTCCTACCTATCAGATAGGGATGTTGGCACAATTGTTATGATGCACATCCCAAAAGACTATGTGGACGAGGCAAAGAAGCACCACATCAACATTGTCAACGTCGGACACATGGCTTCAGACTCTGTGGGCATGAACATCCTGCTTGATAAATTTGAAGAGAAGGGTGTTGGCATACTTTCCACATCTGGAATGATTAGAGTTGCACCAGACTACAGAAAGGACTTTGAGCCTGGCAAGTCAGAGCTTCCAGCAAGCTTTGCTAGATAAACCATATTTGGACATCCGCTGATTTTCATCAACCGATTTTTGTGAGAAAGGCTCCACCACCTGGTGGGGTCTTTTTTCTTGTAAGGGGTTCAGCCGGGCGTGGGAGGGTCACCCGGCTGGGAGCAATCCCCACTAAGGGGGATATTGGGAGGGACGGGGTCTGGGGTAGACCCCTTTTACGGGACTGGGGATACCCGCACTTGTGATATTAAAACCTCGGTATCAAAAGTCGATTAAATGCTTACTCCCTGCACATGAACAACAACTGAAAAACACAAGCTTTATAATCGCTTCAAAGTTAAAACAGATGTGTCCTATCTATGGAAAAATATCGGTGCAAACCCTGAGTAGAACATCATTCCAATCTGAGATGCAATCTCAGGTATTGGTAGTCCCGTTCTCGTGCTGCACTCAATAACACCAATGTTCCCGCTGGTTGAGAAAGAGGCGTCGGTCAATCCAAATTCGTTCATCCAGAAGAGGGTTTCTCCTACCTTCTCGTTTTTCCATATTGCAGAAAGCAACCTCATATCGTTTTTTGCGTTTGTGCCACTGGCATATCCGAGAACAAACCGGATTGGTCTATCGAGACTTGGGTGGTGGCAAATCGCTATCCATTCGAGGTCTGGGCTTCTTCCCATATCCGCGAGTCCGTCATAAAGCTCTTCCATGCCAGGGTCTTGCATCATCGGCGCAAAGAGTGATTTTGCGTCAGTTATCGAAACTCTGTTGTGAATAAGAGCGACATTCTCAGCCTCATGGATGAGCGTAAAAAGGGCGGCAATGGTTGGATTTTTGGCTAAACCCTCACCCTTTGTGACAATATTGTATGCTGTGTCATCAGCCTGAGTGGTGTTTGCTTCAAACATATTGAAGTACGCAAAATCCTGAGCAAACGGCATCACAAAACGACCATAGACCGGGGACATGCTCTCCTCAGGCGCGAGGTACGACATCATGTTTGACTTTGGGAGCGGAATCTTCTGGTACCTATCCTCATTGATTCGCTGCATCAAGCCCTTGTCGAGCTCAAGATTGCCTGCAAACCAGTAGCCCTGCGTTCCCAAATCCTGGATTATCCACGACCAGTTGGCAGGATTGTCGATAGCCTTTTCAGACTTGCCGATGTGTTGTCTCATAAAGATTGGGGCAACCATACCCGCTGTCTCAGTCCATCTCTCCTTTGGAGAGCTTTCATCAAAACCGAAACGCTTAAGCTCCTGTTGGAGGTTCACATATGTGAAAACATCGATTCCCTTGGTGGATTTTATCTTCTCAAGATTTCTTGGGATGAGTCCAAACGCAAGCTCAATCGTCGAGCCGGTCAACACCGGCAGCCTGAAAGGGTCAAGCTCTGGGAGATTCTTCGTGTCAATTCCCAATCCATTCTCTGTCTTCGTTATGCCACTCTCATCTGTTGAGTCGTTTGAGGCGTCTGTATTGGCTGGATTGTTGGTCGTTCCGTTGTTTTCTGTTGCACCATTATCTTGTGTCGAATCATTTGTTTCATCCGGAGTATTATTCACCCCATCAACCATTTCAGTCTGGTTATCTGGTGTGTTTGTGATATCGGTTTCACCATCTTTTGAGTCTGAGCACCCGACAAAAACAGAGGCCACCAGGGTGATGGCAACCATGAAAGCTACAATTCTATTCATTTTCTATTCAACTCCATAAAGTCATTTACCATGCAATCAATCGTCACATCGTTGAGGACACCGCTTGGCTCGATGTCAAACATCTCCTGATACCGCTTTACGGAGGTCTCCATCAGCGAGTCAAACTCGTTTGAGTCAATGAGAGGGAAACCCAACCTAGTCAGAAGCGTCCTGTATGTTCTTATGTGTTCGTGTGTGTCGCCCGGTTTCAAATCCTCACCCATCTTGAGATTGGTTGAGAGATAGGTTGCGAGGACGGAACAAAGATCGGTGTCATCCTCTACCTTGATTCTTGGGGCTTTCATAACTGTTTGTCCTGTCATGAATCCTCTGTTTGAGGTCACACATCCCGTCAGCCCATAGAAACTCAAGTCTATCAAAATATCCCTCGTGTAAGCCCCAAGCGGAAGCGAGAAAGAATCAACGTTGCAATCGAGCTTATTTTTTATGTCCTCAATTGATTGCTGTATCTCATAATCTATCTTCTGTTTTGATGCCGTTGAGAGGTCGATGTGGTTCACAGTATGAGCCCCAATCTCCATCCCCCAACTCTTTATCGTCGCGATATCCTCCCACGAAAGGTGGGAAACAAAGTCCTTCGCAAAGCTTTTGCCAACAAGTCCTGTTATCACAAAGAATGTGCCTGTGTATCCAAAAGTTCTGAGGTTCATGGCTGCCGCTTTGTTGTCGATGTATCCGTCATCAAAAGTAAATACAACATGTGAAAGGTTGTAGTTCCCGCTTCTGACTTCTGATGTAGCCTGAGAAAGGCTTATTCCGACCAGTCCCATCCGCTTGAGGAGTTCAAGCTGGGATATGTACGATTCCTCAGAAACATACATGTCAGGATGCCGAACTCCATCTGGAGGGTTTGAGATACAATGGTATTCCAGAACTAAGACACCGACACTCGATGTGCCAATAGAGGGCCAGAGTGGTCTCCCCTCAATGTCATAGCTTGCAACTGCTGGCTTTATGCCAACCTGCGAGATTGCAAACGAGAGCATAACAAGAAGGGATAACCTCAAAACCTTTTTCACATCATTATCTTAGAGCGCAGACGGTTTTATTCAATAATAGTTTGCACATTCACAAGCATGGCTTGAAATCCACCATCGAGGGTTGGCACCCCCCAGCAGTGGAGGAACGAACCTGCTGGAATGTCAGACAACCGCACGATCCCCACCCCACCGACGATTGCCTTGCAGTAAACCCCGCAACCAATATCCAGAACTCTACCTGGGAGGTCGTAGTCCATCGAGCTGACACAATCAATTGTAATGTTTGAATTTCCAACATTTTTCAGGTATCCAGAGATTCTCACACCCATGAACCCAAGCTCAGGAAAATGCGCAGATTGCACGTGACCGTTTGAAACCCAGGCAATAACCCACCTGCCAGGGACTATCTCACCACCAATCCCTGTGGCATTGGACAGATCATCAAAATCAAACCCATGAACACTTCCGAAGAAATCAACCAACCCTTCATCTGATAATTTCCCGAAAACCGAGTCTGATGGTTTGAATGGATTGGTTGAAACCGATGTGGCGCTGATTGCCGTGTTGGCTGTGCCAAAAACTCCGATCACTTCAACACTTGTGCCAATTGGTATCTTTGAGGTCTCAGCCTTGTCAATGACGCTGCCGTCTTTGACTATTTTTGTATCGATTGTGAGGGTAGCACCAAGTCTCATCGGGACACATGGAGCAACTGATGTGAGGATAGAAAACTCATCTGGGTTGTTGTCAACAACCACCCCAACGACTCGACCTCCGTCAGTCGCCAAGTCGAGGTCGCAGATGAGGGTGTCAGCCTCAATTGTTCCAGTTGAAGCGTTGTAGTGACCATAGAGGGCGCAAATTCTACCAGGCACTATCCGCTTTTTCCAGATAGGGTTCTTTCCCTCAAAAATCTTTGTGTCACCGTTTATTTCTGCTGTGAGGGTTCTGGTTGCGGCATGCCTTCCAACACCGTCAACAACTATAATCTTTGCGGTTGCACCATCAAACTCGGTGAGTTTCCCAACATAGGTTTTCTTGGATGGTTGAGCGTCGCAAACCGCATATGCCAGAACAGCTCCATCACCTCTGACTCCAAACAGGTCAACCTCTCGTTTTGAGCTGTCACTGAACTCTTCTCTGATCTCAAGACTCACAAACCGTGAATCGAAAAGTAGTTCATAGCTCTTCCCGACAAGTTTGAATGAGTTTCCTTCGATTATCCCCGTCAACCACTCAATCTCTCCTGTTGTGAAAGTTGACGATGTCATACACCACTCGTTTGAGTCAATGCTTCCTACACAAACAGCCAAATCACCGCTTAGGGGTGAGTCGGAATCAGGCGGCAGCTCAACCCTCAAACCAGGGGCGTTGAGGGGGACTTCGTAGTCCTGCGTGAGATTGTAGTTTGTGATGTATTGTGGACAGATACAGGTCTCACCATTGCCAGAAAGAAAAACTCTTCCATACACAAGGGTCTGAGGTTCAGATTGTTCCTCACTTGAGAATATCGCACGAGAGTCCACAGAAAAGAGCCCAACACAGATAAGAAAAACAAGCAGACTTGCAGCTAATTTGCGAATCACTTGAAGGCAATTGAGGCGTAGGTGACCACATTGCTGAAGTCGTGCGAGAGCTCACCTGAGTTACTGTAGGAAATGAGCTTTCCAGCCGATGCACCTCGACTCTTGGCAAGTTCGATGATAACAGCGATGGGGCCGAGTCCGCACAGTGAAAGTTCGTTCTTGTGTGTGATCTCGTGAAGCCCTCTCCAGTCCATATCCTTAATAGCATTTATTGCCATCTTGTCACGGGCTTTGGCGGTGTACTCCGGCTCGTAGTGAGAAAAATCAGATGATGCCACAAAAAGTACATCTTTACCGTCGGTTGCTTTGTTGATTGCATTTGCCAAATCCTCGATTGCCTCAATCGAGTAGTTGCCCATGGCAATCGGAACAATCTCAACATTCGGGTTTAGTAGCTGTAAAAAAGGAACCTGAACCTCAATGCTGTGCTCACAGGAATGAGCGGTTGTATCGGCTGATGCGTATTCTGACAATTCGCAAATCTTTTTCGCGGTTGCGCTATCGACAACCACAGTGCCAAGTGGTGTCTCCCAATTTCCTTCAGGATACACCGCAATGGGCTTCCCAGCGCCAGTGTGGTTTGAGCCAATGATAACAACAGTTTGGGGAATCTGTATTTTTGAATACAATGCCCCTGCTGTTTTGCCAGAATAGACATAGCCGGCATGAGGCACAATAATAGCTGGAATCTTGACGGGGTTATCAACTCTATCAATGTAGGAATTTAGCGCGTCTCCCAACTCATTCACATCAAGGGGGTAGAATTTACCAGCAACATAAGGTTTTCTGTTCATGCGGTTAAGAATATAAGAGACGATAAAACCTTTGTCAATCTTGATTTGGTGGCTTCAGGATATAACATAAAAAACCGATATGAAAATACCCATAATTGACTGCGACCAGACTCTCTATATCAATCCGAGGCTGATGGAGACATATAGAGACAGAATCAGGGAGTACCTTTTCAAGGTACTGAATATGCCGAAAGAGGACTGCCTGAGACTTCAGAGGTCTTACTGGGAACAGTATGGAACAACACTTGCCGGACTCATCAGACACAACGATGTCGACCCACTACACTATCTTGAATACATCCACGATGTGGACATCACAAACTATGTTTACCCCAACCCAGCCCTTGCGAAAAAACTTGGTGAACTCAAAAGAGGATTTGTCGTCATGAGCAACGCCCCAAGGAAACACGTTGTTGAGGTTCTAGACAGAATCGGTATTGCGTTCTCTGATAATGACATCTTTGGTATTGAGGACTACAACTACAACGGAAAACCATTCGAGAACAGCTACAGACACGTTTTGACCGTAAGAAACATAAAGCCCCAGGAGGGCGTCATGTTTGATGATGACCCAAAGAACCTCGAAGGCGCAAGGAGGGTTGGGCTCTCAACATGCCTCGTTGGGAGAGCAAACACGACGAATGGTTTTGATTATTCTATCGATGATATGATGGACATGGATATCGCCATAAACGAATAAGCTATCACATTGGAGGAAAAAGGAATATGTTTTTGAGAAAAGTGCTATCAATACTGGTTTTAACTGTTTTACTTCTGTCACCGTTTCCAGTGGTGAACTCAGCTACCCCGCAGGCGAGAGCGACGGGAAGCAATGGAGCTATCACAGTTGAGTGGGATACCCACCCAAACGCTGCGTACTACGAAATCAGAAGAACAAGACCTGTGTCACAGATACTCTGGGACAGCCCATTCATCGCAACCAGATGGATGGACATCACACCAACACCCAATGAGCCAAACTCATACAGGGTGGTCGCTCTGGACTCGTCTCAGAACACAATTTATGAATACCCAGAGGTTTATGCCACCACAAACGACAGCATCCCCACGTACAACAAATCCTGCCACAGAACACTGGCATTCACCATCAACTCAACAGATTACCAGGTCGATGGCAAAAAAGAGACAATGACAGCCGCCCCTGTCATCAAAGGTGGCAGAAGTTTCCTTGTAATCAGATATGTCATAGAGCAGCTGTATGGTGAGATTGGCTGGGAACAGGCAACCAAGAAAATCACAATCGAAGCCCTTGGTCACACAATCTACATGTGGATTGGCAAACCAATCGCTGTTGTGGACGGAGTCGAGAAACAGATAGACCCAAACAACGCTGAGATTGCCCCTTTCATCCTCGATGGCAGAACCATGGTTCCACTTCGATTCCCAGTTGAAGCGCTTGGCACAGGCTCAATTGTGTGGCATGGCGACATCAAGACCGCGGTGCTTTCCTTCCCAATGGGCTGTGATGAAAAGATGACAGGAAGAGTTGGAGCAACAGGTGATGGTTTCTTTGAACTCACAAATGGGTCAAACACAAAGCGTTTTGAGATTTCAGGAACTGCGCCATTTGTGCAGGGCTCCTGCGCGTCAGTCGCGTTTGAGAAGATTGATGGAAGGGTGATTGTTGGCAGAATGGTTGGTGTGCCTTGCGAGTCACCCTGCCAGGGAGAGCATATCGAGGGTGAGGTCGCGGGTTTTGAAGGGAATTTCATCATCCTGACAGACTCCTTTGGTCAGACCATGAAGCTTGAACTTGGAGTAGGCACGTTCAAGCCACAGATTGGTCAGTGCATAGCAGGTTGCGCTGCCGATGGAGTTCTTAGCGCGGCGAGAGTTGTGCCGTGTCCACTTTCAATATTTGAGGGAGTTATCGAGAAAACCGAGTGTGGATTGAACCAGATTCTTATCTCATCAAAGAACAAGTCCCTCAGAATCCAGCTTCCCCCTGATTTCCCCTGCGAATCACTCACGGTCGGGAAATGCGCAAGAATTGAAGGTCAAGCTGACATCGATGATTCAACCCTCATAAGAGCAACATCAGCAAGTATCATCCCGTGCGGGCAGACTGTGGAACTCACACTGGTTGCGTCTGACTACTGTTCCAACCAGGTTGTTACAGCATACGATTGGGATGCAAACCCGTACAGTGTAACGCTTCCAAATGACCAGACATGTTCACAAATCAAGCCTGGTACTGTCTTTGTGGCGAAGGGTACCGCAACAGATGGTGAGATTTATGCGTCAACTGTGAAGGTTGTTGAACCTCCAAGAGAGCCAGAGATTTACAGAAAAGCGGTTGTCACAAAAGCCAACCCGCTTGAGATTACAATTCCAGCAAGTGAGACACTCAAGATATCCAAGCCAATCTACTTTGGTGGAGAACTCAAGGTTGGACAGGGTGTCGAGGTTTGGGGCAAGATCAGTGGTGGCTCAATCAACTCAGTCAAATTGACTGTCACACCAGACTACCCAGGGAAAGCCTCTGGAAAAATAGTTGGTGTTAACTGTGACAAGAGAGAGATTCACTTTGTTGAGGGTACAACCAAAAAAATTGCCAGACTCCCCTCATTTGCGTCCTGCGATTCCTTCAAAATTGGCACATGCATTTCCTTCCTTGGTGAGTCAAGTGAAGAAGAGGTATTTTTGGTCGCTCTCTTTGAGGAGATTGAGTGCGAAGGTGGGTGTTACGGCGAGACAATTGAGGCTGTGGTTGCGGATATCGATTGTGCAGAGGGAACAGCAACACTCGTTTTAAACGGTGGTTCAACCATAAACGCAAAACTTCCCTCCGACTTCGACTGCAACACCATCGTAGTAGGTGACTGTGTTAAGGCTTGTGGGCACAGCGACAGTGGCATCTTTGTGATTCAGACGATCATCAAATCCGAATGCCCAAAACCTGAGTGCGAAGGCGAGATGAAGGCAGGTCTTGTTGAGATGGCAGACTGCACCACATCCTCAGCAAAAATAAGAACTACCGAGGGTTATGAATCAATCAAGCTACCAAATACAATCAATTGCAAATCGCTTGCTGTCGGTGATTGTATTGAATTCTGCTCGATTGGCTCAGCCATGTATGTCGCAAAAGCAAACTGCGAGATTCTGGGAGACGTGCTGGAAGGCGTTGTGCTTGATGTTGCCGAAGGTGGTTACATGGTCACATCGAATGGTGTTGACATCCTGCTCAAAACGGGCTCAAAGCTTGACACCGGTGCGTGTGTGAAGGCTGTTGGTGCAAAGGAAGGTTCAGCTTTCATAGCGACAATTGCCATTAACGTGTCTTGCAACAGCGGTTCTGCCGTAAGCGGGGTTATCACCTCCATCGATTGCCTTGAGAAAAAGATAACAATCGAGACAAACGGCGATACTGAGGTCTTTGACTTCACAACTGACATAGACTGTGAGAGCTTCAGAAGGGGAGACTGCATCCTTGTTCAGGGCGACGCCTCAACAAGAACCTTCACAAAAATCGATTGCCCAGATGGAATGTACGACAGGATTGTCATGGTTGTGACAGAGAACTCCAATGACTGGATTGTTGGCACAACGCTGACAACCCTTTCAACTGCAAAAGTGCGAGGAAATTACAACGCAAAACCTGGCGATGTCATAAGCGTCGTTGGTGAGAGAATCGACTCTCTCACATTTGAGAACGCCACCATCAACCCAATCCCTGAAAGACAAATTTCACAGATAACAACCACGCTTGAGCTTGTATCCTGGAACAGCGGAACAAAGACAGCCACTCTCAAGGACAGCTATGGCTCCTATTATCTCGCGATTAATCCAGTCAACGGCTTTGAGAATATGAAAGAGGGCGATATTCTGGGCGTAACAATGAATGTTGTCGACCCGGGATATGGAACCAAAAACTACATCATAACAGAAACACTCAAACTTCAGGGGCAGGCATTTGGTCAGGTGAAGAGAGTTGGCGTTATCTTCGCGATTGACATAGTTGACGAACTTATTCTCATGCACACCTACGATGGCGAAAACGTCAGCATTCTGCCAGTAGACACCGGCGTTTTGGACACAATCAGAATCGGTGACTGCGCCATCGCAACAGGTTTCATCGATAAGGAATCCCTCTGGATGAAGAACGCCACAATCGAGGCCTCTGACTGCGTTGGTGGTGAGTTGGGAAGAAATTTCACAGGTGTCGTTGCTGGAATTGATGCCGTCTCAGGAAGGTTACAGATAGCATCAGATAAAACTGATATGCTCTACACTGTGTGGCTTGAGGCTGTGTCGCAGTTGAGCGGTTTGTCACTCGGTGACTGTGTCTCATGCACTGGTATTGTTATATCCACCGATGATGAGTCAAACCTCCTCGGCAGGACAGTTGCCAGGATTGACTGCCAGGCAGAGGGCAACAAACCAATAGTTGTCGAGGGACAGGTCGAAAGGGTTGATGAGAAATCCGGTTTTGTCGAATTCACCTCATCGGATGGAACCCTGTGGAAGGCATATCATTCGGAAAGCGTGAATCTCCCGGCGCTTATTGAAGGTGAATTTGTAAGATGTGCAGGAAGACTCCAGGCGAGGGAGGGTATCATCTCTCAGGCATTCATCTCACAGATTGAGCCACCCACAGCCAGATGGAGTGTGATAGGTACTGTCACAAGTGTTGATGATGGCTTTTTTAAACTTACAGATGCCCAACACAGAGAATGGACACTCGTCACAAATGGTGAGATGCCAGCAATTGATGCGAGAGTTATCACTGTCGGAATTGTCCCCCCTGAGGGACTTGCCACGATGGATAATGTGAAGTGGAGAGAGATCGATGGATGGTCTGAGCCCGTTGATTCTAAAAACGGTGTTGTTTTCGGACTCTCATGCGGAATGGACAACCTGCTTATCAGAGACAGACTCGCTCAGATGACATCAATCAGGCTTCCACGAACAGGTTTCTGTGGATATTTCACAGTTGGTGAGTGCGTCGACATGATGCTTCGAGTGCAAGCCTCTGTGCCTGGGATGGCAAAGATAACGAGTGTCAGCCAATCAAAGGAGAGTTGCTTTGACAGGGAGCTTGTTGGTAGAATCGTGTCCCGTTCAACAAGAGACAGGATTGCTGTCATGATAACATCAGATGGCAGACTGGTGAGACTTGGCTTTGAGACAGAGGCAGCAACAGTCAAAGCCGACATCGGAAAACCGTACAAGGTGAGTGGTCGTTTCTCCCCAAGAGCGCCAGATACGCTGAGGGTGACCCAACTCTCCAAGGTGACAGAGCTTGGTTCGTATGAGTCTTATGGCCGTGTGCTCTCGATTGTTGATGGGGGGGTAGTGATTGCTGAGGAAGCAGGAAGAACAGTGCATGTGACACTTCCCCAGGGAACGGTCACATGGGCAGGCCTTGTCGGGATGAGAGTCCACATAAAAGGTCAGGCGAGTCTAACCCCGAACGTTGTAGCAAATGAGATTGAGGTTCTTGAGTGTAAGAAGATTGCAGCTGAGCTTGAGGGCGAGGTTCTGAGAATTACGAACAATTTCATGATCGTTCAAGACAGGTCTGGACGCGTCTGGAGGGTTGATGGTGACACAAGTAACGCCAAAAAAGGAGACACAGTTTTTGTTGTTGGCAATATCCCACTTGGTGACTTCAATAGAATGGTAGACACCATGATCATTAAACTTGATGAGATGCAAGCCACCACACAGATCCTCTCCTGGGGCAAGGTAGAGTCAACTGATTGCGCAAATAACATTGTTCATGTCAAACTAGATGATTCGACCGTGCTTGAAGTTCACTCAGGCTACGCCGGGCAGTGCGAAACCTTCACAGCTGGTGAACTCGTCCAGATAAATGGAATGCTTCATCCGGTCGGAGGCAAAAGGATTGTCTCAGGGGCAAGAATGATGCGCCCGGGACTCATTGGAGACAGAAAGACAATAACTGGCGTAATCACCGAGGTTTCCTGCACATCGAGGGTCATCAAGGTAAAAGAGGATGACATTGATGGATATGAGGGTCAGGTATGGACAGCGCAGCTTGCTGACGAAGTGGACTGCAATGAGCTTGAAGTGGGAATGAGGGTGAAGGTTGTCGGTGACGCCAATGTTTCACAGAAGTATTTGCTAGAGGAGTGCGATGTCGATGAAATTGGCTCCAGGATCAAGAAGATTGTCATCTCAGGTGAAGCTGTCACAATCAACTGCAGCGAGAGTTTGATAATTCTCAAGAGCGAAGGCAGGTACTACAGAGTGTACCCAACAGATGAAAATATGTGCGAGAAGCTTTTCATCGGAAATGGTTTGAAGGTGACCGGCGAAATCTCAGTTTCCAGGAAATCAATCATCAATAACGCGACATGGGAGGTTATCCCAGATACGAAACCATATCTAAAGATTGACGGGTTTGTTGACACAGCCAGTTGTCCAGATATCAGATTCTATACCAACAATGAGGAATACTGGACTGTATTCATAGCTGAGGGTGAGCCATGCAAGGAGCTGTACAAGGGCGTAAAGATTTCACTCAAAGGCTTGAGAGACCATTCCCAAGACCACCTGATGCACGATGGTCTTATCTACAACTACATGCAGAAACAGATTCGTGTCGGAGTGATTGATGACATCGACTGCTCAACCGGCAGACTCACAGTGAATTCCGATGGACAGATTTTGGATGTTGTGCTGGAGCAGTCGTTTGAGGAATGCGTTTCTGAGAAGTTCTCAAAGGGAGATAATGTCCAGATGATTGGATACCAGCATATCCTCTATCCAGCATCCTCGGTCTACTTTGCTAGCCTGACACACTTTGGTAATAGCACAGGTTTCATCGGTGTCGACTTTGTGGGCGAGGTGCTGATAACCCCAACCTGCAGAGATGGCATCATCCAGGTAGGCACAAGCCACATGACCTGGAAGGTCAGAGTGCCTGAGGGATTTGATTGCTCACAGCTTAAGGCTGGAGATTGGGTGAGAGTGCAGGGAGGAAGAGAATCCTGGAAAGAAAAGATAATTCTTGCAACATCAATTGAGAAAACAAGAGCCTCACTCTATGGGTATGTTTCACAGGCTGACTACAGCGTGCCGGTACTCTATGTTAATGAAATGATCAGAGACAAGCAGTGGAAGGTTCGCTTCGAAGATGAAACAAAGCTCAGGAAGTTTAAGAAGGGTGATTATGTCATCCTTGAGGGCGATGTATCAACACCCAAAGACCTGATAAACGCATCGGCTGTCAAACTCAATAGAATTGAGGGACTTCTCGTTGACAAGGACTATGTCACTCAAAGCATCACAATCGATGGAACCGATTTCAAGAGGTACAGGGTACACATTAAGCCAGAATGGCTTAATCTCGATGATTTCAAGACAAACAAGGGCATTGTCGCCGTCGGTATCAAGGGCGACAAAAACGAGGATGGTGAGATCATCATGACAAACTGCTGGGCTGAGCATGATGGTAACTTCGATCCAAAATCAGTGGATGGTGGCATGTCTCTCTGGCAGCATGTTTTTAACCCCGGTAGATACATAGCTCATTAGTCAGTTTTGGATATGTTGCCATTTTGTAAACCCCGCCTAGTATGGCGGGGTTTTTTATTTTCTGTTTATCAATACAATTTCATCAGCTCGAAAATATCGGAGGTTCGTAATATGCGTCAAATCGGAAAGGGTTTTTCTGTTTTGCTTGCTGTTATCTTAGTTTCTACCCCCTTTGGGGTTGGCAGGGCCGACTCAGTTGACACCACCTCGATGCCTCGGTTTGAGCTTCTTGCGAAACCAGAGTGCGGAAAAGTTCTCCTTACATGGGAATCTGTTCCTGGCTCTGTTTCCTACAAGGTATATGCGAATGGTAGGGAGAGAGAAGTAGTCTCGGATGGAAGCAGTGTTTACCTGTTTGATGAGGCACAGGATGGAATTCTCTACACCTTTGAGATCGAATCGTATGGCAAGGACGGAAATATGTTGGCGAAGTCAATTCTCGCCAAAGCGAAAGCGTTTTGTTTCGAGGAATTTGAATGTGAGACAACGCTGAAGTTCATCCTCTCAAACAAAATGTACTGGGTCAATGATACACAGAAGGGGCCAATGCCTATGCCACCACTCATCTCAAAAGGAAGAACATTTCTTGTAATCAGATATATAACCGAGGAGTTGGGAGCTGGTATCTCGTGGGATGGCAAACAACGAAAGGTGACAGTTGTCACGTTTAGAGGGAAGGTGATTGAACTCTGGATTGGCAATAACATCGCAAAAGTTGATGGGGTTGAGACACCCATCGACCCATCCGACTCAAGCGTGGTTCCATTCATCGAATCTGGTAGAACACTTTTGCCTATGAGATTTGTATCAGAGCAAATGGGTGCAAAGGACGTTGTTTGGGACGACGAGGAGAAATCGATAAGGCTGTACTTCAACAATGAAAGTGTTTGCACCAAGGCGAAGATAACGCTAGAGGTTGACACAGTTGACTGTGAGAACGGCAACGTGATTGCGAAGGATTCGTTCGGCAACAACTACAACTTGGAGGTAAGTGGAGATTGCAGCTATGAAAAAGGTGATCCGATTCTGGTTGATGGAGTCGTGAAGGACGTCACACGGGAAGATGACAAAACCATCATTGACATAGGCGGTGTTGAGACGGAGAACATCAAAGAGGGTCAACTCCTAAAGGGAGAAGTTACAAGGGTTGAGAAAACAGAATCGAGAGGGATTCTGTCACTCAACACGTGCGATAAGGTGCACGATCTGAGCTTTATGCCAGGTCTTGCCAACCTTGAGAACATCTATGAGAATTCCTGGATTTGGGTAAATGCCATCGGCACAGAGATTGTTAGTTGGGGATTTATCACAAACGAATCTCACTGTGGACTAACCCCAGAGATTACCACTATAGCTGTAAACTCAATAAACTTTACATCTGAGGGTTTTACCACAACAGGGGATGACTCCAGTCACACAATCAGCGGTTTCTACTTTGATTCAACACTTGAGATATCCACTTTCCCGACCGAGGGTTGTCTAGAGGTGACATATGTCACAAATTGGCTCGGAAGAAAAATCTGTTTGAAGGTTGAGCCAGTTGAGTGTCCATGCCTCTTCGAGATGATTCCAATTGAGGAGGAAAAATATACTATCTACACAGGCACATCATACACCTTTGAATTTGCCGCCAAAAATACAGGGGCGCATGAAACAGAGTATCACGGATTCGTGTACCTGAACTACTTGAATGCTGATGTTTCCGTCTATCCTGAGTACGCAACTGCCAAACCAGGTGAGGAAGCAGTCTTCACAATGACAATCTACGCGGATGATTTCGAGGCCCTGAAAAAAGTTGAATACGGCATTGAGTGCGGGGAAACAATGGAAATTCGAAACATCATGGTTGAGGTCATAAGGGGCAATGCTGAGTACGCAATTGATATGCCAAATCCTGTTATACTGCCCAACAATGCTCATTATTTTAGGATTCAATTCACATTCGAGAATAAATCAAATGCAACTGTCAAAATGCAAGCAACAGCCAATCCCACACAAGCGATTGCTGGTATCGAAATGGTACCCTCGCTACGATTTTTAAAGCCATATGAGAAAATAGAAGTGACGATGTACGCTGAGCTTCGATATGCAAGGGTCGTAGGAGAAACTATTCAACTACCGATATTAATCAGATGCAATTCAGAGACTGAGGTTTTAGTCATCAACTTTAAAATAACAACTGAAAGTTATCCGGATGCAAAACTGAAAATAACAAAGATTGACAGTGAGAAAGATATATATGAGATCGATGGCACCATCGACTGGGGTGTGTTTGTGCCCGGTAGAATAACGGTCAACTGGGGAGAAGGAAGCCCTGTCGAGGAAGGGGAGCTCCCTCTTTCCCACCAGTACGCTAATGAAGGAACTTATGAGGTGGTGCTTCATGCGAGACCTGCCTACAAGGACTTTGTGATAAGATACCTAACCAAGACATTCAAGATTGACACAAGAAATTAATTTGCTATAAACCTGCCCGGCAAGGTTATTCGCAGCCCAACTTTTCTGGGCAGGCTTTTTAGAAGACAACTACCATTATTTTTCAATGCTGAATTAAACGAGTTCGTCCACTTACCGCTCAGGACAATCTTCAACATAATACCGTTATTTCAAGCTTTTATAAAAAATTTCTTTTCTTAACATGATATAGACCCGCTGATAACCACCGATTCTGTGACAAAGACATCTTGAGTACCCCTGAGCCACTACACATTTTGATTTTTAATAAAATGATAGAAGGAAATTGAAGCTTCGATACACCAAGAAATCAAGTGTTCTCAAGGATGTTTTTCACTTCAAGCACTGTCTCAAGCGGGGTAGATGCTCCCGATAAAAGTCCAATGGAACAACTTCGATGAGATTCCACAAGCGTTTTTACCTCAAATAGAAGCTCCTGTGTGAGTTCGGATGCCTCCTCAATCCAGAAAGCTTTGAGTCCTCCATCTGACACCAACTCGACAAGTCGTTTTGTGTTTGCTGACATCTTACCACCAACGATCACGACAGCCCCGACACTCCCCTTCATATCGCTTGCGTTGTTCTGACGAATTGTTGTTGAGGGGCAGATTGTATTTACTACTTCTATGTCAGGATTCCTAGCTTTCAATGCTTTCACCACACTGTCGAATGTTTTCGTGTTCTGTGTCGTCTGGCATACAAGCGCAACCTTGCCCAGGACACCTAGTGACTCCGCCTCCTCTACCCCAGAAATCACGATCGGATTTCTTGCATAGCTACAAACAGAGATAACTTCCGGGTGAGACAGGTCTCCAAGAATGACAACCTGATAGCCATCCTTATCCAGCTCATCAACTGTCTTTTGAAGTCTCTTCACATATGGACACGTCGCATCTATCAACTGCTTTTCTGGGAGTTGCTCGTAAAGACCTCTCGGAGCTCCATGTGCCGTTATTGCAACCTTTTGGGCAGTTAATTCACTGACGCCGGCAATCACCCTGACGCCTCTTTTTGAAAGATTTGCGATAACTTCTGGGTTGTGAACCAGGTATCCGATAACATCAACACTGCCTTCTTTGGCTTCGTGCAAAACAATGTCAATAGCACGCTTGACGCCAAAACAAAACCCTTGGGAATTTTCGGGGAAAACGACCTTCATGCAACCCTGATTTTTATCAGCTTCCTCTGCCACCAAGATACTCAATGATGCCCCAGAGGCGCTCTTTCAATTCCTTGTAGATGTCGGCGCACTCAAGCAATTCGAGTGCCTTGTTGGTGTAATCCCTTACCTGGGTATGGGCAAACTCAAACGATCCGGTTTGCCTGAGGCACTCAAGCACAGTCTGCGCGCTCTCATCCGTCACATTCGCCGAGAACGAGTCGAGTATGAGTTTTCTTGCTGATCTACTTCCGCTCTCGAGAGCGTGAACAATGGGCAGGGTTTTTTTATGTTTTCTTATGTCAGCCCCAACGGGTTTACCAGTCTTGACCGGATCCCCCCAGAGACCCAGGATATCATCCTGAATCTGGAACGCGAGACCCGCGGCTTCACCTACCGCTCGCATCTGAGTCGCAACCTTTCTGACTTCCTCCTTGGGGTGAAGCGAGAATGTCTGGGCAAACGACTGACCAAACAAGCAAGCGGTTTTGGACATCGCCATACGGATATACTGCGCCGTAAAAACCCGCTCAGCTTTTTCATACATAATATCGAGATACTGACCCTCAAAAACCTTGGCTGTGAGTCTTGTGTTCGATTCTAACCAATCAATCGCAACCTTCGAAGGCAGGTGACAACAGGCTTTTCTAGCTGCCTCTTCCGCAAGTGATTGAGCTATCATAGCAGCATTGAGCGCTTGAGGAATGCCAATGAGCTTCCAAAGGGACGGTTTTCCCCGCCTTATCTCGTCGTTGTCCTGGATGTCATCCACTATGAGCGTGAAGTTATGGAAAAACTCCAGCGAGATAGCACCAAGGATTGCTTGGTCGTCAATCTTTAGGTATTTGGAGACGAGCATCGGGATGGCGGAGCGAATGCGCTTTCCACCCTTGATTTGTTTGACAGGTTCAAGATTCTCGTCGAGCATACCGACCTGATACCGGACATAATCGTAGAGCCTGTCTGGTGTTCTATCATCAAGAAACGCGAGAAGACCGTCGTTTACTTTCCTGATATAGGTGCGGAGGGCTGTGCTAAGTGTTGTGAGTGAGTTGCCATTCGAATTGGGTTTTTGTAACTTCTTCATAACCAGTTCACATTATGATGACTTTTGGTCTTCTTGGCAAGAGAGGACGTCCTTCAAATTCACCACGCAGATGAGATCATTTGTCAAATTATCTTCTTTGACAATCTCGATGCTAGAAAGCCTTATGTACCCACCATTTTTGAAATCAAGTTGCGGGGTTGTCTGAAATTGAAGCTCTCCTATCGCCTCGACAAAATCCCCAACCTCCCAGCCGTATTTATCTGTGTGGCAGGGAAGTTTTGAGACAACAAACAAAGGGAAACGAGAATCCAGTTCCATTATGACCATCTCACCATCAAGCCACTCTCTTGTTATTTTGCCTGAAACCATTGCCTTGAATGGGTTTGATGAGTTGTATTCAATTTCTTCTTGGGCAACTTCTGCACATTTTTTGACAACCTTGCACTCGTGCTTTTGGCAGAGCAACACGAAACACCCAGACATCTCTGTCGAAAACGGCTCTCCAAACATCTGTTGCCAGGATGAGTACACAAACGTGAGCATGAGACAGATTCTACTCCTGCTTTCTGAGCTTGAAAAGAGGGCAAGCCAGGCTAATCTTTTTGTATGGTTTTATGCAAGGTTTTGCCGCTTGGCGCCAATCTGGGTGAACTCACCTATTCTGTGCCGGACTCGCTGAAAGTCGAGTTGGGCTACAAGGTGATAGTTCCGCTTGGCACAAGACTTATTGAGGGGGTAGTTGTTGGACTTGACGCAGCAACACCTGATTTTGAAGTGAAGGAAATCCTCTCGGTTGCCACCAACTACAGCCTGCTCAACGATGACACACTCACCACTGCCTTGCTCTCCGATGCTTATGCTTTCGTGCCAATCGGCACTCACTTGTCGAACCTCCTTTGGATTCCACCCTCACCAAAATCTGTGAAAAAAGTAAAGTCTACCGGGAAACTTGCCAACCTCACTCCAGCCGAGTCCGAGTTATTTTCAGAAATAGAGACAGAACCAGATGGAGTGACCCTAACCAAACTCTCAAGGATGTTTGGTAAAAAGAGACTAACATATGCCCTCAAGAGGCTCCGCGAGAAGGGTGTCGTTGAGGTCTTTGAGGAGATAACGGACACAAGGGTCAAACCACAAACAGTTTATGAGGTAACAGGGGACACAAACGAATATCCAGAGCTTTTAAGGCTGTCAGAGATTGCTCAGATATGCGAAACAAAGGCTGCCCTGTCTAGGCTTTCTGGAATTTCGCTCGGAAAGATAAACAAATTCATCCAATCAGGCGATCTGGTAGAGGTTGAACACAAACCTGCTGTTGCGGCAGATAATTTCACTCCACCTGGTTTCTTAACCAACAGTTTCTCGAATCTTGGGTTTGAGCAGAGATTGGAAAAATACACAGAGATTGCAATATCAGCACGGGAAGAAGGTCACTCTGTCGTAATCCTTGCTCCTGATGTCTCCATGTGTCAGAAAATCTATTCAAGGTTGTCAGAGGGTAACAGTAATGTATATATTTGTGTTGGAGGGATGAGCCCAAAGGAATCATCAAGATTGGCTCAGGCAATCAAGGATAGTGCTGCCGCCGTTTGTGTTGGTTTGACATCAGTGCTTTTTCTGCCACTTAAAAACCTGCATGGTGTGATAGTAGATGAGCCTCTTTCACCTCGCTTTGATGTGTCTACTTCGCACACACTTTGCCCAACACTCATCGCCAAGATAAGAGCTAAAACATCCGACTGTAACTACATCGAGTATGGAACCCCAGCAACAATAGCATCGGTAGATTCTGGCACAATATTTGAGAGTTGGAAAAAAAGGGTAGAAGTGGTCAACATGACCTTCGAGCCGGGTTCGTTTGAGCAGCCCCTCGTGTCAGCCGCTCTGACAACCGCCATTGGGAAAGAGATTGAGGCGAAGAGGTCAGTGCTAGTTTTCCTCAATCGCAGGGGCTATTCGAGCTTTGTGGTATGCGCTGACTGCGGTGAGATACTCAAATGCCCAACGTGCCATATCCCTCTGACCTACACAAGAGGCGACCACACCGTCAGGTGCCGTTATTGCGGATACAACAGCATCGCCCCTGATGTCTGCCCAGAGTGTCAGGGACTCTCTGTCAGGTTCAAGGCAGGTGGCGTTGAAAGAGTCGAGATAGAGCTTACTAAAAGGTTGCCAGGAGCACTCATCCTCCGCGCTGACAGCGATACAAAGGAGTCAGCCAAAAACATCAGACACTTCGGGGAAACACCGCAGGTGCTTATCGGCACCTCGATGGTGTTTGGCAGAATTGATCTTTCTACTATTAAGCTGGTCTGTGTAGCATCCGTCGACAGTTTGCTCTCAATGCCGGTCTATTCCTCTGCCTACAAGGCATATTCAGAGGTCTCGATTCTTCTTTCAATGATGAACCCAGACGGCAAACTCATGCTCCAAAGTTATCTGCCTCAACACCCTTTCATCAAAGCGGCAAGCACTGACAAACTCAGCGAGTTTGTGGCAGAGGAGATTGAGGCTCGTAAAGAGGCGAAATACCCGCCATTTGTCGATATGCTCATCTGGCACGTCAAATCACGTGAGCAAGCCAGGGCAAATGATGACGCTGTGTTTGTGACTGAGAAGCTTATCGGCATTCTTGGAGAAGAGCAGGTCACACCACCGAACAAGGGCTACTTTCATCGCTTGAAGGGTGAGTATAGGTGGGATATACTGACAAAGACAGCAAACCTTGAAACAAGGCTGGGGGAGCTCTATGAGCTTTTCCGTAAGTTTCAGGATAACGGAATAAATGTAGAGGTGACAAACCCAAACAGATGAAAGAGATAATTAGAGAACCAAATCCACTGCTTCGCAAAAAATCAAAGAGAATCACAAAAATTACGCCTGAGATAAGGGTGCTTGCCAAGGAAATGATAGACACAATGAGACACTCAGAGCGACCTGGTGTCGGGCTTGCCGCTCCTCAGGTTGGAGAGCTTATCAGGCTTGTTGTCATTGCCATGGGTGAGGTTGACTATGTGCTTATCAACCCAGAGATAATTGAGGGTGACAACCCACATATCTTCAAGGAGGGTTGTCTCTCTGTTCCTGGCATCTGGGCAAATATCATAAGACCAAAAAGAGTGAAATTCCGCTACACCAATCTTCGGGGGAAACAGGTCGAGGGTGAGGATGATGGTTTCTTTGCCAGAGTACTCCAACACGAGATTGACCACCTCGACGGGAAGCTGTTCATCGACTACGTAAAAACTGGAGAAGTTGTCGATGTCGAGGAAGGATTTGAGCTCCCTGAGAGCCTAAAGGGAGATGTAGTAGAGAATCGGGAAGAGTGAGAATATGATAGCAATAATTGATTTTGGTTCACAATATACCCAGTTGATAGCTCGAAGAGTCCGCGAAGCGCACGTCTATTGCGAGGTGCTGCCCTACTGGACAAAGCCATCTGAGCTTGAGTTTGTAGATGGCATCATTCTCTCTGGCTCCCCAAAAACTCTCTCAAAAGGCAGAGACAACATGCCAATCCCAGACGACGAAATCTTCACTCTTGGCAAACCTGTTCTTGGTTTCTGCTATGGCATGCAGCTTGTAGCCAACAGATTTGGTGGCGCAATCGCAAAGGGCGCTAAGGCTGAGTTTGGTCACACACAGGTCAATGCTGTTACCGACTCCCCTCTATTTTCTGGCATCCCCGAATCATCGGTCGTTTGGATGTCCCACGGCGATCATGTGAGTGTGGCTCCGAAGGACTTTGAGATAATAGTATCATCAGAGAGCTGCGAAATAGCTGGCATCCAAAACCTCGACAAAAAAGTCTTTGGATTACAGTTTCACCCAGAGGTATCGCACACCCAGCACGGGCAGAGAATTATTGAGAATTTCTTGTTCGATGTGTGCCATGTGAAACCAACCTGGCGAATGAGCGCATTCATTGAGTCAGAGATTCAAAGAGCGCTTGAGACAATCGGCGATGATCACGTTATCGCTGGCGTCTCAGGAGGAGTCGATTCTGTTGTGATGGCGGTTTTGCTGCACAAGGCTCTGGGCAAGAGACTCCACACATTCTTTATCGACCATGGATTGCTTCGAATGAACGAACGTGAGGAGGTCGAGGCAGCGCTCCACAACCTGGGCTTAGAGCCTATGGTTATTAACGCATCTAAAACATTTCTGTCCGAGCTTGAAGGAACAACCGACCCGGAGGAGAAAAGGCTCACGATTGGCAAGCTCTTTGTTAGAGAGTTTGAGAAGGCGATAAAGCAATTTCCAGAGGCAAAGTGGCTAGCTCAAGGCACGCTCTACCCAGATGTCATCGAATCATCTGGCGGTGTATCAGGGCTTGCTGACAAAATCAAGAGTCACCACAACGTGGGTGGATTGCCAAAGGACATGAAACTCACTCCATATGAACCCTTGAAGACCTTGTTCAAGGACGAGGTTCGCCATCTCGGGCGGGAGCTTGGTGTACCAAAGCATCTGGTTGACCGTCAGCCATTCCCAGGCCCAGGACTTGCAATCAGGATTATTGGCGAGATTACACCAAAGAGGCTCGATGTTCTAAGGCGAGTTGACAAGATTGTGCGGGAAGAGATCGACTCAAAACTCGCCAGTCAATATTTTGCCGTGCTTTTGCCAATCTCAAGCGTGGGAGTCCAAGGAGACGAGAGGTCTTATCAGTCGGTGGTAGCAGTACGCGCTGTCACAACCACAGATTTTATGACAGCAAGCTGGGCAAAGCTACCCTATGAAAAACTCGACCGCATCGCAACACGCATCACAGGCGAGGTGCGCGAGGTGGGCAGGGTAGTATATGACATCAGCAACAAACCGCCAGGGACGATTGAGTGGGAGTAGGAGGGTTTTCTAACTGACAGTTTTTTTGAGTTTGAGGGAGGTTGTATGAGGCTAGGTGGTACTGTCTTTTTAGTTTCAATGCTGATTCTTGCTTCTTCGTGTAGTCACAACGAGAATTCACTTAATGAAAACATACCACAACAATTGAAAACAAATAGTTGGAGCTTTGATATTGCAAATAGTGAGAGCTTCTTTGAAGTTGTCAACATTGCAGACACATATCCAACTCATTTTGCTAAATTTACTCCTATGCCTTTTGAAGGTTCTGGACAACTTCAAATGTCGTGGAAAACTGAAATTGGCATATTCAATGTTGACCCTTCTATTATGTACAATACTGATATCATTCCATTAGAGGATTTCTGGGTTTTGATAATGACTGACCCATCTAATACCTACAGTCAAAAATCATTTCTTATCAATCCGAAAAATGGCGAGACGAAACTTGTAGATATCAGTCCGGGTGTATCGGACGGAGAAACAATATGGATGGAGCAAGATACTGCTGGTAGCACTGTTTGTTGGAACAAAACAAAGGGCAATATTTGGCTAGCAAAGGGTTTCAACTCATCTGAGGGTTTATTTCATGATTACAGTTTTGAAATAGCAGGAGGGAGATTGCTTCTGGTTTCTAATAAAGGCAACAATAGGCTCCACAGCTGCAACATATCAACCATCAACCCAATCACTGGGATCATTGAAAAAAGTATAACATCAGATATTCATGTTTCGAGCATCTTTTCGACAAGCACTTCAAATCTGGCACTGCTTGAATGCTACAATACAACTCAGATAATTTCTGACAACATCTCCATAGATACACTGATATATCATTATTTTGTGCTTGATACATACAACTTAGAAACGAAGGAAGTGTTTGTGGGGCAGTACTTGCAACTGATAAAGGCAGGTGACTCACTCTTTGCCTACGAAGGAGAAAATCTTCACAAACTATCAGATACACTTGATACTTTCAGTAGTACTTTTGAAATCGGAGAAAGACTCAAATTCGATAAAGGTTCAGTTGGTAATTATTTTCTTGCCGTTGAGTCAACCGATTCAGAGAGTGAATATCTTTTAATAAACTATACAAGTGGGGAAGTAAAACCGCTTACACTTACAACTCCACAGATTATAAACGGCATTTTGATTGAGAACACAATATCCCAAATAAGAGCCATCGATCCAGATACCTTCGAACCCATCTGGTGGATTGACCTATCTGATGAAGACCTCGGCAACAACCTCAGAGTCATCTGGTGCGACTGGAGAGGGGTGTTGGTGATGAGTGACACGAAGCTGGTTTGTTACGATGCAGGTGAATAGGTGATTATGCTTTGTCAAACAATCAACTCAAAATTGGCAGGGGGTCTATGACATCAGCAACAAACCACCAGGGACGATTGAATGAGAAGAAGCTGGCATACCACACACAGATGCTGTAATTGCTCTTGCAACAACAGGACAATACAAAGACCCTGAAACAGACGAAGTCATAGTCTTAGCAGTTCCATAGGGGGTGATGAGATTGAGAGAAAAGTTAAAAAACAAGATTGTGGTTATTGTAGCTGTGCTGATGTTGGTTATCGGTTGTGGAAAATCACCTAATGGTAATAGTGTGAGTAATAACACTGATCCCAAGGTATTGCTGAGTGGAAAGTGGTATTCTGCTAGTCAAAATAAGCCGTTAGATAATAACTCTGTTGAGAGTCTTTTTCAGATTGGTCATTCAGAATACACAGATATCAAAATAGATGATTACGGAAAGATGCACATATGTTATTATGTATCCTACAAAACTGGCTACAACACAGAGACAACCCAACCGAATTGTTATGTGGTAGGCAAAAAGTGTGAGTGGAAAACACTTCTCGGTGAAAACGCAGAACTGTTAATGAGTAAGGACAAACATATTCCGCTGCTTCCAGATGGTAAGACGGTGAATGTAAATGAGATTAACATCGATAAGGACGGAAGAACACACTTTATTGGGGACAGTTGTTACCTTATTTGGAATGGTAGTAACTGGACAACTCTTAAAGGAGATGTAGCCACAAAAGAAAATGTTTCTGAGTGGAGATTTGATTTACCATTAGTTCATAGAGAAACATTGACCAATGCCACCTTCAAACTTGATTCATCAGGTAGACCTGTCATTGTGTTCTTTAGGGGATACACCCATAAAGAAAAAATCAGCTATATACATTATGTCAGGTGGGATGGTGAAAAATGGGTGACCTTCGATGGGAAAGAATACGATTGTACAGATAATGACGGTGAGGTATACAGAACCGATGATTCAATAAACCAAGTCGAGTTACTGCTAGATGGTAATAACATTCCATACATTGTTTGGTCTGAAAAAAAGGATCAAAAGCCATCATGCATAAAAGGTGTTTTGCTGTCAAAAAATAGTTGGGAAGAGATGGGTTTTGATAGTAAGAAAGCTGAAATTGTCGATATGGGTGGTAAAACTACTTTTCCAAAAGTTAGGGATTTTGAAGTTGAAATTGATACCATAAACAGACTGCATCTTGCATGGGAATACAAAGCAACTGACTCATCACCCAGGACATTTTGTTATATGTACTACGATGGAGATTGGAAAAACATTGATAACGAGGTTGTTATGGAAGACCTGGGCAACACGGTAGTTCCAGTCTCAATCGACCACATATCAAAGAATGGACATCTCCATCATATAGGTTATTTAGACGACTTTAATCTCCTTCATACGATGTGGAACGGCACTTTGTGGACAAGAGTCGATGGAGAGCCAACCCGACCTGAGGGAGATAATAGTTGTGTGTTCTACAGAAACTACAATGGGCAAATGCCAGTCGATTTCATAATTCAAAGCTACGGAAATAATCTGTATATGGCATGGACTCAATGGTCAAAAGATGGGGTAGGTATCGGTGTAAATTCAAATCTCCACTACATGGAGTGGATTGAAGACACACAGAGCGAGTAGAACAGAATAGAATTAATTGATGGAGAGTATGGCAACCTTCTCACGCTATTTACGAGAGGGTTGCCACGTGTCAGAGGAGACGTTGAGGCTATTCTTGACACAAACGGCAATGAGGTTGCATCATACTCATATGGTGTATGGGGAGTGCCAACAATCACAAACCCAAACAGTCTCCCCAACCCGTTCTTGTATCAGGGAGCGTATGGAAACATATGGGACAGTGAGATAGAGCTATACTACATGAATGCAAGACACTATGACCCAAGTATTGGAAGATTCATCTCTCAAGATAGAGAACATGGAACACTAACCAATACAATGTCTCAGAATCTGTATATCTATTGTTATAATAATCCGTATGGGTATAAGGATCCGAGTGGGTTTACGGGTGATCCGGGTGGATCGGTAGCAGATGGTACACCAATATTTGAATCTGGGTATCTTTCAGAGGAACAACAGGAGATGTATGACAAGGCGAAGGAGGTTGACCCGGAACTAACGATAGATGATTTTTTGGTATTTTATTCTGATGCATTCAATATTTCCAAGAAAATGCAAAAATATGACCAGGACAAATACAACGAGTATGATTTTGAGATAGCTTTCTGGGTAAGTTACTGGAACGATAAAGCAAAACTGGGATTGACAAACGATCAGAAACTAGAATTAGCGAACTGGATTAAAGCCACAGCGTATATAGACTCATATATCAAATGATCCTGAAAAGGGAATGTTCCAGATGGAGGCAAGCACACTGTCGATACTGGCAAATAAAGGGTATGTCTCGCAGGAATTTGCAAATGAGCATTCGAGTTACAACAAAGATGGGCTAGCGATAACTGTTTGGGATGATGTGAATTCGGCTATTTATGCTGGTGTCGCATGCTTTATAGCCAATTTAAGCGCATATCAAGCTGGAGATAATCCAAACGGTACAATATCAAATGGTTGGAAAAGCTTAGATTCTTGGATCAAAGAGAGAACAGGTTCAGATGGAAACGTGAGTTCTGCAAAGATGGAAGAGCGGCGACTAATATGCGCTGCCAGCTCATTTGGCCCTGGCGTAACTGATCCTGAAATACAAGGACCAACGTACAACAGTAATCATGAAACTACAAGTGAACTTATGTATTTCAATGGTAACGACTATACTCATTCAAGTCCAAATGCAAAATCAGATAATGGGTATAGATATGGTGTTGCAATTGCAAAACTGGTGACACAAGGTCGAGATCCGTATTCGTATGCCGAAGATGGAATCGGGCCAAAGTATCTGTTTGTACCTTAGAAATGAGGAATAAGATGAAATCAAATACAATCAAATATGTACTTGTTTTGATAACTTCGCTGATGCTTGCGTTGAGTTGTTCCGATGTACGCCCACAATGTGATGAGGTTTTTACCCCCGAGCCATTTGCAGGTGTTGGTACACTCAATCAAAAATGGATTATCAACAACAAGGAATATAAGATTGGAAGACACTGCTTTGGTGAAGAGAATCTATGTGAAACAGGATACCCATTAGAGAGCGGGTGGGGAGTTTTGAAAGGCGATTTCACCTACCCTTTTGCCGTGTTTGACCCGTCAACAGGAGAGATGATCCATGAATACCCGATTGTTGGTTTTCAGTACAAGGATTCTCTGATTGGTGCAAACTTAGCGCTTGGTGGCCCAAGCCCTTATCTCAAGGTTGACTTGGAATCAAATGAGGATATTCATCAATATGGTGAAAGCACATTCAATGGTTTCAAGGGTGAAGGCTCGTATATGTACACAGTCAACGATAATCTGCTTATTTTCAATAAACCACCTGCTGGAGCCGTTTTTATAAGATGCTGCAACATCGATAATGGCGAGGTTTTGTGGCAACACGACCTGAAGGGTAAAACAGTCTCCTCAAACATTTTCTACTCAACAGCCGTATCTGACAAATACTTCTTCTGCATACTTTCAATCTATAATATCGCTGGATCAGAACTTCTTGAAACCACACTCCACAGGATAGATATCGAGACATCCGATGTTACATCGGTTGATCTTGAGCTGATGCACAACCCTGAATTGGTGATGCGTAGTGATAACTTGTACATTTTCTTCGGTGACTGCAGTCGTTTCTATTTTGTTGATGCCAAGAGCTTGAGTATGCAAGAAGTTGTCACAAACGCTGAACCTGTGGAGAATGTGAGAATCTATAGGAATTTAAGGCACCCTTATTTCCTTCACAACTCTCAAGTTGCAGGTGACAAGGTACTGCTGAAGATAATCCCAAACTACACACCTGAGGATGAGGAATATCTGACTAATCCTGGACCAACTGGCGTAATGCTTTTTGACCTAGGAACTCACAAAGTGACAAAACTTGACACAAACATAGTTTGGCACACGGTAAACGGAGAACTCATCTCACACTCAAATGAGTCAATCCAATCCCTCAACCCCCAAACCCTCCAACCCATCTGGTGGATTGACCTTTCTGACTCTGACATAGGAGAAAATCCCAGAGTCATCTGGTGCGACTGGCGGGGGGTGTTGGTGATGAGCGATACGAAGTTGGTTTGTTATGATGCGGTTGAATAGTCAACGTTCTCACTTACTCAAATAACCGACAAATTAGCTTACTTTAACATGGTTGAATAGATGTTGATTTTTCCTTGTAGATTGTGCTATTGAATATACCAGTACTTGGTTTTACTTGAGCAAGGGACTGTCTGGAGGTTGCTGTGAAGAAGATACTTACATCTCTAATCTGTGGTGTTTTTCTAATATCATGCAGTGCTACTGAAAGTAGACTAAACAAAATTAACGACAGGACTGGTGAAGGTCATAATATCTTTGAAATCATCAAATTACATGATGGCACCTTAGATATCAAGCAATGTGGTGAGTTGTGGCAAGCATCGCCATTTGTGGGAAATGGGCAACTTGGCATCAAGTGGATGGTGGATATTCAGGTTGGCGACAGAAGAAAAGGCGCATTCGATATTGGAGCATACCCAAGCTCCTGGGGTGTACTCAACCCATCTACAGGTGGTTTCACCAAAGAGTTCAAGAATCTGGCAGTAGATAGAGCCTTAGTCGACGGTGAAATCGACGAATTCCTCTTTACACAAAAAGGAATAACAGACGGCAAGTACATAGTCGAACAAACCTATGGTGGTTCGATGGGTACAACTGAAGTTGTGCTGAAAGATGCAAAAACCTTTGAGATAATGCGGAATTTGCCAACAGGAAGAGACACAAACTTTTCATTCATAAGTGGAGCTCTTGTTGGCTTCTTTACCGATACTGAAATGACGCGAGTATACAGACTAAACCCTTCAACAGGTGAGAAGATTTGGGAGTTGGAAAACAATCCTGAATTCACTGTTTCAAACATGCGACCCAATAATGATTATGTGTTTGGCTCTATAAGAAACAAGGAATCAGGAAATCATTATCTTGTTAGGATTTCTCCAGAAGATGGCTCATACAAAACGGTCGAGATCGATACAGAGGACGACTTCACCATCGCATTCTCGGAAAATCTTGTTTGGATTTTCTCAAAGGGTGGAGCATACCAAGCATTTGACACTCATAGGTTGTCTCTTATCCGCTCTGGTCAAATTGACACAAAAGGCAAAACAATACGAGTGTCAAACTACGATTATAATTGGATTTACAAAGTAGATGAGAGCTTTTTAATTCAACTGGTTACTGATGACAAACCTTGGACTACAGATGATTCATCTTTTATCCTATTCAAGACCAAGAATCAATCGATATTAGAGCTATCTAATCCAGAACCACTTAATCGTTATGAATACAACAATCCTCCAGAACCGATATACGTGAAAAATAACAGCCTAATTGTTATTGATGGTGCAACCACAAAGGCACTCAACCCCCAAACCCTCGAACCCATCTGGTGGATTGACCTGACTGACTCTGACATCGACAACAACCCAAGAGTCATCTGGTGCGATTGGAGGGGAGTGCTTGTGATGAGTGACACAAAGTTGGTATGCTATAACACGGCTGAATAGTCTATCTGAATGAATAATCACTGAAATTGTCAATTAGACGATACAATGTCGGGTCGTTAAAAATACAACCTGATAGCCGTGCTTTCTTTTATACCACATTTGCCTATATCGCTTTGCAATAAATTGATAATCTTCTACAATCGGGTACGGAGGTTTTATGAAATCAATATTATCCCTCATTCTCACGCTTGTGCTAGCTGCAGCCAACCAGGGGGGAAGCTCCGGTGGCAACGCCTCCGGGGAAAACACCGGCTCAGATGATGTGTTTATTATCGAGAACATTTACAAAGATTTTTTCCTTCACGGGGATTATCTTGTTGCACACAAGCCAGGACAACTGGATTGTTTCAACCTTGCAACTAGAGAACTCACCTTAGGTGACGACTTGATTGTTCACAGGCCAATTGCCGAGGGTGACTTTGTTTACTATACGGTTGATGCAGGCAAAAGCGACATGAGGGATATGATAAAGGTAAAGTGTGCAAATATCTCAACGGGCGAGGTGGTATGGGAGAGTGAGGAATACGTCTTTGTTTGGGAGCGCTATGACTGTCTGAAGATTTTTGAAGGAAAGCTATACCTACCCGATAGACCCGACAGATGGACAAATTTCCTGTGGGCTGTCACACTCGATTTGACAACAGGGATAGAACTAAATCGTGTGAAACTCGTCAACGATTTCGACAGGGGGATGTATCTCTCACCATTTTATATCTGTGATGAATACGAGCTTTGGGCGTATGGCAGCGTCGCAGGAGGGGCTGTGTCATTTTGCAGGATGAGCACGCAATCAGGAAAGATTGAACACCTGAGGAAAAAAGGTGCAAAAGGCAACGAGATTGCAAAGTTTTTATTGCTGGATATATTTCTTGGGAGTAACTCTTTTTGGGGCGGAAACATCTACTCAATCTGCATGGTTGAACCCAACGATGAAAATTGCATATCCTGGTTGCTCGAAAGTTTTAATGTGGAAACTTCTGAAACCAAAATTGTTGATGAGCTGAAACTCGACTACTCTCATTTCATCTTCTTTGCCGATATAATCGGAGACGAACTTGTCTGGGCACATGAATCCCTTGGCCAAAATGATTGCGTTGGCAGAGATTGCCATATGGTTGAAATCATAACCTATGATCTTGCGACCAACACAAAGACAAATAACTTCTCAACCAATAGACTACTGCCATATATGGATATCAAATTCTTTGATAACACTCTCTATACATACGGTTTTGTTGATGATACCCTGACGGAAAAAGGAATAATCTCAATTGACTTGGAAACTCACAAAGTGACAAGCCATGTTCAACTTAGCAGCCAGTTCGACAAAATCGATGTTTCAAGCCAATACATCGCATACTCCACAACGGAAAATTTATACTGCCAAAGCAGGTAGAAGACCAGAATCGAACCCAGAAACTAAATCCAAACTAACGTACCAAATACTATAATCGAAAATGAACTAGTCAATTTTGCCCCTATAAATCATCATTTCGACAACAGAACACCCCAGAAGATGCCCAGACAACGCGAGTTGATTTTGGGTGTTAAGCACAAGAAGCATACCAATCATAGAACAACCGGCTTACGTCCAAGAAATTGTTGAATTCACAATAATCTATAAGGTTTATGTTATTGCCGTTTATATTCAGTATATAAATGATATTAGCTTCTATTATCGTATCATAGTCTATTCAAGCTATTGCATCAATAATCATTATCGCCTATTATTGATATATGCCAAAAAGGATACTTCTTGCTGATTCCAGTGGGAATATGATTCTAGCCCAGAAGAAGCTTGCCGCCTCGCACTACGGCACAGCTCTCAAATCGATTGCTGTGGCATTCTACACTGGCATCGGCTACTACGGCATCAGACTCAAAGACAATCCCACAAACATCTCTGGGCAGGAACTCCTCTCCTTCTGGCTGCGCAAATTTGATATCGATTCGGCGGGTTTTACAAGATTTGCTAAAATCTGTCCCTCGGTTCGATTCAACTTTGACACCCAATGCTTCGAGCCAACCAGAGAGCAACACACCTTTCTTCTGTCAAAGGATGGCGTCCAGTTTTGTTTTGATTTTGCCTTAAGATCCCTTCTTACAATCGAAGATCGATTCAATCGGCTTAAAATTAAAAACACCAAGACATCAAACCAATAATCAGTCTAATTCGTTATTAACAATATAAACACATTTTAGGAGTGAGCTGTCATGAAAAACAGGATGCTGTCGTATTCAGTTTGTGTTGTTCTTTTTGTCTCTATGTTTGGTTTCTATGCTGTACTCGCAGTGCCGACGAAAGCACCAGACAATTTCACATATAAATCAGAAACAGTCACAGTCGACGGCAAGGACTACAGGCTCCAATATGTTGTGGTGGATGGTGTAAAATCAAAGGTCGACATCGGCTACGCTCTTGCCAAACAACGCATGGGATTTCGCGACGACCCAGATAAGATTTCAAGATATGTTGGGGCTGCGGTTGCAATCAACGGGCCATACCACAAGGAGTCAAACGGTTGGTCTAAGTATCTCATTGATTCCACACATGCGGTTGGCGGAAAAGCAATCAGGATTTTCAACGCCGGTTCTCAGTTCTGTGTTGCCAACAATGGAAGCTGGTACTTCGGTAAGCTCAGGTTCAAAATGATGGGCGCCGTCAAGGAAAGCCTGCTACCTGCCACCCTTCGAACCATCCAGATCAGCGGTCTCAACGAACCTGCTGAGGGCAACTCAACGACGCTCTACACAGATGAGTGGAAAAGATACACCCCATCCAACTCGACGAATGCGATAATCCAGGGTGGCATTGTGACCGATGTTGTAAACGGTGAGATCACTGTTCCAAGCGGTGCATACGTTATTTGCTACACCGGCACGAACAGAGAACGCACCTCGAAGACCAGGTGGCCAAAAGGATATATCAGAAAGGGTTTACATATCAGTATCTATTGGGCACCAGCGGAGGGCAACGAGGTCAACCTAAATGCTTGGCGTAATTCCAAACTCATCTTTGGCGGTTCACCGACCCTTGTGAAAAACGGCAAACCATATTGGAACCCCTATGGTGAAGGACATGTGAATCAGTCCGCCCTTTCCTACACATCCAAACGTACAGCGTTTGGCATCGACGGCAAGGGAAAAGCGTATTTTGTCACATTCCTCGATTCTATTCACATCAAGGAGATGGGGCCAGTGCTTGTCAAGATTGGGGTGAATTACGCCTTCAATCTCGACGGTGGATGCTCAACTTATCTGTGGTACGACGACAAGGAATATGTGCAAAACTGCAGAGATTTACCATGTGTGATTTACGCTAAACCTGCAGAATAAAGGATTTTGACGAGATTAATACGGGGTTGCACAAAAAGCAATGCAATCCGCCATTATGAATCATCGCTCCTGTTACTCACTGTATTTCTCTCCCAAAAAGCGTTCTATGATCTTTTTTGTAATTGGCATCCTCAAGCGACTCCAACAATTCAGCCTATCACCAAAAGATTCGCTAACACAAACAACCCGTAGATAGAGGTATACTCTAACAGCCGTGTATCAAGCACAAAGATTGACAATTCCAATGAACTTTAAAAGCCCCCACACCCGTCCTTCTCCCACAAGGTGCGAGGGCTCCTTAAAAGATAATTGACGCAACAAGGGTATTTACTCGATAATCACAACAACTCTATCTTCTCCTGACTCCGACTCAACCTCAGCAACCTCTCCCCTGAAGTCCTCATCGAGGAGCGCGTCCTCGATTTGTTTTTTTATTTTTGCTACCTTCACATCATTCTCAATCCAGCAAAGAGCCTTGGATATCATCGGGATTGGCACTTTGATGTTTACTTTTTTCCTGCCATCTCGACCAAGAACATGGATTCGTATTCTTTTTGGTATTGATTTCATGACCGTCTTAATGAGCTGTCTTGCCTCTTGTTTTGAAATCTTACCATCTGCCAAATCTTCTAAAATCTGCAAGAGCCTATCGTCATTACCATTCATAGAACTCAAATCCCTCTTTCTTTCTGTTCATGCTTCTTACAATGAAGGAAATTCCAACCGCAACCAAACATGCGGGCCAGAACACTCCCCACCAGCTGTGTGACTCAATCACGCCCGTGTTTAGAACCAGCCTCCCAGCTCCGAGAGCGAAAAGCAGCAATCCCATCAAAGAGAATCCGCTTCTCTTCGCAGCTTTGATAATCATGCCAATACCAAACGTCACAATCAGCACTGGCCACACCAAATTCCACCATGAACCCGCTGCAGGAAACCATCCCACAAAGTGTCCGATCATCACAATGCCTTGCAATACCAGGTAAATCCCAAACATCGAAACGCCAGACCTCATGGGTGACATATGACAACAAAATGCCCCCTTGTGACCTGTTCCCCTGTGCCAATCACCCTTTATCTTGTCCTTTGCGTCATCTGGGCTTGTCTTTCCCGACTCAACGTCATCAAGTATTTCGTCTATGTAGTCCATTTCATTCCCCTTACTAAGTTCTTTATGACGACTTTGACACAATGTCATTCTCAAAGTTTTGTCTCCACTTACCAACCCCGTCTTCCCGTCCATCCCTTCTAAACTTGCTTGGTAATTATTCAACGCACTGTCTCTTTTCACACACACTTCTACGACATTTGAACTCTTTTTGTATGTCGCATTTCAAGGTTAGAAGCACTCATCAACACAATCATGCTATTAAAAAATAAACAACGAATAATATCTGCTCCCCACACAGTAGGTATCCTACGAGTAATTCTTTAGGATTCTTACTGAACCCCAATTTGCAATGTGTATCATCACACCACAAGCGCTCCAAGTAATTATCCTCCCTCACTTCTTATTTTGTATCGGGTTTCACCCATAGTTTGCTTATCCTTTCAATGGGGGATGGAGGAAAAAACATTTGACTCTTGCCGGAAAGATTGAGAGGGAAATTGGTATTCATTTCTTATCAGAAAATGGGGCATCCTGCTCTTGTGCAAAAGAAGAGGCTTTGTTGCACACCCCCCTTCTGGGGGACATCACGCAATCATACTCCCTACCAATTTTGGAAGAGGATTATTTCGCTATTTTCCACCGGACTAACTCCCTCTCAACCCCAAGGAGGGCTACCCCACCAACAAACCCCTTTCCTTCTCGGAGGAGAGGGTTGTGGTAAGGAGGTTTGTCGCAGTGTCTCTTTGAGTTATTCGTCAAGGGATACTTTTATGCTCATGATTTGTTTGTTTTGAATGTGTCCTTCCCTCAAACGACTCACATTTGATATACACACCTCGGACTGTGCATTTTTTCGATTTAATTGGTTTGGAAAAGCGCTCATGTCTATCATTATCCGCTTTTGATTTACCTAATCTTCACTGAATTCATCCAAACAAAAACCAGCCCTTCAATTCACATCAAATTCATAACCCTTTCTCAAGTCCTGTACTCTTACAGAAACACAGAAATGAAAAGAGAGGTGGATACAAGGATGTCGGCACGGAAAGAACAAAGTGATAAGGACTAGAAATGTAAACCTTCCTCTATCAAATCATATACTCAAAATCATGTCTATGTGGATGTTGAATTCGGAAAACCCCCTTAATTGGTTCTTTGGTAACATCGGAGCCCCCTTATTATCAAAGATAGCGTGAGAGTAGGCATTGGTTTCGATATGCACAGGTTCAAACAAGGCAGACCACTGGTGCTTGGCGGGGTCGCAATCGAGCATGATTTTGGCCTCGACGGTGACTCCGACGCTGACGTATTGACCCACTCTATCATCGACGCTCTCCTTGGCGCTCTCTCTCTTGGCGATATTGGCTCTTTTTTTGGAGTTGGCACCCCTAATGTCATCGGAGCCAGAAGTCTCAATCTGCTCAAGAATTTATGCTCTCAAATCAAATCCGAACACAAACACACCATAGTCAACATCGACACGACAATCATCGCTCAAACCCCAAAACTCACTACACACAGAAGCGCCATGATAGAAAGTCTGGCAAATGCGCTATCTATCGATAACAGCAAGGTATCGGTCAAATTCACAACAGCCAAACACATGGGGGCAATTGGGGACAGCGAGGGGATTGCCTGTATTGCTATTGCAAATCTTGTTGAAATCAACCATTCTGGTATTTAGAATACCAAACCACATAAATGAGGTGAAACGTCGACATGGATAAAAAAACAACCGAGGATAAAGTGCGCTCACTTGCGATGCTTGCCAAGGAGCTTGGTCTCGTATCGCTCTCTGTTGAAGAGGACGACTTCAGTGTCTCTTTTGAGTTTGAGTGCTGCCACCACCACGAACATCACGGCGCACGCACAGTAGAAAATACTTCTACAGAACCAGCCAGATCTGAAGCCACCCCGTCTCAACCTACGTCAGACAACAGCTGGTTCATCGAGTCGCCTTTGGCTGGCACATTCTACAGCTCACCATCGCCTGACTCCCCAGCGTATGTCAGTGAAGGTTCTCGAATCGGGGATGGGGACACCGTTTGCATCATCGAGGCTATGAAGGTTATGAATGAAATAGTCTGCGAAAAAAGCGGTGTAGTCGTAAAGCTTTTGGTCTCCAATGGTGACCAGGTCTCGGCAGGTCAAAAACTTGTCGAGGTTTGTCCGTAGCCTTCTATTTCCTCTTTGAATAGCTGGATATAACACGAGCCAGGAGTTCGTCTTCTGGCTCCGTCAGTTTAAAATTGAGTCTCTCTCCCCTTACCCCAAATACTGAGAATCCGTTGTCTGCCATCATCATTGATTCATCTGCATATTTGCTCAGGTCATTGTTGTGCTTTTTTTGCACATACACCAGAGGTTCCACCCAAACCAGTTGTGGTGTCTGAGCCTCCCAGTATCTTCCTCTGATGTGTTCGTCAATTGCCATATTTGGAGCCACACCCTTCACAGCGCCATTTATCGGGAAAACAGGGACAGTACAAGAATAATTTTGTATCTCTTCCTGGAGTCTATCAACAATCGCACCGGTTGTGAATGGTCTAGCAGCATCATGCACAAACACCAGATCATAATCTATAAGAAGTCCCATTGCATTTCGGACTGACTCTGCCCTTGAGGCACCACCCTCAAGAAACTCGACATTATTCCCTACGAATCCATCGAGAAGCTTCTTGGTTCTATCCACATCAGAGCACGCAACCACAACCCTCTCAATACTCTTGTGATTTGCCAATACCTGGGTTGAGTATGCGATAATGGGTTTATTGTCCAATTTTAGCTCTAATTTATCAGAACCAAACCTACTCGACGTTCCTCCTGCCGCTATTATGCCAGCTATTTTTCTGCTCATTTTACGAGTCTGCCAAACACAATTCTTCCTTGTGGATTTTGCAGAAGTGATGTGCAGATTATCTTCACATCCCTGCCTATTGCCGAATTGCCATCCTCCACAACAACCATCGTACCATCGTCGAGAAATCCGATTCCTTGATTCTGCTCTTTGCCCTCTTTAATAACTCTTATTGGCACAATCTCACCAGGCACTCTTATTGTCTTCAGGGCTGAGGCAGCCTCATTTAGATTGACAACAATCCCTCCTCTTGCCCTTATTTCCTCTGTCAGTTCCTTGTCGCAGCTTATCACTCTCGCACCATCCTCTGTCATCTTGGCAAGCAGATCCGAATGTCTCCCCTTACTTGGTGATGGTATAACCTCTAGTTTTTTCCCGATTGCCTCCTGGAGAGATTCTACAGTTTGCATCCCTCTCTTGCCTCTGTGGGCGAGAAGGGGGTCTGGAGAGTCGGCAATACGCTGCAAATCAACGAGCACGAATGATGGAACGGCGAATCTGCCGATGAATGTCGATGTAGCCAGAAGCTCAGCAATCCTTCCATCAATAAGAGAAGAGCTGTCAATCACATAAAGCTCTTTTGAGGTCGAACCCGCATCTGAACCGATAAACCCTCTGGTTGCCTTCACAATCGCGTCTCTCTTTGCGATACCAATCATCCACAAAATAATAAAAAGTATAGGCGTTGTCAGGAATGTCACGAAGTTGAATAACTTGTCGTCAGACAAGTCTTGCAGCACAAAGCGAAGTATCGGCTCTATAAAAACATAAATAACAATCGTTAGAATCAGGGCGATTATGAGGATGATGACATCGGTAAGAGCAAACCGCCTGAGCACACGCTGAATCCCTTTCTGGAGCATTTTAAAAAACTTTACTATCTCTGGGTATATAACGTAGAAAAATACGGCCCCTAAAAGGCACGCCAGGAATGTCACGAGAAAGTATCTCTCGCTTATGGTTTTCCCAAATTCATCCACAACAAAATCAAACTGGATATTTCCAAACCTGTAGCCTATTCCGGCTATCAAAGCGCCAAACAGCGAAAACAGAATTCTATCAATCATCAATCTCATATAAATCACCTCACAATTGATTCTATCGACACTTATATTCAATTCAACATTGAGAGTAAGTTAGTGCCAAATTGACTTATAGAACTTGTGTGGTTGAAACAAAAATTTTATGGCAGGTAAAAAATGCTAACAGTCATTCTGAAAATATGTTGATATAAAAAAACCACCCCCATTTCTGGGGGTGGTTTGTGTTTTTTTTTCTGAATAAGAGAGGGGTTACAACTACTCTCCTCTAACAAGTGTCACATCATAGGACACTGTGTTGTTCGCTCTGTCCTTGAACTCAAACCTAACAGGAAGCTTGTCCAGGTTTGCAGCCATCTTGATTGTGATTTCCCATTTATCATATGGGCACTCTGCTGGCTGACCATTGGCAAGAACTGTTGAGTAAGCTTCGACTCTACCAGTTACTTTGACCTCGGTGGCATTCTTGTCAACCACAATCTCGCCATTTCTCTCACCATCGATGATGAAAACTGGTTCTGTTGTGTCAAGTTCGATTTCCATGGTGTGGCTGGTCTTGTTTCCGCCCTCGTCTGTTGCCTCAATGTAAACAGTGTTAAGGCCCTCTTCGAGAGCGATGCTTGCCTTGAAGGCGCCTGATGGCTCAACTCTTGCGGCAACGCCATTCACCATGACCTTGGAACCTGGGTCGGTCTTACCTGTGACTTCTATTGATGCTTTGTTTGTGAACTGTGGAAGCGCATCAACCTCAAGTACTGGCGGCACAGAGTCAACACCGATTCCAATCCATGTCTTTCCTGACATGTACTCTTCATGCTCAGCTGAGATAAAGATTCTACCAGGGGCATTTGGTATAATGGTTACTTTGACTTCGCCCTTGGCATTAGTTGTCTTTGGTGTCACTTCAAGACCTGGACCATCGATGTAGACTGTTGCTTCAGCAACGCCCATCATGTTGCCACTGCCGTCTTTTGAGCCAATCTCCTGGACTCTGATTGTCAGTTCTGTCTCCGTGTTTGGAGCAAGTCCCTCGCTGACAACTGTTACCATAAGTCCCTTACCAACATCAAGGTGGTAAATTCTTCTGAGGCAATACCACTCTGGTGATTCGAACTGGTATGGGTCCTTCATGAAGTACTCATTCCTTGACAGATAGGACAGATAAACTGCTGACTGACCTGTACCATCAGGCATGAAGTGGAACGTTGTCTCGGTGGCATTGCTGTACTCAAGAGAATCCTTGGTCTGACCAAAGATCTGAGTCTGAGCCTGTGTACCTGAGACATAGAGTCTTCCATCTTCATGAAGCTTGATGTCACCATCAAACGCCGGATAAATTCTTGCGATGAAGTGATTATCGGCTCTGAAGACCATGTCGTAGTTATCAACATTGAGAAGGTCTTTCCTTACTTCTTCGCCATTCTCAGCGTAGAAGAGCTCAATCCTTGGATAAGAGACCTGAGCTACATTGAGTGGGATACCTTCCCAGTCAAGGTAGAACACTGTATCATTCGTAACTCCACCACGGAATCTTCTGTCTGTGTAGCGTGGGTTTGTCTTGTCAGAGTATGGCGGATAACCAACAACGTCAGCCTGTGACGGCACGTTACAATACTTATTCTGTCCGATGAGACCGCCGATGTAGAACATATCCTCGGCGAACACATAGAACTCGGTTGATGCGTTTACATCGAGACCAAGCGAGTCGTGATAGTCAAGCAAACCATTGCGGTCGATGTCTGTAAAGAGGAATCCACCCCAATATGGCCAACTGTAAATGGCACCCAAACCCCAACCCATATTGGCTGGTGGTGGAAGCATAAGGTTGACCATCTCAACTGATACACCTGTCGTTCCCTCATTGAGGATGTTCCATGTGTGATCATCACGATAGAACTCGTTGATAGTGTTGTAGTAAACTTCACCGACTGCCTGTCTGTTCCAACAGGAATCTGTGATTGGTCTAAGGTTGAAGCTACCAGCTGCGTAAAGCTCGTGGTTCTCCCACTCTATTTCCTGGTTCGCATTGAAGTCAAACCCAAGGTGTGGATAAACCACATCGCAACACGGTACTTTGTCGCAAGCATCCTGCATGAAGTCAAACGACTGTGGCCTTGTGACAAATGGAGTAAATCTTGCTGTGTTCTTCACACCGCCGCCGCAGACGGATACGCCCTTGGTGACGCCCTTAACAAGCTGTCCCTGTGCGTTGTAGACCGTTGCCTTGACTTTGTACATCCTATTGTCTCCGGCTGTCATGATGAAGTCTGCGTCGCCATTGCCAGTGACTGAGAATGTCTGCTGTGTTGGGTCCTCTGTGTTGACGATCTCATATTCAACAGATGGATTGACGACTGAGACATCAACATAACCACGATGTCTTCTGTCTGGTGTGTAGACGTAGACTCTGAAGAGGTGATCCTGTTCCCACTGCTCTCTGTCTGGGTGATCCTCGTCCTTGATCCAGACGTTGTTGTCGTTGGCGCAGAAACCCTTGAACTGGTAGAGACCAGCTTCGCCATCTGCAGCAAACTCGATTGGCTCAAATGCTTCGGTGATATAGTCGAGGCACTGATTTCTTGAGTCACGCTCTCTGGCACTGTAAAGCTCACGGTTGTTGATCTTGGTCTTGTCGTAGTTGTGAAGGTCGGTTCTGAGATAGTAGTACTGTGGAAGCATAGCTTCTCTGCCGTAGTAATATGTGTTGTCTGGATGTGGATCCTTGAAGAGGAAGTTCCAAACGTTCTCTTGGTCGACCACAAACTCGCCCCACTGGTCCGGCACACCGTTGAGAAGGTTCACTGCTTCTCCACTTGAATTCTTGACAATGAATGTAAGTGGTGAGTTAACATCAACGAGCTCTGGTGTGATACCTGCTGTGAGTGGGTTCGGTGTGTAGGTCACGATAAGGTCATCAAACGGCTCGATTGGAAGAGCAACCTGAGCTGCAAGGTAAACTTCGTGTGAGAACCTTGTTCTGTCATACTTGTTCTCGTTGTCGAGTGTTGCAAAGTATGGATCGAAGTCCCACCATGGGCTAAATGCTCTGTCATTGTTGTCGTCGCCGTACTTATAGGCTGTGACATAGAGTGGAAGTGTCTCGTTGTCGGAGATGATGTGGTCTGGCTCGTCGCCTTCACCCTCTTCTCCACCAAAGTCGAGACCAAGCTCCGTAATCTGACAGCCGTTCTCTTTTGAAAGTTCGAAGTCGTAACGTCCGCCATTCCTCTGGAATGTTCTCGCGTCGATGACACCTGTCAACCATGTGTTGGTTGCCATGTCATACGTTCCGCAAATCTCGGTCTCGAAGTCTTCAAACTTGATCTTGTTGTCATTCGTTCTGTCGTGATCTTCACGATACTGGGTGTGATATCCTTCCGCTCTGGAGGATGTTGGTGGAAGTGTCATCCAACCGTCACCAGCGCCGTCTCTGAGGATACCCTCTGAGCCCTCAAGATAGATACCACGGTCTTGCCAGCAGAACATTACTGCGTCGTTGCAATATCTTTCAACCTGAATTGGTTCATGCTCCTGAAGGATGAATGAGAGATAGTTGTCCTGGTCAAGAGTGACGAAGTCAATCATTTCGTACGAGTCATCGATCTGTGCGGCTTCATTGACCTGTTGAAGATCAAGAGCCTTCACATCGATACCATCAACTGGTGGTGATGTACAGCAATCCTGGTACATCTTGAATGTTCCATCCATAAGGGTGACATAGAGGAGAATCTTGCCGTAGTTCCATGGGATAAGCTCGTCAATAACAAACACGTTATCGAGTGAGCAGTAGTTGAGTCTGCCGGTTCTCTTCATATAGAGGTTCTTTGTGGAACCATAGTCAACCTCACCAAGAGCTGACCAGTTGAGGAAATCATGACCTGGCGAACGCTCGAAGTGACCCCAATTTGTCTCGTCAATAACGAGCTTGCCCGAGTAGTCGTACTGGATCGGCACATGCTTGAGACCGTTGTAGTAGTATTTATTTCTTACAGTATTTGTCAGAACATCAACAACCTTTGGTCTGGCAAACGGACCCTCGATGACGATTCTCTTGATCTGTCTCTCGATGTTGTCTGCATCAAACGAAAGATGATTACCTTCGCCATCTTTGAGAATAAAGTAAACGCCGTAATCAGCAAGCGGGAAGAACTCTGTACCGAGTTTGTAGAACTTCTCGGCTGAGTAATCCTTCTGTGTCGCTTCACTCCAGATTGCTGGATAAGCGTTCCAACCAAATGCTCCACCATTCTGATTGTAGTTACCACCCTCGACACGACCAGTGTGAGTCTGTCCACCAGGATAGCATCTGAATCCACCGTGTGATGTTCGAAGGATTGGCCAGTATGGTGTCTGAATCTGTGGTGCTGGTGGTGGAAGTGGTGAAACTGCTGGGTTGGTCGTTGGACCAGCTGTGTAGTTAACATTTGAGTAGTTGAGTGGTTTGTCAACGATGAGCCACTCTGCAAAGTTGACGTATGGATCTGGTGGGTAAACCTTGAGGTCGAGTGAACCAGCATAGTCGATTCCATCAACCGTGTTACCCATGTTGATTGTGAGTGGGTTACCTGAGCTGATACCAGAAGCGAGATCGGTTCTGAAGTATGGGCCACCTGTAAGTGGGTGTACCATTGTTGAGTTGTAGTCAAAGATTGCGTTTGTTAGATAAACGTGAAGGTTTATGTGTGTCGAACCATCTTTTGGTCTGACCACAACAAGACACTCTCCACCCTCGTCGGTTGGTGTGACTTCGCCATACGGTGTAACGTAGGTTGGGACACCATAAGAGACGATCCAACCATAAGCGCCATCAAACGCGCCAAAGTGGTCAGAGGAGTACGGCATACCGAGGTATCCGGTGACTTCCCCGAGATCCTTCATTCCATCTGGTAGGTAGATATCACAATGCGCGAGATCTCTTGCCGCTGAACAGTCCACGTCTTCCCAGTTTGACCTGTTCTCAACGTAAACGCCCGTTCTCTTGACTTCATCTGTGCACTGAAGTGGGAATGTTGACCACTGCTCACCGATAATGACATCGTTCGGGTCAATTGCATTTGGAACCTGTGGGCCAAGGTCTGGATCGACGTTGGCTGGCTCGTACCAATACCAGTACTCATAAGTTCCATCGATATTCGCCTGGAATATTACCTTCTCGCCATTGATTGGGTTTGCGATCTCCGCAACACCAAGCCAGTTGACCCCGCCACCGTGTGCATTGTAGATAGCGATGATTGGCTGATCTGTGTTTGGCACTGAGAATGGGATTCCATATGGGTCATTTACATCATTCTCATTGTCAGCGTTGAAGAGCTGAAGCGTGATATTTGGGAATCTCTGGTCAAGTGTTGTGATACAAGCAACGCTTGCCTGAATCTCAAGCTCCTCTGGGGCAACAGGCATGAAATATTCGCCGTATGCGTCATAGTGATCGCCAAGGATTGATGGAAGTGGTGGGGACGGAACGAGGTCTCTGTATCTCTTTGTCTCGTTCTCGATCGAGAGACCTGGTGAATCCAAGCCATAGCGACGATTCTTCTTATACCACTGTCTGCCCTGTCCAAGAATGGAATACCAATCTCCACTCCACCACATGTCTCTGTAGTAGTGTCTTGTTTCAAGACGAGGAGGATCATAGTTGTAGGGATGCTGGTCTGGTGGAACAACTTTTATGCCGGCACGCTTTGTGCCACTTGCAAATGTGTTGATTGCTGGGTTGGCCTTAAATGCCTGAACCCTATACTGCATCTCCTCTTCAGCGCCCTTTGTCGGATGACATGAGCCGCGATATGGAGTGACTGTAAATGTAACCTCTGGGGAGTTTGGAGTGAGAACTCTGTACTCGGAGAAGAGGTTTGTGTCACTGTTTGCAGTGCTGATATAGTCGATACCTGTTCCCTCACGAACAAGGACGTAAACTCTCTCGTCTGGAATCCAGACCTGGTGATCACCGAGGTCTCTCCAGTAGCCCGCTCTTGGTGGTGGATCGACTGAGATATGAATGTCTGAAGTCTGCTCAACCTTGAGCGGCTTGTCAACCTTTACTGTGAGGTTGATATCGCCCGGGATGACTTCCCAATCAAGGAATCTATGGTCACAGTTGAGACCAGCGGTAATTCCGTACGGCACGGATGGACTCAAGAAGTAATCGAACGACGGAACGATTGAACCGCACTCGTAATAGGTGTCTCCAACCCAACCACCTGTAAGTCTCTGATATCCTGGTTTTACAACAGCTGGCCATGTGCCATTTGGATTACCATATGTGAGAGTCCAGTTGTCGGTGTCATAAATGATTTCGCCTGGGTCGAATGTTCCGTTTGGCGGGATGATCTCGTTCGGGTTGTTCGGGTTAACGGTGTAGTCGTCATAGAACATTGGGTTCGACCAGCTGCCTCTTTCGAACTGTCTCTCGGTGAAGACGTTGAGGTCGTTGCTTGCACCTGGGTAAGCATTAACATCCGTGTCACCATCATTGACTGTGGTGCCAGCCTTGAACTCAATGATTGCACCATTTCTAACAACTGTCATGTCGGTGAGTCTTATATCGCCAACGCTGATTTCGTAATCATCATTCATGTCGGCATAGATTGCCTCACCGCAGCCATAGTAAGCAGTCTGACCATAAGGTCCCGGCTCTGACGAGTCTCTAAATCTTATTGGTGGGTCATCAAGGTCCTCAAGTGATGTGAGGATTCTACCCACGTCCTTGCCAACCATGGATGTCATATAATGGTCGTAATCAAACTCGTTGCCCTGTGCCCAAGCGTCGGTAAGGTTGCCAAGTGACGCATTTGGATCCATAGCACCAAGATACTGCTCACAAGTACTGCCTGGACGATAATCATCACTGAGGTTATTGAAGTACAGCTTCTCCTCTGGTGGCGGATCGCCCTGCTTGTTTGTGTAGTGCTGAACACCAAGGTTGTTGTCGATGCCATTGTCGAAGAAAATTTCGACACCGAGGTACTGTCTCGATGTTATGTAACAATCCATGAACGAGGTTGCTGGGACGGCAAAGGACGTTGGAAGTGGGCCAACCACTGTGCTCTGGTTGACGGTCTGGGATCTCTGCAGAACCTCACCAACCTGGGATCTGATCGTGGCTGTGCACTGAGATGGAATCATACCTTCCCAGAGATCCGTTTCGACTGAAAGGTTATAGAAGTCTTTGTCGTTTGCAACGGCTGTGAGAACCTCAGCAAGAACGAGAACATCACCAATCCACATTCCGCCAAGACGATTTCTCTCTGAACCCTCGAAGTGCTGAACCGCGTATGGATGAGCGTTGCTGTTCACGCCTGAGAGTCTGAAATCACCATACTCAACTCTATCGTTTGTGTTCTGTATTCTACCTGAGAGTGTGTCGGTGTAGCCTTTTCTATATATGTTTTCGTAGGGATCAAAGAGCGGAGCACCACTGCGTCCAACTAGTCTGTCCGAGATATTCTCAGCGTGGAGCTCATCACCCTCCATCGGATTGAGACCTGGATCTGGTGTTCCGAAGTTTGGTGGAGACATGACAAACGGGACAACCCATCTGCCTACTGGGTCTGGATCTGGGTCACCGGTTACTGGGTCTTTTGCATCCATGCGACCGATGTCATAGTCATCACCTGGATCCCATATACCATACTGACCATATCCGCTGGCCTGACCGTAGTCAATCGGGACTGTGCCTGGTGAGTAGTTGTAAGTGAATCCACCCTGACCACCGCGACCAGTGTTCACGATGTGAACTGAAACTGGAGTAAGTCTGAGGTCACCAACACCAACCCAAGAGTCATCATCTTCCCAATCAACGAGTGGGTCATAACCCATGACCATATTGTCACCGGTGAATTGAGCGTGAATCTGACCAGCTCTGTATATCCACTCACCTGGGCTGTAGATGCCATCTTCCTGAAGGTTCTCGGCGTGCCACTCTTCGCCCCAGTGGAACTCACGGTCGGTAGCCTGGTTGAACACCCAGAATGGACCATCTGGACCAACGTCAGCTCCGGCACCATCGCGGAATCTAACGAGCTCCATGTCGTAGTCCCAGTCATCCCATCTGTTCTGCCAGTATGGATCTGCTGGAATTCCCCAGTACGAAGCCTGAGTTACCCAGACGTTTTCTCTGTGGCTGCCACCAACAATCGTCTCTCTGAGTGCGCCGTTGATTGACGGATCCCATGGATGGGTCTCATCAGCACCGCCACCTCTCATGAGTGGGAAGTCGATCATATCGATCCAGCCGATTCTGAATACTCTGTCGAGTTCGGCATCCATGAAGTACATGGGGGTCGAACCCAAGCCAGTCCAACCCCAAGCGTCGGAGTTGTTGGCCATGAAGTCGACGTAACCATCATTGCGGTTGCCGTTTTCATCTGTCGGAAGGAACGGGTATGGTCCCTGTGTGTTATTTGCTCTGATTGGATCAACGAGTGCTTCCGGATTTCTGGAGCAGTGATCGAAGAGCGATGAGTCATCCTGATTGTAGAGGATGTCCTCTGGGTCAGCGAATGCGTAGTATCTGGAGTCGTGGAAGAATCCATCTTTGTCAAACCAAAGGTTTCCACCCGAGTCCACCACACAGAACCAATGATCAGTTTCTGTTGACTCTGGACCATCTGGATCAACCGTGAGGTAGAATTCACACCAGAAACGTGGCTCAACGGATGTGGCTGTAGTGGCTGGGATATTGTAGAGCCTCTCGTTGTTGAGATATGGCATTATGACTGCACCAGTTGCTGGGTTGTATGTGCATCTGGGCATCAGGTAGCCATCTCTTCCCCATCCTGTATATGTGCCGCCGATTTCAAAATTTCTCTCGCGGTCTGGATAGAGCTTGTTGCCTGACCAGCTGTAACCAGCTGGCGCAAACCTGGTGGCTATGTAGGTGGCGTTTCTACCATCATTGCTGAACTTGACTGGTGGGTTGGAATCATCAGCCATAACAATGCCGGAAAACGCAGTCACAACCATCATCGCTGCTACTGCTAAGGTAAGTACTCTCTTCATGTACCCTTTCTCCTTTCGAGGCGATTGGAACATAACAACAAACAGTATGCACCGCACATTCGTCCGGTGGACGGTTCCACCCGAAACCGGACTGACCTCTTCATCGCTTATGCCGCAATTGGCATACAAAGGAATCGTTTTACAATGAATGCCAAAACCCGTTCGAGCCGCCCTCACCTTCTGGCGTTGCGGTCAAACGGACGTATCAAAAACATGTTCGGGGGCTTCGGGAAAGAGGCATCCGAAGCAACCACCTTCCCTATGTGCAATTCCCATGCCAAGAACGGGATGCGCTCATTTCCACTCCGAAAGAGGTTGCAGTTACTCTGCAAAGTGACCGGCAAAACCGTTTGTCTAGTCACAAATGAGTATCTCATACACATATTGTTATGATATAACACACGAATATATTTATGTCAACATTACTGTTTACTGCGGAGTTGACTACATCATCAATACTGTTAAAATCGGCGCCAACGAGGTGGTTTATGATAAACATCAAAGACGCAATATCGAACATCGAAGGATTGAAAAATGCCCTTAAGTCCAGGGGTGTCGACGATTCTGTGGCTTGCGAAATCGCAGAACTCGACAGCACAAGACGAGAGTTGATAGGCAAAGTTGAGGATAAAAAGGCTGTCAGGAACAAAACGTCCAAGTCTATCGGGCAAATGATCGCCAATGGTGAAGACACAACAATAATAAAGCAAGAGATGAAGGATCTTGGCACCGAAATATCTGAGCTTGATGCAAAACTTGCTGAGATTGAGGAAAAGCTCTCTGAGATATCGGTTAGAATTCCAAATTACCCTCTTCCAGATGTTCCAGTTGGAACGAGTGAGGAGGATAATGTTGTCGTGAAGACCGTTATGGAACCAAGACATTTCGAATTCACTCCAAAACCACACTGGGACATAGGCAAAGAACTCGACCTGATAGACAGCGAGAGGGCTTCAAAACTTTCTGGTTCCAGGTTTGTCGTGCTCAAGGGCAATGTCGCAAAGCTCCAGAGGGCACTGATATCCTTCATGCTTGACAAACACACAAAACAAAATGGCTTCACAGAAGTGTTTGCTCCATCAATTGTCACAGAGGGCACGGCCTTCGGTACGGGACAGTTGCCAAAGTTCAAGGATGATATGTACAAGATTGAGGGTGAGGATCAGTATCTCATATCCACTAACGAGATAACACTCGTGAATATGCATGCAGATGAGATACTCCCAGCTTCATCTCTCCCAATAAAATACGCCGGCTACGCCTTCTGCTACAGGAAGGAAGCTGGATCTGCAGGCAGAGACACAAAGGGACTCATCAGAGTTCACCAGTTTGAGAAAGTCGAAATGGTCACGCTCTGCCATCCGGATGAATCCAGCAAGGAACTGGAAAACCTCGTTGGGTACGCAAGCGATATCCTTTCGAGTCTGGAGCTTCCCCACAGGGTAAGTCTTATGTGTACAGGCGATATGTCGGGTTTTTCTGCGGCAAAATCGTATGATCTCGAGGTGTGGATGCCAAGTTACAACAAGTATGTTGAGGTATCCTCATGCAGCAACTGTACAGACTTCCAGGCAAGAAGAGCAAGGATCAGATTCAAAACAGAGCAGGGCGAAAAGTCCCAGCTCGTACACACCCTGAATGGCTCTGGACTGGCGATAGGAAGAACAATCGCTGCCATAATAGAAAACCATCAGAACGAAGACGGAAGCATAAGGGTACCGGAGGTTCTGGTCCCATACATGGGTCAATCAATTATCGAGGGCAACACTATATAGAAAGTGGTTCCGCCAAGATCGCCCGGGGACTCAAACCAGATCCTTCCCCCCATCGCTCTTATGTTGAGCATGCATTTGTGCAAACTGAGTCCCTTTGGGTCTTTCAGAGCCTTGTTTTTAAGAATCTTTCTAAAAATTACTTCCTTCTTCTTGTTGGGTATTCCAGGCCCGTTGTCCGAGATTGTCAGTTGAAAGAAATCTTTCGAGAGTTTTTTTATGTCACACTCTACTCTACCGCCCATAGGTGTGTATTCCACAGCATTTTGCAGGACACTCAACACTGACATCTTTAGTTTCTCATAGTCCATTTTTGCAAGTATTTGCTCATTCAATGCACAGGACTGGAATTCAATCATCTTCGATTCAAAGAGCGGCACCATCAGCGAGGCAATCTCCTTCATAAACATGCCAACATCAATTCTTCTGAGATTTACATTCGTCATGCTGGTAAGTTTTTTTGCTGAAAGCGCGAGTTGATTCATTTGTTCCTCAAGATTTTTTGCGGCATCAATAACAGATCTTGCCGCTTGCTTCCTCTCGCTCTCGTCCTTCAATATGCCCTGAAGCAGTAACTCTGAATAACCTATGATGGAGGTTAGAGGTGTTTTCATATCATGGTTGAGGGCACTTTGAAGCTCCATTACATATGTTTCCATCTCGTCTATTACTTTTGCCTTACTACTCATATCCCCCTTTTGCCCGATTATCGATGTGGCGACTCTGGCAAAGTTTGTGACTCGACACATATCCTCAATTGTCTCCTGGTTGGCATCATTCAAGGTTATGACCGCCACAGTCTCCCTAGTGTCCTTGCCATACCCAATAAAAGGTACCACGATCGAGCATCTCTTCTCGGTTATGTTGTTGGATATCTGAATCACATTTGTTTTGAAGGTTTTATCCAACACACTCAGTTCAACTCCTGATATCTCCACCTTTTTACCATATAATTTAACGTTTTTTATCTTTTGTTCATCTTGTGTGTGAATCTCTACACACTCACACCTGTATCTATTATAGATGAATTCGAGAATTCTCGTGATTGCACGTTTGGATTCAGTTTCTTCCAAAATCACTTCATGTATCACTTCATACGTATCAAGCAAATTTCTTGTCCTTGTTAACTCATTTGTCTGCCTTACGTATCCACCAAAAGGCGCTCCAAGCAACAAGGCGCATCTTTTCCCTTTGTATCTTACCGGCAACACCGAGAACACAAGCTGTGAACTCGTGTTTACACCTGTTTTCACATTCGCTTTGATACTTATATTTCTGTCTACTCCGGACGCAATGTCTTCTATTAAGTCCACAATCCGAGAGACTGTCTGTCTATCGGCTATTAGCTCTGCAATCTTGTCAGCGAGCGTGGTTTTCGCATCATGCCTCTTTGGCCCCACTCTTTGAATCAGATTTAAATACTCGATGCCATTTTTCGACAACACGGCAAGGGGCAAATGAACGGAGTTTAGAAATCCGTCGACTTCGAAGGTTTTATCATATCTTACATCCTCAACTATTTCTTCTGGGATCCTTATTCCCATTGCCAGTATCTGTTTTGATTCAGGGTTTTCCTCGTTTAGAATCGTTGACCAATAAATCTTCGTGCCCTCATATTCACCCGTTTTAACTGTAGTCAAAAAACCCCTGGTTTCCTTTGTAAACATGCTCACAACGGTATTTCTCGATATAGTCAAATCAGAAAAAATGATTGCCAGTTTTGACCAGCCATCATTTTGCATCAGTTCATGTGAGCTTATCCCAAGTAGGTTTGACATCGGTTTTGATGCATAGGTGAATGCGCCACCGACTATTGCCGTGAAAACAAACATATTCTGATTATCTAGGAAATTTTTCTTCGCTCCGAACTCACTCCCCACCATAGAAAATAGAACCGTTGTTCTGTAGTCCTTCGTGGATACCCTATCAATGTGGACTGGCTCATTTTGGCAAACGAGTATGTTTCCTTCACGAACATTCGCCACTGTCAGATTATCAAACAGATAAGACAGACTCTCGCCGACTGGATTTATACCGATCAATTCAACACATGCTTTGTTTGCATAGACGATACTCTCACCGTCTAACGTCACAACCATCTGTTTGCACACATCAACAATGTCTCTGAAATCCAAAGCCGCATCCACCCCAAAATGAATTGATACTAAATATTATAGTAATTTTTGACCAAAGACACCAACTGAGTTATCAAATACTTCCTCAATTGAAAATATGTACGTTGGTTTACTTGTCGGCTGTTTTTGTTTGTGATAGGCATCATGCATAAGGTTTACAAATTTGAAATATTTTCCGCTTACTGCAACATCAATCTTCCCTCTCAATTCAAAGGAGACAGCAGGCGGTTGGTAATACACAAGTGTCGTTTCAGTGGAGCCCTCTGTGATATTTTCCCATGTGTGCTTTTTGGCCAACTCAAGAGAGAAGAGCCTTTCTTTGTCGACTCTATTCCACACATCTGGTGAGTAAAAAATATCCAAGAGTAGCCCAATCCCTCTCGATTCGTAGCCTGTGTCTCCGGATTTTGTGTGTTCTTCAAGCGCTTCAATGCACTCATCCAGATATTCTTCAACTGGCGCAAATCCAAAACCTTTGACGGAGCCGTTTAGTCCGGCAGGACCATTGGTTATCATAACGGGTGTATGTCTTGTAAACTCGATAAACATCTTGTCCGGATTGATGTTACCGCCTCTCATCGACTCGACGAGTTTCGCCCTTCCCTCAAAAGCCCATTTGAAAAACTTATCTGGCATTTGCATTCTCAGCCTACTCACCAAGCCTTGCAGATTCGAGGAGGGTTAGAATTGCATCCATATGTTTTTTGATTATCTGTGCGTTGCCTATGACTTCAATATTCATGAGTGTCTTGTCTGAGACCAAAAGCTTCATCATACCAAGGGATACACCATCTATGTCAACTGCGTCACCAGATATGGACAAAGTTTTTATGGTTACACCCTTCTGTGTTTGCATGTCATCTGATCTATTGGAGATTCGTGAAAAGTACTGCTCAAATGCCTTTACAGCGGAATCGATGTATATTTCTATTCCATCCTCGTCGCTGTAGGTGAATGGATGCACCGCATTTACATAGACATCCGCTCTCTGCTCATCCTCCTCAAGCACAAGATTCAGGGTTGACTCGGTTGAGTTGGTGACCACAAAAATCTCCGTATCGTACTCGATGGCGTACTTGTCAGTGCCCCAGGAGTTTGACATGTCAGCGCAAGAAACCAGGGAACCAAGCAAGAGGAAACAAACCGCTAAAATAGAAACGCCCCGCACGACATGCGGGGCTGTTTTTGTACTTATTGTCATCTTATTTTTATTAATTGTTACTCAGCAATTGGCTGGGTGACCATTACCTCGGAGAAGAAATACTCAAGATAGTCATTGTTCCAGGCATCATCATAGCTTTCTGCTGGACCCTCGGCTGTGCAGATGACTGCGACACCGTCACCAAATTCTGTCTCGGAGATTCTCTCACCTCTGAGTGAGTAGAACAGTTTTCTGCCCTTCCAGTCCTGACCCTCATTTGTGAAAGAATAGTCTACCCAAACACCAACGGCGTTGGCTGACGTTGTCTTGAACTGACCGCTCTCACCAACCACGAGACCTTCAAGGTTTCCAATGTGCTTTGCAAAGTCTTCCTCAAAGTACTCGGTCTGGTTTGCGGAAAGCCCTGGGACAAATTCGTGACCTATCCACCACTTGACCTCTGGCGCTTTGTCGTACTGGAATGTATGAACGATTCCTGCATCCCATGACTCTTTTGTTTTTGGAAGTTTCGTCCAACCCTCGAAGGCTTGCCCGATCACATCAACTCCCTTTGCTTCGTAGCAAGTATAAACTTCGGTTGGATGCGGAGCAATCTTCAACTCGCCGATGAGTTCCTTCTCTTTTTCTGGTTTTATCACATCTGTTCTTTCGCCTGGGTCATTTGTCATAATCTTGCCCTCAAGCGGATTTTTGTCACCAAGATCAACGGTACCATTTGAACCATTTGTGCCGTTATTATCGCCTGTGTCTCCACAGCTACATCCGACTAAACCGACTGCAATAACGATAAGCAAAGCGATCACGAACGTCTTCTTCATTTGATGCTCCTTTCAAAACACAACAAGTCAATTGTCCATTATAGATTTGGTCAATTTTATTGTCAATCCTACTAGTCTTCCCACCCTCTCTTTGGAGCAAGCAGGAATGAACCCATCATCTCTCTGACATCCTCGCCCAACATTTCGTCATTCTCTGGGTAGGTTCCCGTAACATAGAACACTCTTCCATCTGTTGCATAGAGGTGTTGAATGATTGTGTATGCCTGACCGTTTTCGACTTTGTTTATTATTATTTCATATCGCTCTTCTCGTTGAGCCTGCGGGACAAACTCGTACTTGTCAGACACGACGGTGTAGTCCTCCATCTCCTGAGACACCTTCTCAGCATAGTCCGTTGTTATTTCAGCTATGCGTCCCCATTCGACCTTCAAATCAGACGACGAAATTACTTTCACACCAACTTCAGACGGCCCACCCTCCGGGTAGATATATATCTTAGTCCTGTCATATTCTTCTGGTTTTTCCAGGATTTTCCAACCATTGAGGGCAGATATTTGAAAGGAATCATTCTTAACTGTTTGAGAGATATTGGAACCACAAGACACAAAAAAGAGAGACGCAACAAGAACCAACGTAATTAGTTTTTTCATGTTCTCCTCCGGAAGGAGGGGGATTCGAACCCCCGTGAGCTTTCACCCTCTGCATTTCAAGTGCAGCGCCATAGACCACTCGGCCATCCTTCCGCACGCCATTTTACATACATTATGTTGCGTTTCAAGACCAAGTTTAAAGAATAGATTCCATGAATTATCCAGATATTATCGTGGTTGGCGCTGGTCATGCCGGCCTTGAGGCTGCTCTTGCTGCAGCCAGGATTGGCGCAAAGGTGTTGGTCGTAACCATAAACGCTGATGCAATCGCACACATGCCATGTAATCCTGCCATGGGCGGCATGGGCAAGTCTCAGGTTATTGCAGAAACATATGCTCTTGGTGGAGTTTCAGGGTTGGTCGCTGAGGAGTCGGCGACGTCAATTAGGCTGCTTGGCACCTCAAAAGGCGCTGCTGTTCAGTCGGTGCGTGTTCAAGCTGACAGGCACATGTACAGTCTCATCGCGTCCAGATACCTCGAAAACTACGAGAACATAACCATTACGCAGGGACGGGTCGATAGACTGAATGTTTCTGGCAGGAAGGTTGAATCCGTGTCACTCGAGGACGGAAGGGAATTCAGGTGCCAGAGTGTTGTTCTAACCTGCGGCACATATCTTGGGGGAAGGGTACATCTCGCCCATGTGTCAAAACCAGGCGGCAGGATGGGTCAACCATCTGCTGACAACCTCTCAACACAACTTGCTGAACTTGGACTTACCATCAGGAGATTCAACACAGGAACAACCCCAAGGATTGATTTTAGGAGCCTAAAACTTGACGAATTGAGGATTCAGCATGGTGATTATTTCAAACTCGGACTGGTCTCAGAACCAAGGATGTTTCATAACCAACTCCCAAGCTATGTTGGTCAAACAAACGCAAAAACCCAGGAAATCACCAAAAAATACGTCCATCTTGCGCCATCCGTGCAAGGCAGAATGGTAAGGGTTGGACCACGAACATGCCCATCTCTTGAGGAAAAAGTAAGATGGTTCCCCGACAGGACAGACCACACGTTTTTCATCGAACCAGAGAGCAGATACACCAACGAAATGTACCTTCAGGGTCTCTACATGAGCATCCCACCGGTGCATCAGATGGAGGTTCTCAAGACTCTCCCTGGCATGTCAGAGGTCAAGCTGGTAAGACCTGGATATGCAATAGATTACGATTTCATTGACCCACTCACGGTTGATAGAACCCTTAAGAGCAAAGTTATCGATAATTTGTACCTTGCTGGACAGATAATCGGAACAACCGGTTACGATGAAGCATCAGCGCTGGGGCTCGTTGCAGGCGCAAACGCGGCACTATCAATATCATCTGATAAGGAATTGTCGCTGAGGAGGCATGACGGCTATATCGGCGTTATGATTGATGATCTCACCACAAAAGGTGTAAACGAGCCATATCGGATCACCCCGTCACATGTTGAGACTCGAATGTCCCACAGAGCTGACAACGCAATCTTCAGGTTGTTTGACCTTGCTGGCTCGCTAGGTCTTCTGGATTCTGACAGAAGAGTGGAATTTCAAAAGGTCATTTCCGACAAGGAAAAATGCAAACAATCAATAGAATCCATGTCATTCTATCCAAAAAAGGATTTCAACCGATACCTGAACTCCATTGGGCTTGGGGATATTGACTCGCCCACTCCTCTATCCGTGCTTTCTCGAAGGCCAGAATTCACTTATGAACACCTTCTCTGCTTCTTGCCGGGGCTTGAGCATTTATCAGAACGTGCAGTCAAGAGCCACATGGTTGATATCAAGTATGAATCATATCTTATCAGAGAGGCTGCGAGAATCCACGATATCGAGAGATGGGAGAGATTGAAACTCGCAGAAGATATTGACTATTCATCCATACGAACACTATCCAAACCGGCAAAAGAAAGGTTGTCAGCTGTCAGACCAAAGACACTCGGTCAAGCGATGAGAGTGGACGGAGTGAAATACTCCGATATTGAAGTTTTGTCTCAGTATGTTTCACGTGAAACATCTGCAAACGATTGTGAATAAATCATGCTTTTGGGGTAGCTAACAGCAAATAACCACACCAATAAAAACAAAAAGGCACCCATATTCTGGGTGCCTTTTCTTTCGAAGCCAATTACTTTGTTTCGAGTTTCAACACCCAAGATTTTTCGTCCACTTTTTCAAAAATCATGTTTGTTTTGTATTTGAAAACGTCTGGCATTTCATCCTTGAACTCAAGCTTGTATTGGAAAATCTTTTTCTTTGGCCCCATAGCTTTTGTTTCTTCTGGGTATATAAATGCCTTGTACGCCTTGTCTTCAAATGTCAAATCAAATTCCTCACGTTTTGGAAAAAGATTTTCTTTTCCTCTTGGGAGCAACACATATTTGTTCCGTACTTCATCACCTGAAAGTACTTTTGTAAAACCATCCATAAAACACCTCCTATAAATCTATTTGTCGATTGAAATATACACCATAAACTGTATCATGACAACAAGTGAGACACTTCAAGACAAACGCAATAATTTACGCCACAAAGTCATTCAAAGACCACGATAAATTCTTGTCCCTAATGCAAGAGGATGGGAGGAGGATTGATGCGAAGATTCGCAAGGCTCGACACACAAACACAAAATGGGGTTCACTCACCGAACCCGTTTCTGTGGTCTCACTTATGCTCTATGAGAAATCCAATCATTATACTGTCACTGGCATTTCACTGATCGAACACTTCGAATCTATTGACAAGGATTACAAAAAGATGCTTGCCTGCGAAGTGATTGCTGAAACCATAAATAACACCACACCATACGGCGTCGCCGAGGATGGCAACTTTGATATCGTTTATGATATTTTTTCAATTTTAGATAATACTAATGATGCCATTCTTACTATTAACATATTTTTCTCAAAAATTATTTTGGCTGCGGGATACTCAATTGACTTAGATTACTGCGGTGTCTGTGGTTCATCTATTGATAATGATTGCTATTTTGATGTCGAGCTTGGGTCAACGCTATGCAATAATTGTCATACTCCAAATCGTATCTCTCTTCCAAACTTCGCGAGACTTGCCCTAAAAGACATTATTGGTGGTAAGTTGTCGACATATGACAAAAAGTTGATGATTGGAATCAATATACTGCTTGAAAGAATCGTAGAACACCATTTCGGTTTTCGTTCCAGATGCTCTTTACACTTGAGAGAGTGAGGGTAAAATAGCAGCTGATGTCTAAATCGGGCGTTTTTTTTCTAAAGGTTTTGAATAGTATTTTCCCGAAGAGGGGTTCGCACCCACTTGACCTAGAGAAACGCAATCCCGGTAGCTACGCCGTCTGGGAATACGAACTCGCCAAGAAAACACTCGAATTTTTTCCAACCGAAGTGCTGAATCTCTCTGATCTCTCAAATTGTCGGGTGCTTGATCTCTGCTGTGGTGCTGGCGGTAAAACCGTCCTTTTGTCCGAATACAACCCAACAAACGTCGTTGGTATCGACATCAGCTCAGATTTCATAAAAATGGCTAATGACTTCAAAGAAGAAAAAAAGGCTCAGAATACTCATTTTCATCCCATGGATGCTCACTCTCTTGCTTTCCCAGGTGAAAGTTTTGATTTTGTTTTTTCTTTCGATGCCCTTGAGCATGTGTCTAATCCAGAACTTTTTCTGAAAGAAGCAAAAAGGGTTTTGAAGCCCGGTGGTAAATTTATTCTATCCTTCACCTCCTGGGGTCGTCATGACGGTCACCACATGGCTGATGTCATCAAATTCCCCTGGGCTCACCTACTTTTCTCTGAGAAAACACTCCTTGACTACTACAGGGGTTGCGTTGATGACGAGAGATTCTTGCTCCGTGCAGGGTCTTTTGATTCAGATAAAATCGCCTATGTCAACAGAATCAGTTCAAAGAATGCAAAGTCATACCTTACCAATTCCGGTATGAAAATGATTTACTACAAAACAATCTACTATGAAGGATTGCTTGGCTTACTCGGTAAATTTGGTTTTTCAGAGTGTTTATCAAGAATACACACTGCTGTATTGGAGGCATAGAAAATATGAAGAGACAAGACAAAGAGCTTATCAGAAACATCAAGGGTAACCCCTCAAAAAAAGACCTGGATTCCATCAAACGTCAGAAGGAAGAGAAAAAATCCACAGAGAGAAAAAAAAGGAACAGAATTACCTTGTTCACTCTCGCTTCGCTTGTTGGGATTATTCTCATCATCACGCTTGTGGTTTTCATTTCCAATACCCCACCCTCATCGAGTTCCGTCATTGATGAGCCAGACACCAACGCTGTGTCCCAGTCTAACTCAGCACTTGTTAAAACCTCCCAGGGAGATTTCACAATTGAACTCTACCCAGAACAAGCTCCCATGACTGTTGAGAATTTCAAGATCGTCATTCAAGATGGTCTCTATAACGGCTCATTTTTTCATCGTGTAGTGAAAGGTTCGCTCATAGAGTGCGCCATAAACGAAGATGCCCCAAACAGGTTTGGTTTTGATGACAGTATCGACAAAGAGACAAACAACCTATCACACGAGATGTACATGGTCGCAGCATCAGCCCATGATGACACCAATAACAAAAAGGGGTTCTTCTATATTCTCTCTGGTGACCAGACAAGCTTCGACGGAGCCGACACAGTTTTTGGCAAGATTACATCGGGTTTTGATGTTGTTGATGCCATCTCCTCATCTGAGGTTGTCGCCCAGACATCCGACGATGAGATATACGATGTCCAGGTTGGAGAATTGAGTAAGCCAAAGGACATAAAGACGGTTGAGATACTGTCCATTGAGCTGTTATGACGGGACTCGACTGGAAGATACTCGGTGAATTAGAGGTTGCTTACAATCAGGACAAAAACGACTTCGAGGCTGCTTTTGCCTACCTGACTCACATATCAAAGTTTGAGGAACTAAAGGAGGTTTTCCTCGAACTTGCAAACGAGATTTACAAAAAGTTTCCGGACAGGTTCAAACTGACGAGCTTTCTTGCTGGATACTTCAAACTCATAGGCGACGCTAAAACCTCTATGGAGTACATGGTAAAATCTGTTGAACTCACTCCAGAGAGTGAAACAGATCTCCGTAATAAAATGCTCATCATGAGGGAACTCAATCTTGAGAGTAAAGCCATTCCAGAGATTGATTCATTTGAGGAAAAACACGGTGTGACAAGTCAAACACTTGTCATGCGTGGCGATTTTTTTGCATACAAGAAGGACTTGGACAAGGTCTCTGAAATCAGGGATTCTATAAACAATCTTTCCGATGATAGCTCCGACAAGCTTCCAGCGTCTGCCTATCTAAGCATCATTCTCACAGGTAAAAACAAGGATGAATGGAGCGTTGCTCAGATTCTCATCCTTGAGTCTCTCAAGAAACATCCTGACAACAACTTTGCCTATAACGTCTTATTCTATGGATGCAAGCTCTTCTCGCCAACACCTGATTTAATGCGAGACATTCTCGATATTGCTCTTGCCTCAGAACGAGACTTATTTATCTATACCGGTCTCTTGAGGATATTTATTGATTATGCAATCTTTTTTCCCAATGCGAAGGTTTTCAACAAGCTTGAATCACTGAGCGGTGATGTCGACCATCCCGTTATATCCCTGCTCGAGTCTCTGTGCCTTTACTTTGACAACTACGGTCTGGCAAGAAGTGTCGTTAACAACTGGCTAGATCCCCAAATTTCCCAATCGGCTGAGTTTATACGAACCATCTCACAGATGGCTCAAGGTCTTTCTCAAAGCGCTAAAACCGGTATGGGACTCGGTCCGCCAAAGGGACACTACGCAGAGCTCTCTAGAGAGGAACTCGTAAAAAAGCTCGATAAAATATCCATCGACTCTCTCAAACAATACGTCAAGATTCACACCTATAACCCCGACTCACACCTCCAAATCGGTATTCTCTTGTCCGATTCAAACAATGACGAAGCCAAGACGCATCTCAAGCGCGCTCTTGAACTCAAGCCAAACCTTGTCGCCGCAAAATTCTACCTTGCTAGAATTCTTGACTCCGAATCAGACGACATTGAGGCTTACGAGCTTTATAAGGAAATTAGTGAATCAAAACCAGAGAACCCCGAACTGTCTGTCGAGTCCATGATCAGAGCATCCGAGATTGCCATCAAGTTTGGCTGGATTGAAGAGGGTGAGGAGTTTCTTGAAAAAGCCATTGGTGTCATGCCATATGACAATCGTGTCATCACCATGCTTGCCAAGGTATACCTAAAAGAAGCTAAGATTATTGGTTCTGACTATGCCCTCAATATGGCAATCGATTTCCTGAGGCAGTCGCTTGCGGTCTCACCTGACAATATTGAAGCATCGTACTTTCTGGGGACGGCTCTATACCTCAAGAAGGAATTCCTCTCTGCCATCAGAATGTTTACCAGAACTTTCAATGCATCCGCTAGATTCAAAACCCAATCAGCCTTCTGGATATCCAGGTGTTACTACCAACTCTACAAAAATCTTCTTTTCTCCAAGAAAGACTTCCTCTTCAAATCCATTGAATACGCAAACTTTCTAAAAAACATTGGCAAGAATGTTCCTCTTGCGCTTGAATATATCGCCCATCTCTACGACGAAGCAAACGACACCGATGCCGCAGAGGCAATCAGAAAAGAGATTCCTAGCTTTGTAAATCCCTGCCCCAAACCGATACCAGGCAAACCTGGTGAGGCAAACATTTTGGCTGTTTATTCTCCGCAGGTCGTTCGCCGTGAAGGCAACGGTGCTCCAGAGAAGCTCTTCTCAAGGGGCTCTATGGCCAAGATTGAGGTTTCCTATGTTCAGGGAAAGGGTGACCTCAAAATAACCGGTAACCTCGGTGAGTCATACCTTAACAGTGTTCATGTGGCATACACATTCTTCAAGAGGTACCTCGAATCCAAGGGTTTGAGCCAGCACCCCGCAAAGGACATTCACATTGATGTTCCTGGATGGTTCCCGAAGTTTGACGGCCCTTCAGCTGGTTTGTCAATCGCATGTGCTATGATCTCTGCGTATACCAACAAATCCATCCCCACAAACGCAACCATGACAGGCGAAATATCATCAATGGGTAAGGTCATGCCAGTTGGCGGTATCAAGGAAAAGATTGAAGCTACCTACAACAAGGGTATTGATTGCATTTTTATCCCAATGGACAACAAATGGGATTATCTCGATATGCTCCTGAAGGACGACCCTTCAAAAATGGCTGAGTCTTGCAATGGTCATCTTCCAAACGTGATTTTTGTTGAAGCAATCGAGGAAGTTCTAGACATCATAAGTAGTCACGTCTAATTTATTTTCATCATTGATTCCAATAAAAAAACCGCTCATTGTGTGAGCGGTTTTTTTATGTATGTATAAGTGCTTAAAAACAGACTACATATCTGAGGCAAAGCTCTCGATTATGTGTCTGAGTTGAGTTGATAGCTTTGTCGCTTTTGCGGGATTTTGTCTCACTTGTCTGATGTATCTCTCTATCTCGTCGACAAGAAGCATCAAATCTCTTTTTGTTAGGTTTGGATTCACAGATTGTACTCTTGATATCTGCCCATCAAGCCACGGAAGAATGTCATCTCCGATGTTACTCTGGGCAACCTTTCTTATCCCATCAATCAGGAAAGCTATCTTTCCTGATGGTTTTGCCACCATTGTCTGAGAGCCTGTCGGTCGTTTTTCAATTGGTGGTTTTTCAAAGGGTTTTTCTTCAATAACTGGTTTTATCTCTTCAACCGCAGCTTTTGGCTTGTCGGCAAATGGGTCAGGAATCTCATCAGGACTGATGATTGGTTTCTCGGACTTTCTTGGCTCTGGTGGCGGTGTCAAAGGCACCACTTTCTGTCTCTCTGGAGGTGAAGTCGAAATCGGTTTCTCCGGTGGTCTCTCAACAATTGTTTCTCCGCTGTCATCGTCAAGAATTGATGGTGGTCTCTTTTCGACGGGTTTCTCCACAGGCTTGCTTATCGGTTTTGACTCGATAGGTTTTGATTCCTCGAGTTTTACAACCGGCGATGAAGCGGTTTCCGACTTGGAGTAAACCTCTATTATTGTGCCCTTTTCTGTAAGCTTCTTTGCCAAATCTTCAGATTTCTCAACGAAATCGTCATTCCCTGAAATGAAGTGACCAGATAGATTTCCGTTTTCTAGGTTTATAAAATTGACGTAATCTTCCGAGGATACCCTTATAAACCCAGTAACAGACTTGTCTTTCATGACGTCAAGGAATTTTTCCCAGTTGAGGAAGTAGCTCTCCATCGGGGAATAGAGTTTGTTACCCTGAATGTACCACGCGATTACATCACATACCTTCAAAGAACACTGATAAATCGATAGATTTCCAACCCTCTCTTGGATTGCCATCGTCGTTTTCGTCAGTGCTTCCTGGCTGGTTATTGGTTCAACTCCGTCCTCCACATACAGTGAACCTGTTATCCGACCTTCTTTGAATAGGATATATCCATCCTTCTTGTCGTTGTTTACTTGGACATATCCTGAAAACCTATCACCCCTTAGCTTTTGAGACATTTCATCCCAATTCAAGAAAACAGTTGGGAGTTTCTCGTACTGAGTTTTACCACGCGGAACATTCCTCATGACGCCTCCTGACTTTAGTCCTTTTATCCTAAATTATTATAATACAGCTGTCAAGCAGATATCTTGCTCATATTAGTTTTGATTAACTTGGTTTTTAGGTAACACAACAACAAAACGTGTTCCTTCATTGAGTTTCGATGATACAGAAATACTGCCACTATGTGACTCAATAATTTTTTTTGTTATTGCAAGCCCTAATCCAGTGCCGTGTGTTTCAATCTTTTTCGCATTTGCAGCGCGGTAAAATTCTCCAAACAGCTTATCAATGCTATCTTGTGGTATTCCAATGCCGTTGTCGATGAATTCAATCTGTATATTGTTCTCCGTTTCTTCTACGATTATCATGAAAACACCATTATCTTTAGAATATTTTACACCGTTGTCTATCAGATTTTCAAAAACGCGGTACATCGCTTCTCTGTCACATCCCAGGGTTATGTCTCCACGTGGTATGTGCACTCTCATCTTGATTCCTTTGGCATCGGATTTTGGAGCAATGTCAGCCACCACCGTTGAAAGCAAATCTCGTAGATTCACATTTGTAAACTCCAGTGGTTTTGCAGACATACCCTCTATCTCCAAAAGCTCCTTTACAAGCATCAATAGTCTGTCTATTCGATGGTTTGCCCGTTCAAAGAGTTCCTTTTGTTTTTTGTTTATTGGCCCCGTAAAACCATCCAGAACGAGTGTTAGAATCGATTGAACAGCAGCCATCGGGGAGCGGAGTTCGTGAGTTGCTAGCCTGAGAAACGCTGAACGTGATTTATTCAACGAATCAACTTTCTTATACTGGTATGCATTGGCAATAGACAATGACGCGCCTGAAGCAACAGTCACCAAAAACTTCAACTCATTCTCACTGAAGATATGTTTCTTATCGGTGTAGCATCTAATGACACCATGAGCGATATTTCTAGAAATTAGTGGGATACTCACCATTGACACAAGTTTTTCTGCTTTTGCGTCATACTTGTACAAATAATTTGGATGTTTTAGAACATCCGCAACATAAACGGGCTTTTTATTTTCTATTGCTTCCTTATCTATCTTGCATTTTTCAATAGATATTGATTCTCTCGAAGCGTGCTCCTGAGATACTCCATACGTGTCCATGATTTTTATCATCTTGCCATCTTCTGACAAAAGCCTTACCACACACGCAGCTATGCCAGGCATCTGCGATATTATTTTTGTAATTGCTCTAAGTGTATTCTCAAGACTCAAATCAGAGTTCATCTCGAGTGATAGCTCATAGAACTTTGAGAGGCGGATGTTTTCTATATCAAGCCTCTCAGATAACACCGTGCTTGTCTCAAGCTGTTCTCGTATTCTTCTTGATATCCAGTTGGACACGTACGTTATTATCATCAACACAACCGAGTAGAGTATTGAAATACCAATTGTCTCAATGATACCGCTCTGAGTTAATGGTTTGTTTAGAAGGCTCTCAACGAGAAGACCCGCAATCATGAGAAAACAGACAATGTTGAGGGTGTACGCCATCCGTATTTGAAGAAGAAACCCAATCACAGAACCATATATAACAAAAATAAAAGCTGCCGGACTTGTGATTCCACCAGTGCAAAACGCCACAAAAAAGAGCAATATCCAGTCAAATAAGACCTGAATATAAAGCATCGTTTCGAGTTTTATCAGTTTTCTTTTAAGACACAGCTGATGAAAATAATTGGATGCAACCAGCACAAATGTGATGATTGCGAGGTAAAAAGCGTTATAAGTGCCGGGATTTATATAAAATGTTATAGAGGTGATAAAAAGGCCAAGAGAGGCAAACCACCTGATGACTATGAGGAAATTTAGACTCTCATCATTTAACAGGTGGTTCGCTTTATGTTTTATTTCGTTACCATGTACGGTTTCCACAAAGTGGTATGTGTCAACCTATCAGAGATGCTACTTTTTCAATTAGTGCTTTCGGGCTGATTGGTTTCTCTACAAAGTCATTAACCGGAAGAAATTCTTGATCTGTCTTTGGATCAAACTTCATCTTCTTTTCCTGTCCAACAGATGAAATCATGAGAATTGGTATGTTCTTGAATTCTATATATGGGTTTGTTGGCGATGGGTTTCTGATGTCCCATGCAATATTGAAACCTTCGGTCTCAGTTGACATCATTACATCAAGAATCACGATATTCGGCTTCACAGCCAAAAGCTTCTCAAGACCTTCCGTTCCGTCGTTTGCATAGTCAACCTGATAGCCAACGGACTCGAGTGCGATTTTCATTGCATCAACAACATCCATATCGTCATCAATTATCAGAACTTTTTTCAATTGACTACCTCCTCGCTGAAATTCAGGATTGTGTCGTACACGTGACTCACAATGTTTGTAAAGCTGCTCTTCAATGGTGCCGAAAGGTCGTCACCTGGGTCAATGGTCTCAGGCTCTATTCCAATTATAACCATAGGCGGCAATCCTGCAATAATTTGCCCAAGTGCAAGTGTTTCCGGGAGGGATAGGTCATGCAGGGAGAGGCTTGGGACATTGTCCATGTCAATCTCAGACAAACCAAAGTTACGATACTCACCGGGTTTCAGCCCCATCTTGGCGGCATCAACTATTATGACTCTGTCTGAGTCAAGAATATAATTGAGCAGATCGACACCCATGGTCGCGCCATCGATGAGTTCAACCCCTGATGGCAGCGGATGATTACGAAGGGCGTTGACAACATGAACGCCAATGCCCTCGTCCTTTAGTAGTGTGTTACCAAGACCAATTACAAGCATCTCTATTTCGTAAACCTGACTTTCAACAAGTGGGTTGAGCATGAGATGCATGGGTCGTATGCTCGAACCAGCATTTGAAGCAGCAGTTCTATTTTTTCCTTTGGCTGGTCAAGAATCTCTGGTGCAAGTTTTCTCATGTCCTGGTCAATATTCTCAAGATTCTGGGTTGTTGGGATAACTAGGTCAGCAGCTTGTATGACACCCTTGTTGTCATAGGTGTAGTTATGAAAGAGGATTCCTCTTGGAACTTCAACAGCACCAACACCCTGGCCGGCTCTCACTTTGTACTCATTGCTTTCTTCTTTGATTCCTCTGTCCAAGACTTTCTGAATCAATTCAACGGTATCATGGAGGATGTGAATTGTTTCCACAAGTTGAGCAACTGTTATCATATATGGGTTATGATTTGGAGCTTTAAGTCCCAATTTCTCTGCTGCTGCCTTTGCCTCTGGCCTTAGTAGGTCATAGTTGTTGTTGAATCTGGCAAGTGCTCCAACCATGTATGAGCTTCGTTTGTGCTTTGTGTGCTTTGCGGTGTTGCGCTCCATGATGTACTCATTTGTGACTTTCTGATAATCCTGTGGGGCATACTCGACACCTTCTGAGGATTTCACAACTCCATCATAGAATGGGTACTCTTTGCTGCCATTTCTCGGCCCAAGAGAAACGTATTCAGTCTCTCTTGTGAAGTCGGGAAGAGAAAGCGTGGAGAACAAATTCACTGTGTCCTCTACTTCTGGTATCGCTTCAAGGCATCTTCTCTGAATGTCTTTGAGAGCGGCTGGGTCTGGAAGTTTCGAGAGACCATTGATATGGAGTGTTATTGGATGGACATGTCTTCCAACGATTACCTCAGACACGTCATTACCAAGTTTTTTGAGCTTGAGCGCTCTCACCACAAGGTCTGTGTGTGTCTTAGCAAGAGGAAGCACTGATGGCACACCAAATGCGTCAGGAGCTACCAGGAAAAAGATGTGAAGGAAGTGTGATGATAGGTTCTCACCATGAAGGACAAGTTTTCGAAGATTAATGGTCTGCTCAGAAGGCTCGATGGACATGGCAGCTTCTGAGGCTCTTAGTGACGCAAGAGCATGACCACAGGCGCAAATTCCGCAGATACGCGTGGTTATTTCTCTCGCCTCATAGTGGGAACGACCTTTGAGCATTCCTTCAAAGAATCTTGGTGCTTCAACGATGTTTAGTGAAACGTGTTCAACCTTGCCGTCTTTCACATTGAGGAGAACATCACCGTGACCCTCAACTCTTGTTACGTGGTGTACGTGGATATTGATATCGCTCATTTCAAATCCTCCTCAAGGGTGTATGAGTTGAATATGGACATATACCTCATGATGTCTTCTATCTCCAGACCATGCTCAGCCAGAACGTCTTTTGCAGCATTGACATTCGGATTATCAACCACTCCGCGGCAACCCGTGCAAGGGCTTCCCCACGATGGGTCGATAGCTCCACAACCTCCACGGGTGATTGGTCCCATGCAAGGCTTTCCTAGTGTTAGCAAGCACTCGTTCTCTTTGAGCCTGCACTCAACACAAACGGGCTCGTTGTGTGCAAGTGTCTTCTTGCCAGAGAGTATGAGCTGAACGTTCTTGAGGAAGTCGTTTCTGTCAATCGGGCAACCGTATATGTATCCATCGACTTTGATGACGGCATTTATCGGTCGTGTCTTGAATGTTGGGAACCAATCCTTTTTGTCGCCGTAGACATCAGCTTTAACATCTTCGAGTGGTCTGTTGTTCTTGATGGCATTAACTCCGCCAGTACAAGCGCACGAACCAAGAGCTATGACGGCTTTCGCGTTCTCTCTAATCTCCTGGAGTCTTGTGATGTCCTGCTCTCTTGTGATAGAACCTTCAACAAACGCAACATCCAAATCCCACTCTTTTTCAGTTATCGCTTCACGAAACTGCACAATGTCAATGTGACCAATGAGCGCCACAAACTCATTGACAAAGTTGAGTGTCTCAAGTTGGCAGCCTTCGCAGCTCGCAAAATCAAAGAAACCTACACGTGGCTTGCTCATAGTGCCTCCTCCAGGTTTCGTATCTGTGTGAATGTAAATACCGGCCCCTGCTGGCAGCAGTAGTTGCCGTTTATTTGGCAGTGACCACACTTACCAAGTCCACACTTCATGTGTCGCTCAAGGGATGCAAGTATTCTGTTATCAGCAATTCCCTTTGACTGGCATTCAAGAATTACAAACTTGTACATGACAGGTGGGCCACAGATAAGGGCGTATGTTTTTGCAGCGTTGATGTTTATCTGTTTGAACAGCGTGGTGATGACGCCACCGTTGCCTTTCCAGTCAGGGGTTGGTTTGTCTACAGTTTCATAGAGCTCAACGTTTGAATCAGATGTCCATCTGTCGAGTTCATCCTTGAAGAGTCTGTCTTCTGGAGTTCTGGCACCATGAAGGATGATAAATCTTCCAAACTCATCTCGCTTTGCCAAGATGTAACGAATAACAGAGCGGAGCGGAGCGAGACCAATACCACCAGCAACGACAAGTATATCATTGCCCTGAAGCTTATCCATTGGGAATCCAAAGCCAAACGGCCCTCTGATTCCAACTTTTGCCCCGTTTTCTATGTTGTGCATTGCTGTTGTTACATCACCGACTTTTCTGATGGTGAGTTCAAAGTTCTTATCAGTTGGTGATGAGCAAATAGAAATCGGTGCTTCACCGATTCCAGGAACAAGCAGTTGAACAAACTGTCCTGGGCCATGACCCAACGCATCCCCATTCGGAAGTTCAATCTCGAAAATCTTCTCGGTGGGGGTAAGTGTTTCGATTCTTTTTATGGTTGCAACAATCGGTTTGTATGAGTTGCCTGTAATTGCCGACATGGGCTACTCCTCACTTGTTATTGTGTTAGCGATATCAACCAGGTTGATATCGGACGGGCAGTATTCCCAGCATCTACCGCATCCTGTGCAGAATGTCTGTGAATGGGAATCAATGTGGTACTTGAATTTTCTGTGAAATCTATGGCGTATTCTGGCTCCTGCGTCATCTCTAAAGTTCTCACCATGACCAACCATGGCAAAATCTGCCAGCTGACACCCATCCCACTGACGAGTTCTTACTCCAGCCTTCATAGTGAGGTCAAGGTCATCTGTAACATTGAAACAGTAGCAGGTTGGACAAACCAGAATACACTGACCACAGGACAAACACCTGGCACCCATCTCATCCCAAACCTTGTGATCCCACTTGCCCTCAAGCGAGAGCGGAATCAAAGCTGCAGGCGTGTCAATCTTTGCGGTGTACATCTGCTTGATAGATTCAATTGCCTTCTCACGCTTTGAAAGCTGCTCTGAATTTGCTGCCTTTGCGTCGATTTTGACGATTATTTCTTTGCCTTTTGGTGTTGCAACATCAACAAGCACTGTATCGCCAAGATCTGTAAGGAACAAATCAAAACCCTCAGTCACGCGTAAGTCCATCACAGATGTTTCGTAACTGTATTCGTCAGGCACTCCATCTATTCCTATGATAACGGTATTTTCACGTCTTGCCTTGTAGTAGGGATCTGTGTTTCCAGACAACATTACCTTGTCAAGAAGACTGACTGCTCTCAGGTCGCAGGGGTGAACTCCAACTATAACCTGTTTTGGAGCTTCCACAGTTTCTTTGAATTCTGGCACATCTTTGCCAAGATCAAAGGAAACTATCTGCTCTTTCTGCGGCATCAGATACTTCTTAGGAGGCAATATTGTTCTGACGTAATTGAACTTTGCCTGGGATGGGTCAGTGATGCGGTCAAAGGTAAATTTCTTGCCTTTTGAAACAGGCGCATACACCGAATCGAATTGGTCAATCAGCAACTCGAGGAGTTTTTTGACCTTTTCTTTCTCAAAAACGTAATGTTCCATACGCAAACCTCGTTGAAATGTGTATCAGTAACAGCTGGATTATAGGAACAGCTATCAGCTAATCAACTATATTCCAACTTCTTGTAAACATTCACCTGTATTTGTTAGTCCATTTGTCTTTATAAAGTTGGTTTTGATTGGAAAAGTGCCCTACCAGCCGAAAGCACAGTAAAGCGCCGAGACGGTTTGATAAAAAATCATTCCCCCATCGCACGCAACATGTAGAATTTCATCTCCATACTTGCTTTCAAAAGAGAAAAATAATTTTCCATCAAAGTCTATTGCGGTCAAGGTGTCACCAACTGCCGCAATCACATAATCTTTTGACACATCAAAATCATTGACTGTCCCGGCAAAAGATATCACCCCACTTTGAACTCCAGTGTCCACACTATAACTATACACTCTGTTTTCCTGTGCCACAAAAAGAGCATCTCCAAAAACAATTGGTTGCACTGCAAGTTGTTTTCTGCTGGGATCGCTGTTCTTGTGATCCGCTTTTGTCCAAACTATCTCTCTGTTGTTGGCGTCAAGCGCTACAGTGACTGGCCCAATAGTGCTATTTCCATACTCACACAATAACAATCTATCACTGGCAAAAATAACACCATCATCGGGCAACACCCAGTTTTCAAAGCTCTGTATGAAGTTTCCAGTTGAGAGATATCTGATCTCTATCCTGCCCGACTTTGTTGTCGCTATCAGCCTCTCCCCAAATATCGTAACCGATTGGAAGATATCATCTTGGTATATGTCTCTAGTGTAGCGCTCTCTCTCGTCATTTGATTTCTGGAGGCACTTTGTTTCCCAGTTTTTTCTCCCGCTCGATGCATCAAGGCAGTACAGGTTTCCATTGTTTGATGGAAAAACTATTAGATTACTCGAAACATCGGGTTTTAGCACAAATCCTTTTCCCAATCTGGAGTCATCTATCAAAAATTCCCAGTTTATCTCTCCACTCTCCACGGAGAGGCACACCAGTTTATTCCCTGACATCGCATACACATCACTACCAAACACAAAAGGAGCAAACGTTACTCCAATCTCTTTCGAGAAAGCTTTCTCTGATCTTGCCCACTCTACCTGTCCACTGCTCTTATTGATCTTATAAATCTTTTCTCCAAGCAGTGTCGTAACATAAACAGATTCATCCTCGACCACGAAGTCGTGTATCCCATGTTCTGGAATTTGTACCACCCAAGCTTGTTCGTAGCTGGTTGCAAGGTCACCTTGTCTCGTTTCTCCACAAGAAATCAGTAACACCACAGCAATCAGCAAGGCCGATATTTGTTTCACAGTTATTAAATCTATGCTTTAATGTCTTTTTTGTAAAGTGATGTTGATATTAGTTTTTTAGCCCCTAGAATACCCGCGAAATGAGAAAAGTAGAATTTATTGATTTGTCACTTCGCGATGGTCAGCAGAGCCTTTTTGCCACTAGGATGACCACACCACAAGCCCTTGAGGTTCTCCCAGATATCCTTGACGCAAATTTCCCAGAGCTTGAGCTTTGGGGCGGCGCTACACTCGACGCCCCCCTGAGGTTTCTCGATGAGAATCCCTGGGACAGACTCGACGCATACTCCAAGCTCTGCAAACATCGTTCAAAGATTCGAATACTCACAAGGGGTCAGAATCTTTTTGCATACTCCCCGTACCCCGACAACCTTGTTATAGCATTTACTAGGGCTGCTATTGGCTCCGGTGTCAACGTGCTTCGCATGTTTGATGCCCTCAATGACAGAAGGAATCTTATGATCCCTCTTCTTGCCGCCAAAGCCTACGGTGCAAACTCTGAGTGCTGCATTTGTTACACCACATCTCCTATCCATACTCCTGACCTTTTCTCGGAGCTTGCCATTGACCTTGAGAACATGGGTGCTGACATCATCGCCATCAAGGATATGGCTGGTATCATGCATCCAAGAGATGCTTCAAATCTTATCAGGTCTATCAAATCCAAGACATCCCTTCCTCTTACCATCCATTCGCACAGCACCTGTGGTTATGCCGAAACAAATATCATCGTCTCACTCCTAGAGGGAGCCGACAGATTTGATACCGCCATTGGCCCTTTTGCTGGTGGCACCTCACACCCGCCGATTGAGATTGCCGCAACTATTGCCGATATGCTTGGCGTTGAGCACTCAATCGATTTGAAAGCTGTCTCAAAGGCTGCGGTCAAACTGATGAAAATCAGAAAAGAACTCTCATCATACGACAAAAATTTCGACTCTCTTCCAGAACTCATTGAGTACCCACTCCCGCCGTCAAAGAAGGAGTTTATCGAGAAGGCGATAACCGCCGTCAAATCTGACGATTTCGAAAGAGCAATTGAGCTGATGCGCTCTCTCATGCAGTCATACGGTTACTCAGAGCCGGATATCGCCCAACTTGGTTCCCAGGTTCCAGGGGGTATGCTCTCCAACCTCAGGAATCAACTCAAGACCATCGGAAGACTTGAGTCACTGCCTGCCATATTGGAAGAGGTTGAGCGGGTAAGATCCGATGCCGGATTCCCTCCTCTTGTCACGCCATCATCACAAATCATCGGCGCGCAAGCTGCCTTCAATGTCGAGACTGGCTCGCGCTACAAGGTCGCGTCAAAGGAATTCAAAGAGCTCATCCAGGGCAAGTACGGCAAACCAGGCCCAATCGATGAGGGCTTCATTCGAGATGTCACGAAGAGCAGCACCAGATACACCCAGCGTTCTGGCCACTACGTCGATGCATCACCGCTCACTGTTGAGGATGGACTCAACCCACCAGACTTTATCCACGACCACAGAAGCCTCCTTCTGTATTTGATGCTCCCCGGCCCATCAAAGGAATTCTTCAGCAAGGGTGAAGGTACAAAAGAGATCCACTAGAGGCTTTGTCTTCTCTAAACTTATTTCTATCTTGATCGCCGATATTGGGGATTTGTCTACTGATGTTTTTTTACTGATTCATCGTGTCGGTATCACACAGCTTAGCTAACCGCTGTGGTTTCTTGTATGTTGGTTAACCATTTTTGTACATCCCTTAACTACTTATAATAGGCTACCGACTCCCGTGCTTGAATGATAACTCCGTCAGAGAATGCAACATCGATTATGTTTTTATCAATCCCTGAATAGGATGTTGTGAATTCATTCTTCATTATGTCATAAACGAGCATGTAGGGATTTCCGTCAAGAATCAGAAAAACCTTCTCTCCCGCTGCAAGTAAAAATTTTGGTGTGTTGTATTTTTCGGGGATTGATTTCTTTATTACTTTGTGACCAATTCTTGAGTCCAGTATCAGAAGGTCACGGTCAAATATTGTGTATATATAACGGTCATTAATAGCTGGTGATGTCTCGATTTGAATTGATGTCGGATTGTTGCTTTTGAATATCTGAGACCATTTGAGTTTCCCTGTTCGGAGCTCTCTGGTGCTGAAAAGTCCAAACTCTGTGATGTAAACGTAGTCACCTTGAATCTGAGGCGGGGCTTTTGTCAAGCCGTCAGAAATGTAAGACCAGAGCTTCTCACCACTTGCTATGTCAAATCCCATGTAAATCGATTTGCCCACTCCCATACCAGAACCACTGACTATCAGATTCTTCCCATCTGTTGTCACGTACTCATATTTAAAGTTCGCATCAAGCCGTGTTCTCCAGATCGGCATCCCCGTCTTTTTATCAATAAACTCAAGAGCCTGTGTGTCGTCTATCGCAATCACTATTGATCCAAAAACATCGTAACACAGTATGCTGTTTTTTCTCTGATACGTATCCCAGAACAAGACCATGCTGTTGCTCTCGAAGCACCTGAGGATTCCGTTGTAAAGCAGGTAGACTTGATCTCCAGTGCACTCAATGTCGTACTTCAGATAGTTTCCAACTCTTATGACCTGCTGCGCAAAAACTCTTCCCGTTCTTTTTCGAAGCTTCAGAAGCTCTTTTTGTTTTTCCCCGTCGACCACCACAAATATAAAGTCTTTGTTTGAGGCGATATTGCTCCATGTGCTTCCCGACACAAGCTGCACGTCCCATTTTGGTGTAGGGGTATCGCTGTAGGTTGTGTAGGTGTTAAATAGTCGTCCTTCTCCCCCAAATCTGCCCCAGATACTGGTTTCTTCGTCTATTTGTCCATATTGGCAGGACGAGAACATCACGATTGCGCATAAAATCAAAAACAGACTTATATAACGCGCCACCGTTTCATTCATGAGGTGATATGATATCACTTTGTGATTTTCTAAGAATTAAGTTATTGCTTTTTCTCACCAAAAATATTATGTGGATAACTTATATTAGAAAAAATACTCATCATGAAATGCTTTATTGATGAGGATTATCTTTAAACAAAATGTTAACTTCCACTATGTCAGCCTCAATGGAGTCTTAGAATTTGTGAGTGGTATTATCCACATGTGGAAAACTAATGTGGAAAACTAATGTCTTGGGATATCGTTTTCTCCCATGGAATCACCATCAATCCAGACATTCATGAGTGATACAACGCCATCTTCAACGTGTAAAACTACTTTCAATCCATATATCTTGCCAATCATAACGACCATGTCTTTGCCTGCAATGTTCCTATTCATCATGCCTGATTGCACCCAGCCGTCTGCCCAAGAGTGACCTGTAAGAAGCGTCTTCCACTCTATAACCGTGTTTTTTGTCATATCGTAGAGATAAAACTTCTTTCCGATTGTCTCAATCGCCAAGGTATTTGATCCGATGTCGTACACCTTGGTCGGACTCGATATCCCGTTAATTGCAACAGACTGCATTGACGGCAGCGACATGGCAAACAGCTCGTTGCCATCTTGAACAATTGCAATTCCATTATCAGAAAAAATTACATCATTTGCGGTTGTTTCGCCAATGGTCTCCCCACTATTGTTGTTAAAGAATGTTACCTTGGTGCCTATCTTTGTTGCGATGTAGTCTTCATTTTTTGAGATGATTACCTTCTCAAAACTTTTCCCTATCAGATAGGCGTTTTCTGGATTGTCTCTGTTTACCAACATTCCATCATTTGTTATGAAGTACTTTGGGTTGTTGGTGATATCTCCAGTATCAATCGTATCTTCAGCAAAAAGAGAAATCCAATCTATCCGCTCGATGCTCTGACCGAAAACATCTCTCTGCGAGACCTCAGGGAATGTGAGTGTTATCTCGTTGCTCTCGCTTTTAGCAACTCTATCATAGTCAACAACTTCAATTGCTGCTGATATCCCATCACGCTTACCCACAAATATCGCCTTCTCAGGAGTTTCATCACCTAGTGTGAGATATGTAAGAATCATATCTGAATCAACAGATATGGGAGTGGTGGATGGAAGTTGCAGTTGTTTCTTTGTTGAAGAAATCTTACTGTCGACAAACGAGTACAGGAACACATCAGCACCGGGGACACTGACCTCTCCTACTGCACCATCGACAAACAGTCCCTGCTTGTCCAATGAATACATCAAGTTTACAAGATCGTCTTGTACATCAATCGTTCTTTCGACAATATCAAACCCGTCTTTTGCAAGTCTTATCTGGTGTGTGCCAAATGTCAGTCTGGTTGACAGAGGGGTTTTCCCTATGTGTCTGTTGTCGACAAACAACTCCGCATCTGATGGGTCTGAATCGATTTGCACAACATACTGTGTCTGTTCAAGCTTAATGAACAGCTCTTTCTTCTCATCAAAATCATGGACTATTTCGAGTGTTGTGTATCCGGTCTTCTCTGCTTTTACTTTGGCTACTCCACTAATCTCCGAGTTGAGCTTGACTGGCGTTTCACCGACATATTTGCCATCGATATAGATTTTTACACCATTTGGATTTGAAGTTATTGGTATTTCCTCATTGGATTTCTCAAAAACCATTGAGAATGACGAGGAGGACTTTGTGATTGTTATTTTGTCCTCGATGGCAAAATAACCCTCATGCTCAAGCCTCAAGTTATAGCTGTTTCCATCAATGAGGTCGATTTCAAAAGGGGTATTACCGATGTATTCGTCGTCGAGAATTATCTTCGCATTTTTCGGGATGGTACTGAAATGCACCGTCACAACAGAGTCGTCTGTACCGCTGAAAAAGTTGAAAACCAGGTAGAATCCTATTGCCGCAACCACAGCAATAATCACCCATATGTACCATCTAGGGCTATTCCCACCATCATTTTGCTCTATTGGACTTTGATCGTTTTCAATAAGAAGTGTCGGTCTGTAGTTTTTCATTATTTTGCGCTAATCGATGCGATCATGTCGCATATTCTTATTAAGTCCTCTGGGTTATAGTACTCGATTGTAATGGATTTGTGACCAACTTTGACTTTTGTGCCAAGAGTATCTCTCAAAATACCTTCGGCTTGTACTTGCGTTGTTGTTCTTTGAATGGGTTTTGTTTTTCTCTTCTCTTCGGTTGGGATGGTCTTGACCAATTTTTCTGTTTGTCTAACCGAGAGTTTTTCGGTAATTATCTGCTCAAGTCCAGAGAGTATCATGTCCTCGTTCTTAAGGGCAAGAAGCGCTCTACCATGACCCTCTGATATCTCACCGGCAAGTATCGCCTCCTGCACGATATCAGGAAGCTCAAGCAGTCTTAACAGGTTTGTGACATATGGACGAGATTTCTTTACACCCTCTGCTATTGACTCCTGTGTGTATCCAAACTCCTCACGGAGCCTCTTCATAGCCCTGGCGATATCAATTGGGTTTAGGTCTTCGCGTTGGATATTTTCAACAAGAGCAAACTCCGCAGCATCATTGTCTGAAATCTCGCGTATCACGACCGGAATTTTTTCAAACCCGGCGATTCTCGCAGCTCTTATTCTTCTTTCACCAGCAATAAGCTCGTACGTATCCCCAACCTTGCGAACGACTATAGGTTGTATGACTCCTGAGCGTTTCAATGACTGCGCAAGCTCGGTAAGAGACGAGTCATCAAGCTTTGTTCGTGGTTGATAGGGCGAGTAGGAGATAATATCAATTGGCAATTCAGTTACAGACTTGCTCTCCTTGTCCTCGGTGGGCAACAACGCCCCCAAACCCTTACCTAGTCCGAACTTATTAGCCATTTGACTTCCTCCTTAGTCTGTGCGCTTTGCTATTTTCTACGACGCTCTCTTTATTATCTCATGCGCTAAGCTCTCATACGCTTGGGCACCCTTCGATGTTGGGTCATAGACAGAGATTGGTTTACCATACGATGGGGCTTCAGACACCCTAACATTTCTTGGTATGACACTTTCAAAAAGTTCGGTACCAAAAAACTTTTTTACCTCTGCTGCAACCGACTTTGAGAGCGTGGTTCTCTCATCGAACATGGTAAGGAGAACACCAAAGATTGTGAGTGATGTGTTCATTGTTCCTTTTATCAGTTTGTATGTTGAAATGAGTTGAGACAGTCCCTCAAGAGCATAGTACTCGGTTTGAATCGGGATAAGTATCGCGTCTGAGGCAACAAGAGCATTGACTGTGAGGAGACCAAGTGAAGGTGGGCAATCGATTAAAACGAAATCGTTCTCCTGTCTGACCTGCGAGAGTCCCTCTGCAAGGCGTCTTTCGCGGCTCTTCATCTCAACAAGTTCGACCTCAGCACCAGCAAGATCTATGTTGGAAGGGATGACCTTGAGGTTCGTATAGCTCGTGTTCATGATGATTTGTGAGGCATTTTCTTTGCCGATAAGAAGCTCGTACGTTGATTGTTTCACATCACCTCGGTCAATGCCAATGCCAGTTGTTGCGTTGCCCTGTGGGTCAATATCACAGATGACGCATTTCTTTCCGAGTTGCGAAAGCGAATATCCAAGATTGACTGCTGTTGTCGTCTTACCGACTCCACCTTTTTGGTTGCTAAGAGCCAATACTATTCCCATGTTCTCTGTCCTTGTGAATAAAGTTGGTGGAGGTGACGGGAATCGAACCCGTGTCCAACCTGAGTCATCAACCGTAGGAGTTACAAGCTTCCCCGCTAATTTTGCTCTGTGGCTTCAAGCGGGAGTTAACCACAGAGTTTAGCCCGATTTATACGAAAACCGCACGTACGGACAAGAACTTACGGCCTTCGGGTTCGTGTGCGTCGGCTTCCGGCTACCCAAACCAGTCTCACCGGTTGCCGTTGGCTGATTAAGCAGCCAAAGCGTAATTATTGTTGGCAGTTATTGCCGTGGTGTCTTGTTAACGAGGCTGGCACCATCCTCGGCTTGCCTTGCCGGCTAAATTGTCAAGTGTCGAGGCCAAATCACCCCCAATGAAAAGAGAGTATACACATTCATTTTCTATATTCAACATGATTTTGATTGTGAAACATCGTGAAACATTTTATTAAGAATGTTTATTTATCCACGTTTTCTGCACATTCTTATTAACATATATTGGTTTCGTGAAACATCGTGAAACATTACGTATTTTCAAATCTTTTGCCTAGGTTCAAATTAAAGTATCGTGTTTTATCCACATGTATTAACAGTCGTGAAACACTGTGAAACATATAATCAATTCATTTTGTCATCAAGTTTTTATAAACATTCAAAACCGAATATTTCCCTGTGAAACATCGTGAAACATTTCATTGACTGTGTTTGAGAGTAAAATACCCTTTCGATAGCAAACAGGAGGAGAGCACAATGAGCGATGACTATCATCATACAATCACAGGAAGTGACATAACTATTGATCAACTGTCGAAGTTAGGCTTGCCAAATGGTAGAGTTTCACTTGATAGCGAAGCTGCAACTCGAATAACTAACTACAGAGTAGGTCTCGAAAAGATTCTCAATAGCGACAAAGCTGTTTATGGCATTAACACTGGTTTTGGCAGTCTTGCCAATGTAAAAATCGACAGAGACAAGATTTCAGAGCTTCAGAAAAATCTCATCGCATCTCACACCGCTGGCACAGGTGAATATCTTCCACCAGAGATAATAAAATCTGCTATGGTGCTGAGGGTTAATACATTTGCTCGAGGAAACTCCGGCATTCGCCTTAGGGTTGTCGAGTTACTAATTGATATGATAAACCACAATATTATCCCTAGGGTCCCAATGTACGGTTCGGTCGGCGCATCCGGAGACCTTGCGCTTCTCTCTGCAATCGCTCTTTGCATGGTATCTCCTGTTGATGGAGTACAACAAGAGGTTGAGTATTTTACAGATAATGGCTGGGCAACAAAAGGGCATATTGATGCCCTAAAATCAATTAACATCGAGCCAATAGAGCTTCAGGCGAAAGAGGGACTCGCCCTCAATAACGGTTGCCAGGTGTCAACCTCTATTGCATCCTTTGCACTCTCAAACGCCATGAAAGCGTTCAACGCCATCATGCACGCCTTCGCGCTCTCATCCCAGGCTCTCCTCGCAAACTCTTCGCCATTCGATGAGAGAGTCCATATGGCAAGACCCCACAGCGGACAAACCATCGTTGCAAACTCCATAAGGGCACTTTTATCAGACTCAAAACTCATCGATTCTGATGCGGATAAGGTACAAGACGCCTATTCGATCAGGTGCTTTCCTCAGGTCGCAGGTTCAGTATACGATGGTCTCAGATACGCAAAAAATGTTTTTGAGACCGAGATGAACTCATCGACAGATAATCCGCTTCTTTTTGAGTCAGGAGATGATTACGAACCAATCTCAGGTGGAAACTTCCATGGTGCGCCTGTTGCGCATGCCTCTGATTTTGCGACCCTTCTATGTGCTGATTTGGCATCTATTGCTGAGAGGCTCATATTCAGGCTCATAACTGGTGATATGTCAAAACTCCCATCATTTTTGACCTTTGACCCAGGCCTCTCATCAGGCTTTATGATTACTCAATATACGGCTGCCAATCTCGTTTCGATGTGCAAATCTCTCTCTTATCCAGCTTCAGTTGACAGTATCCCAACGTGTGAAAATCAGGAAGACCATGTTTCTATGTCGTCAGTTGCGGCATGGAAACTATTGCGCGTTTCCAACGCTCTCTTGTCAGTTGCTGCTATTGAACTGCTGGTGGCCTGCCAAGCAGTCCAGATGAGGCTCCAATCTCTTGGCAGTGATAACTCGATTCTCTCGCAGTCTTCTCAACAAACCCTTAGTACAGTTCGAGAGTTTGTCCCCTTCATCAAATCAGATTGTCCTATGAGTGGCCACATCAGAACAGCTGAAGATTTAATAAAATCAAACAGGCTAGATTCTTGCATTGATTTTAAATGAAAGTGAGAGTTTATCTACCATATCCACACTGTGGAAAACAGTGTGGATATGTCTTGTTTGAGAAATGTCATATGTTTCAATCAGTTATCAATTTGTCAACATTTACCAGAAACCTTGATTCACGTAAGGGTTAGAGACTTGTTCAGTTATTCACATTCATGTTGGTGTTCATATTTTGTATTTTTACTATACAGCAACCGCACAAAAGTCGCATATGCCGAACAGGAATATTTTTATAACGACATATTGCATGCAGTAGGTTTTGTCATTTAAGTATCTCTTTAATTTTATCTATCAATCGGTCGCGTCCAACTTCTTCCTGTTCTCTATCTCTCATATCCTTTAACTGGACTGTTTGTTTTGCTCTCTCATCATCGCCAACTGTTAGAATGATTGGAATTCCTTTTTTATCGGCATATTTGAACTGCTTAATAATTTTTGTTGCTTCAAATGCTGTCTGTGTGTTTATGTTGTTCTCTCTCAGCATGCAAGCCAGTTCTCTTGCGTATTCAGCTGAATCTCCGCCAAAATGGGCGATGAATACATCGGTCACTGTTCTAGGTCTCTTCGTGAGTCCTATTTCATCCATGGCAGCAAGTATCCTGTCAAATCCGAGTGATGCCCCAACAGCTGGGATCTGTTTTCCTGAGAATATTCCAACCAGGTTGTCATACCTCCCACCACCTGCAACCGATCCGATCTTTGGTTCATCCAGTTTAGCTTCGAACACAGGACCGGTGTAGTACGATTGCCCCCTTGCAAGCGATGGGTCAAAAATGACTTTCGCCCCATAGCTCCCTGATATTGAAATAATTGTTTTTACAAGTTCGATTGCCTTCAATCCGCTCTCTGTTTTTATTGTCGTTTCTAGCCTTTTAAATTTTTCCTCATCAGTCCCCTCGGCCCCAATTGCCTCAACCACTTCCTTTGCGGTATCTCCACATATCGGCATAAGTTCTTTCTCTACTCCTTCTTTGCCGATTTTGTCTAGTTTATCTATTGATATGATTGCGTTTTTGTGCATTTGTTTAGGTACATTGTAGGTGTCGAGAAGTCCTATCAGCACATCTCTTGCGTTCACGTGCACCCTGTACTTTTCGAAACCAAGTCTCGATAGTGAATCAGATAAAATTGTTACTATCTCAGCATCCGCCTCGGGGGAGTCTGTTCCAAATATATCCACATCGCACTGGTAGAATTCTCTGTATCTTCCCTTTTGCGGGCGTTCCGCCCTGTAGACTCTCTGTATCTGGTATCTCTTGAAAGGCTGTGGTATCTCGTTGTTGTTTGCGATGAGTCTTGATATAGGTACCGTCAAATCATATATGAGTCCAATGTGTCTGTCACCATGATCATGGAAATCATACATCAATTTCTCACAGTCTCCGCCTTCTTTTCCTGTCAGAGTTTCGTAATATTCAAGAGAGGGGGTTTCCACTGGGTCGTACCCATATAATTCAAAAACCTCTCGTATTTTCTCTATAAGCCTTTGCCTTTCGATCATATCAACCGGCAGCGAGTCTCTAAATCCTGACAGTACCTTTGGTTTTTCCATCACATCCTCCATATCGCTAAAGCATCTCTCATACCAAAAAATTGCCTTTTTCTTACTTTCTCAATTCTTTCCACACATTCTATACATGTTATAAAGACTTATCAAACTCAACCAACTCTTTTTTGATCAAGCCTTTCTCACATTTATAAACATATTAGAATCACATACATATATAATACATATTTATATACCTATATATATTATGCGGTGTGGATATGTTCAAACTGGCAAGTAACTCTTTTCTATCCTATAAATATTCTTCAACTCAGTTGTCAATATTTTCTGAAGAACTTTTTTTGAGTAGTAGTACCACAAATTAAAAACCTCTTGGACTGTTGATTGATCAACAAGCATGAGAGGGACTTACACAAGAAGATCATTATGACTCGAGTACACTCAATATCTCATTGATTGCAGCATCAAGTGTTTGGTCACTTCTTCTTTGATTTTCAATCTTATCATGAGCATACATAACCGTTGTGTGGTCACGTTTTCCAAACTTGTCCCCGATTGATTTAAGCGATTCTGTTGTGTACTGTCTAGCAAGATACATCGCAATCTGCCTCGGAATTGCGATATCGTTGGTTCTTCTTCTTGCAACGATATCATCCCTTGAGATTTTAAAAAACCTGCAAACTTCGTCGATTATCTTGTCAACTGAGATACTTTTTGTGGTTTTTGGGATTATGTCTCTAAGCACCTCGCGCGCGCTCTCGAGGGTGAGTTCCTTGTTCTGGAGCGAGGCAACGGCCACAAGTCTTATGAGGGAGCCCTCAAGCTCCCTGATGTTTGAAAACCCGTGTCCTGCAACATAGTTAATTATTTCCTGTGGGATGTAAACATGCTCGATATTGGATTTCTTCTGGAGGATGGCGATCCTGGTTTCAAGATCAGGGGGCTGGATATCGGCGAGAAGACCCATCTCAAACCTCGATCTGAGCCTGTCCGCAATGCCGCTGAGTTCCTTTGGGGGTCTGTCAGACGTAACCACAATCTGCCTGTTGAGGTCATATAGGGCATTAAAAGTGTGAAAGAACTCCTCTTGGGTTCTTTCCTTGCCGGTGAGGAACTGGATATCGTCGATGAGCAACACCTTGACTGTCCTGTAGTAATCGTGGAACTCCGACACCCTGTTGTTCTTTATGGCATCAATGACTTCCATAGTGAACTTCTCTGTGGTGGTATAAACAAGGTCGGTTGCAGGTGATGTTGCCAGAATCTCGTGACCGATTGCCTGAAGAAGGTGAGTTTTTCCGAGTCCAACCCCGCCATATATAAAGAGCGGGTTGTACGCCATGCCAGGATTTTTAGCGGCAGCAAGGCAGGCTGCATGGGCGAATTTGTTTGAGTTGCCGACTACAAATGATGAGAAGGTGTACTTTGGATTTAAAAAACTCCCACTGTGGTTGTTGATGTCAGGCTCGAAAGACTGCGTAGTAACAGGCTCAGGACGGGACACGACAAAGACGATGTCCATCTCTTTGTTGGTAAGTTCCCTGATGATTTCAGTTATTCTACTGTAGTACTTGGACTGGAGCCAATCCTTGGCGAACTCCGAGACCACAGAAACGACAATCCTATCGTCAGATTCTGAAACAGGCTGTGAGGTGGAGAACCACATCTCATACGTCGGTCTCGTGACCTCCTTCGACAATGTTGACAACACTCTATTCCATGTATCCATAAGGCTGATAGTTTATTATCTGAATCTTGCCACGTCAATTCCCGAATATTTGTATACACAAAAGTATACTATATATTTATTTCGTACCTTTTTTTCACTTTATGTGTATCAGTAACCCATTTTAATCGTGATAGTGTGGTTTGTATTGATTGAATTTTGTGGTATCGTTGTGGAGTAGCACCTGCGAAACCCCCAAATTCACGTGGCATGCTTATTGCACATATGCAGTGTGGTGAGCATCAAACCGTCACCGAAGGTGAGGGATTTCGTTGCCACGCTACGCCAAAGTGATTTTACCATCACAAGGGTTTGTGTTAGAGAAGTGCATTTTCGATGAGCCACGCCGCGGGTGTCCTGCGGGTGGTGTTTTTTACGTTTTGTGTGCATCTTTGCAACTCAATCGACAGGACGATGCGCCAGGCGCGCCGCCGGTGTTGGATGTGTCTAGCCGTCGTGCCAGCTCTTGGGTTTGCAAATGTGAAAGGAGATTGGTAATGAAGAAGACAATCAGCATTCTCTCAGCAATTCTCATGCTGATGACGCTCATTACTCCGATTGCCGCAAGTGATTCCGTTGAAGCGTCTACAGAAAACGCCAATGCGGTTTTTGTGGCTGTAAGATGGGCTCCAAATGCCAGCATTTGGAGTGGTGATGAGCTTGTCGGTTCGGACGAAAGAACCTTCTCATATGATTCGTCTATCGTGTCATGGGGAAGAAACGAGTTCAGGATGCCAGGAGACCTGCTCTATTGGACAGAATTCTATCTCGATGTTGTGCCGAATTCTGGTGAATCCCAAGAGGGCAATCATTGGTTTGCAGCTCTTGATTCAAACGGCAAACTTTGGTTCGACCCAGATGGACACTTCCACGACAGCAGGTACTACAGATACGCCGATCCGATGGAGACTGTATACCAGTTGGATAGAGCCCGTACTGACGACAACTGCAAAGAGAACCCATTTGCCCGTGTCGATCCGATAACTTCAAACAACACTCAGGGACCATACGACTTCCCACTTTACAACATTTCAGAGGGAGTCGATACGGATTCATACGCCAATGAGAACCCGATTTATTTCATGGATCCGAAGACTGGAAGAACATTCAGACTCGGATACACCGACATCATTGGACATAACCCGAACACACTAGTTCCAGACAACTCAGGTTCAGAAATTCCAGAATCATGGGACAATGGTCTTCCACTTGAGCCGTTCCTCGATGGTTGGAACGGTGCAGGACTTACTCTTCAGGAACCCCCGTGGGACTATGATGGAACGGGCCCAGCAGTCAACAACTACGATGTTGCCAACTATTTCCTGGTTGACAATGGAGACTGGGGTTTTGGTGAAGAGTGGCACAGTGCAGTTGGTGGAGTTGGTGGAAGAGCTGCAACAGCCATCGGACCAGGACAGCCAAACATGGTTCAGTTCGTCTTCGGCGACGCCATCTACAGAAGAGGAGTCAACGGTGTCAACAACCTCGTTGCGGGTTACGACCCCAACGCTGGTCAGGGCAGATGGCCTCACTTCTTTGGCGATACAAGACTCAATCCTGTCATTGCCCCATCGTCCGCAGGTAGATGGACAAGATACGCCGCAGGCTCAGCCGTTGTCGACATGGGCGTCCCTGGCACAAGAGAGGCCGGAGACGACTTCGACGTAGGAACTTCAGTTTACAGGTTCCCACTCCACAGAGACCACTTCGATGGCAACCCGGCGAATAATGACTTCAGGTACGAGGCATGGCCAGGCGCTGGCATTGGTGATACTGCCCACGTCCGCGCTCCATGGGGTATTGACGGTCTCTTCGATTACTCAATCCAGGCAACACCAAATGGAACGGTCACACTCGCAGAAGGAATCTACATGGCATATGCGGGTTCCAGTGCTTCACCGAATGTAAGCTCGAATTTTGTGAGACTCACAAACTGGACATCGGGTCTCATGTTCTCGCAGGAGAATGTGCCGAGATTCGTCCAGTCGGGTGACGTTCTTATTCTTGCCGAAGTACTCAAGGGTGGATGCGCATCGCCTCTCTACAACATCTCGATCGAGACAGACCTCTTTGAGGGTCAGATTCCATCGGTTACAACCGCCGCAATCAGATCGCCCAACGACGAGGTAACATACCGCTCTCAGACAATCCAGAAGTCAACAGTTCTCGGACCAAAAGGCGATCTGTTCGCTGTTCCAGCCTGCACATTCCAGAATGTGAAACTCGACTATCGTGAGTATCTTGGAATCGAGATCTGGGCGGACAACGGCAGCAGCAACATGATGTACCGTCTCGGTAACTCAGTCTATAACGTCGTGCCGCACAACAGCAGCGATGACTACCATGAGGGTGAAGTTTCAGAGATATTCATTGGTGCTGACGACAGCACTCATGACAATGACATCGGTCTTGGTGAAGATTCACTTACACTCACTCGTTCCACCAACCAGATAGTGCTCCCACTCTCAGACTTCTATCAGCAGACAGCATCAATAAGCCTCGTTGGTCACCCATTCCAGAACATCCTTGATGATGGTAGTGGCGTCTTTGACGTCAACCCCAACGGCTTTGGTGCACCAGTCCGTTTCCTCGATCTCAATTCAGCCCGTGGTGGATATGGCATCATCAACGTCTATGGCTGCGGTGAAGCGCTCTATCGCGACATGGACTATCTCCTCCCAGCAACAGCAGAGGGCGTTGGTGCATTCGAGATATCGATGGGTGATATCAGACTCACAGATGTCAACATAACAAGGCTTGATCCTCTCACAGGAACAAGCACGGTTATTAAGTATCACAAAGACTCAGTGGTTGCCCCAGGTGACGCCGATGTAAATATCTATGCCGGCCTTGGTATGTTTGACATGTACAACAACATTCCTTGCGGTAACGATCTCTCGGCTTTCTACAACCCGTATTATGACGAGACAGTCTTTGCCCATATGACAACAAATGGATTCATCGGTGACTGGGGCCCAGAGTATCTCTGGCTCGATTGGCGTCACCTTGATCCATATGACATCAATAACACAATCCCAATGAACTATAAGTACGACACTGGCGAATTCATCTACAGTGTCGACGAGACATACGTTGCCCAAAATCTTAATATTACCAACCTTCAGGGTGACGACTCCATCGCAAACTGGGCGAACCCATATGGTACTGTCAACGCGGGTTGGACAAGACTTTCAGACGTTGAGTACCTTGGCGAGTACTATCCATGTGGCTCAATCACGTCAGTGACTGACCAGTGGTACAGAACATACCCAGTCGGCGGTATCACAATGGGAAGAAACGGTGACAAGCGCTTCATGGATATGGAAGTCATTCCAGGCGACCCAGGTGCCATTGTCGACCTTTCCTCAGAGCTCAAAGTTGAGCAGACCACAGAAGTCAGAGTCTCCTTCAGCGAAGGTAATCAGCTCATGGAAGGCTACTGGGACGGTCCAACTTGGATTCCAGCAGAGGTAGGTTACGTTCTTCTCCAGGGGAATGGTATGTTCTACGATGAGGCAGGTCAGGCTCATTATCTGAACAACGTTCTCTATGAACTTACACCAGATAGACCAGAGGCAAGATTCCACTTCACACCGTATCGCGGAAACTGCCTTGAAATAGGCGACCCAGGCGACCTTCTTGAGATCCACATCTTCCGTGAGAAGGGTGGACAGAGACCAGCTCCACCAGACGGAGTCTACGGCGACTTCTTCTGGGAGTATCATGGTAATTCGGACTGGACATCGGCAAGATACACACTCGGTCAGACGTACGTAAACAGAATCCCGATCCTTGAGATTCCAGACGAAGAGAAGATCCCATATCCACCAATGCCATCAGAGCTTCGTGACTCATATGACTGCTACGCCAAGTATCAGTATCAGATTGAGCCAGAGGATCTTATCGTCGAATCAAGCAGACTTTGTATCACAACACTTGACCAGAGATTCCCGAACCTCGTTCTCAAACTCTATGACGCTGACAACGAGAATGACGTCAATGATCCAGCAAACATCCCATTCTCAATCCCGTTTGACTATGACGCAAGAAATCCAGAGAATTTCCACGCCAACATCGTCAATTACAACTGCCATGGTGGCGGAATTGACTTTATGGCGGTTGCACACAGCGGCAATCCACAGGATCTCCACAAGTTCATCATCCAGTTCAACAGTGACGGCACCTACTACTACTGGTACTGGTATGAGCCACCAAACCCATCGGGTGATCCAACAAGCCCACAGATTCCAAACGCTCTTGACGAGAATGACTACATTATTGGTCAGGAGTGGACACAGGGATTCCCAATTCCACCAAGTGAGAACGTAAAAAGAACACCAGTTATCGTTGAGGACAAGGCGACACTTGAGGACAACGATTGCTCACAGGCAAAGGGTCTTTGCGATGCCTGCGAAGTCGATGGAATGAGACCACTTGGCGACGTCACTGGCGTCCCAGGTTACCCACTTCGCTCCGACTATTACGGTGTTTTCGATGGAACAACCGGATATATCACAAGCTACGGTATTCCAACCTATGTTTCTGGTTATGGTCAGCTCACCATGTCTGATGAGGGTGGAAGATGCTTGGCGCTTGCTAAGCCAATCGATGGTTCGACTCACCTCATGATTAGAATCTACTCCACAATGGCAGTCTTTGACTACAACTCCACAATTTCACACCCAGACATGACAGACGGCGCACCATACTTTGTCTATGACAAGATGTGGGGCGGCGGCCCAGAGCAGGGCATCGACTATTGTGGAACACTCGACATGAAGGTTTATCCACCAGACCCATACGTAAACTTTGCTGAGTTCCACGTGGTAGACCATGCGCTTCAGTTCTCCAATGTTCATTACACTGCCGGCTTTAACGCAGGCAGCTACGTTGGACCACTTAGCCCACTTGATGTTCCAACTCCACAGATTCAGGCTCCATATAATCCAATCCTTCGCTATGTACCAACCGAGTTCAGATGCTATCCAGGTGGTCAGACTCACACAGGTCGCGTCTCAGGTCAGGTTTGGGGCAACTCGGGCGGCCCGTTTGGTTGGAACGCATATCCTGCAATCTGGTCAAGACAGATAAATGAAGACCTCGCTTATGAGCAGTATGGTAAGCTTGGTACAGAATTCTTCCCACTTACCGACTACGGCTTCTACTTCATCGTCAAAGATGGCGACGGAAGACACCTCTCATTCGATCCAAACTGGGATCCAGACCGAAGAATGATCAGGATGGAAGTTACTGGTCCGTTTGCTGTTCCGAAGATTCTTGACAGAGACACTGGTTCAGTTGTCACGAAGTATGAGTACAACAGTATGACTCAGGTACCGATTCAGTATGATTGGTCAGGCAAAATCGTCATCGACGAGACAAACTGGCAGGACTACGAAAAGGTTTGGGTTGACCAGGACTTCAACGGTGGATTTGGCGCCGACCCATACACACAGTGGGGCGGAATACCAAATGAGAACGCCCAGTACAGGAAGAAAAACGGCTATGTCGATCTTCTTGACAACCTGAATTTCTCATCGGTCGGTTGGATGAACCCAATTGGCTCCGGCAGGCACGAGAATACCGATAACCTCATCGTTATCGACGAGATTATTCCGTGGCAGCCAGGCAAAATCCTCATCTATGTCACACTCTACGACGGAACATTCAAGATGTACCAGGATTGCTGTACAGCACCGCCAACAGATGGTGTTGATGTCCACGCGCTTGGTATTGAGTACACAATCTCAGAGAGCGACGAGGTCAGACACGTACCACTTGGTATTGATAATACACTAGAGGTAGTCATTACTGAGGACCAGCCATATTGGACCAACATCGCCAATGCATCCACATACTGCAATGACGCTCTTGTCTATGTCTGGCAGGATCGTGGTGTGCAGATGCTCAACCAGGATTACTTCCGTGGTGCAGGCGACGGCTGGGTAACAAACCCACCAGGATCATCGAGATTCTACTATGGTCGTGGCGACGGTAATGCAGCCCAGTACGACACAACATGGGATGATCAGCCAATCGATATCAATGGTGATAACAAGGTAACATTTGAAGACAGAGAGACAGAGATTGTCGGTGCATACGATATCGCGACCAACACATGGGTTGGCGGATATGTTGACGCCAGAACATTCCAGAGAAATAACGGTCTGTACGTCTTCGAGCTTACAGAAGAGAACATGTGCCAGGTTGTAGACTCAGGTCTTGACTTTGGTGGTGAAGAGGGGATTGGTGACGAACCAGACCACATCATCTCAGACAAGGAACTTCTCCCACTCTACATCACGGCTTATAAGTATGGCGATGACAATAACGATCGCGCCTTCTCCCCATTCTGGGATCCATCCCCACTCCAGGATACATATGATGAGGATAACCCAGAGTCCAACAGAATGCGCTATTCACACGAAGTCTATCTTGCTGGACAGGTTGCAGTTTCAGTCGAGCCAGAGGATGACCTGATCGTCAGTCTCGCGACTCCACAGAAACTTACAGCAGGTATTACACCAGAACTCATCTCACCAGATACCCCACTTACCATCGAGGTTAAAGACAGCAATGGTAGCCCAGTCGACCTTTCGTTTGGAATGGCCGACATCGATGGTGAGTTGACTGTCGAAGACAACGATATTTGGAACTATTTGTTCAAGGATCCACATCCAGACAACAAGTTCTACTACGGTTGGGATGCGTCCCTTCCACAGTACTACTTCGTCCGAACTGACCTCCACAACAAGGACGAGGAGATAGTTAATAACGAAGAGCTGTACTCTGTCAGAACAATTGATCCACTCGATTGCGAGACAAGCCTTGCAATCCCATTCAGACCAATTGAGATTGATTTCTCCAGAAAAGCAGATGGTAGATACGTCTTCAGAGGCTTCTGCGCAAACGACATTACCTCCTGGAAGGGTGAGCCTGGCTCAGCCGAAGAGGAAGAGTGGATGCTTCAGCACCAGTTCATCGTGTATGTCTACACACCAGACAGGAAGCATCGCGGTAGCTTGATTGTTCCAATTGAGTCACCAATGGTCACTTACGAAGTTCTCAACGTCGAGGACGAGACAGAGACATTCTACTCGACACCTGGCGATCCAGACTTCGTCATGACAGCAGCAGACAACAGAATCTACAAAGTCAAAGTCACAGTTATGGATGCTGAGGGTAGACTTGTTAAGGGCGTCACAAAAGGCGTTTCCGTCTGTGGCGGCGGTGTAAAGAATACAGCAAGATTCACACCATTTGTGACAAGACCAGCAAGCTTCGAGTTCGAGTTCGACCCATGTGAAGGCGCGCCGTGCGGTCAGAAGCTCTATCCACACATTGGATTTGACTTCGATGCATCGGGCAACAAAGATGGGTACATGAATGCCATCGACCCAGGCAACAACGAGTTCCATCAGTTCGGTGGGTTCAATATTACATCCGACATCGAGTATCAGATCTGCAGAAGTCGTGTAACATCCGGCTATGTGGAGTACAATACATCATGCTACTGGTACAGGGACAACAACACCTGGGAAACCGACTACACAAATCCAAATGACCCAACAATGAAGGGCTGGGCAATCAATATGCTCATTCCTCCAAACCTTCAGTTCATGACAACTGGTTCGACTGAACCACTTGTAAGAGGTTGGGGACTTGGCAACATCTACAACTACGACTGGTTTGGCGGAGCGCTGTTTGCAGATGTCGACGCAAACGGTCTCCTCGACTATCACGACGCTCTCGGTCTTGACGTTAACGCTCAGACAGAGTTCTACGTGTGGGCAGAGGACGTGTTTGACCTCGGTGGTCTTGTTGGAGACAACAAGTACGTAAACAACAAGAACGAGGCAGACGTAGCTGGTTATCCACCAAGAGACAGAACAGACCCACGCGAGCTTCACAGAAGAATCAGATACACAATAAGCAATGACCAGACGTTCTACCTTGACTGGGAAGCATGGCCAGACAGAACGGCTGCGGTTAGAGCTCCAAGAATCGTTGTACTTGACGCTTCGGACGTTGATCTAGCCGAGTACTCAAAAGAGTTCCTCAACACAGGAAACTATGACCTCGTCTACAACGTGCCAAACCACATGACATGTCTGGTTTATCCGGCTGATGAGCGCGATGTTCCAATGCACGAAGATGGTTACGTGATGCTCGTTGGCAACCAGCATGAAGAGGTTATCTACGGTAGAACAAAGAAGTCTGATTATGACGCCAATGCGACAACAACAACTATCCACTTCACACCAACAGGCACGGGCGAAGCAACAGTCAGAATGTACTACCTGTCGCAGAACAAGTGGCATACACCTGACTTCGACTGCTGCGACGACAAGCAGATCATGATGACCCACCCAGAGTTCTACAGTGTTCTTGCTCAGAAGCTTGATGTTGGCAAGGGACTCCTTGTCGAAGTCAAGACACTTGAGCCACTTACACCAAAAGCCTCCTCAATCCTCTACATCACAGTTTCAGAAGTGGGAACACTCCACCCAGTCCCAGGTGCGAAGGTTACAGTAAGTGGCGCTGGAGTCGATGTTTCAAAGAACACAAATGGCAAGGGTGAGGTAGAGATTGAAGTCTCACCAGCAACAACAGGCTTCATCACAATCAAGGCAACAAACGAAGACTACAGAATGGGCGAGACAAAGATTCTCGTTGGTTCGGACAACACCCCACCATCACTCTTTGTCGATGTTGTTCCACCTGTCACAAACCAGAACGAAATCACAATCACTGGTACCGTGACCAAAGGCGCCCAGGTCACAATCAATGGTAAGGCCGCAACAACAAAGGCTGACGGGACATTCTCTGGTAAGGTTACGCTTCAGCCAGGCAAGAACCCGATCACAGTTGTGGCAAAAGATGGCTCTGGCAACACAGTCTCCAAGGTTGTCTATGTGACACTCGACCAAGAAGGCCCATCGGTTATGATCGATAAAGTTAGCGCGCTCTACAACGAGACAGAGTTTGATCTTAAAGGCAGAGTCGAGCCAGGTTGCACCGTTGTAATCAAATCCGGCGGTTCAATCGTAGCAGAGGCAGTTGTTATTCATGACAGATGGCAGGCAAATGGTCTCAAGCTTAAGCCGGCTCCAAGTAGGAATGAGTTCACAGTCGAAGCAACAGATGCTGCTGGCAATAAGACAATATCACAGCCAATCGAGGTTGAGAACGTTGAGAGATTGACAGTCGTGCTCAAAGCTGGAACTGCTGCTGCGACACTCAATGGCAAGGCAATCACACTCAAGGAAGCCGTCACTGGCACGACATTTATGGCGCCGGTTGACGTTTTTGAACACCTTAAGGCACAGAAACCTGTTGTGAATATGGCGACTGGCCAGGTTGAGATTCAGCTCAATGGCTCAAAGATCAACCTTACAATCGGTTCAACTGATGTTACAGTCGATGGTGCCGCTGCAAAGATAATCGCAGCTCCAGTAATGGGTACCGCGACAGTGAAGGTACCTGTGATGGATGTTGCGAAGAAACTTGGTTGTCAGACAACAACGGATGATAATGGAGCACTTCATATCACATTCGACAGACACTAAGTTTTAGAGCATTATAGTACGGAAGTTACAAGCCCCTGGGGACACAAGCGCCCCTGGGGCTTTTTTTGTTTGTTGCACTAGTTTTTTACCTCTCTGTCGGGATGGCTATCCTTTTGGGTTTGGTCTTTTAGTTTGATAAGGTTGATAAGACTCGATAAAATTATAAATGGAAGCTTATCGGGAGAGTTTTAATTAGGCAGTCGTGTGGTATTCTCACATAACAGAAAATATTGAGTAGGTGTGCAATTGGCACGCGTAAATTCTGCATCTGCAAGGCTATTTTTTGTTTAGGGCAAATGGATAGATCGTGGAGGTATAATACAGCAGCAGCATGAATGTTTTGAGTGGATGTATTTATATGGAATATTGTATGTGTCGTAGATGGGATAATTTATGAGGCCATACCTATGAAATAACAAACACCTATGCGAGTGTACCCTATGTCTGCAGTGGTGAGTTAAAATGTAAAATTATTTCGAAACTCTACAGAGAACTACCTCTTTGTTGGGCACCCCTTCGTGTAGTGTATGCATGGCTTGCAACCCAAGCACTCGACTATTGGGTCAAGATTTTTACTTTTGCCCAAAACCTTATCGGGCCACAAGGGATCAGAGAGAAGCGCTCTGCAAACAGCCACCAAGTCAGCCTGCCCATCCTCTAGAATTGATTTTGCATCCTCTTTTGTCTTGATGCCACCAACAGCTGCGACGGGGGCATTAACAACACTTTTTATCTTCTCCGCGATGTAGACAAACCCCTTGGTTTTGTCCGTTCTACTGCCTCCAAGTTTACTCGGAACGATGCCAACAGACACATCGAACAAGTCGATGCCAAGTTTGTCAAGCACTTTGGCAACATCTGCGCCCTCATCAAGAGCGAGTCCACCCTCAACCAAGTCACATCCGCCAAACCTGATGCTTAGAATCCCATCGGTGGGAATAATATTCCTAAGTCTTTTTGCTATCTCAACAACGAGCCTTGAACGGTTCTCTATGGAGCCGCCCCACATGTCAACCCGCTTGTTGCACTCGGGTGAGAGGAACTGGGAGAGCAAGTACCCGTGCGCGCAATGTATCTCAACTCCGTCAAATCCAGCTTCAAGCGCTCTCTTTGTGGCTAACTCGTAATCAGAAATAATGGAATAAATCTCGTCTTCGGTGAGTTCTCGAGGCACTCCCCTGTTCTCAAAGGTGACGCTTGAACACGATACGACGTCAGAGTCGCAGGTCATCCTGCCGGCGTGTACAAGTTGAATAATGGTTGGAATACCGTGGTTTTTTATCGCCTGTGCAAGTTTTGCAAGACCTGGGATAAACTTATCATCCCATATCGCAAGCTCTCCAGGGAGAATCCTGCCATTTGGCTGGATATAGGAAGCCTCGACAACAACAAGAGAAGCTCCGGATTTTGCATGGAGGATGTAATCCTGTATGAGCCCGTTAGTGACAAAACCGTCATCGTCTGCCTTACATCGAACGATTGGGGGGACGATTATCCTGTTTTTGAGTGTGATACCACCGACTTTGATGTTGTTGTCTAACATATGTTTATCCGTTTCCTTTCAAGCGCTCTCATAAAACTGAGTCCTGAGGACTTGGGGACGACAACCCCTTGAACATATATTAATCGGTGGGAAACGAAAAAAAACTACAGGATATAAAGCGCACCTTTGCCCTGCAGACGTCCTTCAAACTGGGGAAGCCAAAGATGCTTCCCCAGGATATTTTACAGAAACTAAGCATTATCCTCGTCAGCTTGCGAAACTACCTTATTAACGGCTTAGCGTGTTGGGCTGTTACGGTAAGGATTGTCAGGGGTTGTTGCCAAGATTTGACATGTCGAGGATGAGACCCGAGGAGTCACCCGACATGACAGAGGGAAGAACACCATTCCACTTTTCAATCCAACGGCTCTGGATGATGGCGGGAGTAAGGGATGCGTTTACAAGTTCCTGTTCGATTTTTTTGGCTTCGGCGTTAATTTTTGCGATTTGTTTACGCTCTTCAGCCTCTAACTTCTCAAGCTGTGCCTTACCAACCTTCTGCTCTGCAACCTGTTTTTCTTCGATTGCGTTTGTGTACTCATCTGAGAATTCGATATTAACAAGGTTTACCTCGTGGAATACAACACCGACGGTCGGAACATCAGCACCATCGGCTGTTATCGAACCTCTGTTCATTGCTTCGTTGAGCTTTTTTACAGTCTTATCTCTGATCTCTTGTCTATTGGTGTGAACTTTTATTGTGTCGTATTCGGGGATGATTGACTTGATTATCTGGTTTGCCATTGGTCTGACAATCTTGGCTTCAACATCCTCAAGTGTACCGATTGTTTTGTAGGTCTCTTCGATTGAATCCTTGTTTAGGCTGTATATGACTGCAAGGTCAATGTACACGTTTTGCTGTTGTTTACTGAATGTTTCAGCCTTGAATTCGTACTTTTGTTCCCTGATATTCATTGTCTCAACCTTATCGACAAATGGAATGAGGAGATGCAGCCCAGGTGCGAGTTGACCCTTTACTGCGCTGAACCTAAGCACAAGACCAATGTGACCTTCAGGGACTGTTACAAACCCATTCCACAACACAATAATCACAATCAGGGCGACGATGCCAATCACCCACAATCTGGCATTTCCCTTGTTCTGACTTACGAATCTTTGAGTATTCACGAACTTCTCCTCCTTGTTTTGTACCTCATTAGAAACAGACACCTGTATTTTGTTTCAGTTCACTGGTGGTAGTAACGTATGTGCTCTCAAGTTGAGTCCACGTCGATTATATCTCGAGTTCTTGATGCACAACAACTCACGGACTACTATCATACCATGAAATACCAAATCGAATCAAATGACACAAAGAAAATTGTATATGTGAGAATATCCGGAGATGCTGAAACGGTTGATGATTTTACAAGCTTAGTTAAGGATGTTGAGATGATTGATACTGGGATTGACTATGGGTGTATTGTGAACATCTGTAGCATGGGAAAAATCAACACAGACATCGCCTTAAGTATTTTCAATGAATCCTTCCCAAAGATAAGCAAGCGTTTTAGAAGTTTTGTTCTCGTGGCAACCGGACACTATTTGATGCTGATTAAGATGTTTGTTGGTAACTCTGATAACAGAAACAATGTCACGCACTGTGAAGAAGAGGCAGAAAAGCTTTTGCTGCAAAGAGATTGACAATACACAAGAAATATTTGCACAAGGTGTAAACGACATTGCACACCAAGAAAGCTAAGCGTTAATGAGATGCGATTACAATACCGAAACATAATCCGTTTTCGTTGACATATTGGTAACTCTGATGTATATATATTACACAATTGAAATTCCCGGTTGATGCTGTCTGTTTGCGGTGATGACTCAAAAAGGACGTGAATTTGTGATAATTAACAATTCGATACTCTCAGAAGAAGTAAAAACAATAATAAAAGATGAAATAGCTAAACATATCCATGTCGATCCAACTGAGATTGAAATCGGTGGTATTCTGTATGAACTCACAAATGAATCGTTGAACCTGAAAGAGGTCACGCGAAAAACCTTGATAAAAGCCATAGCTCGATCAAGAGGAAAAATCACAGATGCAGCCAGAGCTCTCGGTGTAACAAGGAAAACCCTTTATGCCATGATCGCCAAACATAGCCTTGAGTCTATTGTAAACATACATGAGTAATATTTAGAATAATGTGTAGTATTGTACCTACATGTGGGATAATGACACGTTTTGATCATATTTGTGTGGTCTTGTGCATCTATACTCAAAAACAAACCAGTCAAAAAGACGTCAGTAAATAGCATATTCTATTCTCTGGCACATATTTTGCACTACAATTAGCGGAGCCGTGGACACGCACTGCGGCGACGTTGTTCGTTTTACGCAAGGCGTTTTCTCGCCAAAGGGGTCTTGCGCCCTTACTGAAACGCAGCAGAGAGCTTGCCCAGTGCAAGCGGAAGGAGACATTGCTATGAAGAGAGTACTAGTGATTGCTATCACAATGCTTATGGTACTTGGCATGTTCCAGATGATTGCTCTTCCAGGAGCACCGTCAGTTGAAGCTGAAGAGGCTGATGTACCAGCTATCTACATTGCTAACCGATGGGCACCAGTCGGAGCACGTTGGAACGGCAACACTCTGGTAGATGAGCGAACCCGCAACTTCGACGGCGTTGGCACATCATGGGGAACCAACCAGAACAAAATGCCAGGACCAGGCGCCGTCGTGATGATCGATCCAATGGGATCGCTCAATCCAGTTTACATCAATGAGAACCCGGCATTGGTTCCAGAGCCACCGAGAGGTACTCCAGACCAGCGCTATTCTCAGCCACGTTATTGGACCGAGTTCTACATCCTCGCTATCCCAGACAAGGGACAGTCACAGGAGTACAACAGATGGTACGCCGTGGTCGATGACATGGGACAGCTCTGGTTCGACCCAGATGGTCGTTTCAACGATAGCAGATACTACGCTGCTGCTGACCCAGAGACAGAGGCTTACAAGTATCTCGGTGGAGAGGACGCGGATAACTGCAAAAATAACCCACACTGCAAAGTTGACCCATCCAACGCAAACAACACACAGGGACCGTACCCATTCATGCCAACCGACGAGAACGGTAACTTCACACATGGCATTGCAACAGACAGCTATCCAATGTTTGACACGTCAAACGGTGGCGGCCTATTCTTTATGCCAGACACAAGCCGCACCGGTGCAGACAAGCGTGTCTTCCAGGTTGGTTATGTTGACATGCCAGACTACCCACTCGTAAGAGATGGCGCGTCATCCATTCCAGTTGCCGGTATTGACAGACCAAACATCCCAGCAATCGGAACAAACCTTGTTGACACAGTTGTAGGTACAACCGAAGTCATTGAGGACACAACAGTTCTTCCATATGAGACCAGAGATATTGATGACTGGGACGCCGATCTTCCACTCGTCCGCTTCATCGATGGTTTCACAGGCAACCCACCACCACCAACATACACAATTCCTGGTGAGACATACCTCAGCCCGCCACGCATTTGGGACACAACCAACACCGGTACCTGGTGGGAGTATTTCGTTGTAGACAACCAATTCTTCGAGTATGGTGAAGAGTGGCACTCTGACAACGTTGTCACGGATCCACCAGACAATATGCAGTTCACAAGCCCACAGATGGACATCTATGATCCAGGTGAGTGGATTTATCGTGCTGGCGCTGCTGGTATGATTTTCGGCACACCAACACAGACAGAAGTCTTCGGCTATAACTGGACAAGCGGCGCAGAGACATACGACTATGCCTATTGGGGCTGCACAAGACTTACCCCTGTCGCCATGGAACTCAATGGTGTTTATTACTCATACGCACCAGGCTCCATTGTTCGTGACGCAGCAACAAGAGGACAGTATGATCCGCTTGATGATGCTGACCTTAATCACCCAGTTACCCTTGCAAACACCCACCCACTTTGGAGATTCCCAGTTGATGCTCAGAACTTCTCCAACGACCCACAGAACCCAGCACCAATGGTTGTCAGACTCTATTCACAGTTCCACACCGACAGTGTGAACTACAACCCGAACAGCCGTTGCTCAGCCGGTGACGACATTTATGACCCATACGAAGGCATCTATATGAAGGGTGGCGGTGACGACATAGTGGTTGAAGTCGGTGACTTCCGTCTCACAAATGTCAACGGTAATGAGTATGGTCTCGAGTCATGGCTCCACGGCGTCAGCCAGGCAGTCATGAATCCACACATCCTTTCAATCGGTGGAATGTGGTTTGGTGACGTTCTTGTCCTTTCAGAGATCGTTACCGGCGGTTGCGCCGCGCCATCATACAACCTCTCAGTCCAGACAGACATCTGGGAAGGTATGATTCCATCCGAGACATGTGCAGCACTCAGATCACCTAACGATGATTTTGACAGAGTTGCACAGAACGTTCAGAAGAACGCAGTTCTTGACCCAACAGGTCTTAAGTTCCAGTATCCAACAACAATCTTCCAGGATATGAAGTTTGGATACAGAGAGTTCGTCGGTGTCGAGGTTTGGCACGACAACAATAAAGACTGCAACCTTGGTCTTCAGTATCCAGGTCCAGTCCCACCAGGCGAGAATCTTTATATGCTCAACCTGTCAGATGACTACAGACAAGGTCACACAGGTGAGGCACATCTTGGTATGCAGGATGGCTACGGCGCAAAAGACGTAGGCAGAATGCTTTCAGTTTTCTGGGCACAGGACTATGATCCATCCCCACTTGATGGTTGGGGTCCAGCCACACCAAACGAAGTCGGACCAAGATTCTTTGACACACTCAACCCAGGCGGATTCATGGCCTCCAACATGTATGGTGTTGGCGAAGCCATCTATTGGGACGGCAATGCTGACTACGAAATCTCCGCTGGCGATATCAGAATGTCTGATGTTACTGTGCAGAGAGGCAACGGCACATTTGCCGAGATCGTGTTCTACAAAAAGGGTTCAGTTGTTACAGCTGGAGACGCCGATGTTGATCAGAGACTTGGCGCCCCAGACCTTTCGGACTTCGTTCCGGTTATGAACCCAATGGGTCAGGTAATTTATTGGCCAGCATACTTCGACGAGAGAGTCGAAGACATCAATAATCCTGGAAAATACATACTTCCAGACGGCAACTTCACAATCGGCGAAGTTATCTACGATTGTGCATACACCGGCATGACAATGGTATCACCAGGATTCCAGAGACTCATGGATGTCACACTCGGCAATGTCACATACAAAGCCGGCTCAGTGGTTCAAGAGCAGGATCTTTGGCTCTACCAGATGCCAATGTACGGTATCTCCATGGGCAACAACTGCAGCTATCAGTATGCTGACATGATTGCAGCACCTGGCACAACTGGCATGAAAGTCGAAATCAACCACCCACTTAAGGTTGAGCAGACAAGCCAGATTGATATCACATTTGACCCAGCCCCACAGAAAGAGTACTACGACGAGTTTGGCGTGTACCACCCAGAAGAGGTCATCTACGTTGCAATCGAGAACATCGGTAGCCCAGGCTACAACGATATCAACGAGATCTACAGAGTTGTCTCTGGTAGACAGCCAGTTGCCAGATTCCAGTTCACACCGTATCGTGGCTCCTGCACAAACTCAGGCAGCGCTGACAGAGTGAACTATCTTGATGAGGATTCCAACTACAATGTAAGAATCCGCTCATATAGAGATCTCGGTGGAACAAACAAGCCAGCACCAGTTGATCGCAAGTACTACGATCAGTGGTGGACAGCAAGACACCAGGATGACCCAACCATGCTCGAGGGTAAACCATATCGCCTTCAGCAGAAGGGTATCGAAATCGCACCAGTCTCACCAATGCCACCACTTCCATACGACCTTGAGAATGGTTACGATTGCTATACAGAACTCACATACCTCGTTTCACCAGAAGATATCGACGTTCTTCCATCGGTTGCCTGTTTGCAGACACTTGACCAGAGATTTCCGAATTTCTCGGTTACACTGTTTGACAACGACAACCCAGTTGACGTCAATGATCCAAATGGTATGAGAATAGCAGTACCGCTTACCGAAGACACACTTCCAAACCCAACATATGCCCGTGAGCAGTACCTTATCGCAACATACAATGGTAATGGCGGCGGAGTTGCTTGGATTGGTACAGCAGTTGACGGCAACCCAGGTCAGACAAAGAGACAGTACATCCTTCAGGCAAACGAAGATGGAACATACCTCTACTGGTACTGGCTTGAGCCAACCAACCCAGCGGGCAACGATCGCAGCAGACCACAGATTTATGGTGCCATCGATGCCAACGACCTTCTTCTTGGTGCCGATTTTGTTGGTACGGTGAACTGGCGTCCAGGCGGCGGCCCGTATGTGCCAGCCGACCAGAGAACATGCCGTACACCGATCATTATCAAGGACAAGGAATACTGGAAAGACACAGATTGTTCAGCCAGATACATCGACTGCGAACCAGGCGTTGTTGAAGGTATGAAGCCAATGGGTGAAGTTACAGGTATGAATCTTATGTGGAACGCACACCGCAACTTCACATCACCAATCCCAGCAATGAGAGCCGCAGACTACTACGGTCACTTTGATGGAGTTGGCCCACTTAACAGCGTGACATCAGCAGCCGCATGGATTGCTGGTATTAACCCACCATGGCCAGGAAATGCCACATATCCAACACCACTCATGTGGACAGGCCCATGGGCAACAGGCTATGGCGTACAGACAGTTGTTACCTCCTACGGTCAGACTGATTCAGAAGACCCAGGCGGAGACGCACTCATCGCCATCCTTCCACGTGACGGTAAGACACATCTTCAGCTTGAGATGTACACCGTCAATGCAATTTACGACTACAACTCCACAATCACACATCCAGAAGATGGCACAACACCATACTTCGTGCTTGATCCACTTGACAACCAGGGTATTGACTATCTCGGTGTCGCAGACATCAAGGTTTATCAGCCAGACCCATATGTGAACTTTGCAGAGTGGAACATTGTCGACCATGCGCTTCAGTACTCCAACGTCGACTACACAGCTGGCGCAAACGCACTCAACAACCTCAGAGTCCCAACCCCACAGATTCAGACCCCATACAACCCAATCCTTCGCACATCCAAGGGCGAATTCCGCTGCTATCCTGGTGGACAGACCCACACAGGTAGAGTTGTTGGTGGAACCTTCGGTGAAGGCGGAGCATTTGGATGGAACGCATACCCAGCAATCTGGGATACAAGATTCTACAAACTTGGTACAGAGTTCTTCCCGCTTACCGACTATGGCATCTTCTTCATCCTTAAAGACGGAGAAGGCAATCACCTTTCATTCGATCCTTGCTGGCCAGTTGACCAGAGAATCAAGAGAATTGAGATTGTTGGACCATTTGCAAGACCACGTGAGTGGGACGCAACAACACACACCGTGCTTCCGAAGTACAAAGCATGGGGACTTGAAAATGTACCGATCCAGTACGATTGGTCAGGTAAGATTGTTATCGACTCAACCAACTGGACACAGTTTGAGCTTCCAGGCGTAGACTCAGCTGGTAACGGAATCTCCAACGACTTCACAAGAAGAGCGCTTCTTGGCGACGTCTCGCTTCCACCAGCAAACGATCTACTCAACTACAATGGTAGACTCGACTACACAATGGTTGGCGCTTGCTCCTCACCAGGAGACCGTGACAACCTGTTCGTCATCGACGAAATCATCCCGTGGAACTATGGCAAAATCTTGCTCTACGTCACACTTTGGGATGGCACATTCAAGATGTATCAGGACTGCTGCGTATCACCACCAGTTGATGGAATCGACGTAATGGCTCTCGACATGTCACTCGAAATAGAGGAAGACCCAGAGAGAGACAAAGCGTTTATCCAGGCTGAGGGCATGATGCCAACACAGACCTTCAATGTCACACTTAAAGAGTACCACCCACTTGAGAAGGAAACCGAGTGGTTTGATGGCGAAGGCAATGCAATCGAAGAGTGCAACGACGCCGTCATGTTCGTGTGGCAGGACAGAGGAACAAAGGCCCGTGGAACAGCCAACTTGCTCTTCGGAGCTGGTGATGGTTGGATCACAAAGGCACCAACTTCCTCAAGAAGAACATACAGACCAGAACAGTATGAAGAGGCTGATGATATCAACGAAGATATGAAGATACGCTTCAACGACTGGGAAACAGAGATTCTCGGAACATACGACATGGTGACCAACACCTGGACAGGTGGACTCATCGAGGGTCGTACATTCCAGAGAAATGATGGACTTTACAAGTTCGTGCTCAGCGACAAATCAGCCATTGTGGATACAGTCGGTCTTGACTTCGGTGGCGAGGTTGTTGTTGACCAGCAGGATCACCTTATTGCACGCAACGAGGTGCTTCCACTCTACATCACAGCATACAAGTATGGTGACGATGACAACGATCGTGGATTCTCCCCATTCTGGGATTTCGATCCACAGTCACAGTCCAACACAGCCGGCAGACGTTACAGCCACGAAGTCTATCTTGCCGCTCAGATGGCAGTGCCAGTTGAGCCAGAGTGCGACCTCGTCGTAACAACAACACCTGACGTGCTTACAGCTGGTGTCACACCAGAGCTTGTTGATGTTACAAAACCACTTACGTTCAACATTATGTACGGCTCCGATCCAGTGAACCTTCTTGAGGGTATTGCGGATGAGTGGGGCAACGTTGAGATTAAAGAAGAAGATGCATGGAACCACCTGTTCCTTGACCCACACCCGGACAACACCTACTTCTTCGGTCATGAAGCATCGCTTCCACAGTACTACTGGATCAGAACTGACCTTCACAACGACGACGGTTCAACGGTCAACAACGCGCAGCTCTATGGTCTCAGAAATGCTCCAGACGAGCCAGTCATTGTTCCATTCAATCCAATCGAGATTGACTTCAGCAACGCTGAGAACGGAACATACGTCTTCAAGGGCTTCTGCGCAAACGACAATAACCAGTATCAGAAAGACTTCCCGAACTATGACGACAAGACAATGGCCCCAGGCGTTGAGGACAAAGAAGCCTGGTGGAAAGAAAAGCACGCATTCAAGGTAGTCATCTACACACCAGATCGTTATCACGCTGGTTGCGTTGAACTTGATGTCAAGTCGCCACAGGTTGAGTACAAGATTACGAACGTCGAGGATCCAAACAGAGTCGCATACGACTCACCAGGCGACCCAGACTTCGTTATGACGGCTGCTGACAACAGGATTTACAAAATCCGAGTAACCATTAAGGACGCAATGGGCGTACTCCTCAAAGGTATCACAAAGGGCGTTTCTGTCTGCGGCGGCGGCGTGAAGAACACAGCAAGATTCACACCATTCTCCACAAGACCACAGTCCTTCGACTTCACATTTGAGGATTGCATGCAGCCACCATGCTGCACACCAGTTGAACTCCACATTGGATTCGACTTTGTTCCAGACGAGTCAATCAGAAGAGACGACAGAGAGCTCTACATCCTTTCAGGATTCTCTATGAACAAGAGTTCCAACGCCTCCTCATGCACAGGCTCATCGTCAACAGTCTCAATGGGTTCCATCCGCTACAACACCTCCAACAAGTGGTACTGGGGCGACAACAAGTGGGATGTCACCATTGAAGACGGCGACGAAGTTATGCCATGGATTGCTTGGGATCTTCCACCACCAGTTGAGGGTTGGGGTGTTGGTTCGATCTATAACCACTGCTGGTACGGCGGATTCCTGTTCGCTGACATTGACCGCGACGGCGACCTCAAGTACTTCGACGCTCTCGGACTCGATGTAAACGCTCAGACAGAGTTCTACCTTTGGGCAGAGGATGTTGCTTATATCGGTGGTCTCGTTGGAGACAACAAGTACGGCAACACACCAGCTCACTCAGACCTTGCTGGATTCCCACCATTCAACGACAAGACAGACCCACGCTACACAGAGAAGAGATTCAGACAGGCTTACACGAACGACGAAGTATTCTATCTTGACTGGGAAGCACCGCCAGACAAGGTTGCATTGATCGATTCACCAAGGATTGAGATCCTTCGTGCATCAGACAGAGAGCCACTCTCCAGAGAAGCTCTCAATCAGAACAACTACGACCTCACATACGGCATCGAGAACCACATCATCGCCGTTGTGAGACCAGCAGACGACAGAGATGTCGGTATGAAAGAAGACTCCAGAGTTTACATGATGGGCAACCAGCATGAGACAACAGTCTTCGGTCACACCAAGAGATCACCAGAGGATGCAAAGGCCGTCGAGACAACACTCGAGTTCCTTCCAACAGGAACAAACGAGGCAATTGCCGAGATCACCTTCATGTCCCCGAACAAGTGGTATCTCAAGGATCCTTACCAGTTCGTTGTTCCAGAGTGGTATTCCGTCAGGAACCATGGTATGAAGCATCGCGATCGTCCAGCCGACGAGTGGAACCCATGGCTCTTCGACAGCGCTCTTGGTCTTGCGATTGAGCTCTACAAAGAGGGCGAGATCTATCCACAGACAGAGGGCAAACTCATCGCCATCGTCAAGCAGGCCGGTACAAACCAGCCAGTTGCTGGCGCAACAGTTGCCTTCACAGGCGCTGGAATCGATGTTGAAGTCAGAACAGACAACAAGGGTGAAGCGGTTGCCAAGGTTACACCATCTGAGATGGGATTCATCAAGGCAACAGCGAGCATGGAGGGTTATCTCAACTCACCAAGCGCCGAGATTGCAGTCTCCAAGGATGCAACTCCACCAACACTCTCAGTTGATGCTGTCAAGACTCCAACCAACGGTAAGAAGCAGACAATTTCAGGTAAGGCTGAGCCAGGCACAACCGTCACAGTCAACGGCAAGAAAGCCACAGTTGACAAAGACGGTAACTGGTCAATCGAAGTCGAGCTTGAAGAGGGAACAAACGTTGTTTCCATCATCTGCACTGACCCAGCTGGCAACAAGACGCAGTCGACAGTGACAATCGTTGTTGACACAACACCACCAGACATCATCGTTGATGCCTTCGAGCAGGTTGTCGATGGAACAGAGTACGAGATTGTCGGTAGAGTTGAGCCAGGCTCAAAGGTTTGGGTCAATGGCAAGGAAGCCGAAGTTGTCAATGATTACTTCAGAGTCACCGTTCCACTCAATGAAGCACCAAGCTTCACTGAGGTAAGAATCGAAGCTGAGGATGCCGCTGGCAACAAGACAGCTCTCGAGCCAATGAGAATTGAGAACGTTCACAAGCTCATGATTTGGGTACAGCAGGACAACCTTACGATGATAAGGGATGGCGTTGAGATGCAGCTTACTGCCGCCCCAGCAAACATTAAAGGCAGTATGATGCTTCCGTTCAGAGGTATTGCTGAGCAGGGATTTGGTGCAGAAGTAGAGTGGATTGCTGAGACTAAGACTGTCATCATGATCCTTGGTCAGATCAGAGTTGAACTAGTCATTGGAAGCACCACTGCTCTCGTCAATGGCAAGGAAGTCACAATGACTGCCCCAGCCCAGGTGGTTGGCGGAAGCACGTTTGTGCCGCTTCGTTTCGTTGGTGAGGCCTTCGGTGCCGAGGTTCTTTACAATGCTCAGGATAGATCGGTTGATATCACCCTGATCCAGGCCCCATAAGACTTCTGCAGTAATAAAGGAATTACTAAACACCCCCTCCAAAAGAGGGGGTGTTTTTTTATTGGTTCAGATATTTTAATTCTCTGGTTGGTGAGCTTTGTGATTAGCTTTGTGATTAGAAGAGTTGGAGAGGCTCAAAGTGTTGCTGGCTGTCACATCTCAAATGAGGCTGACCTGTTGAGAGATGGTTTGAGTGAGTATTCTGTAGTCAGATTTCAAAATCGGAAGATTATTTAATAATCAAAGGTTATTTAAGTGATGACAGATATTTTTAGAAAATATTTTGATATAGATTGTTGCTTACTTTTAGATGAAAAAACTGCTAGGTAACATCAACTTTAGTATGTGTGGTCACAGTTATATTCTTTATAGTGCTGATAAGGTTGCACGATGAGAGGAATCATGCCGATAAGATAGAATCACTTCAAACTGGTGTTTCCAATCATTTTTTATGTATAGAGCAGTACACATAAACTTGTAAAAAGATTTGATTTTCACGGCATAAATTCAGCAATATTGGGCATTAGTCTTCATTGACATGGGGTGAGTAAAGCACGTATAATCATGGCGTGAAAAGGAAACAGAAGGCGTCACTCAAGCGTGGCATTATCGTTGCCAGTATTGTGGTTTTCGCGGTTATTGTGGCGTTTGTTGCGTTGGTGTTTTTGACATCTCCGTCCGGAAAGCTTGAAGTCATCTTCTCTAAACAATTTGACACGAACATTCAGGAGATAAAAATTGACCCACAGGGGACAAACTATTTTCTTGGCACACCTGACGGCAACCTGATTATTCTCTCTGCTGGTGGTGAGGAAACTGCAAAGCTCGATGTGGGAAGTCAGGTACTTGAAATTGTGATTGAACCAAAAGCCAGAATAGCGGTTGTGAGAACTCTGACAAAAATAACAGGATTCACCTATGATGGAAAGCTCGTGTGGGAACACAAGATTCAAGACTATCTACCAGAAAAACTGCAGATACTACCGAGGGAAAAACTTGGGGTTTATCTTCGTTCTGGTAGGGGTGATGAGCCGATGGCAGCTCTGTTTGACGTTGAAACCGGCAAGGAATTGAGCCGAACTCTCATAAAGGTGAATGAAACCGATATCAATCCAACATTTATGCCGGATGGTGAGTCGATTGTTTTTGAGGTTGTCCCAGGCATGGTTGCCGAGGTCGGTTTGACCCCTGATCTGCCCATGTTCTGGCAGGCGCATCTTGACACATATGATGGAAGATTCAGGAATATCGAGATTGAAATAACCCACAGCAACCTTGTGGTTTGCTATTTCAGACTGGATGAGAAGAGAAACACCAACGAGTCGTTCAGGGAGCTCTACGTTTTTGATGCGACCAACATCCCAGAAGCTGAGAGCGGAACCCCCGAAAAAGACGTTTTCTGGAAAAAGAGAATTGATGGCGATTTGAGTGTCGTCCAAGTGAATTCCACAAACGACAATATTCTCGTCCAGGCGCAGTCGGTTGAGATTTTTGATAGGTCAGGCAATCTGCTTGCCTCTGAGACGACGGACTCAGGCTTCTACTTCTCATCACTCGGTGATTCGAGATATATGTCTTCATTCTTTCTTGAGGACTCATCTGGTTCGAACATCTCCGTGCTTCTTTTTGCGAAGGGCATTGGCAGAGAGGGTGTCCTTTGGAGGAGAACCGAGACCATGTCAAACTTCCTTCTTCCAGTTGTCGACCCAAAATGTGAGAGAGTGTTGATGGTTTCACCTGACCAAAAAGAAGTTATGCTTCTCAAGTTGATTCCGTGAAGATACTAAAAGCTATTCTGGTGCTGCTTTTTGTGGCATTGTTTGCTGGCACTGCACTTGCCGCAGATGGTGAGTCCAGAAAGTTGGTTGTGGATAAATCCCTACATACGCTGGTTCTTTATGATAGTGACGGAAGTGTTGAGAAGAGATTCCCAATCTCGTGTGGCGCCGGTGGTGAGTATGAAACCAAAGAAGGCGATTTTAAAATCTATAGCAAGAGTGTAAACCCAAGATGGTGGCTCAATGAATGGTTAGAGGATAATCCAGAGGCTGAGCCATATCTCCCTTACACCGAAGACCGCTCAAACCCTCTTGGTACGCGGTTCATGCCATTTTTTGGCGAGTATGGGATACACGGAACCAACGAGCCGATGCTCATTGGAAGGCATGTCTCACACGGATGTGTCAGGATGCAAATAACAAACAACGAGGAGCTCTTTGGATATGTTGACCTGTACACACCGGTCACAATCAAAACTGACCCTAACATACCATGGAGGGTGACCGAATCATTCTCTGCGTGGTGGGGAATACATAACATCTTGAATCTGGCCCGACGTAGACGGGCGCAGGAAGGAGAAAACTGATGGATTGGAACAAGGTATTTTCTGACAAGGCATCGAGAATGAGACCTTCGGCAATCAGAGAGCTTCTTGCTCTCACGCAGAAACCAGAGATTATATCTCTTGCTGGTGGTCTGCCAGACCCGAAGCTTTTCCCGGTCGAGAAATTTGCTGAGTCTATGAACAAGGTCATTAATGAGAAGCCAGGTGTTGTCCTTCAGTATGGTGAAACCCCAGGCTACAGCCCACTTCGTGAAACGCTCGTTGAGCGCGCAAAGGGAGAGGGAGAAGGTCATGTTAAGTTTGAGAATCTCTCGATTACAACATCATCTCAGCAGGGAATAGACCTCATCGGAAAGGTGATGATCTCTCCCGGTGATCACATAATCGTAGAGGGCCCAACATACCTGGCCGCGATCCAGGCATGGAGCGTCTATGGTGCGGAGTTTGAAACCGTTGACATGGATGCAGATGGCATGAAGGTTGATGCCCTTGAGGAAAAGCTGAAAGAGCTTGATGCAAAGGGTATCAAACCAAAATTCATCTACACAATCCCGACATTCCAGAACCCAGCTGGTTACACCATGCCACTCGAGCGTAGAATAAAGGTGTTTGAGATCGCAAAGAGCAGACAGATCCCGATTATCGAGGACAACCCATATGGAGAGCTTCGCTTTGCGGGTGAGAATGTGCCATCGTTCCAGTCGATGGATAAAGATTTATCACTTGTAGTCTCACTTCGAACATTCAGCAAGATTCTCTGCCCAGGTCTAAGGCTTGGTTGGGTAATCGGCCCTGCTGAAGTTATCAATAAGTTGAACCTTGCGAAGTCAGCCTCAGACCTCTGTCCGCCAGTTGTAACACAGGCTGCCGTTCATCAGTTTATTGTGGATGGATATCTTGATTCCCATATCCCGATAATCAGAGAGTGCTATGGGAAAAAATTCAAAACAATGGATGAATCCATTAAAGAGTACTTCCCAGCAATGGATGGCATACACTGGGCAAAAGCCGAAGGTGGAATGTTCATTTGGGTAACCCTTCCGGAAAGATACAACACAACAGAGATGTTCCCGAAGGCAATTGAGAACAATGTCGCTTACATTGTTGGCTCTGCATTCTTTGCAAATGGCAAGGGTACAAACTGCATGAGACTTAACTTCTCTTTCCCAGAAGAGAGTAAAATCGTCGAAGGAATCAAGCGAATCGCAAATCTGCTGAGAGAGGCTTGATAAAGGAACGCATACTCGAAGAGGTGTAGGTAGACAATGAGCAAAAAGAGATACAATCCGCCAACAGTAGAAGGTTCACACGATGGTGATAGGGTGAGGAGTGCGCCGATAATAGGAGGCGCCCTGCCATACAAGTCGATGTTCTTCGTTGCCTGTTTTGTTATTGTGGTACTCGTTGTACTGATGTTTATCCCGATAGGTAGTGGTGGAAGCATTAGTAAGTCGGGTGATGACTCGGAGATTCACAACCTACTTGGGCGGTCGTATGTTGAGCTTGGTAGGAAAGAGGTTGCTCAGGATTTTGAAGAACCAGGCTATGAGCTTGAGTATTGGTTCTGGACGGATAGAAATGGAGCCTGGGGCTATTGCACAGAGGTGGAAGTTGGTGGTGGATATCCATCAGTTCTTATGGTGCTTGACTCCAACATTAAGATAGTGAGTCTCATTGAGACATCTGACTTCCAGGTAGTCGGCACAAAACGTCAAGCTGAGTTTGAGGAAGCGCTCGATAACTATAGGGGCAGAACCCTCATGGAGTTCACCTATCTTGAGACCTCTATCCCAAGCGGGGACACTGCTGAGTTCCGTGGATTGCTTCGAGATGCTGTTGCTCAGGCAATGAAGGTCATCTATATCCAGACAAATGGTATGGACATGTTCAACTCAAATTTCCCCCAGGGAATCAAGTTTGCGAAGGTTGGCACAGAGCTTGAAAACTGGTCAACAGCGACTGCTGATGGTGCGACAATAACAAGTGCTGACTACAGGGGTAGAAAATACGCATTCCTTGCGACTTCCTCTTGTGGTTCATGCATCAACACGGTGATTGGTGTATCTCAGAGACTTCAAAATGAGGGTAGATTGTCTCCAGAGCAGATAATCGTCATCTTCACATCAGCGGATGATAAGGCGGATAATCTTAAAAAGAGGCTCTCTGGCGAGGTTCTTGTCTACGACCGAGGTCAGACTGGTTTCTCCAAACAGATATCCCTTACCGAGTCAACTCCCTGTATGATGCTTGTGAACTCAGACGGCATCGTGGCAGCCAAGGCGGGTTCTAGGAGCCTGGACGACACGAGCTCCCAGGACAAGATTCTGGAAAACTTCTTCGGAATGCCATAGAAACAGAATCTCATCGTAGTGTATGAGATTCTCTTTGAAAAATATAAACCCGTAGCAGGAAGGTCTGTTGCGGGTTTTTTTAATTTTGAAGCTAACTATAAATAGAAGGATAATTTCCCGGCGCATATCCTAAGCGATAAAGGAAGTCTAGATTATCACAATCTCGTGATTTGCGTTGCCATTCGCCTATTTTAGGATTTTGTGTTTTGTGTCCATTTGCTTATGTTCAAGATTCATCTTTCATTTATCAGCCTCTGGGGTACGTCATTAGTTTTTATGAATTGACTGTGAATTCTTTTATTGGGGAGACTTTATCTAGTTCAAACTCAGCATAGAGATAATCCCTCATCCCCACCCTCTCTCCCCTACCATAATGGAGAGTGGGAGTCGAGGGGGATTTTATTTTGCTGAAATCTCTTAAAACCACCTGCTCATCTTGCCAATAATGGCTTATGCAAATTTTTATGAATCTGTGCGAGTGTTGGTTTTGGAAACTGACATTTACTTACATTTGAAGAAGAAATTATTTTGTCAGCTAGATCAAAACCAGTAAAAAGAAGTAGTTGTCTGTGCTCTTTACCAAATAAAAAACCTCCCCCTGTGGCTTTGGGGGAGGTTTTTTAAAAACAAAGGAGAGACTTTTAATTTCGACGTCTTTACTTACTTACCTTAGTTCCGTCAAAATCATTACACATCGGTTTTTGAAATAGTTCCACTTTTTGCATCAAGAATTTTTTTATAGATGATAAATCCAAACCATACGAGAAGACCGAGAACCAACGAGAGTGGAATGAGAAGAAGGATGAAACCGATGAGCCAAACAAGACCATCCTGGATGTCATTCCAGAGCCTTGTCATGCCACGTGTGAATCTTGATGGGGTTGGATTATCAACGACCTTCGCGTCTGGTTGTGAAAATGTGACATTGATTGTTGACTCTGATGTGACAGCTTCCAAATACTTCATTCTGCCTTCGATTGTCTCAATTTCTTCTTGAACGCTTTGAATCTGGTAGTAGATGTTGATTGAATCATCAACATCCTTTGCCTTTGCGTAGAACTTGTTTAACTGCTCGACAAGGTCACGCTTGGCTTTGAGTCTGCTCTGCATGTCGATGTACTCTTCGGTGACATTCTTCTCGGATGACTGAGTGTTTGCCTCTGGGTCGAGTGCTTCAATCATCTCAACCGCTTTTTGAAAAGAACTGGATGGGACATTAAAGGTACAGGTGATGTAGATGTAGTCCTCTGAGGAGCTCTTATTGTAGTGAGTCTGTCTTCCTCCGAGCATCTCAATCTGCTGCTGTGTTTTCGTGTAGCTTTCGTATGGATTCTCAACCTTCACAGAGATTGTGGCATCCTTTTTTAACATCTGGATGTATGTTGCAGCGTTGACTGTCCTTATGTCACCAAGACCCATTGGGGCCTCGATATCTCTGGCAAACTCAGCACTATTAGTCATCATTGGCGCTTCAGCCTTGTAATATGAGCTTGACACCTTCTGCTCATTAAACACAACGCTGTTGTCATCAACCGTGCCAGCATATCCACCATCGTAATCAGGACTGCTGCCCGTTGCATACTCATCCTCTTCGATGTAACCAGTATCATAGTCGTAACTGTAATCTTCATAGCCGCCCATCCCGAATGCAAACAAACCCAGTGTTATAGCGACAAGAACGACAATCACCCCAGCAATGACAATACCCCGTTTATTCATCTTTATTCACCTTCCTTTTTGGTGTTTAACTCACATACACAAAAGGCGTGAAAAATGTTCCATTGAGATGATAAAGACAAAAGAAAAGCCCATAAAAGCAATAAAGACAAAGGAATTGCAACAAGAACCTCAAGGTTGGCGATGTGAAGACTGACATAAAACTTACACATCTTGCAAGAGGGGTTCAATCTCTTTAATCTCACGGACATGAGAAAACTGATAACGGTGTCTCTTCTAGCTGCATTTTTTATGATGGCTTGCTCAGGTGGGGCAGACGACTCGAAGATGGTGGAGTATACTTTCCCCTCAAGCTCCAAGCTTATAGGGGTCTCAGTCTCAGAGTCGAAAACAGAGCTTGTGGTGGAAAAGGGTGACAGCCAGTATACCATTGCTTTAAACGGCGATGCCGAGGTTATCTTTGACCAAAAGGTTTTGACCACAAAGTCACTTCAAACCGGGCAAACTCTCTACATCGAGGGTGAATACAAAGATGGAAAGAATTTCGCCAGTATCGTGGTCATCAGCGAGTGGCCTGGTATGGCAAAAAGCACTGATGTGGAAAAGCCACTCATCAAGACTGATATTGCCGATGTCCCAAAACAAATATCAAAATACTTGAGCGAAATCCATCATGAGATGGGGATTGAAGCTGATGCAAAGTGGGAAGTTCAGAAGCCAATTGAGGCGGCACCTGGCAGGAACGCCAAGCTATACAGACATAAAAACTACCTCATGCAGGTAACCTGGTATGAGGAGGATTTTCCAAGGTACAATGTCGTGATAACAGCAGGTCTTGTGCAGCAGGCTCAATGGAGTGGAAAGCTCATGGAGACAGGAGAGGTTCAGGAGATTAGATATGCTAAGTAATAGAGTAAACCAACTTATACTGATATGCCTTGCGGCGTCTTTTGTTTTGTTTGCCGGTTGTGGTGGGTCATCGGACCAACCTGACGAGGTGGTCGATAATACCCAGAATACTCAAGTTGAGAGTTCTGTTTACACGGGTGGGTTGCCGGTAGTTGGCATTGTCAATGAAATGGACGTGACTGGTAAAAAATTCCTTTTGATTGCGCCACCTGTTGATGAGGGTATGCCGGACCAAAAGGTGAGAGTATCACTTTCCGAGTCGGTAAAAATTACCGACAAAGAGGGCAAAGAGCTGCAGATTTCTGACTTTGCAAACTATGATACTGTCTCTGTTGATGGAGAGGTAACAGAAACCGAGTTGGTTTGTGACAGCCTTATACAGACAAGGAAAACAGAGAAGCTTCCCTGGAGTGCGACAAATCCAAATATGAAGAGCGTCAAGGATATTCCAGCTCTCATCAAAGAGTACCTGGGAAACAAGCTTCCTGCGAACTTCCCCACATTGGATTGGAAACTGTACAATCCAGTCAAGCATGAAACAATCGAGCGTGGCATGATAATCGAGCTGGAGAAGGATTCCTGGAATATCTATCTTGTCTCAAACCCGGCAACACCGGAAAAGTACGCAATCACACTCGCTGGTGATAATGATTTTACGTGGTATGGCAAACTAACCCAGGAGTTTGAGGTGACAGACTAAAGGAGCTTACAGCCAACTGGTTGGCTCTCATTCAGTCAAACTAAAAAACCCTAAATCCTGTAGACAGGATTTAGGGTTTTGTTATGCTTACAGTATTCCTACAGTCTTATGTCCCTGTTGTCAACCGGCACTCTGATCGCAAGGATAACAACTGTCACACCAATTGCAGCAAGGAAACCGACCCACACATATGGGAAGAACTTATCAAGGATTGTGACGCAGTAGACCGAAGATAAAAACAACCAGAATAGCCCGAATGATTTATCGACACCAAAGGCGCCCCAAAGGAGCAGGAGCGGGATTGACCAAAGCAGACCCGCGGCGATATACGAGGCGAGTGAGAGGAGCGGATATGCATCAACTGGCAGGTAAACCAGTCCAAGGTATGATGCGCCTCCCACAACGATGATTGCAGGGAGTGTTGCAAGCAGGGCGAAGGCGGCGTCATAGAAACTATTCTTCCAAAGCATCACAAAACCCAGGAGTGACAGGAGGGCATAGATCGCAAGATAGATGAGAGGGGGGATGAGGGGGAAGTGAGGATTATCAAACATCAGACCAAGGGTGGATGACACTGCCGTATAATCCATTCTGTCTGGGTAGGCGACAATCTGTGCGTCATCGAAGCTCCAGGATGCCATCGGGCCATCAATCGTTTCGCTCTCTGGTAGAAATTCAAGGAACTCAAAACCATCTAGGCTTCCTGCGATGTTTTGGACACTCTGATTCTTCCAAATCCTGAAATACCTAGAGAGGTTGCTCCAGTCGGTGCTTACCCAGCTCTCAGGATTTTTGGCAAAAACACCATTTCTTGACGCTACGAAAAAATTGTTGTCAGTTGGGAAGATGATTCCTCCCTCGAAAGCACCGTCTTTGACACCGACGGCAAGAATCTTTGGAGTGGATAGTTTGGTGTCATCCTCACTAAGATAAACGCAAAAGCCAAAGTAAGATTTTGGGACACCTGTGGAGTTTGAGACTTCCTGGAGTGGGGCTGTAAGTGACTCATCAATCTCAAAGCTAAGTTTCCCCTTTAGGCTTGTGAATCCGAGTTTTGGTTTCTCGAACTGTGTGACATACATTGATATCTCTGTTGATTGGAGCGCACGGTTCTCATAGATTGATATGCCGCAATAGACGGTTGGGACAAGCAAAATTGCAGTTAGAAGAATCGCCCAAACCAGATAAAAGTTTGTTTTTGCAGAATTTTTCATCTTGCCTCCGAAGCCTTCATTGTAGCTTTGTTTATGTTTTTGTGCAATATTTTGCGTCTTTCCAAACAACAAATTGACATCATGCCTTTAGAGTGTAAAATCATCAAGACCTTTCAAACGAGTGCCGAAGTGGCGGAATGGTAGACGCGGTGGATTCAAAATCCATTGGACTAATACTCCGTGAGGGTTCGAGTCCCTCCTTCGGTACCAGTTTCCTCTAATAATACTGAGTATTTCTAATGATTTATATAAAATTGCTCATTCATGGATTTCTTACTATAATAGCTATTAACTTGTGATGAAGGTACGAATCTGTCATCAGTAAGAAAAGATGGGAGAATATGCCAGGACAAATCCCAATGGGAGTGATTGTCGATAAGGTGATTGAGGGGATTGGTAAAGCTCAAAGAGATTATATGTCTTGGTCAAATGGATACTGGCTTTCAAATGCCCCCGAGTACATGATAACAACGAGTGTTGCAAGAAGCATCTCAACTATTTCAAAAACTAGTAAGTGTTGGGTTATTTTGGAAAACAATGTGAAAGAAACCATGTGTGATGCTTCTGCAGGGAGTAGAGGTTGTTATCATTCAAATCTAAGAGCTGATGGGAAATTTGATATTGTTGCGTGTTGGGCGGACGAAACTCCAAGAGCAGTGATCGAACTGAAACACAATGTATGGTCAAAACGACGTCCATTGCGTGACATATCTAGACTAAAAGAGGTTCTTAGAAGAAACAGCGGAGATTCGAGAGTTCAGTTTTGCGTTCTGGGATTCTATATTCAATGCTGTGATAAAAACAGAGATTTTGCGATAAAGAAACTTAATAAGAGAATCAACAGAATTACTGATGCTGCTATAGAAGAAGTTGGTGAGGAATTTGAGGTTACTCAATATGATGGAGGTTTCGTAACGAAGAATGATGATGACGAATGGGTATGGGAAGCTGTCGCTCTGGTAATTCGTAGAAAAAGTACTGAGTCATCCTGATTAGTATTCTATCGTAGTATCAGGGATTAATGTGGAATTGATTTGTAAAAGTGCCAGCTAATCGAAATTATCCAGATTTCCAATAGAACTGTACACACCAGTGAAGCCTCATGAATAAAGGATATTTACACTATTTTGTATAGTCAGTTGCCAATCCCCCCATCTCTATGTAGAATTAATCCCCGTGAAGTTCTTCAGGTTCATTCGACATATAGTTTGTGTGCTGGCGATAATTTCGATGACGATTATCTGTTTGCAGCCAAAGGTTATGGCAACATCGTCAAGTGCTACTCCAAATCTTGGAATCAAAAATGAAGAGCTTCAGATGCCCCATGGAATTGCAGTAATCAGCGGGTATATCTTTGTGACCGATTCGAAAACACAGAGACTCTATCTTATGGACATGGCAGGCAACATCCTCAAATCAAAAAGTTCAGCCTTTGGCAAAAAATTCGATGGCATTGCTGGGGTTGAGGCATCTGAGGACGGAAGGGTGTATGTTGCAGACTCAAACAACTCAAGAGTTGTGCTTTTGAGTTCCAACTTCACAGACCTTGTTGAGATAAAGCAGGCGGGAGGAATAGATCTCCTGAGTCCTGTCGATGTTGCGCTTTCACCCACCGGTAGGCTCTACGTTTTGGATTCACTTCTCCGAAAGGTTTTTGTGTTGTCGATATTTGGCGAGTACAGAAACGATTTTTGTAGCCCTGGTAATGGTGAGGGGCAGATTGCCTCCCCTAGGTCCATTGCAGCATTTGATGGCAGGGTGGCGATTGCTGACCTAGGCAATGCCAAAGCCAAATTGTTTACAGATGTGGGAAGAGAGATTGAATCACTTGGCATGCCTGGGACATACCCATCATCTCTCTCTGCCCCAATCGGGATTGAGTTTGACTCATTGGGTAACTTATATGTGTTGGACAAAAACAACAGTGATGTAGTTATCTTCCCGCAGAATGGTCTTGAACCCATTTCTTGGGGAAGGTTTGGCAAGCTGGGTACAACCGTCAGCTACTACTACTCTGATGTCATAAAGGATGATGATTTTACGGTATCAGATGTGTTGGCTAACCCAAGTTCTTTGACAATTTTTGGGGATTGCCTCTACATCGCGGACACTGGTAACAAACGAATAGCAACGGTTTCACTTGAGGAGGTCTGGCGGGTACCTAGGGTTAATCAGAGGTACTTCCAAAAGCAGGACACAGACATCGGGCTTGTTGACCTTACTCCGGAGATTGTCGATTTTGGAAGTGTTTCAAGGGATGCATCAAAAACCGTTTCTCTATCATCGCTGACTGGCGAGATGCTCCAAGGTTTTGCAAGAGTGGTTAATGCAAGTGGTGTGACCGTCGAACCGACGGTCTTTGTCGGGTCAGATATCACGTTCACAATCAAGGTCAACAAGGCATCAAAATCCTCATCAATCAGAGGCAAACTGGAGATACATGCCAACAATCAACTCTACACAGTTGATGTCAGTGGCACGAGAACGCCCTCAAAGAATTTCATATTTGGTGATAAATCATCAAGAAAAGCGATTCTGAACAAAAACGGTGCGTTTGTTACCCTCTTCATTGAACCTCAAAATGGTTTTGCAGGCAAGGTGAGACTGAAAGCCGAAAAACCTCAATATAAGCCGGCCTGGGCAAGATATGTTACTGACAAAGAAACATTGGTTCTTAGCACAGTCAATACTGCGTTTGACAGTGAGGAGATAATACTCGACTCAGAAAAACCCGTGACACTCAATCTTTATCCGGTGGGCAAACTGAAGTCTGGTCTTTTCAAGCTGAAGGTATCCGCTGAATCGGTTGATGATCCAAATAAAAAAACAGAACACACCCTGAGTATATATATAGCAAGCAGGGTGACAGGAGAGACCCAAGGCACAGTCGTTTTTGAAACCTTTACCGCTCACTGGTGCGACACCTGTGGGTTCCACAGGGAGGCACAGTACCGTCTAGTGGACGAATTTGGCAGAAGGAGAATTTTGCCTGTTGCCTACCATGTGCTGGATGATGAGGATGAAACAGGCATGACAACTGCGGGGAACTTTTCACGGTTTCAAATGTATGATGGTCAAGGTGTTCCGCTCTCAGTCATGAATGGGGCCGTACTCAAGGTCACAAGACCCGACGATCAGTCGACGAAGTATGCTGCGGATAGGATACAGGGCAGAAAATACTCCGGTACGACATTCGAGTACTGGAAGCTCCGCTCAGAGATGGACAGCGCCGCCAAATCAAACCCTGCAGTGCTTTATCTATCTGTTGAAATGAGAGACGATTTGTCTGGTGGGCATATATGGCTCAAGGCAGATCAGGACTCGATACCGAGGGATAAGGAACTCGAGGCGGTGTTGCTTCTTGTTCAGGATGGAATCGAGTATTTTTCAGCAAATGGCGAGTCGCAGCACCACGCAGTTGTGAAGCACATAATTGAACCGGACGGGGATGACATCAGTACTTCAATCTCGAAGGACAAGAGCGTAATTGATTTTGAGTTTTCCATCCCCTCTTTTCCGGAGGGGTTCGAGTTATTGCCTGACAACTCTTACGTCCTGGCTTTTCTTCAGGATTCGAATTCCAAGAGGGTATACGGTTCGGTTTGGTACAATCTCGGTTTGGAGAAGAAGTGTTCGCTTGAACTCTATGCGGGAGATGGTAATAGGATAATTCAACCAGGTAGACAATTGAGGATTGATGTGTATGTGTCGAACACAGGGACTTGTGTTCAACACATCAACCTTTCGGCAAACACCAACAAAGACATCGTTATAAAATTGATGAATCAGGACTTTGATGTGGCACCCGGACAGACTGTCTCTGTTCCGATGTATCTCACCACAAAGACATATTTTGATTCTGACGATGAAGTTGTCATAAACCTTATGGCAACAGACCAAGATGGAGCAACCACCATCGAATCATTGTTCCTGGAGACCCCATAATATATACATGTGTGTATATATTCCAACCTTTATATGCATATAAATTACAGTATGTGTGTATCACACCCAAAGAAACCCTTCAATGCAAATATCTACCCACTGGTTAGACCGTGTGCTAGCCAGATGACACCAGAAAAAAGGCTGGATTATTGTTGGCATAGAATTTGCATCGTATACATTCGGAAGAGCGGTCACGTCTCTTGCGACGTGCCGTGGTGCTCGTAACACTGCGTTTCGGTTCTCGGGACTCGGTGGCGTTGCTATCTTCCGTTTTGCAATTTGGAGAAGGTGAAGTTGATTCCCACACGGACCCTGGGTTATGTGTCTGTGTGGCCGTTGGCTCAAGGATGTGAGCCTATTCATTGAGTTGAGCAACATATAGCGGTTTGGACAAGTGCTTGTCCCGGTCCTTGCGGGCTGTGAAACCTGTAAGAAGGAGAGCGTAAATGAAGAAACTTGCTACGTTGATCGTTGCACTGGCTTTGGTCGCCTCTCTGGCCTCTGCCTTTCCCTTCGTAATGGCGGATGAGGATCCAATCAGAGTTGGTGAGCCGAATACTCCGGCCACCATGGTAGCAAACAAGTGGTTTAAGGTCGGATATGATCGCGATGGCAATATGCTAAACCCGTCCACATTGATTCATTCCCAAGTTACTCGTCAAGAGGCGGACGGCACTGGCTATCGTTTATTCCCATGGCAAAAATCTGGCGAACAGACCTGGGGAAGAGCATCGGACGATTATGGATACGAACTTCCGAGACTTATTCCAACAAATAGACACGATTGGCTTGGTCGTTTCGATGAGTCAAACTATGATTTTGACTATGATCACGAAGTGAACCAGTATGCATGGTGGACAGAAATTTTCCTGAATGTTGAGCCAAGCAGTGGCAATTCCCAGGAGTTTGAGACAGCTCATTGGTATGCTGTCGTCGACAGAGAGGGAAGTCTGTGGCTTGACCCAGATGGAAAATTCCACAACTGCGGCACAGAGATAACCGCAGATCCCATGTTTTACATTGCTGGAACAAACACCTATGCTGAGGGTTCGTGTCGTGACAACCCAAGAGCTCTCATAGACCCGATTCCAATCAACAACACACAAGGACCGTACAATCTTCGCTTTGACAGAGAAGATACAGCATCCAAGCTCTACTTCTGGTGGAAGTATGACAGAAATAGAAACCTGGTAGACAGGGTCTGGAGAGTTGGCTGGGCCGACATGAATGACTATGATCCGGTACCAAATCCAGAATACGGCTGGGATCCAGCAGACTCAAACACATGGTCAACCATTGGTTTCATCCCAACCTACGACCCCTATACACAGACAAACATTCCAGATGCTGACGTTGACTGGGACTGCAAACTCGCCGTCATTCCTTTCCAGATGTCGGAAGACCCAACATGGCCGAACGTCACACAGGGAACTGAGTGCTACGCTGACCGTAATGGCAATGGTTACTATGACCCCTACGAGCCAATTTATCGCAAGGGTGATGGGAATCTTCAGCCAATCGTCACGACAGTCCAGACAGGAGACATAAGACTCACAAACGTTTCCACATCAAGAGGAAACTATAAGATCAATTACAGAGTCAATGAAGTCGTCACGGACAACGATTTTGACAACGGTTGGACACTCCTTCCATTTATGCACATGAACCCACCGGCAAACTACCCGGTTTACGTTCACTCACACGATCAGAACCCAGACGAGTACTATGACTTTGGTGAGTTCATATATCAGAAATCTGCAACTGCTGAAGTCAGGCTCAACACATGGCTTACAGTTGCCACAGTCCCTGGCACAAACATCATCACAGTCGCCAACGATGTCGGCGCTGATGTGGGTGACACCATCTACATCGAGGGTGACATGTATGGCCAGACTGAGGAGCGCACAATCACGGCGATCCTTGGTGGTGGTCAACTTCAGCTTAACAGCCCGATCTCTTATATTCACTCAGTCTTGAGACAGGTTGCAGAGCTCATCCCATCAGAGATTGGCGACATCAGACTCTCAAACGTCAATACCCGTCACAACAACAACCCAGTCAGCTGGGATTGGTTTGGTGGTTGGTGGCATGACGCAATTCTCATGTTTGAGGTGCTTCAGGGTGGTTGCTTCACACCGAAATACAACATTACCGTCGAAACTGACCTCTGGGATGGAATGGTTCCATCCGTCACTGCTGCTGCCCTTCGTTCACCAAATGGTGACATCATGGGCGCAGCGCAGAGAATTCAGAAGACAACTGTTCTCGACCCAACAGGCCTTGAGTTCAGAGTCCCAGCCACAACATTTGAAGACATCAAGCTTGAGTACCGCGAGTACATTGGACTTGAAATCTTCAGAGACGACGGCATCAACAATAACCTTGGCGACACACCGGTCACGACAAACGTTATCAGAGGAACTCTCGCTGATGACTACATCATGTACGAAGCGACAGAGGATTTTGTTGGTTCGGTTGATGAAGAGATCGCAAAGGACTACCATTGGTCAATCGCAACTCTCGGTTTCAGTGCAGATGAGCGTTTTGTCGACCTAAACCTTGACACACAGCTTGGTGCTGGTGAGCCAATGTACCGCGACACAGACCTTTCTGACACGGTAACTGAAGGTGACATCAGAATTACTGACGTTGTTGTCGAGACAAATATCGGCGGCACTGGTGGCTCGATTGTCAACTACGGCGCTGGCTCAAGAGTAACCCAGGGTGATGTCGACATTGGTCATTTCGCCGCAGTGGGCGAACTCATAGACATCCCTGTCTCTGTCAGATTCAAAGACCTTCCACATGGTTGTATCCCGGAAAACAGGCAGTATGACATTGGCGAGCCAATTTATTACAACCCTGCACTTGGTTCAGCATCGACAGTTCAGATGCTCTATGCCAACGACTTCACAGACCCAGTTGGCAACCCAATGCCAAACGTCAATGGTTGGGATCCAGCAAACTGGATGGAAATCGACGAGACAAACTCGGGCCTTCCGAGTGGTCAGTCTGTCGAGGATCCGTTTGGTTTGATGACTTCGCCAAACGAAGTTCTTTGGAATTATGATGCGGCAAACCAGAGGGCAGAACTTCAGTCTGGTCAGAATATTCTTGTTCCGTCGATGGGTGTTGGCACAATTGCCACATTCGAGTACGATTTCAGATTTGCTCCTGATGTGAACAATAACTACTACAACTCTTTCGGTACAATCCTTAGATGGAACTCGCCAACTGACTACTATGTCCTAATGGCGGTACCCCATGAGCCGGGCAACCCATACGCCACGGTCTTTAATAGGGGTGACTACGGGCAGTTCTATGGTTGGGGTGTTCCTGCCGGTTCAAACGAAATCCAATTCTTCCTGATGCATTTTGATGGCAGTGCGATTGCTCCAATCGTTGCCTCGAGTTCGACCATTCCATGGGTGTTCAACACTGACATGTACATGCACATGCAGATTGCAATCAATGGTCAGCTTACAACGATCACGGCAAACGGTGTTGATATCTTCCCAGGTGGAATCCCAGCAGCAAATACATATGGAGCGTTTGGATTCACTCACTTAGGTTCTTCGTACGCATTGTATGGGTGGTTTCAAGACAGCGCATGGATTGACAACATCCTTCTTTATCGCACAACCGTAGGTTCATCACTTGGAACATCAAATGACCTCGTTCGTGTTGTAGATGTCTATGTCAATGGCACATTCTACCCAGCAGGTTCCAGAGTCACTGCCGGCGATTTCTACAGAGTCAAAAACCCAGTCAATGGTATTTCAATGGGTGGAAACTGCAGCATGAGATACATGGATGTTGAGGTTCTCCCTGGTGATATCGGACTAAACGTTGAGATCGATGGTAAACTGCCAACTGACAAAGATTACAAGGGACTCAAGGTCGAGAAGACATCCCATGTCAAGGTGTCGCTCAACTACGAACTTGAGGGTGAGTATCTCACTGGTCCAGTAATTGGTGACAAGAGAACAAGACTTTACTACAAGCCAGACTCATTCTTTGTGAGAACCATACCGGTTGATAAACAGGTTAAGTACAGTTCGCCACAGGAAGCCCAGAGAAACTTCTATACACCACACCAGTCAATCGAAGGTGACGTTGTTTATGTCAACCTCAGAGGCCCAGACTACAACATTTATCCGTACACCTCGACTGTGCAGAATGGTCGACTCTACGAAGTGAATGATTTCAAGGGCATTATCGACGCCAAGAACCCAGTTCTTGAGTTCGAGTATACCCCATACAGTGGTACGATCCTTGACGATCTTGGACAGGATCTTCCATACATGCTTTATGCCTTTGTTGAGAAGGGCGGAATTGATAATGCTCCGATCGACAGCAGATTCACATATGCACTTACTTGGAACAATTCTGCAGACAGAACTATCGACCCAGCAGGTCTCCAGTATTCAGACTACAACTACGTTGACCCATGGCACGCAGGACGCAAGTGGGAGATGGACGAAGCATATGCCAACTACTACAACCAGGCTTACACAAGGGCTTGCAGAACTGTCTATAACCCATACATGGTTCAAAATATGTCTGAGTGCGGTCTCGCTGATAAGTATGACTGCTATGGCATCGAGAAACTTCACGTCGCACCAGAAGGCATAGAGATCGTTCCGTCCTCGCCTTGTGTTGACCCACTCTCCTACAGATATCCGAACATCTCACTCAAACTCAATGCGTATGACAACCCAGACGATGTAAACGACCCAGAAGGCTACACAATGGCCGTCGCGCCAACTGACGCAAACGGTCAGAACCATATTGGTGTTGCGACCTACAACGTGAATGGTGCAGGTATCAGGTACATGGCAACAATCCGTTACTGGAATATGCCACACACAGTTGACCAGGATGCCTACTTTATTCTTCAGGTAAACGATGATGGTTCATGGCTCGGATGGAACTGGGGAGAGACAAACTACCCAGGTATTATTGACCCAACAGACGTGATTCAGCCATTCACGGTCTACCCATTTGGTCGAGATCTGAATAACAGAGGAAGTGACGCTCACGACGTTGGCGACAACGATTGTTCAGTCGGTACAGGAACAGTAGACCTTTGTGGTTCAGGATTCCCGCCTCTTGGCGATGTCACATTCTACGACACATATGGTCCAACGTTCTGCGACCCGCAGTGGGGAACACCACCATACTACGGTATGGTGTATCACTACGGTGTCAGAACCCTCATTTCAGCCAAAACGGCAACAGAAGAGGGCGGAACGATTGCTGTTGTTTGCCAGCCAATGCATGCGAAAGACAAACTCAACATTCGTGTACATACTTCCAACATGGTTGTTGACTACAACAGTTCAAGCATCAAGGTTGGAAACAACGCTGTGTACTTCACAACTGACAGAGCAAACCTCTTCCAGGCAAGTGATGGCACAATTGCAAACAATCAGTACGACCCGAGTATGACGCTTGGCTACGCCGCAAACCCACCAGGAGTCAGAAACCTTCCATGGGTTGAGACGGTAGATTATTGTGATGTTATCTCGCTCAAGGTACTTCCACCAGATTCAGATTTGAACTTTAACAACTTCTATATTGTCGACCACGCTCTCCAGTACAGCGAAGTGTCCTACACCGGTGCGCAGGGTTCAGGAGCTCTTGTTGAACTCAACACACCAGACAGATGGATCACCCCAAGATACAACCCACTCTGCGTTCTTAGACCACTTTCACATGATGAGAACACAGACGTGAGATGTTATCCTGGTGGACAGACACACCTCATAAGAGTTGAAAACTCGATGAGAGGTGCTGGATATAACGCAACACCGGCCCTTTGGAGGAAGCAGTTCAATAAACTCGGTTCAGAGTTCTATGGACTCACCGACTACGGTATGTTCTTCGAGCTTACAAATGAGGATTATGGTTATTGGGGTGTGCCATTAACGTTCGCATCGGGACTCGTGAAGAGACTTGAGATAACCGGACCGTTCATGACGCCACTTGACCTCGATCCAGAGTTCTCGTCCATCAAGTATCGCTCTGGTACCGCGGCTGGCTCAGCACTTGGTTACTCATACAAGGGTCTCAGATTTGTCCCAATTAAGTATGACTACAGCGGACAGATTATTGTAGATAGACTCAACTACCTCGCCTACGAGCTTGGTCAGAGAAACTACACATATATCACAAGCCCTGGATGCACAACAGAAGGCGACTTCGTCCAATTCTCAGGAAGCGTTAACCCATATCTCAACATCGGCAAAGAGCTCGATTACAGGTATGTCACAAGACCAACTATAAACGGACGCGCCATGAGAGTCCTTGTATTTGATGAACTCATTCCGATTGGTCCTGGTAGAATCGATATTACTGTCTGGCTTACGGACGGAACAAAGAAGATATTCCAGGATTGCTGCGTTGAGCCACCAGCCAATGGAGTTGATGTTGCTGGTATCAAGATTGAGGGTATGCCTCACATGATTACTGTTGATGAGGAAACAATACTCAAACTCAAGCTCACAGAAGGTTATGGAATTGAATCCGAGGGCCCGCCGCCAGAGTATGGCAAGGGAATCCAGGAATACAGAGAATGTAACGATGCTCTCGTCTATGTGTGGCAGGATAGAGGTATCTTCGATCCAGTGGAGAAGCTTTATTCGTTCGCTGGTGATGGCTACTGCTCAATGGCTCCACAGTCGACAGACTACACGGACCTTGGTGTTGCCTACACAGAGGACGATGACCTCAACAACGATAGCAAGATTTCGTTTGACGCTTTTGAAACTGAAATCATGGGTTCATATGACCTTGCAACCAACACATGGGTCGGTGGTCTTATTGATGCGAGAACGTTCCACCGACAGAATGGCGAATACATCTTCAGTCTTTCAGGTGCTGCAATGCCAACTACAGTTGGTATTGACTTTGGCTCGAAGGGAATTGAAGCTGAGCCGGACCACGTTATCGGTGACGACGAAACACTTGATATTCACGTAACTGCCTACAAGTATGGCGACGACAACAACAGCAGATCGTTCAGACCGTTCTGGGGTGGCAGAGAAATAAACACAGAGAGAGCTTTCAGCCACGAAGTTTACCTTGCAGGTCAGAAATCAGCTTATGTCGAAGCCAAAGAAGACCTCATGGCAACTGTAACACCGGCCGTTCTTACTGCTGGTTGTACACCTGAGCTTATTGATCCAACTGCGCCGCTAACATTTGAGGTTAAGTGGCCAGATGGCACACCACTTGATCTTTCGGTTGGTGTTGAGGATCCACTTGGTGGTGATGAGGTTAAGATTGACGATGCATGGATCCATCTTTTCAAGGATCCGCATCCAGACGACCAGTACTATTACCCGGGTGAGTTACTACCACAGTACTATTGGCTAAGGACTGATCTTCATAATGAAGACTTCTCCCAAATTGGTAATACCAGGATGTACTCTTTCAACAGATATCCGTTCCTACCGATTACGTTTGGTTGGAACCCAGCCGAAGGTGTGTACGTTTTCAAGGGATTTGCTGCGAATGACAAGGGTAGTTTTGACGTGCACATTTATTCACCAGATAGAAGACACAAGGCGATTGCCGAGATTGTTGTAGAATCACCAATTGTCGACTATGAGATCTCACCACGGGATTTCTATACGAATGCTGGTAAGGACCCGCTGTATGACACCGGTTCCGACGACGATTTTGTGATGACAGGTGCTGATTTCAAGTGGTACTTTATCACTGCAACAATGAAAACTGCTGAAGGCAACCTTATACAGGGTCTTGCGGAGTCAACCTCCACCTGCTTGGGTGGCGAGGGTATGAATGCAAGGTTCACACCGTTCTACACGAGAGAAGAGCATTACAACTGGGTCACACCACCATCAGCGACTCTCCAGAGTAGAAGGCGCTATTCCGGTCACGCCGCTGTCTATAACTATTACCTGAGTGACTCTAGAGGTAGTAGAGAGAGACAGATAATGCTTGCTGACCTGAATGGAAACGGTACCTTCGGTGATCTTCCTGAAGAGTTCCTTATCTTTGGTAGATCAGATTACTCAGACCTGGGTATTAGAGTTGGTGGAAAGACCGGTCCTGGAGCTCCATTCTACCCGACAGTGAACTCAAGGTTTGATGATGAGACATACAACTATTGGAACTCATGGGATGGTCCATTTGACAAACCATCAGCTGGCCCAGCAGGATATGGTGTAGGATCGATATACAACGATGAGAAGGAAGGACTCTATGTGTTTGCTGATTCAAACAGAGACTTCCAGTTCACATACCAAGATTCGTTCAATATCGACAATAGAGGTCAGGGTACTTTTGCATACTTTGCCGATGACAAGTGTAAAATCGGAGTCATGATTGGTGTGACAGATCATGCAATGACACCAAAATTTGGTGATATTTACGGTGGATCAGACCCATACACAGAGTTCTCTCCGCAGAGAACAGCGACAAGATTTGTTCACATATTGACTGGAAATGAAGAGCTTGGAACCGGTGATGGTGCCTATTCCCTTGATTGGGACGCAATTCCGGACAACGTCGTAAATGTTGAGTACATGAAGGTTGTGACGAAATGGGCGGAAACAAAGGAAGAAATAAGCAAGGATATGCTCGATGCAGACAATTATGACCTTGCATACGGAGTTGAAAACCACATTTGGTTCGAGTTCTATCCAGCCGACAACAGAGACTTCGCAGTAACTAAAGATGCCCATGTGGCAGTAATGGCAGCTGGAGACGTGTTACATCCATGGGGTGGACCGAAATCAGAGTCATTCATTGTGGCTGACATAACAGCTTCCCCGATCAACCCAAGCGACAGAGTGGCGCAGCTTTATATCACACCAACTGGAACTGGTCCAGATGTTACGAGCTTGAGGGTTGTCGGAAGCAGATGCGAGAATACAGCTGACTATGCAAGGTACTTCTATGACAACTACACGACATGGGGTGCTGCAAACTTCGATGTGATTATGTCAATACAAATCGTTGTTGACACAATGGAAGCACTCAAGGTTGGAGTACCTGGAACATTGGTTGTAAGCGCGCTCAAGACAGCGGGTGGCGAGCCAATTGAAGGTGCAACAGTTCATATCAAGGGTGCCGGTGTCGAGGTCGAAAAGAAGACAAGAGCGGATGGTTCCGTTGAGTTCAATATCACCCCAACCGAGCGTGGCAGAATATTGGTCACCGCAGAGGCAGAGGGAATGAAGGGTGCTTATACAACAGCGTTCGTTGAGACTTACGTTGCACCACCAAAACTTGATCTTGACCCGATCCCAGCGATCGTCTCAACAGATACAGTAACAGTAAAAGGAAGAACAAACGAAGGCACGAAGATAACAGTGAATGGTAGACCTGTTTCAGTGTCTCAGGATGGAACCTTTACATACACATTGAGACTTGAGCCTGGAAAGAACAGCGTAATCGTTGTTGCTACTAATTCGGTTGGTCAAACACAAACAAAGGTTGTTGATATTGAATCGAGGATGAAAGCATCTGAGATTATCATCGACCCAGTAGGGGAATACTGTAACGTAACAAGCATAAGAATCCGTGGACATGTCGAGCCTGGCAACACTGTGAAGGTAACATCTGTAACACTTGGTAGAGAGTTTGATGCTATAGTGACGAATGACACATTCATCTGTGATATCGATGTTCAGGCTGGTGTAAATGAGATTACAGTTGTGGCAACAGACTTGACGACAAATAAAGAGTCTGATCCGCTCAATGTGAGTTTCTACATTTGGACGAGAGTTGACGTACTGATGTATCTCAATGGCAATCAGATGATTGTGGACTCAGTACCACAGAGGATTGATGTTCCACCAACTGAGATCAATGGTGTTACCATGATCCCATTCGATCCAATCGCCAACGCGTTTGGTATTGGTGTAGTACCTGCCGGAGATACGATAACAGCAACGTGGGGAACAAATACACTTATTCTCACTAGAGGAAACAGCAAGGCAGTTCTCAACAACGAGGCCGTTGATCTTGTGACAGCCCCAGTAATTGAGAATGGCGCTTTAATGATTGCACTTGATGATGTTAAGTTGCTTAAAGACGTCAATGGTGATGTGGTAATTGACATGATCGCTGCGTCTGGTCAGATTGTGATATCCAAGAAGTACTAGGTTTGGAAATAGAGTTTGTAGAAAAGTAAAAAAGATCTCAGCTTCCTCTCAACTGCAAAGGAGAAAGGAAGCTGAGAAGAGAAAGAACAAGATTAATATACGATGAGTAGATTGATTGAGGTAAGAAAGCAAAAGATGGGAAGCTCATCCCGAGCCGAACAAGGGAACAACGGTCACTTGATTAGTGGTCGATCCAAAGGAGAGGTTAGATGAGAAGAACAATAGTAATGCTGATCGCAGCTGCTATGATCTCGGGTATATTCACTCAACTCCTTCCGATGCAGTCGGTTGGTGCAGAGGTAGTCCAGGATGGCAATCAACATGCGACTATTATTTTGTCAAACTGGCACATGGTGGGTCATGACGAGTATGGTGACCCGCTTTCGGGTGGCAAGTCATTTCCCTGGCAACATGAGGGGGAAAGTGTAGACTCTTATTGGGGTTCCGATGACTATGGAATGCCAAATGCAGTCAGCGCAATCACAACAGCTGGCGTTGCCCGAGCGGCTAGAAGACAAAATTATGGAATGACAACAACACCCATGCTCTGGACAACGGTTTATTTGACCATTGTCGCAGATGATGGTGGTTCGAGACCAATCATAGATGAGAAGGGCGATCTTGAGGGTCTTGGCAGGTGGTATGTTATCATGGATTCAGCTGGACAGGTTTGGTTTGACCCAGACGGAAGATTCCATGATTCGAGATATCTTGCCCAGGCAGATCCATTTTCACCATACTATATGTACATAGAGGATGAGGATGGGAACGCTTTTGGAGCATGTCTTGAGAATCCAACTGCAAAAGTAGATCCCTCTGAGATGAATAACACTCAGGGACCATACCAGTTCTCACCAACGACAGAGTCGGGTGAGGAGAATCCATTCTATGTCGAGCCGTGCTACTTTTGGATTAGACCAAATCTCACAAAGATAGTCAATGCTGAGGCTGAAAATACATGCGACGCCTACTCAAACCACACACTCAGAGGCGAATCGAGAGCGTGGCAACTCGGTATTGCGTCCAGACCTGACTATCTCGCACAAAATGTCATGAGCCCATTTGGCAACGTCTCCGATGGTCTTGTTAGAGAAGGTGAGTGGGATATTGGAGTATCGCTGCTTCCTTTCATGCCAAATGAGCAATACACTGACAACTATCAAGGCAATGGTACTGCTGGCACTTTCGATTCTACTGACTACATTTACAGGAACGTAAACTATCCAGCTGGTGGACCGCCATACGCGGTTGAACCTGGCGACGTTAGACTTACAAGCGTCACTGTCGGGATTGCCCCAAACACAAACACATTCCTTGCCGGCTCTGTTGTTCAGCCAAGCGACCTGGATGTTGGTGAACCTCTCAATGCAATTCCGACCAATATTAGGTACGCTATCAGTGAAGTTGGCGAGGCAGCCGCAGAGCTTGAGCACCGCAACCTTGGTGCATTGAACCCAGCCGGTTGGTCAACTGTCTCGACAATGGGTACCACTGTCCTATCCCTGACTGACGTCTCAAACCTTACAGCGGGATCAGCTATCCAGATTGGACCAAACGACGCCGGGCAGTCTGATATTTGCAACGTTGTCGCAATAATCAATACCGCACCAGCATATAACCAGTACTACACATACCTATCAGGACATTGTCCTGGTGGATACGAGCTTTCGGCTTACGCCTACTACGTCAATGGTTCATTCAATCCGGGTGACTACATAGTATATGGCAGAGGTGCAACAAGCGAGATATTCCGTCTCGACTGGGTCAACTGGTACGGATATTATCCGAACTACATGGGTTACTGTTATGCTTATTCATCGTACACAGGTTTTGATCTTGATAGACCGCTCTACTTCAACCATGCATATGACAATCTTTACAACCTTTACTATTCACAGGATACAATAACAAAGATTGACCAGGGTGTAGTTCTCGATTGTGCTACTCTCTACGACTACGAAGCAGGAACACCAATCACAATCCTTGGTTATCAGCCAGGAGATTTCATCTACAGACAGCTTGATCCAAATGAGGCAAACGTAGCGATCGGTGACATCAGACTCAGTAACGTCGACGGTCACAGAATTGACGGCTTCCAGATGGGTCAGGGTGCGTATGAGTTCGATGCCCTTGTCATGAATGAAATCCTCTTTGCAGACCCCAACGACCCACGCTATCAGGGAATGGTCAGAAACAGTGACTGGCACAAGTCAGATTTCGACTTCAACATTCAGAGCACGGTCGAAGAGGAATCGGTTGAGTTCCCATACGGTGCTTGCATGCCGACATACGACATCTCCGTGGAGTCAGACTTCTGGCAGGGAGAGCGTGTGTGGCGCACAAACAGTCAGGGCCAGTGGGAATCTGAGTGGCAAGGTGTTATCCCATCAGTCACTGCTTGTGCTCTTCGCTCACCCAACGACGATGTTGATGATGCACATCACAGAATAGCAAAACAGACTGTTCTTGGACCATACGGCGACTCATTCTTCATTCACACAGCAACGATTCATAATGTTCAGCCAGACTACAGAGAATACCTTGGTATCGAGATTTTCTGTGATAATGGTTATGATAACCTCTCCAATCCAAACCCGGCGGGTGTGGGTGCTGTCGCACTTGACCTCAACGACAACTATATGAGGGGAACCGTTTGTGAGCCATACGTTGGCGCAACAAGCAGGGCTCCAGACCTTGACCTTAACAGAGACCTCGTAGCTCTTGATGGTTCGACAGACAATCCAAAGTTTGTTGATACTGACAACCTGGCTCCAGTTCCAGACGGTCCTGGTAACTATGGTTGCAATGAGCCAATTTACTTTGATATGGATGATGACGGATTTGTCTCACCTGGTGATAAGCGTGGGTCATCCGTGCAGATGAACGCTGGCGCCACTATGGATGGTATTGTACTATTCTTCGAGGTAAACAGTATCGTCCAGCAGGGAGACAGTGATGTTGGCAGAATCCTTTCAAGATTCCGTGATCCACTAACCAATGAGCCGGTTTACAAGTACTATGACAACCCACATGCAATCTCAAGACTTCCATCGGGTGTTTGGGAGTATGGCGAGAACATCTACTGGGATCACCCAGAACCACCAGATTTCCCAGGTGGAGACGGAAGGACTGACCCGGGTGACATCAGACTTACTGATGTTAATATTGGTGGAACGTCCTACTTCTGCGGTGAGACGGTCGGTATTGGTGATGTTTTTGCACTTGAGTATCCAGTGTACATGATTTCTACCGGCAAGAACGGCGACTATAACTACATGGATTTCCAGGTTCTTCCGTTCCCGACAATGGACGTGAAGGTTGATATTGACAAGCCTCTCAAGGTTGAACAGACCAGCAATATCACGATTGAGGTCAACCCCCCGCCAGCTCCTGGTGAGTCCATCTTTGTTGCTCTTCGCGAAACAACGATTGAGCCGAGAATGCCAATGCCAGCAGTGCAGTTCTATAGCATGGAGAATGTTACGGGTGATTGGCTTACCTACGAGTGTGATGGTCAGGTGCTTGATGCTGGTCTATGCCCATGGACACCGGGTGGTGGTTATTACCATGTCGCACTTCCTTGGCCGTTTGAGTTTTTTGGTCAGACCTATACGTCGGTTGGTGTTAGCTACGATGGCTACATCGATATGAGTGATCAGTACAACTACCTAAGCTCGATTTGGCTAAATTACTGCTGGAGTCCACCGCCTTATCAGTACAACTATGGTAGGCTCCCCGCAAATCTTCCAGATACGGGTAGACCTCCTCGAATTCATTCGCTCCTTACATGGTGGGATTCAGATGAGGTTTGCTGGGGTGACGCGATTTGGCCAGCTACAGGTGAGACCGTATTTGTTGTGACCTGGCGTGGTGAAAATGGTGGATACTACTACTACAGGAGAGGCGAGCGGCTCGAGGCGCAGGTCGTTCTCTTCAGCAATGGTCAGATTCTTATCCAGTACAAGCAGACGGAGTGTCCATATTACTGGATGTATTCGTACTATGGTTATGATCACTACATAACCGGTATCACTAATGGCTCTGGTGTCTATTACGAATGGGATCCGGGTGCTCCTTGCGCATTTGGCATGGAAGCTAACGTTCTGTTTACGCCAGGTGAAATCCCAGCAAAGGCTGGTGTTCCAAAGGTCAACATCGCAGAGGATGCGAAGTGGATGACCCAGGACAACCCGGTTGCAAGCTTTGAGTTTACACCATACAGAGGTACGTGTCTCGAGGACGGTACAAGGAAACCGATGGAGATAAACCTCTACAGGGATGCTGGTGGACTTTCCGAGCCAGTGCCAAGAAACCCGCCACCAAACACATATCTCACATATCAGGAGCCTTCATTCTCAACAAGGCCTCCGATTCCAAATGGCAGAGTGATAGCGATTGGTAATCCGTTTGGCTATCTTGAAGGTGATTGGATTCTCATTGGAAATTCAACGAACTCTGAGAGAAGAAGAATTGAGCAGATTCATGTTGGAACTGAGGGCGCGAGCACAGAAGTCCTCTATCAGACATACAGATCGACTCAAGCGCTTCCGTCCTACCACATACCTGTCAGGAGCGTGAAGGACTTCACAATTGGTAATCCTGTTATTGTAGGACATAGTCATACGGGCAACCAGGAGACTCATATTATTGAGGGTCTCTCCAGAGGAGATGTCAGCCCTGGCGAACCAAGCTTCTGGTCGACAGGAATCAGATATCCTTATCCGCAGGCCGGAACGAATGTGACACTTCTTGTTAACAATGCGTCAGGATTCCAGATTGGTGACTACATTGGATACGGTTACACTAATGGCTGGTGGAATGCAAATCCGATCAATAACGGAAGAGACATTGCCAAGATCATCGACATCGACTATGGCGCAAATTCGCTAACACTCGACGTCATCCATACGTATTGGTACTACTATAACTACTACGTTTGCACGATTGAGGCTGTCGAAGTCCGCGATCCATTGAAGTTCGTCCACTATGGTGATGCGACATCGCCATACGGTGAGGCAGAGCCTGTATTTACCACGAAGTTTGCATTCACGTTAAACCGTGGCCTGAACTACGATCATTACTTTGGTGAGCCAGTAATCGGAATGCAGTACTTCGACCCATTCTGGGCTGACAACAAGTGGGGAAGATTCGATCTTGATATGTACCCATCACGTCAGTTTGCTGCAGTCCTACCACCAGATGACGTATCGCCAGATCTTGACAGTGGCTACGATTGCTACTGGCGTGGCAGGTTTAACATCGCACCAGAAGAGATCGTTATTGACCCAGAGAGAGACTGTTTACACGTTCTTGACACGAGATTTCCGAATGTCCTTCTGAATCTTTACGATGCCGATAACCCCAACGATGTGAATGATCCCGCTAACATACCAATCTCATGTCCTGGTGGTGTTTCGGGTGTCGATCAGACAATCATCGCAAACGTCAACGCGACAGGCGCAGGCGTTAAGTACCTGATGACCGCTGGGCAGTCCAGCCCGCCAAGATACATTGTTCAGGTCAACGATGATGGTACGTATGAGTGGTGGCGTTGGTACGAGCCGCTTGCTGCAACACAGATTTTCGGTGCTCTCGATCCGAATGACTGGCTGTACAGATGGCTTGATATGGATGTGCTTAACTTTGTGAACCCGGCGACCAGGTCACCTCTCCCAGTTCATGACAACACCTATGAACTGAGACTCACCGATAATGACTGCTCGAAGGGTGGCGGTGTTTGCGACCCGTGTAACAACGGCACACTGTGGCCATGTCTTGGTGACATCACAATCAATGATGCATATGGAAGATTTATGGGTACAATTTCTGATCCATACTCCAACTACCCGAACCCACAGCCACTCCCAGCAAACTTTGGAAGAATCGAAAACTTCGGCATTCCATGTGTTATTGACAGATGGACACTTGGTTCTGACGGTGGACAAATCATGTTCCCAGTCAAGCCTCTCAAGGGTGGCACGCTTAATATTAGAGTTTATACCTATCAGGCAGTCTTTGACTACAATTCATCCAACATCCATGCACCTGGACCATACTTCACAGAAGACACCTCATATGGTATCGACTACTGTGGTTACTATCAGATGAAGGTTATCGAGAAGGATGCTGATGTTAACTTCATCGAGTTTAGAATGGTTGACCACGCGCTTCAGAATTCAAGACTCAACTACACAACAGGTGTTAATCCGCTCTACCCAATGCCATCACCAGCCCCGAGGATTCAGAGGTCTTACGATCCAATCATCAGAGACTATGGCAGACAGCTCAGAAGTTACCCTGGCGGACAGACACATACCGGTAGGCTCACAGGTGGAGCGATTGGTAATGGTAACCGCTGGAATGCATACCCAGCAATCTGGGAAAACATGTACGTCAAACTTGGAACCGAGTTCTATCCACTCACCGACTATGGTATGTACTTCTTCCTGCTTAATGGTGACGGAAACCACATCGGTTGGCCAGGAATGAGAGACTCAGCTCAGGAGCCAAACCTCGCAGTAAGATATATGAGAATCAAGGGTCCGTTTATGAGACCTAAGTATTATTATGAGCCGTCGTTGAACTGCGTACTTGGTGGTTCAGACAGCCCGTGGTATGAGTACAATAATGTCCTTGGTCTTCCAATCTCCTATGACTACTCAGGACAGATTGATGTTGACCCATCGAACTTCGGTGCTTACTGTCCAGGTGGCGGAGCTGACCTTTCGCAGATTGGTAACCCATCCTCATCGACAGACAGCTTTACGTATAAGAATGCCAACACTTGGCTTACAAAATGGAAAGATCTCTACTACGGTGGATTCTGGCAGGTATCAAGATCCAACTTCAATGCCCCGGTCGCTGACCCAGTAACTCCTTGCTATCCATACCTCTGGGTATTCGACGAGATTATTCCTGTAAGCTCTGGTGACATCACGATTGAGCTCGAGCTTATGAATGGCGTCAAGAAGGTATATCAGGATTGCTGTGTGGCCGAGCTTGAGGGAACTAAAGACGGAATCCCAGTGCATGGTCTCAAGATAGAGGGTGCCCCGCAGTACGTTACGGTGGATGATGACAACGTGTTCGAACTCACAGTAACCGAAGACACCGGCAAGGGCATGCTCAACAACGACGAGTGGCTCAACATCGAGTGCAATGATGCTGTCCTCTTCGCATGGCAGGATAGAGGTGTTGTCGATCCAGGATCAAAATACTGGCTTGGACCACTAGATGGTCAGATAACGATGCCACCAATCTCATCAGACTTCTCGAATGTTGAGTATGCGTACGAGTTGGTCGCTGATGTTAACGATGACAATAAAGTCTCGTACGAGGATTGGGAGACTGAGATTGTCGGAACATATGACATGGCAACCAACACATGGCTTGGTGGTATGATTGACGCCAGGACATTCCAGAGAGAGAACGGTCAGTACAAAATCGAACTCACAAAGGAATGGGGAGCCCAGATTGATGTTGTTGGTATTGATATTGGCGGCGTCGATGAAAATGGAAGACCGCTTCTTCGTAATCACGTCGACCACATTGTTGATGAGAACGAGCTTGTTCCACTCAACATCACCGCCTACAAGTATGGCGACGACAATAATGACAGAGCCTTTACACCTCTCTACGACCAGGTTCTCTCAACAGGCTACTCGCACGAGGTATATCTCGCTGGACAGGTTACGATTGGTGTAGAACCAAAACGTGACCTCAGTGTGACCTATGGGCCAGAGCCGTTGACTGCTGGTGTCATTCCAGAGAAGCTAGGCGATCCACTTACACTCTACGTGACCGATTACAATGGTGAGCCAGTTAATTTGACGATGGGTATGGCTGATGCTCATGGTGACTATGAGGTAATCGGCGAAAACATCTGGAGAAATCTGTTCAAAGACCCGCACCCAGATAATGAGTACTACTATGGCAATGGTGTAGTCCTTCCGCAGTACTATTGGATGAGAACAGACCTTCATAACGATCCAGACTCGATAACGAATATCTGCAATACAGGTATGTACAACTCGTTCTTCCTTCCAATCAAGTTTGGTATGGATGCAGAAAAGGGTGTTTACAGCTTCAGCGGATTTATTGCAAACGATAAGGGCGATTTTGAGATCTACGTTTACACGCCAGATCGCAGGCACTCAGGTGTCGTGACAGTCAAGGTCGTTAACCCAACTGTCACATATGAAATCGTCAACAAGGATGAAATAAACACTATCTTTGATGTGCCATCCACAACGGATGACCCAGACTTTGTCATGACAGCCGGTGACAACAGAGCATACATCGTTACGGCGACATGCCGTAATGCTCAGGATGCTCTGCTCAAGGGCGTTGCGAAAGGCGTCTCTGTCTGTTCTGGCCAGGGTGAGGACATCGCGAGATTCACACCGTCAATGACTGTTCTTAATAACTTCTGGTATCAGGGTTACTACTACAACACGATCGGCGTTGACTTCAACAATGATGGCGCACTTACATCACCATCCATAGCGCAATCTGAGTTTGCAGAAGTGAAACCAATTGCAGATGCGATCTACTATAACACGCACATGACCAGATACACCGATGGAAGCTATGCTCTTTGGCTCTACACGGGCGCTGATTCATGGTATCCAGGACCATTGAACTATATGTGGTTCCTAGACCGAAGGAATGAGTCTCAGTTCCTTTCACCACCGAGATCGTTCGGACTTGGTGCAATCTACAACGACTTGTATCATGGCACGTATATGTTTGCCGACCTAAACGGTGACAACTCAATTTCATTCAGAGACTCGCTGTCACTTGACGAACAGGGAAGAACAACCTTCTATGTCTACACAGACGATGCATGTTATCTGACGGGTCTTGTTGGATACAACGACTATTGTAACGTTTCGATGTACGCAGACGTTGCTGGATATCCATCCTACTATACCGAGTACGACCCGAATTACTCGAGGTACAGATACCCAAGAAACTTCGCTGATGGAGTGTATGCTCTTGATTGGGAAGCATGGGCAGACACGGAGCTTGAGATTGGCACACCAAGGATTGAGATTATTGAGCCGCTTTCTGGTGAGGAGTGGCGCAAGGATCTCCTTGATGAGAACTATTATGATCTCGTTTACGGTGTTAAGAATCACATGCTTGTCAGAGTTTACCCAGCCGATATGAGAGACCTTCCAATAGCTGAAGAAACAGTTATCGGTTACTCAGTTGCTAGGAAAAGCGGTACCGGCGCTGCTCCAGCGTTTGAGACGACGGTTATGGCAAGACTTGTCGAAAGTGAAGTCGATCCGAGCGCAAGAGAAGCGAATCTCTATGTTGATCCAACAGGTACTGGCTCATACCAGGCCGGTCTGTATATGAGAAACGAGAGAAAGAATACGTTCAACCCAATGATTCTCCCAACATTCTCACAGAATCTTGCTCTCACTGTGTTTGATGTGGTAAAAGGAATGGAGATAATTCCTGAGGTCGCAGGCGCTCTTAAGGTTGGACAAGAAACGACCCTTTCAATCAAGGTCGTAGTTGCTGGTGGAGCAAATGAACCACTCGAAGGAATTAGTGTAACTCTCGATGATGCAAACGGCGTTGTTGATTCAGTAACAGCAAAAACAAATGCCAAGGGTGTTGCTGAGTTCACAGTTACTCCAAAGAAAGCCGGAAGAATTGTTGTCAAGGCGACCTCCGATGTTTATGGCAAGGCATACAGCGCTGTCGGTGTTGAGGTCGAGGTCGTGCCGCCAATGCTCGTTGTCAACCCAGTCAAGTCAGTTACCAAGGAATCGAAGATTGAGATCACAGGTAAGACATCGATTGGCGTGGAAGTCGAGATAAACACTGAGAAGGTCAAGGTTGCGGACGATGGTACCTTCAAGCATAGCGTCAACCTGCAGGAGGGCTTCAATTCGATAGATGTTGAAGCTGTCAATTCGGTAGGAATGGCAACTAGTGTTGTTGTTAACGTAGTCAGAGACTCGACTCCGCCATCGATAATTCTTGACCAGAAGGACGTAGTCTTTGGTCCAACTATTACACTTACGGGTAAGGTTGAGCCGTACTCAGTTGTAACGGTCAACGGAGTCCCAGCAGAGGTTGTGTACGACAATTGGAGAGTTGAGCTTACAGACGTTGACAACGGAGCACTTGAAGTTGAGATCAAGGCCACAGACCCCGCCGGAAATGAAAGCGAGCCATTCAAAGCGACACTCACAGTTGTCACAAAGAAAGAAATGGTTCTTCATGAAGGTTCAACCTCTGTCACAATCAATGGTGATGATCAGCGTGGACTCACGAGAGCCCCGTACGTTGATGGACTTAGTTTCATGGTTCCGGTGCAGGCGTTCTCCACTTTCTTTGGTAATGCTGGAGATCCAGTTGTGAATGGTGACGTTGCAACAGTGACAATCAACGGCATTTCCTTTGAGTTCACAAATGGCACAAAGCTCTACACCCAGGATGACACTGATTTTACAATGCCAAAAGAAGCGAAGCTTGAATTTGGCGTGATGTTTGTTGATGCTATTTATCTTGCCTCCACGCTTGGTCTTGAGACGAGCTGGAATGCAGGTAACAATGAGTTGAGAATATACGAGATTACGGACTGATAAGGGATATAAGGATAAGATTTCTCTCCCGGATACCTCTTTGTGTTGGTGTCCGGGAGAGCGAGAGACACATGATTAGATTGATTTCGAAGCGATTAATGAGGTTGATTGAAGAGAACACTAAAGAGGCTAAGTTTGGCCTTAGTGGCTATAGTGCAAAAGGAGAGGTCAGATGAAGAAACTACTTAGCTTGCTCGTAGTGGCAGTAATGGCCCTTGGAATGTTTGCTACCCAAATAGCGCCATTCAATACTGTCCAGGCGCAGGACGAAGAGCTTCGCGATGTTACCATGATTGTTCCGGTATTTCATCGCGCTGGCTATGACCGTTATGGTCGTCCCCTTCGCAACGGCAGGTACACGGAGTATGATGGTGTAAACGTCAACACAAAAACCGGAAGATTCACGCTTGACCCCGGTTTGCCGGCTGGCACTGCACCGACATATGACGCAACTGACGGTGTTTTATTTCCGTGGCAATATCCTGGTGATGATATGTGGGGCAGAGCTGGATATCATATGCCAGACTGCGTCAAGGCCATTGATGAACCGGGCAACGGAAGAATAAATGTCGCTGTCACAGAGCTTTCCGATGATGACTGGAATGTTACACCATACCTCTACACAGAAGTTTTCCTTACAGTGTTAGCGGAGGGTGGCGAGAGTCAGCTCTTTGACAAGAGATACATTGTCATGGACAACATGGGTCAGGTTTGGATTGACCCAGACGGTAGATTCCACGATTGCCGATACTGGGAACCAGCAAATCCGGCATCCACTTATTACAGGAGTGCAACTGTCCTTTCAGGAGACAACACTGCTCAGTGGAATGATTGCCGAACAAACCCGAAGATGATTGTTGATCCAAGTGGCGACAATAACACCCAGGGACCATACATTTTCAACCCGCAGTACAATTCAGCCCGTGAAGATTACCCAGCCCCAGTGTACCACGAGAATGTTCACTACTGGTGGTATGATGAGGACAAGGGAATCGACAGGGTTTGGAAACTCGGTATTGCAAACCAGACCGACTATCTGAGAGAGGGTGCCTTCTCACCAGACGGCGTTCACATATCATCAGGTATCGTCGGTGGTCCAGATGGTTCGACGCCAGGTGCATACTACCCAGGAAAGCCGGTTCTTTGGAACACAGTGATGTCAGACTCGGTGACACAGAGATGGTGTCCACACGATTCCAACATCATTGCCTATGACTGGGACTACAACCTCCCACTTGCCAACTTTACAAATCAGGAATTCTGTATCGACGTCAATGGAAACAATCTGTACGACTTTGGCGAGCCGATATTCCTTGATGCGGACAGCAACGGTATGTTTGATGACCTCGACCTGAGACTTATTGCATGGACGATTGTTTGGGGTGGAACGTCATTCAACTTCAGAAAAGGCACTCTCGTTGGTATCAACGATGAGGACTATCTCTGGTTCCTTGCAAATGGCTTTGGTGTCATCGACTTGAGCACACTTACTGACATTAAGCACACGTCAACCTCTGGCGCGTCGCTCTATGATCAGATATATCGAGATGTTGATGGCGACGACTTGGTTGGTCCAAATGATGTCAGAATCACCAATATCAATGGTCGTATTGATGGAATGGGAATCACCTGTGGTGGCTTCTTCATGGGCGATGCTCTTATCATGCTCGAAGTACTCAAGACATCCTGCTCATATAAGTACAATGTGCATGTGCAGTCAGACCTGTGGCAGGTTATGCAGGAGGATACATACGAGCAGATCGAGATGTATCCATCAATGACAGCTGCTGCATTCCACTCTCCAAACGGCGATATCGTCTCGATGGCTCAGCTTGTAAATAAGGCGACAGCCCTCGATGATGATGGCAACACTTTCTACATGCCAACAACGACCTTCTACAATGTTGCACTTCTGTACAGAGAGTTTGTCGGTCTCCAGCTCTTCCTCGACAATGGTATCGACAACAACCTTGCTGCTGGTGGTGAGTGCTATCAACTTTCCCTCGCCGACGACCACGTAAACTTTGAATCAGGTGAGCTCTACATCGGATGTCAGGATGTTGAGACAGCCATGGATTATGATTTTGTTCTCACCGAGTTCTCTTCCGACTACCTCTACTTTGAAACCTCGTACGACATGACACCGGGCGCTTTCCCAACCCCAGTTCCAGATACCCTTAGATATGGTTGCGGTGAACCGATTTACAAAGACCTCAACAAGAAGCCACTCAATCCAGTCCTTCCGCTTCAGCCAGACCCAGAAGAGAATGACTACAACCCGGGCGTTGTAAACGTTGGCGACCAGAGAATGCTCGAAGTAACCGTTTACACCGAGGGTGTTCAGGGTTCAGCTGGAACAAAACATACATATCCAGCAGGTTCAATCGTTACAGATGGTGACCTCGACGCAGGCAGAATTCTTATCATGCTTGAGCCAGGTCTTGCGTACTACGATGAGCCACAGGGCTGCAACGAACCAAACTCCATGTATGACATGGGTGAGTTGATTTATTTCGACCCAGCGCTTGCTGCCGGCACAAGAGCAACTCATATGCTCTATGTTGACAATGGTGGTGGTATCGAGAGATTCGACCCAACAGAACCAAGTGACCTCGGTGGTATGAGATGGAATAGCTCAGTTCATGGTGGCGCAACTCAGGGTCAGTACAACGGCTATGGCGCATATGGTCAGAGCGGTTGGATGGGAGCGGAGCAGGCCTCGCAGTACTGGTTCTACCAGCAGTGCGGTGGTCTTGGTTCACCATACGACTACTCAAGCTACCCATATCTCTTCAATGTTGGCCCAACCTACTCCTATAACTACAGCAACTCCTATCCATGGGCAAACTATATCTATAACAACACCTATCACACAAACTGCGGTGACCTTCTTGCGCTTCGCTGTCAGCAGTTCATGGGTGACTGGCGCTTAAGGCTCTATGAAGACAGTGACATGGAGTCGTATTACCAATATTCTTCCCAGTATATTCCAGGTAGCCCATACACATACATTTAGTTATAATGGCTACCTCTCTTACTTATCCTCAGCGCTTGTTTGGTATCGTGGTCCAGACACAGATGGCAGAGATGTTTGTACAGATCCATATTGGACAAACTATGCCTTCAACTACCAGCTTCTCTGCGAGGACTACAGAAGATATACTTCGTACGAGAAGTATGTAGGTATGGGCTCAGTTCTTATGGATCATTCTGGAAATGGATATGGTCAGCAGTACTACTACAGCCAGAATAACAGGTCGTACTACGGACTTCACAGTGCTTCTAACCGATGCAGGATGCATTTCTTCCGCTGGGAGTACATGCCTCACCCAGAAAACGGTGGACCGTACTCTCGTGCTATTCCGATCGCTTACTTTGATCCACCATCATCTGGTGACCTTCTTGCCTTTAATACTCTCTATGATGTGAGAACCACTGTCTTTGGTGGACAGTGGAATGTCGCGATGTCACCTGACATCTGGAATGGCGACATCACAGTCAACCTTGTTGGAGGAAACACGTTTGGTTCGGTTGGTTTCTCGCATGGTCAATACTACAACTACTACCATAACTACTACGGTGTTGATGCATACTTCGACAATGCTGAAGCATACATAATCGAGGTTGTTCCAAGTGCTGGTGACAGAAGACGTCTCACGCTTGGCGGTCACCATGTTGGTTTGAACAAGCATGTCTACAGAAAAGACGATGTTAACTACTCAACATCGAGTGCGAGCGCTTCTGCACTTACTCCATTCAGCCACTACTACCCATGCGGATCGAAACTTGCCGCTGGTGAGCTTTATGACATCGAATCCGTTGTCTCAATGGTCACGATGGGCAAATGTGGTGATCCACGATTCATGGATATCCCAGTGCTTCCTGGCGAAGTTGACCTCAAGGTCTCAATAGATGGAAACCCTGTATCGGAAGAAGATGAGTTCCACCTTAAGGTAGAGCAGACATCAGACATCCAGCTCTCAGTTGATCCACCACCACAGCCAGGCGAGAAGTACGTCGTCAGAATGAGTGGCGTCTTCCAGGAAGGCTATCCGGCACGTGAAGCCTACACCGACTATATCGAATCCAGAGAGAGCAACACATTCTCGGAGTTCTGCGAGGGTGAAGTCGAGTTTGACAAGGAAAACTTTAACGGCTCCCCATACCTAGATGACACATATACACAGGAGTTTGCACTGCCGTGGGACTTCCCGCTTTACAACAGGATAATCCCTGCCGGTACGACTTTGTATGTTGGCACAAACGGTCAGATCGTATTCGAGAGAAACTATGCCGGTTACATTCCAAGTACCTATGGTTGGTTCCATAGATATGGTTATCCAGACTATGCGATACTTGCTTGTGGCGATGACCTCGAGCTCTACGAAGCACCAAGCTATGGTCGTACAAACTACAATCTCCATATGTACTACTGCCAGCCAACACCTGACTCCGTAAGGATCAGATGGGAAACCCAGATATATCCAGCTAATGAAAATGGGCCAGCAACCGTTAACTTCTACATCACTCTTTATCAGGATGGAACCATTAGATTCACTTATGGTGACATGTATGATACCCGAGGTAGCTATAGTACAGTTGTTTCTGGTATCAGTGGTGACATCTCAGAGGGTGAATACTACTATACCATGTATCACAACATGGTAATGAACTCCCTCGCCTATGCCGATGATGTTGTTCTCACCCGTTTTGAGTTCCCACCAGACGAGGGAAGACCATCGGGCGGAACAATCGATTCAGACTATATGATTGGCAGCACCACTGAAGCACCGCACAGCAATGAGATCGGTGGAGCACACTATAAGACAGTTGAGATCACTCCAGAGAACCCAGTTCAGCATATTCAGTACACCCCGTACAGAGGTTCCGTCCAGGAAGATGGTTCTTGCGATCCAATCAAAGCTGAGGTATTCCTGGAGCGTGGTGGAGTTTCGTATCCAGTTCCGATGGATTCAGTACTCTCTGGCGAGAGGGTCGAAAGAGATGTCGAAGACTATGATGAACTCAACCTCTACGATTACAACATCTACGATCCATACTGGGTTGTTAGGCCTTGGGTGCAGAAGATGTATGAAGGTCGTCATATGGGCGACCACACACCAAGACCAATCCCATCAACGGCTGGTATACCAACTGCAAATTGCGCGCTCAATAACCAGTATGATTGCTATGGCATATTTGAGCTGATGGTTGAGCCAGAAGAACTCAGACTTGAGTTCTCAGATGCAAGCAGAACCTGCATCTCCCCGGTTGACCAGAGATTCCCGAACCTTATCCTCAAGGTCTACGATGGCGACAATCCAATTGATGTAAACGATCCAGCTGATATCCCGATTTCCACTGTTGGAATGCAGCCGGGTGTCAGAGGCAAGATTGTTGCCAATGTTAACGCTTCTGGTGCTGGAATTAAGTACCTCTGCACAGCAGTAGGTAAGAGGACCGGTGATGTGGACGTTAGGTACATCATCCAGGTTAATACCGATGGTACATACACCTTCTGGCGTATGTACGAGCCAGCAACAGACAGACCGGGCGCGGCGTTGGGTGTTCTTGACCCAACCGACTGGCTGTACTCAAACAGATATCCATACAACAACGTCTATGGCGAGACAAACAGGTCTTATAACCAGTCAAGATTGCCATGGACAGATACAGACGGCTGGTTGTCGGCAATCACTGGTGATTCAACCATTACCACAGAGCTTGAAGATTACGATTGCTCATTCGACCATTCAATCTGCAGAGATGTTTGTAGACCAACGAATGATGGTTTCCCGAACCTTGGATCCGTGACATACAACGACAGAATCGGAAGATTCAACGGTTCGTACTACGACAACGATTTATTCTTCAGCCAGAGAACAGGTGGAGCGCCGTTTGGTGTCATCGAGACGTTCGGTGTGCCAACCATGATCACAAACTGGGATAACAATTCAGAGGGTGGAGAGGTATACGTTCCAATTCAGCCAAGAGACACAGATACCCCACTACAAATTAGAGTCTACATCAATGATGCAGTGTTTGACTATAACTCTGCAATTTCGGAGTGGTCATTTGACAACACACATCCGACATATCACCCACCATACTTTGTCTATGATGACTCACCAGGCATCGACTACTGTGGTATAATCACAGTTCCAGTGCAGCCAGCTGACAAGCTCAACTTCACAGAGTTCATGCTTACTGACCACGGACTTCAGTTCTCAGAAGCTGATTACACGGCGGGTGATAGCGCGCTTGCGGAGATGGATAGACCAGCTCCACAGCTGAGACACTGGTACAACCCAATTTGCTACAACTACAAGAAGGACATGAGAGTATATCCGGGTGGACAGACCCACCTCGCAAGGGCAATCGGCTCTGAGCGTGAGGGTGGTTTCAATGCCTACCCAGCTGTGAGCAAGGAATACTTCGGAAAACTTGGTACTGAGTTCTATCCACTCACCGACTATGGTCTTTATTTCACAATGGTCTCCAATACTGACGTAAGATCTTGGAGTCTCTGGGATTCCTACACATTTGACCCATATGGAACCCTTGAGCGTTCATATCCAGAGATGCAGTTCAGAATCATTGACACAATCGAGGTTTCAGGACCATTCATGGTGCCGTTCCAGTGGCGCAGACCAAACATAATCGGTTCTGGAAGCAACCAGATTGGTTACATCGAGAGAGCTCTCAGAAGTGAGTACGAGTATAATGGTGTTGAGAATGTACCGATCAGATATGACACATCCGGTTATATCAAGATCGACCAGTCCAACTCACAGTATTATGAAATCAGAAGCAATGCCGATTTCACTGACGTTGTAAGTCCAGGATTCACCTATGATACACACGAGTACATCGATAACCCACTTCCGTCAAATGGAACGCTTAACAAGAACAGATCACTCGTTTATCACAGTAGTAACCCATATATTCTACATATGCCTCGCGGATATGTTGGCGACAATGCCTACGTCTTTGCTATCGACGAACTCATCCCAATGGGTCCTGGTAACATCGAGATTAAGGTAACGCTCAGAGACGGAACAATTAAGATATTCCAGGATTGCTGCATCAAACCAATCTCAGATGGTATTGATGTGCATGGACTTGACATCAAGCTTGACAACGAGGACATCAATGAACGCGGCGGAATCTTGGTTGACCAGGACGTTGTGCTTCAAGCAAGAGTTTACGAGAATGAGAAAGCCGATGTCGTCGACGGAACCGAGTGGGAATACGCAGAGTGCAATGATGCTCTTGTTTACGCCTGGCAGGATAGAGGTATCTACGACCCAGCACTTAGAGTGCATGTGGGTGCCGGTGATGGCTGGGTAACAAAACCACCGAAAAACTCCGATATGTACAGACAAGCAGTTCAGTATCTTACGGATGACGACTTTGATGGTGATGGTAAGGTCAGCTTCAGTTCACACGAGACAGAGGTTATCGGATCTTATGACATCGTAACAAACACTTGGTCAGGTGCTTTTGTTGACGCTAGAACATATCAGAGACAGGATGGGTACTATGTCCTTCCACTCACTGAGGAGAAGGGTTCATACGTTGATACCGTTGGATTTGACTTCGGCGGATTTGGACCGACTGGTAAGCCACTCCCACCAGGAATCAGAGACCACGTTGTTGGTTGGGATGAGACACTGCCGGTTTGGATTGTCGCCTACAAATATGGTGATGACAGCAACGACAGGACTTTCAGACCGCTGTTTGACTCGATCGAGACTAATGTTCCATCAATGAGCCACGAGGTTTACCTCGCTGGCACAAAGGATCTCGAGGTCTTCCCACAAGTTGACCTTCAGATGGAGTACGGTCCAGAGCCACTTACCGCTGGTATGACACCTGAGCTTCAGAACCCAGAGACACCGCTCTTCTTCAGATTCACGGATGACCAGGGCAACCCAGTTGACTTCACGCAAGGAGTCGAGGACGCATGGGGTAACAGGCTTGTTAAAGACGAGGATATCTACAAGCATTGTTTCATTGACCCACATCCAGATGATGAATACTACTACGGAATTGGAGCCGTTCTTCCACAGTACTACTGGTTGAGGACTGACCTCCACAACTTCGATGGCACACCGATCTGCAACTCATTGTTGTTCTCGGATCCAGATGAGCCATTCAAGCCAATCAGATTCGATATTGAGAAGGACGTAAACGGTAATGTTACAGGTAGATACAACTTCACAGGTTTCTGTGCAAACGATGCCGGCGAGTTTGAGGTTTATGCCTACACGCCGGACAGAAAACACAGCGCAGTTGCGACAGTGAAGGTTGCTCAGCCTGAGATCAAGTACGCCGTTAAGAATTTCGAGACGGGTCAGACGTTTGATGATGTTGACTTTGTCATGACAGCCAATGATGGTAGACGCTATGTGATAACAGCGACGTGCTGGGATGCTCAGGGTTCTCTTATCAAGGGCACGGCGAAAGAAGTTTCGGTCTGCTCCGGTACAGGTTCTGATACGGCCAGATTCACTCCATACATCACAAGACCACAGAACTTTAATTGGACTAGAGGTTCGAGCAATGCTGGATCACACTATGGAGTTCCGGGATATGGACAGGGATATGACCCATTCTACTCGTTCTATATTTACTTCCTCATCGATGAGGGTGATAGATTCTATCCATTTATGGGTGTAGATCTCACAAATGACGGTGATATCGACCCAATGAGAACAGAAACTTCAGAGTTGCACAGATACACTGCAATGAAGCCAATGATTCAGTCCTACTACGGAATCTACGACACTTGGAGATATAGCAACTGGAGATCACCATGGGTGCACTACAACACAACAAATACACGTTATGACGATATGACGTACAATGTGATGCACGCTTGGGATCTTCCACCAGCCAATGATGGTTGGGGTTGGGGAGCAATCTATAACCACCCATACGCAGGCGGTTATATCTTTACAGACTTCAATGTGGACGGAATCCTGACGTTCGAAGATTCACTGTCGTTCGATCAGAATGGTAAGGCAAGCTTCCACTTCTGGGCTGATGATATTTGTGAGGTCGGTGGTCTTGTCGGTAATAACCATTACAGCAATGACAGCCAGTTTGCAGACCTCTATGGATACCCATCATGGTATGATGAGAAGTCACCAAACTACATGTATGAGAGATTCTACACATATAGAGATTGGTACGGCGACTGGCATGGTACTAGGGACTACACATTCATGCTTGACTGGGAGGCAATTCCGAACAGAAACGTTGCCGTCAAAGCTCCTGAGGTCAAGATCTTCAACCCAGAGAACGGCGAAGAGATGTCGAAAGATATCTTCGATCCTGAAGCCTATGATCTTACGTATGCAGTTAGAAACCACATGATCGTTAGGGTTTACCCAGCTGATAGACGCGATGCGAAGGTCAAAACTGGTGGCTCTTTCTTCATGAATGACTACAGAGACTGGGCAACCACCTACTATGCGAACGAGTATGAATCATTAATCGTAGGAAGACTCACCGAGTCGACAGTTGATCCTGAGGCAGTAGAGACAATGATTTACTTCACTCCGACAGGCACAGGCGAGAACACGAGTTCATTGCTTTATCTCAGAGAGTTCGACTGGAACGACAGAGCAAGTGAAACAAACGGTTTCGGTGGAATCACATTCGAGACATACATGAGGGTTGCCGATGTGGTTAGATTTGATTCCTGCAGGGGTTTGACTGTTAAAGCCGAACCACTCAACGAGGTTCTCAGACTTGGTCAGCCAGACACGATTGTTGTTACTGTCACCGAGACAGGCAGCGGATTCCCGATCGAGGGCGCAACTGTCGCTCTTAAGTCGGAGAATGGCAACATCGAGATGGAGTCAACAACTGACAACATCGGTCAGGCATACTTTAACGATGTCAAACCTGAGGATATGTCGAAGTTTGTTATTACAGCATCGACAGACGAGTATGTGAATGGCACAGATGTTCTTTACGTTGATGTTGACCTTTCACCACCATCAATTGATGTTGATGACTTCGAGGCACTCACCAAGAATTCAACAGTGAATCTCACTGGTACGGTTACAAAGGGTTCAAAGCTCAAAGTCGGTACGAAGGACGCGAATGTTGAAGCAGATGGTAAGTGGAAGGTTCAGATACAGCTTGTTGAGGACGAGAACCTCATTCCACTACTTGCAACAGGTCCAAACGGTGTACAGCAGTCACTAACACTCAGGATTGTCCTCGACACAACTGAACCAGCGCTTCTCATGCCAGAAGAGTCGAGTCTTGATTTCTTCGATATCTCAGGCGATAGCGGAGAGATTTGGCTCACGGGCAGAGTCTCACCAGACGCAGTTGAAGTAGAGGTCACAATCGACCAGGGTGGGGAGAGAATCCCGGTTAGCGCAACAATCGTCAACGATGTGTGGCGCACAGACAAGTTTGAAGTCGAGACAGGCGTTGAGTTCACAGTCCAGGTAGAGGCAACAGATGCAGCTGGAAACGTCAAAAAGTCCGATGTGGTTCCGTACTTTATTGCCAAGGTCACAAAGATTGAACTTACCGTTGGTAACTCAATCGCTATGGTCAATGGCAAGCCAGTGACTGAAGCTATCCAGCCACCAGTGCTTAACGCCAATGGCGTGATGCTCGTGCCACTAAGGCAGCTTGCGGACGCATTTGGTATCGCAGTTGCCGCGACTGGCAACAGTCTGACTATCACGGTTGATGGAAAGACAGCGACCTGCACAGTAGGTACTAACGGTGCGACAGTCGACGGAAATACCTTCACAATGTCGACAGCTCCTGAGAGCATTGTCACTGTGGTCATGGTACCGCTTGACTTCGTACACGAAGTACTCAAACTCACTGGAAAGAATATCGAACTCGTTAAGACAGCTATTGGTGTAACAATCATTATCAGTGATTGATAGGAAAATTGCTCGAAAAGTAACTATTTCTCTCTGCTGCTCCGTCTGGGGCGGCAGAGAGCGGGAAAAAAGGATTGATTAATACAAGTGATTGGTTTGAATATAAATGAACGAAGCAGCATTGCGGTTGCAGCTTCCGCTGTAAACCTTCAAGGAAGTGAAGGAGAGAGCAAATGAGAAAAATACTGACTACTCTGCTTAGTGTGGCGTTAGTGCTTGGCATGATCTCAACCTTTATGCCAATGCTATCGCTTGATAATGCAGAAGCGCAGGGCAGCGGCAATACACCGGCCACAATGGTTGGCAATCGCTTCCATAGGATTGGATACGATCGTTATGGACGTGAGTTGCCCGATGGTAAGATGGTTCCGTGGCAGAAGGTTGGAGAAGTTTGGTGGGGTCGCGAAGGCTTCTATATGCCATACGCGGTTCGCGCCGTGGACGATCCACCGTATTCCATTACGGTTCCACCGGCCACAGCCTTTTACTCAACCGTCGTTTCCAACGAGACGTCATCTCACGTAGCCACCCTCGGCTTTGGTCTTTGGACCGAAGTTTGGCTCACTGTGGATGTCGACCCAGGTGATGGACAGACAACATACAAGCATCACTGGTACGTCATTCTCGATGACTACGGTCAGCTATGGTTCGATCCAGATGGTCGATTCAACGATTGTCGCTATTATGGGTACGCAGATCCATACGACGTCAACTATATGGAAGATGACGACTACACACACGACAACTGCACCGACAACCCAAGAGCCCTTGTCGACCCGATCGTCTCGAACAACACACAGGGACCATACATTCTCGATCCAGATTACAACCCATTCGTGAACGAGAATGCGTCGATGTGGCAGTTCTACAGCCCAAGCTATGCCCTGAACAATGTGGCAGCTCCCGTATATAACCCAAGAATCTACTTCTGGGATGCAGAGAAGACCGGTTATAACACCAAGAGACTCTGGAAACTCGGTTTTGCTGACATGAATGACTACCTTGCAGAGAATGCAGTCGGACCAGCCGGCGCGCTTTGTTCAGGTGTTGTTTATGAAGAGGCTGCAAATCCATCAAATCCACTCTACAAAGAGTACCAGGACTGGGACATCGATCTCTCCCTCAGAGCATTCCAACTCAACTATAACCCAGCTCAGTTTGCAGAGGCAGGTTCAGAGGTTCACGCCGAGAACATCACGCTTGGCGGCAACTACCCAGACTCCCAGGTTTCATGGGCAGCTCAGGCACCAGTTGCTTACAATTTCGGCGAGTTTGCCTACAGAAAAGCTGGCGCTGATGTGATGTATCCAACACTCACAGGCCCTGGCACTTATGACACAAAACCGGTTTCGTTTGTTGACGAGGCTGACATTAGGTTGTCGGATATCGTCGTCACAAGAAACGGTGATATCAGAACCTATCCTCCATTTACATCGGTTATCGACACCGGTGCCATAGGTGTTTGGGAGCCAGGAGACGACTACGACGTAGGTACATCTCAGTGGGCGTTCTCAGATGGCGTGACCGGCACGTTTGGTCGGCCAGAGTACTACCATGATCAGGCAATCGGAACGAACAACGGTGGCAACGGTGGCGGAGATGGTGTCTATAGCCCTGGTGAGTTCATCTACAGAAAAGCTCTTGCAAACTCTGGAATGACCGTTCAGGCAGATGACATCAGACTTACAAACGTCAACGGATATCAGACAAACACAAACAGACACCTTCCAAACAACCCAGACCTTCTCTTTGACACCGATGGTATGGTAAGAGCCGGCATCATGGACGGCGACCTCCTCATCATGGCTGAGGTTCTCAATGGTGGTTGCCAGTCTCCAAACTATGATATTGCTGTCCAGACGGACGCATGGATTGGCTGGAGAGACAATGGCAGATGGATGCCAGTTGAGATTGGTTACACCGCAGCCGGTATTCGTTCGCACTTCGACACAACAATCAACCACTTCAACAGAGTTCAGAAGAATGCGATGCTTTCGCAGAATTCAGACGGATTCTTTGTGCCATCAACAGTATTCCACGATGTTCAGTTCGAGGAGAGACAGTTTGGTGGTTGGTCGATCTGGCTTGATGACGGTATTGACAACAACGCCGCTGTGAACCAGATGTATGCTTGCACAGCCCTCGACCTTTCGGACAACCTTGAAGGCAAAGAGACCATCGAGCAGATTGTTGGTGGTGAGTCACTCGAGGCTTGGGACTTTGATTATGGTCGTGGTGGTGTGAGAGACGACTTTGGTGAGCTCGTTTCGTTCACAGACACGGCCAAGGTCATTGGCCCTCCATATGGCTTCTATGACACAGAAGGTAACGGTTTCGGTTGCCATGAGCATCTTTATCGTGACATGGACAGCAGTGGCGCTATTTCCAAGGGTGATCTTAGACTCACAGACGTTATCACATATCGTGAGGTTGGTCCTGTCTCAGGTTCTATGATCCAGTACTATGCCGGTACAACAGTCGCTGCTGGTGACCTCGATGTCGGCGAACCAATCACATACTTCAACCAGCCACCACAGGCCGGCAACATTGAGTTCATGTTCTACGACATCTCGCATCCGGCAGATGGCGTTCCAAGGAATTATGAATATGACCCAGGTGAGGACATCTATCTTCAGCCAATCGGTCTTACCGAAGTTGACTATCGCTCGGTCAGAGCAACTGATGTAGAGATCCAGGGTAAGAAGTACATCTGTGGTACAGCAGTGTCGCTCTCACAGGCTCTGTTTGTTGAGAACCCAGTAAGCATGATTTCGATGGGTAACAATGGTCTTGCCTCCTTCATGGACTTTGAAGTCATCCCAGGAAGCATCCAGGTTGAAGTCAAGGTTGATCAGGAATTCATGGTTGAGCAGACCTCTCACGTCGAAGTCAGAGTGGTTCCAGAGCCAACGGATCCAGATGACAAGTACTACATCCTCATCGAGAACCTTCCAAGATCTTCTTACAACAATATTGCCGAGACGGTTAGAACCATCGACCGCGACCATCTGGTTGCGAACTTCGAGATCACACCTTACAGAGGCTCATGCGACCTGACAGGATTTGTCCAGGACAGAAAGGTTTACGTCCACGCAATTAAGGAAGAGACGGATGTCTCAGCCTACAGCGGTCTTCTTCAGGTTCCAAGAGATGGCTCATACTACGATCCTTACTGGGAAACAGTCTACAGAGACCCAGAGAAACGTGCCTACGCCAACTATGCAAGGTATGTCTTCGATCCAGTCAATGATCCAAGGTATGATCTGTATGCAACACATTTCTCACACCTCGCCAACTCGTATGACTGCTACGGCAGATGGGAAAGAACGGTTCAGCCAGAGGATCTTGATATTCAGGCAAACAGAAAATGTCTCACCATCCTAGAGCAGAGATTCCCGAACCTCGTCCTTACGCTTACAAACTGGGACAACCCGAACGATATTAATGACCCGGCGGACATCAGATTCGCAACAGAGTCGATTCCAGATAGACCACACCGTGTGAACTACAACTGTCGTGGCGCTGGCGTTAAGTTCCTTTTCACTGCAAACAATACTGATTTCACCGAGAAGTACATTGTTCAGGTCAATGACGACGATACGTTCATCTGCTGGCAGTGGTTTGATTATGAGCCACTCAACATGCTTTCACCACTCGACTACCTTATCTACAGAGACCTTGGTAACCCAGGTTGGCCGAGTTCACCGCAGCAGCCAGACCCAAGAAATTCCAGAGGTCCAGTCAATGACCCACCGCGTCTCCCAACAGATGCTGAGCCAGAATCAGAACTTGAGAGATGCTTTGTTGACGATGTGGACTGCTCTGGTAAGCAGGCAACCTGTGACATCTGTGGTATAGGTGGCGGCTCGATTGAGGACTTCGTACCGATCGGTTCAGTCACACTCAATGACACATATGGCAATAGCTACGTTGAATTCATCATCCAGACCTTCGGTGTTCCGACCATGGTCACCGACTACGGATACCTTTCAACAACAGATCCGGGCGGTCAGATGCTTGTTGCCGTCCTCCCAAGAGAAGCGGATACACCACTCTGGGTGCGTGTAACAGCTGAGCAGACGATATTCAACTTTAACAGTGTCGATGGGCAGCTTTGGCCACCAAATGGCCCTGGATTCCTCAACGACTACACGGGTGGTGTGGATTATTGCGGACTTATCAGCTTTGATATTACCCCGCCGGACCCAGACGTGAACTTCACAGAAGTCACGATGGTCGACCACGCTCTCCAGTATTCGCAGGCCAACTACACTGTCGGTTCAGATTCAGATGGATATCACACCAACCCAGTCTCGCCGCTTGGTATGCCGGCACCACAGATCCAGACACCGTACAATCCAATACTTAAAGACCTCACCGAAGAGGTAACCTGTTATCCAGGTGGACAGACTCATCCATTCAGACTTGATGGTCCGAACTCCAAGAGGCGCTCAGGCTGGAATGCATATCCCGCAATCCACAGCGAGTGGTACAACGGAACAGATCACTCACAGTTTGTGAAGCTTGGAACAGAGTTCTTCCCACTTACCGACTATGGTCTGTACTTCATCTTGAAGAACCAGCGTGGTGAACACCTGTCCTTCTCTCCAATCCAGCACTGGGTCTCACCATATCCAATTAGGTACGATCTCATGATCAAGAGAGTCATTATCGAAGGACCGTTCATGAGACCGAAGTTTATGGATGCAGACAACTCGAACTATCTCTCCAACAACTACTACAATGGAACTGAGTATCCACCGATCGCTTATGACACGAGTGGTAGACTTGAGATCACAGACCTCAACGTCAACGCATTTGTGCAGAACTCGCTTTCCTACAGAGGTGGTGACTTCGCCAATGTCACAAGCCCATACATGACGGGTTCAGACCCAGTCAGAAACCAGCTTGTGTATCCAGATGACACCAACATCCCAGAGAATGACTATCTTAGACTACTTGACAGGTCACTTGACTTCACATCGCTTCACTTTGCCAACATTGGTAATAGACCATCTGGTGCCAACGATGTCTTCTGTATCGACGAAATTATCCCAGTTAACTACGGAAACATCAGCATTACAGTCGAACTCCAGAATGGTAAGCGTAAGATTTACCAGGATTGCTGCGAGACAACACCAGTTGACGGCATCAATGTTTGGGGTCTTGATATCCAGGATGCTCCAGATGAAATCGTCGTTGACACAGAGAATGTCATTGAGATAGGACTTAGAGAATACAACGACATTCAGGTCGTCCAAGAGTGCAACGATGCCCTCGTGTTCTGCTGGCAGGATCGTGGCGTCAAGCAGATTGGATCAGACATGAGAGTCGGTGCTGGTGATGGTTGGATTACAAACCCACCACGCAACAGCAACCTTCGAGATAAGGTTTGGCAGTATCTCACCGGCGATGATATCAATGGTGATGGCAAGATAACATTCAAGGACTTCGAGACTGAGATTCTTGGTACCTATGATATGACAACCAACACATGGCTTGCTGGTATCATTGACGCAAGAACGTATCAGAGGCAGGATGGAATCTACAGATTCGAGCTTAACGAAACAAATAATTGTATTGTTGACGAGATTGGATTTGACTTCGGTGGTGGTGAGCAGATAGGCGGAAGGTTCTCTTCAGCAGATCACATCATCAGCATCAACGAAGAACTTCCGATTTGGATTACAGCATACAAGTATGGTGATGACAATAACGACAGAAGCTTCCAGCCATACTATGAGATCCCACCACAGTCAGAGTTTGGTAAGCCAGGATTCTCACACGAAGTTTATATGGCTGCGCAGAAGTCCGTCAGGGTTGTTGGTTCGGAGGATCTTGTTGTAGAGATAACACCTGCTGTCCTCACAGCTGGTGTAACTCCTGAGTATGTCGATCCAGATGAGCCATTGACATTTACAGTGTACCATCCAGATGGTGATACGAGATTCAACTTCTTTGAAGAAGGAGTACCGGACTACACTGGTGCTTACAAAATCAGAGAATGGGAACAGGTCGCAAACAACCTGTTCGAGGATCCACATCCAGACAACAAGTATCACTATGGATATGATTCCGAGCTTCCGCAGTACTACTGGTTGAGAACAGACCTTCACAACAACGATCCGACATCCAATGCAGAGGGAGTTGACAACCACAGACTATTCGCTTCAAGGATTACTGCGATTGACTTCATCGAGTACGACTTCAGCGGTGGTGAAGATGGTGTATACATCTTCAAGGGATTCTGTGCGAACGATGAGGGTAGTTTCCCGGTTATTATCTACTCACCAGACAGAAAGCATTACGCCAGAGAGACAGTCAAGATCAAACCACCAAAGGTGGAGTACAAGATCACAAACATCGACGATCCAGATCAGAGAGTGTTTGATCTACCAGGAACACCAGGCGATCCTGAGTTCCTCATGACCGCTGCTGATAACAGAGTCTACAAAGTTGATATTACCTGCTACACGCATGACGGCGAGAAGCCACTTATCGGCGCTGCCAAGGGTGTATCAGTCTGCACAGGCTCAGACAGAGACAACGCAAGATTCACACCAGTCTACACAGCACCATCCTCGTTCCTTACTGGTGAGCCAAGATACGCCATTGGTACCAGAGGTGATTGGATGCCAGTTGATGGTCAGCCTCTTGGTCAGGATCAGATTTACACCCCACGTATCAGACCACGCCTTGGAATAGACTTTGATGCCGACGGTGTCGTTGAGGAGTCCAACAGAGAGGTTATCAGACCAACAGCATACACTCACAAAATAGCTCGCATATACATGACCTCATACTACTTCTACTACTTCCCAGGCGTACGATACCAAGCCACAGGTGGACTTGTTCCAAGCGTTTACTACAACACAAACAACTACGCCTACCCGGACAGATATGACGAAAAGAACTACTACAACCTGTTCATCTATGGTGATATCTACCCAGACCCAGATTCCACATTTGCTTGGGGACTTGGTGCCATCTATAACTCGTCCCATTACGGCGGATACCTCACAATTGACGTGAATGATGACGACTTCCTTACCTATGCAGACTCATTGTCACTCGATGAGAGAGGCTCGACCCAGGTCTACGTCTATGCTGAAGATCTTTGCTACTTCGCTGGCTTCATCGGCGACAACCCATGGACTAACACGAAGTGGGGAGATGTATACGGTGGAATTGACTCCTACCTGTCGAATGTTACAAGTGGATACAGTGATAGCTTCTATGGAGACCCACATGCTCCGAGAACGATGCAGAGAAGATATGGTTACAGACCACAGGGAGTGAATGTACCGACAGCTTATATTCCTGCTGCTGATGGCACGTTCAAACTTGACTGGGAGGCATTCCCAAGCAAGGATAACTACGCCAAGATTGAAGCTCCATTTGCGATCGCAAGATCTGCGGAGACAAGAGAACCATTTGGTCTTATGCTTATGAATCAGAACTGTTATGATCTGATCTATGCGAAAGAAAACCACATACTGTTCAACTTCTACCCAGCATTCTCGAGCGATCTGCCATTGGGTGAGGGTGCGAGAGTCGACCTTTTGATCTACACATGGGGTGGAACGGATCCAACAAGATCTTATGCGAGAACATACAAATCCGCAGAAGACCCAGCCGCGACGGAGTGCATGGCGCTTGTAAGGCCGACGGGTGTGGCGACGCGAATGCTCTCAATCGCTTACTACCAGGAGAACACAAGATTTAGGTTCCCATACGAGTACAGGATTGAAAGAGACCTCGAGAAGAGAAATATCCTTCCATCGTTCGACTCAGTCAGGGGGCTTGAGGTACTTGTTGACTCGGAAGATGTTCTTAGATCGCAGATCACAGGTACACTCAACATTACAGTCAGAGAGTATGGTTCCAACGCTCCGGCAGGTAACGCTGAGCTCAAGATTGAGGGCGCTGGTGTATCGCTTCCATCCAAGCGCTGCAACGACAAGGGTCAGGCATCGGTTGTTGTAACACCAACAGAGACTGGAATCATCAAGGTAACAGCAAGTCTCGAAGGATACGCTGATGGATTCGGTACCATAACGGTCGGCGTTGATACTCAACCGCCAACGGTAACAATTGAAGAACCAACCAACTACGCAGTTGTTGCTGGCAATTCGGTTGCGCTCAAGGGTGTAACAAAACCAGGTTCGAAGCTCACAGTCAATGGACAGCAGGTTGCAGTCAATCTTAAGGGTGAGTTTGAGTTCAACGTGAACCTTCAGAACGAGGGCGCTAACACAATCGTTGTCAAGGCAACGTCACCAACAGGCGCGACAACCGTCAGATACGTCACAGTCATCAGAGACACTCAGGCTCCAAGCCTTATCATCAATGAGCCAACTGAGATTATTGCAAACGCAACATACTACGACGTCACAGGCAGAGTTGAGCCAGGCTCTAAGGTTACAGTTAACGGTGTGGACGCGAAGGTCGTCTTCGATGTTTGGACTCACAGAGTTAACCTCGTCCCAGGCAAGAATGAAGTTGAAGTGACGGCAATCGATGCGGCAGGTAACACTGTCACCTCCAAGATTGTTCTTGTTAACTACAAGCTTGTGACAATCGAGCTTACCAAGGAAGTCACGACAGCCTACGTAAATGGTGAGATGGTACAGCTGACAGCAGCTCCAAGACTCTCGATGGCATCAGGCACATTCATGGTGCCAGCGGGTGACCTCTTCGGTAGCCTCGAGGGCAATGTGGTTAATGCCGGTGGCAACCTGTTCAACATTACGCTTGGTGCGAGCACCGCTTCGATTACGCAAGATGGAAAGACTGCCCAGGTCAATGGTGTGGCCAAAGCGCTTCCAGAAGCTCCGGCAAGAGACGTTGCAACCGGCCAGCTCATGGTGCCCGCAGCTGTCCTCCTTCAGTACATGAATGAGGGTTCAGCTGATGGTGACATTGAGCCAATACTTGACATCGAGTGGAACCCATCCGCTGGTAGAATGACAATCAGCAGATACTGGATACCATGAGGTAACTAGCAAGATTGAGGTGGAGCGAGTTTCTCTACCTTGAGCTTGGAAAGAAGAAATGACAATCCCCCGAGTGAACTTATCGCTCGGGGGATTTTTTTATGTGAGAATGATTGTTGATTTTTACTAGATGAGCTTGAAGTGAATCCTTTTTTTACTTTCCAGTGTTGTGAGTTACTCAAGATGAGATATGATCCGTTCCCACAAATAACCACCGGGTCTAGAGAATATCGCTGTGAAGTAAGATATTGAAGTGGGAGGGTTGTAAATTCCTGTGTTTCCTCATCCCAGCAAGGCGGTGGGCACCAAAAGCGTTGTATCCAAGAGGACAAAATTTTTGTGTTTGCCTTTGACTGATGTTTATTAAGTGAATAATCTCAAAACATTTTAGTACCGCCAAGCATAACTTCTATTGTTACCAAAGATTTGATGATTCCGGTTCTACCAGGATAAGTAACCACAGAAGACACTTGTTGTAAACACAATTGGCTTTGATGGGTCTAGAGGTTTGAATGTTGTGTGAGGGGATAGTTCGTGAACCAATGGGAGATTACTCATGATTGGAGTAGAATCTGGTGTGAGGAGTTCCGCAAGTTTTGTGAAAGCAGCATCTCTTCTTAAAATCCCAAGCAAAGCATGGTAGATACTTTTGCCTCCCACTCTCACATACCTATCTCAACTGGGACTAATTCAAGGTTGCTGGAAATGATGATGAGTTCACGAAGTTTTTTAAAAACTGCCCACCATGAAATAAACCACAAATTGCTCCAAATCACCTCCATTTTGTAAGCTTTCTCCAGAAAGATTCAATGCCACTCACACATTTTCTCCTTACGGACTTCCTTCGCCCTGAAGCAATCTTCATCCAATTCTACTTCATCCTTTAGTGGGCGATTTGCCCTCAAGTGGTTACAAAATCCTCTACTTCTGATTCCCCCTTAGGCATGTGGGGGCGATATACATATTTGTTTCCCTTTCCATTACTGACTATTTCAGATTGAGGAGATTAGGATAACCAAAGCGCTTCAGTTGGTTACTGAAGTGCTTTGGGTAGTGGGTATATAGTCTATCGAGAACCCCGCAAATTTATGAAGGGATTAGTCAACCTACAAACGGGAGACCACTCAAACGACCAAACAGATGTCTTGCGGTGCTTTGATAATTGAGAACAATATAGAGCGAGGAGGGGGCATAAAAGTACTTTCCCGGATCCCAAAATTTGTAAGGGTCTAGATAGTTCACATTTTTGTTGAGTCTGAATGACGCTTCTTTAATTAACATTTTGTGCAGAATGAAAACTATAAACCAAAACAGCTTCAGATTGCGCACGACCTCCTCACCCTTTCCCTCCCTCTCCCCCAAAGGGGGAGAGGAATTAGAGGGAGCTTCCTTTTTTCTAAGGAATAGTTAGCAGACAAAAGAGGATTTTCTTACCTCTGTTAATATTACGCTCCCCTTTCTGAAAGTTGATATTTGGCACACGCACTCCCCTCTCCCTTATAATTGTAAGTGAAAGGGGCAGGGGCGAAGGTGATTGTTGATAATCATTTCTGAAACAAAAGCCTAAAAATTGGTCAATGAAAAGAAAACAACTCAAACTCAGAAATACACAACAGACTTTAGGTCTAATAGTTTACTGTCTCTAACATCGAGCAATCTCTGTTAAAAAAGTTGAACTTGTAGGGAATGGGGACTAGGAAAAGTTATTGATTGGTAAGGTCTGAGTTGGTAAGAGCCTTCATAAATTGTTTGCTATTCTCTTGATTCGCCAAAATTATTACGTACGACAAAAACATCGTTCAGGTCGATGATACCGTTGTTATCGAAGTCGCACTCAAGTTTGAATCCTGGGTTGAAAGAACGCTTCCCGAGGTGTGTGGCAATAATGATGAGATCTGTCCCATCAACCCTACAGTCGAGGTTGCAGTCACCCATAATCTGTTTGATAAAAAAGTTGATCCCAAGTTTGTACCTGTAGTTAGGAGTGTCGACGACTATTTCACCAAAGTCCTGGAGTGACAATACGCCCTTTGAATTGACACTAACGGCGACCGTCTCGGTGTACCCTGGATAGACGACAATCTCTCTTTTGTCGGTTGAGGTGTTTCTGGCGTAGGTGTGCACTCTGGCAGATATGGGAGAGCTTCCGAGATTGACTAGTCTAATCTCCCGAGTGTAAATCTTCTCAGGGCAGATGATTCCGAAATTCAAATCGCAGGATATTCCGAGGTAAAGTCCAAAAGGTGATGTTGAATATCTGATGAGTTTGGGGCCGCATGTCACATAGAAATCTGCTTTGTGAGGAACAGCCTGTGAAGTAATATCGCCTGGTGTGTTTATGGCGTTGTATGCGGAACCAGTGGATTTCTGGACCGGGATTATCTGGCTATTTCTGGTGCAACAGAGGATGATTCTTCCGCACACAGAAATATTTGTTGGAGAGAGAGTTTTATTCATCCACGATGTGTCACCTTCGATGCTTTTGCAGAGAATCCCGCTATCGCTCCCAAAGAGGTAGACCCACTTGCAGTCAGTCACTGCCCCTTTGTTCTTTCCCGTCGGGGTTTTATCACTCCAGAGTTGTCTACAGTCCTCCACCGCAAGCGCAATGCATCCGCCCCTTTCAAGAACAGCCACAAACGAGTTGTCGCTTATGGATGTAACACTCTCCACAAAACCAACCGTGGCGCTAGAGCATACAAGCTCCAGAGATTCTGCATCAAAGACGTGTACTCGCATGTCTCTGCAAGCGATGACCACCCGATTTCCGACAACCGTTGGGGCAGAAACTGGCTCATCAGGGAGTTCCCCGCTCGATTGTATGATGCCATTTGTGTCTGCCCTGTAGATATGTGATTTGCTGTTGATGAATAGAGACCTGTCGGATGCCAAGAGACTCTGTGGGTCATCAACCTCGACATTCCACACGACTGAATCGCTCGAGATTCTTCTTGCTGTTATTTCCTTGCCATCGAAGGAGATGAAAAGATCATTGAATATGACAGGCACACATGGGCCAGTTATCTTGAATGTTCCCAGCTCCTCTTTGGAGTTGGTATGGAACACAACCGCCTCGTTGGCGCATATCGTAAAAATATAATCATTTGATGTCAGAATGTGGTGCCCCTGAGAGATAGTAACCTCCCAATTGGACAGATAGGGAGGGTGGACAGTCTGGGCACAATATGCCTGTCTACCACTGTTGCCGCCCACATTTGGCCAGAGGCATACGGCCTCCGAGCCACCTAAAACGGCGACACCGAGTGACACAATCAACAGTGCTAGAAGATAAGCTGTAAGTGCCTTCTTCATTTATCCACATTATTTATCCTATTTATTGTATTGTCAATCCTCTATTTCTCAGCCTTTTTTGCAATTCTCTAATAATTTCATTAAAATGGTCTGATACTACTTGGTGAACCAGGGGTGGTGGTTGGGTGTATTTTACCCGAAGTTCGAGCACAAGCCCTTTTGTTTCGCTAACCTTGGGACAGATGGATAGGAAAACAGAAAAGAAAACGATTCTAGCGGCGCAGAAGGGTGACGCCGAAGCCTTCGAGAAGCTTTACAATGCATTCAAGCTGGAGTTGTACAGATCAGCGCTGCTCATTATGAAACATCCCGCCGATGCTGAGGATGCCGTTGCTGAGACCTTCATCAAGACATTCAGGGCGATCGACAGGTTTGACACGAAGTATCCAATGAGACCTTGGTTACATCGGATACTTCGGAATGAGTGCAACAACATCTTCAAAAAGAAGAGAACAAAGACTGTACTGTACGACGACTTTGGCACAGATTGGAAAGAGTCAGTGGCTGATAGAGACTCGAAATGCACATCGACGCTCATCATTGAGGACGAGGAGGATTCGAGACTCATGGAACTCATCGATTCGATGAACGATAGCCACAGAGAGGTTCTGATTCTCCACTACTACGACGGACTCGATCTAATTAAAATCGCTGAAATCATCGGTGTCCCCATCGGTACCGTGAAGTCGCGACTCTTCCACGCCAGAAAACAGCTTTTGAAGTCTATCGAAGAGAATGAAGTGATATTGGATAGAGATTGATACAGAGAGAGACAGGGAATATGAGACACCTAACTACAGAACAGATTGCCGCCTACCAGGCAGGAGGGATGAGAGCAAGCGAAAAGTTTTTCGCCTTCATCCACCTGCTTGTTTGCGGCGAGTGCAGGGCTGCTCTGAAAAAAGAGAAGAGACTTTTCAAGAGCACAAACACGAAACTCAAGCGAATTACGAGCCACAGCTTCCCGACAAACCTGATGGATGCGAGAGTGGGAGCAGTCATCTCACAGATAGCTGCTAACACTGCTCCGCAGGTGAGGTTTTTTGGCAAGTGGGCGACGGTGGCAGCGCTTGTTGTGGTGATGCTTGCGTCATCCTACTCGGTATTCTTCTTTGCCCCGATCGTGGGAGCAGCGAGAGAGACCCCTGCCCAGGCGTTTGTATCGTCAAAAATAATTCCAATCTACAACGAGATTGGCAACGTGGTTCCTGACATGTCAGACATCGCGAAGAAAGAGGTGTTCTTCAGGGCGATGTGCGACACACTGATGATTTGCACATCAGAGAGAATAAAGTGGATGTACAGCGAAGGTTACACCCTGGAGGAGGTGTATTTCGCAAGTGTGGTGGCAAGGGTTATCGGCGCATCGACAGAATCGGTGCTGCCTCTTCTCAAGCAGGACAAGACGTGGGGGCAGATTTTCTCCGAACTCAACATTCCTTTTTCACAGCAACTTGAGATAGAAGAGGGTGTCAAGCAAACAATCAAACAGACTGAGACCGCTATGGACAATCAGAAAACCTTCTCCGTTCCAGTCCGAAAAAATACCGATGGCTCAATCTCATCGGTTGTTGATATTCCTGAGGATGTCGCCAAAAAAATTCCGGAAGGCAAAGAGGCGACCGTCGAGATCGATAGAACCGGCAAGCCAACCGGCAACGTTGAGGTGCTTGAGAGACCGACTTACTACACCGGCAACATCGTATCAGTTGAATCAGGTTATGAGATTTTCACAGTGGATACCGAGAACGGCGATACCGTCACAGTCAGGGTCACACCTGAGACAAACATGAGACGCTATGGAGACTACTTCTTCAGAACAGAGCTTCGACAGAATCAGCTCTGCGTAGTCAATGGCGTCTGGAGTGAGGGCGTTCTATTCGCTGATTTTGTCGATATCAAAGAGCCTATCAGAAGCACAAATTTTGAGGGTGTTGTTATTGATATGGACGGTTCGTCAATCACAGTCACAGGATTTGGTGCTCCTCTTAAAAAGAATGAAAACTCAAACATAACAGGCACGCTTGAGATAGGCTCAAAGGTTGAATTTACGGCCTTTGGCAATGACTATGATGGCTTCCAGATAGAGTGGATGAAGGCTTCACCGAAGATTCAGCCCACTCCTACTCCCGCTCAACCCAGGGCGACTGTCGAAGGGATTGTTGTGGGCATCGATGAGATCGAGAAGCTTATCCTTCTTGATGACGGCACATCGATTTTCTACAACAAGCTGACAGAATTTGCTGGAGGAATGCCCTGGGTTGGCTCTGTTATCGCCAGCGAGGCGTATGAGGTAAACACCAACCTTGATAACAAGTTCCAAGATCAGGCAATCAAAATCACGATATCAGCACCGAAGACAACGGATACCTTTGAGTATGCAAAGAAGCTTGACTCAATCGTGTGTCTGAGTGGGTGTAACTGGATACGACCAGAGGGTGTCACGAGAATCACCCTTGAGGGTGTTGATACTTCGTTCCTCATCATCCCGGATACGGTCGGTCATGATCAGGTGACTCCAAACCGCAAGGGTTATCTGCTTATCCTTTCAGGCAACACGGTTGATGGCGTAAACATGATAACAAAGGTGAGTGTTGTTGACCCGAAGAGCATAGTCGTAAAGAGTGGCGTCATCGTCTCACACGAGGGCATGAAGGTGAAACTCGACGACGGTACAGAGATAACACTCAGGTCATTCACCGCAGGCGCAACCGGGGTTGCAAAGGACGCGAAGGCAGAGTTCAGGTGCTGGCAGACAGAAGGCAAACTCACAGCGCTTGAGGTGACACTGGTCGAGGAGACAAAGAAAACCATCGAGACTCCCTGGACAAGTGTTGTCTCCTTTGATGGAACAAAGCTTGTTCTTGAGGAAGGTCTGGTTGTTGAATTTGATGAGAACACAGTGGTTGTGACAGCCGTCCTCAAGGAAGAGATCGACTCATCCCAGATAACGATGGGTTCTAGGGTAATCTGCGTGTACACCGATAATGGTGACGGTAGAAAGATTGCCGTAAAGGTGATGGTATACATACAGGCTCCATGAAAAAAATACTAGCTGCTGCTATTGCTCTCTCACTGGTTGTGCCGACTCTCGCAGTTGGCGCGACCAGTTTGAATATTGAGGTCAACCCCTCGCTAGCCACACTTGGCTGCGAGGTAAAAATCACTGCAACACTTGATGAACCCGCTCCTGAGGCGGCAAAGGTTGAGGTGAGATTTCCCGTGGTCATGAAGGTGCCAGGGAAGATTGATGGTGGACTGATAACGGTCAATGAAATGCCTGTTGACACCATCACTGTTGAGAAGAATGTCCTTACCTTTGATATCCCAGAACCAATTGAAGACCACGCGAATCTAGAAATTCTCATCCCAACGGCGTGTGGCATTGCAAACCCGTTTGAGGGTGGCAGCTATGTGATAGAAATTGACATCGATGGAGTCAGACAAAGAACCAAGTTTGAGGTGGGCAGAATACTTGAAGAATCCCCAATAGTTGTGTTGTCCCCTGACCTTGCCGGAAAACCCGTCAACCTCATGGTACAGATTCCAGCATCAGAACACCTTCAGCTAGTGCAAGGTGATGCCGTTAAGATAACGCTTCCTGCGGAATTTATTATGCCAGAGCTTCCTGACCTTGAGTATGTCACACTCTCTGGCGAGACGCCCCCAGTTGTTGATATGGATGGTAACACCCTCACGGTTGTCGTGGGCTCAGATTTACCCATAAATAAGCCTATCACGCTCATTTTTGGAACAGAATTTGGTTTGGTACTTCCCCTCTGGCCGGACACCTACAAGCTAAATTTGGAGATTCCTGGCAAGCTAGAGGAGACATCGACTGATCTCTTCCAGGTGAGACCACTTAAACCAACTGTTTATGCCTCGGTTGATCCGCCGGAGCCTGAGAACAAGTGGTACACGAAACCCCCAACGATCGAACTTCTCAGCGAGGTTGAGAGAGATATCTACTACAATTGGAACTACGAAAGAAAAACCCTTTACGCCGAGAGTTTTACCGCTCCAGAGGGTGTCAATAACCTCACTTATGTCGGCAGGATAAAAGATGGTGGCTGGGAGGCTGTTTTGACCCGCACCTTCAGGGTTGACTCAAACCCGCCAATTGTCGGTGATGTGGTGCGTTTCACCAATAAAGCTGAACTAGACTTAATATACAACATCATCGATGTGTCTCCCTGCGAGTCTGGGATTGATGGCTATGAAACCGAGTCTCTTGGTGACAACAAATTCAGGACAACCCTTGAGCTTGCGCCTGGCGACAACAGCTTTGTTTTCTGGGCGGTTGACTCGTGCGGCAGAAAGGTCGAGACCCCCAAAACCATCACACTCGATAACACTCCACCAGCCCTTGATATACTCTCCCCGTCGTCTGGATCGGTCATATGTGGAAGGATAGTTAGAATTAACGGAGTAACAGAGCCAGGGGCGAAGATTACTGTCGATGGTTCAAACATCCAGGTCGACTCATCGGGCTATTTTATCGCTGTTGTTTCGCCAACTGAGGAAGGTCCGGTCAATATAAAGGTTGTATCTCAGGATTTGGCAGGCAACACCCAAGAAGCAGTGCTGCCAATCCTCTATATTTCGGGGACTTCCATCTCGATGACAATCGGGAAGAAAGACGCTGTTTTTGCCGGAGTTGAAAAGAAGCTTCTAGTTGCTCCATACAAGGACTTTGATGTCACCTACATTCCAGCCCCAACTCTTCTTAAAGCTCTCAATTACGAGCTTGTCAAAGAGGAGACTGGGGATGGCTGGATGATAAAAGACCTTGTCGGGGATGAGAGGATGTATCTGTCTCCAGGCGATGTGAACATAGTCAGACAGGGAAGTTCCGGTGCATTCGAGATAAGTTTGTCAAACGCCCCTCAGCTTTCTGAGGATGTTTTGTGCGTACCCCTGGAATTCACGACGAAAATATTGGATTTGAACCCAAGTGAGTTTGCGGGTGGAGAAATAGTCATAAAATTCTGTCCCAGAGGGGAATAAGATTATGAAACGTTTTGTTGCGCCACTGCTTGCCGCTGTTTTTTTCTTCGCTGGTGTGTCGGTGTCAAAGGCTGTATGTAAGGTCGACGTCTACAGTGTTGACGTCAATCCCGCGGTGTCTCTGGCGAAGGCTTGCTATACGGTCAGTTTTCATATTGAGTGTGCCATGGTGGAGGGCGAGACGTTTGAGGTTCATCTTCCAAGGGACTCTGAGACGCCGTATGGCTGCCGAACGTGTGACGTTAACATAGACGGCGACTACAAGCACAGGTACGACGTTGAGGGGAATGTGGTAAGGATTCAACTCACGAGGGGTTTGAGCGCTGGCAGGCATTATTTTCACATCTGCAACGTCACAAATCCCAGCAGCAAAGGGCCACACGTTGTCAGTATCGTGTCCTCCGCCGGGGTTTTTACCTCAAGACCTTTCAATTTTGCAGACACGGCAATTTCAATCCCAAAGGTCGAAGTGAACCCCGACTATGTCAAGGCGTGTGCTGAATATGAGATTACTTTCAAAACATCATCCGATGCCTCAACCGGTTGCGGGTGTTCGAGAAGAACTGTTATATATGTGACATTCCCAAAAAACTTTGTATTCCCCTACGATATTGACCCGCAGTTTGTGCTGGTGAATGGCAGGCCGGCTGATTCGGTCGGTATAATTGACAAGACACTCGTCATCACATCAAGCAGTAAGTTTGTTGCTGGACAGACCATTAAAATCAAGATTCTAAAAGGTGCTGGTGTCATAAACCCAGAAACCCCTGGGTGGTATTCGCTGAATGTCTACACCTCGGATGACAGAATATCTATCAACAGCGAGAGGTTCTACATCAGACCGTCAACGGTTACAAGAGCCAAGGTGACGCTCGATGACCCTTACACCTGCTCAAAGTCAGGTTTTGTCGTTGAGTTTATGACGGGCCCCTACGGTCAGATAAAAAAAGGGTCGAAGATTGAACTTATCCTCCCGCCATCATTTGACGTGCCTGATTTTATTCCCGCTGAGAATCTGTCAGTCAATGACATGCCTGTCATGTCAGAGTCAAGCATCAAATCCAACAATATCGACGGCTGGTCTCAGATTGCGGTGCTCTCGCCTGTTGATATTGGGTCTGAGTCAAAGGTTGTGATTATCGTTCTACCAGGCGCTATGATAGCCTTGCCAGACACTCCATCCTATGATTACTCGATCGACGTAAGGACAGCAACAGAACCAAACAGGGTGCCATCGCTTCCCTTCAGTGTCGACCGTTCGAGGCTTAGAAACGTCAAGCTGACCGCTACTCCCTCCTATGTCTCGCTTCCTGCGGTTATTCAGGTTGCATTCAGGCTTGGCGGGTGCGGTGATTTGACCTCTGGAATCGACACAATCACTGTGCAGTTTGATGAACTGTTCTGGTTCCCAGACTCAAAGCTCATGACTGACATAAAGATCAATGGAGTCCCCGTTGACAGACTCGTCATGGTATCCGGCAAACAGATAACAATCTCCCCTCCCAATGATATCCCAGGCGACGAGTGGGTTACAGTTGAGTTTGGAGAAGGTTGTGGTATCAGAAATCCTTCCAAAGCAGGCGAACCTCAGAAGGTGAAGGTGTGGACAACAAGAGAGCGAGATGCCTCTGTTTCAAACATCATCCTCTTTGCCACAACTAAAATATCTGGGGTAGCTGTCAGTCTTTCAAAACCCCAAACAGGCAAGTATTCGTCCTGCGACATCACCTTTGTCTCAGGTTCAGCTGGAGCGCTGAAGGCAGGCTCACAGCTTCTGCTCAGATTTCCTGAGGGATTTGACTTCAAGGGGCCGGTCTCGACCCACACCATATTGGTTAACGAAACCAGATGCCGGAGGGTGAGACTCACTGAAAATACGTTGGAACTAACAACCGGCTTGGATATCGAGGCAGGCACTCAGGTGGGTGTGTCAGTATCGTCAGATGCAAACCTGAGACTGCCAGATGAACCGAGTTACTATCAAATCGAGGTTGCCACCGAGGCTGAACCAGAGTTTGTGCTGTCGCAGAGGTTCCCAATTGCTGATAAGATTCAATTTGAGTATAAGGTCACACCTGATGAGCCTGATGGGATTGATGAGTGGTATGTCACACATCCAACCGTTGAGCTCAGGGCTTTCAACTCGCTCGATGAATTTGCCCAGATTGAGCTTGATATCAACTTTGATGTAAGACCATACAATGGTTCGTTTGAGATTGATGACGGGTTTACCGTCATAAAGGCTGTCGCAACTGACAAGTTTGGCAACGTGTCAGAACCGCTTGTGCTGAGTTTCGATGTCGACACAAACCCGCCAACATTTGAACCTGAATCTGGCACTGTTTACTCAAGAGCCATGTATCACTCAGAGATTGTTGAGATTGATGAACTCAATGACGTTGAGATTGAATATGACGAAACTGAGGGTGTGACAGTCGAAAGACAACGGGTAGCCGAACTTGTGAAGGTTTCCTGCAAGGTAGAGACTGAACAAACAAAAACGGTTGAGATAACAGCCACCGACGAGGCTGGAAACAGCAACACCTGGGAGCGAATCGTTGTTTTTGATTGGACGGAGCCGATGTTGGAGCTGCCTGATAGGATTACAACCGATGAATCGGAGATCACAATCTCTGGAAAAACAGAATCCGGTGCAAGCGTTGTCTGTGATGATGAGATAATAATTTGTGACGATGAGGGCAACTTCACGCACACCGTCAGTGTCAGTGATGGTTTCTCAAGGTTTTTTTTCACGGCAAAAGATAGGGCTGGAAACTCAAGCACAAAGGTGCTTGCTGTCGAGGCTAATCTTCAGATTGTGGTGGTTCTGACAATTGGAGAAACCGCGGCAACAATCAATGATGTGCCAACCGAGATTGGTTCAAATCCTGTCTACCTCTCATCCGGCAATGCGATGATACCGCTTCGATTTTTGGCTGAGGCTTTTGACGCGGATGTGGGTTGGGACGAAAAAACTTCGGAAATAACAATCACCGTTGGTGATAAGGTGATAGTTGTGAGAGTCGGCAACAGGATAGCAATTGTTGATGGGGAAGTGGTGGAGATGCCAGTTACCCCTGAGATTAAATCGGGCGCGACATTTGTTCCACTGCGGTTTATCACCGAATCGTTCGGTTGCCAGCTGGAAGTTGTTGGCAAAAAAATAACAATCACATACAATAAATAGCTGATGCTAGGATTCCTATATACCCTCGCGCTTCTTGCGTACATTTATTCTTTCGTACTCTTTATCAGATTCTTTGTTTGGCGGCGTCTCGCCTGGTCGAGGTTTTGGAGAACAAAGGTGGACATTACTCTGTCCCAAATAAAGAGCATGGCAAGAAGTTGGGGGGTCAATCTTCCCTTTTTTACAATCATGGTGCCAGCTCGCAATGAGTCCAAGGTTATAAGGCGAACTGTTGAGAACCTGATGAGACTCGATTACCCAAAGGAATTTCTTCAAATAATCGTTGTCACAGATGAGAAGGAGAGGATCTCCCACGCAGAAAAGAAGCCTGAGCAGGTCGAGGGACTCTACAAAATTCTCATTGGCGAGACAACCGAGACAAAGTCGGTTGACCTTGAGGAGTTTCTGCTTGCGTGGGTAACCGAAAGCTTGCCCGTTGGGAGACTTGTCTATCTTGCGCAAAGGCTAGACAGAAGGATTGCAACGGCGAATTTTGCGCAAGACATGAAGGGTCTTGTCTTTAATTTCTGCTCATCAATCCTTCGCGACAAACCAACCGACATCTCAAATATCTACTACGGCGTGAGGAAAGCGATCCCTGGCAAGACAGACAGAGAACTAATGGAGATTGTGTCAGAGATTCTGCTTCAAGCGAGGGTGTCAATCAGACAGATTGCGGTTCGAATCAAGCTTAAAAGAAACATCACAAAGCGTGTAGCAAGCATGGTTCCGAGGGGATATGCATCCACCTCGGCAACGGTTATGGAGAGGATTTCCGAGCTTGATGAAAATATAAAAAACAGGGGTGTTACATCTGTTGAGGCGTTGGGTGACCTTTATGACAGATTCTTCAAAACCACCCAACAGGTCGTGTGTGAGTGCATCGACTCTTTTAAAACCTCTGGGTTCAAACTCGCACACGTTGAGGTGCCGTATGATTTCGATGGTGAGTTTGGCGGTGTTTGCACAGGTGTTGAGGTTCGCTCAACAAAGGGCAGAGCCCTCAATTATGCCTTCTCTGAGGTTGACCCGCAGACTTGCATGATTGCGTTCTATGACGCTGAGTCTCACCCCGACCCAGATGTCTTCCTGCATGCTGCGCGTCACATGCTCTCGGATAATCCACCTGATATCTTGCAGGGGCCTCTTTTCCAGGTGAGGAACTACTACAGGATGGGAGCGCTCTCAAAGATTGGCGGACTATACAAGGCTATTGCTCATGATTGGTATTTGCCCCTTATGTTCAACAGGCTTCCGTTTGTTGGCGGGACAAACCTGCACATCAGTTGGGATTTGATTCAGAGGATGAGAGGGTTTGACGAACTCTCGCTCACTGAAGACCTTGAGTTCGGCTGTAGGGCGTACCTCTATTTTGGGACGAAGCTAACATTCCTCACAGTCAAATCAACCGAGCAAACACCCCCTACCATGCCTCAGTATTTCAGGCAACGTCTTAGGTGGGCATCGGGTCATTTGCAGGTCATCTCGCGTATCAGAAACTACCCCAGACCACGACTGTCTGTGGGTGATGCGGGTGACTACAAGAGACGGGCAAGGAAACTGTGGTGGTATCTCATTGTGATGGGACCGCTAGAGTGGATGGTGTATCAGCTCTCAACGGGCATTGTGCTTCTGATGGATTTAATACTGCTTTCAAACTTCTTTGGTGCAACCATCCCTGGGCCATTCTTTGCTGAGAATGCGATACTATACTGGGCACTGGTTGGACTCAATGTGCCGTATCTGATTTTCACACTCTACTGTTACCTTAGGTATGATGAGGTGTTTGACAGAACTTTCAGACCTCTTACAGTTGCCGCTGGCATTTTTGATTTTGTGAAGCTTTTCATTGCCAGTTTTGTGGTTTTTCTCCTTCCTGCCCCCTACACCTGGGCGGTTGTGCTAAAGGCCATTGGACGCGCCCCAAAGACGTGGGTGAAGACGCCGAGGACGGGCGAGTAAGGTAATGTGGATGAAAGACACATTACCCAAAAAAAGAAGTGGAGGTATGATGATGAAAAAGACGCAATCAATGGTAATTGATGCTTTGATAGATGACATGATTACAAAGTTTTCTCCAAGTGAATTTGAGGAGTTCATAAAATTCCTTCTTAAAGCAATGAAGTTTGGTTCAAAAAAAACGCCAGATTCAGGGGATAAAGGTGTTGATGTTATTGGCACAATGAGTGCTGGTAGCTTAGCAGATGTTAAAATAAAAATACAGGTGAAGAAATACGCCAGAGATAGAAAAATTAGTAATGATACTGTGCTACAGCTGAGAGGAACATTGGCACCTGGAGAATATGGTTGTGTAATCACAACATCAAGTTTTACAAGTAAAGCTGTAAGTGAAGCAAATGACTGCGCTAAAGGAAAGACTGAAATAACGCTTATAAACGGAATTGATCTTGCTAAACTGGTTTTGATGAATTTTGATAAAATCTCGAATGAATATCCAGATAGATTTTCAATACGGAGAAGGTTGAATATTCCGCCAGAAGAGAGTTTTGAAGTGGTTGACTCTAGAGATGATGTAAAAGAAGAACTCAGTGAGGAATCGATGTGTACAACTACCGAAGAAGATGATGACTTTAACACAATTGTTTGTCCGGCTTATGATGGTGGGGTTGAGAAAACATTTATCCCGAAAAAGGCATGGTGGGCTGTCAAAATTGCAGATAGAAATAAAAGTAAAATTTGCAATATAGCAATATATCAATCATCTCCAACTTCTGCAATAACTCATTGGGGTAAGGTTGGAAGAATAGCGGATTACGATGAGACCGGTAAGTGCATTCTTTATTTAGAAGGTGAACCAAAAGAATTGACAAACTATGTCAAAAAACCAGGGGGGAAACCTGGAATTCAAGGAACAAAGTATACAACGCTAGATAAACTCCTCAACGCAAAAACACTCGATGACCTTTGATCCACTGAGAGTAGTACTTTCAATCAGCACCAGCTCGCAAACCTTGACCCGATGACGGGAGAGTAAGGGTAGAGACTTATCAAGTCGATGCCCCACCAGATAAATATCAATCCTAGAATCAGTTCAGGATAATGTGCATTCTACTTGGCTAAATCCGGATTTGGAAACAACACCAACACCTCGCCCTGTTTTGTTTTTGGGTATTCATCGGGGCTTTTCCAGATAACCTTTGCCCCCAATAACTCACAGACAAATCGAAGCGGCAGCATCATTGTGTTGTCGACGATAACAGGTGTTGTCTCAAACCTTCCATCGATTCTAACCTCAATTCCGTCCACTTTTGCTGTTGGTTTGTTCGCCCAAAGCTCGATTTTCTTTGGCATAATCGGCTCTAGATTGTTGAAGTTGTATGTGGGGGTCACAAATGTTGCTTTCTTCTCCTTTGAGTTCCAGGTCAGAGTGCAGCCGACTTTTTCTCCTGACACAGTATCAACTCTTGTGAAGATGTTGTCCATTAGCCACTTTATCGGAACCATGAGCCTGTCGCCAATAACCTGAGCGTATGGCTTGATTGGGATGGTGTTCTCATCGACATAGGCAAAGTATTTCTTGACCGGTATTCTTGTCATGACGGTTTCGATATCAGTCCTCTTTGTGGCATTCTCGATTTTCCAGACGAGTTTCAGGGGTTCTTTGTCATATACGCTTGTGAATTTGTAGACCGTGTCTGTGCCAATGTCAGACACCCAGACAAACCCCTGGCTGTCAACCTCAACAGAGCTGAGCTTCGCCTCTGGCGGGAAGACATTCTGTCCTGGGTTTTCACCCGTGTTGCCAATCTCACCGATTTTTGTGAAATTACCGTCAAGTACGGTGACGATGTTGGTGCCTGAGTCTGCCACGTAGTAATAGCCAAACTCATTGCTTGTTCTGTCTGCCGAGATGTCTGTTGGACTATCAAACACAAGTGAATCGTTGCTCTCTGTCGATATGACAAATTCCCCATCACGCCTGTATTTTAAGATTCTCTTGTTACCAGTGTCGGCAACAAGCACATATCCTCGTACATCAACTACGACCCCCTCTGGACTGTTGAAATGCTCATTATCATTACCCGCTGGCGCGCTGGAGTGTTCGTATCCTTCTGGTGTGGTGAATCTTGGAATAGCATAATCGTTACAGTCTTCGACACTTTTATCAAAATCAATTGCATACGGATCATATCTGACGAGTTTGTTCCCTGCTCTGTCTATGACATATGCCCCAATATCGTCTGCTATTCCGATTTTTGCCATGGCATATGGTTCAAGAAGTTCGTGCCTTTCCGGGTCACCTGTGAAGGTGTGGTGCGTCCTGTTTGGGTTCATGTTGACGATTGTGCCAAGGGTTGCATCAACAATACCTATTGTGTTTCCAACTCTGCAGGTGCTTATGTCCACCGGAGATACCAGTTTCAAATCTTTACAGTAGATAATCTCCTTTATGAAATCCCCCAAGTAGTGCCCATACATATCAAACTTATGAACCTTTGAGTTAATCGGGTCTGCAACAAAGATGTAGTACCCAAAGTCACAGGCAATCCCCATCTTCTTGTGCTGTGGCGCGCTCCTTGAAACAGACACGGAAAAACCAAACACCAAGATGGCAGCTAAAAACACCGACACATAAAATCTAATATTCCTCTTCATACCTAGCACCCCCTCTCTTGAAGATATTCTAAGACAGCAGGGCAACAGTAGACAAACAAGATTGGCGTCAGATTCCGTTAAATATGAATCAATCTGTGACATGAAAACTGGAAAACTTTCCAACAATGACTAAAATCATCCTCATGTGGATATTCGAAGAAAAAACTCAAATGACTGGTTTTTGGTGGATTATCCTGCTTGTTTTCCTTGCAACTATTGCTCCCCTTGTGCTTGCCTATGTCTTTGGTGACCTAAGCTCCTTCGCTGAAATCAAGCCTCTTCTGAGCATTGTACTAATTCTCGATGTTGCGCTTTTTGGCTTCCTGCTTGGTATTATGAGATACCTAGTTGTCAGGTTCGACGAGAAGACGCTGGAGTTTGGTTTTCACCCCTTTGTTGTCAAAGTCCCTTTTGACAAAATTCAGAGCATCAGAATCAAGAAGTACTCCTTCTGGCAAACGGGTGGGTTTGGCATACGACTTGGCGCAAATCGTAGGTGGAACTATGTTGCAAGGACGGGGTGGTTTGTCGAGGTCGACTGGGCAGAGAACAAGCGTCATGGATTTTCGATCACGGACTGTGAGGCGTTTTATGGGGGGATAAAGGATTTTCTTGGAGATAGGGCGAGTTTGGAAGAAGGGTAGAGATTTCCTGTAATACTTTCATAGAATGTGTGAACAAAATGATTTGGGAGCATCCCAAATGAGATAAATAGCTTAGTTTGTGGATTCGAATATTTGGAGGTAGAAAGTGGTATATTTTGAAGAAAAGGTGAGATATGGATATTGGAGAATGCTTTGGAACACGTTACTACCATTATTCGCAATTTATGTATTCATTCGGTTAGATTGTCCTATTTCTGACTTTTTTGGTGAGAATCAGCTAATCTATGAAGTTCTGCTTATAATGTTTATTTTCCTAAGTGTATTCAATGTCCTTGTAACAGGACTCTATCAAAAGATAAGGGTACTTGAAGATAGAATTGTGATAGAAGACATATACGCATCAAAAAGTGTAATTCCACTCAAAGATATTATTGAAATAAACCTGGCTAAAAAGAAGCTTAGCAAAAATATACCGAGTGATTCAGTTTTTCATTTAGCAGTTGCCATCCACTATGAAAAGAATCGAAGAAGAGATATTCTAATAGAGGATTATGAAAGCTTTTTCAAAGTTATGAAAGAGCTGATTGGGGACGACAATGTTGTAACAGTATGATGTGTAACATTATGTTGTGAATTCATAGATATATTGAATTTTGATTTGTGTACAAATACCAGGAGGTGAGGTGTGGTGTATTTTGAAGAAAAATTGAATGCAAGTGTGGGATACAGGTTTGTGTTTGCGCTTCTATGGGTTTTTATTGTCTTAGGGATTACATACACTATACCAGTATATGGCTCGTTTTATCAAAACGGTTCAGCAGGTGCGATAGTGGGTGTTGGTTTTATACTTACCTTTGTCGTATTTATCCTGATTATCACAAGACCTTTTCCAACAACCCTCAAGGTTTTGAAAAATAGGATTGTGACAATAAGCAATTCCAGCATGTGGAGTATAAACCTGTCAAACATTGAAAAGATAAGTATCACAAGGGATAGTCTTCGTCTTTTATCCAAGGACAAGCAACATTCGATAATCTTCGTAGAGATTATTCCAAAGAATAAAACGCATTCTGAGTCACGGATAAAGATATGTGACTACCACGGTTTCTTTAGCGCCATTAAGGAACTGGTGGGCGAAGAGGTTTTGGACATTCCAGACTATATTGAATTGTGAGAATAGAAAGGGAATAGTCTATGGTATTTTTTGAAGAAACAACGAGATTTCCGATGATAGGAAAGGTCATTATATTTATTTGTCTATTTACTTTGTGGGCCTGGTTGTTGATAGCATCTTTTTCTCACAGCGTTAGTCACGTCTCTGATACTGTAACAGCGGTTTCTGTATCCACAATCTTTATAGCATTCCTTTTTATTGTTTTCGGGAATTACTACACGACGATTCGAGTTTTGAGAGACAAAATAATTGTTTGTAAAAGCGGTTTATCCACAGGAATCCATAAAGATCAAATCAAAAAAGTGTATCTGGCAGAATCAAGCATTGAGTGGTTATCAAGGAGCCCAGGAAGGGTAAGGGTTAGTGTTGTTATTGAAAGGAAAGAAGAAACACTTAATTGGGAAACACTTGTAAAACTTGAAGATTATCAATCCTTCCTCGACGCCATGGTCAAGCTAGTTGGAGAAGATAAGGTTGTATACCCCCCATCGGTATGACTCGACAAAACCTTACTATGACACATTCAGCACACCCTTTAACATAAGGTATCTTGACGGTTAACAAGACTTGACTAAAATTTTTTGTCAAGGAGATAGAGATGTCTACAGAAGAAGAAAAAAACAGAGAAAAGCTGAAACAACAGTTCGAGGAAACCCTTTCGAATAAGGTGTTACTCACTCTTGTGTCAAACGGCAAGGACGACCAAGAAACCCAGATGACACGCACCTTCATCGCTGATCTGGCTGAGTTGACCGACAAGGTCGAGTTTGCTGAAAGAACAGATGCAAAAGATGACACCACTGTCATCGAAGTTGGCAGAAACCTTGGCTATAACATATCATTCTGGGGAGCACCAACGGGCATGGAAACCCAGACCTTCCTTCAGTCGCTTGTCATGGCAAGCAGAGGGGATGAGACGCTCCCTGGCGGAATGAAAGAGAAGTTTGACAGTTTGCCAAAGGACACCCTCGTTGAGGTGTTTGTCTCGCCAAACTGCCCCCACTGCCCAAGACAGGCTCTTCTTGCTGTCGCCTCGGCAATAGCAGCCCCTGGGAAAATCGAGGGAAGAGTGACAATGACAGGAACAAACCTCGACAGAGCCAAAGGGTTTGGAGTTTCAGCAGTTCCGACTACAATACTTGATGAAAAAAAGGAAACGTTTGCGCCAGGAGCAATGCCCGTGCCAGCGTTCCTTGACTATGTGAAAAATAACACGGAGGTAGCGTGATGAGTGAAGTTCTACATTTGACAGACGACGATCTTGAAAAAAAGATCAATGAGGGTGGAGCGGTTGTTGTTGATTTCTGGGCTCCCTGGTGCGGACCATGCAAGATGATTGGGCCAATAATCGACGAGCTTGCTGGGGTTTTCAACAGCCAGGTGACTTTTGTCAAGATCAACGTTGATGAGCAGCAGAGAATCGCTGGTATGAACGGCGTTACTTCCATTCCGACACTGCTTTTCTACAAAGACGGCAAGAAGGTTGACGCGCTCGTTGGGGCAATGCCGAAACCAATGCTCGAGGCGAGGGTCAAGAACGCATTTGGCATCTAAACAGCTGATCATAACGTTTTTGCCGCATAAATAGGTATGAATCGATGGGTGACCACAGAGCTGTAGTGGCTTGGGTCACCCATTTTTGAGTTACTCTTTAAAGTATTGGGTTCTTGTTGTGGTTTTCGGTCAGTGTGAGAGGCGCTGTATTCTTCTAAGAAGGTATTGCCCTAATATGATTTGTCCATTATTTCTTGCATCCGTGGAATTTTATGATAATTGCCAGATGATTCTTGTTTTGAATCTCCCAGTGATGTTAACGGTTGGAGTTGTGGATTGTCGAAATATTTCACAGATTAACAAAATATTTAGCATGCGATAAACACACTACCTGTAAATGGTTGATAATGACTCATAGGATATTCTCATGTTTTTAAGGAGGTGTCATGAAAAATAGTTTTATTCGATTGTTTGCTGTTTTGGCTATTGTGGTTGGTGTTTTATTGTCAGCTTCGTGTGGGGGTGATTATGGAATGTCTTGCGTAATCGAGAACACAAAACAGGCAAGCAAATGGCGACAGGAAAAAAGTTTACCAAGTAAAGAGTCTGGGGATATTGACTCAACAAAATGGGGTGGCGATTTCAGCTTTGATGACCCAACTGTGTTTGGTGAGGAAAGTGAATCTGAGAGGGAGACTCAAAAAGAACGAGACCAAATAAAGAACTTAGACGAGATAGCAGATTTTACAGGGGAAAGGTTTGAGTATTTCTACATCGATGGGGATGAAGATAATGGTTCTAATGCTCAGGGAGAAAAGAATTGTGTAGATTACATATCGCTTAGCTGGAGTCCCGATTTCAAGCCACTAAATGGGCTAAGGTTGAAGATGAACGCAGGTGAAGTCCTGTATATTGCATTCTATGTCAGGAACAACACCGAGAATGTGATTGAATACTATCTGAATCATGGTGATCCTATCAGATTGAATCCCAAAGAAGTCATGGAATTTCAGCACAAAATACAATGCACAAAGATGGATAAAAGATTTGAAGACTATTATGTTGGTGCAGGATATGCAGAGATTGAGGGAGAAGAAAGAAGCTGGAAAAATGCCTGTGGTTTGTTGGAGATAAATGTTGAGAGGATGGATATAAAGGAGTACCCAGTTGTTTGGCGAACTCCACACATGTTTTTGTCAAAAGGTTTTCTTTTCGGTATCGAAGTTTTTGATGAGACCATTATTGTAGCAGAAAAAGGTCATGCGGAGACTCCTTGCGGGAGTCCTAAGCTAATTTCAGCCTATGACAGGTCAACAGGAGAATATCTTTGGAAAATGGGGCAAGGCACTCAACCAGATGGTTCGTGGTTCAACATAGGCGGATTCGAGTATGATGATGGTAAACTTTATCTGTATGAAAGCTATACTGGTAGAAATTTTATTGATACAGTCAGCTTTAGTTTTGATCAAAATAGTAAGAATTTGAGGGTTTTGGATATCAGAAGTGGGGAAGAATTGGAGTTTAATGAGGAAGAAGTTTTCTCATTTTTTCTGCGCAAACAATTCGAAGAATCAGGAGAAAAATATATTTTGATGCATAACAATCGGCAAAGAACCGCACCTTCTTTAGTCGATCTCGAACAAGGAAAAGAAGTCTGTCAGTTGAGAGGGAGTGTCTACTCCTATGCAGTATTAGGGCAAAATATCTACACATATGAGTTGGATTCAATATCATCTGCATCTTTTGATTTTACAGATTATAAAACTGTTCGGGAGGAATACAGACAATGGATAATTCAACATTCCAAAATTAGAAAATACTCCTTTGAACGTGGATTCATTCAGGAAAAGAAAGCAGATATTGTTGGGAGATTTCAAATCTTTGGTGACAAGGTTTACTTCATTCAATCAGATAAAGCATTGGGAGGAGAATGCACATTCAGAGAAGATGGTGAATTTTATAATGATACATCAATCCTGAAGATCAATCCTGAAACACTCGAAACGGAATGGTCACATGAGCTGAAAAAGGTTTCTCTATCAGAAGATTCTAGCATAGACAATCGGAGACATTATCAATTTGTTGATAACACGGTTGTGATAATTTCTGAAAAAGATGTCTATGGAATTGACTCAAACACAGGAAAAATTGTCTGGGAAAATAATGCCTTTGTGGGATTGCTAGATGACACAAAACAACTCGATGGTAATACATGTGTTGTGTTCCACAACGGAACAACTGAATCCGAATCTACCTTTATGTTATATGTGGATGCAAGCACGGGGAGGATAGCAAAAATTGAAAAGCTTGAACCCAAGATTACTTCAGAACAAAGTGAACGTCTACGTGTAAATTGGTACAAAGAAAGCAGCGATGGTTACTTAATTTGTGAGCATTATTGGCTAGATCCAAAAACACATGAAATCCTTGGAATAAACGAGGGAGAAGATCCACACATACTGTCAGACATTGGAAACATTGTAGATGGATACATGTTTTATATCGAGCAGGATTGGAATAAAGATGAATACAAAAGAAAACCTCAATTGGTCTGCAAAAAGATTTATTAAATGATGACCCAGGCTTGTTTGGTGTGAATCTGCGTTTCTTGTTGTGTGTTTAGTTTTGATTATATAAAGGAGGTTTTTAAGGTGCGAATATCTAGAGTTTTGCTATCAACTGTTGTTGTGGTGTTGCTGACAATTTCCTTTGTTTCATGTGGGGGAGATTATGGGATGAACCGCATCATCGAAAACACCAACAAAACCAGACTATATAGACCGGTTATAGAAGACAGTCGAGTGCCACCTAAGACTACAGATAATAAAACCAAGAAGGGTGAGAGCAGCAGGCAATTCTTTGGAGGTGGTTATCTAAATACTACCTGGAATTTTGCTGTTCCATCTGATGTCACATTTCCTGTTGTTGACCAATTCGCATATGTGAATACAAAACACAAAGAAGAAGCAGATAGATTAAAGATTGAAAGACAGGAACTTATTGATGACGCTACAAGTGAGGAGTGCAAACTAAAAATAACATGGGAAAGTGGTTATATCAAAAAAGATAGGTCTGTTTACGTTGATTTGCCCATAGGTCAAACAACAGAGCATTTTTTCAATCTACTCAATAAGTACAAAACACCAATTCAGCTAAAGCTAAAAGAAGGTTTCGCCAATGATGGTTTTATGCCAAAATCAACAGAGACAAAAATAATTGAGCCAGAACAAATTGCCTACATTTATTTTCAATACACCCGGACATTAGAGAATGCCAATAAGACAATATTCAAAGACATTTTCTCGTGCATGGACATCGAATTTGTCACAGACATAGAAGGAATCGCATTCGATTACGATAAAATGCAAAAGATTGATGTCTATACATATCCGGTTGATTTGAATCGCTTTGACAAGGACGAGAAAGAAATCGTGTGGACCAAGTTTGTTGATACTTGTTGTGATTTCGTGATTGACCATAAAGTCATAGGGAATGTTATTTGTACAAAGAATTCAAGATGTTTATACGGCAGTTGTTTTCAAAAGTTTGTAGAATTTTATGATGTTAGAGATGGTAGACGGATAAGGAACTTTCCCTTTCATGTAGATGATGTGATACGTAATTCATTATCAGATTATTACTTCGAACAAGACGGAAAGCTCTACATCCAGTGTAGCGAAAACAAAGAAAAACTGTTGGAATCAAAAGATGTTGATCCTGTTTGTCAGAAAGAGACTATAAAAATAATCTATGAGACAAAGTGCTTTGATATAAACACATGTGAAGAGATTCCTGTAACAGAGGAAGAATATATGACTGCTTACAGAAGGCACAAAGCGAATGGTAACGACAGGTATATCGAACTTAAAAGGCATAACAAAATTATTCAATGTCAGAATGAAAAGGTAGTAAAAGAAGAGTGGATTGAGCTGATATGCACAAGCTTTGATGGGGAAAATGTTTTCTGGACAGCCGATATGGGAGTACTGGTTGAATACCATGAAATGCAAATTGTCTCACAGGACAACAATTGTTGCATCGTGGTAAATTCTGACAACGAGACAATAAGAACTCTAACTAGTGTCTCAATGAAAGACGGGAGCATATTGACACGAGTTGAATACCCAAAAACCGAATCTGGTAATGATAGTTACAAGTTAATACAATCTACACCTTATGGGGCTTTGTTGTTCGGTGGAACTTGTAGTCATGGTGATGAAATGGGTTTTGTTAATGTCAAATGGCTCGAGATGCTTGATACCAGAACACTTAAACCGATATACAAGGTTGATATGGTTGATGAGTTACGAACCGTAGAGAATAGTCTACCATTTTTGCATCTCGAATATGTGATATTTGATAATTTTTTCTACCACCAATCTGTTTGCATTGATTTGAAAACGGGAAAACAGCTTTGGAAAGGTGGATACGACTACAATACTATTGTCTATAAAAAGGACAATAATCTGGTTTTATCAGATCATGAAAGTAAATTGACAAGGATTAACATGAGAACAGGGGAGATTGTTTGGCAAACAGGCTACAACCACGCTCAAAGCTGCACCAGACCTAAAGGAGACGTTATTTTGTGGTATGATATGTGGGTTGATTATGAGACAGGTGTTGTGCTTGGGAAAATGAAGTCTTCTGACCAGGAGAAAAAACAAATAACGATTGTCAGCGTTAATCCGGAATGCGTGATATATGTTGACAGAAATTATGGAGACTTCATGTTTTATTGCGAAAGGTTCAAGTAGTGTTTGAATTTTTCGTGTTTGATTGCAATTTGTTGGAGGTGAGTGCGTGAGACCAAGAGTTTTGTGTTTATCGTTTTTAGCCGTTGCCGTGTTCCTTGTTTCATGCGACAACAGCATGAATCGTATTATCGAGAACACCAACAAAACAAGAGAAAACCGTGGTGGGTATGTGCTAGTGGCACGGAATTCACAAGAAAAAGCAGACAGCGTAAGCGCTGATTTTTCAAATACCACAGGAGTGCACAGGAAGAAAAAAACTGTACCTGTGAAGAATCCTGTGCTAGAACTGATTGATTCAACAGATTCAACTTGTTGTCCAAACAACAGCTTAAGTTATTCAATTATTCACACGAATCCGTACCAGATAATGGCAGATGAGTTGCAAAGAGCGGCTACTCTTGAGAGCGCGATTGCAGAAATCGAGAATGAGCAACCCGATGCCCCAAGCAAGCTCAGAGCGTCAGTTGATGGAAAACCCATGATCTGGGGGATGTACTATGTCCCGTTTAGCATAAGCCAATACTCAAGTGGGTTTCAAATCAACATGATAAATGATTACAACCTTCCAATTAGAGTCACAAGAAACAAAGATACAGAGACTGTTTTTGACTTCAGTCTATATGAAGATTTTGTGATTCCAGCAAAGGGTTATCACAAATTCTATGTTTCTTATAAAAGAACAGAAGCGAATGCTCATCAGATCAAGTTCTTCGATGTCCTATCTGTTCTTGATTACGAGTTTGTCACAGACTACAAGGAACGCATCGAATATGACTTTAGCAAGTCCTGCAAGATTGATGTCATGACATACCCGATTGATAATTCTCCACCAGGACCGTTTGAGACAAAGACCGTTTGGAAGACTAAAACACAGGCACGAGATTTTCAGATAAAGATTTTCGGGAATATTGTGTGTGTAGAAGCACACTACGGTTATTACGGCAGTAGTTGGTTGGATTTTATCGAGCTTGTTGATATCAGAGATGGTAAAATGATTAGGGAATTCAACTACTACAGAGAACCTGTTTGGTTCGATAACCAAAGAAACACTGACAATTACTTTGTTGCAAATGATATGCTGTACTTGCAGTGTAGAAAACCAATGCCTATGGGTGAGTCGAGTATGGATTTGACAAAAGAAAAAAGAGAGATTCTTGAGACAAGGTGTTTTGACATTAACACTTGCGAGGAGATTCCAATTACTGAAAATGAATTCACATTGGCAGAGAGTGCATACTATTCATTATCTGATGATAGAAAAATTGATATAAATAAGGAAATCATTGAGTACGTCGATGAGAAATATGGCTCTCGTAAAGAAAAGAAAAAAACTACTGTAAAATGCTCAAGTCCTGACAAAAGCAATGTGTTCTGGGAGAAAACAATTTATGAAGGACAGACTGACGGACAAACCTACATCATCTCACAGGACATAGAACACCTATTCTTATTGCATAAGGGAGAAGATTTATCATATAAGATGGAAAACACAATTCTGAAGATGTCAATGGCAGATGGCAAGGTGTTGGGCAAATATGAGATAGAAATTGAAGAAGTGCCAATGGAAGGGCCACATAGCGCATTTGCATATATTGTCAGGCACAGACCATGTGGATTGGTTATATTCTACGGAAAATGTTTGCATGGAAATGAATCTAGTCATGCTTCTTTTAATAGATTTGAAATCATTGACAAAGACACGTTTGAATCAGTTTTCCAGTGGCAGTTTGATGATTTCATAATTGGTGGAGATATTCATGATGTGCCAGATAGGCTAGATAATGTGTTGTTTTACGACAACCTTATGATTTGCGGTAAAGGGGATATCCACTGTTTCGACATGGAAAAGAGGGAGTTGCTTTGGAAAACCGCAGTCTATGAGTCATATAATCCAAATTTCATGGTGTATGATGATAAGTATCTGTTTGTAAAAGGGGGTGAGACGATTTTTGCGCTTGATATAGATTCTGGCAAGGTTCTCTGGTTCAACCAACTTCAAAATATCAGTCAAAGAAGAGAAAAGCCAGAGGGAGAATGTGTTATTTGGAAAGATATGTGGTTGGATACAAAAACTGGCAGAGTGCTTGGGAAAATAGCAGACAGTAAGACAACATGGAGCAATTACCCACTGGTAGTCAGAGTTAACTCCGACTATCTGCTGTATGTTCAACGCGATACGTCTGTATACCCAGGAGGGGCGTATCTTGTGATGGAAAGGTTTGAATAATAAGTCCGAGGCATATAGATTTTGCTTTGGGGCTTGCAAATCAATAAATTGGAGGATTGGTGTGAGGAAAACATTATGCATTTTGATAGTTCTTTCGGTAGCATTTACAACTCTTACTTCATGTGGGGGTGATGATGGGATGAGCAGAATCATCGAGAACACAAAACAGACAAGCTCTTGGCGACAAAGCTATAAGTTTAAACCAAAACGGGAAAAAATCACAAGACAAACAAAACTCATGAAAACTGATAATCTGGACTTTACAAACCTTTTGGACACAGAAGTCTACCCCGATATTTCTGTTGAAGGTATTTTTAGCACCAGAGAAATCAATAGGCGTATCCAGTTTAGTTGGGACAAAGATGATTTCAACTCTAAAAGTCTTGATTTGACTATGTTTTTAGGGCAGATAAGGGATGTTGTCTTTTATGTGAAGAATGTGAGTGATTCAACCGTTGTATTAGAATTTAACAATACACTTCCAAATTGCCTTTTATATCCTGAAGATGTCTATGTGGCTTCAGAAACTGAAAGTATTGAAAACAAGCTATACATCAAGTCAGCTCTTCACGAACTTAATCCAGGTGAAACTGTGGAAGTGCAAGCAGAAATTCATTGTCTAGCCAACCAAACCGACAAATTATTAATCAATAATGTTGTTGATTTCGCGCTAGAAGAAGTTGAGACAAAAAAGGTTTTCAACTCTAAAGGTTGTTTGGCATTTCTCAATTTGAGAATCAACATCTCAACTGATGATATTGTCTGGAAAACACAGTATGATACGAGAACCAACAGTAGTGAAATTGAGATTGTCAACGGTGTATTGTTGCTAAAGCACTATATGACAAGAGAATCTCCTTTTAGGATGATTTACAATGTGACGGCAATCAACCCAATTACAGGAGAAGTTCTTTGGGACTGGATTCAACCAGACCCAGATAGCAAGCACAAGCGTCCAGACCTGGGCAAGCTTGTGGTTGATAGTGAAAAACTTCTAATTAAATTATATGGCGTTCATTATGAGTACGATGAACAAACTGATACATATGAAAAGAATTTCCTAGACAGACTTTTCTGGGCTGTTGATTTACACACAGGGGAGTGTCTGCCAGATGATGAGCAATCTGTAATAGAGCAGATGTATCAGACTGAATATAGAAAAGATGGTGTGAGATATGAGTTTGTAGGTTACGATGAGTCAAATCTTATTGATAAGAAAACTGGAAAAGCACTCTGGTCATATGATGGAACACGTATTTCATCTTTTGTAGTACAAGATGAAATGGTTCTTATACATGAGTTTGAATCATATTTTTCTGCCGATAGTCGTCTTGTTTTATACTCTTTGGCTGGGGAAAAACTAATGGATTGGGACTTCGATGAAGAAGGAAAGTTTTTCAAAATTGGAAACAATGTGATTTTTGTTGAGGGAGATGTAATATTTGGTGAGTATGGAGGGTGCTGGATAAATTCAACTTTTGACACGGTTATTTATGGAGTAGACATAGAAACCATGGATTTTCTTTGGAAATACACCAACACTAAAGATGATGGGAAAAGTCAAATAACAGCGAGTAACAATTATCTTTCATATGGTGATATCTTCTTTGTTAATTGTGGTTCTGAGTTTGTTGGCATTGACTCAGACAATGGCAATGAGCTTTGGAGTATTGACTTTGCCAGCCAATATGGGCAAAAACCGATTGATACAAAGATTGAAGGTATGTTGCTTATTGTTGAATTCAGAGATCCTGATGAATTTTGTTTCCTGCAAGTTGTAGCAATCAACCCAGAAAATGGAAAGGTTGTTAGTAGGAAGAGCTTGTTCTTTGGGAACTACTTCACAGTTCGAACAACATATAATGATGACTGGTGGCATAACCAAAGGGAAGAGCCTGTTTGGAGTGACAATGGTGAGTTCTACTATTACAATGAATTCTGGTTTGATAAAAATGATTCCTTGCTTGGTGTGAATTTTGCTAACATGCAAAATAGAATCGTTTATATAGAAGCTGCTTATGGAGATTGTGTCTACTACTTTGACTGTGAAATTGAAGAAGATGGCTGGGGCAAAAAGGATTTCCTAGTGTGCAAGAAGGCTATAGATAGATGATGCTCTTTTTTCAATGCGAATAGTACATGTGATTATAATCATTGCTCCAAATGATGAATTGTTTTTTGAGCATTTTGCGTTGATACCTCAACCTCTATAGAATAGATCGTGGAGGTTTGGAAACTATGCCAGACACTTACAAAACCATCATCGTAGGGAACCCCGATGTAAACAATTCACTTTCCCTGTGCTTGCGGTTTGTGCTTGGCAAACAAGGAGTGGATACAACACACGAATACATTAGCGGTCTTCTGGGGACGGCGTTTTCTCCAGCTTGGGCTTTGGGGGAGGACTGCACCGCCTGGTGGATGGAGGGCGGGGACGATGACAACATCGTCACAGTTGGCGATGTTCTCGGATTTTCTGCCATCAGGCCAAAGACAGAGCTCGAAGCGCGAGATGTCATAGAAAAGACAGACAAACTCAAAGAGTTATACAAGGAGATGAGAGCCTGGGTCAAAGAGGGTTTGCTTGTTGTTCAGAAAACCTGGCCAACATCGACGGTTGTGGTGGGGTGGGACGACGAGGGCGACGAGCCAGAAAGAGCAGGATTCGAGGGTTTTCCGTTGTTTGACTCGCCTGATGGGGCGTTTGCGATAAAACTCACAGAGCCAAGGATGAGCAAAGAGGAGGCTTTTGTAAAAGCCCTTGAGAACGGTAAAGCCTACGCAAATGGTGATTTCAAGAGGGTTGGTTTCACCTATGGAGGTGAACTCTACAAAGAGATGGCGAGAGTGTTGCGTGAGGAGGAGCATTTTTGTGTGCCTTGCTCCAAACCGCCGCTTTCTGACCTTGGGTGTTTTATGCGCACACTTGCTCGCATGGTGGGCGTGGCGCGAGAGTTCGTCGGGTTTGTCGATGCGACTTCAGAGTTTCACGGCAACAAGGCAGAGAGCCTCGCCCGGGCAAAGCAAATAAACTTGCAGATGGAGAAGAAGTTAAAAGAGCTCCACAACCACCCAGAACTAGAGGATTTGTGGCAAGACAGAAATTTCAGGAAAGAGCTGGCAGAGGGGGTGGAGGGGGTGTATAAACTCCATCGAGAATTTGCGAAGTCATTTTAATTATAGACATTTATCAGATGAGAACTGGAGAATTTAGAATTAGTATTTATGCTTCTCTCCAACAAAAAGGACTATTAGACAATGGATAAAAAGAAAATCGTTGAGATTATCGCTGTTGTTGCTGTTATCATCCTGGGACTCGTGCTTATGTTAAACAAAACCTCTAATTTCCATACCCCAAACTTGGTGTATGAAATAACCAACTTAACACCTCCAAGAGGGGTACCGCTTCATAAAAACGGAGTAGTCGGGTGTAAACCAATGTTTTATATCGATGGGCACACATTGATAACCTATGATGGTTCGCCTGTTGAGAATCCTGAATATTCCACCACCCAATTGCCAGGAGATGTAATATTTGAAGACCTGATGACATATGACTCAATACCTGTTCTTATTTGTCAAACGGAAAGTGGCAATCATTTGATTATCTCTACTCATTTGGGGAACATTGATTTTGACACAGACATGACAAGAGTGCTTTATTTTTCGGGCTACACCTCAACTGATTCCGAAAATAGAGGGGTTATCGGGGTTGATGAAAGAACACAAACACTTTTCAGATATGACCTCGATGGAAACATCATAAAGTCGAATAGATTGGACACAGAATATGCTTTCCAAGACTATGTATCAACAAGCAGAATAAACGCCACAAGCTGCGATTTCCTTGTTTCGTTCAATCTGGACACACTTGATGTGATATATGAGTATCACCTTCCCGCAAGTGTACCTCTATCGAAGATTATTGTCCCTAGATCAGAGGATGAGAAATTTATTGTTGGTGAGAGGTGTTTTTTCTTTTTCTCAAATGGAAGATTGGAAGAAATGATTCACCATGATTTCTATCCGGAGCTGATTTATGGAGGTTATCGCATATTGGGTGACAATAAACTTATCTATTATGATTCAGAATGCCACATAAGGATGCAGTTTGAACTCCTTTCAAAGATTTTCTACACCAACTTTCGTCATGATATAGATGTTTTTGCTCGAATTGATGAGAATAGTGGCGGCTCAGAACTCGCAATAGTTGGTGTTATAAAGAACCAGCTGTATAATGTGGAGATTGATTATGTCGACGATGTTATAAAGGAAGTCATTCCATCGTGCGCTGATCCGAGTTGTTTATACCTTATTGGTGAAAAGGCTGTATACAAGACACTGCATCCGGCATATTGGGAGGAGATGGATAGTCTGAATTAACTAATTGAAAACACCAAACTGTTTATATATCCTCATAATCCCTCCTCGAAAAATAAACAATATCATCCCTCCTGTTGTAGCCCATTTTCTTGAAAAACTCCATAGAACCTTCGTTCCCCTCGTCGATAAGTGCGGCAAACATGTGAATCCCTTTGTCCCGAAGCCCTTGCTCGCAAGCCTTCACAAGCTCTGCTGCGATGCCAGATTTTTGGTATTTGGGGTGGACAGCGAGTCTGTTTATCCAGCCCTTTCTCCCGTCGTGTGTGCCAAAGGCAACACCAACAATCGTCCCGTCAGCCACAAGGACAGCTTTAAGAAACACTGATGTAGATTCAGCTAACTCTCGTGCAATGTGCTCCCTTGTGTCTCTGCCCTTTGTCCTTGCTGGCAGCCTTGCAGCCTCCCAAAGGGCGTATATCTCATCAATATCCTTTGGTGTAACCTTCTCGACCTTGTGACCACTTGCTGCCACCTTGAACCTCTTTCCTCAGAATCCTGTCCCCAACCGAAAGACACAACTCATCTTGGAAGTTGGCACTGTCAAAATCGGTTTCGAGTTATTCCCTGAGTATTGGTTTGGGGGGTTTGTCGTGTTTCTCCCCTTCCTCTTTTTTGATACCATGAACAGAGTGCGCGATGTTCATGCAGTGGTCGCCAACCCGCTCGAGGTTGCTTGCGATGTCGAGGTAGTATATTCCAGACTCAGGTTTGCAAAGCTCGTTTTTGATGTGGTCGAAGTGCCTGTCTCGAACTTCTACAGTTCTCCTGTCGATCTCATCTTCAAGCTTTTTCATGTCTGGGATGAGGGATTCGTTGTAGGTCGAGAGTGCCTCACCAACAATTATACAAGCTCTATCGGTCAAATCGAACAACTGCACAAGGTCAGACATCCCCTCATCTGTGAATTTTACTCTCTTGTCGATATAGTCCTCTGAAAGCTCGGCGATATTTGTGGCGTGGTCGCCAATTCGTTCGACGTCATGCACGATGTGAAGCAACGAGATTGCCCTCTCTGCCTGTTGAATGGAGAGGGACTTCTGGGTGAGTTTTGAGATGTATGCTGTAATCTTTGTCTGGAGCGTGTTAACGGTTTTCTCGTTTGCCATGATACCCGTCATGTACTTTTTGCTGCTTTCGGTCAGCATGTTCTTGGTGTCACAGACCATTTGCCTTGCAATATCAAGCATCCTGACAAGCTCTTCTGTCACCTGCGCAAGAGCTAGAGAGGGTGTTGTGAGTATAGGGTCGGAGATGTACCTGACACCAATATCAAACACGGGCTCCTTGCCTGGTACAATCTTGTTGATGAGTTTCACAAAGAGGTTTGTAAATGGGAGGAATAAAACAGTCATGGTGATGTTGAAGAATGTGTGGTAGTTTGCCACCTGTCTTGCCGGTAAGATAGAGGTTTTGGCAATGAGAGCTGATGTTGGGCCAATGAGATTAATAAATATCAGTGCACCGATCACATTGAACAGGATATGCGCCATGGCGACTTTCCGAGCTCCAACATGAGGAGCGCCGATTGAGGCAAGGAATGCCGTAACACAGGTGCCGATATTAGCGCCGATTATGATTGCGATACCGGCTGGCAGGTCGATCATCCCTGCTCCAACAAGACCGATGACGATACCAGAGGTGGCTGACGATGACTGGATAAGGGCGGTGAACACAGCACCTGTCAGGAGTCCCATGTAGGCATTGCCCGCAATATTTTGCAGGAAGGTGATTGCGGCTGCATTCTCCTTTAGTCCTGAGAAAACTTCCTTCATGAACTCCATTCCGAGGAAGAGGATGCCAAAACCAAGGAGTACCTCACCAATGAATCTGATGTATTTTCTCTGTCCAAACATTCTCAGACCGACACCTATGAAGATGGATGGATAAATTGCATAACCCAAAAAATCAAAGGAGACAATCTGGGCTGTGATGGTTGTTCCGATATTCGCCCCAAACACAACACCAATGGCGTGAGGGAGCGTGAGGAGTCCGGCATTGACAAAACCAACGAGCATGACAGTTGTCGCCGATGATGACTGGATAATGGCTGTGATAAAAGCTCCAACGCCAACACCATAGATTGGTTTGCTAGTCATCTTACGAAGCACTTCTCGCAGGCGGTCTCCGGCGACTTTCTGCAGACCGTCGCCCATTATCTGCATGCCAAGGACAAACAACGCCAAACCGCCAACCCCTTTGAGGATCGGGTCAATAATGTGTTCCATCAATCAGGCTCCGTTCTATTGTCAGAGACTCTCATTCTATGTGGAATTTTGCAAAACGACAAGTAGAGACACAACCGATATAGAAAACGGCTGTGCTTTTTAACACAGCCGTTTTTGTTTGTGAACACTAAAATGTAAAACGATATTTATTATTCGCAGCTTATGACCGATATTATCCTTGCTACCGTGAACGAAGTGCCAGGGATACTTTTTGTTCCGCATGCACTCACACAGTCTCCGACCGAGAGAGTGTCACAATCTATGATTGAATCATCAAACAACAGAACCCTTCTGTTGCCTGCGGATATCCTGACAACCACAGCTGACCTTCCTCCAATCGAGTCGCATGAGATAATCTCAATCCTACCCTCAAAGCACTCCTCCTCAGGCTCTGGGCAGGGGCAGTCGACTTGTGTGTAGGTCAGGAAATAGAAGGGATTGCCTACAATTATTGAGTCCCCCGGTCTAAACCTGTACCCAATAAATTGATAGCAGCTGCCAATATCGATATCCAGAGGCGCTACGGTTCCTTCGAAATAATGACTCACATCCCAGCTCATTCCATTTATGTCGGTTCCGTGTATCCTGCCGCCTGACAGTGATGTGACAGTGATGCAAAGAGTGGCAGGAATACTGATTCCGCAAGGCTCATCTCTTGGAGTGACTGATGTGACCTCAACCTCCATGCCACCTGTTCGGTAGATGCTGACATTGCCACACACATCAAAGAATGAGTCGGGAACAATTGCTGCCAGCACATCATCGGTTAGGTAACCAAGGTTTAGTCCAATCTCCATCGGATACATGTCGAGTCCGGTGAAGGCAACTGCTCTGGGAGGGTCGGACTCAAGGTCAACGCTTTCCACCTCGACACACATGCAAGCCGGGAGCGGTGTTACCTCACACTCAACACGTTCAACAAATACAGCGTCCATCTCTTCTCTTCCCGCGATTCTAAATCCTTCAGATGTCCTCATCTCACCGCAGATAAGATAGCAGTAACCCTCGATAATCCCCTCACACAGAGGCGAGTCTGGTTCAAAATAAACAATCCAAGTTTTGCGTTCTCTATCGTAGCCTCTTGCGTAAGGCTCCCCAACTTCAGGTGAACAATCAACTGCATCGATATGCACATTAACGCAGATATCCCTACATGGGGCATCGAGAGGAACTGCTGTCTCCACCGTCACAACAGTCACCATATCCACACGCCTGATAAGCGTTTCTCCGCAGACATCCCACCACGTGCCAGCCTCCATGTGGTCGCAAACACCCGACATATCCCCAGTAAACACGAGCGAGTATTCTCTTCCTGAGGCGTCGGATGCCGTGGCTGTCGGCGTTTCGGCGTCGCAGTCAACCGATGTTATCCTCACACAGAAACATGGTGCCGTGTGGACTGTCCCTTCGGGACACTCTACAATTCTGAGGACTTTGACATCAACCTCTGTCCTGTCCTCGGTCTCTGCTCTTACAAACCCACATACCTCAATGCACGTATCCGGTGTTATCTCATCACAGTAAGACCTATCCTCAAAGAAGAGTTTGTAGACATCATCAGCGTTTTCGACATTCCTGCCAAACCCAAAGACCACATCGCCTTCGCAGTTCATACGTTCGACCACGAGTGTTACGCAGATCTCATCAGGGCAGCAATCCTCTGTGTCCTCGATCCTCCACATCCTTATCGTCTCACCGTCCGGCATGAGGCAGATTGAAACGCAACCGGTGTACTGCTTCAGGTTTTCCCTTCTGCTGATGTCCCAAAGGTCACGCTCAATTGTAAAGGTTCTTGAGAAACCACCACACTCTTTGAAGAAAATCTTCGTGTAGCTTCCGTCTTTTGTGAAGTTGAATGTAACCTCACCTCTTATCCAGTTACACTCGCTCTCGCAGGGTTCATCCTCTTGCGTTGCCGATTCGACATCCAGAATCAATCCCTGAATTCCGCTGCCCTGGAGTGTGATTCTTGTGACCTCACCACAGAGAGTCCAGAACTCACCGATGTCGATATCAGAGCAGAGTTCTGGGTGGTCTCTGAACCTGAGGTTCCACATCTTACCATCGCCATCGACTCCGTTGAGGTTGTTGCAATCTCCTCTGACAATCTCAAGGCAAACACAGGCTGTTTCTGGCTCTGGCGGGTTGCAGCAGTCATCAAGTCCGGGAAGCGGCGTCCACCTTACTATCACTCCGTCTGAGTCGACGCAAACCCTGGCACAACCTTCATAATCGCTGATGTTGACTCCACCACCCATTCCTGGTAGGTCAATAGCCGATGAGTATGTGCCAAGCTCCCCTTCGCAAGTTTCAACTGACACGGCATAGATACGCATTGAACCTGTGACATAACTTGCAACATTTACAATCTCACCAACAACCCACGTGCAGTCTTCGCAGGGGCAGGGGCATTCAACCGGCTCGTAGCTGGCGACTCCAAAGAGTATGCGGTCAGCAAGGGTCGCTATCTTCATCCCGCAGAACTCATAACAGTTGCCAACTTCTATGTTTTCACACTCACCCCACATATCCTCAGGCAGAACTGCCACGTAGGTCGTTCCTCTGCAAGACCTCCCCTGGATGAAGGGGGTCTCGGTGCCATCACCACAAACCACATCGGTAATCTCCAGACAGACGCAATTCTGCTCCGGGGTGGTTGGCTCCTCGTCACATGGGTCTTCATCGCTTGGGACAATCTCCCATTCGTAAGGAACAACATCATCTCCAAAGCAGAACCTGGCGTTTCCCTGGTAGCCTTCAACTGTTTTGCCCAGCCTTTTGTCAGCTAGTCCCTGGGGGACATAGATAAGCCTCTTCTTGCCTGAGCAATCCTTGAAGGCAACCTGCACAAAGCTCGTGCCTTCTGTTGAGGTAAGGGCTGGCATTGGTTTTGCCCCAAGCACAACTCCACCAACCCAGTCGCACTTTTCGCAGACGGGGTCGTCGAAACGAAGCTCAACTGTTTTCGTGTCACCATACCATCTGATGTCATCTGGCCCTGTTGCGCCAAGATTCTCAGCCACAAATCTCATCGGCAGAAGCGTCCTGCCGTTTCTAACCTCTGGCACTACCTCTGGGTTGTTGGGGTCAATCTGGATCGTTGTTCCATCAACGCTTGCATCCTTTTTGCCAATCCAGAGTTTTATTTCTCTGCCGTCGCGAGTCTTTATTGTGACCATTTTCTGAGCGCCATCCCAAAGAAGGTCAGTGCCCGGAATCTCTGTGGTGACATATCTGATGACAAGGAACAGCCTGGAGTTGATGTTGACTGGTGGGGTATCCATCGGCCCCTTTTCGACTCCATTCGCCATATACATCAGATTGCCCTGCTGGTAGCGAAGAACCAGCTTGCACTCGTCAGGGTCAGGTTCTGGCGCGCAAAGTGGCACAGCGCAAGCCTCAGATGACCTAGCAAATTCTGTTGCTGTCTCATCGAGCGCTGTGATGTAGTAGCAGTATTCCTGTCCATCCTTGATGTTAATGGTGTCCTTGAAGGTGGTCTCAGAGATTGGGAAGTCGGTCAGGGGGGTTGAGTATTCCTTGCCAACCCCTGGGCCTCTGTAAATCCAGTAGTGAGCTGCTCCTGGCACATAGTCCCAGCCAAGCATCACGAACCCACAGCCCGGCTCAGCATCAAGGTTGAACTCGTTTGAGGCGGTTGTAATTGGGTAGCCCATGGTTGCAGCCAGTAAAACCACTGAGAGCGCAACCATCAGTAAAGTCTTTATTCTCATTTCAATCCTTTTTGTTTTTTCAACTTGGCTTTTTATCATAACGCTTGATAGACCTTTTATCTGGGGGGCTGGATATCAACTGTGATGTTGATTCTTACCTCTCTTGTACTCGATGGTGTTCCCCACCTCTCACAGCAGTCCGCATCAACGAGATTGAAAATCAGCGATACCTCGTGTTCGCCGTAGTAGGCTTCAATCTTGTTTGGGTTGACAACCAGTTTGAGAGATACTCTTCTTGGGTCAGTTTTTTCAATCTTCCCAGTGCTTGTCACAAGCTCCCAGTTATTCGGCAGTGTTCCATCTCTGCTGACAATCCTTACGCTGCCCCATTCAAGGTCAGACTCACCCGTGCCGTAGCACAGTTGATTGTTTATATCCTCTGCATCAAGAGTGATGATGAGTTCCTTTAGGATGTCATAGGGGAGTGTTCTTCCACCAATGTCGACGTAGGCGAGGGTGTCAAAGTTCATGTTCACAGTCCCATCATATTTTGGCACCGCGACGACGTTCTCAGGCAGTCTACCAACCGGTCTTGGGTCGATTGTGACAGTGGGTTTGTGATTGTTCGTGATTGTAACCTCTGGTGAGAGTGTCGACCTGACTCTAACGTCTGAGACAGAGTAGAGTATCTCGTGAGAGTTGCCCAGCACTCTGATTTTGGAGAGTACCTCTCCATCCCGTTCGTAGGTGCTTCCATCAATCTCGCACTCATAGGTGTATGGCAGCATAATATCAATATATGCCGGCATTCCACCGTCTGTTAACATGTAGCCGTTTGAGTCAACAGGCTGTTTCTTGAGTGAGTACCCCTGTACAAGAACCCAGATATCCTTCGACTCACCCGCCGCAAGCTCGATTGTGAGGTAGGTGTCTGCCCTCTCGCCAACCTCCCACTTGCTGAAATATATGGCGCTTCTCTCAGAGCATTTCTCAAGTGGAGATTCGTCAACATCTCCAAACCTTATGGTCATGGTACCTGTTGACCAGTTCTTGAGGTTTATCTTTTTGGATTGTGAAAAAATATCATACTTGCTGCAGTTGCAAACATCAAATGTCAGCTCTGATCCATCGACACCAAGTCTGCATGGATTTGCCATGATTGTTCCTGGGTCACCGATTATCTCGGGTTCTCCTGGAAGTGGAACACCTGGCATGATAAATACTCTGTTGATTGAGTGCCAATACTGTGGATAGGACTGCACCCAAACGGTTGAGCCATCATCCTTGTCGTGCCAGAATCCGTTGGCCGCCCAATCGCGGGGGACTGCGTAGTCATAGGCTGCCTTCCAGTCCACATGGTGGTCAGTATTCCAAAGAGCTTGGAACGACACGCTTGTGATAAATGGGGTACAGAATGAACCGCCTGTTTCATCTCCCCATACGGTGGAACCGCCACCAGCCCAGCTACCCCAACCGTTGGTAGCAGCATCGGAACCAGTTGCCATACAGATTGTGTCGTTGCCTGAGTACTTGTATTCATCAGCGACATCATCGATGAACTCCCCACCTTTACAGATGCCCATCTCGATGCGAATCTTCGGAACGGTTGTCACACCGCATGTTGCAAAAATCTTCTTGAGTTGGTCGACAAACTCGTCATCAGATATAGCGTAACCGCTTGATGTGCCGATGAGTCCCATTAAACCATCATCTTCGCTGGATTGAGCGTATCTGCCACCGTGATCACTGACGAAGATATAAAGCTCTGGCACGCAACTGTCGTGTTCGTTGATGTCAGCAACAATCTCATCAATCACGTTGAAAAATTCATTTCTTGTTGCTGGGCGGATTCTCCAGCCGTCATCCTTGCGCCACTCGTCCTGGGCATAGTTTTCCATCTTCTCACGATAGAGGGCGTCCTGCCAGTTGAAGCTGAATGGGTTGCCATCCCCATCACTCGCATAGATGTTGTCTATCTCATCATTACCACTGCCTGCCAGAACATATGTCTGACTCTTGCAGATTCCGAGATACTTGAGCGCTTTGTAGCCCCTGATTGTGTCTGCCACAAAGTCAGCCCTGAGCCTTGTATCATGGTGTTCTGTTCCCGATGAGTCCTCAACAGTGAGGGTATCCTCATGACCTGTGAACATGATTCCATACTTGCATCCGCAGAAGTCTGGGAAACCAATGTCTTCGAGCACTGGAAGCGCTTCAAATTCTTTCTTTACCTGGATCTCTTTAATGATGCTTATTTTATCAGCTTTGAGCACCAGTCTGCTTGGGCCTTCTTTTGCAGCCTTGGACTCAAGGGTGATGTAAGCTCCTGTCGGAATGGAGATGTCTGGTGGTACCTTCAGAAGAACTGCTTCACCCTCTTTTGGAGCAGAACGTTCAAATATTTTCCAATACTCGGAAAAGAGCATGGGGTATGGTTCGTGGGTGTAGAATCCCTGGACTGATACCTCATCGTTCACCTTGAGTTCAGGAAGCTTCAGCTCTGGCAACCTTTTGATACCAGCGAGTGGGGCAACAAGCGGGCCATATAATCCCTTGCCTGGAAGTCTTGATTTTGTCTCGTTTGCCTCGAATCCATAGAAATAGAGCTGTCCTGGAGAGAGTTTTATCTCCCAGGTGAACTTCATTGCTTTGCCCTTCTCAGCTTTAATTTCCTCTGTTTCAGGCTTGCCTGTCTCCTCTGCGACAAACTCACCCGTGAGTGTGCCAATCCCTCTTGAGAGTGATATTTCCTTTTTTTCAACTTGACGACCGAGAAGGAGAGAAACCTCTGGGATAACACCCTTGGCGGAGTGGTATTCAACCGTGAATCTGTGGAGTGTGCCTTCGACCAACTCGCCGACAGGGGCTGTGAGTCCTTCTGTTATACACTCTGGGTCATCAAAGCGAAGCTCAACAATCTTTGTGTCACCGTACCACTTGATGTCATCGGGGCCTGTAGCTCCTAGGTTCTCGGCGACAAACCTCATTGGCATGAGCGTTCTGCCCTCGCTGATGGTTGGCACAACCTCTGGGTTATTGGGGTCAATTTGAATCATCGTACCCTCAACCCTCGCATCCTTCTTGCCAATCCAGAGCTCTATTGTCCTCCCGTCGTAGGTTGTGATTGTGACCTTTCGCTCAGCTCCATCCCACGCTATCCCTGTTCCTGGAATTTCCTGAGTGACATAGCGAATGACTAAGAAGAGCCTCGATTGAATGTTGACGGGTGGTGTCTCCATCGGGCCTTTTGCCTCATCATTGACCCAGTAGTTTACATTCCCTTGCTGATACTTGAGGATGAGCTTGCACTCGAATGGATCTGGCTCAGGCTCAGGTTCGCAGTACGGTGTCGCGCAAGCCTCAACTGATTTTGCAAACTCGGAGGCATCTGCACCCAGAGCTGTCACAAAGTAACAGTACTCCTGCCCATCCTTGATGTTGATGGTGTCTTTGAACTCAGTCTCTGATATTGGGAAGTCAATCAGCGGAGTTGAATACTCCTGCCCTGGACCGGGGCCTCTGTAAATCCAATAGTGAGTGGCACCAGGCACCCTGTCCCAACCTAGCATCACAAAACCACAACCGCCTTCAGCCGTCAGGTTAAAATCACCTGCTGCGAGTGTGGTGTTATGGATGCCAGAAGTAGACAGCAGCATCAGTGCCGCAAGTATAATCCCAAAAAACGCTCTCTTTCTCATTCGGTACTCCTTCTCCCCCTTGGGGGCTTCTCTTTGCCAGTCCTCGTTTTAATTCAAACAAAAAAACCGACCCCACTTTCCACTGCCACGGTACCCTTCCTTAAGAACTATTTTGTGCGAGTGGTGGAGGTCGGTTTTTCATCGTTATACCGTTACCTTATCTGCCTTTTAGGGGCAGCACTCTCTGGATGTCTTCCATCCCAAATATGTCCATTTGACGATAGTACCTTGATTGTTGTAGCAAACCTCTATGCAGCTCCCTATCGGGAGGGTTTTGAAGGTGTAGAGTCCGACAGTGTCCTGGAGATTGATGTGAGCCAACAGATTCTTGTAGTCAGCTCCTTTACCCGCGCAGAAGTCGATATTCAGTTCTTTCATCTCGCCTGTGTATTCACTGAAACCTTCGTATGTGCCCTGAGCTGTTTTGCACTCCATGTTGCAACACTGCGCGCCAATCATTGATTCCCATGCCATCAGACGACCATTTGACATGTAGAGCTTGATGCATGCATGCTCTGGGTAGTCTTTTAGTTTGTACTCATCCCTCAAATCCATCATTTCTGGATCGATGTATGGTTGTATCTCGTATTTATCGCACTGCGATATCTTAATTCTGTGAGATCCATTGAGTTCAAACATCCCCTCGTAGAACCCGACAATCGTCTCTGGTGTGCAGCAGTTCTTCTCGCCAATCCTGCCAACCCAACGGATTATCTCTCTACCTCTAACAATGAACATTGCGCAAACATCGGTTGGGAAGTCCTCAATTGCAACACCAGCAATGTTCTTCAGGTTGGCATCCATGCTGTACTGGGTCAGGTATCCATCAAAACTCGGGCATTCGTCAATATGGACGATGTATTTGTCCCCTGTGTTTGATTTCTCAAGGCTCTTGTACATGCCAAGCACAACTCTTGCCTTCATGAATGTCGGGCAGCAGCTCTCTGCGTCAGGGTGGAGAGTCCAGGAAACGATGCGTGGAACCGAACCCGGTTTTTCGTCTTCGACACAGAACGTAACACACGGTCTTGCAGGTAGTTTTATCAAATCAGCAAATGTATATTTACCTGAAGTGTCCTTTGTTTTTGAGTTTCCAAACAAGTTGACCTTTGAGCCATCTGGACATTCATCTATTACGATGTCTACAAAACCATCATCATGGTCCACTGTCACCATAAGCACTGTGCCAAAGAACTTCCTGCCATCACAAACCGGATATGGTTGCAGCACTGGTCTGTCGTCTTCGGGACAGCATTCCTCATTGTCGATGGTTATAAATGAAACAATGTGGTTATCGTCGTTGACACAAATCCTCACACACCTGCCCGTGAGTTTGGGGTCGGTGATGCTGATATTTCCGTTATCACTTGTCAAATCATCGTAGCAGAAATAGTTGAAAAAATTGTCGTTGCCGCACTCTTCGAATGTGACACTAACACTATCGTTTTCCTCAACCATTATTATCTTGCCACGCATGGCCTTGGCATTCTTGCATGGATTATCGCCACCAACACAACAGTCGTCTACAAGTGGCAGTGCTACCCATTTGGTGATTATCTTGTTGGCGATACAGAACTTTGCGCATCCTCTGTAGTAGCCAATGGTCTTCTCGCCAGACTCGTCACCGATTTGAGAATCTGACATCTTGAACTCGACCATTTCGTCGCCCGTGTCGCAAACCTCAACATACACCCTCCAGGGGTAGTCTGCGTCATCCTGGACTCTCTTCGCGTCGGTTATCTTTGCCATAATCCAAACGCATTCAACTGGCCCAACCTCACCATCGCAGCACCTGTCGAGTTTTCCTTCCTCGACAATAAACTCTTTGTAGGGAGGAGGGGTTACAAACGGGTTTGGCTCTTTTACCTCTCCGCATACCTTCCAGCACTGGTCACCTAGCATATTGTTCGATAGATCAATCGGGACGTAGAGCTTCCAGATGTAGCCGTCGTTATCTACGGCAAATACTGTCTTTTTGCCGTCTTCAATCTCTCCAAAATATTCGATTAAGACGCAGATACAGTCGCCCTGGGTTGTGCCTTCGCAACAGTCTTCTTTGTATGCTTCCTTGACCAGCATGTTCCTGCCAGGTAAAGGTGTGCCAATATCGTCCTGGTTATCGGCAAATTCACCACAGACCTTCCAGCACTCTTCTTCTTTCATCTGTGTGGCAAACTCGCGGGGAACGAGCATGCTGACCATTTCACCGTTGGTGTCTGTTCCCTGCATTATTCTGTAGTTGTCGTTTATCCAGTTGCCAACCGTTGTTATCTGAACGCAGACGCACTCAAGCTCTGGTTCCTCGCCACAACAGTTGTCTTTGTAGCCCTCCTCGACAAGCATGTTTTTGCGAAGAGAAGGTGTGCCAATCTCGCTTTGGTCGGTTGTTACCTTGCCGCATAGTTTCCAGCAATCACCGGCGTTCATCTGGGATGCTATCTCTCTTGGAACAAGCAGGTTGTAGGTTACATCGTTTTCGTCTACTCCCACTGCGATTCTGAAGTTATCGTTGATGTATCTGCCAAGCTCAGAAATCCTGATGCAAATACACTCTGTTTCATCTTCCTCGCAGCAAGTACCCTCGCCGATTCGCTCTACCTCAAATCCTGGCTTCCCGTTGACACCCTGTGTGGGGTGACCAAACACGGTAATGCAGCTTCCCTCTGCAAATTCAGCCTCAAGTTTAGGAGAACGGACGAGAACCCACTTGCCGCCCCACTCGTCAACGGCATGCACGATGCCGGTTGTCCTGCTGATCTCGACTATCTTGACGCACAGTGAACAGCCCTCGTCTCCACCCTCGTCGATGGCTGGGCATGGGCATTTGACCTCCCTGACGTTTGTTACCTTGATGATGTTGACCGTTTGAACTCCAGGAAGTGGAGTTCCAATTTCTGAGTAGTTGCCTGACGATGAATCCTGGGGATATCCACAAACCTCGTAGCACATGCCGACCTCAAGCTTTGAGGCAAGCGCGGCGGAGTGTCCCTCAAACGAGAGATTCCATATTTTGCCAGCTCCATCAGTTCCAATTGCCGTAGGCGGGTTTGATGTGGTGTCGATGGACGAAATTGTGATACACATGCATTCACGACACTCGGGGTCATCGAAGTAGAGCTCAACGGTTCGAGTCTCTGCGAACCACTTGATGTCGTTGGGGCCAGTGGCTCCAAGATTCTCAGCGACAAATCTCATTGGCAGAAGGGTTCTGCCCTCTTTTACGTAGCCAACAACGGCTGGGTTGTTTGGGTCGATTGGGAGTGGTTGACCGTTAACTTGCGCCATTGGGTTGTTCAGCCATATCTCGATGATGTTGCCGTCAGTTGTTGTGATGATGATTTTTTTCTCTGAACCAACCCAGTCAACAAGCGCTCCAACCTCCTCAGCAACGTAGCGGATGAGCAAAAACATTCTGGACTGGTTGATTTCCGGTGGGGCTTCCATTGGCCCTTTTTGGGTGTCATCTGACCAGTACATGACATTGTCAATCTGATACTTCAAGATCCTCTTGCAGTCATCCTCTTCCTCTTCGCAAAATGGAGTGGCGCAGTCCTCAATCGACTGGGCAAACTCCTCCGCCTGGGCGTTGACCGCCCTGACGTAGTAGCAATAGAGCTGCCCATTCTGGATGTTTATGGTGTCCTTGAAGGTAGTCTCTTTGATGGGGAAGTCGGTGAGTGGGGTTGAGTACTCCTGCCCCTGACCTGGACCTCTGTATATCCAGTAATGAGCAGCGCCAGGAACAGCATCCCACTCGAGCATGTTGTACCCGCAGCCGGGCGTAACCTCGAGTTTGAATCCGTCCTGTGCGTACGACACGTTTCCATTTATTGGGAAAAGTGACATGACAAGAAGCATAGAAATAGCCAGTGTGGCTAGCTTAGATCGCATTAGTTCCTCCTGGGAGTCAGTTTCTTTCTGAAATTATAGCTGTTTTTTTGCCCTTGTGAGTTCACCCTTGTTGATAATTACGTAATATTTTCGATTTATTTTTAGATTAATCTATGATTAGCCTTCATTTTCCCCTGGTCTACCGCTGAGTCCTTGAATGGCTAGTTTTATTATTGTTGATTATTTTGTTGTGGGTTCTGTTCTGGAGTTTGGTGGTTTATTGGGGTAGAATGATGCCTCGTGAATATGCTTCGTGTTTTGCTCTCTATCGCTGTTTTTGTGACCTCCGCCTATGTGGGCAACTCAAATGAGTTTATCCATCCGTTCTCTGCCACAATAATCGGTGGAATTTCGGACACCCAAGAGATTTCAAGCGAAGTTGATTTATTCTCCGAGGCTGGATTCTCAGGCACCTACTACATTGAGGTATTACCTTTCCATACATACAAAAAATGGGTTGAGTCAGACGACGAAAATCCTTTTGCAGACCTTGATGAGCTGATTGAGATACTCAACCAGAAGTCGGTTAGCCTGACTGTGACGCTCTGTCCTTCAAAGGTTGGTGAAGACGGTGTTGTTTCCGAATCTCTGCCAAAGGGGAAGGAGATGGACTCCTACCTTGAGTATGTTGCTAAGGTGGTGAACAGGTACAAAAAATCGGTTACCGTTTGGCAGATTGGGACGAGTCTATCGCCTAGAGTTTGGAAGGACACCCCTGAGAACTATGCAAAGCTTCTTGTAAAAACGGTTTCAAGAATCAGAGAATCCCTGGTATCGGCAAAGATTGCGCTTGCTGATATGCCAATTTCAAAAACCGACGGCGACAGCATCGGTTTTTTTACGAAATTCCTCAGGGCTCTGCCAGAGGGCACCTGGTTTGAGTACGTGGTGGCAAACGCTGTTGGGGAGTTGTCTCATCCGGATGAAAACATGCACCAGGAGCTTCTGCTCTGGGATGAGAATATCAGAACCCTCCTTGGTGGATTTGGCTATGATGGTGTGTCCTTCATGGCAAAGATAAATACATATGGCGGGGTATCTGCCGATTTGAGTTCTGGAATAGCACTAGTGTCTGAGCGGGAACAAGCTTTCTACCTGCTCAAACAATACATCACGGCGGCTGCGCTTGGCTACAAGCAGATTTTTTACACGGGCGGAGTGGTTGAGAAACTGCCTACCAATGATGATATGCCAAAAACCCAGGAATCGTTTGATTCACTTGTTTTTACCCCTGAGGTCAATGATGGGTTGTCCCACAAGAAGCTTGCCTTCCACTCAGCAAAGAAAATGATTTCCATGCTCTCAGGGTTTGACCCAGACAAATCAAGGGTGATATCCTCAAAACAGCTCTTCCTCGTTTGTTTTCCGAAACCAGAGGGACTCGTCTATGTTACATGGCGCGAGTGTTGCGATTATGACTACACCATCACAGGTTTGTCTGGAAAGAGGGCAAAAGTCACCTACGCCTTGCCGAGGTTCACAACAGGCGACGAGGTTGGTGATTTTGACAACGCTTTTGAGAGCTTTGAGCAAAAGGTAAGTAGGGGAATTTTGAGCCTGAGGTTGACAGACTCCCCTGTTTTTATCGAGCTTTATGAGGAGTAGCATCCATGTCTGATTTTTCTGAACCGATTGTGTACAAGCCGATAGGATACATCAGGTCGAGGTGGACGGAACCAGGCGAGGATGTGCCAAGAAGCCCCAGACATGCCAAGGGCGAGAAGGGAACCATTGAGATTCTGCCAGAATACATCCAATGTCTTGATGGGCTTCTAGAGTTTTCGCATATTGTGGTACTCGCTCACTTGCACAAGAGCAGGGCTTGGAAGCCGCTTGTGACCCCACCAGGAGAGACTGAGCCAAGGGGGCTTTTTGCCACCCGTTCGCCAAACCGCCCAAACCCCATCGCTATGTCCGAGTTCAAGCTCGTGGGAATCGAGGGGAATAGGCTGTTTGTGGAGGATGTTGACCTGATCGATGGGACGGCGGTGTTGGATGTTAAGCCATACTATAAATTGTCAATTTTATAATCCCCAATATAATCTTTTATCTTTGTATCAGTGGCTTTCTCTTTAAAAAATTGGTTGTGTGAGTAAGAAGCACCCTTATCTCCCTTGTCCTTCCGTTCATTGACGATAAGTTCGTAGACTACCCTTTTTGCCTTTTCTATACATTCAGTTGTGTTAATTGTCCCTCCTTTTCTTTCATTAATTAGTTTTGCTGCGAATAATATATGAAGGGATCCTATAGGAACGTATTCTAAGTGATCACTGATTCTATTTTTTTGCCTTTTCTGGCTTGTAATAAAGTTCTTTTCCTTTTCAATAATTTTGTATATCTCATATGGTTCTAATAAGTCTTTTGCAGAGATTTGACTATTAAAAACTTGCTCGTAATAATCTTCCCAAATCATCCTTTTTTTGTCCCTTGCATCCGATGGTCTTCCTGTGTACGCAAGGTATACTTGAGCCACCTTTTCTGCGTCAATCACACAATCTTTATTTTTATCCCGATGTTGATTCTTTTTTCGCTCATAGAACAAATTAAATTCATTAAGGAATTCTCGTTCGAGCTTCTGTTGGATGTCGTCGTTTGATCTTAAGTCTCTTGTTTTGACCTGATTTTGTGTATTTGTCGTCTCACTTATCTTTTGTTGTAGGGTAGAATCTGAAGTTTCGCAAATTCTTACCAAAACAAGAACATCCTCTAATATTTCAGGGTTCTTTTTATGGACATCAAACAAAACTCTTGATGTTTGACCTCCATTAACTATTTGGAAATTTGTCAAATGTACATCTGGTGATGTTCTCTTTGTAAATTCACATTTCTCACAAACTATGTTAATTCCATTGTTCAATATCCAAAATTTATTGTTATCTTCTGATTCAGCACTTTCTAAGATGCGTCTATTAACATTATTCTTCACAGGTTTTACATACTCTCTAATGTTATGGTCAAAAACTGAATTGTTGATATCCCCATCCTTGGTAATAAGATTAACAATATCGATTGCAGATACGAGAGCAATTATTCCTGTAAAATTGCTTCTCTTTTCGTTTCTATCAAAGAAATTCTTATGTATAAATCGAATTACCCCGTCAGTATTACATCTATCCTTGTTATATATCATATCAGCTATACGTTCTTGGTTAAAAACTTCTACTGATGATTCATATCTAAAAAGGTCTTTCCTAAAATCCTCTAGCTTGTGTATGGCTTTTTCACAAGGTTTGTCCTTATTTGTACATATGTATAGGTGGAATCCGATTCGTGGTTTCAGTTTGATTAATTCATAAAGCTCTGATATCCTATCCCACAGCTGACTGTTCACCTCATTTTCATTTATTTCATCTTCTAGTATCCTTCGAATTGATGTTGTAAATGTATCAAGATCTTTTTCGGGAAAAGCATTTTTTGATTTATCGTACTGTGATGTATATTTGAATGTCAGGAAATATGCATTATTATCATCAAAGTAAATTGCATCTATTCCAGAGTCCATCGAACCGTCACAAATACTCTTTTCAATCCCTTCTTCGTCTATATTATCAAACTTGGTATCAAGGAAGAAGTACTCAAAAGCAGTGGATTCATCCAAGTTGTACCTACGCTTGTACTCGTCAACCTTACAAGCAATAGAATTAAAATCTAATCTAACCGATCCCATTAATATGAGATAGTAGTTAAGAATATATTTATGTCAAATCAATCTTTGAAGAAATGCTGCTATTCTTCTAGGTAACTAAACATCTCCCCCATCACCCCCCTCTCAATTGTCCAACCTGGTCTTTCTGGGTGGGGTAGGAGTCCAGATGGGGTGTCGATATTCTCCACGAGGTAGAACTTGAGCGTTTCCTCGTCGTAGCCAATCGTGTATTTCGTGTAGATGGTGTCCCAGCCGGGTGAGAGTGTGGCTCCGTTTGTGAGCTGTAGGAGCTTGAGTTCGAACTCGTCTTTCCCAAAGACTGCGGGGTCGCCCTCATCCTCCGCTCTTCGCTGCTTCCCCTCAATCTCCAGGACAGACGGCAAAAGCACGATAGATTTTGCAATCATGCCAAGTTCAAACTCATTTTTCTCCCATGAGTCGATAGGCGACTGCGACATGAACATAAACCCAAAGCTAGAGCCTTTATCCATGTCGTTTTCTGGGAGTTTGTCAAACCAGAAGAGCTTTATCTCACCCATGAGGGTTATATCGTCCTGCTTGTTTACGTAGAAAGCCTTAACCGAGGAGGTCTCACATGAGAGATAATCCTCAAAGCCGGGGAAAGCCGTTGTTGTAATCGAGTTGAGGTACTGCTCCTCATCCTCAACGGGATAGGGAATTGAATTGTTGTATGTGACAGCTGTGAAATCAAAGCTTTTCATGATTCCATTTCTGAGTTCCCGCTCGAAGTATGCCCTTGCATCTGTCTGCCCGTTGTGCCTTAAAATCTGGAATGTGAGCGCTGTAATCTCATCCTTGTAGACGACGGAAAATGAGTTGTTGACCGAGAATCTGTCTGAGGCTACCTTCCAGTTGCTTGGTAGGCAAACACCAACTGGCCAAACATCGCTGCTAGCGTCTGGGATGAGGAAAGTGAAATCAAAGTAGGGAGCCTGCGTCAAATCGATTGGCTTGTCGGCTTGGTCGGCCGATGCGTCGGTATTTATAGCACTTGAATCCTCATTGGGAGTCGCACCACCACAGGCGGCAAGCAGAAACACAGCGCAGACAAAAAGAACAAGAAGCTTTCTCATACAGTTCATGCTAGCTGCAATCGTGTGTTTGACAAGGTTTATGCGGCGAATTTCTGTAATGTTGGGTGTTCCATCACATATAGTATGACAGCGATACGATGCTTCCACCTGTACACGCTTGCCCTGGATATTCTGTATTTCTTCATGAGCGCTGCTGGCTTTACCATGTTGATAAAGGCATCATAGAAAAACTCCTCTAACATCGGTTCAAGCTTCGATAACAGATCATGATAACTGTGCAGCTTGTCGAGCATGTGTTCCCTTCCAAGTCTTGGGTTTGAGTCGTGTCTGAGTTTCATGATAGACCTGCCGGCAACTGCGATGTTCCCCCGGAGCGTTCTGTATTTTGTTACAAATTGTTCTAACCATTCCAGTTCTTTTGTCATATCTTACTCCCTACCATAGTATAGATGCAATATAGTATAAAGAATATAACAAACCCATCAAGGTTGAAGGAGAGATACAAATCGTTACTATCTTTGTTATGGGTATTCATTCGTTTTTCAGAAACAACACGACCAGAAAGGTGGCTGTCGCCATCCTGTTCCTTGTTCTGGTGGTGTTTGTCATTCTTTACTCCCCTGCCCACTGGAGCTCATCTGAGTTTTATTTTGATGGTGATGCAGAGAGTACCGTGATGGAACTCATCAGAGAGGCAGACTATCAAATCCTGATTGAGATGTTTTCATTTACCCACAAAGAAATCACAGCGGAGCTGGAAAGAGCCAAAAACCGTGGAGTAGATGTGAGGGTGATTGTTGAGGACAACGAGGAGAATTCTCACCTACTCGATACCAATTTCGAGGTGCGGTGGGATGGCTCAAGCAGGTTGTTCCACAGAAAACTTGCCATCTTTGATGCAAAGTGGATATGGATAGGCTCAACCAACTGGACATACTCAGGCATGAGGAAAAACGCAGAGGTTGACATGCTCCTTGCCTCGCCTGACCACGCTCTCGATCTTGTCAGCAAATTTGAATACGACTGGCGAAGAGCCAACCGACACATAGGAGGAAACAATTGAGGTATCTAGTGGTGGGAAGTGGTGGCAGAGAACACGCTATCGCTTGGAAACTCTCGCAGGATTCGGAGGTATTCGTGCTGCCTGGCAATCCCGGGATGGCGCTTGACGCCCAACTTGTTTCTGGTGATGCTTCGGATTTCTCCTTCATAGCGCAAAAAGCTCGTGAGCTTGAGGTGTCGGCTGTTGTTGCCGGCCCTGAGGCTCCACTTGTTGCTGGCATTTACGACGAGCTCAAAAAAGAGGGAATCTATGTCTTTGGCCCCTCCAAGCAGGGGGCGATGCTTGAGGGTTCGAAAGCCTTCGCCAAGGATTTTCTGGTTCGGCACAATATCCCAACAGCCCAGGCTCAGAGCTTTGATGATGAACAGAAGGCATTGGAGTTTGTAAAGACCCACCAGTTTCCTCTTGTGATCAAGTTTGATGGACTCGCTGCCGGCAAGGGAGTGCATATTGTTGAGTCGATGTATGAGGCGGAGACAGTGCTTCATGGCATCATGTCAGAGAATATGTTCTCCAAGACAAATTCCAAGGTTGTTATTGAGGAGTTCCTTGTGGGAAAAGAGCTGTCGGTACTCACTGTTACCGATGGCAAGAGCATCAAGATGCTACCATTTTCCCGTGACCACAAACAATTAGAAGATGGCAACAAGGGCCCGATGACCGGCGGGATGGGGGCATTCTGCCCTGTGCCTGGCATCGATTCAGAGACAGAGCGAAGAATCAAAGAAGAGATAGTCGATAGAACACTTGAGGGCATAAAGAAAGATGGACTCGACTACAAGGGAATCCTCTACTGCGGACTCATGCTAACCAATGATGGCCCAAAGGTCATCGAGTATAATTGCCGTTTTGGTGACCCAGAGGCTCAGATTGTGCTGCCGATGGTTGAGAATTCCTTGTCTGAGATAATAGAAGCTGTGAAAACCCAAACTCTAGAGAAAATTGAAATACAGCAGAAGCACGGCTTTGCCTCGTGTGTTGTGCTTGCCTCAAAGGGCTATCCAACAAAGAATGAGGTCGGCAAAGTAATAACAGGGCTTGATAAGGCTGCTGATACCCCGCACACAAAGGTATTTATAGCCGGAGCAAAAGAATCAAATGGAAACCTGCTCACAGCGGGGGGTAGGGTGCTTGCCTGTTGCGGGTTTGGCAACACACTGAGACAATCACTCGGAAGAGCATACACATTGACAACAATCGTTGACTTTGAAGGGAAACAATTCAGAGGTGATATAGGAGGTAGATATGCCAGAGGACGTACGAGTATCCTTAATATTAGGTTCAAAATCCGATTTGGAGGCAGCAAGAAAGGCAACTGAGATTTTTGACAAACTTGGAATTGCCTATGAGCTGACTGTCTCGTCAGCCCACAGAACCCCAGAGCGGACAGCAGAGATTGCAAAAAACCTCGAACCAAGAGGGATTCAAGCGGTCATTTGCCTGGCTGGCTACGCAGCGCACCTGCCAGGTGTTGTGGCGGCATACACCAACATCCCAGTTATCGCTGTTCCACTTGCTGGCTCTCCACTTGGTGGGCTTGACGCTCTGTTTGCCCAGATGATGCCAGGGGGGGTGCCTGTTGCCACCATGACAGTTGGCACCGCAGGAGCCAAGAACGCGGCAATCTTCACCGCCCGAATGTTGGCACTCCATGACCCAAAGGTCAAGACGGCGCTTGAGGGATATGTGGATGAGATGAGAAGACAGTCGTTGGAGGGGATAGATAACCTAAAGTAGGATTATATACTTTCCTTGGTTAATGAGCGAATATAACATTTACTCCGATGAATCATCAACTCGCAGTGGGCAATTTATGCTGATTGGTGGATTGTGGGTTGAGAAACAGCACACCAAGGAACTGCAAGATGAGATTCTCGAAGTAAGAAAGAAGCATAACTGGTACAATGAGTTCAAGTGGAACAAGGTAAGCAGGATGAACCACAAAGCTTTTCTTGAACTCATTGATGTCTTTTACTGGACACCATGTCATTTTCGTTGCACAGCTATTGATAAAGATAAACTTGACCACAAAAGATATAATGATAACGATGAAGAGCTTGGTTTCTACAAGTTTTACTCACTTCTTATCTCAATGAGTATGAAACCTGATACAAGCTATCATTTGTTTATGGATCACAGAACAAATAAGAAGAAAAATAGAATCTCAGACCTAAAAGAACATGTAAATAACTTTGCCAGCTGGAAATTCCCATATAGAGAAGAGACACCACAACTTTTGTCAGTCACTGCTCAAGACTCAAAAAAGAATGAACTTATTCAATTGACAGATGTTATTCTTGGGGCTTTGGCATATGATTTGAATGGTTATACAACCAGTGAACACAAGCTTATGATGTCTAATTGTCTTAAAAACGTCACACTGAAAGAGTTTGAGGGCAACAGGAAAATTCATGTTCACAAGTGGAATCCAAAACAATAAAAAAGCGTCCTGGTGCCTACTCTCACTCTTCCGAGTAAGCTCAGCGTACGACAAGGTACGGGGTTCGGACCCCCAGTGACGCGGTACATATTGTATTATGACTTTTGGGTGTAGTCAATAGTGAATACTACCCCTTTAATTCCTTATTTATTGCCTCCCTTATCCCCTCCCTCGGGGCATCATACCCCCAATAATACTCTTTTCCATTCACAAATATTCCTCTGAAGATGCCATACTCTTTGATGGTCTCTGTGTTGTTGCAGTCGTACTCGTTTAGCACCACCTTGTCGCCAAACTCAGCTGCGACCTCTCTGACACGTTCACGTTCGATGTCCATCGTCATGCACGACCCGTTGTGAAACAGATCAACCACAACCTTGCCGGCGACGGGGGTGTATTCGTACTTCTTTTCGAGGAATGCGGGTGGTGTGCCGCTATCATCGAATTTCTTCCACATCAGCTGCTCTGGCCCTCTCTGACTTGCTACCTCGTACCCCATTTTCTCAAAAAATGAGCTTGGCATAAATGGCACATCCCAATTGTAGGCTGTCACGGCAATACCCTTGCCGCCTCTCTTTTTCACTTCTTCTTCAGCAGCTTGCATAAGACCTTTGCCAATGCCGTGTCCCCGAAGCGGCACTTCAATGCAACTCATCACATAAAGCCCCTTGCCCTCTGGCCCCCAAGGGCTTTTCTCGATTGGGTAGAGAATCACAAATCCTGCCGTCTTTCCATCGAGCCGCGCGACCTTGATTATCTGTTCATCGGGTCTTTTGTCCTTCATCCATTTGGTGCGTCTCTCACCGCTACCGTTCATCTCGTTGTTTTCGTTCACATGGAAGCAAACAGAAACGAACGGGTAGTCTTGTTCTCTTATGTCGTCAAACTCCATCATAGTCCTTCCCCCTTTTCATCATGATGATAGCATCAAATTGTAACCTGTAAAACAGACTAAAGAATCTGGTATCTTGAAAAAAGTATTGACAAAAATGAATTTTGTGAATATATAATATCCAATAGATGACTATTAATAGGAGCTTTACAAATGCCACTTGACAATTTTGTCAACCCTTGTAGAATAATTTTTGTCAAGTTGACAAAAAAATTGAAGGAGGAAAACATATGGCAATTATAAAGTTCGACCCAGTCAGAAACCCGTTGGAATTTGCAAATGAGATCAACAGAAGAGTGATGAGAGACCTCTACGGAGAGAATGGCAATGCCTGGCGACCATCCCTTGATGTTTCAGAGACCAATGATTCATACGTTGTTAAAGCCGAGGTTCCGGGTGTCCTGTCTGGAGACATTGACATCGAGGTTCACGATGATGTCCTCACAGTCACTGGTGAGCGCAAGGAAGAGAAGGTCGATGAAAAGGAAGAGGGACATGTGAAGGAGATATTCTATGGCAAGTTCTCCCGCAGCATCAGGCTCCCAATGCCAATTGAGGTTGACGATGTGAAGGCAAAGTTCGAAAATGGGATACTGAAGGTCACACTTCCGAAGAGTGAGAAGGTCAAACCGAGGAAGATTGCGATTGACTAGAGGCAACTAACGCCTCAAAGTCAGGATAGACGTGTAAAGATTTGGCTCAAGCGTCTGACGGTTTTATCCGTCAGACGCTTGACGTATATGGAGAAGGAGTGTTTATATGCCAAAGTTTGTGATTGCGAATCAACTTCTAGAGTATCCAATTGAGATTCTTGACCTCTCCCACAGGGCAAGTATACGGCTTAAAGAGCGTGGAATCATCAACCTTTCGGATTTGTCCAAGGTTGAGGACGATGATCTTTTGGCAATCTATCACTTTGGTCAGAAGTCACTCATGCAAATCAGGAAACGACTGCAGATGCTCAATGAATGTGCTATGAAACATGGTGAGCCAACCGGTGAAATAATAGAGTGTCTGAGGCTCAAACTCTCAAGGGATGAAGAGGTCATTGAGTCTGTTGTGAGGGCAGTCATTGGAGAAGGGCAGGACAGGCAGAACAAGAGAAATATGATGTCACTTGCCTATCACCTCGCCAGCTTGAATCCTCGCTCAGCCTTTGTGTTGGTTGAACGGTTTGGGATGAGGCGTGAAAAGAAACGAACACTACAAGATATCGCGTCAATAATGGATTTGACCAGAGAACGTGTGAGGCAGCTCCAAAATAGAACACTTGAGGAGATGAGAGAGCGTCTCGCAAACCAAAGTACGCTTGAGCACTGGGAGATCAAACTGATGGAGTCTGCGTCGAGACCCCCGACAGGAGAGCAGTTTTTCCTTCAGAGAATTGAGGAACAGGGATTCACGGGAGCTGCAAACCCAGCTGGATTTGTGGTGCTTTCAACACACCTGATCCTCGGTACTCCAATTCCAACGCTCCTGAAGGCAGCCCGTGATGGCAGACTCTACAGATTCTGGATGAGAAGAAAGAAAAGAACAGCAGCTCCAAAGACAAAACAAGCTGTTTAAGACAGTTTGGATAACAGATAAAATCCCCCACATCGACATTTAACAGGTTGAGTGGGGGATTTTTGGATATATGTATCAGTCTGTCAGGGTTAGGTCGTATGCGCCAAGCGAGACAAAGATAAAGCATCCAATCCAGAGCATCTGTATCGGATGAAAGACTGAGAATGTGATGTCTCCCTTTGGAAGCCAGATGATATACTCATAAGTGAAGACCATTAGTCCACCGATGGCTATCATGAGGAACGGTCTCCCGATCTTGCCCTCGAAGAAAACCATGGCGCACCTGAGAGCGCCTGCGAAGATGATAAGGGTCAGCAGAGCGTAAGCCGTTTTAATTATCACTTCAGTTGCGTCTACATCTGTTTTTATGCTTGAACTAACAAGTATCCAAGCAGTTGCCACGATAGCAATCCCGAGGAGCATGTAGAACCACGGTTGCAAATTTTTTCTAAGGTTTGCGCGGAGACTTCTTGGGAACTCGAAAAGAGCCCATGCAACGAGAATTGCTCCGATAACGAAGAAGATGGTGCCAGGCGATGAGGGACCAGGGTCAGTGCCTCCAAGCCTCAAGAAAAATTCCCACGATGCGCCAACCGTTAGAGAAAGTACTCCTGCACCAATGAGCAACACCGCTGTTTTGACTGTTTGCAGGATGTTCCCCAGGAAACCTTGCCAAAGAAGCATGACCGACGCGATCAGAGGAAAGATGACCTTTAGTATCTCGGCTGACCAAGACCACCTTATACCCCCCTCTTCCGTCGACCATCTGGCAATCTCTGCTCCTCCCTCGGAAAACCAAAGAAAGGCGAGAAGCCCGACAAATAAAACAACAACAATAAGCACAGCCAATCGAAATCTCTTCATTATCGCAACTCCACAGGTGAATATTAAAACAATACAAAAAGAATAAAATAAATCAATAGCTTATTGCGAATCTATTTCAAATTATATATTGCCATTTTACAATTCATCTACACCACTCAATGACATATCCATAGCGCCAAGGGTTGTTATCAGGAATGCGCCTATCCAGAGAATATTCATATAATTATAAACGCTCATGTTTACGACGTATGGGAGCCACACGTAGTAGATATAGACTGCAACAGAGAGGGAGCCGATAGCGATGAGAAGAAACGGTCTTCCTATTCTTCCTTCGAGGAAAACAATGACACAACGAAGAGCGCCAGCAAACACAACGAGGATCAACAGGACATAAGCACACTGCGACAGTATATCAAGCGGCGTACCGGTCTCTGAGGTGATCATGATAATAATCGTCCCCGCAACGACAATCGAGAGGATCGAAACAAAGATAACCCCCTGAATTTTCGACATGGAGGCCCCGAGTCTGTTGGGGTACTCAAAGAGTGACCATGCAACAAGGATGGCGCCAATCACAAAAAGGATTGTGGCAAGATTGAACGCAGGTGGATTGATGTTTAGAAATGCTCTCGAGTGAAATTCAATGTATGCGCCAACCCCAATCAAGAGAATGCCTATGCCCATTATTCGAACGTACTGCTTGACGGTTGCCAGCAATTTTCCATTATATCCCTGCCAAAGCATGACAACACCAGCAATTAGAGGAGCGATGACTTTAAGGAGTTCAGCCAGATACGACCATTTGACCTGAGTGGTTTGTCCTGCCCATGTCTTGTAGACTGGTAGAAGCTCATTATAAAAGGCAAGGAAAATCACAAGACAAACGAAAAATACTGCAATAAAGCCATTCTTAAGGTCTCTCACAGGGTTATACTCCTTTTTTAGATTCTCGAGTCGGACTAACAATATTTTAGCTATGTGGTGCTTGATTGGCAAAACATGTTCAGAGTGTTTGTATATGTTGATTAACTTTAAGATAACTTAATAACGTTTACTGATTGATTAGAATGTACTAAATTTTGGGGAAATATGGTTAGTTGTTGGTGATATTATTGCCTGCATGTAAGAGTGAAGTCGAGTTTACCCATCAACTAGTACCGAATATTATTAAACTTTATTTTAACATAAAATATAGTTTATTTATGGACTAATCAACTCTTTTTTGATTATTTTGTGGATAATGGTCATGGCATAACAGGTGGCGTTGGAAGACTTACATGTTTTGCCATTCTCCAAATCGATCAGACGGTCTTTTTTAAAAGAACACTGAATTTGAATGAATTACCACTGGTATTTGATAATTGGCACCCACTTCGTGTTTGGAACCCTATTTACCATGAGGACATTATTTGCAATTTCTGCTATTTTTTGGATTATAGCGATTGTCTCCCGATATTCGAGTGGATACATGGTCTCCTCAAGGAAGACGCGATGAAGGCTGTATACTCCTATTGGGATGTGTCGCTTAACATTTTTTTGGCGGCGCAATGCACAATTAAGTCATTTGTAATAGGAGAAAATAGCTGAATTTGACGGCATCTTATGCTGGTAATTCCGAATTCGAATCCCTCCTTGAAAGATAGCTAGAAAACCACATTTGATATTGATTTTCTCACACATTTGATTTAGCATTGTGGCTTGATAAAAAGTAAGCAAGGAGGTCTGATGAATTGCAGACAAATGGACGACACCTTCTCTGTGAACTGTCAGGATGCAATCCCAACCTGATAGGCGATGTGGATTTTGCCCGACGAACTCTTTTTGAGGCGGCAAACAATGCGGGAGCCGAAGTAATGGAAATGGCTTTCCACAGATTTTTCCCCCAGGGAGTTTCGGGCGTGGTCGTGATTGCTGAATCACACCTTTCGATCCACTCATGGCCTGAGTGCGGTTATGCCGCTCTGGACATCTATACGTGTGGAGATCACACGAGCCCAGAACGCGCTCTCGAATACTGCTCAAAGGCTTTTGAAGCTTCTGGAATGAAGCTTTCATGCATAGAGAGGGGGTTGCCAGGTAACTCCGGCGACTTCACGCATGTGCTCAAAGAACCTATTGCCGCGGTATGACTGCGGTCATTCAAAGAATAGCTTATCATAAGAAGAAACAACTGGGTCTGACGCAACGGGACTGCTGTAGGGTTCCCGCGTGTCAGGCCTTTTTTATTTTTTACCAAAAAGAGTTGGTCAATGATACCAATCTTGTCTTGTCCCACGTATCACACATTGGCATAATCGGGAAGGATTGGTTTCCATATGCCAGTAGTTGACGAAAAGAAAAAGAGCGAAGTCTTGAAGCGCCTGGCCCGAATCGAGGGTCAGATTCGTGGTCTGTCCCGAATGATTGCAGAGGAGAGACCCTGCGAGGAAGTCGCTCATCAAATATCCGCCGTTCGAGCTGGTATCGGCAGGATAGGACTGCTGCTCATCGAGAATAAGCTTATGGAATGCGTTGATTTGGATATCGAGGATGAAAAGATTCAAACCCTCAAGAGACTCATCATAAAACTTGCTGGAAAGTAAAATCTGATAATCATCTGAAAGGAGAGCCGTGTGAATACGAAGAAGATGTTTGAGGAGGTCCAAGCACTCGGTCTTGCTGCTGTGGCGACCCCATTTGAAACAAGATTCTACGGATTTGACGTTACACCCCTACCAGCGGAGGCTTACTGGGCAATTCGAGGAACAAGGCCACAGGTTGTGACGAGGCCCAAGACAACCGAAGAAGTCTCAAGGCTCCTCGCCTGGGCAACAAAAAGTGGCGTGCCTGTGACCCCGCGTGGAGGCGGCACATCGGGCTACTTCCAGTCTGTGCCAAGAAAGCGCGGAGTTGTTATCGAAACCCTCGAGCTCAACCAGGTCGGAGAGGTCGACAAGACAAACCATACCGTGAGAGTTGGAGCAGGAGCTATTTGGTCAAAGATTGAATTTGAGCTTAACAAGTATGGATATTGCCTCAAGACCTACCCCACCTCCTACCGTTCCTCAACTGTTGCTGGTTGGATGCAAACAGAGGGTTATGGCATCGGAAGCATTGCATACGGTCACATCAAATCTCTCATCCACGAGGTTGAAGCTGTGTTGCCAAGCGGAGAGGTTGTAACAGTCAAAAAAGGCAAGTCAGCAAAGGCGTCAAACGGCTCAGTGATTGAGTTTGACGATTTCTTCCACAGTGAGGGCATGCTCTCTTTTATCACATCCGTTGTGCTTGAGGTCAGACCTCAGCCCGAGATGACAAAGACACACCTTCTGCTTTTCAAGGATCACGCTCACTTTGCTGCCCACACAGAGACAATCTCCACCCTCAAGGGAATCTATTTCATAGAGTTTGTAAACGGCGCTTACATGGACTTGCTCGTGCAGTCAGGATTTCATGCGCCAGAACACACCACTGAGAACATCAGTGTCGTCATCAGACTCGAAGGCACCAAGCAGGATGTTGGTGTAGGGTCTGAGCACATCAAGGCACTCCTTGCCACAGATAAAGAGATTACTGAGCTTCCTGAGGAGGATGCTGAGCATGAGTACGGTGAAAGACTCGACTACTTCAGAGTCAAAGCCGCGTTCTCATCCGTCACTCCAGCTGACATCTCAGTGCCCACCTCAAACCTCAAGGAGTTCCTGGATAATACCCTTAAGCTTCGTTTCAAGCTCGCCCTCAAGGGTGAGATTCTAACCCCAACCCTTACGGGCATCATGTTCTTCATGGTGCTTGGCAACGAGCTCTCGTTTGTTCGCTTCATGTCAACAGCCCCTTACCAGATGGAGATTATCCTCCGCGCGCTCAAGTATGGCGGAGCGCCAAACGGTGGAGTTGGACTCCTGAACACCCCATACGTCTATAGTCTCCGCACAAAGGAAGTGCGAGATGCCTTTGTCGAGAAGAAAGAGTCCCTCGATGAGGCATGGGTTCTAAATCCCGGCAAGTGGACTGATCCGCCATTCTTCTTAAGACCATCTATTTACTTCACTGCGATGAAGTGCCTGGAGCCTGTCTGCTGGCTCACCGGTGGCATCAGGAGGAGGTGGTAACCATGGCAAAGAAATATCCACTTTTGAGAGAACAGATAAGAAAATGTATCCAGTGCGGTTCGTGCCGTGTTAACTGCCCGACTGGCAATGAAGTTGGTTGGCTTTCCTGTACCCCAAGGGCAAAGGTGCTTCACGCCCGTGACATCATCTATTCCCGTCCATGGTCAAGACCAAAAATCACAGAGGAGTTTGCGCAGAGAGTGTTTGAATGCACCCTGTGCGGAAGGTGCGGCGAAGAATGCATCACGGACATCAAATTCCCAGACGTCTGGATTGAGCTTCGTGAGATGATGATGGATGCTGGCATCAAGTTTGACACCATTGACCTGGTAACAAAAACTATTGTTGAGAAGAAGAACGTTGCTGACCAGCCAAACGAGGAAAGAACAGTCTGGCTCAAACGCGCCAAGATGGACTACAACCCAGAGGAGCTTGAGAAGGCTGATGTGGTCTACTACGTGGGCTGTATGAGTTCGTACTACCCACAGTCCCAGTCGATGGCAAGGGCGTTGGCTGCAATCCTTGAATCGGCTGGTATCAAGTTCGCCATAATGGGTGGCGACGAGTACTGCTGCGGATTCCCGCTTCTCTCTGTTGGTAAGATCAAGGAAGCCAAAGAGCTGATGATGCACAACATCGAGCGAGTCAAATCAATTGGCGCCAAGGTCATGGTCGCAACCTGCCCAGGATGTATGAGAACCTGGCGTGATGAGTACAAACACTACACCCACCAGGAGCTCCCCTTCAAGGTGCTCCACGCTACCGAGTTTGTCCGTGACCTTGTCAGAGACGGCAAAATAAAACTTGACCCGCCAAAAGAAGAGATGACAGTTACATACCATGATGGCTGCGACCTCGGCAGGAACGCAAAGGTTTATGACGCTCCTCGTGAGCTTCTCAAGATGATGCCAGGTATCACATTTATTGAGCACCCAGAGTCAGCTGAAACAGCGGTCTGCTGCGGAGCCGGTGGTGACATGCTAATGACAAACCCAGAGATGGCGGAGAGCATCGGTCAGAAGCGCGCTGCTTCGCTTGCCCAGGTTGCGCCAGTTGCTGTGACATCTTGTCCGTCCTGCAAAAAGCAGCTTAAAGACACCGCCAAACACGCGGGAGTTGACCTCAAGACCGAAGATCTTTTAGAGCTTGTGCAAAAGCAGTTACCAAAGCCGCCAAAGGCAGAGAAGGAAGAAAAGGCGGAATAGGCAGGATTATAATTCCTTTAAGAAATAAATTGCTTAGAGCTTGAATATGATAACACCCGGTGAGAGATGTCTTGCCGGGTGTTTATTATTTATGGGTATTTTATTATGCTTGAACCAAAATCGTTTATTTTGATAAATTTGATATTGAGCATGGATTTTAGATTTATTCATCATAAAACCCTCACCCCTGCCCCTCTCCCTTATGGTAAGGGAGAGGGGGAATCAATTTATCTATGACCAATTCTAAAAAATGATTTCTATCGAATCACTCACTGTTTTTTCTATTATTAGGAAAAATGTACTACTATTCTACCTCAATCCAACTAGCGAGAACTTTGTCAAAAACCTCTCCTCCTATGGAGGAGAGGGTAAGGGTGAGGAGGTATTTTTGACAATTATCTTCGTTTTCTATAGAATCTCCGTGTGGCAGTGCATTGATTGAATTACTTTTAAATGCGTTATTGTTTTTCTTAACGACAGACAGGAGGTGGCTTATGATAAATAATAAAGACTTCACACGCAGAATAGCCGGATTGCTCCAAAGTATTTCATGTACACTGAAGCCAGTTATTTACCTAATTCAGTGTACACTTGTTTATATTGCACACACAAATGCCGCGCAGGGGGCCAATGCTGGCTGGTTCTCGCTGTTTTCTAAACACAAGCTTTGTAGAGAATAAATATCATACTGGTTTCATTTTATATATCGTCACTGCCCCAAACATCATTTGTATTGTGCTGCTTTTGAACCCGCACTCTCGCATGAGGGTTTGAACATCAGCAACTTCTGGGAACTGCATGATAGAGACCACCAGATATTTTAGCATCTCGGCGTTGCCAGTTGCCAGGTAGGTCGTCCTTGGCAGGATGTGCCTCAGATACACCCCGTGCCAGAATCTCAAAAATCTGTTTTGTGGTCTGGAGAATTCCATGAAAACTGCAACTCCATCTGGCTTTATGATTCTTCTTGTCTCTTTGAAAACGCCCTCAAGGCTTGGCATGTTGCGAAGCCCAAAAGACATGGTGACAGCGTCAAACGAGGAGTCAGGGGCATCGATGTTCAGAGCATCACCGTGGAGTAATTGAATCCTTCCAGAGAACCCTGCCTTCTCAACCTTTTCTCGCCCGAATGACATCATCTCATCTGACAGATCAAATCCTGTGATTGCCGCTTCTGGTCTTGCCTTTGCCGCCGTGATCGCCACGTCCCCTGTGCCACAGGCAAGGTCAGCTACTTTTATTTTTCCAGTCGGCAAAAGACTCACCATCTTGCGTCTCCAGCTCTTGTCGAATCCCAGCGATGCCACTCGGTTGCCGATGTCGTACTTTGGTGCTAGTTTGTCAAAACCCTTTGTGTTGCTTTTATTGCTGTATTTTGTGGTGTTCTTCATTGCCATGCTTATTTTGCCACAACAGACTCACATGATAAAGGAAATGCAAGATTGTTCCTGATCAACTCGAAGACCAGGACAATTCAAAGATGTGGTCTTGAAAAAATGTGATGGCGATTTGTAAAAATGACCATTTGGAATTACTATGACAAACTGATGAATAAAGAAGAACAAACAAATAAAGCGCGATGGGACGAGTCGGCCAAAATTCACAAAGACTCGGAATTCTATGATGTAAAGGGTTTTTTGGCTGGGGACATCAAGCTTGATGAGATTGAGCGGGGAGGATTCCCGGATGTAGTTGGCAAGAAGCTCCTCCACCTGCAATGCCATTTTGGGTTATCGACTCTTTCATGGGCGAGGCTTGGGGCAAAAGTGACCGGCGTTGACTTCTCAACTGAGGCGATAAAGATTGCAGGAGAGCTTGCCGAAAAAGCGAAGCTTGATGCGAGGTTTGTCGAGTCTGACATATACAAACTGCGAGAGAATCTTGATGACAAGTTTGACTGTGTGTTTACCTCATATGGGGTGAAGGCGTGGCTGCGCGACACGTTCGAATGGGCAAGGATAATCACCCACTTCCTGAAGCCTGGTGGCAGATTTTTCATGGCGGAGTTCCACCCTTTCGCCCACATTTTTGATGACGAGAGCGACAAAATCCAGATTCGCTACTCCTACTTTAATGATGGGAAGCCTATGAGGTTTGAGAGCGACTATACCTACGCATCGGGCAAGAAGATGGAGAACACAACCGCCTTTGAGTGGACTCACCACCTGGGCGAGATACTTGGAGCGCTCTGCGAAGCAGGTTTGCATATCACACACTTCAAGGAGTACAACCACACGTGCTACCAAGCATATCCATATGCAAAAGAAGTAGAGCCCGGCAAGTGGAAAATTGAGGGCGACCCGTTTCCGCTGATGTTTAGTGTGGGAGGGGTGTTACCGGAATAGTGTTATTGAACCAGAAAACTTTTGGCATCGAAGGTAGTGATCTATAACCTCGCATTCGATTGAGCTTGGTCTGCAGTCTCTACGGCATCCCAACACAAAAAATGGTGTAGTCCGCAAGTATGAAGAATTTCCCAGAAACAAAAATACAATAGGAGAAGTATCTATGTTGCCTCCACAGGTCTTCTGATTGTGGGTCATTCTCAACTGTTACAACGGTCTTTTTATCTATTATGTTTCCAATTTCCATATTGATTTTGGTTATGTTGAAACTGTTTTTTTCACCACTTCTCTCCACTTCAGGAATGTAAATATAATCTCCGATTATGATTGGGCCTGATTGTCTAGGTGTTTTCCCGCTACAAGTCCACATCTTCTCATCATTCTGGTCTAAACAGGTGTAACCATCTATGTTTAGAAGTACCTTGTATTTGTCATTTGTTGCGAATCTATCATCTTCTGCTGGTCCATACTCACACTTTTCATCAAGAATATACTCTTTGACGAAATCACCGGTCTCACCATTGTACTGTTTGTACCCGCATCTTGTACTGACTATTATATCGTCACCATAAACCCTTGGTTGTGATAATAACTCTCCTTTGCCGCCTGTTTGTTGGGTGTTAAGCAATTTGCCGGATGTCAGTGAAACGGTGTATATCTCAACCCAGTTAGCAACGAATACCCTATTGCCAAGTATTACAGGGGTCGAGTATACAGACGGTGATGCTTCCTCTGAAATCCACTTGATTCCACCCGTTTCTTCATCAATACATGTTACTGAGAATCCAGAGTTGCATACCACCCTGCCTTCGCTTACAACCGGAGCAGTGTAAGCAAATACGCCGTCTTCATCAGCATCTCGTATCCAGTTTATATCACCTGTTTCACAGTTGATTGAGAATAGTCTACTGTTGTTATGACCAGCGTAGTAGAGGGAGCTGTTAAACACAGACAATATTGGTGATTGGAAATCTGACTCCCACATTCCATAAGAATTACTCCAAATCTCCTCACCCGTGTCTATATCTATACACTCAATGATGTTGTAGTAGTTGACAAACAATCTCTCACCATCTGATACGATGTTGTTTATCCAACACTTCCTTATCTCTGGGAACTCCCTTTCCCACAACACTTCAAGACTGTCCATGTCTATGTCAATGTTTGCATCAATGTAGTTGTTGTGCTTGATGTTTGCACCACGGCATTGCCACTGAGTTATGACCACGTCCTTCTCAACCCCACCAGTGCCTGTGGATGCGGTGAGAATCAAAATCAGCAAACCCAGCACAATCTTCACAAACCGCGCCTCCCCTCTCAAACAAAGATAGCAGGAATAATATACGGTTTAAACAAGGAAGGTTTAAGCTATTGTGAATTATTTTGGGGTAAACCCTATTCTGCTGGATACCTAAACTCAAATTCCCCATCATCCCAGGTGACAGCTGCTCCGATTGCTTCAGCTAATGATCTTGCTGAGACCATCATGTGCCCATCTTCGATTTGGCTTGTAGTGTACACGGTTTCAGAAAACCCGTTGACCTCAGCCGAATCGGAGTTTGGTGCAAAAACAACAGTCCTGCCAGGCATTGTGATGAGCGCTTCCCTTTTTGTCTGGTTCCAACTGACACTTCCTCCGCAGCTCTCGACCATGAACCTCAAAGGTACAACAAGCCTGTCATGCTCAATCCTTGGCGGGGTGGGCAAGCTAGCGTCTGAGATTTGTCCCTTGTCATCCTCTATGGTGCAGCTTGTTTCCCCAACCTTGCCCCTGATGATTGGGCAGGCGGCATAGTAGACATAGATTTTTGTGGTTGCCATGTAGAGTGTGCCATTAACCGTATATTTGATGTTTAATACCTTGAGTCCATCGCCATCAAAGGGGGGAACTTGGATTCTTATTTGTTTTGGAGCGTTTGCCCTAAGGAAGGCATATGTGTTTAATAGGGTGCCATCAGTCGTTGTGCCTCTGGCAAAAACGTTACCTTCGCCGTTCCAGGTCAGTGTTGCTGTGATTGTGGTTGAGCCGCTTGCGCAGACGTATGACCACCCAGTCCTTCCCCGCATTGGTTTGGTGCCGTCTGGCTGTGAGAGTGTGAGGAATTCTGTGCCAAGCTGTCTGCCGTCAAAAACTGGGATTTTGGTGGTTTGAGTATTCCAGTCCGTAAGCTCAGCCGGGGGGTTGCCAACAGGAGAGCTGGGATTGCCAGCACTCCACGAATCTTCGTCAAAGCTCTCGCCAATTTCAGCTTTGCCAGCTTTGCCTGGGGGGTCACCAGCGCTGCCGTTGCCAGGGGTTACTGAACCACCACCTGAGAATGTCTGAGCAGCAACCCAGACATTGCCACCGTCTGAGCCAGCTGAACCGTCGCAGGCTTTGACTACTCCATCATTACGGAAACCTTTGTTGGAGAAGACTGCGATATTGCCAGGAATGCTGGTCGTGCTGAGTTTACCCTCGTTGACAAGGTCACCACAGCGGAGCATTAGTAGCTTGCCTGCCGCCAGGATGCCTGTATTTTTCATGTTGAATATAACAACAATGTTAACCTTGTCATATCCTGTCAGGCTGCCGATGTTGTCAATATTTTGAGCGATTATGCCAAGACTTGCTTGGGAGCTTATCGAGCCTTTGTTTGTGAGTTTGCCCATGCACTGAATTGAGGGGGATGCAATCAACACACCGCCTGATTCGACCGTGAGTGAGTTTACCCGCAGGTCAACCCCCAATGTGAGTTTGCCCTCTACCGTTAGGGTAGCAATATCGAGTGTGTCGGGGGCAACAGCTTCCACTTCAGTTGGGATATAGACATTGTCGTCAGTGCCAGGCCCACCATCATTTTGGAGGTTCGGCTGCCACGAGGTCTTGCTAGTCCATTCCCCGCCTGTGTACGTGTATGTTGTACCTTTGTTGTCGTTTGGCTCATTGGCAAGGGCTAACTTGCCCGAGGCAAGAAAACACAGAACTAGAATGAATAAAACAACTTTCCTCATGACGGGGGTACATTATAGGGGATGTTGGGGGATAAATCTAGTTTTATACTCGAATTAGTGAAATAGCGTAAGGGGTGGTTAGTCTCCTGAGTTGAAAACATCGGTATCAGGCATCTTTGTGGTGTCTCCATCCCCATTGATAAGCCTGTTTATCATGTGTTCTGTCTGCTCTTTCCAATCTTGAGTCAGTTGGTGAGATTTCCACAGCAGCGCAAAAGAGATTATAAACGATGAGACAGCAGCAATTATCAGGATAACTCGGTAGAGGTCTTCATAATAAATGTAGGCGTAGCCAAGCATCACGATCATGTGGACGCAAAAAATTCCAAGCAACAGAACCAGCACACCCAACAAGGCAAAACGACTGCCGGGGTTAATTAGTTTGAATTCGGTGTTTATCATGGATTACTCCCCTTCAATAGCTATTCCGATTCAGATGGTCTTGTGTAGTAATTGTACCAATCAGTATAACCTAATTTGTGTAAATCTTTACTCAATTCATCCTTTTGTCTACCCGTTATCATGACAGATAACTTTTCTACTATATCTGATTGAGAGGCACTATAGCTATTCCAAGAGTATCTCAAATAATCAACTGTGTTTGTTTGAGCAACGAATAAATCCCCTATCGATATATTTTCTTCCACATCAAAGGAGTCAAGAACATCCTCAATTGACAAAACAATCAGGTCTGCAGCAAGAAACAAATTGTTCTCGCTGTTTATGTACTTCTCTGCATTATCCTTTTTTATCGCATTTATTTGACTGTCAGAAAAACCCACAAAAAACCTGGGTTCACGATAAGAATTCGAATCGAATGGGTTTTTATTTACTCTTGCATTCAAATCTATTCCCGCCAACTCGTCAATCCACTCAACCATCTTGACTGTTGAAAGGATGATATCAGAAAGGGAGGCATTCTCACCAACAGCACAGTTGCCACATTTCAAATCGAAAATCGTCTCTTTGTTATTTAAACCGTATTCATCCAGGTGATAAGAAATCCAAAAGGCATAGTCGAGTATAAACTGTTGTTTGTTCAGATTGTATTGTTTGACAATATCAAGTGAACCAATTTTTTCCTGGACAGTCTCAATAATTTTTGCTGTGGCTAAAGATGCTATTGTTGCGTGTTTCATGAAATCAAACTCAGAGATTCCATACTCATCGAATGCCAACAGGTAATTCCTGGAATAGAAATCGTCAAGAATAGAGAGTATTCCATAGTTCCAAACATCTGTATTCCTGTTGAATAAATCCCTGGTGTAAGTAATTCCGATACCCTTGTTGATTCCGTCTGCAACATGTCGAAGTACCACTTTGTCTGCACCCCCGACATCGTCCTTCAGCAGGAACAATCTTGTTTCAGACATCTCCAGCACATCTTCAAGATTGAATTGTTTGGTTGGTTCGGGCAAACCTGTTGTTTCGTCGATGATTCTCTCTGGAAACAACTTGTTAAAACCAAACACCAGAAGAGCAACAACGAGAGAACACGTGAAGAGGAATGATAGAACAACATAGACCCTCTCCCTTAAAGTCATCTTTTCTTTATCTGCCAATTTCCCCACACCTCCATTATTATATACACGCAACTATCCCAGAAATTTATCACATGTATACTATGGTTGATACGTTATCGTCACCGTCTTGCTCTCCTGAACTCATCCCAGCACATAAATCAGGTTCTTTAGTAACCAATAATCTTTAATGCAGTGGGTATTCATATATTTTCTCTAACTCTTTTCTAAAAAGCTTAGGATCAGTAATTTCGTATTTCCTCTTCACTTCATTGATATCGACATAGTAGCTTCTTTCAAGGTTCTCAGTTAGAAAGTCGAACCACGCATCCATATTTTCAGCAAGAGTATGCCCGCCAAGCCTGAGTCCGTTTAGTCCATCAAATTGAACTGCATAGTTATGTATTTCTTCAGGAATATCACCTATATATTCACCATGTTGAACTTCTACTCCTGAATATCCACTCCAAATAATACTTGCCAGTTTTCCTGACTTTATATAGTACTTATCAGTTGGATCGTATTTATCAGTGGTTTTTGACGTATGTGTGACGTTGGTAGTTATACCGGCAATATTTCCATCTTCTTCATACTCATCATAAATACCGTCGCCATCATCATCGTCATCCATCTTGTCAGTCCAATGGTCACCATCATCATCGTAATCAATCACATCAAATATTTTGTCGCCATCAGTGTCTTCTAACTTGTTATAAAACCTATCAAATGTCCTTGAAAATTCTTCATCTAGAATGCCATATTTAAAATCACCATCGTGGTACTTTGTACCAACAAATCTGCTCTCTTCTAACTTTTCCTTTAGGAAGTAAAACCATTTCTCTGCATTTTCCTCAAGTAGATGAACACCTTCAATGCCCACTTCTGCATCAAATTCTGATGCAAATTTTGTGATATCTTCAGCAAGGGATTCGTCAGATTGGATTCTTTCATCCCTCAGACCAATTCCACCCTCAGCCGTCATTTTCTCATATGTGAATAACTTTGCGGCCTGGAGTGACTGCTCAGAATAATTCCTCTCACCACCACAGCTTACTAGAACAGATGCTAATCCAGTAACTACAACAAGCACAATCAAAACTGATAGTATTTTTTTCATTTCTCCTCCATATCGAACTATAAAGGCTTCTTATGATTATTTCAATTCTTATTATGGCTGATACGTTATCGTCACCGTTTTACTCTCCTGAATCCACCCTACCACAGCGTCAAACGCTTCGGCGATGAATCTGATTGGAACAAAGGTCCTGTCGTTTTTGATTTCAGATGAGGTGTCAAAGGTCAAAATCTCCGGAGGACTGCCGGCAACGCTGATGTCAAGCACGTTTGTTCCTATGCAGTGGTTGATGATGGTGTCCCCCAGCGTGATGACAACCAAAGCCTTGTCGGTGCAGCCATACTTGTCATAGTCGACCTTTGGGCCAAAGGACTCAGAGATTGCACGAAGCGGCACCATGGTACGGTCGTTTTTGATGTATGGTGGGTGGTCGAGTGTGACATCCCAGCTCGCGCTTCCACGCTGCATCTTCATTGTGGCATTGCCTATTTGCAAGTTTGCGATAAATGGCTGTGGCACAATATAGTAGGAGATTGTGACCCGATAGATTGCGGTTGGTGTCGTGAGGGTTACTGTGGTGTAGTACCTTCCCTCCTCGTCCCCTTCGCTCTCAAGCGTCACCTCGTAGGTTTGCTCAGCGCCTGGCTCGATGCTTGTCTCCATTGGATGAACGGCAACGAGTGGGCTTTCAGAGCGTGCTGAAATCTTGATTGCACCAGGGGAGTCGATGGGATTTTTAACAGTGAATGTTCCCTTGGCAACCTCACCTGTCGGAACATGACCAAGGTCGACAGTGTCGGGTTCGATTGTGATATTCCAAAGCTGCCTGAAGCTCAATGAGTTGGCACCCGACACAACAAGTCCTTTGTCAAGCAGCACTATCGGGTGGTTGACCTTGCCGGAGGTTGAATCCGCCCAGAGAAACTCACCGTCTGTGATTTTGTGTGCGCCCAATGCTCCGCCCTCTGTGCCAAAGAACACAATCTCATCAGTTGTAGATATTGCTGTTACCGGAGTACTCACATCAACCGCCCACACAAGCTCATCCGCATCATAACAGCAGAGCTTGTTGGTTGTGCCAACGAACAGCCTCCCGTCAATCTCCTGGTTCTGGCTCGTGATAGATGTTGCGCAGGTGGCGTTTCCAGCCAGGTTGATATCAAACTCTGTCTCGCCCTGGTATCTCATGACTTTGTTGTTGAAACAGAGGTTGACAAAACCAGTGTTCTGGTTGGGTTGAATCGCCCTATCCTGAGCAAGTGTCAGTTTTGAATCAAGTATCTCACCCGTCTTTGGGTTGAGCGTGAACAGTTTGCCAAGACCATTGAGCTGCATGAGTCCCTGGTTTGTGACAATCGGAGAGGTGTAAAGTGGTGCGTCAAGGTCGGCAGAGAATTTCTCATGAAGGTCTGGAGTCAGAAGATAGAGGAAACCTGAGGTCGATGCAACCAGCACATCACTCCCTAAAATCACAGGAGCTGCCTCAATTCTGTGGGCAACACTAAAGCGGTTTTTGAGCTCTCCTGTTTTGATATCGATTGACACAACAGATCCATTGTCGTCGGTGAAGATGGCTCTTCCAGCAACAACAGCTGGTGGGGCAAGTACTTTGCCCGGCATCTGGACAATCCACTCTCTCTCGCCGCTCTCAAGTGAGAAACAAACGGCCTGCTTTGCAACACCGAGGAAAATCTGATCACCTGTCACAACCGCCGCTGTGGTATCACTGAGCGTGTGACTCCAGGCAACTTGGGGAGCGCCTTCCGGGATAAATACATTGGCGTTGCAATTGCCTCTACTATCTGGATAAGCCTGAGGCCACTGCAAGTCAAAACTCGAGGCGCTGTTTTTCAGGTGAGGAACACAGAACGAAAAAAACACAACAAGACACAAGGCGGCAACTTTTGCAAAACCCCAAACGCTAACTTTTCTCATGTGCTGATTCTATTTGCCAACACTTCATGATTCAATAATCGACTATGTCAGGTTGTCAAGAAATCGTCTCCGTTTTGCGGGTTTATTACTGCATCTTGCGTAATTATTTCTGGTTTTTTGTTTTACCTTCTTTTCTTCCTGTGTTTTTTGCTTATGTCATAGCGAATGATAAAACCACTTATGACAAGTGATGCAACAAGAAGAACAGCTGCTGCGACATAGAGTGGGATAGATCTCAGATTGGCAACTGAATTGACCGACTCGACTAAAACACCTGCAAAAAGCAGAACAAACGCCCAGATTGTATTTCTGCTTCTCTCCCTATCGTTTCTTACGATGAGCATGTCTCTTGTCTCCTGTTATTGAAACCATGTCTTGTTCCAATACTCCAAAGGTCATACTACGCCTGGTTTTATGGATTGCAATTCCTTTGAATTGGACTGTTTTGGACATAGAATTGTTTTGGTTTTGTGTGGAAAAATCGAAGGAGGCATCAAAACAATGGGAATTTTTGATTCAAGAGAAGAAAGAGAAGAGCGAATTGAGAAGGAAAAGCTCGAATTTGAAAAGAAAATCGAAGCAAAAAGAAAGCTCATAAGCGAGATGGATAAGATAAAGGTCTCAACGACGGATATCAGAAAAAACTATGAGGTGATAGGTCCAGTTCATTTCAACATCATAAACAATAGCGTGCTTGCCAATCCCATGTCAAATCTCTTCTCAAGCTATGAGAAGTCGAGACCCGAGATAGCAGATGCCAGCGTCAAAGCCTCTACACTGAATGGGTGGAGCAGCATCTACGGTCGAATGTGTCATGATCTGTCTGATTATGACAAGGCTTTCTACGTTTGCGTGCAGGAGCTGAAAAAGAGAGCCTTTTTGCTCGGGGCGAATGCCGTAATTGGTATGAGCTATAAAATGGAGTTTTATGCTGATTCAAGCTCATACTCGTACATGCAGATGTGTGGTACTGCGATAAGGATTACGGAGGACGATCTTTTTGAGTAGTTGTTAAATCTAGTCTAGCCCTCAAATCTACAAACGGCGACAGTGAGAAACTGCAATTCATCCCAACCGAGTGGTTGAAACCCATGTGCAGGTTCGCGTTGATTATGAAGTACGGGAGTGGATGTATACCACGAACTACATTTGGATTTAACATTAATGCATCTTATATGGTAGATGTTTGTGTGTGGTATTATAGGTGATAAATACCCTTGAGTTAAGTTTACCTTCACTGTTTTGCTTTTTTATCAAGTCGGTGAATCAATGTGAATAAATTTATGAAAAATTTTATAATTATGATATTATTACATCAGAATAGTTGTATTGTGTATAAGGGGTTATATAATCAACGCAAATTCATTAAGCCACACCATGTTGGTATGGATGGAGTGTGGTTGAAAAAGAGAGAATTCACAATGAGGATAAACTACACGCCAATCATTCTTCCCTTCATATGCATGTCCGTGCTATTCATTGCACAGATTCTGTTTATTATATTCATCGGCACCAACGGCTATGGCAGTACGTTCACGATCGTGTCTCTGCCGTCTGATTTAGCTCTGTTCATCGCCGCTGTTTATTCGGTGTGGCTCATTAAGATCCTGCCGCCAGATTTGATGGAGAGAAAATTCTGGGTCTGGGTTTCAACAGCCCTGTTTGCCTATTCGATTGGTGTTCTTCTCCGCATGTACGTCCTCACGCTTTTTTCAGGTGCCGAAGTCATAATCTCATACGTCCAGTTTCTCTACATTGCATCGATGGTTATCGTCGTGTTAGCAATAGCCAAACTCATAAACGATCTGGGTGTGCCAATTGGCGCTAGAGTCAAGAGGTGGCTTTTCTTACTTGGAATACTGCTCTGTGTTGCTCTGTTTTGTGTCTTCATCCCCCAAATTATGTCCGGCGATTTAGAAATCGTTGTCATTCTGACTTCATCTGTTATATCCATTCTATGTGCCCTAATAGTTCCTCTGGCGATAATGCTCCATCTGAGTATTGGGAGGGGAGTACTGAGAATTCCTTTCTTCTACATTATGTTGGCGGCTCCAATGCTTGCCACACAGACATCAGCACTCGTGTTCATGAATGTCAAGGGACTCCCAAACGCGACACTTCAACCCCACTTCATAATACCATACATGTTGTTCTGCACCTTTGTACTGATTGCAATGTCAACGAGAGCCCATATCGCAAAAATGTTGGACAAGGGAGTTGATGGCAGTCATAGGCTTTGATTCCTCGACTGATTGCTAGAGTGGTCATAAAATCAGCTTAGGATATCCAACCTAGAAGTCTAAATCCTTTTCCTTTGCGGACATAAACAGTTTCGTGGCAGGATATATGCCACTTGCCAGAAGCGTTCCGTAGAGTGCGATAAAGGCAGTGGGCAGAGTGAAGATGGATACAAGGAAGCCGACAAGCAGGTTTCCGATTGGTTTGAGTCCCATCATAGACAATGAGAAAAACCCCATCATCCTGCCGGCAAAGTGTCTGTGCACGAGTACCGGTAGGATGCTTCTACCCAAACTGTTCTGGTGAGTTATTGTGAAACCGAACATGGCGAAGCAGAGCATTATGATGGGCAACCATCCTGTGATGATGGCAAGCGTTATCAATAGACCTACAATGGGAAGCGCAACGGCAGTTAGTGAGAAAATCTTGACAGGTTTGCCAAAACCAGCCTTGAAGGAGAGCAGGATTGCTCCGATGAACGCTCCTGCGCCAACAGATGCTTCTACAAATCCGTACCCAATAGAATCCAGGTGAAGAATGTCTTTTGCGATGTACGGCATAAGCATCTGAACTCCATAGCCTAGAATCGCAGCGGTCGAGATTATCGCTAGGACAAGCATAGGCTTTTCTTGCTTGAATACATATTTTGCGCTTTCGCCATACTGCCCCAGAATACTTCCGCTTCGCTTCACACAAACCTGGTCGGTGCGAAGAATAGAGAGGATGAAAACAAAGGGAAGCGACAGGGAGAACGAAATGACAAACACGAGAGCCGGATTGAAATTGAGAATCAATCCAGCAACGATGGTGCCAACGATTCTTCCGATGTTCATAACGGTTGACGAAAATCCCGCAGCGCTAACCATTTTCTCAGGACCGACCAAGTCCATGAGTAGCGTGAGTTTTGCGGGGAATTGCATCGCTGTGGCTGCGCCCTCAATTGTTGCCAGAATCACGATGTTTGCGAAAGAGACTGTGTTTGTGACGATAAGCAGTGCCATCACAAGGTGGGTTAAGGCTCTTATTGATTGGAAAATCATGACTATTTTCCTGCGGTCGTAGCAGTCGGCAATTGAGGTGGCGAACGGAGACAACACAAGGTAGGGCAGAGAGGCAAAAAAGGTGAGGATTCCGAGCGCTTCGGCTGAACTGAGCATCGGGCTTCCAGAAACCGTTTGGGGTTGTTGAATGATAAGATTTGCAAGCCACTTGTGAGCGCTGATAAACATCCACGCCCCAGGAATCCATATCGCCTGCCCCAGGATGTAGAGTCTGAATTTTTTCGACCTCAGGGCCGGTATTCCAAGTCCAGCTCTTTTTATTAGGACGAATGGATTAAAGCCGTTTCCTTGTGGCATGAGTTCATATGATAGGAGCCAATATCAATTTTAAAAGGAATTTTATGGTTTACCGATATTGAAAAAGAAATGCTCTGCTTAAACAAATATTTTACAAATCATACTTTCGTCGCCCTTTGTTGTTTGCCTCTTTGTTGCAATAATGAAGGTAGTCGGTTGCGGTGTTTGTGGAGTTTTGTGCGAGAAAGGCATTTATTTGATTGTGGGTTTTTTGTAAGAATGGGGGTGTGATGTGAGAAGTGGCAGGAATTATTTGGTGTTGTTACTCATCATGATTTTTGCTGTGCCTGTCTTTGTTTTTGGTGACTCGTCAGATGGTGTCATAACACTCCAAATCGGCAGCAAAACAGCTACCGTTGGTGGGGTTAATGTCGAACTTGACGCTGAACCCATCGTCCATAACAGCAGGACAATGGTGCCACTCCGCTTTATTGCCGATGCCTTCGGTGCAGCCACAAGCTGGGATGGAGAGACGAGGACAGTAACAATTGAGCCAAACGAGCCAAAGATTGCGCGTCCAAACATTATTGAGCGTGATTTCCTGGAGATTTTAAAGAAAGCTCAAAAGAGTGTCAAATTCGCAGCCAAAAGTTTTATGCAGTGGGGTTATGCTCTTGAGGATGCAGCCGCAAATGGTGTACAGGTACAATTGCTTGTTGAGTTTAACCACGACACAGAGCTATTTCTTGAGAGCATCAAAGTATCGGAGAACCTTGAGATAAAGCTTTGTTGTCAGTCTGAGATAATCGATAATGAGTTTGCAATAATCGATGATGAATATGTTTTCTATGGCGGGAGTAACATGTTTTCTTACTGGGAGAACAACCCCAGATTGTCAAATGTGTTATTGATAGAGAATGCTTCATTGGCCAAGAGTTTATCCATCAGTTTTGGCTTTATCTGGGACGAACTCCCACCAATCTGTGCTAAGGGATTTCTGCTTCCAACTGATATCTTGTGGGAAACAAAGGATAATTTCATCAAAGAAGTTTATGACATGTCAATAACAGATGACAGCGGTACGCTTGTGGTCGCAATCGCAAATGATTTAAGCGACACAATAAAGACACTGTGTATTGACACTGATAATGGCGAGAAACGTTGCAAGATTGTGACGGCGAATCGGTATTATCAAGGTTTTGCTTGTGGCAACAGTGTTATCTACGGTGCGTGTAAGCTCGATGGTAGCGTTGACCTTACAATGATAAATCCTGCGACAGGGGAAAAGTTGTGGAAATACAACATCAATAAACCCATTAAATATGAAAAGGGCAAGACAACTGATCAAAATAGAGCTGTACACGTCTGGGGGGATAGAGTTGTTGTCGGAACTGAAGATGGTTTTGATATGATTGATTTAGAGTCTGGCGACTTTATAAGCTCATATGAAAAACCAGGATTTCTCCCATATGCTGTAACTGGGTGTGAGAAATCAAGCAAAGAAGGGCTTATGCTGCTGCAAGAGAAGGATAATCAGCTTGTTGTAGGTTGTTTGGAATACAATTTTGATGACAGCTTTCGATACTCTGAATTTGAATTTGAAGTCAAAAGTGATGAACAACTCAAAGATGGAGAAAAGAGGTATTTGATAGACTGTCACAAGGGCAAGGTTGCAGTTTCATCTGTAAGTGATGGGAAAACTCAGATAAATATCCTGAGTCCGTTTTTTGATTGTAGAGATTATCCTGATGTTCACACAATTTCTGGAGAACTTGTCGACCTTGAGCTTACAAGTCGATATGTTTTCTATACTAATATTCTTGTGAGGACAAATCCTCAAACTTATCATTTTGTAAGCTACGATTTAAAATCTAATCAGACGACTCAATCGTGGTTAGACAAGCTTCCGTATATTATTGGTTTTGACGATGTTCCAAATCATAGCATGCTGCTTGCCGGGTCAGAAAATGAAATGGTGTGTTTTGAGGTTATCTATGGTCTGCTAGCACCAAACAGCGACGGAAGATACGCTGATTATCTATGGGCAAAGGACATAAAAGCCAAGATGTCAGTAAACTCAGAAACTGTACTCTACGATGCAAGAAAACAGGAATATTATTTTGTCGTAGAGAGCAATTCAGACAGTCCAACATATGAGCTTGTGAAATATGGTTGTAGATAATTATGTTGTATTTGAAAAAAGAATGGGGGTGTGATGTGAGAAGTGGCAGGAATTATTTGGTGTTGTTACTCATCATGATTTTTGCTGTGCCTGTGCTCGTTTTTGGCGACTCATCAGGTGGTATAATAGAACTCCAAATCGGCAGCAAAACAGCTACCGTTGATGGAGTTGAAGTTGAGCTTGACACTGAGCCAATAATCCATAACGGCAGAACCATGGTGCCAATCAGATTCATTGCTGATGCCTTCGGTGCAGTCACAAGCTGGGATGGAGAGACGAAGACTGTCACAATTGAGCCAAACGAGCCAAAACTGCTTGATTCTGAAGCGGTAACCCAGGAGTTGATTGAAGCGATTGGCGAAGCAAAAATCAGTCTAAGACTGCTAGTTAGAAATGAAGTAGATGAGAGCATCGCCGAATCTATAAAATCCCTTGTCTCAAGGGGTAACAAAGCACGTCTTATCCTGAGCTCCTCGGCCGAGAATAGAAGCCTTTTCAAAGAAAACACAAACCCCAACCTGCAAATCAAGTGGGCTTGTGAGCAGGAGTTGCCAGAGAGTGAGTATGTGATAATCAATGACAGTACCATTTTCGTGGGTAACAGCTCCATTTTTGGCTCTCCGGAAAACCAAGTTGACCCAAACATCATCAAGTATTCAAGCAGCAATCTGGCAAAGCAGTACACAGCCAAATTCGACACCCTCTGGGCAAGTGTCGAGGGTGACTGTATTCCAGGCTTTCCAGAGCCAACAAAGCTTGTGTGGAGAGCAGATTGGGAGATGATGCACGGTTATACCCACGTTTATTCAATGTCACTTACAACCAATGATGTCATAGTTGTTGTGTTGCCTGCTGGATTCGGCAAGAATATCAGAGCTGAATATTATGATACAAACTCAGGAAAGCTACTTGGTGAATTAGAAACCCTAAACAAATACTATTATGCTGTTATCTATGAAGATTTTATTATCTATGGCCATGAAAATGAAGATAAAACAATAACAATAAACAAGTTCAACCCGAGAACGGGGCAAATCGCTTGGACATATGATGTTGGTGAACCCATCAAACAAATCTACAATGAAGCGACAGACTCATTCAACGCTATTCATGTGTGGGGAGATGAGTATCTTCTTTTGGGGAAGGTTGACGGTTCTGACCTGATTAATATTGAATCAGGTGAGTTGACCAGAACTATTGAAACAGGCGATAGCTTTCCATTTGCAGTCACTAGCGACAAACTGCTTACATTGTTTGTACAAGAGAACTCTACCGGTTTGACTGTCTATGATATCAATGGAGAAGTGCTTTGGGCAAATAAACTTGGTGGCATTATCTACACAGATAGATTTGAACGCAAGACTGTTGTACCATTAAACAATAATGAAGATTACATGTTTCTCCACACCTACACAAAGGACGGAGAAGGGGACCACTTGATTGACTTGAATACTGGCAAGGATGTTTGGTATGATGGACCAACAAATTTGAGGCCAAATTCTCTTATGACCGATGATTATCTGTTTGTGTCAAATGTCGGAGTCAACAGAAGGTGGGAGTATGGTCATTTCTGTCTTGATATCAAAACCATGCAAGATGTCACATCAGCTCGTTCTTATGAAGGAAGTGGTGGACATCTTGGACTAATTATAGGTTATAAGGATGGTCAGGTATTGTTGGGTAGTGGAGGAATATTAATATCTCGAAGTGTGCAAAATGGAGCAATAGACCTGGCTAATCACGTCTGGCATAAGTTGATTGGCACCATTATACCTCAAGGTGGTGGTGTTTTGTATGATGAGAAAAACCACTGCTACTATATGATTGAAGAAGGATACTTTTATAGAGATGCACCAGGCCTGCTAAAATACACCTGCGACAAATAACCACAGACCCAAAACTAGGCGTAAATTGATCGGTGTATTTGTGTTTAGTGATTCTGTTTTGAGATGGTGATGATTGGTCCTTGAGTCTATCATTTTATGGGGATGTCCAGTCTGTATTCTTCGGTGAGTTTAGCGAGTTTGTGCTCGATTTCTTGCCAGTTTGGATACTTGTGTTCCTCGATTCTGAACTGGTTATTGTGCTGCATATACCCCTGACAATGAAGTAGTTCATGGTACACGATAAACTTGACGAGTTCTTTTGGCAAACTGTTGTCGTTGAGAAGTTTGTTAACAGCAATTGTTCTGCTGGATTCCCTATACCAACCCCAGGCATTGACTAGAGGTGATTGAGTCCATGTGATATTATTTGGTTTTGTGGATTCTCCTTTAAACATCATTTCAGTGACTTCGTCAAGTATCTCATTGAGCGTACCTGCTGGATAGGGTTCTCTGGACACATACTTATCAAAAATAAAATTCTTTCTTTCTTCTTTTGATAGCAGACCCACTATGAGTGGTTTAGCTTCCGCCTCATCGAGAGTTTCCTTTTCACTACCCTTATTGTTTATGATACAAATTATGTCTTCGATGTTCTTACGAAATTCATCAAATTCAGTAAACAATTGCTGAGCAATCGAATTGTCATTGCAATATATTCTTTGAAGGAATTCATATGATGCCTTTGGTCCCATGTCATCTTCAAAAATTTGTCTGGCTATTTTGTGTGGGTCAAACTGATCTCTTTCATCAAATGTAAACCATGGTGGCAATTTCTTTTGTGTATTAATTACTTTCAGTAATTCATCCAAGTCTTCCAGACTTGGTCTGGGATCATTGATATCGAAGAAGAAAGTATCCAATATAAATTGTGCTGATGCGCCTCGGCCAATCAACTGATTTAGGTTCGCTTCAATCTGCCTGAAACCATCCAACTGGTTTTCCCAAACAATCAACCTCGAACTTTCGCTGTCAGCAACATGACCAATTGAGTACCACCCAATAGGTCGACAATCGAGTATACTCCTTTTTAATCCAAATGGATCCATATTGAGAGCTTCATAATAAGCATTAATTAACCACCAAGGGATGGTTATTCTTTCAACTTTTTTTTGAGAGTCAGTTGTTGTCAAATCTGAAGTATCGCCAATTATTTCATTATCAAACTTGCCCCACCTTAATTTTTTCCACTGATCTTCAAAATCGACAATGTATGCTTCCTCTGTACCACCAACCTTAGCTCCTCTGAGTGCTCTTCCGACCATCTGGGTTAGCATTGTCTCAGAATTTGTTGGTCTTGTAAGAAAAACAGTCTTTGTATCTGGGATGTCGACACCTTCAGTGAGTATCTGGACGTTTACTAGAACATCAATTTTGTCATTACGGTAATCTTCAACCACTTGCTCCGTTCTGGCAGGATCAGATGAAATAATATAATCTGCTCGGAAACCCTTAACTCCCCTCTTTTTGGCCTCTTGATTTAGGGCCTTAGCCAGTGTTTGACAATGTACTTGATTTATCGCAAAAATGATTGTTTTTCCATACTTTTCTCTTCTATCAAAGTATGTGTCAATTATTTTGTAGTTCCTTTCCTTTGAGTCAGCAATTTTATTCTTCATTCTTTCTGAGAGCTCATTGAATCTGTGCATGTGCTTGTGATCTTGATATGTCATATCACCCTCAAATTCGATTTCTGTTTTTACAATTTCAGGTTTGGGTGTAGATAAAAAGCCCTGCGTAACTAGTTTTTTCAGCGTTGTTGGTTGATATTGTTTGTAATCAAAAATGTCATATAGTCTTTTTCTCTCAGACTCAGTAAGTCGAGTTGGTGTTGCAGTGAGACCTAGAAGTTTGAAACCAGGAACGTGCTCCTTTATGGTATTCAAAACAGTTATATATGAATTCGATGGGGTATGATGCGCCTCATCGATGACCACTACGAGTTTTGATTTGTTTACTCCTTTTAGGACAAATGGCAATCTGTTTATTTGAGAATACAAACTTTGAATGCTTGATATAATAACATCATCAGTGGCAAATGAAGCTGTTGATAGATGTTTATGTGTTCCAGATATTATTCGGGCAGATCTTTTTGGGGTGTCTTCACCGTCAGAACTCCTATAAAAATCATTTTTCATACAATTTGCAGCCTGATCAAGAAGCATTGTCCTGTGCGAGAGCCATAGGATTTTGTGACCTTTTTCTAGCATATAAGGTATAACCAATGAATTAGCGGTAAAAGTTTTCCCTGACCCTGTGGGCATGACAAGTAGGTGTGGCTTCCAACCAAGCTCTTCCTTATAATCCTTCTCTTTGTAATAAGCTGTGAGCTTTTCTATCGCGTCCTTTTGATGTGGGAATAAATCATACTCTCTCCTGGATTCACCATTGAGATGGAACAAAGGTTTCATTGTAGTCTCCTTTTACGATAAACTACCAAAATAATATTTATTTTCTTAAGGATGGCAATATTTAGCTGTTTCTATATTTATTGTCATCAATCATTTTCTTTATTTCCTTTACTGAGTAGGAGTCAACTTTGTGCCTATGAATCATCCGATGACAGTTCGAGCACACAACTACCATATCACCTTCTGGGTCTGTTATCCGTTCCCCGACTTTTGAAATTGGTTCTATATGGTGGACCTCAATGTAGTTGGCACCAATTTCTCCATACTTCTTTTCAAAGTTGAATCCACACACTTGGCATGTTAATCCGTGAATTGCAATAGCTTTTTCTCTAAGTATCTTGCTTCTTTCATAAGTTGTATATGCGCCGTATTTGATTGCGCCTTCAATGATTACATCATCATCCTTTTTATTTTCGAGTGTAATGTTTTGAGGAATGTTTTCTGCAAGTTCTCCAAATGAGCCTAGATTATATTTTCTTTCGTACCTCTTTACATCTTCGGTATCAATTTTAATTATTGTACTTAAACCAAGTTGTAGATCATCTTTTTTGTTTGGTGTTGCTTCGAAGTCCCTATCCCATTCAACCTCCCTGATGTGATAAAAGGAGTAATCAACAGAATAACCCGTAGCTTCGGAAAACCTCTTTTTATCATAGATGTAATTACTTGTTATTTTACATCTACCAAATATGTTTGCACCCATTTTTGAGTTTTTGTTATTTCCCCTGATATAAACAATGTCCCCAATTTGCATTTCCAATAGGAACTTGCTATAGCATTTCTGACCAGTTTGATTTTTAATAACTTGTTTTATCTCATTGGTAGTATTGCAATTAGTCAAACTTTCTTCATTTTCTTCATATTGGCCAACCGCAATAATCCCTGCCTTTTTCATTTCTTCATTAAAGTACTTACCATTAGTACCCCACTTCATGGACATTAACCAGTAATTCATAGAATTCCTCCAACTGAATCCCTGAGATGCACCACAACAGAGACGCCACCACCCAACAAACCCCTGGCATACTTGCACGGAAAGTGGTGAAGTATTAGTCCCAACTCGAACGACCCGAGTCTCTCAAGGAGGCGTGTCCTCAGTCTGCTTTTGACCTCACTCTAATATGTCCGTTTGGCCACATATTCAAAGGTGGCTTCTGCCCATCAGATTTCATGTGGAATCTGGCGCATTTTTTGTACATGTTCTTGCAATATATGACTTTGAGTGTTTCGGCGATAGATGGCAGCGCCAGGGATGCCAGAAATGGGCATTCAACCATGAACGGACAGACATAACCCAACTCGAGTAGTTCCAGTCTCCTTTGAGTTTTTTGCTCTTCTGTTAAGTTCATGCGGTGTATTTTATTGGTAATAATTAAGTAAATCAATTTTATAAAGTTAATATTAAGATTACATATTTTAACATTTTGCGGTATTTTGTTTATATGACAAAACACGCGGTATGAGCGTAGTAGGGAGAAACGAAGTCACAGATACCGCAGGAGGTCTTTAGAATGAGAAAATGGATAGTTTACCTGCTTATCGTATTTTTATCGGTTTTTGTTGGTTTTAATGCTAAGATCGCAGATAAAGTCGATGCCAACTCGCGACCGAGTTTGGTGAACGGGAGTTTTGAGGGAGGACTCTCTGGGTGGGATTCTCTTGCCACGGGCGGCAAAACGCCAGCCGAGGTTGAGATTGATAGCGCCAATTCAAAAGATGGCACAAAATCCGCCAGGGTGCTAGCAAAAGGAACCGGCATTACTGGACTCACGCAAAGAGTTGATTGCTCTGGCGGTGATATAAATATTTCTGCATGGTCAAAAACAGATGGTGAAAGTTGGCTGGAGGTTGTCCAGCTCCAAGGCGAAAAGCCGCTCTTTGATATTCCTTTTGCGAAATCATCTCATATCAGAAAAACAACGAGTTGGGAGAGGCTGTCAGTTGATGTGGCACTTGATGCAAGAACAGACTCAATTGAGATTCACCTGTTTTGCAAGCAAAACACAACATGGTTTGATGGTGTAGAAATTGACGATGGAGGTGGTGGGGAAGCAAATTCCGGGATTTTTGAGAAAATTATCGATACAACTCTGGCTGAGCCTGGTACAAAGCTCCATCTCTCGATTGTCTGCCACGTCGAACCGTTCAAGGATTATTCAAACAAGGATTATTTTGATGGTCAGGTTCAGGACATGAAGGATTTTACAGACCTACTCGGGGAGTTTGGGGCGAAACTCACACTACAAGTGCAAGAGCCCTTCATCTCAAGCATCGCAAAACTTGGTGAAAATCCACTTACCCAGCTTGAACAGTCTGGTCACGAGATTTGCACCCACTTCCATGAAAATGTTTATATCCCAAACCAAGCGCCAAAAGCAGAGAGAAAGGAAGCACTCCAAAACCTGAAGGGTAAAATCGATGCTCTTGGGGTAACAAACCTCACGCTCTGCGGTGGTTGGATGTGGCCCGACCTTCCTCAGGTTGCCGGCGAGGTTGGATTTAAGTACATCGATAACTACAAGAATCCCACCACTCAAACTGGATACGAGGAGTGTCAGTCACTCACCCCATTCAGACCATCCGAGGACGATTTTGCGACAAACGACCCAGAGGGGGCAGTTTTGTACCTGCCAGAGGGGATGTGGGATTCGGCAGAGAAGCCAGCCTCAATCTCGTGGAAGGCAGAACCTGAGGAGTTTGACAGGTTGACGGATATGATAAACAATAGCCTCCCGTACCTCGAACTTGGCAAGGTCAACTGCGCCAATTTTGTGATGCACCTTTCGGATTTTATAAGAGATGGTGATACAAAGCTTGACAGATACAGGCAGTATTTCATAGATGTTTTAGGGCCAGCAATCGACTCTGGACTTATCGAGTTTGCAACCATATCTGAGGCTGGCAAGCTGTATGAGGACACACAAGAAAGGGGGTTGTCGGCCCTCCCTTTTGTGATTGTGGTGGTCAACTCCAATTATTTTGAAGACGAGGTTGAGGCGGTACAGGCTGCCTCAAATCTCAGACGTCAGACGCAGATTTGCCAAAAGTACGATCTGCCAACCCAGCACTACTTCACCTGGCTCTCCTGGCAGCAGACAAAGCAGATTGACCCGAATTATCTTGATTTTGCCAAATCGAATGAGTTTGTCAGCATCCACTCACATGGGGCAAACAGGCCACCCAATCCGTCGCTTGTTGCAAGGATGGGGGGCAAGAACTGGGTTAGGGACTACAATTTGGCGGTGGATTATGAGACTCACGCAATCAACCCTGTGACAGCGGAAATTCTCGATGAGTATGGTGGGGCAAAGCAGATTATGGATGAGGCGGAAACAGAGGTGATGTCTTGCGGGAGGACTGTCCATGGCGCAGTCCTCAAAGCTGACTCAGATTTGGGATTCAAGGTGACTGTTGGATTGGGAGACAACTCTGGAGCGTCAAGCAATCGCGTGTTTATGATGAATGTGCTTGGTCGCCCCGATGATATCTTCATCCACCCAAACGATGAGTTTCTGCCTTGGACAAAGGGACAGTTTGACTTGAAGGCGCAGCTCCTGAATGAAATTCGGAAGCTTGATTACTTCGAGCCGAGATTTTTAACATTTGTGGTTCATGATTGGGACATGTTCCGCTACAAGAGCGAGTCCCAGATTGAGAAAACTTGGGAGATGTATGATGAGCTCATAGGGTGGCTGGTAGATGATTTGGGTTCCACTCCCTCCTCGATTGAACAGATGTACCAAATGGCAAACCACAGGGGGGAGATAGAGTCAAGTTGGGTTGATGCTGCAGCTTTCGAAATGGTGTCGAACTTGGATGATGGGTTGAAAAACCGCTACGGTACTGATGGTTGTGAACTCACTCTGACTGAGCTGCTCCAGGGAACATTTTTTGATTCTGGTTTTGAGCCCGTTTCGATGTTGGGGCCAACAGAATTTTTTGATGATGTGAGTGCTTGCAGACTCTCAAGCGCTGCTTGTCGTGACCTTCTTGCAAGCGTGAAATCTGATATTAAGAATCGGGAGTCTGTCCCAGCGAGTTTCGAGGTGGGAGACACCACGATCTCAGCAGGGCAGCTCCTCTATGTCGCTTGCCTTGCAAGAGTGAGTGGTGGCAATCTACCAAATGTTGTGGATATCCCAGAGACCACCAACTACCCTGAAACAGCATATCCACTGCGGAATAAGCACGACGTGTTGCAGTTTTGGACGTATAGACCAGCTCATTATCAGTATTTAAGATAGGCGAACCTAGAAAATCATATTAGAAGGTTTACTCGTGTTCGATGAATTTGATACACAGTATATAAAGTGAATGAACTTCGTGTAAAAATTTGAATAACGTATTGAAAAAATGTAATAACTTGCTACTATCTCGTCGTGATGTTGGTGTTAAGCAGCTTCGTATATTTCTGTGGGTATTTCTGATGGAGGATGTCTCGTGAAAAAAGTTATGAGTACTTTTGTTGTTGCTTTACTTATATTAAGTTTGGGATGTGGAAGAGGTGAATACGATGATGAGTCGCTTTCTACCGCACGGGGACTCTCTACAAGGTATGGCGGGTGTGCCATATTGGACATCGAGTATTCATTTGGTGTGGATATGTTAGCAGAAGACATTTATGCTGCAAAGACCAGTTTCAATACAATGCATGGTGATAAAGCCAACAACTATTTTGCTAATAGTGATTTGTGGACTCGGTATCTAGTTGATTCGCTAGAAAACGTCACTTACGAAGATGGTACTCGAAAGTATATGATTGATGAACCCGTTATTATTGATAATCTTTACAGATATTATTACAAAGGTCGAGATGAAAATGAATTTATGGCTCAACAATATGCCTGGCGTATAGATTCCCACGACATTATTTCTACAAATATGACTGAAGATGAATTAGCCATTAGAATTCAATCTTGGATAGATCAGTTTGATATTAAGCGCGGCTATTATGACAAAGAATATTGGAAGGAACTCGTAGATTATCTATATATTCAATTTTCGGAAGCTAAGGATATTGAGGTGATTGATCAGAAGGCACTTGAACGTGAAACCAGAATTAAGTTTATCGAACATAGATAAGATTGAGCTATAAAGTAGAAAGAGCAATGTAGAATAAAATCTCACAAGTTGGGGAGGGGTTATGCTAGAAAAAGACATCGAGAACCTGATTGCAAAATACCCGGATGAGTTTTTCAAAGGAGAGGGATTCAAACTGATTGACCAGCAATATTCCCTTGATGGTAAAAGATTTGACATACTTTTTGAAGACAGGCACAAGAGAAAAGTGATTGTTGAGGTGAAACGAGGGATTCCAAGCAGAGATGCCACTGGTCAACTTGTAGATTATTATGGATTACTCAAGGATAAGTATCCAAGTGATGTTGTCGAACTCGTCCTTTGCGCAAACATCATCCCAGCAGAAAAAAGAGCTCATCTGGAGAGATTTAATATTGAATGTAAAGAACTCGGTATTGCAAGGTTGTCTGAAGTTGCCAGGAAATATAATTACACCTTCATTGATGATAATCCAGGCTACAAAAATGTATCACAAAAAAATCCAAAAATTGACGATAATCAAACACAAGCTGATGAAAAATCAGTTTGGATTTTCCAGGCAAACCCAGACAAGTATGACATCGTAAAGGCACTATCAGATGGAGCTTTAGGTGGGTGGAGGGTAAACCAACACAAAAAAGAGGTGAAAAAGGGACACCTCGTGCTTATTTGGGTGAGTGGCAAAGAGGCTGGAATATACGCAATCGCAAGGATTGAATCTGACCTCATGAAGGGTGAAGCGATTGATGATGCGGATGATGAATATAACATCGAGTTGAAAAGGGATGAAACTGTTGATTATGTTGACCTAGCGGTAATCAACAACATGATAAACAAGCCCATTTTGAAGGAGAAGATACTAACCTTAGATGGCATGGACAAACTTTCTGTTATCAGAAGCCCTCAGGGAACAAATTTTCCTGTGACAGATGAGCAGTGGAGGGCAATCTCAGATAGTTTTTTATAGAGTAAGGTGTTTGATGTCTATCTTTTTTTGGGAAAGAACTGCCTAGATCAGATCAATCCATGCCTATAGAGAAGCGCTTCGTCAGCGAGGATTTTGTCGGTTTGACCGTTTGCGACAATCGAACCCCTTGCCATCAATACACAGTGACTACAAAGCTTTCTAGCCAAGTCAAAGTCATGTGTGATAACAATCATGGATTTATCAAGTTTTGAGAGTAACTCGGTGATTTCTCGTCGACCCCTTGGGTCAAGGTTGGTTGTCGGTTCATCCAGAGCTATCAACTCTGAATCCATTGAAAGAATCGTTGCGAGAGCCACTCTTTTTTTCTCTCCAATAGATAGATGAAAAGGACTCCTTTTTTCAAATCCAGCCAACCCAACTTGAGCAAGAGCTTTTGTGACCTTGCTTTCAACCTCAACTTTAGATAATCCCATGTTCTGTGGACCAAATGCGACATCACTGAAAACCGTTGGACAGAAGAGTTGGTCATCTGGATTTTGAAAAACCAGTCCAACCTTTTGCCTGATTTGCCTTAAGGTGCTTTTTTGAAGCCCTATCCCGCAAACAGCTATTTTCCCCTTGCCATCCAGGATTCCGTTGAGGTGCAACATGAGCGTGGATTTACCAGCGCCATTTGCCCCCAGGATTGCGACCTTTTGTCCCATATCCATTGAGAAATTGATGTTGTCGAGGGCTTTTGTGCCATCTGGATACGAGTAGTTGAGATTCTTAATTTCCAGTATCTTCATACAAGCAAAACCCAGATCAATGCGATACTTCCCATTGAAACTGACGAATAAATCAGATCGACAGGTTTGAGTCTCATCTCTTCATGAGTTATGAATTTCCCGTTGAAACCACGTGAACTCATAGCCATGTATACACGCTCCGAACGCTCATATGATCTTAGAAATAATGTACCAATCATGTAGCCAATGGTTTTTGCCTGTGTAATGAAGCGTGGTCTCCAGAGTCTGGAATTTCTTGATCTTACGAGTCTTTCGGTTTCGTCAACTATGATGAACTGGTATCGATAGGCGAAATTGGCGATTGCGACAAAGAGTGGTGCCACTTTCAGCCCCTCCAGCGCAACCATCAATCTGACAAAACTTGTGGAAAAAAGCAGCACAAGTGCAAATAAATAGGTGAGCACAGTTTTTGAAACCAGAGAGAAGAGCATCACCAGTTTGTAGGAGTTAATGCTCAAATCACTGCCCAAACCCAGTCCTCCTCCAGGGGCTGGACTCATAAAAGGCACAGCCAAGGCGAGTGCTCCAATCAGCGGAGTTATAACCAGAAGTGACTGCAAATAGTGACTAAAATGAACTCTGCTTGCAATCATAAACACAAACGCTGTCACAAGATATGCCAGGTGGGCGAGGTAGGCGTTAGGGGGCAAGATGGTGACTGCCACCACAAAAAACAGCGTGACAATCAGTTTTACTCTGGGATCTAGTCCGTTGAGTATGCTGTTGTGGTGGCAGTGTGAATCGAAAAAATCGTGCTTCAATCGTTTCTTTTCTTAAGCACAAAAGCTACAAGTAATCCGACACCAAAAACAGATAGCGTGCCGATTGCGCCTGCTGTGGCAGTGGAAACGCCTTCATTTTCAATTCCGGGTACAGTATAGTCAGGAAGCGGAGCGCTTTCCCACGTTTCTTGTGCCATATCGATGAAACCTTTGTCCTCGGCAACTCTCTCAAGACCATCTGGGTGAGGAGAGGCAAAAGGTGAGATGAAAACAGCCAAAACGATAGCGAGAATCAATCCCGCTGTAAAAAACCAGAAGTTTTTGTTCTTCATTTGCCACCATCCCATAGAGCAACTAGATCGGGTCGAACACTAAGCACCAGTGACACGACCGCAGCCGTTATTATTGCTTCTCCGAGTCCGATGATTGCATGGACTGTAAACATCGACCAAGTCACTGGAACAAACTGGAATGTTCCAGAGATTGCAAGCTCGGTTGAGCAAGCGAATGATGCCAGCACAACAGAAAGCCAGGAAACAACACCAACAAGCGCGATAAAGACACCCTTATTCTTGGGCAGAATTTTCTTCAAACCCATGAAAATCCATGAAGAGACGATGCCGCCAATGAATGCCATGTTGAAGATGTTGGCACCCATTGCCAGGAGTCCGCCGTCTTTGAATATGAGCGCTTGAAGAACCAAAACTATTGTTATGACGATGAATGATGCGTAGGGACCAAGGAGGATGACCGCCAACATGGCACCCAGAAAGTGTCCCGATGTACCGATTGCGACAGGGAAATTGAGCATCTGAGCTGCAAAAATAAAGGCAGCCGTCACGGCGAGCAGTGGAACCTGCTTCTCAACAAGCTCTCTTGTGGCTTTCCATATCGAAAACCACAAGGAGGCGCCAGACACGCCAATCAGAGTGACGCTAGTCGGCAGCGAAAGAAACCCATCGGGTATATGCATAAATACACCTCCATATATTATTTGACACGCGTGATAATAGTTGCGTTAATTATTTTGGCAAGTCCATATCGAGGTAGGATAATTAAAGATATAAATTCGCCGTGTTTCCCTTGCCTTTTCCCTATCTCATGCCCCCATATCAACTGCCCAAATCAAGCTGGTTGCGTCGGTTTGAGAGCCTGGGTTCGGTGGAATTTTTATTGTGCAATGAACTTATTTTATTGTGAGTGTTCTCTCCACTCTTGCGGTTCTGCCGACCTGATCAGTGGCTGTCACAACAACCGTGTACTTGCCTGGTTCGTTGTAGGTATGCTCTGTACTTTCCCAATTTTCACCAGTAACCTCAGAAAGCTCGGAAATAGCATCGTCACCCCAGTCAACCTCAACTTCATAAGGGGACATGCCCCCATCTGTTTTGATTTTGAGTGTTATCGGTTCACCGGCCTTACCCTCAGAAGTTCTTATGTCTATGCCCACCCACTTCACCTCAATGGCAAGCGGTTTCTCTGCGATCCTTTTTCTCACCGAGATCACAGCCACATCCATGATGGTCTCAAGCTCCCCACAAGATACGTGTGCTCTATTCTCAATAATCAGTGGTTTCTCGCCGAGGGTGATATCAGAGCTGAGCTTGAATTTAAGTTCAAACATCCTCGACTGTCCTGCGCCGAGTGTGCCAACAGAGTAAATCCATCTGCTCTTGCCAATCGTCCCTGATGGTCTTGCTGTTACGAAATTTAGCTCTCTTGGGAAGCTGTCGGTGATGGTCACATTTGTCGCCTCAGCATCTCCATTGTTAGAGATTTTTATCTTGAATGTGACAAACTCATCGTCAAAAATCACTGAGCTTGAAGCGGTTTTCTTGATGGTTAGATGGGGGTATTTCTCCACAACAACATCATCACAACCACTCACTGGATTTGAAACAGCGTTGGAATACAAAATCTCAGTCCCGGTGATGGATTGCTCAAACGATGCTCTGTTCTCAATTGGATCATTGTCACAATCGAATGGGTTGTCTACTCTCACGCAGAATCTGTAGGTTTTGATTCTTGGATAGTGGTGAACATAGTTGACTTCGAAGTTGCCGGTTGCGCTTCTCTCCCACAACAGATGTGGGTTGTCAAACGAATCCAGTGTCAGGCAGGGGAGTAGGGAGCTCCCATTGTCGCGACTCACGTTCGAGACATCGCTTGTCGGGGAATATGGTTCATCATCAGCATTCACCCACTGTAATCCATCCCATTTGACATAGAGAATATCCCAGCTTCCACCGACCACAATCGAGCTTGTGTCGTCATACCAGCAAAGATTCGGGTTTCCGAGTGTATCAAGCGCCAGTGACGGCCTGTATGAGTCTCCTGTGTTTCTGCTCACATTGGCAAGGGAGTGATTGCTGGAGTAGAGGCTTCCGTCAGCTGCTAGCCAATTGCCACCGTCCCACCTCACATAGAAAATATCATGTGCACCACCAACTGCAGCTGGTTCGTTGTCAAACCAGGCGATGTGCGGATTGCCGTTGCCGTCAACCTCGATGGCAGGATGTTTGTTGGATGTGCCGCTGTTGTTGCTGACATTGGCGGCAGTTGCTGTCTGGGAGTAGGTTGTTCCGTTCGCGCATACCCATGAGCTTCCGTTCCACCGAGTGTAGAGTACATCAAAATCTCCACCTGTAATAGCTGCCGTTGTGTCGTGCCAGGTGATGTGAGGGTTGTCCGTTGGATCGAGTGCCAATCTTGCCATGGCTGATATGCCTGGGTTGTTGCTAACATTGGATGCGGCATGATTCGATGCATATGATGAACCGTCTGAGTTTACCCACTCTGTGCCATTGTGTCTTACAAAAAAGACGTCATATTCCGAACCGTTGACCGTGGCGCTGTCATCATCATACCACGCAATGCATGGGAGATTGTTTGAGTCCAGCACAAGGGAGGGGTGTTGTGACATGCCACCGTTGTCTGTGACATTTGAGTTGGCTGTCGTTGGGTTGTAAACAGAACCATCAGCGCAGAGCCAATCTGTGCCATCGTGCCAGATGTAGGTAATATCGTATCCTCCGCCTGTAATTGCGGGATCAAGCTCTCTCCAGGCGATATGGGGGTTGTCGTTAGAGTCGAGAGCAAGCGACGGGCTCCTTGACTCAAACAGTGTGTTGCTGATGTTTGCGTTCCCTGTCAGTGGGTCGTAGACGCTGCCGTCTGCTGTCACCCAGTTTGCGCCATTCCACCTTACATAGAAAATCTCATCATCCGTTGAGAGGCGTTCTCTCCACACAATGTGGGGGTTGCCTGCTGAATCAAGCGCTAGGAACCTGTCCTCGTTGGTAAATGATCCATCTGTTGTTCTGCTGACATTGATGTCCATCGGCTGGCTTGGGATAGCGCCGATGTAAGGTGAATCACCTGCCCCCACCCACCCAGAGGGTGTGGGTTGCCAACGAAGTATTGTGCCAGCAGGGCTTCCTACGGGTGGTTCGCCAAGGTTCCATATGGCACCATCCAGAGAATACTCCACTCCAGGGGTTGTCGAGCCTGGGAAAAAGCTTGTGCCGCTAGGAACTGTGTCTTGAACGAACCCATGAACCACTGGGTCGGTGTTGTCCAGCTTCTCGAACTCTATCTCATAACACAGCACATCACCGGGGTTTATCTCTACCCCATCGTCGTTAAAAACACCGTTGCCATCTGTGTCGACTGATTTTGCGATCCTGTGCAGATTGTCGTCTAAGGAGTTAAAACTTTTGGTGGTTTGAGCATTTGATGCACTATTGTCCTGGGTAAAAAATACCGAGAATGATAAAACGATTGCCAACAAGACCAACACTGTTCTCTTCATAAATAGGCACTCTCCAGGCTGTGATGTTTAGGGCGATTGTAGGCGTAGTTTGTGTTAATATCAAGCTTGGGAAGAACGTTACTGTAGTGAAGTATCACCTCATGGGAACGAGATTGTTTGATAAATGATACCAGATTGCAAAACTAGGGTACTAGCTCCCCCTTCATTCTTCTGACTAGAAGAGTGGATGAACTCTGACTGAGTGGTTAATTCACATGGAATCATATGACCTCGGATGTGTAGTCATATAGTTACCAGTAGGTTGTAAAATGTGCGTTGACCGAGGTAATAATCAACTCTAAAAAAGTGGTGCGCATTGTTTTGGAGTGAATATAGTGCGTTGTGGTTTTAGGTGTATTGACAAACCTATCTCAAATGTGGACAAACAATCCCGTAGGTTGTTGGATTAATAACCTTTGAGTCAATGTTTGCCAAATCTCACTCAGTAAACTATACTTCTGGAAAGATTATGACGGAGGAAGTGTTATGAAAAGAGCAATGGTGTTTGTTTTGTGTATGTTTTTGGTGGTAATGTTTGTTGCTTGCGGTGGTTCATCTCAAAACGGCAGTGACAATGGGCAAGAAGCGGGTGCATCGGTTGAAGATATAAACAGTCAAAATGATGCAAACCAAAGTGACTCAAAAGATATCAACCCATCGGGTGATCAGGCGGATTTGGCGCAAACAGAAAAAGAATGTGATAATTTCTTTCTTAGCTGGGACTTAGGCGATATGACCGATGTATCATTTGATTACATAGCAAGCACCAGAATTTTACAACTTCCGCTCTCAAAATGCACCGAAGGGATTTTTAAGGTAAAAGTTGAAAACAAGTGTGATGAAGAAAGAATGCTTGTGCTACCTGAGATAAATATTGAAGAATTTGAAATCAGCTTCATCGAGAACAATCTGACAATAGCTGGCAAAAGCACTGTGAATCTCAATTTGAAAATAGATTATCATAGTGGCCGAACTAAGAGTTTCAAAGCCACAATAGACAAATGCGAGGATGGATATGTTATTAAGAATCCTCTAGTTCTTGAGTTCACAGATGAACCATTTGCGCAAACCGATGAGCTTGTGTGGGAATACAAAACAGAGAAGGATACATATATTCTGAAAAAAACTGTGATTGACGATAGAGCAATTATTGTAGAGTGGCATGGTTATCCCCCAGAAGAAGCGTTGCACAAACTCGTTTGCATAGACCTTATCGGTGGAGAAATTCTGTGGAGCAAGGATTTCAAAAGACAAACGTGGTTTTATACGATGATTGACGGTGAGTTTATTGAGTTGGGTGAAAGTATTAGAATTGATGGTTATTCAAGCATTCCTTCAGTCAGAAGAACCAGAGATTATGCCACTGAACTTGGCACAGTGTACACAGATGTCGATTATTGCTATGTCGACATTGACACAGGAGACATCAAGATTATTGATGGGTTTCACACATTCTCCCACCCTAACTTCATCATCAAGGATAAAATGTATGTTATCAAAGTTCTCTATAATCCTTCAGGAAACATCCAAGAAAATGTGTCGAAAGATACCTTTATTGCTTGTCTGGATTTATCTACCTGCAAAATGATCTGGGAGAAGAGGTTTGATGAAGGAACAAATATATATTCGGTAACTATAGATTATGGCAAATCTGTCAATATGTACACAAAAGGCATGAATGGTTTTGGAAATGGAGTGACTCTCGATGATAAAACTGGAGAGGAAATTGAAACAATAGTAGATGATAGATTCAGTGGACTAGATGACCATTTGATTAATTCAAAGGTAGAGATAACAAAAACAGATATCGAAGTTCCCAATGATGATGGTGACAAATGCTATTACAAAAAGGTGAGTTACCTGAATCAAGATGATGGCAGTGTTGTCTGGGAGTGGGATGATATGTTTTTCGATATTGCTCCTGTCCCCCCCTGGAAAGGTGGCTATAAAGATTTGAGCGGGATAAAGGCTGCTTGGTGGGTAATCATCGAAGGGGGAGATGGTTGGCCAACATACATTGATGTGTATGATGGTCGTGACAGCGAGTACGAATATCTAATGTATATGAGAGACTATAAGAAATTCACTTCACATAAATACAATTCCACCAACTTCTCCAGCAACCTATTTGACAGTATCATGTGTGTTGAGCTTGCAACAGGCAAAATTGTTTGGAATCACGAGAAGATTGGCGAAATTGGACACAACCACTGGTATCCGGTTGCCAGATATGGTGATGTGATTGTCTATGATGGCAATATTATTGATTGCAAAACAGGAGAGATATCAGAAACCAAAACCACAAATATGGACTACTATAAACTCACTCCAGTACACTTATCAGTGATTCGAAACGCAAATACACGAATTGATGGCTCAAATTTGTTTTCAGTTGACACTGTGAATAAAAACAACCTAAGCATTGAAGCTTCACTTGAATTCATCTTAAACAAACCATCATACGAGGAAATATATGTCTTCGATGATTCATATGTTGTCGTCTATGATAATGGAATATCTGGTTTCAAAAGGAACGATATCTCTCAATAGACCACAAACTCTGAACAATAACAACAACTATGAAACCAACGGGAAGGCAAACAAATGGGTATTAGCTCAAATCAATTGACTATTCCCCCATTCTTTGGCAAAATGGGCTGTTAACACACTCACTACCGGAGGATTAAGGAAATGGATGCCAGCAAGATGCCAGCAGCATATGACCCAAAGAACGTCGAGGACAGAATCTACCAGTTCTGGCTAGACGGTGGGTGGTTTCACTCAGAACCTGATAATCGCGAACCCTTTGTTGTTATGATGCCGCTGCCAAACGTAACAGGCATTTTGCACACAGGACATGCCCTAAACAATGGTCTCCAGGACTTGGTCGTTCGCTTCAATCGCATGAGAGGCAAAAACGCGATGTGGATGCCGGGAGTTGACCACGCTGGAGTTGCCACACAAATCGTGGTTGAGCGAGATCTCTATGAGCGTGAGGGCAAGTCCAGGTTTGACATCGGTCGCGACGAGTTTGTCAAAAAAGTTTGGAATTGGAAGGAAACACACGGCAACATCATCACAAGCCAGCTAAAAAAGCTTGGAATATCGTGCGATTGGGACAGATTCTCCTTCACCATGGACGAGGGTTACCAAAAAGCTGTCAAAGAGGCTTTCTGTCACTACTACGAGAAGGGCTACATCTACAAGGGCAACAAGGTCATCAACTGGTGTCCGAACTGCCAGACAGCCATCTCTGATGTCGAGGTTGAGCATGAGGATGTTGGTGGTCACCTCTGGCATGTTAGATATCCATTTGAGGACAACCCATCTGACGGTGTTGTTATTGCTACTACAAGACCTGAGACAATGCTTGGCGACACCGCAGTTGCAGTCAATCCAGGTGACGAAAGATACAAAAACCTTGTTGGCAAAAAGGTCGTTCTACCGATTGTCGATAAGCCAATCCCGATTGTTGCTGACGACTATGTAGACATGGAGTTTGGGACAGGTGTGGTCAAGATAACGCCTGCTCACGACCCCAACGACTTTGGGGTGGGACAGCGTCACAACCTGCCAATGCCTGTTATCATGGGGCCAGATGGCAAACTAACTGCTGTGCCAGAGAGATATAAGGGCATGACCATGTTGGCAGCTCGCAAGAAGATCGTTGCTGAGCTTGAGGAGAAGGGGCTTCTTGTGAAGGTTGAAGACCACCTCCACGCTGTCGGTCATCACGACAAGTGCAAGACAAGAGTTGAACCGCTCCTCTCGAACCAGTGGTTCATGAAGATGAAAGAGCTTGCTGCACCTGCCATCAAGGTTGTTGAGGACGAGAAGGTCAAGTTTATCCCAGCCAGGTGGACAAAGGTCTACTACGAGTGGATGAACAACATCCAGGACTGGTGTCTCTCCAGGCAGTGCTGGTGGGGACATCGAATCCCGATATTTTATTGCAACGACTGCAACCACATATTTGCAGACAGAGGCAATCCTTCTGAGTGTCCAAAGTGCGGAGGAAGCGTCAGACAAGACGAAGACTCTCTTGATACCTGGTTCTCATCAGCCCTTTGGCCATTTGCCACACTCGGTTGGCCAGAAAAAACAGCTGATCTTGAGTACTATCATCCAGGCTCAGTTTTGATAACAGCCCATGACATCATATTCTTCTGGGTAGCTCGCATGATTTTCTCCTCGCTTGAATTCATGGGTGATATCCCCTTTACACACACCTACCTCACAGGACTTATTCGCGATGAGCAGGGACGCAAGATGAGTAAGTCCCTCAAAAACGCAATTGACCCACTTGATGTGATTGAAAAATATGGCACAGACGCCCTCAGATTCACCCTCATGTTCCTCTCAACTGCAGGCGGACAAGACATTAAACTAGGCGACAGCGCGCTTACCGAGAGCAGGAACTTCATCAACAAGCTCTGGAACGCATCGCGCTTTGTCATCATGAACCTCGATGGTTTTGAACCAGGAGAACCAGAAGGGCTTGCCTTCATCGATAGGTGGATTCTCTCAAGACTCAAAGAAACCACAACCGAGGTCATAGACGCATTTGAAAACTACGATATCGGGCGTGGAGTCAGAGCGATGAACGACTTCTTTTGGTCGGATTTCTGCGACTGGTATGTTGAGCTTACCAAGCAGCCAATCCAAGAAGGTGGAGCAGAAAAACTTCGCACACAGCGGGTTTTGCACAAGTGCCTCGATGCAATCCTCAAGCTCCTCCATCCAGTCATCCCGTTTGTCACCGAGGAGATTTGGCAATCAGTTCCTCACGATGGGCAAACCATCATGATACAAGATTATCCAAAACCAGAGGATTTTGCCTTTGATGCTGATTCGGTTGCTGATATGAATAAGCTCCAGGAGGCAATCAGGTCAATCCGCAACCTCAAAGCCCTCCTTCGTATCCATCAGGGAATTGTGCCATGCAGCTACAGCGCGGAAGGCAGCTCAAAGGAACTGCTTGAGCGCGAGAAAGCCCAGATTATAAAACTCTCTAGGGTTGAGGGTTTTGATTATGTGTCCTCAAAACCAGAGGGAACTGTCGCAGCGGTTTCAGGAGATATGACATTCTACCTCGATGTTGCGGGAAAGATTGATATTGCTGAGGAACTCAAGCGAATTGACGACAGACAGAAGAAAGCTCAAGCAGAGCTTGACAAGATTGTGAAACTCCTCTCCAATGAAGGATTTGTCGCCAAAGCTCCGCCAGATGTCATAGAAAAAAACAAGGCAAAACAGGCTGAGCTTGGGGCAGAGCTTGAAGGATTGTCCCTGCTTGCTGCATCCCTAAAGGATTGACGAACAACTCAATCTGGGGGATGCAGTGTGAATCCCCCAGACTTTTGTTTTCTCAAGGAAGTATCGATCATTATATAGAGTTTAAAAATATACCTAATGTGTGGTGTATAAGTTGCTTATCAGTAAATAAGGTATTTATTATTCAATGATATATTCTTTTGATTTACCTTATGAAAAGCCCATTTAATCAGGAATATTTCCATAGTTAAACGCTTGCATATATATTAAATCTAGGCTATAATCCTCCCTCAGGAGGAGTAGACATGAGAAAACTTGCGGGTTTTGCTGTCTTTGCGGTGCTTGTTGTGTTCTTGGTTTCACAGATGGCTCCAACAACTGCCTTGTGGGGAATAAAGGGTTCATCGTTCCCAATCGCTTCTGGTTCAACGCTCAAGTATCTGCCAATAATTGCCGGCGATGCTGTTGCCTGGGCAGAATATGACCCTGAAAATCCTGGCTACGTCATCAAGTATAAAGACTTGAAAAAGGGCGATGTCGTTGTTCTTTCTGACAATCCAGATTATTGGATATATGCTCCTTGGGGTAGGAACGGTGGAATGTATATGACCGACAAATTCTGCTATTGGATGGCAAGAGAGTATGAAGGTGGAAGGTTGATAATCTGCCTTTATGACCTGCAAAGAGACAGAGAAATCCGTATCAGAGAGGATAAGGCGCACAGCTGGATGCCCGCAATGGATGGCAATACTCTGGTATACCAAAGGTATGGTTTCGACTGCGATGCCTGGAAATGGCAGCGTCAAGTCATGGTGAAAAATGTCCACTCCAACAAGGATGCCGAGGCTGTCTACACCTTCGAAAAATGGCCGCGTTCACTTGTCGCATCCAATGGATACGCCACCTGGGATGATAATGGTAAGATATACCTACTGGACATAAACAAAGGACTCGCCACGTACGTCACAGGCTCTGACATGGAGATGTGCTTCTCGCCAATTGTTCAAGGTGATCACTTGTTCTACACAAGACTTAACTCACTCAATCAGTACACTATCTATGGCTACAACATCAAGGATAAAGTTCATTTCAAGGTCTATGATGGTAATATGGACCTCAACCAGTATGCCAGGTTCAACCCAGAGTCCGACCACCTTGTCTTTATCTTGGAGTCAGGCGACACAACAACATGGGGCGCGAAACTTTACAGAATCATGCTCTATGACAATAAGACTGGTGAAATCAAAGAAATCCCAACATCTGGCTATTGTTGGCTCAGAAACCAGTCTGCCTACAAGGAATACGTTGTTTGGAACGAGTATAACTTTTCAGCAAGGCGCTGGGAGGTCAAGCTCTATGACAACAAGGACAGTTCGATCACTGTTCTGAGCTATAATTGCCGTCCGGAATGGTATCCCACAATCGACAAACACGTGGCAGTGTGGGTCGACCTCACCGCAGGGTGGTACAACGGAACAATCATGGGCTTTAAAATCACAGGCAATGTAGAAAAGAAAAAATAAAGAAATCGCAGACTGAGCATCGATTGTCTGGCATGATATCGGACAATTGAGGCATGAGCCCCTTCAATCCATCCGGACTTGAAGGGGCTTTTTTGGTGTTTTTTTGTAGGGAAACTGATGTTTTGTTTCTGAAGGGAGTTCATATTGTTGTTTTCATTTGTAAAAAATCGTATCCGATGTGTGTAAGTCTGTGACAGAGAAAACTCCAGCTTGAAATGTGTTTGTGTTGTTACAATCTTACTTCAACAATTCATTTTAGGATTCGACTCCGATGTTTTTCCTGGGTCGGATTAATATTGTCCCTTTTTAGGTATTCTTAGAGTGGACGGGGTTTGACAAACTGTGTTTTATGTATATATTGAACTATATGAGCCAAAATACTTCAAAAAGTTTAAGAAACGAGATACTCACCAATCAACAAGCCTTTTTGCATAGGTGTTTAATCTGTACTGGGTGTGGGTGTGAATTGGACTTTAGAGTCAATGAAAACGGCAATGGATTTGTTCTCTGCGAGAATTGTCAAACTAAACACCCAATTACCAGTGGCTACATCGACACGCTCAGTGAAAAACCCGCCAAGGACACTCTCGCCCAAAGGATTATGAAATGGAACCCGATTGTGAATATCTATGAGGGTAAACTTTGGAGAAACAGTTTCTGGGCAGCGAGTCTTTTTGGAATAAATCTTGACGCTGAGATGGATATGATTTCACATGTTCACTCACTCTCCCACGATGCGCTGTTTCTCGACCTTGCCTGCGGCCCTGGACTCTACGCAAGAATGTTCGCAAAAAAAGCGACGGATGGCTTTGTCGTTGGGCTTGATTATTCCCCACAGATGTTGACCAAGGCGGTGTCACTTGCGAAGAGAGATAATCTGAAAAACATTACGTTTATCAGGGGAGATGCGCATAATCTATCCTTTGGGGATGGGTGTTTCGGTGGGGTAAACTGCACTGGTGCGTTCCACCTTTTCCACGATCCTGGCAAGGTACTCGATGAGATATATCGCATCACAAAAACTGGAGCCAAACTCACAATCGGCTGTGGTAGAAGGCTTGCAAGGGGGAACACGAGGTACAGTGAGAGGCTGCTCTCGATCAATACATTCAGCCCTGATGGTGTTTCAGGGCTGCTTCTTGAGCATGGCTTTACTCCGCAACTCCACTACACAGGGAAATACTGGATTGTCCTGAGTGGAACCAGGATTGATTGAGCGTATTTTCTAAACCGGATACTTGAACAAAGCTTAGCCCATGTCAATGAAGTGTGTACTCGCCACTTTTGTTTGTCAGGTGCTTGCCAATGCTTGCTCAGTTCGTATCATGAGCACAGAGACAAAACAGGGAGTGTGATTCATGCTACAGGAAGAGCTGGTTGCAGAATTTATTGCCACAGAGGACAAGAGGGTGGAAGCGTCTGGCCTTGTCACAAAAGCGGAACAAGACGCCGCAACAATCTACAACGAAGCAATAATGATGGAGAAGCGATTGTTCGACAGAATTCAGAGTGAAATTGTAAAAACAGGTGGCGCGGAAACCGAGGACACGAAATATCTGCATTCGCTCTGTTCAGGGGCATGCAGGGGGCTGTATCTCTCCTATAAAGCAATTGGCAAATTGACGTTGTCTGAGATGTATTTCAAACTTTTTGAGGAACACTCACTCAAGTCTGATTATGACTATGTTCTTGGGTTTTATCATCAAGAACTTGCCAGAAGACAAATGAAACAGAGCAGAAAAGATGAAGCAATACAAAATTACAAGAAGTCCATAGACCACTTCATCAAGTCTGGTCAAACCGATGAGATTCCTGAGCTTGTCCATGAGCAAGCGCTTCTCTATGTTGCTGCAAAAAATTTTGATTTTGCGGAAGATGTTTACGACGAAACCAAGAGAGTTCTGAAAGAGCATGATTTGACTGATTGTTTGAACTCACTTGAAGATGGTCAAATGGCGATAATCGAAGAGAAGAAAGATTGGGCGGAGAATTCATACTTGCTTGACTAGAAGTGTATTTTGCTATTTTAGATAAGGCTTCTTCATTCATCGAAGAATTTGACGGATGAGAAATGTATTTGATTTGGATTGTTATGACTGCAGAAATCCTTGATTGGTTTTATTTGATTTTGTTTGCCCTAATGCACATAAACCCCGGAAAGTGTGTCAGCTTCTCGTAGTCTTCTGGCTCGAGTTCTTTGAATTTCTCTGTGGGTTTTGGCTCAATCAATCGCTCCATCACAAACCCAGCTTTAAAGAGTCCTTCCGTGTATTCACTCAGTGGTCGCCTGAATCCTGGCACATCCACAGGTTCCCCAAACCCCCACCATGTCCAGACAAAATACTCAGTCGCAAAGTAGTTTTCTGATTTTGTGTACCGAAAGTCAAAAAACGGGTGACCAGCTGAGAAGACAAAGACACCGCCAGGTTTTAGTACCCTTGAAACCTCTGAGAAGGTGAACTCCACGTCCTTGAGATAATCTGCCACAAGGGGGGCGATGGCAACATCGAAGCTCTCATCATCAAAAGGCAGCCTTTTATCAAGGTCTGCCTCGACCACCTTCGCCCTGCCACCCAATCTGTTCCTGGTTATCTCAAGCATGTTTGGAGTGATGTCACAACAAGTAACGACAGCGCCAAGTTTAAGGAGCTGCTCCCCATACCATCCAGGCCCACACGCAAGGTCTAGCACCTGCCTCCCCGCCACATCTGGCAATAGCGACATGGTGGCAGGGCGCTCATAGTATGCGTTGTGCGCCTTCGTGTCAGACTTTTCGAAGTAGGGCTGTGCGAGTTGTTGGTAGGCGGAGAGGGCGATGGGCTCATTATCATCTGACTTGTTGCTGTTGTTTGGCATGATGCAGACAAGTTTAGCAGGATGTGCGATTTGAGCAAATAATAATTTTGGTGGCTACATGTTGGACTGGATGCTCATTCGAAGCAATAGAGTCTCCAATTTATCATATTCTGAACAAGCACACCTCTCTCGTCAACCCAGAGGATTCTTGAACTTCCACTCACATCCTCTCTGCTGATGTACCACTTGGTCTCGCCTGTGAATGGATTGACACACTTAAGCTCTGTCTCGTTCTCTATTATAAAGTGAGACCCCAAAACTCTGATTATGGCGTAGTTTTGCTCAAGAATATCTTCTTTGAGGTACACAATATCATCTGGCTTTTCTGGATTTATGAGGAAGTAAAATTTGATGTTTTCTGATTGCCTGTTTGGGGACATCTGTGGGATGTAGGTCAATGGAAATGAGTGTTCATTTGGCACATGCAACCTGAAAGCATTTGACTCATCGATCGTGTATGTAAACCGCTTGCTGTCGTTTTCAAAACTATTCTCATGGTCTGGTTTGAGTTTGTTACCTGCCCAGCTATAACCAACTGGCGCAAGTCTGGTGGCTATATATGTAGCTTTTCCACTTTCATTGCTATTCACGTTTGGTGAATTGGAGTCAATACCGACATATCCAAGAATATGACCTTCAAAATAATCAAAACCAAGCAGTTTTATATATTCGCCTTCACTGGTTTTGATTAACTCTGACACATCTATAGTCTCCCCGAATCTGTCTCTGGATTCATCGTACTTTTTGAGAGTAAGTCCATCTTGCAGCCAGATCTGATTACCAAGAACAAACACATTGTTATATTCGCCAATGGTCGTTTGAGTTGTGATATCATCAAGTTCTCTTTTGAAAACATCCCTTTTATCGTCATTCATTGCACCGAAGAAATAGTACAGGTTCTTATCAGAAAGTCTGAAGTAGTGTGGAGTTTGCATATTCTTGCTGACTACCTTTTTGGTGTTGCAATCAATGAAATATGCCTTATCGGTTACCAACACAACCGTATCCTCATTAACTTTGAATTTCTGTATAGGCGCATATGAAGCACCAACGATATCAAACATGGAATCAAATGAGCCAAAACACTCATCGAAATCGTCATTGACAATATCTCCAGTTTCAGGATTTATTAGCTTATTTTCCACATCGAGCGGCTCAAGCGTGATATATGGCACCACCCAACCATCTTTGATTGATACAGGAGGGTTGGATGCCAAATATTGACCGGCATATCCAATATCTCTTTCCCACTTCACCGTCAGTCTTCCATCTCCCCTGAACTCGCTTGCCACCTCTTCTTTGACTTCACAATCGATGCAGTGTTTGAACTGTTCATTGATGGACAAATCGGATTCTAGGTTTCTTGTGTAGACCTCGATGTGGGATTCACCACATCCAACAAAAAGAATTAAGGGTAAAACCATGAATGAGATCACTTTTACCAACAAACCTCTGTGCGATGATGACATTCTCACCATATATTTAGCCTCCTAACCCATGATTATCTGTATCACCATATACAACCTTAATCGAAATAGTTCCAAAGTTTTAGGTATGGAAATAATAGTTTAATGTCTATTAATCTAAGTTATTCCATTATCCAATCCATCGCCCATACCCCCTCTCCCCCAAAATATCTCTCACACAGCTCCTCAAACTCCTGAAGCTCTTCGGGGGTTGCCTGGATTCCTCTGCCGTTTTCTGTCTCACAGAGCTCGGATTCAACACTTCCAATCGGAACAATGTGGTCGAGATCTACGCCGTCGGACAGAAAGTCTGCCTTTGTGAACTTTTGACCAAACTTTCTGTGGACTTCTAAATATCTGATGAAGGTTTCGACCTCAGTGGTGGGGTCTAGAAATGTGTCGCAGTCGGTGTTTCTGTCGACCCAGTAGGTCTGGGGCATGAAGATATCGCAGTGTCTGGCAAACTCAGAATATGGAAACCTGATGTGTCGCCAGCACTCGGAGAGGGTTGTGTAAGCCACGAGGATGTCGGATTCGGCAGCGGCAGGCTCAATATCGGTGAAGAAACTCCTCACATAGAGGTTGGGGTGGATCATCATCTCAAGCTCAATCTCACCATCGGCGATGTAGCCGTCGACGCCGGATTTGATAATCTCGCCAGCGCACCAGCTCTCAGAATTGCCTGTCTCCCAGTTTGGATGACCATAGATGTAGTGCCAGCCGAGAACCTTGATGCTCCTCTCATGAAACCTCTCAATCAAATCCTCAAATGAAACCCCTTGGGAGGAAAGCCAGGTTGGGATGGCGGCACCCTCTCGCAGCCAAAAAGAGTCGCCGTCTCCGAGCTTGATTGCCACCCAATCGAAACCCATCGAATCGACCCTTTCAACCAATGAATCAAGTGACAGAGACGAGTAAGGAGTTTCTTCGCCGTTCTCAGGAGAAAGTGAGAATTCAACAGCGCCATCACCCTCGAAGGTGGGTAAGTCCCACAACTTCCAGATGAAAACGCCCCTACCGGGAAGTGTTTTTACGCTCTCGTTGGGAAGATTACCCAAGCAGGAAACCAGAAAAACAGAGCAAAAAAGAACAATTATTTTTTTGAAGATGTTTTTATCCTATTCTGATGGCGTGTCCTCAAAACCCCAGATCTCTATCGAGTGACCGTTTGGAGTTTTGAGCTTTGCCAGCCTACATGTGCCGTTCTCGTCGGGGAACGGCTTCACATCGGATGTGAACCCCACCCCCCTCCTTTTCAGTTTGTCCACCCCACTGTAGATATCCTCAAAAAAGAAACAGATTGAGATCGCGCCAGTGGGGGTCTCTGGTTTTTCTTCACACGCCCTCCAAAATCCGATGTAGAATTCGTGGGATTCGTTGTGGAGAACAGCGTAGTCTTGCGACAGGGATTGGGCAGAGAGCCCCAGGATGTCTGTGTAGAATCCGAGCTCAGCTTCAAAATCGGAGACATGATACTCAACCCATTGCTTCCTGGCGTCGTGGAGAGGAAAGTCAAATGAGTGTTTTCTTTTGGTTTTGACCTGACTCCAGTCGTCCTCCGACTCTACATCCTTAAGTCTGTTGAGTCTCTCGTCCCCTAGAGTTTTGCAAACATTGTTAAAATCTCTCATTTTTCAATCGCCATTGGGAAGAACCTCTGGAAAATGCCTACTCCCCTTCCTCTTCTTCCATACCCCATATCTCTACAATCGTTCCGTTTGGAGAAACGCACTCGCCGCGATACATTGGTGAACCCTCAGAGAGAGGCTCAATATTGTTTGTGAAAGGCACACCCCGTCCTTCGAGTGTTTCCTTGAGGTTTTTTATCTTGCTATCAAGGAAGCAAAGCTTGATTGCGCCTGGAGGTGTTGCCTTCTTGTCTTTGTCTGCTTTCCAGAAGCTGAAGTAAAACTCCTTCTCAGGACTCATGAGCATGGCATAGTTGTCATCGAATGCGTTTGTGAAAAGCCCCATCATATCGACAAAGAAGCCAACCTCTGCCTCAAAGTCGTCGACATAGTACTCAACACACTGTTTCCAGCAGGGGCCAAGGTTGAATGGGTATTCGTTCTTGTTCTCTGGCCAGTGGTCTTCCCAGTTCTTGGTCTCTTTGATTTTTACGAGGCTGTCGACTCTTGCCTTGCCGTATTCCTTGCATATCTTGTCAAAATCACTCATTGCCGTATTCCTTTCAATTGATGCCAATTATTTCATCGACGAATCGCCCCAGAGTTGGACGAGGATTCCATTTGGAGTTCTCAGGTGTCCCTGGAAGAATGTTGCTCCCTCCGCGACGGGCTTTGGTTCGACATCAAAGATGACGCCTCTCTCTTTGAGCACCTTTGTTGCCTCAACGGGATTTTTCATCCAAAACACAAGCCTTAGACAATCAGGTGGTGTCGCAGTCGAACTCTTGTTCTCTTCCCATATTGAGAAAAAAACGTCGTTGCCAGGTGACTTGAACATGGCATATCCCTTGTCGTAGCCTTTGACGTCAATCCCCATGAGGAACGCAAAGAAGCCAAACTCAGCAAGGAAATCAGAGACACAGTACTCGATTGTCAAATCCCAGCAGTTGTCCTTATTCTTTGGGAATTCGATTGGGAAGGGGGGCGGGACTTTTTCCCAGAACCTGTCAAACTCGTCATCATCCTCAATTCCATCCGCTCTGTCGAGGTGCTGCTTTGCTAATTCGCGGCATTTTTTGATGTATTCTTCTATCATTTGACCATCACTCCATTGAGGTATCACCCCAAATGTGGATTGCTATCCCGTTTGGGGTTTGAAGTTTTCCCTGATACCAGGTTGACCCTTCCTGCACTGGTTTTGGCTCTTCAATAAACTCAACTCCTCGCTCTTTGAGTGTTTTGGTGAGTTCAACAGGATTCTTGACCATGAAGAGCATTCTGAAGGTCTTGGGCAGTGTTGCGGGTGCGTTCTCGTCAGCTTTCCAAAAGCTGAAGTAGAACTCATTTCCAGGCGATTTGAGCATGACATATTCGTCCTGATATGCATTTGCTTCGAGTCCCATCATATCGATAAAAAACCCGACCTCGGCAAGGAAATCATCGACATAATACTCAACAGTGTGAGTCCAGCACTTCCCAAACTCGATGGGGAACTTTGGTGCTTTTGGCCAAAGTTTCTCATAGTCTTCTCTCGACTGAATCTTTGCCGCCGCGTCCCACCTGGCTTTGCCAAGCTCTCTACACTTGTCTGCAAATTCGCTCATAATCAAATCCTTCCTGTCTTATCTACAGATCCGTCACATTAAACTGATAGACGGGTTCATCGGGTGCCGTATCGAGGAATACTTCGTTCCCATCAGGGTCGAGTAGGGTTGCACTTCCCCCACCCTCTGGGCCTGCTTTGAAGTCTTTTTTGACCTCTAGTCCGAGACCCTTACAGTTGGTCACAATCTTTTTGATGTTTCCACCCCGAAAGTTCAGGACTGCCTTGCCGGAAAGTCCATCCATCGAGTTCTGATAGAGCGACACAACACCATTTCCGCACTTCATGATTGCCCAACCCTCGTCCTTTGGGTTGCCATCAACCAGCTCAAAACCAACCTTTTCATAATATTCAATGCTTCTATTTATATCCTCGACCGCCAGGCAGTACTCAAATCTTCCGAGGGGCTCTGTGTTTCTTTCCATCTCACAGCTCCCCAATATTGAACTCAATTTGAGGTTCTTCTGGGAAAGTGTTGAAGTAGATGACGTTGCCGTCTGGGTCGACAAGCTCCATTGACTCGCTGCCATCAGACTCGATGTGCGCCTTCTTGTTTGGAACAAGCCCTTTCATCTCGTACTGGTGTTCGAGCTTGTAGAGGTCTGCTCCTCTGAAGTGGAGCAAGTCTTTGTCGATGTGTCCCTGGAAGAGTCCCAGCACACAGTTGCCCTGTTTCAGGATAGCCCAGCCGTCCTCTGGCACACCGCCAATACGCTCTAGACCAAGCTTCTCGTAGAACTCAACAGACTTGCCCAAATCCTTTACGTTCAGGCAAATCTCAAATCTGCCTGGATGCATTTCTCAGTCGCTCCAATCCTTGCTTTCTGGCTTCTCCTTCGGGACGGCATATACCTCGACGGTATAGCCCATTGGATCCATCACAGGAAAAGCCCAATAGGAATCCTGGCACCAGATAGGCTTAGGGAAAAGTGTCTTCACGCCGCCATCTGTAAGCCTTTTGACCGTGTCTTTGAATTCATCCATCGAAATCTGGATTCCCCACGACGGCTCTTCGCTCTTGCCACCCTCAAAACCAAGAGTGTTTGCCCACTCTCCTGGCTTTGGAGCTACTCCGTTTTCTGATTCCACCCACATCATTGAAAGACCATCGGACGTTTGACCACAGTAGATGCTTGAAACACCAAAGTCATGCTCTCCCAACCCCACAAGATCCTTGTAGAAATGCCTCATCTCATTGGCACTATCGCAATAGAGATAAAGCACATTGACCGTCACTTTAGGTTTCTCATTTCCCATATTGCACCTCCATCTTTGAAATACATTGTATTTTTATGTCTCTATCCCGTCAACAGGCTCACAAAGCTTGCAAAATCAAGCAGTAACCATTACCATTGGCACTGGTGTAACGTCAAAATAAACAAAAACAAGGAGAGAGACCATGTCAGAAGAACAGAAAAACGTAGAGAGCCAGGAAGAAAAGGTGCAGAAGTGCCACAAGTACATGGGGCCAACACTATTCAATCTGACATGGGACTATATCGACAAGGGCGAGAACCGCACCCCCGAAGATGAGCTCATGATGATTCACGCCACCCACGCCTCCGCCCTCCACTGGAGGCTAAACAGAGATTCCAAACCAGAGAACTTTGCCAGGGGCGAGTGGCAGGTCTCAAGAGTGTATGCGCTGCTTGGCAGAGCCAAGGAGAGCATGTATCACGCTGAGCTTTGCCTGGAAATCTGCAAGGAAAACGGGATTGGCGACTGGGACATAGCCTTTGCCTACGAGGCGTGCGCCAGGGCCGCCATGGTAGCCAAAGCACCAGACACAATGGAGAAATACCTCAAGCTAGCCCGCGAAGCCACAGCCTTGGTGAAGGACAAGGGTGATAGAGAGATGGTGGAGGGGGATATAGAGAGTATTAAACTCTAATCAGTTCCCTTGAGACAAAATTTCTGGCCATATCAATTGATTCTAGGAAAAGGACATCGTAGTTCTCGTCCATTAGGTGTGGTTTGAGTACAGTCACTTCTCTGTACAATTTATTGAAAGATCTGTCTCCGTGACATAATTCGCTTGGATAACTAAAACCGTCTGAATTGCACAAGTAAACAATTGTACTTATACATTCAAGGAACCTTCCCTCCTGGCTGTTCAATACGTTTATGTACCTCTTAAGGTTCTCTACCTGATTTCCAAACATTTGATCTAATTCTGGAAATTCGTTTGGATCATTTATTGATACATCATATATCCATGGTCCATACTTATCTTCTATTGGAGGAGGTTCTTCGCTAAGGTAGCATGTTTCTCTGCTGAGAAAACTTGCGTCCATCGCCAAACTTTTACTAAATACTCCGTACCTATAAAAGTCAAATGGGTAATCAAGATTTGAATGTCCACCTGAACTTGTTCTGATAAATTCTTGAGCTAGGTAAACGATTTTTTGTAATTTAAGTCTGCCAACGATTCTCTGACCTGAGATCAAACCTAACAACCTAATCAGACAGGTGCGTCTGCTAACCTGATAACGAGTCATTGGATCCCTTCCTTTTCTTACTGCGTACCTTATTAAGTGTTTCCTCTCTAAGGTATACATTAACATGTGAGTCAATACAACTAGAGCTTTTTGCGATGTCAGATAACTCAGTAATATTCCTGATGATAACTTTTGATTGTGAATTCTCTTTCTTTTCACTGATAAAAATAATCTCTTCTGCATCGTCTCTTACTTCTTCAATAATCAGATCTTTTACTAGTTTATCCTTGTTGTCTATAAGATCCTTGTATGCCTTTTCGTGATTATCGTATAGCATCTTGGAGTTGGCTTTACTACAGAAGACATCAATTTCTTCATTACGCTGCTTCTTGAATAGCTTGCCAAGTTGTTTTGAGATATTATCCTTAATTTTTAGCTTGTCTTCACCATGTTCTTTTTTAAAAAATTTTACCATTCGTCTATTCCTGTACATATCCAATAACTCGAGGAGCTTGTTGTTTTCTTTGTCTCTACTCGATTGCTCTATCTTGTGTATAATTGAGTTGTCATCGAGCGATAAAAACTCTTCAATTTTAGGTATTTCTTTACCCATAACGGGGTATAGCCCTGAACATTCAATTATTTCTAGGAATAGTGACTCAACTGATCTTGATGCTTTGTGATATGCTATACTCTTATAGTGCACCAATCTTGCAAGTAGATAATGCTCAATTGCTGGTATTGCCTTTATATCATAAACGATTCTTAGTGCTTCGTCTTTGTCGCTTTTTTTCAGAACATCAACCTGTAAAACCTGCATACACTTAAAAATGTATTCATAGTCAACCTTTATGGGAGATCCACAGAAATATGTATCTCTAAGAAGATAGTCCAGCCTATCGCAATCTAGTTGTGAATGTATTAGTGATGATATGGTAGACAACCTTGAGGATGGCACACCTTTTATTAGCTTGATTATATCGTCTATAGCTTGTTTTGGTAGAGATGTTGTTGTTCTAAGTTCCATATTAACTTCTGTTTGTTCACTTTCTATAATACTTTTTGCTCTTTCTTCATGATCTAACTGGAGTCTTTCTTCGGTTGAATGTGAAAACGGTCCATGCCCAATATCGTGAAGTAAACCAGCACAAGTCATTGTATCAATCACTTGCTCTTCGGATTTATAACCCGTAAACATAGACAGCGTTATGCCATTATCCTTCTGTTGAAATAATTTCTTTACAGCCATATTTACAAGCCATGCCACACCGAGTGAATGCGAAAATCTAGTGTGTGTCGCTCCCGGATATACATAATCAGCAAATCCAAGTTGTTTTATTCGCCTGAGTCGTTGAAATTCTTTAGTATCTATTAACTTTCTTGCAACACTATTGCCATCAAAGGTAATCATCCCATAAATCGGATCCCTTATTGACAAATCTTTATTATCTTTATTGGACACGAAAATATTCTAAATACGAAATCAAATATAGTCAAACTATTTTTTGCAAATCGAACATTGTCCCAACCTAACTCAACACTCACCTCCTATCAATTATATCATCAAATCGCATTGAGATTATATCCCCTTCTTGAATAGCCCCTCCCCTTGTAGTAACTTACTCAGAGTGCAAAGAAGGCTGAATCTCAATAGAGTTGGTGTGTCGTACTGGGTGGATATCATCCTCGCTATGGTTTTTGGTTTGGCAGCCGCCGTTGCGGTGTGGCTGTTTGACATGGCGGTCGAATTCTCAGACAAACTTGACCCAAGAACCCTCGATTGGTGGTGGGTGCTACTCGTCCCAACCATTGGTGGCGCGATTGTAGCTGCTGCCTCCAATCTGCTTCGGATAAGTGCCTCAGGTGGTGTGGTTGATGTCATCGCCCACATCTTCACAAGAAGGCACGTCATCTCAAAACCAAAAGCGCTCGTTAAGCCAGTTCTGGCTGCCGTGTCCATCATCACAGGAAACCCAGTTGGTTCCGAGGCTCCCGTTGTCTTGCTCGGGGCGCAGGTCGCATCGTTCTCTGGCAACCTCTTCAAGCTGCCTCGCGCAAGGCGTCGAATGCTCATTGCCTGCGGCGCAGCGGCTGGTATCGCCTCGGCTTTCCTCTCCCCGCTTGCAGCCATCGCGTTCTCGCTTGAGATAATCCTGATGGAATTTACCATGTTCGAGTTTGGCATGTTGGCAATCTCAACAGGTTCAGCTTACATCACAGCCAAGTTTATATTCCACACCCACGAAATCCTTGAGATTCCCAAGTCACTCCCCTCTATCGAGTGGCAGCAATTGGGGCTTTTCATACTGCTTGGAGTTCTGTGCGCTGTGGTGGCTGTCTACTGGTCGAAGATTCTTGGCGCGCTTGAGCACTTTGCCCACAGCTATCCCGCAGCCCTCATCTGGGGACCCATCGCTGCTGGTTTGTTCGCAGGCTGCGTGGCGCTTGTCTTCCCGGAGATTTGGGGACCGGGCTACAAGGTTATGTCTGAGCTTTTTGTCTCGGTTGAGATGCCCTTCTATATCGCCATCGGGTTGCTCCTTGCCAAGCTCTTCTCGACATCGTTTGTTCTGGGTCTAGGTGGTGCTGGTGGTGACCTCGCCCCTGGCATGTTTATCGGCGCTGCCGCTGGTGTGGCGATAGGCGCTTTCTATCCTGCGCTTCTTCCAGTCTTGGTGCTTGCCGGCATCTGTGCCCAGCTGGCTGCAACAATGCACGCCCCTTTGTTTGGAATACTGCTCGCCATCGAGTTGTCTGGTCAGGTGGTTGAGATCCTACCTGTGATGGTTGCGATAGCGATTGCCTCACTCCTTGCCCTTCGCATCATGCCCCGCTCGATCTATGCCGAGAAGGCAAAAAAAGAGGGCATAATGCCGTCCAAAATCCAGTTCCAAGACCCCATGGAAACCGCGATTGGCGAGGTGATGACGACCCATCTTATCACAATCCAGGCAATCGACGATGTTGGTAAGGCAATCAAGGTTATGCACAAGCACAATCTTTCAGCGCTCCCCGTCATGGACAAGAATAAACTTCATGGGATTCTGACACTCCAAGACCTCAGGCGAAGGGTTGCCCCAGGTGAGCTTGAAAAACTCGTTGGTGATGTCGACACCAGAAATCCCGTGCGCTGTACCCCTGATACCACACTCAAGGATGGATGGGAGTTGCTCAAAGGTCACCAGATAGGCAGACTTTTGATCGTGTCAAAGAGCAACGACAGAAAACTGCTTGGAATCGTCACCAAAAAGGATTTGCTTGAAGCAGCGACGAGAAGGTTTTCGAGGTGCAACGACTAAGAAGTTCTTGCGAGAAAACGAGCACCAAGGAACTTAGGATAAAGCCAGCATTACCCGCATTACCCGGTGCTCTCGTTGTATAGTCGTCTTTTGCTTGGTGTGGTACTCTCAATCCTCTTGCGAACTATTTTCTGAAGATGGTATTCTCAACTCCAAATACACCTTTATCTCAACATTGTCCCTGTAGTTATCGTACCACTCCTGCTCTGCTTGATAGAATTTGATTGTGCGCAGTTGGGCAATTACGAGGTCTTCTATCTCCTCGAAGTTTCTCTTTGGGACTGCGCCGTCGTCAGTGAAATAGTAGTCCCAGGCAAATGTCTCATAGTCAAGCCTTAGGATGACGAATGCTGAGCCAGTGTCGATAACATCAGACACCCCTCCAGGCTCAAGGTTGAACGCAGTTTCTTCAAGCTCATCCGGTAGAACGCCTCTTGTCACAAGTTGCGGGACAACCCCACCATCGGCTCCAGACTCATCCATCGAGTATTGGGCTGCAGCTCTGGCGAATGTCAAATCATTGTCGATTCTGTCTCGAATCATCTGAGTATAATCTTTAGCTTTTTGAACATCCTCTTCCGAGTGATTGTCGGGATCATAGAGAATTGTTATCTGAGAAAGCCCCAAAAGTCTTGATTCGTAAAACTCCTTTGCCTCTTCTGATGTCACGACTACTTTGCTTCTAACATCAGCAATCACCATCTCTTTTGTGACCTTGTCCTTAAAGATTTGGTCTTGTCGGAGTCTGTTTCTGAGTTCATTGATTCCGCCAGCCTCTTTGAGAGTTTCTTCAAGTAGATCATACGAGCCAATTGCTTGAGCCTGCTTTTCAATCTCTCTTGAGACTGCGTCCTCGATGTCTGTCATGGTCGGCTCGATACCGTTCTTCTGGGCGTAATCAAGGTATATTGATCTGTCGATTATCTCTTCAATGATGTCCTGCTTGATGGAGAGCAGAAGTTCCTCGTTCTCCGGGGCATCAACGTCTGTCCCCTCTTCGAGTAATTGCCCCCTGGCGCTGTCGAGCATGCTGATGTACATATCGGTTGGCACATCAATATCGCCGATCTCAGCAATTATCCCCTTTGGCCCTGTGGTTTTGATAAGCTCTGGCACATCTGAGCTTCCATCATTGATGACACCAACATCGGCTGTATCATCGCCACCACATCCGACAAATGTGGCAAGCACCAATACCACAACCAGCAAAACACCGACAACACTTGTTTCTCTAATTCTTCTCACAGGGAGTGAGTTTAAGTGTGTTCATCCAACAGTCAAAGCATTTTTGTGGAAAAATTGACCCAAAACGGATACACTGTCAAAGTGATTCAAAGATTCTACAAAGGAGACCAAAACCTTTTTTGGGACGCGCTTCCCTACGCGTACGCTCTTTTGAGAATTGCCCCTGACGCTTCGTTTTTTATTCAGGATGAAAAGCTGGGCACGTCAGACCCCAGGATAAAAATCGATTCCAGGTATCAGGTAACGACAGACTATTGCAGTGCTCATGCAGGAGCTGTCTGGATACACCAGGATATCTCAGAGGGCCCTTTCTTTGTGCCACCAATTGAACCTCCTGCGTGGAAAAAACTTGGCATCCACCTGAAAAAGATTGATACATCCTATGAAGACATTGCTGATAGTTTTGGGCTGTGGCTGCATCTTGAGCATATGGGAATAAAAAGAAATCCAGGATTTCTGATTCGCTCAATCACCGAGAGCAGCAACTACATCGGCATTGTCCCAACCCAAAACACACAAAGGTCTATCTCGTCAATCATTGTGGATGATGAATTGAAGAAAAAATACTTCCAACTCTTTGTCGCCTCATACAAGGGCGCGCTTGCGGTGAATCCAGAGGAAAAGAGAGACGAGGTCAGAAAAAGAGCGAGGAAAATTCAAGCTGCGTTTACTGATTTCTTTAAAACCAACTCAAATCCGACAGTGTCACAACTCCAGGAGTATGTGTGGAAGATAGGATTTTCTGAGCTTTTTGGCAAAACCGCTCCAAGAGTCAGAAGAGCGTCTGAGATTTTCACACTCGCCTCTGATGAAATCAGGCACATTGTCCTTGTGACAGCACTTTCTCATCCTGATGAGTTTATAGAGAGCTACAACGAATCGCTCAACAAGGCAAAACTTCCCTTGAAGCGTTTGAAGAAAACCCGTGATGGTTGGGTTGAGCTGCCATTCTTTCTTGAGTGCATGTTGGATGGAAACCTTGTAAGGTTTCGGATAAGGGTGTTTTTCAACGAGGACTCTATCAGCATTAATCTTATATACCCGCCAACTGGCTTCACACTTGAGACGAAGGTTCCAAAAAAACCGTCTTTGCAGGACATTCGAGAAGCTTTCCTGCCAATTTGCGGCACACAGACCCTCATTGGCAAAGCTGGGCCTTTGCTCGCTGAGGTGACGCGTCCCCCCTCAATCATTGCTCTGCCTGAGACTGGCAGCAAATATTCACCGATGGTATACCACCTCACAAGAGAGCTTCAGAGCACGGGTGTAAGCTTCCCAAATGGCACAATCCTGAGACTTGGTGTGCATGCGCTCGATTCGCTGAAGCAACTGGGCGATACAGCCGTGAATCTACCCCCATTCCTCTCCTGCCACTGGGGAGGCAGAAAAAGTGCTGCTTGGATAGCAGACAACTGGAAAAGCTCAGCACTTACTGCCACCAACTTGATCTCCAGCATGAACTACCACCCCATGCAGGTTCTGAATCTTGCAAGGTATGTTGTGCTTGAGAAGTGCAACAAATTGACATGTCCCCTCCCGCCAAAGCTTGCAAAACTTGGAGATGTTCGAGGTATCAGTGCGCCTTTGAGTTTTGGGGCAACCAAAAAACTTGAGGAACTGCTTGATACAAGAGATGAGCTATTGAAGGAACGAAGAGAAAAAAGAGCTGAGTTTTCAAAACTCGATGAGCTATACAAGGTTAACAAAGCCATTGAGCTTATGATGATAGGGCTTTTGAAACGCCACTGTCAGCTTGCATCGCTGTTCTATGTCGACAGGAGACCATTTGCGCTGAGTTTCTATCTGGCATGGGGCAGAGAGCTGATTGAGTCGATGGCGGACATGGCGCACCAAAGGAGGGAACCATGCTAAAGAAACTGCTGATGGCAGTATTTGTTGTGATACTTGTGGCAGGATGCGCAGGAGGTGTGAACCTCTCACTCGATACCCTTGTTTTTGCATCTGATGTGACAAGGATGGGAGATTTCACAAAACTCGAGGACACAGACTTCACAGAGAACCAAAAGGTTTTTGTGGTGGCTGTTGTCTCAGGGTTTGCATCTGAGCAAACCAGTGAGGATGCGTGGTCTTCCTGGCCAATCGTTACCCTCAAACTCAGAAACAGTGAAGGAAAGCTCCTCAACACGACTCAACCCTTTACCGATATGGTCGAAACTGAGGTAGAGCAAACCGAATTCAAACTGCCCTCGGAGGTGACAATCTCCGCAAAATCTGGAGATTATACCATCGAAGTGATTGTTGAGGATGGAATAACAGGCGAGAGGGCGATGGGAGAGTTGAAGTTCAAAGTAAGATAGTGGATCATGCAAATCTTTATCGAGAAAATTTGTTAAAGATTTAGCTCAGAAACGGATCCCTATCCCTCTCCTCTTTTGGCTTTTCAACCTCCACCTTGAAGCTCTCACCGCAGTGGGGGCATGTGACTCTTCCTGTTCTCAGATTGACTTTGGATGTCAGCTCCTGCTTGTAGTTGTTGTAGTATTCGTAGTTTTCAACTGGCTCAATCATCTCCTCTGAAACATCTTCTACCTCGTCAAACGAAGGGAAGTCTTTTGTGAGTTTAACAAGCTCCCCATAAAGCCTTAGCACAAGTTTTTCGTCAGGATTAAATGACTTGAACTCAATTGCATTAATTGAATGCTGATTGAGAGGTGATGAAGTAGAACCGAGTTTGATTCCAGCGACATACAAATCGTCTTGCTTGATCTCTTTATACCAAAACCTTGATTCCTTTGAGTTAGTTTTAAGAGGGACATTGCTGTTTGGAAGTTTTTCGGTGAACATGTATTTTTGAGCCTTGGTCTGAATGATGAGCATGTTTGAGTTAGAAAAAACACTGCGATAATTCTCAAGTGGAATACTTTGTATCTCAGTTGTGTATTTAAATGGCCAGCTAATGACTGTTTGCTTCTCACCGCTTGAGATAATTACTGTTGGCTTGTTGTTTTCATTTGTATAGAGAGTTATGTCCACCACAACGTTGTCAACTAGAGATGCGGTGGCAAAAACAAGCAGCAAACCTATTACAACAACAATGAGATATGGCCCCTGGTTATCAATATTGGTAGTCGTAGCGAGTATAGCAATTGAAATAACAAGAACCACAAGCAGTGTAGAAATGAATACTTTGACCTTCCTTTTCCATGTTTGTTTGATATCTATCACTTTGCCAGATACTACTTCCGTGAGTTTATTTGTTGTGTTCATTGAGTTTGTTTTTCCTTTAATATTAGCCTATTATCTTGGTCTTGTACCAATAATTCAGAAGTCATTGAGTTTAGTGTACTGTAAATTCTTATAATTATTTCTGTTGTTGGATTTCTGGAATAGAAAACCCTTTTTTTGTTATTAAACAGATCGGTCAGATAGAATTTTGAATAATGATACACGATATCCTTGGATTCAGTTGACCAGAATCTCGGCATTTGTACTAGTGAACCATCTTCGATAATTCTAAATGGAGCATCTTCGACTAAAATGTAAAGTATGTCTCCCTTGTGTATATAAAGCCTGAATTTATCTGATACTCTATAATTTATATACCCCCTGTAGGAATTTACTCTTTGAATTTCCGCCTTGAAATTAAAAGGCCAAGAAATAATCTTTTCGTTTTTTGTATCTCTAATGCTAAGAATTGGTCTACCTTGGTTATTTTTCGCAAGTTTTATCTCTACTCTTTTTCCATTTGCCACAAATGTGGCTATACCTATAAACATAACACAAGTTACCCCAACAAGAACGGGGATTTTGTAATCAGATGAAATCTTCGAGGATATTACCACAACAACAATGGCAATAAGCAGACTAATTACAAAAACAGACATCTTAGAGTAGTGATAATCCAGTCTTTCAGTTATCTCGCCAGATAAAATCTCAGCAATCTCTTCCTCTGACCTCATCTATCAAATCTCCCAATCGCAAAACGTAGTTTGGTGAGTTTTCCAAGTGGTTCTGTTCTTGGCTCAAACGAGAATAGGATATCACCGTATCCGACCCTATGTGAAGGTCTGTCAAACAAAACAGTCTTAGTATCAAACTTTTCAACAAGAGACAACGTTTTTGAGTTGCTGCCTATTATCTGAAGGTGGTAGTAGCTGTTTGCAAAGAAAGAGCTTCTAACAATCGATTGCGTGGTGGTAAATGGCGATTTTAGAACAGTTTTCCTGTTGCCCCTGGTGAGTTTGATTGTTGCGTTCCCGTCATTTTCTGAAACAGAGATGACAACAGGTTTGTGTGTGTATCTCATGATAAGCCAACCAATAAAAGACACTTCAGAAACAATGTATGTGAACACAGGTAGCGGCGTGTCTCGAAAAAACTCAATGAGGAAGAAGGTGATAGAAATCAAAAATAACAAGTTTGCAAAAAACTTCAGCCCTGGATTGATGAAGTCTTCCTCAAAAACAACTGAACCTTGGGTATTATAAACCTCTGTGTCAACCTCGTCGCTTGTGGAAAAAACTGGATCATTGAAATTATTTTCGCTCATCTATCCTAAATTATATAACTTTCTGATAAAATCTAAAGCTTCTTGGTGTAGTTTCAAAACAACAACTCAATCTATGATTCCTGCATAAAAACTTTAAATATTTTGTAACAGGAATCCATTTTGCCTAGCTTTCGAAAATATCCTTCTGACATTCAATGTTGCTGCTTTTTAAGTATCTCGTAGATTTTTGCCACATCGCCAGGATAGGTGGTGGATGCCTCAAAAGATGTTTCGGGATTGAATCTCATAGGCACAATCTCAACGTCGTCTGGCAGTTTGGTTCTCGTTGTGACTCGCTCGATCAAAGATATCTCGTTGAAATGCCTGTCTCGGATTGAGAGATTGAAGAATATCGACACGTCATTTCTCCGAGACAAAGAGGCTGATTCAACCGTCGCTTTGTACGTGTATGGTGGGTTGAATGATATTATTCTCCCGCCCCTTTTTATCCCTATGATTGGTTTGCCGTCAATAAACTCTAGCCTGAAATCAACGACATTCATGTGTGTTGAGACGAACACCAATCCAGAGATAAAAAGCGCAATCGATGTAACAAGGATTATGTTTGAGACAACCTGTGAAAACTCCGACTTGCCAATGAGCCAAACCAAAAACACTGCGATTGAGAAAATTATGAAGAGCGAGGCTGGGAGATTCCCGTCTCTGTTGTCCACAAACTGAGTGTAAACCACCTGACTATCGAGTTCATCAGCCAAACGATTTTTGTTCATGTTGTTTTAGACACTTACGGTTTGCTGATATTTTGCTACTTCTCCAGCTGCACATATTTTGAAACTCTTTGCTGGTATTTTGCACTATAGGTGGTGGTTTTCACGGTTAGCAAGTGGATGCATCAATCCACAAATATATCTTCAGTATCAATCGACTCATTGCCAGCAAGAATCTCATATATCTTTGCCACATTGCCGGGGTATGAGGTGGAGGCTTCATACGATCGGTTGATACTTGAACTTCCAGGAGTAATATTAACGTCTTTTGGTATCTTTGAAACCTCCTTTATTTGTTCTCTGATAGAGATAGTGTTCGAGTTGCCGTCTTTTATCTTGAGTTCGAAGTATTTTTTCAACTCCCACCGCGTATGAACAGTTTCAAGAGAAATCTCATATGCATAAGGAGGAACAAAGGTTGTCTTCTTGCCGGATTTTATTATTTCAATTGAGGTTTTACCACCTACTTTTACAATCAAAAAATCTATCTTCAATTTTATAAGTGAAGGCGAAATCAAACCAAAAAAGAGGAGCATCAGAGGAATTATTACCATTGATTCATTTCCAGATTGGTTTGAATACTCGAGAGTTGGTAGCCATGTAGCTAAAAACAAAGCTGCGATTGACATAAGTGCAATAGAGATCAGTCTTCCAGTATATTTATTTACAAACTCAGTTGTGAACACTTTTCGATCGGTTTGACCATCGTCGTCCCAAATATCCATAGTAGAAATTTCTCCTTAAATACTTGTTTTATTCCTTCTTCAACTGCACCAGCTTTATATCCCTTGCCAGAAGCACCTCTTTGACCTGGTCACTGTGGGGGTAGTCGTCGCGATAATACAGCGCAATAAGCTCAGGGAATGTATTTGCGATGACCTTTGCGCAGTGATAGCAGGGGAGTGTTGTGACAAAGATTTCCTTGATGTCGCGCCTTGAGCCCTCGTATCGGGAGATTGCGTTTATCTCGGCGTGGATGACAGGGCAGTCCCAGAGCTCATCACCAGAGGCGTTGAGCTCTCTGTTGCACCTATCACAGTGGGGCATACCAGACACAACACCGTTGTAACCTGTTGCTCTGATGTTATTGTCAGCATCGACCAGAACACACCCAACCTGTCGCTTAAGGCAGGTTGACCTTGCTGCAACAAGGGCGGTGATTTGCATAAAATACGTCAATTTGTCTGGTCTGCTCACAATTTTGTGTTCCCCCTCTATCACCTTCGTGGTCTTGTCAAAGCCGCAGTTTGCGCAGTGGTTCTCACTCATGGTTTGACCGATCCTTTTTGGTTTCTACTGTGCTGGGTATTTTACGGCAATGGATTTAGTTGCCGCATACCACTCAACCGATGCTCCAAGTCCTTCGCTGATGAATCTCACTGGCACAACGGTTGAACCCCCAACAATCTGTGGAGCTGGGTCAACAATCACAGCCTGACCATTTACCTTGGCGGTCTGTTTCCCAATCCAGAGTTCAATCGTTCTGCCTTCAAGCGAATAGGTGACCTTCCTGGCATCGGCGTCCCAGCCAATCTCAGCACCAAGCGCTTCACCAAGGAAACGGAAGGGAACCATCGAACGGCTGCCTATGATGGTGGGGGCAACAGGCATCACGTTTTGCTTGTAAACACCGTTGATTGTTGCGTCTTTCGAACCAATCATCATGACAACGCTTGTGATTGTTGCGAAGCTTATCTTGTAGGAAAAGCTATATGTGTTGTCAGGGTTTGGTTGTGAAATGGGGTCAGAGATGGGGTCGACGACCACGATATTGACGGTGTTTTCGCCGTTTTGCAAAATGACAAACGTTGAGAAACTCCCGTCAGGGTTGGTTTTTGTGGGCTGACCATTGACAACAACAGACGAGTTCGACTCAGCCGTTCCCGTCACCTCGAAATACTGCTGCCTCGTGGTTGCGCCGTCTGTCAGATTGATGACAGGTTCAATCAGTTTTGGTGTGACGGTCACTTCCTTCGATGGATCAGATTCAACACCGCTGCTATCGACTGCTTTGATGATGTAGTAGTAGGTTATACCATTCTCGACATTGGGGTCGGTGTACTGCATGCCGGACACAAAGAAATCGGTGATCGCGACATTATCATACCCGTTTGGATAGGTCGCCCTGTAGATGTTGTAGCCGACAATGGGCAAACCTCCCTGGCTCATGTTGACCGTGTCCCAGAAGAGGTGGACTTTATTGTTGCCAGGGTACGCAGAGAATGTCGGAGGGGTGCCAGGAGGAGCAGCGCCAGAGAGGACAACCATCTTAACTGGCACCTGGATTATCGGTTGTTCCTTGTCGTTAGATGTGACTATGATTGTTGCTTTGTACTCGCCTGGTTTCATGCCAGCTGCGTCAACAATCACGACTGATGCTGTACTCTTGCCTCCATCTATCATCCCATTGTCAGGTTCGTACTTGAGCCAGTCATACGCTTGAGAGGTGGCAACCTGCAACAGGATTGGAACTGTTGCCATTCCGGCGTTCGATGAGACGATGACGTTGCCCCTGTAGAGCTGTCCTGCAACGAACCCATCGAGGTCTATTGTGATGGTGACTGTGACCACATCTACTTTGACATTGAGCACCTGGCAGGTTATCCAGGATTTATCAGGAGTGGCTGTCACCTGGAGGTACTGCTCTCCGGGTGCAGTGCACGTGAGTGTGCGGGACATCTTGCCTCTACCTGGCACTGTGCCAAAATCAATGTATGGCGGGTCTACCATGAGGTTGCCGTTTGGAGAGTAGAGACTGTTTGTCTCAGGCACCTTTTCGTATGTTTTGGAGAGGGTGAACATGAGGGTACCAGCGCCACGGTTGTAGATACCAAGAGTGTCGCTCTGCTGCTCTCCCTGTTTGACATAGAAAACCATCTCAGTCTTGGTGAGTTCTATCTTTGGATCGCTGATTGGTAGAGCTGCAATAGGCGTTGCAACTGACAGCAACATAACCAAACCAAGTGTTGCAAGCAGCAGTTTTCTCATGTTCATGTAACCTCCGACGTTATCACTTCTCAATCGTTTCACACTCCATGTGTGATATACACATCAACTTGGCGACAAGTTTACTCGCCACTCCCACATCCCCAGATGTGAACACCCTCAGTTTGCCAGAACCGTGCTCAATTTCAAGCGACTTGCAAAGCCTCTCGACCTGTCTTGCAACTGCATCGCCAGTATCAATCACCGTTATTTCATCGGGTAGACATGCTTTTATCTGTTCAATCAAGAAAGGAAAGTGGGTACAGCCTAACACGAGCGTATCAGCGCCAAAGGATATGGCGGGGTCAAGAATCTCAGAGAGTTTTGCCTTCCTGCAGAAATTTATCTCCCTGTCATGTTCAACCCAGTTAACAAGCTCAGGAGCGGCAACAGTTATGACGCTCTTGCCCTGTGTGTGTTTTTCCTTTGTCCTGATGTACTTGTTACCTCTGCTTGTTGCGCGAGTTGCTAGAACCGCTATTCTGCCGTTTTTTGTTATCTCTGAGGCTGGTTTAACCCCAGGCTCAACCCCCACAAAGGATAGCTCTGGGAAGTCAACTCTGAGCTGGTCTATGACATTTGTGCTTGCCGAGTTGCAGGCAACAACGATGAGTCTTGCGCCATATTCTGCCAGGAATCTTGTGAGTTGTCTGGAACGGTTGAGGATAAAATTGTTATCCCTCTCACCCCAGGGGCAGTTGGCAGAGTCGGCAATGTAAAGGTAGTCATATGACGGCAAAAGTGTGATGGTGTGCCGAAGAATCGACAAACCGCCAACTCCAGAGTCGAAAAAGCCTATTGGCATGTAAACGACCTATTTTTCCTCATCATTGTTGTTGTCACCTGCACCGTACTTCTCTCGTTCTTTCGCCATCTTGGCTGAGATGTCATCAGAAATCGATGAGAGGTCGGCAGTTCTGGCATTTGCTCCAAGTTTTCCAGCGAGGAGCCGAAGAGAGACCGGCGCGCTGAAAAGAACATCCATGTGGTAGTCCATGAGACGGTAGAGAAGCACGAATGACCCAACGATTGCCATGTCCACTCCATGAAGTCCGCTGAAGAATGCAAATGTTCCTGCCTCGATACCTCCCACCGCGCCTGGAGTTGGCACCCATGCGGAGGACAACTGAGCGATGACACCCATCGCAATGACCGCAATCGGATTGGGAGTTGCGCCCAGAGCGATAAGCACAAAATATGGCATTAGCTTGAGAAGTGTCCATGTGAGGATAGAGTTCAGGACAGCCATGGACACAGCAAACTTGTTGCCCGAGAAGAGGATTTTGGATGATTCCTTTATCTCGGCAAGCATCTGTTTACTCTTTTTGTAGAACCCAGACGGAGTGGTTACTCCCATCCATTTCTGCATAAGTTTGAATCTTGCCAAGAACCTGAAAACAAATGTGAACCAGTGCGGTTTTGATATGAGAATGATGCCAACACCAGCAAGCAGGAGGAAGCCAACTGTTGTGACAATAAATGTGACATATTGGGCGGTTGCCAGGTTAAGATTAAAACCAAGCGGGATGAGGGCTAGGATGATAAGAACAAAGACCATTCTAACAACGATTGAGATGATGCCTTTCACAAAAACGAGAACACTGCCCTCGGCAATGCTGTAACCGTCATCGAGCAGGAACCAAATCTGCATTGGCTCTCCACCAGATGTTGAGGGGCTGGCGTTTGCAAAGAAGAGCCCAACAAAATAAATCTGGAGCATTCGCCAGAAGCTGGTTTTCTTCTGCATCGCTTTTGACAGAAACCAGAGCTGAAATGATTCGAGGAAGAATGTTCCGAGGTTGGTCAAGGCCGCGACAAGTATCCACCACCATTTTGTCGATTTGAGAACTTTAACTGTTTCACCCAGGTCAAAGTCTTGTGTGAACATCATTATCAAGAATATGATGACAAAAGACGCAAGCGACGCCACAACCACGTACCTGATTAGTTTTCCACTCGTTGTTTTTTTACTCATAATGGCTTTTCCCTATCCACAGGATGAAATGTCAGAAATCACGAATACTTCATCATTTTGTTCTATTATTGTCTCGGAGTCTGGGTTGAGAAACATCTGCCCCTTCCTGATCAAAGCCACAGGGAGGGACTGCATTGTTTTTCTTATCTCATACAGAAACTCATCGTATTTCATTCCTGTAAATCTCTCTGATACCTTTATCCGTTTAAATTTTCCACCTGGCTGGTTGGTAAGTAATGCGCTCACGAGGCTTGCAAGCCCCGGGTTGTGAACCGCTCTTGAGAGCATGTCTCCTGCAACCTCTGATCTGACCACAATCTCGTCAGCCCCTGCGCCTTCAAGATACTCCAAATCCTCGGATGATAGAACCTCACATATTATTCTGACACTTCCATTTGAGATTCGATTCAGGGCAAGAACGGTGAGAATTACTCTTGAGTCGGTGTCTTTTGAGCCAGCCTCAAGATCGGCAAGCACAACAGCCGTCTTTGCTTTGTCGGCTGCGACTTTCTCAAGCGAGGAGAGTCTGGTGGTGTCACCCTGGATGAAGATGACTTCCTGAGGAAGGTTGTCAATCCAGTCACGGTCAGCCATAACAACAATAGTCTCACTCCTGCCCTTGCACTCCTCCATGAGCTCGGAGACTATCCTGCTTCCGTTTTCATTCCAACCGAGTATGAGCACATGCTCAGAAAGTCGGCCGGGTATCCTTCTGTTCATTCTCCCCACCAGCCTTTCAACAAGCCTTGCAACCAACGTCGCTGTCAAAAGCGCAACCAGTATGATACCAGAGATAATGGCAACAACACTCATCACCTTACCCCAGGGCGTCACTGGCACAAGGTTGCCGTAGCCTAGCGTGGACATTGTGACAATCGCCCACCAGAGAGCGTCCCAGAAACTATTTATAGTAGCGCCAGGAGCGCCTGACTCGAAGATATAAGTCGCAGCCGAAATGACGACAATCGGAGCAACGACAGCCGATGTCAGCCAAAAAAGCTGTTTTATTCTTGACTTTAGATTATGAAAGTTTGGAGCCACAGTTCGGACAGAACTTTGAACCGGGTGGTATCTCGTTGCCGCAGGATGAGCATCTACCAGACTGAAGGTTTATCCCACAGGAAGGGCAAAACTTTGAGTCTGATGGAATCTCCTTACCACAAGATGGGCAAGTGTGATTGGATGGGTTGCTCTTCTCTGGTTTTCCCTCGAATCCACCCTTCATCGAGTTTACGATTTGAGCGCCCATCATGATGCCGGCTCCCGCTTGGGCCGCTGTTCCTGTTAGACCGCTTCCACCTTTTTCCATTGATTTGGCTGCCTTGTAGGCGAGGTACTTGTTCATATCAGAGATGGCGTTCATGCCAGCTCTTTCATCAACAGCCTTCTCGACTTCATCTGGCAGCGAGATGGACATGATGTAGGAGTCTGGGCAAGAAAGTCCGTACTTAGAGAGTTCTTTTGAGATGGCTTTGGCGTGTTTGTCGCCAAGCTCTTCATAAACCTTTGGAAGGTCAAAGACCGTGTTTGCCTCTTCGCTTATGATGTCGATGAAGCTTGAGATTGCAATTGACCTGAATTTGTCCTCAACCTGACCTTTTGTCATGAAACCCCTGGTGCCGACAAACTCAGAGACAAAACGCTTTGGTTCCTCAACCCTCAGGGTGTAGTTGCCAAATGCCTTCAGTCTGACAACGCCAAGTTCACGGTCTTTAAAGGGGACAGGCTCAATCGTGCCAAACTTGAAGTCAGGATGGAGTGTTGTGGAGACGAAGAGAACCTCTGCTCTGAAGGGGGATTTGAAACCGAATGGAAGTGAGAGGAGCTGCGTTATGATGGGGATGTTTTCGGTTGTAAGGGTGTGCTTGCCGGGGCCAAACATATCGGCAAGTTGGCCATTACTGATAAACAACGCAATCTGACCATCGCGCACAATAAGCTGTGCACCCATCTTGATGTCAGCAGATCCTGATGGCGGTTCGCGGTGCATGAGTTCTACACCGTGCTTGTCAAGCCATTCGATTATCTCCAGATACACTCCCATTGTCCTTACTCCTCCTTTGTTCGTAATTGCGGGAAGAACAGCACTTCTCGGATGCTGACCTGGTTGGTCAGAAGCATCACAAGTCTGTCCACTCCAATTCCTAGTCCTCCAGTTGGTGGCATTCCGACACCAAGAGCCTCGACGTAGTCTGTGTCGACCTCGTGAGCCTCGTCGTCGCCTGATGTTCTGTATTTGTCCTGAGCTTTAAATCGTTCGAGCTGATCTTGTGGATCGTTGAGTTCTGAGAATGCGTTTCCGCACTCCATGCCAAAGATTACAAACTGGAATCTCTCGACCCAACCATCCTCACCCGGAATCATTTTGGCAAGAGGTGACAGCTCAATGGGGTAATCTGTGATAAATGTTGGCTGGACAAGATTGACGACGATTTTCTTCTTGAATACCTCGTCGACAAATCCCTTGAAGTTTGTCTTCTTGTCCATCTTGATGCCTTCACGTTTGACATATTCTTTGGCAAACGCGTCGTCTCTGAGTTGGTCTATCTCGATGCCAGCCATCTCGCGGAAAGCATCCCTCATGGAGAGTCTCTTCCATGGCGGAGCAAGCTCAATCTCCTTGTCCTGGTATGTGATTTTTGTCGTACCGAGAACCTTTTTGGCAACATCCGAAACGAGCTCCTCAGAGATTCTCATCATACCCTCGTAGCTCTCCCATGCCTGGTACAGCTCAAGCATGGTGAATTCTGGATTGTGTACGGTTGAGATACCCTCATTGCGGAAGCACTTGCCAAGCTCGAAAATGCGTGGCATACCACCAACTATGAGTCTCTTGAGGTAGAGTTCTGGAGCGATTCTCATGTAGAGGTCACGGTCAAGAGCGTTGTGATGTGTTTCAAAGGGTTTTGCCAGAGCTCCGCCGTAGAGTGGCTGAAGGATTGGGGTCTCGACCTCTTCAAAGTCTTTTGACCACAGGAACTCTCTGATAGCCCTGATGATCTTGTTGCGAGTGGTAAAGCGCTCCAACACCTCTGGGTTTGAGATCATATCAATATGGCGTTTGCGGTAGCGGATTTCGGAGTCGACAAGTCCGTGGAACTTCTCAGGAAGCTCAACGAGAGCCTTATTCACCCACTCAAAGGTTTTGACTTCAACGGTGATTTCCTCGGTGCGGGTTTTGAAAACAGGGCCGGAGACAATGACGGTATCGCCAATATCAAGAGCGGATTTGATGAGGTCATAAGTTTCCTCACCAACAACGTCAATCCTACAATAGAGCTGAATTGGCCCGGCCTCGTCCCGAAGAACCATGAATCTGGCTTTGCCATGACCTCTGACGGTTGTTATTCTGCCACCAATTCTGACATCCTCTTGTGTTTGTTCCAACTTTTCAAAGTTTGCCTTGACGTCATTTGAAAGGCTGAGTGTTCCCTCAATCCTTGGTGGATAGGCGTCAATCCCAGCTTCCTTGAGCTTGGCAAGCTTTGTTAGCATTGATTCATTAAACATTTGTTTTTATGCCCTTCTGATCTTGATGATTCTGAACTTTCTTGTTCCTCTTGGAGTTTTGATTCTTACGATATCTCCAGCATGTTTACGGAGAAGCTCAGCGCCGATTGGTGAGACGTTGCTGATTTTGCCTTCCTCTGGAGAGACCTCGTAACTGCCGACGATTGTGTATGTTTCTTCTTTATCAGCGTCGAGGTCGATGAGGGTGACCTTGCAGCCAATTCCAACCTCGGAGACATCAACATCAGAACGCTCAACCACGTGGCAATCGTTGATGATGTTCTCAAGGTGCTGGATTCTGCCCTCAATAAAGGATTGGTCGCGTCTAGCCTCGTCGTACTCAGCGTTTTCACTGAGGTCACCGTGACTCTTTGCGTGTCTGATTCTGTCAGCTATCTCTGCTCTCTTGTTGTTTTTGAGATCTTCAAGTTCGGCGATAAGCTTGGCATGACCGTCTTTTGTCAGAGTGTATGTCTTTTTTGTCTTCTTGGTTTCTTCACTTGTTTCTTTCATGTTCCTCTATTCCTCCTTGGCAAGCTCATAAATGTTAGGCTTCATATCGAGTTTGCCAATCAAATCTCTGTATTCCTGCTCTGTTATGTCTTTCGGGTGTTTGCCGATAATAGATGAGAACACCGCTTCCATCACGTTAGCGCCGAATGTCCTGCCTCCCATGTTGGGAGTGAAGGTGGCAAGAAGTTTGACGCCACGCTTCTTGAATTCTTCCCTGTTTTTTTCTGTCGTTGTGTTTGTGACAACAATTTTCCCATTCATATCAGGTGGCATGTTCTTCCAGATGTAGTGAAGGTCACCAGCAACAACGTCAGCCCACTTGAAGAATCGATTTGGTTTCTTGCCGGGTTCCTTCTGCTTCTCTCCAAGAGGGTAGAGCCATGAGTACGGAACCTTTGAGATTATCGGCATGAGAGTTGCTGCCAAAAACCCAATCATCCTGAGGCTTCTGATGGCAAGTGGAATATCGAGTGAGAACGCCAAGTCACCAAACGTGCACTCACAGCCGTGGTCGGAGAAAACCTTTGCCAGGAAGTATCTGTCGACAGCCGTCATTACAAGTACCTTTTGCTCCTTGCTCAAGATACCCATATCAAAAAGCGTATCGACCACCATCGGCTCAAGGATAGCCTTTAGATAAGCGCCATCGCAAACCGGTTTTGTTTTAGCTGCTTTTGCCCATTTGTATGGGTCTTTCATGATGTATGTTCTTTTACCGGGTCGCATGTAGATGTCACCACCACCCATGCCAAAGGCGTCAACCTCGCCGTCAAGCTTTTCAAACATCTCCATCATCTTGTCGGGACTGCCGTCTGTGCCAACCCTTGAAATCTCGAATTTTTCGCCGAGGAGTTCTGTTTCGAATGTGTGGTCTCTTGAGGATGACCCAAGACTCACGGATACTATTTTTTTCATTATCCTTCCTCCTTCATTGATATTCGAGCTTTCTCAGTGGTGCCTGGTTACTTTAAATCTCTGGAGTGTAACGGGTTCATTTCCAAATATTCCAGCTTTTCTCTTCGCAATGTCGATTTGCTGTGCTGGGGTGTCAACTCCATCAAGGTCTGGCAAAAGGAGCCCTCGTCTGTATCCGCTTCTGACGATCACTCCATAGACCTTGGGATCAAGCTCGGATTCATTTTTGATATCCTCAGGTTCTGACAAGACATCAACGCTTATCTCAAGCGAGTCGAGTTCAGATTTTGTGATGGGAGGAAAGCGGGGGTCGGAGGTTGATGCCTCCTTTGCCATCTCGATTATCTCATGCGCGATGCTCTCCGTTGTTGGGGCAAACGTGCCGATGCAGCCCCTGAGAGAGCTGCCTTTGTGGATTGAAACAAAGACACCCGCTCTGCCTTGCATTTCATACAGTAGAGGATTCGGCGGTTCGATGGTCTTGCCTGTTGTGATGTAGACCGTCATCGCCTTCCTTGCCAACTCGACAAACATGTCGCCCATCTTGCCTTAGCTGAACCTCTCTACGTGAACAACATTGATCTTACCGAGGTGTTCAGGAAGTCTTGACGATGTGAGATAGTATTTCACTTTCATCTTCTCAGCAATCACAATCGCTCTTGCTGCCTCTTCGAAGATGTCATATTCAGTGACGAGGTTCTCTGCTCTCCTGGCGTCCTTACCCATGACCATTATCTTTTCGAAGGCTGGATTATTCTTGAGTTCGTCTGGCAGGAGCATGGTCGCGGTGTGAGAGATATAAATCCTGTTGAAAAGCTCAAGAAGCCCGATGTGGTGGAGCCTGACAATCGCCCCTGGGTCAGCAACAAGTCCACCCATCTTCATCTTTGAGGCAAGTTCCTTCATCGACTCTGTGATTTCAAGCTCGCCTGAAACAGACTTGGAGAATGTGTGTGTGATCCTGGTTGGCGGCGGGGTAACTCTTCTTTCGGGTATATACTGTTCAGCTTTTGCTGCCCTGGGTTCTGGCTTTTTGGGTTGTTGTGGTTGAACCGTTGGTTTTGTTTCGTGTTCTGGTTGTGGCTCTGGAGCTCTTTGTATGGGAGTTTCGTAAACAGGGGTGTCCTCGATGTGGGGTGTTTCGGGTATTGATTCTACCACTCCCTCTTCAACCGTGTCCGGCGCTTCATCGAGTACCTCATCAAACAGGCCCCTGTTCTTTGACATGCCATCAAAGAGGTCGCCCTTTGCCATGAAGTCCTCAGTCTCTACAATTTCTTGGATTTCGGGTTGAGGCTGCGGGGTTGTTTCTACGACCGGTGTTGGTGGCTGAATGTCTGTCATCTTGTCAACATTGGTGGTATCCGGGGTGACAACGATTGGCTCTATCTTTGGTTGTGGTTTGGACTCTTCCTTTGTGAAAGGTTTCTGCTCTGGCTCAACCCTTGTTGGTTTTGTCATAAACTTTGTTATATCTGGCGGCTGGAGCTTTGGCGTTCTAAAACCTGTCTTTGTGGATGGTTTGATGACCTGTTCCGGAGCCGACTGTGGCTTCTGTGAGGTCGGTTTGGGTTGCAGTGGTTTTGGCTGGGTTGGTTTTGGTGTCTCGGCTGCCGTCTCCTCCTTTTGGGTTGAGAGTTTGGTTGGCTGGGCTTTGGGAGTCTCTTTTGACGAAGTTTTTATTGGCTGCTCTTCCGGGGTTGCTGTGGGTAGATCTGGTTTTTTGGTCTCGACGGGCTTTGCGGTTGGAACCCTTTCCTCTTTTGCTGGTTTTGCTTCGAACTGATGTTCAATGAGTTCTTTTCGCTTTCTGACACTTGCCAGGCTCTCTTCGGAGCTGAAATCTGTTGCGAGAAAATCATCATCGTCTTTTGAGAAGAAAGTCAGATAGAGCCACACAACGAGCACAATCAGAAGCAGCACGAAAACGACAAACAGAGCAAACATAAATGGTCTTTGCGCTGGGCTCTTGATTGATTCCCACATATCGGAAAAGAACGAGGAGATGCCTCCCCAGACCTTGCCAAAGAATGATTCCCCGGAGTCACCCCCGTCGGGGATGATTTTATCTGGATCACCCTCTGGTTCAGTTACAGCTCCACCCTCCGGCATCCAGCCGGATTCGTTGGTTTGAGCATTGGAAAGGAGTGGGTCTTTCACAGTCCTGTCAACTGCTGCTGGCACCTGGAAAAGGGTTGCAACATCTTCTGGGTTGCCATCAAGTAGAAAGCACTCAGCTGTTGTTGCAAAGATGATACGTTCGTTGGAGATGTTGGTTGTGCCAGGGATTGCAGTAAGTGGTTTTGAAACAAAGGACTTGAAGTGATTACTATTTGGTTCAGATTTGAGTTCTGTTTCAGAAAACGGTTGGATGAGCCAGAGGTTTCTTCCCTTTTTGGCATCAAGCATCAAAGAACCCGCTACTGTGTTCCAATTGGTTGAGAGTAAAAGACCGTCAGAGCCTGGAAGATACATAGCTCCATAGCCTTTGCCTTTTTCGTCTTGATAGGCAGATGCGATGACTGTGATTGGTCTTTTGGACGTGATGACCATCGAGTCATAGACTTGTTTTCCTGGTTCAAGAACGTTTTTTACATCCAGGTGTTTTTTCTCTCCGGCATTTAGAGTAAAGGTGTCGAGTCCATTGCCGTCAGACCACTTTATGTCTATCTTGTTACCGTCAAACGCTGACATGATGGTGACAGGGCCAAGAGGGAGGAACGAATACTTGAGTCCGCGCTGAGGAACTGTAAATTGCGAGAGTGCTGATCCTGTGCCATACTGAATCAGGCAGTCTTTCCTTGTTTCAATCTTTCTAAATTCGGGTTCGAGTTCATCCATCACAACCGTCTGGTCTTCGCCCAATTCGATTGATTTGATGACCTTTCCTTTGTATGAGATATCAATTTTGTTGCCAGAATCGAGACTTGTGATGGCGACAAACGAAGGTATGTAGATAAGTGTTCCCTTAACTCCTGGGATAAATGCCGTCGTGTCGGTCTCGCCTTTTGAGAAGTTGCCAACAGCGACTGAACTAAGCCCAGTACTCTGTATGTTTATGACGGTTGGCTTCTCAAGCTTGAATCTTCTAACCTCGCCGGGACCGAGTGTACTCGGTGTTATGTAAATACTGCCCCTTTTGTTAGCGTCTCTTATGAGGTTGCCATTAGCGTCCTTGATGTCTATCTTGTTGTCTTTGGTGTAGGAGGAGATTATGACCTCTCCCCATGCATAGGTCACAAATGACGTGCCAAGATACCTCTCAACTCCGACGTGTTCCTGCTGTTGTGGGTTGGCTGTCTCGTTGCCATAGTAGACGTGGTAGATGTGCTTGCCCTTCGCAGTCAGGTCAACTGATATCCTGAGTACAATGAGTTTTGCATTGGGGTTTTTTGAGACAACCTGATATGGGATGATGACTCCTTCAGCGTCGGTTACTCTTATGTCGGAGTTGTCATCGTTTATGTCATCCATCTGAAGGGAGAAATTGACGGGGTAGGAGAGCCTGTCGATGCCAGCTTGTTCCTCTATGGTGAGAGTGCGTCTATATTTCCACACCTTGCCCGGTGTGTCTGCTCTTGATGCAAAAAATGAGGCCTGGGTAAGAATTATTGCCACAGAAAGTATTGCGGCAATCAGAGTCTTTCTTTTCATCCTATTCGTCCTGACCCGCTTCCACCCTGGCTGCGCAGTAGGGGCAGACCTTCCATTCAAGGTTGAGGAGCTTCCCGCAGTTGCCGCAAGGAGCTTTGAGCTGCTTGAAGCAGTTTGGGCAAACCTGATAATCCTCGGAGATTGGAGTGCCACAAACCGGGCATATGAACTTCTCTTTTGAGAGGACGTAGCGGTAGTATTCGCTCTCGATTTTTCGAAGCCTTAGGTCAGACTCGACAATCTTTCCTTCCTCTATTGTCAGAACCGGGCGCCAAACGAGGTAGACAATCCAAGGGATAATGAGAAGTGATGCCAGCCCCCATACCCAACCAAAGTTTGTGCGACGGGAGGCATCGAAATAAACCCAAAGCGCTATGAGCACAACAACGAGGAGGAGGAGGTATGGAAGAAGGAGAGCAAAAAACGAGAAGAAATTGTTGATTGTCACGAGAATATCTGGAGGATCACCTGGATCGGTTTCGCTTGACTTGCCACCCATTTGCTTATCTTCCATCCCACTACCATTGTTATCCTGTTCTTCTATAGTTGTGCCAGTATTTGGGTCACCAGTACCATCATCGGTGGCAAGTGCAAAACTGGAAAAAAGCGGAGCAAGGCAGACAAGCAGCACGACAGCTAGTATGACATATCTTTTCACTCGATGTACCTCCAAACCACGATTTTATCCGCAGAAATCAAGATTTGCAAGGAGAGAATGAAATACTAAAATTCAATAATTACTTTAGTTTCAGAAAATCTTACACTTTTCAAAAGATTAACATTGAGTGAACGAGTCCGTGAATTTGTCATACTCTACATTTTTGTGTGATGTGAGTTGTTGTGACATCTGTGCTTTTTTTAAGATGATGACCACAGGAATAATAAAGGATAAAAAAGAATTTGATTGAGGAATAACATCCGTGCGGACGTGCAAGCTTTTATGATTTGCTTCGGAGACTTAAACGAAGACTTTTGCAAGGGCCGATCTCAAATACCCGCACCTTCTGCTATATCCTAAATATCTGAAACCCGATAAATCTTGGCTATATGCCATTCCAGTTGAATCTACCCAGCGCCGTGCGAAGACTCGCAACAAGGTAGAGTGAACCAGTGACAATCACGCACCCATCATCGGGTGTGCTGTCAATGGCCTTTATGAGTGCATCCACTGGGTTCTTGACCACTTCACAATCAAAACACCTCTGTTTGAACTTTTTCGCAAGTTTTTCTGGGTGCATCGAGCGAGGTGAATCTACACTTGTTACTATGACCTTGCAACTGACTGTTGAGAGTGCTCTGATGAAACGCCTCGTGTCCTTATCCTTGAGCATACCGACAACGATGGTTCTCTTCGGGGTTTTGATGTGGCGATTGATGGCACGAGCAAGCGCGTCAGCAGAGCGACCGTTGTGAGCGCCGTCCAGGATGATGAGTCTTCCGTCCTTGATTGATTCCATTCTGCCAGGCCAGAAAACTTTGGATAGCCCGGCTTTGATGGCCTCTGGAGTGACTTTGTCAAAGCCATTTCTTGAGAGGATCCTGCACGCCCTGATGGCAAGCGATGCGTTCTGGAGCTGGTGAACTCCCATCATCGGGACAAAGATGTCTGTTATATCCCCATCTTCATCGGAGTAATCCATGAGCTGTCCACCGTCTGTTGGTCCCCTGTCTGTGAAGTTGAAATCGAATGATTCACGATTTATTGGAATACCCAGCGGTGTGGCAACCTCAATAATTCCATCGATTGCCTGTTTTCGCTGCTTAGCTGTGACAAGAGGCACACCATGTTTGAGGATACCAGCCTTTTCTTTGGCGATGAGTCCTAGTGTGTCACCGAGAATCCTCATATGGTCATGGGAGATGGATGTGATGACGGTGCATGCGGGTTTTTCAACGATATTGGTCGCATCGAGTCTGCCGCCTAGTCCGACCTCAAATACGGCGCAATCAACCTTTTGCCTGAGGAAGTGAGTGAAGGAGAGAAGGGTTATGACCTCAAAGAATGTGGCAGTACCAAATTCTTTTTCGTGTTTGACATTGAGAATCCTGATTTCCTCGATAAGGTCAGAAAACTCGCCTGTGCTTATGATGAGGTCATTTACTTGAGCACGTTCCCTGATATTTTGGAGGTGTGGACTGGTGAATAGTCCTACCTTGTAGCCGGAGGCCTGGAGGATTTCGGATGTCATCCGAGAGGTCGAGCCCTTGCCTTTTGTTCCTGCGATATGCACAACAGGGTAGGCTTTGTGAGGATTGCCAAGATCAGAGAGGATGGGGTACAGTCTGTCGAGTCCGAGCTTCGAGCCGAGATAGCGGATACTTCCCAGGTAGTCCAGAGCTTCGCAGTAATTCATTTGGTTCGCAAGGGTAGCACAGCGGAGGTTGAATGTCTATCAATAGAGTATTAGAATCTGTAGGCGTTTATGTGTTATTTAAACTCGCTGATGACATCTTTGACAGTCATTAATTCTATTTCGATATCCTCTTCTCTCTTCAGTCTGGCAACTTCTTCAAATGCGCCTTTTGTGAAAGAGAAGGCAACTATTATTCCCTTCATGATAAACAAATTTTCATGTCTTTCTTGTGCTGCCAATTTTGCCTTTTTGTAGTGTCTGTTGAGGGCATTAACAAATTCATCGACTACCTTTCTGCCAACGTGCTCTGATTGCTTGATTTGGATTGGTTCACGATTCATATAGGTGTAGCCATCGATGCCCATGTCACCCGTTTTTCTCCTTTGAACTGTTCCGCCCATAGAGCCAACAATCCAGTTTTGGAACTCAAACGGGTCAAGGTCGTGGAGCTCCTTGACAGTCATTGGCAAACCAAGAATTTCAATATCATTACACTTAGCGTTCTGGAGCCGTCTTTTTATGAGTTTGCAAGCTGTTGGTGATACGTCTATCCCCAGCCATTGTCTACCGAGTTTGTGAGCAACGGTGAGGGTGGTGCCACAGCCACAGAACGGATCGAAGACAAAGTCATCATCTGATGAACTAGTACAGATTATTCTTTCAAGAAGGGCTTCTGGCTTTTGGGTTGGGTAACCAAGCCTCTCCTTTGCTGCCGGATTAAGAGCCTGTATATCATTCCACCAATCGTTTGGCAGAACACCATTATCAATGTAGTATTTGTATATTTTGCCGTTCTTTTTGTTCTGTTGATATTTTTTACCATCTTTATCGGTGAACACTGTCTCGTGCATTGTCGAGAAATCTCTATCTAGAGCTACCTGATCATAAAAGAATTTGTAATTGTTACTCTTGGAATACCAAAATATTGTATCATGCTTCTTAGGATAGAAACTCTTTGCTCTACCCCCAGTTTCATAGCACCAAACAATCTCATTCCTAAAGTTGTTGTATCCAAACACATCATCCAACATCACCTTCAAATAATGCCCTGCGTGCCAGTCGCAATGAAGATAGAATGAGCCTGTTGCTTTGAGGATGCGGTGCATCTCTCTGCATCGTTCCTCCATCCACTGAACATAGTGGTTAATCCCACCCTTCCACCTGTCCTGGAACGAGCGTATCTCAGCTCCGTCCTCAAAGATTACCTCGTAATTTTTATTCGAGAAAAACGGTGGGTCGGCATATATCAAGTCGATGGTGTCATCTGGAATCTTGCGCATCCATTCGAGATTGTCCCCACAGTAAATTGTGTTATGCAACTTCATGGCTGGTATATTACCCAATAATATTATTCGTATCAATTCAAACCTCTAAATCATAATAGATTTACCTGTGACAAATCGTTTGCATTGCCATTGATATGGATGTAAATTTGAATCTGGTTGAACGTGAAGTTTGAATCTCTGGTCGGATTTCAAGTTTGCGTAGCAAGAAACTATCTGGATTATTTCAAAAACAAATGGAGGAATTGAATGAATTGGCTTTATATGACTAATCTGGTGATGACGCTGCTTGTTTTCATAGCAGGACTCTTTTCTTGGAGTAAAACCAAAGAGATCATGTACCTGCTCGTTGGTATTGCCTTTTTGCTCTTTAGTGTCAGCCACCTATTCATGGTGATTGATTCGGTTAACGAGCTGGCTTGGTTGGGCACCACAGGCTTCAAGGTTTTTGAGACAACAATCAGGATTATTGCCTACCTGCTCTGCCTCTGGGCTGTTTTGTCTTTCAAGAGAAAATAGTCTAGGACAGGCTTTCTCGTATCAGCAAATGCGTTTGGGTGTCTTCATGAAGACACCCAAATTTGCTTTCTGTCAGTGCTTTGTGAGCTATGCGAACTATTTACGCTCTCGCAGATGTCAATCAGAGTTTGTTGGGAATACGGCAAAGGTGTGTAGAAATCTGTGCCTGTGGGTTGTGCGAATTTTTGAGTACTTTGTCTCCCTGCGACATTTGGTAGGTTTTCAGCCTTGCAAAATAAAGGGATTATGCTCACAAACAAAGAGATAACTTTTTAGCGCAAACACACCATCAGAATATACTAACATTTGACTCACATTGGAGTGTTAATCATACTCTCATGTATACCAAGGCTTATAGTGGTAGCTCGACCACCCCATTTCGAGAGGATAAGTGCTTGACAAACAGCGACCAGGCGATAAAGAAAATTCTGATAGTCGAGGACGACACGGATATCGCGGAGCTTGTAGCGTTTCACCTCAAACGTGCTGGATATGCTGTGAAAGCCGCATTTGACGGGCTCACAGCTTGGGACGCTGTAGGCGAGTTTATGCCTGATCTCATAGTACTTGATATCATGCTTCCAGGGCAGAATGGCTTCATGCTCACAAGAAAAATCAGAGAGAACAAGGGAACTCTATACATACCGATTATAATGCTCACAGCAAGGAGCGATGAGCGTGACATCATCAGAGGGTTTGAGCTTGGAGCTGATGATTACGTGACCAAGCCGTTCTCAAAGGAGATTCTGCTTGCTAGAATCAAGGCTGTTTTAGGTAGAGTGCAGTCGACAAATACTGATGCGGTCAGGGATTTAATCGAGAGAGGGAATCTTCTTGTATCGATCGACAAGAGGGATGTTCAGGTTGATGGTGCTCATGTAAAGCTCTCCTCCTTCGAGTTTGAAGCGTTGGTATTGCTCGCCAAAAATCCTGGTAGAATCTTCACAAGATACCAATTGATAGACAACCTTCATGGAGAGAATCACCCCGTCACAGACCGCTCCGTTGATGTTATGATCTCATCGCTTCGCTCTAAACTCCGTGGGGCAAGGGATATGATTGAGACAGTTCGTGGAATTGGCTACAGATTTAGGGAGGAGATATAAGTGTCGAAAAAGAGGAGTTTTTTCTGGAAATTATTTCCACTTGTTGCGTTGCTTACAACACTTGGCATCCTGGTGGTTGTTGCCACATCGCTATTTCTTTTCAACAGATTTCATATAGAAAACACCAGCTCTGATTTGAATTCGAGGGCAAAACTGATTGAGCCTGAGATCAGAGCTCTTGTTGTGTCACAAAATTACGACGAGATTGACGATGTCTGTAAGAGACTTGGACAATCGTCTGGAACGAGGATAACCGTCATCCTGCCAGATGGAGTTGTGGTTGGTGATTCTCTCTACAACCCCGTTGACATGGACAACCACAAGGACAGACCAGAGGTTGCAAGGGCCTTAAACGGCAACCTTGACTCCGAGATAAGATTTAGCGATACGCTTGATGAGGATTTTGTCTACCATGCGATACCTTTGACAAAAGGAACGAGTATAGTTGGCGCCCTCAGGACATCGATTCCCCTTGTCCGTGTGCAAGACAGTATCAGAAATGTGTATCTCTTTGTTGGACTCATCGCGCTTGTTCTGCTTCTTCTCTCTGCTGCTCTGGCTCTTTTCATCTCAAGACGTTTCAGCGAACCGATTGAAACAATCAGAGACACGGTAGAGGAAATCGAGAGAGGAAACTTCGACGCGAGGATTCCAACCTTTGGTATCTATGAACTCGACCTTCTCTCGCAGTCCGTCAACACGACCACAAGAAAACTCAGTCATGTTCTTGGCTCTTCCACCAGACAAAAACACCAACTCAAAAACATCATCTCAAAGATGAACGAAGGGCTGATTGTCGTCGACTCGAGCCACGTCATTCGGCTCGCGAATCACGCGGCGAGGGAAATGTTTGAGTTGAAATCAGATCAGGCGGGGAAATTCCTTCAAGAGGTGATAAGAAATAAAGAATTTATCGACTTTGCTGAGAGTCTTGGAGAGGAGTCAAAGCCCACCAGCGTGGTTATCTCGACCGCCACAGGCAGGCACCTCAAGATAAGCGGGGTGTGTCTGAAGGACTATGATGAGAAACTGTTTGTGGCAACGGATGTTACGCAACTCGTCAAACTCGAGCAGGTCAAACGGGAATTCATCGCAAACGCCTCGCACGAACTCAAAACCCCAATCACGGCTATAAAGGGCTTTGCTGACATCCTAGCCACCGAAGACGACCTGGGCAAGGAAAAGCGCGAGGCTTTTACAAAAAAGATTGCGGCAAGAGCGGACGAGATGTCAAAACTCATCGATGATATTCTGAGCCTTGCCTACCTTGAGGACACAAAAAAGAGGGATGATATGAATTTTGAAGGAGTAGATCTGGTTAACCTCATAAATGAGGTTATATCAAGATTTACGCAAGCTTATGGGAGCGGAATACAAATCGAGTTGGAATTGCCTAATGAATGTATTGCCATTGTGTCCCCGTCGATGATTGAAAGAGCCTTGACAAACCTCATTGAGAATTCGGTTAAATACAGCGATGAAGGAGAAAAAGTGATTGTGAGTCTCAACTGCAAGCAGTTTGATTTTGAGATATCAGTTATTGATTTTGGTGCTGGTGTTCCTACAAAAGAGCGTGATAGAATATTTGAGAGGTTCTACAGGCTCGAGCGCGACAGAAAAGTTGAGGGCACAGGGCTTGGTTTGTCTATTGTCAAGCACGTGGCAGCGGCCCATGGTGGGAGCGTGAGTGTTGCAAGCGAGGTTGGCAGAGGTAGCACTTTCACATTAAGGATTCCTAATAAACCACTCACAAACGACTAATAATTTGGAGCTACAGTGCGGACATGCTAAAAAGAGACAAAGGAGATAGCATGAGAAAGTATATAAGCATCGTTATGGTAGTCGCCGTTGCCGCTATGGCAATCCTGGCAGGTTGTGGTGGAACAACCACGAACAACAATGACACAAAAGAGCAGATGGTCTATATCACTATCAAGGGTTCTGACACCATGCTGCACCTTAATTCAAACTGGGCAGAGGACTACATGAACAAGTATCCAAATGTCGATGTCTCAGTTGCAGGTGGTGGATCGGGCACAGGCATTGCGGCCATGACCAACGGGACAACAGATGTCGCTGCAGCATCAAGACTCATCAAGGATAAAGAAGTGACCGCCCTTGAAGGGAAGAATATGAAGGCAGTTGAGCATGTTGTCGCCAGAGATGGAATCGCAGTTATTGTCCACCCAGACAATCCGATCTCACAGCTTACCATGGGTCAGATTGCCGACATCTTCACAGGCAAAGTATCAAACTGGAATGAACTTGGCGGAGAGGATGCAGAGATTGTCACTCTCACAAGGGATAGCTCATCAGGAACATACGCCTTCTTCCAGGAGCACGTACTCGATAAAGAAGACTACAGAAAAGATGCCAGAAAGATGACGTCAAATTCAAGCATCGTGGCAGAGTGCAAGCAGAATCCCAACTCAATCGGCTACGTTGGTCTTGCCTATGCCGTTGAGGCGGCAGGCTCGGTGAAGCCACTCGAAGTTGCTGCGGAGGATGGAAAATCATATGTTGCTCCATCGTTTGAAACTGTTGCCTCAGGCGAGTATGTTATCTCGAGGACGCTCCAGCTCTATGTCCTCAATGATGCCCCAGGTTACATCCAGGACTTTGTCAGCTATGTCTACAGCCGTGAGGGACAGGACATTGTTTCCGAGACAGGCTATATACCGGTAAAGTAGCGAGAAAACAAAGGCGGCATTAGAACTGAAACAAAAGTTACGTAGTGAATTGAGAGATGCATCATGGGTTTTGCATCTCTCAATCGCATGTTTGGTAAAGGTGAGTGCATGAATGTAAGAACAAAGGATGAAATAATCAGGATTATCCTGCTCTCCGCTGCGTCTGTTTCTATCCTTATTGTTATTTTGATATTCATCTTCCTCGGAAAAGAGGGGGTTCCGTTCTTCTACCAGAGGTCGTTGGCTGATTTGTTTGGACTCGATTGGAACCCGGCAGTTCTCGATGGACAGACGCCAAGTTTTGGAATAATTCAACTTCTCACAGGTTCTCTGGTTGTGACCTTTGTCGCGGCCCTTTTCAGTGTGCCAATTGGTATCACAGCCTCAGTCTATATTTCAGAGGTTGCCCACAAGATTGAGCGCGAGATTTTGAAACCCCTCATTGAAATATTGGCGACTATCCCATCTGTAGTCTTTGGATTCTTTGCTCTTGTTGTGCTATCCCCCATCATCAGGAGTGTGTTTCACCTCTCAACAGGCATGACGGCGTTTACGGGCTCCATCATACTTACCCTCATGGCGCTGCCCACCATTATTTCAATCTCGGAGGATGCAATCCGCTCGGTTCCGCAGTCCTACAGGCAAGCATCACTGGCGCTCGGTGCGACAGAGCTCCAGACAACCTGGAAGGTGGTCGTGCCATCTGCTATGTCTGGCATCGTGGCGGCTGTCACGCTTGGTATTGGTAGAGTCATTGGTGAGACCATGGCGGTGCTGATGGTTACTGGCAACTCGACAATAACAACCATCAACCCATTTGATAGTGTCAGGACAATGACAGCAACGGTTGCTGCTGAGATGGGCGAGGTTGCCTACGGTGATATTCACTACAACGCTCTGTTTGTCGTTGGCGTCGTGCTGTTGCTTTTCACATTTGGGCTGAATCTCATCGCGCAAAGATTCCTAAGGCTGAAGGAGAGGGCATAAAATGGTTGTGAGCAGGAAAAGCGAACTCCCGATTTTTTGGCTCATGAGGATTGTGACCTACCTGATTGTGCTTGTGACGCTTTACATTGTTATTGATATTGTTGTCGGTGGACTGCCTGCAATCAGCTGGGAATTCCTGACAGCTATGCCGCAACGTTCTGGTACGATGGGTGGCATTGGGCCTGTCATACTTGGCACGATATACCTCATCGGAGGAACTGCAATTATTGCCATCCCACTCGGTATCGCATCAGCGATCTACCTTGCTGAATATGCCAAACCGACAAGATTTACTAACCTTATCAGACTCGCCATAACCACACTTGCTGGTGTCCCATCGATTGTGTTCGGATTATTTGGTTTGGGACTCTTTGTGCTTCTGTTTGGGCTTGGGACATCCGTTATTGCCGGTTCGTTTACACTCGCTTGCCTCATCATGCCAACCATTATTGTCGCATCAGAGGAATCAATCAGAGCAGTCCCCAGAGCTTTCCGTGAGGGTGCCCTGGCGCTTGGAGCGAGTAAGTGGCAGATGATAAAAACCCAGGTGCTGCCATATTCAATCCCCGGAATGATGACAGGCTCAATCCTGGGAATTAGCAGAGCTGCGGGTGAGACAGCGCCCATCATGTTCACAGCGGCAGTGTTTTTTACTCGAAGTACCCCAACACTCACAAAACCCGTTATGGCGCTGCCATTTCACCTGTTTACCCTTTCAACCCAGGTGCCGGAGATAGAGAAGGTGAGACCGATGCAGTACGGAACGGCTTTGGTTTTGATCTCTGTTGTTGTGGGTTTCAGTCTTATCGCAGTTTTGGTAAGAACATACTACAGGAGCAAATACAAATGGTGACACCACAAGTATCGATAAAAAATCTCAATTTCTTCTATGACAGTACGCAAGCGCTCAAGGATATCACAATCGATATTCCAAAGGGGAGCGTGACAGCCCTCATCGGCCCGTCTGGCTGTGGCAAGTCCACCTTCCTTCGCACTCTCAATCGAATGAATGACATCATTGAAGGAACGAGGGTCGAAGGAACCGTTGAGATAGATAACAGGGACATATACGCAAAAGATGTCGACATCGTGAAGCTTCGGAAGCAGGTTGGTATGGTCTTTCAGAAACCAAATCCCTTTCCAAAATCAATCTTTGATAATGTCGCCTATGGCCCAAGGATTCATGGGCAGAAAAACAGGGCAAAGCTCCAGGAGATTGTTGAGAAGAGTCTTGTGAGGGCTGCATTGTGGGATGAGGTGAAAGACAGACTCCACACGAAAGGCACAGATCTTTCGGGTGGTCAACAGCAGAGGCTTTGCATTGCCAGGACGCTGGCAGTTGACCCAGAGATCGTTCTCATGGATGAGCCGACATCAGCGCTTGACCCCCAGGCGACATCAAAGATAGAGGACTTGATATCGGAATTGTCAGGAAGATACACAATCGTCATTGTCACCCACAACATGCAACAAGCAGCGAGAGTGTCGGACTATACAGCATTTTTCTACGAGGGCGAGATAATAGAGTTTGGAAAAACCAAGCAAGTGTTCACCGTGCCGCAGAAAAAGCAGACCGAGGAATATCTGACGGGCAAATTCAGCTAGAAGACAGGGAGAAAAGAGAATATGGCGCTACACATAAGAAAAGCGATGAATGAGCTTCAGAAGTCATTTGCGAAGCTTTGTGTGCTTGTTGAATCGAGTGTCAATGATGCAATTAAAGCCGTTGAGACCAGAGATGATGAACTTGCTAGGAAAATTGAGACGCAGGATGTCAATATTGACAGGATGGAGGTTGAGATTGAGGAGGAGTGCCTTAAGATAATCGCGCTCTACCAGCCTGTTGCAGTTGATCTGCGCGTTTTGACGGCGGTTCTGAAAATCAACAATGACCTCGAGCGGATAGGTGACCTCGCGCAAAACATCGCCATGGCAGCCATCAGGCTCGATAATACGTTTGTATTGCCATTCGATTTCAGTCTGATGTCGAAAAGAGTGTCACACATGCTCAAGACTGCGCTTGATTCATTCATGGAACTAAATCCTGAAAAGGCGCTTGAGACATTCCCTCTTGATGATGATGTGGATTCGATAAAATCTGAGACGTTCACAAGAATCATAGAATTGTTGGAGAAATGCGGAACAGATGCCAATAACCTGTTGCAGTCCCTCTCGATTGCCAATCACCTTGAGCGGATAGCTGATCTTGCGACAAACATAGGCGAGGACGTTATCTATATCGTGGATGGCAGGATTGTGAGGCATATGCAGAAATAGCCGGATGATGGAAGGATTGAATTCTGTATTCAAATTTCCGCATCATCAAACTCGTTTGTTTGTGATGTGATTTTTTTCGCCCGGTTGAGGCACTGTTTTAGTAAATTGCATGGCAGGTTCTCATAATTGAATGATGACAAAACGAGGCTCATAATGGCAGGCATCGGTTTCTTTTTTCACCGGAGGTGTTTGATATGAGTCGAGACAAAGCTGATAAAACGACAAAAACAACAGCGTATGCCCAGCTAAGGCATCCCAGTTGGATAAAACGCACCCCAGGCATGAAACGCCCTGGGAGTTCGACCGAGTCAGGGAAGGATATTGTCTCGAAGTTTGAGATGATGCCAGACCAGGGAAAATCGAAGATTCCACCGCCTTTCATGATCTCATATGCCATAACCTCCAAATGCAATCTCAAATGCAAACACTGCTATAGTGATTCATCAGAAGATAGTGACACCTCGAAAGAGTTGACAAACGAAGAATCCAAGAAGGTTATTGACCAGATTGCAGACTGGGGCATCCAGATGCTCATCATGGATGGCGGTGAGCCAACCGAGAGAGAAGACCTCCCTGACCTCGTTTACTATGCCACCCTCAAAGGGGTGCGAACCGTCATTGGCACGAATGCCACAAAAATTGATGCAAAGCTTGCCAGGAAATTGAAAGACGCTGGGGTCATGGCTGCCCAGATTTCAGTGGATGGTGCAAACTCAAAAACCCACGATTGGTTCAGAGGCGAAGAGGGTTCGTTTGATGCTGCGATGGCAGGAGCCAAAGTGCTTCGAGAAGTGGGTATCCCGTTCCAATTTGGCGCAACTGTGAGACGAGGCACACTCAAAGAAATCCCAAGGATTCTAGATTTGGCAGTTGAGTCAGGTGCTATGGCCGCTGAGATGTTTGACCTTGTCGAAGTTAAAAGGGTGAAGAAACTCGTTCCAAATGAGATATTGACCCCAGAAGAGAGAAAAGAAATCTGGACTTGGCTTGCCAAGAAGCAAGAAGATTACCCACTCATCATTAGATCTCCTGGTTGCCCGATGTACCCACTGCTGCTCAACCTGCTTGATATCAAGCCAAAGCACTTCCCCTATCACACACTCTACCGAATCCCCTATTTCAACAGGGGGTGTGCCGCCGGCTACCCCAACGGATATATGACGATTTTGCCCGATGGCAACGTGATTCCTTGTATGCTGCTTCAAATCAATATTGGCAACGTCAGGGAAAAAACACTCTACGACATCTGGGATAACTCAAAGGTGTGCCAGGAGGTGCGCGACCGCAGCCTGCTCAAGGGAGAGTGCGGTAAGTGCGAACACCTTGAGTCTTGCGCTGGCTGCCGCGGCAGAGCGTATGAGGTGACAGGAGATTACCTGGAGACTGATCCGGGGTGTTGGATGAGGGAGGGTAAGCTATTATAGTACTACCTGTAGAGTTTTACCTTGTTAGTTCTAGTTCAATTGTAGAGAGTGCTGTTCCATTTTGTGCAGTAACTTTCACAAAACCAATACCAGCTCCAGTGATATAATCTCCATTAACACAGAGCTTGTTCGGTTCAACTGATTTTATTCGGAAGTGTGATTTCGATTCATCCTTTTGGTATGTTCCAGTTGCTGTGAGTTTAATTCTCTCTCCAATCTTGAGCTTTTTTGATGGTGATTCCAGCGAGATTGAGTCAAATCTCTCACCAATGCAATGCATCTTACCTTCTAGTGTACCGATATAAATTTTCCCGTTCACCACAGCCATTCCAAGTGATGCTGATCCAATTTCTACTGACCAAACCTCTTGACCATTTGTTCTTTTAAGGCAATATAGCCTACCATCACCAACAACGAGTACCTTTGTATCAGCGACAATTGCTGGGCATTTTGTCACATCTTTGAAATCTTTTCTCCATGCGATTTCTTTCTCAGAAAGATCATAGCAAATGAAATCTTTGTTTATTGACGGAAAGAAAGCAAAATCTTCTGAAATAACCGGTGTTGTAATACACCTGACTGATTGCTTCAAAGGTGATATGAAAATGTGGTTTCCACTGGCAAGGTCAAGCCCATAGAAATCTCTATCGTGATTTCCAAAATAGATTTTGTTCCCATAAATAGCTGGTGATGACCTGTATGGGTATCTGCTTGAAACAACCGCGTCCCAGACTACTTCCATCTTCTCGCTGTCAATGCAGTACATTCTAGCAACTGCAACAAGTAGGATTTTTTCGTTTATACATGCGAGGTTGGAGCGCATACCTTCTTCAAAAGGAGCGATTTCAATTCTACACTTGTTGTGATTGTTGACGCTGTATGCTTTACAGGCAACATACTGCTTCTTTATGTCACCTGTCGTGAGATTTAATTTGAACAGTAAAACATTTGCCTTATCAACTTCAACCATTTTATCATTACAATCTCCATCTTTGCATAATTCGACATATTGATAGTACATCGGAATGAAGAGGTATCCTTGAGATATCACCGCTGACGAATGATTCCTGAGATATGATTTTTCAGAGACAACACTTTTGCCCTCTTTTAGGCTCGATAGACTTATTTTATTCTCCCAAACAAAATCACCATTCTCCTGAGAAATTCGATACACACATCCTGAAACTGTTACAACAAGAATTGAATCACCAAAAATAATTGGTGTTGAGTCGATGTTTTGGAGAAACCATCTATCAGGTCCATCTTCATTTTCATTTTTTGGCTTTTTCTCAGGATCTCTTTCAACCGGCTCATCAAGCTTTACCCTCCAAATCTCTTCACCTGTCTCGGCATCAAGACAGAAAAAGAAAGATTCAAAGGTTTTGTGTGCCATTTCATCAAATCCGCCAATAAAGACTTTCCCGTTTGCTACAACTGGTGATGTTGTGAAGCGTCTTCCTTCAATTCCTGCTCGGATTTCCTTTGTCCAAAGGATTTGTGGTTCTTTAGTGTAGGGTAGAGAATTTTCACAGACTAATCCTGTGTTTTGAAAGTCCCCCTGAAATGTAATCCAGTCTTGATTTGGATTATCTATTTCTGGCTCTCCAGACACCAAAATTTGTGGAGTAGTAACGATATACAATAGAAATACAAGCGTTAAAGATACAATCTTTTTCATATCTCCCTCCAAAATCTGACCTAGATTCAAATTATAACGTCAACTCAAATATATGCAAAAGTGTGTGTATTATCGTGAATAATTATAGTTAATAGCCAATTGATAAATCAATTTGGCTATATCCGTAACCAAACCCATACCTCATCATCTTAATGTTATTCCTTTGAAGGAACTTGTCCTAATCCCCTCTCCTCTTTGAGGAGAGGGGTGGGGGTGAGGAGGAAATCAATATTTGGTCTAATACCCTCACCCTAACCCTCTCCCTGAAAGGGAGAGGGAATATAAAAACGCCACACCCTATAAGGGACAGAAAATATGGTAATATGCACACGCTAGAAGGGAGATGAAAAAAAGTGTGACGCCCATCAATACTAAGGGGGGGATGCAGGTTGCAATACTAATTCTTCAACAGAAATCTTGTTGCTAAAGCCTTAACCAAAACCCATACCTACAAACATCACGGAACCCAATCCTTCTGTAAATCCTTTCGGACATGTCTGTTGCCTGGAGAACTGACACCTTGTAGCCTCTGTCAAATGCTTCCTTCATGGGCTGGAGCGTCATGGCAAGCCCTATCCCTTTGCCCCTGTGTTCCTCTTTGGTAAACACCGAATAAACCCCTGCAACACCAGCGTCCAGGTACATGTCCGACACTGTAACAGGTTCATCGCCAATGTATCCAACCCACCTCTGCCAGGAGCTGTCATCACTCATTATTTTAATAAATCTCCCACTGTGCATTTGCCCTACAAGAGGAATACGGTTGTACGCCTGGTTGTAGGTGTTGGTATAATCATCAAGAAGCTCTCTGTTCGTGACTCTTTTGACATCGAGTCCAGGGACTTTCATCCTGGAAAAATCGACACCATCAAGACCGCACGCCATCGCGGGGCAATCGATTATGAGCCTGAAACCAAGACCAGGCAGTATGTCGTAGATGTTACTTGGCTTTGTAGTGGGTGGAGTCCAAAAGGCAATGGGTTTGCCAGAGAATCCAGCCAAAACTTTGATCAGCTCTTCCTTAGACCTTTGGATATGGATGATTCGGTTGAAGTTGTGAAGACTCAGCCTCTCATCAGTGCTTTTGTAGCCAAAGAAATCAGGTTCATCAAAGAGCTCAACACCAGGGAAGTCTGTGTAGATAATCCTATAGAATCCAAGGAGATTCTGGAGAATCAGCTCGTTTGCGTTGTCCTGTGTAAACGATTCTACAATGTCACTCATCAACCACATTCTGCCTGTTTTACCTGTTTGTTTCAACTGGTGTTTGAAATGGGGCTGGCGAGATGATAGAATCAACACTCGAATGAGAGAAGAAACCCTCTATCTCTGGCTTTCTGTTGCGATGCTCTGTGCCGCTGTTGCTGTGCTGGTCTTATTGTTTTTCATAAGCGCGCCATATGGCAGGCACAGGCGAGGCGGGTGGGGGCCACAGCTCTCCAACAAACTCAGCTGGATAATCATGGAGTCGCCCTCTGCCCTTGGGATGGCCTCGCTGTTTGTGCTTGGCGGTGGTTGGCGTAGCATCCCCTGTATTATTTTTTTTCTGATGTGGGAAGCGCACTATCTTCACAGAGCATTCATCTACCCACTCATGCTCAGGGATGGTGCTATGCCAGCCTCGGTCATAGCAATGGGTTTTGTGTTCAACCTTGCAAACGCATACCTAAATGGCAGAGGTGTCTTTACCCTTGGAACTTATAGCCTCTCCTGGTTGATTGATCCTCGGTTTATCCTTGGTTTGGCTGTGTTTATCTGTGGCTTTGCCATTAACCGCTGGGCAGACGAGAAGCTCAGACTTCTGAGAGAACCAGGTGAGAAGGAATACAAAATCCCTTATGGTGGGCTCTATGAGTATGTGTCTTGCCCCAACTATCTGGGGGAGATAATCGAGTGGACGGGCTGGGCTATCGCCACCTGGTCATTGGGTGGGGCTGTGTTTGCCTTCTGGACTTTGGCAAACCTTTTGCCAAGAGCGGTGTCACATCACAGGTGGTACAGGGAGCATTTTGAGGACTACCCGAAGGGGAGGAAGGCGATAGTGCCGAGGATACTTTGATTATCAAATAGTATTATTTTTCTTCAATTACCTGATACTGTTTATTTCTCCTAAGATTTGTAAGTGGAATCTCGGATTTGTATATGGATGACTCACAAACCAAGTACAGATAGTCATTTATTGAAATTGCGAACTTTATCTTGTCTGGGATTTGTTTATTCTCGAAAAACATGTAATTTTGATTACGATAATCAATATGAGCAAGGATAGCTACTTCTGAAAGATTGTCTTCACTATTGAATTTCCACAAAACTCGGAATCCATCACTGTACCTATTGTCCAACCCAAACAAAGGAGCATAGTTTTCACCAATATAGATTTCCTTATCAGCAGGGATTATTGAAACATATCTTTTTCTGTAAAGCAGATACCATTTTGATAAATAGGAATTATTATCGTAATTGAACGCAAGAGAAATCTCATTGGATTGGTTTGTGGCAATAAAATCCTCATATGAACCATATCGAACAAATATTGTTTCCCTACCCCAGACAAGACTTGGATATTCATTGGTATTTATCTCGAATGTTTTTGGGTAATATCTGTTATCCGAATCTTCTTTGTTTGAATCACTATTTGAATCATACATCCACACAATCACATTATGTGATGTCAGTGATGGATAATTTGGATATCCGCTTTCACCTCTATAGTATTCGGCTTGATGTGTAGCTTCGATTTCAAGAGCTTCACCATTTATGTTGTATGTGACATTACATTTATTTGACTTGTCAAATCCTGTGATATTCATGTCATCATCAAAATCTGATACAACATCGAATCTAACAGGATAGCTGTTTATTTCTGCTTTAGATATTGAGTAATCAGGATTGTGATGCATTTCATCCTGGTATTCTTGTTTGACAACAACTTCATATAGATGGATTCTGTTGGTGTTGTCAGTCGATTTTGTGATAACCCCAATGATGCTTATGAGAATATATTCATCATAGTTACTTTCCGCCCAGTTTCTGTCTTTTGTTGTAAAATCTGTGAACCAATCCTTCTTGAAGTATGATGTGATGGTGTCACCAAAATCAATCTCGGAATGAATCTGATTGATGTCATTGTATTCTAGAATCTTGAGTTTGTTGCCATTGATTATAATCGGGTACTTGCAAAAAGATGTTGCAAATCCAACAAATTCACCATCAAGTGTGTGATCTGATACTTTATCAAATCTAATAAAGTTTACAGGGCTTTGTGGGATGAAACTCTTGAGAAGTATACCAACTACAAACACACAAAGAATGATAAGCAAAACATTCCTGATTGCCAATCCTCTACTGTTCAGCCTGAAATCATCTGCTTTAAATCTTGGTATCATATATAACAAAATTTACCTCCTATATTATTCTACCAATAGATCTTAGCTTATTTCCTCCGACATCTCCAACTCATTCCCCTCGGTATCTGTGAACCTGCAAAACCTTACAATGCCTGGCACTGTTTGAATCTTTGAGATTATTTTACCGCCAGCTTTTTTAACCCTTTCGACCGACTCATCGAGGTTGAAGCTGTTGATCGTTATTATGTTTTTTGAGCTTGATTTGGCAGGTTTGATGGCGCCATTGATACCGTACTCGTCTTCATCGCCCGCTTTACAGAGCCAATAATCCTCCGGTCCTTTCCACTTTGTTATTTCCCATCCGAAGGCTTTCTCATAGAATTTCACAGCCCTTTTTGGATTTGTTGCAACAATCTCAAAATGAATAACCTTAGACATGCCCCCTCCGACGCTTTTTTAATCAGTATTTCTACTGCCACAGAACATTAAATCACAATCGCACGGCACCAGGCTGACACCATGAAATCACAGTGCCGCACGGTGTTTGTTTATCCTAGGATTTAAAAAACTCTATTTTGCCTCTGGGTCGTCTTGCATCATGCCAATGACGTTGCCTTCGGTGTCTTTGAAGTAGCAGAACCACCCAACGCCTGGAATGGGCATCTTTTCGGTGACGAGTTCTCCGCCAGCCTTTTTCACCCTGTCCATGTAACCATCGAGGTCGTCGACGCCAATCACGATGTTGTTGAATGCGCCCTTCTCGTTTCTCATAATAGCGCCATGGATGCCGGGCTCACCCTCTTTGCCTGTGTTGCAAAGCCAGTAGTCCATTGGGCCTTCCCAGTTTTTTATCTGCCAGTCAAAGGCACTCTCAAAGAACTTTGTCGCTCTTTCTGGGTCATCCGCAACCAACTCAAAATGCACAACCTTTGGCATAGTAAACCTCCTTGTGAATCTAGGTTATTGCAGCGCCTCATGCCAGTCAAGCTGAAACAATTTGAATATGCTCCTGTGCTTTTCTATTCCATCGTCTCAGTAGGTTTTCTGAGAACAATAAGCATCGCATCTTCAATATTCATGACTGTTTTCTCGCTTGATGTATAGGCAATGTTAGCGTTTGCGTCTGCCGTCCATGAGGCAATCTCAATCCCGCTTTTGGTTTCGTAGATTCGATTATAGCCGTCTGACTCAACAATCTTGACTGTCCTTGAGTCCACTCTTGAAACCTGACCAGGCTCCCTCGACCATACATTTTCACCCTTCGGATTCAGCCCAAAAACCCCTTCAACTGTCACCATATAGCCGTCCGGCATTACGAACTTGCCATCACTTGAGCTCATTGAGATGAAATTGGTCTCGACAAACTCCTCCCCATTCTCTGATATAAAACCGTTTCTGATGTCGATGAAGTTAGTTGAATCCATGCCGTTTGTTATGAAGAAAATATTCTCATCAACCTTGTGAAAAGCTGAGTTTGCCGGTATGTCACCCCTTGTCTCCCATCCTGGGGTGTCACCCTTGGTGTCAAGATTGAACATACTCAGTCCACCATCTTTGTTTATGAGAATCCCATAATCGCCAATCAGAAAATCGTAGTCGTAGGCAATACCAATCTCGTCAGTCCTGGTATCATACATCCTTCCGTCCGATATGATGTGATGACCTGTGACTGTTACCCTCTCGTCAATATTGAAATTGAGTGGCTTTGGTGTTCCGTCTTCTGGGATGAGAAGCAGTGAATCATTAGCGGCAACAATAATATCCCCTTCTGGGGTGAGTGGGTTGCCAAAAACCCTGTCTGGTTCAAGTCCCTGCAACAAAATCTCATGGACAGTTTCCCCCACTCTCGTGACCGTGGACTCCGAGATGGCGACAAATGTGTTGTCCCTGTTTGCGTAGTAGTTGCCAGACACCTTGATGAGGTCAACTCCCGCGGCTCTCGCTGTTCGTTGAATTGTGTTTGTGCCCTTGAATATCTTGTGTTCTCCGCTGTAGATATGAATGAGTCCCTGACCTGTTAGCGTCCTCGTTTGGACATCTGTCACATCGAGTACAGCACCACCATCGAGCATGACAGAGAGCGGAAGCATGCCGGATGCTACCTCTGCACCCTCTACCTCAACTGTAACCCTGAGACCCTCGACTCCTCTGATGAGTGTGTTGGCGTCGATGCTTATGAAGTTCACTGTACCGGTTTCTATCGAGACTGGTTTTTGGCTTTGCCCTGGTTTGCCCACCCTGTATGTCGCGCCGCTTCTGAATTTACCAATGAAGACGAGTGGTATCTCCCCTATCTCCTGATTTTCCCTTGTGAGAACCTGTCCCTTTTCGTCACCAAGTACCACAGTAAACGCCTCATCGCTCTGAGGAACCACCCAGTTGCCTGCTGAGTCAATGTTTAATTTCAACTGGCACTCGTACCTTTTGCCGAGATAGTCAACATCAACTTTAAAAGCGCCGAGTCTGTCCCCCACCTCAAGTTCTGTTATGCCCTTGTTTCCAGGAATATCAAGCTCTGGAAGGGGTTTTGGTCCGCAAGCAACAACTGTAAGATTGATGAGTAATACCGCAGCAAGCATCATGGATAAGGATTCTCTTGTTCTCATGGGGAGCAATTGTATCACCAGAACCTTTTGAATTCCACACATTATCCAATAAAAAAGACCGGTGAACCCCAGTTCACCGGTCTTGATGTGCTGTATCACTTAAAAACCGACTGTTTATTCGACTCGAATCCTATGATATGGAACTGTCCCGCCGAGGACTTTGAAATCAACCTCCTCAGGCTTCTCGTCCCAGTAGACGGTGAATGTTTTTGACTCACCTGGCACAAGCTTTTGACGTTTGATGTCAAATGTAACAGTTGGTGTGGGTTGACCCTCAACAAAAATTGTTCTGTCGAGCATGTTTTTCACAACGACGAAGCCCGGCTCATAAAGCTCTGATGGGTTGAATGAGGCACCGGATGAAACGTTTACAGATACCGGAAACTCAGTTGATATGAATGATCCACCAACCTCACTGGTGCTACTGATGTCAATAATGCTCCTCCACACCCCACCCATTTTCGCAACTGAACTGGCTCTTACGTAGAAGATGCCTTTTTTCTTGGGTTGAAGGTGAATAGTGTCTGGTATTGTGTAGATCCATGGATCTCTCGGTGTTATCTGGAAGCTCATCTTTGTGTCATATGGGTTTATCACAACAACTTGCATAACCTGCCCTGGAACCAATTCCAGTGATCGAGGCAGTGTCTTGAGCTCGAATTCGCCGTCAACTACATGGAGCCTGACCGTGATTTTTCCAGCCATATCGGATGTGACACCGGCGAGCACCTCAGAGATGGCGATAGTTTCAGTGTGTGTACCTATCTCTTTGCCGGAGGAATCGATGGTAATAGACAGTTTCTCGCTGTAGTTTGAATCGACGTAACCACCGGTTGGTGTGATGTCGATCCAGTCAATATCCTCGTTTATGACGAACTTCTGGTAGTAGGAAGCTGTTCCAAGAAGTGTAACGGTCTTGGTGACTGAGTCGTTTGGCTTCAAGGATACCTCAATGAAGTTTGGGGATGTTACAAAATTCCCGACGGCAAATATTGAGTGAGTCGCAGTTAGCACCACAGCTATGACGAACACAGCCAAAATGTTTCGAGCCTTGTTTCTCATGCATATATTATATATCAACATTCAAAAAAGTTCACAAGGAGATTTTTGTGATTAGGAGCTTTGCTCGAAATATCTCACAGGGTTACATTATAAAAATTAATAAATAGTTTACAATATTCATACTAGTTGGGTGTCAATATATATTGTAGCCGTTAGATTATTTAGAAGTGTTTCACAAGGAGGTCAAATTGAAAAAATCTATCACGGTTGTTGTTACCCTTTTTTTGGTTTTTTCCACTAGTTTCGCTGGAGTGATAGCATCTGCGGACTCGGACCAAGGCCTCCCCAGAATTTCACTCTCTTGTATTCCCCAGTGTGATTCTGCTTTTCTTTCGTGGGAGAGGTGTCCTGAAACAACCAGCTACAGAATAAGCAGAAACGGAAAACAGATTGCCTTCCTCTCATATGAGGTTGACAGGTACCACGACTTTTTTTCACTTGGTAATGACACAGACACTGTGATCTACTCGGTAGAAGCACTTGACTCAAGTGATTCTCCAATTGCCCTATCGTACACATCTGTTATGACAAACAAATGCACTGATGACGAATCGTGCAAGACCCACCTGGAATACACTGTTGGCAATTACATGTATCGAGTCAATGGTGTGATGGAGGGGCCGATGGAGGTCGCTCCAGAGGTAACCAACGGTCGCACGTTCCTGGTTATTCGATATGTCACGGAGCCAATCGGCGCAACGATTGGCTGGGATGGAGCAGAGAAGAAGGTCACAATCGAGACAAAATCCGGCAAGAAAATTGAGCTTTGGGTGGGGAAACCAACAGCCAAGATTGATGGTCTCGATGTGCAGATAGACCCTGACAACAGCGGTGTTGTCCCCTATGTGAAAAATGGAAGAACTCTTCTTCCGTTGAGGTTTTCTGCTGAGAATCTTGGCGCAGATGGTGAAGATGGTGTTGTCTGGCATTCTCAGGAGAAAAGAATTGAACTCAATGTTTTTGATGAGTCATGCAGGGAGATTCCGTATCGATGGTTGCTTGACGTTAATTCGTACGACGCCGAGACTGAGACACTCGTCTGTCAGAATGACTTTGGGGTTGAGTTTGAGCTTTCTACCGACAAGATTGATCTTTCATCGTTTAAAGCCGGAGAGAGGGTAAGTGTATCTGGAAATATTGTCGAATACACGTTTGGTTCCAATCCGACTGTTGCCTGTGGGAATATTGATAGGCTTGCGGTGAGTGTTGATTCGCAAAATTGGTTCTATGGCGCTGTCGAGAGCGTGGTGTGTGAAGGCAAGAAAAACAAACTGTTTCTTATCGATGCCCTGGGAGAACGGCACGAATTTGAAACTGATTTACCCCTGGTTTGTTCGCTTTCCCTCGGCGCGTGGATAAAGCTTGATCTGGACGGAGAGAATGTTCTCGACTGGAGATATGTGATTGATGAGATTGTAGAGGACGCCAGCGAGGAATTCGGCCCCATCATGCTCAAGGTCGTATCGATTGATCCGACCGAAAGAATTGTAGGCTTTAACGATTTTGATGATTATGTAAAAAATGGTAGTGGGGCAAAAAGAAAGGCGTATAGATACCAAAACCAGTCAATCCTCTCAAGCGTCGAGACGAAGAGATGTTACCTTGTGTCGGGGCTTGTGAATCAGAGTGGATTTAAGTACATCACTGCTGTTGAAGAAATTCCGTGTCCCCCGATGTTTGACATTGAACTCGTTCATGCCCCAGAGACGGCGATAAGTGGAGTTCAGGGAATCATATCCATCAAGGTGACAAACCACAACGATTTTGAAAGACGGTATGAGTCCATCTTTGTTGATGCTGATACGGATGGTTTGTTTAGACCAAAACAGAGTTCCTTTAAGGTTGAATCAGGAAGCTACTTTGTTGCTAAGTTCAACTTCATCTCAAGTTTTGAATTCGAGGGTTTGGCAACCTATACAGTCGGTGTCTCCTGTGATGGGGTCGAGAAAACTCTTGATGTATCAATAATGTTTGAAAAACCAAGAATTCACCTTATTCCTGGGAACACAGAAATAAGAGTGAAGATAGGAGAACTTGGTAGATACGTCTACAAGGTAAGAAATGAAAGTGAGTCGAGAATCAAGATTAAATCACATATGGATGCTCCAGAATTCCCAGGAACTGTAAAAGTTGAACCTGAGATTGCTGGCATTTCATCAGGTGAAACTGAGACGTTTATCGTAACCATATTTCTGGATGAAACCGCTGAATACAACCAGAAATACGGAATCAACTACGGCATCAAAGTGAATGAAGCTGTCATTTCGGAGCCCCTGGTCATAGTTGCTGATAGAGGTGATGGTCCACTAATAACAATAACAGGTCATACTGTTGAGTCCAACAAGATGGTGAGCATCAATGCCAATGTTATCTGGCGAGGTTATGAACCCAAAGATATTGTGGTGAACTGGGATGTTTGGGGCAGAGATACAACAAAAAAATATGATGTAGATTGTTTTCCAATTGAATTTGAGTTCCCGTGTTCTGGTGAATTCATTGTTGAGATAGAGGCAGTCACTGTATCTGGTGAATCGAGTACGGACAGCATTCTAATAGACATACCCGGTCCAAGGCCGTCAGTACAGATTATTCAAGAGGTGGAGTCAACTGGCAATTACAATGAATACCTTTTGTATGGGAGCGTGAATTGGAATGGTTTGCCCGAGGGTAAAGTAAAGATCGAGTGGGATGACGGATCCGTCTGTGAGGGCTTCCCTTGTAGAGTACGATTCAAAAAGAAAGATTTTTTGCATCTTGGAGTATTGACTGCAAAAGCAAGATCGGGAGAGAAATGTTTCAAAATGATTCTGTTGTTCACATTTAATTGATGATGTGAATACAAATATAGGATTAGCAGATAGGAGAAATAGATGAAAAGAGTATTGTCCAGTTTTCTGGTGTTGACGCTTGTTTTGTCAGCTTTTATGTTTGGTTTGTCGACGGGTACAAATGCCCTTGAGATGGTACAGGTTGAGAAGGAGCTTCCGAGCTTTGCGTGTACAGCCAAACAGATGTGCGAGATTGTGGCTCTGTCTTGGCAAAAGCAGCCGAATGCTCCGTTTTACAACGTCTATAAGGACGACAAGCTCGTGGCAGAGCTGTCTGAGATGCAGACAACCTGGATTGACGAAGAGCCTTCGGATGAGTTTTCCACCTACAGAGTGGATTCACTTGACGCTGAAATGGAGGTTATTGGGAAGTCCTGGGAGATAGAGGCTGGAAAGAGATGCCAAATCATCGAATCGAACAAGCTATCGATGGAGTTCCGACTCGACGACAAGAACTACAAAGTTGATGGCAAACAGAAGGGTGTCATGGATGCGGCGCCAGAAATTAAGTTTGGTCGCATGTTCCTCGTCATCAGGTATATCACGGAAGCCCTTGGAGCAGAAATTGGCTGGGATGGTAAGGAGAAGAAAGTCACCATCTCGACCAAGGATGGCAAGGTCATAGAACTCTGGATTGGCAAACCAAATGCTCGAATCGATGGTGAAGGAACCATGATTGACCCAGAGAATGAGAGTGTGGTGCCATACGTCAGTGCTGGAAGAACGCTCCTCCCCATGAGGTTTGTGGCAAATCTTCTGGGTGCAGATGGCGATGATGGCGTCATCTGGGATGCAGAAACCAAAACAGTAACCCTTAACTTCGGTGAAGAGAAAATAACCGATCTGGACATCTGGAATCTTGTTGTTGTTTCCACAGAACCTGATGAGTGGACAATAAGGGCATACGATGATGTCAGGAATAACTTCACGGTGTTGTTGAGTGAGGAGTACTCAAGTCTCTCAAAAACCGCCAAATCGGGAGACCTCATCCAGGTTGCAGGAAACATCAAAAGTGACGGTTACAGTTTCAAGATTGAGCCAAGATGGGCAAAAGCGCTCGAATTTGATGAGGACTGTGTCAACTACATCTGCAAACCCCAAAACGCCAGAGACGGAGTTGTCATTTTCTCAACAGAGGATGATGAATCCATGACTTTGCAGTACAGCCCAGTTTTTGAGCAACTTGAGAACTCGGTGGACAATGAGTATTGGGTGAGCATGACAGCAGATAAGAGTGGAAATGTCCTTGCCACAAACCCAGTTGTTTTTGAGCCAGAGAGTGTCGAGTGCGAGAAGGGCGAGAGGGTTTTCAAGGTGAAGGGTGTCAACAAGGAGAAAGGTGTAATTCACCTTGAGCTTGATGACGGCGATGATGTGATTGAAACCTCAATGTTCTTTGGGATTGGTGATTCAGCGTATGATGAGGTTGAAACGGGTGATTGCAAGGTTGTGACGTGCGCAACCAACTACCTCGGCAACGTCTTTGTGACCGGACTCGAAGATTCAGAGTGCCCGGTTCCATTCAAACTTAGCTTGGGTGCAGAATCGTTGAAGCTCTATCCGGGAGCTGTGACAGACATCGAGTTTAATATTCTGAATAAATCAGAGATTCAGAGCAACTTTGATGTCACCCTCATGACAAAGACAGAGGATGATGAGCCAAAGGAACAAGAAAACGACTCAGTTGATATAAACGCCAAAAAATCAAAAGCTGTCAGGTTTGAATACACAGCCCCCGACGAAGTTGGCGAATACCAGGTTGGCGTCGAGGTCAAATCTGGTCTTATAACAAAAACAATATGGATGAAAATAGAGTGTCTTGAGGTTGATTTTAATTTTGAAGCGTACAAGCCTGAAGCCACCAGATTTAGGGTAAATGAGCCGTTCTCAGTAAAATTTACGGTCAGTCAAGACTTTGACTGCCCGATGAACTTTGAGCCAATCACAAACTACAAGAAGGACATCTTTGTTGTCGATAGTGTTTTTGAGTCATTCTCGGTCGATGCTCATGATAAGAAAACGGTTTCGATTGACCTCGTCTGGGGAGAAGATGCTGTTTTCAACAAGGAGTATGAGTTTGAGTTTGGTGTTGCCAGTGGTGAACTTGAGAAAAAAGAGACGATAAAATTCAAAGCACTCGGATTTGAGAAACCATCTGTGAAGATTACGAAGGCGACACTTGGTCAAGACTTAAAGGTCACACTTGAAGGTGAGGTTGATTGGAAGGGCGCCGATAATGGTGAGTTGATTGTTGACTGGGGTGACGGAGACAGTTCCGAGATTGACGAATTCCCATGCACACACTACTACGGCAGCGAAAAGACATACACCATCAAAGTAACAGCCAGGGTTTACAAGGGTATTGAAGACATAGCCAGCACATCATTCAAATGCTATGACTTGCCGGATCCACCGGAAATCGTAGATATTTCCGGAGAGATGCCAGGAGAGTACACAATCAGGCTTTTCTTCAAGATCAACTGGAATGGTAACAAGAAGGGCAAGCTTCATATTGATTGGGGTGATGGTAAAACTGAGGAAACAACAAAGACTACCGTTACTCACAAATACCCCAGAGTAGATGGTATGCTCTATATCTTGACATTTAAAGTCGTTTCGGATGATGGAATTGAATCTGAAGAGAAGATGTGGATGATTATGGTCTTTAAAAATGAGATAAGCTATATCAAGATAAATTAGCGATTTTGTCCCGGTACGCATGCTTTGCGTACCGGGACAACCAAATTGATATGTTCTCGTTTATATTCCGAGTTTTTTTCTAACCTCTAATCCGCCGGGAGAACAGGATTTTTCGTTTTCTGATTATCAAAATGTAATCGGCCAGGGTTTCGTGGCTTATTGGATGACACTCGGGGTGTTTTTCCTATGTTATTTTTTATAAGTGTGCCGCCGTCTGCTTAAATAATCGAAACACCCTTTTGGAAGTTTAATCCATGTTTGACTGAGTGATGATCTGATTATTTGAAGATGTACAAATACTTCGAATTATCGATTACCACAAAATAATCTGTGCCAACAGCGATGTCCTGAGTGGATTGTTTATTGATATCAAGAGTTTTGATGGTCTCCCCCGTATCTGGATTTACTAGATAGACCCTTTCACACTGACAAGCCGCGATGAGGAAATTCTTGGTTTTTACAATCTGTGACCAGATGACCCAGTCTGCAACCTTCTTTTCCCAGATGATGTCCCCTGTTTTTGCGCTCATGCAGACAATCTTATCCCCGCTTGGGAGCCAGAGTCTGGTGCTATCAGCGGTAGGATTGGCTTGCGAGAAACCCTTCTTTGCTTCCCATACCATGTTCCCATTGTAGAGGTTGAACGATTGCACTCTACCGTCTGACAGTCCGATATAGACCATGTTGAAATGGATTGTTGGTGTGCCAGTGAAGTATGTCTCGTCTATGGTTGTTTGTTTAATCTTTGCTTCCCAGAGCGTTTTTCCGTTGAGAAGACTCAGGCATCTCAGTCCGGATGTGTAGTTGACCACAACCCTAAAAGAAGAGATTGCAACCGGTTGCGGGTCAGATGGAAGTGAGGTGTTCCAGAGTCTGATGCCGTTTGTGATATCGATGCAGTGAAGACCTTTCTCAGACCCAAAAACGACGTAGTTGCCGTATCTTGCTATGTCTGTTACTCCCCCATTTGAGACCTTCGACTCCCAGAGTTTCTCACCAGATACTCTGTCAAATTTCATCAGGATTCCGCTCTGTGTAAACACGTAGGCGCCGGCATCATCTATTAGCGGTACCCCAATTGGTTTTTCCGACACCCTTTGGGCGAAGATGAGTTCGCCATTCTTGGTCACACAAAATAGTGAACCATTAGCGCCTGTGAGGTATATCAGGTCGCCCCACGTTGCGGCTCCGTGCACCATCTCCTTTAACACCATTGGATTTTCACACATAACGCTATCGCTTATCTCCCAGTTTGCGTTTGCCGTGTGGGCACTCGTTATGCCCCTTTGAGGCCAGCTGAACTCAGGTTTCACGTAACCCAGTGCTAGCGCTGACTGCATAAGTAGTATACAAACAACAAACAGACCGAGAATTTTCTTCATATGACCATTTTATAAACACATTCACGTGCCAACAAGTTCCATGCGCGCACCACAGTTTGTATGCAAATTCTAAGGGTGGATGTGCCTATTTGGGCAATTTGTTCAAGATAACATAGGATACGGTGTGGTTAGAGGATGATATACCTCCTTTGGTGGGCGGAGAATCGATTAGTAATTCTTCCTCGACAATTTTTCCAGAAACTCAAAGACATTCCCCGATCACCTCATGCTCAAAGAAATGTTCGAGTGAAGCGACATAATCCATACACTACGCAACAGATTTGCACACTTCTACAGTATGTTTGTTGTGGTGACTTGTAAGGTTTTGATTTTTAGTGAAGCGTGCCGTAGGTTGGCAACGTGATTTTAAATGTGGTTCCAGAATCTGAGCTTTCCTCAATAGAAATATTGCCGCCATTGGCATCGATATTGAGTTTGACGTTTGTCAATCCTATCCCCTTGCCTTCAATTCGATCATGGTCTCTTGAAGAGCGGAAAAACGGCGCGAAGACCTTGCCTCTGTCAGGCTCTGGAATTCCGAAACCCTTGTCGGTGAATAGAACCACAAACCTGTAGTCCTTTATGCTAACATCGATGTCGATTGAGAGTCTGTCGGGTGGGCTATACTTTATTGAGTTGGATACGAGATTCTCGAATACCTCGACGATGCTGTCGTCATCAATCCTCATTTTGATGCCAGCAATCGATGGGTCGATTTTAAATGAGAATTCAATATCCGTTTTGTTGTGGTAGTTTTTCGCCATCTCTAATGCGAGCATTTTCAATTCATCCTCTACTCTTTTGAAGAATTTGTATGATTCGATAACATCAAAGAAGAACTCCCTGTCCGTCAGCTCGGAGTTGAAAACATGGTTGATTTTTCTAACCTCTCGAAGCGCAGCATCGTAGATGATTTCGGCCATATTGGCCGCCTCTTTGTTCTCGAGGGTTCCCTTTAAAATCTCGGCATAGCCGAGTATGAGAGTGATTGGATTCTTCAACTCATGAGCCAACCTTGAGCGCATCTTCTCCCTCGCGCTTGAGACGATATTGCGTTGAGTTATCTCTCTGGCGACACCGAAGAATGAATCACCGAGTTTGTTTACCTTTGCCTCAAATGAGTGCTCGTAGCCGGCAAGATCATATGTGCAAAACTCCACTGTCTGTGGGAACAGGGTTGCGTTTTTGATTTGCATATCCCATGTTGGAATGATACCATTGATGTTTGAGCCCACAATCTCACCAATTTTAAGTCCCAAGGTTTGCTCAGCGGACGGGGAGATGAAGCTAATTTTATCATCATCCACCTGAAACACGATGTCCCCCAGAGCCTTGACTATACCTATATATCTACTCTCGCTTTCAAGAGCCCTTTTCTCCATTATAAGTTCTTTTGTGATTGACTTACCAAAGCCAACAACTCCAATTGTCTCATCGTTGCTGTTTTTCAAAGGAGAGAGGGTTAGCCTGAAATCCTCATGCTTGCCTGTTCCGTGTATGTAGATGTTGGTTTCGTATGAGACGCTTCTGTCGGTTTCGATGACCTGTTCAAAGTATTTATTAGTCCTGTCAACATGTTCCGCCTGAGAGATGGTGTCTTCGACCCTTTTGCCCAGAAAACTTGAGGGGTCTATTAATCCCATCCTTTCGAGTTCGGGCCACCTGTAGAATATGTACCTTCCCTCAAGGTCTTTGGCAAAAATAACCTCATGTATAGACGATATCAGACTATCCAAAAAGATGTTTGCTTCTTCAAGTTTGTTTCTGATTTCATGGAGTTCGGTTGTGTCTAGTGCGGATATCAGAGAGCAGTCCTGGTTGTCATACACAACCCTTGAAATAAGAATCTCCCAAATCCTTTTCTCGCCACTTTTTGTTATCATTGTGACGGCAGATTGGGCAGGAGCATTTTCACCTCTCATCCTTCTTTTGAAGTTCTCCTGCATCATTTTCCTCTGCGATGGTGCTAACACCTCGTAGATGTAGATGTTCTCCAGTTCCTCCTTTGAATATCCGAGGTTTTGAGCAAAGGCTGGATTGAAATATTTGAAACGCTCCCCATTATGAACAAAAAGAGGTGTATTTACGCCGTCAGAGAGTTGTTTGTTCCTAAACTCGGAATTCTCCAACTCGACTTGGATCCTGCGGATTTCCGTTACATCCCTGAAGATTGCCAGGATACTCTCTTGCCCATCAATCGTTATTTTTCTACTTGAGTAGAGATAATGGCTTGTCCTTCCATCCTCTGATATCGTATCCACCTCAAGATTTGAGGAGTCGGCATCAGAATCGAGGATCATATCGGTTGATTCCTTAGTGATGAAGGCTTTTGCCTTGCTCCTTAGTTCATCAAATGTAGTACCGATAAATTCGTCCCGAGAGAGCCCAAGTTTTTCGAGCATGGCGGTGTTTGCGTCCATGAACGTGTTGTCTTTGATGTTACCTATCACCATTGGGTCGGGTGAGGAATTGAAGATTGTTTTGAATCGTTCCTCTGACTTTATGATGAGATTCGCCATATCGACGCTGTCTGTCATATCTCTTGATACTACAAGAACGGAGTTATCGTCTTTAACCGAGAAGGAAGCGTTGTAGTGTCTGATTCTGTTTTGGATTAGGATAGAATACGAATAGTTGTGAGTGTTGCCCGTAGAAAGAGTCTTTTTTACGTATTCTTCGGTATCTTTGGCGATGTCGGGTGGGAGAACGTCTCTGATGTGTTTGCCGATAAAGTCTGAGGGTTCGGTGTAGAGAGTATCTGTATCCCCCGATTTAAAACCCGTGAAATACCCATCACCTGATATAATGAAGATCAAATCCGGGATTGCATTGATAAGCGTTATATGGTCTTGTCGGCTCTCGTTGAGCGCTCTCTCCAGTATTTTTCTTTCGAGCAACTCAGCCTTGAGTTTGTTGTATGCTTTCTCCAGGTCGGCTGTTCTCCTGCTGACCATCTTCTCCAGTTCATCCCTGGACTGACCAGCCTTCCCAACACCTTGAGTCTGATCACTGACATCTATCGCCACGCCAAAGATGCCAGCCACATCGCCGTTTGGGGTGAAGATGGGAGTTTTTATTACCTCGAACCATGACTTCTCATCATCACTGCGATTTGGTTCTGTGAAGGTCATTGCTTCCTTCTTCTCCAAAACAAGAAGGTCGTGTTCTCTGTAGGTTCTTGAGCACTCCCTATCCCATATATCGAAGTCAGTCTTGTTTTCTGCTTCCTCTGGTGACTTTAGACCAGCCTTTTTGGCGTACGCCATGTTGACTGAAACGATCTTGAGGTTCCTGTCCTTTATCCAGGCGATATCTTTGATAGACGTCAAAACATTTAGGAACTCCAGATATATGTCTTTGTCGAAGAGTTTCTCCTGTTTTTTATCCTTGAGTTTTTGAGAGGTTATGAAGGTGAATATGTAGGCATCCTTATCCTTTTTGCAGCTACATAGAAGGTCAATTTTTTTACCGAATACATTGATAAAGGCAAGCCTGGCGGAGCCACCCTTTTTTATATCATTCCAATGCCCTGGTTTGTCGAATCTAAGCGCAAAGGCGTCGTCTAAAATAGTGGATTCGTGAATACCAAACACTCTTTCAAAAACATGGTTTGTATACAGAACTTCCTTCCAGTCTGTTACAATTATCGCAATATCCATGTTCCACGGTGAGAAACTCATGTGTCAAATGTAACAGGTTTTATCAGAAAAGTGAAGTTATTACTTTGAGATTCGATATTTTATAATCGGTGATGACATTACCAATTATCCAGGCAGCGTTGGTTCTGAATGTAAAAGTATACGGAAGATCATATATAATGTTACTTTTGCGTAACCGCTCGTGAGGGCTATCTTGTAAATCTCGAAAGAATGCAATCGATGACAATGACGATCACTCTTGAGTTCACACCCATTGAGCTTCCTTCTATGCAGAGAACATCCCGATGATGAACAGATTCAGACTACGTATCTACACTGCAAAACACCGACGCCTTCGAGTGAGTCAACCAGTTATATCTCTAACACCCTTAGCTTGTTGTGAAAAAATTACAGTAAGTAGAAGTTCACCCAAAAAGAAACCGTAACTTTGAATATCCACGTGAGTTGTCTTGTATGGCAACGGACTAACTTAGCAATCAACGGTATTTTATCGCACTACTATCCGCATTTTGAATACCCACATGCCCTGCAGATAACGCATCCCTCCGCAAATTCCAGCATGGAACCGCAGTCGGGACACTGTGGGTTGTGACCAAAGATATTCACGTTCTCATCAGAGGATGATGCTGATTCATGGCTCGGGTTTGAGTCGGTCGCCACCACGAGACCATCATGACCTGCCTCATCATCTGTGGTTTTTGGTTTCGATGAAATTGAGATTCTTCTGAGGTGACCCTCGAGTGCTTGGGCAATGGCGTCGGGACAAGACAGCACTGTACCCTTCTCACCCCAAGATGGAGCTGGGCATCTGAGACCTCTGATCTGACCGATTATCTCCTTGGTGTCAACGCCAGCACGAAGCGCAAGGGAGATGAGCCTTGCGATGCCATCAGACTGCGCCGCCGCGCATCCACCTGATTTGCCCATGGTGGCAAATACCTCGCAAACACCCTCCTTGTCAGAGTTGATTGTGACGAAGAGATTGCCGCAACCAGTTCTGACTCGGTAGGTCGAGCCGATTGTGATGGTTGGTCTCTTACGGGGAGCAACTGGTTCCTTTCGAGATGGCGATACTGCTACCGTTGGAGCCTCTTTTGGTTCTTCCTTTTTCTTGAGTTGCAGAACCTGCTCCTGTCTGGAGCCGTCACGATAGATTGTAACGCCCTTACAGCCAAGTTTGTAAGCGAGTTCGTAAACCTCCCTAACATCATCCCTTGTTGCAGAGTTTGCGAAATTGACCGTTTTTGAGACCGCATTGTCTATGTGTTTCTGGAAGGCTGCTTGCATCTTGATATGCCATATTGGTTCGATGTCGTGGGAGCAGACATAGACGTCCTTTATGTTCTCTGGAATTTCAGGAATGTCGTGGAGATTGCCCGACGACGTGATTCGTTCAAGGAGGTCGTCCGTGAGAAGCCCCATCTCTTCCATCTTTTTCTTGAAGATCTGGTCTACCTCGAAGAACTTTTTGCCGTCCATGATATTGCGGATATAGGCAAGTGAGAACACGGGCTCAATTCCAGACGAAGCTCCGGCAACCATGGATATTGTGCCAGTTGGTGCAATCGTTGTGATTGTGGCGTTACGAAGGGGTGCTTCTCCAGCATTTGCAAATGTTGAAATTCCAAAGTTAGGGAATGCGCCTCTGGTTTCTGCCAGACTTCTCGATTCCTTCCTGGCTTCCTGGAGGATGAATCCCATGAGTTTGTCCGCGAGCTCGACTGCCTCGTCAGAGTTGTATGGGATGCCCAACATAAAGAGCATGTCAGCCCAGCCCATAACTCCAAGACCAATCTTACGATTGTCTTGGCACATCTTCGTAATCTGTGGGAGTGGGTATCTGTTGGCGTCGATGACATTGTCAAGGAAGTGAGTAGCTTGCCTAGTTATCTTTGAGAGTCTCTCCCAATTTATCTTGCCGTTCTCAACAAAATTGATGAGGTTGATCGAGCCAAGATTGCACGCCTCGTATGGCAGAAGAGGCTGCTCACCGCAGGGGTTTGTTGACTCAATTTCGCCAAGGGTAGGGGTAGGGTTGTCGGCGTTTAGTCTGTCGAGGAAGATTATTCCAGGTTCTCCGTTGAGCCATGCCATCTCGACTATGAGGTCGAAAACATCTCTCGCTCTGAGTCTATCCGTCTCCTCGCCGTTTCTTGGGTTGATGAGAGAGTATTCTTGATCCTGCTCCACAGCCCTCATGAAGTCGGCTGTGATGCCGACTGAGATGTTGAAGTTACTGATCTGTCCATCCTTGCCTTTGCATTTGATGAATTGAATGATGTCAGGGTGGTCAACTCTCAGGATACCCATGTTCGCGCCACGTCTGGTGCCGCCTTGTTTGATAGCCTCAGTGGAGGCATCAAATACCTTCATAAAGGAGACTGGGCCCGATGAAACACCGCCGGTCGAACCCACCTTGTCCATGTTGGGGCGAAGTTTAGAGAACGAAAAACCTGTGCCACCACCACTTTTGTGAATCATTGCGGTGTATTTAATTGCGTCAAAAATTGACTCAATTGCGTCATCAACAGGAAGCACGAAGCATGCCGAGAGCTGACCGAGTTCCCTGCCTGCGTTCATGAGTGTTGGAGAATTTGGCATGAAATCGAGGTCAACCATCATCTCAAGGAATTTCTGGTAGGTTCGCTCAATCCTTCCCTCGTCAGCTCCGTAGAGCTTGTCGGGTTTTGCGATAGCCCTTGCCACCCTCTGTAGCATCTCAAGTGGCGTTTCAATCAGTTTTCCTTCGTCGTTTTTCTTGAGATACCTCTTCTCAAGAACCGCCAAAGCATTGTCAGAAATTCCTGGATTCTTCATGTTGTCTTTCCCTTAATCTATTTTGTGCGCTTGCACTCGGGGCAAACACCCCTCATTTCGATATGCATTTCGTGAATTGAGAAGCCTGTTTCCTTCTCAATTTTGTTCCTGTCGCAGTCGATGCCGCTGATTGGCAAATCAAAGATTCTCTGGCATGACTCACACATCAGGTGGACGTGGGGATGGGTGAATCCATCGTAGTGAGCCTCACCCTGACCAAAGTCAAGTTTCAGGATGTGACCGTTTTCTGAGAGGATGGATAGGTTCCTGTATACTGTTCCGAGGCTAATGTTTGATATCTGTTTACGGGCTTCACTGTATACCCACTCTGCCGTAGGGTGAGATCTCGTACTCTTTAGTACTTCCATAATCACACGTCTCTGCCTCGTTGTTTTCAGCTTGCTGTTTTCGCTCATTGTCTCATAAACCTCTGAATTTACTCTCCGCAACCGGGGAAGTTCACAATCGCTGTCCTTGTTGCACCATCCCATGTGACAGAACCGCCGAGAACATCAGTCACGAAGCGAAGTGGAATCATAGTGCTGCCTGAGATGATGTCTGGCGCAGTCTCCATGTTCACCTTTCTCTGGGTGTTTGGCATGACAATTCGAGCGCTTGGTATACCCTTACGTAGTATTACCCTTTTTGGCCCGAGTGTGTACGATGCCTCACTTGTTGATGCGTTCCACTCCACCTCAGCTCCGATTATCTCGCCCAGAAGTCTGAATGGGATCATCATTCTACCATTTCTGATGGTTGGAGCTGATGCGGACTTGATGGACTTCTCTGATATTGTTCTTACAGGTGTGCAACCGTCTGTTTCCTTTTCCTTTATGAGGACTGGCTTTTCTCCAGCAACAAAGTTTGCCTCAACGGGTTGGATGCAAAGCGCATAGAGCGTTGTCATCATGGCTTCTTTACCGTCGACTGAAACACTCATCTTCAGGTTCTCAAGATTCCCGGCTTCGATTTCGCTGGGAGTGAAAATCCTCATTTGACACTGAATTGACTCGTTCTCAAGCGATTCTGGTGGACCACCCATATCCATGAAGCAGAAATTGTTGACGCACCCCTGGGCAAACCAGACATTCGAGTCTGTCATGTTGCCAGGGAGTAGTTGCCCCTTCACAGCGCCCGTGTGAATGCCTTCCAATTCAAAGAACCAGTCTACAGTCATCTCGGGAGCAACAAGAAACAGCTCCTCAAGTTCCTCTCTTGTGGAGGCATATACCCCGGTCGGGCCTGACATAGCAAGGATTGCAAGCAACCAAACAGCTACGAGTACCTTTTTCATTTATACTTTTGCCCCATATATCTAGCTATCACTAGATAGTCATTTGAATCGACGACATCATCGTCATTCACATCATACCTCTCGTTTTTGGTGTTGACCTTGCCCACGTAGGAACCAAACGTTTGGACATCGAAACTTTCTATCACACCGTTTGAGTCAACATCGATGTCAAACAAGATATTACGCAGATACAGAGTCAGATCAAAGAACCCTGTCTCGGTTTCAAAAACCAACTCTTCTTCTGCAATCAACTCAGATATCTTCTCTGGTGGAAGATCGAGTCTTATGGATACTTGCTTAATCTCGTTTGGTAAGAGAGTGATGATTGAAGGGGTCATGAGTTCACAGCTTATAACCGCATCCGTGTCACCAACGTTTGCAAGGATGACAGTCTTTTCTGTTTTGTGGAGTGTGCCCACCTTGACTAAGGTATCGGTGACCGAGATCTTGATTCTGTCCCTCATGTCGATATCGATCTTTACCCTTGCGCCAAGCTCGTTCTCCTCGAGTACGGTCACTTTGATGGTTGAGGTGTAATCCTTGTTGTGTGGGATTGTTGAGGGATTTGTCTTTGGGCCAGCTACACTGTTGCCATCCGATGTGTAGCAAGGATTCTCATGCCACAATCCCCCGCCTGGATTTAGGAGTTCAATACCAAATGGCTCATCGTCGCCGTCATTGAACCTATGGTTGTATGGTACATCTTCATTGACTCTGTATATGATGACTCCCTCTGATGGGATACCACCCCAGAAATTATCGGTGCCGGTTCTTGTTCTGTATTCAACACCAAGGTATTCATTTGTGCCTGGGATTGGGACTTTGAGGTAGCTGTCACTGCTGTTTGTCGTGATTGGCGGTAGGGTATATTCTCCAGGTTGGATAACCTCTTTTGGTTTGATGTACCCAAGTCTTTCCCTGTGGAATCCTGTCAAACCCAGTCCACCATGACGGGCAACCATGATGTCATAGTATGTGAAGGGGTAGCTGCATTTTCCACCAAAAGGCCCCCCACAACCGTAGTCGTAAAGGTCAGCAAGCCCAAGAAGGTGTCCAAACTCGTGGGTCATCACAAGAGCCCCTGAGCCATAGATGCCCATATCCTCTGTCACGAGAATGTATCCAACCCACATCTTTTCGCCATCGACATCCACTTTGATAGCTGAACGATGTGGCCAGAATGCATCATCCTTTGGGTAGTTCATATACCCTTCGGCTTCACCAGCCACAACAACGCAAACAAATGGTGGAGTCTCGTCTTCGAAGACGTACTTGTTGAGGTCTAGCCCGTCCTTTTGAGCTACTTCGATCGTCCATTCGACGAGTTCCCGAACATGGATATCAAAGTTATCTTCAGAATCCTTGGCATAGTAGGAGAGAGGTTTTGGTGCTCTTTCCCAAATCAAACCATCGTACTTGCCTGGGATGATGTCAACTCTGGATGAGGACGCAAGTTTCCAGAAATTCCTGAGCGATTCGCCATCTTCGCTGAACAGTTCCTCTTTTATTTCATGGAATGGTCTCTTGTGTGGCACATCGGAAAAGTCGACTGAGACCACAGCCAGCGGGTATACTGTGGGTTCATCCTCGGAATCAGCTATAGCATACTTGCTTGAAAAATTGAGTGTAACAACAATAAAAAACGTTGTGACAATCAAGATTATTGACCTTTTTGACCTCATGCTAACCCATTATATTCCCCGACGACTGAAGGTCAACGTAACTTGTTACCTAAAACAATTGTAAAAATCTCAGAAAATCTGGGATTTTCGTCCTATCAGACGACGATCCTATAATCTGTTTCCGAAATGAAACCGATTACTGATAAACTTGATCGGTGAAATCAATCCGAAGCTTCAAAAAGGGCACATAGGAGGATACAAAATGAAAATCTGTGTATATCGGTATTACATACAATTCAGGATACAAAATATTGACAACATCATTACAATAACGTAACATTTCTGTTAACTTGGCAGGTGACCCAGGAGGAAACAATGGCAGGCTTTGAGTTTGAAGGTCGGTATGATGCAGAGAAGAACATCTCTTATGTCAGATTCATAGGCAAACCAACCTCGAATAGTGACGTGGACTATCTTGTTGAAAAGATAACTCCCCACTATATGGGCAACGGCAAGAACAAAATCTGGCAAATTACAGATATCACAGAAATGGGTATGGCAGCGCCCAATCTTGTTATCTATTACAACAACAGAGTGAAGGAACTTACAAAAAAGTATGTCCAGGACTATGTTGTGATATCAAGCAACACAATGCAGAAACTTGCCACAAACCTTTTCAACACATTCCTCGGAGAGAAACACGACATCGTGCAGTCGATCGAGGAGGCGGAAAAAGTGATACTTGAAAGGCAGGAGAAAATCGGAAGGTTCCCGCCACTTTAAGAACACAACAAGAGAGCCGAAACCCCCGGTCGAATTTCTACAAAACCGATGGCATTGGCTCTCCTTTTTATGAGTTGTTTCCTTCGTCTCTAGTATTCGATTCCCAGGTATTTTGAGATTACTGCAATGTCATTTGAGTCCAGTTTGCCATCAAGATTCACATCAAACCTCTCGTCATAGTCAGAGCTTGAGATGATGCTTATGTCGCTTGTGTCTATCTTTCTGTCACCATTTACATCAATCTCATGAAGGATATTGGTCAGCTCGATATCGTGGAAATAGCTGAAATCATTAACATGAAAGAATAATTCTCTATCAGCCTTTTCTCTGTTCCACTGGTCGCGTGGCACAAAAAGACCTATTTTCACACCACTTGTTTGTCCTGGCAAAAGTTCAATCTCTGGTGGGTTCATGTATTCATTGCTGATTTTCAATGTTTCTGTGCTGATGTTCTCAATTGTGAAATCGTGGTTTGATTTGTGAAGATGTCCTGCCTTAATGGCTGATTTTGCCGACTTTACATTAATTGGCTTTCTTGGCTCAATATCAATCTTGACTCTGGCTCCGCTCTCATCTTCGCCAAGAACTGTTATTGTGACAAGGTTTGTGTAGTTGGCGCTGTGTGGGAGGGTGGATGGGTTAGTATACGGGCTGGCTATGTTGTAACCAGTTGAGGTGTAGCAGGCATCGTCGTGCCAGAGGTTACCGCCGGGGTTGAGCATCTCGATTCCATAGTTGTCACTCAATTTTCTAGCATTTATTCCCCACCAAAAAGGAAAACTTTCGTCAACTCTGTATATTGTGACACCTTCCTTGGGAATCCCTCCCCAGAAGCTGTCTTCATCAATACGCCTTCTGTATTCAATTAGCAAATACTCGAGAGTATTCTCAATGGGGGTTAACACAACAGAACCAAATTCATTATCGTTGATAGGAGGAATGATGACCTCCTGAGAATCATAAATGATAAGTGGATCAACGAGTCCCAGATAAATCCTGTGATAGCCACAAAGACCTTGTCCCCTGTGGCGCGACGCCATAATGTCGTAATATGTGATTGGATACCCACAACCTTTTGGTCCATCGTTGCTGAACGAGCAACCTGTATCATACAGATCACCCAACCTCAGGTTGTGACCTATTTCATGAGCTGTTACCATTGACAACAGCGTGTTTCCGTTGGGGTCATCATCCATTAATATATACCGAATCCATGTTTCCTCTCCATCAACGACTCCTCGAAAAGCCCAACAATGTGGCCAAAAACCATTGTCGATGGGAGTGTTGTGGGTATGCTCATTTACACCACTGACTATTACACACAAAAATGGGTAATACTTATGCTTATTCCAATATGAGGAGTAATCCATCCCGTCCTTGATTGCTTGTTCGTAACCCCAAGCGACAAGTTCTCGAACATTGTTATCAACAAAATCATCACCCTTTGTGGAGTAGTACTCAATTGGTTTTGGTGCTCTTGCCCATTTGAGGCCCTCATAATCCCCAGTGCTGATTTTCACTTTTCCGTCAGTTGTCAGGTCCCAAAACCTATTACTCGATTCACCCTCTTCCCCGTAGATCGTATTCTTTAACTCGTTAAAGGATGTAGTGTGTGGCATGTTCTCAAAATCGATTGTGAGTAACGGTATTTCATAAATGAAAGGCTCTTCAATCTTTGTGTTGTACGAAAATCCCCACTCCGACTCCGAATCTACAATACTCACGGAACTCCCTATTGATAAAACCATTAGCACAAAAACCAGACTTGAGATTATTTTTTTCATATTCGGATTCTACATCGATATGTATCTGAAATATCGCAATTCCAATTAAAATCTTATAGTTAAAACATCAATATCAATCACTGATCACAAAATCCAATCTATCCACAACTACTTCAATATCTTATCCCTATGTATTTTGCAATAATTACCATATCCTCCGCGTCTATCAGACCATCAAGATTCACATCAAACCTCTCGTCATAGTCAGAGCTTGAGATTATGCTTATGTCGCTTGTGTCTATCTTTCTGTCGCCGTTAATATCAATTTCGAAGAGTAAATTTTTGAGTTCAACTTCTAAGAAAAGATTGTATTGATCAATTTCAAATAAGATTTCTCTGTTGATAACTCGTCCTTTTATCTGATCTTTTGGCGTAAAAAGTTCAATTTTAACTGTACTGCTCTCTCCTGGTTCCAGTATAATTTCATCTGGTCTCATATACTTATTTTTTATTTTTCGAGTATTGACACCATCGTTACTAATTGTGAAATCGTAACCCGTCCTGTGCAGATGGCCCACCTTCATTGAACTTTGTCTGGGTGAAACATCTACAAGTTTTATTTTTTCAATATCAACTTTGATCGTTGAACTGTTTTCATCTTCGCCCAGCATTGTTATTGTAGCAGTACTCAGATATCTGTTGTCATTTGGCAAGGTCGAAGGATTTGTATTTGGACCTGCCACATTGTACCCAGTTGATGTATAGCAGGCGTCATCATGCCAAATATTGCCGCCTGGATTCAATAACTCAACTCCAAAGGGTCTATTTTTACCATTGTTGATGTAACCATAGTGTGGGAAACTTTCATTTACCCTGTAAATCAATATACCCTCTTTGGGTATACCTTCCCAAAATGAGTCCTCATCAATTTTCCTTCTGTATTCGATTAGTAGATATTCGTCAGTGCCTTCGAATGGTATTTTTAAAATGCTACCGTACTCATTTGAAGTTAGTAGAGGGATTGTAAGCTCGGTTGATTCTGTAATTAGCATTGGTTCAACCAGTCCCAGTTTTATTCTGTGGTAGCTGCTAAGACCAACCCCCTTATTTCTTGATACCATGATGTCGTAATATGTTAATGGGAAGTCACAGTCTTCTGTTGGTTTATCACCCGTACCACATTCGTTATCATAGAGGTCACCCAACATGATTCTATGACCAAATTCGTGAGCAAGAACCATTGACAAAGGAGCTCTGCCGTTTGGATCATCTACGATTAGGATGTATCCAATGCGCATTAACTCTCCATTTTGGTTAAATAGTGCTCCACCAACTCGTGGCCAAAAACCGTTACTTACGGGTGTATTGTGTTCTCCTTCTTGTATGCCACTCACAACAACACACACATAGGGTAAGTACGTGTTGTTGATTATTTTACCATCGAATACAAATCCGTCTTGAACAGCTTTTTCTAACCCCCATGTGATAAGTTCACCGATTCTTTCATCTGCCCATGTCTCGCCTTTGGTTGCATAGTACTCGATGGGCTCTGGAGCTCTGGCCCACTCCAGTCCATCATAATCTCCCGGAACAACACTTATCTTCCCATCAGTAACAAGATTCCAAAATTTGTGACATGATTGTGTTTCTTCCCCATAAACAGCGTCTTTGATTTCTGCAAAAGGTGTTGTGTGCTGCATATTCTCAAAATCAATGCAGATTAGTGGCATGGGAAACGTAACCTCCTCTAATGCTCGCACGTTCACCGGATTGACTGGATTCCCCACTGTTAGAACAACCGTCACAAACAAAATAATAGAAATTAATTTTCTCATACAAGGATTCTACACCAAAGGGGTCGTCTGATATCGCAATTCCAATTAAAATCTTATAGTTAAAAAATAAATTAAACCTACTAACCGAGTTTGTTTACACGACCGTTTACATTCATAAACTACACTTTGGTACTATTTTCCAAACAAGGAGGCCGCAGACAAGTGTTCACCATAGTCTCGAAACAAGACCTTGCCGACAGAATCTGCAAATATGTGTTTTCTGCTCCACTAATTGCAAAAAAGGCACAACCAGGTCAATTCGTTATTATCCGTGTAGATGAAGAGGGAGAAAGAATTCCTCTCACTGTTGCTGATGTAGATCCCGAAAAAGGTCTAGTCACCATCGTGGTTCAGGCTGTTGGCACAACTACCAACAAGCTTCACTGTCTTTGTGAGGGTGATGCTATCGCTGATCTTGTCGGGCCACTTGGTGTTCCCACCCACCTGGATGGATACGAAACAGCGGTATGTGTGGCAGGCGGTGTTGGAATAGCCGAGATACATCCAATCGCCCGTGGTCTCAAGCAGGCAGGCGCGAATGTTATCTCCATCGTGGGTTCTCGAAATCATGACCTTCTCTTCTTTGAGGAGGAGATGAAGAAAGCATCCAATGAACTCATCGTCACAACTGACGACGGTAGCTATGGCAGAAAAGGTCTTGTGCTTGACCCACTCATTGAGATGATGAAGGCTGGAAAGAAGATTGACGTTGTCTTCTGTGTTGGCCCTGTCATCATGATGCGCGAGGTTTGCAAAGCGACAAAACCATACGGGATTCCATCATTTGTCTCACTCAATCCAATCATGGTCGACGGCACTGGTATGTGCGGTGTTTGCCGTGTCACAGTTGATGGCCAAACAAAATTCGGCTGTGTCGACGGCCCAGATTTTGATGGTCACAAGGTCGATTTTGATGAGCTGATGGAGCGACTCGTCACCTACAAGAAGATGGAAGCGGAGTCACTTGAGAATTGGAAAGACAGATGTGAGAATCACGGCGAAGGAGGATGCAAATGCCACGAGAGATAAAAAAGGTCAGAATCCCGACCGCCGAACTCGACCCAAAAATCAGAGCGAGAACCTTTGATGAGGTCAACCTCGGATACACAGACGAGCAGGCAATCGAGGAGGCAAAACGCTGCATCCAGTGCAAGAACGAACCATGCGTCAAGGGTTGTCCTGTTGAAGTCCCGATCCGAGAATTCATCGAGTTTGTTGCAGCCGGCGATATCGCATCTGCCGTCATGAAGAACAAAGAAAAGAACAACCTCCCAGGCATTTGCGGAAGAGTATGCCCCCAGGAATCACAGTGCGAATCAGTTTGCACCATGTCGAAACTTGGCGATGCAATCAATATCGGCAAGCTCGAAAGATTCATTGCAGACTGGGAATACAAACACGGCAAGGAGCCATCCTGCGGAATCAGAGCCCCTCACTGCGATGAGCCAAAGGGCAAGAAGGTCGCGGTTGTTGGCGCTGGCCCCGCCGGTCTCACCTGCGCTGGTGACTTAGCTCGAATGGGCTATGATGTCACAATTTTTGAAGCCCTTCACAAACCAGGTGGAGTTCTTTCATATGGCATCCCGCCATTCAGGCTTCCAAGAAATGTTATCAACGCAGAGGTTGAGTACGTCAAGAGCCTTGGAGTTGAGATAAAGTTTGACATGGTCATCGGTCGTATTCTTACAATCGATGAACTCTTTGGACAGGAAGGTTTTTCCGCTGTGTTCCTCGGAACAGGCGCTGGTCTTCCATCGTTCCTCAAGGTGCCTGGAGTCAACTCAAACGGCGTATTCTCCGCCAACGAGTATCTGACCCGCATCAACCTCATGAATGCGAAGACATTCCCAGAGTACGACACTCCCATCTGGAGAGGCAAAAAGGTCGCTGTTATCGGTTGTGGAAACGTTGCCATGGACTCTGTTCGCTCAGCCATGAGACTCGGAGCCGAGAGGGCAATGATAATCTACCGTCGTTCAATTGACGAGATGACAGCCCGTGTTGAGGAGTATCACCACGCCCACGAAGAGGGAGTTGAATTCCACTGGCTCACAAACCCAACAGAGATAGTCCCTGATGAGAAAAACTTCGTCAAAGCCATCAAGCTTGAGAAGATGGAGCTTGGAGAGCCAGACGACTCTGGCAGACGTCGCCCTGTCCCAATTAAAGGTTCTGAGTTCGAGATGGAAGTGGACACAGTCATTGTTGCCCTTGGTACATCTCCAAACCCGCTCATCCCATCCACCACCTCAAAGCTCAAAATTAGTAAATGGGGGACATATGATGTGACTGATAAGCTCATGACAAGCTATCCTGGCGTTTTTGCCGGCGGTGACGCTGTCACAGGCGCTGCAACCGTTATCGAGGCGATGGGCGCTGGCAAGATTGCAGCAAGGGCAATCAACGAGTATATTCAAGGATAATGAAGGAAGCTAAGCTTTGGCTGGGGGATGACAAGGGAAACGTAACATGCATCGCCTGCGTTAGACGATGTGTCATCCCGCCTGGCAGAGTTGGCTTTTGCCGTACGAGGGAAAATCGAGACGGCAAATTAATGAGTCCTTTTTGGGGTCAAGTGGTTGGAGGTTCTGGAACCCTTGACCCCATCGAAAAGAAGCCCCTGTACCACTTTTATCCCGGCACCCATGTCTACTCAGTTGGTGGATGGGGGTGCAACTTCCTCTGTGCTATGTGCCAAAATTATCACATCGCGCACGCCGTTCCGAAGCCAGATGTCGCAGAAACTGTCGAACCTATGCAGCTCATCAAATGGGCAGTTGAGTCAGGGGCGTCTGGAATAGCATTCACTTACAACGAACCAGCGCGCTGGCCTGAGTATATCCAAGACACATTCAAGCACGCTGCATCAAATGACCTCTACACCGTTGTTGTCACAAATGGCAGCTTCACCCGTCAGGCGCTCGATCACATTGGCCCATATACCGACGCAATGGCGGTTGACATCAAAGCCATGACTGATGTGAGTCTGTCAAAAATTGGAGTCGAGGGTATTGACCCGGACGACATACTCGACTCAACTGTGTATGCCAGGGACAGGTGGGGCATGCACATCGAGTGCATCACGAACGTGATTCCAACAGTCAATGACTCTGATGAGGAGCTCACAGCAACCGCGACCTGGATACGAGACAATCTTGGACCGAGAGTGCCGTGGCATGTGACGCGTTTCTTCCCCGCCTACAGGTTTTCTCACCTAATGCCCACAGACCTCTCCGTGCTTGAGAGGGCGTACAGGATTGGGCTTGAGGTGGGACTTATGTTTGTCTACATTGGCAATGTCGCAAGCAGTAGCGCTTCAGCCACCTATTGCCCGAGGTGCCAGTCGGTTGTTATCGAAAGGTCAAAAGGTCACATAGAAAATCGGTCTGTAAAGGGTCAATGCACGAAATGCGGGGAGTACCTTGGTGTTATCACAGAGGACATAAGGAGCGAATTCCGTGAATGTTAAACTGATTCTTGCGTCTGGTTCACCAAGAAGAAAAAAACTGTTGTCATTGCTTGGTGTTGATTTTGAATGTCAATCGTCTGATGTGTCCGAGGTAAAGCTTGACACACCGTATGAGACAGCCACAGAAAACGCCACCAGAAAAGCGCTTGTTGTGTCAGAGAAATTCCCGGACTCGCTCATAATGGCCGCTGATACGATTGTCGATGTCGATAACGTGCAAGTGGGTAAACCGGCTGACGAGAGCGATGCTGGAAGAATTTTAAGGATGCTCTCAGGCAAGGAGCATAGAGTCACAACCTGCGTTGCCATAGTAAAGGACGGCAAGCCACCAAAGACCGCTGTTTGTGAGACACAGGTGAAGTTTGCTAAACTCACCGATGATATCATCAAGCAATATGTAAGCAGCGTGGATGTGTCTGACAAAGCTGGCGCCTATGGCATTCAAGACCATGGTTGGATGCTTGTCGAATGTGTCAAGGGTGATTTTTCAAACGTGATGGGTTTGCCACTGACAGCGACAATGAGGCTACTAAGGCTTGCACATGAGGATGGACTCATTTAGAATCTAGGCTTAGTATGGCAAGAAAGAAAACACCAGAAGAAGCTGTTGCGATAAGGGGCGGGCTCGAGGGGATCACCGTTGTCCTTGATGATGAGTATCCCATGCAAACCCTTTTTAATATGCTCGAAAAACGAGTGCGTGCTAATAAGAAATTCTTCACAGAGAGCGCTATCAAGGTAAACCTTAGGAGCAGGAATTTTGAGAAGAGCGAGTTTGAGTACATCAAAGGCGTTCTCAAATATAAGTTTGATGTTGATGTTTTGACATCCACTCCCCCAATGGGTGCTGGCTCAGTTTCGACTCCAGAGAAACACGTCGAAATCCTGGAAAAGCCAGCCCACCAGCCGCAGCAGCTTGTGACTCAATCCAAATCCATAGCACCATCGTCAGGTTGCAAGGTTGTTACCCACACCTTGAGAGCTGGGCAGATGGTAGAGTCTGAATCTGATATCGTTGTTTTGGGTGATGTGAATCCAGGCGCCGAGGTCAAGGCTGGGAAAAATGTTTTCATCTATGGCATACTGCGCGGTAGGGTCACAGCTGGCGCAAACGGAGAGCCAGGCGCGTATGTTGTTGCTCTTGACTTTGAACCTGTGCAGCTTCGCATCGGCACGAAGGTAGCGACCTCTCCAGCCTCTGGCATGAAACGCGAACTCAAACCCCAAAAGGCGTATCTGCACGAAAACTCGATTGTTGTGGAGTTTTTGAGATAATTAATATTTGTATCTAAGTAAACCTTTTTCTGTTGAAAACCAACCCTGATTGGCTGGTTAAGCCATGCATCAAAAAAGAAGGCAGTGTTCTGTACCTTTTTGAATTTGTTAACTTACGCATACTTAGTCCTCTTTTGCCAATGAGGTTTTCTATTGAGATTAAAACACAATCCCTCACCCCTAGCCCCTCTCCCTTACTGTAAGGGAGAGGGGAGATGTAAGCCCAATGTTTTCAATTGTAGTAGAGGGGAGTGTGTATACCCAATTCTTTTTCATAAGGTAGAAGAAGGAAATGTATATCGACCAGAGTCATTTTATAAAAAGAAAAAAGATTTGGTGGTATTGCGAAACAAAACTCCCTCTCCTCCCAAGGAGGAGAGGGTTGGGGTGAGGAGGATTCTTCGATAGGGTTAAGTTGACATTCTCTGTCAAACCTCTTTGAGCATCTAAACGCCGACATTCTGTCTACTTATTTAGGATAAAAACCCTATGGAGATGGAGTATACCGTATGTAAATCCTTTTCCCATCTGGAATCCATTCAATAGCGGCGCCAGTTACGTCTGAGAAGAATCTGATCGGCACCATGGTGTGTCCATCAATAATAGTAGGTGGTGGGTCAACTGTTTTGGTTTCGCTAATTCGATCCCTTGTGACCTCTACTTTTGTGTCTCCTGGCTTGATGCTAATTTCGAGCGAGTCCTTAACAAGCGTTATAGTTCTTGTTACTGCATCCCACACAACCTTGAAACCGAAGGTCTCTGTCACAAATCGAAGCGGGACAAGCGACCTTCCGGCCACAACCGTTGGGGCTTTCTCAAGTATCGTCTCAATTCCATTGATTGTGGCAGTCGTTGAATCAATTGCCAGATAGATGTGGAGGTCGACAGCTACATTCTTTGGCTCATCAAGCAGCTCATACGCAAACCCGAAATAGTCAGAGAGAACATCCAAGGAGAGGTAGTCAACTCCACCGTACGTGACATAAGGGGCTTTGTCTACCGACTTTGCCCAGCTTCTGCCTTCGGTTTTGTTGGTAACCTCGTATGATTTGTCGTTGAGCCTAAGTTTTAGGGAATAGATGTCATTTTCGATTATTATTTCATCTTTAGCAGAATCACTTTGTGACTTCCCACCCAAAATCTCGGTGAAGTCATTGAGGCTCAGATATGTAGTATCATCAATCTGGATTGACTCATTTTTGAGTTGGTATTGGTCATCGCAGATTGTGGCGGTTTTGTTGAAAGAACGGAGTTGGAGAAGAGTTGAATATGGTTTGCTTGGCTGTATTCCAGAAATTTCAGTCTGTAATCTGACATCAAAAAACCACTCTACAACATCAATTGGTACTACAATGTGACATTGAACAATTTCAGAAATATAAGGCATCGGGATTGGAGTTTTAATATTTTCAAATCCCTTATATTGGTAATATGCCATTCTCGTCCCCACAGTTATTGTTAAAATCATAGTGTCATATTCAATGATTAGTTGATCTCCATCCACTTTAATCTCTATTGATTCTGGTGCCAATTGCCTAATAAATTCAATATCAAGCATCAAAGTTCCGTTGTCAGTGACATAACAAATAAAATCTATCGGTTTCTCCACCCCGTCTATCGTCACTGTATTCTTGTTGAAATCAAAATGAATTTCAATTTCTTCTTTTCCTGGGGTGACCGGTTTGCCCTCGCTGTCATGAAGCTCAATCACAAGCTCAATATCAAAAGCGTCAGCGATTGATTCAAGTGGTACAAACAGGAGTCCACCTTTGACGGTTGGAGCGCACTTGAGTTCATAGTTAATTCTCGTGCATGTGCTCACAATCTCGATTGTTGCGGTTTTGCTGTCCTTTGCTATGTGTAGTCTTCTGTTACCCCGCACGATGGTTGTGATGTCAGCTTCGCCTTCGATTCTGTTGCTGTCTATGCTCAGGATTTTGCAGGTGGAGATTAGGTCTGTAACTACCACTCCGTCATCTGTGATTTGCGGTGGGGATGTAAGCTCGATATCGAGTTGACCGACCGTTGCTTTGGTGGACTCAAGTTCAAGACTCACTCTCAAGCCGGTGTTTGAGGGTGGAACGTTCCCCTTTCTGACAATAACTGGGATTTCATATGTCGCGTCGATGGATTTGATGGTGATGGCAGACCTGTGTTCTCCGTCTGGCAGGTTCTTGGTGATAGCTTGCACCTCAAGCGCAACTTCGTTGACAAACGAATCGCTGTTGCAATATATCCATTCCGCCTGTGGAAGAATCTCCCCATAAAACTCTGTTTGTCCCATGTTCTTGATGTTTATTGTCTGGGGTTCGCCCATGGTGTCTCCCTCAAAGATGAGTTTGTATTTCGAGAACAGAAGCTTTGGGGGTGAAAGCGGAACATCAACTTTCACGCCAATTTTTGCCGTTCCTGCGTTTGTCTCAACCGTGATGGTGCAAGAATTGGCTACGCCAGGCTTGAGCATCTCCTTGAAAGCCTGGCATTTGACAGTGACAGGTGTCTCGGTGAAGCTCATTGGAGTGAATGAAACCCAGTCACAGTCGGCGCTGATTGTGCCTTCGAGCGGCAAGTCGCCCTCGTTTTCTATCGTGAACTCAAACTCCTTTGGGGTGTTTTCTGTGAATTTGCCAAGATCGATACCTAACGTTGAAAGCTTGAGCTTAGCTGGTTTTTTAGGTTGGTCTGGCGGCTCATCTGGAGGGGTGTTTGGGTCTTTCCCAACCTCGAACATCAGAAATGCCGGTGAATGAAGATAGGCGCTGGAGTTGCCTATGCCGCTGCTACCTGGATGAACATAGACACAGTATTTGTTTTCATATGAGAGTGTCTTTTTGGGTTTGATAACGAGAGTGTTGCCGTCGAGTTCAACATCAGATGGGTATACATTGCCAGTTTGGTCGATGATGTCGCAACTTCCAGTATTTTCGAGATGTACACCATTTGAGAATGAAATCTTCAACTCGGAGGGTGGCTCGTCGAAAACCTTGCCAAGAGGAGTGTTATACTCCTCTGCCTCGAGGCATCCGTTGCTCCAACTCGCTCCCTGATAGATCTGATGGTTTTTCATCGACTCGACTACAAAAACACCATACACATTTTCCCAGTCGACAGATTTTGGGATATTCCAGTTGAGCTCAAACGTCTTTACAGAAAAATCGTCCATGGTAAATGAAGTACCAGTCGCACCTGGCTTTATATCGCGGCATACCCAACCATATTTTCTGCCGTTTACTCGGACTTTGTTCTCGCAAACCATGAACGTGTAGTCAATCTCATCAGGCACCCCCATCCAACCCAAAACCGTAGCCTTGAGCGAGAGATGGTCCTCTTGAATCTCACCCGTTAGGTGGATCAGGAATGGGGACTTCTTGCCTCTGATGTATTCAATCTTTTCCTCATATCTGTCGGCAACATCGGGAGTTCCCCCTTGATGGTATGTGTTGCCTGAGAAGATGACGGTTGGTGTTGCGATAACACCATATTTGCCCATTCTTACAAGACTCTCGTTTGACATCAGACTATCATTGTAGTGATGGCTAACAATAACCAATTCTGATTCCCCATAATCGTTTTCTATTCGGGAAAGAGCGTTCTCTGCATAGGGACAATAGCCACACCACGTGGCAGTCTCCAGCTCCGCAACGCAAGCCTTTGGGAAGCCGATTTGAGCCGCACTTGACGCCTGACTTGGTGTAACTGGTAACCAAGATAAACAAAATAGAAAACACAAGAATAACCTAAGTCGCATGGTCTAATTATATCTTTGTATAGGTATCGGTTCAACTTTCCTTGAAAAACAGACCTCTCCAACATACTGTGGTTTGACATGAAGAGAATACTGATTTTTGTTGCCCTTGTGGCAATCCTTGCAGGTTGTGGTGGCAAATCGCCAACGGCTGTTGTTTCAAGTGTTGATGAATCACTCTATCCGGATGGAGCGGAAGCCACGTACATGATATTCATGCAGGACTCCTACATCGGTGACACGGTCTACACATTCACCCACGATGAAATAGATGGTGAAAAGGTTCTTCGAATCTCGAACAAATCTGAGTATGACTACACTGATGAGCAACATAAACTCTCATACAGTATTGCCTCAGAAGGTGAAGTGGTTGTTAGCTTCAAGGATTGGAAGCCAGTCTCATCAAGCTATTCGCTAAGTTGGGACGGAGATGTCTCAGGGTGGCACAAGACATCCTCTGACTATGGCGAGGGGATAGTCAAATGGACAGAGGAAACTCCAGCAGGCTCAAGGTCAAGTGATGTCGAGTTTGTTCAGACATTTGCTGGCGAGGAATATCTTGATGATGATGAGATTATCTGGCACGCTCCAACGCTTGGCTACGAGAAGGACAAAAAGAAACTCTTCACATTCTTTGCCAACCGCTCGGGGCTCCCTCTCCAGGGACTTATCTGGATGGGTGGAGAACACGATATCGAGGCTGCGGGTAAGAAGTACCACACGTGGGCAGCGGGTATCAGAGCAAATGAGATTGTCCAGAAACTCTGGTATGACTTTGAAACGGGGAGAGTGGTCAGGTATGAGCAGGACAATGGTTTCATGTCATACCCAGACCCAGCATCAACTGAGGCAGCCAACCTCGAAACCTACAAGGCGACCTATGCCATGGTGCTCAAGGAGTGGAAGAACCCAGAGGAGTAGCGTCTTGTCAATAAAGTCTGTTTTTTTCACTGACCCATACTGGTTCTCCTGTGAGGATGAGGATGGTTTTCTGGTTAGACTCTTGCCAACTGAATTCAGGGAGGAGCAGATAAATTCTGATCTTGCCAGGGAAGTGAAAAAACAGCTTACAGAATATCTTGAGAGTGTGAGGAAGGTCTTTGACCTTCCTCTTAAGTTTTATGGAACGCCCTTCAAAAAAGACGTCTGGGAGGCGACTCGCAAAGTGCTTTATGGTGAAACAGCCACCTATTCCGATGTTGCAGACATAAGCGGACATCCAGGCGCGCAGAGGGCTGTTGGTAACGCCCTTCATGTGAGCCCGATTCTGATAATCGTCCCCTGCCATAGGGTGGTTGCTGCAAGTCACGCCGGGAACTATGCCTACGGCATGGGTATGAAGAAACATCTGTTGGAGTTGGAGAGGGATAACTCATAAAAAGCGGGTCTGGTTTTTAAAAGCTTTTGATGAGGTAAGATTGTTAGGTGTTGTGCTTTTCTGGTTTCAGAATGTGTACCTCTCAGCAGGTATACCGATTGAATTTTTATGAAAGCAGCTTTTTATTCCCATATGATTTTAGTTTTTGTCGAAATTACCCAATGAACAGTAGCAACTGGTGACTGTTGATAAATAATCCAAGATCTCATTGCCACTCTTATTTGTAAAAACTCAAAAATCGCAGATAGAGTTCCCTGCCAAGGAATATCGAAAGACAAATAGGGGGGGAGACAAGAGATTTGATATTAGGGGTAAGAACCAAATAGAGTGGATCGAGTTTGGATTGAATGCGCGTACAAAAAAAGACCGTCGGCGCGTTTTTACCGACGGTCTCCATTGGCACTACTTAAAACACACACAAGCAAAGAGAGAATTACAATGTATATTCGAAAACGTACTTTCCGTCGTTTTCTAGAGTTGCTGTGATGTCACTCCTTTTTGGCATCTTGCCGAAATACTTCATGACACCCTCAGCAACACCGATGTGGAAGCTTGGATTAAGGATGGATGTTGTCTCAATTTTTACAGTGCTGTCGTCGATGTAAGAAAGGTAATATACACCAATATCAGTGCCCTTGTTGTAAGCGCTATAGACGTCCTTCAGGTTTGCAAGAGCTTCCTTGAAATCGACCATGTAGTCCAGAAATCCAGTTGATTTTGAGAGCTCTGCAACGGTGCTTATGCCCACAGTTTTTGGGCCCCACTTGCTCGTTTTCTCAGCAAGAGCTGCCATGTATTTGTTGAAAGTATCGATTGGCACCCAGCTGTCATCCGAGATTGACGATGGGTCAATTCCAGCCTTCTCCCTACAGTAGCTCTTATGTGCATCAGACGTCATTCTGTCGGCCATTTTTAGTACGATACCCATAATCTCAGTGTTTGCCATATCTGTTTACTCCTTTTCAAAGTATGACTTGATACTATGAGCATTCCCAATAGCGTAAATTAAACAACAGTTAACAAAAAACCAAATACTACTGATTGGTAGAAAAGTCAGATATAGCGTTATCAAATGCCAATATATAAATAGAATTTAATATTATTCATAAATAATTGAAACGACTACTAGATACAAATCGAGGTGATAATCCAAGTGAGTCAAACGTATAAAAAATCGTTTTGTCTATTGTCAAAAGTGAGTGTTTTGATTAAAATGACACACCGTGGGTTCAAAATTAGCTCGCATCAAATATCGAATTTATGAGATACTGGAAAAGGGCAAACCAGATGATAAAGCCAGCATAATTTTCGATTGGTTCATTATAATTCTTGTTGGATTGAACGTGTTTGCATTAATAATCGAGACAACTCAAAACCTGAGTACGGGCGCCCAGAATTTCCTGGGTCTTTTTGATTTTGTCTCTGTGATGATTTTTTCTGTTGAATACCTGCTCAGAGTTTGGACGATAACCTGCAACCCAACCTATTCACACCCAATAAAGGGCAGACTCGCATATGCTATGTCGTTTATGGCGCTTGTTGATTTTGGCGCAATCCTCCCATTTTATTTGCATTTTGCTCTATCCAAGACAGCCATTGATTTGAGGTTCATAAGAATACTCCGAATGCTGAGAATCTTCCGTATTCTCAAACTCGGTAGGTACTCAAACTCAATCAAAATGCTTGGACTCGTTCTCAAAAGAAAGGCGTCAGACCTCATCATCGCTGTTTCGATCGTTGTTGTTCTGTTGGTTTTAGCTGCGTCCATCCTGTTCTATGTTGAGTCTGGTGCAGGGGTTGAGTTGACGGGCGACCCAAACCACTTTGCCAGCATTCCCGAAGCTCTCTGGTGGGCGATATGCACACTCACAACAATCGGCTATGGTGACATGGTTCCTGTCACTGTCCTTGGGAGGATATTGACCTCACTCATCGCCATCCTCTCCATTGGACTTGTGGCATTACCCGCTGCGATGTTGGTGTCCGGCTATCAAGAGGTGATGGAGCAATTCAAGAAACAAAAGATCGTCCGAAGACCATCTAAAGGGCAATACTCTACTTCTGGGAAAATTAAACGAAAATGGTAAAATGGGGTCTAAATCGTTGGACGAAGAGGACGGGTTTAAGCGTGTCTCTTGCGTTCTTTTTTAGATTCGCAGCAGCTGCAGATGAATGTTGTGAAAGGCGGAACAGGCATGACCACAATTGAGATTACCTATCTGGCAATGATTATTGTGCCGACTGTCATTCTTGGCATCATGCTGTTTCTCGGTTTCGATTCTGGTGTTGATGCCGATGTGGGTGTTGATGTAGACGTTGATGTTGGTGATGTTGACATCGGTGATGTTGATGTTGGCGATATGGGTGGCCCAGGTTTTTTGAGCCTGAGACTCGTGATGGCATTCATCATGGGTTTTGGACTCGGTGGCTATCTATCGCTTGCGTTTCTTTGGATTGTGCCACACTGGGTTTGTGGAATCATAGGCGGAGCGCTCGTTTACTTCCTGGTGTACCAGGTTCTCAAGCTGCTCTACAAACAGCAGGCGAATACTCAGGTATCACACGCATCCTTTACTGGATTGTCGGCAACAGTCAGCGTGAAAGTTGCAGTTGGTAAAGTTGGCGAGATCAAGGTTACTGATCCGAAAACAGGGCTTTTGACCTATATGATGGCAAGAGCTTATCTGCCAGATGACTCGTTTGATAAAAATGAGCCTGTCAGAATAAGAAGAATTGACGGTGACATCGCAAGGGTTGTCACGGACGAGATTGATGTTGACTAAGTAGAGTTAACAAAGGAGGAGAAAAATGGTAGATGGTGTTTGGATTTTAGCGGCAATTGTTGGTGGAATAATCTGTTTTATCATTATCATTGGGCTTTTTGTCAGCAACTACCTGAAAGCTGAACCCAACGAAGCGCTCATCCTGACAGGTCGCAGACACCGTGTTGTCGTTGAGGATAAACATGGAAGACATGTTATCACAAGAGGTTGGAGAGCGGTCGTCGGTGGAGCTGCTTTCAAGATCCCAGTGATAGAAAAAGTTAGCAAACTCTCACTTGAGCTTATGAACCTCTCGGATGTCAGGGTCATCAACGCCTACTCGATGGAGGGCGTGCCTGTCACAATCGATGCTGTTGCAAACGTGAAAATCAGCAGTGAAGACCAGATGCTAGCGCGTGCTGTTGAGAGGTTCCTGGGAAGTTCAAAAGACCAGGTTAAGCAGATCATTAAAGAGACGCTTGAGGGTCAGCTTCGTGACATCATCGGTGTCCTCACCGTTGAGCAGCTCTACCGCGAGCGTGATATGTTTGTGCAGAAGACCCTAGACCAGACGGGTGACGAGTTGGCGAAAATCGGTGTTATCATCGATATCATCAACATTCAGGACATCCGCGACGAGAAGGGTTATCTTGAGGCTCTTGGTGAAAGGCGAACCGCCGAGGTAAAGCGAGACGCTGCAGTCGGTACAGCGCTTGCCCAGCGCGATGCGATGATTCAGTCAGAGAATGCAAGGCGTGAGGGTGAGACTGTCAAGGCTGAGCAGGAGCGAATGATTGCCGAGGCTCAGAAAGAGCGCGACGTTGCCAAGCAGAACTATCGTGGTGAAACATTTGCAGCCGAGAAGCGCGCCGACCAGAAGGGACCACTCGCCGAGGCTCAAATGAGGCAAGAGGTCGTTGTCGAGCAGCAGAAGGTCTCTGAGGCTCAAGAGAACGCCAGAATGAAGGTCGAAACCGCCAGAGCCTTGGCTGAGGAGCAGCGCTACAGGGCTGAGGTCGTCATCCCAGCCGATGCCCAGAAGCAGTCCAAGATTTTGGAAGCTGAGGGTGAATCCCAGCGAATCCTTCGAATCAAGGAGGCTGAAGCCGAGGGTATCAGGAAGGTCGCCATGGCTGAGGCTGATGGACTTCGGGCGAAAGCAGATGCTTGGAACCAGTTTGGCGAGGCTGCCAAACTCAACCTTGTGCTTGAGACCTACAGGCAGGTTGCGGCTCAGGGCGCACAGGCTATCGGCAACATCAGCTTCGACAAGGTTGTTGCAATCGATGGCGGCGGTGGTTCAGAGGGTGGAAGCTCAGTTACACGCCTTATGAACGCAGCCCCTGGCGCTCTTGTGAAGTTTATGGAGCAGATGAAGGCAGCAACTGGCATCGATATTGAGGATTTCCTCAAGGGATATCTTGGCAACAAGGCAAAGACCGTCGAGGTTAAGCAGGTCGAATCAAAGCCAGCCAAGCAGGTGGAGAAGAAGGAAGAGAAGTAGTTTTAGACTTCGAAGCTGGAAATTAAAAGTATGAATCGAAATACAGGAGCAGGTTTTTACAGCTCTAGATGGTGTGGGGGGTGTTGAGTTTCAACGCCCCCGGGAATTTGAGTTTGACTTCTAGAGTTCTTTATTTTTCTCTCCAACCTAGCATATACGTCCGGATCTAGTTCTCTGAGAAGTTCAGCAACGTCGTGGGTTATATCCTTGGTTTCTGATAGTGTAAAAGTGTTAAAAGAAGATTCCTGATCGAATGTGTCTAGATGAGATTTACAGTTAACAAATTGATATATTTTTCTTGCTCGGGATGGATTATTATCACCACTTGCTTCTAATAATTTATCAAGTAGTGCTGTTGTGTCGTTAGATGTCACCGGTATTTTGTATGAAAGGAAACTTTCAAGTATTTTTCTTAGGATGTTTGGCATATGATAGCATTCTTCTAGAGATGGGTTTTCTATCTTGTTAAAATCTAGCATTTTAGAGAAAAGATACTCATAGTCAGACTCATAACTTTGTAGTAACTTGTCAATCCTGGATATTTTTGAATGTCTGGTACTATTTGAATAATAGTTATTTAACATATATACCGAATGATTTTTGTTCGTTCTCTCCTTATTTTTTGAGCATAACCATCTATTAACATATTTAAAAAATCTAAAATTGTGGGTCAGAATTAGCAATTGACCTACATTCTTGCATCTATCAATTATTGTGCTATAGGCATGGTGCAGTAAATTACTATCAAGACTTGATATTGGATCGTCGATTACTACGATGCAGTCATGAATGTTCAAATTTCTATCAGAAAGAGATTTAAGAAAATATATCAGTGTAATTGCGGTTCTTTCCCCCTCACTCAGTTTGTTTGCAAGAGTTCCATCCTTTCTTCTAATTAAATATCCTGTCATATCGGTATTATCTTCAAACGAAAAATCATCATATCCCAGGCACAATTTGATCTCATAATTTAGTTCTCGAGCTGGTCTATGATAGTCGATTAATTTTTCTCGTAATACTGTTCTTTCTGATTCCAGTTTATCTATTTGAAGTTTCGTTGATTTTGATTTGTCGGCTAGAACATCGATATATTCGGACTTGTTGAGGTATCCATCACTGAGTAGGTGGATATAGTATGCCATAAGGTTTTCAATCGCATTTTTCTTCTCGTTATTTAGTCTGGCAACCTTATTATTATGTTCATCAAGTAGGTTACTAAGATTACTTACTATAGCTGCAATATTATTTTTGCAGTATTCAATTTGTCCTAGGTTTATAAGAAAGATATTGCTAATCTTATCAGATATTTTTTTGGCTGAATTATTTAGATAATCGTAGTATAGATTGTATTCCGCTTTGAATTTGTCTTTCGTTTGTATAAACCTGTCTCTGACATCTGGATAAATGTTGGCACTGCTGACAGAATCAACAAATCGACTATAGTTCATCAACTCGTTAATTTCCATAGTGAATTTTTCTTTTATCTTGTGCAAATCAGTAATTTGCTCTCTGTATTTTTCATTAAAATGTTTTGTAAGTAATTCAATCCTCCCCTCTGATATGACATTACCACAAAAGAGACAATTTGTCTTTTTATTGTTAGTAAATATCCCATGAATACTTGCTCCTTCTTCGATCCAATTGCTCAGGGAAGGTTTCGAAGCCAATTCTTTTATTCCATCCTCAATTGTTGCTCTAGTTAAGAGCATGTTTGCTTTCTCAATAAATAGTGATAATTGACATGGCGTGTAGTAGTATCTTTCAATAATTAGCCCATTTTCAAAATTGATTATTTCTTTTAGTTTTGTAGAACTATATTCGATTGTTGTTAGTCCTCTTTTTTGGACAGACATCTCTTTGAATTTTCTGTGGAGCATTGCTTTGTCGAATGTGCTATATTTTTTTATCCCAAGCTCAATAAAACGGTCTTTTATTTGTTTGGCCTGAGCAATTACGTATTTATCAAATTCTTTTGTTTTTCTTGCATGCTCAGTGTCTATTGTAGCTTTTTTTGTTTTACACTCATCAATCTTGTCCTCTATTTCTGTAATAGTGTTGACTTCTCCATCTTCAGTAAAATAATAAATATAGCTTTTACTATCCTTGGAGAGTGTTTGTTCAACATAATATCGATTAAACACTCTAATTGGTATTTTAAAACTAGTATCCCCGATGTTTGACTGGCATATAGACTCAAATTCATTTAATTGCAAAATGAACTCCGAATCACTTCTGTATTCATTTGTTCCTTTTTCAAGACTTCTAAATATTTCTGATATTGTTGTTTTCCCCGTCCCATTCCACCCAAAGAACAGGTTGTACTTTTTCATGTCGGGCAGTTTGGTGTCCCAGTTAAAATCCTTGAATGTAGCAATGTTTTTTATCTTGCTGATTTTCTTAATCATACGTACCCCTCCCAGGTGATGTACACAGGGTTGATAGTAGCAGGCTAAACTGAATTTGCAAATTGTTGTTTGAAAGAGATTCAATCTGTCATTGCATCAATAGAATTTGTCTACCGATCCCATTATGGTGATCCCATACGCCCAATCATTTCCGGTTTATTTCCGGCATCTGTTGCTTCTCCATCCTCTGATCAAATGTCTAAGCGCAGCAGCTGGTTTATAGAGCAATAATCTCGGGCCAGAAAACGCCATGACTTGTTTAATCAGCTCCCTTTGCTCTGGCTCGTAGCAGTGGATTTTGCAGTTTTTGCACGTTGGTTTTTCGTCCCCAAAGGGGCATTTGGAAAGTTTGAGCTTGGCGTATTCATTTAACTTAAAACATGTGGGGCAAAGGGCGTTTTTTGAGTTGTGTTTCACTTTGCAAAAAATTCCAATCATTGTTTCGATAATACTTTTTTCTTCATGAATAAAGGTTTTCATCGTATTTGTTCTCGATCTCCTCGTTCGATTTCTGTCGTGACTCGATGGTAGCCGATGGAAGTTGGAAGGACAAGTTCGGAAAAAGAATGGAAATTGGTTCAAGTGTTGAAGAAAATCATACTCAAGAAATGTTTTATTAATCGGTATTACAGCCTCGTCGTCCGGATTTTTTTGAACCTTTTTTCGAGGCGAAATTGCGCCCGACAAACTCGTTTGAAATTTTATGCGAATTTGATGTTGCAAGTCCAACAAAAGCTGGTAACATAAGTATTGTTAGCTTGTATGAGCAAACCGGGTTTGACTGGAGGTTTTAGTTAAACAAAAACTCCAGTTTGAATCCCAGGCGAATTGATTGATATTCAAAAGATATTGATGTTTACAGGGTTGTATTTGTTTCAAAAACATGTTTAACATGGGGGTTGACACGGGTATCTTTTTTGATATATTAGAACCTCGTCCTGAGCGGACAGACCGCTTCGGACTGCAAGAGTTAACACCTTGAAAACTATGCAGGAGAAATAGCAGGTAGCTAAGTGAACAAGGGCATACGGTGGATGCCTTGGCACGTGAGGCCGAAGAAGGACGCAGTAAGCCAGCGAAAGTGATCGGTGAGGAGCAAGCATCCTTAGACCCGATCGTATCCGAATGGGGAAACCCGGCGGGATTTAATCCCGTCATCCCATGCTGAACACATAGGCATGAGGAAGGCAAGCGGGGGAACTGAAACATCTTAGTACCCCGAGTAGAAGAAAGTAACTAACGATTCCCTTAGTAGCGGCGAGCGAAATGGGAACAGCCTAAACCGTATATACATGTGGATTACAGTCTTAGTATATGCGGGGTAGTGAGACGCACATGGAAGTGCTGTAACGCTTCCGGAGAGTTACAAATGCTTTGGTTAGTCGAAGAGCGTGGAAAAGCTCACCAAAGAGGGCGACAGTCCCGTAGACGAAAATCAAGCACTCTCTGATGTGTTCTCGAGTACCACGATACACGAGGAATTTTGTGGGAATCCGGGAGGACCATCTCCTAAGGCTAAACACCTCAGTGACCGATAGCGAACAAAGTACCGCGAGGGAAAGGTGAAAAGAACCCCGGAAGGGGAGTGAAATAGAATCTGAAACCGTATGCTTACAAGCAGTAGGAGCACTATGTAGACTCGTTCTACAGTGTGACTGCGTGCCTATTGAAGAATGAGCCAACGAGTTATCTTATCATGCAAGGTTAAGGGAGCACCCGGAGCCGTAGGGAAACCGAGTCTGAATAGGGCGCGAGTATGATGAGATAGACCCGAAGCCGCTGTGACCTACCCTTGGTCAGGTTGAAGTGGGGTTAATCCCTCATGGAGGACCGAACGGGTTATGGGAAAAAACATATCCGATGAACTGTGGGTAGCGGAGAAATTCCAATCGAACGCGGCGATAGCTGGTTCTCCCCGAAATGCATTTAGGTGCAGCCTCGACTAAATTAACGTATGGGGGTAGAGCACTGGAAAGGCTAGGGCCCTCACAAGGGTACCAACCCTTACCAAACTCCGAATACCATACGTCGTACGTCGGGAGTGACTCTATGTGAGATAAATCGCATGGGGGAAAGGGAAACAGCCCAGACCACCGGCTAAGGTCCCTAATATAAGCTAAGTGAACCGAAGGAAGTAGAATTACTCAGACAGCTAGGATGTTGGCTTAGAAGCAGCCACCATTTAAAGAGTGCGTAATAGCTCACTAGTCAAGTGATTCCGCGCCGAAGATTCACGGGTCTTAAGCTTATAACCGAAGCCGTGGAATACTGAGGTATTGGTAGGGGAGCGTTCTTGTTGGAGTGAAGGTATACCGTAAGGAGTGCTGGACTGACAAGAAGTGAGTATGTTGGCTTAAGTAGCGCAAAGCGATGTGAGAATCATTGCCGCCGAAAATCTAAGGTTTCCTGGGGAAGGTTCGTCCGCCCAGGGTTAGTCAAGCCTAAGCAGAGGCCGAAAGGCGTATGCGAAGGATAAGCAGGTTAATATTCCTGCACCACATAGTTATCGTTTGAGTGATGGAGTGACGGAGAAAGGTAAGCTGTCCCAGGTTTTGGTTGTCCTGGGCCTGTACCGTAGGTTGTCCTGGTAGGCAAATCCGCCGGGATATAACTGAGGGTATAAGGGGAACCGCAAGGCGAAGTGGCCCAACTACGCTTCCAAGAAAAGCTTCTAGCGAGATAACTAAGTGATTGTACCGCAATCCAACACAGGTAGATGGGGAGAAGTCTCCTAAGGCGTGCGAAAGAACTCTGGTTAAGGAATTAGGCAAAATTGCTCCGTAACTTCGGAAGAAGGAGCGCCCAAGGGGAGTACAAAGGTCTCTTTGTATTTCTAGCATAGGGTCACAGAAAATTGGGTCAGGCGACTGTTTAACAAAAACACAGGTCTGTGCTAAAGCCGCAAGGCAATGTATACGGGCTGACACCTGCCCAGTGCTGGAAGGTTAAAAGGAGAGGTTAGCGCAAGCGAAGCTTTGAATTGAAGCCCCAGTGAACGGCGGCCGTAACTCTAACGGTCCTAAGGTAGCGAAATACCTTGTCGGGTAAGTTCCGACGCGCATGAATGGTGTAACGATCTGACCACTGTCTCGACCAGAGATTCGGTGAAATAGCAGTGCCCGTGAAGATGCGGGCTACCTGCGGTAGGACGGAAAGACCCCGTAGAGCTTTACTGTACCTTGGCATTGGAATTTGATATATTTCGTGCAGAATAGGTGGGAGGCTTTGAAGCCGGAACGCCAGTTTCGGTGGAGCCAACTTTGAGATACCACTCTTTTTATATTAGGTTTCTAACTCCAAGACCCTGAATCGGGCTGGAGGACAATGTCAGGCGGGCAGTTTGACTGGGGTGGTCGCCTCCTAAAAAGTAACGGAGGCGTACAAAGGTCTACTCAGCGTGTTTAGAAATCACGCAAAGAGTGCAATGGCATAAGTAGGCTTGACTGCAAAGGCTGACGGGCCAAGCAGATGCGAAAGCAGGTCATAGTGACCCGATGGTTGCGTATGGAAGCGCCAGAGCTCAACGGATAAAAGTTACCTCGGGGATAACAGGCTTATTCCTCCCGAGCGTCCACAGCGACGGGGGAGTTTGGCACCTCGATGTCGGCTCGTCTCATCCTGGGGCTGGAGAAGGTCCCAAGGGTTGGTCTGTTCGCCCATTAAAGAGGCACGCGAGCTGGGTTCAGAACGTCGTGAGACAGTTCGGTCCTTATCCACCGCAGGCGTTAGAAAATTGAGGGAAATCGCCCCTAGTACGAGAGGACCGGGGCGAAGGAACCGCTGATGTACCAGTTGTCGTACCAACGGCAGGTGCTGGGTAGTTATGTTCCGTTAGATAAGTACTGAAGGCATCTAAGTACGAAGCTATACCCAAGATGAGTTTTCTGGCTCCTAGAGAGCATAAGACCTCCGGAAGACTACCGGGTTGATAGGCACAAGGTGTAAGCGCAGCAATGCGTTCAGCTGATGTGTACTAATAGGTCGAAGGCTTAGCTATAATATGCTTTCCTGCATAGTTTTCTTGGTGTTAATTCCCAAGAACCTTAAGAAAAACGATAAACCGTTTTGATTAACAATCGAAAAGGGTTTTGGTGACAATGCCGCTGAGGAAACACCCGTTCTCATCCCGAACACGGCAGTTAAGCTCAGCATGGCCGATGGTACTGCGTGGGAAACTATGTGGAAGAGTAGGTAGTCGCCAAGCCCTTTTTGTCATATCTAGGGGAATTACATCGTTCCTCAAAAAAAGCTCCATCTGAAAGAAATATTTCTCGTTGCATAGTGAATACATGCGATTCTGTGGTGTAAAAAAATCACAATATCTCAATCATTTTACTACTTATATATGAATATTATAGCGGTTCCCATTTGAATATACGTGATTACCTTGAGGACTCTTTCCAGTAACTATCTGCTTTTGTGCACAGTGACAATGGATAATTTTAGCGGAAGAATTCTTTCGTAGAGATTCAGAAATCCGATAAAAGGTGACGTAACTCATAAGCCATAGGTTTCAAAATTAACGATTAAAGTGTTGGTGATCTTATCGCAAAAGGATTCTGGATAGTAAATGTTTTATTAATTCCCTCCTGCATAGCCACAGTATTGATAAATTGATAAACACCAAATAGATGAGTGGATATACAAAATAAACAATCACAGGCGAGTAACTGAAAACCCTGAAGAAATGCACAGATAGTCTCATAAGAAAAAACAAAAGCATCGAGAATGCAAAGACATCACCTCTTTTTTGAAGATGTTTTTTTGAGACCAATGCAACGATAATAACAATCACAAGAGCAAGAACCGATTCGAATAATTGAGTCGGCAAAACCTTCTTCACCCCAAAAACAAAGCCTGAAAGAAAATTTAAAATCTTAACTGGATCAGCCACAGTTTCTTTTGATGGAAAAACAATCCCCAGACAACTTGTTGTCGCTTTTCCCGAGCAACAACCATTGAGGAAACACCCAAATTTCATCATGGAAAACGAAAAGAGAAAGGGGATTGAGATGGAGTCAAAGAATTTGAGTATGTCTTTTTTCCAGATATTGTGGATGATCACCAATAAAACACCTGACACAAAAACTCCCCCGATAACTGAAAACCCCTTGAATGAAAGCCCAAGGACGGCTCCAGGATTGAGCCGAAAATAGGAGAAGTTGACAGCAACATTCAACAGCCTTGCTCCAACAAAGAACCCAACCAGAATCCCAGACATGAGGAGCAGTGAAAAAACAAAAGAATACCCCAATTTCCTTGATTGAATACAAACAAGAATAAGTCCTGTGATTACCGAGAGTATGGCAACCACAGGATAGCTGTGGAATTCATGACCAAATAAAACAAACTCGGGCAGCATAATATGTTTTAGCTGCCCAGTGCGGTTCTACTTCTCGCCATACAAGCCGTAGTTGATGTAGATTTTGAAACTGAATGACTCGTCCTCTAGAGCAATGCTGTAGTCGATATTTCCCGAAAGGATTATGACCTTCTCCCTTGAGTCACTCACACCAAATTTGGCTGTCAATCCGCCTTGGCCAGGAATATATGATGACAACGGTAACTCGGAGCCATCACCGCTTTTACTCATGAGTGTGTTGATGCCATTGAACATGGACTTGTAGTCAATGGCGGCTTTCCCGTCTTTGTATGAGAACAAGAAAGACAGGCCGGTGACGGAATCGCACTCTCCCTCTGATGAGTTGGGGAAGGATACAAATGTCAGTTTGCCATGTGTCTCATCGACCTTCTCGATTGAGAATTTTATATATTGAGTTGATCCTATCTTTGTGTCCAAACCTAACTTAATTGTGTCAATGGTTTCTGGGCTTGCCTCAAAACCCGTATCATCACAACCGTATTCCTCTTGGATTTCTTTCATCGCCTGTTCAGATCCATCGGCAATGAATTTCTTCAATTTGTCCCAGTCAGCATCCGCATTCAACAACGTGAATTTGTTGGCGTCGCTTGTCCATGTGCCAACAAGTTCATCAAGTGTCGGAGGTTTGGAGCCAACATCGATGTTGAGCTCCTTTGCCCCAAGGTCGATTTTAAGTGGGATTGTCTCAATTGGTTCATCGGTCTCCAGGTTTGCGTTGGGGGCATAGATATCGAGGTTCTTTGGAGCACCAGACTGCAAGTAGCCAATGAGGGTGAAGTACGTCTTAGCGGTCGCGTCTTTTTTGAGTTTACCCGTCCAGTTGTTCAGGTCTGTTCCCTCCTCCAATGGGGAGAACCTTACATAATGCTCAGCGTACTTGTATTCATCAGCTTCGTTTGCTTTTGTCTCGAAGATGTTGACGTTGATTTTTCTGTTGAACTCGTCTCTAATTTTTGCCAGTTTTCTTAGGTAGTCCTGCTGTAGGTCGTAGACGATAAGTCCCGAGATTCGCTTGAATATTGGCTGCATGGTGGTTTGCATGAGTTCAACATAAAAGGACTCCGTTGTTTCCTTGATTGTGTTGTCGTTGAAACCGCCAAGTCCTGAAAACTTTATACCCACTTTCTGCAGATATTCTGGCAGACTTATCTCGTCCCTCCAAAACTCTCCTGCAAAATTGTGGACAATGCTCTTTGTTTCCTCAACCAGGTTGAAGCTGCCTGGATTGTTCCTCGTTTTCGAATAAGCATCATAAATCAGGGAATAGAGCTTTTTTGGGAGTTTGTTGCCAGGATATTTGTCTCCGTAATACATTGAGTATGCTCTTTGATAAACTTCATTTCTCTGACTCCAGGCCTGCTTTCCGAACTCATTGAGCGAGTAGTCGATGCAAAACACTCCAACAGAGCAGAGTTTTGCCGCACTACTGCCCCAAATAGACACCCCAAGATAGGACATGTTTTTGGTGAGGTTTGTCTTTAGGTCTAGTCCATCATCTTGTTTTTCCCAGTCATAGGCAGCCTGCACAAGTGCTGCTGCCACACCGACCGCTGTGAACATATTGCCAAGAGAGCTTAAACTCTTTGTGACATACATCGCTTCGGTGACTGTGGTGAGGGCGTTTCCTGAGATACCAAGAGCCTCGTTTGTTATCTCGAACCCCTGCTTGAGTGTGATATCCGTTGGCTGTCCTTTGTTGTCGATGATGTCCTTGAGAACTGTTGTGTACAGGCTTTTATCGGCAGACTTGAGTTGATAAGGCGCAAGGGAGTTGAGTGCGACGGTTGTTCTTCGGGTTCGCTCCTTGGAGTAGGTGAAGACGGCATAGGTGGAGAGGTGGTCAGTTGTTATGTTGACTACTTTGTTCTCCGTGTCTATATCGAAAACAACCGGTTCCCAATCGCCCGTTTCTTCGTTTTTGTATGCAGCCTCAACATAGTCGGCGGGATCAGCCTCGGTGGGGAATTTATTGGCATCATATGGGATTGTGAGGGTGATCAGTGAGGTGAATTCGGTTCCTTCTGGGACAGAGAAGTCATAGGCAAGAACCGAGGTGTCTGGGTCTGATTCAACTGGCTCCACATCGATTTTTTTTACAGATACTGCCATGTCCAAGTCAACATCAAACTCAGAGAAGTTTATTGACACGCCACCATCACCGCTTGTAAGTGACAGATTGTCCTCTGACACCGTGCCAGAAAGATCACCAACGGGACCTGACGGTGAACCGCAACCAGTGAAAACCACAACCGAAACCAGAGAGAATGTAACAACGAGAGCACAGGCAACCTTGCGCCATTTATTCATACAACTCACCTCTTCTTTGATGTTTACCGATTCTATTCCTTTGTATTGACACTTGCAAGCGGGGATAGATGTAGGATGTATCGACATATATTTGGGTTTGAATCGCATTTGTTTAATCAATTTGTCCCTTTTGATTTTTTGTGCGGTCTCGTGGGTGTATTTTCAGGGAATACACCCACGAGATCTCAAATCCTGGGGGCTGCACAATAAAGTGGTGCACTTGTCCCGACTACGTCTTCTATCAAATCATTTGACAGCTAAATTAATATTAAATACAATTTTAAAACCAACAAAAAGGAGGCTGATTTATGTCTGATTCACCAGTTAAGTTTGATGTTGAGTATCCAGAAGATCTCTCAAGAGGCATGTTGCTTTTGAAAACTTTCTTCGGGATGATCTTTGTTGGAATCCCACACGGCATCTGCCTGTTGTTTTTTGGCATCGGTGTCTACTTTGCTCTAATTTATGCTTGGTTTGCCATCCTCTTCACTGGCAAGTACCCACGCAGCGTGTTTGAGTTCGCGAAAAGATATCAGAGATGGTCGCTCCGAGTCAATGCGTATTGGATGTTTATGATGACGGATAAGTATCCGCCTTTTAATGGGAATGAGTAAGTTCTGATAAAGTAGTTTGTAATAGAATTTGGCGCTATTGGAGGATATGCCCGTTTAGGATGTATCCTCTTTTTAGTTAATGAGATATTTATACGTTTGACAAGATGATAAATATTGGTAAAGTAGCAAGGTGTTGCATTGAAGCAATGGGGAGGTTTACGTGATAACTGGATATGATGAGTTTAAAAAAAGTCTTGGTTCTGGTATGGTTGAATTCTTAGATAATTTTGACCTAGAGTATGCAAGTGTATCTGAGATAGATTTTGTTTTGAGAAGATTATCATATGGGAAAGAAAATAATTCCGAATATTATTATAGATATATCAATGAATTTCCAGAAAAACTACGTTTGTTATCGAACTATGTTGAAAGATCGCCGACAATTTTTTCATTAAGAACTAGACGTCTTTCAAGAGATTTACAGAGTGATCTAAGTAAATCCGTTGACCAGTTACAAAAGATAAATGTTTTGCAAAAAGATGATAAATGCGTATTTCTTGTGGGTGCAGGCATATCAGCACCTTCAAATATTCCTGTTGTAGGGAAACTCTTAGAAAAAATTGTGGACAAAGCAAATAAAATTCATAAAAAGGAAATTGATGACTTACTTAATCTTATAAGTAAATACAAAATAACTGACGTAGAGACTCTTTTAACTGCTGCGTATTTTTCTCAATACTCTCTCAAGAACCAAAAACTAACACTTCTACTAAATACTTTTATTAATCCAGTAGTTGCTGTCGATGATTTTGACGAAACAATGGACGATTTCAATATTGCTCAAATTAGTTCATCAATTACTGTAGTTCAGGATACTCTTCAAAATCTTTTTTCACTAATAACTAGCACGATGATAAATGCAACGCCAAATAATGCGCATAATTCTATAGCCAATTTTGCATTGAACAATGAAAACGTCAGTATAGTTACTACAAACTATGATATTTGTATGGATGAGGCAATTTCCGAGAACAAAATTGAGTATGGTTTGGATTTCTCGGTTTATCCACCAGAAAATGAAGTTGATAAAAAGAATTTAATAGAGCTGATTAAAATGCATGGCTCAATAAACTGGCACTATTGTGATTCGTGTCAAAGATTGCATAAAGTTGATTTTGAGGTTATTAGAAATATTAGAAATAATAATCAAACCTATCCAATTGTTGGTGTGTGTCAGAATCCGTCATGTCAAAGCATACAAACGCCGTTAATAGTACCACCATTGCTTTATAAGTTCATTTTGTTTCCAAATTTAATCGAAATATGGAATAGAGCCAGAGAGCTGGTATTTAAAGCCAAGTACATTGTTGTGTCTGGCTACTCGTTCTCTGAAGCTGATACTTATATATCGAAAATTGTATCTCAGTCTATGAATGAAAATCCTAATCAGGTTTTAATCGTAAATGACATAAGCCAAGACGGGCTTGATAGAATTAGGAGATTCTTTAAAAAATCAGTAATCGATCTTACTGACAGTCGGTTCATCCCGGTATTAGGAGACTGTGTTAAAGCAGTTCCTGAGATAGTAAATAAGTTAAAGGGCGAATCAGAAACAAATAAAGGTACAACCAAAAAGTCATAGGTCTAGAGAATTGATTTAGAACTAGTTACTTCTTAGGCTTCTTGCCCCTTAAACTGCAACTCATATAGTCTCTTATAAACCCCATCCATCCGTAGTAGTTGGTCGTGGGTGCCGCGCTCGACGATTTTGCCGTTGCCGATGACAAGCACCTGGTTGGCATCCTTGATTGTCGAGAGCCTGTGGGCGATGACAATCGACGTCCTGCCGCTCATCATCCTCTGCATAGCCTCTTGGATGAGCATCTCAGATGCTGTATCAATCGAACTTGTCGCCTCATCGAGTACCAGGATGCTTGGGTCGTGGGCAATTGCCCTGGCAAAAGACAGAAGCTGACGTTGACCGACAGAGAGTGTGCTTCCACGCTCAGTCATGATGGTGTCATATCCATCGGGGAGTTTTAGAATAAAGTCCTCTGCCCCAACAAGTCTCGCAGCATCCTTTGCCTGTTCACGGCTGATTGGTGAGAGCATGGTGATATTTTCTATCAGTGGACCAGAGAAGATGAAGGGGTGTTGGAGCACAACAGATATCTGCCTTCTGAGGGAATCGAGGGTCAAGTCGTAGATTGAATGACCATCAATCTTGATGTCGCCCGTCTGGATATCATAGAGCCTGGAGAGGAGACTGATGATGCTTGATTTGCCAGCCCCCGTTGGGCCAACAAGCGCAATCTTCTCTCCCTGTTTTACTTCAAAATCAATCCCCTTGAGAACTGGTGCGCCTGGGTTGTAGGCAAAGTGTACGCCCTCAAAGCTGACCTCGCCCTTAGACTTCCCAGGAAACTCGAGCGCGTCAGGTTTTTCTGTAATTGTTATCTTCTCGTCAAGCACGGTAAAGATTCGTTCAGAGGATGCCATGGCTGTCTGCATATCGTTGAATCTATCGGATATCTCGTGTATCGAACCATAGAACTCTCTAACATACTGAGCGAATGCGACAACAAGTCCCTCAGTGAGTGTGTTTATGAGGATTAGTTTTGAGCCGTACCAAATGAGCAATCCGAGCGCAACAGTTTCAAGAAGATCGATTGACTGGAAAAACAATGTGTAGTTTACGATAGATCGAAGCTGCGCCACAAAGAGCTCATGTGTTACCTCATGGCACATCCTTTGATTGACCTTCTGTCTATTGGCGACCTGAATGTCCATGACGCCAGTGATGCTTTCCTGCAAGAAGGCGTTTACCTTCGCCATCTTAATCTTCACATCCCTGTAGAGCTTCTGAGCGTAGTGCGCAAACACGGTCATTGCTCCCAACATAAAGGGCATGACGGTAATCGTGATAAATGCCAGCCTGTAGTCAAGCGAAAAGAGCATGACGAATGTAAATAACGTCGTGAAGATGTTTGATAGAACAGTGACGATGCTGCCTGACAAGAATTCACCGATTGCGTCGACATCTGAGGTGATTCGAGTCATGAGTCTTCCAACAGGATTCTTGTCAAAATACGACATCTGGAGCGTCTGGAAATGCTCAAATATCTGAATCCTGATATCCCTCATGATGAATTGGCTCGTGTCAAGAAGCACAACCGACTTGCAGAAATCAGCAAACAGTCTGGTGAGTTGCAGGAAAAGGATAGCCAACACAATCCAGCCCAGTCCAGCAAAATCCAGATTCTTGATGTATTTATCGATAGCAATTCCGATAAACAGCGGGGAGAGAACGTGCAGCGAATTACTCACGATGAGCAGGAACAAGCCAACTACAAGACGCCATTTGTAAGGTTTGAGGTAGACAAACATGCGTCTTGCGAGTTTCCAACTGAACGCTTTGCCGACGACATCTTCTTCGTGTCTATATGATGGCATTCTTTAGTCTACCTCCTTCCTTGCTTTGGTCTCTATCTCTGTCTGGAGTTTCTGTTTCTCAACCAAGTCAGCGTAATAGCCGCCTAGCTCCATTAGCTGATTATGAGAACCGTCCTCTGTTATCTTGCCATTCTGTATAACGATGATTCTGTCGCAGAGCCTCATGATACTGACTCTATGGGCGATAATGATGGCTGTTCTGTCCTCGAGTGTGGGTTCAATCGCATCAATGATTGAGTCCTCGGTGTGGGTGTCAACTGCTGAGAGTGGGTCGTCAAATATCATGATGGGTGGGTTGGCAAGCAGAGCCCTGGCTATCGCCACTCTTTGCCTCTGTCCACCGGAGAGCGTGACACCTCTTTCGCCAATGACGGTTTCAAACCCTTCTTTGAAATCCTCAACCTCTTGTTTCAGTTGCACCTTCTGCGCAACAGATAAAATCTCTTCCTTGTTTGCGTCTGGTTTGATGAATGAAATATTCTCAGCAATCGAACTGGAGAAAAGGAAGGCGTCTTGGGGGACATATCCAATGTTCCCTCGGAGTTCATTCAAATCCCATTGTCTGACATCGACGCCGTCAATTTTGACGGAACCTGTGTCAACATCCCATGTGCGCAGAAGCAGCTTTGTAAATGAACTCTTACCAGCGCCGACAGGTCCCACGATTCCAACTGTTTGACCATGGGGAATTGTTATGGAGATGTTCTTGATGCTGTATTCTCCGCCGTCATACAACAGTGAGACATCTGATAATTCAATATCACCCTTGACCTTATCTGGTTTGTACGCGTTCTCAGGACTTTTAATGCTTACAGGAGCGCTGAGTATTTCATAAATCCTCTCAACAGAAACCTTCAAACGGTAGTACATGTTGAAAGCCCATCCAAGAGCAATCATTGGCCAAATCAGAAGAACGATGTATGAAACATAGGCGGCGAGGTTTCCAGTTGTCAATTGGCCATTCATGTACAGGAAACCGCCGATATAAAGCACAACCAGTATGGGTATCCAGATGGCAATGCCTATTGCAGGCCACCAGATGGCTTCTATTCTGTTTATTGGTTTGACTGTCTCAACGTAACCGTTGATAAGATCTGTGAATCTATCATTCTCAGCATTCTCTTGAGCATAGGACTTTATCGTGCGAGCACCTGACAGGTTTTCCTGTATACGGTCTGAGACCTTGTCAAAGTATCTTTGCACCTTTATGTAGTGTTTATGAATCTTCTTTCCGAGATAGTTTTCGGCGAACAACACGAGGGGGAGAAGGATGAGAGACGCCAGTCCCAGCTGCCATGATAAAGCAAACATGAAAATAAATGACATTGTTGCCCTGAGTATGGAGTTTGGTATCTGTACAGTGCTTACTGATAATCCTCTCATAATCATGTTAACATCAGAAGAAGATCTGTTCATGACCTCGCCTGTGGCCATACCCTTAAAGAACTTGTCAGGCAGAACCATAAGCTTCTTGTATATGTTGTTCCTCAAATCGTAGACAATCTTGCGAGATGCCTTCATTACTGTGTATCTACTTATGAAGAAGAAAAACACCTTGAAGAGAATAACGCCAATCGTCCAAATCAGAGCAAATTGTATTACCCTGTTTGCGTCAATAGTAGAAATGAAGTTCGGATCGCCTGGCGGTATGTGAAGGGGATCACTTACCGGGAGACCGCTTTTGTAGCCAAATGTCGCAGCGTCAATACTCCTTGAGATAAGCATTGGTATGAATGTGTCGACCGAAGAGATCAGGAGTCCCAGAATCGAGAAAACATACTGTTTCTTATAGGGTCTAATTAATTGTGATAATTGTGAGAGTACAGACATGAGGAAGATTATGCCAATCTCACACACAGCTGTCAATGCCAGGCAGCTATTGATTAATAACCGCTATCGGTTAGTATTATAAGCACAACAGGAGGTGTTTACACATGGCAGGATTCTTTAAGAGAATTGGTGATATTTTGGCCAGCAACGTCAATGATTGGATTTCAAAGATGGAAGACCCTGAGAAGATGCTTCCGCTCAGAATTGATGAAATGAAAACAGAACTCACAAGAGCAACAGACGCAGCGGCTGAGGCTATGGCAATCGAGAGACAGACCCAGATGAGACTCGCTGATATTCAAGCAGACATCAAGAAGTACAACTTTGCGGCGCAGAATGCGGCAAAGAAGGGTAACGATGAGCTTGCCAGAAAGTGCATTGCAAGAGTCATCACACTCGAGAAGCAAGAGAATTCTACAAACACATCGCTTGACACGCAGGCCGCAACCACGCTCAAACTGAAGGACATCATCCAGGCGCTCAACGCCAAGATCGATGAGGCAGAGGTCAAGATGGATGAGCTTATCGCCAGGAACAAGGCTGCAAAGGCGCAGGAGAAGGTCGCAAAAATCATGGGTAACCTGAATGTCAACAACCTTGGCACAAGCTTTGACGACCTTGAGGCAAAGGTCATCAAGCGCGAGCAGAAGGCAGCGGCATTGGCAGAACTCGGTGGTACAGCGGCAGACACACTCGACGATGAGATTGCAGAATACTCAGAGGACGACGAAATCACCGCAAGACTCAATTCTCTAAAGGGCTCAAACTAGTCGATGGGAAGTGTTTGGTACCTCCTTGGGATGGCTGTCCTCGGTGTCCTCATCGGCGTGGCTGTTGTTCTTTTCAAGAGAACCGTCCGGGGAAAGGTCACAGGCAAGAACATGGAAGTTTTGAAGGCTTTAGACAAGCGTTGGATGAAAATGTCTGACGACCTGAAGCTGGTTAACGACATTGGAACTGACCTGTTTGAGAAATTTCCTGGAGCGACGCCAGAGAGGGTTGAGAAGGTCAAGGAGTTGTCAAGGAAGTTTGAGGCCGCATGGTTCAAGAGAAGAGGTGACCAGGAGGTTTCGGCCACTGGTACCAACATGATGGAAACCCTGACAACCTATGAACTTGAGCGTTTGGTGGATAGGATCGAGGGGTTGCTGACGGAGATATTTACACAGGCAGAATAGGCTTTTGCGCTTGAGGTTATCGCAAAACTTTTAGTTGTTGGATGAGGATATGTTTAGCCCCCTACCAAGCATTTGGTGGGGGTTTTAAAAATTCTGGTACTAGACTAATCTGGGATATGCTTCTATTTGTTATGGCATTGGAGGCGATTTTGTATTGTTACTAAAGGTTGAGCATTTCTAGTTATTTTAGATTTCTGTGATGCTATCCTTGTTTTTATTGGTTCGAAAGATGCATTGTAACAAAAAAGTTTTGAATTACCCTGTTTCTTTCTAGCTTTGCAAGCTTTATTCTAGTCAAGTGCCTATATTTATTCCAAAGGATATATTATTCATGCTAGGCAAGTTTAGTGGTTTTAGGAAATCACTCAAATCTTGTGCAATCATAAATATAGTGCAGTCAAGCTTCCTTTCAGAAATAGGACTCGTCAACCTGAAGAAATAAAAAATCACAAAAGATTGATTGTTAGGTGATGCATCTTAGCTTAGCTGTGCTTGCACCCACAACGCCACTTCAAGCCGAATCTTTTGAATCTCACACCCGATTTTGTAGATTTTTGAAAAACTACCCTCGATGATTTGGTTCGAGGCGATGCATCCTCCCGCGCAAAGGGTTGAGGCCCAACAGCTGATGCAGTCTGGTTTGTTACTGATGTGGTTTATTTGAGTGTATTTGTCGTAGTTTTCCTGGAGGCCGGCAACATCCAGTTTTCCAGTATCAAGCTCAAGGGTTTCATCTCCCTGTTTTTCACTACCAGACTCAGGGATTGTGTCTCTCAATTCTCCCATGCCAAACCTGGGGTTGCCGTCGAGCTGGTGACAGGGCCAAAGTGTGCCGTCTGGTGAGATTGAAACGTATTCACATCCTGCCCCGCATCCTCCAGCGACCTTGTAGGCGCAAGGTCCTTCATCGAGGTCAAGCTCAAAGTGATAGAACCTGAAAGGATTTCCAGATTTTTTGCATTCAACGTAGTATTTTGCAAGCTTTTCATACTCAACTCTGATGGTTGGCAAGTCATCTGTGATGAACCCAATCTCCGGGTCAGAGGACACAACAGGCTCAAAAGCGATAGATGAGAAACCCATCTTGTGGAGAGCTTTTACTGAGTCTGAGAAATTAATAGATTTTTTGGAGTAGGTGCCTCTGACATAGAAACCACCATCCCAGTTTTTGGTAACCTCAAGCGCATTTCTCGATGCCAACTCAAAGCTGCCCCCTCCGTTCTTTGTCTTTCGGTAGAGGTCATGAGTCACTTCGTTCCCATCCAGACTTAGAATCAGTGAGATAAAATGCTCTCGGCAATAATCAATCTTCTCTTGGTCAAGAGCTATGCAGTTGGTCGAGAGTGACCATCTGATGAGTTTATCTCGCTCTTTTGAGAGCCTTTCTCCAGCCTCGACCGCTGCTTTCACCGTATCCCAGGCAAGCAGTGGCTCCCCGCCAAAGAAATCAACATCAATCTTTCTTCCTGGGGCTACCCTTGTTATCCAGTCGATTGCCCGCACGGCAGTCTCTGGTCTCATGAGCTTGTCCTCGCCCGTCACGCCAGCAAGGCTGCAATAGGTGCAAGCCATGTTGCAAGCGTGTGAGACAATCAGACAAACTGATTTTGGGGAGAGTGTTTGTGGGGGAGGGAACTCGACAGGGGAGAGGATTGTTCCGTCTTTGATGAGTTGTTGGAGCTCAGATTTAGCTGATGAGTCGGGAATTGATTCGAGAGACTTGCCATCCTCAAGGAGTTTTGTGATCTTGGCTGTTTCAGAGTCCAGAACTAATAAAGACCCTGTGGCAGTGTCTGCCAGCAGGGTCGTGCCATTTACAGTGAATGTGTGAATAATGCCTTTTGGGGCTACAGTATCCAGCGTGTCTCCCTCTTCTTGAGTTCGCAAACCTGGTTACCGATGGTGTTGGCTGTCTTTGCTGCCGACTTGCATGGGGTCTGGCACTCGCGGCACTTTGAGTCGATGATCTGGCATTTCTTTGGATTTCTCTTGATTACTTTTATATGCATGAGTTTCCTCCTGTGTTCTCTGGTTTATCCTGCGCAATCATAGGCAAAGAATGATTTTGGGTCAAGGAATAAGGAGGAATATGAGTTATATATGTGGCGGATTGATTGTATAAAGGGACTTTAATAGGTTCTCATTGTGTAATTTTATGGTAGAGAATTCAGCCAATTTTTTAGAAGATATCATCGTTTTTGAATCTACGTAGAAAAACCAATCGGTGTCTATTCTTTTACCCATTTCTAGGGAAACAAAAGAGATAGTGTTAGTCAAGAGAATATGGATATTGGAGCAAGCAGCTCTGATTCGGTCGAAAAAATTACACATTATGTCGAGAAATCGTGTGACTGAAGCTAGGAGAATTCTCTGCTGGTGAGTAAAAAAGAATCTCCTCACCCCGGCCCTCTCCTCAAGGAGGAGAGGGGGTATCAGTAAGTTATCATTCCCTAAGAAATTGTCTGCAGTCCACATTTTTTTTAGAATTTTGCATAGGCAGTTTTGTAATAAAGTTCCCATAAAAAGCAAAGTGTTTAAAAAGACGAGTGGTATTCCGATAGGGATGCAGCAACTTTCCCCCCTCTCCCTTGCCGCAAGGGAGAGGGGAGGGGGTGAGGGATACAAAAATTAATTCGACTTGGGTTTGTATGTATCCTAAATAATGAGGTGGAAGACGAATCCCCTGAAATTGAATTTCCTAGTCTAGTAAATTATGTATAATACCCTCGGTGATATAACAAACATGAAACAACATCGCCTTTCTCTGTGTCTGATATTGTGGAGGTGTCTATGAGTCTTGATATCGCTGTCTTTGGTTTGGGCAGGTTTGGCAAAGCGCTCTGCGAGGAGCTTGTGAAGAGAAATTACACCGTTCTTGCGGTGGACATCGACCCAGTCAAGGTGAAAGCCCTTGAGGGGATTGCGACAAGAACAGCTCTTCAAAGAACACTCGATGAAACGGGACTCAGAGACACGCTTGTCGGGCAGTGTGAGGTGGCTGTTGTCGGTTTTGCCAAGAACATCGAGGCAAACATCCTGATAACTCAGATGCTTCATGAGATGGGCATTCCCTATGTCATAGCCCGTGCTGAAAACGATGTTCACTCCAGGATTCTTGAGAGACTTGGCGCTGACGACATCTTCTCACCAGAGGAGGACATGGCAACAAGATTAGCAGGCAGAATCACAGGTTCCGGCTTCATGGATTACATTGAGATATCTGATGAATACTGCATTTCCGAGTTCCAAACTCCAGAAGACTTCGTAGGCAAAAAAATCTCAGAGCTCGATTTGCGTGGAAAATTTGGAATTCAGATTCTGGCAATCAGGCGAGACAAAGAGGTCATTATCCCGCCAGATCCATATGATCCGCTTCAGCAGGAGGATTATCTTATTTGCCTTGGCAAGAGGGAATCGGTGAATGAGTTGTCGAAGGCTCATAAATAATCGAATAATTTCAGTGTAACGATTGTAAAATCCATACTGGTAGTGCTCAAGCTGCTTGTGTGTTTAGTTTTGGTAAGCAATTCCTGAGATTTTTTCTTGTGTGAGTTTATGTTCTTAATGGATAATCTTTTCTGATTACAAAGAGATTGAAAATGTCCTCAGCAGTACTACCTCCGGTCATCTATCCCCAGAAGAAGAAAATACTCGGTTATTTTTTCAATTTGTGTTGTTACGAAACAGGATTCAATCTGGTTTTTCTGTGGCATAAAAAATCCGCCCCACAAATCGATGCAAGGCGGATAGATTGAGATTTTCTGATTCTGAGTTATTTTGCTATTCTTCTGTTTCCGGCGTTGTCTCCTCATAGGCCTCAGCCTGCTCAACCTCTTCGGAGTTTATATCCTTAGTTTCTTCTGTTTGTTCCGAGTCGATATTTTCAGATTCATCTGGCTGTACCCGCACAGCGTGCGCCTTTTGGGCGATATCCTTCGGCACAAGACAGAAGAACTTGCTTTGACCATCAGAAACGTAGACTCTGCCATCGACTATCGCGATGTCTCCAAATCTTTGATTGGTCACACCTTCCTGCCATGTGGCAAATTCGTACGCAAGGTTTGATTCTCCTGTCAACAGATCGACCGATACGAGTTTGCCCTCCTGAGTTGTAAAGAGCAGTAGATTGCCGGCAGAAACAAGACCTGAGGATGGTTTTGGCGCGTTGAGTTCATTGATCAGAGAACCATCGCTTCCCTTCAAAACCAGTATCTTGCCTGTGTCCAGCGGAATTATGACCTTCTCGTCAATGACGCAGGGCGAATGAGTCATGGTATCCCTTGTGTCGACTTGCCACAACTCCCTTCCGTCAGCCACATCAAACGCCTGCACGTCGCCAAATGCTCCACAAGCAAAAACTGAGTCCCCATCTGACACAAGGTTGGCAATGACAGGACCTGACAACTTGGCAGTCCATACCTTCGAACCAGTTGCGATGTTGAATGCTGTTATCTCCTTGGAGTAGGACGCAAAGATGACCTTACCCTCCACAACAACCGGGCATGAATTAATCCTATCCTCAAGTTTTTCCCTCCAAACCTCGTGGCCTGTTTCCAGATCAAAGGCTTTCACGAGTCCAGTGGAAAAACCACCAACAACGAACCCACCAGATATTACAGGGGCTGACTCCTCACGCGTGATGGTATTCAGAGTCGAGTATCTTGATACCCACAACTCATTGCCAGTCCAGGCATCGTTGCACTGGATGATCCCATCGTTTGTGACAAACACAACCCTTCCGTCGGAATAAGCTGGATCACTCGCCTCTGCTCTGTACGTGATTGACCATAGCACCTTTCCGCTGTCCTTTGAGACTGCAAAAACAGATTTGTCTCCGCTTGAGAAAAAGGCGACCTCTTCGGTGCCCTTGTCTCTTAACTCAGAGCCAACGGGTGTTTTGGCAACAGATGCCGACGAGACGCCTACGCCGGGAGCATCAACCGCCCAGAGCGCGCCAAAGGGAGGAAGCACCTCGCCAGAGGCTCTTCCTGTTCTGAACGTGTTTCTACCAGCACCATACCATGTTGAGTCGCTGGCGGTATTTCCTACGTTAGTCTGTCCACATGCCGCAAACAGAACAGACACAATTACTAAAAGACTAAAAAGCCGTCTCATTTAAGCCTCCGTAAAGCATGGGTTATCTATTCACCCCATATGGTTGCTGATAAAAATGATTTAATCAAGTGCCAGTGAGGAAAAATACCTGTATCACTCATTCCTTGACTGAGTATATGGGTGATGTTACATTTTCTGCGTGAAACGAACGCCTGCCGTGAGTCGAAGATTGTGCAAAGACTTATTAAGCAGGCATTTTTAATATTTGTGAATATATGTGCTTCGGAAGGAGAATGACATGAGAAAGTCTGCACTCGTTATTACGTCGATGGTTGTGATGGTTGTGCTAGTTGCTGGATGTGGTGGTGCCGTGATTCCGGCCGGTCGTTCATATGTCCCATCAAGACTTGATGGTGCGCCAACTTCTGATGTTGTGTCAGCGGAATTCGCTGAAGTTGCCCCGATCATTGATGGTGTTGTGACCGACCTTGAGGATGTTTGGAGTGACGCTACTGAGGTTATCCTAACCGCAAAAGATGAAACAACTGAAGTTCCTGTCTCCATGAAAGCTGCGTATGACGATCACAATGTCTACCTACTCTTTACCTGGGCAGACGACAAAGCTCATATTGGTGGCAAGATGTGGGAGATGAGAGAGCGTGACGGTCAGAAGAGCTGGAAGTTTGGCTCCCAGCTTGGAAAAGAAGACATGATTTCAATCGCCTTTGAATCCACCAAGATTGAGGGTTTTGAAACAGAAGGTTGCAATGTCCTCTGCCACAGCGGCCCAAACTACATGTTGGCTCCAAATATGGGCGAGTTCCTTGACGTTTGGACTTGGAGAGCAGCAAGCACGTTCTTCACAGCTGCTGCCACAAACCATGTTGTTGGCCCACTTGGCCCAAGTTTTGACCAGGATGCCGAGGATTTCAATACAAAGTCTGCAATCATCAACATGCCAGGTTCTTTGATTCAAAACATGATAAACGTCGCATCACCGGCGTATGTTATGTCTAGAGGTCTAGCACCAACCCAGATTGGTGATTTCACCCTCATGGAGCCAGTGCCAGAAGATATCAACTCGCTACCACTCTCCAAAGCCCCATATTTCATGAAGCTTCCCGGTAAACCAGATATCGTCTGCATGGCAAGTTATAATGATGAGGATGAAGAGAACAAATTCTGGACAGTCGAAATGAGACGTCCACTAACAACAGATAATCCACTTCAGGTTCAGTTTGCTCACAATCCTGCTGAGGATGGCTACTATCTGTTCCACCTTTCCATCTTTGACAATCAGATGGGAGAGGGTCACATCTACACAGAAGCGCCAGCAACATTAGAGTTTGTTGGCAAATAGGAGGAATAAATGGGTGAAAAGATCCTTATGAAAGGAGCTGAGGCGATATCCGAGGCAGCTATCCGCGCAGGGTGCCGCCACTTTTTCGGTTATCCAATTACGCCCCAGAACGAAGCACCTGCCTACATGGCAAGAAGATTACCAGAGGTTGGTGGTTCATTTACACAGGCTGAATCTGAGGTTGCAGCAGTAAATATGCTCTATGGTTGCGCAGCAACAGGCAAGAGAGTTATCACAACATCGTCATCACCTGGTATCTCATTGATGACAGAGGGTATTTCTTATATGGCTGGCGCTGACTTGCCAGCCGTCATTGTTAATGTTGTCCGTGGTGGTCCAGGTCTCGGCGACATTGCGCCTGCACAGGGAGACTACTTCCAAGCCGTCAAGGGTGGCGGTCATGGTGATTATCACTGCATAGTGGTTGCCCCATCGACAATTCAGGAGAATGTTGACCTGATGAAGAGCGCCTTCGATCTTGCCGATAAGTATCGCACCCCGACCATCGTGCTCTCAGACGGACTTCTTGGTCAGATGATGGAAGCCATCGAGCTTCCAGAGATGACCGATCCGGCAACACTTCCACACAAAGACTGGGCGGCTGATGGTATGCAGGGAAAACGTGGCAAGAACCTCATCAACTCATTCGACCTTCTTCCGGATGGTCTCGAAAAGATGAATATCGAGATGTGGAAGAAGTTCAAGAACGTCGAAGAGGATGTCATGTTTGAGGAAGTTCAGATGGACGATGCTGAGTACGTGTTTGTTGCGTACGGCACTGTTGCTCGAATCCTCAAGAGTGTCATCAAGGCAATGAGGGCAAATGGTCATAAGGTTGGGCTCTTTAGACCAATTACCCTTTGGCCATTCCCGTCAAAGAGGCTCGCTGAAATAGCGTCAAGACCACAAGTTAAGTTCCTCTTCGATATTGAGCTTTCCTTTGGTCAGATGATCGAAGACGTCAAGCTCGCGGTTTCCTGTCAGAAGGAAGTCAAATTCTATGGTAGACAGGGTGGCATGGTGCCAACTACCGATGAGCTTGAAGCGGTTACACTCAAGCACATCAAAGGTGAACCAGCCCCAACAGGAGGTATCCCATGGAACGACTAACTCATCATCCAGCACCACTTGCTACCTGCCAGACGTCCTACTGCCCAGGGTGCATTCATGGGGTTATCCACAGACTTGTCTGTGAAGTAATCGAAGAGATGGATCTCCTTCAGAAGTCGATAATCGTTCTCCCAGTTGGTTGCTCAACTCTGGCAGTCGATTATTTTGCCTTTGACTCCGTTCAGTCAGCCCATGGCAGAGCCTGCGCCGTTGCAACTGGTGTTAAGAGATCCTTACCTGACAGGCACGTCATTACCTACCAGGGTGACGGTGACTATGCCTCAATAGGTGCAGCTGAGATGGTGCATGCTGCCGCTCGTGGCGAGAACATTACAACCATATTTGTCAACAATGGCATCTATGGCATGACAGGCGGTCAGATGGCTCCAACCACTCTCATGGGTTGGAAATCAGAGACATCACCATATGGAAGAAATAAAGAAACGCACGGATTCCCGGTGCGTGTTTGTGAGATGCTCTCCCAGCTCAATGGTCCAGCCTATATCGCCAGAACAGATGCAACCACAATCGCTGGCATTCGCAAGACAAAGGCTGCGATGAAGAAGGCATTCACGGCTCAGATAAAGGGTCTTGGCTACTCGGTTGTTGAGGTTCTCTCAACATGCCCGACAAACTGGGGAATGACTCCGGTCGATGCATTAAAGAGAGTCAAGGAAGAGACAACCAAGTACTACCCAACAGGTGAATTCAAGGTAGCGGAGGGACTCGAATAATGGCACAGCACGAACTAATAGCGGCTGGTTTTGGCGGACAGGGTGTCATGATGCTCGGGAAGCTCTTTGCCGACAGCGCGGTAATCGAGGGAGACTATGCTATCTTCCTGCCATCTTATGGTCCTGCGATGCGCGGTGGCACAGCAAACTGCACAGTCATCACCTCGGAAGAGGAAATAGCATCCCCCGTTCTTGCAAACCCCGCAAACGTTGTCGTTTTCAATTTTCCATCGTTCACCATGTTTGAGAAATCTGTGAAGAAGGGTGGAAACCTGATTGTAAATTCGTCTCTTATCAAGGAGAAATCCGCAAGAGACGACATCAACGTTGTCTATGTCCCGGCGCAGGAGATTGCTGAGAAGGCCGGTATGGCAAAGGCGACGAACATCGTATTACTCGGCGCTCTTCTCAAGGTGACAAAGTCGTTTGATCTTGAGACAACTAAGAGAGCTATCAAGGATTATCTTGGTGAGAGCAAGGCAAAGTATCTCGATGTCAACATTAAAGCTCTTGAGGCTGGATATAACTTCGACGGACAATAAATGAACGAAAAAAGACTGCTTGAGACATTTCTTGAGCTAGTCCAGATAGACTCAGAATCGGGTCACGAAAAGGCTGTTGCAAACTACCTCGTGACCCGTTTTGATTCACTCTCTATGGACTGGCAGATTGACAAGGCTGGAGAACAGATTGACTCTGATGTAGGGAACCTTTTTGCGAGAATGAAGGGAACAGTCCCAGGTTCAATCTGCCTTTCGGCTCATATGGACACGGTCAAGCCTGGTATTGGTGTCAAGCCCCAAACCAAAAGTGGGTTTATCACTAGCGATGGTACTACCATTCTCGGAGCCGATGATAAGTCTGGGCTTGCTGTTATGTTGGAGGTTCTGGAGTACTTCAAGGACAGGCCTCACCCCACAATCGAGCTGGTTTGTGATATTCAGGAAGAGATGGGTTTGAGAGGCGCATCGCTTTTCGATGCCTCCGTTCTTGAGAGCAAAGAGACCATTGTGCTTGACACAAATGGCGCACCGGGCGCCATCATCATGGCTGCTCCCTACCAGGTCGTCTATAACACAATCATTAATGGCAAATCCTCTCACGCTGGTATTGCTCCTGAGAAGGGAATATCCGCAATTCGAGTGGCATCCGAGGCAATTGCTAACATGAAACTCGGCAGGATTGACAAAGAAACCACATCAAACATTGGAGTGATCAAGGGCGGAAAGTCATTCAACATTGTCCCGGACTACTGCGAAGTGTTGTTTGAGGCAAGGTCGATAGACAAAACCAAGTTTGATACTCAGGTTTCTCACATGAAGGATGAGTTCCTCAGAGCCTGTGGCAAGGTCGGCGCGACCGTAGAGTTTGTTCCTGAGAACCTTCTTGTTGGCTTCAGGTTCACACCAGAGGACGAACTCCCGTCAAAACTTGCAAAAGCAGCAACTGATGTTGGAATTGAACCCAGGTTTGATATCAGTGGCGGCGGTTCTGTTGCCAATGTTTTCAACGCAAAGGGCAAAACGGCAGTTGTTGTGAGCACCGGCATGGAAAACCCGCACGGGCTCGATGAAAGAATCAAGATTGAGCACCTCAACCAACTCGGTAAATGGATGATACGCCTTGTCGAGATTGTCGGAGGGGTTGCGTGAAAAAGCTCCTGGCTGTAGCAGTTCTGATTTGCTCTGCGGTAACGATGTTTTCTACCGCAGTGTTTTCCGCCGAAACCCCAACAGGTGGCGGTTCGGGTGGAATCAGAATCAGGTACAGCCCGGCTTTTCCTGAGGACACCGTCATCAGAACCTGGCTTGAAGAGCACATCCATGAACAGATACAAATATTCGAGGATGTGTTTGGACCGCCAAAGCCTGATAATTTTGAGATAATCGTATACCCGGATTTTGACTCACTCTCTGGCTACGCTCATGATATGTTGAGAGGTAGCAACACCGTGGTGCTCGTGACAAATGACGATTACCTTCAAGCCACAGGAAAAACGCGTCCAATCTTTCGAAGCCTCATAAGACTCGAAAGACCAATGTGCAACGAGGGGACGATGCAAATCATCGAGACCTTCCTTGCTCTTCGTTATTTTGATATCCCGATCGTAAACTATGCGACTCAGATGCGCGCTGTTTTTCAATACATCCCAGTCCCGGAAGATCCAGATAGATTCGACTTTGACAATCCAATGCATATCTCCACGGTTGTAAGAGCCTGTGCCTCTCTGGAGCAGTACGAGAGGGACTTTGGAAAATCCAAACTCAGAGATTTTATGTTTGAGGCGACGAAGTCAAAAAAGGGTTTCAAAAGGGCTCTTGAGGCTGAGTATGGCGTCGATTTCAGAACATTCATAAGACAGTTCAGACACATGAAATATCTAGACGATGGAAGCTCAAGGGTGCTACTTCCTAGCTACAACAGTGATGAGGGAAGAACGGAGTTTGCCAGGATTGAGGATATTCGAGGACACATATGGTCGAATATGCCCATGAATCCAATTCCTCTAGACTACAAGATTCGTATGGAGCCTGAGCTTCTTTTGGAGCAGGCTGCGGCGTATGTGAACCGAGAGCACTATCAGCTGGCTGACGAGACGCTTGACAAACTCGACGGATACTTTCAGGTGAAACACACTCATATGCTGGTTTGGTGGGCGGTCGCATTTGTCTGCTTACTGCTGCTCTCCATGCTTCTATATTTTTCTATCAGGCTCATGTCGCCTGTCAAGGCTGACAGGGCGTTCATCGCTGGCGCTAGGGGAGCTATAAGTAGGGGTTCTAACGCATCCTCTGATGATCTGGACGACCAATCAAAAAAACGTTTCAGGGGTAAGCGAGTAAAAACGTACAACAAGAGACCGGGAAGAAAGACGAAAAAAGACTGAAATGGCAATGACAAAAGGGATATCATCTAGGCAAGTTTGGGCAGTTGGCGTTTTTGTTTTTACTGCGCTCTCATCGTTGCTCGTGTCCTTCTCCAGAATCGACCTCATTGGTGTTGTCTATGCCTTCGCCGTTTTGGGGGCTCTTGCCATCTTTACTCAGGTGTGGTCTCAAAACGTAACGCTAATCTCCTTTGCCGGCTCCTCCTTCAAGATTGAGTTTGGTCAAGTAATCATAGCGTTCCTCGCCGTTATTGTTGTCAGATTTGGCTTGTTCTACCTTTCAGGAACTGTCTGGGAAAAGGCATCGATGATTGTCTTGACCATTCTCCTGATTGTGTATGTGGAAAGACATCAGCTCATCGATTTTGGATTGACGCTTGTGAGAATCTTCCACCAGCTCCTCTGGGGGCTGATTGGCACAGTTTCTCTTTGGGTGTCTGTTGCGCTTTCTTCCGTTTTTGTGCCTATTGTGCTTGGAGTAAATGTTTCCTCGTATTTCTTTGACGTTAAAGAATTCTCCCTTTCGATGCTTGTTGCCTTCGCGTTCTTTCTCATCGGCAACTTTGCTGAGGAGCTGTTCTTCAGGGGATACATCACGACCAAACTAAAAAAGTCTGGGCTTGTCAGAGCGATAATTATTCAAGCCTTGTTGTTTGCCATTTATCACCTCAACTACCTCATAGGTTATGAGGGTGACCTGCTTGGATTTGGTTTCTATATTGTTTTTGTTCTCCTTTTCGGTGTCCTAATGGGTCTTGTTTTTGTCATGACGGGTTCTGTCATCACAACAACAATCATCCATGCTTCTTTTAATATCATGTTCCCCACTCTCCAACTCGCGCCTCTCGCGCGAACCGCAACAGAGGATGTGTTTTTCAGTTCCGCCTCATACGGTGTTGGGGTTGTGATGCTCGTTCTCCTCATCTCACTCCTGCTTGTTATGAAAAGATCCAGATAACCCATATCTATATCTGCACTTTGCTTGTGCTTTTTGCCTTCCCTGTGATATATTGTCCTTGTTTGATTTGACATCGAGTTCCAATAGATAGACTTTCTTGGAGGTTTGATTGTGGACACAAAGAGTGCAGTTTTTCAAAGACGGTCAACAAGAAAATTCAAAATTGAGACGGTTTCAGATGCTCACCTTGAAAAAAATCAAATCAGTGATTTCGTCGCTTACACCGCTGGTCTCTGGCAATAAATTCGAGCACATACTATTGGAAACGCCAACAGATGCAGACAGGGCTGCTATCTCTGGAGGAATGGCTTTCAAGGACTACAAATCACCTCACATTCTGATTCCCTACATCTCAGACGGCAAGCATTCGCTCTTGGATATTGGTTATCGAACCGAGGAGTTTTGCGTAGAGCTTACAAAGTTGGGAATTGGCACCTGCTACATTGGGGAGCTTGGCAGAGAGGACATCCTGATATCTCATTTTGGTCTTCCCGCTGGTGCCCGAATTGGTTCCGTCTTGTTTTTTGGCTATCCAACTGAGAATTTCTTGGGGAAAGTAGTTGACAACTCTATCAGGAGTTTGATTGGTAGTAAGAAGCGAATTCCCCTTGATGAGCTCTGTGTTGGGTGTCTGCCCGAGAGTTTCTCTGAGATTCTTGAGGTCGCTCAAGTTGCTCCTTCTGCAAAGAACGTGCAGCCCTGGAGATTCAAAGAAGGTGACGGCAAGCTCCAAATACTTTCACCCAAAACAAACCCAGGATACTCCAACCAGGAGTACAAGTACTTTGATGTGGGGATTTGCATGTCAAACATCTCGATGCTCCTGCGGGAAAAGGGAGTCACACACAGCTGGAAGGTAAATGATGGTGTGTGGGATGAAGAAATGGAAATAATAGCGGAATTGATTTTATAGAATTGTTTCAATCTTTGTAATATTTAGTCACTGATTATTGAGTAAAAATGTTATTTTAAAAACTCTTAGATGGATGTATTCAACAGGATGTGAGTTTCAAAATCCTGAATGTTACATTGGTTGCTTAGTCGTTTTGAGTCCCCTATCCTCAACTTTAATGATCTGTGATATCTCTCTTATATACTCACAACCTTCACCAAAAAGGATCTATGGGCTCGTTCTTGAGATCGATTTACCAAAAAAATCACATTTTATAATCACACAGAGTCAGGCGCGTCTATTGTTATTATTCACCATTATTCATATAATCCCATCATGCAAAACACTGATAAGTACACATTTATTCAAACCGATGAGGTGCTTTTTGCCTCAACTCGATTTGTGATGAAAAGTTTTGGTGATTTGGAAGCAGGGTCAAAAAAGATAAAAGAAGCTTGCGAGGGCAACATCTGTGGGGACATGATTTGTGTCTACAGATTTGGCACAGTGAAGGAAGGCAGAGATGTTGAGGTGGGTTTCCCTGTGTCAAAGATTGTTGACGCAGTCGATATCACAACCCGTTTTCTTGAGCCAGCCTCTGTCATCTCGACCGAGTTCTCTGGCACCATCAAAGACATCGGCACAACCTACAGCCAGATTTACAAGTTTGCTTCGGACGGTGGCTTCATTGTTGGAGAGGAGTTCCGTGAGGTCTGGCAGAATTTCTCAAAGGAGGATGCAAGGCTTCAAGTCCAGGTTCCGCTCCACCCCTGGAAGAGCCTGTTTGTCTCGACTGCGAGCGCGACACTTCCTCCAAACCAGGCTGACGAACTTGCAAGAGATGGCGCCGAAATAACACCTTTTTCAAATCTTGAGGACAGATTCAACTGGGCAAGGCGTGCGGTAGAGAAGCTGGACAAAATCACAGAACACAAAGAAAAGTACGAAATAATCTCAAAGTGTGCGCACTTCTACCCGCCAGACCTCATTGCAAGGGCTCGAGAGGCGTACAGGAAACGTCACGAGGTCGATGATGTGCTCGAGTTCATAAAGACTGAGGGTGGGTGGTATCCAAACTGTTGGCGTGAGGGGGACAAGATTTACTGTGAGAAAAAACCCCAAAACCCCGAAGCTCACAGAAACGCCAAAACCGACCATGAGAGGCGGAAAGCCTTTTGCCATTGCCCTGTTGCCAAGTTTGACATGGACAATATGCCAGACAGTTTTTGCCTGTGTGGTGCTGGGTGGATGAGGCAATTTTGGGAAGGAATCCTTGGTGTCCCAATTCAGATAAACGTTTGCGAGTCGGTATTGTCAGGTGGTCAAACCTGTAGGTTCTCGTTTGAGCTGGAGACAGGACATGTCTGAATGGATGCGCTAGACTACAGAGCGAATCCCAACTTTGTGGAAGAAGAACGAAAAAAGGTAGTTGAGCGGGACTAGAAACTCGGACAGAGCCTTGGATTTTTGAGACATGCAAACCGGAATGGGTCCTCGATGAGGTTTGTGTAGAGCGGCCCTGAGAGCCCCACAATCATGGGCATTTGTCCTGGGCCAAGTGTGCGCAGTGTCGGGTGCTTTTGGTAGTTGGGATTTTCAATCCACTCAGGCCCACCCTCACTCTTTGTGAGGTAGTAGACCCCGCCGCAGTTTTTCTCCATGACACCGTAAACTGAGGTGAAGTAGTCGGAGAGAATGTTGGAGAACACCAGGCACTCGTCCCCTGTGTTGATTGAGATGTGACCGTAACCTGGTGGGATGAAGACCTGATTGCCAGCTTTTACTGGAACAGCAATAGCATCAGCGATGTTCTCGTCCTGCAAGAGCAACACTCCCTCACCGTGCAGCACCTCATATATCTCAGGGTATGCCTCATCCTCATCAGCTTTTGGGTGGTAGTGACCGATGGTCTTTATATATTCTCTGCCAACTTGCCCAGAACAAATCAGAACAATGTCGTATCTGAGCTTGGAGTTTCTGATAAGCTCTTCGTGTTCTGGCAGGTGGACATCCCGCCACATCTTATATAGAACCCTGTCACCATCAGAACAGCCGTCAAGGTAGAACTGTTTCGCTTTGGAGAAAATCCTCTCAGAATACTCTGGGCAAATATCAACTCCAGGGAAGGAAACCTCGCATCCCTCAACGTCAAGCTCAAGTGGCAATCCTGCAATGTCGGTAAGTGTCATAAGGTTTTTATATGCAGATTGCACCCCATTGTCAAAGTGTGACATGTCTAATACAATCAGCCCAGAAGGGGTGCGATATGGAAAAGATTATTGGAGTGTGCGGTATTGTCTGTTCAGATTGTCCTGCTTATGTAGCCTACAAGAACGATGATCAGGAGCTGAGAATCAAGTCGGCAAAGGAATGGTCTGAGATGTATGGAGCAGAGATCAAGCCAGAGGACGTGAATTGCGTCGGTTGCATGGTAGAGGGAGGCCCAAAGATCGGGCACTGCTTTGAGTGTGAGATTAGAGCGTGCGGTGTGAAAAATAAGGTTGCCACATGTGCGGATTGCAAGGACTACTCGTGCGAGGCTCTGGACAAATTCTTGGAGATGGTGCCAGAGGCAAAAACAACGCTTGACGACCTCAGAAAGTAACAACGACCACGAAGCATACTGCGGTTTTGATTGCCGGTGTTGTGACGTTTTCAAGTCAGAAACAGAGGAGGACAGGGTAGCTGTCTCCAGGAAGTGGAGAGTTGAGAGCTGCCCTCCGATTCTGTCCTCCGAAGTGTTTTGTCTTGGGTGCAAATCTGAGGATGGAAGGATTTTTAGATATTGTTTGGAGTGCCCAGTAAGAAAGTGCGCAAGGACAAAGGGCTATACGAGCTGCTCGTGTTGTGGTGAGTTCCCCTGTCCTTTGCTAGAAGTCAACAAGTCACAAATATTTTGAAAATATATTCTTGACAAGTACTCGGTTTTTTGTTGGGTTTTTCGAGAGTTTTCTTGACCAATTGATTCAAGTACACCCAAATTTAAATGGTTGACACCTTGTTTTAAATTGTGTTTGATAGCATCAATGTTAGAATCCCAAAACCAAAATTGTGTCACAATTGCTTGTGACAGGCTTGCGAGGAAACGTGATGAAGAGAATCTTGACCATTGCAGTATCTTTGGCTCTCCTGCTGAGCGCCTTCTCGGGATTAGTCCCAGGAGTTACAGCATCAGAGTCACAACAGAGGCTTTCAGACTTTGGCATAAAACTCGTTGGTGGCCCAAGTCCGGCTGGTGCTTTTGCTGGTCCATCATGGATAGCTAATGAAGGCAGCAGGATTTATGTCGTGGACGAATTGAATGTTAGGGTGCACGCTATCCTGAAGGATGGAAATCCTCAGTACGCGTTTGGTCTCTATGGTAGCCATGAAAAGCTCATAACTGAGCCTGGTGGAATCACGTGTTACCAGAACAAAATATACTGGGTCGACAGATTTTATGGAAAGATCGTAGTCCGTGGCAACAAGACAGACGACGTAATCGAGGATACGGAACTCAAAGCCATTAACCCCAGCACTGGCAAATCATATTTTGTCCATCCGAATGGCATCTCTGCCTACAAGGGTTTGCTCTACGTTGCCAATACAGGCGCAAGAAACATTGTAGTAATTGACACAAACGACAAGTTCTCATCCATTATCCCGACAACCGATGGAGAAAACTATACATTTATCGAGCCAAACGGCATTGCCGTAAATGACGATAAGATTTTTGTTGCTGATACGGTTGCTGGAAAGATTTTCTGCTTTGACAAAAGTGGTACATTTATCTCATCATTTGGAGATGGCACATCACCATATGCCATCGTTGCTCTTGATAACAGAGTTTATGTCACTGACATAAGAGACAACAAAGTCAGAGTCTACTCATATGAGGGCGCTGACATTGATTCGTTTGGCTCACCAGGCAATGGGATTGGTCAAATTTCTATTCCAAAGGGAATCGCCATTTTAGATTCCAAGATATATGTATCATCATTTGCCAACAACAGGGTTGACGTCTTCAAGATTGATGGTACATACTCTTCAACAATTGGCGGCGATGTAAAAGTTGAGTCATCATTTGCCACACCAAGAGCGCTTGCAATCTCAGATGGCAAGATAGCCATTGCCGATACAGCGAGAAGCACAATTCTCATCTATGATAGAAACGCAAAGTTTGAGGTTCCAACAGAGACAACCCCCTATGTTGGTTTTGTTTCGGAGTTTGGCAAGCGTGGAACAGGTGAGAAGGAACTCCTTCGTCCTGTTGGCGTTGATTTTGACAGCCAGGAGAATCTCTATGTTGTTGATGCCGGCAACCACTGCGTCAAGGTGTTTGATATAAACGGCAAATACCAGCGCACAATCGGTGAATGGGGAATGGGCAATGGAAGACTCAATAACCCAAGCGATGTCGTTGTTGTTTCATCACTCAATAAGATATTTGTAACTGATACTGGCAATAACCTGATTCAGGTTTTCTCCACTACTGGTGAATTCCTCGCCCAGTTCGGTGGATTTGGTTCTGCTCCGGGTCAGTTCATTGTTCCAAAAGGAATCACATCTGACGGCAGGAAGCTTCTTGTTGCCGATGCAGCAAATTGCAGAGTCCAGGAACTCACACTGGATGGAACCTACATCAGACACTATGGTCACAAGGGTCGTGGCGAGGGAATGCTCTTCTTCCCGTCTGACTGCGCCTACGATGAGTCTGGAATGGTCTATGTTGCAGACACGTACAATGATAGAATAGTTGTTTTTGATAACGATTCCAAGATGTCCTGGGACTACGGTAGGACTGGTGGCCCAGGCAGAGTCAACTTCTTCTCAGTCGCCGGCTGGGAGAACTATGAGCAGGACAGAATCGAACACAAGGAAGCCAAGGGCTACTTCACGTATCCGGAGGCTGTTGTGTGTGATGACCAGGGCGTCTATGTTGCCGATACCATGAATCACAGACTCCAGATAATCCCCTACAGACCAATATTTGAGTTTCCAAGAGTTGACGAAGCCATGTTCACTCCTCAGCGGGATCAGAACGTTTACTTCACCGTCGCTCCAAATAACCTTGATTTTGGTGTTCTGAAGGTTGGTTCGAGTTCACAGAAGAGAATCGAGATTAGAAACTGGACAGGTGGCATGCTCTCAGGGACAATCTCAATAGAACAGAATGTCCCGTTTGTATCGGTTGAGCCGAAGAATTTCGTGGGTGATGTCATCATGGTCGATGTCAAGGTTGACACCACCGGCATGGCTGCTGGACAGGAGATGACAGCCAAGTTGACAATCTCCACCAACAAGGGTGTCAAAGAGATTCCACTGAGCGTTATCCCATCCGATGCGTACGGTATCACTCTTCATCCTGAGACAAATCTCTTCGTTGAGATCGATTGTCAGAAACCAGCGACGCTTGAAATCATGGTTGAACCGCAGAACGAGTATGAGAGGAATGTCAGCCTTACATACGCAAAGCCAAGAAAGAAATGTGTTGTGCCAGAGGGTGAAGAGGAAGGCAAACATCCACATAGAGACGTCAAGAATGTTGACTGCAATGGCTTTGCTCTCACAGCTCTTAATATCGAATTCAGTCCATCAACCATCAAGCTGGGTAATACCAACAAAACGTCACTCATAATGAAGCCGAGAGGAGATTTGAAACCCGGCATCTATGAGATCGTCATCACGCTTTCAGCTCCAGGGACGGAGAATGGGGAAGTCCAATTCAGCTTCGTGCTTCTCATCAACCCCTGCACAGAGCCTGAAGTAGACAAGCTTGTTCCAAGGACACTCCTCACTGAAACATTCACAGCCGTCTGGTGCCAGTATTGCCCCTTCCACAGGGAGGCGCAGTACAGAATGGCTGACGAATACGGCTACTCACAGATAATACCGATAGCCTATTATTGCGATGCAGACAGCGATAACTCTGGTATGACCCAGCCTGAGCATCATCACAGATACAGGTGGTATACCCAAGAAGGTCTTCCCACCACAATGTTCAATGGTATTCAGAACTTCTCAGAGGGAGACGGCCCATATGAGAGACAGGATCCACCACCAGACCGACTTCCAGACAGAAAGATGTCAGGAACATCATACAGCTACTGGCGTTTTGCCCAGCGAGCTGAGGATTACAGAGCACAGACATCGCCAATAAAACTCTTCCTTCAGGGACAGATTGACAAGACCGAAGGTTATGCTGACCTTGAGATCACATCATATCAGGACCTCTCTGGCTATAGAGACCTCGCAGCCTACATTGTTCTTGTTGAAAACAACGTTGAGTTTGCAGCTGTTAACGGAGAGGAAGAGCATCACCTCACAGTCATGAAGATGCTCCACGAGAAGGGTAAAGAGCCACCGCCAGAAAAGGGACACCTCGGAGACCCAATCGAGATTCCAGTTGACGAAACAATTCACAAGACCATGACGTTTGCGCTCCCACACATCGGACACGATTATGACTGGCTCACACAATACAAGAACTGTTTCCTTGTTGCTTGGATTCAAGACAACACAACGAAGGAAATCCTCCAGTCCACGATGTGCGACCTCAGGCAGCCACTTATCAGAAGGTTCACACTCACACAGAAGGAATCAGACCTCGGCGTTCAGGCGGGTTCACTCTCCAAGCAGAGCTATGTTCTTACAAACCTCGGAAACGTGTGGATGGACTTTGAACTCGAGCTTGATCACAAGTCAGGCGAGGTGTGGGATAAGGTAGTTTCAGTCGACTCAGTGCCAAGTCAGGACAAGATTGGTCTCAGACTTCAGCCAATGCAGTCATCAGTTATTGATGTCGTCATTGATGTTCCACCAGATGTTGCTGAGGGCACAGAGAGCAACTACAAACTAATTGTGAATGAGATCTCTTCGGGTCTGTTTGATGAGATGGATATCGACCTTCTTGTCGAGCCGGCAAAGCCACCATCATTTGAAATCAAATCGGTCGGCACCTCGGTTGTTGAGGTAGCCCCAGGCCAGAGCACACAGTTCAAGGTGCTCGTTGACTCAATCAACGAGTATGACAATCCAGTTATGATGCAGCTTGGCACAGACACCTCAGACTTCTTTACAGCAACCTTTGAACCTCCAAATGGCGTGCCGCCCTTCGAGTGCACAGTTTCGCTCAAAGCCTCTGATGAGATGGTTTTCAACGAGGATGGCTACAATGTCACAATCGTTGGTGTTGGTTCAAACTCAAGAGGAGAGACTTTTGAGAAAACCGCATCACTCAAGGCAAAAGCCAGAAAACTCGAAGTTGAACTGCTCCCTGAGAGACACATCATCACATCATGCGCTGTTAACGAGATCTGCCGTCAGACTGAGGTTAAAGTCAACGTCAAGGGCGGACTTGAGGTCAAGGAAGCACTTCTTGATTTTGTCTATGATGACCAGTATCTCGATGTCACCCATGTGTCGCTTGGTTCATATCTCACCCGCTATGGCGAGCAGCCAACATGGTCATATGAACACAGACCAGGTCGTATAACCGTCTCAATCCGCAGAGAAGAATCAGCGGTTGCCGCTGACCAGGACGAGAACATTCTTGTAACCTTCACCATGAAGGCTGCCGGTGACAAAATAGTGATGGACAACATCAGAATAGGTCTTGAGAATGTTAGACTCACAGGTGATGTTGGCAACAAAATCATCACGATTTTGCATGATGATATTCTAAGTATCAGAAAAAACGCGAAACCACCGGAAGTTTTGATTGAAGCCCCAAAGAAAATCACCTCCCCATGGCCAACTGAAGAAGAAGCAAAAAGACGTCGTGAAGAGCACGACCTCCAGTATGCCGATATGAAAACCAATGAATCATCGGTTTTCATCAAGGGCAAACTCAAATCCGAGGAGGGTTTGGCTCAACTTTCACTTTTTATCGGTGGTCACAGGGTAAGCAACATCGGTCAAGATGGTTCATTTGACTATACCTATCAACTTCGTGAGGGATTCAACAACATCGTTATCATCGCTCAGAACTTCACGGGTGAGACCGATGCCATCAACCTCATTGTCTACCGTGACACATCTCCGCCAATGCTCACTGTCATTGAGCCAAACGAGAATCTTCTTGGACTCGATTATTCAATGAAAACCCCAAAAAACACAATAGAGTTTATGGGCTACACAGACGCGGATGCGAAAGTGACAATCAAGGGTGAGGCTGTCAAGATTCAAGAAGACAAATTCACAGAAGAAGCTGACAAGGTCTGGTATTTCCAGAAGAATGTCTCACTCGTTGAGGGCGAGAATATTATCGAGATCAAAGCTTGTGATGAGTTCAACAATTGTCGTTCGTACCAGTACAAGATCACTTATGAAAAGGGCGCTGTTCAGGAAATCATCATGGAGCTTTGGATTGATAAGCCAATCATTAAGATAAACGGAATTGAGAATGCCCTTGATGCAGCTCCAGTCGTCTCATCACCACCGCTTCCTCCTGAGCTTGCCAACAACACATACATGCCAATCCGCGCTGTTGCTGAAGCTCTATATTGCAAGGTCGGCTGGGAAGGCACTGAGCGCAAGGTTACACTTACCCAGAACACACCAGACGGAGCATCAAAATTCGTTGAGCTTTGGATTGCCAAACCAACAGCCAGAATCAATGGAGTTGAGACAAGAATCCACGCAACAGCCAACCTCTACCCGACAATCGTCAACAGCAGAACAATGCTTCCGCTTCGATTTGTTGCAGAAACTCTTGGCGCAGCAGTTGGCTGGGATGGCACGGAACGTAAGGTAACACTCACCTATCCAGACCCAGGTAAATAGGTACACTCTAGTTCAAGTAAATAAGTTAAGTTATGCCCACTCGACTAAATGGGGTTGGGTGGGCTTTTTTGTTTTACTGCATCTGTTCTGATTAACTCGGATTCCCACATTCTTGCTGTGAGATATCCTGCAGTATTTGTGGCTACTGAGAGCTGGTCTGTCAAAGGATATTTCAAGCCATTTTTTTGCAGTGTTCGGTATAGTTTCTTATAAATACCGAAAATTAGGAAATATTTAGTAACGCCCACATTTAAGCACACATTGCTAGTGCTCATTCTAATATTGTGAATAGTAAAAATACAATTATCAAATAATTTTTTATGTCTTTACCGATTTACTGCAATACAATGTTCATGGAAGGATGTGTAATATGATAAAGATCGACTTTAAGGGTAAAGAGATTACCTGGGGGACCGATACTACGATGGAAAAGCTTGCCCATGAAGGCAAACACGCCATCGTGTTTCATTCCAAGAACCACTCCAGGCATGATTTTGTAAAATTCGCAAGTGAGGAAATAAGAGATGGAGAAGCAAGGAGAGTCGAGAAGATTCTTGGTGAAAAAGGAATCACTAAAATATGGAATTGATAAATTACGGTTTATAGTTGATGCTACGAGTTTTGTACAATCTCCTCTCTCCAGCCTTCGCATTGGAGAGAGGTAAATGTTGACCACTTTTCCTAATCGGGGTTATTTACTAAAGTCTCTTGAGTTGAGTATTCGGTAAAGTTTCCTAATTATCCTTGTTTCATTGGTTTTTGAAAATACCGTCGTACAGACAGACTTTCAAGTATGTTGAAGATGCTTATGCTGATATTGTCATTAATAATAATACAATACACACATGTTTCATCTATATGATTTGTCATTTATTGGTGTACAATTTTCTTTGAAAGGATGTGTACTTTGAATATCAAAATTGATTTCGGCGACAGGAAAATCGTTTGGAAGCCTGATACTACATTAAGAAGTTTGTATTATCAAGGTAAGCCTTCCATCATGTTCTATTCAAACACGGATAAAGAGGAGGAGTATGTAAAATTCCATGACGAAAAAACTAGAAATAGGGAGTTAAGAAGGGTTGAGAAGATTCTTAATGATAATGGAATCTCTAAAGATGGATTCAATAACAACGCTTGATGGCCGTTGTTTAGGGTTTCACATAACCTCCCCTTTTGTACAGGAGAGCGGGAGGTATGGATGAGTATCATTTCTTCTCTCCTTGATTTTATTGGATAAAGAGGATCTTCCATGTCAAGTGTTCGGTAAAATTTCCTAGATAACTCATTGCGAAGCGTTTTAGTATACATGCTGCAATAGTCTGGCTTGCATATGCGTTGTTCAGCAGTATTTAGATATTCTGAATTATAATAATACAATACAGCCATGTTTTTTCTATATCAATTGTCATTTACCGGTGTAACATGTTATCCATAAGGAGGTGTAGCGTGTATTTTAAAATTGACTTTAGAGGTAAGAAGATTACTTGGAGACCGGATACTGTTATGAAGGGTGTATTATACGAAGGTAAGTCTGCTATCGCTTTCCATTCTAAGAATCAGACGCGACATGAATACATTAAGTTCCCAAGTGAGAAGGTAAGAGACAGTGAGTTGAAAAGGGTTGAGAAGATTCTCAGTGATAAGGGTATCACGAGAGAGGGGATTGATAATATCAGTGCATAGTAAATGATCATGGTTTTTTGTAACGAGACCCCCCCTTTTTTTCTACCCATGTGTAGTTTGAAAGGGGATGGTTATCGCTTAAGATTGCAGTAGATGTCAACCTTTATATTTGCCCGATAAAATAAGCTGGTTCTTATATATAAAAAGCAAACAGATTTATACCGACAAAAAACAACCTACAAAATATTGGACGTCGAATGCATTGCCATTCCGATGATAGCACTGATCTCTGACGGAAGCCGCATGCTAAATCAAATTGTAACCAAACTTATGACGAAGACACCTTTTAAATTATTACCAAAGAACTCTTTCAATGTCATGTATTTCTTTGTGGTAAACACAGCCTTCACCCTATCTCCATATGGAAATGAGTTGGCAACCTTGCCGCTGAATGGAGAAAATACGTTTGAACCAAATGCCTTTACTGTATCAATTAATGGGTTGATTTTTTTTGCAACCTTCAACACAGCGCTTCTCTCACTGTCTGACTTTACAACGGAGCTACGACTCCTGCCGTCAATGGTAACATCTATTATGTATTTATTCACTATCCCTCCACACTTTAATATACAATGATTATTATCGAATACAACGAAATGTAGAATTTATCAATATTATCGCTCATCATAATGTCTATGCACGCAAGAGATTCCATTTATGCAGATGTTTTTGGTGTTTTGTGAGACAATGTATTCTAGATGGGAAGCCGCTATTTTTTTCGATTGAGAATTGTTTTTTCTAGGAGGGTATCTGATACCTGTAAGCGTCTAGAGTAAATAAAGAAAGCAGAGCAGCCCAAAACCTAAATTTCAAGATAAAACAACCCCATTAAAGCCCAAATATCCGCTTTGCTATCTCATGCGCCGCTCTGGGTATGACAGCCTCAACTTGTGGCGAAATAGGGTCGTTAAAGTTGTGTGTGACGTTAACCTCTACGGCGAAGATGTCCAACTTCTCTGGTACCTTGTGCCCCATTTTGTCGCCTAGTTTGAGAGCGGTTCCAAAATTGATGTCATGAAGGTTGCTGATGTGTCGAGTTTCGCGAAAATCCTCTGGGGTGAGAGCTATAAGAGTCCCAACCTCGTAACTGCCGCTCACGATTGAATCAATAAGCACAGCGTGGTCAAACCCATCAATCTGGTCGAGTAGGAGCAAACCACCTTGCCAAGCCTCTTGAAAGACCACATCACCGAGGGGTTTACTGGATGCGCTGTAGAGTTTCTCTACCTCTCTCATAATAAGCAACCCGACCCTGTCATCTCCCAGGATCGGGTTGCCAAGTCCGACTATAGTTGTCTTCAATTTACTCTAGTTCGTTCCTTTTGATTACTTCCTTGGAGCCATCACGCTTGATGAGTTCTATTTGCATTGGCATCTGTCCTGGCAATGAATGTGTTGCGCAGGAGAAGCATGGGTCGTAGCAGCGGAAGACCATCTCGATCATGTTGAAGATTCCTGGGGAAACCTCGCCGTTTTTGATGAGACCGCGTGCCACCTTGTCGGTGTCGATGCAGATTGCGCCGTGATTGAAAGCCGTTGCGACAATCAGGTTCACAGTCGTAACCATGCCATTCTCATCTGACCTGTAGTGATGGATGAGCGTGCCGCGTGGAGCCTCAACGATACCCATTCCTTCACCTTTGTTGGTGGTTGGAATATTGCGAACGTGTGGGTCGAGAATGTCGTTGTTTTCAACGAGTTCTTTGAGCCTTTCGGCTGCGTAAAGTGTTTCGACGAGTCTTGCCCAGTGGGTAGCGAGAGTGAACTGCACAGGAGTTCCACCGAGGGTTGACATATATCTATCCCACTCAGCGTTGGCAAGTGGTGTTGCCATACCCTCTGAGACATTGAGTCTGGAAAGACAGGCAGCTCTGGCAAGCCCTGAATCTGGCCCGTCAACAAGACCCTTCCAGCCGACTTTGCGGAGGTACGGAAATTTGAGGTAAGACCATGGAAGTGGCTGTTCTGCAATCTCGTCGAGGTAATGAGCGGCGTCAAATTTCGCGAACTCCTTGCCCTTCTGGTCAACGACACGAACCTTGCCATCGTAGAAGTTCATGTGGTTATTCTCGTCAACCAAGCCCATATGGTAGCTATCGTGGCAGTAAAGGTCTTTGTTTGTGATGATGTCGAGGTATGTCTTGTTGGCAAGAACTATGTCATTGAAAATCTGGAGTGACTTCTGAGCGAAACCAACAAATGTCTTTGATTGCTCAAGAATCCAAGCCTGATCTTCTTTGGTGAGTGGCTTGCTGTTACCGCCTGGGAGACCGTGGACCGGGTGAGTGGCTCTTCCACCGATGCGCTCTTGAATCTTCTGTGCAAGAACACGTGTGTGAAGCACTTCTTTGCCAAGCTCAACACCGACTGCCTCGATAAGACCAACGACGTTGCGCTTCTCAACAGGGGCAGCTGGACCTAGCACGAAGTCTGGGGCGGCAAGAGCGTAGAAGTGTGAGACGTGCGAGTGAACCTGGTGGGCGCAGTATGCAGCCTCTCGAGCCATGAGCGCTGCCTTTGGTGGGGTGACATCAAACATCATGTCAAGCGCCTTTGTGGAGGCGAGGTGGTGTGCCCATGGGCAGATGCCGCAAAGTGCGGTTGTGATTCTGGGCATTTCCTCAACAGGTCTGCCCTTGCAGAATTCCTCAAAGCCGCGAAGCTCGACAACCTGGAAGTATGTCTCGTCAACATCACCCTTGTCATCAAGGAATATTTCAATCTTTACGTGACCATCGAGTCTGGAGCCCGGAGCGATTGTGAGTTGTTTCTTGTCTGTTTTTTTCTTCTCGTCGAAAATGATTGGTTCTGCCATGATTATTCCTCCTCTTCTTCGACTCGCTCGTTGATGAGAGCAGAGGAGAAACTGTAGCGGTAGAATGTGCCAAGCGGATCATCAACTTGGTTCACAATCTTATCCAGTTCATCATCTGTCATCTCAAGCTCGTGGTCTGTCATGTCCATTACCGAGGCAAGAGCGGATAGCATTGAAGCGCCCTGGTCAAGAACCTTGCCAGTTGGGCCGTAGCAGCCACGACATGGCATGTTGCCGATGTTTGTGCATTGAGCGCCACAGCCAGCTCTTGTTGCTATGCCCATACATATGACTCCCTGTTCAAGGAAACACTTGTCTGGGTCAAGATCAACGAGGTGTGGTCTGTGAATTTTCTTGATGTTGTAAATATCTGGCTTGGTTCTGTTGCACTCGTCGCAGAGCGTCTTTTCCGAGGCCAAAATCGTGCCGTTTGGTGGGAGAGGAGCGCCCTCCTTAACGTGGGCATAGACTGCCTTTATGAGAGTCGATGTAGTCTCAACGGATGGTGGACAGCCTGGGAGATAGTAGTCAACGTGGATGTAGTCGTCCATTCTTAAGACCTTGTCCATCGCCTTTGGAAGTGTGAGTTTGTTGCCCTTCGGAGAGACCCACTCGTACTCTGGGTGAACCTTGTCTGGATTGGTTGTTGAGTCTGTTGTGTTGTAGACGGTGTTCCAGATGCTGGGCATTCCACCCTTGACAGCGTTGGCAAGGGATGGGATTCCACCAAATGAGGAACAGGCGCCGTAAGCTATAATCAGCTGTGATTTCTGTCGAAGGAGTTTGACCATGTGGACGTTCTCTTCATCTCTCATCGCGCCGTGTACAAGTGTCGCTGTCAGGTATCCATCCGGCATCTTCTCGACGTCTTCATACTTTGCGTCCATATATGTCGGGCCAAAAGCGATATCGGCTACCTCGAAGAGTTTGAGGAGAAGATCATCGATATCAAGAATTGCCATGTCGCAGCCGTCACATGTGGCGGCGCGGTTGATGGCTATGCGTATTTTATCAGACATGCGCAACCTCCTTCACTTCATTCTTGGCAATAAGTTTCTTGCGGATGGGTGAGAGACCGAGTTCATCGATCTGCTTGGAGAATTGAGTCATTGTGTCTGCAAATTTTTGACCCTCTGATGCCGAAATCCACTCGAGCCTGAAGCGTTTTGGTGAGATACCAATCTGTTTGAGCATACGCTCAAGGAGTTTGATTCTCCTGCGCTCTCTGTAGTTGCCAGAGATGTAGTGGCAGTCGCCTGGGTGGCAACCAGCCACGATGACGCCATCAGCGCCCTTGGCAAAAGCACGAAGCACGAGTTCTGGGTCAATTCTTGCTGAACACATTGTTCTTATCAGTCTGAAGTTTGTCGGCATCTGGAATCTGGAGACTCCAGCCAGGTCAGCACCGGCATAGGTACACCAGTTGCAAGAAAGAACGACAATCAATGGTGTTTTGTCACTCATAGTGCCACCTCCTCAAGGGCTGCGTCAATTTGCGAGACTATCTGTTCGGTTGTGAATCCGAGTTGTTCCATAGCGCCTGATGGGCAAGCGCCAGCGCAAGCACCGCAACCTTTGCAGAGAGCTGGGTCAACGCTTGCCATGCCTCTCTGCTCATCTCCGCCTTCCTCGACCTTGAGGGTGATGGCGTTGTATGGGCACATCGGGATGCAGATTCGGCAGCCGTCGCAGATGTCCTCGTTGACTGTAGCAATCGATGTCTCAGATGAGAGCTCTTTCTTAGAGATGACGGTTAGAGCTTTGGCAGCGGCAGCAGACGCCTGGGCGATTGTCTCATCAAGCATACGCGGGTGATACGCCATTCCGCAGAAGAACACGCCGTCTGTGGCAAAGTCAACTGGGCGAAGCTTCGGGTGGGCTTCGAGGAAGAAACCTTCGTCATTTGTTGGGACTTTGAGAATCTGGGCGATTTCCTCGTTGTCTTTGTTGGCCTCAATGCCAGCGGAGAGGATGATGCGGTCAGCTGGTATCTCTAGGTTGCCCTTGAGAATCGGCTCATGAACCTTAACGAACAGCTTGCCGTCTTTTTCGAGAATCTCTGGTTTGTTCTCTGGGTCCCATCTAACGAAGGTGACACCTTTCTCGCGGGCGTTGTTATAGTAATGCTCTCTGAAGCCGTACGTTCTGATGTCGCGATAGAGCACGTAGACTTCGACGTCAGGATTCTCGTCCTTGATGAGGTTGGCGTTTGCCATGGCTGTTGAGCAGCAAACCCTAGAGCAGTATGGATTGTTGTCGTCTCTTGAACCGACACACTGAATCATGACGATTGATTTGACATCATCAATCTTGCAATCACCCTCGATGATTCTGTTCTCGAACTCGAGTTGGGTCATGACTCTGTCGTCTTTGCCGTAGTTGTACTCGGTTGGGGTGTGCTGGGTAGCACCGGTTGCGACGATGATTGAACCGACGTTGTACTCTGTGGTTTTGCCGTCTTTGTCCTTCACAACTGGTCTGAAGTTGCCAACAGAGCCTGTGAGGGAGTCGAGTACGGTGCTTTTGAGAATTGTGATATTTTTGTCACGCTCGACATTAAAGATGAGGCTCTTGAGGTATGCCTGCATGTCGCCGATTTCGTTTGTGTATTTGGCGTTCTGCAAGTTTCCACCGAGTTGGTCAGTCTTCTCGATGAGTGTGACCTTGTAGCCGTTCCTGGCGATATCAAGAGCTGCGTTCATGCCAGCTGCTCCGCCACCAAGCACAAGGGCTGACTGCACCACTGGTATCTTGGTTGAGGAGAGAGGGGTGAGCATGCGACTCTTAGCAACAGCCATCCTGACAAGGTCTTTGGCTTTGTCAGTGGCGTTCATTGGGTCTTTCTGGTGAATCCAGGAGCAGTGCTCTCTGATGTTTGCCATCTCGACAAGAGCTGGGTTGAGACCAGCCTCACGAAGGGTTTCCTGGAAGAGTGGGAGGTGGGTGCGAGGGGTGCAGGACGCGACCATGATACGGTTGAGGTTGTTCTCTTTGATGACCTTTGCCATCGCCTCTTGTGTGTCCTGAGAGCAGGTGTAGAGGTTGTTTGTGGCAAACACTACGTTTGGAAGTGTCTTTGTGTATTCGACAACGCTTGGAACATCAACTGTGTTTGCGATGTTGATACCGCAGTGACAGATGAAGCAGCCAATCCTTGGCTCTTCGTTTGTGATGTCTTTCTCTGGCGGATATTCTCTTTCCTTAAGCGATGTGTTACGGGCCGGGGCGCAGTCGATGCCAGCCTTTGCGGCAGCGCCAATGGCTCCTGCTACTGTCTCTGGGATGTCTTTGGGGCCTGAGAATGCGCCAGCGACGTAGATGCCCTCGCGGCTTGTGGCTAGTGGGTTGGTATAGTCTGTCTGGGCGAATCCGTCTTCTGTGAGTGTGAGACCGAGGTCATCAGCGAGTTTGCGCTGAGACTTGTCTGTCTGAAGACCGACCGAGAGGATGACCATATCAAACTCTTCTGTAATCTCTGAGCCGTCCTCAGCTTCGTACCTGATGAGAAGGTTCTTGGTCTTTGGGTCTTCCATAACCTCGCCTGGGCGAGATCTGACGTACCTGATACCCCACTCATTCTGAGCCCTGTTATAATACTGCTCGAAGCCTTTACCGACCGCTCTCATGTCCATGATGAAGATTGTCTCTTCAACATCTGTGACATGTTCCTGGGTCATGATGGCTTCCTTGGTTGCGTACATGCAGCACACACCAGAGCAGTACGGTTTGTCGATATGAGGGTCACGAGAACCAACGCACTGAATCCAAGCAATCTTCTTGGGTATCATACCGTCAGATGGTCTAAGAACATGACCACCGTATGGGCCCGATGCGTTGAGGATTCGCTCGTACTGAATCGAGGTGAGAACGTTATCGTATCTGCCGTAGCCGTACTCTTTCTTGGCTGAGGCGTCAAACTCCTCAAAGCCGGGGCAGAGGATGACAGCGCCGACATCTATTGAGCGGGTCTCTCTCTCGTCACTATACTTGATGGCTTTTGCGAGACAAACGTTTTCGCACATCTGACAACCGATACAGTTATCACGGTCGATTGTGGCAACCAATGGGATTGCCTGGGGGAACTCAATATAGACAGCCTTGCGTTCGACAAGCCCCTCATTGAATTTTGACTCAACATAGATAGGGCAGTATTCAACGCAGGTGCCGCAGCCAGTGCAAAGAGACTGGTCGACATAGCGTGGAGCTACCTTGATGTCAGCCTTGAAATTGCCAGGTCTTCCACTGATGTGTTCAACCTCAGCGTTTGTTATAATGTCGATGTTCAGCTCGCGTCCACACGATACTAGTTTGGGGGAGAGGATGCACATGGAGCAGTCGTTGGTTGGGAATGTTTTGTCAAGCTGTGCCATCGTGCCGCCGATTGAGGAAGTTTTCTCAACAAGCGTCACATGAAAGCCAGCTTGGACAAGGTCAAGAGAAGTCTGGATTCCACCAATACCACCACCGACTACAAGAACCGAGCCTTTCACGTTTTTTGGTTTTCCTACCTGTTCGCTCATATTGCTCCTTCCTTTAAGCCTGGATGTACTGGTAGTACCTGCCAGATTTTCCTTCTTCTGTGACAAAGCCATCTCTCTGCAGGTCTTGTATAATTGTGAAAACTTTGTTTGATGGGAGATCTGCTTCAACCGCTATCTGTGGGATTGTCATCGGTACCTTTTCAATCTTCGAGAGAACTGTGTGAATCTTGTATTTCTCGGTGATTGTGGAGGCGATCATCTCGTCGAATTCCTTCTCTGAGAGTGTGTCGCCATAGGTGTTTGTTTTCTCGGTGAGCATTGGCTCCTTGCCGACAAGCCAACCAACCTGCGGGTCTTGTGTGACCTTTCTGGCTGTGGCGAGGTTAAGTCTCACCTGTTCTGGTGTGAGACCCTCAGTTGGAGCTTGACCGAGTGGCCCAAGTTTGAGGATTTTTTTCCTGAACTCGTCAACTGGGTTGCGAATAAGCTGAAGGAAACCGAGTGAGATGTCGATTCTTTCTGGAGAGAAACCAGCCATGGAAAGGAGGTTCTTGGCAAACCTTACCCTTTTCTTGGCGATCATGTTTCCTGTCCTGTAGTTGCACTCGAGGAACTCACAACCGGCGATGAGAACGCCGTCTGCGCCCATCTCGAGTGTTGCAAGGATGTCATCAGCCTGGATGCGACCAGTGCAAAGCACACGCATGATGCGTGGGATGCCCTTGTATGGAGTGCGAATCGGTCCCACAAGGTCGCCTGATGCTGACGAGCACCAGTTGCAGACGTATGTCACAATCTTGGGATTGAAAACTCTTCTTTTTGTATCTGCCATATCTTTATCAACCCTCCTAGAAGGACTCGACGATCTCATGAACCTCGTCGTGAAGCCTATCATCAGTGAGGAAGTTCATGAAAATTGCGCCATAAGGACAACTGGATGCGCAGAGTGAGCATCCGCGGCAGAGGTCGCTATTCGTCCTTGCCTTGAGCCCACGCTCTGTCTCGACCATGGTTATTGCCTTGAACGGGCAAACCTCGACGCAGAGACCGCAGCCGATGCAGAGATTGTCATCTCTCATCTCGACCTCTTCGTAAACGAGAGCATCCTTTGGGCAGATCTCAACGCAGGCTGGAACCTCAAGGTCGAGGCACCTGTCGCATTTGAGTACATGCTCAAACTCATCGTTTGGAAGCACACCACCGAATGGGCATGACATGATGCACATCCAGCAACCGATGCACTTGTCGTAGTCTACGTTTACCATGCCGGTTTCGTAGTCTATGTGCATGGCGCCTGTCATGCAGGCTGTGACGCACACCGGGTCATCACAGTGACGGCAACGCAGTGGATACGGGCGGGTGCCAGCGAGTTCGACGTGGACTCTCTGCTTGGTGAGTTGTTTTTCAAACTTCTCTGAGATGTCCTCGCCCTCTGGGGTGTGTTTCTTGAGGCAGGCTCTCTCGCACATTCTGCATCCTACACACTTTTCAAAGTCTACAAGTATTGTCTTCAAGCCGCGCCTCCTTTAGAAAACCAGCAGAGCGAGTTTGTCCTCAAGGATATCTTCCTTGTGGCCAGTGACCTCAATCTGTTTCTTTATAAGGCCGTTTATTGTGCCGATGGTTGTGATTTTTCCGACAAACAGCGCGCCGATTATTTTATCATCTTGGAGAACGACCTTGCGGTAGATTCCCTCTCTGAGGTTTTGGTTAATCATGACCTCGAAGCGTCCTCCATGTGGTCTGACATTTCCGACTGAGATACAAGAGAGTCCGTAGAACTGGAATGAGTTCATCCAGAACCAACCCCTGTATTCCTTTGGGATGCCCATCATATTCAGAGCTGCAACCTTTCCCTGTTCGGATGCTCTTGGCCAAACGAGGTTTGTTGTCGTTTTGCCAAAGGCTTCCTCGTATGTCTCGGTGCAGTCGCCTGCCGCCCAGACGTTGGGGATGTTGGTGTTCATGTGGTTGTCAGCGATGATTCCGTAGTTGGTTTTGATCTCGGTGTCTTTGATGTATTTCAGGTCTGGTCTAACACCCTTTGCAAAGACGACCATATCGCAGTAGTGCTCGTCACCAGATTCGAGAATGACGCCCTCAACCTTGTCGCCACCAAATACTTCGACGACAGCTGTGTTGAGGATTACTCTGATACCCTTGCGGTCAAGACGTCGTTTGATGAGCGCTGCTGCTGTCTCGTCAAGCAACTGAGAGAGAACTTGACCGGAGGAGATGACGACAGTGACATCGACACCGGCATCGGCAAGTCCCTGGGCTGCTTTGAGTCCAACAAGTCCACCGCCAAGCACGAATGCGCGCTTTGCGCCGCCCTTTATCATCTGCTGAATCTCTTTGGCGGTGTCGAGATGTGTGAATGTGAAGATACCCTTCAGGTTGCGACCTGGAATGTCTGGGATCGAACCCTTTCCACCGACAGCGATGAGGAGCTTTTCATAACCAATCTCGGTGCCGTCAGAGAGAGCAAGCTTGTTATGGATTGGCTCAAACTTGGTTGCTGACTTGCCCATCGAGAGTTTGATGTTCATGTTGTCATACCATTCCTGGTCGTGATAGAACATCTTGTCATATTTTATCTCGTTTCCGATGAGATAGGAGATGAGTGGACGTGAGTAGGAAAGATATGGCTCCTCGGAAATCATGAGCATTGAGCTTGTCTTGTCTTCCTGGCGAATGGTGTCAGCGGCGCGAAGACCAGCGATACCATTGCCGACTATGACATATTTGTATTTTTCCATTGCCACTCTCCTTATACACCGAGCTTCTCAAGGATGGCACTTGGTTTGACCTTGTGCTGCCCGAAGCCCAGCTCCTTTGTGTCGAGTCCGAATGCGAGCCCAAGGAGTTCTGGGAGGAAGATAATCGGAAGGTCAATCTTTTCTCCGCTGTCTCTCTCAAGCTTCTTCTGGTGGCTTTCGTACATAATGTTGCAGAATGGGCAGTGAAGCACCATCGCGTCGATATCACCGGCGTCAATGATGCGTTTGAGTTTGCCGCCTGCTATTTTGACTGAGGTGTCCTCCTTAAAGCCAAGGATACCGCCACCGCAACATTCGTTGCGATTAATAATCTGCACTGACTCAGCGCCGGTTGCCTCAATGAGGGCATCGAGAGTTACAGGGTCTTCAGGGCTGTCGAATCCGCCAAACACAGTTCTTGGCTTGAGGTAGTGGCAACCTGCGTGCGAGACAATCTTGACACCAGAAAGTGGAGTCTTGATTAGGTCGGCAATCTTCTCCGGGCCAATCTTCTCGTGGAGCAGTCTTGTGAAGTGCCAGACTTTCGTTGTCCCGCCATATGGCTTCTTGCCGGCTTTTTTGAGGGTTGCGTTTGTCTTCTCTCGAAGCTCTTTGTCTTCGTGGAGAAGGTGGGCAGCCTCGGTGAGAGTTGAGTTGCAGGCTGAGCAGAGGGTGACGAGTTCGAGTCCCATCTCTTCGGCCTGTTGCAAGGCAGCGGCCGACATGGCAAGGCTTGAGGTCTGGTTGACATTGCGGATTGGCATGCCACAGCATCCGGCTCCTGGCATGTCGACAAGCTCAATACCAAGGAATTCAGCGACTTTTCTTGCTGAGGCTTCATAGTGGAGCCCTCGGGCTGGGATTGTGCATCCTAGGAAAAGAGCGTACTTCATTACTCAGACCCCTTTCTCTTCGAGGCAGCGTCCTTGAGACCTGTGGAGTCGAGAATCGAGTCGATTGACTCCTGCTTGTTCTCAAGCGTTGGCAGCCCAAGCTTTGCTCTCTTTTTGTTGTCAAAGTCCGTCATTTCATAGAGCCGACCAAATTGTGACAGAATGTCGACCTGTGGAACCATTGAGGGGTGCATGTAACCCTCTTTTGTGGCAAGGTTCTTTAGGGCGAACACAAGGTCTGTGATACCAACATCCTGCGGACATCGCTCCTGGCACGTGTAGCAGTAAGTGCACAACCAGATTGGTTCCTGTTTGAGAACCTCATCTCTCATGCCAAGAAGCACCATTCTGATTATTTTTCGGGGGTTGTAGGATTCGTCAACCGCTCGAACAGGGCAGGATGCCGTGCAGGTGCCACACTGGAAACAGCTCTTAATTCGCTCTCCACCAAAAAGCTCGGAAACTTCCGTTTTAAATTTGGGTTTCAAACGGGAATCTGAGATGGTGGAGGCTTTTGTGGAATCACTCACAAACACACCTCCTTGAGGATGCAACTAGAATCATTAGTTTTCTTGCTGAGCATATGTATAACACGACGAAACCAATTGTATTGTCACGGTTTACCAAGTCAAGCGGACACTAAGAGTGTCAAATGATTAAGAAACGGTTATCCAAAGGGCAATAGTGCCAATTAGTAAGACGCCATCCTAGCTCGTAGGGGTTGACAATTTTATTACAAATTCGAGCTCATAAAATCGAGAATCCAGTCGTTAATACGTTGACCTGTTTGACACATATAAATATCATTTAATCCATGGAAAACATGGAGATAGAAACCAACGGGCAGACTGTCACGATTGAGAACCAGACCGCCATCGAATCGGCAACCAACAAGAGAAAAAGACCACCCGAAGAGGAGAGACTTTGGGCGGTGCTTTCACACATCACCCTCGGTATTATCGGTATAATCGTGCTGGCAGGTGGTATTAAGACCGTCGCCCACAGCAGGTTCACAAAGCGTCACGCCCTCACTGCTCTTTTCAACGGAATCGCCGCGGTTGTTGTTTCTATCCTGTGGTATTATATATATGTTGGGGTGGGGCTGATCGCTGGAGAGCAGGTCATCTATGATGTCTTCAGGATCGGTATGCTTGGACTCATCATGATTTTTTTCTTCGCGGCAGTTGTTGCAAGCTTTGGCGCAGCCAAGGGAGTGGATTCTAAGATCCCATGGGCGTATCCGTTGGCGAGGAGGATAATAGGTTAACAAGGTAAAAAGTAAGTTCTATGTTTGTGTAGCTTTCCCTTGAAGTTTTCTTACCGATGCTCTATCTAATGCATACTTGATACCCCAGAGGATTAATCCTCCAATGATTGATGCAATGATACCGAATATAAAACCCCAGAAGCGATCTGCCCACCTATTCGATTCATTTTTGGCCTCTCTTTCATCTTGATACTGAATAACTTCGTGAATAATCTCTTGTCGTTCACCCTCAAGAGAATCTATCCGATTATTGAGATCCTCCTCCTCAATTTCCAACTTCTCAATTGTTGTCAATAGGGTATTATACTCAATTTCTCTTGATTCAATTTCTTTTTTTACATCACTATAGATATTATCGATGTTTTGAAGTGATTTATTAATCTCCTGAAAACTCTCTGAATAGTCATAATTTTTTGGTTCTATTTGAATAAATGACAAGTAGACACTCAACAAAGCAGTTATGAGTCCAATTATTAAACTAATAGACAATATAATTGTCTTCTTTTTATTTCTTTGTTTTTCTGCTAGATATTCTAGTCCAATAGATTTCATTTCTTCCGTTGACATTGATTTTATTTTGTCAGCAGGTACGGATAGATCCTGAGTTAGAATTCTGTAAAAATCTTCATATTCTAGTTGCTCTAAGTAATCACTATATCCGTCTGCTTGTGCATCACTCATCATTTCTTCATATTTAAAATCGTCCACTGTTATGTTCCCCTTTAATCATTATTATTAATATTAGTGTGTATTTAAATGAAATACAATATTACATCCGATTCTTTGCCTGTTTATCCAATTTCCTATATAATCCCCTCATGCAAACAAATAACATCAATGAAGCAAACGGCGACAATTTTATCTCATCAAAACTGTGGGTATACGACGATCCCTTTGTGTGCGGCAAGCTGATAGGGCACATCACCGACCCGATAAGGCAGCTATCCCACCCACTGATACTCAATGATCACAAGATAACGGTGTGTGAAAAGCCTGACCGAAGGACGGCTGCCGTTGAGCTTGAGATGCCAGGAGAGGTCGTGGGGCTGACTGGCTGTGTCATCGAGATAGCAAATGAGCAGAGGAATGTCGACATCGAGTCGGGGGTGGACTCCGAACTTGAGTTCTCCTCGGAGATAATATTTGTTAAAAGCAACATCGACATCGTCACAGAGAGCGTTGATGAGTTTTTGGGGTTTGCGGCATTTTGTTGCAAGACAGATGAAGGCAACATCATAGAGGTTGTCAGATTCAGTGGAGACGCGTTGAAATCTGCGCTTGACACAGTTGAGTTTGGTGCCGAGATAGAGGCGGGAGATGAGACCGTCGTCCAGATCGTTGACATGGGTGATGAGCTTGAGCCGATCCTTGTGACAGTCAGTGGCGATGGCAAGGAGTTGAAATTCTACAACATCATCTCTGGCAGACTCCTTTTTACCCACAAACTTGAAACCAGGGTGTTGTTTAGTTTGCAGCAGTCCCCCGGCTATAGACTCATTGGCTATGATGGCAAGAGGGTTGTGTTCTTTGATGTGTTTGAAGACAGGATCGAGCAGGCAGGGAGCATCGACAATCTTGATGGAGATTTAGAAAAATCGTTCTTCGACAGTGTTTCACTTCCATCAGCCGACAACCCGTTGCTTGGGTTTTACAATGGGAATGCGCTTCACTACATCAATCTTTTTGAGATGAATATCATCAATTCGATTCAAGATGTCCCCCTGCTAAAGCCTGGTTTTGACTCGGTGTTTTTCCCCGGAGAATCTGGATTATTCTTTATTGAGAATGAGATAGCCTCATCTGATGAGTTGAGTGTGAGACTTGTGAAGGTATCAGAAAATTCTATGACGCCATTTTTCAGATCACAGTTTGGCAGATACGATGGGGGTTTGTTTGGTTTCAAAGGCGATGACAACAAGATTCGCATATTCCTTGCCTACCCAGACGCGATGCCTGAGATAACCGAATACAGCTTTGACGGCGTTGAAGGTGAAGTGGAATCGATGGTTTTCTCAAATCTTGGTTCCCAGAAGCTTCTGATTTTCACAGACAAGGAGATACTTGAGACAGAGCCAATCAGGCGATGGAAGAACATAAACAAAACGGAACTCCAGGGGTTCAAATCACTATGAGCAAAATGATAAGTAAAATTGATGGGAGTTTTACCCCAGGCGAGGTTCTGTGCTACATTCCAAAACCTGGCAGGGGCGTGTATCCTGTTGTTCTTGGCGAAGACAAAATCATTATATGCGACGGTCTTGCAAGAGAGCGTGAGATTGGGAGTTTTAGCATCCCAACACATCCAACTAGCTGGGGATACGTCGGGCCAGAAAACGCTGAGAAACATCCTATGCAGCAGCCTGTTGCCGATGCTTATGGTAGAGGGCTACTGTTCATGACGTTCTATTTCAACGGGGAGTTTTATTTGGCCAACTACAAACTGCCCTCAACGAGAGATGTTGACTCCAAGACAGGTACGGGCTTCCAGGAGATTTATTATCGTAAGGTTGACGCAGAGGATATCGTTGGGTTGACTCCAGTCGATCACATGGGCCCAAAGGTGACACTTTGCTCGGATGACAACAGATCTGTGTTTCACTATGGAAACATGGGACAAAAAATTGGAGAACAGACATTCAAGCGAGAGGTGATTTTCCCGCTCAATCCAGTCGCAGCTAAAAACCAGCTTGTCTACGACGGCGAGAGGGTGATGGTGCTTGACGCGTATGAGAAGGGGTACAAGCTCGATAAGTGGTTCTCGCTTGACTCCAACACTCCCAAGCACACCTGGCTTGTTGAAAGGACTCCAAAGAATCATCTGATAACAGCCTACAATGGGGAGCTCTACCAGATTCTCAACATCAAAACGGGCAACAAGGTGGCAAAGGAGTACATGAAGGGAATCAATGTTGGACTCCGAAACACATTCTATGATTTGGATGAGGGTGGTATAGTGTGGGTTAGAAGACACCTTCAGAACGACATTTTCAATATGTCGCTGTATAAGTTTGACAACCGCGACTGGGGAACAATTGCGTGCCTTCCCACGGTAAAACACGGTTTTCTCTACGTCTTTGAATTAGAAGAGGATGATGCCAAGTTAGCTCTTGTCCTGCGAGCTGACCCCCGAAACAACATCATCAAGGCGACTGAATTCACCGGGTTTGACTCACCTATCTATTACGCCGAGTATGACGAGGATAGTGATAGAGCGTATCTGTTCTCTGACACAGGGGCTTTTGTGACAGAGGTTGTGTCAAGTTGGGAATAGGGAATTGCTGTTCAAGCAATTTTTGGAATTGGAGTGCGTATTATGAGTAAGAAAAAATTTGAAGTAAACGTTTTGCATTATTATATGCTTGTCGTTTCTGTTGTGGTTCTTTCTATTTGTTTATGCTATATCGGAATTTCAAGGATAGTAAATTGGTGGCAAATATCACATCTCTCTTATGATATTTCTCCTCTTTTGGAACCCGGTGAAACGCTTGAAGAATGGATGAATAGAGAATTAGAGAGTCAAGAAACTTCAGTGTTAAGTAATCTTGGTGAACGATATTATGACTACTCTAAGGAGATCGCCAAAGACGTTACCGAATTTCTAAATTTCAACAGAGCAATTTCTTATAAGGGTAATGGAAAAAAGTTTGAACATATGGAACAATTTGCACCTGTTATCTTCAGATGGCAGTGTGAGTTTGACTCAATGCAAGGCAAGATTTATTCATTTGATAAAAAAGAATACTTTGATGTGTGGTATGATTTCGTTAGACAAAAACTAGAAGACAAAGATAGCGATTATCGGATTAACTATAGGGAACCATTTGAAGATGCAATGAGTAGATCTTATGGCAATTTGTAGAGAATTCACTCAGGGTTTTTATCTGCCTCTTCTCAAAATGTTCTTGAAAGGGTAATTTATATTCTCACTTCATCCTCAATTTAGTAATCTTTCGAACCCCTCACACAGAAAATATCCCACTTTCCATCAACCTTTTCCGACCAGGCGATGTAGGGGATGTTATCCGAATTGAGCGCCAGCGATATGCCAGACACTATCCCTTCTGTCAGCTGGGTTTGGTTTGCTGTGTGGTCAAACTTCTCGCCTTTTAACGTTACCCAGTTTGAGTCTTTCCATGTTATATAATTAATGACTTCTGCTGAATCACTAAATTTGTCAATCCAGGCAATGTGAGGATTATCATTTTTATCCAACTTCATCTCAATCGTAGCTGATAATTGATTCCAGAATATTGGTATATTTGTTTTGTCATCCTTCCCTGTATATTTGCTCCCATCTACCCTAACCCACTCATTTCCATTCCATTTTATATAGGACAAATAACAATGGTTCTTCTTATCTTTTGCATACATGAGAATATGTGGATTATTCTTTGAATCGATGGCGCAAGCAAATGAAGATGGGTATTCAGATACGCTGCCATTGATTATCGAATCGTCAACATTCTCACAGACTTCACCATCTATTTTATAGAATCCCTCATTACTGCAGAAAACGTAGGATATACCACTTTTTTGATGTGGGTCTTGAAACAGATGAACAATATCATTTTTAGCGATTAATTTGTAGTCTAGAGAATCGTTCATACCAAGTGGGAGTGGAACTTTTTGATCTAGAAAATCAACATAGTTCCCGCCAATTGGAGACAAATCGCTATTTATCCATTTATAAAAACTTGTACCTTCCTCTGATAAACAGTTAAAATAAAGATTTCCCTTGATATCAATATCAAAGGATGGTTTCCAGCTTGAAGAGATTAACGCAGAATTGCCGGTTGTTGGGTTGTAGATATCTCTATTAATAGTTCTCCATCTCTTTCTACTGAAAGATACATACATTACTTCATTATAGCCATCAATTCTACTATCGAAACTACTGTCTACCCATACGATATGTGGTTGGTTATTTGTATCGATTTTTAGCATTGGAGATATCGATAATCCACTATTATTTGAAACGTTATAACTATTTTGTCCTGTGACTAACCGGTTCGAATAAGAAGCCCAATGAATATCGTGACTAGTGCCTATAAGTTTCATGTAGCATACGTTGCTACATTTATTCAACCATATATCTCCTCCACCATCTTTATTCTCAACCCATACTAAATGTAAAGCATCTTTCCAATCGATTTCTATACATGGAAATTGTGAATCAAAATCATTCGAAGTTACATTGCTCAACCCCTTCTCATACGCAATCCTGTCATAGGTATACCACCCCGACTCACTGGTTATTCTTTTTTCTCGGAGTTTGTCCCTTTCATAGCCAGATAGTGGCTCCTGGCTGCCGCATGCAGAAACAAAGGTCAAAACCAAAACAATTGCCAATACTCTTTTCACCATCACCCACTCCTGACAAACAATTATTTTTCCAATCAGATTCTAAATATTTCTATGCAACAGGTCAAATTCAAACTGAATTTACAAACATTGTATCAATATGAGAATCTGACAATCTCAACAATCCCTGGAAAACAAAATCAAAAAAAGGGAGAGCAAGGTGCGACCACACAAACCTGTCGCACCTTTTGCTATTTGAATTTCGACAACTACTTAATTGGTATCAATATATCAACCTCTGAATCATCGCTTTGTCCTTCCTTGAACCGCTCGTCATACCACTGGATGTTGTAGTCGCCTGAGAGCTCAAAGTCGGAGTTGGGAAGCCACTCCTTGTAGATTTTGACGAATGTTTGACCAATGAAATCAATCTTGCCCTTGTGCGTGAACACCGCATACTTCTGAGCCTTGATTGTCTCTGACTCAAGCCCATCTGGGATGGCCGTCGCATCATCAACAAGCATGGACATCATCATCCAATACTTTCCGTCAACCGGTTCCCCCCAGCTGTACTCTATCCCAACCTCTGGCTTTGTCAGGTTTTGTATCTTCCCACATAGTGGCATGAATTTCATCCAGATGCCTGGGATTTCCTTGTCTGTCCCGAAATGCTTCATCCCCACAAGCTTCAATTCTCCAATCTCTTTAATGACTGGTTCCATCGATATTCCTCCTGTAAGTATTATATTCAGCCTTGCCGGCATAAGCTGCGCGATGTTTGGGCGTCTCTTGCGGTATTGCCCTGGGGTTAGACCAAATTCGTTCTTGAATGACCTTGTGAATGACTCTTGTGATTCAAACATACAATCAAGCGCTATGTCGATTATCCTCTTGTCAGTCTGGGAGAGTTCATCAGCGGATATGGAAAGTCTTCGTTTGCGGATGTATTCACCAACCCCAAATCCTGTTATGAAACCGAAAACCCTGTGAAAATGAAAGAGCGAAAATCCAGCAATATCGGCAACATCAGACAACTTGATGTTTCCCTTTAGATTTTCCTCGATGTACTCAAGAGAACGCCTGATTCTATCTATCCTTATTTCGTTTAATGCACTACCCATACAGAAGATATTATACGAGATATGTCGCTCATGTTTTGACATTTTGTGCTTTGTTTAAACTGACATTTAATGTAGTAGCACCTACGAACAACACGAAAACATATGGATACACCTTGATTCATGTTAGATTCACCCTCTTTGTCTGATGTTCTCAAATAAAATTGAGAGATTGTTTTGGTGATATGACTATCATCAAGGATTGCGCAGGATAAATTGGTTCTATCATGATTGACTGATAGACCATCGAACATATACTCATGGGGGTGTACACTTTTGCCAAGTTAGGAGTAGGTATGAACTTCAAAAAACATATCGCTTTGGTCTTGTCTCTTCTTCTATTTGTCTCTCTAGTGTCGGCCACAGGGACATTTGATGAGACATCAGCCTCTGTTTCAACTGTCAACGCCAACTACATCATCACTGGCTACGACATGATTATCAGCCCCAATACTGCCGACAGAACATTCACAATCACTTGCACGGCAAAGATAAAAGCACTTGCAAACGTAGAATTTCTCAACTTCTACATCGACCCAGTGTGGAAAATCAGAAACATCGAAGGTGTAAAAAACTACACACAGGATGAAGATCTCATCACAGTCGGCGCATCCATAAACAAGGGAAGCACCGCAGAGATAACCTTCCACTACGCCACGCAGTTCAAGGGGAGAGAATACCCAGGAAGACAATGGAACTATTGTGATGATGATGCTATCTATCTCTACCAGTGGTGGTATCCTGTCAGTCTGTTTACCATTGCGGCGGGTTACTCTGACATTGTCAACCTTAACATCCAGGTGCAAACGGCTGTTGATTGGATTGTATGCACGACTGATGTTACCAAGGAGTCCGTTTCTGGCAATATCAAAACAACTGTAATCGAAGCTAGAGATCCGGCCTTTTTCTATCACATTGTTGCGAGCAAATTCAAAACAATGATGGTTGAGGACCCATCCAATGTTGTCAGCAAAGTCCAGTTCTATGGAGAAGAAAAATACTTTGAAATAGGTCGTGTGTTTGCGAATGAAATATTTGGAGCCCTCTCATACTTCGAGAACCTCTTTGGCACGCCAGCTCCATTGGAATATTCCATCATTCAAATGCCAGACAAATTTGGTACCCTGATGGCAGAGCGTGCTCAGATGTTTATACCTGGTGTTATCCTTGATCTGGAGAATAAGAACCTAACCAAGAAGAAGGATGAGGAGGAAGACGAAGAAGACAAAGGGTTTGTCGACCCAGAATATCTTGCCGAGAAGGTCGCGCTCTCTTGGTGGGGTGGGACAATCTACGGTGTCGGAGCTGAATCTGAATTTCTAAACACCTCCCTCGCCGCCTACTCCGGTGCCCTGTATATGGCCGATAAAGAGGGTGAAAAGAAATTTATAGAGATTCTCTCAGATGCCCGTACTCTCTACTTCGAAGAGATAGACGTGGAGGACGAGGTTCCATTAACGGCTGTTTCTGAGTTTGAACTCCTTGAACCATATTTCAACGGCAAGGGCTTGATTGTCTATCACATGCTCAGACAGGTTGTCGGTGATGCCGCATTCTTCAAGGCTCTAAAAAATTACGCCTCAAGATACGCCGGAAAATTCGCAACCATATCAGACCTTGAAGCCGAGATGAGTAAGGCTTCGGGTTTGAGTTTGTCGTGGTTTTTTGAGCAGTGGATTCTCAGGGCTGGAAGACTCACCTATGAAATCAACTTTACACGACTCCCAGGTGAGAATCCTTTCAGATACAAAGTAAGACTTGAGCCCCTCGATTCGATGAGGATGCCTTTCAAAATCGATGTTGTGCTGGCTGACAGAAGCACAACATCCTTTGAGTGGGGAGCAAACGACCCGGAGCGTGAGAAGATTTTAGAGGTTGACAAGGAACCAATTGGCGCTGTCATCCACAACGCCGACGGTTATATGCTCACCGACAATTCCAAGGTCAATACTCTGCTTGAGGGACCAATCCGCAACTACTACTACCTGGACAATCTTACAATCGCCGAAGGAACTTGGCAGGGTAACAAGGAACTTGAGAACAAGGCTCATTCAAGAGCATTGTTTATTCAGAAGATGATCAAGGATAAATTCAACATCGAGGTGCCAGTCAAGCTCGACAAGGATATCGACCAGGGAGAGCTTGAGGATAAGAACCTAATCCTCGTTGGTTGTACATCTTGCAACAGTTTACTCGCTTTCGTCCAGTATGCCTCGCCTTTCTGGGGCACAAACTATGTCAAGGAGCATGGCCCAATCTATCCTGGAGCTAATCTGCCAGAGGGAACCTTTGTTTTCCCAAATCCCCTCAACACCTGGAGAGGCATCATTGCTGACGAGTTTTTCAACTCAACGGATAACCCCAATACGATAGATTTGAATGTCGACTTCTACTCCAGATCTGGTGAAACTGGCGCTGTGATGCAAGGATATTTCTACAAGAGAAACAGAGATGTATGGAAGTCACCGGAGCCAGTGATAGTCGATATCGAAGACTTCCACTCTAACAAGATCGAAACCGTTGGATTTGGGGTCACTTTCGAGGGCACAACATCTCACGATTTCTACATCACATACAATCTGAAAAACCCAGTCGTATTCAATGAGCCGGTTGGTCGTGTCTTTGTCCCAAAGGGAGATTTCAAGATTAATCTTGAGCTTCTTCGTGGCGAGGAGTTTGTCGATGATATGGTTATTCTCGATGCAGCCGACGAGGGTGTTGTGTTTAAGCGTCGCATGAAGCACGATTTCAGAGGAGACCTCGAGCCCCCTGTCATTACGATTGAAGATGTGCCATTCTACGTCAATTATGGCGATGACCTTGTCATTAAATGGGCTGGAAGAGACAACGAAACGAACTACAGAGACCTCGTCTACAGCTGGTCTATTGATGGACAGCCAAGGACAATGTTCAAGACAGGTTCAGAGGTGACGCTTCGCAACCTAGCTTCTGGCAAGCACAGCTTTAGACTCTGGGCGCGCGATTCGAGAGGCAATATTTGCTACACAATACAGGAAAAAACGTTTATTGTAGAGTAAAATGAATTTTGACGCTAATGACATTCTAAGATTTGTTGTGATTGGTTTACTTGCAGGAATGGCCATCGTTTTAGGCCTTTGGCTGTTCCTGCAAGGAAGAAAGAAATAGTTAATTCAATCAATCTGAAAATAGTTTTATCATTCGTCTCATGAACAAAAAATCTATCAATTGTATTGTTATTTCTGCTTTATTCATTGCGATTGGTGTTGTTCTCCCCATCGCTTTCCACATGGTTGGTGGTAACCTTGGCAGGGTGCTTTTACCGATGCATATCCCTGTGCTCATTGCCGGATTCTATCTCCCTATGGGCTATGCGGCCATTGTTGGTTTGGTAACCCCTATCCTATCCTCGCTTTTAACAGCGATGCCACCACTGTATCCAACGGGTGTGACCATGATGTTCGAGCTTGCAACCTATGCTTTTGTTGTCAGCCTCCTTTTTGCATTTGTCAAAAAGAACAGGAAACTCACAAAAAACAATATTTATATCTATGTAATACTCGTCATTGCAATGCTTTGCGGAAGAATTGTATCGGGCGTTGCCTACTGGATTGTGGGAACCGGAGCCGCATTTAATCCATTTGCTTACATCGCAGCAAATATAGCAACGGGTTGGATTGGCATCGTTGTTCAATTATCCGTGATTCCAATCATTGTTATGTTTGTGAAGAGGAATGAGTCCCTTGAGTACTAGCAGCAGAGCACAGAGACGAATACAGTTTTTCAACGAACTCTCGACTGGGTGGGATACGAGAGCCAAGCACGATCCAAATAAAATCGAGGAGATTCTGTCATCCTTTGCCATAAATCAAGGTGATTCTGTGCTTGATGTTGGCACTGGTACCGGAATTCTCATTCCGCATCTCCTAAAAAGGATTGGTGCAAGCGGGAAAATCAAGGCTATAGACTGTGCTATGGGTATGATCGAGGTTGCAAGAGAGAAATTCAAAGAACCGAACGTGGTTTTTGAACACGCGGACATTCAAATCCACGAATTTGATGAGAATTTCGATGCCGTTGTTTTCTATTCGATGTTTCCCCACATTGATGACAAGGTCGGGGCTGTTTCAAACGCTGCAAATTTCCTAAAGCCAGGTGGAAGAATGTGCATCTGCCATTCTGACCCAAGGAGTGTCATTGATAGCAGACATGGGCGTAACCCAACATCTCCTGTAGCTCATGATATGCTCCCGCACATTGATGAAATTGGTGAGATGATGACTGGTTCTGGTCTGTTGGTGAAACGCAAGGTAGACAACGACTTGATGTTCTACATTGTTGGTGAAAAACCAGCCGCTTAGGGTAATTTGTGTTTTCAACCGTACGTACAATTTGTGTGGTTGAATGAACTATGTAAATACAAAAAGTGCTTGTCGATAATGTCAAACAAAAAAAACCTCAGACTTTCAAGAGTCTGAGGTTTTTTTATAGGTTCTTATTCTTTTTTATAAAGAAGTGGTTTCTCTTACTGCTGCTTTTCCCACTTGATTGAGCCGTTTGTGCCATCAATGCAAATGGTTTTGCTGAAGTCGTTCTTGCCTCTCGATGTGAAGATGACGTTGTTGCCACTCTTGACAAATGAACCTGAGACGTACTCAGGTGAGACTTGAGTTGACCAGACCTCAGTAAGGCTCTGATCGACGCAGGCAACCTTGCCCGAATCTGTTCCAAAGATGACGTTCTCGCCAAATTGAATTGGGCTGCTGTTTACGTATTCTTTTGTCTCGAAGAAACCGAGTTTCTTGCCCGAAGCGACTGAGAATTTGTAGAGACCGTTGACTTTCTCGTTGCTTCCCTCACAACCGACGAAGAAATAGTCGCCAATCACTAGTGGCGCTGAGCGACACCATCTGACCTTGTGACTCCAGTCAGCGTTGTTCTCCTCAAATCCCCAATTTGGTTCTCCGTCAGAAACATTGATACAGTAAAGGTGGGAGTCATAGCTGCCAAAGAATATCTTTCCATCTTTGAGGGTGAGGTCGCACTCGATCGCAGAACCCTTCCTGTTACCGTTTGAATCTTCACCATTCCATGGGTAAGGGCCGGAACCGTATGTCGGAAATGGCTTCTTCCAATCGTATGACCTCTTGCCGTTTTCAATCTTCACTATTTCAATCTGGCCAAAGAAGCTGCCAACCATGAGGTTTTCGCCAACAAGCAGCGGCGCACCTGTGACCCAGCCTTTAAACCATTTTGTCCAGAGATAGGTACCGTCCGTCTTATACACCTCGATTGTGCCGGTGCCAGCGTTAATGCCTGTTGTGCCGACAACAATATAGCCATCCTGGACAAGTGGCTTAGAGAAGACGCCCTTCTGAATCGGTTGTTTCCACTCGACCTTGCCTGTTGCGGCATCGATGCAGTGAAGGTGGCGATATGGGAAAATTTCTGTTGCAAGAACAACATAAACCTTGTCGCCGTCAACTGTTGGTGAGCTATAAACTCTATCTGTGGTCTCGACCTTCCAAACCTCGGAGCCGTCAGAGATCTTGAGGGCATAGAGATTCTTCTCGCCTTTGGCAGTGATTACATTGTCACCATAGATTGCGGGGCTGATTGCCTGAAAATATCCGCCAGCTGATGTTTCTGGGGCTGCGGTCGGAAACACGAAAAGTGTAGCAACGAGCGCTAGTAAAGCAATGATAGCGTAGGTTTTCCTCATATCATTCCTCCTATTTTATACTGCAGGAATTTTATCAAGCTGAAGTCCTAGGTCAACGAGATTAGAGTAAATCAAAGGGAAAAATATTTTAAGGGATTTTGAATTCATGAGATGTTTCACAAAATAAATAAAGGTAACCATATCTGTTTTGAATGTATATAAATATCCATAAAGACTGCAATGTATTGTGATACTATTAAATACAAAATTAAACACTCTATAAGTAATTATAAGTAAACAAAAAGAAAGATATCACCATATATAAATCATAAACAAAAAATGACATATGAAAAATAACAAGAACACACAATAGATACAAATGTATTTAGAAAGATTTATAAAAGCGAACAAATAACGCTATATGTCGCTATCTTGCTCTTCTCTTCCCTTTTCAATCTCAAGTTTCTTTATTGATATAAGGATATTGAAAAGATTGCAGACAATGATTCCCGCCAGAAACCCATTAAACCACGTTCTCCACTTCATTTATATCAGTCCTCCTAGAATATGTTCTCCGTTTGGACAATGCTTTTCCATCCATTATCTCCCACCTGCCACACATGTCAATTCTCTCACTTATTGCCGATAATCATGGGCTCGTTTTGGAACGATAAAAATCCCCAAAACTTGCTTGAGAATCTATAAAATTTATGAAGAATATTGAGTCATGAGCGAGTTACCAGGTTACAGAGGCGAAGCGAAAGAGAAGCTTGAATCACTCGGCGCAAGGGTTTGGGCAAGGGTTGAGATCCAGACCGTCAAGGGTGATTTCACTGGAATCATTCTACCAAGGTCAGAGCAAGCGGATGAACATCACGTCGTGTTGAAGTTAAACACCGGATACAACATCGGCATTGCGGTGTCGAACATCACAAGTCTGCGAGAGCTTGGTTACAGACAGGCAAAATATAAAATTCCAGAGCAGGAATTCCCTTTTGACGAGAAGAAACCCAACGTGACCTTGCTTGGCACTGGTGGCACAATCGCCTCAAGACTCGATTATCGCACGGGCGCTGTCATCCCCGCCTTCAGCCCTGGTGAACTCTATGGCGCTGTTCCAGAACTTGCTGATATCTGCAACCTAAAAACTGAGAAGCTATTTGGTGTTTTCTCAGAGAATATGAGTTGGGAGCAGTACAAGATTCTAGCTGAAGCTATCGGCAGAGAGGTTGCCCAGGGAGCTGCTGGCATCGTTGTTGGTCATGGCACAGACACCATGCACCACACAGCGGCGGCACTCTCGTTTATGGTTCAAAACTCGCCAGTTCCAATCATCATGGTTGGTTCACAGAGATCGTCAGATAGACCATCATCAGATGCCGCTTTCAATCTCCGCTGTGCCTGCAATGCTGCAGCGCATGGACCAATTGCTGAAACCATGGTCTGTATGTTTGGTCCAACGTCAGATTCCTACAATCTTCTGCATCGTGGCACAAGGGTTAGAAAGATGCACAGCTCGTACCGCTCTACATTCAGAACACTCAGCGACATACCTGTTGCGATGTGTACACCTGAAAAGGTGTCACCAATCAAAAAGGTGTTCAAAAGAAGACGTGGAGATCGCAACATCACAATTGATGCCGTCTATGACGACAGGGTCACAATAGTCTACTACTACCCAGGTATGAAACCTGACATAATCGACTCGCTTGTCGAGCGAGGCTACAAGGGCATTATTATTGCTGGTACTGGTTTGGGTCACGTAAACAAGCCGCTCTATGAGCCACTGACTAGAGCCGTCAAAGCTGGCGTTCATGTGTACATGACCGTCCAGACTCTTTGGGGCTTTGTCCAAATGTATGTGTATGACACTGGTAGAGACCTTCTTGAGATGGGTGTCATCCCTGCTGATAACATGACACCAGAGAGCGCATATATAAAACTCGGTTGGGCTTTGGGGCACTCACACGACCGCGATGAGGTCAAGAAACTCATGCTTACCCCTGTCAACGATGAGATTACTGAGAGAGAGCCACCAGATGGGTATTTGGTATTCCAAGGTGGACTGCCAGAGATTGAAGAATTCCTGGGTAAACATATCAAATAGCGCTAAAACATACAAAGATATCCTAGTAAATATTAGATAGTACGGATTGATACTCTAGTAGCTCTTATAATATGATATGTAGCTATAGTATATTTTAGGTTATCAAAAGTAGATAATAGATACTATAAAGAGATATATAAGAACGTTGTCTATGTAAATGAAATATAAGATATTATAAGAAGTGAAGAAGACATATAAATAAATAATATCTATATTATGGAGATATATACACACTAAAAGCCCAATAAAACAATATATAATGATATGATATCATGAATGATAACTTATAGATATATAATGAACTATATAATATGTTATAGTTATTTATAGGCAGTAATAGGATTATTAGACGACAAAGGGACAGTAATATCAATACATATCTCAACCAATGCAGTCAATGTTTCCTCAAATTCTTCCCTTCCTACCTCTCTTCCCTGTTTTATGAGTTTGTCTGTAAAGTTCCCACAAATCTTCCCGGTGTTAACCGTTGCGTGGACATTTCTGAAACCGGCACCCTCAAGAAGCCTTCCCCACTCCACCCCATTTGGGTGATAGTTGTGGCACACAAGTGTTTTCCTGACGAACGGTCTGAGGGCATTAATCTCAGCCTCTGTTGGAAGTTTGTGTTGTCTAGAAAATTCAAGCAATTTTTCATCAACGCTCAGATCAATATAAAAGACATAATAACTTGCTCTCATCTCTTTGATTTGTCTGAATGTGAGAATCATCACCAAATCAGAATCAGACTTGAAAACCCAACTATCACACTCATTCTCGCCTTTATATCCATCCAGTGATTCATAAATCATCCTAAGTGCGCCACCCGGTTTGAGCACTCGATATATTTCTCTGACTGTAAATTCAACATCTGGTGTCTGCTCGATTGATGAGGCTGCCATTACCCCGTCGAATGTGTTGTCGTCGAACGGAAAATTTGAGCCAGGTTGGTATCTGTGAAAGAAAGCATTGTCAATTCCCATCCGTTTTGCATTGCTCCTGCAAATCTCAACCCGTTTGCCAGACGCATCGAGCCCATCGACACGGGCAACAAAGGGAGCAACAATGAGGGAAGGCCAGCCGTCGCCCGGACCAAAGTCGAGTATGCGACCTGTACCACACGATTTCACAAAATCGATACACCTACACCTGTCCGCCCAGTGACCTGGTTTGTAGCTGTCAAATGGAACGTATACCTCGGCGAGACATTCGCCCGACTGGGACTCCATCTTATTGTAGAATGCGGCATCGGTTGTGGTCTGCTCAACATGGAAACCGTTTTCTATGAACCCGGCAAGACCCATGTAATCGTTTGACTTCATGGGTCATGTATAGTTTGTTATCTGCTGTATGTCAAAATTATCATCTTGGATTCGGCAATCCACTCGACCTCGCACCCAAGAGATTCAGCGATGAACCTCATTGGCACCATCGTTCTGCCCGAGATGATGTTTGGCACAACGCTTGTGTTCTCGTCGATTGCGACTTCGACTCCATCAACCTTTGCCATGTTTTTGCCAATCCAGAGTTCAACTACCACCGACTCCTCATCATCACCTGTTTCATCCGATATGATACCCTTGTCCGAATTGTCTCTCTCTGAAACAATCGGGGGTCTCTCCTCGTGGGGGTTGATATCCTTCTTCGGAACAATGCAGGTGACCTTTCTCTCAGTCCCGTCCCAGAGTACCTCACCACCAAGCGGTTCAACCACGTATCGAGCAGGAAGCATTGTTCTGCCATACGCAACCTGTGGCTCAACATTCATCGTGTTAACCTGGTCATCAACTGTGTAAACGATGCTACCGAGGGTATATTTGAGGACAATTGGTTTCTTCTCTTCATCCTCGCCCTTGTCAACAGGCTCTGGGTCAGGATCAGGTTCAATCAGCTCTGGAGTCTTATTTTTATAGCACACGAGTTTCCTGCCATTTATTGTCAGGATTTTACCAGAAGCTATCACAAGTTTTGACGCTAGAAACTGACTATCGTAGAGGGTGTTGCCCGTCTCTGAGTCAAGCACAACCATTCTTCCGTCGAGTGTCGTGAATATTCTAGACTCCGATATCACAAGTCCGTTGTTGATGTCATATGGTTTTCTTTGACGCCACACAATCTCGCCATTTTTCGCGTCGATACAAAGCATCTGATTATCGGCAATTACATAGACATTCTTGCCATCACAAGCCAGGAAATCTGTTGGCAGAAGGAGGTTTTTCTCCATGCGGTGATACCATATGAGTTCGCCCGTATAGACATCAAAAGCGTAGAGTCTCTTGCCGTTGGCTCTTGCAAAGACACAACCATTTGACGCAATTGGAGAGCCGAAAAGTGTGTCTTCTTTTGTAATCCAAAGTTGTTTGCCCGTTGCAAGGTTAATGCCCACAATCCTGTCATCCTTGGTGAGTGTTACGACAACACCATCGTGAATGAGCGGTTGTTGTTTTGGGTTTACGTCCTCAAACTTCCATAGAACCTCGTCGATTGTTTTGTCGTAGCAATGCAGCCTGTTAACATCTAGCATCGAGGATATGTGATGCGATACAAAGAGTACCTTGTTGTTTGTGCTGACGCTTGGAGCAAGATATGAGGGGTGGTAGGGATAGCCAAACTTAAACAGTCTCCTGCCGTCATCCTGGTCATAGAGGTAGAAATTGCCATCACTTGAGCCCACACATACGGCCTCAGGAGTAAGAGACAGGTAGCTATTATCCGAGCCTGGAATCTCACGCTGCCAGATAACACGTTTTGTGTCGAGGCTTATGCAAAGCAGATTCTGCGATGCCCTGTCGCCTGTGTCAGTTGTAAAATAAACTCTGCCATATCCGATAACAGGATCGGTTGTGACGATACCATCATCATACACCCAAAGTGTTTCGAGTTCTCCCTCAAGAGGAGCGCATTGGTCTGAGATGCTGCCGCTACCCGATCTGTTACCCCTGCTCACCGACCACCCGCAAGGGTCAAATGTTCTTGGTTTTACCTCAGGATTCTCACCCGGAGGTGGGATTGGGTCTGGTTCTGGCTCAGGCTCTGGTTCTGGCTCAGGGAGGGGTTCTGGGTCGGGATCTATTATGACGTCATCATCATGCTTTGGAGTGAGCCCGTAGCAGTATGTCGAAGATTCTCCCTCGATGTAGAAAACCTTCCCGCCAGATGATGCATAGTATCTGTCCTCATCGATAAGCATCCTCTTTGCAGGCTCTGCAATTGGGAAAGTCCAGAGTTCCTTGCCAGTCCTTGGGTCTACTGCTGCAACAAAACTCGTTTCATCCTCGGTTCCTGTGATGTAGTAGGTTTCATCAATAAGCTCTTTAAACTTGTAACCGACGCTTGTCTTGTATTTGTCGCTGTCAATCCTCCAAATCTCTTTTTGTGTGTTTAGGTCAAATCCCACGATGTCTGGGTGCTCTTCACCTTCGTCATATTCCTCGAAGATGAGGATTTCATCAAACATCCTAAAGCAACCGATTCTACCATTTGCGTCATAGCTCCAGAATCTCTCTCCGTTGTGGCGGTTGATGCAGTTGATGATGTCGAGTTGGAAGCCTCTTGAGGCGACAATTAGTTTATTTGCCCAAACGATTGGGTTGCCAGACACGTCAGGGGCAAGGGAATCAAATGCCCAGAGTTTCTTCCCAGTCACACGGTCAAGGCAGTTAAGTTCGGTGTTGACCCAGTAGAGATACTCGTCTGTGTATGCGCCGAGGAAGGTTTGGTAGTCTTGCGTGTAGTCTGTGTTGGTTTTCCAGAGTTCAAAACCGGTGTTGGCGTCGAGACAATAAAGTTGTCCAGTACAGTCACCGACATAGACTTTACCCTCAAGCACACGTAAGGATGCCGGGCAGTCTGGGGCTGTATTGATTCTCGTACCAGTCATCCAGTCCCGCTTCTTTGTCATCATGTCATAACGCACGATTGTATACCAGTAGTTCTCTGGTCTTGTATCCTGGTGATCACCAATGATGCTTGTGTACAATTTTCCGTTTTTGGCAACGAAAAGGTGACCAAATTTGTCATCAAAATCGGCGCCAATAGTTGTCTCGTAGTTCCAAAGATTCTTGCCATTCCTCTTGTCAAAGTATTCAAGCACAACGTCTTTGAATCCAAACTTTTTCTCGCCACCCATTATCTGGTAAACAGCGAATATATTTCCCTCGTGGGTCTCAACTGGTCTGTATCCATATCTCTTCCAGATGAGTTGAATATTTCTGCCGTGCATCACAACAGAGGGCTCAACAACTGGGTCTGGGGCTGGTTTAGGTTCTTTACCTGGCTCTGGTGTTTTGCCAAGCGAGAACATCTCACCATTTGTTGTGCCAACAAAAATCTTCTTGTCCGAGATTGCAGGGGATGAATAGATGGGGTAGACGAGATCGAGAGAGTTTACAATTTTACCACTACCAATATCCAGACAAGACAGCAGTCCATCGTTTCCACCGATAAAAATGTGTGAACCGGTTGCCACTGGGGAGCTGACAACGCTGTCTGAGTCTAGTTTTGTTTGCCAGATGTTTTTACCGTCGTCCTTACCTATACAAGACACCGTGCCATCACTTGATACGATGATGAGTTTATCATCAGCCAACACTGGTTTGGTGGAGATTGAGTCTGAGATGTGTTCCTTCCAGAGAATATCGCCTGTTGTTCCATTGAGGCTTGCAATGTCACCTTCAGAAAGCGCAACATAAATCGTTTCACCCTCACAGACAGGCGCAACAGACACTGGTGAGTCAAGTGTTTTTGTCCAGCTTCTGATGCCATCCTTCACGTCGAATTTTGTTATGCTGCCATTGGCTGAGCCAGCGACCACGCCATCTCCACAAACTGTTGCTGACGAGGTTATCATAGCATCCGCTTTGGAGAGCCAGAGTGCCAACCCGTCTGCAGTGCTTAGACAGTACATGGTTGATGAGTGTTTACCTATGAAAAGCTTATCCATATAAACGAGCGGAGAGGCTGAAACCTCGCCCTGGATTGACTTTGACCAGATAATCTCTCCATTTTCTGGATTGACACAAACAACCCTTCCATATTCGGAGACGACAAAAAGTTGGTTGTTGTACAAGGCCGGAGTGTTGATGACACAATCATCAATCTGGGTTTGCCACAGCATGGTACTTGTCTCTATTTCAAACCTGTAGAGCCAACCGTTGGCCGATGCACAGTAGACGCTATCATCTGTGACAACAGGCGACGAGTCAAAGGACGAGCCGACCTCCCGCTTCCAGAAAACTCCGAAGTCCGACATGTCAGGACCACAATCCGTTTTTGTATAGCTCGTGCGGTATATGTCTCCCCCGATTGTTACCCAACCACATGAATCATCTGCTGATGTTGTATTTGTCGGCCCTGCGTATGCTCCCAATATTAGGACAATAACAACAGCTACATTTACAAGTGTTCTGATGCGCATTCTCCAAACCTCCGTCTACTGGTAAAGATATGCATTTTTGGCATTTCATGTAACCACTACATGTTGAAAATGGCATTAAAAAATGGTTACACAATAAACAGTTGTGTTGTTGGTGACAAAGATGTGTTCGGTGTTTTTAACTCACGTTCGCTGAGATTTGAAAATACCTGACTGTATGAAAGGAAAGTAACAAACGTTAATCGGTTATGACAACTAGGAAAAAGGCTGTGGAAATGGGCACTTGAGTAGAAACCAACAGAATGTACTTATGAGTTTGCAGATTGTGTATGTTGATTTCAAATCCAAAGAGATACTAAGAGGAAGCAAGCTTATTGGAAGAAGTCGATATACAAACATCTTGGCAAAAATAGACACAACATCTGTGAATTTAGTGTTGGTGGTGGCGCAAACCTACCACATCCAACTTCATATTTTGACACATCGGCTGTCGATTTTTCTACAAAAATGTTGGAACAATCAAAGGAGTTGAATCCAAGCACAAGACATTTTGTTGGTGATATGAGAAATGTCAGATTGAACGAGTCCTCCGTTACCGTTTTGAATACATGGTGCAATCACGTGTATGCAACACTGACTGACCTGAGGGCTGCTTTCACAACAGCCTGGGAGCATCTGAGACCCGGTGGGATTTTCATTACGGCTCCTGATTTTGTGAGAGAAACCTTCAGAGACGTATTGTTGGAGGAGAGCATCACCGAATCTGATGAAAACATGGTGTGACATATGCAGAGTACTTCTATAATCCATATCCAAATGACTCAATGTATAAAGGAAGGTATGTTTATTTCTTATCCGAGACAGGGCAACGAACAAACTCAGAGTGGAGCTGGACAAACACATCTTTGGTTGTTCTCAAAGAGTGAATGGATAAAGACGATGGAATCGGTGGGATTTGAGGTAGCACTCGACGAATAACCAGTTTTTGGTGAGGGTAATGAGGGATGGTTGTATGTTGGTAGGAAAGCATAACCCCCCATCTCTTTTGTGTATTTGCAGGTGACTCAAGTGAGGTTCATCTCCTCAAACACGCTCAACACCAACTGTTCATACAATCTCTATCTTTGCCGGAAAATCTGCCGTTTACCCGCACAAAGACAAGAGGGACAAGATTGTGCGCAAAGCCAAACTTATCCCTCCTATGTTTTTTAGAGGATTAGTACCTGTGAGTTAGCACAGTTCTGACTGCCACAGCCGTGACTGCTATCAAACCAAAAGCTAGTGGCCATGTAATATCTATGAGTCCACCTGTCCTGTATGTGCCGGCGATATTCATCATGTTAAATATCTGATCACCGAGGAAGTACAGGATAAGACCGGCTATCATGATCCAGAATTGGTTTCCAATTATTCCTCCGAAAAGCGAAGAGGCAAACAGCACAGCAGATGACACTAGTAGAGAATCAACGACTGAGTACGTATAGGACGTGAATGTGGCAAGTGGAACATCGGGTTCAACCAGTGAGAATGCCCAGAATAGCGCTAGACCAAGGACAACCAAAGACGCAATCCAACCCCATGTGGGCACCTTTGACTTGAGCGCAGACCATATGTAGAGAATTCCTATGATGGCAAGTATTGGTGTAATGATATATCCTATGTCAGGGAACCATGGGTAGGGGACGGTCAAGCCTGTGGAGGCTTCATAAATTGTGTACACAACCTGCCCAAGAAACCAGCTCAGGCATGCCAAACCGATGAACAACCAGCCTTTTCGGTTGCTATCTCCCTCTTTGAACACAGCCATTGTAAAAAAGCAGAACAGAGCAGCAATGAAGGGAGCCGCTGTCTGAACAACATTGCTGAAAGTGGCCAAGACCCCTTCTGATACACCCATAGTGTGCATAGTGTACATCACAAACAAAGGTACAATCCATAACACAAACGTAATTGCGGATGTTAGGTACATTACAAATACCCCTTTCTAGGAAATATCCACTATAAACCTAATGTCTGCTTTCTGATCTACACCAAGATCAGCGGATGCCTTCTCAAACACTTTGTCAGAGAAAGTTATTGGGATAAAGGAATTTATTACCCCAAGAACGTTTTTATACCTGTCTTGAATTGGATTTGTTCTGTAGCATTCAGCCAGGTCGATTTCACTTATCTTGCTTAGTGCCGCGGCGACCTCATTGGCCTTGTTCTGTCCAAAGAATCCTTTTATGGACGACAACAAACCGTTCTCATAGACCGCTATGCTGTCAACGAGCGTCTTTTCGTAGGAGTGGATAATATCTCCAACGCCAAAGGCGTGGAGCAATGTGATTTCGTCTCTCTTGGTGAGTGTATGCTGAGACAATATCTCTGACAGCCTTAATCCTGAACCAACCTTCTGAAGCAATCTTTCTGTGCCATGATCCATCTCTGTATTTAACGATGATTTTCCTGGCAGAACGTACTGGTGCGTCAAGAATGGATAGTTTTTTTGCAAATCTAGGCTAAAACCCAGCAGTGCTTCGTCCAATAATTTTGCGTAATCGAAGTCAGACATTTGCGACTGAGAATTCATATCGCAATCGAAGGAGGATTGCAGCAGGAACTCCTTCAACCGGGTGGTGTTGGAACACGTTTTTAAATCGCCGTGCTCGAAACCAAGAGACAGAAAACCATTAATGCCGACGGCACCAGAAAAGCTTTTTGAAACAAGGCTGCCGACAAGTTGCAAACCGAGTACATTATCGCATTTCATATTCTAACTTTAACATAGCGACATAATTTGTCAACAGATTCACCAAATTATATATCTAGTAAAATTCGTAAAAATCCGTTTTTTGTAAATATCCTTGACCCAACATTGTCAACAAACAATTTAGAATTGGTCATTTTGTACACTCTTGAACAGTTTAACTTTATTGAAGTATTTATGTGCAAATTTTCAACAACGCTTACTCTTTGGTTTGTATCACAGCTGTTTGAGTTGCAACCGAAACTAGTAAATTATGCCCAAAAACAAATCTTCAATATCCTAGAATGTCACTTGTACTCAAGCTTTGACAACTCTTTCACGAACCTTACCGTCTCAAGCGATACAGTCACAATCTTGCCGACAAGCTCAAAGATGTATCGGGGGTTGCCATCGAAGCCATTTGGGTCTTGGACAATGCCAGACCGAGAGTCCACCTTGACTCTGTACTGGTCAACAATCCACTCAAGAGCACTGCGGTTTCCGAGTTTGTAGTCAAACACCTCAGGTGGTATCTTGCCAAGAGTTATGCTGTCGTTGTAGATAAGCTCTGTTTTGTCTGTGCTGAGCCTCATCTTATCGACTGTGTAATCTACTTCTTCGAAATAGTTGTCGGTGTATTTGTTCTGCCCCAGGTCATATTGCTCTGCCTGCTCGTAGTTTATGTGGATGTCAGCAAGCTTTTTGCCAACCTCCGCAAACTTCCAAAAGTCTTTTGCAAAGGGCACTCGCGGGAGCGAACGCCTGAGGTTTTCTTTGTAATCCTCGCGATAGCTTGGGTGGTGGAGCATAGCATAGATGTAGTAGAAGATGTCCCACTTTGTGATTTGCCTGGATTCATCGACTTCTTGCCCCCCTTGTGAAGGGGGGTTGGGGGGTTGTTTTGTAGAAGATTGCCCAATCAAACCGCCAATAACGCTACAAACAGCATCAAACTCCCCTAAAACCTGCTCATTGCTAAATCTTACAACTTTCAATCCATATCGCTCAAGAATTTCAGTTCTTGTTGTATCGAATTTGTGCTGCTTGTCTTCATTATGAGTTTCACCATCAATCTCAATGACAAGCCCAAGCTTTGAGCTGTAGAAATCGACGATGAAGTTATCGATGGGGTGTTGTCTTGTGAATCTTATATCTTGTTTTGAAAGGAATTCGTACCACAGTTTCTTCTCTGTTTTTGTCTGATTACTTCGCAGTTTTCTGGCGGTCTCTTTTAGGTCGTTGCGATATGGCAGGTGTTTGCCGTCGTTTTTAAGGTTTTGAGATTTTGTTCTTTCGTCAATGTATTGTTTGTTCCAGCCGACTATTCGGGGGAGGGTGTTTGCTTTTTTGTTTGTGATATTTGTATCGCCTTTTTCGTTGTTATTATCCCCCCGACTTTGCATGGCAAAGTCGACCCCCTCCGAGAGGGGGTTTTCTAAATCGCCCCTTTTTTGAATGGAACCGGCACTCTCAACACCCTTTTGAAGGAGATTTATAGCCTCTCCCCCCTGTCCCCCCTCCGAGAGGGGGGTTGTATAGTCACTCCCCTTTTGAAGGGGGGTTGGGGGGTTGCATGATGACTTATTCCCATAATGCTCCCTAAACAACTCCAACGCCCAGTCTGTGACGTTTTCTTGTCGGTTCGTGCCGTCGGGAGAGTAGGTGTAGAAGGGGAAGGATTGATTCGAGCAGCCAGCACCAACAAGATGAAGGTCTGGGATTTGATTTGCGATTAATGACATAAAATCCTTCTCGCTACCTTGACCTGTAAGACATATGACTCTGTTTTCTTTTTCGGATTGTGGATTAGGAAAGATTTTACCAAACTGTACATAAGCGGCATTCATCATCATATCGTAGTAGAGGTACTTTCTTGTAAACGGCCTATAAAGTTGCTTCCTTATTCTTGAATTTGAATATTCATGCTTCCGTTTGGATTTGAAACAGTTTTTGAGATGAAGATCCCACTTTATTTTATTATCATCGTTCTGTATGAAATCATCCACATCTTGAATCGTCTTAAGTTTGGTATTGTTAGAGTTTAAGTACCTATCCAATTCAAAATTGTAAGTATCAGTGTGTAATCTCATATTTTCTGAGACAGATGATTTTGAAAAGTTTATCGCCCATATATCCCTATTTGTTTTTACGCCATTGCTAAACAATCTAAAAATTGCCTTGCAATCCTTCTTCCCCTTCTGCTCCTTATCCCCCATCATCGGATACTTTTCAAAATCCTCTGCCATGCCCTCTGTCAACCAGGTGTGGTTTTTATTGGGTTCAAGTTTTCTCCAATCCAAACCTGCTGAGTCTTTTGCTTTTTCAAGAATTTCAAACTTCTCTTCTCGGGTTGAGCGGAAAGGCACATCGAAGTACCAGATTTCTTTGACAGAGGCTGAACCCCCCTTGCCCCCCTCCAAGAGGGGGGTTTTATCATTGCCCCCCTTATGAAGGGGGGTTGGGGGGGTTTTCTTTTTCACAAAAAATGATATCGATATACCCACCATCGCTGCCAAACCAAACACAGTGTGTTTTTCTCCTAGTGGAATACCATCTTTCATCGAGTCTTTTCTGATGTTTCCCTTCAGGTCAAGCACATAAATCTTATCAAAATCCTGCTCTAAATGTTTCCTCATCCCATCTAGCGCATACCCGTCTACAAAGCTGTTATTGGTTATCATTGCCACAATACCTTCAGTGCCAATACGCTTTGATGCCCACTTGATGGCTTTGACATACGGGTCACTAAGTGCATTCCTGAGTGTAGCCCTGGAATCTTTGCTGTAGCTGTCTCTTATTTCTCTTTCGAGTTCAGGATACGACCTGTTCTTGTTATTATCATTCTCATTCATCTGATGGGCGTTGTAGGGTGGGTTGCAAATCACCACAAAAATATCTTTTGAGCGTTGGTTTTTGACACGCCTGACGTTTTCTTCCTGCATGAAGCCGAGGAACTGTTCGTCCTCGAACATCTGGAATGTATCAGCAAAACATATCCCCTCAAACGGCACATACTCCCCAGCCTTTTCGTAGTATTCATGCTCGATGTTCAAGCTGGCGATATAATATGGCATCAGCTGAATCTCGTTGCAGTGCAGCTCCGTCCCTTCCTTGCCCCCGATGTATTTGCTCCTCAGCTTCTCGACGCTCTCTTTTTTGTTCTTGCCCTCAGCATAAATTTCTTGCATCACCCTCATGATGAAGTTGCCAGTCCCAACAAAGGGGTCGATGATGTGAACATTCTCAGAAGAAAGCGATTTGCCAAACTCATTTTGCAAAATGCCCTGGACTGATCTCACCATAAAGTCCACCACAGGCTGTGGGGTGTAGACAATACCTAGTTTGTCGGCTGTCTTTATTGCCCAGCCTTGGAAAAACTTCTCATACACTGTGTTGAGGAACGACTGCTTTTCGGAAAAGTCTGTGATGTCAGACGCTGCGTCAATGATTGCTTTGTAGACATACTCCAACTTGCCCAGAAACTCAGCTTCTGAAAACGCGTGGGAGGACAGCGACTCTCTGAGTTTCTCAAGCTGTTTGGCTATTACGTTTTTTTGGAAAAATCCTGGCACGTTGAAAATCTTGCCGATGATTGTGCGGGTTAGCATGTGCTGGATGAGCATTTCATCAATTGCCACATTTGAGATGTTTGGGTTGATGGACTCCTGGCATATTTGTTTGAAGTTCTTGAATTCCTCGATGAATTCCTTGTTTGTTTTCTTAGCTTCACTGATTTTGTCGAGTAATCCAGCAGAGAGTCTTGGCACCTCTTCTTTGAACTTCTCAACCGCTTGTCTCCACTCCTGGATGTGTGGACGTTCGTACTCAAAAAACACCTTGAGCGCTTGCACAAGACTGTCTGGGTTGTTCTCTATCTCCTCGTCAAACACACACTTGTTGTTCTGGTAGACAATGATTCTTTTTGGCTGCCAGAACATGATGTTAAACCGTGGATAGCCAACATCAAACTTGGCTTTGACTTCTTTTGTTAGGGCGTCGCTGTCGTCTTTGGCTTCCCAAATGCCCTCGAGCATTGCATATTCGTTTGTAAACGCGCCGTCTGGTCGTTGGATTGAGGAAAGGTTCTTAAGCTTGTATTGCTCAGAAAATCTCCAACCAACTTGCTTCCCAAAATGATCCAGAAGATTGGCGAACTTTGGAGCAACTGCTCCTTCGTGCTTTTGCCCCATCTCATAGAGCTTTTTGATTTCCTCATAGTAGTTTTTTATTTCTTTGCTATTCTTTGAGATTTTCAGTGTTTGTTCCACTTACTTGCTCCCTCTACGAGTTGAAATTCCAAGAGTTGTGATTTTTATTTTCATTGCCAGAGACATTTTAAAAAATTGCAAAGCTTATTGCAAATGAAGAATAGAAATCTCTGAATAGAAAAGAAAACCCCCGAAGCGATTGAGCTTCGGGGGTTTTTGTTATCAATCAATATCCTTATCGAAACAAGAAGATAGCTATATCTCATCTCCATTTGGCATGTACTGCACCACAAGACCTGACTGCACCTTTGGGAAGTAGTCGGTTGACTTTTGAGGCATGGTCTCGTTGTGGGAACAAACCGCCTCGACGTGGTGAGTAAGTGTTGGGTTCATGAGGAACACGCACTGATGAGTGCCTTTTGTGACAGGTTCGATTGCATCCTCAACCATTCGCTCGTAGTCGACGTTTGTCTGGGCTGCAAGCGCAGCATCATCGATACCAAGCATCGGCTCAAGGATGTGAAGGCGTTTGGTTGTGTATTCCTCTTCTTTGCCATCCTCCGTTTTTCTTTTGACTACTGTGTCACTGCTGTCTCCAAGCCCTTCTGGCATGTTGAATTTGGTCTTTAGAAGTTCGTTGACAGAGCGGACAATGAAGCCAACAACAGGCTCAGAAGTGTAGTATACACCACGCTTTTCTTTGAGTTTTGGATTGTATTCACCAAGGAATGTCTCATAGAAATGAAACACTGGGTCTCTGCTTGAACCTTTGCCAAAGTCATGCAATACACTCTCCAGGTCAGACTTGTTTAAAAGGTGTACTGCCAAGTCGATAGATTTTGTGACAGACTCAGGAAGTTCTTGAGTAAACTCACTAAAGAGCTTTTTAAGGAATGGGTTTGTTTTAGGTATTACTTTCCAGGCGCTCTCCCAAAGAAGCTCTTTTGTGCCTAGCTCAATCTTTGCCGAGAAAAGACCATAGCAAATTGTTTGAGCGTACATGTCTGCAAATTCATTTTCACCAAGCCCTGTGATAAGGTTATCTTTGAAGAATTCGAGTTGTTTGGCTAGTTGGTTCTCTCCTGTGTTGTTTGAGAAAATGTCATTCTCTGCTGTTAGCTCTGCATAGATAGAGTCTTTTATCATCTTGGCAATCGATGACATCCTTGATGCCAAGTCTTTTGCCTTTTTGACTGTTGCTACTTTGGTTTCTATGAAATCTTTCAGGAGCTGTTTGAGTTCATTCTCTGCATTCTCTTTTATTCTAAGCTTGCCTGAGATGTTGTCTGCAATCCTAACTGTTTGTTGGGGAACTAGTCTTCCACTGGAGTAACTATTGGTGTTTTCTGTTTTTATATACCAACGAAACTCCAAGTAGTCTGTTGTTATGACATTTCCAATACTCTTCTATAATTGATAGGACTCGCTGTCAGCAACCGTACCGACACATTACCGGTGTGGTTTATTGTAGCATAATCTACCAAAATACTTTTGGCTCGATTATTTTAGTGGTTGCTCCCTTAACTCCTTCATCAATGTAACATAAAGGTCATCATTCCCCAAATTGAACCTGTACTCACACTCTTTCAAATGCAGGAGAAACGTATGTTCAGCGATGCCATAGTATTTGAGAGTCTGTGTTTTGCATACGACCAAAAGGACTCAATACCGTTAATGTGGTTGGACTTCAGAGCAAACTCGTTGTTGCCATGATTCACTCTGAAATGCTTCTAGTGGTCACATCCACATGCCCATCATAACTTCTCCAGGAGTCGGAATGAATCACAGACTCCAGGTCAACTTTTCCTCTGATAATCTTTACGAGTGTGTCACGAGTGCAGTCTGGGACAATCTCAGTGTAAACCTTTCCACCTCTTTTAAGTATTCCAAATACTGGTGTTTTCTTGGCTGCTCCTCTGCCTCTCTTGCCTTTTACTCTTCGAGGTCTAAAATAACTCTCATTAACTTCAAACTCACCTTTTGGGAATAGAGATTCATTTTCGCAGATATCCATAATTCTTAGTCTTGGAAGTTTGTAGTATTTATTAACCGTGTTCCTGTTTATCCCCGTCATTTCTGATGTTTTCTGTGTGTCGAGGTCGAGTGAGAAACATTTCAATAGACTCCTGAATTTTCCCTCAGAAAGGTGTGAACTCTCCGCATATTTGTTTTTCTTTTTCATGGTTCTCTTTTCTAGAGTATGTGAGGTTATGAACTAGTTGAGCCCCAAATAGAAACAATCTAGACAAAAAGACTACGGCATAGAAAGAGCGTTGTATTCGTGTTGGTGTTTGAGGTGTGAGAAGTAAGTACCATCTAAGATGGGATGAGCCTATTGATAATTCTGATTATCAATGTTTTTTAGAATCACACGCTACTCTCACATTGCTGAGTCGCCAGACAAATGCAAAGTTAACATCAAAAAGGATTGGATACTGGCGATGTGTGAATCTATCTTGCATCTCCGAGTTGTCTATTTGCAGTCATATATACGAGACTTATACCCAACAATGATCCGCAGCAGACTTTTTATCAAAGTAATGTTAACATCAAGCATCAACATAAATCTGTATCAAAAATACACCTATAACAAGGAAATACATGAGCAAAGAGCAACAGAAAACACAAAAAATGCCAAGCACGTATACAGCAAGAGCAAGTAGGGCTGATAGGCGCACAAATCTCAACCGACTCAGTAGATTCCATCCAATATCAAGGAACTACACCGTAGGCATTACCATGAGAGAGTAGCCATATGCATAGAGACTCCACAGTGATGGTGTTTATTGTCTTGTAATGGGTTATAGTTTTATACCCAAGGAGATAAAAAGTTTGTTCTAGATGTGTCTGGAAACTCACAAGATAGATGACTATCCGAGCTGCTCTTTTTATAAATTGATCTTATACATATCTGAAATTACTTCCCAGATGGATGGTTTTGGAGTTAGTGTCCTATAAGTTAGATTTTAAATCGGTTTTCTAGGTTATTATTTGTTTTCAGCTGGTTATCACTATCTAACCATGGATAATTTTTATTCTTACAGACTTGACTTTGAGAATCATCATTATAATTATGTGCATATGCACATTACAAAGGAGGAAAATGATGCCCGGATATAACGGTACAGGACCAAGAGGAAGGGGCCAGGGAACTGGTAAAGGTATGGGTCCATGCGGTAGAGGACTTGCAAACAGAGGATTCGGTTCAGGATGGTATGGAAGCAGATCTGTAGATTTATCGGACAAAGAACTAATTAACAACAGGATAAAGGTTCTTCAGGAAGAGATCGACAGTCTGGATAAGAGACGATCTGAACTGGAAAACAAATAAACCAACAAACGGAGGAACAATGAAGATAGCATTCCCAACAGAAGGCGATTCCATGAATTCAAATCTTTGCGAGCACTTTGGTAGAGCTCCAAAGTTCCTGATTCTGAACACAGAAAATGATAGCCACAGATTAATCGATAACACACACAACACAAAAATGCCAAGCGGAGCCGGTATTAAAACCGCTGAGATGATTGCAAATGACGGTGTAACTCATGTTGTTGCCAAAAATTGTGGACCAAAGGCAAAAGAGGTGCTTGAACTCTCGAGCATCAAAGTTGTTCTGACAGATGCAGAAACACTCGAACAAGCCAAAGATGCTGTAACTGGTTGAGAAATAACTATCGGTTATGAGTAGCTCAAATGATGGTCGAATTAGGATTGCCGTCGCCTCAGGCAAAGGGGGGACTGGCAAGACCACAGTTTCATGTAATCTGGCAAAGTCAATCGACTCGGAGAGAGTCACCCTGGTTGATTGTGATGTTGAAGAGCCGAATGTCCATTTGTTCTTCAAGGAGAAAAATGGTGAAAAGCTAGCCGTTACAAACACCATTCCAGATATTGATAAATCTCTGTGCAAAAAATGTAGTAAATGCAGTGAATTCTGTCAATTCGGCGCTCTCATCTCAATCAAAGGAGATATATTACTCAACAAGAATCTCTGTCACAGTTGTGGTGGGTGTAGTATTGTTTGTCCACACGATGCTATTACCACAAAGGCAAGGAAAATTGGTGATATAGAGATTCGAGAGAGTAAAAACCTTAAGCTAGTGTCTGGAAGACTCGCAATAGGGAGCACCATGTCGCCTGCGGTAATCACAAGCGTAAAGGAAAGGTCGAGAAACGACAAAGTTGTGATATTCGACTCACCCCCTGGAACATCCTGCAACGCTGTAGAGTCAATGTTGGACGCAGATTTTGTATTGCTTGTCACTGACTGCTCCAAGTTTGGATTATACGACATTAAACTCTCTGTCGATCTTGTCAGAAATCTGGAGAAACCATTTGCAATACTTATCAATCGATATGGATTGGGTGATTATGAGATAGATGAGTACTGCAAGCAAGAGAATATAGATGTCATAATGAGGATTCCAGACGATATCAAAGTCGCAAGGGCCTACTCGAAAGGAATCCTACAGGTTGATTATGATGAAGGGATGAAAGCTGAATTTAGAAAGGCTTACCACAAGATAATCGATATCGTCTCGAATCCAATCGATGACAGTTTGAAAGATTTGGTAAACTCATGAAAGAACTCGTAATAATAAGCGGTAAGGGTGGCACTGGCAAAACCAGCTTATCAGCATCCTTCTCGAGATTGGCACCCAATCCGGTTATTCTCGATTGTGATGTTGATGCACCAGACTTGCATATACTCTTAAAGCCAAAAATCAACGATTTATTCGATTTCTATGGTGGAAAAAAGGCACATATCAACCAGGACAAGTGTATCGGATGTGGGGTGTGTTTCAAAAACTGTTCATTTGAGGCAATCGATATAAGAAACATGGCGGACGGAACGGCACACTACAGCATCAACGAGTATAGGTGCGAAGGTTGTTCTCTTTGCTCATTTGTCTGCCCATATGACGCAATTGAAATGCGAGAGGGTATATCCGGTAAGTGGATGATTTCCGAAACACCAAATGGAATGATGATCCATGCCCAACTTGATGTTGGTGCTGAAAACTCCGGAAAACTTGTTTCCCAGGTAAAAAAGGGTGGAAGACTGGTGGCCCAGAAAAAAGAGGCAAAGGTGATTATTACAGACGGCCCTCCTGGAATAGGTTGCCCTGTTATAGCCGCTCTTTCTGGCGCTAACTGTGCCCTTGTTGTGACTGAACCAACTCTGTCCGGGGAGCATGACATGACAAGAGCCATCAAACTTTCAAAATCATTTGGCATCAAAACACTCGTCTGTATAAATAAGCATGATATTAACAATCCTATGACAAGACGAATCGCTGACAAAGCTAAAGCTCTTGGTGCTGAGGTTGTTGGCAGGCTCAAGTATGATGCCGTTGTAACAAAACTTCAGTCCATGGGCTTAACCCCTGTCGACACTGATTCGCAGCTTGGACAAGATATCAAGAAGATGTGGGATTATATATGGGAAAAGCACCTTTCGGAATAACCTGTTTCAGAGAGCGCTTCTTCATTTGATGTGGGCGACCAATCCGTAGATAATAACGAATTATGCCGAGACCAAAACTGAACAGGTTTGTCGAGAGGAAGAGCATTCCAGAACAGCGTGGGAAATGCGCTCATGAAAGGTGTAAGAACACCTACATTGACGTAGACGAGTATGAGGCCCTTCGCTTGAAATCAATGGGTCTACTGCAAAAAGATGCTGCCGAGAAAATGGGTATCTCTCGCACCACCTATGGCAGGATACTCGATAGTTGCCTAAGGAAGGTTTATGAGGCGATCACCGATGGGTACAGGATTCATGTGAGAGACAATCGGTACACAGCTCAGAGAATCAGTGAGGATGGAGGAATTGTCGCTGCGACAATTGCCGTTCCTGTAGAATCCAATGGAGACAATCCAGATATTTCAATGCGATTTGGCAAGGCCGCATTTTTCGCAATTGTGAGTATCAGGGATAACCAGGTAATCAGCACAATTCATCAGAGAATCGAACATGAAACCTGTGATGACATCACTGTTGAGCTGAAACGTATTGGTGTTGATGCTATTTTAGTAAAAAGAATTGGTTATAGACCAAAGGCATCACTTGATGGGGCTGGGATTGACGTTCATCTTGCCGAAGGAGAAAAGCTTCATGAGGCAATCGAGTGTTATATCAGAAAAGTTACAGCTAGTCCGGATGAAAATCAAAAAACAAGTGACGCTTGAGGATTAACAACGAGCGCCATAATAAAACACCAGGGGAAAGGAGTCATAAAATGGGGGAGAAAAGGCTTAGTATCCACTACTTGGTGACATTTTTTCGAGTATGAAGGTTCAATAACACATTGACGAAAGAACATCCCAGAGGATTACAAAGGTAAGTGGTTTGTGCTGTTCAGTCATCCTGCTGATTTTACACCGGTTTGCACGACAGAATTTGTGGCATTTCAAAAAAGATATGATGAATTTCAAAAGTTTGGGTGTGAGCTCATCTGAATGCCTGGTGATCAGTTTATTCTCACATCAAGTGGGTAGAATGGATTCACGAGAAATTAGGGGTTGATATTCAGTTTCTTATTATTACCTCCAGCAACCGACATGAAAAAAAGAGAAGAAAGATTGAATGACAAAACCCTTGAATGTTTTGATTGGTGGTTCTGTCACAAACCATTGGAATAGAAATTATTAAGAATAGACTGCACGTAAATATCTGTGACTGTTTTATCCATTGCTGATTGTGCAGTCTGTTTATTTTGCGTTGGTATTTGTGTAATAATCATTACTTGTTGTATTCTAGTTTTGTCAGATATGAACAATCTTCAGAGTTTATTCTCTCAATGAATGATTGCATATTTCATAATATATTCATATACGCAATATCATGTTAACGCTAGAATCAATTCATTTGCGTATATCCTTTGTAGGAGTTGTTTAAAATATGTCTGTAGGCGCAATGTAGTGGGATTTCTTTTATCAATAAGGAGGGTATATGTTACCACATCTGTCTAATCGTCATAGGTTTACACAGTATGATATTACAAGAAAGTGTAACCTAAGGTGTGCTCATTGTAGGTCAACATCATTCTATGAGGGTTCCAATGAGCATGAAGCTATCAGAGACTTAACAACTAAAGAGGTATTTAAAGCTCTTGATAGTCTCGCTGAAGCTGGTATTGAAAGGATCCACTACCTGGGTGGTGAACCATTCTTTAGGCCAGACATGATGGACATTGTAGACTATGGAGCAAAGCTTGGAATTGTGAGTTCCATCAATACAAATGGAACACTCATCACAGATGAAGTGATGGAGCGTATCTTCAACTCAAACCTCTATCTTCTCACATTCTCTCTTGATGGTGGGTCGCCTGAAACAAACGATCCAATACGAGGAGAGGGTGTCTTCAAAAAAGTTACCGAAACAATGAAGAAACTTGACCAAGAGAGAAAGAGGAGAAAGAGGTATATAAGACAAATCATTTGCTCAGTTGTCACAAAGTCCAATGCTCATGAGATGGTAAAGCTAATGGATGTGGCTCATGAGATAGGGTGTGACTCTGTCATATTCACCCCACTTAGACAGAAGGGAAGAGCAGCTGGGAACCTTGATAAGCTGTATTTCAACGACAGAGAGACATTTGACCTTGCTGAGAACCTTGCTCAAATTATTTCAAAAGGTCACCCACAACATGTTCAGATGGGTCTTGGTTCACCTCTTGCAGCTGAATACTTCAACAGAAAATATGGGACACAGTTCCCAATAACACCTGGTGGGTGTAATGCTCTTACAACCAAGACGTTCATGCAACCAGATGGTTCACTTTTCCCTTGCCAGGAGCTTACAGAGTTCTTCAGATCAAAAAATGGCAGGAAGATTGATGTACCAAGAAGGTCTGTCATTGATAAAGGTGGAGCAAAGGCAATACTCGACTCACCTCTCTATAATGGTCTTCTATCAGCCTTCTTCAAACCAGATGCACTAAAGAACTACGTTCCTTGCAATCAGTGCAAGTTTCTTGGCTCAATCTGTTGGCCTTGTCCCATTCCATCCCTTCGAGGGGATAAACTGGTCATGAATAATTGTCTCATGATGATGAAGAAGATGAAGGAAGAGGGAATTGACATTGGTGACACAGTTCCAATCAACTACCAAGAGGTCATAAACAGATCAGCAGGTGACCCAATCTTCAGGTCAAATGTCTTTGCCAACCCAGAGAACACCCTAGACAGATACCACTACAACATGGAAGAAAAGGACAAAGAGAACCTCACACATCTAGTCTCAAGAATGCAGGATGTAGCAAGAGGTCAACTTAAAAACATGTTAGAGAGTATTACAAAGGAGGGAGTGCAATGAACAACAACATCAATAATCATCCAGAAGACATAAAAGACTGGGTAATCAACGAATCAAGAGAGCTTGGAGTGGACTTCACATGTCTAACTCATAACCAACAAAACTTCATCATAGCCTCCATCATGTTAGGACTTGAGAATGGCTTCAGAAGCAGGTGCAACTATCCCGATTTGAGGTTTGCAAGGAGGAGGGGGATAGGAAAGAATCTTAAATTAGAGGGTATGCAAAGCGAAATGACATTAACCGACACACCTCCTCCATGTGCTGATGCATGCCCACCCATTGATCCTTGTGATTCCAACGGATGTCAGGTTGATGGAACATGTGACACCAATGGATGCCAGACAGATGGTGAATGTCCACCAATAGTTGATGATGATTGCAGTGAGAATGATGGAAAAACTTGTGATAACAATTGTGTAAATGAAATTTTTACAACTTGTTCTGATGGAGCTAATCAAGAATGTGTGGATAATAATTGTACAAATGAATATACATGTGCAGACATTAATAATTGTAAAGATGAAAAATGTACAAATGAAAGAATGTGTAGCGACCAGGGAGGCGAAACAATAGAAAACACATGTACTGATAGTATGTGTGAAAATAAATATAGCCCAAGTGGTGTGTGTTCAGACGAGAACCCAGCATGTAGAGATAACTCGTGTCACAATGACAGAGGTTGTACAGATACCGGCACAAAGGATAACTCTTTATTGTATTGTATTGACAGTAGATGCATCAATTCAGGAATAACACGAGCAGAAGGAGGGGCTTGTAAAGATACAGATTGTACTGACGGATCATGTTTCAATACATCTTGTGCGGATGATGCTGGAACAGAACACTACTGCTACGATAACACTTGTATTAACGCAGCCTACAAAGGTTGCGGGGATACTGGGATAGGAACAAGATGTACAGATGGTCCATGCACAAACCAAGGATCATCGGGTGATTCATGTGCTGACGATCCTGGTCAATGCACAGATCCAAGTTGTCACCAATACACATGTCCTGACTATCCGTCTAGTGGTAGTTGTACAGACTCATCCACATGTATTGATTCAAATGATTGTGTTAATGAGGGTACATGTGTAAATGAAGAGATATGTATCGACCAAGAAGCAACGACTAGCTGTACGGATGACGAGTGTAACAATGACGGAGATAGCTCAGAATGCCTCGATGATTCTGGATGTTTTGATAATAAGTGTTCGAATACTAATTTTTGTCTAGATACAGATAATTGTTCTGATAAAGATTGCACAGATTCCGGAACTTGTGTTGATGCTGGTAGTTGTGAAGACACAGGCGATTGTATGGATTCTGGATATTGTGAAGATTATACAAAGAATGATACAGTGGGGTGTACAGATGGAATGTGTTAAACAAAAACTCGCAGTTTTTGTTATATGTGTTTCTTTGCTGACTGCTAATGGCACTATGGGGTATATTGAATCTAATGATGCAATAAAGCAGCTAGAAAAAACAACAATCTTCAACCCTAAGACGTACAGTATGCCGCATTCATTACCATATCTATATTTCCAAGTTGGAAACAGTATACATATACGAAACTGTTTGACTGGTCTCATAGAATATGTGTTTGTTTTAGATGACAGTGAATACATGGTAACATACGAGAGAAACGCTTTTTGTACTTACAAAAAGATAATGAATAATGATGAAGAGATTGATAGATTTAGGGTAATTAACTTGGATGGAAGTGTGAATGAGATCCTTTTAAAGACAATTAAAAGCAGAATGGGAACAAGAAGTTACGACTACAGACTCAAGATAGTTAATAACCAGATCATAAGAGTTGTGATAGAGACAAATATAATCGAAAAGAATCCAGAGGAAGCAACTATTGTATCCCAAATCTATGCTGAAGATGCCGATGGCGTTATATGGGATATCCAAGCACCAGATAACCACAAATACGACTTTCTAAACAATGATGAAACTAACTCAGAAGTAATATTTATCTCTGACTACTATCAGTCAAATGACGATCCAAAAATATCTACTGCGATGCTAGATGCTCAAACTGGAACTGTGGAGTACACAAGACCTTTAAGTCAAAGAATCAGAATGATTCAAAGTTCCACATATTCTAATTTAGCTGTACTTGAGCATACGGAAGATGATGAAATTATTACAAGCATAATCGATAAGTGTACAGGCAATATTGTTTATGAGTCAGTCAACTCGTGTGTCTCAGTATCCTTGCTAGGTGACAGAATAATAACTGCGTCAATCTCTCAAAATTGTCTATACTCATACAGTAAAACAGAGCCAATAAAAATCACTGAACTTAGCACAACTGGTGAGATACTTAGTGAATATATTTTTGAACCACAAATACAAAATGTGTTCTACGATAATTGTAGAATACTTACGAACAGCATTGCGATATTAGTACAAAAGGATGAAACAAGGTTTTATAATTATTTATCTAATCAACGGTTATACTCCCATCCAATGATCATTAAAGAATGCTATGCATACGGTAATCTAATAGTTTGTCAAGATGACTATAGTCTTTTTGCACTTGACTCAGAAGATTTCAGCTTGGTTTGGCAACTTGATGTAATTGATCCGTTCAAAGTAAAAGTAATTGAATCTGAAGAACAATACTTTCTAGGTTACGACTATAAATGCAATTGCTATAAAAACACTGGAGATTCAAGTGAAACGTCTACAGCAGCGAGAATAAAGGTCGTCAACAAAAAAGATCTGACCTTTGAACCTTACGAATACAACATATGCCCTAGTTTTTATTCAATAAACAATATGAATCCTACAAAATGGGGTATATTGTTTATTGACAATAGACGAATAAGTTTGTACAGGCCGGGGAATATTCTTGTATATGAACTCGATTTCGGCGTCAAAATAATTGAGTATGAGTTTAATGAGGATAAAAAGCATATTATCCTATATCTTGATCATACGGATGAAAGTAAAAGGGATGTGTTATTCGATATTAGCACGGGATTGTACACATATGAAAACTAGACTGAGCACAACTTTAAAATACGTTGATAATACAAGAGGCATTCCATGAACTGCCTAAAATGCACATCCGGTAGATGTTCCGAGTGTGAACACTCCAAACCCTTCAGAGAAGAGTCCCTGAAGGTATATAAGACCAGTGAATCATCAAAGATACACAGTATAGCTGCTGATGTAGAGGTCAGTTACCACTCAAGACTCACACGACTTGAAGAACTCATGATGTTTGCAAGGAGGAGAGGGATAGACTCAAACAAAGAGGATGATAAAAGGTTTGTGAATAAGGCATTTAGTGAGAATCTGATTCCTATAAATAAAGAACAAATTGTTTATAGTGCATCTGATTGCGGTGATGATTCAGGTTGTGGAGATCCTTGTACAAACGAAGATCCCACTGGATGTACAAATGGTCAGCAAGAATGTATTAATAATGAGTGTACAAACAACAGTACGGGGGGGTGTACAAACGAGAGTGGAGAAGGATACTCATGCCATGATAACGATTGCTCGAATCTAAAAGATTGCAGTGATAGCGGTGAATGTCATGATAACTCATGCTCAAATAAGGGTTGGGGTACTCCTTCAACGTGCACTGATACAAATGATTGTTCTGATTCATATGAATGTAGTAACACTGCCCAATGGTGTACTGATTCTGATAATTGCACAGACACTGCATGCAGTAATACAGCCTCAAAAATTGGACTGACAGGGGGCGGATGTGTAGATAACAATAACTGTGTTGATCAAGAAGCATGCTTGAATAATGATAAATTTAACGATTGTGTTGATAATGATGGCTGTTCTGATAAACACTGTGATAATAGAAATGATTTTGGTGAAAAATGTATTGACAATGATGCATGTAGAGATGATAAGTGTTGCAACAGGAATTGCAGTGATTTAAGTGCTGATGGTGCATCAGTCGCTTGCGGTGATGATCTGTGCTCTAATGGAAGAGTTTGTATTGATACTTGGTGTACTGATGATAGTGGTTCATGTGGCGATATTGGTTGCATAAATGCTGGTAAGCCAGGTGGAACTGGAGACAATGGGTGTGTAGATAATTAATATTGTACAGATACATCTTGTGCAAATTACATCGATTGTCACGATGATGCAGGCGTAAATTGTAAGGATCATTCATGTTCATTTGACCCGTTAAACAGTCCGGAGGAATAAATGAAAAACATACAATCATGGATTATAGAAGAGACAATGAAATTAGGATGTGATTTCTATGCTTTGACAAGTCAACAACGGAAAGAGATTATCACTCGAATAGTGATTGGATTAGAGAATGGATTCAGATCGGTTTGTAATTATCCTGATCTGAGATTTGCAAGAAAAAGAGGTATTGATAAAAACAGGATAAATAAAGACATTTTTAATTTTTGTTCAGATATTTTAAGAAATAACAAGAGTATATCGAGAATAACAACTGATGATCAAGTTTTTTATAGTGGGAGTGAATGCATAAATCTATGTGAAATAGACAACTCGGGATCGTGTGGACAAACAATAGACACGCATTGCGTAGATATGCCAGCTTGCACTGATAGTCATTGCGGCAATACAAAAGATTGTGCTGATAAATCTGACCCTATGACAGCAACTGGATGTATAGATAATGAATGCTCAATTTCTGATTCCGCAACTTGTTTTGACCAGCAAGGATTTTGTCAAGATATACAATGTGAAAATAGTGGCACACAATCCTCTGGACTGTGCATAAACGAAGTGCATTGTCTTGATGATGGATGTGTTGACTACAGGTGTGTTAATATAGCCCCGGAAAATGATAAGTGCTCAACTGATTTGAATAACTGCAGAGATGTAAATTGTCTTGAAGTAGGGGAAAGGCAAGCTCCTTTCGATGCTGATAGACAATCTTGTCCACATATGCAGGATCATTCAGCAGAAAGCTGTATTGACCACGTATGTGATCCGCCTGATGATGACTATAGATAATAAAAAGGACACAACTGAGATGAAAAAGTGTATGTTTATATTCTTGATAGCAGTCATTGTTTCTTCCGTAATTTGTGGAGATGTGAAGAGTCGAACTGACGATAGTCCATGTCTGGGCTATCCATACTTTTTCAAATCAGTTTCACAAGATGGTTTTTTTCACATGATCTCACCAAATTGTGGCAAATCTCAATTCAGAGATGTTGAGAGTGGAAGACTCATAAGTGTCTACGAACATGAATGTTTGGATGTAGAACCTCAAATTCTAAACAGATACGTATATTCAGTTAGTATTGATGACAGTGAAAGAGTCAATACGATGTATCTCGAGGACAGGTATGGCAGCAAACATACCCTTTACCCAGAAGATGGAGAAAAGCTTCTTTTCTTTGATGATGAGATAATACAGATTTGCGAAGAACACGATAAGGGAGATTCAAAAATATGGAGAAAGGTAGATGATGAAATAGTCTGGGAATATAAGTTTCCAGCTGATTCAAAACTTTCTTGGAGTCTGGAGAGAGGGACACAAGGATTACAAACGAACGACTTTTATCGTGACTACATCTGGATTTTTGACGGAGAAAAACCAGGATGTCAAACTATTGACCCAAGAGATGGAACGGTGTGTTTTGAAATAAGTGGGTACGAAATATCCAACCTGACTACAAACGGTAACATAGCAATATTTGTGACGATAGATTCTGGTAACTCCAAGAAAACAATAAAAGTCCTAAATTTAGAAACCTTTGAGTACATACTGGAAGAAGAAAAAGATGAATATTTCAAATGCTATGTTTATGGTGATAAAGCAACGATTATCTCTGGAGCAAAACCTGATGGGGTATGGGATGAAGTAATACATACAGTTTCGGTTGTTGGTAAGAATGATGGACTTGAAGCGCAGTACAAGGTGAATTTCCCCGCTCCGTATACCAAAGGATACACCTTTTTAGCAAATGCCAAGGAGCATATTCTTTGTTATGTCATACCCACAAGGAACAGGTTTATCATCAAAGATGCGAGAACTAACTCCATTATCTGGGAACCGGATGAAAAAATTATTTCTCCTGCGGTCAGGTTTTCAGAAAATGTGTTGATTATCGCCACATCAGAACTGGTTGAAGCACTTGATACAAAGAGTTTCAGCACTCTGTGGAAACACCATCTCACCAACTCTCAGGATAAGATTGCTGAATTTGACGGACTCGAATACATTAGAGTTGAGGATGTGATAAAAATAAAAGACAAAAAGTTTGACTGCTTTGAGCCATATGAGTTTGATGTCTCAGATTCACAAGGAGGAGTTGAATTCATTCCCACAAAGTATGGACTTATTATCGTTCCTAACTCAAAATATTGCTCCTTTCACGAAATCAGGCTGTTGAAGCCTGGAGTCGATAAACCAGTATATTCAAACTACATTCAAGAAAGATGGATAGATGGCTGGGAGAGGATGGATAATCCTGACTATTTGAGGCTTTCAACCACAAGTGATGAAACTTATATGAAAGATATTGTCTGGTTCTTGCATATTCCAACAGGATTTCTGTCTATTGATCGACCATGAATAATACCAGGGAGTATTACAAAGGAGGGAGTGCAATGAACAACAACATCAATAATCAACCAGAAGACATCAGAGACTGGGTAATTTGTGAATCAAGAGAGCTGGGAGTGGACTTTACATGCCTAACCAGGAACCAACAAAACTTCATCATAGCCTCCATCATGTCAGGACTTGAGAATGGATTTAGAAGTAGGTGCAACTATCCTGACCTTAGGTTTGCTAAAAGAAGAGGAATAGAGCAGACACGGGGAAAGATGCATAATGAGCCTGTTGATATAGACAACGAGGATTATTCAAAAAAAATAGATGTTAACGGCGAAAGCGATGAACTTGATGATACCGGATGTGGAGATCAGAGTGCGTACCTTTGTAATACCGAGAGATCTTGTTGTACAGATACTGCTGAAGGTCATTGTTCTGATATAGCCCCAAATTTACAAAATAAGTGTATTGACTCACCATGTGGTAATGGGACTTTGTGTACAGATGCATATTGTCTTGATGATGGAAGTTTCAATCATGGATTTTGCAATGATTCTGATTGTGATGATGAACAATGTACCAATACAAACTGCCAAGATGGTGAAAACTGTAGTGACTTTTACTGCAAGAACAAAGGCGATTGCACTGATACTTCAAATGATTGCTCTGATTCAATGTGTTCAAAAGAGTACTGTACTGATATCGCCCAAGCGCCTGATAATGCATGTAGCGATACAAATACATGTTACAACGTGGTTCAGTGTACAGACAATAGATGCAGTGATTGTGATTGCCAAAATGAAGCCACTTGTATTGATAATCAGTCATCACATGGACATTGCACGGATAATCACTGTTTAAACAACATTTGCAGTGATAATCTCGGATCAACCTTAAGATGTGTTGATGATGAATGTTCAAACAACACTTGCTCAGACACGGGGGAGTTAACACGAGAATGCTTAGACGATAAATGTCAAAATTCTAGTCTATGCACAAATACAGCTTGTACTGATACTGAATGTGAGGACGATGGTTGTAGCGATAATCAGAGGTGTAATGATGACTCTTGTACAAATACTAATAGCGGAACAAGTGGCTGTTTGGATGATGCCATCTGTACTGATAGTATATGTAGGAATAGCACTCAATGTACTGACACAGTTCCTGGGTCAACCGGAGGCTGTTTAGATGGATTGTGCTATAATTCGGGTGGCACAGGACAAGGAACACCCGCATGCACTGATAGTACCAATCTTTGCGTCGATACATCATGCATTAACAACCCTCAGACGGGTTATAGGTGTACTGATGGAAGTACTAATGGAACTGGGTGTATTGATGGTTCATGTTATAATATTGAATGTATCAATGGTAGTACATGTATGGATGATGTGTGCAGAAACGGTGGTGAAGGACCACAATATTGCAACTCTGACTCTTGTACTTATGAAACCTGTCTAAACACAATGTGTAATCCAGCAGATTCAGCTGGTTCTTGCTCAGTTGATCAAGATTGCGACGACTATGAATCGGGTTGCATAAACGATGGTCGATCATGCCCGCAAAATGAAAACATGAAAGCTTGTATCGATATTGCTATTAGTTCTGGTGGCTGTACAGATTATAAGTGTCTAAATTCAAACAATTGTGTTGATAGAGGTTCTATCTTACACCAAAATAAATGTATCGATAATGAATGTACAAATAGCACAAATTGTGGAGACTACAATAATTGCTACGATGATAAGTGTCAAAACAATAAATTATGTACTGATGAGTCTGGATGTACTGATAATGCGCAAGAAGGAAGAGAATGTACGAACTATGATTGTGTGGACCTAAATCTTGGGGAAGGAAAATCGTGTGATCAACAAATTGGAGGAGAACACGATCAGCATCAATGCACGATATTCCCGTAATTGTGACAAAGAAAGAATGGAGGTCGAGATGACATTTAGAAAAAGACTTACGCAATTACTTGCAGCATTATGCTTAGTTGTCATAGCTAGTAATGGCAATTCTACGTTTGCAGATATCAAGCCCATACCACACAAGTATTCTGATTACTACGCTGGCTATGTTTTAAGCAATTCCAAGGCAACAAAACCAATTGAAGCATATGCAGTATATGATGAAGGCATATTGCAAGTTAGAGATATGGTTAATTTCAGAACTCTATTTGATTGCTCAATAGAGGGTGAACTAGCAAGCTTGGAAACAGTTCTGTATGATTTTGGATTATTAATCGCTGAATATATGAAAAAAGAAGATACAGGAACCGATTATAAAAATTATAGATTTGTAGATTTCAACAGTAATGAATTTGATTTCGGTGAAGATATATTCGCCCATATTATATATAGCAACGACCCTATCTATATCTATTTCGAGTTACAAGATGTTTCTGATAAGACCAAGTGGCCAATAAAATATTCATTGTGTGCCTTGCAAGATAATGAAATAATCTGGAAGATTGAAGATCTTACACCGATGCAAGTTCAAGGATTCAATGATAATTATTTCTGGATTATCAGAGGGAATAAGTTCGATATACACAACACAAAAACAGGTGAAAAACGTAAATCAATAGACATGCCAGGGGATAATGCCTCTATTAGTATGACCAGTAACCAGATTACAGAAATTCGATATGACTCCCCAGAAATTGCACCATATAAGAAAATCGAATTTTGCTATATCGACAATAAAACTTTTGAAGTTTTTTATACTCTGAAGGGTCTTTATGCCTACAACCATAGAGGCATCAAACGAACCATCATAGACGACAAACTCTGCATCGCTACCCCCGACTTCGAGACATATGAACCAGGTTCATTGACAATAAACGTCAAGGTAGTCACTCCAGACGAGGGTGTAGCGTTGGACAACGATATACTCCTTGAGGGTGTGCATCTTATTAACAACGAACTGCCATCAGGGACACTCATACAAAAAAGAATTGCCGATGTTTCTGATAAGTATCTTCTGTTTATCAGAGGAGACCTGGATGAGCTTCAGATAATCGATATCAAAAACGGCATCACGAAAGCGAGAATAAAGGCATCAGGAGTTGGTGACGGTGGAACATCACAAGGATATATCAAAGACGACCTGGTCTTTTTTCAAACAAGGTATCAATACCTTTGCTACGATATATCAAAAGATCGCATGCTCTGGCAGATAAACCGTAACCCAATATGGAACTATGTCGAGTATGAGGGGCTTGGTTATTACATCTATTTCCACGACAAACACAACAAGAATCTGCCAAATTGTGAGGTAAAGGTTTATGACCTCAAACACGACAAGCAAGAACCATATAGCTACAGTTTCGATGGCTATGTGAGCAAGGAATGTGTTGTGCCAACTCGTTATGGAGTGGTAGTAATTGATGTGTACAGAGAAGACGGATACTATATCGAGCTCTATAAACCAGGTGTTTCAGAACCAGTCTATTCAGTCAAATCATCCACAATATGCACAAACTACCTTAAGAATGTGAAGCTAACCGAAGATGGTGCATATATAGAACTTTTCTACTCATTCAACAACCATGAAGGTCCAACAAAATACTCATATTTTTTGCAGGTTGATACAGGGTTGTTGCTGTATGAGCTGGAACTGAGTGAGTAGAAACGTGTAAGATTCCATGAACTGCCTTAAATGCGTGACAGGCAGGTGACCCAATATTTCGGTCAAATGTCTTTGCCAACCCAGAGAACACCCTAGACAGATACCACTACAACATGGAAGAAAAGGACAAAGAGAACCTCACACATCTAGTCTCAAGAATGCAAGATGTGGCAAGAGGTCAACTTAAAAACATGTTAGAGAGTATTACGAAAGAGGGAGTGCTATGAACGGTGACAATGTCAACAACAGGTCAATAGAAAGCAGTACACAAACCAACAAATCTGCAATTAACTACGGAAATATTAATAATCAACCAGAAGATATAAAAGACTGGGTAATCAACGAATCAAGAGAGCTTGGAGTGGACTTCACATGTCTAACACATAATCAACAAAACTACATCATAGCTTCCATCATGTCAGGCCTTGAGAATGGATTTAGGAGTAGGTGTAACTATCCAGATTTGAGGTTTGCAAGGAGAAGGGGTATAGAAAAAAGGGCTATCAACAATAATAAATTTGGGTCTAGACTAGATAAACGGCCTCTCTCTAAACTCTCTCAGTAGAATAGCATACATATCCTGTTTTCTCAAATTGAATCTGTACTCAGTCTCCTTCAAGTGCAAATAAAACGTAGAAGAACTCACACCTTGGAACTTCTGAAGCCTTCTTTTGGCATAACTCCAGAAAGATTCGATGCCATTGATGTGATTGGCTCCTCTGGCAAACTCATCTTTTCCATGAATGACTCTGTGATGCTTGCTGTAACCGATGTCAACCAGTCCATCATAAGCATGCCATCCGTCTGTGTTTATGACAGACTGTATGTCAACCTTGCCTGCAATTATTTTCTGAAGTGTCCTTCTGGTGCAGTCTGGGATTATCTCTGTATAGACCTTTCCATCCTCTCTTTTGAGGATACCAAACACCTTGGTCTTTCCTCTAGCCCCTCTTCCTCTCTTGCCCTTAACTCTCTTTGCTCCAAAATAGCTTTCGTCAGCCTCTACAATCCCTTTGAAAGGTGACTTGTCCTCACAAAGTCTGGCTATTCTTACTCTGAACATGTTGAAATGCCTGTTTGCTGTGTTTCTGTTTACATTGCACAGTTCTGCTGTTTTTGTTGCGTCCAAATCCATTGAAAAACACTTCACTATTTTCCTGAAAATGTACTCACTAATTCGTGAATGCTTTGCGTACTTGTTTTTGCTTCTGACAGCCTGACTCCTTTACACTTTGAAGTGTAGTTAGGTAGTCAAGACCCTTTTATTTTATCAATCTGAGCAGAATACTGCATTCGACAATGTAGAGAGTCTAAACGATCCAGGCGATATCCATATGTGTGTTTTTTCTCCAAACTGTATAGATGGGGGGTTATGTGGTGATATTGGTACAGAAATCGTTTGCCATAGAGATGGTGCTACAGATGAGATGCGCTGTGGTGATAGAACCGTTCCTGAGCAGCGCTGTTCCGATGAACGTTGTGGTAACGAGATGCAGTGTCAAGACCTTAGATGTGATGACACGGATTGTAGCAATACCTATAATTGTTCCGACTCAGACTGTTCGGATGAAAGGTGTTCCAATTCGAGTTATTGTATAAACTCTGGCTGTTTTGATGATGAATGCACCAATAATAATGATTGCCAAGATGATGCAAACACATGCACAGATGTTCAGAATTGTCACAACAAAGATTGTAGTGACATAGGAGAACCTGATAACAATACCTGTACAGATACTTCAACATGTTTAAATGATGTCTGTCTTGATGAGCAATGTCTTGATTCTTATTGTGAGAATAATGCTGACTGTTCAGACAATACTAAAACATCCTATGAGTGTGTACAGACCAATCATGTTTGAACGAGACTGAATGCTCTGACGCATCAACGACCGGAGAACATTGTACCGATTATGGCTGTGTAAATACCGATTGTAGCGACAGTGGACTACCAGATGTAAAGTGCTATGACTCATCATGCAGCAATTCGACTAACTGTCCTGATGATAATTGTAGTGATTGTTTGTGTACAAATGCTTCCGGATGTTCTGACACAGGTACACTGTCTTTAGGAGGGTGTCTTGATACAACGTGTACAAATACCGCTGCTAATAGCTGTACAGACGGCGGCACACAGATTGAATGTACGGATTTAATGTGTAAAAATTCTGCCAGTAACGCTTGTAATGATATGTATGGTGACGCGACAGATGAGCTGTGCTACAATGAGAATGAAGGTTCCTGTGCAGACGATCAGATGTGTATTGATAATGCCTGTATAAACAACGAAGGATGTATTGATACATATGGGTGCAGTGATGCCCCTTGTGCAAATTATAATATTATCAAAAATAATTGTACCAATGGTGGTGATGGAGAAGGCAATAAATGTCTAGATGATGGTTGTAGAAATTGGAATTGTGGACATTCAGAGGGAGATGGCCAGCGCGGTTGCACAAATGAACCATTCTGTGAAGATAGCTCTTGTGTAGAAGTCCATGATTGTGTTGATGGCGGTGGAACACAGAGTTGTTCGGATACAAACAATAGATGTAAGTGGCCACTAGATTCTTGTAACAATGATGATAGTGTTTGTTTGGATAAAGCAAACGATTGTTCTTATTGTACTGATGCAACTTGCATAAACGCAAATAATTGTGTTGATTATGCAGAAGATTTTGACATAAATAAATGTACCGACAATGAATGTGTAAACCAAAAGAATTGTGCTGATAGGGGTGGATGCTATGATGATAAATGCTCAAATGTAAAATTGTGTACTGATGAGAATTCATGTAGTGATAGCACAAATCCTGATCGAGAGTGTACAAATGGACATTGTTCTGATTTGAATGTCGGAGCAGCGTCTAATTGTGATTTGAATCCAGGTGAGGACTCTGTTTGTCACCCGTGGCCATAAAGAATAAAGAGAGGTAAACATATGGGAACTTGGAGAAGATACTTGCAAGGTGTCGTCATCGCAACCGTCATTGTTATTGTAACACCGTTTTCATTTGTTACAGTTGGATTGGAAAAACAAGATATCACTAATTCAACGTATTCCTACGCTACCGCCTACAACCTCTCAACCAAACCGATTGAGCTATTCATCTCTCCAGACAAGACAAAATATCATGTCAGAGACCTTGAGACATTTAAGCTGATATTTGCAGGCGATATACCAGATAGTGCAGGGAGTGGTATATTTCTATTTGATGATAGGGTTATGTTTACCACAAGCGGTGGAGATTCTGAAGAACTGATCTACATATTTCATATATTTGATGGTTCTATCGTATCCAAGAAGCTCGATCCGGTAATCTATGTTGTTATAGATAGTGAGCCAATATACATTACATTCAAAAATATTGGTGAAAGAACAATCCGGGCTGTAAAAGAGGGTCAAATCATCTGGGAAAAAAATGCAAAATTACGTCGAAATAACTCATTTGAGACATTCGGAAACAATGACCCCCTTTGGATTATCGAAAATGACAAGACAAAGTTAATTGATCCAAGAACAGGTTATGATGAATTTGTTCTTGATGAAATCTTTGATATCAAGGCAATGGATACAAATATCACAGTTTTATCAAAAATCACGGGTAATACAGAATCCTTCATAGTATTCGACAATATTGTGAAGAAAATCCAAAATGATTTTATACTAGAGGAAGAAACCATTTACAAAAGACGTATTATACGGATTGATAGTGGAAATACTGTCATAATAGACATTAATAATCGAACATATGAAGAAACCCCACTTATTAATTTAGATGTTTCCATCTATAGTGGATATGAAACTTCAGTAAATCATTATAAGCTCAGTCTTGATGATAAAAGGATCACTTCAACTCCATGGACATACGAACAAGGTGCATTTTTAAAAGACAACATCTTTGTTTATCCCAATTACTACAAAAAAGTCTTCCAAGCTGTTGATATCAGAGATGGTAGAATCATTTGGGAGAGTGAACCACAGGCATTTAAGGTTGGTGGTGGAGGACTGGGTTACGTGGAAATAAAAGATGACCTAGTGATATGCAGAAACGACCTGGGCTATCTGACCTGCCTCGACTTCAACACCTTCAAACCAAAATGGAAGGTGCCAATCTCCAAACCAATTCAATATGAGAGATATGAGTATGATGGTTTGGTCTACCAAGCCTACAGATTCCCAAACAACACAACAAACACCTATGATCTGAAGGTGAAGGTGTATGATGCTAGATTTGATGTGTCCGAGTTGTATGAATACAACATCCCGGGAGTTGACTCATATGACCTTATTGTGCCTACAAAGCTTGGTGTCTTGATTGTCCCAAGCATCTACAAAAACAGAGATATCAGACTCTTTGGGATAGGACTCAAAGAACCAATACTTGAGATTCACCAGTTGGGTGACTTTATTCTAACAGGTTATGAACTCTATCCTGATGGTGTGACATTCTACATGGAGTGGATGAGCCAGTCTGACCCAGACGAGAAGACATTTGCTACCGAGATTGACCTTGAGAGTGGGGAGTATAAACACAGAATTCTTAAAGAATGAATGTGACTAGATTATGAGAAGAAATTTTAAAAGGAGGATTCCATGAATTGCCTTAAATGCACAACAGGTAGATGTTCCGACTGTGAACACACCAAACCCTTCAGAGAAGAATCTCTGAAGATTTACAAGACTAGTGAATCATCAAAGATACACAGCGTAGCTGCTGATGTAGAGGTCAGTTACCACTCAAGACTCACACGACTTGAAGAACTCATTATGTTTGCAGAGAAGATCGGATATAAGAGAATTGGAATAGCATACTGTGGTGGTCTAACCATCGAGGCAAGAACAGCGTCAAAGATAATTGTGCTGAGAGGATTCCAGATTTCATCAGCTATGTGCGGAGTATGCGGATTGGACAGAAAAGAGCTTGGGATAAAGAGCTTTAGAGCAGACGGTACTGGGCCAATATGCAACCCTGTGGGACAAGCTCTTGCTCTGAACTCTGACAACACTGAGCTAAATATCATCGTTGGTTTGTGTGTTGGTCATGATATCCTATTCACTCAGTACTCAAAGGCACCTGTATCAACATTTATCGTCAAGGATAGAGTGCTAGGACACAATCCTGTTCAAGCTGTGTACTCCAAGTATGTGACAAATCAGGTTGTGATGAGAATGAAGAAGAATAATTCATAGAATGAATTGATAGATTACTGTTATAGAGAGAGGAGGAGGACTTTAGGAAGATACAAAACTCTCAAAAATGACTCTAAAAACAGCATAAAATATTCTACCCTTGCTCTCATAACACAACTCAAGCACAAAAAACCTTTCCCGAATATCTCACATCATCAAAAAAATGAAAATTCATACCCGATAATCTCACATTCCCAACTCCCAAAACCACCCCTTTTTACACCCCCAACGTTACTTATTATAATCTCTATTATACCAAAGATTATTGGACCCCTTCGCACACCTTTTGAACCATCATTCCAACGAACCCTTCGGTATTATCGTGGTATTCATCCTATGCCAAAAGTCATTCGGGATTTATTTCCATGGGCAGATGCACCTGTACCATAAACTATTCATATAGTCGAGAGTATTATCTCATATGATAAGGAAGATGTGGAAAGGGGATGACTGAATATGGTGGTTGAACTGAGAAGAACAATTGTTGTGTTGTTGGCATTTGTATCGTTTTGTCTGACATCATGTAATGTGGGGTATGTGAGTGATGGACAGTTAGCTATCGATAAAGAAATAAATCGCTTTGAAAATCGATTTACTCTGGTCGATGCATCAGCTAGTAATAAAGATTACAAACCCATATCATTCAATGATTATCATCTTCTGATTCAAACAAGCACATTAGCTCTTTCAGAGTTGGGTGAAATAGATAAACCGTCGATAAGAGAGAAAGTTGATTTTGAAGTAACTCATGAAATATCTGGCATTAAATTAGGCATAATGGACATGTACGTTGATGATGTTATTAAACCATCCAACCAACCCCTCTTCCGTTCCTCCCTCTATTGGATCTTCAGCCCATACGAGACATACATTGAAACTGAAGATGACCTGAATGCCATGTACATCGAGATAAAAACTGACACAGAAGAGGCAATGGGCAAGGTTCTTTTCAAGTTTCCAAACGTCATCAGACAAGAACCCACAAAAACACTTGATTCTGAGAGTTTGCTCTATGAGTTGCCAATTGGTTCGATGTACTATCTCGACGACAGGGGAAGAGAGCTTGTCTATGAGTACGTTGAAGAGGGCGACACTTACAAGAAAGTGTACTCTGAGCTGGTTGAATCTACAAAGTTCATGAACTTTGTAGACTATGATTACTCATACGGCAAAGACAACAAACCTGTCACCAGAGTGCTTGAGAAACCTGAACCAATAATCAAAAACCTGAATCCAAAAGAATCTGATGAGTAGTCGACCTTGTAAAGAGGTATAAAAGTAATGTGTGGGGTTGGTTTGAGAAACAGAAATACAAAGTAGACCAACCCCAAAACCACTACCCCTTCACCACAGCCCCAAGAGAGCTACTACGCTCTACAGCTCTCAACCCCCACCTCCCAACAAGCTCTGATGTGGATGTGTATTTCAACTCCATGCTTGACTGGACAAACCCAACACTCGCTGACTATGTCAGAAGACAGAAGTGGAACCCATACAAGGAGAACAGAGGGACAAACACCACCCAAACCCTAAACTCTCTCAAAACAAACCCACTCTCAACCCTCTCCCGTGACTACAACCCAACAGTCGCTCTAGTCTATGACGAATCCACAGACTACACCTACGACAAAGAGAACAGACTAACCCATGTTGACCTTCCAGATGGCACTGATGTAGACTTCAGCTATGATGGACTTGGAAGAAGACTCACCAAGGTCATCACAGATGGTACTGACATAACAACCATCAAGTATCACTATGTGGGTGGACAAATAACCACCATTGAGATTGATGCTGAGGATGATGAGGTGGCATACAGAGATGAGACACTCCACATCCACCTTGGGCCTAACTCATACCCTATATCCTTTGAATGGGTAAGGTATGATTATGCAGAAGAGACTACTCTAGATGACACCTACTACTACCACTATGACCTACATGGTAACGTACTAAAGGTCACAGATGACAGTGAGGTAACTAAGATTACATACCTCTATGATGTACTAGGTGAGATTACATCTGAGACAAATAATGACAACATACCAAACTTCTTCACCTACAGGGGAGCCACACAGACACTAACAGACAGTGAACTTGACTTGTACTTTGGTGGTGGGTTCTATAGGCCGGATTTAGGCGTAACACTTTCAGTTGGCGAAACTGCCACAAACCAAACATCGTCAAGTGTGATTGGTGATATGGCTAAGATTCAACTTTCAAACATCCAGATGGCAATACACTCTGTTGTGGCAGCAGCAGACGAGCTTATCCCGGTTGAAGAGATGTCATATGTGGCGAAGGGTGCTGCTCCACCAGCCAAAGATGTACAAATTGAACAAGAACAAATTGGACCTAGTGAATCAGCAATAGATTTCCCTCCACCACCTTCGATTGATCCATCAAGCGTTTCTCCTGTAGAACAAGACCCCAATGACAGATTCAAGATGGATACAAAAAAGTTTGCATCGAATGAGAAATATGACGTGAAGGCAGAATCATGCAAAAACAGCACCAGAGACAAGAAGAGTGGAGCTGATGAGAATCTGCTTGTTTATGTTGATACAGATGGGGATTTGATACCAGATACGTGGATGCCGATAGGGCAGGCGAATATTTTTTGGATGCCTTCCGGGGTAGCAGGGCAAAGTAATGGTAATAGTGGGACATCAGTGGTACAACAACGTGATCAAGAATTGTCAATTCAAAGTGAATCAAAAATAAACGCTGGCACCAGTAGAACTGGAACTGGGAATACACCCTTCTATTCTGCTTTTTGGATAAATGTCTTAGCTCTAAATCCTGAACAAAGAAAAAGTGCATACAGTCTTGGTTTAAGTGTATTATTGTCACTTGAAGCTTATTTGGATGCAAATAACCTAACCCCTACAAGAAATACCTTCATGGCTTCTATGGTTGCGGCTGGGATAGCTACACATTTAGGTTTTGGTAAGGATTATGCTATGGGTGTGGCCGTTAAGCTAGCGATGGGTCTCTCTCATACATTTATGCTGAAGGATGGCAATCTTTGTAGTGTATGGATAGATGAAAAAACCGGTATGTTAATTATTCAAATTACTGTTTTCGTGAAAGACAAACACGGAAACATAATAGATGTAAAAGGTGGATCACCGCCACCAGTAATCTTACCTATCATCGATCCGATCTTTGGACCACCTGGCGATAGGGTATCACCAACTAGCAGATCAAATCCAATGTTAAATTGAACTAAATAAAATCCGTTTTGTATGGTGGTGTGTTAACACATTTAACACACCACCTAAATGCAAAGCTAAGGAGGAAAACAAATGGTAAGAAAATGGAAACTCAGAATTATTGGAGTCGTCGCAATATTTGTATTGATATTGTCTGGATGTGGTGAATCCCACATCGAGGTCTACACAAGAAACCTCGACTCTGACATGTCCATCAACAAACAATTTGAACACTGTATCAATTGTGAAGTCAACGAAGAGGTGGCAAGTGAGTTTAGGGGGGTCGGCAGGTTATCTGTTAGGTGGGAAAGAGAGATTGAAAATGTAGGTTTGTATTCTGCAACTAACTCTCCTGTTTCAATCTCAGATGGTTGGGTAGTGCCATATATCACGCTTGAGCCGCTCGATGTGGAAAATAAGCTAATAAATCCTGAAACTGGAGATATTGTCAATGACGATTTCGATGAGTGTTTTGGCTCATTTGATTCCATGTTTGATATCGTTGGTGCTTCATATGCGCCTATACAGAAATTCAAAGTTAATGAGGATACGGTTGTGTTGGTAACCGATAAGGCATATTTCATTGATTGCAACACCAAAAAGGTAGTCAGCAAGAATATGCAAACTCCACACTACTTCAGACTTTCTGATAAGAACCTGTACTATTTCTTCGGTGCAATGAATGACGATAAAAGGGATGTTTTCAAAAGAGAACTTGATGATATCACAACTCAAACGACCATTGGCGAATATAACAATGTGTTTGTTCTTGGTAATCAGATCTGGCTGCAAGATGGACTCACCCTCAAGAAATATGATGAGTCAAAAGACAGATTCACAGAATCTGTCAATGTGTCAGGATTAATCAGCACCAACGAGCAAGAGTATATTGAATTGCTAGGCTTTGATTATTATGAGGATCATATTCTTGGATATGTTGCTGATATCGTTTCTGTTAATTCAATGTTTGATAGTGATTATCTTATCGGGTGGGCAGATGAAACCAAAATGTCGGATGTCCTTAGATATATTGTACCAAATGAACATTCATTTCCAATGACTTACATCCCACAGATGTCTCCCAGTGGACTGTCTGAAAACATCAAGTTTTACTTTTTGCTCAACCCCGAAAAACCAGATGATGTGGTGTATCTCAGAGAGGATATTCTAGAGCAAAACTATGCCATAATAAGAGTTTTGGGGTCTCACTTCATAATCGAGAACGAGACGGAGCTTAAGTGTGTCGACCCATTCACGGGTGAGACTAAGTGGTACATCAGCAGAGAGGATGCGGGAGCAAACTCAAGAATCCTCTGGGTAGATGAGAGAGGTGTGCTTGTTCAGAGCATGACAAATGAAAGTTTGTATTGCTTCGAATGAGAATTGATGCGGGGAGGAAACTTACCTCCTCTCCCGCGACTACAACCCAACTGTAGCTCTAGTATATGATGAATCAACAGACTACACCTACGACAAAGAGAACAGACTAACCCATGTTGACCTACCTGATGGCACTGATGTAGACTTCAGCTATGATGGACTGGGAAGAAGACTCACCAAGGTCATCACAGATGGAACTGACATAACCACCATCAAGTACCACTATGTAGGTGGACAAATAACTACCATTGAGATTGACGCTGAGGATGATGAAGTAGCCTACCGTGATGAAACACTCCACATCCACCTTGGGCCAAACTCCTACCCAATCTCCTTTGAGTGGGTAAGGTATGACTACACAGAAGAGACAACCCTCGATGATACGTATTACTACCACTATGACCTGCATGGAAATGTACTAAAGGTTACAGATGACAATGAGGTAACTAAGATTACATACCTCTATGATGTGCTAGGGGAGATTACCTCAGAGAGTAATCCAGATGGAATACCAAACTTCTTCACCTACAGAGGAGCAACCCAGACACTAACAGACAGTGATCTAGGGCTCTACTTCAATGGTGGGTTCTATAGGCCGGATTTGGGGGTATCTCTTGGTTCAAAAAAGATTATACTCAATCCAACTTCCTATGGGCCATTTGGATTACTTTCAAAATTAAACAAGTCCTCGAGACAACTGTCAATTCAAGGAGCTCTCGCTGCAACTAATGGACCAAGTAACGATGATGGTTTGGCTGCACCAGGAATCGGTGAAACTCAACCCATTGATGATACAGATGAAAAATCAGATGATGGTATCAAACCTCTACCTCCTGCTGATATAGAAGTTGAGTTAATTTTGGTAAAAAGTGGAGGGGGTAAAGAAGTTGAATTGAAAGTCGATCCTAGACTGGAAGAAATATTAAAATATTTTGGGGATCACCAGATGCCTCGATATCGATCATGTCCGTGCTATGTGGGTATTAACGGTCAGACATTAACTTGTGAACAAATTGGTATGATCGCAGCAGCTGAAGGAAGAGGAGATGTATGTGAGGCTATTGCAAGAAGAGCATCACTATATGAGCAACTTAAAATTGAAGAGGAGAAAGAACCACCTGATGAGAAGGAGATAGAGAGAATTAAGGCAGAAATAGCTGAGTGTGACAGGATTATCAATGATTTTGCTGGCACAATTGAGGCAGCAGCATTTTCAACAAATGAAAATGGAGATATGGCTTTAATGTCATATAAAATTATAGGTCAAGAACCACGCGCTTTTATGCCGCCATCTGATGGTAATGGCGTCGGTGAACCAGTAACAAGAAGTACTACTGGTGAACAATGGAAAAAAGCGTGGGACAAGCATAGCAAAAATGGTAGTAGATCCGGATACAACATATCCGGATTCAAGATGGAAATGATTTTTTCAACCGATTGTGAAAATGGGTCCATTTTTGTGTATATAAATGCAGATGGATCGATTGAGATGATTGGTTGTTGTGGAAATTCAATTGCTGATGAAAACTCCGGAGACTCCAGTACTACATCAATCGTAAGATATGTCGATGAGGGGTGGGATGAAGATGGTGATTATTACTACAATACTGATAGAACTGTGTACTTTCGAGAAGATGGAACAACATACGTCCTAACGGTGTTTGAACCAGGTTATGTCATACAAGGTGGTGTAAAACTCGATACACAATCGATCTTAAATTCTAGAAATAAACACCTTATAGAGATGTTCTCAAAATGGGGTACAGTAAGGTAGGTTATATTGAAGCTTTGATATCATCTTACCCAGCGTGTTCAAAAAACACGCTGGGTAAGATAGGATGGAGTATATGAGTAAAATCACGAGAGTTATACTGATATTGAGCACTATCACAGTTCTACTATTAAAAACGGCAATAGTATTCGGTATTCCTTTTGCTTGCGAACCTTCTAACCACTGGAAACTAACACCAAAAGCGGAATATCCCGAATTGGTAGTTAAGGGAAGTAATAATAATGAACCTATAAAACTATGGGAATCTGAAAAATATCTTGGAAGTGGTGAACTCGCAAAAAGGTGGAAGGTTGAAATTCCTTTCAATCACGAATTCAAATATCATGAATTCAACAATACTCCACAAGGATGGCTGTATGTTTGTTCTGAGAAAAAACCAGATAGTGAAAAAATACAGGCAGTTTATGGAGATTATTACCAAAACTATCTTATCAAGCCTGAGACTGGTGTTGTAAAACTACTCGAGCCAAGATTCTCGCTTTTCAGTCATGTTCGAACAAATATCAAAATTTGTGATTCACCCTATGATGGGAAAGACAAGGAAAGGCCAAAGGACATACGGTGTTATGATATCGATAAAAACAAAGTTATTTGGCATATCAGAGATACAAGGAAAGGACAAGCTGGTGTTCAGCCGTTTCTTCCTGTCCAACTATCAAAAAATATGCTGTACTACGTCAATAACGGTATAACTAGAATTGACGGTCAAACCGGGGAAATACTGAAATCTCTGGACTATAAAATATTGAAAGATGGTGATTCGTATATTAAACCAGGGATTAGAGGAATACTAATCACTGATGATTACCTCTGGCTTGACGGCTATTACCAAAAACAAATCATTTATAAGATGAAACCCAACTTATCAGAAATTAGGGAATGTTCAGCAAAAGAACTTCATAATTTTGCGTTGCTCGTAGATAACAAACACATATGGTTCAGGTACTCTTCATATATCAATATATTTAGGATTCGTGATTTTGAGCATGAAAAGTATCTACCATTACATAATGTAGTCTGGGATAAGTATTCAAAAGATGTGATTGGGGTTTACTCGGTTTATGCTTATCATCCACTAGTAAGTAATTTCTTGCCATTTACAATCTATTCTGTTTCTGAAACTGATAGGAAGATAAAACATCCATTTTCAGAGGAATGGAATTCAGGAATTAACTTGGTTGATCCATTCTACGAGTGTGACACCTACCAATTCCTCCTCAACCGAGATGACCTAACTGAGCTAGTCGAACTCTCCCCAGCACTCACAGGTAGCAAAAAGACATACATGCAGTCCATCGATGGGGAGATAGTCATCCAAACTGTTGATGAGATAATGTGTTTTGATATCGAGAAGCTCGAGAAGAAGTGGACTATTGACAAGTCAGACTTTGACAACCCAGAACGTGCAGAGGTTTATGCAGTCGACTGGAGAGGTGTGCTTGTTCGTGATGTAAATGATGAAAAGATTGCCAAGTTCTACTGCTATGATGTCCCACCCCCTGAACCAATATCAATTGTTGGCACAGTCACATGGGTTGACTGCGAAAGCGGAAATGTTGCGGTCACAACCTCATCTGACACATTCACAGTTGAACTTCCAGAGGCATTCACAAAGGATGGTGAAGCTGCGACATGTGATGACCTTGAAGTTGGTGACCTTGCAACGGTTACTGGTATAGAGGGTGAAGATGGCTCAATTGATGCTGATGTTGCTGCATTTGACTCCCCATCTGAGCCTGAACCCACTCCGGAGCCACCAAGACAGACCGAGACAATCCTCATGTTCCAGATAGGCGTAAAGAAGCAGTGGCTTGATGGGGATGAAAGGCTAATCGATGTAGCCCCTCTCATCCTAAACGGCAGAACATTCTTACCAGCAAGGTCTGTGACAGAGCCACTTGGTGGGGATGTCTTGTGGGATGGAGTGGAGAAGAAGGTAATCTGCAAACTAGAAGCAACCAATACTTCTTTGGAAGACGGTTCTGAGAATGAAACCACATACAACACTGTCGAATTCTGGATTGGCAAACCCACAGCAAGGGTTAACGGAGTAGAGATACAAATCGACCCAGACAACCCAGAGGTAGTACCCACCATCATAGATGGCAGGACAATGGTGCCAATGAGATTCCTAGCAGAGAGTCTAGGGTGTGAGGTTGAGTGGATAGCAGAGACAAAGGAGATAATACTGACATACAGTCCCTAACTCTTGACGTATTCCATCACACCTACAACACAACGTCTGTGATGTGGGAAGGTGATTGATTTAGATAACAACCCTCATAGAACTCAAAATCATGAGGGTTGTTTCATATACTGTAAATCGTTGTAGCTGAAATAAAGCGTGTTAAAAACGGGGGTATATCAATCTATATACTCTACAATATCCTACATATACAATCGTCTTGATATCCTTACATATTGTGCATTATTTGTCCCCAAAAAAACAGTGATGTCCCCAAAATACTGTCCCCAAAAAGAGATAGTAGTGTCCCAAAAAAAATTTTAAAGGTATTCAGTCCCAGATAGCAATAGGTATGATAATGAGCAAAGCAGTATTGGTGACAATTCTGGGCGTCAAAAGGGACTTTATATAATAACATCTGAGACAACTTTGTACACTAAACAAGAATAACAAATGTTTCTACAAACATAGATTTTGTATGTATGTTCCCTGTAACACCCAATATTGATGAAATCATGTTTAAACATCTCAGAGGCTCTGACCTGTAACTTTGAATGAACTGGAGAAATAGATCACTCACTTCATTCAGAAACACACATCAACTGGATTAGATTAAAAAACTTCAAAGTCACTTTAAGTGACCTTACCAAACAGCCTAATATTCAGATTTGAGGACCCACATTAGAGAAGAATAAAATCCTTGATATGAGCCTAAAAACAGCATAAGTTGAAATTGTAGATAGGTTCTTGTTTACCCATAGATGTCTCGAAACACCCAAAATCCACACGCCAATTTATGCACATATTGAAGATGAGAAAGCACAGATTCTCAAGAACACCGTAAAATCAAATATTAGTATCATTATCTCAACTACATTAAAGGGTGCTTTAATGTAGTGCCAATAATCATCATATCCTCTTTGCTATAATCTCTTGTTGCCTACGTGTGTATGTATTATATTCAAACTATATTAACCACGTGTTTACTGCGATTGATAGAGTTGTAGAAGCGAAGATTAAGGCTTGTAAAGATAGATAATAGTCAAAATCATAAACATTTGTCTCAAATGTAACAGTACTCCATATTCTGTGTAACCATATCCATATGCAAAGAACTGTAGCCATATCAAGCATTCCTTGAATATGTATATCCCTTATCGATGAATATATATCTGATTTACAGAAGGTTTATTCGTGTGTTTTATGTACCCATAGAATCTAATGTAGAACATTTCTGTATTAGTTCCATATTGCTCCCTTATACCATCATGTCTCAGATTATTGTCTTGTATTACTCCTTGCCTCAAGTATGTATACCTAGCTAAAGCATACAATATTGCCGGTAATATGGGAATCTCTGTTACTTCTATCAAATAGTTACTTGTGTATATATACATCCTAGTGCCTGTTACCATGTCTCATTATATAGCCACATTAATACAAGAAGTGCTGTGTTGATGGTGATATGTTATGTCTCATCTGTTTTGTAGTTTCAAGGCAATATACAAATGAAATCTGATGTATTTTGTAGTATCTGTATCAAATATAGCTGTGTTGATGTGGGTTTATTTCCATTGTTCATTGATTCTAATTGTTTTGAGTTATGATGTCTAAGTATCATTGGTATAGGTTGTATCTTTCATCTGTTTACTGCTTATGAGACATGTTATATCTGTTTATGTGATTTGGATTATATGTGCTATATATACTAATATACTGGGTTTATCTCTATTATTTATTCATTTGAGACTAGATATTGTAATTGAAATGACATATGACTATATGACTGAATGTTACTTTGATGTGTCTTCTGTATCTTGTATTTCTGTGTAGTTGTTCTTTTTCAAAATTATTCTCTTTGCAATTGCTCTCTACGCTGTCATTCTCTGTGGTGTATTATCTAAGAAGCTTATGGAGGTATATCACTATTGTTTATATGTTGGTGGTATATATCTGTGTAGTATCTTTGTGTGTTTTTTCTCCTTTTTTGGTGTCCCCCGCGGAAGGGGTTATTACTTAATTCAAAGTAACTGATGTAAATAAGTCCTGTATATTCCGTACCTTAGTTATTCTTGCTGTTGCGGTAATCCCATACGTTGTTTTTCTCACTTTGAATATTCTCATGTGCCACTCCTGTATCCTATGGATTGGTATTGGTGTGTGTGTCGATGAATCAAAATATACATGTATTGTCATACAGTCTTCTATATTAAGTCTGTTGGTTGATCTTCTATATTGAAAAATAAATCTGGTAAATTAGGCTATTTAACGTAAATATATATGACTAAATGATCTGAAAAATGTCAAACATTCTACCCACAATCAGCGGTCAGTTGGACAGTTTTTATAGATGGATGCATTTATAAAAGCATTTATAAAAAATAAGCTTATCTATATTATCATAGAGCTTAGACTACTTTAGAGGTCTGCTCCTTAACTCCTTCATCAATGTAACATAAAGGTCATCATTCCTCAAATTGAACCTGTACTCACATTCTTTCAAATGTAGAAGAAATGTGTGTTCAGCAATGTTATGAAACTTCTTCAGTCTGTGTTTTGCATATGACCAAAAGGATTCGATGTCGTTGATATGGTTTGACTTCAGAGCAAACTCGTTGTTGCCATGATTCACTCTAAAATGCTTCTAGTGGTCACATCCACATGCCCATCGTAACTTCTCCAGGAGTCTGAGTGGAGACGGACTCAAGGTCTACCTTTCCTCGGATAATCTTCACAAGCGTATCTCTTGCGCAGTCTGGGACAATCTCAGTGTAAACCTTTCCACCTCTTTTGAGGATGCCAAACACTGGAGTTTTCTTGGCTGCTCCTCTGCCTCTCTTGCCCTTCACTCTCTTTGGGCCGAAATAGCTTTCGTCAATCTCTACAGTGCCTGTAAATGGTGATGATACCTCACATATCTCTGCTATTCTCTTCCTTATCTTCATTAGGTGCTTATTGATGGTGTTTCTGCCACACGTTCGTCAGATTTGCTATTCTGTCGGCTGTTTGTTATATCTAATGAAAAACACTTGATTATTTCCCTGAATTTCTTCTCCGAAATGTGGGAGTGAAATGCATACTTGTTCTTCTGCTTCATGCCTACCTATTTTAGTAGACTGTGTGATTTAAAATAGTCGAAGCCTTTTTTATTTCTTTGCTATTCTTTGAGATTTTCAGTGTTTGTTCCACTTACTTGCTCCCTCTACGAGTTGAAATTCCAAGAGTTGTGATTTTTATTTTCATTGCCAGAGACATTTTAAAAAATTGCAAAGCTTATTGCAAATGAAGAATAGAAATCTCTGAATAGAAAAGAAAACCCCCGAAGCGATTGAGCTTCGGGGGTTTTTGTTATCAATCAATATCCTTATCGAAACAAGAAGATAGCTATATCTCATCTCCATTTGGCATGTACTGCACCACAAGACCTGACTGCACCTTTGGGAAGTAGTCGGTTGACTTTTGAGGCATGGTCTCGTTGTGGGAACAAACCGCCTCGACGTGGTGAGTAAGTGTTGGATTCATAAGGAACACGCACTGATGAGTGCCATTTGTGACAGGTTCGATTGCATCCTCAACCATTCGCTCGTAGTCGACGTTTGTCTGGGCTGCAAGCGCAGCATCATCGATACCAAGCATTGGCTCAAGGATGAGCTTATGGAGGATGGTGACATCGAGCCTCTTCCAGTCGTTGGATTTGTCAAGCGGAATAGCGTCAGCCACGGAGTTGCTCTTGAGGGTAAGCAGATACATCTTGTCATCGCCCTTTGTGTAGAACCCAAAGGCATGTTTCTCTGCATTCTGCTTCATCTTCTGAACAAGCGTTACAGCGGTCGATGGTGGGCAGCAACCCGATGCGATCTCTTCAATGTCAAACTTCTCTGAGAGTTTTTCAAGAAGTTTTTTTGCATCGAAGTCTTCGACATTTCTGATGACTCTGTGGGTTGGGAACACATAGAGCGCTGGGTCTGCCATGTTGGCAAACGCTGCCATGCGGTAGTTCCAAGCTTCACGGCCCGTGTAGTCTGGGTTTTTGGCTCTCATCTCGTTGCGGTAGTTGAGGGCGGTCTCATAGCGATGGTGACCATCGCAGATAATGAGATTCTTCTCGTCGATTATTTTCTGAATTTCAGAGACGACTTTTGGGTCCGTGATGTGCCAGAGCTTGTGATGTGTTTGGTAGTGGTCAACAGCGTCAAAGATTGGCTCAGACTTGGTTTGCTCTTCAAGAATCTGTTTGACCCTGTTCTCGTTGTCGCGGTAGAACATCAGCACAAGGCCGGTGTTTGCTTCCATCGCTCTCATAAGGTTGAGTCTGTCTTCCTTTGGGCCTGAGAGGGTGTGCTCGTGTGGATAGACGATGTTCTCGGCATACTCGTGGAGTTTTGTGGCTGCGATGAAGCACTTTCTTGTTACAACATCACCTGTATCTGGGTGGATATAGTCCTGGTCATAGGCATAGATGGTAGGGATGGTGTCCTGGACAAGGATGCCCTCTTCGAGGAACTTTTTGAAAAACTCGTTGGCTCTTGTGTACTTGTTGTTTTTTGTGTCATCGCCAGGCTCATCCTTGCCAAGCACGAAGCGGACGGAGTTGTACTGGGACTTCCCATAGTACTCCTGCTGCATCTTGGGTGTGATTTTGTCATATGGCTGGGTAATCAAATCCTGAATATTGCCAGCTTCTTTGGTGTAATGCACACCCCTAAACGGTTTAATCTCTGCCATTATCTTTTTAAATCCTTTGTTTTTATCAGTTGTTTTTGAAAAACTCGATGAATTTTTCCGCAAGCTCAATGCCCGCTCTGGTTTGACCTTCGTTTGCCTGTGCGCCGATGTGCGGGGTGAGCGAGACGTTTGGAAGTGTTGCTAGTTTGTGTGTGCCCTTGACAGGCTCTGTCTCAAAAACGTCTATGCCGGCAGCTTTGAGATGACCGGATTCGAGAGCCTCAGCGAGAGCTTCCTCATTGACTGTCCCGCCTCTTGCGCAGTTAACCAGAATTGCGCCTTTTTTCATCTTGGCGAAATCTGGTTTATCGATGATATAGTGGGTTTCGTCGGTGTGTGGGATGTGGAGTGAGATGAAGTCTGACTGGGCAAGGAGTGTGTCCTTGTCGACCATTTCAACGCCTGACGTTGGGGAAACCTTGATGTAGGGATCAAAGGCAATGACCTTCATTCCAAAGGCTACCGCTCTCTTTGCTGTCTCTTGACCAATCCTGCCGATACCAATGAGACCGAGAGTTTTCTGGTAGAGCTCTGTGCCCTTCATCATCTTCTTTTCCCACTTGCCCTCACGCATGGTTGCTGTGCCGTAACCAATCCAGCGTGATGCCGCGAGCATGTGTCCGATTGCAAGCTCTGCAACAGAAACTGAGGTTGCAGCTGGGGTGTTAACAACTTCGATGCCAGCGTCAAGTGCATCCTTCACATCAATGTTGTCAAGACCAACACCGGCTCTGCCGATGATTTTGAGATTCTTACCGGCTTTGATATGAGGCACGCGAATCTTTGTGGCAGAGCGGACGATAACACCGTCGTACTTCGCAATCTCGACCTCAAGCTGCTCTGGAGTATATGTCTCGATTGTGACGTCGTGACCAGCTTCCTTGAGCATATCCATACCCTTCTGGGCGATGGGATCGCAAATTAGTATCTTTGCCATTGCGTCAACTCCTTCTACGCTTCAAGCATTGCCTTCTGGAAGGCTGTAAGTCCGGCGCCAAGCTCAAACTTCCATCCCAGCTTGTGGAGTGTTTTCTCAAGGGCTGCGATACAGCAGAGCTCGTCATAGAAGTCCATTGCGCCCATGTGACCGATTCTGATGAATTTGCCTTTGTATGCAGCCTGAGCGCCAGCGATTGTGATGCCGAAATCGTCTCTCATGATTGCTGGAATCTTGTCTCCGTTTGGAACGTCTGGAATCTTGATGGCTGTGACAGCGTCACCTGGGCATTTTGCCCAGAGCTCAAGACCAAGTGCTACGGCGGCTGAGCGAAGGCCTGCTGCGAGTTTTGAGAATCTTGCCCAAAGCTGCTCTCTGCCCTCTTCACGCATGAGATCAAAAGCGACATTTGCCTGGTTGATGATGGTGATTGGGCATGTCCATGGGGTGCCATCACCTTTTTCAACGCTCTTTTTTGCCTGAATCAAATCGAAGTAGAACTTGTTCTGTGTGTTTGCCTCAACGAGCTTCCAAGCCTTTTCGTTGATGGCGATAAAGGCGAGACCAGGAGGAAGCATGAGTCCCTTCTGGGAACCACCAACCACAACATCAACCTTCCAAGCATCCATCTCGAGTGGAACAACACCAACGCCCGAAACGCCGTCCACGACGATGACTGCGTCTGTTTTTGAGACGACCTCTGCAAATTCCTTGACGTTTGAGCATGCGCCTGTTGATGTTTCAGAAAGCTGGCAGAAAACTGCCTTGGTGTCTGGATTTTCCTTGAGAACCTTCTCGAGTTCCTCAGGTGTGACAATCTCGTCCCATGGTTTGTTTATTTCAACGGCATTTGCCTTGAAAGCTTTTGCAAGCTTGAACCATCTGTTGCCGAAGTTGCCGGCATTCACAATGACAACCTTGTCGCCCTCGTTGACAAGGTTCTGAACCGCTGTCTCCATTGCGCCTGAGCCAGATGATGAAAGAAGATGAACATCGGCTTTTGTTCCAAGCAACCAATGAAAACCTTCAACGCACTTTGCCACTGACTTTTTGGATTCTGGGTGGCGATGGTGCATGATGTCTTTTGCACCTTCAACTCTAACTTCTGGTGCAAGTGGCGTTGGCCCTGGGGCAAGCAGCATCTTTTTGTACATCTTTGACATAGTCTAACAAACTCCTTTCAACAACTTCTTTTTAAGTCCTGGAAACCAGGTAGATTCCAACTGAAATAACAATAACCCCTGCCCACTGCCAAACTCCGACTTTCTCGCCGAGAAAGAGGGCTGAGCCAATAAGGGCAAAGGCATAAGTCAACGCGAGATATGGGTATATTGTTGACAGAGGGCGTTGGGAGAGAATCCAAACCCAGGCGAGTGCTGCAACCAGGTATAACAGGGCTCCGGACACAATATGGGGGGATTTAATCGATGCCAGAACCGTGTCAAAAAAAGACGAACCCTCGGTCAAAACTGAATCGACACGAGTTAACCCGACCTTCAACAACACCTGACCTGTGCTCATTAGCAGAGTACACCCTACTGCAAGCAGCTCTACCAATTCTCCTCCTTGGGTATGATCACCTATATCCCAACTCTTACACCCGCACAGTTTGCTAATTTAGCGGATTTTTTCAAGTTGACGGAGGTTATATTGCAAATAGAATTTCACTCATAAGAGTGCAAGGAGGATTTCATGGCGGAGACCGTTCAGCTCTATTTGAAGAGCAAACCCGATGCTGCCGAGGTGATAAAAGACTATCAAACGTTTTTGGCGGGATTTGACAAAACAATCTACACAGCAAGTGAATTGGAGATATCGCTCTATCGGTCAAATCTAATAGCCAATTTTTCAGAGGCGAATGTTTCCGAACGCTTGATGATAATCAAGGATATGTACGATTACATCGGCAGAAGGGGCGAAAAATATAACATAACCAGATACGTTTTTATTTTATTGTCACAAGTGGCTGCAATTGTGCTTTCTTCCTATTGGACGGTATTGAAATATGATTGGGGCATCCTTAATTTTATTACACAATTCTGGGGAACAAAGAAGGTATTCTATATGCCGGGATTTGTGGGTACTCTCGTAGGGTTTGGAATAGTCATCGTGCTTGTTGCCAGGAAGTGGCTAGAAAGACCAAGACATTTTCTTTCTTGGCTCGTATTGATTCTAAACTGGTGGATAATCGCTGTAGTCTATGGACTCATTGTCGGTGATGAGACAACATTTTGGGGTTCTTTGACAAGCTATGTGGCAATTGTGGCTTTCACCGCAATCGTACTTGGCTTTAAACGGATTGTTGGGTACGCAATCTTAGCGTTGATTATTCTTGCTGGGTTCAACCTTACCTCCATCCCAGACAAACTCGGTTGGATGGTTTACCCATATCTCGTCATGCTTTGTGTCTCCATCTACCTGCAGAACCCAGATACTTTTGATACCCTCCTTCGATGGACAGGAGAGAAGTTCACCTCTGGACAAGCTCAGAAGCTTGGTAAAGAGACAGCGGAATCTGTAAAAGAAGCTGCCCGAACAGTAGGCGATGCAATCAAGCAAGGAGCGGATATGGCATTCGAAGCCGGTAAAGCCTCGATGGGAATACCATCGCCGAAGAAGACCAAGCTTCTAGATTAGGTGTCACCAGAGGATTTAACAATAGTTCAAAACGGAACCATCCTTTGTGTGTATAAGTAGGTATAAAGATTTGAAAGTGAAGGAGGTTCCAGATGGCTGATTGGTTTGAATTGAATCCGTATCTGGTTGAGCAGATAAACCTTGAGAGAAAGCTGGAAGAGGAAAAACTTCAAAAGAAGACTATCAAGTAGGCTAATCAAGGATTTAGCCTGATTTTACGCAGCACACCTTTCTATTTTATGGTTTTCGCTATGACAGCCAACCCAGGTATTTGGGTTGGCTGTCGCTATATTGTTGCCAATCACTTCTATTTTTTGTATAATCTCGACCTAGTTTGAAGGTGAAGTTGCTCAACGCGGGAATAGCTCAGGGGTAGAGCGACGGCTTCCCAAGCCGTAGGTCGCGGGTTCAAATCCCGTTTCCCGCTCCAGTTTTTTTGGAGTATTCAAGCAAGTTTAGTACCCCTTTTTCTCTAGAAAATACCCTTAATGTCTGCAGGAATTCATTATTTCAAGAATCACGCGGAAATAACTACACTTTCAACGGGTAGAGCGACGTCACCTCATGTCGTAGGTCGAAAGGCTTAAATCCCGTTTCCCACACCAGAGTCTTTTCGGTCGTTCCCTCCTCACCCTGCGTTACGGTGATTCAGATTTACTTTTCATTTCTACAACATTTTGCTTCGATTGACTTTTAGAGGAATATTCTTATCTTCTGCCGTAATTACGACAAAGTGTCTTAATCCCAATCATGACTAATTTAACTAAGCTATTTCGTCTTTTCTCCCTGTTCCTAAAAACATCTGTGGTGTCACAATTCCGGTTACAGTGTGGGATTCTCATGTGAATTGCAAAGAGGCTTTTGTCTTCAACAGTGGATCCTGTCATATCACAAATCCATTCAACTGGCTGTGAACGTTGAAATAAACCCTATTTGAAATATGATACTTCCTATGTTCAGCGATAAAAACAGCAGAGTCGTTTCTGCATTTGTAGGCGTTTTTCTTGTTGTTGGCATGTTTGTCTCGTGTGCAGGCTCCAACACAGAACCACCCCAATCAAGCATAAAAAACCTCAAAGAGATCACCAAGATGGGTTTTCACAGCACAGCACCGGCGGCACAGATGGATGAACTTCTCCTCATTCCTGTCGATGATGAGATTATCGCTGTGGATATGTGTGATTTTTCAATCCCCTGGAAATACGCTGCCCCACCTGGTAAGAACTGGAGCTGCGCATACATTACCACAAACGAATCTGAAATCGTCGCTGGTTTTGAGGGAAAGGGCGAGGAGCTTGTTGCAACAATCTCAAAATCAGGTTCTGAGAAATACACATCGATAATTGAAAACGACTCCTCATCCCCTGTGTGGCACTTGGGCAAATGGTGGCGGATGTCTAACAATAGAATCTACTCGGAGGATTTCTTCTTCGATATCCCAGACTCTTTCCCAAGACTGAATGTTGCCTGTGATTTGTTCATATACTACACACTTGAAAACCACATTGAGGCGAGGGATTCGGATGGAAAACTCTACTGGGAGGCAAAAATAGCTGGACAGATTCTAAGCCTCCTTGACCTCGATTGGGCTCTTGTAGTCCAAACCAAAAACGACGCCCTGTTTCTTGATCCAAGAACAGGATCATCCTTCTTTTCTCTCGCAATATCAGGGGCTGTCAAGTTTGTCAATTTTGGAAATGATTTTCTGATGGGAGAATTTAACAGAATTACTTGCTACGACAGAGAGGGCAACAGATGTGGTACTGTCGATACTGCAGGTATCCCCAACTCGATTGTTACAACCTCTGATGGATTTGTTTCTGTCATGAATAATCAATTGATAACATTTGATCAACAACTTAACCCAAAACAAGTATTTTCCCTCACCCCTGGGATACACGAAGCTTTTATTTACGGAGACAGTATAGCAGTCAGCGGATATTCTCAGGTATTTTATAAATCCGATACAAGCGAAAACGGTTCCGAAATTCATTAGATAGTAACTATTCTGAGTAACCGAAAAAATGCAGTAATTATTGCGTATTATTTTTTTATGATAAGTTCTTTCGGTAAAATGTGGTTAAGTAGTTCTAGCAATCGTTTAACTTACTGGGGCTGACTTGGGGATATACATGAGGTCATAAATATTGATCTTGATATATATCTTCTCTCCCTTAGTGAGGAGAAACGCGGTTTTGCTGAGTTCGTAAAAGTCGAAGGGTCACAAAATATAACAACTCACAAAACCGCTCTCCCCTTATTGTCTCACTTCTTCCCTTAGCGAAAGAGACACTACAGACGCAAGATGATTACAGAGCACGGGCTTAAGGAAACTAATCAAAAGTTAAATAACCACGAATTATCAGTATTGACTCACATTTTTTGCCCCTCGATTTGGCGGCATGAAATCCCACTATTGTTGAAATTTGCAGAGTGATTTTGTGGCAAAACCAAATCAACTGAGCGGTTGGAAGACTTGTTAATCGCAGCCAAGTGAACCAAAATCCTATTGGGAAATTTGGTAAACCATTGAGAGTGCAAAATCCCCGCTCTTGCCAGAGGACTGCAAATTAAAAACTATTGATTTCTAGAAATCTCCATCTCCCCCGCTATCAATCTCTCTCATTGGTTCCTTCCTCTTTGGTCTTCGGATATAGAAGAAGTAAGCGGCGACGCCGATGAGTAGCAGTAGAATAAATGGGTTGAAGTGTGTGATGATTGCTATTGCGCAAACAGCAATTCCGGCTATCGATGTTGCGCGTTCTTCTGGTTTTGAGATTCCATAAATCCCAACGCATAGTCCAGCAACAGCAATGAGCAATGTGACAAGCCAGAAGATTGAGATCAGGTGGTGAACGAGAATCGCCACCAGACCGAGTCCAACAGATATCCAACCTATGCTCCTGTATGTATTCATTTACATGCCCTCCTTAATATCTCCGGGATGGGTGGTGTGACCTGAGGCAATCTGCGCCATGTATGCCCTCTGGAACAGTTCCTTTATCTCAGTCGGCACGTTCTCTGATGCCACCTCAACTGTTGCCATCCGTTCGTGAGTGATTGGTATTTTTTCGGTTTTCGGCTTTGTTATTTTGCCGGCCTGTTTTCTCTCAATAGCCTTAATTCTTGTGTCGATGCCTGTGATTATTTTCGATTTAAGGTGAGTCTGGATTTTCTCGACGATCTGGGACTCAGACTCCTTGAGCGCAGCTGACCACACACCGCTTGAGCAGGTCACAACCAACTTCCCGCCCCTCCAGCTTGTTGGAACACAGTGGTTGAAGATTGCCTCACCAACGACCAATCTCCAGACTGGGGTTATAATGGATGCCGTGATAGAAGGGGCAAGACTCCCTCTCAGAGCGCCAATCACATCTCCGATTGTGGTTACCTTGCCCATTGATCCACCTCAATGAGATTGTAGTCATTGCTCGGAGGCATCCTGGCGCAGGTGAGGATTGTCTGTGGCCACTCATGCAGTTTTTCCATCGCATACATTGTATTTCTATCGTCAAGTTCAGCCAATAGGTCGTCAGCCAGAATAAACGGTTTTTGACCACAAGCGTCTGTTATCACCTTAGCCTGAGCCAGTTTCACAAGCAATAGTACTCGTCTTGCCTCACCAGTTGATGCAAACTGCTCAACCCTTCGATCATTCAACGTGAAGTAACAATCATCCCTGTGTGGCCCAATCAGTGTGATTCCCCTTACTCTTTCCTGATAGAGTAGCCTTGAGAAATTAGCGCTTGACAACTCGGTCGAATCATCAACAAACAGTTCTATTCCCTCAGGTGCCGTGTTATTTGTTATGTAACCTGCCACCTCAGCCCTGATACTCCGAAGGCTCAACCCCAGTTCAATAATCTTCTCGGTCAGGACACTAAACAGAGTGTCATTTGACGCGCCAGATGACAGCAACGAGTTGCGCTCCTTCACGGTTGTTTTGTACTCGACAATTGTGTTTGCCCAGCCTGTGTTCATCTGACTTGCAGTGTCGTCAATCAAGTCCCTTCGTTTTGAGGGAGAGCCAGTCGCAATCCCTGATGAGTCCGGATTCTGGGAAACAAGCTTGAACCTCTCGACGAGTTGCTTGGCTGACCTTATCGCTTTGTCATTGAGTGTGACTCGTTTTCGACCATCCCACTCGACTTGTATGTGGTCTGTGGCGACATCACTGTCCGCTGAAAGTGAGAAATGCAAGGAAAACGTGTCCTTGCCAAAGGTGACAACATCACTATCTTTTGAGCCGATAAAAGACCTGCCCCTCAGACAGTAACCAATAGCCTCCAGCACAGAGGTCTTGCCGGTAGCGTTAGGGCCAAAGATGATGTTCAATCCGGGCTTGAAATCGATACAAGCATCACCCAATATTCTAAAATTGTTTGTCCGGAGCTCTATACCTGTCAATTCTTCTTTTATCGCTGCGTGACCAGTATGTACATGAATGAGTCTGAGCCATCAGGATGGATGAGCACTGGATGAAGTGGCCCAACGAGATTCATCTGAATCTTTGGGGAGTCGGCGCACTTGAGTCCGTCCATGAGCTTCTTGATGTCAAATGAAAGTTCCATCTCACCCGGGCCCGTTTCTGCTTCGAGTTTTTCCTCTACCTCTCCAAGCTCAGGAGCAATCGACCTGCAAATGAGTTGACCCTCTGAGATTGAGAGAATGACTTTCCTGCTGCCTTGTCTTGCGATGATGTTGACTCTGTGGAGGGCATCGAGGAATTCGCTTGACTCCATTATTACTTTCTGCTCAAAACTGCTTGGAATGACCTGTTTGTATGGAGGGAAATCTCCATCGATTAGTCTGCTTACGAGCTCAATGTTTCCTGATGTGAAACCGATTTGGGTCGAGGTGAACACAAGGTCTACGTCATTCGACTCACCCGAACCGATAAGCTTTGAAAGGTTGCGCCACACGGTGCCTGCAACTATCGCCTCAACGTTTGCGCCACCACCCACTGGCTCTTTGCAAATTGCCAGTCTCTGTCCATCTGTTGCGACAAGCTTCAGTTCACCATCAGCGATTGTGACAAGAGCGCCAAGAAGTTCCCTCTTGTCCTCCATGCGTTCCGATATTGAAGGAGTGACCTTACCCACGATATCAAGCAGACTATCCCTATCGATCGTGATACTATCGCCTGTGGATATCTCTGGAATCCTAGGGTACTCATTCGATGAGACACAGTTGAGATTTGAATGTGATCCGCCTGAGGTGATGTTGATTTGACCGCTATCAATCATTGAGATATCGACTGATTCACCAGGGAGGCTGGATATGAGATCTGCAAAAATGCGCGATGTGACGGTTGTTTCGCCTTCTTCCTCGACAGAGGCTGGAATACTTATCCTGACCCAGGTCTCCATGTCTGAACCTGTCAAATAAACCCTATCCCCTCTCGCTTCAATGAGGATGTTGCCAAGGAGTTGAATGGATGGGCTTCGCGGAACAACAGTAGCTACTGAAGCAGCAGCATCAACAATATCTGTTTTGTTTGCAACAAATTTCATACGCACCTCCGTGAGTTCCTGATTATAGCACCATACGTTTTTCCCACAAGAGAACTGAATTGAACATAAATGAAAACCTTATGATGGCAGAATATTTTTTGATTGCCTTCTTTTGTTGTAAACATTTATAACCTAATTTGTTTGTTCCGTTGAACAATATTTCAAAGACACAGAATCGCCCACGTTGTTAGTATTCATCCGCAATTTACCCGAACTTAATTGAGTTGGCTTGTATGCGAAATTTCTCGCAATAAAATTGTGTGCAAAGTAGAAGGAGTAGCGTTATGAACAGGAATATATTGATTGCGGCGACCGCGGCGTTGGTTTTGCTTATCGGTGTCACGTTTGCAATCAACACGTACGTAAGAGGTGGCAGTTCCTACCAGGTTGAGGCTGGTTCCTGCACAGGGACTTGCTCCGATGAAGTGGCTGCCGGTTGCTCCGCGGCTCTTACTGGTGGATGCACTGCCTCGTCGGTTTTGATCTCTCAGGCTAGTTGCTGCCCGAGTGAGTCAGAGGCTGTTGAGGATTTGGATACTGATTTTACCGTGTTGTGTGACAAAGCTGTTGAATTCTACGGGAGTGAGTATGGTGACTATGGTGTATCAGCCAAGGTTATTGAGTGGACTGATGCTATTCGAGTTGGAATAATACAGAACAAGAAAATCATTAAGGTTTTGACCTACGAAAGCGGAGTTTTTTCCGATTAGAGAGGTTTATTAAGGGCTGATTATGGGTAATGAAAGCGTGATGAGATGAAGAAGAGGATACCACAGATTGCGGGATTGTTTGGTGGCGCTATTGCGTTGGTGATGCTCTTTGTTTTGTTCAACTCAATGGGCTGGTTATCCCTCGATTCTTTTACTGATGTCACCCAGGGAACTCTTTCTGCCCCTGGCAGTATAGCCGCTTACACAATTAGAGAAGCCGTGGAATCCTGTGAGAACATTGGCCATGAGATGATAATGATTGACGGTGTGCTTCTTAAGGAAGACCCCGTGGACTATTTTTTGCAGGATGACACAGGGTTGATGATCCTTGAAATGGGTTCTCTGAGCTCGATCTCTGCCAGGGACGGGAAAGCGACCGTATATGGCACTTTGACCAAGAGGGGTAATACCGACGTTCTGTTGGTGGATAAAATAGACTATCGCCATTAGAATATTTGTATGAAAAGATTGCTTTTGTCATTGGCGCTGGTGGTGTTTGCTCTGGCGTTTTCCGTCAGGGCTGTAAGCGCCCCTGCTGGTGTCGCCCTTGGGATTGACAAGTACAAAGACCTTTATCTGTTGGATTTTTCAACTGGTATAGCCCATCATTTCGATTCAGAGACAGGCATTTATCTTGGCCCCTTCATGAGCGCGTCTGATCTCGGAGCGGCATCACTCTCTGATATATCAGTGTGTGCTTGTGGTGGCGGAATCGGTCTCCTTGACCCAATTGATGAGAGGGTATGGGTCGTGGATTTCACGGGAGCGCTTCTTTGGCAAAAGGATAACACCTGGCCTAACCTGGACTATGAGAACCCGACAGCTCTTGGTATTTGTCAGGATTCTAACTATGAACACCTCGTCGTTGGCACCCAAACAGGGGAACTCTTTCATATCTCGCCTCCTGGTGAGCCCGACAAAAAATTTGAGAACACTGATGTTTCTGTCGGTAGGGTTTCTGGTGTTTATATGGACTACAACAAACAGGTTTTCACCACTGACTACGACAACGCAAGAGTGATTAAAACGGGTCAGTGGGGAAACTACATTGGAACCATAGGCGAGGGCATCCTAAAAAAGCCAACTGATGTTGCTACAAGCGAGGATGGCGATAGGCGCATCTGGGTGTCTGACGAGGGAACGGGATTACTTCATGTTTTCTCATCTGACTTTGAGCTTCTCTTTGATTGTGGCGAAGGCATTCTAACAAGACCTCTGTCCGTCATCTGTGACTATCTTGATTCAGGCTGCTATACAGCAGAGATTGTTGGCGGAGAGGTTTTGATACATAAGTTTGACAAGGATGGTATACACCTCTTCACTCTACACAGTGCCACTGAGCTTGAACCCCAGAGTCTTTTGACAACCCCCTTGAACTCATTCGTTCTCTACAACAGGTCGGGTGAAAATTTCGCCATGAAGAACAGACCTCAAGCTACCGGTGATGACTATCTTGTTGAGGCAAGACCGCTCTTTGAAGGATTCGGATTCAAGGTCGACTGGTTTGCAGCGGATAGGAGAGCGAGTTTCTCAAAAGATGATAAACACACCTCCTTTGTCTGGCCTGATACCTCAAAGGCAGAAATTGATGGCAGAACGGTAGATATTACTCCAAAAGCCCGTCTCTCTAGGGACAAGCTGCTCCTGCCGATCTCGTTTCTCAATGCTTATTACGATATGTCGATATCAGTATCAAACGACACGCTCTTTTTTGTCAGCCCCAAACTTAAAGACTGGCAGAAGATTCCGGAGTTAAACGTTGGGCAAAATCTTTTTGAGAACAGGTGTTCAAAGTGTCACAATCTCCCATCTCCAGACGCAAAAGCTCGAAGTGACTGGCTCCCAACAGTTGAGCGGATGAAGCAAAAAGAGGGCAGTGAAATCTCGGAGACGGACGCTGAGAAGATTAGCAGATACCTCTGGGGACAGGGTTATCCTGACCCATGAGGTATTAAATAATGTCGGAATCGGCCGCAAAAAACAGTTGCTTTGTTATAAGGTTAAGAATACACCTTAAACCCTTCACGGCATTGGAGTTGTATTTAATTTGTTAACACATAGAATACGGCTCGAATAGGAGGTCTAACATGAAAAAGTCGATAGTAGTTGCTCTGTCAGTCATTGCAGTCATTGCGATTTCCTTTGCGTTTGTAACTGCTCAGCAGGAATACTGTGATGAATTCGCACTCACATACCCCAATGCAAAAGGCGATCTCAAGACTAACTGCATAAGTTGTCACTTTGATGAGAACGGTGATACTCAGAGAAACCTCTACGGAGTTCAATACGAAGTCAACATGGATGGCGATTTTGCCCTCTTCGAGAACGACGATGTCGATGCTGATGGATTCACAACAATCCAGGAAATCAACGCTGGCACATACCCAGGAGATTTCTCAAGCAGACCATCAAAGAAATTCAGCAAGTGTGTTTCCTTCATTCTCTCAGTCGAGAATGATGGTGACCCAAGACCATATATCTACGCCGATGGAAAAAAGGTTGACATCGACGCTCCATGTTACATTAAGAACAATAAGTCAATGGTTCCTCTTCGCGCTGGTATCGAGAACCTCGGTGGCGAGGTTGGTTGGGTTCAGAGCGAGAGAAGAATCGACATCAAGAAGGGCGGAAAACTCGTTGGTCAGATGTGGATCGGCAAGCAGACGGCAAAGATAAATGGCAAGAACTACGACCTCCAGCAGGCTCCAGAGATTGTCAACAGCAGGACATTCGTTCCAGTCAAAGGTGTTGGCGATGCGCTTGGCGCAGAGCTTGTCTGGATTAATGTAGGTAAGATTGCAAACTTCCGCTTTAAGTAAAATATAGGCAGTAAGTACTTGAAGCACTTGAGTTGGAGTAATATAATTTAGGAACTTAGAGAGCGGTCGCGTTGTCGTCGCGTCCGATTGTCGGTGGGACGACACAGTGATTGCCGCTCTTTTTGTTTATATCGCGACTCCTAGAATTAAAAAGCTAAACCAAAAGGAGCGCAGAAGGAAAGGTTTGAAAGAATGGCAACAGGTAGGGTAAGCTGGTTTGACAACAAGAAGGGTTATGGATTCATCAAGATCGATGGAACAGACGAAGAGGTTTTTGTCCACTTCACCTCAATTCAGGGTATGGATGGATTTAAGACCCTCAAGGACGACCAGCAGGTTGAGTTTGAACTCAAAGATGGTCCAAAGGGAAAACAGGCAGTAGACGTTAGAGCGGCACTATAACAGAAATATAGCAATCTCGAAACTTAGCAGAAGGGCGACTTTTGGGTCGCCCTTCTTTCGGTTCTGGGGTAAATTGGTTTTCGATTTGTAGTCTTTTATCTTGTGAGTCAATTTTTTAAATGTGGCGTTTCACTATTGGTGAAGATTTGTGTGAACTTTCTCTTTATCGAAAGGAAAACCCCCAATAGGATTATCCAATTATTGTTTGCCATATGAACCTGAAGTGTAAGAATGGCTTTTTAAAAGACGGCCACCTTTGGAATCTCAACCCACATATGAAAAACCCATCCGTAACATGGTGACACAATCACCAGAGACTCTCGCTTGTACCATTCCCATTTTGAAAAACCACAGAGACTTACAATCCAGTGTAAGACATGATAAACACTTGGATTTACTACATAAAAAACTCTACTTCTTTTTATTTTGTTTCTTCTGGCACTTCTTACACAATCCATAAACCTCAATCGATACGCTGTCCTCTTCGAACCCCTTGTTGATGTTCTCAATATTTGTGATTATATCGTCCTGCTTGAGGCTCTTCTCAAAGATTTCACCACACCCCCTGCATATGAAATGAATCTCGAATTCGTCCATCAGTCCAAAATGGGCGTGCTGGTGTGTGAAGTTGCTCTTGTGAATAATCTTCATGTTAAAGAGCAGTTCGAGGTTTCGATAGACCGTCGCCTGGTCTATGTCTATCCCCCTTTTTACCAGGGTCACATATATCTCACCAGCGTCGAGATTCTTGCCCCTGTTTTCCCACAAAACTCTGATTATCTCACGCCGAGGTTTTGTTATCCTCAGGTTCAGGTTTTTCATCTTTTCTAGGATGTTGTGCATGCTTGCTACCGCTTCCTCCCCACCCTTGCAATATATTTGAGTAGATTATAGATGACAATAGCGCCTTGTTCGCGAGTGACGCTGCTACCTGGTCTAAATAGTTTTCCTGGGAAGAGCCTTGCGTCAGCTGGGTCAATGAGCTTTGCCCCAACACATCCCTCAATTCCGGCAAAAAATACATTATCTCCTGGCAAGTCAGAGAATGTTGGAGTCTTTGGTTTGAGGTTCAGCTTGTGGAGGTTTGCAATCACTTGAAGCAGAAACTCCTTTGTCGAGGCGGCATCGGGATTGAAGTTGCCATTCCCTGACAATGCCCCCGCTTCAAACAATGCTCCGATGTACCCCTCCGCTTTGTGGGTTTTTGCAACATCCGGGTAGGGACACTTTCCTGGTTCCTCTTCAAGTCCCGTGGCTCTTGCCACCCAAATTGCAACCTCGCCCTTTGTGAGGTTTGCTGCTGAGTTGAATTTTTGATAGCTCGAATCAAGAACACCAGCTGCTCCTATTTGGGCAATCTCGTTGTATGATTTTGACGAGGTTGAATCAGCGGCAAATGTTGGGTCAGGGGTGTAACTGATAATTTCCTTTGTGATGTTTCCTGCTACATCTGTTGCCTCCAGCACCAGCACACCAGAGGTCGTCGGCATCTGTTTGACAAGGAGGTTCGACACAACGCTTACGTCAACTCCATCGAGTTTGACCGTCTTTGCCCCTTCAACACGCGCTATCACCTCGACCGTTGAGCTTGAAATCCTGCCGTCCCTGGGTGAGACCACGTCGACGATTGGAGGTGTTGTGTCTACAACGAGAGAGATGCCGTCAGTTTTGGACACTTGTCCATCCTTTGAACATGTGATTTGAATGGTGTGGGTGCCGTCCCCAAGCTCAGCTGTGTGAGTGAAAAATCCTTCGGGGTCGAGATTTAAACTGAATGTTTTTTCATCAAGCGTGAGTGTGGCAGATGATGCTGGTGGAGCAAAGCCTGTAATCTCCACTGGATTGCTGTTTGTTGGAGATTTTGGCCCTGTGATTTTTGCGCTTTGGAGTCTACCAAGCTTTTCACCAACCTCGGAAAGAAGCACTCGAATTAGCTCAAATCTCACTGATTCGAGGTCAACCATTTCAAAATCAAAGGTTGATGCTACAAGATTGTCATAAAGCGCAATGGCTGTCCCGTTGCCAAGATAACTCAGTAATGTTTCGCCGCCAGAAATCACAGGGATTGTTGTGCCATACCTATCTGACGCTTTTCGAGTCGAGACAAGCATCCCAGACAATTTGCCCTTGCCAACTGATGCATAGGAGTTTGTCGCGATCGATTCAATCTCAATTGGGTTGCCAAACTCCTTTACCATCTCTGGGTGAGCAATAACCACTCTTGCACCACACAAAAGAGCCTTTTTTATCTCAGCTATGAGGAGTCTATCATCCCGCTTTATCTTTGCTCCGCTGCTGATTAAAAACACATCGGATGAGACGATATCCTCAGCTTTAACAGATTCCTTCTCGATTGCCGCCATACCAAGATTTGATAGAATTCCTGGCATCATGGGGCTTGCTCCCTTCGGGAGCAGGATGTGCGGACTTGTTTGAATAAGTTTCGTTTCAAGGCTACCAGGGACTCTCACATTCAACCTTTGGGGGATGAACCCGTTTGATGCAAAGGTTATATCATAGTCCCCTTCAGGGAGACTCAAGCTCGAATTTTGAACAGCTTCCATTGGTGATACTGGGACATTGTGAAAGATGATATAGCCGTTGGTGTTTGTTTTGATATCCAGCGTGCCTGTTGCTGATTTGACGAGGTTTATCTCTTGTGATGCCGCGTTTGGGCCAACTTCGATATCTTGACCTTTGTAACCATATGAAGAGATGCCCACTTTGAAGGTGTCAGTTGGAGTGTGTGGTACAAACAGTTCGCCAGAGCTAAACTCTACCTGTTCACCTAAGATGGTTGCCACCCCATCAAGGGCGGTATCACCAGACTTTACGGTCGCGCTCCACTGCCTGGTTTTATCGAAGCTTGATATGAGCTTGTTAATAAGCCACTTACGGTCATCGACCCCTGAGATTTCAGGGATTGTGAAACCAAGGATTATCCCCTGGTGTGATATGTTTGAAACTCGAAGTCCAGCTACAGACTTGCTCTCAAATCCAGCATAGTCAAAGATTGGAATAACCTCGTCTGAGATTGGCACAAGCGAGGAGCTTTGCAAGAATGTGTCGGTGTCTATCGAGAGACTTTTAAAGTTCTGTCCATCCCAGTGCTTTATAGCGGCTCCACCCTCATCGTTCGGAGCGCACCCAAAGTATGATTCAAGGAAAACGGTTGAATCACTCTCGCCAAGATATGACGCGCCAAAGAAACTTGAAGTAAGGATGAGTTTCCCGCCCCTGTCCATGTAGCCTTTGAGCACCTTGATAATCTTCTCTGACGGTGACCCACCGAGATTCCAAATTACGTAGGGGAATCTCAGAAGCTGTGATGCCGTTACTCTGCCGTCTCTTGTTGTCCAGATAAAATACGGCAAGTTTGACGACTCAAGCGCTGGCTTGATTCTGCCTTGGATAGGTTCTGGCGGAATGCCAAAGATTGACTGCCTATCGTCGATGAAGGCAAGTTCAGCCAGTGTTAGCTCAACATTAATATCTATATCAGCTGATACATCGATTGTTGTCTCATAAATAGAGTGACCAAATGAATACACCCTCATAGGGTGTGTTCCTTCAGGAAGACTTACGCTCACATGACCATCAGAACCCCTGATGGTCTGCAATGGGCTGTCATAGAATCGAACCTTGCAGTCAACGTTGCCACCAAGCCCTGCTGATGTTGCCGTGATATCAACACCAAAGGTTGGCAGCGGCTCAAGCTCAACAGAATAGTCATCGATGACCTTGTCGACAAACCCAAATGATTTGACAACTGCGGTATCGCCTGGGACAGAAAGGAATGTGAAATGGTGGGCAATTGATCTTGAGAGTGTGTATGTGGTGTCGGATGTCTCAATCTCGATGTCCCCCCAGAGGGTGGAATCACTTGGCCAGCTGATTGAGACTGACCTTGCCTCGCGAGAGCTTGTGTTATGGAGTGCATCCACACAATCTATCAGCCCGTGACCATATCGCCTGTCCTTGCCTGGTTTGCCAAGTTCAGCCGATGTATCAATGAGTGTCCTCTTCAAGTCCTCAGCTGAGATGCCAGGGTTAGCAGAAAGAAGAAGAGCACAGAGCCCTGCAACGTGCGGTGCGGCAAAGCTTGTGCCATCGACGATGTCATATGTCCTGTGGGGGGTTGCAACTCTTATCCCCTCGCCGGGAGCGCAAAGGTCTGGTTTTGTGACGATTTCTGTCTCGTCCTCATACTCCCAGGTGACATCAGCTCCTCCTGAGAAACTCGATACAGAGCCAGTAAAATCAACCGAACCGACAGCAAGTACATCCGGGAAGTTGCCTGGATTGCTTGTACTGCCCTCGCCCTCGTTGCCAGCCGATGCAACAGGTAGGATTCCCATCCGCTTGAGGTTGTTTATGCCAGATTCAAGATAGGTAAGAGCGCCGGGTGCTCCAAACGACATGTTGACAACACGCGGGTAATCATCTGTTACCGAGTTGCCATCGGGGTCGAGAATCCATTGCATCCCGCCAAGAATCTGAGAGAGACTGCCAGAACCTCCTGGGATGACGGCTCCTACAACAAGCTTTGCTCCTGGGGCAACGCCTGTTGTCTCGCCTGCAACAACTGAGCAGACACTTGTTCCATGACCATCCGTGTCGGTTGCAACATCCTGATAACCCTTTCTACCGTAGCTGTCAATGTAGGCAAATGCCTCAATCTTTCCCGTAAGCTCTGGATGAGTTGGGTCACAACCAGAGTCAAGCACTCCTATCGTTGCTCCCTCCCCGATATTGCCCTCATCCCAAATCTCATTTGCGCCAATCATCTCAAGATTCCAGCTATCCATGCCAAGACTTGTGCTGCTTGCAGTTTTTGTGTCATCTGTTTTGTAGATTGTGATGTTGGGGATAATTTGAACAACGCCAGGTGTGTCGTATAACTCATCGATGCAATCACTTTTTACAACCACGTGCACCATGTTCTGAATCCAGAACTGCTGGTAATCTATGACACTTCCCTGTCTCATCATTTGCTCAAGTTTTGTGAGAAGCTGCATCTGAGAAAGATAGGTGTTTGCTTCAATCTCAGATTTACTAAACCCAGAAATTTCATCAAGCACAACAATCCGCTCAACAAATCCGCCTGAAGCGGTTGTTGTGTTTGGTAAATATATGGAACAAGCTGATACAAACAGCAAAATTGCAAGCGTTATCTTGAATGTCTTCAAAACTCCTCCGTATCTATTTTCATCTTGGTTTCTTTGTTTCTTTCTAATACCAGAGAAAACCAAGGATAGTTTCAAAAACCAAGCAAGAGCCTCAAAGTGGTTTTCTTCCGACCCTTCTATCTCCCAAGTTTCTCAAGCGCTGCCGTGATGATCTCCTCTGATGAGAGCTCCTTACCTATGCCATCCAGTGCTTTCTCAACCTCGCCGATTGTGAAGCCAAGCGCTCGGAGCGCTGCTCTTGCATCATCAATCGCTGACGATGCTGTGGTTCGCTCGACGCCAACACCGATTGGAATTTGAGACATCACATCTCGAAGCTCAAGCACGATTCGTTCGGATGTTTTCTTGCCTATCCCATGAACCGTTTTGAAGACATCTGGTCTCTCGTTTATGACAGCATCAGCAATCTGCGAGGGCGTGAGAGTGCGAAGAATCATGAGGGCTGATTTTCCACCAACACCAGAAACCCTGCCTTGAATGGTTCTCATGAGGTTTGCCTCCTGGGAGGTGCCAAATCCGAAGAGAGTTACCCCGTCCTCCTTTTGCTGGTAAACAATGTGAACCTTGATGGTTCTGCCAAGTTGAAGTCCTTCAATATTTCCATGAAAAACCCTGTAGCCCATACCACCAACATCAATCACGATAAATTCATCATCAATCAGGTCAATCCTGCCTTCAAGATGCGCTATCATATCTCACCTCGCAAATACGCCAACTAATACAAACTTTTACATGCCATTCTAATTTAGAATCGGCTTGTTTCAAACAACATATGCTCAAATTTTCCCACCCCTGGTTTTCTAGCATTTGCCAAACCAATAATACTTGTGATATAGTCATTAACAAAGAATACAGGAGGTTTGGGTCAATGAATGAATTCTTGATTGCGTCTGCTGAGGTTGCCGAACATGGGGCAAATGGCGATGGTGGCTTCAATGGCATGATTGTGCTCTTTGTTGTTATTGGCATAGCGCTCATGATTCCACTCGTTCTCTATCTGATAGACCTTTTCTCTCGGGACAAAAATCCTGAGGTAAAAGCTCCAAAGGAGAAGGAACCGCCAAAAAAAGCAGCGGTGTCCGAAATAAAGGGCAATTTTATTGGAAGCAAGAACATGGTGTTCCACCTTCCCTCTTGCCGCTTTGCCAAGAAAATCAAAAAAGGCACCGAGGTTTGGTTTGAGAAGCGTGAGGATGCGCTTGCCGCAGGATATGATCCTTGTGACCATTGCGCGTTGTTGCCGGGTGAAGAGCCAGGATAGGTAAACAGCCAACAAATCGAGACTATTCCACGTCTCGATAGTTAGAGATTGTGAGTATTTAAGCAGATGAAAAATAAGATAGTTTCTTGTACTTGGCAGGATGAGGCTGTCTGCCGGGGCTGTGATCTGTCGGGTGAGCTTTCGTGCAGGTGGAGCGGGAAGCTCTTGGTTGGGTTTCTGCTCCCTGCTCTCGCCTTTGGTCTCCTGGCGATTTTCTCGATTATAATTGTTTCGATTGCCTCAGGCGTGTGGTGGACGCTGTACTCCTACCTTGGGTTTTGGTTTTTCTTCTTTTTCTTTTTCGAGATAAAGATTCTCTGTTCCCATTGCCCGTATTATGCGCAGGATTCTGGTATTTTGCATTGTCTTGCCAATCATGGAGTTCCAAAGATTTGGAGGTTTGACCCAAGACCAATGAATCGGTTTGAGGTGGTTTCGCTCTATGTGGGATTTATCATCTTTGGGTTCTTTCCAATCGGTGTTGGTGTCTATGGCATTTATTTTTCGGCCGTAACTGATTCAATTTCAAATCTGGCTCATCTTGGAATCATCGGTTTGACCGTCGCCATGTTTCTTGTGATTATTGCTTTTTTCTCAACCCTTCTTATCTACATCTGCCCAAGGTGTGTCAACTTCTCGTGCCCCTTCAATAGGGTCGAAAAGGAGATTGTGAAGAAATATCTAGACAAGAATCCTGCGATGAGGGATGCTTGGCAAAAAGCTGGAAGATACTAGTTTTAAAAACTTGAAACAGAGTAGTCAAAGAGGAGGATGCCTAAATGTTTGAAATACCTGAGTGCACAGTCATAGCAAATCAGATGAACGGGACAATCGTCGGCAAGAAAATCAAAGCCGGAGAGCTCTCGAACACACTACACAAGTTCGTCTGGCACAACATAGACCACGACGAGTTTTCAAAACTTGTCAAAGGGAAAACCGTTGGCAAAGCAAACGTCATGGGGCGGTGGATGACAGTTGAGCTAGACCCTGGCTACGTTTTGCTTTTTGGTGAATGTGGAGGGAAAATCGTCTATCAAACAGCTGATAAAAAGACACCCACAAAATATCATCTCTTGCTCCAATTTGAGGATGGTTCGCACCTGTATGCTATCACACAGATGTGGGGCGCATACGAGCTGTATAAGTCTCCTGAGCACCTCAATCGTGACTATGTGAGGGATATGAGGACAACGCCTGTCGAGAGCGGATTCACAGTCGACTACCTGAAGGGTTTGATAGAAGAGACTCTCAAAAAAGAGAACAAGAGCGTCAAGGGACTTCTCACACAAGAGCAGCTCATCCCAGGGCTGGGTAACGCCATTGCCCAAGACATCATGTTCACGGCAAAACTCCATCCAAAAAGGAAGATTAACACCCTTACAAACCCCCAGATCAAAGTGTTGCACGGGGCAATCAAATCGACAATTGCAGAAATAATTGCTCATGGTGGGAGATATGACGAGTATACCCTCTTCGGCAAAAAGGGTGATTATGTGAGACTCATGGATAAAAACGCAATCGACAACCCCTGCCCCAGGTGCGGTGGTGATGTTATCAAGATGAACTATCTCGGCGGGGCGTGCTATGTTTGTGAGGAGTGCCAGGAGTTGTAGTGATGTTTTATTGATAAAGATAGTTGTGAAATAAATTAAGGAGGTTGTTATGAGAAAGGTATTGATTGTTGTTTTGGTTTTGTGCTCTGTGGTGGGATTTTTTGGGTGTAGTGTTGCTAATAAAAACGTTGGTGTTGAAAGTGGTGCCAATGAAGATGTTGCTGATGTGGAAAACAACGAAGCTGAACGCCCAGGGAATATTATTGTAGGTAGTCAACTTGTGACGCGCCCATCAGATATTTTTTTCAAAGAAGTTCTGAGCGGCAATTTGGTAAAAGCAACTGTCAAGAAGGTTTCGGTTGTCGATGGGGTCAGTTCAGGTGAGAGCAAAAGATACATCTATGCCAATTCTGGCAAGAAGTTGGTGGATGTTGAGGTGGAGTTTTTCAACAAAAGTGATATGACCATCAGCATTTATTCTCGGAATTCGCAGCTTTTTATCGGTGATATCCCATATCAATATGCAAGGAGATATGGTGAAACAGTGAAAGAAATTAGGGTTGATGAGGTTGAATCGCAAAAGCCCGTTATATTTCATCTTGTTTTTGAGGTTGATTCATACCTAACGGCTATGATTTCGGATGATTGGGTGCTTGACCTAAGAGCTTTGGTGTTCAAGCCAGGTTCACAAATAAAAGGATTTGTATCTACATATTTAGACAAGGACCAGAAAAAGGAGGAAATTCGCTTGAACGATTTTTTAGAGCCACCCAAACTGCGCTGATAAATTGTGAGTTCTAAGATTGATATGAGTTTGGGAAATATGATGGAGTTAGTCCTATAGGATTTTGGATTTCCTTTTTCTTGGTGAATAGAACTCCTGAAAAAGCTCTATATATTCTGGTATCTTGTCAATCTCGACACTTGGCATATAGAATGTCATGCCGTTGCATTTCTCATATTGTTTGTTATCGATTGTGTATATCTTCCTAAACTTGCATTCATCGGCTTTCTTGTCTTCATACTTGCAGTGGTTGCACTTGCCAAAGTCGCCCGTGAAAACCCCTTTCAAGTGTTTTGGGAGATTCTCGATGTAGCTCCTGTGAGAGTCAATCTTTGAGAAATAGAACCGGAGCTTTATGCCATCGTCGCGTAGGTAAATTCTGGCATAGCTTTTTTTAGACTTCACACCCGCTTTGGTGTAAATAATCATCTCCCGTCCCCAGCAAAACCCTTCACCAATCTCCCCACCGCAGGTATAGCCGAGATTTTCCACTTGTTTGTCGAAGGCTATGATGAAGAGTTTGTGAGGTTGGGTGATGTAATCGTATTTGTCCGTTGATAGGATGGTTTTAAGCATATATGCTCCTTTTATGGGAATAAAGTACATGATTTGAATAGGTTCTGCAAATTGATCTTACTGATTAATACGAAATGTACGGAAAGCACGAAAGATTTCCGTTATGTATATCTAATTAACTACAAGGTACATCAAATTAGGTAATTCGACATTTTTAATACTACTATAAGGTAAAATATTAAGTAAATTTATATATACATGAAATAGCAAATAGAAATAGGATAAATAAAGTATTGATCTCATAATACTTGCAAAATGTATAATGAATATATATTATTTAACTATTCGTACTTAGGGAGGTCACATGAAAAAGATTAAAGAACTGTGGAACAAGCTGACGCCAAAGACAAGAAAAATTGTCATATGGACATGTGTGATTCTAGTTGCTGCAGCGATAGGGAGTATGCTACCGGATAATACATCAAAATCAAAATCGATTGATACAGGATTAAAAAACACAACCACCAAAGTGGAAACACAAAAGAAAACAACTAGTAGTAGCAGTTATTCGTCATCGAATAGAAAATATAAATCTGGAGATACTGGTTACGTTTACCCAATCGGTAGTAAGGTTGTTTATTTGAACCAGTGTCCAGCTAGTGTTGATGCTGCTGGTGCTCCAATTGGTTGTTCGAAGTATACCCCAGGTGAAAACGATAAAATTCAGGTTTTAAGTAGCGGTGCAGAAAGAGATCGGGGAATACCGGGTGGTAGAAATCCAATCTTCTATGAAGTAAAAATACTTGAATCAGAAAAAAGTTCCTACGTGGGGAGAACATACTGGATTGACGAAGATCATATCAGTAATAGCAAGTGGTAGTAAATAACCCACACAATCCCACAGCACACGCATCCGCCACATCGTCTGGTTTGGGCACATAGTCAAGCCCTAGCAGGAGTTTGACCATCTCACCCACTTGGTGCTTATCGGCTGCCCCGTAGCTTGTGACGGCTTGTTTCACCTGGGCTGGGGTGAATTCGACAACCTTCAGTCCCGTGTGGTGTCCCACGATCAAAAGTGCTCCACGGGCTTGCGCCACGTCAATTGCTGTCTTGGTGTTTTTGGAAAAAAACAGCTCTTCGACTGCGATGAAGTCTGGTTTGAATCTTTGGGCAAGCTCTAGGGCTTGTTTGTGGATAAGAAAAAGCCTCTCAGGGACTGAGAGGCTTGGTTTCGTTTCTATCAGCCCACACTCAAAGAGTGAGTATGAGTCATTATTCTTATCGATTGCTGCAAACCCGACACGGGCAAGTCCCGGGTCAAAGGCAAGCACACGCGTCACAGGTTGGCTGCGATCCTTTCCATCTCGTCTTCACTCATCTCGAAGTTTGAGTAGACGTTCTGGACATCATCGTGGTCTTCGAGGTCATCCTGGAGCTTGAGCACCTTCTCGGCGTCCTTGCCAGCAACCTTGACTGTTGTTTTTGGATTGTAGGTGAGTTTTGATCCAAGCACCTTGAAACCGTTTTCGACAACAACCGTGACAACAGCATGGAGCTTGTCAGGTGGGGTTGTCACAAGGAAATACTCACCCTCGTTTGAGATATCCTCAGCGCCAGCGTCAGCAGCTGTCATGAAGAGTTCGTCCATATCCTTGCCAGCAGATTCAACCTCAATCTCACCAACTCTTGTGAAGTTCCAGCTCACACATCCCTGCTCTCCAAGAGAGCCACCGTTTTTGGAAAACATCTTCTTAAATTCGGCAATTGTTCTGTTCTTGTTGTCGGTTGATGCCTCAACAATAACAGCAGTTCCTGCTGGACCATAACCTTCGTAAAGGGCATCTTCGTAGGTTGCGCCCTCAATCTCACCAGTTCCACGTTGGATGGCTTTTGAGATGTTGGCCTTTGGCATTGATGCAGCGTTTGCCTTATCAATTGCCGCTCGTAGCCTGAAGTTTGAGTCGAGGTCACCGCCACCCTCTTTGGCTGCAACGATAATCTCTCTTGCGATCTTGGTGAAGATCTTACCACGTTTGGCATCAGTAACTGACTTCTTTGCCTGTATATTATGCCACTTGCTGTGTCCTGACATAAACTTACTCCTCCTTATAACCTCATAAACATCTCATGAACCCTCACATCCCCCGTGATTTCAGGATGAAACGAGGCTACGAGATTGCTATTTTCCTTTGCGCAAACTATATCAGAGGCGCTGTCTTTTGCAAGGATTTGAACGCCCTTTCCAACACTTGTGATGATGGGAGCTCGAATGAAGGCAACACTAACACTGCCAATGCCCTCTATTTCGATGTCAGTTATGTGTGATTGAAGCTGCCTTCCGTAGGCATTGCGAGATGTTGTGATATCCATTATGCCCCACGTGGGCTGATCTGGGTATCCGTCAATTGACTTACCCATCATTATCATGCCGGCGCACGTGCCAAACATTGGCATACCCTCGCATGCTAGCCTTTTTATCTCAGCGTCAAGCCCACACCTTGTGGCGAGTTTACCGAACGTTGTCGACTCCCCGCCAGGGATGATAAGCCTATCTGCTCCAACCAGGTCAGATGGATTCCTTACAAGCTTAACAGCGCACCCAAGTCTCAAGCAGATTTTGACGTGTTCAGAAACATCGCCCTGGAGGGCGAAAACACCAACCGTTACCACCCTCTGTCAGCCATCTTTTCTGAGTCTGGAAGCTCTGAGATATTGATTCCAACCATTGCCTCGCCAAGGTCTCTTGAAACTCTGGCAATAACCTCTGGCTCCTGCCAGTGGGCAACAGCGTCAACAATGGCTTTTGCTCTTTTTGCTGGATTGCCAGACTTGAAGATACCAGAGCCAACAAACACACCATCAGATCCGAGGTGCATCATAAGAGCTGCATCGGCAGGGGTTGCAACTCCACCAGCTGCGAAATTCACAACAGGGAGCCTGCCCTCAGTCTTGACGATGCGAAGGAGCTCAGCAGGAGCGCCAAACTCCTTGCCAAGTGTGACGAGTTCATCATCATCAGCTGTTTGCACTCTTCTGATTTGCCTCATAACAGTTCGCTGGTGTCTGACAGCCTCGACCACGTTGCCAGTTCCTGCTTCACCCTTGGTGCGAATCATGGCTGCGCCCTCACTGATGCGGCGGAGTGCCTCTCCGAGGTTGCGGCACCCACACACAAATGGCACCTTGAATGCCCACTTGTCAATGTGGAACTCTTCATCGGCGGGGGTTAGAACCTCTGATTCGTCGATGTAATCGGCACCAATTGACTCAAGAACCCTTGCCTCAATTGTGTGACCGATTCGACACTTTGCCATGACAGGGATTGAGACTGCCTTCATGATATCTTCGATCATGTTGGGGTCTGACATCCTAGCAACTCCGCCCTGCTTCCTGATGTCGGCGGGCACTCTCTCAAGCGCCATGACAGCAACTGCGCCAGCATCTTCCGCAATCTTCGCCTGGTCACTGTTGACGACGTCCATTATGACGCCGCCCTTTAGCATGTCGGCAAGTCCGCGTTTCACTGTATATTCATTTCCACTCATGGTTCTACCTCTCTACCCCTTTCGTGGTATTCTTTCCGATTATCTAATTACAACTTCTCGTTAGCATATGACGTGAATCGATGCAGATACACTATATATCTGCAATGGTCATGAATTCAAGAATTGTTTGGTTTTTTATCTCCTTAACCACAGGCTGACTCTATCCACTTGAATGCACCATCTCAAAACCCATTTTGACAATGTTTTACACCTTGAGAGATAGAAAGTAGAAGCTAGAATTGTTTGGGTCATGGAAACATTAGTCGTAGCAATTGGCGGTAATTCACTGCTTTTGCCAGGGTCACCAATGACCGTTGAGAATCAAAGGGCTGCCGTGTGGGAGACTTCATTCCACCTCGCTGCAGCGGCTGAGTCTGGCTATAGGTTGGTCGTTGCTCATGGTAACGGACCGCAGGTTGGTCAGATTATGAGAAGGTCAGAACTCTCCAAATCTGAAGTACCCGAGACCGTGCTTGATTATGCGGTTGCCGAAACTCAGGGTGGCATCGGCTATCAGATTCAGCAGGCTCTCTCGGAAGAACTTCAGAAACGTGGTCAGCAAATAGATGTAGTGACGCTTGTCACCCAAGTCGAGGTTTCATCAAAAGACCCAGGGTTCAAAGATCCAACCAAACCAATCGGCAGCTTCATGGACAAGAAAACAGCCAAAGACAGACAGCTCAAACTTGGTTGGAATATAGTTGAGGACTCAGGTAGAGGGTGGCGTCGAGTTGTTGCATCCCCAATTCCACAAAAAATTGTTGAGGGAAAACTCATCGCAAAGCTTGTTGAGGATGGAGTTATTGTCATCGCCTGCGGTGGCGGTGGTATCCCCGTTGTTCGAGGCGAGGAAGGTCTCTCTGGTATCGAGGCGGTAATCGATAAAGACAGAGCATCAGCCGTCATGGCGAACCAGATTGGCGCTGAAATACTCCTCATATCAACGGCTGTGCCAAAGGTTTGTCTCCATTTTGGAAAACCGGATGAGATTGCTCTTGATAGGTTGACTGTTACAGAGGCTAGAAAACACATGAGTGAAGGTCATTTTGCCAAAGGCTCGATGCTTCCGAAGATCGAAGCATCGGTCAACTTCGTGGAAAACGGTGGCAAGATGGCTATCATCACAGACCCTGCCCACATCTCAAAAGCTCTTACCTTTGAAGCAGGCACAATCATCACAAAATGATAAGACATATTGTTATTGCCATCGACGGGCCAGCAGCAGCAGGTAAAACCACCGTTGGCAAGGCAGTAGCCAGGAAACTCAAAACTGCATTTCTTGACTCTGGCAGGCTCTACAGAGTAGCGGCTGTCTCGTCCCTCATGCTAAACTCAAACTTGCCAGAGCTTCTTGACCAAATTGACCTCAAACTCACAAAGAATAAATTCATCGTCAATGGGGTTGATGTGACAGACAAGCTTGATACCGTCGAGGTTGGTGAGAGAGCGTCTGTCATGTCTGTTGACCCAAGGTTGCGAGAATGGGTTAACAAAACCATCAGAAAAATAGCCCTCGATGAGTCTGTGGTTGTCACGGGCCGTGACATTGGGACTGTGGTGTTGCCCGATGCAGAGGTCAAGGTTTATCTTGATGCCTCGCACGAGGCAAGAGTCGAACGGAGATTCAAAGACGAGAGAGGTAGATTTTCAAGAGAGGAAATCAGCGGTGCCCTGCTGAAGCGGGACAAGCGAGACAGCGAACGTGACATCGCTCCACTCAAGCCAGCGGACGACTCACACATCATAGATTCAACCAATTTGAGAATCGGTCAGGTGGTTCAAAAGATTACCAATATTGCGAAATCTGAGCTCGCAAAAACGAAACTTACCAAATGGTGGAGATTCTCCTACTTTGTTGCTTCAAACCTCTCTAGGTGGCTGTTTGATATCGAGATTAACGGCAAGGGCAACATACCATCTGTAGGGCCTGTCGTGGCCGTTGCAAACCATGCCTCCCTGCTTGATGTTTTCTTCGTTGGTTTGGCTCTGCCTCGCATGGGGAGCTACATCGCCAAGAAGGAACTTTTCAGGATTCCTGTGATTTCTGCATGTGTGAGGGGGTTTGGCGCTATTCCTGTTGATAGGGATAACATTGGAAGAGGTCTCGTTTTAGCCATTAACAAAGCGCTCAAAGCCGACAAACTCCTTACAATCTACCCGGAAGGGACAAGGTCAAAAACAGGCAAGTTATCTGGCGACTACAAGGTGGGTGCCGTGAGGTTTGCCCATCAAAATAAAGCAACACTTGTTCCAGTTGGAATCATAGGAGCCATTAACGTGCTTCCTCCTGGGACAAAATGGCCTAGGAAATCGAAGATAATCGTCAATGTCGGGAGTCCAATTGACTGGGATAAAAACGCAAGACTTGATAACGCACAGCTCGAAGCATTAACGGAGAAAGCAATGGAATCAGTTGCTGGACTTTCCGAGCAACCGTTTGTGTCTAAACAGTAATAATTACTAAATACTTAACCTCTCCTATAATAATAACTACTTTCACCAGTTGACATTCGTGATAATATCAGAATATGAAAAAACTATCAGTTGTAGTGATAGTCGTTTTGCTGCTCATAATTGGATGTTCAAGTGCCAGTAAATTGCCTGCTGTCAGTCCAATAGACATCAACATGTCAGTTCTTAATGGTATAGGTGAATCCTATGGCGATATCACCACCTTCACCTGGGAAAACCCTGACGGCACAACAGGTGAATTCAAACCAGTCGAGAATACACTGCTTGTATTTTGGAGATATAACTGTGAAGTATGCACCAATGAGATTAGTGCGATTCAGGAGTACTATAAGGAAACGGGAGCAAGCATTGTGTTGATATCGATGAATGACTTGGACACAATTGAATATTGTATCGATTGCTTTGATAGGAAGGAAGCGACCTTCCCCATTGTTGCTGATCCAACTCAGGAACTCACAAAATACTATGATATCTCAACCATCCCAGACTCTATGGTGGTTGACGGAAATGGTAAGATATTAGCAAGGAAGAAGGCGACTCTCTACAGGGAGGTGCTTGAGAAGCTCCTGGAGGAGGCAAGGTGAACTATCTAGGTTTGTCCTTGAGGAATCTTTTCAGACGACCAGCTGGGCTTATTGCGTCTGCCCTCACTGTTGCCATCGCCTCGTTTGTTACACTCACAGCGTTTGGGTTGTGGTATGGGTATGATGTAGCGCTATCGTCTGAGGTTGATGATATCGGTGCTTCAATCCTTGCTATCCCCAAGGGCTGTCCCTATGAAGCGACGGGTGCTCTGCTCTCTGGCGCCGCAATCGGTTACGCAATTGATACTGATTTGATGCATCGGGCCAGGGATGTCGAAGGGGTAAGCGAAGTTTCTGGTGTCATCATGGGTCAGCGCGGAGCAGGTGAAAAGAACAAGGTTCATATCTTCTACGGTGTTGATGAGAACTACTTTGCGATGAGACCAGGTTTGGGTGTTGATCTTGTTCTGAGCGAGAATGAGATTGCTCTGGGATCTGATATTGCAAGTGGGATGAATCTTGAAATTGGGGACTCGTTGCAAGTTGGGGGCGTAGAGTTTGAGATTGTGTCAGTTCTTAGCCCAGACAAGAAGGACGACAATTCAATTATATTCATGAACATACAATCAGCCTGGGAGATTCTAAAGGTTGACAAGAAACTCTCATCCATCCTGATTCAAGTTGATAATCCCGACGAGACAGAGGAAGTTGCCAAAAGACTGATGGAAATCCCAGACTTGCAAGTTGTCACAATGAACGATTTCTACGAAACAGTGCAGGGATTTGCATCAGGCGCGAGGATTGCCATCATGTCAGTCCTTGTTGTTATTATCCTGATTGCCGGTATTGGCGTGCTTCTTGCTCAGGTTTCGTCCGTTTCATCAAGACGGGGTGAGATTGGCATGATGCGCTCGATGGGGGCATCTGTTTCTCAGATGGTCGGACTATCTCTTCTTGATTCGATTGGGATAGGTTTGATAGGCTCGGTTTTTGGGGTTGCGCTTGCCTATGCTTTGGCTCCTACAATGAGCAATCTTGTAAAGTCTGGACTCCCCCAAGCCCCAGACGGACAGATAATCGTTATCAATTTTGTGAGTGTCCTTGTGACACTCGCCATTCTGATTGTGATTTCTGTCATCGCAAACCTTATCCCCGCAATATCAGTTGCAAAGACAAAACCAGTGGAGGCAGCAAGTGAATGATACTGCAATGAGAGTGAATTCTCTGGTCAAAACATATACAAGGGGTTCTGAAACAATCAGGGCTGTAGATGGTGTCTCTCTTGATATTGATAGTGGCGAGATGCTTGCAATCATGGGTCGCTCCGGCGCTGGCAAGACGTCGCTGCTCTCTTGCATCGGGCTGCTTGAGGGGTTTGATTCAGGCAAACTCTCGGTACTAGGTCATGACATGAGTGACCTAACTGAGGCCAAAAGGACAATAAACAGAAGGTCGATGTTGGGTTTTGTGTTCCAGAGATTCTTTCTGTTGCCAACCCTGACTGCATATGAGAATGTCTCGCTCCCATTTTTGTTCTCAGGCAAGAGGGCAAACAAGGAAAGAGTGTTGTCCCTGCTTGAGACAGTTGGGCTAAGTGAGAGGATTTACCACAAACCATCGCAGATGTCAGGTGGCGAGATGCAAAGAGTGGCGATAGCAAGAGCGTTGGCTCTCGACCCGCCAATAATTATTGCTGATGAGCCAACAGGCAATCTCGATTCGAAGAATGCGGATAAGATGTTTGCCCTGTTTGAGGATTTGGCAAACAAAGGAAAAACAATCATAATAGCAACACACAGCAAGAGTCTGGCGGACAGGTGCCACAGAGTGGTTGAATTGTCAGACGGAAGAAAGGTGAGAGATGAGAAGAATTAGTTTGGTTATGGTTTTAGTCATTGTCGCAGTTTTCGCAGTTGCATGTGGAGGAAGTCCATCAAACAAACCCGTGACAGAACATAAGGGTACGTATGGTCCCGAGCTTGAAGCAGGGATTGAGTATGTTCCAGCTACTGTTGAGGAAGTGTTTACTAATCCTGAGCTTTTTGACACAAACGTTGTAATCGAAGCCGATATGGATGAGATTTGTCCTGCTGGTTGCTGGTTCTTTATTAAAGATGCAGGAAGGCTCGAAGAAAAGAATGCCCCAAGACTCTATGCAACAAGATTCAAGGGTGGCTTTACTGTTCCTATGGACTTAGAGAGACACAGAGTGAAAGTCTATGGCGTAATAACGGCAGACAATAAAGGCGAGATTATAGAAGCCCATAGGGTGGAGCTTCTGGACTGATAAACCCATGAACTGGTTCTCATTTGCCTTCTCAGGGATGGTCTCTCGCAAGGGATCGTCGTTGCTCTCTGTGCTTGCAGTTGCGTTCTCAATCCTATTGCTTCTTCTTCTGCTTGGGTTCTATAGCGGCTACACAGCAGCCATGGATGCTGAGCTTCAAACGCTAGGCGTTCAGATAATGGCTGTACCGAAAGGTTGCCCATATGCCTCAACCACCATGCTTTTGCATGGTGGTCATATCGATGGGGAGCTACCGCTTGACACTCTTGAAAACATCAGATCATTAGATGGTGTCAGGGGAGCAGAGGCTGTTGTGATGGGTAAATCGGAGATTGCAAAAACCAACACCATTATCTACGGCACAACACCGGGCTTTTCAAAGTTCAAACCACACTGGAATATCGAAGGAAATACCCCACAAACGAGTGGGCAGATTATGTTGGGAAGTCAGATTGCAGGCAATCTAGGGGTAGGTGTTGGCGATAAGATAGCAATAAGAGACATTGAGCTTGAGGTTGTTGGCGTGCTTGGATTAACCGGCACATCTGATGATAGTTTTGTTTTCACATCCCTTGACGATGCAATGAGGATACTCGGTGCGACTGGTTTGACTGCGGTCATGGCTGACGTTGAACAGGGAAAACTGATGGATGTAAACACTGGCATCGAGGGCTTAACAGACGCCCAACCCGTCACGGTGAATCAGGTAGCAACAACTATTGGTGGGCTTGTTGACTCAGCTCGCTCTATCTTGCTTGCTGTCATCCTTGTTGCGATCCTTGCAAGCGCTGCTGTTGTGGCTGGCTCGTCCCTGCTTGGCATCATCGAACAGTCAAAACTCATTGGCATGATGAGGTCAATTGGAGCAACACCTTTGCAAGTGTCAGTTGGTGTGATGCTCCAGGTGCTGCTTTTGACATTGGCCGGAGGTGTCATTGGATCGTTGTTAACCGTTGTTCTGCAGCAACCACTCGGTGGCTTGCTTCGAATCCTAATCCCAAATGCTCCATTGTCTTCCCTTGTTTCAGTCACCCCTGATTTGATTGGTTTAACGGTTGCTGTGTCTGTTGGTCTTGGACTTATTGCCTCAATCCCATCCTTGCTCGTTGTTTTCAGGCGACCACCTATCACGATGGCTGGCAGCTAGAACGGAACATAGTTTTCTAGTATAAATTGCACCATGCGTTATGAACTGGCTGCGACGACTTTCGTTTTCAATGGCGGCAGGTTTGCCATCCACAAACACCCAAAGATAGGCAAGTGGCTCCCTCCAGGAGGTCATGTTGAACTGGACGAACTTCCCCACGAGGCGGCAGTCAGGGAGGTGCTAGAGGAAACAGGGCTCTCACCACACCTCGTGCTACCTGACTCTTCTGATCTTGGTATCCAAACTGTTCCCCTCCCTATCGCAATCCTTGTTGAGAAAATCGACGAATGTCATAGTCATGTGGATATGATTTATGTTGCCAGAACCGAGACAGAGGTTTTGTTAGAGCCGTTCTTCTGGGCAACGGTTGAACAGGCAACCGAACTTGGTGCATCCGAGGATGTTGTCAGGCTCGCAAAAAAGGGGCTTGAGATGATTGAAGGGATGAGATAGGGATTTCTAAGATTGACGGAATTGAAAAGCCAGGTTTGATGGTTTTTGCGCACAGAGGATCCTCCAGATAGAGCAAATCAACCTTTTACAACCCTCACCCCTACCCCTCTCCCTTTCAAAGGGAGAGGGAGGTTATTTGCACCACTCCAAATTGGGGGGTATATGGGGAAAGATATTCCAAACCATTATTGGGGAAAAAGTGGGGTGGAAGAGTTTTTTGACTCCAATCAAACACTGGAAAAGTTATCTTTTAAACCCCACCCCCATGAAGGTCTACTAAAACCTCAATCTTCAGGAGAAAATTACTACATCATCAGACTCCCTCTCCTCCTTGTGAGGAGAGGGCTGGGGTGAGGAGGTTTTTTTGATACCCACTTGGTTTGGACTCCATACAGATGGTGTGACTCTAATTCTTCCTTGGTCACTGTAAAAAAATCATTACAGAGTGACGGACTTTATTTGTTGTTCATCTCCAACCTGGATATGTGATTGTCTAAAATGACCTGTTTTATTTGAAAACAAACCCATTGTTTGGACTCTATACGGAATGACGAAAGCCGAGAGACAATACGCCCAATATAACAGGCCAATCTACAAACAAATTCCTTAGAATAGTGGATTCTCCGAATCCACCTTCCAGCTATCCTCCATGAATAGCAAAACCTTGTTGTTTGTGCCTGTTTGCCAGTCGGAGATGATCAGCTGAACGATGTCGCCCATCTCGGCTGCCTTTTCCTCATCGTACTGGAGAACAATGTAGAAGACGACTCCCCAGCGGTAGTTGATGCCAAGCACATTTGGAGCAAATTCTATTCGAGGGGAGATTGTGTCAACCGTTGCCATGTGGGCAAAGTCTGAGATTTCTTGCCCCTCTGGCGTGTTCCACTCTTCTTCTATCGCAGTTCTTGTGACATCTGATGCTATTATCTCAGGAGTGAAATCATAAAGTTTGGCATAGTTTTTGTTCGCAATTGATACTATGTAGTCTTTGTATGCCTCGTTTGCCTGGTCATAAAGGATTATTTCAGGACCAACAGAAGGCAGGAGTTTCCACTCACCATCCATAATAACAGCAACAGTCATGAAGTCTCTGTCCCATAAAGCTTCTTGGGCTTCGTTTGGTTCGGACTCCTCCAAAGACTCTGGCTCATTCGGGGTTATTCTAACATTGATGATGTATGCTTCATCATATTTCCGACCGAAAAGTCCCCACTCGGTTTGAGGGGAACACTGTGTGAACTCAACATGTGAGTTGGATAGAGTTCTGTAAAAATCGTCATTACCCGAACGAAGCTGCATATAGAGTTCCTTATCAAGACTTGGCCAAAGATATGGGCTCTCGTACTCGAAAGTCGTTTCGGAATCCTCAACCGACATGTAGAACAAATATTGCGAAAACACATCGCAAGCCTCTTTTTGCCTGCCTTCGAAGGGAGCATCAAATGTAATATTGGTTTGTGGACCACTAAACGAAATGAGATTGAATATAAGACCGATACCGACAGACAAAGACGCGCCTAAAATTAGAAATATCGCGATCAGTCTTCTCTTGCTCTTATTCATTCAGTCTTATCCCTTCTAATGCTTTGCATATGAGCTATGCTTGTTTCCCCCATATAGTTTACAACGTACACGAGGTCGTTGTAGGCGATTGGCATGTTATCGCCATACGAAAGAACAATCCTCAATTCTACAGCATTCTCAAACACCATGTCGGAGTAAATCCATTTCTCCAATACTTTTGCTGATTCAATTGCAATAGTCTCGTTGAGTATCGAATCGCCGAGTTCTTCTCGAACTATTCGTCTTTTCTCTCTGACGTCACCCAGGTTTTCAAAGAAGGTTTCATCCAAAAGGTATTTTGTAAAGTCGGCGGATTCTGCGGTGTATGCCTCGCGAAACTTTGTATAAAAATCTGTCGCGTTGTTTATAAGCCTCTGCTCGTTGGAGCAACCAGGGGTTAACAGCACGACAGCCAGAAAAACCAGAATTGTTTTAGATATCTGCCTCATTCGTCCTCTTTGTCAATAGTGTCACAACAACAAGGGTAATAAATGAAACAGGAACCGCAACCAATGTCGGATCCATAAACTTCACCCAAAGCGAATCAGCAATGCAGGCATTGCCCGTCAAGAATTGGCAAATCCCGATTGCGCTTGCTTCCCTGAAGTGGACAAACAGGTACATGAACCCGCTTGTTGTGAAGCCAACAATCATCGAGGAGATAACAGCGGCTCTCGTGCAACGTCTCCAGAAAATAGCGCCAACAATCGAGGGGAGGAACGTGGCTGCCGCTATCCCGAAGAATATTGCCGTTGCGTAGGCGATGATGTCCTTTGGCAGGAAGAACGCCACAACAAGGATGTAAAACAGAGAGATGAAGGCAGATATCCTGACAGCTCGAAGCTCCCAGTTTGCCTTCCTCTTGCCTGTGTCTTTTGAGTTGGTGTTGACAACGTCGTGACCGATTGAGGTTGCCATTGCGTGTACCTGGGCGGTGGATGCTGAGATTGAGGCAAGAATGAGCGTGAACAGAAGGATGTAGGCAAACCAGTCTGGGGTGTATGTGCTGACAGTATATGGGATGACGGAGTCGACATTTCCAACAAATGCATACGTTGGCATCCCCTGAGTGGCAGAGGTAAGGATGTTTGAGACAGCTCCAGAGATGATGGCTCCGCCGTTTGCAATCAGGATGAAAAACACGCCAACACCGACGGCGCGCTTGATGTCAAGCTTTGATTTGAGGGTCATGAATCTCACAGAAAGCTGAGGTTGAGCCAAAATCCCAAATCCAACTCCCATGAGAAGCGATGTCACAAGAAGCCACCACAGGGGTGAACCTCCTGCAGGCATCTGCGTGAAGCTCCTCATTCCTTCGTTTGCCAAATCGGGTGGGATTGGCAATGAGCCAAGTTTTGAGAACGCTGAGAGCCATCCTGTTTTGGAAAGGATTATCATGGCAAGTCCAGCCATGCCGGCAAACTTGAGGACTCCCAACACGGCGTCAGCATATATCATCCCTTTGAGTCCGCCAATTGCCACATAGAAAGCGATGATGAGACCATAGACCACAAGAGCAAACTCAAACGGCAACCCGATTATGAGCTCGATGAGTCTACACACCCCCACCAGCACAGCGCCGGCGTAGAGTGGCATGAAAACAAAGTTGATGATTCCAGCAAAGCTTTGCACCATCTTGGAGCCAAAGCGTCTACCCAGGAGTTCTGGCATGGTCTTAGCTCCCAGCCTGAGACCAATTTCTCGAATACGAGGGCCAAACACGATGTAGGCAAGCAGCACGCCAATGCCAATATTGAGAGTGACAATCCAGAACATGCCAAGTCCTACCTTGCTGCCCATCCCGCCAAAGCCAACTATTGAAGCGGATGAGATGAAGACTGAACCATATGAGACAGCCATGAGCCATGGGGGGACTTTGCGACCAGCGAGCATGTAGTCCTCGCCAGTTTTCGTGTGCTTGTAGCCCATCCAGCCGAGGTAGGCGAGAACTACTAGAAAGATCGTCAGAAAAGAGTAGAGAATATACGGATTTAAGTTTGTACTCATTTTTTATTCCAGTTTATTATCGAGTAGATGATACCAAAGATGGTAAACGCTGTTGCGAGAATCAGCGCAAGTAGTACAAAGAAGCCCAAGGTTATCCTTCCTGTAGTTTTGTCAAAACGACGATGAGTTCTGGATAGAACTCAACCAATGATTTGTGGATTGAAGAGAGAATTTGAAGGATGTTTGTTGCGTTTTGCTTGTCGCCCTTCTCGACAGCTCTCCTTGCCACGTCGATTAGAATAAGAGCCTTTGATTTCTCGCTGTCCTGGACAGAGAGCCACTTTTGCAAAATCGGCAACGAGTCTGGGTTGTCGGCGAATAAATCCGCGAACTCCTGCGTTGTGTTCGCTGTTTTGATGTCCGCCCACACAGATTCGGAGGTGGATGAGTTCCCCTCAAAGTGGGAGAGCAGAGCGTGCCACTTCTTGTTCATATCCAGCAATTCAAACCTGAGCCTTGAGAGAAGTTCCATGTTGTCGACATTCTCTGACATCTCGGTTGTGATTGTAGACATGTAGGCTGAAAAATTGAGGTTCGACAAGAGATTCCTCGATGCTTCGAGTGTCTGCGTTGGGGGTTTGTTGTTGGTGAATGGAGAGTCGACAAGCTTCAGGGTTTTTCGCAGGGATTCGGATTTCTTCATGAGCGAATCTGATGCCGTGTCAATTATCAGTCTTATCTCGGTGTACTTAAGTGCCAGCTTGGTGTTGCCAAGAAGTGTTGCTATGTCGACGAGTTGTTTAGCCGCTGAATCCGCTCTGTCCCAGTGTTTTGAGACGGCGGCTAGTTCAAACTTCTTTTCGAGGAAGAAACTCTCTGTTGGATATTTGTCGCAGCATTCCTCAACAAAAGAGGAAAGGGCGAGTTCGTCAGAGGAGATAAGATTGACGACATTCATTCTGGTGAGAACAGCCTCTTTTTTCATGCCAAGCTCTTCGTAGATTGCTACCGCATTCCTGTGAGATTCAACATTTTCCGGGTTTCTCTCAAGATGCTTGTGAATCAGTGCCACAACAGACTCTGGTCTGTACTTAACGGATGATTTCAAGAGAAGTGACACGGCGGCATCGTGGTCAGGATTGTCTTTTACAATGTTTCGAAGCCTCGAAACCCCAAGGGGAATATCACCAGATTCAACGACTGTTGCCGCTATTTGAAACTCGATGTCGTGGTCGTCAGGTCTTAGAGCAAGCGATGTCGCAAGCGAATTGATGGCTCTGTCATATTGACCGTTTTTCCTCTGCAGATATGAGAGTTTTTTGAGTGTTTGATGACACTTTTCAAGATTGCCGACAGTGTAGTGATACGCCGCATACTGCCTTGCGAGTAAAATCGCCTGCTTCAGTGGGATGTTGTCAATCTCAGTCCACACCTTTGAGAGCGTGTGGTTTGCGCTTGCTATCTTGCCCGAATCAAACTCATCATGAGCCTTACCGATTGAGCCTGTGATGGTGGCAATCATCACATCGGTGGATTCCTTGGATTGTTGAGTGAGATTCTCTTCCGTCATCTTTCAATCCTTATTGAATCGACAACCGCCTCAGCCTGGTAGACCATCTTAGAACTCGATGGATGCGTCATAATGACAGCAAGCCCATTGTCATCGTCAACCTCAAGAATGAAGAGTTTTTCAGTGACTTCAATCTTGCCAACCGTTGATACAGTTGTGAGATATTCCACATCCTGACCATCAACGGTCTGCTTCCCCTTGCCAGTTGGCATCCTGCCGGATTTAACAGCGTGCGAGTTTGCCCAGGTTTCAAAGTTGCTTGGAATCTCTGAAGAATTGATTGTCACTTCGAGCTTTTCCTCCTCAAGGCTGGAAAGGGTTACCGAGTTTCCGTCCTTGTTCTCAACCCTCCACCTTGTTGGCATGGAGACCTGTCCCCACGGCATTTCTATTACATCGTCAAAAACAACCTCTTTCTGCCCGCAGGACGTGAAAACGCAAACGCTCAAAATACATGCCAGAAAAAGGTTTAGAACAGTTTTTCCTGTCACCTATATCACCTCATTTCGAGTGTGAAAACCAGTTCAGTGCCTGTCACATCAAGGTCAATTATTCGTTTTATATCCTTATACCCGTCGAGTTTTATCTCTATCTCGTGTTCCCCGTCAGGCACGCCGAAAGCAATGCAAGGTGTTTCCCCAATGAATTCGCCGCCAATGAACACAGATGCACCATCGATATTGGTTTTGATTGAAAGCTCCATGTTGCCGAGGAAATTGACCTGGATGTTAGCTGGGCTTGAATCGGTACTTATGACCTTCTTGATTGGAGGATGTCCCTCGACCGAGAAAGTGAAATCGTGCGTTCCTTGTGTGAGCCCATCAACGGTGAGTGGAGTTACTCCCTCTTGCATCTTGCCATCGACTGACACGAGAGCGCCTTCCGGGTCTGTTGTGATTTTGTAGGAATACAGCGGTTCGAGTGAGAATTTGGTCTTGGTTTTTGTGTATCTGCCAACCTGAATATTTGATGTCAAACCCTTGTAGGTGACTGGATTATTCTCCGTTGCGACCTTGCCTATTTCGAGGTGGTAGTTTCGGGGTGTGATGAAGGCGAGATAGACGGGTGAGTGACCGATGTATTCACCATCGAGGAAAAGAGTTGAGCCGGGAGGCTCGACTTGAATCTCAAGATAGCCAAGTGGACCAAAAAATGCAAAAAAAGCGAGTATTAAAACTGCCTCAACAACGATTAGAAGAAAATCTTTGGTTCTCATATGTTTTTCACCATATCCCTGCAAATACCCATCCAGGAAATATTTTTATAGCAGCCATCGATAAATGCATGTTTTCTGAGTAGAACCTCTCTTTTAAAGCCGGCATCAGAAAACGCTCTCTCTAGCATTGAATCCTGCTCGATCTGGGCATGGAATTTGTTTATATCAACCTTTGAAAAGAGGGCTGCAACCATCCACTCGAGAGCTTGTGATACCTCTTTGGGATTGTCTGATGTCCATGATATCTCAAGCCTTGCGTGGCTGTTTTTCCAGTCAACCTCAGCCAGTTTGATGCTTCCTCTGAAATCATTTTGTCCGACGAAGAAGAGCCATTCGGAGTTTATGTATTTTTCTTGTTGATTTATTACGTTGTTTAGCGTCTCAAAGATGGGCTTTGAGATCGCCTCATCAAAGACCACCCCAGTGTCTGTGAAAAAACACCTCAATGTTGACATAGCCGGGATGATAACCGAAAAACCGAGTAATCGCAAGTAATATTGACCGGTTCTTTTACGAGCCCTATAATTGTGCCTCGTATGACAAACAATGAGAATAACACAAAAGGCATCGTTGAGGACGTAGAAAAGAAAGAAGAGCAGAGGACTGTAGAAACTGAAACAAGGCAGGAGAAGAAATCATTCCTCTCAAGCCTGTCGGAGGCGGCCAAGGAGCAGCTTGCCGAGGCTGTTGTTCTGATCCTTGCTGGTATTGCTTTTGCAATTCCCTTCCTGCTCTACCTCATCAATTCGGGTGTTTTCGGTGAGATTTTGCTCTCTGGCAGAGGAGATTATTCCCCATTTCTAGATAGACTGTTTCTGTTATCTGCCATGTTTTTTGTGATGTATTTGGTTTCGTGGATAAAGCCAGAGATAAAGTACAGGGCCTCAAAGGTGTTCGGTGTTGTTGCCCTGTATGCGCTTCTTTCTGTTGTCGCAATTCTGCTTGACAATGTGTTGGCACCGGCAGATGCGACTATGGCAAAGCACGTTAATACCTGGTTTTTCACGCTGCCTATCTATGCAGCGACGGCAACAACCGCTCTGTCTGATACAGTGACGGCCGGATGGCAGTATTTCGTCACCCTGTTCCTCTTTGCAGTGGCATCGGGTGTTGTGTTGTGGGACATCAAGACAGAGCTTGCCGAGAAGAGTTGGAAAGCGGCATTCCTGATGTGGGGTTCATTCGAGGTTATTTACTTTGTTGTTGTATGGATTGTGCTTCAATACCTTGGTTGGCCGCTGTTTCCGCCATTGTCAATATGATCTTGTTTGTTGAACGCGGGTTCCTTCTTTGATTTGAAGGTTGGTTTTTTGGTGAGGTTTGTGCCGTTGTTGTGGAGCAACGGGAATACCAAAACCGGTTGTGTAGCCGTGTGTCTCTTGACTGATTCCGTAGGAATCAAGGTTACTCAAACCTCTCGGTTATATAAAAAAACTCTATTCCTTATGCGCAGTGCAGTTGTTAATTATTGCCTCAAACTTGGTTACTGACAGCGATGCGCTTCCAACAAGAAATCCATCAATATTGTCAACTGCAAGTGACTCGCAATTGCTCCCATCGACCGAACCGCCGTAGAGAACCTTTAGGTTTGTTTTTGGGCAAAGCTTTGCTGCAAGCTCTTTTATCGCTCCGGCTGTTTCACTCACCTGTTTTGGAGTTGGAACAAGTCCTGTGCCGATTGCCCAGATTGGTTCATAGGCAATCACAAACTGGTTTCCCAAATCCAGGTCGCAAATAGCCTTTGAGATTTGAGCTGACAGGACCGCGAATGTTCTGTCGTTGTTTCTTTCCACAAGCGACTCGCCGATACAAAGCACGGGAGCGACGCCGTGGCGAAGCAGTGCCACGATTTTTTGTCTAATTGTTTCATTCGTCTCGCTGAAATACTGCCTTCTCTCCGAGTGACCAACGAGACACCAATTACATCCGAGATCCGAGAGCATGGGTGCTGAAATCTCGCCAGTGAATGCGCCGCTGTCCTCGTGGTGGCAGTTCTGAGCGCCAAACGTGATACTGCTTCCCTCAAGCTCAGAAGCGACGGCAGAGAGCGACAAAAAGGGCGGTAACACGCCAACCTCAACGCCGTTTTTGACATCCATTGTCGCAAGCTTTGATGCGAATGGGATTGCCTCTGCTATGGTTTTGTTCATCTTCCAGTTGCCCAGAATAAGCATTTTGGTTGCTCCTTGTCCAACCATTTGAGTGCTCAAGGGAGAAATAATCAAATGGCTGCGGATTGGCGCAACAACACAACGATTATTGGCTCAAGCAGTTGCGCCTGTTTGAGTTGGATTATAACATGGGAGCTTTGATTATCAATTTACTCTTTTAGTTCAACATCTCTTGGTTCATCAATCAATTTATAAGCGACGAGTTTGTCCCAGAACTTGATGGTTTGTATCAGTCTCAGTGTGAGTACAATAATGAGAATGCCTGTTGATATGAAATACAGCGATGTCGCTGTCGATTTACTTAAATCGAATAGCACGAATACTGCGAACGCACCAAGAAACAAGATTTCTAATCGAAATGATATATAGCCATACATTGATGTAAACCTGACATAAACAGTTTGATTGTATGGATTTCCTTTTCTGGGGATTGGATTCAAAGTACTAAATTCTTTTTGATACTTGTCTTGGCCAATAAAGTGAATCACAATAGAGCACAAACAGAGAATAAGTGTGGCACAATAAAGAATATCAAGGTATGAATACTGCTTGTGAAACAATATTTCAAATAATCCTGCCGGATAATATTGGTACTGAAACCACATAACAATCAGTAGAAAGAAAGACACAAAGATAGTGCTAACCTGCATTATCTGCCTGCCGGTCATCTTTTTCATAATTGTTTCTCCTAGATATTAATCTTGCTTGAATCCAAGCCTAACACTCGTTTGTTCATTTGACACGATTTCTGCGGGTTGGTTTACGGATGGAAACTTATTTCGAATCCCTTGCATATTACCTCTAATATGAATAATCATCAGAATGATTGCAGCAGTGATAAATGCGATTGATAGAAGATGCCAGATATTCAATTCGGGAAATACAATTTTATTGTCAAATCCTCTCTCAAGGATTTCAGATGTGATTATATAGGAGGCAAAAAATATCCACGATAGGTCACTATAGCCTAGCAGTTTTTTTCTATCAATGACATCCCTTTCCATTCTATCTAGGAGAGGATCTCTTTTTGAACCGCCCCGCTCTCCTCTCCATTTGATGAATGCTTTTACAAAAAAGAAAATGCTAGCTCCAATCAGTGCGGTAGCCAAAAGTAGACAAGAAACTGACGAAAAGAACTCAATAGAAATGATACCAGCAGGAGGGCTGACACTGAAATCAGATAAAGGAAAGAAATATAGGAACACGTCGAATAAGAAAGATAGAATATAAATCATCAAAACACCCATATCAGCCAAAAGTCTTGAAGGCATCTTATTCATCGCTTACCCCTTGTTATCCGCAGAACAAAGCCTTAATTGCTTGAAACTCAGATTATAAATGAAATGGATTTATTCTCTTAACTCTGGCACTTCCCTGTCAACCATCACCCTAACCTTTGTGATGCGGAGTTTATCGACCCTGACAATGATGAATACAATGCCCTCATACTCAACTCTTTCACCAATCTTTCCTAGGTGTCCAAGTTTTTCCATGAGGAAACCAGCAAGGGTGTCGTACTCATCATCCTCAATCTCGGTGCCGAGGAACTTGTTGACATCCTCAATCTCCATGTCACCAACCATGATGTAGGACTTGTCGTCGAGCTTGACAACATCATCATCCTCAAAATCGTATTCGTCCTGAATCTCACCGACAAGCTCCTCAAGCAGGTCTTCGAGAGTAATAAGACCAGCGACACCGCCGTATTCATCAACAGCAATTGCGATATGGACGTGGAGCAGCCTCATCTCTTTGAAGAGCTCAGAAATGCGTTTTGTCTCAGGCACAAAGTATGGTTTCCGTAGAATCGTTCTGATGTCAAATCCATTCTTTGTGTCGCTGAGATAGGGGATGATGTCCTTTATGTGGATTATCCCCTTGATGTTGTCTGTGTTGCCATCGAAGACTGGCAGTCTTGAATGACCAGAGTCTGTGAAGACCTTCATTATCTCAGTTATTTTTGCGTCAATTGAAGCAACCTTCATGTCAACCCTGGCAACCATTATCTCACGAACTGTTGTGTCGCCAAACTCGAACACACGCTCAATCATTGCTTTTTCCTCTGACGGAATGATCCCCTCCCGGTGAGAGGCATCAATCATCGCCTCCAGGTCTTCCTCAGACACGAGCTTTAGATCATGTGGATCTGGCTTGACATGGAACAGCCAAAGGATGCCATTTGTCAGGTTTTGAGCCAACCAGACTAATGGAATGCAGATTATGGTTGCAATAAAAAGTGGGTAGTAAACAAGCTTGGTCAGTGGATAGGGTTTCCTCTGAGCCGCTGTTTTTGGAATCATCTCTCCAACAATAACGATAACTACGGTCATGATTGGGATGACCCAGACACCGGCGTTGATGTTGAGTCTTGCGGCGATTTCATCGGCTAGGTTGGTGGCGATAAAGGTAGCTGCGATATTAACCAGATTGTTGACGATTAAAATTGTTGTGACAGTGTTCTCTCTCTTGATTCGAAGCTTCAATATCTTCTCAGCGATTCTGATGCCTTTGTCCGCCATCTCGCTGAGTTTGACCTTGTCGATTGACAAGATTGCTGCTTCTGCTCCCGAGAATATTGCAGAAATTATCATCAGGAAAATAAGCAATAGAATGTTACTAGTTTGAGGATCCATCTCTCTCCAATAGAACCCATATCAGGGGGATTGATACAGCCACAATCACAAACGGAAGGGGGTCTGTACAGATGTGTGGCCAAAACAGTATGATTCCAACAGCAAGGGCTCCGAATGCCATAAAAAGTACACCAGATGCGGCGACATCAAGCGCTTGCCTTGGATTCTTGTGGCCATTTGCCAGCTTCTCTACAGAGGTATTCAAAAGCTCAGCTGACAGGACGGCAAAACAACAGAGAACAATAATCGCCAACTCAAGCGACGAAAGCCCATAATAAATGGCAAGGAAAACAGCGCCAACGGTTGAAGCAATGTGCCTGATGAAGTTTTTTTCACCCAAACCAACACCAATCCCGATGAAGGCGCGCTTAAAAGACCTTATAAGAGATTGTTTAGCCATGCTTCTTCAACAGCTCCTCACCCAGTTTGATAACCTCAAGTCGCTCTTCTTCGGTTTCGTGGTGGTGACCCGAAAGATGGAGTAAACCGTGTGCTGTCAGGAACAGGAGGTATTTTTCAAGAGTATAGTCACCTCTGGTTCTCTCGGCGTATGGGACACTTATGATTATCTCGCCGGGATGAAAAACACCATCGGGGGTTGTCAGGTCGTCTGTGAAAGTCAGTACATCAGTTGGAGAATCGACATCCCTATACTCTTTGTTGAGTGATTGAATCTCGGTGTCATCAGTTAAAACGACACTGACAAAGACGGCTTCCTTGTCTGGGAATAATTCTTCTGTGGCAGAGACTACAAATGATTCAATGCTACTAGGGTACGGTTCAGGTTCTGAACCTGACACTTCGCAACTATCCCTGGTATGTTTGCTTTTACTCATTTTTTCGTCTCGTTTTTCTCGTCTGGATAAGGCACCCGCTCGTGGCTTGTTGAGGCAATCTGGTCGGCAAGGGCCTTACTGATTATTGTCAACTCACCCAGGCTAACGGGACACTCAGACAACTGTCCATCGTTTATACGGTCTTGTATGATAGAGTCCACCAAATCTTCGATTTTTCCACGTTCTGGCTTTCTGGAACGCGCTGCAGACTCGGCCGCATCAGCAATCATTACGATCGCCTCTTCAACAGTTTGTGGTTTAATACCCTTGTACCTGAATTCTGATTCACGGCAGAGTGGGTCTTTTTCCTTCGCCTTGTGATAGAAATATTTGACCACTGTTGTGCCATGGTGGGTTTGGATATAGCTTTCGACCATCGGGGGTAGACTGTATTTCCTGGCAAGCTCCATACCTTCTTTGATATGTTTTGTGATGATGAGTGTAGACATGGTGGGAGATATCTCTTCATGAGGGTTTTGTCCGGTTTGGTTCTCTATGAAGAAATCTGGATATTTAAGTTTGCCAATGTCGTGATAGTAGCCGCCAACCCTGGCAAGAAGAGAGTTTGCACCTATCCTCTCGCACGCAACAGATGCCATGTTGCCGACAAGCAAAGAGTGCTGGTACGTGCCTGGAGCCTCGACACTGAGCTTTTTTAGAAGCGGTGAGTTAAGGTCGGAAAGCTCAAGAAGACGAAATACTGTGGATTTCTTGGTGAGATGCTCTAGGAGCGGAGTCAGTCCAAATCCGACAACGACTTGAATTCCGGTTGATGCAAAGCCGTAGCTGTAATTGATGAGCGCTGCATTTGAATCAGCGTTCATGAAGGTCAGCATGAGTGTCACAACGATGAACGCTCCGGTGAGACTATAGACTGCCACGAGGAAGAAATCCGAGAATCGTTTTACTCTGTCTAGATGAAGGCACGTCATGAGTCCTAGTAGGGCAAATCCCACAATAATGGCGACAGTACCCGCGGTGTTGAGGGTTGATGTGCGGTAGAACATCACAGGAATCCAGCCGATAAACATGATTGTCGGAATTGAGGTTTTGCTGCCGAGGAACATGGTGAGTAGGAAAGCGACAAGAGGGATTGGTATGAGAAATATGTTGTATGGCACAAGGATGCTCGATGCGACGAAGAAAACTCCAATAAGAGAGCTGTATAGAAGGAGTCTTTTGTGTGTAAGTAGTACCCACTTGTCAGCCCAGAATACGATGAAATAGAGACCAAATAGGATCACGAACGGCAGGAATATGATGGCAAACCAAACATAAGGGTTGTTGATAGGTGTTGTGATGTTGAGTTCTTGAATAACCTCTTCGATTTCAGGAATTATGAGTTCTCCTTTAGCGAGGATTATTTGTCCCTTTATGACCTTCTTGGTTATTGGAGTTACACTGTTCCTGGCTTTTTCCTGCACCAACCTTGTTGCCTCTTCATCAAGAACCGAGTTTACCTTGATAAGTTGTGGTGAGATGAAGTTGACAATCGATTTGACATAGTCGCTGATGTTAAGAAGATCACTCATAATCCTTACTTGATCATTCACTTGATTGAGCGATTCGAGTGTTACTCCTTGCTGAAGAATGCGGGTAACTGTCTCACCAACGGCGTCTTTGGCTTCTTTAATCTCGAGTCGATTAAGCCCTGCGATATTGATAAGAACCGTGTCAGAAAGAATGAACTGCATTGACTCATTCTTCTCGTTTTCTTCGTTCAGAGCATCAGCCCTTTTGGTGTCCGGACCATCTACACTGCTGTTAATGTCTTCGATGGCATTGAACAGGCTGTTCCATCTTTTGAGAAAGTTGTCGTAGACACTGGGATTTCTGGTGTAGATTTCCTTCGTGTTGCTAGCAGCCTCTTCTCTTAGCTCAGAGGTTCTTTCGGTATCTATTATTTCCCTGTCAACAGGTGATTTGATATCAAAAGGCGCTGCTTGACCTGCCTTGAGATAGAACGAAAAACCAGGGAAAAAGAACGAAGTGAGGGTAAATGCAATGGCCAGATATAGTATCGAAGCTGTCGTCCAAAACTGCCAACTTCTGTAAATCTGTTGAGTTTGATTGTTTTCTTTCATTGTTGTGGGGCTTACCGCCTAGTGTAAGCCCCTAGTTGTCACTCCTACCTACTTTTTTTAACTTTCTTTGCGCGTTTCTTTTTTTCTCTGATTGAAGGTGGGATAAAGAACTCTCTCTTTCTGATTTCTGAGAAGAGCTTGTCCTTCAGGCAGAGCTGCTGGAATCTGTGGAACAATCCATCGAAACTCTCATTGTCTTTTTTCTTGATTTCTTTCATGCTTTATCACCCCCTTCCTTTCGGCGTTGCCTTTTCTCATGGCCAACTCAGCTTGCGTCCCGACAGGAGGTGGATATGGATGTGGAATACAGTCTGACCAACACTTTTACCAGTGTTGATGACTGCTCTATAGGCGTTTTCCACACCCAGAATCTTTGCAACCTTTGGAACGGCAAGCAGGAGTTTTCCGGCAAGCTCGGAATCATTAAGTTCGTTTATGTTTGAATAGTGCTTTTTTGGAATCACAAGCACATGTGTTTCGGCTACTGGGTTGATGTCCTTGATGGCAACGACATCGTCGTCCTCATAAATCTTGGTTGAGGGAAGAGAACCTTCGATGATTTTGCAGAAGATGCAGTCCATCTCTAGATCGAATCCTCCTCATTTGGCTCTGTGATATCGCTCTCAATCTCGTCATATTCGGGCTGGTTTGACTTTCCCTCATCTGCTTTGGAATCTGGGGGGAAGGCGATGGATGCCGCCGGCCAGAAGGCGAGTAGAATAGCGAGGGGAAGTGACCATGTGAGTCTGTTTGTCAGAAGAAACTCAAGTCCAACGGCAAGGATTGAAATGGTCAACCAACCGACAATCGAACCAAGCAAAACAGATTTGGATTTTCTTTGGACAAGGTCATACACCATATACCCAATTGGCCAGAGAACACATGCAACAGCCAGGTTCTTCGACCACCAGGAGAGACCACCGGTCTGGAGCAGATTTGTGAGAAGAAGGAGTCCAGCAAGCACGGCAGCTCCGAGAATGTGTTGGAGGATACCGCTTGGAAGGAATGTGAACAACGCAGACTCAATTGGCCAAATGGCAAAGAGAGCGATGGTTCCATAGAACCACGACAATTCGGATAATACCCATCCCACTTCCTGACCGTTGATGTAGAATGACACAGCGACCAGAACGACAAATCCCGCCAATGAGATAATGAATGAACTTAGGTTTCTCCTCACTCTCGCTCTCCAATCAAAATCGAATCTGTTGTTTTTTTCAATCTGCACAGCACAAGCTCACCGGGAGGCGCGCCATCTTTGACGCGAACTCTCAGGTAGGAACCCGTGAAACCACGCGAATCCGTCTCGCATAGCACCTCTGCGCGGAGGTCTATGTTATCACAAAGCGCTTGTGTTGCAAGGTCAGACGCCAAATCCCTGGTTTGCTTCGCTCGATTTTTGACAGTCGAGTCGTCAAGTGTCGATTCCATGTCAGCAGCTTCCGTGCCCTCTCTTTTGGAATATGGGAATACATGACACTTATAAAAACCAATTTCTCTCATAAAAATCAGAGTTTCCTCATGGTTTTCCTGAGTTTCGCCTGGAAAGCCAACGATGATGTCAGTTGTTATGCCTACATGGGGGTCAACCGCTCTTGCAGCCTTGACTATTTTTCTGAAATGGTCTGTGTCATAGCCCCTGTTCATGAGCCTCAGCACCTTATCAGAACCAGACTGAAGAGGTAGATGAAGGTGAGGAGCGACTTTTCTTATGCCAAGAATTTCTGTGGTCAAGCTTGGGGTCAGGTGTCTTGGATTGATTGATGATATTCTAATTCTCTTTAATTTATCTATGTTCGATAACTCTGATAACAATTGTGACAGATTATCAAAGTGACCAATCTCCGTGCCACAAAGAACTATTTCTGGGTAGCCGCTCTCGGCAAGCGTGTTGCACTCTCTGATGATTGAGTCGAAATCCCTATTTCTTGGTTTACCCCTGAGGTATGGCACGATGCAATACGAGCAGAAATTATCGCACCCATACTGAATTGCCACCATCGCTCTTGTGTGGTTTTTAAAACCCTGGATTGTTGGTGTCGTCTTGCCTTCAATCCCCAGAATCTGTGGAAGGGTGTCTAGTTTATCAGGCTCAACCTGAATGAAATCCTCAAATTCCTTCGATGCTCCGGCGCAGCCTGTTGCTATGACTTTTGCGTTTTTACTGTATTTGTTGGCTGCACGCAGAGCTTCAGCTCCCGCAGTGTGGGTGACGAGGCAACCATTGATAACAACAATGTCGGCATCTTCGGGGTATGTTTCCAAAAAACCAAAGCTGAGAAGAGATTCTCTGATTACCTCTGCTTGATATTGATTAACCTTGCAACCAAACCCTATAACAGCGAATTTCACGACAGACCTTCGACAAATCCCAGAATCTGCGAGATGGCAACGACAGGAGCGAGTTGAGCGCGAAGGATTCGAGGGCCAAGTGTGATGGGGGTGAACCCAAGCTCCTTTGCCATCTCAACCTCAGAAATCTCGAAACCACCCTCAGGGCCAATCACGACAGACACCGAATCAAACGCCATGTGGTCGATTGCTTTTTTTATCGTTGTGTCTCTGGCAAGCTCCCACGGGATCAGCTTCAATCCAGTACTGTTTGCCAACGCCTGCTCAAAAGAAACAGGTTCAAGCACCTCTGGAATTATTTCTCTTCCTGCAAGCGCTGCCCCAGATTTGGCTATTCGCCTGAGGTGCTCAATCTTTTTTGTGAGTCTTTCACCCTTAAGCTTATGCTCACAACGCTTTGTGATAATCATCTGAAATGTTGATACACCAAGTTGAGTGCAAGACTCCACAATCTCACCGAGTTTGTCGGGCCTTGTAAGTGCTTGTATGAGGTTGATGTTGACAGGAGGCTCCACCGAAACACTCAGCTTCTCAATCAAGTCGAGTTCAATTGTTGAGCTGGATTTGTCCACTCTGGCGATTCTTGCCAGGTACCGCTCCCCAAGACCAAAAACAGAGACCACTTCATCGCCAACGCCAAGCCTTAGCACGTTAATTGCGTGGTGAAAGTCGTCTCCTTTGATGGTTCTGCTGTCGTTCGTGTAAAAAAGATGCATGTTGAGTCCTTATTGCTTGTGAAGCACTTCCTCCAGAATCGCAGACAGGAAATTGAGGGCTTGAAACGTTTTGATGTAGTTCATCCTCATTGGTCCAATGAGGGAGAGAACACCAATTGCGTCATCGACCTGGTATGGCTTGCCGATATAGGCAACCTCTTCGAGTTCGGGAAGGTTGTTCTCAGGCCCAAGCACTATATCGAGGTCTCCTTTGGTCAAGGTGTCAAGAAGAATGTCTTGCATTGTTTCTTTGATTGATATTACCTCCATGACCTGGTGAGGAATATCGGGCGTGGAAAAGGATGGGTGTTTGATGAGTCTGTGTGTTCCCTCCTGAAGCATCCTTATGACCTCGCGTGAGGCTACCTCGCGAATGAGTTGCAGGGTGTTGAGAATGAGGTCTTTGTACTCTTTGAATCCTTCGATTTCTCGAACCATGGATGAGTAAATCTGTATTGGTGTCCAGCCCGGATTGCTCTGTATCCGGTGCAGCATAGCTCTCGACAGTTTGTCTAGGACGTGTTGCTCAGGCACTTCGCTCTGAGTCAATATAAATTCCCTGATGTCATCAGCGTTCACAACGACCACGAGGAGAACCTTGTTTGGAGGGATTGCAAGCAGGTGGATGGATTTGAACTTGAGTCTTTGGGCAAGTGGAAAAAGAACAATTGAGACGGTTTGGGTATGTTCTGAGAGCGCATCCGAGATGGAGTGCAAAATAGCCTCCAGCCTCCTGTGTTTTGGAATCTCAACTGGGATTGGTTTCTGACCTGGCACACCGTCTGTGAGGAGCCTATCGACATATGCCCTGTAGCCTCTGTAGCTGGGGATTCTGCCGGCTGATACGTGGGGTTGTAGCACAAACCCCTCGGCTTCGAGCTTCCCAAGCTCTGCCCTTATGGTGGCTGAGGATACGGAATATGGCAGCTTGGATGCGATTTCCTCAGACGAAATCGGCTCCCCTTTCTCGATGTAACTTGTGACGAGAACCCTTAGGATATCCGATGCTCTTTCCTCTCCACCTTTGATTGCCATATATGCCTGATTTTATGACAGCTACTTGACGCTTTCAAGTTAGATTCAACTATGAAATCCTGATTTGTTTGCGGTCTCACTAACTTAAAATTGGCGTTTTCACAGACACCTTAAGATTTGCCTCTGATTCTCTAGCTCTCGATAAATACTTGAACTGCTTGCCCTCTATTCAGAAAGACTTTCAACTGTGACTGATTGTTCAAAATCCCTCACCCCATCCCCTCTCCCTTTATAAGGGAGAGGGGTAAGCAGGAACCCCTCCTCACCCACCTTCTGGAGCTCTTCTTTGAACTTACTCCCTCTCCTCTGTGAGGGAGAGTGTTAGGGTAGGGAGATATTGCTTGATCACCCCTACCACAACTTTTTGATACCTCTTGCTCGATAAAAAACGTGGTGATGATACGGGACATAACCTGCCCACGCGACACCATAGATTTGCATGCTCCCACCAGACTTCTATAGTAGTGTTATTTTATTGGAGGTGATCGTGTGTAAGGACACGGTGTTGACAAGACAAAGATAAGAATTGATAATTGTGCCTTGGAAACAGGTCTTTTGTTTGTAGTCACAAAGTGCGGTATGGAGGAGCAGAATGGAAAAGGAAAAGCTTATGTATGACAATGAGCAGGAGCTCGATGAGGTCAAAAACAATATCAACGAAAACCTTAGGATGCAGTATGACAATCTTGTAAAAAGAATAATGCTAAAACGCGCATCGATGAACAGGGCAATCATAGTAAACTTGGCTGTGACGGCCGTTTTTATGTGGTTGATATTTGTCGTTTTCCCACAGCACAGATTTGCTCATGATGCCATATCTGGAATGTATGTTCCCGCTGCCACATCAACGCTTTTTAGTGTCATCCTATCCATCATCTTCTTTATCCTCTTAATTTGTTACAACGCACTCTCCATCTACCATTTCTACCTCTCAAAGAGGTTCCTTGCCCACCTCTTCTCAAACAAGCATGCCATCGCTGAGAAACTTGGACTTGCAGCACACGGCGCAGACCAAAAGCACGCAGGCATCTGGAAGATTGGTATGAGCGCTGATATATGCAAGGTCTCATACCTTTGGCTGATTCTTGCGGCTAACGTTGCTGTGTTCATCCTGTATCTGCTGTTTTCTTTCGGGGCAAAGCTTTTTATATAGGTAGATTTAGATTATTGACAAACTGATTTTTTGGAGTAAACAGATGGTGTTCGACTGCCTTCGAGCGTTGTAGAAGGCTCGACAAGATACATCGGGGTGCCGGAAGGCTGAGAGGGTGTATGAGTTCTCACCCAACCCGCTGAACCTGATCTGGGTAATGCCAGCGAAGGGAATGCGACACATCAAACTCGAGACGAGATTTCGAGACCTTCCCCACCTCCTACAGGAAGTCTGTGATGCTTATTGGTTTGCATCACATGAAAACTTAAGGAGGAGAAATGCTTACAGGTATTATTTCAAATGGGCTGCTTTTAGCCTCGGCTGAGGTTGACACGGCAGCGCCGGTTGTGGCTGAACCATCTATCTGGGATAGGATTACGGGCTGGCTTTACAACAACATTGCCATTCACTTCACAAACATGAATATCTGGATATCAGCACTCATAGCGCTTGTCATTGTTGCTGGAATTATCTGGTACGTTGTTGTATCAAGAAAGATAAAGTGGCAACCATCGATTATTGCTGAAATCGCAATAGCTGCGGCACTGTCGCTGATTCTCGGATTTTTTAAGATATACAGATTGCCAGAGGGTGGCTCGGTCTCGTTGGCGATGTTGCCTGTTTTGTTTGTCGCTCTCAGGCGTGGTGTTGTGCCAGGTGTGACGTGCGGTATCATCGCTGGATTCCTTCAGATGATTCCAGACCCCTTCCTGGTTCACCCGCTTCAGATAATCCTCGATTACCCAATGGCATGGGGCGCAATCGGTCTTGCCGGGTTGCTTGTTGATAAAAATGGTCAGAGGATGCTCAACTGGATTTTGGGTGGTCTCATCGCAATCTTTGCTGGATTGACTGTATATGGAATCACAACAAACGTCACATCAGCCTGGTTTGACTCAGGTTTGGAACACGCCACCATCGGGTGGGATATGTATGCGTTCCTTGGAATCGTGCTTGTTTTCCTCGTTCCGTCGTTTTTCATCTATCTTAAGGGATTTGCTGGTAAGGTGGGTGCCGTTTGTCTTGCGTCGTTTGGGAGATTCTTCTTCCACTTCCTTGCTGGCGTGTTTTTCTTCTGGATGTTTATCACAGCCTGGGAAGGCTTTACTCTCTTTGGTTATGTGTCGATTTATATCTCACTTCACCTTATCCCTGAGGCGATTCTTGCTATTGTTGCCTCTATTCCGATCATTAGAAGAACAACACTCCTTGAGGCTCAGGAGAACACTCTGCTAGTTTAAGCGATTGGTTTAATCGTGTGGGGGATGAAAATCCCCCCTTTTGCCTATGTCCTGAAATAATATCAGACGGGTTGTGGTCAGTTGTTGAAGTCAAAAGAGCCTGAGTATAAGATGAGTCTGTGAACGTGGAAAAAACTGTTGTTGCCAAATCAAAGGGATATTATGAGGAAAAAAAGTCTGAATTCTTCTCTATACTTGCCCCTTTTCATTCGATCGACGAATTAAACGACTACATCTCAACCCTCAGAAAAAAACACCCTGGCATGTGTCATTTCTGCTCAGCTGTTAGGCTCCGAAATCCTATTCTCACAGAAAAAGCCTCAGATGACGGAGAGCCAAATGGCACGGCGGGTAGACCAATCTTGCAGGCTCTTCAGAGAGCAAATCTCATGAATTGCGGGATTGTGGTTTATCGCAAGTTTGGTGGGACAAAACTTGGCACGGGTGGACTCGTGAGGGCTTACCAAACGGTGGCGTTTGACGCAATTGAACATGCAACCGTTGGTGAGATGGTCGAATTCTCTGTCTTCGGTTTTTCTCTAAACTATACCGATTGGGCAAAAACAGAGGGGCTCATCAGGGATTTTGACTCAAATCCAGAAGTCGAGTACACAGACTCAGTGAGTGTGAATATGGCAGTCCACCCCGATGATACCGACAGATTCAAATCAAGCATGACCGAGGCAACGAGTGGAAGGATAGACATCCTTGACTTGGGCAGTGTGGCAAGGTTTGTGGTTGAAAACTCAGATTAGTAAGTACTGGAGGTTTTATGAGCCTTTTTGATGGAGTTGCAGGTTGTTATGATGCCTTTTTTGACACCAGACTTGGGAAGGCAGTGCTTCACTATGAGCTTCAGTTGATTATGAAGATGCTTGACCCAAAGTCCGGACTCTCTACCCTTGATGCGGGATGTGGCACAGGGGTATTCACAGAGCAACTTGTTAAATCAGGCATGACGGTCACCGGATTCGACGAGTCCGAGAAGATGTTAGAGGTTGCATCAAAAAAGCCCGACCTTAAAAGAACAAAATTCTTGAAAGGTGACATTCATAATCTTCCCTTTGAGGATGCCTCATTTGATAGGGTTTTATGCGCCTTTGTTGTTGAGTTTCTTGAGAACCCAAAGACTGCAATCAGAGAATTTTGGAGGGTGCTCAAACCAGGGGGAGTATTGGTCGTTGCGACTTTGAATTCTAAAGGTGCATGGGCAGACTCCCGCAAAGCTGACCCATTCTGGCATAATGCGACCTTCAGGACGGATGATGAGCTTCTGGCTCTTGGGCCGACAGGCGGTGCTGCAAGGCACTGTGTTTTCTTTCCCCCGACAACTAAGGTATTCTTTGGAGTGCACGAAACACTTGGCAGATGCAAGGGGAGTGACGAAGGAGCAGCGGTTATTGCGAGATGGGTCAGATGAACATAAAATTCCAGGTGTCAATCTATCCTCTTGAGACAAAGCAGGTTGATTCGTGTGTGCTTCGAGCTATCGATTCACTCAAAGATTCTGGGGTAGAATATGTGACAAATGACATGTCCACAGTTATCACAGCCGACTCGTCAAAGGGATTCGAGGTCACCCAGAAACTCTTTGAGAAAGCTGCGAGTGAGGGCAAGGTTGTGATGAATGTGACAGTGTCGAATGCCTGCGGATAGCTCTTGTCAAGATAGATGCTCCAGGATCATTAAGCTATCAGGTATCTTTGTGTTATAAAGTCTGTCAGATATTTGATAGATGATTTTCTGTATACAGGTTGAAGCAGTTATCGATTGAAACCTTGGAGATACCGATGAGTTATCCAGTGGTAGTGCCCCCCCGTTTTCGTTTAAAAACACCAAAGACGTGAGCACCACCAAGTCGGAAATGGTCGACGATGAGTCGGATTTAACAGGAAAATGGAGCCTGGAAAAAAACGATCCGACTCTCAACACAAGCTCGCATTGTACCACAGATTTTGTATATTAAAAATCAACACATTCGTGTTTGCCTATGCCAATCCCAAGAGTATAATCGGTACATGGCAAGGATACTTCTCGGACTAGAATTTGGAATGGATGGCGTCAAGGCTTGCGCTGTTGATGTCAAGACCGGCTCGATGGTGGGGATTGCATCCGATGAGTACTCAAGTCCCACCCGTTCCGATGTGCTTCCAGATGGCACAAAACTCCCAACAGGTTTTGCTTATACCAATCCCTCCCTTTGGCTCGTGTCCATGAAGAATGCAATCGAAAAACTTCTTGATGAAACGGGAATCCCATCAAACGAGATATACTCCCTTGGAATAGCGTTTGATAGCTGCACTGTCATGCCGACAGATGCCTCGGGTGTGCCTCTTTGCATGATGGACAAATACAAATCTAACCCAAACGCATGGCCGAAAACCTGGAAACACACGGCAGCAACCCCATACGCTGAAACTCTCACAAAAATTGCCCAAGACAGAGGAGAGCCATTCCTGGAAAACACAGGCAATAGGGTCAGCCCAGAGTGGATGTGGCCTAAGCTTCTTCAGACGATTGAAGAATCGTCAGAGATGGTCAAAGACATCGCCTGGTATCTTGAAGCAGGTGATTGGATAACTTGGCAACTCACGGGGGTACAGACTCGTAATCAGTGTTCCGCCGGATATAAAGCATGTTACGTCAAAGATATCGGATATCCATCGGGCGATTATTTTGCCTCAGTCTCAGTTGACATGGCAAGGATCGCCGAAAGGGCTGAGGCCTTGCCGGTATTATCTCCGGGCAGATTTGTTGGTGAGTTGCTTCCTGAGGCAGCGGACAATCTTGGGCTAGAGGCTGGTTTGCCGGTTGGTGCTGCGGTGATTGATGCTCATGGTGCTGTTGCGGGAGCTGGTATTTCAAATCCGAATGTGTTGGTGATGGTGTTTGGTCATTCAACAGCCCACCTTGTGATGAGCAGAGAAGAGAAGATTTTTGAGGGATACTCTGCCATGGTCAAGGACGGTATTCTTGATGATTACTGGGGATATGAGGCGGGACAGCCGGCAACCGGAGACATCTTTCACTGGTTCAGAAGCATTCTTGCGCCTCTTGATCTCTATGACAGAGTTGAAGATGATAATGTCTCGGCAAATATCGTGCTTGACAGATGGTTGAGTGAGACTCCACCCGGTGCATCAGGTTTGCTCTCGCTCGATTGGTTTGCCGGAAACAAAAGCCCACTTACCAATCCAAACCTGACAGGTGCCCTCTTTGGGTTGAGGCTTGATACAACACCTGCTCAGATATATAAATCTCTCGTTGAAGCGACTGCCTTTGGCACAAGGAAAATCATTGATTCGTTTGCCGAGGGTGGAATTCCAATTGATAGCATTGTGGCTGTTGGTGAGGTTCCATTTTCCTCACCATCGCTTCTCCAGGTCTATGCTGATGTGACTGGCATCCCGATTACTGTACCCGACGCTGTTGAGGCGATTGTGCGTGGTGCAGCAATCATCGGTGGAATTGCAATTGGGTTTGAAAGCCTTGGCTACAAAAATCGTGAGGAATACTTTGAGGCGATGAGACCAGCCGGACACGATTTCTTCAAACCGGACGCAAATGCCCATGTGGTATATGATAAGCTCTACAAGAAATATCTTGAGGTTTTTACTGAATATGGGAAGGTAGATTCACTGTTGTCTAGATTGAGGAATGGCTAATCAGTAGGATGGCATTTCGGATTTAAAATTTGAATTCTCACTTAGCACTGGATAACTCAGAAACGATTGATATGGAATTATTGAGATCGGGCGTGTGAGTAAGATGTTTGACAAGTACTAAGACCCTCCTCACCCCAGCCCTCTCCTCCAGAGAGGAGAGGGAGTTCATCGAAGGAGGTTTGTTATTTTTATAGCTCCTGCCCCAAAGCCGGAAGACTTGCTTTTTTCGCTCTCCACCTTCCAACAGGATTTTTATGTTCCTCCCCCTCTCCCTTTATGAAGGGAGGGGGGGAGGGGTGAGGGATTTTAATAATAAAACGGAAACTTTTACAACAAAGGCAATTGGTATGGGAGAAGGTAATCGAATTATAAGTAACAGGGTTGATAGACAGCATTGTAGTGGAAAAAGATTACCCCAGAGCAAAATGCTAAGTTGGATGGAAGCTTGAGGAGTTTATAAAGACGCAACTTGAGTCAGCAGTTAAACAACTTTCAAGTGACTTATCATCGGGTTTATTAACTCAATTTGCGAAGTGAAGTAAGGTTATCATGGAAAAAATATCTATGCAGCTCCTTCCTTTTTCCTCCTACCAATGGAAGTAAGCCAGACCCCAAAGATAACAAGCATCGCTCCCAAGTAGACGTATACCCCTACTACCTCGCCGTAGAACAAATACATCAGAATCGATGCTCCCACTGGCTCAAACAATACGGCTGTTGCAGATGTTGTAGCAGAGAGCCTTGCAATGGCCAGGTTTAGACCGGCATGCCCCATTGTTTGGGACAGTATCCCCATCGAAAGAACCGCTATCCACGCTGTGGTGTCGTGTCCAGTGAGTGGCTGCCCAACAAATGGTGATGCCACAAGGATTGCCAGCGCTGAGACCGGGAAGATGACAGAGACTACCTGCCAACTCGTCATCTCTCTTTGAGCGTTTCGAGAGAGTAGCATGTAGTATGCAGCAAACATCGCAGCAATCAGAGAAAAGGTTGAGCCCAACCAGGTCGATTGACCTCCCCCACCGCCAGTTAGCGCAACAACTGTTGCCCCGGCCATAGCAATTACAACACCAAACAAGACCATTTTTGTCGTCTTAATTTTGAAAAACAAGGTATCCATAAGCACTACCCAGACAGGGGTTGTGGTTACAAGCACGACAGACACTGTGGCGCTGACTCTCTCAAACGAGGCAAACCAGGTGATGAAGTGGAGTGCCATGAAGATTCCAGCAATAATTGCTAAAAGCCAACTTTTTCTCGATGCCTTTATCTCCCAGGGTTTGCCGATGGGGATGACAATAACAGCTCCGAGGAGTATCCGCCAGAAGGCTGTTGCAAAGATGGATGCCCCATGATTGAGAGCCGTTTTAATGAGAGGCACAGCAAACGAGATACCCAGGATAGCAGCCGCGAGAATCAGATAGTCTCTTATTTGTGGTTTGGTTTGAGGGGTGTTCATGTGTGGAGAAGAGGTTATTTGCTTTTGATGTGCAAATCAACGTGTAACTTAGTTTGATTTGTCAAATGATTGGATATGAATCAATCTTTTTGAAAATCTTGAATAGTATTCCTTTTACCCTTTTTTGTTTCCATAGAATAATAAATAAGTACTCATGTTTCCTTCTGTTTTTCACTTAGAGTGTTTTTTTAGGCGTAAGACTATGCATGATTTGAGTTTGATATGGGTTTGTGATGTATTCCCCTCTCCCTTACAGTAAGGGAGAGGGGAAGGGGTGAGGGTTTTGAACTAATGTGATTCTAGTTTGAGGAATACAAATATACACAGCTTTTTGGTAGAACTCGTCTTTAAGTTGTGTGTAGTAAAGAGCTTTATTTCCCCAGCGCTTCTTTTCCTGTTTTGCAGAATTTTGAGATTGGGCAAACCTCGCAATTTGGCTTGGTTGGTTTGCAGATGTTTTGTCCAAGTCTCACGAGTGGCTCGTTAGTGACAATCCAGAGATCTTTCGGGATGAGCTTCATCAACGCCGTCTCTGTCTGGTCTGGAGTTTTGGTTTCCACCCAACCTGCCCTGTTGCTGATGCGGTGAACATGCGTGTCAACGCAGATTGCGGGGATGTGAAATCCAAGTGAGAGGACAAGATTGGCAATCTTCCTGCCAACCCCCTTCAGGCTGACGAGGTTGTCGATGTCGTCTGGCACCCTCCCGCCAAACCTTGTGATTAGCTCGTTTGCGAGCTCAACGAGTCTTTGCCCCTTGGTCTTGTAAAATCCCGCGGGGTAGATGGTTTTGCCGACTTCCTCTGGGTCAGCTTTTGCAAGCTCAGATATTGTTGCCCATTTCTCAAAGAGCCTTGTTGTCGCCGGATACGTGACCTCGTCAGTTGTTCTGGCTGAGATTATGCCAGAGACGAGGATTCTCCAGGGATCACGCTTGTTGTGTCTTTGAAACTCAAATCCGTCCCAGTGCTTGGAGAGTTCAATTATGGCTTTGTGGGCGTCAGTTTTTGCTGGCATATTCTACTGATTCTGAAATTACTTCATCATCTTTTGGGAAAATAGTCCTTACATCGAGTGCAACTTTGTCGTCAATAATTCTTGCAACAACCGGGGTTGGTGCCTCTCTGAGTTTGTCCATGAGAGTTTGAGCTGATGTTTTGGGTGTTAGCTCAACTGCCCACGACTCAAAGTTGATGTCAGGAAGTGAACCACCACCCATGTGTCCAATCACGCTTATGACTCTTGGTTCAAGCTCAGGGGATTTTTTGGAAATCAAAGCATGTAGATTCTCTGCATGTTCTTTCAGCTCAAGAATTGGGATTGAGATCATCCTCATAACAGGGTTTCTCTTTATCACCTCAGAGTCTGGCAAAAGCCAGAGTCTGAGAGTTTCTTCAATCATGCACATGTGAGCTTTTGAGAGCCTGAGACTTCTCATCATTGGGAACTTGCCGACCTTGCCAACTATGGCTTCTCTACCAACTATAAACCCGGCTTGTGTGCCGCCTAGGAGCTTGTCGCCACTGAACATAACAGCATCGGCTCCGGCCTCAAGCGCTTCTCTGCAGCTTGGCTCCTCTTTGAAATACAGGTGGTCGATTGGTTTGAGCAGCCCTGAGCCAATGTCGTGGGCGTAGATGATGTTGTGTTTTTTTGCAAGTGCTGCCAGCTCTTCGTCGGTGGGGGAGGTTGTGAACCCTCTGATTTTGTAGTTAGAGGGGTGAACCTTCAAAATGATTGCTGTGTTCTCAGTTATCGCACTCTCGTAGTCCCTCAGGTGAGTGCGGTTTGTTGTGCCAACCTCAACAAGTTTTGCTCCCGATGCCTTCATGACATCTGGAATTCTGAATGATCCTCCAAGCTCGATAAGCTCTCCTCTTGAGACAAGCACCTCTTTGCCCTCGGCGTGAACCTTAAGAAACAGCAACAGTCCGGCTGCGTTGTTGTTGACCAATACACCTGTTTCAGCGCCGGTTACCAACTTGATGAGCTCTTTTGCGTGAGACCCTCTTTTGCCTCTTTTGCCTGTTGCAAGGTCAAACTCAAGGTTGCTGTAGTTTTCGAGAACTGTATTCAAATATGGGTTGTGCGCCATTGGGGCTCTGCCAAGGTTTGTGTGCAGCACAATGCCAGTTGCGTTGATGAGTGGTTTAAGTGATCTATTCTCAAGGATTGAGAGTTTCTTGTTAAGTCTCTCTTCAAGACTCTGTTTGATGTTTTCTTTTATGATTCCTTTGCCAATATCTGCTCTGAGTTCGTCGATGGCGGTTTTGACAAGTTTATTTACAATCTCTGGGTTGAACTGAATATATTTTTTGTGGAAGTCTGGGTCGTCAATGATTGCTGACACCTGGGGTATCTCTTTGAACAACTCGTTCATGGTGATCACTCCTTATTGCTAACCTTTTACTATAGAACCTTGAACATCAATTGTAGTGTCTGGTTCCCCATCAGGCAACACAAGCGCATGACCTCTGTCGCCTAGTTCAGAAGGCTTTTGTATTTGTTTGTGTAAAGAGTATACAACCCGTCTCAATGAGATTGGATGTTTTGGATACGAGCCTTGTTATGAACCGTATTGGTTTGGTTTCGTCATATGACCTTGAGGAGAGATTCATAGTGATTATTTGTCCAGGGCTTATTTTGCCAATACCCACCACATAATGATTTCCCTGACGTATAATATTCCTGGAACAATTTGTAATGTCAGTGACATCCGGACTCCAAAGAACTAAGGACACATCGGTAAGGTGAGTGTGCTCTGTGTTTTGAATTCGAATGTTGTAATCCTGGACTTCCCCTCTTTTTCTCAAACCAATCGAACTGATTTCAATTCTTGGCGCAGGCAGGCAGGCTGTTCCTTTGGCGATATTGATGTCATCGGATGTAATTTGAATCCTTGCCTTTGGATTGTGTTTCTGATTTTCGGATTGACCAGTTTGACAGGTGCCAAGCTTTAGCTGATAGACTTTCCTCTCTTTTGACTTGAGGGTGCCAATAACAATCAGCATCGATTTATCGTTGGTTGATGATTCGGTCGAGAACGTGTATCCGTCGTCAAGTTGAATCTGACAGTTGATGTTTTCAAGGTCAAGAGGCCCGTTGTTTTCAATCTCAAGATTCAGGGTGCAGTCACCTTCACTTGTTTTGTCGTGGTGAACAAAGAAGAATTCGGTTTCAATCGGTTTTTTGTTTGCACCTCTGAAGGCATATGCGTCCTTGTAATCGACCCTGCCGTCAAAGTTGATGTCAGCGAGAGGGTTCCAATCCATTGGGCCTGCTGTGCCATCCTTGCCAAACCCGGTCTGACCCATTTTCTGGTTTAAAATTTCCCAGTCTAGGTCATCAACCCTACCGTCCATATTCAAATCTGAGTTGAGGGCTGGCTCAAGAGACCTTGCCAGATGAGCAACTGTTGCTTTTATGATATCAGGAAAGGTTGGGATGACCAGCTTGCTCCAATCGAGAACCTTTGCGAAGAAGTGGTCACGGGCGCGCGGTCTGATGAATCCACCTGCGTTGCCGGATTCATACAGAGCTTTTGCAAAAGTGTCAGCTTGAGAAATATCAACAATGTCGTCCATATCGCTGTGCATGATGAGGATTGGCGGGTCATCAGGGGTTGCGTGGAATGTTGGCGACATGTCACGAGCCTTTTCAGGGCAGCCAGTCAGAGGATCGCACCCAAGCACGATTGTCAGGTTCTGGTGAGGGGTGTTGAGTTGCTCCTCTTTCACCTTTTCCCAGATATGAGAGAGGTCGACAACGCCCGCCCAGTCAACAACGGCAAGAGGACGGAATGGTATGTTTTTCTCATAGTCAACACCGTCACCGAAGCTCTCATCCATTGTTCCAAGACAGCTGACCAGGTGTCCGCCTGCTGAAAAACCCCAAACGGCAATTCTTCCTGGGTCTATGCCAAACCTTTTGTGATTGGACTTGAGGAACCTTATTGCTGTGATGGCGTCATATATCTGTCCTGGCAATCTCGTTCCAGGTGCAAACCGGTACTCCACCGATGCTACGGCAAAACCCAGCTGGTAGAGCATTCTTCTTGTGTATCTGTCCTCCCACTTCTCTGACTTGCTCCCTCGCATCCACCATCCGCCATGGAAAAACACCGCCAGAGGGAGAATTTGCCCGTCGCAAACCATGGGGCGTGCAAAATCAAGCAGGAGCGCCTGACCACCAGCTTGTCCATATTCGATGTCAAACTCCTCAGCAAGCTCTGGAGTAACATCCATCCTTGGGGGAAGTGGGCCAGGAACGATTCTAGAGCCAAGATGGTAAATCTCATTTTGAGGTGTGACCTCTGAGGCTTTCACAGAATATGGTATAAGTGCGCTTGAAAGTAATATTGCTGCGATAATAAATTTTATGAAAGCTTTTCCCATCAGGTGTATGAGGATAGACTCATAAAACTAGACTGTAAATCAAGGACTTGTTGGATGTCTGTGTTCTTAGAAAACATGTCTTTAGAGCCTTTTTATTATAAAACACCTCTTGACTTGCCATCTGGATTTTCATCGATTGAAAGGTTTTTAATGACTTGTGCGTTTGTTCTTCAACCCGTTCGGTGGTAGATTACCGGCGGGGGTGAATATGGTTGAGTTGGCTCGAGAGATAGATAAGTTGGCTGTTGCTAATTTCATCAGATGGGTGTGTAGGATTCTGGGTTCCCTTGCGGGATTGCTCGTGATATTTATTTTTGTTGGGCATCTTTTTACGCCTGATGAACAAACAACCGGATATGTTTTTACCATGCGAGATTACCTGATGTTTACAGGTTTGGGTTTGATGGTCGCCGGCATGCTTGTTGGATGGTTCAACGAACTGTGGGCTTTCATCGTCACAACGGCTGGCTTTCTGCTTTTCAATCTAACCAATCTTGTTTCCTCTGGATTTTTCCCAGTAAATACCTTGCTACTCGTCTTTTTGATAATCGGTTTTGGTTACCTTGTGGTTTGGCTCATTGAGAGAAAAACAAATGAGGAGAGAGGTTAGTAATCGACTCGATTTCCTTTGTTGCTTGATTTAATCGAGTTTTTTCACCCCAGTAGTTGTCGGTGTGTAGTAATCCCCGCGCCAGTCTTGAACTAGATTGTATTTGTCAGTCTTCTCCCTGCTCAGTTTTCCCATACGTAAATACTACTGTGGATTGAGTCCTTTGTTTACGACAAAATAGTTAAAAGAAAGAAATGTTCTTCCAGTTGACTGTGCAAATTATTTAATGTTTGAAAGACGGTGCATGAGAGAATAACAATCATTCTTAGAAAAAAGAAATTCCATTTTGAGCGGGTTCGTTTTTCTGGATTAAAAACAAATCATCCAATAGTGATATACAATTGTAACTATAGTTATCAACATATGTTTTCCAAATTTACGAGAAGAAACAATGAGAAGCACCGATATACAACCATTCAGAAGATAATTTTTGAATGTGACCAAAGTAAATAGTGTTATGAAGAAGTAAAAATTTGACTTTGTGGAGTTGTTAGGAATAATTCTGAAATCGTAATACATGAAAAGGAGTGTAATGCTGTGATAATTGTAACAACGTTGATCAGATCCCTCATAATCGTGGTTTGTTTGGCTGGGTCTATTTGTTCGATAAAACTCTACAAAAAGCTTGACAAGTCCGTTTACAAAACGATGGCAGCGCTTTTTATTCTTGGATTTGCCATTGTCGCGATTGGGAAAATTATCGCAATAGTTGGGTCGTACTTTACGGCACTTAGTACGCTAGCCTCAATGCACGAGATAGTAGGAGCTCTGGGACTGGCATTCCTGTTAATTGGACTTATCTCGGTGCTTATTAATGCGGTTGTGACAACCAACAAACTTGATGATAAAATTATAAGGAGGATGCTCAATGCCGATGATTAATAGAATTCTTATCTTGGTGATTTCCCTTCTCTCGATAATCATCTCGCTTGTGCTTCGAATGCGAGTAAGAGGGTCTGCTCATGAAAGGATCATAGGACACATCACGATGGGTTTTGTCTTCATTGCAGCCGCTAAATTGGTTGCAGTTGGAACAATGATGTGCCTGGAGAATGCAATTTTACCAAAGAGTTACTCTTGGATAATGCAAGTATACGAGGTGGTCGGGCTTGTTGGACTTGCGCTCATCGTGATGTCGGTATGGATGCTTCTAACAAACAGGATGTCCTTGAAAAAATAGGGTGAAGCCTAAGGCAAGTTGGGTGTGGAATATTTGTATCCTGTTTGGTTACCTAAACGTCATTGATTGCTGAGAAATCGACAATGGTAGGCTTGCCTTTGTCGATTTCTCAGAGTTTATATTGCTGTTGCCAGATTTGCTTTAATGGTTGTATTGACGACAGTTATTGGGGCTCAGCTTATTTACTGCCCTGAGATGGTTTTTGGCTCGATGAACTGCGTGCAGTTGATGGTTTACATTTCCAAACAACCAATTGCCTGATGCACTTGAGAGATTTGCCCAGACAATTGTGTTTCTCGTGCTTTTGAAACAATACCAATTATAACTTGTCTTGCCAACTCAATGAAAATGCTTTGCACACTTACATTCAAACGTTTATTATAAATAAGATTATGTTTTAAAAGCAAAGTTCTTCATAATGTGATTGGTGTTTGTGTATTGTGAGAATGAATTGTTATTCACTCGACATTTTTCAGGTGCACGTAGTGAATATTTACACAAACACCTAATCCGCCCTCCCACTGAATCCATGTTATATAAACTTCACCATTGTGACACACCATCTTGAAATCATTAGGTGGTCTGCTGTCTTGATTTGTGTAGAATAATCCATTGTTATTCTTGTTTATTGGATTTCCGTTTATATCGACCCACTTGCCATTTGTGTATCTGCTATATCCAAGGTCAAGACCTTCGTTTAAACGGTTGATTGCATGAATTATACCATCATTATCAATATATAAGAAATCCCATTCTAGTAATGAAATTTTTAGTTCAGTTGGCTTAGATGAGTTGTGTATCATATCATCTGACGAATTGTTATGTATTTTGAGATAGTGAATGTTAGGATCATTTTCTTGCCAAAATAACCGGATATCACCTGATTTATCGATTAGTGTTTTAACAACATAAAACAAATATCCTTTTGAAATCCTTGTGTTTTTGTGCAAATCATCTATCGGTTCATCGTCTTTGGATTTCCATTGACCATCGATATATTTTGCATAATGTAGCGATTCTTTATCAGTACCGTCACTAGGTTGTGCATATAGAATACTTGGGTTACCATTGTTATCGATTATTAGTTTTACTATACTTCGGAATCCTGTACCCAACTCAAAATTCTTGTGATTTTGCTCCTGTTCTGAAAATACCTCCCCATCAATGTTTACAAGCTTCTCACCATCCCACTTCACATAACAGAAATGGTTGGTGGTCGAGTAGTAGAATCTGGGTAAATTGTCTGGACCAAGTTTCATATCAAATCCGTTATTCATAATCACAGCCTTTTCGAATTTATTCTCAAACAATCCAAATCTTGTGCCGTCAATTGTCTCCCACATTCCATCTATCCACCTGATATAGAATCCATAGGATTTACCTGATTTATTGTTGTACCGAAGATAACCTGCAACATGGAGAATGTTATTTTTATCCAGAGCGTAATTTGTGAACTCATAAGTATATGGAAGGTCATCCTTCCTATACCTGTTCTTTGTTATCAATCCTGTGAGATTATTATTAATTTCTGAGTAGAAGCTTGCATAACTGATGTATGGATAGTTTTCAATTGTATAGGTTTTGTCATCTTTTATTTGCACAAAACATGACTCAAAAGCGCTTGCTGAAATTCTATCATTCCAGATAATCACAGGATTGCCAGAATTGTCAACATCAAAAAACTCCACACGAGGCCTATAACCAATCCAGAAAATGTGATTATCAACCGTGATTGGATTCCTTTTTTCCAGTGCTCTTTCAACAGCTTCTTCTATTGACAGTCTTTTAAAGTCTTCTGGTGGTATTCGATTTGAATCAACAGGTTTTGGTGTTTCTGGGGTGTAGCACGCAATCTTTTTAAAATCCGTAACAATAACTCCCCGGTAGTCGCACCACACCATCCTGGGTTTACCTTCCCACTCTTGTGGATTGATCTCTATAAACCAAACAACCTCACCTGTGTGATGATTTATTGACTCTATCCTATCTTTGCCGCTTCTGATTAAAGAACCATTTATTACAGAATATGTGTCAGACTCATCGTTTTTTTCCAGTTTGATAGTAGTTTTGTCCTGTGTGCTGTAGAGCAAATATTTCTCCACTTGGGGATCAGAGACTGCATATGAAAGCAGGATGTGTCTATCTTGAGTGACAATAGGTTCATCCAGTACTCGTTCATCGAAGAAGCATGAATACGAGTTTAGATTCCGGTAAACATCAATTAAATCATCAATCCTTGCTTTGTGTTGAAGAGTCAAATCTTCCGATGAGTATTCGCAGATTTCACCGTTGGAGAACAAAACAATGATTGAGCCATATGGCTCATATGCCATGTCCACAATCTCGACGTTACCGACACTCACGCATTCTTGAGCGCCATCTTCTGGATTGATTCGAGAAAGACATGTGGTTATTCCAGATTCGGAATCGTTTGAATCGATGGAGTGTGCAACAAAAAGGTATTTTTCAGAGTGTGTCATCATGGAGGTGTATAAGTTCTGATGAATTGTTTCAATCTCCCACAGTTTCTCTCCTGTTTCTACATCAATTCTGCTAATCGCAACGGGTAGTGGATCAAAACTCTCAATTAGACAACCATTTACAATGAGCAGTTTGTAGTAGAAATTTTGGCTTGCGTGATGGGCATCGAAGTCGCGGACATTCTTTCCTGTTGAAAGCTCCCATTTACTTAAATCTATATTGCTTTGTCTGCCTGAAAATGGCGCATAGACATACAAACCGTCTGTAATCCCATGATGTAAACCACTATATTCTTCTATGTATCCACCATCTGATGAGTCAAACGAACCAAAAGATTCAGGATAAATGCCGATGGTTTTCTCCCAACCAAATGAGCTATAATCAGATTCCCAAAGTTTTATCAATTTTCCTGATTCTTCAAATGGTGCAGGATGCCACTCCTCAATGCTAATCGGTTTAGAGTTTGGATCAAAGACTACATCATTTTTCCAAATTAGCTGTGATTCAGTTATTGTGGTATCTCTGTTTTCTTGAGTTTGATTATCACTCATTTCGTTGCTTGAGCAACTCATAATTGAAACAACTGCAAAAATGACAACCAACAAATACTGCAATCTTCTTGACCTGTATATTTTCATACTGCCCCCTTAAAAACGCTTGTGTACCAATTATATACCATCAATACTAAACCAAAAGACGATTGGAATAGCGCATTATTTCCAATATGTAAATGTCACCTACCAAATTGCAATACCAATTATAACTTGTCTCATGTACTCAATTGGATATGCTAGTGCCTGTGTGCAAAAACGCATGCGCAAAACGCAGGGAATGACTCACTGCAAACTAAAGTTTAAAACCAATCACAAAAAGGTGGTGAGATGAAAGAGATTCGTATTCACGGAAGGGGAGGCCAAGGCGCTGTAACGGCTGCTGAGCTGCTTGCCACGTCGGCATTTTTCGACGGCAAGTTCTCTCAGGCGTTCCCAAGCTTTGGTTCAGAGAGAAAAGGCGCTCCAGTCATGTCCTTTGCTCGAGTCGATGACAAAAAGATAAGGACAAGAGCCCAGATCGTGACTCCAGACTACTTGATTGTCCAGGACTCAACGCTACTCGGCGTTGTGGATGTTCTTTTTGGTCTTGGCGATGACGGGCTTGCGGTTGTCAATACAGCCAAAACACCTGCTGAGGTTGGGCTTCCAACAAAGGCAAAGGTCATCACAGTCAACGCAACCCAGATTGCGGTTGAAGAGCTTGGCAGACCAATTCCAAACACAGTCATGATCGGCGCTTTTGCGGGAGCAACAGGTCTTGTCACAATCGAGTCGGTTGAGAAGGCTGTGAGAGAGAGATTCCCAGGTGAACTTGGTGAGAAGAATGCCAAGGCATGCAGACGCGCATATGAGGCAGCGAAGGAGGCAAAATGAAGGTAGTAATTCGACCCGGAATCCTGGTAGAGCCAGGCAGCTCCAGGGAGAATAAAACAGGCTCCTGGAGGAACTATTACCCGAAATTTGACCATGGAACATGTATCGCGTGCGGTATTTGCGAGACATATTGCCCAGAGTCAATCGTCTTTGGCGACAAAGAACACAAATTCGACGCTGACCTCGACTACTGCAAGGGCTGTGGCATCTGTGCCCAGGTTTGCCCGAAGCAGTGCATCGAGATGGTTCTGGAGGTGAGATAATGGGTAAGATGTTCGTAGAAGGCTCCATGGCGGTTGCCCTCGGAGCATCGCTCTCCCGTCCCGATGTCATCTCGGCATATCCAATCACCCCACAGACACACATCGTTGAAGACCTTGCCAAGTTCGTGGCAGACGGAAAGCTCAACTGCGAGTTTGTCAACACAGAGTCAGAGTTTGGCGCAGCATCAGTTGTGCTTGGCGCGCAGGCTGCCGGCTCAAGAGCCTACACCGCCACAACATCACAGGGACTCATCCTTATGTCAGAGGTTCTCTTCAATGTCGCTGGCATGAGACTCCCACTCGTTATGTGTGTTGCCAACAGGTCGCTGTCGGCCCCACTTTCCATTTGGACAGACCACCAGGATATCGTGACACTTCGAGACAGCGGTTTCATTATTATGTTCGCCGAGGATGCTCAGGAAGCTCTTGACCTTCACCCAATCGCCTACAGAATCGCAGAGGACAAGAGGGTACAGCTCCCAGTCATGATCAATATCGATGGTTTCCTTATCACCCACACCTTTGAGCCAGTAGATGTGCCAGACCAGGCGCAGGTTGACAAGTTCCTCAAGCCATATGTCCCGTTCCAGGCGCTTGACCCAAAGAAGCCATACACAATGGGCGCTTTCACAGAACCAGCCTATCACATGGATGTTCGTTATGCCATGCACAAGGCTAACCTCGATTCAACCACAGTCATCGAAGAGGTCTGTGCGCAGTTTGAGAAGGACTTCGGCAGAAAAGCTGGCGGACTCGTCGACACATATAAAATCGACGATGCCGAAACAGTGCTTGTCGCCATGGGTTCAATCACAGGTCTCCTTGAAGAGGCAGTTGATGCGATGCGTGAAAAGGGCAAGAAGGTTGGAGTGCTCAAGATCAAGACATACAGACCTTTCCCATTTGAGCAGGTTCGTAAACACCTCGCTGGCAGAAAACAGGTCATCGTTTTAGACCGCGCTATGTCTGCTGGATTTGGCGAAATCCTCGGTGGAGACATCAAGACCGCCCTCTATGGTCAGACTGGTCAGCCACCAGTTGACAGTTACATCTACGGTCTTGGTGGTCGCGACATCTTTATTCCAGACATCGAAGAGCTTGTCGCAAAACCAAATCCTGGCACACACCAGAGCGAATGGATCGGCGTGAAGTACGATCTGTTGGAGGACTGATATGCAAGAACTTAAAGACAAACTTATGAAGAAGCATCTTCTTGCCCCCGGTCACACCGCTTGCGCTGGTTGCGGTGAGGCTCTTGGCATGAGAATGATCATTGACGCCATCGGCTCAAACTGCATTGTGGCAAATGCCACGGGCTGTTCAGAGATTTTCACCTCAAAATTCCCACAGTCGTCCTGGGAAGTGCCGTGGGTTCACTCACTCTTTGAGAATGCTGCTGGTGTCGCCTCTGGCATCGAAGCTGCCTACAAAGCAAAAGGCAGAACCGACGTCAAGGTCGTTGCCATCGGTGGTGACGGCGCAACAGCTGATATTGGTATGGGCGTCATCTCTGGTATGTTCGAGCGTGGTCACAATATCCTATATGTCTGCTTGGACAACGAGGCCTACATGAACACTGGTATCCAGAGGTCTTCGCTTACCCCATTCAAGGCATCCACCACAACATCCCCAAGCGGCACTGTTTCCTACGGAAACCCAACCCGCAAGAAAGACCTTGTGGCGATAGCTCTTGCCCACAGAGTTGGCTATGTCGCATCATGCTCACTTGCCAACCCGGTTGACCTGAAGAAAAAGGTCGAGAAGGCTGTAGCTCATGTTGGACCATCTTTCATCCATTTCCATGCCCCCTGTCCACTTGGTTGGGCTTTTGAGTCCGACATGACAGTCGAGATTGCAAAACTTGCGGTCAACACTGGTTTGTTCCCAGTGGTAGAGTATGAAAACGGTGAGTTGGTGAAGGTTGCCAAAATCAAAAAGGTGCCAGTCGACAAATACCTTGAGCTACAGAAACGATTCAAGCACCTCTTCAAGTCTGACGAAGGCAAAAAGTTTATTGCAGGCATCCAAGAGATAGCTGATGCAAATATTGCAAAGTTCGGGCTTGAGTAAGATTTAGATATTAAATCATTCACAGCCGGTATCTTGCTTGAAAATGAAGTGAGATACCGGTTTTATGTTGTTCCCGAAGGGTTTTTCTTATTCACCACCGCAGAATATTGGTGGCCCTTCGATTATGACTTCCAATATTTCTTCTTTGCCATCGTATTCCACTTTGATTGGTTCTCTGAACAAATAACCAAACTTATCACTGATGATAGTTCTAGTAGCCCCAGTATACGATATAGTGATTGTTTTTGTTGAATTTGGCTTGATTTCAAATTCGTACTCAGAGAGTTTGTACTCTGCGCTTTCCTCACTCAGTTTGAAACTTTTTGTTTCCGTGCTTCTGTTGATTATGTTGAATGTGGTTTTTTCCTTGAAAACAATCTCGCCAGGAATTGGAAAACCACTACTACACTCATATTTTTCTATTTGGAAGTGAATATAGCATGGGTCAAAAACAATATCCCTTTTCTCTTTTGTAAAACACCTCATTTTGGTGTCTCCATCAATCAGCAAGAAACCATCCTCAAACCCAATTATTTTTGGTGTTTTGCGGAATCCAGTCTTTATCACCTTATCTCCATCAATCGTGTGGAAATAGTTTGTATAATTGTATCTATTGGATAAATTCCACCTTTTTGTTAAGCTTCCATCATCTAAGCCTACTGCTTCGAGTTTGGTGCCATTGCAAAACAGCAAATCAGAGCCATATTTGTGAAACTCAAGTTCAAATTCATCATCACGCTCAAACTTATATTCCCACAGTTTTTGACCGTTGGTTGTGCTAACAGATTCAATATGATTATTTGAAACAATGATAATTGATTCTTTGTGTACTAATATGTTGTCATTATCAAATTTCGGTTTATCGACATAATCATACCGCCACATAAAGGAGTTAGTGGCAAGGTCATAAGCTAGTATAGAGCCGTATGAATGTGAGTAGATGATATTGCCTATTTGGGTGATGTAGATGCCGGGTACAAACTCTCTTTGGTATTCGTTTTTATTAATGTTGTATGGGCTATAATAAATCATCGATTCTGGAAAGATTTCCACTCCACTGCCAATATAAATAAATCTCATCCCATTATAACTATAATCTGATTTGTCTTTTACTACATTGTAGAAGTACACCTTTGGTTTATTGAGGTTATCTCTTTCAAGAACATCAAGATCGAGACCTTTTTCCATGTTCCTAATTGTTGAATCATGAATCCCTTGAATGCAAACCTCATCTGTTTCTTCCTCGATGTAGATATCGGTAATACTGAAGTTGTCCGGGGTGTATTCTGGGTCGTTTAGTTCCTTGTTCCAGATTATCTCACCACTTTTGTTGTTGATGCAGCAAATACCGTATTCAAACTCCAACAGAAGTGTGCATTCATATAGTGTGCTGATATAGTCTATCTTGCTGATATTTGGGAATGAAAAAAACGCATAATCACCAATTATCTTAAAGTAATTCCTCGAATCTAGGATTACTCTATATTCCCCTGTGGGTTCAACAGGTCTTGAGGTTTCTTTCAGTGGAATTACTGTTTCCCACAAAAGATTTAGAGATGCATCATAGCACTTTACAAATTGTCTTGAAACACCATACAACAGACTATTGTGTTTATAAAAATTGAATTCAGGTCGATAAGTGTCTATTTGTCTATGGTTGAATTTATTGTCGACTATAAATCCATAACGACCTTCGGATCCACCTTTTCTTGTCGTATCCCATTCATGTGTTGATAGATTCAACCTACCCAATCGAAAATCCCTACCTAAATTCCAGTGTGATTGTTGCAACAGACAAGATAAATATGGACCATTTTGCTCGATTGTTTCAACAATATTATATTCATAAGTCCATGTGTTTGGTATCATCCCTGGCATAAAATCCCCTGACCACTGCAGCTCCATATCCTTTACCGACCGCTCTGGGTCTTTTGAATCAGTTTGGCTGTAGCGAGTATTCTCAAGAGCAAAAACAGATCTTGGGTGGTCGTGGACAAATTTTATTTCTGGTGTTTCAATGTTTTCTTTATCAATTGATTCATCTTCTGGATCTACAATCGGTATAGTTATGTTCGCTTCAGGTGTTTTCTCAGTAGGATAATCATCTGATGTTTCCTCCATATCATTTGATTCTGTTTTATCATTATCATCTATACTGGATTCGTTGGTGACTGTGTTGTTTGAACCTGAAACAGTTGATTCATCAAGGTTGTGTATGTAATCCGTCTTTTCTGCGCATGCGCCAAGAAACAACGCAACCACCAACATTAATGCAACCAATCTTTTCATAATTTCCCCCTTTAAAACATCCGTATCTACAATATTAGCATTTTGTGTGTTTATTTAAACTTGGTTTTGTGCAGTTAAAGTTTATAGTTTGGTGATTTATTCATTTTCTTGATCTGGAGTCATTGCTATATGTGGTTTTAAAACAACTCCATCAAGGCCACCAATAATGAGTTCTATTGCAGGTATCCAAGAGATAGCTGACGCAAATATTGCAAAGTTCGGACTTGAGTAGGGATTTCCCTAAGTAATACAGCATATAAGAACTTAGAAGATAGTTATAGTACCCCCTCATCAACATTGAGGATGAGGGGAGTTTGTTTATTTTTCACTATAGAATCCTTAGAACATTACCATTTCTGATTTTGACTTTCTTTGTTTTTTCTCCATATGAGATCTCAATATTTGCATCCGCTGAGATATGAATATCATTTTTTGTAATCACAATATCGGTTGATTCACCAGGTTGAAGCAGAGCTTCTGTGTGTGACAGAGTGTATTTGTCATTATTCAGTTTCAGCGTACAACGAATCTCTTCGACGGTTCTGTTTGTGATTGTCATAATCTGTTCTTTTGCGTATTCATCAACTGGTGCCCTGTCCTCCTTGTTTGGATCCCAATCAGAATCCTCTTTTACCACAGGGAAATTGATATGTTCTGGGTCAAGAAAAATATCACTGGTACTTTCTGAGATAGTAAGTAGTCTATAGGAGTTATCTGGAGAATAAGCTACAATTGTGTTATCGGTTGTTTTGAGTCTGTTAAGCTCCGCATTATTTATTTTCCAGGTTTTGACAATCGTTCCATCTTTTACATCAACTGCCAACAACTCTTGGTTTGACAATAGAATGATATAGTTACCCAAAGGTGCTGCATTGGTAATTCCTCTATCTTTGATTTCCCAAAGCAGCTGACCATCTTTGACTCTTGTGCAATAGATTGTCCCAATTCCAGTAATTACAACACCATCAGAATAGGTTTGGATCGGACCATTAATTTTATACAATAAATCCATTTTCTCATCTCTGATTTGAGTATCGTTCCCATTTAGTTTTGTGTTTACCCAATACCCATCATGAAAGAAGGAGGTTATGCTGATGTAGCCTTTGTCAAAGCTTGATCTTGCTTTGCCCATTTTCTCAAAAAATACTGTGTATTCATAGTTCTTGAAGCCGTTAATACAAATCCTTCCTTCATTTTCGGAGATTGAATCGATGTATATAAATTCTGACTGGTTTGTTGCAACTTTGGACCACATCATATTACCTGTATTTGCATCAAAACACGATAACCTACAATATCTTGGAAATTCTTTGGGTTCATCTTCCTTCTCTGGAACTTGTGATACAACATAAACTTTGTCTTTAGTACAGGATAACAGCAATATCCTGTCATTATTATGCCAAAGATTTGAACTAGGTTTATTTTTCTTGTTGAATGGGAGTTGTGTGTGCCATATTGTGTTTGAGAGAGTTTTGTCATAGCAGGCAAGATAGGTTTTTGCATTATTGTAATCATCATACGAATTTACATTTCGGTCATCTCTGATTATTGTGTATATCTCCTCCAGATTTGGACTGAATGTGTAGAATTCAGTGAATGTTACTTTATTGTTTGTACAACCAACAGTGTTATCTGGATTATTTTGATCATAGGAGTAATCCTCCTTGTAGTTCATTGAGAAAAGGTAGGTATCTTGTGGTCTGCGCGGATTCATATTGCAATGTTCAAATAAAATATTTCTATATCCAATGCTGTAAAAATTATATTGATCAACACCATGATAGTTTGTCAAACCCTCAATGTAGTCTGTTGACCACTCAAGCTCGATCTCCTCAATTGGGACATCGAGTTTGGGTATTTCGCAAGCTTTAAATACTTCTGAGAGTGCAATCTCAATAAATTCAATTTCTGGCGGGTTGCCAATCGTATGGAGCTTCAGTATGTCCTCTACGTTTGCTGGTTGTTTTGCTGTGGTTGTATCCTCAGTTGACTCAGATAGGTTTGATGTGTTGTCCTCATCATTCAATGAGTCGTCATTCTCCCCATCTTCACTGGTTTTGTCGATGATGATATTGCCACCGGTTTCCGAATTGATTGACTCGCTGGTGTTTATACTTGTACCACCACACCCAATCAAAACCAATATAAAAAGTACAGTTATAAGTGATACTAACTTTCTCATAATTTTCCTTCCCTTCATTGCTGAAGTTATAAAATGAATTGTTACCATACACTATATATCCCCGCAAAACGGTGGCGCTGCAAACCGAATCGGCATCTCGATTGACTTCCCGCTGTATTCGACTTCTATCGGTTTGAATTTGTAATCTGGGTACGATGTGCCTGCGTTGGTTTGTTCTGGTTCGGTTATCTCATCTCTTGTGAGGGTAATTGTTTTTGTCTCGTTAGCGCCAAGGTCAAAGCTATAATCAGACAAAACATAACCTGGGTCATCCTCAGAGAGCTTGAATGAGACGGTGTTTTGGGAGTTGTTGGTGATGTGAAACTCAACTGTTTTTGTATATGCAATCTGCATCTCAAATCCACGCTCTCCTGTGCACCTACTCTTTGTTTTTGGGAATTCAAGTGAGAATGGGTCAAAGAGAATATCTCTGCTCTCAGTTGAATAGCACCAATATTTACCAAACCTGGGTGAAAGCAATAATAATGAATCATTCATGAGTTTTATTACTGGGGTAGTCAGATATGTTCCATAATCCAATCCAGAACTTTGTTTTGAGTTTAGGAACTCCATTTGAGCTGTCAGCTTCCACTCCTTGACAATATTGCCATTCTGAAAGTCAATTGCAGAAAGTTCATCTCGATGTGAGACAAAGAGGTTATCCCCAAGTAGTGCAACATCATAATCGGTTCTTGAATTTCCTGATTGAGTTTCAAAAATAATATGATTGAAAATGGTTTCACCACTTTGTAGATTTATCTGCTCAATCCTATTGGTTAAGAACAATGTCAGATTCTTTGAATCGATGTAGTATTTATCTTGATTCAAACCACTTAGGATATCAATTTGTTTTTCCCAGAAAAACTCGCCTGTTTCAAAATTGTAACAACGTATTCTTTTATCACTTTTTGTAATAAGATAATTGTCATGCAAACAAAAGAAATCCCCTTCAAACTCCCTAACAAATTCTTGTGTAGATGGGCTGAAAACCTTGCATTTCCAATCATGATTGATAATTATACTGTCGTTAACAATGTATTGTAGATATCCATATACAGTATTCTGTTTTTCAAAGTTCTTGTTATAGAATGAGTATCCATAGTAATCGCAAAACCAGGTATTATCGGTATAATATAGGTATTTGTATAACATTGAACCTTTTGATGGATAATAATTTATATCTGAATCTATGATGTTTGTCAGTTTTAAGGCATCTTCACAAGGAGCATATTTGAAAAAATACTTGTCGTTCTCTTTTGTAACTTCTTTTATCATGAATCCATCAATATTGAGGTTTTCTGGTCGAAATGCTTTTGACCATTTGAGTTTCCCGTTTTTGTCATCAATGCAGTAAACCCTGTTGAAATGATAACTTGAATGTTTGTCGGTGTTGTAATAGTAATCTTGCAAAACCACAACGATTTCATCATCGAATTTTGAAAAAAGTATGCCCCTATGTTCAGGAGTGTAGTTTTTCTCTTCCTTGTCCATATGATTAATACGATACTCATCGGGCAAGAAAACCTCCCAGACCAGGCTTGGTTCATAATTCATTTTAATGATTTTTGGCACTAAATGATCGTCATAATTGAATTCGTCATATATAACATAGTTATGATTATCAAAACTATAATAATCCTTGAGATCTCCCCTAGTGCCTATTGAGCCATCCATGCTATTTGTATTTTTGTCAGGGTACTTTGTAATTGTGAAATCATTTATGTTTAATGTCTTAAACATAAAACCAGGTAAGTAGATAAAAGTATTTATGACATACATAGGAAGTAATCCATCAATTATTCTCAGTGTATCGTTTGAGTAAAGATATATTTCTGGTCCACCAAGAACTGATTCTCGCACCCCTGGTATAAAATCCGCCGACCACTGTAGCTCCATATCATCTATATCGAAGTCAGACGATACCTCGGCTTTTTTCAGCCCAGACATGTCTGATTCGAACCTATACGCTTCCTCAAGCGGGAGTGGCACAAGCTCAATCTCAGGAGGGTTGCCAACCGTGTAGAGTTCTAGAATATCTTCGATATTTGACAGTTGTTTTTGGGATTGAACTGGTGATGACTTATCACTCCATGATTCCGACTCAGCACCAGCATCGGAAACAGTGCCGCTGGAATCATTTTCGTTTGTTTCATTTATGATGACATTCCCGCTTGTCTCGGCTTCGATTGATTCATCTGATTCAACGCTTGCATCACCACAACCCAAAGAAGCGATTGTAAAAATCATCAATAATACAGATAGAACCTTTTTCATCCTTCCTCCTAAGAAACACTAGTTGTAACCGGTACCCATTCTAATCTGATGATCATTAAAATCAAAAATAAATATTTTGTATCACTTAAACACACATATAATTTCTAGGAATATCACAGACAAATACGTCTGTGATATTACGATCATTTAATTTAAATTGTTATTTTCAAAAGTTGAGTCGGTTACAGTATTGATTTGTAATGGACTATTGCATGAGTCAATCTCCTGGGTACAATACAGACTCAAAGGAGAGTAATTTTTTGGTGGATTTTATTGTTGATGTGGCTGAGTTGTTGAAAGGGGCGGACTCCGTTGCAGTGTTGACGGGTGCCGGTATTTCCGCTGAGTCTGGAGTTGGCACGTTTCGGGATGCCAGTGGGATATGGAATAAGCTTGATCCCTCAAAGTGGGCGACCGAAGAGGGTTTTCGCTCCAGTCCGTCGATGGTCTGGGAGTGGTACCAGGATCGACGGAAAATAATTAAAGATGCCAGTCCCAATAAAGCGCACTACTCGCTTGTATCGCTTGAGAAACTTGGAAAAAAAGTAACCATCTCAACTCAAAATATCGATAACCTCCACCAACAAGCAGGTTCGAAGAATGTGCTTGAGCTTCACGGAAATATCTTCAGAAATAAGTGCATCGAGTGTGGCAAACCATACGCAAAAGAGATTATGAATGATGAACTCTGCAAGTGCGAGTTCTGTGGCGGAATCATAAGACCAGATGTTGTGTGGTATGGTGAACAACTCCCTCAAGATGTTTGGCAGATGTCAGAGCAAGCTGCAATTGACTCCTCAATATATCTTGTAATTGGCACATCTGGAGCAGTATATCCGGCTGCAGGCTTGGCAATACTGGCAAAACGCGCCGGTTCTACTGTTGTTATCATAAATACTGAGCCAACTGAGCTCGATGACTATGCCGATTTCGTGATACGAGAAAAGGCGGGTATTGCAATGCCAGAGATAACAGCTAGAATTAGGTGACGTGACCCGAGAACCGGTATTATTTGGCCGGTTAAGGATTTATTTTAAAAGGAAAAAGGAGAGAGAGAATGATTTCTAGGAAAAATGGTTGCGCGGTGATGATGGATTTTGAGAACATTTGGTATAGTTTTAAGAATGCCTACAACCAGGATCTCGACCTAAAGTTGTTCCTGCCAAATCTCTATGATCACGTCAGATCAAAGTATCGTATTCTTATGGCAGCGGCTTATGCAGACTGGGTAGAGTTTGTGGATTTGATGGCGAAGATTCACAACCTTGGTCTTGAGATTCGATTTGCGCACAAACGTAAACGTTATGGTGGAGAGGGCAGAGATTCGACGACGGACATGATTATGAGCATGGATGGCATTCAGTTTGCTCTTCAGAATCCTGACGTCGACACATTCTACCTCATGACCGGCAACAACAACTTCACAGACCTGGTTTACAAACTCACAAGAATGGGTAAGGAAGTCATCCTCATGGGTATTGAGTCCTCTACTGGCTCAGAACTCATGACGGCTGCAACACAGTTTGTCGACATTGAGCAGGTGCTTGGGTTTGTCCCGTCTGAAACCGTTGACCCAGAGGCCGCGGTCAAGACCTTCATTAAACTCATGGACAGATGGGAACGCGGTTCAATGAGTTATATTGGACTCAGTAAGGTTGCCAAGACCATGCTGCCTGACTCTCTTGTCGGTCATGAACTCGCTGCCAAGTTTGATTTCCTCAACGGTCTTATCGAGCATGGTGTGCTAACCAAGTACGACGTTGAGGCCCCAAGTCTTCCAACTGGCTCCGTAGTTGCTATCAAACTCAATAGAGAGCACGAGATTGTCGCTGAGATTGCGGGTGAGCTGAGCAAGGAATGATGGCTGAAAAAAAGATATAGCAATTATCAATCTTTTCTTGTGGGAGAGAAGATAACAGGATAGAAGAAGGGTTCGTGGAAGGGGGTGTTTGCCCCTTGCGCGAACCCTTTTGTTTTATATATTTCGAGTGAGGAGGAGAACATGAATATTCCACCATGGCAGGGATTCTTGGATGTTATCTTCAAGATTGTCGCAAACTATGGTTCAATCGATAGGGACAGACTGTATGAGGAGGTCGCCAAATCTCTCAAACTGACCAACGAGCAAAAGAGTATTGGTTTTGAGAAATCCAATGTTCCAAAATACAAAAGTTATACCTCTTGGGCGTCAATCCATCTGCGCAAAGCAGACCTCATCGACGAAGAGAATAGACAACTATCTCTGACTGATTTTGGCAAGAAGGTTTTGGAAGATGGTGTTGAGAAAATAACTGAGGACTACCTTAAGGGATTGGACAATTATCAAATGTTCTCCAGAACGGGTTTTCCAAAGGATTGGCGAAAAGAGGACGATGGTGAGGTTGATGAAGAAACCGATGAAAAGCCAGTCAAAATTGAGCAACTCACACCAGAGGAGCAGATGGAGTCGATCTCAACACAATTGATGCAAACCCTGACCGATGAGCTTATTGAGACTGTCAAATCGGTCAATCCAACATTCTTTGAACGCATGGTCATCGATCTGCTTGTTGCGATGGGATATGGCGGTTCGAGAGAGGATGCGGGAAGGGCAATTGGTAGATCGGGGGATGAAGGCGTTGATGGGGTTATAAACGAGGATTCACTGGGTCTTGATAAAATCTACATCCAGGCGAAAAGGTGGCAGGGCACCGTAGGGAGACCGGAGATTCAGAAATTTGTGGGGAGCTTGGCAGGCTTCTTTGCGGAAAAAGGTGTATTTATCACAACAGGAAAGTTTTCCGACGAGGCGCAAGATTATGTAAGAAAAGTGGGGAAGCATATCTCACTCATCGACGGCAGACAACTTGCCCAGCTCATGATCAAACATAACCTCGGAGTCAGGTGCGAACAGGTTTATCAGATAAAGAGGGTGGATGGGGATTATTTCCCAGCAGAATAAAGTGAATGATATAAATTTACAGAATAGGTGAGTCATTTTGAGAAGAGGTCTTTTGTCTACAGTTATTAGGGTAATCAGGTGGCTCGATGAGTACTCAGAAGATATAAAGCAAAGAAAAGAACTGCAAGAACGTCGATTACAAAACAGAATTAAAATGCAGGAGGAAAAATTGAATCCAAAGAAGAAAATTAATCCATCTAAAAGATGGCTACAATCCGTTGTTCACAAGAAGAAATAGCAAAGATTGCAAAGATCAAACAATTAAGGCATAAAGACTCATCTAAAACAAAAACCCCCAGGCAAACACTCCACCCAGGGGTTATATCATCACAAAGAGAGACTCTTAATGATTATCTCTAATTATTTCTCAAACTCCAGCGTCACCGTCTTCGTCGCGCCGTCCCAACCAGTCTGCACTCCGAAGTTCTTGGAAACAAATGAGAGTCCAACGCAAGTTCTACTGTTTTTGATCTCTGGTGCTGGGGTCATCTCAACCTCTACTCCGTCGACGAGTGCCACAGGTTTTCCTATCCAGAGCTTAATCTCTCTTGCGCCTGTCGCGAGAGTGTTGGTATAGATAACAGCCCTTTCCTCCGCTAGCCACTCGACCTTAGAACCGAGGGCCTCTCCGACAAATCTGAGAGGAACCATGGTTCTACCGTCTGTGATGTAAGGAGCGATATCGAGTGTGGTCTCTGTGTCGTTTATTTTTGCCACGGGATTGCCGATTTGAAGGATGACTGTGGTTTTGGTCATTGCCTTCTCGACACTGACATTCGCCTTCGATGTCTCGGCTGAGACTATGGTGCCGTTTATCTGTCTTGTGATAGGGGTGCAAACAAGCTCATCCTCGCCTGTACCAATCTGCTTGAATGTTATCTCGAAGATGTTACCGTCACCGTCATACGACCCCATGTTCTCGGTTGCAGCGTACAAAACCGCCTTGCCTGGTACTGAGAAATCATAGGAGAACGTCCCCATTGCAGCCAACAGGCCAGTAGCCGATACTGGTTCAAGCAGCTCAGGGTTATAACTTACAAAACCCGCAAATGATTTCAGGAACTTGGCGTTCTCAAATGAAACGGTCGCTGTCAGCTCTTTGTCCTTCTCTTCCGGTGTGATGCTTGTTTTTATCATCTCGGACTTCTTGGCGATAATAACCGTTCCAAACTCTGTTAAGGAAGGCAGACCCTGTCTTGAGGGAGAACAAACGATGTTGTACTCATAGGACGAGGAAGGAGCCTGCTCATCAGCCTTCATGACGAGTGTCCTCTTCTCCCCGATCCTGATTGCGGTATTTGGAAGAATATCCCTTGAGATTTTACATCTGCATGGGAACCCTCTCGGCAGCAGATAAAACTGCTCCTTGGAGAGAGACTCGTCTCCTTGAAGTTCCAGCTCAACCTCGATGGAGTCTCCTGGGGAGATGACCACAATCTGTGGTTTTAGTGTGAATTTCATGGAGCCCGTCGCTCTTGAGATGCACATGAGTTTGCCTGATTCTGTCGCCAAATAAACAGAACCTGTGGAATAGGTTGGAGCTGATGCTATTTTTTCTCCGACATCAATATCTATTACCTGCTCGCCGTTTGCAGCATTTAGCGCTCTCAAGTGCCCGTCGTCGGTGCATATGACCACATTCTGATCAATACCGATAAGTGGCAGTGAGATGGTTGAATCAATTTGCTCTTCCCAAATGAGTTGCCCGTTGCCAAGTCTCATGACGGCAACTTTACCGTTCTCAGTTGCAACAGCTAGGAACATGGAGGAATTGAACACGCACGGGTAGGACTTGATTGGACTACCCATGTCGTACTCCCAGTATTGCAGCTGCGACCTAGCATCAATGCAGAACACCTTACCATCCTCCTGGACGTAAATCATGCTCTCGCCAACAGGGATGATTGGGGCTGCAATGTTTGCAGTTGTCTTATATTCCCAAGAAACCTCGTTGCTGCCTATCCTAAACATGGCAAGCTTGTTATCCTTGGTTGGGATGCTCATCATGAAAGCTGAGTTCGCTGCAAGCTCAACAAATGTCGCTGGTGCCGAAATCTCTCCGCCAACAGATCCCTGCCAGTACGACTCGCCTGTCAGAGCTTTGTACGCCTTTACGTCGCCTTTTTCGGTTGTGACAAAGAATTGGCTGGTGTATGGGAGAGGGGCGATGACACTTGAGCTTTCCTGCTTCTCCCAGAATGTCCCACCGCTGTAGAGGTCAAGACCAACCACTTTGCCAGAGGCGAGGGGTATGCAGATGATCTCGTTTGAGAGAGCCATGTCTGAGGATATTTCCTCACCAAGGTTGCGACCCCAAACTTTTTCTCCCGTTGCGAGTGAGAATGCGGAAACCATACCCTCCTTGGCGGCAGTAATTATCATGCTTTTTCCAACAAGAAGTGTTCTACACGGGGTTCCACCGATATCCACTGACCAATCCACCTGCATTGGCGCGCCAATTTGCTCTCTTGGGTATGCCTGTCCCCTCCTATAAGGATCTTTTTGGAGGCATGTCCAGTCTGTTTGATCGTTGTTATAAGCGGAAACGCCGACAAAAACAAAAGAGAAAGCCAACAACAGAGCCAATGTCAACGAAATAGTTCTTTTCATCTAGCACCTACCTTTTGTAAGTCCACAAATCGGATGAGTACTTTTCACTCCTGATTCTATCTACAGTATACTCGAACTCCCCAACCGGTTCATATGGTTTGAATAAGACATTAAAACTGTTTTGTGCCATAATCAACAGTTTTTGTCTGATAATTTGTTCATTGACGACGCTTCCCACCTGTTCTTCGATGGATGTTATTTTGCTCTGAGACAGTGAAGCAAGCCTCTTTGCTTTTTCGATGTCAGGAGTTATGAGCCTGAAAATCTTTTCTCTATCAACTGAAATCAAGATTGAACCATGTTGCAGCATCCCATCATCTGTCCTCATCTGGGCGGAGCCAACCAGTTTCTTGCCACCTGCCTCGATATCGGAAAATGTTGGGGCTGCAAAACAGGATGCTGTTGACATGCCAGGCCCATCGTTTTTTTTGAGTTTAGCGTCAACCCCAATCTCGATAAGACAGTTTGTGATTGCGTCGCAGATTGCATAATAGGACTCAAGCACAGTCAAATCGAGCAGTGGATGTGGCTTCTTGACAGTGATGCAGTACGTCAACTCAACGTCGTGCAGCACAGCCCTTCCACCCGTTGGTCTTCTGACGATGTCCACGCCAAGCCTTTTCGCCTCTTCTCTGTTGACATCCGCTGAGTTCTGGAAGATGCCAAGTGAAAGACAGGCTGGTTTCCACGTATATGTCCGAAACACAACCTGTCCTGGTGTGGATAGCTCCAACGTCGCCTGGTCATACGCCATATTGGTGGCGCCATCAATATTGTCAGTGTGCCACTGGTACCAGTGGGTCATTGTGCCCTGCCAAGAATCCTTTTAAGGTCATCATCGTCAATGGTTTCTTTTACAATGAGTTCTTCCACGAGCTTGTCCAGAGTCTCTCTTTGCGACATTATAATACTCTCTGCCAGACTCCTGGCTTCCTTGATGATCGCCTCGATTGCCATATCAATCTTTTTGCCAGTTTCTTCCGAGTAGTCTGGAGTGGAGGAGAGTTCTCTCCCGAGGAAAACCTGCTCCGAAGGATGACCAAAGGCAACAGGCCCAAGATCGGACATGCCAAACTCTCGAACCATCTTCTTGGCTATACTCGTTGCTTTTTTGATATCGTCGGATGCACCAGTTGTAATCTCATCAAAGACAACGTGTTCTGCTGCCACGCCCCCAAGCAAGCCAGCGATTGTGTGAAGAAGATCCTTCTTTGAGATCATGTATCTATCTTCGGTTGGGAGTGATGCTGTGTAGCCAAGAGCCTGACCTCTGGAGACGATTGATATCCTATGGACTGGTGATGGGCCAAGCGAATTCATAATGAGAGCGTGACCACCCTCGTGATAGGCGACTTTCCTTTTTGTCTCTTCGCTTAGCACCCTTGTGCGTTTCTGTGGGCCGGCAAGTACTCTGTCAATTGCTTCCTCTACATCGTCGCGCTCAATCTCTTTTTTCTTTCTGCGAGTTGCGATGATTGCCGCCTCATTGAGCAGGTTCTCAAGGTCAGCGCCAGTGAAACCAGCAGTTCTCTTCGCGATGACGTCGGGGCTGATATCAGATGCTATTGGTTTGTTCTTGCCGTGGTATTTCAGAATTGCTGAGCGCTCAATCTGAGTTGGCATGTCAATTGTGATTCTTCTGTCGAATCTGCCTGGGCGGAGGAGTGCTGCATCGAGGATGTCTGGTCTGTTTGTGGCAGCGATGATTATGACTCCGATATTCGGGTCGAATCCATCCATCTCGACAAGGAGCTGGTTGAGCGTCTGCTCGCGTTCCTCGTGACCACCACCGAGACCAGCACCACGCTGACGACCGACGGCATCAATCTCGTCAATGAAAATAAGAGCGGGAGCGTAACGCTTTGCCTGCTCAAACATGTCACGCACTCTGGATGCGCCAACACCAACAAACATCTCAACAAACTCAGAGCCAGAAACTGAGAAGAATGGAACTTTTGCCTCACCGGCAACAGCTCTTGAGATGTAGGTTTTTCCGCAACCAGGGGGGCCAACAAGCAAAACGCCACGCGGCACTTTAGCGCCCATGGCTTTGAATTTCTTTGGTTCCCTGAGGAAGTCAATCACTTCCTTGAGTTCTTCTTTGACCTCTGGGATACCGGCGACGTCCTTGAAGGATATTCGAGGTCTGTCGTCGAGGAACAGTTTTGCCTTGGATTTCCCGAAGGTGAGTGCCTGACCGCCGCCGCCTTGCATGGTGCGCATCATGAAGAACCAGAAGAAGATGATGAGGATGAATGGCGCGATGTTGGAAAGAAGCACAAGCAGGAAGTTTTCTGATGGTGCTTCAAAGGTTACCTTTACATCGGCTTCAAGGAGCTTTTCGGTCACCGATTCGACGAGTTCTGGAGGGATGGATGTCTCGAAGTATATATCGACAAAATCACCATTTTCATCCTTACCCGTCATCTTGCCTTCGGCATAGAAATCGTAGGAGCTTATGATTATCTCTTTAATCTTGCCTACTTCAGCTTCATTTGACTCAATCTTGTTTACCAAATCGTCGTATGAAAGAACTTTTTTTGCTGGTTCACCAAGATATGAAAACGAGAAATACAAAATCATACCTATCGCCAGCACAATGATTACAGGCAGAAACGACCTGTAGTTGTTTGTTGGTTTGGGGTTCATCTTACCTCTTCTACGCTCCAGATGTCGGGAAGTCCTCTGTATTGCTGGGCATAATCCAACCCATATCCGACTATGAATTTATTCGGCACATCAAACCCAACAAAGTCGGGCTTGAATGGCACTTTTCTTCGTTCATGCTTATCGAGAAGTGTCACGACCTTGATGCTTTTTGGGTTCTTCTCTTTCAGCAAATCGATAACTGATGTGATGCTTAGGGCTGTATCAACAATATCCTCAACGACAAGTACTCTCTTGTTCTGGATGTTTATGGTGTCCAGTCCGGATATTGTCACTTTGCCACTCGTTTGAATCTCATCGTTGTAGGAGGATGCTCGCAGAAATTCAACCTGTGGAGACCAATCGAGTTCCCTCACCAGGTCGGCGACAAATATGAATGAGCCGGTCAGGATGGGGAGCATTATGGGTTTTTCATCCCTGTAATGGTTGGAAATTTCAAGGGCGAGAGATTTGACCCTCCCCCTTATTTCTTCTCTAGAATACAAAACCTCACCAAGTCTGTAACCCATCGGCTCGATTATAGAATCTGTCAGGATTTCCTCAAGGAAGAAACAGTGACATTCCCATCAGAACCACATACAAATTCAAAGCTGCCTATCTCAGCCCTTGAGCCCCTTGAGCAACTTGACATAAATTCTAGCGCTCTATCTACGTTTGTAAGCGTGAGTGTTTCAGAGTTTTTCATGATGAGCCTCATCATACGCCTTCTGATTGAGAGCTCATGTTTTCTGAAATACCTGCCGTCAATTTCGAGTTTATCATCAAGTAATCTGACACACTCAGAGAGCCTTTGGTTCGCATAATTGTTTAAGAAATCAGACTCCTGTCTGGAAATCTCGGCATATCTCGCAATACTTGCTGACGCGCCCTCAAAAATCTTCTCAAGCTCTGGAATGATTTTATGTCTTATTCGGTTTCTGGAAAACTCTATGTGAGAATTGGTCTCGTCTGTGATGTATGATTCACCAATGGCCTCTAGATAGTTCTCAACCTCTCTTCTCTGGAGAAAAAGCACTGGTCTGATAATCATTCCATCCTTTGCTGGCATTGTGCCAATGCCAGCAGGACCAGCTCCCCTTGCGAGATTATGCAAAACAGTTTCCGCCCTGTCGGAGGAAGTGTGACCAAGAGCAATATAGTTTGCCCCGATCTTCTTTGCCATCCATCTCAGGGCACAGTGCCTTATCAGTCTCGCCCTTTCTTCAAGTGTCCCATTAAAGTTGGTTATCCTGACTGAAAGAGAGTGAAATGGTATATCGAGTTTTGACGCCTGGGATTTGACAAAATCACAGTCACTGCCGCTCCCCTCCCTGAGATTGTGGTTGATGTGAGCTACATGAATAGAAAAACCAAAGATGCCAGAGACTTTGTTTAGGATATGAAGCAATGTCAGCGAATCTGCCCCACCAGAACATGCAACCAGAACAACCACATCTTTTTCATCAAACATACGGTTCTGTCTGATGAACTCAACTACCCTCTGCTCGCATGCTCTCGGTTTCATAAATTAAAAAAGGCGAGGCACTTTAGTGCCTCGCCTTTGATTGTATCAGTCAGTCTAGAACAAGTCTATCAATCAACGTACTTGGCGAATATCATCAGGTCGTTTATGTCTACAATGCTGTCATAGTTGAGGTCACAGCGCCAATTGAAATTCGAGTCTCCTCTTTTTGAGCCTATGCAATTGTTGAGGATTTCTCTGTCCTTGTTGTCTGTTCTGCCATCCTTATTGAAGTCAGTCTGAGCGAAGTACTCCTTGTCAATCGTTATGGAACTGGATTTGTAGAATGCGAACTTGTACTCCTCTGCCCATGTTTCCTCGTTGATGTAGGAGATGTTTAGGTTCTCAAAGGTCACATCCATGAAATTGGATGTTTTTGGCATGAATCTGAGGAATACAAGCCAACCCTCTCCGCTGACTCCATCCATCGGCCTCTGGAGGTCAATCCAGATTCTACTGGAGCCCTCGTCTGGTGGTTCTACTATTGGAAGAAGAAGCGGCTCATCCTTTGCCATGAAATCACCAACTCTGTAGCCCATGTATCTGGCTATGTCATCCAGACCAGGGATAACCACGTAGAATTGGGTACTCTTGACATTTACTGCGTGTTCGATGTAAATGCCCACCTCGAACTCGCTACCCATACCCGGCTGGGTTGGTATTGGATGTGCTGTGATGAGAGGAAGCGGTGGAACAACACTGTTTGTTACCTGGAAAGGACTATTGAAGAATGTGATTGGTGGAGCAGTTACGCTGACAGCAACACGCCTACTCCAGTCGATCTCAGTGGTGTTGTATGTCAGTCCCGTGTACCATTCGCCATCAGGGAGGAGTTCCTCACCAGAATCGTCTTTGCCGTCCCAGAAAAGATCATACTCACCAAGTTCAAGGTACGACCAATTTTTGATATCATACCAAGAGTTGCCGTTGTAGTCATAGATACCAAACGTTGGATTGACTAAGAAGTTTTCATGATATTGGTAGTAGGTAAAGTCACTTCCGCATGTTACAGTGAAGTCCACATCCATCGTATCTGTAATGCCGTCACCGTTGGGTGTGATTTCGTACGGGGAGATATCGACATAATCAAAATAGTGATACTTTGAACCCTGAATTGAAGGCGAATTCGAGTAGAGGCAAATGCCAGTGTGCCACTTCTGGCCCGTTTTTTTGTCAGTGAACCAGATAACGATATCGTTTGTGCCACCTTTGAGTCTGCCAGGTCTTTCGATTGTTACACCAACCCAAGCATAATTTGGCTGCTCTTTTGAGCCAGTTGGAACTTTTACTGAGTCACTTGTGAACTTGACTTTGATGTCGTCAGCTTGTCTCGAATTGATTTCATAAGAAAGCTCGATGTGATGGCTGTTATCTTCGCTATAGTTAAATATCTTGTATGCAATCTGGGATCTTTGAATGTCTGCAGGAAGGGTTGATTTTAACGCTTTGTCCTTCCACTCAAATGGTGAGTCCTCGGAATTGATGTAGTTGCTGTCAGTCAGAATGAGCGTAGATGGTGGCTGGATGAGGATGTCGGTTGTGCAGGCTTCAAATGCATTTACTCTGCCCATTCCCTGTGAAATGAACGGAATGTAGTTGTTGTCGGTTGCTCTGTGCAGTATTGATGCCGTGTTCATTAGAGCACGCTTGACTTCAAAAGCATCCCACTCTGGATTTGCCTGTCTCACAAGACACGAAACACCAGCAACAAACGGGCCAGCAGCAGACGTTCCATTGAAGGTCTCAGTGTACATTGAACCCTGTCTATCCCACTGATTAGTCGCAAGAGTTGTGTGGATATTTTCGCCAGGACCACAAACATCAGGCTTAAGTCCTGCATATTGTGATGGACCGCTTGAGGAGAAGCTTGTGATATTACCGTAGAATTCAGGCTTTCCAATTTTCACAATAACCATGTTCTGTCTCTTGTCGATAACACCAAGCTCCCAATCGTGACCCTCGTGAAGAAGATTGCGAAGCTCAATACCCTCTGACTCAGAGAGTTGATAGGATGGGAGGAAATCGCCCCATCTCGGTTTATCGTCTGGATTGAGGTAGAAAGCTTGTGTGAACACGCCCGGCGAGTGGTTGTAGTAAACCACAACCGCGGCTCCGGCATCCGAGGCATTGAGGATCTTCGTGCTGTGGTTGAATGGAGCGCCAAACTTCGGGTCAAGTGGTCCACGCTGTATCAATGCGGCCTTACCGGCAAGATCAAGCCCCTCAAAATCCTGAGGTCTTCCCCAACCACAATCCACGAGCTCAAATGGCTGATTGTACTGTGTGAATTCCTTGTTGGTTGCTCCCCAGACACCGTTGTACACCCTATCTTCAAAATCTCTGTTTGGAGTTTCAATTATTGTCATTGTGGACTTTGTTGCCCAGTCATCGAGAGCACCCACAGCGATTGCGTTTGCTGGAGAACCAGTTGATCCGCATGGGATCGGAAGAATTGGGCCTGGGGAACCACTGTTGCCCTGCGATGCGACAATACTTACGCCTGCGCTTACCGCATTATTAATGGCTTCACGTTGTGTTGAATAACCATATGGGTGACCGTAGGAGTTGTTGGACACGTCAACCTCATCAAGGATCATGTCCTCCCACGTTCTTGCGATGTCTCCAGAGAGTCTTCCCCTAGAGTCGCCAATTTTGTAGGCTGCGAGTCTGGCTTCCCATGCAATTCCACGCTCAGTCTCAGAGGCATTACCCGCGATGATACCTGCGCAAGCGGTTCCATGGTACTGGCCATCGGCTTCCTGCGGGTCGCCATCGTTCTCAGCATAATCTCTGGCGATAACTACCTTTTTACCCTCTGGCTTTGACTGTGAGCCAAAGTCAGGATGGGTGTAGTCAAGACCAGAGTCAGTGACTGAACAGAGGATTCCCGTTCCGTTTACCTGTCTGCCCTGTGGGTCAACGCACGGCTCACCTTCGTAATCTTCTGCGCCTTCGTAGACCTTGATGCAGTTCATGGTCTTCTTACTCCAGTCACGATGCGGCTCGACTGGCATGTTGTAGGACACTTCAGTGACGAAGTCCAGCTGAGCAATCTGCTCGATCTGATTTGCTGGAACATAGGCATAGACACGGTTGGTTAGAAGTTGCGATGTGCTGATGACATCAATCGAAGCAAATCTAGATTTTAACTCATTCACTGCATAGTGCTGCTCATGTAAAACACCGCGCAGAGAGATGGTCTTGAGCAGGTTGCCAGGTCTATTAATCTCGGCCGTTGACGTGCTGAATTTCCCATCAAATGTAAGCTGAGAAACAACCGGCTCGGTCTCGAGTCGGATATAGACAGGCACCAATTCGCTTGATGACGTGTCTACAAAATTCATGCTGAAATCGTACTTTGAAATAGCGTCAGCATGGTTGTTTGGAGCTCCGAAGCTCACGATCGCTAGAATGCACAGAAGAACTAGATACTTTCTCACAGCAACCTCCTAAGTCACCTTAATAATTCATACCTACCGGACTACAACTACTCTAGTTTTAGACTAGCACAAATGACAAGGCTGATTGTTAAAAATCAACCCTGCCGCTTTTAAGTCAAAAATAAGTCTAGTGCGTTTTTTGAATATGAAGAGATATGCAATAAAAGTAGAACACAACAGTCACCGTACCCATTGTTAAGACCATATCATAAAATGAGACAATATGTGGTGTTTCAACTTAAAGCATTGCTATTGAGAAGAAAATTCCCGAGTATTTAGGAATCATTACTCCTGGAATGAACGCCTCATCTCAGCAGCGGTCGCAAGAACGCCCAGTCCAATGGCCAAAATTGTCCCAGTCCACTCATTGACGATGCTTGCTCCGGAAACATTCAGTATCATGAGCGTCGTGTAGAGGTGATATCCAACCAGAACAAGTGTACCGAAACTCCACACTATCCAAGGTTTTGCGAGTGTCCCACCCCACATACGAATCGAGAGAGCCAAGGCTCCGCTGAACATAAGGAGATCACCAACAAGGAACACGAGCATGAATATCTTTGGTACCGTATTTAAATCTGAAGCAAACATTGGTTTAGCAAAACCGATTGCCAACACGACGGCGAAAACACCGATCAAAATGAGCAAAAGAACTCTAACATTTGTTCCTAGCGGTGTGCTGATGTTTTCCTGTTGAATCCAGAATCCGATGATGAGGAAGATAAAGCACACAAAGATAAGGATGTTAGAGATCATAACAATTGTATTATTCTGACTCAGTTGTGGAGTTGTGTGTTCCAAAAGTCTGAAAACCTCGGCAAGCACAAGACTGAAACCGGAGATTGTAAGATATGTCCATGTTTTTTTCTCTGGGATGTGGAGTGAAAATCTTTTATAGACTGAGAAGGATGATATCGTCACAAAACATGCTGGGATAAGGAACAAAAGTGCCTGTGCCCACTTTGTGAGATCGGTTAATCCCTGAACTTGCGCCAACACAAATGCTGCCACAATCAACACCAATGTAGTAAGCCACACAACAACTAGCCATGAAATCCTGATTCTGTTTGTCATTTCGCTCTCCCCGAGTCGAGTTTGTCACATTCTACACTTTTTTTGTCAGACTTTCAATTCTTTTGCAAAATTGAAATAGCTTAGCGGAGACAGGGTTCGTTCACATAATACCTTTGAGTCCGTTGTAGTCTTTGCTATACCTCGTACATCTGAAGACGCTTCTGTTTGGGTTTTGTTGTTGAGCGTCGGGTTGAGTACTCTTGGATTTGCTGGCTCCCCCTCCGAACGGATTGATGTATTTCCAGACAATCTCGGAATCAACAGTCACCTCGAAAAAAACACCGTCAACACCGGAACAAATGAGGGTATTCCCGTTTGGGAGTCTCTGAGCACCTGAGATATGATCAGAGAAAAAGCTTGTCTTTGGATCTCCCACGTAGCTCCAACTTGCGTTTTCGGGCAGATATATCCCATCTGATAACTGATAACTATTATCCTCGAAAACAGGATTAATTTCGTCCACGCTCGAATAATTTCGCCTCTTGTTTCTTGTGCCGTTGTTGAAGATTAGGATGTTGCCCTCGTCAGGGCAACCCTTTTCAATCCAACTTGCATTGTGCTGGAAGAAGAGCTTTGTGTCTTGTTTGTCGCCCACTCCATACATGGAGGGGTTACCCCACCTAAAGATTATCCCGCTCTCGTCAGTTAGTTTTTCCTCATCACTGTGGTTTATAATATAAATCTCCCCGAATGTTGGAGAGGAGAGAAGAATCTGGTCAAGCTCCTCGTTGTAGTCGATTGAATTGATGTGTAACCAATCGGGATTTACATTGCCATTCATATCTGTTGTAACCTTGTTGATGTCTAGTTTGTCTATGTTTTCCTTTGGGTTGCCGTAGTTGAGTTTCTTCTTGCTGAAATTCTGAACCAGGTGGTCAAAGAATCGCCACTCCCAGACAATCTCGCCGTCCTCGTTTACTTCGATAACTTTATCAGACAACATGTAATCACCGTCAATAAGCCAAGGTTTTCTGCCGTTTTTGACGGCCTCTGTTTTTTCGATTCTCTCCCATACAATCATCAAGATGTTTCCATTTGGCAGAAGTTCAATATCGTGGTGAAGCAGACAATCAGAGTCAGACAGTGTGTATTCCCAGAGGACGTTGCTGTCCTTGTCGTAGACTCTGACTCTTCCTCCTGAGCCGCCACCTGGGAAGTATCTGCTGTTTTTTGTTCTGTAACTCTCTGTTCTGATAAGCTTTCCTTCATCGGTGAGGTAGACGCTGTTCCCGGGAATTGCGTCGCTTGTCCATTTGTGAATAACTTTTCCCTCTATATCAATGAGATATGTGGAGGTATCAGAAATCGGAGAAAAAAGGGTGTATCCCTCATATGCCCCCGGTTTGTTGATGATAATTCCTGTTTCATTTTGAGCTTTGATGTTGTTTGTTGCCATGAAAGGGGTAAGAAGCAATATTGCAACAATAATAGACATAAGTGATTTTCGATTTCTCAGTTTCTCTGACCTGGCTTTCCGTTGCACGATCAATCCCCCGAAGTTTTGGTTTGAAAGCTTATACGAGTGAATCTGGGAAAATGTTTGAAATGGTGTTGGAATGTGATTGAAGAAATTTGCTAAGTGTTGAATTGCCGAAGTTCATTTTACAAGTGGGAAACAAAGTATTTTTTTCTGCTAGAATATGTCGTAGGAGGAAAGAAATATGAAAAAAGTGTTGAGCGTGGTTTTGGTTTTTGGGTTAGTTTGTGGGGTGTTTACAGGTTGTGGCGACAGCGAGAGTTGGACAACGTTTGAGGGTGAGTATTTCAAGATTGACTATCCAAAAGGTTTGATTGCAAATGATGATTTCAATAAACCTGATATCTTTGAGAAAAAGGGTGAAAATGGTGCTTATGTGTTTGACATTGAAACAGCAGAAGGCTCAATTCAGATGGGGATTATTTTTGATAGCGGTGATGTTGTGCCAATGATTGATAACACTGAGACACTTTCTGACAAAGCTGATTATTTAAGGGATATAATAAGAGAGGAATTGTCGCAATTTGAAGACCCACCGACAATGGATGTGTTTACAGATTTCATTTTGTCAAAAAGGTCGGCGTTTAGAATAGAAGGGCCTAAAGGGGTAACCGAGTTTGATAAAAGCGACATCTATTTCATCCCGCTTGATGGTTGGCATGTAATGATGTGGACGTATTTCAATGAGAACAACAAAGAGATTGTTGACAAAATGCTTGAATCATTTGAGATAACAGATTACCAGTATGGAACAAGGTAGTTTACCCTAATGGTTTCTCAAAAATTGTTGATTTTTACCCTCTTTGATTCAATTATTTCAGTGAAGGGGTTTGGGCGAGTTTTGACAATGACCATTGAGAGTGGTTTGTCGTATTCAGGATTTAGAAATCCCCTCAAAGACTACTCACTAGTTACTCAACATTTCCAATGAACGAGTGCGGCTCATCGTGTTCCTATGAAGTAGGTGTATTGTGAGGCAAAGAGAAACAAACTCGTATGTCTATTGTAGCTTTGTTAACACCCTCTCCGCCAAATCCCTCTTCCGCTGGTTGTATTTGTCCTCGGTTGGTTTTTTCTTCAACATTCTCTCAAGCGACGGTGCAGCGTATTGGAGTTCTGTTTTGGCGGCTGGCAAATCGATCTCGGAGAGCGCTAAAACGGTGTAGTAGAAAGGAAACCTAAACCATCTACCCGTGCCGCTTCTGAGGTTTTTTAGAAGACCAACACCCACTTCAAGTCTCTCCTCGCTGTGAGACAGGCCACCAACAGAGAGGTTTCTCCAGTATCCTGCCGTGCAGCTTCCACAGCAGTAGAAACCGGCAAAACCCTCCTGCTCCGTCTCGACGTTTTGCAGTCTCCCTTCCATACCAGCTTTTGCGAGCTCAAGAGCTTTGTTTATTTGTGGAGTTTTGACACCGAGTTTGACCAGTGCCCTGATGCTCTCCTCACCCAGGATGTGTGATTTTGATGCGCCAGTTGTAAGTTCGTCACCTGTGAATAGCTTCACGTGATGGGTAAGGTCAAATTCTGTCGGGGCAAACATCTTGGCGTAGCACCCCGCCACTCCCTGACGTTCTGAAATCCAGTCCGCAATCTCTTTTGCGTCCTTTTGGTTTATCTTTTTGCCATAGAACCATGCCTCACTGAGATTGTCAAGCGTTTTCGCTAGGCTTTTCTGATCCAGCACATCCCACCTCCGGGTTTATTATGTCTCCAGTTTACACATGTGTAGCATATTTGCATCTATCTACAAACAGGGTCGATTTTTTATGTCTTTGTGAGATGATAATTGGCGATATCAACTGCCCTTTTCTTCTGGGCGGTCAGAAGTGAAACAAAAAGCGAAACGAGAAAGGCTTTGTCAGGCTGTCTTTTGCCCAAAATGGAATCGAATTCACTGTCTCTGTTATCCAACCATTCGACGAGGGGTTCTGTAATCTCGTCGATTTCTTTTGAAAGCCTCAATCCATCATCCTTTGTCTGGGTTGATTTGTCTCTCCACTTGCCTGCGCCAATGCTTTCAATCAAAATGTCAAGTCTTCTGAAAAACTTGTGATGACAGAACTCTAATCCCCCACAATCTATCGCATCTATAAACCTTTTGTCGCAGTTGAATTTTGCGATTTCGGTGTCTATGAATTCTTTTGAACTGTCCACTATTCTTTTTGACACTGATCCATCTGGATAAAATCCATTGAGTTTATTCTTTAAACGCAGACATAGCCTTTCAACGAGCAGAATCTTCAGCTCTGTTGACTCACCCAATTTGGTTTCAACCAAGTCTCGCGTTATGGAACCATCTTCAAAAATAGACAGAGTTGGGCTAACACACTCCCTTTGCTCAAAATAATCTCTAATCTGAGATTTTGAGAGCCAGTATTGGAGCGACAGATAGTATGTCAAAATCTTCCTTTTTCGCTCCTGGTTAACAGATGACATATGTCCAATCTCGTAGGGAAGTGGTGTGAGTTTCCCAATCGCGCGAGTAAGCTCAGATGCTGATTTCTTGAACCTCCAGTTGCATACCTCAAGACTGATTATCTGTTCTACCAACTTGTGATAGTTCTCATTGTGTGAGTCAATTCCGTTCCAAAGCAGTTGCAGCTTGTCGATCTCACCGTTCACCAGCTCTGGGTACCTGCCCCATCTGTGACGGGCTTTTATCTCATCTTCCCAGAGTTTCTTGTTCAAGTCCATCTCTACAGACACTTGATGAGTCCCTTAAGCGACCCAATTGCTGAAGCCTCGGCATCTTTTGCCCCTTTGAGAATGTCGCACCCTTTTGCAATCTTCTCGCTGTCTTTGATAAACTCTTCGCTGAATGAGAAGGGAAATTCCTTATGTAGTGTGCTAAGGTGACTCTCAACCTCAGAATATGCGTCAATTGCTGTAGAGAGCTCGTGTTGGCAGCTGCCAGCCAGGATATGTTCAACCTCTTTCAAGAAAATGACAGCATTGTGTCTGCACTCATACCACGCTGCGGTGTTGTAGGACATTCCGTTATAGAGCGCTTCCCCTTTTCTGAGGGTGTCAATCCAGATATCGAATGCATCGAGTCCCGATTCATAATCATCGAATAGGTATATTCTTGTTGTTGCGTGTTCTACCGCAAACTCCAGAGCTTCTTTGATTGTTGCTCTTTTGTCTGCTTTATCTTTTTTGTCCACCCAGTGCATCTCAAGAATTGGAATCTCTCTTTCGCCCAACTTATCCCACGGATAAGACTTGTTTTTGTGGGATTCATCTGGCGCAGGGCCACTGAAGAGATACCCACTGTTATCGTAGCCTTTGACAATATAATACTCAGGCACGACCAAATCCCAGCTGTAGCCAGGGATTCCTCTGTCTATGTATTCCCTCGTTCTCTCCCAGGTTTTTGTTTGAAGCTCTGTGAGGTCGCCTGTTTTTGGTTTGAAGCCAAAAACACCGTCAAATTTTAGCCCTATGTTGCTTGCAAGCTTTGGCAACATGTGACTCTTCCAAGCTGTTGGCCCAGAGGGGCAAACACCCCTGTGACAGATGTTTATAACAAATGCGTTGCCAGTTGCGCCAAATACCCAACCGAGTGAGTTGTCGAGTTTGTGGTAGTCCGATATACCCTTGTAGCAACCCATCAGGCTTGTCCATGTGGGCGTCCAGCTTATGCCTTCGAGAATCTTTCCCATTTTCTCACTCCCCCCTTGCGGTGTTCTGTGTTTGATATTGTAGGGGAGGGCGGGGTTTATGCAAACCCTCCATTACTGTTCAAGGATTTTATGTGTATATAAAGATTAATTAAAACATATATGTGAGAATTGTAATAGTGTTTATTTATCATATACTGAAAGGGATGTATTGATAAAATCGATAGGATTATCTGTCAATGCGTAAATTGATCGGTTTTGAAAGGAGCAATAAAGACTGATGAATGCGTACGAAAGAGAATTAAGACGACAACAAAGGGAAGAGGAATTTAAACAAGCTGTACATGAAGCAGAATACCACGAAAGAACAATGATAAATCTGCTTTACGCACATCTTAAGAATGGAAAATTCACTACCAAGGTTAACTGGAAAGATTTTGGCAATGTTCCCGCTAAGGACTTGACTTTAGACTAAACACTGCTATTATTTAGGTATGAACTTACTAGATATAACAAACTTGTTTGGAACTCATGAGCAGTGCGTTGAAAAGCTTGAAGAGATTCGCTACTCAAAGGGTGTTTATTGTCCATATTGTGGTTCATACTCCACAACAACACACAAAGACCCAACAAGAGACACCAAACGTTGGCAGTGTAAGGATTGTCATAAGTCCTTTACCGTTCTAACCAAAACCATGTTTCATCATACTCGTTTACCTCTTCCTAAGTGGTTTATGGCAATATTTCTTCTTGCTAATGCCAAAAAGTCAATATCTAGCCGTCAACTATCTCGTGATATTGGTGTTACTGTTAAAACAGGCTATCGCATATCAGTTCAGATTCGTAAAGCTCTTCTTGGTTCAGATCGCAACCTCTTAAAGGGTATTGTTGAAATGGACGAAACTTACATTGGAGGTAAACCACGTCATAGAGATAGTAACAACAAGCGTGGACGTGGAACTAAGAAACTTCCAGTTATCGGAGCAATTGAGAGAAACGGTGAAGTAGTTGCTAGCCCCTCTAAAACCAAGAAAACAGACAAGAATACACTTCTTGCATTCGTAAACAAAGCAATCGATAGACTCAATACAACTCTTATGACTGATGAATACAAAGGCTACAGAGGATTCTCTGATTTGATAGTTTCACACAAAGTCATAAACCACGCTCTTGAATACGTAAAAGGTGAGATTCACACAAACACAATTGAAGGTTTTTGGAGTCTACTCAAGAGAGCATGGTATGGCACTCATCACCATTATAGTGAAGATTACTCACCACTTTACATCAGCGAAGCCTGCTACAAATACAACATGCGTAAAGCAAAGCCTGCGAATATGTTCTTTGATATGTTGACTAGGATGGTGCGTGCTTAGATGAAACTAACTGATTGAAACTTCTTCAGCGCCTGCAACCGAATAATATTCATTGGTTCTATCTTCATAACAAAGTGCGAAATCGTCATCATTTCTTGTACACAAACTTAAATTGTAACGAATACCAATCGCTGAAATCCACACATCATTATAATGTCTTCTGGCAAATTTCGGATTTTCTGAAACTATCTTTCCAAATACTTGCGCTGTTTCCATATCAATATTATAAATTGGATATCTTATAATTTTTTCGAGTGAATTCATACCAAAATACCCAAGTTCAAATCCAGACATTAGTTCACCTATAGATATTATTGGTATACACACTACCTCATCGCGCAAAGAAAATTCATCCTTATCATACGCAGCAGAAATAATATCAATTAGTATGTTTGTATCTAAAAGTATCTTACTTGCCATGCAATTCGGATATAAAAGCTTTAAGCCTCTGTCCATCTTCTTTGGTGATAATACCGAATATATCAGAAACCCCTTTCCTCTTGTTGGAAACCGAATCCTTATCCCCAGTTATGGTGATTTGACTTGGAGAGATAGTATATCTCGAATGTTCTATGTTTTGGTTTGTGCTATTTGTGTTTGTCAATTGAATTTCAGTGCTATTAAATGTCGTATTGATAAAAGTGTGACTTTGTTTCACTTCCAATATTCTTGGTAGCTTATTGTCCATCGCTAATATCTTCTGGCAAATAAACTCTAGTAACATTACTTGAAAGAATTATGTATATTGGTTCACCAGTAAGCTCATTTTTAGCTGTTGTTTTCAATATTCTTGAAACCATAGGTTTTAACTCAAGTACTGTTCCATCCCTAAGTTTTAATTTCGTCCAACTTTCAAATTCAATATCAAATTCTTCTTCTTTTTCAATATCATATGGCCCATATTTTTTCATATCAATGTTTGTATCATCCGGTATCTCAATTGTCAATTCCATTTTTCCTCCAGTATTCTGTTTTTAGTCCCTAAAGGGAACATTGCCAAGATTTTCTCAGTAGCGTGCCGCCAGTAGAACCTGTAATAGACAGAACTCAATCGGAATATGTTCAAAAATGGTTGGATAGTTACAAACCAAACTTTATACACAGATTGTTTGGATTAAGAAAACTTGTCGTGAAGTTAAACACAAACAAAATTCAGAAACTCAGGAAGAATGAAGAAATTCAACTTGATCTTGCGATGGAAGAATATCAAAAAAAGTTAGTCGAGTATGAAAATCAAAAAGAGATAGCAAGAGGAATACTGGAAAACAACGAAGATTCTTTTTCAGAAGTCATTGATAGCTATTTCAACAAATCTGATCTTGAATTTCAAAATGTCATTGTAAATAAGAATGGGATAATTTCCTACTTCAAAGCGCCAGATTTGAATATTATACCCAGTGAAGAAAAAAGAGTGGGTAAATCAGGAAAACTAATTTCCAAAGAAATTACTACGTCAAAGAAAGTACAAATCTATAGAGATTTTGTATCAGCAAACACATTCCTTATGGCAAAGCAATTTTTCTTAATGTTCCCGATAGACAAGTGTGTTATTAACATTCGTAAGATGGAGTTAAACAATTCAACAGGGTATTTAGAAGAAAAGTGTATCTCGTCAGTCCAATTTATAAGAGAAACGTTTGAGGGTCTGAATATCCAAAATATCGTTCCGTTCGAGGCATTAAATAATTTTAAGAAAAATGTCGACTATTCCGATAAGAATGGATTTAGACCTGTAGAGGAATTAATGCTCTGATGTAAGTGACTTTTCTTCCAGTTGTTACAATTAGCGAGAAGACCCCCATACCTGCAACGGGGGTCTTGTGTTTTTGAGTGTTGGTCACCTGTTAAGATTATAGCATATCCTCCACAATATTTGCCGCTATAACAAGTCTTTGAATCTGGTTTGTGCCTTCGCAAATCTTTGTTCGCTTGACAAATAGAATGATTCATTTATATTGAGTATATACTCAATGAGTGAGTGCTCAATGAACAAAAGACAACAGCAAAAAGAAGAAACAAAACAGAGGATAATAGAGACTGCCAGGGAGTTGTTTGCGAGGAAAAGCGGTTTTCGAGACACAAGCACACTCGATGTAGCAAAGGTTGCAGGTGTGTCACATGGTTCTGTTTTTGCTCATTTTGCAACAAGAGAAGACCTTGTATTCACCATCATTGAATCCGAGTTGTCCCTAGTCATCTCAAGCTTTTCCGGACTTGTTGAAAAACATGAAAACTCTGAATCCATCACGCTTGAGATGGTTGCCAGATACCATATTGCGTCACTTGTGGGCGTTGAGGAAATCTACAAGCAGAGTGTCATGGAATACCCTCATTTTTCGAATGAGTCAAAAATGGCGTTTTTGTCTTATTATTCTGCGCTCTCTGAGATTTTTATCTCTGTGGCCAAGAAATCGAATCTTACAACATCGGTTGAATATGAAAAACTATTTTCTGTCTGGATATCGCTTTTGCACCACTACCTTATAAATGCTGATCTTTACTCTGATTGTGACTCAGTTTTGGAGAAAAAGGGTTCCGAAATTGTTGCGCTCTACCTGTCGTTGGTGACACCTAGAAAATAAAATCAGGAGGAAAACTCATGAATAGATGCAAATCATGCGGAAGAGTTATCAAAGGAGATGCAAATGCTGAGTACTGTAGCAATTGCCTCGACGAAAACGGCAATGTCAAAGACTACAATGATGTAACCAAAGACCTTTCAAAATACCTCACAGAAACCCAGGGGCTAGACGAGAGCGCTGCAATAAACGCAGCTAAAGCGATAGCTTCGAGCCAACCCCACTGGAAACGCAAACAAGGGGTGTATTTCGAGAGTGATATGAAGAAGAAAAGAAGGGTGATAGTGTCTTTGGTAGTCATTATCGCGCTTTTTGTCTCTGGCACAGGTTTTGGTTTATGGTGGTTAACTCGTGATGAACCTATTCTGAAACCACTTTTTGCAGATGATGAAAACTATCTTATAACAAGAACTGTTGGGGATGTGACTGTTAATGAATTGAACATCGATGGACACCAGAGGTCTCCAAAGCAGTTTTTTGATGATAATCCTGATGTGATTACGTTTATCGACTCCGATCCTTATCGATATTGGAACAAGGTTGGTTATGGCTACAACATCGTAGAAAATTTTGGAATGCAAATCAATCCGCCATCAGAAGAAAAAACTAAAAAATCAACCTTTACCAGAGATGGTTTGTATATGATTGCAACTCTTGATGGTGATGATGAAAATGAACATACAGATTTGAGAATCAATTTTTACTCAAATGATTTTTTTACAAGAGATAGAGGTGATAAACCAATTTGCAATCTCGGTACTGCGTATTATAGTGGCCTAATTCAGCAGGGTGAGTACACATCTAGTAACAATTGGTGGAAAGAAGTTTACTGTGGTGTATATGATCCTGTATTGCATGCTGATTATATCTCATGGACTGAGAAGGCATATGATTCATGGTATGCGCCGAAGTCGAGAGTGCTTTACAATCCACATATAGACAAAACTACTATAATTTCTGATTCGATATATAAAGATCAATACTTTACTTCTGACTCTTTATTTGTGTGGATGGACAACCGGGAGATTGACCAGAAATATCCATTTGTCTATGGCTACGATATCAACAACAACGAAGAATTCCTTATCAGCGATATGTTTGGTGACGGTATACTTGAATTGAATAATAGGTACGTTTTACTATCAAATGCATACGATAAAGAAGGGGTTTGGAACATTAGTCCAAGGATCGGCATTCAAATTTATGATACACAAACAAAGAAAATACTGTCAAAAGATTTGATAAGGAGACCATTATTTCAGTTTTTTAACGAGAATGTCGAATTTTATGAAACAATGAAAGACGATTTTCTTTTTCCAGATGTATCCATCTCAGATAATATCACTCCCGAAGAAACCTATGTCAGTTGGGTAGAGTTTGTCGATGAAAGAGTCCAACTTGCTGATGGCTGGAATAAGGAGCTGATCGAACAGTGGGACTTTGAGCCAGACATACACATCAACCAAATCGCAGTCCAAAACATCGCAAACGCAGGCAAAGAACCTTTGAGGGTAAGGGGAGGAAGTGACAGGGTAGAGCGTCAAGCACCTGTCGCCATCACCTCAGAATATATCCTATGGCAGAGCATAGATTTCCAGACAGGCACAGTAAAGCTTTGGCTTGGGGCAATTGAGAATGGGGAAGACGACGGAATCATCGAGAGCGTTTTGCTCGATGAGTCTCAAATAAAGCACTGGTATGGTCTCGATGAAATATACACAGACGCAAGCATCACCGACAAATATGTCTTCTGGGTCAAAGAGAACCAATGGGAAGAAGATAAGTCAAACATCTGCTGGGTAGAACTCTCCGAAATCTTTGGCGAATAACCAAATCAAACACATTAGTAGTCTTATTCTTAAAAAGCAAAAAGGGCGGGATATATATTCCGCCCTTTATTTGTTTATCCAAACAAAAGCATACTAACCGATTATAAAAAACTCAATAATTCAAATCCAATCAGCTAGTCATACTACACAACACAAATTGCGTACTACAGCACATCCTTCACAATATTTGCCGCAATAACAAGCCTTTGAATCTGGTTTGTGCCTTCGTAAATCTGGGTTATTTTGGCGTCGCGCATCATCTTCTCGACTGGGTATTCCTTCATGTAGCCATATCCGCCAAAGATCTGCACTGCATCTGTTGTTACTCTCATAGCAAGGTCGGTGCAGTAGCACTTTGCCATGGCAGCTTCCTTGGAATACTTGGTCATTCCACCATCAATCATGCGAGCGGCCGAGTAAACAAGAGCTCTTCCTGCCTCGATGTCCTTTGCCATATCGGCAAGCATGAAGGCGATTGCCTGGTTGTCGAAGATTGGTTTGCCAAACTGAACTCGCTCTTTTGAGTACTTGAGAGCAGCTTCATAAGCGCCCCAAGCGATTCCAAGACCCTGAGCTGCAATGCCTGGGCGGGACTTGTCGAGTGTGCGAAGGGCGGCGTGGATTCCCTGGCCTTCTTTGCCAAGCATGTTGGCAACTGGCACTTTGCAATCCTGGAAAACAAGCTCTGTCGTGACAGATGAACGGATGCCCATCTTGTTCTCGTCCTTGCCATAGCCAAAGCCTGGTGTACCCTTTTCGACAACGAGAGCTACAAGACCACGGTTACCCTTGGATTTGTCTGTCTGGGCGATGACAGTTGTGATGTCTGCAACTCTGCCATTTGTGATAAACTGCTTTGTTCCGTTGAGAATGTAGTGGTCGCCATCAAGTACTGCCATTGTCTCGATGTTGGAGGCGTCTGACCCGGCGTTTGCCTCTGTGAGGGCAAAAGCTGTGAGGTACTCACCCGATGCGGCTTTTGGCAGCCAACGCTTCTTCTGCTCCTCAGAACCCATGATAAGAATTGGGAATGAGCCAAGAGCATTGACAGCGTATGATACAGCCACGCCACCATCGACTTTTGCAAGCTCCTCGATGACAAGACAGAGGTCAAGCACACCATACCCAAGTCCGTCATACTCGGTTGGGATGTAGAGCCTCATAAGGTCGGCTTTTGCAAATTCCTTGATGATATCGGTTGGGAAGATTCCCTTCTCATCGAGTTCTGCTCTGACAGGAAGCATCTTCTCCTGTGCAATCTTCTTTGCGAGGTTTTTAACCATTAATTGCTGTTCGTTAAGGAAATACTCCATTTCTCTCCTCCTTGCGTACCTTTTGACATATCAATCACAGACAGGTTACAATAAAGGAACTATTTGAAAAACAAAGACTATGGAGTTTGATATGAGAACACAAAAAAGCATAGGAATAGCCCTGACAATTTTGCTGGTTGGCCTTACAGTCCTTTCCGCTTGCGGAGATAGTGTCGATATACGGGACGTGGAGATTCCAGATGTTGTAATCAACTCCAATGACGACAATAGCAACGGTCAAACTGATACGACCAACCCCGACAACAGCTCTGATGCTGTGGACAAAAATACAGATTCAACGAATCCTGATAACGATACACAAACCGACAACACCTCAGGTAGTTCAACGGATGTTATCGACTCAAGTGATGACTATGCCGTGACAGACTCCATGGTGGAACCCGCATTCCCAGAGGCAACCCCTGCGACAAACTGGATGATGTTCAGGCGAACGCCTGACAACATGGCGCTTGTCGACGCTGATATCAAAACTCCTTTTGGAAAAACATTTGAGGGAGACAATCCAGACTATAGGCTGGTTTCTTTCACAGCTCCGGCGGCCAACTATATCTATGGTTCTCCTGCTGTTGATGGGGATGATATTTATTTTGGTGTGAAGCTTGGTTATCTGCTTCGATATAACTTCAAGAATCAGGCGTATATCTGGAGGATGGAGGAGCCTCTTGATGGCGACATCACAACATCGATTGCGCTCGATGATACATCCGTCTACTTTGGCACGGGAGGTGATGGCAAGATGTACGCCTATGACCGCATCACCGACTCAAAAATCTGGGAGTTCCAGACGGGCAAGAACATCAGCGCTCCACCTGGAGCCGTTGAGGAGGCGGTCTCAAACCCCGTGATCCTGAGCCATCCAAAGCTCTATGAGGGAAAAATCTATTTTGGTGCCTTTGACGGCAAGATGTATTGTCTGGATGCAAAAACTGGCAAGAAGGTCTGGGAGTTTTTCACCAGCGCAAAGGTCTACAGCTCTCCAGCCATTGCATATGATAGGCTCTATTTTGGCAACCACGATGGCAAGTTTTATTGTCTTGATGCAAACACAGGAAAGCTTCTCTGGGACACCAAACTTCCGAAGGGTATCACAGCCTCTCCTGTCACGTTTGGTCCTCGTGTTTGGATTGGTTGCAAGAACTCAAAAATGTATTGTCTGAAAGCATTTGATGGCTCAATCTTGTGGGAGTACCAGGCTCCGGACTCAGACTACGGCATCGAAGCTTGCCCCGCTGTTGATGAGCAGAATATCTACTTTGGAGATGCCTCAGGACATTTCACCTGCCTTGATAGGAAAACAGGCAAGCGTGTCTGGCAGGTTGCACTCTCAGACAAACCCCTGAGCAGCTCCCCAGTAATTGCCGGAGAGAAAATATTCTTTGGTGGGCATGACATGAATATCTACGCCATTAGAAAGTCAAACGGCGAAGTGCTGGACAAGTTTAAGACAGAGGGCAGTGTCTTGGCTTCCCCAATCATCGTTGGCAATGAGGTGCTCACAGCGAGCTATGATTCGATTATTTATTTCCTGAGAGGAGAAGGGACGGGGCATCCATATAAAAGATAACTCTGCATAGATCCATTGCTTGACAAAAAATGCTTATTTTACTATAAATGTTGTGGAGCGGAGGTGAACGTGAAAAAAACAATAGTTCTAGCACTTGCGATAGTTTTGGTATTTGGGCTTGTGATTGGATGTGGACAAGAACCGGTTGTTGATCAAACTGACTCAATTAGCGAACAAGTTGATGAAGTGACCACTAGTCAAAGAGAAAAGATACTTGTGGATAATGAAGTTGAATCTCAAGAGGTTGAAAAGACAACTGAATATGTTGAGCATGAAACTGCCATTGCATCCTTCAGGGTACCTATTTCCTGGCAAGTTCAAAAGATAGAAAGTAAGAATTATAAAGGTGGTTTGAAACAAGTTCTTGTTTATCCAGATCCCAAAACAAATGCGATTATCTACATTGAACATCCCAAATCAGGTGGATATAATGATGCGTTGGAACAGGGATTTGAGGAATTGACTGAGTGTAAACCAAATCTCATTATGCGAAGTTTTTACAAAAGAGATGCTGATTTCTGGTTTTGTTTTTCGGGATCATCTCATATACCAGTATCGATTTGGGAGTATGACAGTATAAAGGGTCAAGAGGATGAGATTATCAAATTCCTTAGTTCAATTCGAAAGTAGGTTTCTTATTTTAACTCTGTATTGTCCCTGATTCTGGTTTGTATTGAGCTTCTTTGATTTTATAGTAAGGTTGTCAGGAGGAAGTCTATGGAAGTTTCGGTAGAGATTAGTTCGATAATATTTAAAGAGTTAAATGGTAAGTATAATAAACTACTAGAACAAATTAGGCAGTACTATGTTTTCTTATTTACATCTTTCTCAGGAACATTAGTTTCGATTTTTTCGACATCAACATTATTTAGCTCAAATATTATAATTCCTCAAATATTAATTATTGTCACCTCAGTATTTGCTATGTTAACAAGTATTATGATTATACTTCACAGAGTTCAAGCTAAACACATTGGTGGTTTAATATATGAATTATTAATAAGTAATCTACTTCCCAATATTAAAAGACCGATGAGTTCCTTAAAAGAGTTGTCTGATAAAGCAGCAAATGCAAACAAGATGGTTGAGATCATTGATTATTTCCTTTTATTTCTATCCTTCATTGGATTAATTATTGGTATTTTCTTTAAATGTATAATGACTTGTTTCTGAGGTTACTTGGTTAGTATCTAATTTCCTTATTGATATAACATATCTACTGGCTTATTTTTATTGTTTATTTTTACATTACTAGGTAAATATAGTGTTATCTTGCTTCACATGGCAAATTATCCAACCGATGATGAAATAATCGAAAAGTACTCAAGAGAGATGAGTGAAAACATCAGAACAGTTTTTGCAAGTGAATATCATTCGAGGAAGAAGAACACAACAGTAAACTTTTTGCTAGTGTTTTTCCTAGGAAGATTTGGCGCGCATAAAATTTATATGGAGCAAATTGGGATGTTTGTTCTGTACTTCTTTACAGCAGGATTATTATTGATTGGTTCCTTATATGATTTGTTCACCTATAAGGCTGCTGTTTTTCATTTTAATGACAATTTGGCGAGAGACCTGAGATTGAAGTACCTCAGGGTATCCAAAAGCTCAAGCTCTAGCTTCACAAAGGAGTCAAGTTTGCCTGGATACGATGATGTCTTTTCGGGGGATAAAGCCAACGCAGACGAGAACGGGGATGATTTCGATCCCTTTGAATAAGATTAGAAAACTCTAGTCTTGCAATACCTCCTTCAACTTCAACTCAACTTCCTTCAACCCTCTCCCATCCCTACCAACATTCATCAGATGCTCGTAAGCCTCAGCCAAATCTGTTGACGTCTCGGTTTCGACCATGATTCTCATTGTGTTGTAATCGTAGGGTTGGAATGCTGGGGTGAGGAATACCTCACCGGGCAGCTTGCCAGATGTTGCGTTGTAGCAGATACTGGTTTTGGCAATCTCCTGTGTGTCAAGTGTTTTGACATCAAGCGTTGCGATGCTCTGGCAGTCCCAACTCACGGCAATGAGTCTGTCTTTGCTACCGGGCAGACCACAAAGTGGGAACCATGTGGAGTGAAGCTTCTGATATGTTACCTTGCTGTCGAAGTAGCCAATCTCATCCTCAAACTCAACATAAACCCTGTTGCCAACTCGATTGTGTCGCACCAGGTTCTGTTTTGGACTCTGGGCTGTACCGATAACCTTACCTGTCTTTGAATCTATGGTTGAGACTTGGTATGTGTCTCCTGTCACCCTCCAAGCCCAGAAAAATTCTGTGTTTGCTGCCAGGACAATCGGCTGACCGGGGGGAGGCAAGTCCCAGTATACCCTCCAGAGGTGATTGCCATCAGTTGCGTCAATCCCGTCAATCCAGGCGGTTGTTCCAACTGTTGTTGGCACGTTTACAACTGGTGATGAAAAGTCCTGTGATGGGTTTTTCAAAACTCCAGAGTAATCTACATCGTCGTTTCTCCATGCAATAATAGACGTGATTATGTCAACGGCTTGAATATAGATTGGATTCTTGTCGTAGTTTGTGTCGGAGTCAACTGCAACTATTAGGTTGGTTCCGAGGCTCCCAACAATCCAGGCAGATGAACCTGTAGGGGCAATCCACTCCCACTGCGTTTCACCCTCAAGATCAATAATTCGGAACAATCTTGTGTCACCCGTCAGGACGTATTTATTATCAATCTTGCGAAGCCTGACTTGTTTTATCCCTTCAACCTCTCTGCTCCATTTCATGTTTCCAACTGAATCGAGCAGCCCAAAGGTGTTTTGATCGCAGAAGAGTGAGTAACCAGAGCCAACGGGGAGAATCTGGGATATGTTTTTCTTCTTCCAAACGAGCTCTGACTCTCCCTCGCAGGAGGTAAGAAAAAACACACCAATTAGCAACAGTGTGGTTGATAGCCTAGTTTTATTCATCTTGCATCTTCCAGATTGAATACGAACTGTGGCTCTTTGTCTGTTATCTTCCCGAACTTGATTATTGAGCCATTTGCTGTGGCGATTGTGTCGCCGTAGAGGTCAGTGACACTGCCAAACCCAACATCAATCCAGTCACCAAGTTTCACCTGGGAGACAATGTTTCCATCATCGTCGATTGAAACTGCCAGGTCATCATCGAAGACAACGACTGTCACATCATTATATCCTGACACATGTCGTATCGGTCTGTCCTTCTCAAGTACGATAGAATCCCACTCACTCTCTCCCTCGGGTAGGTGCCAGAGTTTGTCATAGTCGGCAATCCAGATGCCATCGTGCCAGGAGATGTCGGAGAGGAGTTGAACAGGTGGTGGCTTGATTACAGTTTCTTTCTTATATTCAGGATTCAATATTGCACACACAAAATCACTATCGACATAGGTCGGCAATTTGACATTCTTTCCTACACCAATAAACTTACCTTCTCCATTTTTTGATGACAAACTTTCTCTGATATCTTCAGGTAATTCAGCAATTTCACCTTCAAATTTATTGGAAAAGAAATATAAAATAGTGTCATCAACCATATCCAACCAGAGAATATCACTCACCATGACACGTCCAAATTCAGTACTTTCATCCTGTATCATTCTGTTTTTTTCAATGTTTACTATTTGGATTTCATTATTCCAAATTGTGGTGATGTAATTGTCTGAAATAGCAATTTTCTCAATCTCCCTTGGCGCTTCTGGTATCACGAAAAACAGCACAACACAGAGCAGAATCAGAATTGCGGACAAAACCCACAGAAATCTGGATTTTCCCTCAAGAGATGAGACAAAGTTGAATTTGTTCATTGTTTGAGCCTGTTGCCACAAGCTTTTTTCTTGAGTATCCGTTTTTAATTCGAGATTATCGTCTTCCATGTTGCACCTCACACAGTTTCCATCCTCGCAGAAAGGATAACAGAGTACAGTAAAAATGCCAGTTCAAACTTGTGCAGTTTGGGTTATGCCATAAATAGTTTGGTATGCTTGAAAACAATCCACAAACTGAATCCAGAGAGCGTATCTCAACAGTTTGTTTCACTTGTGAAATATGTGTGTATAATGCTCCCCGTGGAACCCCAGGATGTTGTTAAAATAGCCAAAAAAATAGAGAAAGGCGACAATGAGCCCTTCGCTGAGATTGTAGAAGAGTATCAGGGGTTCGTGTACAATTTTTCACTTCGACTCACAGGGAACAGAGAGAATGCCTGGGATTTGGCATCTGAGGTTTTCATGAGGGTTTTGTCCCAGCTTTCGAAATACAGCCCTGAGTTCCCGTTTAAGTCCTGGATTGGCAGAGTCACCTACACAACAGGACTCAACTACCTCAGAAAGCACAAACGCACAATTCAAATAGAGTCTCTGGCTGGCGATGTACCCTTTGAGGTTCCGGATGATGGTGAAATTCCTGACGATGTAGTCATTGACAACTCAATAAGAAAAAGCGTTTCAGACGCCATCCAAAAGCTCAAACCAGACTTTCGCGCAATAATTACTCTTTGTGATATTGAGGAGTTGAGTTATGAGGATGCCGCCCAAGCGTTGAGTATTCCACTTGGCACGGTGAGGTCACGACTCTTCAGGGCGAGATCTGCGCTGAAGAAAATTCTTAATGGAACAAAACAGAGAGATTGATGTATGGGAAGTGAGATGGAGCGAATAAACGATGATACTCTAACGGGCGTTATGAAAACGCTCAGAACACCAGCGCCTCAGGGCTTTAAGGCGTATGTGATGGCAAGTGTCAGAGCCACAACACCGATAAGGCGTGGTGTTGGTGTCGGCAGATTCTGGCTTATCCCAGCCACAGGGTTTGTGGCTGTGGCTGTTGCTGCGACGTTTGCGATTGTCTCGTCCGGTGCTTTTGTTGCCACAAGAACAGTTGAGAAGGATTTGGTGGTTACAAATGCCGTTGCTGAAGAGACGACTACCTCTGTCGATGGGAGCGCCAGATCGTATGTCGAGTCTGAGGACAATATGGCTAATGTCCCTCCTGAGATGCCACTCTCTTCCGCCCCACCAGTTGCCACTTTTGGAGCTGCCAACACTGATGTGCCAATTGGCGGGTCTGGTCTTTCGTTCGTTTCGAATGGCGGGTCAGGCTCTGGTGCGCAGCCGTCCGGAATCACGAGTTCGCAGGGTGGTTTCTCTCTTGTCAGTGGTATTGTAAACCAGACCCACCTCACAGAAATAACCGACTATATGAGGAGTTTTGACTCTGTGTTTGTCCGCCGTGATGGTTACAATAACTTCAGATTTGATATCACACTCCCCCAGGATGAGGTTGATGCGTTTGTTGATGGTGTTGCCCCCATGCTTACCACTCTTAGCTACTATGATCCAGGCACGGTTGAGATAGTTATAAACTCAAGATAATAAAAGTCTATTCTGTAAGTGTAATCTTCTCAGTGTGATTTGGTTGTGTGTTGTTTTGGCACAAGTTCGCCATATTCATTCTCCTCTTCGGGTTGTGGGTTGTCATTTTAAAACCAAACTTATTTGACTGTCACAGTGTCTCGGTTAATATTTCCAGGTTGAGCTGGTGTTGATTTTACCGGTTCAACTATAAAACGCACACCACAGGCAAAGCTTTCGGTGGATTTGTCACGATGTTTGCTGTGGTGGAGGCAAAACCGAAAGGGGTATTATGGGCGTAGTAAACATGAAGCATCTGCTTGAAGCAGGTGTCCACTTCGGGCATCAGACCAAGCGATGGAATCCAAAGATGAGGAAGTTCATCTTCACGGCCAGAAATGGCATTCACATCATTGATCTCAGAATCACGGCAGAACAGTGCGAATTGGCATATGCAAGAGTCAAAGAGATCACGCAAAATGGTGGAAACATCATTTTTATCGGCACAAAGAAACAAGCTCAGGACATCGTCGAAGAAGAAGCAAAGCGTTGTGGAGCCCACTATGTCAACCAGAGATGGTTCGGTGGCACTCTCACAAACTTTATCACAATTCATCAGAGAATCCAGAAACTCAGAGAACTTGAGGAGAAGGAAGTCACTGGTGAGCTTCAGAGAATGACTGGCAGAGAGTTTGCAAAAGCCAAGAAGCTCAAGGACAAGATGAAAAAGTTCCTAAGCGGAATCAAGAACATGGATGTCCTTCCAGAGGCGATTTTTGTCACCGATACACACAAGGACAGAGCCGCAATCGTTGAGGCGACAAAGCTTGGCATCACCGTCATTGCGATTGTTGATACGAACTCTGATCCTGACCTTGTTGATATCCCGATCCCAGGCAACGATGACGCAATCCGTTCAATCAAGTTCTTCACAAAGCTGATTTCGGACGGTGTTGTCGAAGGTCGTGAGGGTGTTGATTTCGAGAGAAAAGATGAGGATGAGGAATCTGAGGAAAGAGCTGCCAAGAGAGCTGACGCAGATGACAATGAGGAAAAGGTCATCGACCTCGACAAGATAAACCTCGATGAGTTTGAGCCGGAGGAAAAGAAAGACAACGACGACGATGTAGATGATATCGTTGATGAGGAGGATATGTAATCATGGGTTTGGCACAGGACGTAAAAACGCTTCGCGAGCGCACAGAGGCTCCGATGATGGATTGCAAGAAGGCTCTGACTGAAGCAGGCGGAGACATAGAGAAGGCGATTCAGGTTCTCAGAGAGAAGGGAATCGCAAAAGCGGCAAAGAAGGCTGACAGAGAAACATCTGAGGGTCGTATCGGTCTTAAGATTAGTGACGACAGGAAGAAAGTTGTTCTTGTCAAACTCAGCTGTGAAACAGACTTTGTGGCAAAGAATGACAATTTTATAAAGATGAGCCAGGACCTCGCTGACCTTGCAATGGATAAGGGTATCTCAACAAAAGAAGACCTTCTTAAGGCAACACACCCCACAGGTTCAACTGTCGAGGAAGAAATTAAGGCAACAGTTGGTAAAATTGGTGAGAATATCCAACTTGCCAACGTTGAGGTTTACGACTCAATCGGTGGTTATTTTGATGCCTATGCCCACATGGGCAACAAACTCATTGTTCTTGTCGAGGTCAACTCAGACAAAGATGCTCACGAGAAGGTCATAGGTCTCGCTCACGAGATGGCAATGCAGGTTGCCATTGATAACCCAGACTATGTCTGCTCCACAGAGATTCCGAAGGATGTCGTTGACAAAGAGCGCGAGGTCATCATGAACTCTGAAGAGCTCGCCGGAAAACCAGACAACGTGAGAGAGAAGATTGCGGAAGGAAAGCTTAAAGCATTCTTCAAGTCTTGCTGCCTTCTTGACCTCCCATACATGAGAGAGTCAAAGAAGACAATCTCCGAACTTGTTGCCGAGACAGAGAAGGAAATCGGCGGAAAGATTGAAGTCGTCAAATTCTGTAGGATCTCGATAGGAGAGTAGGTAACAAATGACAAATGCCAAGGGGAGTCTGAGGTTCAAAAGGATACTGCTGAAACTGTCAGGTGAGTCTCTCCTTGGCAACCAAACATTTGGTATAGATGTCGAGTTCATCACAAAGATTGCCGATACTCTTGTCAGCCTCCATGAACTCGGTACCGAGATAACAATTGTTGTCGGTGGTGGCAATATTTGGCGCGGTGTCAACGGAGTGCAGCTTGGTATGGACCAAGTCACAGCTGACTATATGGGTATGATGGCAACAGTTATGAACAGTCTCGCCCTCCAAACAGTCATCGAATCCAAGGGTGTGCCGACTCGAGTCCAGTCTGCGATTGCAATGCACGAGGTTGCTGAGCCTTACATACAAAGAAAGGCTATCCGACATCTTGAAAAGGGCAGGATAGTCATCTTCGCAGCAGGCACTGGAAACCCATTCTTCTCAACCGATACGGCGGCGGCACTCAGGGCGGCTGAGGTTCATGCAGACTGTCTGATGAAAGCTACAAAAACTGACGGTATCTATACTGACGACCCGGCAAAAAACAAAGACAGCAAGCTCTTGAAGAACATCACCTACACAGATGTGCTTGCCAAAAACCTCAGAGTTATGGATGGGGCAGCCGTGTCGATATGCCGTGATAACAACATTCCAATTGTCGTGTTTTCAATCGCTGACACTGAGAATATAATAAAGGTTGTAAAGGGAGAAGACATCGGTTCCCTGATTCAAGGAGGATAAGAAAATGGATAAGAACGAAATTAAATCTCGTATGGACAAGACTCTTTCCTCGTTGCAGGAACACCTTCTTGGCTTAAGGGCGGGCAGGGTGTCACCTGCCATTGTGTCCAAGGTTGTTGTTGAGGCCTATGGTTCCCAGATGGCCGTTCCTCAGCTTGCCAATGTTGCAGCCCCCGATGGCAGGACGCTTGTTATTGAACCGTGGGACAAGTCAGTTCTCTCGGAAATAGTAAAAGCCCTGCAGGCAGCCAATCTTGGCGCTAACCCGATTTCTGACGGAAACCTCATCAGGATGCCATTCCCACCTCTTTCTCAGGAGAGACGCAAGGAGCTTGTGAAGCTTGTTGATAAAACGGGCGAGGACTCAAAGGTTGCGATTCGAAACATCAGGCGTGACTTCGTAGCGTCTGAGAAAAAGGCTGAGAAGGACGGAGACATTTCGGAGGATGAACTCAAGAAAAGTGAAGGCATCATCCAGGAAGTCACGGACGAATATACTAAGAAAATCGACGATGTAATCTCAGCCAAGAAGAGGGAGATACTAGAGTCGTAATGGATAAAAGCCAGTTGCCCAGGCACATTGCCATCATCATGGATGGTAACGGAAGGTGGGCTAGGCGACGTGGGATGCCAAGAGTCGAGGGGCATAGACGCGGGGTTTCGAGTGTCAAAAAAACCGTCGAGAAGGCGGCGAGTCTTGGGATAGAGGTTCTTTCGCTGTATTGCTTTTCAACAGAAAACTGGAAGAGACCCAAGACCGAGGTCAAGTTCCTTATGGATACGTTCTTGACGACACTTTTTGCCGAAGAAAAAATGATTCTTGGGAATAACATCAGGTTCAAGCTCATCGGGGACAAGACCAAACTCAACGACAAACTAGTCAATGCCGTGAATGTGTTGGAGAAAAAGTCGTCGGCAAATACCGGTATGTGGCTGTTGCTTGCAATTAACTATGGTGGACGGGACGAGATAATTCATGCGATAAAGTCTATTGTAGATGAGGGAACTCCTTTATCTGAGATTACAATTGACGCCATCTCCAACCACCTTTACACAGCAGGACTGCCAGACCCCGACCTTGTAATAAGAACCTCAGGTGAACTCAGATTGTCTAACTTCATGATTTGGCAATGTGCTTATTCAGAGCTGGTTTTTCCCGATAAATACTGGCCCGATTTTTGTGAAGATGACCTCATTGAATCAATAGAAATTTACAAGTCCAGAAGCAGGCGTTTTGGCAGCGCGGGGAGTGACAACAAGGAGAGTGAAAAATGAAGCGTGTGATAGCCGCATTGATTCTTATACCTGTTGCAGTATTGGTGGTTTGGTTTGGTCAGAACAATGGCTGGCTCTTCCTATCGTTTATCATAATCATCTCAACCCTCGCAATTTTTGAGGCAGCAAGAATCGCCAAAAAGGCTCATATTAAAACTCAGCCAGTTGTGATAGCGCTTGCTAACATTGCCATTCAGATTTGCATCTTCTACCCCAAATGGAGGATGGAAGCAATCATCGTTCCCTTCGTCTTACTCGTATGGTTGTTCCTTTTCGAGGTGATCTCAGGTAAACCAGAGGGCGCAATATCTCGAATTGGTGCGAGTCTGTTCATACTCCTTATCGGCAGTCTGTTCTCGTTCCTATCGTTTTTAGAGAATATCAGATTGGGCGGATTGTATGGGGAGCCTTTCGGTTGGAGGGTTGTTTTCTCCCTCTTTGCGGGTGTTTGGGCGTTTGACATCTTCTCGTTCTATGGAGGTAAGATGGCAGGCAGGAGAAAACTCGCTAAGGTCTCACCCGGTAAAACTTTGGAAGGATTACTCATTGGTGCTTTCCTTGGAATGGCAGTTTTTGTGGTGGCTGGGTATTACCTCATATTGAGATATGATGCCGCTGTAAGTGCTGGTTTTTCTTGGACTCACCTCATCGTCTCCGGATTTGTTGTGATGTGTGCCTCGCTTCTTGGTGACCTTGGTGAATCGGTTTTGAAGCGTGATGCAAATGTCAAAGATTCCAGCAAGCTCATCATGGGTCATGGTGGCATCCTGGACAGAATGGACTCACTCATGCTGGCAGCCCCAGCGTTTTTCTTCTATCTGGTCTTTGTTCTGAAGGGGCTGTTGATAGGATAGATGAAAAAAATTGCCATTATTGGTTCAACTGGCTCAATCGGTACACAAACTCTTGATGTCATAAGAAGCGATTTTTCTCAGTTCCGAGTTGTTGCGCTTGCTGCCAACAAGAGTGTCGATGCAATCGCTGTCCAAGCTAGAGAGTTTGGAGTAAATACTGTTTGTCTTTACGATAATAATGCCGCGAGCAGGCTCGATACGATATCGAAGGGATTGACTGTCCTGACAGGAGACCGTGGGCTTGCCGAGATCGCGGCAATGGACATTGACATATTGGTTGTCTCCGGCAACGGTGTTGCCAACATTGCCCCCACTCTGATTGCCCTAAATCGTGGAACAAAGGTCGCCCTTGCCACCAAAGAGGTAATCGTTTGCGCTGGACACCTTATTTCTGACGAACAGCTTGAAAGTCAGATTGTGCCTATTGACTCAGAGCCATCAGCTATTTATCAATCTCTGCTTGGTGAGGACAAACTCAGAATCAGAGAGATACTACTCACAGCATCTGGTGGCCCATTTTTCTCCAAAGGCATGAAGTGGGGGCAACTCACCAATGTTAGACCCGAAGACGCTCTGTCACACCCGAAGTGGAACATGGGCGCAAAGATATCCATCGACTCAGCGACGCTTGCTAACAAGGGGCTAGAGTTAATGGAGATTTCGATGTTATTTGGCATTGATCCGGATAGAATCAGAATCCTCATACACCCTGAAGCGATTGTCCACTCAGGGGTTGCTTTTGTCGATGGTTCAACCAAGCTTCAGGCGTCACCTCCGTCGATGAAATACCCCATTAGCTTTGCCCTTAACCACCCAACCAGAAACCTCAACGACCTTCGTGGTGTAGGGTTTCCTGTGAGACTTACGTTTGACGATATGCCTGAGGATGTTTCAAGGTCAATACAACTTGCCAGAAAAGCTTACCAAATGGGAGCTTGTGGCAGGATTGCCTACACAGCAGCGGATGAATGGGCGGTTGGTGCGTTCCTCTCCAACAAGTTGCCATTCTACCTGATACCAGAGATTATTGGCAAGACGCTGAGTGAAATAGATACAAACTCAAGCGTAAACTCGGTGTCTGAGATAAAAACACTCTATAACAAATGCACAGATATCGCTTGTGAGATTGGAAGGAGATTATGTCAACGTTTCTGATAGTTTTATACGCACTGATTATTCTTGATATTCTTGTTATTGTTCATGAATTTGGACACTTGTTTGCGGCAAGGTCAATTGGCACACCCGTCATCGCCTATGCCATTGGTATGGGGCCAACGATAGCCAGATGGAAATGGCGCTATTTTGGCGAAACCGAGTTCAGACTGGCTGTCTTCCCAATCGGTGGTTACTGCCTTGTCTCTGGCGAGGAGGAGGAGTCGGGAGACCCGAACTCGCTCTATAACAAGACCCCTTGGCAGAGGATTTGGTACTCGGCTGCAGGTGTTGTTCTCAATTTTGTTCTTGCCATTATCGTCTTCTTCTCAGTGTTTGCCATTTGGGGAACAGATGTTGCCATTATGGAAACAAACCAGGTAAGTTTTGTCGAACTTGACAAACCAGCAGAGGAAGCTGGAATCGGGCCAAGAGACAGAATCCTTTCAATCGATGGGCAGTACATCTATTCCTATGAGGACATAGCAAACAATGTCAACGGCAAAATCAACGAAGACATCAATGTGACAGTCGGTGTTCCAAAGGATGAGATCACACTTGTAATCGGCAAAGATGATGTTGTGAAACTCAATCTTTCTGATGAGATTGTTTTTGGTGATATCGATCTTGAGCTCGACACACAGATGGCGGGTGTTTTGGAGTTTAATGGCACCATTGTTGCTCTTGAGAGTCTTGAGAGAATTGGTGATGAAGACGTCCCAACGAGAATTCAAACCATTGAGACAACAGAGAGAGATTTTGAATTTACTCGTCTCGACTGGGATAGAATCGAAGAGATAATTGACCAGTCAAATGGAGATATTGAGCTTGTCTTTGCCGAGAGTCTTGAGGTTAAGGATTTGACGATTACGACAACGGTTGGCACACGAGAGCTTGCCGATGGCACTGAGGAAGAGTACGGAAAGATTGGCGTCATGCCGTGGTTTGAGCCGGTTCGCATGAACCTCTGGGAGTCCCTTGTAGGGGCATTCAAATCCTTCTGGAACATCATTGCAGCCTTCTGGGCTTTCTTTGTTGGACTCTTCGCTGGCAAAACAGATGGTCTTGGTGGGCCTGTCGCAATCGGTCGAATGGTTGGGCAAGCCACGTATTTTGGTGTTGGCAAAATCATAAGCTTTGCCGGCACACTCTCAGTCTCCCTTGGTTTTATAAACCTTGTGCCTTTCCCAGGTCTTGACGGTGGTCACATTGTGTTCAACTTCGTTGAGGGCATCACAGGCAAGAAACTCAACAGAAATGTGCTCAATGCGATAAACTTTGTTGGATTTATCATCCTGATTCTCCTTATCATACTCATATTCGGAAGAGATCTTCTGAATGTCTTCAACTGGTAAAGCGATCAGAATTGGAAGCATAACAATCGGCGGTGGCAACCCCATCGCCGTGCAGTCGATGACAAACACCGACACAAGGGACGCAAAATCCACCCTTGAGCAGGTTGAAAGACTAACAAGAGCTGGTTGCGAGATTGTAAGGTGCGCAGTCCCTGACATAGAGGCTGCCACCTCATTGAAAGAAATTGTTAAATATAGCCCAATTCCTGTTGTTGCAGATATTCATTTTGATTATAAACTAGCGCTAGCTTCAATTGAGGCGGGTTGCCACAAATTGAGGCTGAATCCGGGTAACATCAAAAATCCGGAACACGTTAGACTCATTGCCGAGGAGGCGAAAGGTGCGAATGTTCCTATAAGAGTGGGCGCGAATGCGGGATCTCTCCCGACATCTCATATTGACCCCTCAAGGCAGCTCTGTGAGGCTGCACTGGAACAGGCGCGCATGCTCGAAGGCTTTGGGTTTACCGGTCTTGTCCTGTCTGTCAAGTCCTCAGACATAGAAACAACCATAGAAGCCAATCGACTACTTTCGAGTTTATCAAATTATCCTGTTCATATCGGTCTTACAGAGTCAGGGCCACCTGTCGTTGGTATTGTGAGATCAACTGTTGCTCTTGTCCCTCTCCTTAGGGAAGGCATTGGTGACACGATACGAGTCTCACTGACGGGTGACCCGGTGCAAGAGGTAAAGGCAGCGTGGGCAATCCTTGAGACAGCTAAGAGAAGACAGCGTGGCGCGACCATCATCTCCTGCCCAACCTGCGGCAGGACACACGGTGATTTAGAGTCACTTGTGGGGGTGGTTGAGGACGCACTTGTTGGCGTGATAGGCTTAACCGTTGCGGTCATGGGATGTGAAGTGAATGGGCCAGGTGAAGCGCGAGACGCAGATTGTGGGATTGCGTTGGGCGCTGGGAGAGCGGCAGTCTTTGAAGGTGGAAAGATTGTCGGCACATATGAAGTAAACCTGGCTGTCGAGAAACTTATTACGATCGCAAGGAGGCTGTATGAACGAAAAAGTATACATAGTGGGAGCGAGACTTCAAACTGACGACCAAAGGGAAGCCCTCGAATCGTTCCGTGAATTATCACTTTTGCTTGACACACTTGGCGCGGAGGTCGTTGGAAGAAACTTCCAAGTCATAAAAATACCCAGCAGGTCTCATCTTTTTGGCAAAGGAAAAGTTGCTGAGATAAAGGAAGCCATTGGTGAGTTCAACCCAGATAGGATTGTGTTTGACTATCCTCTCTCACCGCTCCAGACAAAAAACCTAGAAGAAGACCTGAAGCGTCCTGTTGTTGACAGATCTGGCATCATCATCGAAGTGTTTGCAAAACACGCAACAACAAGGGAGGGAAAGCTCCAGGTCGAGCTTGCCCAGCTCAAGTATAAACTGCCGAGACTCACAGACCGCTCGATGAACTATGACCAGCAAACAGGAGGAGGTGGTTCTGCCTACCTTCGTGGTGCTGGTGAAAGAAAAATTGAACTGGTCAAGAGAAGACTGAGACAAGACATAAGGAAACTGGGTGACAGGATTGAGGAAGTAAGACGCCATAGACAAACCCAAGCCAAAAGAAGAGAGCGCTGGAAAATGCCGATAGTCTCCCTTGTTGGCTACACAAATGCAGGCAAGTCTACCCTGCTCAACGCCATAACAGGTGCTGACATCCTGAGCCAGGACAAACTCTTCTCGACGCTTGAGACAACGGTCAGACAGAGGTTTATGGATGGCAAGAAGATACTGTTCACAGACACAGTTGGGTTTATCAGAAACCTCCCTGTTGAGCTTGTGGCAGCGTTTCGGTCAACACTTGAAGAGGTGCTGTCTGCGTCGATTCTGATGGTTGTTTTTGACTCATCAGACCCGGAATGGGAGAGGCACATCGAGGTCGTGGATGGCATTCTCTCTGATCTTGGGGCAGACCACATCGAGAAGATGTACGTAGCCAACAAAATTGACCAAATTGACGAAACAAAACAGGATGAGATTCTTGGTGAATTCCCAGATGTCTTATTCGTAAGTGCAAAGGAAAAAGTCGGGATAGACGAACTTCTTGATGTGATAAATGATAAACTGAACGAAATCTGACGTTAACGTGTTAGGTGTGTAAACCGTCACAGCGGGTTGTATACTCGCTGTGACAAGGAGTATGTGTAAATGAAGAAAATACTAACTATTTCAATATCAATCATGCTGATTGTGACCATGTTCTCAGTTGTTCCGAGTTTTGCTTTGGCAAATAGTGACAGAACAGTTGAGAGTTATAAAGCGCCAATTGCCAAGAATCTTTTGTCTGCCGTTTCGGAGATGGATTCAAGCGCAACAATTGAGGCGATAGTCTGGACAAACTCACCCATCGATTCCCACATAGATGAAATGATGAAGGTGGGTAAGGTCATAAGCCAAACACATTTCCCAAAGCTTGGCTGCTATATGCTGGTTTTGACTGCAAGTGGGCTCGACGAGGTTGCGGGTATTAGGTCGGTTGAGCGAGTCCAGGAGAATGTCACTATGACCGTCCCAGACTTCATCTCGGAGGATGATGAGGATGAAGAGAGAAACTGGGGACTAGATGATCTCAACGCGCAGTCGCTTTGGGACAAGGGCTACAGGGGACAGGGAGTAACAATTGGTCTCCTGGATTCCGGTATTGATGGTGAGCACCCAGATCTTTCTGATTGCATTGAGAAATTCGCTGCGTTCACGATGACAGGTGAAAAAGAAGAGGATGATACCCCATTTGATATCTATGGGCATGGCACGCACTGTGCTGGAATCCTGACAGGTAAAAAAACCGGTATCGCTCCTGATGTTAAGCTCTATGTTGGTTCTGTCATTCCGACTGGCTCTGGTACATTTGCGCAGGTGCTTGCAGGCATGGAGTGGGTGCTTGACCCAGACGACAACCCCGACACGGATGATGCACCACAGATTGTCACCATGTCACTTGGCGGCGCTGCCGATGAAGACATGAACAAAATCGCAGATGTTTTCCAGAGACGCGGTGTGTTGCTTGTCTCATCAATTGGCAACGATGGGCAGGGATCATCGGGTTCACCGGGAAACATCCCGTCCGTTATTGGAGTTGGTTCCTACACCAAGGACAGAATTGTTTCGGTTTTCTCAGGTGGCGAAGAGATAGACTGGTCAGTTGACCCATATCATACAACGAGTAAAAAGCCAGATGTTTGCGCGCCAGGCAGCCTAATCTACTCCACCTACCCAGGTGGTGGATATGCGGTAAAGAGTGGCACATCGATGGCTGCTCCCCATGCTGCCGCTGTTGCAGCACTCTTGCTCTCAGCCGATCCTGACATGTCAAACGTGGCTCTTTCAAACCTCCTCATCAACTCGGCAGACGATTTGGGGCCGCTTGGTTGGGACACAGCATACGGCTTCGGTGCCGTTAACCCGAGTGATGGCGTCAAACTCATAAAGGAATCTGCAAGGGTCGATGTTACAATCGATGGAGAGCACAAAGAGCCAGTTGAATTCACCCTTGATGGGATTCCATATAGAACCGATGTCGACGTAAACTTCTACCTCCCGAAGGGCAAGAGCTCGATTTTCATGGATTGCTATGGCTACACCCAGCTCTATCGAGAAATTGATGTCAAACAGCCAGGAGTTTTTGGTGAGTTGACCTACAATATTGAAGAGTTGCCACGAGAAACCTACAAAGGATACATCAAGCTAGACAACGGCAACCCCACAAAGGGTTACATCCAGATAGCAAACGGCAAGCAGGTCATAAACACCGATGATAATGGTTATTTTGAAGCTGAAGTGCCTCAGGGTAAGTATGAGTATGTCTACTGGGGGCTTGGTGGAGTTCCAGAAACAGTTGATAGGCAAGATGTCAGGGACGCTGATACTACCGTTGAACTTGAGATAGCCGATGTGTTGGTCGCAGCAACTCAATTCCAGACTCCATCAAGATACTTCTCAACAAGATTCGATAAGTTCTGTTACAGGGCATATGATGAGATTGGTTTGAAGTATTGCCCTATCAATCCGCTTTCGACATCTGTCAAATTGGATGATCTAAAGATGTTTGACAGGGTGTACTGGCTCGTGGGCCCTGGCGAATTGACAACGACGCATGAAACGATGCTTGAGAATTATCTTCTCGAAGGTGGAAAACTCTTCCTCTCGGCATCAAACCTCCTATACTACGACCTTTATTCAAGGAATACCGACCCCATCTTTGTGGAAACACTCTTTGGCGTCAACTCTGTTCAGCAGGAGGTCTATACCACCAGTCTCGTGGGAGTCACTGGCAGTGGGATAGGTGATGGCTTGGTGCTTGCCTTAAGCGGTGGTGATGGAGCTTCAAACCAGATAGGTTTTGACGCTTTTGCCCCTAATAAAAATATTGCCGCCAAGGTTACTCCATTCCTTCACTACCTTGGGCCGGCGTCGTATTCCAACGAAAAACTTGGCTATGGTGGTGCGACGATTGAGTCTGGTAACTTCGCTGCGGTGTACCTCTCCTTCGGACTTGAGGTAATTAATAACCGTGAGGATAGGAAGACACTACTCAACCGAATCGAGGAGTGGTTTGCTGATTTTGGTAGGGTTGATATCACATTTGAGGACGAGGGAGGAAACCCGGTTTACACGGAGATGTCAATCGATGGATTTATGCTCCCTGTCAAAACAGGTGAGGATGGACACATCAAACTCTCAACCCTTCGTGCTGGTAAGTACAACGCGAAGGTGAAATCACTCGGATTCAAAGAGCAGGAGTTCTCATTTGAGGTTGCGCCAAACAAGAGCAGACGAGTCAGGCTCTCGCTTGCCGACCCGATGTCGATCGTTGTCTCTGGTCAGGTGACTGACGGCATGTCAGGCAAACCCCTCCAGTGTGATTTCTATGTTAAGGGTGTCGACACCAAGAAGTATTCGACAGACTCAGATGGAAGGTTTGACCTGACACTTCCGAGTTTTGATTACAATGTCAAGTTCTTCTCAAGACGTTACAAGCACGAGTATATCTCTATCCCAGCAGAGGGACTCAAAGACACAACTCAGAACATCAAACTCTACAAATACACAGAGCCATTTGCCGTGTTTGAGAATATGCATCCGACATGGGCAAGAACGGGCGATGGAATACATTTCTTCCAGGGGCTTGGTCAAACCTATGACAGAATCATCCAAAAAGCCGGGTTCAAACCCGTAAAACACATCATCTACCCTGGCGATGAAATACCTCTTGAGGATCTTGAACAGTACGACTCAATCGTCTGGATATGCGGATACAACGACCAGATCGCTCAGGATTGGTGGGTAGATGTCGTAACGGAATATATCCTAGGTGGTGGAAAGGTTGCCTTCATCGGACACACCATCCCGGCAGCTCTCCAGTCAAATCCTGAGTTGATGAGACTTCTTGGCTTTGAGCTTGAGAGTCCAAACACCAGAATCTATACCGTGGGTGGGGTCAAGGATGACCCGATTGGTGACGGTTTCCTTTTCTCCCTCCATCATCCGTACATCCGTTACAGCCTCATTGTCGAATCACCATCTCTACGTCCAGTTGGAGATGGAGTGTCGTGTTTCAATCTGGTTGGTGGCAACTCTGCAGGTGTTTGGGTAGACAACGGTAAACAGAAGACAGTAATTGTCGCATTTGATCTTGTCAGCATCTATGAAGAGCTTGACACGCTGGCTGTAATCTTCAAACGAATAGCAGATTTTATCGACAATTAATACTCGTACATAGCGGAAAACCAGGCGTCATGTTTGGTATAATCCCGATATGACGCTTGGGATGGTAATTGATGCTGCACTGAAAAAGATTGGGAAAACAAGGAGCTGGCTGGCGAAAGAGCTCGATGTTTCGAGGTCGACTGTCGCAAGGTTTTGTTCTGGGGAGGCGAGACCAACTCCTACTCAAAGCAAGAGATTGAGAAATATTTTAGGCGTCCAAAAAACAAAAATAAAACGTGGGATATTCTGTTCACCAAATCAAGAAAAGGATCAGTTCAACACGGCGATTCTTTTGCTAAGACAGCTGTTGTTTTTTGAAAAAACCCTCACAAGAAAAGAGACCAGCTCAATTGAGCTGGTCATTGGTTTGCTGGAAGAGATTGAGTGTGACTAACTAAATAGCGTCTTGAATCTCCTGGTCTAGCATCGGGAATTTATTAAGCCAGTCTCTTCTTTCTTTTCTGAGCACGTCGTTGCGAGACTTTAATTCATCCTCGTGGTAGTATTTGGATGGATCGAGTCTATCCACATCAACACCGTCGCAGCTTTCAAGAACCTCATACCCCCAGTATGGGTCTTTTTTCCATTCAACCTTGCCAGATGCAATTGATTTGAGAATTCCGACGGAGTCTTTGATTGTGACCTTTTCCTTCTCACCGATCTTGCCGGTGTTCAGGAGGAAACACTCCATGTTGGGGTTGTTTTTGAGGAGGTTCATGATGTAGTTGCCTTCATCATCTTTTGGTCCGACGATGAATGGGTTTGTGCCAACGCACCTCTTTGCTTGACCGGCTTTTGTCGGGTCGCCTGCGGATGTCTCGATAGACTCGCCAAGCATGAAGAAAGCCGCCGCCTGAGCTGGAGAAAGTTTGGCTACGGCTGGAATGATGTCGTATCGTCTCGTAATCAGAACCATCATGTCGGTGTGGGGCAAGTCGATTGTGTTGTCAGTGTACTCAATGTCTTTTCTCTGAACAACACATCTACCGTTTGTGGTGTAGGTGTAGTTCATGAAGTCGACCTTGCCGCTCTCTGTAACCCAGATGTTCTCAAAAATGGCGCTGTTTGCCGTTGCTGCGTGGAATAGCACCGGCTGGTGGACGCCCTCTAAGCCCTCTGTCTTGATGTAAAACCCATGCTCTGTGCCGATACAGGTGGTATCGGGCAGTATGACAAGCATATCATCTTGCCTGATTGCGACACCCTCCTCACCCTCTAGGAAGTGATGGTGGCAAGTAAGCGTGGTCTTACCAGTGCCTGAGAGTCCAAACAGAATGATGCCCTTCTCGACAAGTTTACCATCCTTGTTTTTGACTCTGATCATCTTTGAGCCGGCATGGAGACCGAGGTTTCCTTCGAGTTTGGCACGGTATATCGCCATTCTGAGGAATGACTTCTTGACCTCGCCAAAGTAGTCTGTGCCAAGTGACACTGTCACGCCATCGTGTGGGCTGACAAGGATTTTCCGTTCGGGCCACTCTGGAACAACTATTGTTTTGATAGGCTTGACGCCCTCAATCTTTCTTGGCGGGAAGAGGAGTTTTTGCCAGGTGTATGGAAGTCTGGCAAACGGTTTTGTGACGTAGAGCTCGCAGGGAATCTGGTACTTCGGGTTCTCGTGCATGGTCATCTCGGTCTTGATGACTTCCTTGTCTTCAAGGTATTTTCTGACTTCGAGCAGGAGCTTCGCTTGTTCCGGAGTTGGCTCAACTCCAACAATCTCGGTGAATGCTGCAGATCTGCTGCGGATGCGTGACACAAACGAATCAGAGCTATACTCAGTTTTTCTGATATCGTGACTTGCGAGTTTGAAAAGTTCTTCACTCGACAGACCCGAGAGCAATTTACCCACCTTGAGAGGTTTGGTGAATATATCCATTAAGGTGTCTCCTTTGAAATAGGATTTCTTAGATGCCCAGAATTAATGAACAACTCGTGCGTTTTTTTCAACGAACTCGATTATGGTTTTTGTGGGTGTACCAGGGCCAAAAACCTCAGAAACGCCAAGTTCCTTGAGCTTTTGTGCATCCGTTGGGGGGATGATTCCTCCAACAAAGACTGGTCTGTCGGAGAGCCCTTTTTCTTTGAGTTTTTCCAGAATTTTGGGGACAAGGGTCAAGTGCGCTCCGCTGAGGATTGAGAGACCTATAACATCAACATCCTCCTGCAAAGCGGCGTTAACAATCATGTCCGCAGTCTGGTGCAGACCGGTGTATATCACTTCCATTCCGGCATCTCGAAGAGCCTGCGAAACCACCTTGGCTCCCCTGTCGTGTCCGTCTAATCCAGGCTTAGCCATAAGCACCTTTATTGCCATTGTGCCTCCACTTTTTCTTTCCAAATAGATTCAGCCAGCTGCCATGGAGGGATTCCGTCAATTATGGCTTTTCTGGCGAGTCTTTTTTGGTTTTCTCTGAATTTTACATCGTAGAGTCTGGATTCAAGCCAGAATCCAACCTCTGTTATATATCTGTCTAGTTTTTTTGAGTCGTGGATTTCCGTGTTTTTTGTGTAATCCCAGTGTCGTCTGATTGTGTTGAAGAGGTCTGAAATGCCTATGTTTTTCACGGCAACAGTTGGAACGATTGGTGGATTCCAATCCCTTTTTCCGAGTGACATCCCGAACTCCAAGTCGGCAATCAACCTGTCTCCGCCTGGTCTGTCGAACTTATTTACACAGAAGATATCAGCACCTTCCAACAGCCCCGCCTTCATCATCTGGATTGAGTCGCCCGATTCAGGGGTGAGAACAACCAGAACAGTGTCGGTTTTGGAGACGACGTCAACCTCGGTTTGACCCACACCTACGGTTTCGATGAGGATGAAAGGGTATCCACAAAGGTCAAGGAAGTCTGCGATGATTGAAGTTGTTGGGGCAAGACCACCGAGGTGACCTCTCGATGCCATTGAACGAATGAAAACGCCGGGGTCTGTGAAGTGGTCTGCCATTCTTGTGCGGTCACCAAGCAATGCGCCGTGAGTATAAGGGGAACTTGGGTCGCACGCAATCACTGCACACTTGGAGCCCGTTCTTCTGATTTGTCCCAGAAGCTTTGAAACAATGGTGCTTTTGCCAGCACCAGGTGGCCCTGTGATGCCGATACGTTGGGCTTTGCCAAGCTGATTGTATCTGCCACCGAAAACAACATCGGGGTTGTTTTGGTTCTCAAGATATGTAATTATCTCCGCCTGCGCTTGGTGGCTGTTTTCAAGCGCGGCAGCAACAGCGTCAGTGCTCAATTCCCTTCCTCGCATTTAGCCCCTCTGTGTTGTAGTAATGCTTGATGGCTTTCATTTCTGTGACAAGATCGGCGGCTTTAATTATCTCTTCTTTTGCGTACCTGCCAGTCAGAATCAGCTCTTTACTATCTGGTCTTTTTGCAATCAGAGACAACACTTGTTCTGTCTGAAGCAAACCAAATCCTAAAGCGACATTTATCTCATCAGCAATGATTATATCATACAAGGGTGATTCAAGAAGTTCCTCAACTTTAAGGAATGCCTGTTCAGCCTGTTCGATGTCCCTGGAGGACGGAGATTCTGGATTCACAAAATCGAGTGTGCCGTATTGAAACACGTCAATCCCAAGTTTCTTGGCTGATTCAATCTCGCCGTATGTTGTTCGTCCCTTCATGAACTGAACAATGCCCACCTTGAAGCCACCACCAACGGCTCTCATTGCAAGGCCGAAGGCTGCTGTGGTTTTTCCTTTACCGTCCCCTGTGTATACCTGAGTTCTGCCTGAATGCACGCAAACAATATAATTCGAGAATCCCTTTAGTCAACTGACTTGATTAACATTTGTTGTGTGAGTAACCTTTTCTCGGAAGTGCCAAAGAAAAGAAAACGAGCTATAAAAGTAATTGCGAGGGTGATTCTTATCTCGACAGTGCTTGTCGCGTGCTATTTCCTGGTAAAACCCCTGGCAAAAATAGATTACAAAATTGCCACACTTCTTCGAGAATCTGAGAGACTTGACTGGAAAATTGAGGCTTTGGAAGACGATGTTGCGACCCATGAAAACGAAATCAATTTCAAAAACACCAAGTCAGGAATTGAGTATTTTGCCAGGAAGGAGTTACATATGATCTATCCTGGCGAGACGCTCTACGTGTGTAAGGATTCGAGTGGTTACACCCTCTCAAGCCCAATTGAGCTCAACCTTGACAGAAGCCCGAAAACAAACAGGAAGAACCCGATTTCAATTGTCTGGGATTGGTTCCTGTCCCTCTTTAGATAACTTGGGTTGAATTCGTTTCTTCCCTGTGTAGAATCCCCACCTGGATAGTTTTTCTATGGCGGGGTAGCTCAGCGGTCTAGAGCACACGGCTCATACCCGTGGGGTCGTGGGTTCAAATCCCACCCCCGCCACCATTTTCCCACCAAAGTCTCATCTCTTAATAGCCCATGTGCAATACGTTGATGCCTTTGGCATCCTTAGGAAAAACAATCAATTATTAAATACGTAGCCGTTTTTTTATTTTCTCTATAAAAATTGATTTTCAGACCTTATAAATCCACTGAGAAAATATCCCCGAACACTATTCGATATGTCAACCTATGGATTCTTGCCAAATAAGTATTTGTAAAATTTATTTTTGAAATAACTAGTTTGCGGCTAATCTATATTGTAAATAAATAATCAATTACTAATCCAAAACAGTGTTAATAAAGAGTTCTTACTATGGGAATGCGAATCACTTGCGTTTTGTAATATTTTATACTATATTTTATATAAGCAACAAGGAGAAACAATAATTATGAGTGAAACACTTGGCGAGTTTTTAAACGCAAAGAGATTGGCAAAGAAAATTACTTTCGCTCAATTGGCTAACAATTGTAAAATGGCCACTCCTACAATCTGGAAAGTAATTAAAGACAAAGCGAGACCAAAAGACCTCACTTTGCAAGCTCTCTCTGAGGCACTTGATGTCCCTTTGACAAAACTCTTTGAGGTACGTGAAAAGACGAGTTATCCTTCAAGCAAGAGGAAACCGGGCAGACCAAAGAAGGTGAAGGAACAGATTGGTGACGACAAGGTTTCCAAGGAAAAACTCATGGAACTCATTCGAGTTACCAACATGTCTGAACATATGGTAGAAGCTTTGTACTACCTCGTGCAGGTCGCTAGGTAGATTTTTTGGCAATTTAACGCAGTTAATTAATACTAGTTTTTTGTTAGCTGGGACAGCATGTCCTCGTACGCCACGACGAGTTTGCTTGCGTGTTCCTGTGTTCCTGTTTTGTCTTGTTCTTTAGCGCAGGTATGCATACCAGAGACTAGTGACGTGACAGGCTCCATGTATGCCATACCCTTGAGCTTGTGACACACATCGCAAATTTCTCTCCATTCCCCGCTTTCTATTTGCGACTCAATGTCGTTTAAGCTTTCAATTCCGTTTGTTGCATATTCCGTCAGAATCTCCGTGAGTTTTTGCGGGTCAATTGCCAACTGCCTTGAAAGCTTTTCTATCTGCGATTGAGAGCCGATATTTGCAGTTGAGCAGACAGCTTTGATAAGTTCAGGGATTTTTATGGGTTTTGCGATGTACGAGTCCATCCCAGCCTTGAGGCATTTGTCTCTGTCTGAGATGGAGGCGTAGGCTGTCATGGCAATTATTGGGAGATGACCAGAGTCGTTCTTCTCCTCGAAATACCTGATCTGCATTGTCGCATCAAGACCTGAAAGGTCTGGCATCTGAATGTCCATAAGGCACACATCGTAATGTTTGTCCTGCGCATGCTCAACAACGCCTTGTCCAGTTGTACAGACAGTTACGCTGCAACCTAGATTTTTGAGTATCTCTGAAATCAACTTCACATTGAGGGAGTTGTCCTCGGCGACGAGTACATTTATTCCTCTGAGTCTATCGTCGTCAAATGGATTTGTGCCATTATCACAGGATTCAATGTCTCCGGCAGCCTCAAATGGAATCTCGATTCTAAACCTTGCTCCAGGAGAGTCCTTTGCTTCGATCGAGATATTGCCGCCCATAGCATTGATGATGCCCTTGACTATTGCTAGCCCCAGGCCTGAGCCGGCGAATTTTTTTGTAGAGGAGCTGTCAATTTGAGTAAATGGTTGAAACACAAGCTCGTGCATGGTTTTTGGAATGCCAATTCCTGTATCGTCAATGATTATTGTAATATTGTCGGTTTTGTCATTTATTTTACTAATTAAAATATCAACAGTGATTTTACCGTTTGATGTGAATTTCAAAGAATTTCCGAGAAGATTAATGAGCACTTGTTTGAGTCTGGATGAATCAAACAGATAGAGCTTGTTCTTGTCATCGTTTGAAATATTGAGTGTCACCTCGTTGCCTGAATCTTCAATCCTGTGTGAGAGGATTGTCCTGACCTGCTCGAAAGTGGAGAGGAGATTGGAGGGCTCAAGATACAGCGAGAACTTATCAGCTTCAATTCTTGTGACATCGAGAAGGTCGGAGGTCAGAAAATTTAGAGCTTCACCAGCTGTGTTGATCGAGTCGACATAATCTCTGATTCTGTCCGATGCATCCTCATTTTTGAGCAGCTGAGTGAACCCAAGAAGAGCATTCAATGGAGTTCTTATCTCGTGTGACATGTTGGCAAGAAACTCATTTTTGGCAAGTCCTGCTTTGATGGCATCCTGTTGCGCTTGATTGATTTTGCTGATTGAGTTTTGGATCTCCGATACGTCCTCGAACATAATCATGACACCTGTCACATCATTGTTCTTGTCACACATTGGAGCCAGGCTGAATCTAAGGTGCTCTGAGTCGTTGTCCTTGCCGGAAACTTCGATAATCTTCGAAAGTTTTTTGCCAGTCAGAGCGACCGATATCTCGTCTTGAATGAGTTTTTGTAGATTGGAGACATCAGGCATTTCCCCTGTTCCCATAAACTCAAGCAACTTGCCGCATACAGAAACAGCAGCTGGATTTATCTCAGTTATTTTTCCATCAGCATTTGCAATCGCAATCCCAATTGGGGCATTTTCTGTGAGGTGTTTGTATCTGTCCATGTGTTTTTTGAGGATCGCTTCTGACTTCTCAATCTCGCTTATGTCCCGTGCTGAGAAAAGGACGCACTGTTTGCCATCTATGTTGATGTAATCTGCTGATACAAGTGTCGTGAGCTCCATACCAGATTTCATCTTGAAGGGAATTTTCACGTTTTCTAGTGGTTCTCTGCAGAGTAATTTCTCAACGAGAAAATCTCTGTTTTTTACCTCTATTAATCTTTCTAATTCAGAGCCCTCTTTACCAATTAGTTCCTCTCCGGACACACCCAAAAAGCGCTCTGCCCCTTTGCTGATTAACATTATTTTCTCATCGTGCATATCAAAGATAACCAGGATATCTGGAATCTTTGTAATTATCTCTGTCATCTTGTCGCGATTATTCTGAAGAGTCCCATTGCTGTTTTTGTTTGTTATCTCTCTTACACACAGGAGTAGTTCATCACAGCTGTGTGGAATTATCTTGCACTCGATCTCTCTGTTTGAGTGTTTCTCATCCAGCTCAAACTCCATGTGCCAAAGGTTGCCATCAACCGCCGCTTGGGTGATTGTGTCGATGAAAACCCTCTCATCGGTTTCATTGAGAATTTGAGTGAATTTGTCCCCCACCATAAGGTTCAGCTTGCAGTCGGGTGAACTGGTTTTTTCATTTGGGACAGAAATAATCTTTGCGTCATGTGAAATGATGTATTGCGAATCTGGGAAAGCCTCCAAAATCAGTGCCTTTTTTCTCTCACTCTCTAGGTACAGATTCTTTGAATCCATGCTGTGAATGAAAGAGCCAATTACACCACACAACCTGTCGAGAATCGTTTGGTGAGTACTCTCCCACCTTGCATTTAGGTTGCAGAAGGCGATATGTAGACTACCCCATATCTCACCTGATGTTTTGATGTCAGACTCTATTAACAGATGATTGTTTGCGTTTACTCCGTCAATTGAATAATCGTCAGGAGCCAATCCCATACATATTGTTTCTATGGAGGTATCTGTCAAATCCTGTGTTTTTTCAATTTCCTCAGCAATGTGACCAGATTCATCAGCGCAATCAAAACAAATAAGCTCATGGCTACCCGAAGATGAGTTATTTTTTGTGATAAGGACAAGTCCTGCTTCTAGGGCGTTTCTGGTTTGTTTTGCTATGAGCGACAGTCCATCGTTGATTGAGTTTGAACCAAACAATGTTGATAGAATGCTGTTTATGCTCTCATGAAGGAGGACAAGTTTTCTTTCATCGGTAATGTCAAAAACCTGACCCTGTACACCTCTGATTTCTCCTTGTTCATCTATAATTGGTACAAGTTCCAACCTGGCATGGATTGTCTTCCCCCACTTACTCTTGTAGGTGTGAACAGAGGTTGCGACAGATTTTGTTTCGAGCGCTTTTCTGAGCGAGTCCGAAATACCAGAATTGACGAGAGGGGGGAAAGTTAGGAGATTTATCATCCGAGTTTGCTCCCTAGAGGGAGAGCCAAGAAAATCAACGAGCGACTGATTTACATAGATAATCCTTCCCTGTGTGTCGCAGACAATGAAGCCATTGGGTAGAATCTCTGCAAAGTCATAACTCCTTGTGTCGGATTTCTCCTTGGCAAGTCCATCGATGAAATTCTTGTTTAGGCTATACCCCATGTTGATGACCTGGGTGAGTGTCTCCAGGTGCTTGTATTCTTCATCGTCGATTGTGTGTCTATTCTTAGACAGCAGTCCCACATATCCCAAAAGATTGTTTCTTGTTCCAAGCGGCAGAGAAAGAAGATTCCTGAAGTGGTACCTTGATATCTCACCCCATGGAGGGGGAAGTGTTTCATTGATGTGTGTGATGGTGGCTGCGACCTTTGACTCGATTATAAGATTGAATAAACCATCAGTCTGTTTTTTGTCGAGTTTCCTTGTGGCAATTATAGATGGGGTATCGATTGTGCTGATTGCAATGGCAGATTCAAATCTAAGGTATTCACAGAGCAACTTAAGCAACTTGCCAAAGTAGTCCTCCTGCCCGGTGTGGACATCGACTTTTGCAATTTGCCTTATTAGTTCAATCATCTTCCATTGTGTACGAAATATCTGACTCCAAAGTCAAACAGGCACGTTGCCTCTCTGGTTGCTCCATCCCATGACACCTCTGCTCCGAGCAGTGTTGAAGCGGCTCGCAGTGGAATAAGGGTTCGACCATCTTTGATGAGAGGCGCTCTTGAGAGGGTGACTGTCTTTCCGTCAACCTCAGCTTTATCATTGCCAATTGAGAGTGTCACCTTGTGTCCAGCAGCCTCCAGGATGACGCTTCGAGTCAGCCCTTCCCACAGGGCTGTTCCGTTGATTGGTTCAACCAGGTAACGAGCTGGGATGTAGGTGGAGCTATCGATTATGACAGGTTCTACCGTCATCTCAACGGGTGAATTGTCTGCCATGAGCGTTTTTGAACCAATGGTGAAAACAAGTTTTGAAGTGACTTTTAACGTTTTTACTTCTTCTTTGTCGTCAATCCACAACAGATAGTCAATCACAAGTTCTCTAATTCTGTCTAGATTTGATGGGGTGTATAGTTCCTTCAATCTTTCAAGGGTTTGAGATGGCGGGTTAAGGATGCTGCCCAGAAATTCTTTTGCCGCCTTCTCTGCCTCCCCACTTGGGTTTTGCTCAATCTTATCGAGGAGTGTTTGAGTAAGCGACATATCCACAAGCCCCTGACGGAACATTAGCCAACGGAGGGATGACAGACACTCATATCCTTCCGTTGGATAGGTGTACATCATATCGGCTGGTGAGTAGTTGCCGTCTGCCAGTCTTACATCAAGGTCGTTGAACGTGTTTCCATACGAAACATTGTATGATGCAAGTCCCATGAAAGTTGATCTACCAATGAGCGAGTATATGCCCGCTATTTGCCTCATCTCGTGGTGACCACCCCAGGATGTGTGTGGATCGTATACCCAATACCCCTTGTTGTTTGCCTGGTTTGATTTAGTTTGCCAGTCGAGACCGCATCTGTTTACAAGTGGGTAGTCCTCTTTTGTGATTGTGTCGCTTGCGGTTTTTCTGATGCACATTGTTTTGGGCTTTTCGTCGAGGGAATCAATTGCATCAAGCAGAAGTTCGAGCTTTGGTGTTTCTTCCGTGTATGTCAGAACCGGTGTTAGAGAATTACTCCTTACCACATCAACAATCCTTTGCAGCTGGGGTGGGTACTCCTCAAGGTAGAGTGTGCCTTCCGTATCGAAAGCAGTTTTTGACTGCCCGTCGATGTTGATGAAAAGCTTTTTGAATCCGTAGTCATAAACGAGCTTTGAGATTTTCCCGAGAGTCTCTGTGTCGGTAAAATACGCTGGGCTGTTTATTGTCGGACAGTTGATGACAAGTCCGTTGAAACCGCAAGATTGAAGCTGTCTGAGATCTTCACTCCATCTTTCCCATGCCTGCTCCTCGGATATCTTTTTTTCTTTGGCTTGTTCATGGTGGGGATTGGTGTGAATGACAATTCTGTCTGCGACCCTCACGGTGTTGAGCGGGCCAATATCGAGGGATGCGCCAGTTGCTTTGATATCTACCATGTAAGGCAGGACATCAACAACAAGTGGCAGGAACAAATCGGAGCTGTTTTCTGTGCGGAACATCAGCTTTGTACTGTATTTGCCCGGTACAGCATCAACTGGAATGTCGAGCCTGAGCCAGAATAATCCGGTTCGTTTGTGTCTTATTTCAAGCTCTGACCCCTCAATGATATACTCAGATGATTCGACAACCTCTTTGATGTTGCCATTCCTGTCAAACCGTTTTCTTAGGTATGAGATGATATTCTTCTCAATGTCGCAGAGCTTTTCACCACTTGAGTTGATAAGAGGGAAATCATCGATGAGTCTCACTGTTCCGAGGTTGACCCCGCCTGCAACAGCGAGAGGAATCTCAATAGGCGCTCCTCTTGGGCACCTGATGTTAATCTGTTCTACAAGGTCGCCGTCAGTAAAATCCATCGACTCGCTAAAATTGGAAGTAAGTGGTGGGAGAAAAACCATGACCTTCTCTTTGGACACCTCATATGGGTTTGTCGGTAGTGGAGGAGACTTCGAGTAAGGTTTGTATGTTCCGTTACCTAAATAGAGAGCATCGATTGAGATGTTTTTAATAGTTGATAGATTCAGATGAAGATTCAGCTCATAGGTGGTAGGTTGTCCATATTTCAAATTGATTGGAAGCTCGAATCTGTGCCAGGTGAAATTGCCATACTCTGAACCAGATTCGACGTATGTTCCTTTTGAATCCAACGGATTGTCAAACCCTTCAAGATTCTTAGCAGTAAAATACAGGTTGTCAGCACTGTTGTCGAAATTTGCCAGAGATACCCAGAGTTCAGAGAACTTGATGCCAATATCATCCCTGAATGTCCACCCAACTGTCAGATTTTTTTCGTTTTCAAACTCAATGAAGTTGTTGTCTGATGCTGTGATACTGTATTTATTGGGGAAAGCTGTGTAGAAATCTCTGGCAGAGCAGGAGCTTATGTCCATATTCTCAAGCCAAATGCCATGAGACGCTGTATCTGTATTGACTCTGGCGGAGACACTAACGCTGCAAAGAAATAAAACACAAAGGATGGCTGAAACACTTTTTTTCACGAGCCCCTCCTTTTTCATTGAGAAATTTGAGGACAAAACCTATATGCCTGTTCTAGCTGTGAGCATGAGTCTTGGGCTTCGGACACTGTAGTGGCTACCATCCCAGTCGCCCAGAAGACGTATGTCCATTAGTCCATGCTTTTTTGCCAGGTTGACTATTTCGTGAGCGCTGTAGAGTCTTATCTCCCTTGTGGTTGTTTTTTTGATGCCATGTTTAATGATGGTTCTTCTGCATTTATTCACTGATCTGGCGTGGTCAAACTGGCTTCTCTCGAGTAGCAGCGAATCCTCTTTCATGCGCCATCTCTCTGGGATGTAGTGCTGGAGTATGTATTCCCTGTTCTCGACATCAATGAAGATTGAACCGCCACTTTTTATGGACTTGACCATCCTGTCGAAGATATCTTCGTTTGTTGCATCATCGAAGTACCCGAATGAAACCCATATGGAGATGAGTGCATCAAAGGTTTTTGTGTGGTCGAATTCACGCATGTCCATGTGAATGAAGAAGGCATCTGAAACACCTTCAGCGACAGCATCCTCCGTGGCTTGTTTTAGGTAGTTCGGGTTGGAGTCAAACCCCTGAACAGTGAAGCCCCTTTTTGCCAGCTCGATTGAATGTCTACCAAGACCGCAGCCTATGTCTGCAATGATTGAGGGTGGTTCGAGCCCCATGACACTCGTAACCAGGTCGACCTGCTCCTCCGTCCGTTCCTGTCCTATCTGGGCGAGGAACATAGACGCATACGTGTCATCGAAGTAGTCCTTTGTCCAACTCACGACTATATTCTTACAGGAATATGGATAAAACACAAGCAAGATAGGTGAATGACAGGTTGTTGTTTTGATGAAAGATTCCTTATTCCCAGTAACCCTTATTAGTTTTGCGTGAGTCGTAGAATGATGGACATATCCATAGATGGCAGATATGCATATTACCTTTGTATTTCAAACAAAATGTGAATCGGTAGATGTTCCTCCTGTTTCAGAAGGTAAAATCAAAAGCTTTAGTGGTGACAATCTAGCGAGTGTCCTAATCAACAATAAATCCTCCTCACTAAGGAGAGGGGGTTTGTCTAAGCGGCTTTTCCTTCAAAATTGGAAATGAATATGTTTGTAATATACCCCTCTTCCTTTTTAAGGGAGAGGGGTAGGAGTGAGGGATTCCGGACAAATCAGTAACATTTGTGCGCAGGCGCAAAAAGTGTCGTTGACCTTTGACCAAGTAATCTTGAATCAAACCTACCGAGTGTGGAAAAACCAGAGGTAAGACATGCGGAACACTTGTGAATGTGCCAACCAAAAAGCTTGCGAGACCTTTACATTTTATCAGATATTGTTTGAGGAAACCTTTTAGGTATCATAGTCTCTATGACTGAAGGTAGAATACCACCATTTTCACTTGAATCAGAGCAGGCAACGTTGGGTGCTATCATGATTGACCCTGACGGTGTTGCCAAGCTTGAGATTGGTCTCTCTGGCGAGGATTTCTATGAACCTCGTCACAGGATAATATTTGACTCGATCGAGTCTCTCTACGAGAGCTCAAGACCTGTCGACCTACTCACGGTTGCTGAGGAGCTCAAGACTAAAGACAAACTCGATGCGGCAGGTGGTATGGGCTACCTGATGGATTTGACCACTGCCACCCCAACATCTGCCAACCTGAACTACTATGCTGGCATCGTTGCCCAGAAATCAATCCTTAGAAACATCATAAGGGTTGGCGAGGAGATAGCGTCACTCGGATACATGACTGACCTAGAAGCGTCGGCAGCTTTGGATGAGGCCGAGAAGAAGATTTACCACATATCGCTGAAAAAAAGAACGGCTGGATTCTCGCCCCTCGGAAAGCTTCTGGGGCCTGTGCTTAAGCAGCTTGAGGAGATACACGAGAAGGGTACTGGAATTACTGGGCTTCGCTCAGGGTACTACGACCTCGACAAGCTGACTGCCGGATTCCAGAAGTCAGATTTGATCATTCTTGCTGCGCGTCCCTCTGTTGGCAAGTCATCACTTGGAATTAACATGGCGTGTCATGTCGCAATCAAGGAAAAAATCCCTGTTGCGGTATTCAGTCTTGAGATGTCAAAGGAGTCTCTTGCCCAGAGGATGATAAGCTCCGAAGCGAGAGTGAATGCCCAAGATATGAGACGAGGCTCTTTGTCTGATGAGGCCTGGACTCGTATGGGTGATGTGATGGGTGAGTTGTACAAAGCCCCTATCTATATCGATGACTCTGCTGACCTGTCTGTTCTTGAGCTTCGGGCAAAGGCGAGAAAACTTGCGATGGATAAAGGCTTGGGATTGATAATCATTGACTATCTGCAACTCCTTCACACAAAGGGTAAGTCAGAGAACAGAGTGCAGGAGGTCTCCCAGATAACACGCTCTCTCAAGGGTCTTGCTCGTGAGTTGAGTGTACCTGTCATTGTCCAGTCCCAGCTCTCGCGTTCGATTGAACAAAGGCAGGACAACAGGCCTGTTCTCTCTGACCTCAGGGAGAGTGGTTCCATCGAGCAGGATGCTGATGTTGTGCTTTTCCTCTCAAGACCAGCCTCCGAAAAGGAGAGGGCGATGGGGCTTATGGACTTGATTCTCGCTAAGCAGAGAAATGGTCCCGTGGGCAATATCAAACTAAAATTCATTAGCAGATACACCCGTTTTGAGAATCTACTTTCGGGCGATGACCAGCCTGATATGGACTAATCGAACCGTACAACCCTCCTTTTCGTTTCTTTATGTGAAGGCATAAAATCATAGATGCATGCATGAGAACGAGACCGAACTTATCAAGCAAGCGAGAGGTGGCGACAGAGACGCCTTTGTTGTCCTGGTCAAGGATTGCATGGAACAGGTTGCCAGAATTCCCTACTACATTCTTGGAAACAGAGAACAGGCTGAGGAGGTCACACAGGAGGCTTTCCTCAAGGCGTTTACCAAGCTTTCCCAGCTTGCAGATGATGTGCCTTTCAAAAACTGGGTTTCAAGGATTGCCAAGAACCTATCTATCGATATTCTTAGAAAGAGAATCCTGTTTCAGAAGTTCCAAAGAAACGGATTGTCTGAAGAGGTTGATACGGATAAGGAGATTGTGTTGGATGTGAGGCGCGCTCTCATGAAGATTCCTGTCAATCAGAGGCTGCCTTTGACGCTTGAGTACTACGATGGGTTGAAGATGGAGGATATTTCGCAGATAACAGGTGTGCCAATAGGCACGATAAAGTCGAGAATACATGCTGCAAAGAAGAAATTGAAAGAGCTCCTTTCTGATAAGCTCTGATGGAGATGGGGTATGAGTGACAGTTTTGACAGATTGATGAAAGAGGCTGAGCCAAGAAGGATTCTGAGCGATGGGTTTGTCACAAAGCTTCAGAAAGCTATGGATGATGTTGGAAGGTACAGTAGGCAGAACCCATTGGCTGCCGCTGCTGGGTGGTCTCTGGCGGCTGTTGTAGGGGGCATTGCAGCCATGCTCATTGTTGGTAGGGTTGACCTCATCCCAGACTTTGTAGAGTTTTTGCTTGGTGTGGTTGGTGGCTGATGAAAGCATTTGTTGAACAGGTCAAACTCCTCTTTGTCGATGCCAAAAAATCAGTTGGCCTGGATATCGGTTATCTGCCGTCCGTCACCTTCGGTCTTCTCATATTTGGGGTATCGTTTTTGTTACTTCTTTCAAACTCCTTATCTCCTGATATTTTCAGTATTTCACTTTTCCCAGCACCCAAATCGCTCTCATTTTTTTCGAGATTTTGTTTTGCTGTTGCAACACAGCTTGTGGGGATTGGTCTCTCTCTCCTTTTGGTCTACGGCAAAAGAGGAATTCAAACATACCTCAAAAACTTTGGTCTTGTTCAATTTCTTGGACTATTACTCGCTTTGGGTGGATTCCTTTACTTTGAGGTTTTCTGGGCGTTGTATAAAATCCTGCCCATTTCTGGACTCACAGCCAATGCTGCATATGAGGCTGCGCTTTTACTCTACCCGTCGCTTGTGATTGTGGTTTTCAGATACATCCTCATTTGGATTATGGCGACGTCAATCGACAGGAGTCCGGGTAAACTCGTTCTTGCCACAGTTTTGCATCTTGCCCTATGTTTTGGTGTCTGGTACGTTGGGGGTTTGGTATGAAAAGGGCTTTTGTTTGGCTCATTGCTGGGTTTGTTATTTTTGTTACTGTCTATTCGCTTGTCTTTCCAGATTCACAGTTGCCGATGAGGGCAAAGACGGAATTTCTGGCGCTTACTCCAATGGTTGATGGCATAATGCTCGATGATTTTATTGTTGCCGATGACACGGTCTATCACATCAGAGACGGTGCTCCGGTTGAGATAGGGCTCCCAGAAAGACCAACACTTCCTGCATCACTCGAATGGGAGCAGCCAGTGTCAAGTATCTCCCAGGTTACCAATGGAACGGCGATTTTCTCCTTTCGTTCTGGCAAACAGCAGATGTGGGATGGTGCATGGTCTGAGGTTTCAGCAGCAAATCTGGCTGATACACAAGTCACGCAAGGTGATATAGTTTTGTTTGATGACTGCAGGTTCGAAAGGAATCCGAAGATTTACCTCTCAGAGAACAGGGTTTTCCTGGACTATGACAATAAGACATTTGCAGGTAACTTGGATGTTGGGGAAGTTGTCTGGGAAGAGATCGATGACTCAACAGGTTTGAATAAGGATGACATGGTTGAGATCGGTGATTATAGATTCGAGATTAAAGACGACGGCAGAATTGTCAGATATCGAGATGATTTGATAACAGCTGTATCAGACCGCACGAGTTTGTCTCCACTCGCAGTTCCATATGAGCTAGCAACAGACGGAAAGAATCTTTTTGCTCTCCTGTCCTCAACATCGAGTGGTTTTAGCCCTGACCACTGGATTCAGATTTTGGATAAAAGTCTCGTTTTCAAAAGCCAGATAGTCAAAGCCAGAAATGGTATCATTCCAGTGTCTGTTGATGTATGGAAGGGAGACACTCTGCTTGTGCTCTGGGGTGATGGTACCCTTTCGGCGTATACCCTTTGGGGTCAAGAAATTGCGAAGTTTTCTGTGTGCAAGAATCCTATGGACATGGTTGTCTGGGGTGATAGATTGCTGGTTTTAACAGGCTCTTCACTGTTTGATGTAGTTCTCACCCTTCGCGAACCAAATGTCGTTGTCTGGCCGAGAGTGGCAGATATTGGGAGAGTTGCTGAGTCTGGAAGTGAGTTTAATATTCATGTGGTATCCGATGAAATTCCAAGTTTCCGAATAAAGGGTGATGGAGTCACACTGGAGACGATTCAAGGAGAAGAGGGTGGCTATACTGCCACATTCAAAATAACAATCGATTCTCTCGATGCATTTGTAACACTCAATGGTGAGATAATCATTGAAACTGGGTTGGGTCATGAGATTGTTCCATATTCTTTCACCCCATATGGGGAGGTCAGAAAGCTTAGGAGGTTTGCGCAAGGGCTGCTCGATGAGGAAACCGGTGAGTTTTTTGATTATATCATCAATGACACTGGGCTTAGTATTCCAGCGCTTGAAAGGAAGAAATCGTCAACAAATTCAATCTTCTGGGACGAACTCTCTGATTCAGTGTTTGTTTTGACGCCAAGCCCTGGTTTGCCATTTGACCTTTTGACCAGAGATATCGAAGGACCATAGATTGAATCGCCACTACAGCTAGTTGTGAAGGCGATGTTGTAGCAGTTTCCGCACTGCTTGGTTTCTTTCACCAAGCTGTCGACGTTGCAGCACCACTTTTGATCCTTGTGGTGAGAGAGCCAGCAGATGTGATCTTGTCTTTCAACTCCGATGAACTTATCCAGGTTGTCACTTTTTGAATCGATTACCTCCGGGAATTCAGTGATTGGTTTCCAGCCCGTTGATTCTCCGCATTTTCTTATGTTTGTGCCATCGAGTGAGAGGGAGAATTCCAGTGGGGAATCAACGGATTGTGAATTATGAACAATCGGCACAACGGAGCCATCATCTGTGAACCAAACAGTTTGGAGAATTGAGATGCTGTGGTGGGGGACATACAAACTACCGATTACGAAGGAGCCCGGATACTCCTCATAAAATGGGCCCAGTTTACATCTGGAGCGTCTGAGGAGATAATCTGAGAACCTAGCCAAGTGCGTGCTGAATACGGTTTTGCCGTTGTATTTTGCTCTGGTTATTTCCATCCCGTCTGTTTGACTCACTCTGGCTTTGATTTCCCATTTACTGCTCTTGTGGCAGTAAACCTTGCCCCACCTGCCGGTGTCGTTCTCGATGATGTTCTGTCGCTTGCTGCAGTGTATGGCGTCACCTGGTTTGATTTTACCAAACAGCCACGAAAGTGATGAATTGAGGCTGTTTGTTTTGTGCTCAAGAAGAAGCTTCTTTTTGAGAAGATTGATTGAGTTGCCTGATAGGTTATTGTCGAGTCCGTATGCGATCTGCGTGATTTTTGTCATTTTTTGCATAAGCGGAATATACAAATATGTGTGTGACACCCCTTTGTCACACACACTTAACAAAAACTTCATAATTATTGTTGCTTTGGATTACCTTCCCTTTTACTTTTGGACTTGACATACTACTTTTTGTGAGTAAAAAGGCGTCGGAGAAAAACAAACTGACCGTGAGTATGGTCAAGGAGGATAAGAGGACATGGCAGTAAAAGGATTTAATGCCTTTGAGATGGCGCAGAAGCAGTTTGATGATGTTGCTGAAAAGCTCGGACTTGACGGCGGAACAAGGGATTTTCTTCGTTGGCCAGTCAGAGAGTATCACTTCAGAATCCCTGTGAAGATGGACGATGGCACAACAAAGGTCTTCCAGGGCTTTAGAGTGCAGCACAATGATTCGAGAGGACCATGTAAGGGTGGAATTAGGTTCCATCCGCAGGAGACAGCTGACACAGTCAGAGCTCTTGCCACATGGATGACGTGGAAGTGCGCTGTTGTCGACATCCCATTGGGTGGCGGCAAGGGTGGAGTTATTTGTGATCCACATAACCTCAGCATGAGAGAGCAGGAGCAGATTTGTCGCGGTTGGATGAGACAGGTTGCCAGAGATGTCGGCCCACTCCAGGATGTTCCAGCCCCAGACGTGATGACCTCTGGTCAGCACATGCTTTGGATGATGGATGAGTACGAGGCTCTTAACGGTGGACAGAAGTTCCCAGGCATGATCACAGGAAAACCAGTTGGTTCTGGTGGTTCACTTGGCAGAGTTGAGGCAACCGGTTATGGTGTTATCTACACCGTTCGCGAAGCACTTAAGCTTATGGGAATTGACCCAAAGACGACAAAAGCTTCATTTCAGGGATTTGGCAACGTTGCTCAGTATGCAATCGAGCTTTTCAACCAGCTTGGTGGAGTGGTAACATGCGTTTCCTGCTGGTCTCAGGCAGATCAGTGCTCCTACAGTGTTAAGAAGGCCTCTGGTGTTAACCTGTCAGAGCTTCAGTCCATCACAGACAGATTTGGTGGAATCGATTTCAGTAAGGCAAAGGCTCTTGGCTATGAAATTCTTCCGGCCAATGCATGGATCGAAGAGGAAGTTGACATTCTCATCCCGGCAGCCATTGAGAATCAGGTTACAGCCGAAACAGCCACAAAGATCAAGCCATCTGTCAAGATCATTGCAGAGGGCGCAAATGGGCCAACAACACCAGAAGCCGACAAGATTATTCACGAGCGTGGCATTTATCTGATCCCAGACTTCCTTGCAAACGCTGGTGGAGTCACATGCAGCTACTTCGAGCAGGTTCAGTGCAACATGAACTTCTTCTGGGAAAAGGACGAGGTTCTTGATAAACTTGATAAGAAAATGACAGCAGCATTCCACGCTGTTGCTGACCTTGCCAAGAGAAAAAACATCTACATGAGAGACGCAGCCTACATGATCTCAATCGACAGAGTCGCGAAGGCATGCAAGCTCCGTGGTTGGGTGTAGTAAAAATTGACAAAATAGAATAGAATTGTCGCCGTGAAGAAAGAGAAAAACGGCGCAATCGTTGAGAGGCCAGAATGGAGTGTCATTCTCGCTACCATTCTGGCCACCAATCAAACCCTCTATAAGCGCGTCTGCAGAAAACTCCTCTACTACCTATACAGAATTGGGTTTGATGGCGCTAAGGATCTAATCGCTCAGTTCAACCTCGCAAGAGAATCTCTAACCTCAGACAATGCTGGCGAGAACAGACCAACACCTCGGTCTGACCATCTTGCTCTTGCCAAGATTCGCTCAAAGACTATTCGGATTGCCTCCAGGCACTTGGATGACAAGACCTTTTCAAAAATCCTCATGGAATGGCTAAGGGAGGACAAGACCGGCTTCCTGGCATCGTCCCTGGAAAGCCCTGCAGTTCCACTCAATGAAGTTGCTTCCAATCTCGACAGATATTTCAAGCTACCAAAAGCCGAGAGATACCTGCCCCATGAGCAGTACATAAGCTTAAGAGTCTCACTGATTCAGAGGTTCCTGAGTGATTCACTGAGCTTTGTAAAAGTGGCAAAGGATTTTGTGACAGTAAAGGATTTCCATGACCTTTTGCCAAAGATGATTGGTCAACCGTCTGGTGTCGGCAAGACTGGCGGTAAGGGCGCTGGCATCTTTATTGCTCACAGAATTATTGAGGCTGCAAAACAGGACTATCCCATCCTTGATAATGTGAGAGTGCCAAACACCTGGTATCTGTTGTCTGACTGCATTTTAGATTTTATACATCACAACACTCTTGAGGAAATCATCACCTTCAAATATCGAGAGGTTGATGAGCTGAGGCAGGAGTACCAGTATTTTGAGCAGGTTTTCAAACACTCTCATTTCTCAGTCGACATCCAAGCACGCTTATTGAACGTGCTTGAGGATATCTCAGATAAACCGATGATTGTTAGGAGTTCGTCTCTGCTTGAAGACAGCTTCGATGCATCCTTTGCTGGCAAGTACAAGAGTTTATTCATTGCCAATAAGGGCGATGTGAATGAGAGACTTAGCTCATTAACTGATGCTATTGCCGAGGTCTATGCGTCGATCCTGAATCCAGATGCCATCCAGTACAGGCGAGAGAGAGGGCTAATCCACTTTAGGGAGGAGATGGGGTGTCTCATCCAGGAGGTTGTCGGCAAGCAGATCGGTAGATACTTCTTCCCAGCGTTTGCGGGTGTTGCCTTCTCCAACAATGAGATTCGATGGTCAAGACGAATTAAGAGAGATGACGGTGTCGTAAGACTTGTTGCTGGTCTTGGCACAAGAGCGGTTGATAGAGTTGATACGGATTATCCAACTCTTGCATCGCCTGGTCAGCCTGGGCTCAGGGTAAACACAATCCCTGACGAGATAATCAAGTATTCGCAGAAATACATAGACGTCATTGACACCGAGTCAGGTCAATTAAAACCCTAGAGATTGACAAACTCCTTGCAGAATATAGTGACTCATACCCGTCACTTCATCAGATTGTGTCACTCAACAGGAGTGGGATACTGGATAAACCGTCGGTATTGACCGATCTTAACAACGAGGATTTGATTATCACCTTTGATGGACTCCTCTCAGACACGAAATTCCTTAAGCAGATGAAGCTAATTCTGGAGATTCTATCGGAGAAGCTTCAAACTCCAGTAGATGTCGAGTTTGCCTCTGACGGTGAGTTGCTCTATATCCTACAGTGCAGACCACAATATTCCGGCAAATCGAACAGCGTTCGACTCGTACCGACAGATGTCCCAGAAGACAAAATTGTGTTTGAGGCGAATAAACACATCAGCGCTGGCTTCAAGGAGGGTATTACTCACATTGTGTATGTAGACCCAATTGAGTATGAGAAGCTTGAATCCCGTGAGTCCATGCTAAATGTCGGCAGGATTGTTGGTGAATTAAACAGAAAATTGGATGAGAGAAAGTTCATCCTGATGGGTCCGGGCAGGTGGGGCAGCCGTGGGGATATTAAACTTGGTGTGAGTGTCACTTATTCTGACATCTCAAAAACCGCGGCACTCCTTGAGATTGCCAAGAAGAAAAAATCCTATTTGCCCGAGGTCTCGTTTGGTACCCATTTCTTCCTCGACCTGGTTGAAACCGGTATCTTGTACCTTCCACTCTATCCAGATGAGAGAGGGCAGACGCTAAACGAAGACCTGCTGAACAATGCCCCCAACAGGCTGGAAGACTATTTGTCAAATGTTGGTGAATTTTCCAATGTTGTGAGGGTAATTGATGTGAGAGATATCGGTTGCAACTCACTCTCTCTTGTAATGAATGCCGACGAGCAAAGAGCACTTGGTTATCTCGTCTGATTCCCCTTGCACTCCTTGATTAGCCGACAACTTGCAACAAACGCATGATGTGACGAGATTGATTTGTTTTCATCAAGATCATCGCTAGTGACCCTATTGGATTCTGGGGTGTGTAACCTTTGAGGAGTTAGAAAAGATACGAGATGCTTAAAAACCTATGATCTCATAACAACCGTGCTGCCAGGTTTCTTGCTGGTGTTGCACGGATAGATATCTTCCTGAACAGCTATGGTTGAACCGATTGTTGAGGACTTGGCTGGTCTTGCTAACCCCTGCTCGCAGAAATAAATAGAACCCGTTGTCTTGGTTTTTCTATTTTTCAGGTGCTTGCATCCTCTGCACAGGGTGAGACTCACTCTGTCGAGTTTCATGATTCGGGATAGTGTCTTGCTTTCCTTGATGTGCACTCGCCCTGTGACAGCTCCCACAATGACGCTTATCACAACAATCAACAGCACCACTCCTGTAATTACGATTGGCCAGAAAAAGTTACCCATACAGCAGGTTATTATTAAGCTAAAAATTAGAATTACAACATCTTGAAGGTAAGTTCCGGATAATCTATACTTCCCCACGTGCACTCAATTGAAAGGGGTGAGAAATGGCAGCTAATCGCGGCTCATTTATTTCTAGGTGGATATTCCTGCCAATAGCCTTAGTTCTGGTTTTCATGATTGCGTGGGGCATTATTGGAAAGAAACTCGTCGTCGTCCCTGAGCTAACCCAAGGGTCAAAGAACATCACAGGCGTTGTTTCTGATATCGACTTTGATAACAAAACTCTCAAGCTTGATGTAAATGAAGAAATTGAAGAAGGTCAGCCAACAAGCTGGACAGTCGATTTTTCAAGTGCCAAGAAAGCTTTTGCAATCAAAAAGATTGGCGAGGAGCCAGGCACTGAGCTGGTCATCCGAGCCGATGTTGCAGGGCTTGAGGGAGAGTATGAGAGATATGATTTTGATGTTGAGAACCTCTCACAAACTCTCAAAGATGGAGATGTCATCACTTTCATCGGCAGCAAAAAGATGTCAACAGCAGAGTTTAAGGCTTCCATCATGCATCTTGGTGGAATCTTTAACGCTCCAGAGCTTCACGAGAGACAAGAGCCAGCCGAGATCTACAAGACAGCGGTAATTCTTTGTATTGCTTGCGTTGGTCTTGGCGAGTCCAACCTCTTCTGGTTCTGGTTGATAATGGCCCTTCTACTGCTGGTCATTCTGGGATGGGTTGTAACAAGGATTGTAATAGGCAAGGGTGGTGTGGCATGAGTGAACTTGCAAAAAAGATAAAAAGAAAACTCACACCTGGTGAGTACAGAATTCAAGTCAGAATTTGGGTACAGTGGGCGTTTTTTGCTCTGGCTGCCGGCCCTTTGTTTGTGCTTGCTCCAATCGTGAAGCAACTCCCTGCCCCGTGGTATGTTTGCTGGTCTTGTCCGACAGGCTCTGGCGCTTGCGCCTTAGGAACACTTCAACACTTTACCGGAGCGGGTACTTTCTCCTTTTTCACCGTTGGCTTCCTTGGTCTGCTTGGTGTTCTCATAGGTAGAGCAACCTGCGCCTGGGTTTGTCCGATGGGTTTCCTCCAGGAGATGCTCTATAAGATGAAAAGATATGGTTCCTACATTGTCGGAATCATCATCTTCGTCACAACAATGTTTCTTGCATGGTTTACTCCGTTCTTGGGAACCGCCTGGAATGTCACAAGAGATTTGAGCGGAAAATATTCAAGCTATGGATTGAACTACTTACTCGAATCTGGGCAGATGAATGCATTCATCTTCTGGTTGGCTCTGTATCTTGTCATTGCTGTTGGCTTCTCGCTTATATTCTTCCTCCCACAGAGGAAATTCACACTTCCAAACTCACTTGCCCAGTTTATGCGTTGGTTCTTCTTCCTGTTCCCGTTCATATTCTTTGTAATAATAACCCGTTACAACTTTGACACTGGAACATGGGGACTTGGTGAGGTTTGGTGGTGCAAGATTTGTCCGATTGGCACAATAACTGCCGGCTTCCCGCAGATGTATCTCCAAGCGATTCCGCAGTCAGCATTCCCAATCTTCGGTCTGACATCAACAGCTTTCATTGGTCTCTCAACCTATCAGGGAATCTTTGGTGAAGCCCAGCTCATGTACTTTATCAAATGGACAATGACGACTGGCCTCATGTGGCTTATGATCAACTCCAAGCGTTTCTTCTGCAAAGGCATATGTCCGCTTGGAACTATTTTCAACATCTTCAACTGGGTATCAGCCAACAAGATCAAAGTTGATCAGGCAAACTGCAGAGGTTCGTCTTGCAACTGGTGTGTCAACCACTGTCCAATGGATATCGCAATCTATGACCCAACCGCTCAATGGCATTGCATCAGATGTCTCGATTGTCTCGCTTGCCCGTTTGGTGTGGTCAAACACGAGGTCTCGCCGATATTCAAATGGTTGGTCAAAGAGCCACCGGCCAAGAATATCCCAGCGCTCAAAGAACCAAATCCACCAAACAATCCAACGTTCATGCAGTGGGCAGGATTTGTTGACTACACTCCACCACAGGCAAGAAAGTAATTCTGTTTTTCAAAGAAAAACTGAAAAATTGTATCCTTGGAAGACCAGTCGATTGTGGCTGGTCTTCTTTGCGTTTTTAGGGTAGAGTAATCTCTGAGGATAGCCTTTTTGGAGGTTTGTAAGTTGATGAGAAGATTTACTGGAATAGCTGTATCTCTTGCGCTTGTTTTTGCGTTTGTTTCGTGCTCAAAGGTTGAACCACCCAATCCCGAACTTTGTCAAAACCCAACAGCGGAAGAGGCTGACCTGATTGCCCCATATATCCCCATTGATATGTCGGTTATCGCTTTGCGTCGGGTTGATGGGAATCCCTCGTGGGTGTTTGTGGCTCTTGAGGATTCGGATAACTATATGATTAACCTCATGGTCTTCTCGATTGAGGACAATAAGGTAACGAGAAAATACGAGATGGGTAAGACCATCGGTGAGGATATCGCCTTTGGCTTGTTTCTCGACAATGATTGGTGGGCTTCAGTCCCCTTTGGTGATGAGATTGTCTGCCCAGTGGTATTCTACTATGGTGGTACAAGCTGGGTGAACAGTTTTGCCAAGTTTCTCACTGTATCCCCAGATGGACTATCTGAGCTTGATGTCAAGCAAGAACCTTGGACTGTCGCAGTTGATTTGGTCACAGAAAAAGATGAAGTGGTAATCAGGGTACTCGATGCAAGATATGAGATGTTTAGCTCACTTTGCCACGCCTGCGCTCCAGCGCGAATGTTCTTTTTTGGTAAACGAGGCAGCGAGTTTGTGAATGTGACAAGTGAATACACTGATTATGCCGATAAACAGGTCGTTTCTGCGATGCTTGCCTACAAAAATCGAGAACAGGGCGAAGGACAGTTCAGGATTGGTGATGCCCTTCAAGCCTACCTCTATGCTGAGTCGGCGGGATTATCCGAAAAGTACTACCAGGAGATATATGACATGCTTGACCCAACAGCATTTGAGGGTGATGAAGCGGTAGCAGCTGAGGCTCGCAACCTTGTCAACGAGGCATATTCAAGAGGGATACAAACAATTGAACTCAGAGGGTTTGAAGATCCAACTGGCAAGGACATCCGTTGGAACAAAATCAACTGGGATGTGTGGGAGTTTGAACAATGAGAAAATTTGCTATAATTCTTTTGTGTGCGGCGTTTCTTGTGCAATTTGGATGTGGTGAGGTTACTCCTGATGAGATGGTAGACGACACTAACGGTTCGAATAACATGACTGATAACGTGGTTGTCGAAGAATATGCAGCTTCTGATTTCTTGAACGTTTTGCCCGATGGGTATGAGGTATCGAACTGGAGCGTAGTCGAATCTGGTGATGTCTTTCTTATAGCAAAAAATGGTGAAGGACTCTGCCCACACAAGCTTATGATTCTTGATGAGAAGCTTGAGATTATCAAATCCTTCAAACCATTTGACGCTGTAGCGGTTGAATTTGGACAAGGTGCCAACTGGCCAGGAAAACTTGATGATTCGACCGATGGGTATCCAATTGCAATTGATCTTGGAGTTGAGGATATCCCCAGCTATTTTGTGAAGGTCTTTTCTTATCCTGGCTATAATGAAGTTCCGATGGGGTATGACTATGGTTTTGTGCCAAGGAACTTTGACAACATTGATCTTGAGGGATTTTCTGAGCTTGTGGTGTTTGATATCAGGTGGACTTATTCCGACTCGGACGTTTTAGCTGGACAACCCTACACACAGCGTGTCTTGAAATACTCTGATGGAGTGTTTTCTGACGAGACCTCGTCACACACAAACCAGATGGCACCAGGTTTGAGGCAGTTTATTGATGGGCTATCATACTCCGAGAGTGACGGCGACATCTCAACATTTGCTATATCTTTGATGCTTGTCAAAGATGCCATGGCGGGGAACGATCGAGAGGGGAAACTTGAGGCTTTGGGTATGATAGAGGGTGCTATCTCTCGGTTGACTGACCGCAAAAGCATAGAATTCATGGAGAATATCCTCTTTGGTTTGCAAACCCAGTTTAAGGAAATGGACGAATCAGGTGATTACAGTAAACCATTTGAACCACCATGGGAAGCACAAAAAAACCTTCCTGCGTGGACAATGCTTGAGTTGGATTAGGAATTCAATCCCAGACTGAATTGTTGGTTGAACATTATTTTTCCTTGACAGTTAAAGTGATTTTGGTTATAAAATCACCCGAGTTGGCGGATGGTGTAATTGGTAACACGTCTGACTCTGGATCAGAAGACTCTAGGTTCGAGTCCTAGTCTGCCAGCCAACTTTCCTTTGAAAACGTGGCGCTATAGTATAGTGGTTAGTACATGGGGCTCTCAATCCCAAGACAGGAGTTCGATTCTCCTTAGCGCTACCAATCCGATTCCTTGATGTCTTCTCAATCTCTTATTTCATGCTATTCCTGCATTCCCTGCACTTCTTTCGACCAAATTATTTCTTGTGAAGCGTTTTTTTTGGACCATTCACGTGAACCCTTTGGTGTGACATCTCATATCTCCTCTTAGGAGGATGTATCATGAAGAAACTTGTCATATGTTTGGTTTTGGCTGTAATGCTTTTGGTTTCTCTGGGGTTGAGCATTGTGGTATCAAGCCCAAAATCGACAGCAGGTGAGGTGTATGATTACCCAAATAGATACACAACTCTTATCCATGGCGGTGATATCCCCTACGTTCTCTTCCTCTACGATGACCTGAGCTTTGAGATAAGGAGTATCCACGACCTGAGCTTGCAGCTGGAGTCAAAGATTCCATGGGATACGCATATTTCTTGTGTTGGTGATGATATATTTGAAACTATCTGGTTGTTCGATGATTCAATTCTGTTCACGAGTCGTTGTGATACATATCCCATATCAAAACACCTATTTTTCACCTTCGATGGGGAATTTTTTGAATTTGAGTCGGAGTTTTTTTTCCAAGTCATTCGAAGTAATGGTGAAAACATCTATATCAAAAATCAACATGGAGACTCAAATTACCCATGCGCTGTTTCTAATGGTGAAGTAATCTGGAAGAAGGAAAACACACAATATGCATCAACTCCAGTTATACCCTCAAGACAGAAGGCTGATTCAATTATTTGGTTATATCATTTCGATGAAAAAAGAACATTTGGCATCAACCCTCTAAATGGCGAGGAGAAACTAAGCATTCCAGGTGAGTACGGTGTTGCAGTATTGTCCAATGATTTCTCTGTGCTTGTGTCATGTGAGAAAATGCGATCATTCTCATCATCTGGATATATTACTATCAAAGATTTCCTAATTATCAATAATCACACAGGAGATATTACCTATTCTATCGACAAGCTCGATTTTGTTCGATCAGGCGATAAGTATCTCATCAGAGGTGACCAAACGAGTGTTTTCATCATGAAACCAGAACGGAGCGTCAAATATATAGAGCAATACAAAATTGTTGGTGATTGTGAGTTTATAACCATAAATCCTGCAACAGGGGAGATAAAAAAGGGAATCATTACAGTACCAATAACATACACTTATGAAAATCAACCCTCAAAGATTGGCTATAATGGGGTGCAAAGATATCAAAATGGTTACCTGTTCATCGACAATTCGATGTATGACACATACTCAGACAGGTATGTGATTGGTGGAGTGAGTGAGATTGTTGGTGAATACGTTATTGGTGCAAATAGTTGTTATGATCTTAAGTGGTTGAAGCATGTGTGGACAATACAGAGATACGAACCCTGGATGTCAGGCACAATAGGGGACTTTACTTATCATTACTACCTTGAGAAGGACATGTCTGGCAACCACTACTACAAGATTGTTCCACAGAAAGTTGGTAGGGAGAAAGTAGAACCATATGCTTACTACCTTCCAGCCCCACTACATAGATTTTTGCCGACCAAATATGGATTGTTCATGTTTGATTACCGCACAAACACCTTCACACTGCACAGACCAGGTGCGATTGAACCAGCATACTCAGTTGAATATGCTTCACTCTCAAACTTCACGAAAGATTATTATTTGACAGATGATGGTGAATTTGTTGTGTTTGAGTTTGAACGAATTGTCTACTACCCAGAGAAAAAGATTGAAGAGATAACCTTGTATGCCAGAGTCAAGAATGGTGAGGTGCTGACAGAGGAGAAGTATAACAACCTCCAAAAATAGCCTCATATTTTGAGAATATGTAGTGTTTCAATTGCAAGTTCGAGGTGTTTTTAGTCATTGTGATGTGCCAAAGAACACTTCTTGTGTTGTATCAAGATTATCACTTTTGAACCGTTTGTGTTTGATTTTCATATCTTCTCTTAGGAGGACTTTGCTTTATGAGAAAATTTGTGGCTGCCTATTTGGCTGTTGTTTTGGCTTGTTTTCTCCTGTTAGGAGATTTTTCATACTTATTTGCAGTCGATACTAAAACAGTATCTTTTCCGCTGTTACCCTCAAAGATTGTGACTTTTGATGGGGATATTGTGGTGATAAACTTACCTGGTCAGGAGGGGGTGTATAGTCATGTCGGAAGTTCGAACAACAAGTATCTCATCGATGGGGACTTAGAGCTTAAAGGTCCTTATGAGACATACCCCGATTATGTTCAAAAAGAAATCATTACATATTCACACTCTGAGTTTCCACAGTGGATGACTTTGACAGGATCTGAGAAAGATGAAGTGTATCTGGTTGATTGGTTAGCCACAAACGAAGTTGAGCAGGAGAGTGGTAGACTATTTTTCTATGAATGGTTTGAAAACAAGGTAGTTAAAGTGAGAGTCTATGACATAAGAAATAAAGTTGTTATATCAGAGTTTGTCCTAGATGGATATGTAAAACAAATTATCTCTGACAGGATCCTCTCGTTTGTATCACCTGAAAAGGAAATCAGGTTTTTTGACTACATAGAACAGTGCTATCTAACAGAGTGTGATAAAAGAATCCTCTATGACTACCACAAGCAAGTTGTTGTGACCGACACACAAATTATCAATCTTAAAACAAACGAAAGGTATCCATTGCCAGAGGTTGTGACAAGATATTGGAGAAATGATGATATGGACTCTGGTTGTCATGTCCAGGACAATTATTTTGTAATCTTTTATCACAAACTCAACCCAGATGTGGATAAGTATAGGTTTCATATTCTTGATGAAAAAGGCAGTCTTATTCGAGAATTCAAGGAACTGGTTGGAACGTGGTATGAGTTTGGCAGAGATTATGCAAGGGGACTTAATACGGTCAGAGATGAGAGTGGAATATACACAAAATCTATGTTTGTTTTCGATATTCACTCTGATGAGATTTTGCTTGATATCCCACATGAACTCGATGCGCAGTATTCATGGCACACAAGAACTATTTATGGCAGATACATCATTTTAAGAACTGCAAAATGGATGGATATTTATGATATTCCGGAGCGGAAATTGCTTAACCGTTATCCAATTCCATCTTATAGCAGTATGGTTGTTAGCGGGAATGAGATATTTGTTAAGGATCTGGCATCGGAACACAATATTTCTTGTGAGTGGGATGAAAGAGAAATGTACAAACTAGACGAGGATTTGGCGCTTGATTATGACAATCCAATTCCTTGCTATAATTGTGAATACGATGATTTGTATGAAAAATGTTTTCTCCGGGCATATTTACAAATAGTAACGACTATTGATAATGAGACTGTCAATGTTGATATAAAGCTTCACAAAAATCCATATATAAGAAATGAATCGATGTGGGATATTAATTTTGGTGAAGATGAATTATTCTCAAAGAAATTCTATGCAATCAAGCGAGAGAAACTCTACTACTTTGGGCGAAAAGGATATTTGTATGTGTTTGATTTCTTCACAAGCAAAAGGTATGTTTACACATATGAAAATTTTGATTCGATCGAGATTCCTAAAGATGTGCTTGAGAATAAAATTGTTTGCTACAGCAAAATAGAGCAGATTGCAGAAAACGAGAAATGTCTGGCATTTGCATTGGATGAGCACAATCTTGTATATATCAATAAGGAATCGAGATATTCACGAGTTGACCACTATCCTGAAGGTTTTGTGGCTGTGCATGTGTTTGATGGTGGATATGGGTTAGATGGTAGGATTGTTTTGGAAAATGGAGACTCTATTGAGATGCCATCAAAGATTTTGGATATCTATAAAAATCAAGTTTTTTACAAGCTGCCTTGTGAGGATGAAAAAAAAGAAGTCGAGAGTGAAATATTCTATCCGTGTGAAATATATTATTCATACAATATAGAAACGAGTGTTACACAAAGAGTAATGGATTTTGCCTCAGATAGTCCAACGATAGTCTCTGATTTTATTTCGAGTAAGAGTGTGTTTCTCCCAAAGAAAAACCTTCTATCATATGATTTCATGGACAATTCTATGTCATATATTCAATCTGAATTTCCTCTTGACATAGGCTCAATACGCGCAGGAAAAGATTGGATTGATGCAGCAGATTATGATATCACAAGACCTGATAGCATTGTCAGATACACCCCCTGCCCAACTTTCTCAATAGAAATGATTTACAAAGACGGCAACAAGGTCAAATTCAATCTCACAGCGACAAGAGGTGATGGGTATTCTTCGCCACTGTCTGGCAAGGCGTATGTCCTTCCATGGGGAGTAAAAAATCTAGAGCCAAGAAAGAATGAATCATTGGAGCCTATGAATCCAATTCTGATAAAGTTTGACAAATCCAGTATTGTCGAGTTTAACTCGCTTGAATTTGGAGAAAGTGTGGTGTTGGAGTTTGACATTCCCGATGCTGCTGATGCTTTATACAATCTTTGGAGCTATATGGATTTTGAAACAAACAGTCAATTTGGTGAGAAACTTTTTTGTCTCAATATTGAGTCAAACGGACTTTTAGACACCAGAAAAAGTGTTTTCGATATTGACATCAACCCAGGAGGTCGCATGCTGTTTTGGGGTAGGAGTATCTATGATACAATAAATAGAGCGAGTGTGTCGATGTATTGGTACAGATAAGTGGCATGCGCTTTGCGAAAAGGTATGGGGGTACAATGGTGATCATGGAAAAAGGGGAGAACATGACTCAAAAGTTGCGTGCAATATTATTGTTTGTCTTGGTTATTACACTTTTTTCAGCAACTGTTGCAGGGATATCTGATGAGAACAGATGGATAACCAATGAAATTGATGCCTACTACTACCCCTTTCCAGTAGAAAATCAATATAGCACAGATAGCGACTATGTTTTGTTTCACCTGAGCTCACAAAACCTTCTGCATGTTAGAGACAGGAATTCTGCTGAGCTTGTATGTGTTTGTCCTGTCCCAGACGTGGAAGGTCAACTCTTATTGCCAAAGATGGATGGTGACCTGATACATCTACGCTGGAAGGTTGAAGGGGATTATCTTCATAAATTCATTGATTTTGCAGGGAACACCACTTCTTACCAGACAAAGTCAGCAGTGATTCTTAACAAAGATAAGCCAGTTTCGTTTGAGATTGATGCAAACATCGTCAGGGCTATCGATTTGACCACCAACACAATCTTATGGGAGACGGAGTTTGATACAGAATCAAGATCAAATCCAATATTGAGGATATTGAATCAAAGCTTGATTTCTGTTGTTACTGGGTATGATACGCTGTGTGTAACTGATGTAGACACAGGCAATATTGTGATTACATCTGACTCAATAAAAAACCGCTGTGTTGCTGCGGTTGGCAAAAATGTGTTAGTGATGTCAGACAGTAGAAAGCCCAGTGGATATCTGGTTTATGACCTACAAGATTATTCAATTGTCCACGAATCCAAATACAATGGAAGTTTTTGTTATGAATTTTCTGGACTGCTTGCTTTTTGTGATGATAAGTTTGTCTGGATTCTTGAACCACAAGAGGATACAAGCATCCACAAGGTATCTCATAAATATACCACAAAGCAGATAAACCAAGAAACATTTGAAATAAGCGAGTATGAAATTGAATTACCATCAGACACAATTTGTAGCACACAATATATGTTTGATGTGTTCGGCGGAGTGCTTGTCTGTAAGGTGGAGGGTGGGGTGAAGTTCTTTGATATAACCAATGGTTGTGAGCTTTTCTCGGATGCTTTCAATAGCGCTTTCTACAATAATAATCCTGGATTCAATCCACAATTTTCAAGGGATGGTCACATTATGTATCCTACAGATAACTCGCTTGTTATGTTTGATGTTAAAAATCTCAAGAAGCTTTGGGAGCTTGATTGCCAATACCCGACAAATGCCGTTGAGTTCGATGGAAAACTCTACTTGATGAAGTCATTCGAGAAGGTGTGTGAGGATTTGTTGAGTTCATTCGAGTCATACAAAGCCACTGTCGATGTGTACAACATCGAGTATAAGTTCTTTGAGCCGTTTTCCTATAGAATAACTTTCTATGCTGGGGACATCATTTGCCCGACGAAGCATGGTTTGCTTGTAATACCAGCCGGTGACAGCTTGAGAAAAACAACGCTTTACAAGCCAGGTGTTGACGCACCATTCTATGAGTTTGGGTTGGGAAGGATAAATTTTGGAATATACTACATAAGCGATTACGAGAGAACTGAGTCACCCGACCAGATAGTGCTTATAACAAAGAAAAAGCTAGGGAATGATGATGACAAAGAGAGACCTGATGTGATAAAGTACCTGTTTGATATACTCACGGGTGAGACGGTGTTTCTTGAGAACGCTGATTGATTTTCCCATTTCAAATCATTAGGCTAGCTACGCAAATTTTGTACTTCATCATGTTGCGGTTTCATCAGGTAGTACGAAGTATTGCGAACAATTTTTTACTACTATATAAAAACTATTGTGGAATCAACAAGAAGTGATTGATTTGAGATTCGAAACAAACTTAAATCAATGATAATATTAATACATCAAAATGGGTGATTATTCCCACCATTGGACTAACAAGCATTGCTTTTGTGGGCTGTAAGTCTATATTAATCATTGACGGGAAGGAGGTGTGGCATGCTTTTAGTCAGAACGTGACGAAGCACCGATTCGCGCAGGTCGTGCGTGTCCAGAGTTGAGCCAGACCCCCTAGCGTCCAGTCTCGTGCATCTCCCCTAAGCTTTTTGTTTTAGCGTTTTGAAATAACACCGTCTCAGAGCTGTTCTGATCTACCGTCTTTTAGATGCCTGCCCAAGTGCTCGCTCAACTCGTCATGTATGAGCTTGTAATTCATTTGTCACTCTATGTTTTGTCAATTTCCAATTGGCATAGTTTTAAGTCTGGAGGTGTTACTTGGACAGAGAGGAAATATTCAGGTTGACGTATTTTGCGTCGTGTGTTGGTTGAGAGAGTAAGTGGGGGCCGTCGGCTCTCGACGAATTACTCTCTGGGTTGCCAGAATTCAAATCAGATTTGTTGATAACAGGCGGCATGAAGAAGGCCGATGCTGCTGTGTTCAAGCTTTCCGATGGGAATTATGGCATATTCAGTGTGGATGTATTGGCTCCAATTGTTGATGACCCAGAAGTGTTTGGCAGGATTGTGTTTGCTAATTGTATTTCGGACGTCTGTGCTATGGGTGGCAAGCCACTTGTTGGGCTCAATGTTGCAATGTTTACCGGAAAAGCGGACACAAAAGAGTTGTCAAAAATACTCAAAGGAGCGGCAAAAGCAGCACTGGAGAACGGAGTTGTGATAGCAGGAGGACACACAGCCAAGGATGAAGAGATTAAGTTTGGAATTGCTGTTTATGGACAAGCAAATCCAAACGAGATAATGCTTGGTAATATGGCAAAAGAAGGTGATTTGATAGTCCTTACGAAACCAATTGGTATTGGGATACAATTTGCAGCTTATAAAAATGGTGCGTGCGATTTTAGGGAAGCCATTGATTCAATGCTACAAGTGAATATCAAAGCTTCCGAGATATTAGTGAGACATGGTTGCAAGTGTTGCACTGATGTCACAGGATTTGGACTTGCCGCAACATTGCTTGAGGTGTTGGAAGAATCAAAAAAATCAGCTGTGATAAGGATAGAAGGTGTTCCATTGCTGAGTGGGGTCGACGAGTTGGCTAACAACTATGCCTGCCCTGTTCTAAAGCATAATGTCGATAAAACAGATGGCAAACTTACATTGTCTCCGTCGCTTGATCCGAAGTGGCTGAATATCCTGTGTGATGCTCAAACATCTGGCGGACTTCTTGCTTTTATTAGCAAAGAGAAGGTCGACGCCTGTCTTGTCTCGCTAAGAGAAGCTGGATATACGAGTGCGTCTATTGTTGGTGAGATTGCAGGTGGCGCAAGTGGTGTTATTAGTGCCGTATAAATCAGAATTGGATTGCAAATGCTTTCCCACTTGGGTTTATGGGTCAAAATTCAGATCATGTGTGCGGCATACTTAGGTGATGTTGGTTTTGTGGTATTAACCAAGGTATCCGCGTCGAGGTATTGTTATCAAGCAAGTTAAAAAGCCCCAAGAGATTTCTCCTGGGGCTTTGGTGTCGTGTCAGATGCGGCGCCGTCAGACGTTGTGCACTCTTTGACGCTTATGCTTGCATCCTTTTTTCTACTTTCAAAACCTAGAAAGAGGGTTGGGTGCGTGAGGAGGTTAAAAAATCACGCACCCATGTACACAAATAACAACTGGAGTATACCAAAGGTGGAATTTGCTAAACTAGTATGACAACTCACATTCGCAGATGAGGTCGACGATTTTCCCATAATCTGCAAGCTCAACACCGTCGATGGGTGCCAATCCTCTTGCCTGGCAATCGTTCTTTGAGGCATAGAATCTAACGCCCTCTGTCTGCTTGTCTCTGATGAGTTGAAGGAACTTCTCTGGTGGATTTGTCGCGCCAAGAACAGAATCCTGCACAAACACTACCACGTCGTCTGGCATGGCGTTCTTGACCCTGAGTGATTCAAGATCACAAGACCATGGCGACTTCAGAAGCATTATCATCATTCTTTTTCTTTTTCCGTACATAACGCTAGAACCTCAATATTGCATCCTGATCGCGGAGCATCATCTTAAACTCGCAATCCTCAAGTGGCTGACACGCAATCAATTCCTTGCAGGACAGACCTCTGTCCCGAACCGATGGGCCGTGAACATATAGGTCAAATCCGAAGTCCTCAAAGGAGGCGAAAGCTTGCGCTAAACTCTCCATGTCGAGGTTTTCCTTTGGATTGGCGTCCTTAAGAAGGGCAAAGACAGCGTCTCCCTCAAGAACAACGCTTGTCTCAAGTCCAACTGCCGGCAAGCCCATGGCTGCCCTGAAGCCCTCACCCATGAAGGCTGTGCCGTAGGGTGGTTTTGATACAACAATAGCTACTTTTTTTGGTGCCATGATTTACGCTCCAAGAGTGATGACGCGGTCAAAGTTATCGACCATTCGACCGAGTGCTGCAAGTCCCGACTGTTTGATGTTTTCTGCGGTCTGGTCTTTGAGCATTCCACGATAATTGCAACAGACGCTGCATGGAATGACCTGCACACCTCTGGCTATGAGCTTCTGTAGCTTATCTCCGATGTGTCTGTCATTGCCGGGCTTTATCTGACTAGAAGCAGCGATTACTCCATCCATGTAGAGATAAATCTGACACTCGTGTCCTTTATCGAGAGCAGCTTCAGAAAGAGCGATTGCGGTGTCGATATTTTGATAGGTGTAGGGTGTCATCAATACCAGGAAGCCTATCTTCACTGAGTGACCTTCTTTACATAGCAGATGTACATTCCGTCCTCTTCCTCAATGCCAAGGAATTCGTTCCCAGTGGTGTTGGCCCAGGCTGGCATGTCTTCTTTGATTCCTTCGTCGTCTGAGAGAACCCTGAGAACCTGTCCAACCTCAAGCTCTTTCATCTTCTTGGCAGTCTTTACAATCGGAATCGGACACTGTTTTCCCAAAGTGTCAAGTTCTACATCAAAATCCATCGCTATCCTCCTATTTTATTTGACTCTTTAGATAAAGAGATTCAGTTTCGACTGAGCGGCTTCTGCCGTGTAGGCTGCGACCCCGACGGGATTACCAGTCTCTGGAATGAGGTCTTCTTTGCCCACACCCATGACATCCATGCTCATCTTACACGGCCACAGCTTGACGTCGAGGTCAATGGCTGCTTCCATGAGCTCTGGGAGTGTTGTGACATTCTGTGACTTCATGATTTTCTTCATCATCATCTTGCCCATGCCACCCATATTGAATTTGGAGAGGGGGAGTCTTGATGCGCCTCCACGGTTCATCATACCCATCATCTTCTGCATCCAATTCTTTGCGCCTTTGATTGGGCCCTTATCTTTTTTGATGGCATTCAAGCCCCAAAAGGTGAAAAACATTGTGACATCCATCCCTTGCGCAGCAGCGCCGGTTGCTATGATGAATGCGGCAAGGACCTTGTCCAGGTCTCCTGAGAAAACGACGATGGTCGCTTTGTCTGCCATGTTACCTCCTTTTTAATACCCCCAGGGGGTATACCAACATGATATTGACAAAAATAATAATGTCAAGTTAATGGTTGTCATGAAAATGTTAGAGTAAGAAAATAGTTTTTATAATGGGGTTTTGTTCACTGTTATTCCCATTGAACTTTTTTCTGAACCATGATTTACAATTTTTGTACTTACCTTTAGGGGGAATGAATGAGAAAGTATGCTAGTTTAACTGTCTGTGTTCTGGTGTTGTTTGGCCTATTCCAGCTGCCAAGTTTGTCCGGACAAGAAAATATTCAAGTGGATATGGGTGGAAGCTATTCCTACACGACCGCCTACAACCTCTCAACCAAGCCAATCGAGTTATTCATCTCTCCAGACAAGACAAAATACCATGTCAGAGACCTTGAGACATTTAAGCTGATATTTGCAGGCGATATACCAGATAATGCAGGGAGTGGTATATTTCTATTTGATGATAGGGTTATGTTTACCACAAGCGGTGGAGATTCTGAAGAACTGATCTACATATTTCATATATTTGATGGTTCTATCGTATCCAAGAAGCTCGATCCGGTAATCTATGTTGTTATAGATAGTGAGCCAATATACATTACATTCAAAAATATTGGTGAAAGAACAATCCGGGCTGTAAAAGAGGGTCAAATCATCTGGGAAAAAAATGCAAAATTACGTCGAAATAACTCATTTGAGACATTCGGAAACAATGACCCCCTTTGGATTATCGAAAATGACAAGACAAAGTTAATTGATCCAAGAACAGGTTATGATGAATTTGTTCTTGATGAAATCTTTGATATCAAGGCAATGGATACAAATATCACAGTTTTATCAAAAATCACGGGTAATACAGAATCCTTCATAGTATTCGACAATATTGTGAAGAAAATCCAAAATGATTTTATACTAGAGGAAGAAACCATTTACAAAAGACGTATTATACGGATTGATAGTGGAAATACTGTCATAATAGACATTAATAATCGAACATATGAAGAAACCCCACTTATTAATTTAGATGTTTCCATCTATAGTGGATATGAAACTTCAGTAAATCATTATAAGCTCAGTCTTGATGATAAAAGGATCACTTCAACTCCATGGACATACGAACAAGGTGCATTTTTAAAAGACAACATCTTTGTTTATCCCAATTACTACAAAAAAGTCTTCCAAGCTGTTGATATCAGAGATGGTAGAATCATTTGGGAGAGTGAACCACAGGCATTTAAGGTTGGTGGTGGAGGACTGGGTTACGTGGAAATAAAAGATGACCTAGTGATATGCAGAAACGACCTGGGCTATCTGACCTGCCTCGACTTCAACACCTTCAAACCAAAATGGAAGGTGCCAATCTCCAAACCAATTCAATATGAGAGATATGAGTATGATGGTTTGGTCTACCAAGCCTACAGGTTCCCAAACAACACAACAAACACATATGATCTGAAGGTGAAGGTGTATGATGCACGTTTTGATGTGTCCGAATTGTATGAGTACAACATCCCGGGAGTTGACTCATACGACCTTATTGTGCCTACGAAACTCGGTGTGTTGATTGTCCCAAGCATCTACAAAAACAGAGATATCAGACTCTTTGGAATAGGACTTGAAGAACCAATACTTGAGATTCACCAGTTGGGTGACTTCATTGTGACAAACTACAAACTCTATCCTGATGGTGTGACATTCTACATGGAGTGGATGAGCCAGTCTGACCCAGACGAGAAGACATTTGCTACCGAGATTGACCTTGGGAGTGGGGAGTATAGGCACGCTATCCTTGAGTGATTTCTGTTAACCCTAGTGCTTCTGTTGTCTGCATTTTCTGTTGAATCTGGGCGGTCTAACAGTGGGGTTCCGTTTGAGGGATTTATCTAAGCTAAACCTTCTTTGAATTTATAAGGTAGTTACACCATAGGAGAGCAAATGAAAAAAGTGGCTGCCATTTTTCTTTGTTTAGGGGTTGTTTTTGCCTGTCTTGGGATGAGCTATAGTTTATCTGATATGCTTGATTTGTTGCCCATCCTGCCCACCTTAAGCAAGACCTTTTCTGCCTATGCATCTACTGCCCCTTGCATCAGACAAGATTGGGTGGTTGGAAAACCAATCAGAAACAGAGAAGCGGGAGCGACAGCTACCGAGTTTTATGTTGTTGATGGCGATTTGAGAGTTACCGAAGAACTTCTTCCTGGAAAACGAATTGACATAGTAGATGGAGAAAACCACTACACACAAGTGTTCCTGGATGCGCAGTATCTTGCTCACAAAGACGACTCAACCCCAACCCATTCGATTCAGATGACAAACGATGCTATGGACAGTTTTTTAGGCAGTGGCACAATGTCCTACCCCCACCTAGGTATTATATCATTCCCCAGAGACGGTATGTTGCAAGTCTATGACACAGAAACACTTGGCAAGATCGGAGAGATTGATATCCCTCAACCTGATATGTTTGGACAAAATGTTCAGATAGTATCAAGAACTTTTGCTTTTACCTACGGCAGTAGAGGCAAACAGCTCTACAACTTCAGAAAAGCTCAGTTTGTTCTTGATGACTACACTCCAGGATTTAAGTCAACCTTTGGTGACTCCGATGATTTCCTTGTATATCGAGACCACCTTGTCGACCTGAATTCTGGAGAAGTCAAAACAATTGAGTTTCCAGATAACTGCAAGGGCAACAAAGCGGGTAAAACCATAATTCACGATAAATTCTTTGATGTTTGCTACCTTGATGAAAATTTGAAAACGGAACTGGCAAGATTTGATCTCGATGGAAATCTCATCAGTGAATTTCCATTGGAAGCTCTTGGTGTCGGGTATCAATTGATTATTGATACCTCAGAAAACTACATCGTCACCCACATAAGAGACAAAGTGGTTCCGATGAAGGCAATTGGTTTGAGAGTTGTGAATCTATCTGACTTTGATGAATACATCATTCCATTCTCGACCTACACCTATTGTGGTGTTGTCGATATCGACGATGAATCGATAACACTTCAGGGCAGAAACGGACTCTTTGAGATTATGCATGACACAAGAGAGGTTGGGATGTATCGTCTTCAATGCAATTCAGGTAAACCCGCAATAATAAGGGATGGTAATAATATTTGTGCTCTATATCCAGATGGAGTAAAAAATGATGCAAAACTCCGAGCATATCCAGTTGATGATATGCTGAACCTTGACCCAGCCGAAGCTTTTGTTGTAACTGACGGCTCAAGTTTTTTACCTCAGGCAAAATCAGACTCAGGGGATGATACCCTATCCTATCTCGAGGAGAGATTTGGAGAGTCTTTTTGCCAGAATAAATTCTCAGATTGTGTGTATTATGGCGGTTACATCGTAAATCACTTAAATGAGATAATTCAGCAGGGATTAGGTCCGTTTTATTTTCTGAAGGAGTGCGACGATTACCTGATTGTCCAATCAAGGCAGTGGGAGGTTGTTGCAAACTTTGGCAACACTCTCGCAAGACTTGAGCCTTGTCAAACATTCTCAATTAAGCAGCTCGAAAAGTCAGAACCAGATAAGGTAGGGTTTGAGGTTGAGTCAACCAGAGACGATGGATACTTCGATGTGCTGAGGGGTAGAGCATACCTGATTCCCTGGGATAGTGTGGATAGTCTACCAACTGCGCCAAAGTATGCAAAACTTCAAAACCCCATTGAATTTACGCTTTTACCAGGAACAAAAACTGTATTGTCATTTGATGCCCCAGACAAGAGTTCGATGATTTCGGATGATGCTTCAAAGGAGCTAGAATACATGGCTTTGATTGTTGAATCAAATGGACTATTGGACACAAGGAATTCTGAGTTGATGGAGTTTGATGCAAAAGAGCGACCATTGTTTGATGGAACACCGATAAGCCTGGATGAACAAAGAGCGGTTTCACTGACAACATGGAGGGTAAACAAATGAAATATATCCATGAAAAGACAATGAGAATTCTTGCAAGAAGCACAGCGGTAGCTCTGTTTGTCTGCTTCGTAACAATTGGATTTTCAGCCGATTTGGTGGCAGATGACTCAAAAATTGATTATCCGATTCTGCCTGTGCAATCGGAGGTTTTTGGTGCAAAGATAATATCACCTGGCAATCAGTCCCAGGGAACTGAAGACACCTGTGAGTTGTTTTTTGAGAATAATCCAATTGAAGGGAAGTATATGTACGATTGCTTGGGATATTATGGTTCGTATCAAAGGGATTATGGATTTGACAAATTTTTTGATTTATTCAACAGAAATTACTTTCAAATTGATGCAAAGGGTGTTTTAAATGTTGGTTCATTTGTGAGTGATAGCTATTTTTTCAAAATGTTTTTAAACCATGATGTGTTATGTGCAGTCGAGAAAAATACTAATATTACTACTTTCTATAGAATTTCAACCCATAAAAAACTCTCCCAGTTTTCAAAATTTAACAACGAAAGGTATAGAACTTTTTACACAAATGGACTTCTGGACGTAGTTAATGAAAGGTACGCGGTCTTAAGACAAGAACCCATGTTTTATATCTTTGATTATGTTGAGGATGAAATCATCTTCGAGAAGGAATTCCTCTATAACAGTTTCATTGATATCTTTGTTCAATATGATGATAAACACATCGTTAGTAAATATGCAATCATGAACCTTGAAACAGAAGAAATAGTTGACATCTCCAATCTTGGATTATCGCAGTTCCACAGAAAGGTTTTCTTTTTCGATGATTATATAGAATTTCTAACAAGCTGCCACATTACACCTCGAACTGAGGACTACAATCCAGACTATGTTCGCGTTGGCTATGATGGCAAAATCATAGAAAAAGGAGACATCCACTTTCAAAGAGACAAGGACAGAGTTTCGATTTTGCACGCGACTCCTGACAGGTTTATCACCTTGTATTGGCATGATGAGAATGTCAATGATCCAAACACTTCAGGCTTTGAAAACGGGATATACGTGGAAATTTTGGATAGAGATGGTAACGTGCTTTCTTCAAGAAAGTCTGACCACTACTTCCCCTATCACATATTCGATGATGTTTACATCCACCAGTATCTAACCCACTACGAAATCATCAACTACAACACCCTCGAAGTCGAAAAGGTGGTTCGATTCCCTCATACCAGCTACACAAAAGCCTGTGAAGACGGCATTTATGTGACAATTCCAATTAATGACTACATCTCCCACGAATACAAACTCTCAGATAATCTTGGGGTGATTCCTTGGTCGAGACAGATTGTGTTGAATGAGAACATCAATAAAGAATCTGACAACAATGTTTTGATAACAGAGAATGAGGACATACAGAGTTTGTTTTTTGATGAGAAGAAGTGGGTTATGGCAGAAGTTGATGGGAAAATCTATGGACTCCCCAAGAACAGAAGACAACCAGACAAACCAACAATAAACCTTGTTACAAAGTTTGAGAGCTGTTCCAGCTTCACTATCAAAAGAGTCAAACCAAGGGAGAAAGACCACTTGGCATTTGAGTTTGTTGTGACGACCAATCCAGTCAAAACAAAGCCCTGGAGTGGAACCATTCACCTAATTCCATGGGGAGAGTGCAAAGGGCAGATTGACAAAGGTGACCCAAGCAAAGGATATGAATTTGTGCCATGTCCACCAATCATTGGCAGAAGCGCTACCCCGCCTGTGAAAGTTGGGCCACTTCTACCTGGAACAAGTCAAGTCGTTGAGATTGAGACGCCACCTTTTGACTCAGCCATCTTCCACCCAAGCGACAATACCGACACGAACACTCAGGGGTCAAAATACTTTGCCCTTATGATTGAATCAAATGGATTACTCGACACCAACAAGTCAGTACTCTCAGACATTGACACGACAGAAAGACCCCAGTTTGATGGAATACCGATAAGCCTGGATGAGCAAAAAGCGGTCGTGATTACAATTTGGGAGTTAGAGCAATGAAAAAAGAAAAAATCAATAGGTTCGTGGCGTTTAGGGTGTTACTTTTCTGTTTTGTCATGTTTTACCCCCTTTCTACTGTGGATGTTGCTGCTTTGAAAACCTATGAAACAGACATAGTCGAATCAAAATACTTACTCCCTCACCCTTACTCACTCGATAGCACACTACCTTATATGTATTTCATCGTTCCTAATCATGAGAGAGAGTCAAATAACCAGTATGTCTACGTAAGGCATGTTGAAAATTGTGAATTGGTGAGAATTGTTGAAACTCGTACAAATGAAATGGTAGTGTTATGCCAGGATGAATATGTGCTGTTCTATGATTTTAAAACCAATCCAGACAAATATTGCTTCAGACGAGTGAGTGTTGATGGCTCTGAGAAGCTGTTTGAGCTTGATGTTTCACTTGTTGACCCTCAGTTGCAGTGTAACAAGCTTGGACTCGTTGGTGGAGAACCAGTCATGATTTTTGAAACACAGTCGACATATCTTCACAGAGAAGATTATCAAATAGCTGTGTTGACAAAAGACGGAATCCTTTGGTCGGAGACAATAAATAAGGACGACAGTGTCAATGTTTATGCCCAGCCAGATACCATTAAAAAGGGTGTAATAGTCATTAGTATAGCATCTAAAAGAAGTGGTGAATCAGTAGGTATAGTGAGTATCAAAGATATCTATACAGGTGATATCAGGTATGAATTTAATTCTTATGGAACACAGGTATTTGTATCAGATGATTCAAACGTCTTCATATTCTATGAATATGTCAGCTCAACTGAGAACAAGTATATTGTTGTGAACGCCAAAGAAGAAAGAATAACATACGAATTCACGACAAAAACCCATATAAATGCAAAAGAGGTCAACAACCAAATATGGATAACAAGCCTAAAAGAAGCGCAAGGAATATACGAGTTCAGCAAGACTGATCTATTTATCCTAACAAAACTCGATAGTGACGGAGAACTAATTGAATCGGTAAAGTTTGAACCATACTGCCCAGAGCTTTTGACACAACAGGCTACTATTCTTGATGAAAATATTTTCATGGTTAGGGAGAACTGGCATATCTTCCTTTTCGACTGGAGAACAGGCAATAAACTGTTTAAAAGATTCACGAGATATCCAAAAGTTTATAACTACGAAGACAAAATTCTCTGCCTGGACAAAGGCGGTTTATACTGTATTGAAAAGGGTTCATTTAATATCCTGTGGCAACTTGATGTAGCTCTCTACAGTGATCTTGAAACAACAGAATCAGAAACACAATACTTCATACACCACCTCACAATAGACTATGACAATGAGTGCGAAGCTATAAGAATTAGGGCTATCAATAAAGCAAACCTGTCAGAGGAGCCTTTTGATTACTTCATCTCACCGATGAAGTATGGAGTAAAGGATATTTTTCACACTCCCTATGGATTACTCTGCAGGTGCGAGTCAGACAGAATAAAGTGCATCTCAGTTGGCAATGTGGTAAGGTATGATAGGAAACTAACATTTGATATCAGCACACTTAAACCAACAGATGACCCCAGATACTACACATTTGAGATGATTTCAAAAAGTGAATATGTATCAAAGTTCATCTTTGATGCTAAATATGGGACATACAAAATTGTGAGTGAAGACTGAGTATGAAAAGCAAACAAAGAACTGTGTTTCAAAGTTTTTTTGGTACGTCAACAGTTTCAAAAAAAGATTGTTTACAAAAAGGGAGGGGATAGTATGAGGAAGCTATTCATTTTGATTATTGTGTTTTTTCTTGCAGGAATATTAGACATGCAATATAGCAAAGGAGCAGCGAGTCCTATCGCTCCATTCCTCCCCTCTGGGTTTTCCTACCTCGCTGGGCAGTACACCTTTTCAGACTCAGAAACACAAAGATACAGACGCATTGATGATGACCTGATTCACTACACCGACATCAGCCCTCTCACATGGTTTGATGGGGCTGACCATGTGACAAATGTTTTAGGCATGGAGCTTCGCACAAAGCCTATGGAAAGGTGGAGTTATACAAGTGAAACAGCTAGTACACTTGGATTGGGTCTTTCCAAATCAAAAGACTACATTGTCTATGTACAGGACAATATGGTTGGTGAATATGATTACATAACGGTAATAGATACAAAAACTTACAAACTTGTCTATCGTAGAAAATCCAAAGATGTTGTGACAGCGACACGGAATATGGGGATTTATGATGGTCTAATCTTCCTAGTAATTGATGGTGTGAGTGAGGTTATTGATTTGGAAACAGGAGAGCTTGTTTGCAACCTGAAGCGTACCTCCCTGGGGGATATTGAGGAACACTATGGTCTGCTGTATGCAAAACCAGACCAAATCATAATCAACCCCAAAACCAAGAGTGTCGTAAAGAATTATGAGATTCCTGGAGAGCGTGGTTTCTATAGATTCAGGGATGATTATATTGAGGTGCTGTATTGTTATTCTCAACCCTGGGACAATTACAACCTAACAAAACTGAAGGTCACAAGGTGCGACAAATATTTTGAACCATATGAGGAGTTTGAATTTGATGTGGAGTATGACATAAGAAAATACGCCCTCCATTGCTCATATAAGCATTTAGCTGTCTGCACAAATTTTGTGAGAAGCACAATCGAGATATACAACATGACAAACAGCCAAAAAGTGTTAGAAATGGAAGTGCCAAAAGACTCTATCAAGGGATTTGATATAAAGAATTCGAAGCTGATTGTGGGGCTTGAATCTGGTCTATGCGTGGTTGATCTTGAGTTGGTAGCCTTGGAAAACCATTTTGCATATCCCAACAAAGCAGAGTTACTTACCTTTGGGAGTAATATATACCAGAAAAGAACATTCCTTGATGCCAATAACAACTGGTCGTATGAGTTGTATGAATTGAATTACCGAGGTGAACTCATACCCAGGACAAGAACTGTCCTAGGTTCTGACATAACAAGAGCTTACATGATTGATGAATCGACAGCCATGACCATTCGGTTTGAGGCAGAATTTGATGATGATGCAAATAGGTTACAGCCCACTAAAGGATATCTTAGATTCCACAAACTGGGGAGCGAAAAACATTACAAAGAAACAGAGATAGCACCAATTGTGTTTGATGGTTACAACAAGTATTTCTACGAAGATGGCTTCATATATACCGTCCACCCACAATATGGGGTGAGCAAGATTGATATATCAAACTCCTCAGAGACAATAAATCTTTGTAAGGGTTGGATTGAATACCCTACCAAACCACACATGGTAGAATTAACACTAAAACACAACGAGAAACATATCATCATCTCATTCAGATCAAGTGATGCATCCTGGACGAGGTGCTTCGATCTTGGTAATGGTCACATCGAATTTGAAACCGACCAATTCACCAGCAATTACTTCCTTTTTGATGATGCGATAACAGTCAACCAAACCGTTTATTCAATAAGCGAAGGCAGGGAGTATGAGTTCAAAGGCAACCCGCTATATGTAAAAGATGGTGTGTTTCTTTATACCTTTGGGGACTCGATTTATTTACTGAACCTGGAAACAGGAGAGACCACAAACAACAACGAACAGTATGGGATTTATGCAGAATGGGTGGAAAACTCCACATATGGTAGGCAGTTTATGAAGTTCTATGAGCTTGGCGACTACTACCTATCCAACCGCACAGTGCTTGATCCAAACGGTGTTCCAGTTCAGGATTTCCCTTTTGAAGTTGATTCAGTTTCAGGCGGTACAGTTTTTTCTGATAATTTTGCCAATAACGCCATCGCCACATCTCTTTCCCCCTGCCCCACATTCTCAATCAAAAGGCTGGATAATCCTGACCCAACCAAAGTTGCATTTGAGCTGATCATGACAAGAGATGATAGGCAGGCAAACCTTTTAGAGGGTCAGGCATATCTTGTTGGTTGGGACGAGAAACCAAAACCATATCAAACAAAGCTTGAATATGAGCTGGCAGCCCCAGCTTATCACAAAGACTTAGGGGAGAGGATGTCAATTGGCCCTCTCATCCCAGGTATGACAACGAAAATCACACTATCAATTCCTGATAGAGAGTCTGTCCTCACACATAGTGACTTGGAGAAACTCGCATCAGGAGACAACAACATCCAACAAGATGAACTTAAATACTTTGCGCTGGTTATCGAATCGAATGGACTCCTCGATGTTGCGAACTCTGAACTGTCAAACATCGACACAAAAGGGAGACCACTCTTTGGTGGGGAGATAATGAGCCTCGATGAGCAAAGGGCTCTGGTGTTGACGGTATGGAATATTGAAGAATGAAAAAAGGTACCTCGTTGTTTGGCTTTAAATGTAGATGGCATTAAAATGGAGATGGGTATGAGGAAATATACCTTTCTGTTTCTAGTGATTTTCCTTGTGGTTATCGTGGGCATGCAAAGTGGTACAGGAGCAATAAATCCCAATGCACCATTCCTCCCCTCTGGGTTTTCCTACCTAGCTGGGCAGTACACTTTCTCAGACTCAGAGATTCAAAGATACAGACGCATTGATGATGATTTGGTTCACTACACTGACATCAGTCCTCTCACATGGTATGACGGAACGGATTATGTGACAGATATTTGTGGGATGGAGCTTCGTACAAAGCCAGGGGAGTGGTGGAGTTATATAAGTGAAACATCGGAAATCTCGACAAGTGGAATGACTAGATATGGTCAATATTTAGTATTGATAAGTGATGCAAAATATGATGAATTCAGCCATATCAATATTTATAATCTAGAGACACAAGAGATTGTATATAGCCGAAAAACCGCAAAAGAAGGATACTACATCCAAGTAATTTATGTTTATGATGATGTTTTATTCCTGCATATAGATGATAAAACCTCGATTATTGATTTGGCAAGTGGGGAGCTTATCGAGGAAATTGATGCAATCTCAAATGATGAAATAGATGTCGCATTTGGAATGATTTACATTCGAGATGCCAATCTCATCTTTGATGTAGGTGAAAAAAGGATAGTTGGGAGTTTTGAGCTGGATACAAGTTCTTGCTTTGAGTTTTATGAAGACTATATCGAGGTTTATTGTGATTGTTACTATGAGTATCCCGCATGTACAGATGGGAGCACCAAAAAAATCACAAGGTGTGACAAGTTCTTTGTGCCATTTGAGGAGTACAACTTTCCTGTTGAATACAATTCTGATTTGTACTACATAGACACCACCTACAAACACCTCGCGGTTTGCCATTTTTCTGTTGAGAATCAGTTACAGATTATTGATATGAGAACAGGGGGAGTTCTAAAAAGATTCGATCTCAACCATGAGGGCTTCACAAGAAGCACACGGAAAGACGAAAACTACATTCTAGAAAGAAACTCTGGTTATCTCGTCATCAATCTGGATACCCTCTCAATCACAACTCAGCAAGTATTTCCTAAAAATGCAGAAGTTTTGGAAATTGATGGTCACACTTTTCAACTTCGACAGTTCTATTCCGATGAGATGGAACTATATTATGAGCTATTCGAGATTGGCGCTGACGGAAAGATAATGCCTTGCACAAGGACAGTGCTTGGAAGTACCGAACAAAAGATTTTTATGCATGATTCAGCTACAGTTGTAACAATCAAACCAAAGACTGTGTACCACATAGATTCGAATCATTCTGAGACAATTTCGCATACGCTGAGATTTCATAAATTGGGGAGCAATTCTCCATATAAAGAAGTTTATCTTGGAAAACTCTGTGATAGTGATGATTGTGATTATTTCTATCAAGATGGTTTTATCTATGTTATTAATCCATCATTTGGGATTATCAAACGGGGTGTTTTTGATACTGATTATGAATTGATTATTGGTGGGACAAGATGGAGGCAAGATTTTTCAGCGCATTACGATCTAACCTTCAAATATAATCAGAAACACATCATTGTTACCTTCAGGTGCAGAGGGGACACGTGGACAAAGTGCTTCGGTCTAGCAGATGGCAGTCTTGAATATGAGACAGCAGAGTATACCCAAGATTTTTATGTGTTTAGTGATGTTTTGATAGTAGATAACACAGTAATTGACACAACAAACAACAAAACCTTTGAATTCAAAGGATTTCCTCTATATGCTCGTGATAGAGTATTTTACTTTTCCGAATCAGATTCAATCTCTTTTATGAATCTTGATACAGGAGAAATTACAAGTGATAAAAAGACAGGATGTGTCGAGATTTGTGATTGGCGAGATTTGTCAGAATATGGCAATGAGCAAAACAGCTTTCACAAACTTGGTAACCATTATTCTTCCAACAAAGCCATTTTGGATGTAACAGGCACACCACTTCAGAAATTCCCGTATCCAATAGATAAAACTGCTGTTGGCAATATTCTCTTTTGCAGGGAAGGTCGATTCAACAATGCGTTTGCATCATCTCTTTCCCCCTGTCCCACATTCTCCATCAAAAGGCTAGATAATCCTTACCCAAACAAGGCAACATTTGAGCTGATCATGACAAGAGATGATAGGCAGGCAAACCTTTTAGAGGGTCAGGCATATCTTGTTGGTTGGGACGAGAAACCAAAACCATATCAAACAAAGCTTGAATATGAGCTGGCAGCCCCAGCTTATCACAAAGACTTAGGGGAGAGGATGTCAATTGGCCCTCTCATCCCAGGTATGACAACGAAAATCACACTATCAATTCCTGATAGAGAGTCTGTCCTCACACATAGTGACTTGGAGAAACTCGCATCAGGAGACAACAACATCCAACAAGATGAACTTAAATACTTTGCGCTGGTTATCGAATCGAATGGACTCCTCGATGTTGCGAACTCTGAACTGTCAAACATCGACACAAAAGGGAGACCACTCTTTGATGGAGAAATAATGAGCCTCGATGAGCAAAAAGCAGTAGTGCTGACGGTGTGGGGAATCAATGAGTAAGGGAAAGATGCAAGGAGTCGAGGTTTTATGAAAAAACTGTGATTATTTATGTAATAGGTGTCATTCTTTTTTGTCTTATTCTGACTCAAAGCAGTGTTTCTGTTGGGATTGAAAACGAGTGTACAAATCCACAACTTCCTTGCGAACTCAACCAATTTGCAGCAAGTGTTGCTGTTTTTCCGGACACATATTATCCGAGTGAGAAAAGACAAAGCGGAGAAATACTTATTGATATGGATTTTCTTCCACTCTACTCCTTTGCAAGCAAGAATATCCCAGACACTACAGGATTTCAGTATCTCACTGAGTCCTCAGCGGTTAATCTGAATGACATCTCGTATGACAGGATATACTCAGATTATGGGGGTAATAAATACCACCTGGTTTATGAGGGTGGTAGGATAACACAGATTCAAGATATCTCAGTGGTTGCTTATGATCCGTATCTCAAATTGGCAGCAATCAACAAGGGAGAGACGATTGATATTGTAGGCACAGAAGCAGGGAACACACTTCTTACGATTGATGTCGGGTATCAAGAACGCTATCCACGCGTGCAATTCCTGAGTGCCGACCTCGTCATGGTGCAAAAAAAGCTTTTCAGGATAAGTACAGGAGATGTCCTCTGGAACAATGAAAGCAATTGCAGAACTCCAGAGATAAATGGAAAAGTCATTGCAACCAACCTGTTTGTTGTGAATGCAGATGATTTTGTGAGATATGACTTACTCGGTATGAAAGATACCCCAGTTGAGAAAACCGAGGTGTTTTGCATCAAGAAGGACTACATCGAGTGCATCACAAGAGAACCTGATTTGTCCCACACAATCAGAAGATTTGATTTTCAGGGGAACAAGGTCGATGAGATTCCAATAGACATGCTGCCTCAAGAGGATTTGGAGTCAGTTTCCAAATTTGATGCAATCCTGGGAACAGTAGATGATAAGGTGTTCTATTGCGGAGGTGGTACAACATACAAACTATTTGATATGACAAAGAAAGTCCTGTTTGAGATGACCGGACTCAAGGCAACCTTTTTTCCAGGAGATGAAAGTTGCTTTATCAGGACTTCAAATGGAATCTTTGAGCTTGATACAAACACCGGGGATGTTGTCAGAGAGTTTGTGATTGGCAGCTCTTCTCTTGAGACCTCCATGCTTGAAATGGATACCTGTAAACAGACAATTCGTCCACAACATGCCTATTCAACAGACACATTCACCGCATCTGTTCTTGATTCACACTTCAACATACTTTCATCACCAACCACAATTATTGAGAATGATGCCGATAAATTCTACTCAGATGGAAATTCAATAATCTCGGTAAATTCAAAATACAACAGGAGTGACAAGACAACGAAAGTGGTCATAAAGAGACAACCGATTGGCTCATATAAGTCATCATTTTCATATGAGCACATCTTTGAGGAAAAACTTAGAAGTATTGAAGATTGGTGCTGTGATAGTGGAATTATCTACATTCCAACAGAGACAAACAACTACATATCCATCGACACAAGGACGGGTGACGTAGAGGAAGTTGTTTTTGAGTCGCTTGAGGTATTTGAGAAAGCCTTATACTCCAACAAAATTGTAGCAAATGATAGCTGTCTGTTCCTGGTGAGTTCAAGAATTGACTATTCGAAGAAGGAAATCACAGACCAGGTAATTGTTATTGATAAATTCACCGACACCCTTGTTGGCACGCATTCCATGACTCAATCATTTCAAAATGGATTGAAGAAGGATATTGTTAAAACGACTGATTCACACTTAATTCTTGGTCGAGCAGGCAAGACAGCGGTTTATAACAGCACAAACTGCAAATTCAGTATGATTGATGGTTATCTCAAAGATATTTCAGGTGGAGTGGTTTGGTTTGCAAACGTGGATGGAATCTTGTCAAGTTATGACTTGAAAACAGAAGAGACAACTACCTTTGGATTGAATGTCTCAAACGAAGAAACTCCAATCACTATCTCTGGCGATAGGGTGTATGTGGGTGGAAGAGTCTACAATCTTTCGGGTGATTATATCCAAAACACGGGCATCAAGGTCGGTGAATCCCAAGATTCCAGCCCAAGTGAAGACGAGTCCAGGTTTGAGATTTTAAACAGCTACTTCGACACACCAACAAGAGCATATGTCAAACTCAAGGAATGTCCGACATTTTCAATCAGGCAAGTTGATACAACGATTGACTCGATTGAGTTTGAGATAAAAAGAACTGATGATATTTTCACCCCGTTTAGTGGTTATGCGACCATTTTTGCTTGGAATATCGGAAGTCAGGAATCAGCAGTTCCAAATCCAATATCAAAGACTGTTGCTACTGTTGATTTGAACTCATTGCCACCTGGTGGGACACAAAGGATTTCATTTGATCTGACAAATATTGATTCTAACAAGGTAAATTCCGAATCAACATACCTCAATCCTGAGGTCAAGTACGCAAACTCAGAAAACCCAACAGGTATCAAATACTTCGCCCTTGTGGTTCAGAGTGGCGGTCTCCTCGATGTCGCAAATTCCGAACTATCAGATATCGACGAGCTTAAACGACCACTCTTTGATGGAGAAATAATGAATCTTGATGAACAGAAGGCAATTGTGCTGACCCTATGGCATATAGATGAATAAAGGGGCATAAACAAATGAGCTCTAAGAAAAAAAGTACGTTTGAGGATATGCAAAGTGAGTAGTGAGAGTTTAGACACTGATGTGAAAAAAACGCTGCTTAGGTATCTCGGTTGGGTTTCGTGGGGATATATTTTAAAGGTAAGGTGACAATGCATGGAAAATCTGGAGGAAGAATGAGGTACACAAGAATTCTAGCTGTAGTTGTTATGCTGTCTTCAATACTGGTTGGAGGTAATGTAAATTCAGCATCAAGGGAGGTATCAAGTTATCCATACCTAAATGCTGGTATTGCAGGCGTTGGTTGCAGCAGCATTGATGAATTTACAAACGGAAAAATTCATATCGACGATTTTAATTCCCACAAAACATACGACATAGGAACAAACAGTTTCTCAAAACTCGACCTGGGGAGTAGGAGAATCTACCAAGTCGAGGAAAACTGGTATGTCACGGAGTTGAGTCTGGGAGCTGATGCCCATAAATATACCATCTATCCAAACGGCTTGGAGTTTATCTCATCAAACAGTGACTTGTTATTTTTGAATGAAAACGGCGAAAACATACAATATGATAAAAACACAGGCTCAATCTACAGACTCACGCCAGCTGGCACAATCCTCTGGTCTTTCGAGATTAAAATTGAAACGCTACTGCGAATCCACATATTTAGACTGACTGATGACCTTTTTTGTGTCACCTCATATAAGCAAACACAGATTTATGACATAGAGGATGCAAAGCTTGTTGCAAGCTTGGATTTTATGATTTATAGGGATGATAACCTATTATGCTATTCAAAGGATATCGCAATTCTATTTGGAAGTATCTACTCCCTACCAGATTTCAAGCTGATAACAACCATCGACGGTGGAAACTTGTATGAGATTTCAGATGATTCATTCTCAGTGGTGTTTAAAACTGATAATGCGATTGAGCTGAAGTATTTTGATTTTGAGGGCAAAGAAGTTGAGAAATTGAGCTATGAGATAGACAAAGAATCCAGAATATCACCGGTTGCAAGGATTGGGGAGCATCTTTGTCTTTGCCATGAGGTTGATGGATATTTTGAGATAATCAATATCAGAGAAGGTCAATCTGAGTTTGTGATGCCATATGAGTCAATTGATAAAAATCAGTTCAGAAGTGCTACAGTGGACAGCTGTTTCATCCTCTATCACGGCAGAATCGCATATATCTTTAACACAAACTCAAAGAAAGTCACCGAGATAGAGATTCCGACATCGATGCAAATGATTGATGACATGACCTATTGGTATTTTGGAGCGGATTCCATTTGCGTCGGGAAGCTCGATAATGGTTTTTCACGTGACATCCCTATTCCAGATATCAAAAACTGCAGTCGTGGATATATAGACATACAACGACAGGATAATGACATTATTGTTTTTCCAAAGAGTTCCGATGAGAAATTTTGCCCGATAATATACAAAGACAAAACCACAATCAAGATTCCAAGACCGGTTGATGGATTGATTATTCATAATGAAAATGGATTCACATTTTTTCGAAAGGATTACGAGGATGGCTCAGGGGATTTGTTGCTGTATCGCCTTGATGGTGAAACCTGGAGTGAGATAGGTGTCTGGGAAAATGTTCAAAGAACAGGAATTACCTACAACGAGACACAACATATCTTCATCATTAGACTAGGAGATACTGTTGAATTCTATAATACAATCAATCAAGAGTTTATGTCCAGCTTGAAAATTGATTTTGAGCCATTTGAGAGCGAGATATGGTCTGTTGATGACCTCTTGTATTCACAGAAAAGAATTTTTGACAGGGATGGAAATGTTTTATACAGAGCTGATAAATTGGGGCTCCTTGGAAAGAATGATGATAAAGTGTATTTTCAGGACAAAGAAAATGTTGTTGTATTCTCTGGCAATAAACTCACAGAAGAGATTGATTTTGGAAACGACGACGTGGGGGCGATGTTTGGTGACAGCATCTATATTCCGCCGTTTTTGTATGATACAAGTGGAAACATAATCCAGAAGATAACCTATGGAAATGATGTCTATGCGCATTCATCCACAAACAAAGTAAGTCAAATGGAAGATGGCAAAATCGCTCTGGTGCCTTGTAATTACCATTCGAACTTCCCCGTATCAATATACAAATCCTGCCCTACATTCTCTCTGAAGAAGGTCATGTCAAAATCCACAGATGAGATAACGTTTGAGATTGAGTCAACTCGAACAAGCGGAGACATAGACCTGTTTCATGGTGTAACCTATCTTGTGCCTTGGAAGTCTTCTGATGAAACGACTCCAGTTTTTGCCCCGATAAAAGAAAAACATGTCATTGGTAGAATTTATGATGGGATGAGAGATTTTATAACGTTCAATGTAGATAACTCATTTGAGGAAGTAGCTCTTCTAATCGAATCGAATGGGCTTCTCGATGTAGAGAAATCGGTATTAGAAAATAATGACGGTAACCGAATCAGTATATATGATGGTGTAGCAACATCGTTTGAGAGACAAGAAGCGCTGGTTTTATCACTGTGGAGTTTGAATGACCAATGATCCTTTTGGGGTTATTTATCCGGCTTGAAGAGAATTGTTGTCTGAGACTCTTAATCCTTTGGGCAGATATTCTTCTCTCCCTACTCCCTTCACAAGAGAAAAGGGTTGGGATTGAAGGATGTTAAAGATCAGATGTGTATAAGTCTCAAAAAGAGTGAGCATTATCAACTCAGGGACAGGTAAATTTAGATGTAGGTGAAACGTTTAAGAAAGCGAGTTCGTAAGCAGATTAGTCCAAAGCAAAAGAAAAATGTAAAAAGCTCTAGAGTTTTGTGAGAGCATAAATCTGAGGTTAGCGAGATCATTATAAATTATGTATAACGGCATACACGCTCATCGTGACAAAAAGAGATCTGATATTTAATCCATAATTATCAACGAAATGTAATAGAAATATTTGTGAATAAAAGAATATACCTCGATTGGATGTATAACATAAAGATTAAAATAATAATATTGCAACATTATATATAGATAAAATCTATTTGACCTAAGAGCCATTATTGATAAACTTGAGGACAAAGAGAGTAGAATGATTGGAGTGTTTGCGAATTGCCGGAGCTTGAGCTGCCGGCACACGGTCGTTTCGAATGGTTACTTGTTTGAAAATGTGGTTTTCACGTAGAGAAAAGGAGACGAAAGTGACAAAAGTGACCGTGTCGATAAAGGGCGTCGAAAGAAGCAGATATGTCGAGTATGAACCTCCGATAATTAATGTGCGGGATCTTGTGACTCTTGCCCGAGAGATAGTCCCGTATTTGTCTGAGCATTGCATCATCTTTGACTCGCACACAAGTGGAAATCTCTGCTATCTTGGTTACTACGTTCCAGATTACTACAGACCAGTGGAGTACATGACGAAGTGTGGCAAGGTCGTAAAAGGTCAGTTCAAAGTCGACTGATTATCCGAATTGCTTTCCCCTCGTGTGGTGCTTGGTTTTTCCTAGGTTCTTTGTTTCCTTCCCTTGTAAATCATGTCACCAAAAATAGACAACGCGGTGATACCAACGCAAACCCACGCGGTTACAACGATTAGTTGAATTTGTGAATTGGCAACAAGTATTCCGATAAGAGCCCAGATGATAACTAGCGGGTAGATTTTCTCGTCATTAACAAAAACCATGTAGAGACAGAGAAGAGTGGCAACAGAAATCATGATAGCAGTCCAGATGGATGGTGAAATTCCAAAGCCACCCCAGCCGTAGTATACAAGCGCGACTGATGCGTTGGCAATCAGAGCTACAGATATCCAACCAATATAGACGCTAAACGGGAGTTGAACAAATAGCCTATCAAAGGTGTTCATTCTCTGACAAATAGATTTAATGCGAACATATATGATGCCAAGAACCACGAGAAAACAAACCATCACAACAAGCGAGAGTAGAAACTGCTTGTAGTGCCAGCAGAACATCCAAGCGATGTTTATCAGATTGCTGACGGCAAACCAGTATCCAATCTTCTCTTGGAAATCTCTGTCTTTGTTTAGTGGCAGCAGCTGGTACACAACAAAACAGGCAAGCAGAAGATAAATAATACCCCATATCGAGAATGTGTATCCTGCTGGTGTAAATAGACTTTTTATCGTGTCTGAGATTTCTCCGGTTTTCAATCCATTGATTCCCACAGTTGATGCCAGCGCGTTGACAACCAGTACACCAACAAACGTCAGCGCTCCGATTATTCCAAGCCATAGACTCTTTCTCATGCCATCCCCCTCTCTACAACACATTTTACATATTTTGAGAATAGATATCAAATCCAATGTGTTTTAGAAGGGATATCTACCCGAAATTTGATAAAACCAAATCAGATAGTCCTAAATAAATTTTGTGATTATTGCAGGCTTTGGTTATGCAGAGAGCTACAAACACGTAGGTTAAAATCTGATAAAAACTCAATAATCTAGGATTGAAGGGCATTTTGGTGATAATTCCTTCTGTTCAATTGACTAAACCGCATATACTACCAGCATTAGTTGATATAAAAATGAATCCTACCGTTTCTGCGTAATAGTTACCATGGAAGAGCTGTAATGACCAGATTGACAGTTTCTATCGATGGTTTGTCTAAAAGCAAATACGTCAAGCATGAAGCGCCGATAGTTGGGGTGTGCGACCTTCTTGAATTGGCGAGGGAAATCAATCCTGCCATATCAAACCACTGTGATGTGGCAGATTCATATACCAGCGGTAATCTTTGTTATCTTGGCTATTTCATTCCGGGTGATTTCAGAAACATCGATTATTTGACTGTGCAGGGAAAAATTGTGAAAGGAAAATTCATGGTTTCATAGTTAATTAAGGATTCCTGGATTCCTTTCTCGCCTGATTATAGTGCATATGGACTTTACAATGGGTATAGAATATCGTGTTGAGGTATCAATTTTAAAAAAGTTGCATCTTTTCTGTGATTTGTTTTCGCAGTAGCATAGTAGGGTTAAAGATGGTGCAAAAGAGAGAGTGGAGGATTTATGAGGATATGTGTATGCGTTAAGCAGGTTCCAGACCCTGAAAAGTTCCCGATTGGGAGATACACATCAGATGGTCGTCTGGCAAGGGATGGATTTCCAAAAGCAACAAATCCGTTGGACAAGCATGCTGCAGAATTAGCGTTGTCGCTTGCCCAACCACAAGATATCGAAGCAATCACAATGGGGCCGGAGTCAGCGAAGGAAGCCCTCAGGGATCTTCTGGCGATGGGAGTTGGTGGAGCATGTCACGTTCAAGACAATCTACTCACAGGCTCTGATCTTCTGACAACAGCAATGAGTTTGGCGGCAGCCATAAAAAAATGTGGAGATTTTGATCTCGTAATCTGCGGAGCGAAGTCAACTGACGCTGAACTTGGCGTATTGCCTGCAATGCTTGCTGAATTACTTGGTATCTCCTCGGTTTTGGGTGTCGAGAAGCTTGAAGCCTTGGAGGGAGAAGTACGTGCGAGTGTCCCATCAGACAAGGGTGTTGAGGTTTGGAAGGTAAAAACCCCTTGCCTGGTGTCTGTCACCAAGAACATCAACGTCCCAAGGCTGCCATCACTTCGTGGGATGACGAAAGCGATGCAAGTTGAAATTGTTGAATACAACTTCTCAGACCTTGAAATAGAGATGCCAGCAAACAGACCTAGATTCATGGAACACGTTGTTGCCGAATCCAAAGCGGAAGTGGAAATGATCGAAGGAGAAACCTCCGAAGAGATTGCAGGCAAGCTTTTCACTGCACTCAAGCTTAAGGGAGTGATTTCATGAAGCATTTCTGGGCAGTAGGTCAGATAGACAACAAAGCAATTACTAAAAATACGGCAGAGATTTTGGGCTGTCTCAACAACCTTTCGAGTGAACAACTTGCCGAGGTGGCGATGGTTCTCGTTGGCTCAAACCTTCGAATCCAAGCCCCAGTGTTCGGTCGCATGGGTCAACCACTCACCATTCTCATCGAGTCAGATGATCTGAAGATGAGAGAACCAACGCTTGTTGGGAGGGAGATTGCTGACCTCGCATACAAGAGAAGGCCGGAACTCGTCGTTTGCCCGCACAATGCGTGGGGCGCTGAGGTTGCGGCAAAGATAGCGGCCAGGAATGGCATGGCGCTTGTTACAGACGTCCATCACATCGAAGGCGCTGAGGATGGGCTCATTGTCGAGAGATACTCATTTGGCGGTCAGAGTAAGTCTCGAATCTTTATCTCATATGGCACAGTATTAACTCTTCATCCTGGGGCATTCTCTCCACCAAAACCCGCTGACATAACAACCACAGTTGAGATGCTTGAACCAGCAACAGGTATTGCTGAAATAATAAAGATTCTCGACCATATAGAGCCAGGTGACTCAGAGGGACCCTCGCTCACCGACTCAAAAATAATTGTCTCCTGTGGTCGAGGCATGGGTTGCAAAGAAAACCTCATCTATGGTCGCAAACTCGCTCAGAAGCTTGGTGCGGCGTTTGGCGCATCCAGAGCAGTTGTTGACGCTGGCTGGGTTGCTCCATCTCACCAGGTGGGTCTCACAGGTAAGGTTGTATCACCCAGGCTCTATATTGCCTGCGGAATCAGCGGAGCTGACCAGCACCTTGCTGGTATGAGACAGTCCGACATCGTCGTTGCCATCAACAGAGACCCTGATGCCCCGATCTTCAAGGTTGCGACAGTTGGTATTGTAGGTGATTGTATGGAAGTGTTGCCTGCACTCATCGAATATTTATAGAAACTGACAAACCACAAATTGGTTAGATACAGCCCGGCGGCGTCCGCCGGGCTTTTTTAATTCTTGCGGATACACAATTGACAAATAGAATGTTTGGCATGAAGAGATATCAAGTTGGTATTCTTTTGATAGTGTTTCTGTGGAGCACAACAATCTCGGCTTTTGAGCCTGTACATTTTGTCTCCTCTCCCACAAGACTCAATATTGACGTAGATGCATCGCTGTGCGTTGGTGGATTGAGGTTTGATGCATATGACACCGAAGATTTGCCACACCTTTCTGCTGTGCCAAACTACAGGGTTGGACTTGTTCCAATAGCTCCTGGCACAGAAATCTGGGGCACAAACATATCGAGACTCTTAACAAATCAGGGATTCACAGAATACATGGGACGTAATTACCCAAATCTCAGACTCTATGAGGTTGGTGAGCAGTATGATCTATTCAGGGAGGGCGCTCTCATCTCGGATTCTAGACTCTACAACATGCTTGTCAACTCTGGCTCAAGCGATACCTCAACTGAAGAAAACCTGAGAGATGCAATGTCGCTGTCCGGAGTCAGTTGGACTCTCCCCGCGTCTGAGGATAACTTTGAAGAGGTCGAGGTCTACCCTGGTGGAAAAAAGAATATTGACATAGGCAGCTATTTTATGGATGAGATGAACAGAGCCGATGGCAAAGCGCTCGAATCTGTTGCGCAGGGGTTCATCCCAAATACTGGATTTGCCAAGGGTGAAACACATTTTATAACCTGCAATCCATACACTGCTGTACCCGTTGTATATGCAACGGACAGATACATGGACTTCCATTTTAAACCCATTGGAACAGTGTTTGTGAAAAATGGATCAAATGTAGTGACCCAACCAGGCTCTGAACAAGCTTGCGCTGTCAAATTCAAACATGTCGACACCTCGATTCAAAACATCCAATCCAATCTCGGATTTGATGGAGTGACAAGTCTCAACATCAAAGCTGATGTGAGGTACACCGGTGAGTATAGATTCGACTACATGATTGACCCTCCTGTGATTGGAGGTTTTGCAAACCTGCCGGCGCAATACACAAACTTTGGCATGGCGACAATGCACGACACTGAGGGAAATGTTCATCTTGTTCAGTCTCTTCCATCGCTTCGCAACTTCTTCAGGTGGCTTCCACACACAGACCATGGTTACACAAACCAGAAGTTGCTCATAAAACCTGCTGTCTTTCAGAAAGTGTTTCAAGACTCGGTTTTGTGGGAATTCTCGCATTTTGAGGTGACATATCCAGTCCCTACCCTGAATGAGGGAGTGCTTTTCGTCTCGGAGGAAACAGCAAAAGTTGAGGGTGTGAAATTTCAGGAAATCTCGATGGGTGAGGTAGCGTACTTCACCTTCACAAACCTTCCGTGGCTTGAAGGGGAGCCAAACACTTTCTATATCGAATCGGTTGACAGACCATACATGGTTGAGGCTGTTTATGAGCCAGGAGACCTTTCACCTCGTGGCAAGGAGGTTGTCGCCGAGTCAACAAGACTCACACTCAACTGGGCGGTCACGAACGAGATGAAAAAACTTGCCGCTGTCAAAGAGCGCGAGTGGGGAGAAAACTGGTGGAACAAGGGATTTCCAACCTACTACAATGTGAAGATAACAGGCGATGGCGGCTACAACAGGGATATCAAGAAAATCAACCCGACACAAGAGAGCGTTGTTGTCGATGAGCTTGAACCCGGCAAGACCTACAAATGGGAACTTGAAACCTGGGCGTCAGATGACAATGGCTCTGGCACACAGCTCTCGGTCTGGAAGTCAGAACCTGTATCGACCATCCCTTTGCCAAATTTGGTTGGACACTGCGCGTCAACCTCTGCAATTAAGTTGAAAACGAGAGTAGACGATGATGGTGATGAGGTATGGTCAATTCAATTGCCAATGCTTTACACGCTGGGTTCGGCGCAGCTTGCTCCTTTTAAGTTTGAGGCGAGTCCGGGAAAGAGGATGACACCAATTGACTTGTATTCACTCAGTTTTGTAAATGTGCGCTCTGATAATATGACCAAAATGATAGTTGCCGACATTAAAATTAGGGAATTTTACAACAGCTTTGAAAAGGATGAATCGCAGAGAAATGTTATTCATGTTCATTTCCTTCCTCAGAAAGTAATGGTGAAAGCTGTCGCTGTAGATGGTTTATTCAAGCCAATCGGAGCTGCGATTGGAGGGCAAATCGGTTCATGGTGGCCAGCGGCTGACGGACAGCTCAAGGAATCCCCAATCAGACTTGTTCAAGCCCCCCTGATGTACAAGGGCAATAGACTCTATAGATTTAAGGAATGGAAGTGGAACGGCAAAATTCAGGCTGCAAAGATGCCCTTTGTCGATCCGGTAAATGGAGTCAATATTCTGATGGTCAAGGTGATGGGGTGCCAAGATGATCCTGACAACCCCGTGATTCCAACCATCTATGCTGTCTATGAGGAGATTGAGGTTGACTGTTTCAGCGTCGCTGTCGAATTTGCCGTCAATTGGAATACAATCGGCTACGATTTCAAGGTACCCATCTCTCCGTCTGAGGGTGATTGTCCCAACGACACAACCAGGTTCATGGCAGGAACGAAAGTATCAGTTGGCCCAGTTCCGGCTGAGATTAAACACAACGACCTGAAATACCGTTTTGTTGGTTGGATTGTGGGTGACCAGGTATATCCAAATACGCCGAAGCTGGCTCTCACCATGGATTCTGACAAGATGATTCTGGCGAACTATCAGCCGTCGCAAGACAGATTCCAGCTGATTTTCTATGCTGTTACTGGAAGCAAGCATGCAAGGCTTGACACCAAAATCTTCCCCGATCCTGACAGGGATGGATTATATCAAGCTGGCACGATGGTGGAGATTGGGCCTGTGCCAAAGAGTCTTGATGAGGGTTTGTACGTCTTTGTTGGTTGGTCGGTTGATGGTGACATGAAACCCCCTACGGAGGACAACCAAAAGATCCAGATTACGATGGATACAAGTCACAAGGTGACGGCGGTGTATCAGAAGACGAGGAGGGACTAGAATTGGGAGAGAAGAAGTGGGATGTTTTTATTTCAGCATCAAAAAGAAATAAAAGTATTGTATCTGAACTCAAAGACATCCTTGAAAGAGATGCTATAAGTTATTTTTGGTTTGAAGACACTATTGAATACGCAGGTCAAGATAACTTATCAAAGTGTCTCAATGCAATAAATGCCTCTCGTAATTTTGTAGCAATAATTACGGAAGACTATTACAACAGTAATTTGTGCATTGAAGAAATAAAGTATGCGAGAAACTCTCAAGCAAGCAAAGGTGACATAAATGTTTATCCGTTTAGGTTTGAGTCATCGGTTGATTTTAATAGGTTACCTGTGTCTGTTCGAGATATTGATATACCACTTGTATGTGGGGTAAACGAAGTGCGGAAATTTCTTTTACAGAAGATACGTACAGATAAAATAGCTTCACAGACGTTTGGTGATAATATGTCCGACATTTTGCACACAAAAAATGGAGTAAAAATCCAAGATAAAATATACATAAAAGAATCTATCTCCCTGACGTCATTTATTGGTGATTTTATAAAAGAGTATCCCCACGTTAAGAGGATACTTCAAAAGTATGGGAGATTAATTGAAACCGTGATTGATACTCCATCAAAAAATATTAGAGTATCTTCAACTCAGTTTATAAATAGAAATATCGTATTAACACTCTCGTTCCAAGTCTATTGCATGGATTTTCAAAATGACTTTGTTCATGAGATTGAGAAAAAGGCAATAATGTTTAAGGATGAATTACACATTGTTTTCACAAAAGATCCTGTTGAAAAATTCTCCTCAAGCAGATCAAAGATGGAAGAAGATGGGGTACTTAGTAGACCAATTGGTGCTGGGTACAATGGAATGCTCATTTTTATCTACGCTCCCAAAGAATGTGATGAAGTTCTTCTTGAAGATAGAATCAAATATGTGATTAATAAGTATATCTCATGAATTCTTTCGTAGAATTCTCGTTATTCCCTTCTTTGATTTTTGGGTATACATCGTTCCTGTGCCAAGTGCGGAATAACCCCAACCCCTTGAGAATTCGCTGTAGTTTTGACCTTCGGGGGTTTTATCGCCGTCTGATTCATAGTCTCTGAGGTAGACGTTAAGCATCTCTTCTGTGATTGTGGGGCTATCAAAGAATATCCAGTTTGGCTCAACAAGGTTGTTGGTGATGAAATGTTTTTCCTCTGGATTGATGGTGGGTTCGATGAAGTCGAGATACTTTTCAAAGTAGTCGACAATCTCGTCCATTATTGATTGAATCTCTATGAACGTGTAGTTGCGGATTTTCCACGGAATGATGGGTATTGGGTTGTATTCAATAAATTGCATCAAATAAACATAGCTTCTGAAGAAATCGAGACCTTTGTTCCTGGAGTTCCCGATGTGATACCTGATCATAAACCTGGTTTGCTCCTCAAGCGATAGCCATATCTGCCGATTTCGAGTTTTTGAAGGTGGAATCCTTGATAGGCGATATCTAGAGAAGCAGGCAGCGAGGAAATAGAGGGCGATTGAGCATTTTCTGTGGTACTCGTTGCCAGAGAGCGAAAGCGTATGGATAGTGTCGATGAGTAACTTAAGAAGATCGTTGGCTTTGTTTGCGAGGGCGGTGTCTTCTAAGACCTCCTCCGACATTCGCAGGAGTGTTTTGTCTAGTCTGCCAATGCAGATTCGGATGAGAGACACAAAGGAAATCATTCTGTTTTCGATGTCAACATCCTCAAGATATCCATCTCCGGTGTGGTAGTAGAGGTTCTTAGATATCCTATCTGTCATCCAGTGAATGATACTGATTTCGCTCATCACCTCACATCCAAAGAGTGTTCTGTTGATGTTGGCAGAGTTCTTGAGGAATATTGAGTAGATTGACCGAATTGACGTTGATATCAGCTCAAAATCAGCTGTCTCAAGAACTTTCATGAGCAACGCTTCACTGATTCTGTATCCGTGCATCACGAGCCAGAAAGAAAATTCGTCGCTTTTGTGCTTATCTTTTGGTGTTTTTGAGAGGAATATATTGCACTGCATTATGAGGTCGTGAAGTATTTCGAGTTTGATTCCGCCAAGCTCAGATGCTCGTTTGTTTCTGTTTGGGTGGTATGCTCCAAGGTCACAAATCACATCGATTAAACCAAGCATCCCCGTCACGTCCACAATCTCGAGTTCTCTCTTGTAAGCCGTCATGTCAAGATTGAAAAAGGAGGCGTCCCCGCTGGCTCTTTTTGCTTCGCGTCTGACTTTGCCAAACAGAAGTAGCTTATCCTTCTCCTTCTCTGGCAATACGTCTTTGAGCGAAATTCCGTCCCACGAGGAGCAAAGGGTGTCGCGCAGCCAAGGGTAGTGATTGGGGTGGTTCCTCAGTTGTACTTGTAGATTCTCAAATACTTCCCTTTGAAAATCGCGTTTGAGTATGATGAAGCTGACGTGGTTGAACACCGATGCAATAAGAAAGACTGAACTGGCAAGCATAACAATGGAGGCAATTATCAGATACTTCGGAGTAAGGAGTGGGGAGAAGAGTATCAATCCAATACCAATAATGCCTGTCGCCATAAATGATACCGCTTTGTCAATGCAGGCGAGTTTTGTTGTTATGAATGACTTTGATATCGTCATCCCGCCAAATAGCTTGAAGATGAAAAAAATATCGATTGCGGTTAGGAATACCATCATCCACGCCAGGTACACAGATGCAGATTCTGCGTAGTGGTACATCAGAGAGTTGATATCAGTCAATGAATCTGGCAATAGTAATACCACACATCCAACAGCAAAGAGTGATAGTGCAACGGCCTGGAACCTGGAAAAAATGAGATTCACTGTGTCGATTTGTTCATCCCATGGTCTCTTGTAGGCCATCCAACCCGCCACAGCGAGAGATGAAACCGCCAGAACCAATATAACCCACATCCCTACGATACCCATGTCTGTTATGGTAACAATTTTTTAGATTGTTGTAAACACCTTGTGAAATGGTAATACTGCTAAGGTTGTATTTCTTTCCCAGCTGCTATAAGATTTCGCAACAGAGGATGATTATCGATGCCAGATAAATTCAAATGGATTTTAGTATTGGTGGCTGTGCTGCTTGCGGTCGCGGCCTATGTTGTGACATCCTACTTTCTGTCTGTTTGGCCGTTTTCGAAAACTGTGACAACGGTGGGTGACAAGGTGTCAAGCATCCTTTCCTCTTTAGGTTCAGATGATGGCACTATCGAAGGAATCGACGAAAGAACCTATGAAATTGCCTCTGGCGAATTGACTATTTATGGTGATTTTGCAATTACCTTCCCAAAAGACTGGATTGTGTTTGATGTCGATCATTCTGGCGTCCTATTTGCTCTTGATCTGGAGAATCCAGACACCTCAATCTCTGTTGCCACTTTGCCTAACGAACAATTGGGCTTTGGATATGGTACGGCTGCTGAGATACAAACCTCTCTGCAAAAACTTTTTGGTGATTTCTATAGCGACTCATCTATTGAGGAGACTGAATATCTTGGAAAGAAATGTTTTCTGCTTTCCAAGTCAGCAGACGATGAAACCTCTCCAGGTATTTCGAGTTTGACTCTTTTTGTTCCTGGCGATTCAACTTCATATCTAGCCAGTGGAAGATTCCCCGTCGCATCGGAGGATATGGAGACTGTAGAGTCCGTTCTTTCGAGTTTTCTCCCTGTGGGTGAGTGACTCTTGCTCCAGCTGATTAGGATTGTTCAGCTTCTTAATCTGCTTGACGATAAAACCTTCACGTGCGCTGACAGGCTTTCGTGCCAGCTTGAGATATCGAGAAGGACTGTGATACGGGATATCCACTCACTGAAAGACGCGGGTGTAGCAATTGAATCATCCGGAAAAGGCTACAGGTTAGTATCGAGTGATATTCAATCAAAACTCTCCCTTTCTGGTGAGGATAAGTTCACGCTGCTCGCGGGTCTCCAGTTGCTCATTGACACTAAGGATCCATCTCTACAGGTGGTAGCCTCCAGACTCGCCACAAGGCTCATCGACAATCACACCAATATTGCGATGATTCCCTCTATAAAACGCGCTCAGGTTGAGACAGGCAAGGTGGTCTCAAAGCTCAGACGGCTGAGGATGGCTGTCTGGATGAGAAAAGCTATCACCTTCTATTATCAAAAACCCAGTCAGGGAAGTGATCCTGAGAAGCGAGAACTTGAACCGCTGGCAGTGTTTTTCAGGCGACACGCCTATTATGTCGTGGGTAGAAAGTGCGATACGAGTGATTTGAGAACCTACAGGGTCTCTCGAATTTCTAGATTGAAGGTTACTCGTATTACTTTTAAGAAGGATGATTTCAATCTTGGTGAGTACCTTCAAAACGCATTTGAATTCAATACAGATGGGCCTATAATGGACGTCGAGATTCTGTTTTTGCCAGAGGTTGCTCAGTTTGTCAAAGAGCTCGTGTGGCATCCCAGGCAGAAAATAGAGGTCAATAGTGATGGTTCTGTGATGTTTTCTCTTAGGGTTGCTGTCAACTCCGAGATTGTGCGTTGGATTCTTGGCTATGGCAGCAGCTGCATTGTGAAGAAGCCACAGTTGCTGATTGACCTTGTGAAAGAGCAAGTAGATTTGATGAAGGAGAACTATTTGGGAGGATGCTAGGCTCTTCTGCATGAGCGTGTAGCTGTTTGTCATAAATAAAAATCTCAATATGTAAATGTTTTGTTTGATGATTCTTATCACGAGAAAATACAACAACTTATAATAACTCGATAGATAACATAATATATTGATATGTTGTTGTAAATAATAATATCAGATAATCTATATATATTACAGCATATAAATGACTATATTTAATGATATACAATGATATATAGATATAAATATAGATAACTATCTATATTAGATTACTATGATATATAAATATATAAGAATCTATAATACTCAATATAATAGATATAAAATATAGAATACATATAAATATCATTATTTACATACATCAATGTACTAATAGATATGCAATAATATTATAAACTTGACAGAGAATAGATTTTATGCTATTTACACACCGGAAGTATAGTTAGCATTCCTATACGATATATGAAAGCGCTTTCAGTTGATATTTGAACCACTCAACCTAGAAAATCGTATAGAATGCCAAGGGGGTTGGTGATATGAAAAAAACATTAGTCCTAGCTCTTGTTGCGATGTTTGCTTTTCCGCTTGGAATAATTGGCACGAACCACACGAACGCTGCGAATGAACAGTGTGTTGTTCCTCAGTTTGAGAAATTCGAGGGCAATCCAGTACTACAGGCTCGCAAGCAGGGAGTTGATGGTAAGAAGTTTTTTGACAGCACTGCCGTAACAGATCCTTGTGTCATCTACGCCGAAGGCAAATACCATATGTTCTACACCGGCTGGCATACCTGGATTGGCGGAAAGGGCAGCCAAGGATACATCGGGTACGCCATCTCATCGGACGGCAAGAACTTTACCAGGGTGGATGGTTCTGCTGGTGGAACAGAAGCGCCAGGAGCTGTGTTGCAGCCCGGTGAGACCGATAAGTTTGACGGATTGTCGGTTTATGCTCCAGAGGTCATCTATGTCGATGGTGTCTACTATATGTTCTATGTAGGCGCAGATCAGCAGGGAAAAACCTCGATAGGACTTGCTCGTTCCAAAACCCCGATATATTGGACAAAGATTGGTCAGGTGCTCTCGCCTTCAAAGCAGGAAAACTCCTTTGACAGCTTCAATGTGGGTGCTTGCACTGTTATAAAAGACGACAACTCCTGGAAGATGTGGTTTGAGGGTCAGTCCAAACAGGATTCTCGTTGGAGAATCGGATACGCCACCTCGTATGGAGCTGCCGGCAACCCAACCAGTTGGACAAAGGTCAACGGTCAGGTTTCAGGTGGGGCGGTTTTGGACATCAGCGACAAGGTGACCCAGTTTGATCACCTCTGCGTCAGGAATCCCTCTGTTGTAAAAGAGGGAAACTGCTATCTCATGTGGTATGACACCTCGATGCGCGACCAAAAAGAGTCAAAGATTGGTGTAGCTGTTTCCACAAACGGCATCAGCTGGGAAAAGCGTGGAATCGCTCTTGACCTTGGAAAGATTGGTGATTTTGATTCACAGCGTGTTTGTGGTCCATCCGTTGCCAAGATTGGTCTTGTTTACAAACTCTACTACAGCAACTACTCCGACCAGAACTCCGGAATTGGTTTGGCGACAACTGGCGATATGCCTCTTAACGTTGGCTCAGGCACATTCAAAGCCGATTGCAAAATGGGTGATGGTTTTGATTTCTCGATGGGCAACAAGACCAATGATCCAACGCTTGCTGATCTGATGTTTGACTGTGGCTATGGCAACCCACGCATGTGTGGAAGATTCATCAAGATGGACACTGACTTCGAGAATGCTGAGTGTGTTCCAAGCGACGGATATCCCGCCATCACATCAATCCGAGAGAAGTGCCAGGAGATAAAAGTTGGCGACACCTACGCCTTCAAGACAATCAATGAGCAAAACTACGCTAAGGCCAAGATAACCGCAATGTGGCAAGACCCACTCGATCCGACTCACTGGGAGATAACAGTCAAGTGGATGTACCAGGCAAACGGTTCAAACTGCTTTATTGCTGGTTCTGGAGACCCACCAAGCAAACCATACAACCTCTCTTGTGTTGCGGGAGACATGACAATCAAACTCAGCTGGACATGCGCGTTTGCTCCTCCAGGCAAGGAGATTAGATACTACATCTACCGCGGTGAAGAACCCAACAAAGCTAAAGATAACATGATGCCAATCCACGACTTCCCCGTTGGCGAGTGTGAATTCACCGATACAGGTTTGGAGAATGGCAAAACCTACTACTATGTTGTGCGGTCGATTGATCAATTTGGAAATCTTTCCGAAGCATCAAATGAGTGCTTTTGCACTCCGCAGGCTGTCCACCCACCGCCATTCCCAATGCCACCTGCTCCCGGAATCAAGGGTGAAGGAACAGTAACAGACCCATTTGTGGTCGAGGAGAACCCATTCACATTTGACTGGTGCGGCTTTCCACCGCAATCAATGGTCATCATCCAAGGTAAGCAGTACATAGCTGATGGCAACGGCTGCATTCATATCTCGCTTGATCTCAAGGATGGACTCAATGCAATCGAGTATACCGTCATCACCCCAACAGGTGAGGTCTTCAACGATACGGTATATTTTGAGATAAAAGACACGTGTATGTACATCCGTATGACTATTGGTGATAAGATTCTGCATGTTAATGATGGGGAGATAATGTCTGATACGGCCCCCTTCATCAGAAACAGTAGAACCTATCTACCGATGAGAGTCATTTGTGAAGAAGGTCTCAAATCGGAGCCTGTCCAATGGGATGCTACACAGAGGAAAGTGACAATCATATGGAACTGTGGTAGTGAAGTTCTCAATAAGATTGAAATGTGGATAGGTAAAACCACATATATGGTTAATGGAACCATGTTGTCACTTGAAGTACCACCAATAATAGAAAACAGCAGAACTTGCTTGCCCATTAGGTTCGTAGCTGAGCCAATTGGGGCAACTGTTGGTTGGATAGACGCAACAAAAACAGCCACAATTGACTACTGCCCGCCTGCCAACTGCCCGTAAGAAAAAAGAACACTCTCCCCTATATGCCCCCGGATTTTAGCTGGTCCGGGGGCTTTTTCATTTGTAAGGTTAAGTGATTCAAGGGAATCCCTATCAATCCACATGTAACGGGTTTAGGTAACCCGGTGTCATATGTGTTGCAGAACGGAGAATAGACTCGAGGAAGGAAAAATGTCAGAAAGTTTGAAGACGATACTAAGAACACAGCAAACGCCGAAGCCATTGCACGACAAGGTTCTTGTGGCATGGCGAAAAGTATCCTTTGAGAGAAAGGTTGCCAAGTCTCTTGGTGGTGCTCTTGCCTGGCTACTTGTAGCCTCAGCTCTCGCTGTGGTTTTGATTCGGAGGCCAGATAGTGCTTGATTCTGTTGAGATACAAAAAATATTACCCCATAGATTTCCATTTCTGATGATCGACAAGATTCTTGAGGTTGAGCCAGGTGTGAGGGCTGTTGGAGTAAAGAATGTCACCAATACAGAACCGCATTTCCAGGGACACTTTCCTGGACTTCCAACAATGCCAGGCGTTCTCATTGTCGAGGCGATGGCGCAAGTTGGAGCGGTTTGCGGGCTTCTACTGCCCGAGTATAAAGGCGCAATCACGTATTTCACCGGAATTGACAACCTTAGATTCAAGAAGCCAGTTGTTCCAGGTGATGTTATAAGGATTGAGGTTGTAGTCGAAAAGATACGTATGGGTGTTTTTAAGTGTAGAGCGACGGCAACGGTCGACGGTGAAGAGGTTGTCACAGGAACCCTTATGGCAGCCTTGAGAAAGGTCGAAAGATGAAAAAAGCAGGAATCATCAGTCTAGCATCATATGCACCAGAGAAAGTAATGACCAACTTTGACCTTGAGAAAATGGTCGAAACCTCTGATGAATGGATAGTCACAAGGACTGGCATCAAACAGAGACATATCGTGGCCGAGGATCAGGCGACTTCCGACATCTCTACCATCGCCGCCAAGGAAGCCTTGAAGAAAGCTGGTCTGGAAGCATCTGATATCGATTGCTTTATTTTGGCGACAGCAACCCCGGACATGCTCTTTCCATCAACTGGCTGCCTTGTGACTGCAAAGCTTGGTTTTACAGGTGTTGATAGTCCACCAGCCTATGACATTGCAGCTGGCTGCACGGGATTTGTTTATGGACTTGCGCAAGCCAAGGCATATGTTGAATCTGGTCTTTACAAGAGGGTCATGGTGATTGGCGCGGAATCGCTGTCCCGGATTCTTGACTGGACGGACAGGAATACTTGCGTCCTCTTTGGTGACGGTGCAGGGGCAGCAATCGTCTCTGAGGCGGAAGGTAGTGGGATACTGGGTTGTGAACTTGGCTCCTGGGGAGCGGGTGGGATGCACCTGACTCTTCCAGCCGGTGGTTCACTCAATCCGGCATCACAGGAAACCATAGACAAAAGGATGCACTATGTTCACATGGATGGCAACGATGTCTTCAAGTTTGCTGTTCGCGCGATGGGTATAGGATGCAAGAAGATACTCGATAAAACAGGACTTACAGCTGATGATATCGACTGGTTTGTGCCGCATCAGGCTAACATTCGCATCATTGATTCTGCAGCAAAGAGGCTTGGCATCGGGATGGAGCGAGTGCTTGTGAGTTTGGATGAGCTTGGCAATACCTCGGCAGCCTCAATCCCAATGACAATCGATAAGGCGCAGCAAAAAGGAAAAATCAAGAAGGGAGACAAGCTCTTGATGGTGGCATTTGGCGCTGGACTCACCTGGGGAGCTTCGATAATAGAATGGTAAAAGACAGGAATTTAGAGGGAAAGGTGGCTCTTGTAACTGGCGCGTCCAGGGGTATCGGTCGCTCGATCGCTTTGATCCTTGCGGAAAGGGGAGCGTCAATCGCTGTCAACTACCCATTTGAAGCTGAACTTGAGAATGCTCAGGAGACAGTCAGGTTGGTTAAAGAGCTTGGTGTCGATGCGATGGTGATTGAGGCTGATGTCTCAAACCTCACCTCATGCGATGCCATGATAAATGATGTTGTCGAGAAAATGGGCGCTTTGGATATCCTCGTGAACAATGCGGGTATTACAATTGATAAGCTCATGCTTCGAATGACAGGCGACGATTGGGACAAGGTTATAAACGTCAATCTCACAGGTTGCTTCAACTGCACGAAAGCTGCTCTCAGGACACTCATGAAGTCAAAAGGCAGAATCATCAATATCTCCTCCGTCATTGGCATCATGGGCAATCCAGGTCAGGCAAACTATGCAGCCTCAAAGGCTGGAATCATTGCGCTTACAAAATCGGTTGCCAAGGAGATGGGCTCAAGGGGTATAACCTGCAATGCGATAGCTCCTGGATTCATCCAGACACCGATGACTGATTCCTTGACAGAAGAGGTTAAATCTGATTATCTATCTCGGATACCACTTAGAAGATTTGGAACAGCTTCTGATATCGGTAACATAGTGGCTTTCCTGGCAGGCCCTGAGGGGAGCTATATCAATGGCGCCACCATCACCGTTGATGGCGGTTTGACCTAAAAAGAAAAAGGAGTAAAGAAAATGACAGACAATGAACTCTTCGAACAGATGAAAGAGATTATCGCAGACAAGCTCGGTGTTGACGCCACAAAGGTTGCCCCAGAATCGAAGTTTATGGAAGACCTCGGCGCTGATTCGCTCGGTCTTGTTGATGTTACCATGGAGCTGGAGGACAAGTTTGGTGTGGCAATTCCAGACGAGGATTTGCCGAAAATCACGACCGTCCAGTCAGCAATGGACTATATCAAAGAGAAGACTGCTTAGAAAGAGATTATCATGAAAAGAGTTGTCGTAACCGGTGTCGGTTTGCTGACACCGATTGGCACTGGCAGAGAAGAATTCTGGAATTCCCTGATGGAGGGAAAGTCCGGGGTCTCCACGATAGAGGGCTACGATATATCTGGTCTCAAGGCAACAATTGGGGCTCAGATTAAGAACTTCGATCCCAACAAGTATGTCGACCCAAAAGAGGTATCTCGAACTGATCCCGTCACTCAATATGCTATTGCGGCTGCTGATCTTGCGGTTGAGGACTCTGGGATTGACTTTGCCTCAACCGATAGAGACAGGGTAGGTACTCTAATCTCGACCGGCATTGGCGGGTTACAGACAATTGAGAAGAACATTTTGGTCATGGCTGACAAGGGTGCAAGACGCGTTTCACCTCTCTTCATCCCGATGATGATTGCCAACATGCCAAGCGCTCAGGTTTCCATAAAGTATGGTCTTCGAGGGCCGTCGTCCAATGTTGTCACGGCCTGTGCCACATCCAACTATGCCGTTGGTGAGGCCGCCGAGATGATTAAGCGTGGAGATGCTGACATTATGTTGGCAGGTGGCGCAGAAGCCTCCCTGATTCCGCTTGGAATCGCTGGATTTGCCAACATGAGAGCACTCTCGACCCGCAACGACGAACCAGAAAAAGCATCAAGACCATTTGATAAAGACCGTGATGGTTTTGTTATGGGTGAGGGTGGTGTTGTGCTTGTGCTTGAGGAGTTCGAGACGGCGAAGGCAAGAGGAGCGAATGTCTATTGCGAGGTGCTGTCAGTTGGTTACTCAACCGATGCCTACCACATCACAGCTCCAGACCCAGAGGGTTGGGGAGCCATCAAGTGCATGAGTGTCGCTATGGAAAAGGCTGGAATCACTCTTGACCAGATTGACTACATCAATGCGCATGGCACGTCGACACCGCTCAACGACAAAGGTGAGGCAATTGCCATCATGAAGTTCTTTGGTGATAAGGTTTCGAGAGTTTCGGTCAACTCAACAAAATCGATGGTTGGTCACCTCCTTGGCGCTGCTGGAGCCGTTGAAGCTGCGGCTGTTGCTCTTCAGATCAAAAATCAGACTGTACATCGTTCGCTCAACTTCAACGAACCAGACCCGGATATTGACTTCAAACTCAACATCCCAAAGAACACAGAGAAGAGAGAGATTAGATACGCGCTCTCGAACTCATTTGGTTTTGGAGGACACAACTGCACATTGGCATTTGGGAGAGTGGACTAATGTCAGATAGCACAACTGAAACCCCAGAACTCTTTAAGTGCAAGAAGTGCGGCAAGAGTTCTGAGCTGCCAGCGTACATCGAAAATATGTACATCTGCCCAAGGTGTGGCCACCTAGGCAACATGCCAGTCAGGGACAGAATAGATAGCCTCACAGATGAAGGAAGCTTTTCTGAGCTTTGGGGCGATCTTGTCTCTACTGATCTCATTGGGTTCGTCGATGATATGCCGTATTCTGAGCGAATCATTAAGTATCAGAAAAAGACTGGTGAGAACGACGCAATCGTCACTGGCAGCGCCAAAATCAACGGAATTGACGTCGCGCTTGGAGTCATGAACTTTGCTTTCATCGGTGGCTCGATGGGTGTTGTAGTTGGTGAGAAGGTAGTGAGATTGGCGGAGTTTGCAAAAGAGAACAAAATGCCATTGATTCTCCTTTCTCAGTCAGGTGGAGCCAGGATGCAAGAGTCGGTCTTTGCCCTGATGCAACTCGCCAGACTTTCAGGCGCTATCAAGCGTTTCCAGGACGACGGTGGTCTCTTTATTTCTACAATCGTTCACCCTTGCACTGGTGGCGTTTCCGCTTCGTTTGCGTTCCAAGGCGACTTGATTGTGGCCGAAACAGGGGCTCTGATTGGTTTTGCTGGGCCTCGTGTCATTGAGCAGACAATCAGACAGAAACTTCCCAAAGGATTCCAGACAGCTGAATTCCTCCTTGAGAAGGGTTTCCTCGATAAGGTGGTTGAACGAAAGAATCTCAAGTGGATGCTCGCAAAGATGATATCGCTCTACAAGGGTATTCACATGCCGGAGGCTAACTGATGGTATACCTAGACTTTGAGAGACCCATAGTTGAGCTTGAGGCAAAGCTTGAGGAATTCAGAAAACAGGCGATTTCTCGCTCGATGGACTTAAGCGGCTCAATTGCTGAAGTCAGAAAAGAAATTGAGAAGAAGCTTGATGAGATCTATGGCAATCTAACAACCTATCAAATCGTACAGGTTGCCCGACACATTGGCAGACCGAAGATCGTTGACCATGTTCGCTATCTGACTCCTGATTACATCACTCTTCACGGTGACAGAAGGTTCTCTGATGACAAGGCGATGTGGGCGTCCATGGGTTCTATGGACGGTCAAACTGTTTTCATCATCGGTCATGTCAAAGGCAGAAACGTCAAGGAAAACATAGACTCCAATTTTGGTCAGGCGTCCCCAGAGGGCTACAGGAAGGCGATGCGTGTGATGGAGCTTGCCCAAAAATACAACGCTCCAATCATTACCATGCTTGATACGCAGGGCGCATATCCTGGAATCGGCGCTGAAGAGCGTGGTCAAGCCGAAGCGATAGCTGTAAATATTCGGGATATGTTCGGTATTACGGTTCCGATTGTTACGGTTGTCATCGGTGAAGGCGGCTCAGGCGGAGCGTTGGGTATTGGTGTTGGCGATAGGGTGCTCATGATGAAATATTCAATGTATTCTGTTATCTCACCCGAAGGTTGTGCATCAATCCTTTTCCGAGACGGCACAAGGTACAAAGAGACAGCAGAAATGCTGAAATTAACGGCAAAAGACCTCAAGGGATTTGGTCTCATCGATGAGATTATTGATGAGCCTGTAGGTGGTGCCCACAGGTCACCAATTGCTGCCATGGAGTTCGTTAAGAAGTCTATCAAACGGAATCTTTCTGAATTGATGGCGTTGGATGAACCAATCACAGACTACCGCTACAACAAATATAGGAGTTTGCCGCCCACACTGTAATTCTTCTGCTAGCCAATTTTAAAAGACATCGTAACAGCCACGCTTTTGTGTGGCTGTTTTTTTATATATTCACTTATAGATACAAGACTGTATATATATTTATATTAACTAATCTATAGCTTGTTATATCCTAGTCCTATAAAGCCTTTTGAATACGAGGATAATCTGATAATCGCTAGAAACAACTGATTTATTCGTGATTTGTAAGTGATATTTTATCTTGCATTCAGCTTAAAATGTGTTTTTTGATGTTGTCTGAAATCTATGATAAATAGATGAATTAGTATGTAATCAAATGATTTATAAAGATAACAACCTAAAATACTTGAATTGATTTATAAATATTTTGAGACTATCTATTCCTAAATAATACATACTAAATAAACAGTGTAAGAAAACATCCCATTCAAAGAAATCTTGTGCGTGGCACTATCTATTTGCAATGTGAAGAAATGAATATTGATGACACTGTTCTCGTACTTGCACACAAGGCAAAAATACAAATAAAGCTAGATACCATGTGGATTATCACGATATATTCCTCAAATTTCACGAGAATAATTTTCACAAAACCTTGACATAGAGGGTTGACAAGAGTTGACATTGTTGTTAGACTGCACACGATATGGGTAAAATCTGCACGAATGGGATGTGAGTGTGGCGAAAAGGCAAACGGTTTTAATCGCAGACGACGAAGAGGGGATAAGAGACCTCTTAGGCGAGATTTGCGAGGAGGAAGGGTGGCAGGTTCTCTTTGCTGCTGACGGCAAGGAAGCGCTAGCAAAAGCCAAAAAATCTCTTCCAGACGCCATCGTCATGGATGTTCGCATGCCTCTGATGGATGGCATTAAAACTTTCGGCAAGATGAAAGAGGCCGGCATCGATGTCCCTGTTATTCTCATGACCGCCTATGGTTCATCTGAGGTTGCCATCGAGGCGATGAAGCAGGGAGCCTATGACTACGTCACAAAACCCTTCGACATTGAAGAGATGCGAATCCAGATTCGCAAAGCGCTTCAGCTTCGGGAACTCACTGCCGAGGTCTTTACACTCAAGACAGGACTTACCGCAAATTACAGGCTTGAGGAGCTTATCGGAAGCTCATCAGCTATGCAACAGGTATACAAATCAATTGGTCGAATAGCAGCGTCTGATGCTACGGTTTTGATTCGTGGTGAATCTGGTACTGGTAAGGATGTTGTAGCGAGGGCGATTCAGCAGAACTCAAACCGTCGGGACAAGCCGTTTGTGGCGATCAACTGCGCTGCTATCCCTGAGGGGCTTCTTGAATCTGAGCTTTTTGGTCATGAAAAGGGCTCGTTCACAGATGCTCACACGCAGCACAAGGGCAAGTTTGAACAAGCCGCCGATGGAACCATTTTCCTGGACGAGGTTGGCGATATGTCACTCCCGCTTCAGGCAAAGGTTCTAAGAGTTCTTCAGGACAGAACCTACGAGCGCGTTGGCGGTAAAGAAATGCTTCTCTCCGAAGCAAGAGTGTTGGCTGCTACTAACCAAGACCTTGAGACTCTTGTCAGAAGCAAGCAGTTCAGGGAAGACCTCTATTACAGGCTCAACGTGGTCACAATCACGCTTCCTCCGCTCCGAGAACGCAAAGAGGACATCGAAGACCTCGTTGACCACTTTGTGAAGAAGTACTGCAAAAAATACGAAAAGGTAATCGCGGGCATTTCACCACAAGCCGTGAAGTACCTCACCGCATATGATTGGCCAGGCAATGTCAGAGAGCTTGAGAACGCTGTCGCCAGAGCTGTCATCATCGCCAACTCACCGCTCATACTTCCTGAATACCTTCCGCACACAATCTCAAGCTATCGGGCAAGAGACCCAATGTTCCCCAAAAAGGGTGTGCTTCCGAAACTGCATGACGCCGTTGGAGAACTTGAGGCGAGTTTGATAAAGAGAGCGTTGATTGAGACAAAAGGAAACCGGACAAAAGCAGCACAAATACTGGGAATTCCAAGACGTTCACTGTACACAAAATTACAGGATTACAACATAAATCTGGAGGAGCTTGAACCAGGTAATGAGATATAGCGTAATTTCAAGCAAGTTTGATAAAGGAATTAATAAGTCGGCTTTGTTGCCGCGCCAGAAGAAAGGAGCAAGTAACATGAAACGTTTACTTGTTTATCTCTTAGCACTCATGGTTATTATGCCGCTTTTCACGGTTGGCCCGATTTCTGCGGATGTGAAAAATGTGCAGGTAATACCGTACCCAAAAACAGCTGGAAAAATGGCTTCATACCACATCTCCTTCAACGTCACTCGACCGCTTGAAGCAAACAAGGACAGCATCCAGATCACTCTGCCTGCCGAAACCCTTGTGCCAGACTTTGTTTCATCCTCAGTTGTGTCGGTCAATCCCCAGAAACTCATCGGCGCTGACTACAAACTCAACTACGAGACTGGACAGATAACATTCATTGACCCACTTCGCGAGGGAGACATGGTGAGAGCTTCGTATACATATGAAGCATCCGAAGACTACACCATGATGCCAATTCAGAGCAAGGTTAGATTCTTTGACAGAACGTTTGACATGCTTCGAGTCTCAACAGACCCAAGCGATCCGAGAAGCAATAACGGTCAGTTTGACCCGGGCGAGTGGGTGTACGAAGACAGAGACAACGATGGAAGAATCTCACCCGGTGACAGACGACTTATGGTCATGAAGTATGTCATAGGCGGGGATTCTACAACTGATCCACCCACCCCTGGAAGCGATGCCAAACAGAATTCTATTGTTGCCCCTGGCGACCTCGACTGTGACAACTGTAGCAACACTGCGGGTAACCCCACCCCACTCAACCCACTCATCCCACTCTCCATCGTCAGACTCGTTATGCTCGATATCAACAATGACGGCATATACAACGAGGGTGACTATCTGTTTGATGACAGAGACCATTCCGACACAGTTTCCCGCAACGACCTTATGATAACGGGTATTGTGGATTACCCCGCAGGTTCAGTGGTTGCATACAATGACCCAGACTACAGGGACAGAAACATGGACGCCGAGCAGGCAGCCGTCCCACTCCAGATTTACTCCTTTGACCAGACTGTGAACCTTGCCGATCAGCGTTTTGTGTGGCGTCACATCGATGATGGCTCAACCGTTGGAAAGTATGACCCAGGTGAGGCTATCTATTTGGATGGTCCATACGACAGCGATGGTGATGGTACTCTTGATGCGTCGCTCTCAACATTCAGCGTTGACATGGGTGATACCCGTATGACATCAGTCACCATCATCGACAACGGTGTTCCCTTCTTCTACCCAGCCGGTTCTGTCGTTGCGCAGACTGACCGAGATGTCGGCAGACGTCTCATCAGTTTCCAGATAGCAACAGGTGAGGAAGAGGGATTCCTTGATGTCAACACAGATGCCGGTGCGCTTGTTGGCTACTATGATCCTGGTGAACCAATCTACAGGAACAGTAATGGAAGATCTGGTTTCCTTTATAACACAACGCTTGGTGGTGTGCAGACAAACGCAATGCCACAACCTGGTGATGTCAGACTCTCCACTTGGTCGATTGCAGCCTATGCACAGGGAACAGCTGTAGATACACGTCATGCTGACCATGGCGACCAGCTCATGGACTTCAACAAAGCTCCAACGCAGATTCCTGAACTCATGGTCGTTGATATTAACGGTCAGCGCGACATGGCGTTCCCGGTTCCCCAGAGATTCCCACTTGAAATCAATCTCAACACAGCTTTTTCAAGCTACACAGGAGCGATGTTCGAAGAGAACTATGATGGCACCTCAAACGCGTCAGCGCCCAACCCGACGATTGTGGGAAATAGGTACTACTACAACAGATCGACTGGTACCTCCATCTCAGAGGATAGCTATGTGTTTGGTTCATGGCTCTATCGCGACAATGACCAGTCGGGTTCAGTTTCAGTTGGTGATACGAGACTTACCCAGATTGATATGCAGTTTGGCCTAACAAAGGTCACATACTCAGCGGGTTCATCCGTCAAAGAGGGTGAGCTTGACGTCAGATCTCTTGCCACCACCCAGGGCCCACTCATGCTTGTTGAGCCAACAATCTGTAACGTTATGGATCCAAGCTATCCGCCAACATTTACTCCAACATACTACGAAATCAAGCACACCGAGAACATTGCCGTAAATAACAAATACGACCCGGGTGAATTCCTTTACATTGACCTTGATAACCTAGCCGGATCAAATGTGGGCAATGGTATTGTTGATGGCGCAACTGGAGCTATAGGCCCAATGAGTGACTTCTCAGACTGCCGTCTTGTGCCAGTTGGCGTCACATCATTTGGCAACAAGGCAATCTCGACTAACTTCCCGCTCATCGGTGAGACACTCACAAGGGGTTGGGCAAGAATCGAGAATAAAGTCGTCATCCCATACGCTCAGGCAGGAATGACTGAGTCTAGGCTCGATTCCAACAACATTAGAATTCTCCCAACCCTTGAACCACCAATGCCACCATCATACCTCCACGGAGATGTATTCACACTTCCAGGTGGACGTTCAGCTCTCACGAGCTCCGGTGAGTGGTGGATTAAGGTTACAGCGGTCAATGAATATGGCGAGGGTGAGTTCTCCGAGTCAATCCAGGTTAATTTTGTCTCAGGTGACACAACAAACGCTCTCAATATCTCCTGGGCACCTGTGCCATATGCAAGAGCCTACAGGATATACAAATCCAGAAACGAAACATACTTCCCGCACTCTGCACTCCTCGCTGAGGTGAAGGCACCAATCACAAGTTATATCGACAAGGGCACAACAATCACTGAAGGTACACTTCCATATCCATATAGAGCATCGTTTGTAAACCTTTGGCGCAGCAGACTCGGAATCGAGACTGAGCTTGTCGAGTTCAAGTGCGCTGACTATGAGATAAACCTTGAAACAGGCCAGATATCCTTCCGAAGAGCACTTAAGCCATATGAAATTGTTCTTGCAAACTACAAGTATGCCGAGGACAAGGGTGTGCTTGGCCCAAGTGGCGACCCATGCACAACTGTTGGTCATCAGGACGAGGATGTCTATGTCGATGTGCAGCATGGAGTTGGTAAACTTCTTCACTATCCAGCGGTAGACCCCAAGATTGATCCGTTGCATTACTGTTTCAGACTGTGGAGAGCTCCAACCATTGACCCAGCAAATCCATTCCTGCTTCGTGAAGGTTCGGATTACACAATCGATTATGAGACTGGTGAGATCAAGTTCTCAGCTCACATTGTCAGTGAGGGTGACATAATTACTGCTGACTATGACTCATATGAGGGTGTTATGGGCGAGTCTCTTGTCGAGGCGATCTCCTCTGGAATCACCTCGGCGCGTTGTCAAGCTCCTGTGCTTCCAGAATCTTACACAATCAGTAAAGCTGTTGCATTGAAGTCATCGCCACAAATAAAGATAACAAGCGGGCCAAACGGTCACCAACTCATCTTCACAACCCCTGTTGATATCTTTGTTGACCCGGACAACGACCAGTCAACACCTGATGTTGTTATGACGCTCAATAGACCAGGTAGACAGTTTAACACATACGATAAGGGCGCGGTTCGCAACCCACAGAAGTCTGGTATGTACCAGCTCTGGGTTCAGACGTCACAGGAACAGACCCCAATCCTCTCACAGCCATATGAAATCACAGCTGACACATCAGCTGATGACATGCAGCTCAAGATTATCTCACCACAGGTTTCATCACAACTTGCGACAGACCCGCCATGCTCCTGCAAGGATGCAGCAGCAACATCAGGACAGGCGATGTCAATTGTTGCCCAGCTCTCAGATGGCACGAACGGAATACCTGGTGTGTACCTCAGGTTTGAGATTGCAGAAACGGTTTCACCACCATCAACCTTCAGTTCTGCCGACTTGGTGCAGACAAATGACCAGGGACTTGCTTCTGTTGTACTCAACACATCGGCAACACCTGGTATTACAAAAGTAAAAATTTATCTACAGGATGACCCATCGCTTTGCAGATGCGTATCAATTAATACTGGCCCGCCAGTTTTGGTCGACCGAATTGTTGTGACACCTGGTCCGACACTCGCGCTCTCACCGGGCTCTCAGCAGCAGTTTACTGCCCAGGCATTCAAGGCAAATGGTGCCGAGATTCCAGGAGTTGACTTTACATGGGCAGCTGATTGTGGAAACATCAGTCAAGCCGGTGTCTATACAGCGCCACTTGACTCGGGCGGGACATGCCATGTCTATGCGAGAGCTCATGGCAAAGAAGGCTTGACAACAGTATCGATTGTTAACCGTCCGTCGAGAATCACAGTTGACCCGTCATCAGCCATTATTGCAACTGGCTCATCCAAGAAATTCACAGCCCAGGCTTACGATGACGTGGGTAACCCAATGAGTATCCCAGTCAACTGGTCGATTGAGCCAGCTGGTCTCGGTGTGTTTGCCGAGGATGGAACATTCACTGCAGGCAGCATCTCAGGCACAGGAACTGTTAAAGCTTGTTCAGCTGGTGTTTGCGGAACAGCCACGATCACGGTTCAGGCTGCGGGCAATATCAAGAGTATTAAAGTAATGCCCGATAACGTGACCATGAAGGTTGGCGGCACACAGCAATTTACCGCTAAGGTTCTCGACCAGAATGGATATGAGATTGCCGGAGCCCCAATCACCTGGATTGTCAACCCGTCAAACATGGGTGTTGTTAGTTCAAATGGATTGTTCACTGCTGTAAGTTCTGGAACCGCAATCATCATTGCTCAATCCGGCACAATAACGGGCATGGCAGTTGTAAACATCGTCCAGATTGCACGACTTGAACTCACTCCTTCGAGTGTTACAGTGCAAACCGGACAGACCCAGCAGTTCCAGGCAATTGCCTATGATGTCAATGGTGCAGCAATTCCTGGTATGACCTACACATGGAGTGCAACGCCGTCTGGTATCGGTATTATAGATCAGACCGGTCGTTTCACAGCGACAGGTATGAGCGGTCAAACTGGTGTCATCATGGTGCAAGCGGCGGGACTCTCTGCGACGGCTCAGGTGACGATCGGCACGAAGGACAACACTCCGCCAGTTGTGAATCCGTCTGCAGGTGGAATCCAGAATGGTGATACAGTAACACCTGGAACAAACCAGATTAAACTTACTATCACTGATGAGTCAGGAATATCGTCCGTGACAATCAATGGTATTCCGGCATCGACAGATGTGACAGGAAACTGGGTAGCGACCGTCAATGTGAATAAGGGTGCAAACACATATACAGTCAGAGTAAAAGACACAAACGGCAATGAGCAGGTGTATACGATGACGGTGTATGGCTCATATCTTGATAAGATGGTTATGAGAGTACCAACAAATACCCAGGCTGATAATCCTTATGCTGATGTCACAAAGGATGGCACGACAAGCAGAATCAAATTGAAAACATCGCCAGAGATTACAACTATATCCGGTGGTAGCACATTTGTTGGACTTCGTGATCTTGCTGAGACACTCTTTAACGCAGTGACAGACAAGGGTGGTAACGTCGAATATGATTCTGCGACAAGGAAGATTACTGTAACCGTTAAGAGATCCGATGGAAGGGTTCAGGTACTCGAGACCGTTATTGGACAGAAAGACTTCAGAGTCACAACTACACAGCCAAACGGCTCGATCAACGTCGAAGACTTCAATCTTGGCACAACAGCAGCACCTTACATTGGTTCGACTGCGACGGGTTCAAGAACTTCAAACTACAACAGTACAATGGTTCCAATGAGAGCCTTTACTGAAGCTCTAGGCGGAGAGGTGTTCTGGGAAAGAGATGGCGAGAGAGTAGCCTCATTTGAATTCCGTCCGTAGTAGATTTTTGTAGAAAACAGCTACTTGAAAAAAGCCCCCGTTCTTTGTTGGTCGGGGGCTTTTGTGTTTATTCTGGATCGTTTTGTGTAAACCTCTTGATTCTAAACCTTGTACCCCAATGGTCTGCAGGGTCCATAGGTGTGGTTTTGGTGGTAGTCTATTTTCCCTTCCTGATTACTTAATAGTCTTTGGTTTTTTTGCCCAAAACACCACCCTGTCGGCTCCCCTGTGATAGGGTCTTCCCTCGTAGTCGCAGTATTTGTGGATTATCTCAAAACCATGCCTCGTGAGCCAGTACTGAATCTCAGCGCTTGAGACGAGGTAGGAATTCCTGTTGACAGACTGAATTCTCTCCTTCCCCTGCCTTGTATTTTTGTAAAGACTATACCTGTAGGAGAGCCTCTTTTTCTTCTTATTGAATTTGATTCCCTCTGTTTTGAAACAGAGGCTTGAGTGTTCCGTGACTGACCCGACACACTCTAGGGTTGGCGGTTGGAGTGAGGAGACCTCCTCGATGTTGGTGTTATCGATAAAGATGAATCCCTCTTCCTTAAGGCTGGCAAACGCAGTAGAGATTATTCTCTCCTGCTCAAGCGCTGTGCCAAGCTCAAGAAGCGAGTCCCTGCCAACAATTACGAGGTCATATTCGGTTCCCCAGCTATTCTTTGCAACGTCCGCGATTTGAATGGTTGCATTTGAACCAGAGTGGACAAGTTCCTCTCTGGCGATATTTGCAAAAGCCTCCTGAATCTCTATGCCTGTAACGCTGTGACCGTCGAGGGCGAGTGGGATTGTCATCCTACCAGTTCCGCACATAAGCTCACATATCCTGATTTTCTTTTCGCCAATCAGATCCTGTAGCAGTGTGATATCCATGTTCAAATTTGAACTATCACGAGTTGCACTTTGACTGTTGTGTTTATATTCTATTTCACCGCTCATGGGTGACACTCCTTTTTTGTGTTAGTAATGTACCTGCTTGTTATTTTGGTTCAGCCATATGTATCATACTATGACCGATAAATCCTGTCCTTCGGGCTAAATTCATACACTCCTGGTTTTCCTGCCTTAGGAAAAACATCGGCGTTTTGCCCTTTTGCATGATTCTCTTTGATAATTCGAGCAGACAGGCTCTTGCGTATCCTTGTCCCCTTGATGATTTTATGGTCTCGGTGTTTTCAATAAGTCCAACATCCTCGGTTTCAAGGGTCATGTTGGCATACGACATAAGCATTCCGTCTCTAATGATGCCACAGAACACGTTGCCTATTCCAAGAGTTTTTGGGTTGATGACCTGTTTGAATTCGTTTGGGATGACGACATCCTTGAGATTTTTGGACTCAAGTTTGACAACCGTTGGTATCGCTTTTTCGAACGTGGGTTCTGTTCTGGTGTGAAGGATAATCGGGTGAATTGAGTTGGATGAGAGCATATCCTTGAGGATTTTCCCAATCCAAGGGGGAAATAGAAGTCTACTCTTTGTGTCGAATGGTATCTGATAAACAAGCGCTTCTGCCGACTCGAAGTCCGAAGCAAAGAGCCAGCTGCCAGACAGACAGGAAGGTTTGTCCACAAAAACAGAGCAGGCAGCAATCTTGCCTGTGAATGAATCGATAATGCAAGGTATTGATTTGTCCATTTGTTTCTCTAGTGAATTTATCGCAATGCTTGCATGTAGTGGTCGAGTATTCAAATAATCAACAACCTCTGCCGTGTTTTTCTCTTCTATGATGAAGTTTTCTATGTCCACTCTTTCAATCGATTCGTTCATTTGTGCGCCTCCCTTCAAGCGCCTCCCTGAGGTGCCAGTCCCTTTATGAGAAGGATGATACCTCAAAAAGTTCTATTCTTGCGGCGATACGCCTCCTATCGAGGTTTTTGTGGTGTTGTTGAACCAACATTACCTCTTCACTATCTAATACATTCCTAGATGTCTCTTTGTGCATTTTATGTTTCATTTTGTCCACCTGCTATCCCTTTTACTCTTTAGACTCATATCTCTCCAGCATGATTTCTGTATTTCTCTCGACCCTGTTTTCGATGTGCCGGCTGAGTTTTTTTCTCATGTGGAACTTGGCAACTGGCTCTGTGCCAATTGTGAGTTTCTTAAAGCTCTCATATCTCGATTCTGACACTTTTCCAGCACTCACAGCCTCAAGCAATCCGCATCCCGGTTCAGTGAGGTGAGAACAACTGTTTCCAAACTGACAGTTTGTGATGTAAGGTCTCATCTCGACAAATAGATTTGCCATGTCCATCTTTTTGGCTCTCCAAACTCCGAATTCTCTCATGCCCGGTGTGTCGATGATGCCACCGCCTGACTCCAGGAAGTGCATCTCAAGGTGAGTGGTGGTGTGCATTCCCTCACCCGTTTTCTGGTGTACCTCTCGCACTTTGATTCCAAGCCCTGGCTCAATAGCATTGAGCAGGGAAGACTTGCCAACGCCAGACATCCCAAGCATGACAGAGGTTTTGCCGAGAAGGAGTTCTTTTACTTCATCAACCCCGATGTTTTCATTGGAGCTTGTGTAGATGACCCTGTAACCGATGTCCTCGTACAGTTTGAACTCATTCCTTACATCGGCAAGCTCGCACAAGTCAACCTTTGTCACAACAATCACGGCGGGGATATCGGAGACCGTAGCATCGGCTAGATAGCGATCGATTGTGAAAAAATGTGTCTTTGGGAATGCAGAACTTGCCACAACGAGAGCCTGGTCGATGTTGGCAACAATCACCTGCTCTACGGGCTTTCGTCCTGCCCCAAGCCTGCTCATGGAGTTCCTTCTTGGCAAAACCTGGTCTATAACGCCCTTGCCGTCCTCTTTCGCCACCTTAAACTCCACAAAATCGCCAACTGCTATCGGATCGACGACTGAGATATCTCTGACAGCAACAACCCGACGTCTTAGAGATTCGTTGCTCTCTTTGGGGTAAATAAGTTCTTTCCTCAATTTGTTGCTAATCCTACAGAGATAATCAGTCCCATTTGTTTTGACTGTATATATTCCATGTGTCTTGCGTGTCACAAGTCCCTGGTTAGTGTTTTCGTGTTTGTTATTCACTTTTTCCTATACTCCTTGTTTTTGCTACTATGTATAATAATTACAACCTATGCGCTTGCCTCTCCGTTTGTGCCATTTGCTTTTTTTTGATTTTGTATTGTTCATCATACTACCCCCTCGTTACTTTCTCAGATATTTTGTGTGCCTCTTAGTGTATGCCAAACACACAAAATATAACTGACAGCTACTCAGGTGGGTGCGTGTAATCGAATTATCTTCGAGATGTGAAAGCGTTTCACCTGAGTTTGCACAAATCCCCAGGCGACGCGAGAAAAAGAGTGTGCTAGGTTTTTCTCCTAGCGGATGCGTTTCGCCCAGAGGTATGCACCTGCGTGACACCAAGGCATACATGCCTTACAACCTGTGAATTTGTTCATCAACATACCTCCTTTCTGGCTATATCCTTCTTATTAGACAAGGATGTTACAAGCACTTGCTTAGTTTGTCAACCTGTTTTGATTGGTAAAATGTAAAATCTATTGCCCAATGCGCATTTTCTCACTGGGATGTTTTTTATTGACAATCAAATCAAATCGGCTAGCATACTAAGGCGAGGTGCCAAGATAGCTCAGTTGGTAGAGCAGTGGACTGAAAATCCTCGTGTCGGCGGTTCAAATCCGTCTCTTGGCACCATTTTCTTATCCTCCTGGTCAGTGATTGTTTCCACATTCAAATTGCTTTAATGCTATCTTCACTTCTATCACCCCTTTTATTTTGATGATCTGATTATTATTGCCACAAGGGGGTTGTATGGGTAAATATAAAATATGGATAGTTGTCGTTTTCTGTTTAGTTGTTGCTCTGCCGGTCTTGGCTGATTCTCATCAGGTGCTGGAATTCTCAGTAAATTCAAATGTTGCAGTCGTTGATGGTGTTGGATTGAAAATGCCAAAACCTTCCATTCAGATCGATGGAGAAACCTATGTACCTGTTGAATTTCTATCAGACAAGGTTGAAGGTGTTTCTGTCGAGAAGATTTCAGAAGGTGAACAAAGCAAGTTAGAACTGAATGTTGATGATAGATTTGGGGTTGTGATGCCGCTCGATGATTACAATATCATCTGTCAGATTGCGGGTATTTTGGGGAAATATGTCGACTTGAATCTTTGCGATGTGGTGTCTGAAATTCTCGAAAACGAAGATGAGCTAACAGATGATGAAATAAAAGCGCTTCTTACAGACTATGACATCCAAGCCGACTCATACATCACAAAGAAGTTCACAACCTATAAATGGGATTACCTTTTTGAATCGTTGAAATATCAACTTGAGAAAATGAGTGATGAGCTGGAGGATGGAAAGCTCATTGGGCTGGCAACAAAAGAGAAAACAGGCGGTTACCTGGAAGTAGCCCTTATCGCACTCAATGCGCAGGATGGTTACTGCCCGAATATACCGATGATTGAATATCCATTCTATAAGCAAAATGAGGAATCTCTATATTCTTTCATTAAGTATGATAAGGTTCTTATATTTACTACAATCTATTATTGGAATGCTGCCCATAATGAAATGTTTGGAATAATGGAGGCCCTAAAAAGAGAGTTCGAAAATAAAGACGTTTCTGTTGTTACGGCATTTTTGTCCTCATTTTCACACGATTCTTTGGATGAATTTTGTGCTGATACGAGAGAGGATATGAATAATGGGTATCATACTGCCAATCCTTGGTTGGAGAAGAATGGATTTAAGATAATCAACGGGAAAGACATTACGCATCACACAGCAATCTTTAGTGATAGTGCTTATCATCATGGAGTTGAGCCTCTTGGTATTGATGGACAACGTAAGATTCTAATTATCACACCAAACAAGGAGATTATTCAGAGATTTGATTTTGATAGATACAGGCTAAATAGAGATGATTTTGAACAAGTCAGGACTGCGGTTCAGGAGTATCTTGATAACAAAAAATGAGGGAGGTGAATCATGAAGAAGTTGCTTGCATCTTTGATTTGTGTTGTTCTCGTGTCTGGCATTGGATACACCTTGGCATCTGAGGATGTTCCGCCGGAAGAGGCTGCAGGTGACACACAGGGGTTACAAAAACTCATTTTTACACTCGATTCAAACATCGTCGAGTTTGATGGCAAGCAAGCCCTCATGAGCCAACCGCTCTTCAATATTGGCGAATACCACTACCTAAGCCTTGATTTCTTGGCAGCCACAATCAAACAGTTCAGACTAGAGAAAAACGACGAAAAGCTGAAACTATCGATAAATACAGAAGCAGTCAAAAAACCAACTCCAGAGATTGAGGTGGAGTTGATTCAAACTGAACTGCTTACCCTGATAAATGGCAGAAGAGATTCAATGGGGCTTGATGAGCTAAATCTTGATGATGGACTAACTGGTGTGGCTTTTGAGTTCTCAAAACTCTATTCAGATGACGAGTCATTTGAGCTTGACTCAAAGACTGTGGTGGCGCGTCTTGATGAACTCGGTGTTGAACATGGTTTTGTAAATGTCTGCGCTTCAAAGGATCTTGTGTGGCAAAATATAGGAAAGTCGATTTTCGAAAACAGGATACTTGGCACAACCGACGGCAACCGTATGATAATCGACAAAAAGACGTCTAGAATCGGTATCGCATCAACTCCAAACAGAGACGAGTTTGCCTATACCGTGATTATCCTCTCCAGATAAAACAATCAAAACGACAAAATAGTACAAAAAATCTCCCGGTTTTCCTGGGGGATTTTTTTATGTAGGCAATAAACCAGTAAAGTTTGTGAACAAACCCTAGTGTCCGTGTTCCTCTTCCTCTGGGTCTTCAATCTCTTCATATGGCATTCCATGTTTCTTTTTGTAGTCGTTGATTGCTCTGGCAAGCGCTGCTGTGCCGAGGTTTGAGCAATGCATCTTGTTTGGGGGGAGTCCACCGAGTTCTTCGGCAACCTGTTTTTTTGTGAGTTTGAGCGCTTCATCAATATGTTTGCCAAGAGCGAGTTCTGAGACCATAGATGATACAGCAATCGCCGCGCCACAGCCAAATGTCTTATATTTTACGTCCCTGATTATCCCGTCTTCATCAACTTTGATGTAGAAAGTCATCTGGTCGCCGCAAACAGGATTTCCGACATTTCCCGTTCCGTCAGGGCTGTCTATCTCACCCACGTTTCTTGGGTTTCTGAAATGTTCCATAACTTTATCTGAATACATCGGCATTTTTATTCATTCTCCTTTGGAGCAATTGGTGACATCTTTCGGAGTCTCTCGATAATTCCTGGAAGAATCTCCATCACCTTGTCCACCTGTTCTTTTGTGTTGTCTTTTCCAAACGAAAATCTGAGTGTGCTGTTACATATTTCGTGTGGTAGGCTGATGGCAAGCAGGACGTGGGAGGCGTGCAAATCGCCTGCTGTGCAGGCGGAGCCAGACGACGCCTGAATGTTGCCTTCCATATCGAGGAACATCAGGATGCTCTCCCCCTCAACATAGCGGAAACTGATGCTCGCAACCTGCGGAAGTCTGTTGGTTCGGCTGCCATTGAAACCCACATACTTAATCTCCTCAGAGATTCTTTTTTCAAGGTAGTCTCTGAGTTCCTTGGTATGTTTGTAGCTGTCATCGAAGTTTTCTTTGGCAAGTCTTGCTGCCTCTCCCATACCAACAATTCCGGGAGTGTTGTACGTGCCTGGGCGGATGCCCTTTTCATGCCCCCCACCTGTGTAGATTGGTTTGATATTTATGCCCTTTTTGATATAGAGAGCGCCAACTCCCTTTGGGCCATAGAATTTATGTGCTGAGAACGATGCCATGGAGATACTGAACTTCTCAACATCAAACTCCATCTTGCCAGCGGCTTGAACAGCGTCAGTGTGGAACCATACACCCTTTTCCTTGCAGATTTTGCCAATCTCTTCCATCGGTTGAATTGTGCCCAGTTCGTTGTTGGCTGCCATTACTGAGACAATGCATGTTTTGTCTGTGATTGCGCTCTTGAGTTGTTCAAGATTTATCAATCCATCCGAGTCGACATCGAGGTATGTTGCGGTGGCGCCATAGTTTTTGACCAGATCCTCGACCGTGTGTAGTATGGCGTGATGCTCGATTTTTGTTGTGATGATGTGATTTTTGCCATTTGGACTCAGTTTCAGGAACGCTCCCCTGATTGCCAGGTTATCGGATTCGGTTCCACCTGATGTGAAGATTATCTCATCAGGGCTGGCATTAATGAGAGCCGCCATGTGCGCTCTGGCAATCTCGATATCATCCTTGGCTTTTTGCCCAAGGGAGTGGATAGACGATGCGTTGCCGTAGTGTGTCGAATAATATGGTAACATCTTCTCCACAACTCTTTGGTCAACTGGTGTTGTCGCGCTGTGATCAAGATAGATTGAATCCATAGCTACTCCTTTTGTTCCCATCTACATCTGCATTTTTCAACATTACTGCAGCCTTTGTCTTCGCAGGTATTGAAAAAATCAAGGAATTTTTTGACTCCAGAAATGTTGAGCCCTTCTTCGTCAAGAAGGCGCTTGATGTATTTGAGCCTTTCTATGTCAGAAAACGAATAGAGCCTGCGGTCGTTGTTGGGGTTTCTAGCGGGTTCAATGAGACCATGTTTCTCCCATAGCCTGAGGGTTCTTTCGCACACCCCGACCATCTCTGACGCAACGCTCACTGGCATGACTGGTTTTGAATTGTCATCCATGTTCTTTACAGTAAACTTGTAAATACAGTTTACAAGAAATAGAAAATTAAAAATGTAAGAAAAGGGAAAATACTATTTCTCAAGATGGTGTAGAACGCTTTTTTGAATCCCCTCTGCATCGAGTCCATATCTTTTCAACAGAACATCCCGTTTTGCAGCGGGAGGGAATTCATCAGACACCCCCAGGCAGATTGTCTCAACCATGAGTTTCGTTTTTATTCTCTGACCAATTCCACCTTCAACAATCCCGTCTTCAATTGTCACAACAAGTTTTTTCCCGTCTGCCTCGGAAGCAATTGTCTCAAAATCAATTGGTTTTGCGAATCTCAGATTTATAATCGAACAGCTGATATTCATAGATTCAAGCGCTGACACTGCCTCGAAAACCGCATCTCTAAATACTCCAATAAAGATAATAAGAACGTCGCTTCCTGTTTTTTCAACACAAGCTTTGCCAAGCAGTACTGGTTTGTCAGTGCTTTCTGGAACTTTGTCCTTCGGATATCTGATGGCGCAGGGAGAATTGAGCGATAACGCAAGTTTGAGCATTTGATCAAGCTCGTATGCGTCAGCTGGTGCCATGATAGTCATATTCGGCACCGTGGACATGTATGATAAATCAAAGATCCCCTGGTGGGTTGGGCCATCGTCTGGCACAAGTCCCGCCCTGTCAATCGCAAAAACAACCGGCAAGTTCGACAACGCGACATCATGTATTATCTGATCGTATGACCTTTGTAGGAAGGTTGAATAGATGGCAACCACTGGCTTCATAGAGGCGTTAGCCAGCCCGGTTGCGACTGATACGGCATGTTCCTCTGCAATGCCAACATCAACCAGATTGGTTGGATGCTCTTTCCCCACAATACCTAGTCCTGTGCCTTCCGTCATGGCTGCGCTTATTGCAACCACTTTTTTGTTTGTTGCGATGAGATCGGATAGGCTTTTGCCAAATACCTTTGAGAAGCTCATCTCACCAGGCTTTGTAAAACCATTCTCAGCGATAAATGGGGGTGTGCCGTGGAATTTTGTCGGACCATTCTCAGCGTGAGTGTATCCCTTTCCCTTTTTGGTCAAAACGTGTAGGATTACTGGCCCCTTCATGAGTTTAATTCGTTTGAGGAATGCGATAGTCAATTCGGTGTTGTGTCCATCAATTGGGCCAAAGTACCTAAAGCCAAGTTGTTCAAAGTATTGATTTGCCATGAGAATATTTTTGAGCGCAGTCTTCAGTCTCATCCCTAATCCGACAACCCACTCTCCGAACTTGCCCATTTTGGAGAATCCGCCACTTAATTGCCTGCTCATCGACCTGTAGGTAAGGGATGCCCTGAGCTTGTTGGTGAGGAGTGACAACGCCCCAACAGACGGGGATATTGACATCTGGTTGTCATTTAAGACAACCAATACATTACTCTCCAGGGAGCCAATGTGGTTTAGGGCTTCGAAGCTCTCACCGCCTGTAAGACTACCATCACCGACGATAGCAACAATGTGGTTTTTCTCACCCTTCATATCTCTGGCTATCATCTCACCTGCCGCAAGAGAGAGGGCGGTTGATGCGTGACCCGTGTGGTAGTGGTCGTGAGGGGATTCCTTTGGGTCTGGATAGCCTGATATTCCCCCCGCTTGACGTAGCGTGTCAAACTCAGAGAGTCTGCCCGTCAGGAGCTTGTGTGGATAGCACTGGTGACCAACGTCGAAAATGAATTTATCTGTGGGTGACTCATAGACAGTGTGGAGCGCGATCATCAACTCAACAATCCCAAGATTTGAGGCGAGGTGTCCGCCATTCTTTGAAACGACCTCGATTATCTTTTGACGGATATCTTTTGCTAGTTCTTTTTTCTGTTTCGGCGAGAGTTTGTGTAATTTTTTCGTCGAGTTGATATCACCTAATATATCCATATAGATGAGAATCTATCCCCGCTCCCGATGTTTTCAAGGATATTCTGGCTTGTTTGAACTCCCCGTCTTGTTATAATTTGACAATTGTGGAAGATAAACTTTTTAAAATACTGAGAGACTCCAAAGTTATCGTTGTTGTTGGTGCATCAATAAACCCTGAAAAAGTCAGCTCAAAGATAACAAAGTATCTCATGGCTAAGAAATATAAGGTTTATCCTGTCAATCCTGCCTATATTGGCAAGAAGATCGGTGGAATTGATTTCCTGTCATCAGTTGCAGAAGTCGATGAGCCGGTTGACATAGTCGATATTTTTAGGAGGTCTGAACATCTGGTTGATCTGGAGCAGGATATTCTGCATATAAGGCCAAAGGTGGTGTGGCTCCAACTTGAAATCAGAGAAGAGGGCTTCGAAAAAAGATTGAGAGACGCTGGCATTGAGGTCGTTGTTGACCATTGCATTCATAAGGTCAGGGAGAAGATGGATGGCAAGTAAAGGGCGAGGTACTAAGTCAAACTGTTTTGGCTGCGGAATAAACAATAAAACTGGTCTAGGACTCAAATTCTCCATGCTTGATGGAGGGATTGCGTATGCAAACCTCAAACTATCTGACAGATTCGAGGGGATGGATGGGCTCGTTCATGGTGGAGCGATATCCTCTGTTCTCGATGAATCGATGTCACACGCCATCTTTCGAAACAGGATGAGGTCATCAGTCACGGCAGACCTCTATGTGAGGTATGTCCATCCTGTCAAAATCAATGAGTCATACACTGTTAGGGCATGGGTAAAAAATGAAAACAGAAAAATTATCGAGACAAAGGCTCAAATAATAGATATCACAGGAACCGTTGTTGCCTGGGCGGAGGCGCGGTTTATGTCTTCGGTCGGGTTAACTGGCGGTCACGAGATTGAAAGGCTTGAGGATTGATGGAAGATAAGGATTCGTACTACGGCACTGAATCAAATTGTTTTGCATGTGGCATCAGGAATGAGAATGGGCTGAAGCTGCGGTTTAAGACACTGGAGAATTGTGTCGAGGCATTGTACCTGATGACTGACCAGTTTGAGGGTTGGGATGGTGTTATTCACGGGGGCATCATATCGACAATGCTCGATGAAGCGATGTCGCACGCTGTTTTCAGACTGCTTGGTGAAACGGTGGTGACCGCGGAGATGAATGTGAGATTTGTTAAACCTCTGAGAGTTGGTCATCACGTTAAACTTGTTGGTAGGGTAGAATCGCAGAAGGGCAGAGTGATAAATACCTCTGCTGAGATTGTAGACCTTGATGATGGTGGTGTGGTTGTGGCAAGGGCGACTGGCAGGTTTGTGAAGGTGCCAATAGAGCAGGAATTTAGATACGTGTAGAGGTTGATTGCTTATAAAATTATGTAAATCTCCATAGGTTTTCATTTGTATAAATTTGAAAGAATGCAGTATTAGTCCGTTTTGTGCGGTGGGGGGCATGCGGTTATCTCAAAAAATTACTAATTAAATAAGAACCTTGTCACCCTAATTCTTTCCATTGAGAATATGGGAGTATGTGCGTAAAGTGATCTTTTCAACGCGGATATAGAGTTTGTTCACAGAGTAGTTTTTTTCAAAGAGAGAACACATGCATATCCCTTTCTCGCGCTGAGATACGAATGTGCAGCCCTCACTCTCCCTGATAATTGAGATACTCACATATTTTTCTCCCTTTAAAGGGAGGGAGAAGGGTATTTTGTGAAATTCAAATCTATACACACACAAAGTCCTAAGTCACTTATTTGTATATCGTATTCCCCTTTGTATCAACAGCAACAATTGCTGGAAAATCCTCGACTTCTAGTTTGTAGATTGCCTCTGGCCCAAGATGAGAAAACGCGACTATCTCAGCGTGATTGACCTTTGATGCAAGCAGCGCACCCGCGCCACCAAGAGCAGCTAGGTACACCGCATTGTATTTTCTGAATGCCTCAATTGTTTCATCAGACCTTGGCCCTTTGCCGATGGTTATAGCCACACCCATTGAAAGCATGGCTGGTGTGTAGGCGTCCATTCGTGAAGATGTTGTCGGACCAATTGAACCGATTGGTTTGCCATGTGGGGCAGGGGATGGGCCAGCATAATAGATTATCAGGTCGTTGAGGTCAAATGGAATCTCAGAACCCTCAACAATCAGCTTATGAGCTGCGTCTCTTGCCGTATAAATCTCTCCTGAGATTGCGACCATGTCTCCAGCTTCAAGCTCAAGGAGCTGCTTTCTGTCAACTGGGGTTGTAATGTTGTGGATTTTCACAGTGAACCTCTTGCGTGTCTCGCTGCATGGCATTGGATGTTGACAGCTACGGGAAGAGTTGCGATATGGCAGGAGTGGGAGAGAATGTGAACATCAAGCACAGTCGTGTTCCCTCCGAATCCCCCCGGCCCTATACCAAGTTCGTTGCACCTATCTTTTATCATGGTTTCCAAATTGCCAAACTCATCGCTTCTTGAGTGGATGAGCAATGCCTTCTTTGCCAGGAATGCGCAGTATTCAAACGAACCACCGAGTCCAATACCAAGCGTAAGTGGTGGACATGCCGATGCACCTTTCTCCCTGACTGAATTTACAACAAATTCGACAACGCCATCAAGTCCATCCGATGGTTTGAGCATCGTTACTTTGCTTGCGTTCTCTGACCCGCCGCCTTTGGGACACACTGTTACCTCAAAGATATCACCTTCAACAATCTCAGGGTAGATGATGGCTTTTGTGTTGTCTCCAGTGTTTCTTCGGTCGATTGGTGATACAAGCATGGATTTTCTGAGATAGCCCTCTTCGTAGCCCTTTGCCACTCCTTCGTTTATGGCATCAACAAGATTGAAATCAAGTTTGCATTCGTTTCCAATCTTGACAAAAACAACCGCCATCCCACAGTCCTGACAGATTGGGAGTTTCTCTCTTATTGCTATCTCAGCGTTTTCTATGATCTGGTCTAATGTATCCCTTGCCCTCTCTGTCGTCTCAAAATCCTTTGCCTGTTTCAGCTTTTCAATCTGGCTTTGCGGCAGGTTGAGGTTTGCCTCAACACAAAGCTTTGCCACGAGATTGATAAGGCTACTCTCTTGTATATTTCTCATCGAGTTTTACTCCAACCACCTTTGATGTGCCTGATGAGTCGAGTGTGATGCCATAGAGTGCATCGCACCACTTCATCGTTTCCTTGTTGTGGGTTATAACAACAAATTGTGTATCCTTTGCCTCTGTTCGAAGCAGATTTGTGAATCTTTCCACATTTGCATCGTCGAGGGCTGCATCCACCTCGTCGAGGATACAAAATGGAGAGCTCTTTGTTCTGAAGAATGCAAAAAGAAGAGCAAGGGCGCCGAGGGTCTTCTCTCCACCTGAGAGAGACTGGAGGCTTCTCATCCGCCTGCCAGGCAGCATAAACTCGACATGGACGCCGATTGTTGTGCCGTCATCGTCTTTGATACGCTTTAGGTTCCCTTCTGCCCCAGAGAACAACACATCAGCTAGTCTCCGGAATTCCTTCTCAACCGAACGGTATACGCTCTCAAAACTCTCATTGATACGAGCTTCCACCTCTTGCAGGGATGATCGCAGGTTTGCCTCTGTTTGTCCAAGGTCAGAAAGTTGTCCATCGAGGAAGTTGAGTCTTTCTTCAGCTTTCCTTGCCTCGTCTGTGGCTGTGAGGTTTACAGCCCCGTATTCTGCCAGTTGTCTTGTGCAATTGGAGAGCTCAAACTTCATTGACTCAACGTCTGTGTCCTCAATGTAGGCGTTCGGGTCACCACCAAAGTCGATGATATCGTTTATGACCCGTTCTTTTTTGGTCTTCTTCTCCATCATCTCAAGCTCAATTTGGTGTGTTTCCTTGGAATACCTTGAGATTCTTGCACCAATTGTTTTTATCTGTTTCTGCCGTTCCTCTTCCTCAGACTCAAGATTCTCTCTGCCCTCCTGGCACTCCTTCTCGATTCTCTCGGTTCGCATGATGGTCATCTTTGCAGTGTTTAAGGTTCGTTCGCCTTCAATAATCCTGCCGGCTATCTCCTTGCCCTCTATCTCAAGCGCCTTGCATCTTTCTTGGGTTTGATTGATTTGCTCCTTCAGAGATTCAATCTCAGTTGTGCTTCCCTCGAGTTCTTTCTTCGCATCCCTGAGTTCGATCTCCTTCTTGTTCAAGTTTGCCTTTGCCTCGGCCAGCTTCCTCTCGAAGTCAGCCCTTTCCTTGTGCGCTTGCAATGACTTCTCGTCGAAATCGCTCAGGTTTTTGCCGGCATCCCTTGACGCTTGTATCGAGACCGTGAGTCTGTTCTGAAGTTCTTCAAACTCGCCCTCAAGCTCCTTGATTTGAGAGGTGAGTTTCTCGCCATTTTCCTTTTGGGATTTTATATCGCTCTGTCTTTTTTGCTCAGATTTTTCAACCTCGATAATCTGTGCCTCAATTGAGCTGATGTTTTTTGATAGTTCGTGTTCGTGCACTCGCAGGTCTTTGGTTTGTTGGTTTTTTTGTTCTATTTCTTGCTTTGCCCGGTTGATTTTCTCTTGCAACTCCAAAGACGAGTTGGTTTTGTCCTTGAGCGATTTTTCAAGTTCTTCGATTCTGCTCTTTATTGAAGATTCACTTATTTTCTCCCTGGCTCTTGAAATGAATTTCCCTTTGAGAGTTATGAAGCCGTCTTTTGTGATCGCAATCGATCTGCTTGTCTCGAGTGATTCACCGAGTGAGTCACAAAACTCCACATCGACATCGCCGACAACTATGGTGGTGTCAACACCTTCAGGCACAACGTTTGGCAAATCGAACGCCTTGTCCTTCTCCACAACAATCCAATCGAGCTGGTTTTGAATGAGATTTTTCTGCTCATCACTGAATTTCGATAGGTCAACTTTTTCATGAAGCAATGGATACCCGCAGGACGAAGGGAGGAACTCTAGTCTTTCAAGGGTTTTATTGAGGTTTGAAATCTCGCTGTTTATTGTTCTTGTTTCAGCGCTGTTCTGAGCTTGTTCGACAGTCAATTTGTCAAGATTGCCCCGTATATCCTCGACTTCCGAAACGTTTGTATCGATTTGTTTTATGATGTCGGCAAGTTTGATTGGTAAGTCGGAAAGAGAAGGTGCTTCCTTCATCTCTTGTGATTCAAGTTTTGATAAGGTCTCTGTGGATTGTCTGTATCTCTCTCTTTGGATGGTGAGTTTCGACTCGCAACTTGAGAGTTCGGAACGAATCTGGTTTGTTTCTCTTTTGACTTTATCAAGAATCGATTGGAGTTTAGTCCTCTCTGACTTGTTTTCTCCAACTCCGATGCTTGAGTTTTCAATCTCTTCGAGTCTTCCTCTTGAGGTTTTGTAGTCCTCCTCAAGATCTGCTATCGCTTTCATCAAGTTTTTTGTTTGGGTTTGTCGAGAGACAATCTTCCCATTCGCCGATTCGATGTTTAAGAGGTTGTTGTGGAGTTCAGCCTCGATTTCCTTCGACTTTTCCTGCATGTGTTCGAGTTCTGAGGTGACCCTCGTTTGGACAACAATCGCACCTTCTCGCTCTTTTTGAGCAACGTCCCTGTTTTTGGCAAGCTCAGACAACTTTGTTGCGTTATTGGTGTTGCCCTCAAGCAGGTTGAGTTCATCCTGACTCTCGTTGCCTTTGATTTTTATCATGGAGATTTTTGAGGACAACGACTCAAGACCCAGCGACAGTTCTCTCGACTCGATAAGGAGGAGCTGAAGCCTTAGGTGTGACGCCCTCTCTCGAATCTGTTCATATTTTTTCAGAATCTCGGCTTGAACCTGAAGTCTCTCGTAGTTGTGCTTTTGTTCGGAAACACTTGCATGAATTTGCGCCATTGCTCCCTGAGCTTTTTCGATTTTTGCCTCAACGGAGCGTTTTGTGGCTTTCATGACGTCTACTCCAGCGAGTTCTTCCATGGTAGTAAGTCTCTCACCTGGAGTTGCTGCGAGCACAAGGTCGACCTCTCCCTGACCAACAACCGAATAGGTTTGTTTGCCAAGACCAGTTCCCCTGAAGAGATTCTCAATATCCTTGAGTCGACACTTCTCACCCGATATCTCGAACTCAGATTCGCCGCTCCTGAATATTCTGCGGGTTATGATTGCCATATCGGCATCAACGGGATAGACGCCTGCTGAGTTGTCAAGCTCGATTGTTACCTCGGCAGCTGAGAGAGGCTTTTTGTCTCCGAGCCCGGCAAAAATCACCTCACTTGGTCTTCCAATCCTAAGCAAGCTGGTTGTCTTTTCGCCAATCCCCCACCTGATGGCATCAACCAAGTTACTCTTGCCTGAGCCATTTGGGCCAACCACAGCTGTGAGTCTATCCGAGAGCTTGAGTTCAGTCCTATTTGCAAATGTTTTAAAGCCTTTAATGGTTACTGCTTTTATCGACACTCGCACCATTCTAGCGTCTTTGCGAGTCAATTCAACGCTTGATGAAATTGTATTTATTGAATAGAATCTTTGGTTGTGGAAAAACAATTTATCTACAGAAATTCCAAGGAGAAGACGACACAGGTCGTTGGTCTTGGAGTCGTGGGTTTTCTTGTGTTGTCATCCCTTGTCTTGTTTGTTTTCAAGCTTATTGGACTCGACCCCGCTATCATGGCTTTTGTGAATGTTGCAGTCCTTATTACAATCTCCCTCTATGTTTTGTCCAAAATCAGACCCACTCATTCTTTGGACGTCTTCCTCGATTCACAGGAGGGAATGATTGAAGTTGGAAGAAAACAGATAAAAAGAGGGGACATAAAAAATATTTTCATACTCAAGTATGGTGGTAAATCTGACAGGCATGTGTTCAGGATTGGTGGACTGGAAATCGACACGCTCAACTATCCCGATGCCCACAGATTGAACACCCTCCTGCCAAAGGCGTTTCCAGACGCACAAATTGATGTGAGAAAAACAAAAAATATCTTCACATCACTGGTGTTTATTGGTCTTTGCGTCTCTTTGTTGCTGTTTATCCTCTATTGGGTGATATAGCCGTGTCAATCTATCTTGACAACAACTCATCAACATTTCCGAAACCAAAAGAGGTAAGGAAGGCCGTTGAGGAATATTTGAATGAGTATTGCACAGTCCCTAATGAGTTTGGAAATTCACTCTCAAAAAAGGTTAATGGACATATCCAGTCCGCTAGAGAGAGCGTGGCAAAGCTCATTGGAGCAAGCAGCGATGAGATTTATTTTGCAAACAACTCTCAGAACGCATTGATGAAAATTCTGGAACTTTTGACGATTTCTGGTGACAGAATCATCACGTCTGAGGGAGATTCACTACTTCACCACGATATCGCGAATATGCAGTCCGTTAGGGGTGTTGAACACGCAAGGGCTCCCTTTGATTCAAACCTTGGGGTGAAGGCGGCGAGTATAAAAAAGGTTGTAGGTTCCACTAAGGTTGTGGCTCTCTCAGCCATGAACGCAATAACAGGTGCAATCCTGCCAATCGATGAGATCGCCAGAAATTGTAGTCAAGCGGGTGCGGTGTCGGTCTTTGACCTGTCTGACATCATTGGATATTACCCGATTGATGTGAAGGTTTTGGATGTTGATGTTGTCTACTTTGATACCCATAAACATCTCTTCGGCTTGCCTGGTTTGGCGTGTGTTTATGTGAACAAGAGGGTTCTTGACAAGCTGAAAAAAGAGGTGACAGACGACCTCTTTACACTGGGTGAGAAAAACATCGCAGCGATAGTGGCACTTTCTGCTGGCTGTTCCTTCGTGCTACGGGAGAATGTCGAAAGGATAATCAACCACATCAGAACGCTCCGAAATGTTTTGCAGGGAGTTCTGGAGATGTGCAATTCAATTGATATCATTGCTCCAAACACTAAAAATTCTGGTTCTGTGCTTTCTTTTACTGTCAGGAACCACATGCCCAATACTCTTGTAGGGCTTCTTGAGGAACGTTTTGGGTTGCTTATTGGGCATGGTCTGCTTGGGAATCCAGGCACGTGTCGTGCTGTGGGTGCCTTCCCAAATGGCGTGCTGAGGGTATCCATGGGGCTGTTCAACGCCATGTCTGACGTAGAGTACTTGGGTACTTCTATCGAACGTCTTTTGTCTGAGGTAGGTAAAAGAAGATGAGAAAAATTGCCGTTTTTGCTTCTGTTGTGTTGTTCGTTTTTGCGAGTTGTTCATCAACTGTCAAGATAGACACTGAGAGTGGCGACTATGCCGCCTGGAAAACACCCAGAGGATCGTTCTACAACAGCGCCTCGTCCATCTACTCCCCAGAACCGCCGTATGCCGTTGTGTGGGAGAAACAACTCCCAAACCCAACACAGGCAACCGTTGTCGCTGCCTCAACCATTCTCATCGTGACAGACGATGAGAGCAATATTTATTGCCTGAACCAGGAGGATGGTTCGGTTGTCTGGAGCAGGAAGCTATCTGAGAAACCTGCTGACATCCAGCCGATTATCGGTGTCAATACCATTTTTTGCTTCGATGGAAACAGCAACATCCTCTGTCTTGATGTAAACGATGGAAGCACAATCTGGTCGACTGAGATCGACGGCAATATTGTTGGCTGGCCGATTATTGATGGAGGAAAGTTGTGGTTTGTGACCGAGTCTCTCCTTTACTGTGTTGAAGAGACCAAGGGAACAGTCATCAAAACAAAAGGCTTTGATTGTGAGTTCACACAACCCCCGTCGCTGCAGAGATATCTCTATTTGGTTGCAGGCAACAAGATTATCGCTGTTGATGACAAAACATACAACGAGGTTTGGAGCCTCTATTTTCAAAACGATATCATAGGACCAATCGCTTGCGTGCGAAACCTTCTGTATGTGGTAGATGGAAGGCTGTTCCAGCTTGATGATACAACAGGTGCGGTCATAGGCTCTTACAAATATCTCATGCCAACGACATCCGGTGAGATAATCGATTCCCCGGAGTACCTTGTGAATTTGGTCTCTCCTCCTGCTGTTTACCAGAATGTTATTTGTGTTGGCACGAGTCAGGGAACTGTGATTGGACTCAATGAGCAGCTTCAGCTTCTTTGGTCGTTGGGGGTAACACTCCCCGTCGAATCACAGGTGACCATCGGCGCAGACAAGGTTTATTTTGGTGGACAAAATGGGAAGGTGTATGTTGGTTCTGTGGCAGATGGCAGGTGGCTTTGGCACAACAGCTTCAAATTCATGGATAAGGACGACCCCGTTATGTCGGCAATCACACTTCTTGATAACAGATTTTTCGCGGTATCTGTTTCTGGCATCATAAAGAGATTCGATATCGGAGGAGAACCGATGACAAGAGATGAGATGATAAACTAGTCCACTTGGATTTGTCCGCTCTTTCTGTATTGCCCACCCACTTCATTAATTGGATTTCCGTCTGGAGTTTTGTGTTTTTTTTGCATTAGGTCATTCTCTTATTAGTAACAGAGGGTGTTCTGAAATGATCACCTAGATGCTGCGACTCTGGTTGGAGGGGAGTATCACTTTTTGAGCGTTATCTGCGTCAAATGAGTTGACTGACCACCAACAAACCCAACGAGTCCACCGAGATTTTGATGAATAATCCAGTACATTCAAACTAAATAAAAAATCCCCGGCACCCAAAAACGTGTACCGGGGACGGTAATATCCCTGAAACTCTGGCGGATGGTTGTCTTATTCCACTAGAACGTGGATGTGTTTGTAGAGAGTTACAGCCTTTCCAAATTCATCGGTGACATTGGTTCGGATCAGGTAGTCCCCAGGTTCGGTGTATGTATGCGTCAACTTGTGCAACATGCTCTCTCCAATGACGAATGTATCAGACTCAGTTTCATCACCCCAGTTAATCGTTGAATTGAATGGGCTGCAGCCGCTGTGGATCCTCAGCTCGCAATTGAGTTTCTCATCCACCTTGACGATATTGTTTTTGCCGATGTCCTCAATGAAAAGCTCGACCTGGGGTGTCTCACAACCAGGGCGAGATGACTTGATTGTGATTGCCATCTGAGCGTTCAGCCTGTCCTTGAGACCCGTCACCTCTGCGCTGTTTGTGATGATGTCTCCGGCTTTGAGATGTGTATTGGCTTTTATTCTGCAATAGACAACGATATCGTACTTCTCACCCGGTGGGATTTCGTCAAAACGCCACTCAACAGTGTTCGCTTTAACGCTACCCACAGGATTACTCATGACGTACTCAAGGTCATTTGGTAGGTAATCAAACACTTTAATGTCCGTGGCTGTGCCATTGCCTTTGTTACCAACTGTGATGATGTATTTTACAACATCGCCCACAGCTGCCATGGAGGATTTAGCCGTCTTCTTTGCGAATATCTCTGGTTTTCGAACAAGCACCTTTACTTCTTTGGAAGCCACGAAGTAGTCGTTAGTGCCACCGTTTCTCTTGCTTACTGTTGCGTTTATCATCGGCTTAAACCAGACGGCGGGAGTGCCACATGGCGCTTTTATGTAGAGATTGGAGTAGACAATGTTTTTGTTCCTCTCGCTGATCCCCTGCTGTGGGTTGAAGAAGTATTCCAAATCGCCAAGGTCGTAGGGATTCGCGATGTTAAGCTCGTATTCAAATTGATCATAAAGCCAGGGATTTTTGAGCCTGACGGTAAAGACCTTCCAGTCACCGCACTCATCAAGGTACTGATAGTCTGGCTGAACATGAAGGAAATTTCCTTCATATGGGATATTGTTACCGATGAAGTTGCGATTCTCGATATCGTTACTACCAAAAGGACTTTCAAGGAAAGCGCTATCGCTGAAGAAAGTGGAGCAGTAGTAGTATGGCGGATTTATATTCGGAGGAAATGGGTTTGTGTTGTACCTTATATAGAGGGTGTATTCGATTGGTTCGCCGGTTTCACTATCGACAATTGGCAGGTCTTCAAGATCAATCATTAATATATTTGTGTACATGTGAGACGAATAGTACGTGGGTGAGATCACCCCCCAGCCATAGTACGGAGGTGGAGCCAAAAGTGACTTGTAGTATATTTTGTATCGTGCCAGAGGATTCATTTGAGGATCTGCCACCGAAACCGTAACAAATGCATTATTGAAAAACATGTAGAGAAATCTCTTGCCAGGTTCTCTTTGAAATACGAGCGAATACTCGTATGAGGTGAACAGTTGGATTGATGTCCAACCTTGGTATCTTGTGTTGTAGAATGGAATTTTGTGGTTGAGTATAAGTGGGTTTGAGTCAAGGGGACCTTTTCTGGCTCTTGCATAGACAATATCTGTCTGTTCGGCGCTCCAAAAATCCATGAAATGCATCGAGCCAACACCAATCAACTCGAAATCGTCCTCTCCAATTACGTATGGTGTAACATCGACTGCTTTTCCATATTCATTGGCGTGAAGATACGAATAACCCGTCAGCTCATTGAAACCAACGAAATGTGAACCATCCCAGTAGGTCAAAGCGGAGCTGATTCCTGATCCGTTTACGTCGGAATACATTTGGTTCCAAGTGATAACAGGGAATTGCTCGTAGCCCATGAGGTCGATTTTGGGATTCTCTGTTTCACCAACGGTTTGTGTTTCGGCGACAAACGAGAAAGGATCGATTGAATTCTTGTATCCCCTCCAACTGCCAATCCATCTGCTGCACGCTACACCAACCCTGTTTGAGAGAGGAATACTTTCATTCCAAACAATGATTGGGTTGCCATAGTTATCAATTTTGAAATCGGGATAATGCGACTCCCCGTCGGGTGTGTTTGAAACGTTGGTGGACTGGTTTGGGTTGCCCAGAAGGTCTTCCCAGATGCCATCATCGCGATTCCATCTGGCCATCATTATTTCGCTCTCGGAGTTCTCCCAACACACGATCGGAATGCTGTTGTACACCTCAATCGTTGGCGTGTATTTCTGGGTTTCATCCTTTGTAACAACGGTCATCTGGGCTTGAGCGGGGTTAATACTGCCATATGGAGCAACATCGCCGTCAAGGTGTTCCCATGTCTCTGTGATGTAGCTCATCCTGGAGGTGACAACTTGCCAGTAGCCATTTATCAGTTTGAGCCAAACCATGTAGATATACTCATCATCATAGGCAATGTCGAAGTCTTTGTGGTTGAACTTGTATTCAGTGTCTCCGTTTATGACCGGTTCCCACTCCGGACTGTCGACAGCGCTCTGAACACGCTTTACATAGTAAAGACTCGAACCACTTGGAGTAGACCAGCTTGCCACAAGATATGGATAATCGTCGTAGAAGTTGCCATACATGGAGTAATTTTTCTTGAGAGCGAGCATCACCTTCGAGCAAGAGGTGAGGAACCCTGAATCACGGTCGACAACATCATCCAACCCGTGGGTTCTCCGTATTGGTGGGCCATACATGCTCTTATAACCCTTCCAGGACACTCCATCAAAACGAGCATATGCTGGAAGAAAAACACCCTTGTCATATGTGTCAATCCACGCCAGATGCATCACATCGTCGCTTATCCTCTTGAAGTCGGGCTTCTGCGAGAAGTTAGGATTGCCAAAGATTGTCGTCGTTTTGTATGTTTCTATTATTTGCTGACCGTCGTACACATGATGCTGTCCGTAGAGCCCATAGATACGCCAGTGTCCAGAATTCCCATTGCCCGATACCGTGCCAGGAACGATGGAACCCAACAAAATAGCAGCAGCTATCAATATACTAGTCTTTGCTCTCATAACGGCTATAATTTAACCTGTGTTGCCCATCTAGTCAACATGAGGAGTTGTGTGAATGGAATATGTCGTATTAAGCATCTGTACGGTTTTTGTCGCCTTCGTTTGGCTGTATTTCTGGCCAAAAAAAATAAACTTCATCACTGATTCGATAGAAAGTTCCATAAAAGCTAATCTAGTTGTGTCTGGGATGATGTGTACTGGGTGCGCTGCAAATATTTCGAAAACACTTGATGGAATCGATGGTGTCAAGAACATCAGTGTTTCATTTCCAGCATCCCTTGCTTCCTTCGACTATGACCCATCAAAAGTCTCACCGACAGATATTATCGCACAGATAAAAAAGACTGGCTATGACGCAATTGATTCGTTGGGTAGTGGAGAAGCCTTGAGAGAGGCCAGAAACAGAAAATTGCAGGATTTGAAGAAAACAAAACAGAGAATGGTGTGGGCGTTGGTTCCTGCTATTTCGGTATTTGTTCTGTCAATGTCCATGATGTATTGGAAAGCACCACACTGGCTGTCCTGGGTCATACTTGGGCTGGCAGTTCTCGTAGTCGCTGTTGCGGGGTGGCATTTCTTTGTTGATGCCTGGAAATCTGCTTTAAGCAGACAGACTAACATGAGTACTCTTGTATCTACAGGTGTTCTTTCCTCTATTGTCTTTTCTGTTGTGGCACTGCTTCTTCCGCAGCTCGAAGGTGGAGCGCTCTATGCTGACGGTGCTGTGATGATAGTGATGCTTGTTTCACTTGGGCATTATCTGCGAACGAGGTCTGAGCTTGAGGCGATGAAGGATGTTTTTGATGTGGCAAGTCTCATGCCTGACATGGCGCACAAAGTTGATGGTGACAATATCGTTGATGTTCCAAGTGAACACCTGAAATCCGGTGATGTTGTTCAGATAAGGGTTGGTGAGAGAGCGCCTGCTGATGGAATTGTCGTTTCTGGGGCGTCGGAGTTCAATAATGCCAACATCACCGGTGAGAGCATCCCTGTGCCTGTAAGCATAGGAAGTGAAGTGTATGCCGGTTCTATCAATGGATTTGGCGCGGTGAACGTAAGATGTGAGAAGGTGGCAGGAGACACAGTCGTTTCGAGGGTCGTAGGCATGATAGCCTCTGCGCTATCCTCAAAGCCAAAAATCCAGGAGCAGGTCGATAGAATCGCCTCGTTTTTCGTGCCGATAAGTATAACAGCAGCGGTTGCTGCATTTGCCTTCTGGTATATGGTTGGCAATCCGTCAGTTGCTATTACTGCGGGAATTACAGTGCTTGTGATTTCTTGTCCATGCGCCCTGGGGCTTGCCACACCTACGGCTTTGTCTGTTGCGTTTGGTATGGCATCAAGAGGGGGAATTCTGGTCAAGAATGCGCAGGCATTTGAAAAGATTGACATGACAAAGACCTTTGTCTTTGATAAAACTGGGACACTCACAATAGGAACACCGACTGTCAGAAATGTAGTTACATGTGATATTTCTGAGGAGGAGTTGTTGGAATTTACGCTCGCGGCTGAATCTGGCTCTGAGCATGTCCTGGCTGGTGCAATCAGAGAGTTTTCTAGAACCAGAAAGATAAATTCAAGGGAAAGTCAGGACTTTAAGGCATTGCCTGGACTAGGGGTATCTGCGGTTGTTGATGGGCATACAGTCCACATCGGAAGCCAGAGATTGCTTGAGAGGCTCAAGATAGACCTGTCCCTCAGGATTGCCGAGTCATTCAAACCCGACGAAGCCGTCTTTTTTGTGATTCGAGATGATAGGATAATCGGAGGATTTGGGCTTGTCGATCCGGTCAAACCCGATTCAAAAGAAACAATAGGCTTCCTGAAGAACAGGGGGATTTTGACAGTTCTCCTCTCAGGTGACCGGAGAGAGGTTTGCGAGGAGGTTGCGTCAAATCTCGGTATTGACGTCGTCTATTCGCAGGTTTTGCCTGAAGAGAAGGTCGAGACGATAAAAGCTCTGAGGGCGAATGGCTTCACAGCCATGATGGGGGACGGCATCAACGATGCCGCAGCCTTGGCTGCCGCAGACGTATCCATCGCCCCAAAAAGCGGCACGGGATTGGCTTTGGATGTTGCAGAGATAACACTTCTGACCGATGACACCAAAGCCATCAAAACCATTTTCATACTGTCTGGGGCTACCAGAAAAAACATCACCTGGAGCCTTTTCTGGGCTTTTGCCTACAACGCGCTGGCGATACCAGTTGCCGCTGGTGCGCTCTACGGAATGGGCATACTTCTGAACCCAATGATCGCGTCAGCGGCGATGGCTGCGTCATCCGTCACAGTCGTCCTCAATGCACTGAGACTCAAGTTTCTGAGGCTATAATCCAACGAAGGCAGGTTGAGCCGTCAGAACTCCCTTTCTATCTCTGCCACTGACTCATCCTTGATGATAAACTCACCTTTGATGTTTTCTGCCGCCTTGTACGCATCGTGTCCTGTTTCGCCATTCCGACCCTTGGCTGCGAATGGTCGACCACGGTTGTAGAATACCGCGAGGTCAGGCTCGACATCATCACCAATATACAGCCCGCCCGTGAAAAGAACGGTCATGAGAACCCTCTCCACATTGTCGAAGGTTGCCTTCTCAATTCTTCTCTCGACCAGGATCCTGTCGAGCAACCTCTGTCTGGCGCTGTACATGTTGTCCATGACACCGCCGATGTGTTCGAGGAGTTCCTTTGGCTTGATGGGTTTTGTGAAGTAGTCGATGATACCTGATGAAAGCCCTTTTATCATGAGTTCGAGATCGTCTCTAGCTGTTAGAAAGATGAAAGGGATATGGGCGGTTCTTTTGTCCTCTGTAAGAGCTTTCCTGAACTCAAACCCATCCATCTCTGGCATTAGGATGTCGCAAATAATAAGGTCTGGTGTGCCGTTGGACAAGTCCATGAGAGCGTTCTGAGCGGACTCGAAGGCGTTCACCTCATAACCCGCTCCCTCAAGCACGGTCTTGATAACATTCACCACTGGTGGCGAGTCATCAATAATCATTATCTGACCCTTATTGATATACATTATGCCTCTCTTTTTTACCAATCAAACCACGGTCTGGTGTATGAGATTGTGATTTTTTTCTCGGCACCATCCCATCCGACCTTGGCCCCAAGCAGCTCAGACACAGCTCTGAGCGGAATGAGTGTTCTGCCGCCAACAATCATCGGCGCTGGGTCAACTGTCACTTTTGTGTCCCACATGTATCCGTTGGTCTTGTCGATGTATATCTTCAAATACGAGCTTGGTGTCCAAAAAGATACCTCACGGAGACTACCATTCCACCCAACAGACGCTCCCAATGACTCAGCGAGGAATCTGAATGGTATGACAGTACTACCTTTTCCAACAATCTGAGGGACAACCGATGGGTTAGAGTCGATGATTTTCTCGTTGCCATTCACGAAGGCTTTGTTCTTGCCAATCCAAAGAATGATTGTGTTATTGAGGATGTTTGGGGTGCATTTTGCTATGACTTCGGTAGCCGCAGTATCTACCTTGACACCAAATGTGTATTCGGTGTTGTTTTTTAGGTCTTTGACTGTCAAGCCTGAACTGTTTGTGTCCACCTCTGTCAGCTTATTGCCGTTCATTGTGATGATTATCTTTGACGCTGCTTTGAGCTGCTTGTTCGGAAGTTTCCAGACAATCCTTGCTTTGCCATCGCCGGGTGCTGCAAACACGTCATACACATTCTCGTTTTCGGTTCCCTCGTCTGCCCAGCAGATGACCTTTAAATCAATCTTCTCACCTGTTGTGCTGGTGACCTTGATTGTGTCGTCTCCTCTGGCTTGGGCATATACTGTCACGATTCCAGCATTGGATTCTGTGATTTTGATAACCTTATTGTCTGTTGCTGTAACGGTGAATGAAGAGGAAGAGTTGATTCTGAATGTTCCTGTTTTGCCCACTCTGATTGGTAGAATGACTGGAGAAGCGCTCATCTTTGTGTCTTTCAAAACACCATCCGTTATCGAAACCCAGACCTGAGCAATCTGGTCACTCGCATCTTTTATCTCGATTATTGTCGCCTCGGAGCCCTTTACCTCAAAGGTAGCCTTTGCGCCAGTTTGGGAGACTTTTTTGCAAACCGATTCATCAAGGGCTTTGAACTCGTATGGTTCCTGGCCATTTACCGCCGCCAGCTCAAACATTGTTCCAACCTTCGCTTTGACTGTTTTTGGTTCAACGTTGAGTGTGATTGGTGAAACCGGCATTTCATTGATAAGTGGAACCGGCGCTTTCCATTCTGGGAGGTCTCCACCCTTGCCACCTGCACCTGCTGTCTCGATTGGGGAGGTTCTAGGTGGGTCAAACAAAACTGGCCCAAGGGCGGGTATTCCAGTGCCATCTGAGTTCCAGTCCTCGTTAAAGGGACCGGATGCATCACCCCACCAGGAATCTGATACCCAGAGGTCATTGCCCGTTATGTTTTCGACGGAATAATCACAATTGTCAAAATTGATTCTTTCAATCATGGGGAGTTTGTTGCTTGTGACCTTGATTCCGATTCCAGTTTTTGTCTCTGTTGTGCAGTCTCTTACAACACAATCTGTAATCTCAGGTGATGATGCAATCGATGCGATACCAGATGATGCGGATTTCTCAATCGTGCAATTTTTTATTTTCACTCTCTCATCAACAGGGGTGAATGCGCCAATCTTCAGAGCTCCATTGAGTGTTTCACCGCCAGCATATCTGATGACGGTGTGTTCGAGTGTGCAGTCTCCACACGAACCATCGAACTCAATCTGGCCGAGGTCGCCTGGTTTTGCGAGGGTGTTTGTGTCGTTGACATTGGAGTCACCACCGGCTGTGTCATCGGATATGGATGTGATATAGACAGGAGCCTCTGCGGTTCCCTTTGTGTTGAAGGTGCCAGCGATATAGAACGAACCGTTTGTCTTGATGACATTGCCAGCTTCGAGTGTTAGGTTACCTTCCTTATCTATCGTGAAGCTTTCATCAAGAATGTATGGGAATTCGGCATTCCAGACCTTTTTATCTTTGAGTCTGCCCTTCCTGATGTAGATACCGGCGTAACCACCGTCAAGCTTGGTGCCGATTTCAGAAACCTTTGTGCCCTGTGTCAGAAGGTCAACCTCTGGCTGGATATTGAAAAGATTCGTGCATCTTTCAATCTTTGTGTTTATCAGTGTAATCTTTGCTTCACGCTCAGCTCTCAATGCCCATCCACTGTTTTTGTTTGCGCAGTCCGAGATCGAGCAGTTGAGCAGACCAACATCACCTGAGCGTACGGTGACACCAGCCCCAAGAGAGTGTCTTATTTCACAATTAATCAGCACCTGTTTGTTGCTTTTGTTTGGGGCTTGCCCAAGATGGATTGTTCCATAGTTACCAGAACCGCCATAGAGGAACTTACAGTTTTTAAAAACGGACAGTCCTTCTGTTTCAGCGCACTGCACTCCGCGGTTGAGGTGCTCCTCTGGCTTTGTCAGATTTTCATCACCGTTGCTGTCGCCACCGTGAGCGTCATCGGTAAGACACGTGAAAATGATTGGTTTGTCCTCCGAGCCGATTGCGATGATTTTGCCAAACACGCTAAACAGGTCGCCGTATTTTACGACAACACCTGGCATGAGCCTGAGGGTTACTCCCTGCTTGATGCCGATTGTGTCTGGGATGTAGTGAACGAGTTCGGAGTTCCAGATGGTGTCTGTCTCCATCTGAGATGTGACTTCCTGATCCTGGAAATAAATAACATTGTATCTATTGTTCTCTATTTTGAGGTCATAGACGCTTGGGTAGGAGGAGCTGTCTGTGATAATTGCATAGGTCGAATCTGTGAGTTCACAGTTATAGATGATTGGTTTTGATCTGCTTCGGAGGGTGACACATGCGCCGAGTTCTGGGTTTGTGTTGTTCTTGATTTTACAGTTGTAAATGGAGGGAGATGAATCCTGCATCCAGATGCCTGCCGTTTGAGAGTAGGTTATCTCGCAGTCAAACATCTTGATCCTCTTGTCGACTCCACCTGCTGCGCCAAACTTGATTGTCGCCCATCCGGCTCCCTGGTCACCAAGTCCTCCGCCGTATGAGAAATTGACATTTGTGAACAAACATTCTCCGGCATCACCGGTGAGTTCAATGTGTCCCCAGTCACCAGGTTTGGCAGTTGTCGTGCTGCCGTCGCCGTTTGTGTCCCCACCGATAGAGTCATTCATCAGAGATGTCCAGTAAATTGGTTCATCGGCGGTACCTCTAATGTTGAGGTTGCCATAGACGCTTATCAGACTCGATGTCTTTATGACGGCTCCCTTTTGTATCAGAAGAGAGCCGGTTTTTCCAACGATAAATTTTTCTTTGATAATGTATGGAAGTGTCGCATCAAGAATGATTTCCTTGTCGATAGAGCCTGAGCCCAGCACTATTCCATTGTATCCGCAGTCGCTGGCTTTGTTGCCAAGCATGTGTGGGTTGGAGCTCAGGTCAGTCCAGATGGCGGTGTTACAACGCTGAATTGTGCAACTTGTGATCGAGGGATTGGAGTCCTGCTGAATCCAGATTCCAACACCGTACCTAGAATCGTTGCAGTCCGTCACTGTGCATTCTCTTATGACAGCCTGGGCTGAAGCCATCCAGATACCTTGGGAGGCAGAGTGTCTGACCGTGCAGGAATCAAGCCTCACTCTGTCGTCGATTCCGTTGCCTGATGAGAACTTGACTGTGCCCCAGCTGCCCTTGCCGCCGTACTCGAAAATGACATTTGAGAGCATGGACTTACCGCAGGTATCGGGGAACTCGATGAATCCCCAATCACCAGGCTTCTTGTTCTCCTGCGCGGATGTGAAGACGATTGGGTCACTCTCGGAACCGATTGCAATGATTGTTCCTTTTACTCCGATGTTGCCACCCATCTTTATGATTGTACCTGGCGCGATTGTAAGGGTCGCAGTTGGGGCGATGTAGAAACCTTCGCTCATATCAACAACGCCTGTCCATGTGGTCGAGGTAAGGACTGTGTGTGGAGCTGCGGACGCTTCTGGCAGCGGGGCATAGGCGAACAACAATGCAAGACACAGCAACAGCGCCGTGTATTTCGTAAATTTCATTCTTACGACCTCCTGTTTGACCTCTAGTTTAGTCACATATGGGATACCCGGCAAGAATTGGATAAGTTTACATGAAATTCTTTTCGTGAATTCGACCCATAAGATGTTACAATCAAACTGCAGAAGATGTGACAAAAACAGATTTTTATGCGTATATTTTCTTGCAAGGGAAGTATTCTAACTTTGGAGGTGAGTTGTGAGGAAGATGCTGTCTGTCGGAATTGTGATAGCACTCATATCAACTGTTTTTCTTATGGGAAATCCTGTCTCAGGTGTGGCAACAGTTTGGAAACTCGGTGATAGAGTTGTTCCAGGACCACTCCCACCTAATTCGTATGCGGGTCTGCCAAAATCTGAGAGAATACTGGACATCAAATATGGTGATGAGTCAGAATGGCAAGTATTTGATTTTGCTCGTCCAGTTGTGTGTGAAGGACAAACAATCCCGCTTGTTATCTTTTTTCATGGTGATGGATTCTCACATCGAGTCACAAAAGATGGTGGCCTAAGAAATCCGCCATCAATTCAATTTCTCCAGCTTGGCTTTGCTGTTGCGTCAGTTGATTACAGAGTGATCGATGACGCAGCGTTTCCAGCCTTGGTACATGATTGTAAGTTGGCAGTCAGATATTTTAGAAAAAATGCTGACGAATTTGGGATTGACCCAGATAGAATCGCAGTATGGGGAAGTTCTATGGGTGGTTATCTTTCGGCATTTTTGGGGTATGTGAATGATGACGATGGTTTTGAGGGCATTGGTCTTGAAGATGTTTCGAGTTCAGTTTCAGTAATTGTTGATTATTTTGGAGTAAAAGCCGTTGGCAGAATTGACACGAAACAAGCTGTACCAAATAGACCGAGATTTGTAGGAGAAAAAGCAGAAACACCAGAGTTTAAGGAAAAGGCATTCAAAGCATCGCCCATAAACTATGTGGATGAAAATGATCCTCCAACTCTCATGATTCATGGTAACAAGGATACAAAAGTGAATTATGAACAAAGCATACTTTTCGCTCAAAAGAATTTCGAAGTGGGCAACAATGTGGCGCTAATCAAGGTAGAAAATGCCGAACATGGATTTGACCCAGTCCCTGCTGATGCGGTAATTTCACCACCAAATGAAAGAATATGGTTTGCAACAGTTGCCCATATTGCAAGGTATGTTGAGCCAGATGTTTTTGGCGATATCAACCTTGATGGCAAAAAGAACATAGATGACCTATTAGAGTTTGCAAAAGTCTATGGTTTATCAGGAACGGATGAATTTGGTAATTCCACATCGGCATATTGGAATCCACTTGCAGACCTTGAACCTGATGGAAAGATTGACATCAAAGATTGGAACAAATTCAAGGAGATTTTCTAAAGCTAAAAAACTGCAAATAGAAATATCAAATCAGGTTCACAAAGAATCAGAATCTGCATAGGTAGTCTGTATGTACATGGCGATAAAAGATATGTAGGTATGATTGAATCAGAAACAACTTGGCTCTGTATATGACAACATTTTTGGAAATAATCATTGGAAATTCGAGATACCCGACAAGAATTGGATTAATTTACCTGCGATTAGATATATAAGGCTGTACCTTCCACTGAACTTTTGCTCAAATGAGAATAAGACAAAACTTGTGTTGTCTGCGTATACTCTAACAAAGACGTAACCTGGAGGAGCATGATGAGGAGAGTATTGTCGTTTGTAGTTGCGTTAGTTCTGGTTTTCACCGTTTTTCTAGCCTGGCAACCTGCTTCAGAAGCCGCTACTGTTTGGAAACTTGGAGACAGAATCGTGCCGGGCCCTCTTCCGCCCTCAATCGATGCCCCTATGCCAGAGCTTATATCGAAACTGAATCTTTCTTATGGCGAACATGAGCTTCAGAAACTGGACTTTTTTAGACCAAAGGTGTGTGAAGGTCAGACGCTTCCGCTTGTTGTCTACATTCATGGTGGAGGATTTACCGCGGGTGACAAGAGTAGGATGACAATGAGAATGGACAGCAGATTGCTCTGTCAACTCGGTTTTGCTACAGCATCAATCAATTACAGACTCTGCCCCGATGTAAAAATGCCAATTCCTGTCGAGGATTGCAAGAGAGCAATCAGGTACCTCAAGGCAAATGCCGACGAGTTGGGGATTGACCCAGAACGAATTGCGATTTGGGGGACATCTGCAGGTGGTCACCTTGTCACGATTCTTGGATCAGCCTCTGAAGAGGATGGGCTAGAGGGTGAGGGGTATCTTGACTATTCCAGCTCGATTGTAGCTGTCGTTGACCACTTTGGCCCAACCGATATGACGAAGATGATAAAGCATGAAGGAATCAACAGAGGCTTTGCGCTCTATGAAGGTGAGACAGTTGAAGAGGTGATGGAGGAGGCTGTGAGAGTTTCCCCAGTGGTCTATGCCTCGTCTGACGACCCGCCACTGCTTATCCTACACGGTGATGTTGATCCCGTTGTCTCCTATGAGCAGGCAGAAATCATGGCAAAAAAGTGCCACGAGGTTGGAGCCAGCGTTGCCCTAGTGAAGGTGAAGAACGCGAGTCATGGGTTTGTGCCAAGCCCGAAGGATGCCGAGATCTCTCCAACAAAGGAAGACATAATATTTATGAATGTGGCTCACCTTGCCAGATATATCGAACCGACTTTGTTTGGAGATTTGAATATTGACGGAAAGGTTAACATGACCGATATGTTTAAACTTTTTGACCTTATTGGTATGGATGGCACAAACCAAGACGGGGAGAGCGCCCCAGAATACTGGAACCCACTTGCTGACCTTGATGGAGACGGGAATATCACGCTAGAGGATTGGGATTTGTTCTGGGAATTGTTGTAAAAGGTGTAGTTAGGCATTTTTTCAAGCTATTATAAGTTTTGTTTTTATAATACCTTAGAAACGCCCTGATTGAAAAGTTGTTATTTCTAGAGTGTGACGGGATTCTACACAATATCCCCTCTCCTTTTAGAAAGGGAGAGGGGTAGGGGTGAGGGATTAGTTTCTGGTTAATAACACAAGTCAAAGACTTGTAAAATATAAGAGGTAAACATTTCAATCTTCGATAAAAATATGCCACATTGTAAAAGGAACAAGCAATCCGACAACAGGTCGACAATGATACGAACAGGACTGTTTATTAGGAGAACTGAAGGAAATAAAAGATTGACAAAAGTCTCAAGTCAGAAAATCCATGAAAAATATATTTACAAATGATATAGAGAGTGTGCTATATCAACTCTAATTGTGAGTGGTAAAACGTTTAGGAGCAGAGTAATATCTTAAAGGAGGGAAGAATGAAAATCCTAAAGGGCTTGTTAGTTGGGGCGCTTCTTGTTGGTCTGGTGTTTGGTGGGTTTATTGGGTGTGAGTCTGATACTCAAAGATCTATGAGAGAGAGTGTGGAAGAGGCTCAAAAAGCTAGTAAAGAACTTGATCAAATACAAAAGAACTTGATGATATGAAAAAGGAAATCAAAGACGATTTGGGAATAGACCTGGATAAGTAACCAAAGGTTTTGACTCACAAAAAACGAGTATGATGGTTTTTTATGAGTTGCACAGATCATATACCCTCCTCACCCCAACCCTCTCCTCCAGAGAGGAGAGGGAGTTCTATGTCAAAACCTCTTTTATCAATGAAGAAGAAGTACAAACAATTCCACTCCCTTTTGAAGGGAGAGGGTGTAAGAGTAAGGGTTTTTCCGGTGAATCGGTGTTATTTTGCGTGATTAAACCAAACTTTTGAAAATAAAATCACAAATCTCAAAAGTGTGGACAGCTCTAAAATATGTATTTTTGAAGGTTTGTCCTATAGAAAATATAGCATACATGAGTTAATTCCTAAAAGAAGCACCAGCGCAAGATATTCACCTTATTCTTGTATAGTTTTCTTGTTGACAAACATTTGTGAGTATAGAATCCTCTGGAATGGAGGATAGGCACATGAAACTTGATGACCTCGATTATTACTCACAGATTGGTTTTAAGTCAGGACTTGAGATTCACCACCAGCTTGACACAAAGAAAAAACTTTTTTGCAGGTGTCCAGTTGGATATCAGAATATCGAGCCAAACTCTCGCATTGTGCGACATATGCGACCGACGCTTTCGGAGATGGGAACATATGACGGCACGGCACTGATGGAGTTCAAAACCAAAAAAGAGGTTGTCTACCTTCTCTATCGTGACTACGTCTGCACCTATGAAATGGACGACACTCCCCCATTCCCAATTAACCAGGAAGCTCTCGACTACGCGATTGAGATAGCTCTCATGCTCAACTGCAAGCTGGTTGACGAGGTTCACATCACAAGAAAGCAGTACCTCGATGGTTCAATCCCAACTGGATTCCAGCGAACCGCAATTATTGGCGTTGACGGATGGATTCCATACAAGGACAGAAAAATCAGGATTCAGCAGCTTGCGCTTGAGGAGGACTCCTGCAGGGAGGTCTCTGACAAGGGTCATGTCATCACCTTCAAAACAGACAGACTTGGCACACCACTCATCGAGATTGTTACCCTTCCTGACATGAGAACACCACAAGAGTGCGCAGAGGTTGACGAGATTCTGGGCAGACTCCTTCGAGCATCTGGCAAGGTCAGACGTGGTATGGGTTCAGCTAGGCAGGACGTCAATAGTTCGATAACGGGTGGTCCCAGGGTAGAAATTAAAGGTGTCCCAAAAACCGGATACATTGCAAAGCTTCTGGCTGTTGAGGCAAGCAGGCAGCAGGGACTCATAGAGATAAGAGACATACTTGCCAAAAATGGCTTGAAATACAACGAGAATCTCTCACCATCACTTCGGGAGCAGGAGAGGCAGGAGGAGCTGGAAAGATTGCGATCTGGTCTTGTAACGGACGCCACTCATACCCTATCGAAATCGTCCTACCCTATGATAAAGGAAGCGATATCCAGAGGGGATTCGATCTGGGCAGTCAAACTCACCCAGTTTGGTGAGGTTCTCACAAGAGAACTTCAACCCCGAAAAACATTTGGAGATGAGTTTGCAGGCAGAGTGCGAGTCATCGCCTGTCTTGACAGCAAACCCAACATGACCTGGCGCACGGCTGGGATTCTCTACCCAGGCGACTGGGAGCCGATTGCAAAAGAGCTTGAGGCAAGACCAAATGATGAGATTATCCTTGTTTGGGGAAATAAAGATGATCTTGTAACCGCAACCAATGAGATTCTACTTCGAGCGAACGAGGCAATTGAAGGCATACCCGAAGAAACAAGGCAGCACATGCAAGACGGTATCCGTACTGATTTTGAGAGAGTTTTGCCTGGTCCTGATAGAATGTATCCAGACACTGACTCCCCGCCTGTAAGACTTACAAACGAGCGGTTTGAAAGAATCAAATCTACCATGCCGACAAGACCATGGGAGAGAGAAGAGCAGTACGCGAAGATGGGCATCCACAAATCTGTTGGCTACAAGCTAGCAATCCATCCCAGGGAAGCGCTTTTTCACAGGCTTATTGAGGTTGGATATAAACCGACGCTTGCGGCAGAGCTTGTTGTTGGTTGGTTGACTTCAATCTGTCGTGATTGTGGTGGTATGGTGGGCACAATTACAGATGATGTAATAATTGACGTTGTCAAAACGTCGCTTGACAAGAAACTCCCGAAAGAGGCTGTCAAGAATGAGCTCAGGTCATTAGCCTCCGACGCCTGTTACGAATGGAAATTGCCAGAACCTGCCAGTTTGAAGGACATCGACTTCATCGTTGAAGACGTGAAAAACAGGGCTGAGAAGGTCACATTCTCCTCATCTACCGCAAAATCCAGGTGGGTAAAAGGTCAGGTCATGAGATCCCTTTATGGCAGAGCGATGGGCGACCTTGTCTCGGAGAAAATAGACTTGACTATCAAATAGCCGTCGTCTCGACCTTAGAGCTTGTCAGGGTCTGATGTAGCGAAATCCTGATCCCTGTTTCATGCAGAGGCTTATGCTTCTTGATACGTTGGTTTTTGAAGAACCGCCAAACAACATTGTAATCGGGGCAAAAAACGTTTTCAGTGTAGTTTGAACTGAGCCACTCTTTGCCTTGCCGTTTCCAAGTTTGTTTCTCATGTGCGCTTGTCTACAGCATGGGTGTGCCACAGACAATAAAATTTTGGTTACGAAAATTTTAGCCATTGGCACAAATATCATTCTGAAACAATTTTGAAATTTTGATGTTTTCGACAACAAACCTGGTATGACCAAATTTATTTTGAATCAAAAACTATTGAAATGGAATATTTATAAGTTACAGGGTGTTATTTTGATTCGACGGAAACACATGGTGTTGCCACCTTTTTTGGGCTCGTCTCAGAGCGTTTGAGAACGAATTGACCTTGATAAAAACCGAATAACGTGATGCCAAAATCGATCCTCGCACAAACAAGAAGTCTGACTTAAACGCTTAAAGAGTTAAACAGTGACACGGATGACCCAATACCGGATGTATCCAAGAACAGTTTCCCGCCACGGTATCTGTAAAAAATTTGAAGGATGATTGAAATCTAGATTTTTGCCAGAACAAATATTCTGTAGTTTTCGTCAACCTTGATATGTCTGACTGCCTTAAGCTCTGCCTGGGAAAGTTCTGCAGCGAACTGATCTAACTCGGCGAAGTAGAGTGTGTTTGTGGAGTTCACTCTTGTTTGAGGGTTGACATCATCCTTGAGTGAGTCCGGAATACCAAGGAGTGTTGAGATCAAAACCTTGCCGTTCGGCTTGAGATTTTCTCTCACTCTTTTGAGGAAAAAGACCCTATCTCCGCCAATGATTCCCTGGAGGAACTGGTTTGCTATTATCCAGTCGTACGGCGGGTTTGGGAAGCCTCTGTGGGTCATTGCGTTGCCCACAAAGAAGGTGAGATTTTCGGGTGGATTTTTGGCGTTGCAAAGCCTGATTGCTGTTTCAGAGAAATCACAGGCCTCGACAATGATGTCCCGTTTGGCGAGTTCAAAAGCCAACTCACCACCACCACACCCGATCTCTAGAACCCTGGTTCCAGAGTCGAATTTCTGGCTTGCAGCCCACTTGACAAGGTACTTGAATGTGGCCTCTGATTCCATAGGCCAAGTGACCTCACCACGAGATTCCAGCTCTCGATAAGTGGGTTCCATATCGTAATAGAATTTTCTGATGTCTCGTCTTCTTGACATTGCTACTCTTCCAGCTACTTCCCGGACGATGGATTATACATAATTATTCCCCCATTAAAAGGGGTATTTTGGATAAGACGGCGTATTTATGAGGCTTGAAGATAGTACTCCTATCATTATAATTTACCCTCGATGGGAAAAATACTTGAGTTGCTTAAGAAAGTAAATAGAAAATTCATCAACACTCGCACATTTGTTGTTGGAATCGGCATACTTTTACTATCTATTGCCGTTTTGGCAGCCCTATTCACATACAATCTTGAGTTGGTGACATCCAATGGAGTGACTGATTGGGGAGCGTTTCTATCCCTTTATTGGGAGCAGTTCTTCAATCTGTTGCTTTATCTCGTTGCGCAAGGAGCAACATCACTCACATTCGAAGGTTGGTTATCGATAGGTATCGTTGAGGTTGTTGTAGAAACCGTGATTTCGGTGCTAGGCATATTGGTAACTGGTTTCACGGTTGCCGGAATCACAAGCTACCTCGTTGAAAAAGTGTTAAGGAGGCTCATGGGTATGAATTTACCAAAATTGAAAGGTCACACAGTTGTTTGTGGCTGGAATGATAGTGCAAAACTTATTGTGAAAAAAATTCACGATGAAGACCCAGATGAGCCGATTGTTTTGATAAATGATAGAGGGGAATCCCCCATCACGGGGCAGAACCTTTACTGGATAAAGGGTGATTTTACAAACCAGGATGATCTCAAGAAAGCGTTTGCTCATGAGGCGGCAACTGCCATCATTCTTGCGGACACCGAGTCTGCGGGAAACAATAAACCTTATGCCGACTCTCGAACCGTCCTCTCAGTGCTCTCTATTGAGAGTATGAACAGCGATGTGCATACGGCAGCTGAACTTATCAACCCAGAGAACAGAAGCCACCTGGAGAGAGCCAACGTTGATGAGATAGTGATCTCAGGAGAATTGTCTGGCACTATTTTGTCTCGAGTATCGGAAAACAAAGGTTTATCAAAAATTGTCAGGTCGCTCCTTGAGGTTGGCGACGGCAGTGAGATCTACAGAGTTGATACCCCGGACACAATGAAATCTAAAACCTTCTCTGAGCTCTACACCAGCCTATACGACACAAACACATACATGCTCCTGGGCTTTGAAGACACAGATGGCAACTTCTATCTCTCGCCACCCAAGAACACAAAGATGAGCAAAGCCGCAGCGCTTTACATTGTGGCTGAGACTACACCAAAACTGGTTTAGTCTTCATCGTCCATAAACGACACGCCGTTACCATCACCATCAAGCGAGAGAAACATGGGACAGTTTTCCCACTCTGTTACGACATACCTCTCTTGTGAGAGTCGCTTCTTCATTTCGTTTCTGTCGTTGATTACCAGCGACAACCCCAGTTTCTGAGCGCTTTTTTGTTCACTGGCATCCCAGAGCGAGAACTTGACTCCACCAAGCTCAAGCACCACGAATCCCTCATCCTGCGAAATAACGGTCGCCTCAAGCGTGTCTCTGTAGAATCTCAGCTGAGATTCTAAATCGGCGCATCCAATCTCGAATCTGACTTCCTTAACCACTGCTTCTACCTACCTTTTGTGACTTTTGTTCGGATTATCTTGACGATACCTCGTCAAAATCTACAATACTTTTCGGAGGTTGTCCATGTCGTCAAACAAAAACGTTTTCTCCAAGCCTTATTTCTGGGTTTCGGTTGGCACTGTGATGCTGCTTCTTCTCGCATACTACCTGTCGTCGGTTGTGATTTCTGGCATCAAACCATTCACTGTTTTTGCTGTCACAACAAAACCAGAGAAGGTCAACATCTCATGGAATGGCAACGACCTTGGGACAACTCCTTATACTTTTGAGGTGTCAGAAAACCTTAGAGGCACACTGAAGCTTTCCTCTCCAGGCTATAGGGATATCGTCAGGGAGATTGATATCGAAACCGGTAAAACCGAAATTGTCAGGTTTGACCTGAAACAGGACACCAAACTTGTTGTCAACTCAAAACCAGAGGGCAACCTTTACATTGATGATGAGCTGTGGGGTTCAACCCCAATGACAATCGATGGTGAGCTTGAACCCGGACTTCACACCATACGAGTCGAGTTGCTTGATGACTGTTATGGTTCCGTAGAGAGACCGATAACACTTGAAACGGGGACACCGCTTGTGATAGAAAGAGAAGAGCTTCAACTCCCAAAACTCATAAACATTGTCTTCTCGTCAAATCCAACTGGAGCTGCAGTTCTTTATGATGGTGAAGAATGGGGAGTTACCCCCTTCTTCAAGTGCCTAGACCAGGGAGAGTTTGAGGTTGAGGTTGTAAAGGATGGGTATGTGACAGAGCAACGCAAACTCGCCGTCGAAAATGACATGAATCTGCACGTAAACCTTTATGATCCGGACTCCTACAAGAAGAAAGACAGCTTCATCGTTGACTCAAACATCTCTGACACGAGGGTCTACTCAGCCGCGCGCAAAGCGGGTGTTAGCGCTGAGATTTATGGAAAATCTGTCTCTCTTGGTTCAACACCAGCAAAGATTGAAAAGGAGGAATTATTCGTATCTTCTGAGATTGACACTGAACCGTTCTCGTATGTGTTTGGTATCACCGCATCGGGATACCAAGCTGGGATAACAGAGATGAACGAGCCGGGAGAAGCTTTTTTCAAGCTCCCGACACTCTCTGACATAGGTGCCAAAGCGCAGTCAAGATATTCTGGGAATTTCAAGGTTCTATCACCAGATTCATCTGGACTTGAGTCACCAGACTCAAGCATGAAGATTGAAAACTCAAATGTTGTTGACCTATCTGGCGCTACCCACAAGCTCTACCTAGAACCAGATTTCAAGCACAACTCCTTCACCTGGTCAAGCGATGGCAAATATATCTGGTATTTCAGGAACAACGAAGGCAAGAGAGAGCTTGTAAGGATGGACACTCAGAGTTGGGAAGCTGAAATTGTTGATGTTATCGATCTTCCATCCATTCCGTGGTCAAGAAGTATCGATAACGATCTGATATATCAGTGCATCACATCAGTAATTTTTGATTCAAGTGAAAACAGAATTTATTATCTGGCTCCCGGAACAAATGCCAACACACTCACTCTTATGTCAAACACCCCAATGGGTGGCAATTCAACAGAGGTTGAGAGAAATCTTTTGCCAACTATCGACAGATGGTCGCTCTCGCTTGAGAGAAATGGTGTGATTCGGCTGGTTGGTTATTTCCCTGGACTCAAGAGATATGAGGGACTGTATCTTATAGACGAACAAAAGCCTGTCAGGTTCAGAGTCGATTCACAAGTAAACCCCAATGTCACAATTGGAAACATGAAATTCCTTGGCAATGGGATGACGCTGTTCCAATCGATTGCATACAACGGCAGCGAGGATTCAAGCGTTATCGTAGGCGCAAAGCTCTACGACAGGATTTCTGTATTGTTCCTGTTTAATCCGCTGAGGAACGAATATGAGACGCTCGATTTGAGGTTTGACTAGGCGTTCAACTCACTCGTCTGACAAAAGCTCCTGGAACTCTGATTCGTTTACCATCTTTACTCCGAGGGATTTGGCTTTGTCTGCTTTGCTGCCAGGACTCTCACCAACAACGACATAATCAGTCTTTTTTGACACAGAGCCTGTCACTTTTCCTCCAAGTGACTCGATCTTTTCCTTAGCCTCATCGCGTGTCATTGAGCCAAGTGTTCCTGTCAGAACAAATGTTTTGCCTGAGAGTTTCCCTTCTGCTTCAGTGTGTTCTGATTCCGTGTTGAGACTATAGTTAATCAGTCTTTCAATGAGCTCTTTGTTGTGACTTTCAGAGAAGAAGATGGAGAGTGAGTTCGCAATCTTTGGACCAATGCCATCAATTGACTCAAGCTCTTCTGTGCCTGCGTTCATGAGCTCTTTTATGGTGGGGTATTTCTTGGCAAGAAGGGCTGCTGCAACCTTCCCAACCATTGGGATACCAAGTCCTGACAGGAGTTTTTTAAGCCCCAGGTTTTTAGACTTTTCGATGTTCTCCAGAATTTTTGTAGCAAGCTTGTCGCCCATCCGTGGAACAGTGAACAGGTCTTCCTTCGTCAGTGCATAAATATCAGCAATACTTTTCAGTTTCCCAGATTTCACCAGGGAGTTGACAATAACGGTGCCGATTGAATCGATGTCAGCGTTTCCTCGCCCCATGAAGTGGAGGATTCGTTCTCGAACTTGTGCCTTGCACGATGCGTTTGTGCATTTGAGGTAGGCTGAGTCTTCCTCTCGAATGGCTGTTGCCCCACACACAGGACAATGAGTTGGCATGACAAAGTCCCTCTCATCGCCAGTTCTTTTCTCCGGCAGCACTCTCACAATCTCTGGGATAACCGACCCCGCTTTTCTCACAACAGCAAAGTCACCGATTTTGATTCCCAATCTGTGAAGCTCATCCTCGTTGTGGAGTGATGCTCTCGATACCGTTGAGCCTTCCAGCCTGACAGGCTCAAGAATCGCAACAGGTGTGATAGCGCCCGTCCTGCCAACAGATGGTTCGATATCAAGAACCTTTGTAACAGCCTCCTCAGGAGGGAACTTATAGGCTATTGCCCAGCGGGGTTCGTGGGATGTTGCGCCGAGGATATCGTGGAGTTCAAGTTCTTCGATTTTGATGACAACACCATCGGTACCATAGGGGAAATCTTCCTTCTTTTTATCAATCTCCTCAATGTTGCTCCAAACCTCAGCGATGTCCCTCGCGTGTTTGTGCATCTGGACGGTCTTAAAACCCATCTGAGTGAGTCTGTTGAGAAGACTCGTTTGGGTTTGAGCTATTGGCCCTGAGCACTCACCGATATGATAGGCGTAGAAATCGAGTTTTCTGCTCGCTGTTATGCTTGAGTCAAGCTGTCTAATTGACCCTGACGCGGCGTTTCTGGTGTTGGCAAATGGAGGTAGCCCATCCTCATCTCGAATGAGATTCACCCTTTCAAGCTCGGATGAGTTCATCACAACCTCGCCACGAACCTCAAGCGTTTGGGGGAATGGAGGGATTAGCTCAAGGGGAATCGTGCGGATTGTTCTGAGATTTTCCGTAACGTCCTCGCCCGTTGCGCCGTCCCCTCTTGTTGAGCCGATTGTCAGTTTGCCACCTTCATAGAGCAAATTCACAGCCAGTCCGTCCATCTTGAGTTCAGTTGTATAGCTGTACTCATCAATACTCTTTTTGATTCTTGTGTCAAAGGCAATAAGGTCGTCATGGTCAAAAGCATTACCCAAAGAAAGCATTGGAATAGTGTGAATAACTGACGTGAATTTTGATGACGCCTGACCACCCACTCGCTGTGTGGGGGATTCTGGGATGATAAACTCCGGAAACTCATTCTCGAGCTCCAGAAGTTCTTTATAAAGCAGATCAAAGTCCCTATCGGACATGGTGGGATTCTCTTTGACATAATAATCATAGTTCGCACGATTAATTGTGCTTCGAAGCTCATCAATTCGAGCCTTTACTTCATCTTTGTTCATTGATTTCTTTTTATACCCTCAGCCGTCTTCAGCATCTCCTCAGCGTGTTTCAGTGAGAGTTGGCTGACTTTGTCGCCACTGTTCATTCTGGCAAGCTCATCAATCCTGCCTCGTCTTGCCAGCTCAAAACAGCTGACTGTTGTTTCGTCTTCCTCAGAGTTTTTGTTTATCAGAAGGTGGGTATCGGCGTAACAGGCGATCTGGGGGAGATGGGTGATGCAGATGACCTGGTGGTCAGTTGAGAGTTTAGCGAGTTTTCTGCCTATCATCTCACCAACCCTTCCGCCCACTCCTGAGTCGACCTCGTCGAAAACAAGTGTTGGCACAGAGTCTACCGAGGCTAGAATAACCTTGAGAGCGAGCATAATCCTGGAGAGCTCACCACCAGAGGCAATCTTGGCAATGGGACCTGGTGGCATGCCAGGATTGGTTGAAATCATGAATTCAACCGAATCGATGCCGTTTTCTGAATATCCATGCTTTTCGCCATTAACCAGGCAGAAGCTGTTTTCGGTCGGAGCGATGGGGGTCTGTTTCACTTCAAACATAGACTTCTCGAGAGCAAGGTCAGCAAGCTCCAGGGCAACAAGCTCGGAAAGCCTTTTGCCATAGTTCTCTCTGCCTTCTCTCACCCTTTGCCCAAGGTCGCCGATTTCAACCCGCAAACTCCCTATTTGTGATTCGAGTTTTGATGTCATGAGGTCAGAGTTCTGCAGCTCTTCAAGCTCAACCTTCATCTTTTCAATGCTTTCTCTGACATCAGAGAGGTTTGAACCGTGTCGTCTTATGAGTTTTTCAAGCTCAGCCAATCTATCCTCGACCTCTTGCAACCTCTCCGGGTTGAAGGTCAACTCAGAGAGATAATCGGCGAGGATTACAGATGCTTCCTTTGCATTTGCCTCGATTGTGACAAACAACTCAAGCACTTCGGTCTGAGTCCCGTCAATTCGCTTCAGGTCAGAGAGTGCTTTGGTTGCCCTGGATGTGAGGCTCATAATGCCGGAGAAATCCTCATCACCATCGAGAGACACCTTTGCGGCACCCGCCAACTCGGCTAGCCTCTGCACGTTGGTCAGCCTGTTTCTTTCCTGGCGGAGGTTCTCATCCTCGTCGGGCCCTGGTTTGATTCGTTCGAATTCCTCAAGCTCGAATGTGATGAAGTCGATACGTCTGTCCCGTTCAGCGGCTTTCTGGAGAAGATTGCTCAGCTTGTCCTGTGTTTGTTTGAGCTCTTTCACCCTCGATTGGTATTCAAACAAGATGCCTTCATGCTCCGTTCCGGCATATTTATCAAGCAGGTTCACCTGCGTCTGGGGATACAAAAGCGACTGGGCTTCAAACTGTGAGTGAACATCAACGAGCTTTCCAACAGCACCTTTTAGAGCCTGGAGGGTTGAAGATACACTCCCGATTCTAATTCTTCCCTTGCCAGTCGTTGAAATCGTTCTGTTTACAATCAATTCTCCATCCTCAACGAGGGTTGGATCATCGAGTAATTTCGCTTGGTTATCTCCCAGCTTGAAAATAAGCTCAACTATGGCTTTCTCTTCGCCTGGACGGATTGAATCAGACTGCCATTTGTCACCCAAGCCAAGCAACAAAGCGCCAACAAGGATTGATTTACCGGCACCTGTCTCACCTGTGATGACGGTTAAACCACCAGCCAAGTCGAGAGTGATGTTTTTTGCAATTGCATAGTTAAGTACTGAAAGTCCAGACAGCATATGTACCTATTTGCTCCAGTCAAACGCAGACCTGAGGATGTTATAGAAGTTTTTTTCTTTGAATCTAACGAGTTTTGCGTCAAAGTCCGACCTAGAGACAATGACCACGTCATACGGTTCAATGTCTTCGATGTTGTCGCCATCAGCTATCAGGGACACCTTGAGGTCAGGTGAAGTGAATTCGAGGGTTACTTTTTTGTGGAGAGGCACAATGATGGGTTTCTGGTTAATCTTGTGGGGGCATATGGGTACAATCTCCATGACATCACACTCAGGGTCGACCACAGCGCCACCCGCTGAGAGCGCATATGCGGTAGAACCCGTTGTTGTGGAAACTATCAGTCCATCAGCCCTTATCTTGCCAATCCATTCTGAGTCCACGTATAGAACAATGGAAACCAAAGGCTCTCTGATGTCGCGATGGAAGTAGATGTCGTTGAGTGCATCAATCTGTCGGATTTCCTTGCCAAATCTTAGAACAGATGCCCGAACCATTGTGCGAGTCTCAATTGTGTATTCTTTTCTGAATATCTTCTGAAGTGAGTTGTGGAGTTCGGCTTGCTCAATCTCTGTAAGAAATCCCATGTTACCGAGATTGATGCCAATTACTGGAATGCCATGAGGGGCGGCTACTCTGGTTGCTCTCAACAGCGTTCCGTCTCCGCCGAGGGAAAGAATCATCTCGCAACCCTCTGGGAAGCCGATATCTGGTTTTACGTTTATTCTTTCAGCGATACCAGTTGGGATTGACACCTCAACGTTGTGAGACTCTAGCCAGTTCGCTGCATCAAGCGATGTGCGAAGTACCTGTTCAGAGTTTTTTCTGAAGAATAGACCTATTTTCATTTTGATTGAATCTCTGCCGCTTTGATGGTGTTTTCCATCAGCATGGTGATTGTCATGGGACCGACGCCACCAGGATATGGGGATATTGCGTGCACGATATCCTTTACCTCGTCGAAGTCCACATCACCACACAGTGTGCCGTCCTCGCAGGTGTTTGTGCCAACATCAACGACCCATGCTCCAGGCTTGACCCAGTCTGCTTTGACCATCTTCGCCTTACCAACGGCAACAACAAGTATATCAGCCGTTCTTGTGATTGATGGAAGGTCAACAGTCCTGGAATGGCAGGTGGTGACTGTGCAATTCTTTTGAAGAAGGAGGGTTGATACCGGCTTTCCGACGATGTTTGATCTACCGATAACAACCGCATTTTTCCCAGACAATTCGCATCCGTATCGTTCGAGGAGTCTGATGACACCCGCTGGTGTGGCAGGAGCAAACACTGGGTTGCCAATTGATAATCTGCCAACATTAAAAGGGTGGAAGCAATCAACGTCCTTCAGTGGGCTGATGCTCTCAATCACGCTCTCTTCGCAGATTTGTCTTGGCAGTGGGAGCTGCGTGAGGATGCCAGAAACCGACTTGTCAGCATTGAGTCTCAAAATCAGATCAATCAAGTCCTGCTCGAAAGTTTTTTTGTCCAGGTGGTAGGTGTCTGATTCGATACCGAGTTTCTTGCATCTTTTTGTCTTCATCCTCACATATTGTTCAGAGGCGGGATCATCTCCGACGATGATAGCTGCGAGCCTGGGGATGATATTTTTCTTCCTGAGTTCCTCGACCTTCTGTTTTTGGATTTCTGTCATTTCATTGGCAAGGGTTTTGCCATCAAGCAGGATATCCATTTTCACACTCCTTACATACCGATTATTTTGCCATCTTCGTCGACATCAATCTCTTCTGCTCTTGGCACTTTAGATAGGCCTGGCATGAGCATGATATCACCACACACGACTACGATGAACCCTGCGCCTGCCGATACCTTTGCCTCACGAACCTTGATGTCAAAGCCTGTTGGAGCACCAAGAAGCGATTTGTCGTCGCTGAAGCTGTACTGAGTTTTCGCCATACAGATTGGGAGATTGGAGTAGCCAAGTTCCTCAATCTTTCTAATATCACTCTTTGCTCTGCTTGTGAATGTGACAGAATCAGCTCTGTATATTTCTTTTGCTATGGTTTCAATCTTTTCAATGATTGGTCGGTCGTAGTCGTAAAGCTGCTTGAATGTGGACACCCCACCGTCGATTGATGCTACAATCTTCTGGGCAAGCTCCATGGCGCCCTGACCACCATTTTCGAAGTTGGTGTTTATGGCGCACGCAACACCCATCTCTTCAAGCATTTCAGCGACTATCTGCAATTCAGTGTCATCATCCTTGGGGAAGCGGTTAATGGCAACGATTGGTTTGATGCCATATTTCATGATGTTTTCGATGTGTTGTTTCAGGTTGACGAAACCGTCTCTGACCGCTTGTGGATTGGGTTCCGTGACGGATTTTACACTGATACCAGCGTTGTACTTGAGTGCGCGACAGGTGGCGACAATGACGACAGTATCAGGCGCGAGATCCTTCGTGGGCGCCACAATATCAAGGAATTTTTCAGCTCCGAGGTCGGCTCCAAAACCACACTCTGTGACGACATAGTCACCAAGTGCGAGTGCCATCCTTGTTGCGATGATAGAATTTGTGCCGTGAGCAATGTTTGCGAAGGGACCACCATGGATAAATGCTGGCGTCTCTTCGAGTGTTTGCACTAGGTTTGGTCTGAGGGCATCGACCAGGAGAGCCACCATTGCCCCAGTGACATTGAGGTCGTTGGGTGTGACTGGTTTTCCGTCAACGGTGTAAGCACAAATCATCCTGCCCAGTCGAGTTTTTAAATCAGAGAGATTGTCAGAGAGGCATAGAACAGCCATAACTTCAGAAGCCACAGAGATGATGAAACCATCGTCTCTCATGACGCCATTTGCGTCTCCACCAAGACCAACGATGATTTCACGCAACGACCTATCGTTCATATCCATCGCGCGTTTCCACGGGATGTTTCTGATGTCGATGTTTGGCTCAAGTCCAAATTTGAGCCTGTTGTCAATACAGGCAGACAGCAGGTTGTTAGCGGTTGTGATGGCGTGGATATCTCCCGTGAAGTGCAGATTGATGTCCGAACTTGGGACAACCATTGACTTACCACCCCCGATTGCGCCACCCTTCATGCCCATGACAGGCCCAAGCGATGGTTCCCTGAGAGTGATGATGGACTTTTTGCCCAATCTTTGCAGCGCATCTCCAAGCCCGATTGTCGTTGTGGTTTTACCCTCACCGAATGGGGTTGGATTGATGGCTGTGACCAAAATGAGTTTTCCATTTTTTTTGCCAGAGAGCTCTTTGATGGTTGGAAGACAAATCTTGGCTTTGTGCTTTCCGTATAGATCGATGCAATCAACGTCTAAACCAATCTTATTTGCGATCTCTGAGATGTTTTTCATTTTAGAAGCCTAGTTTCACTATGTCCACGACAAGCCATGCGGCAAGTCCAAGTATTATGTTAAATAGAACGAATATGCCATAGACAAAGAGTTTTCTGTTCTCGTCTTCTGGTTGCCACCAGAAAGGCAAAATAAAGAATAGAACAATGTTTGCCAGAATCACCCACACAAATCCAAGTTTGAATATCATGTGGAAGAGATTTGGCAGAAGCGCCGTGAAGATGGCGCAGTAGCCCTTCGCTGAGTTTGGCATGTCCTCGCCAGAAACGAGGGAAGCTAGGAATGCAGCGGCGTATGTCAGCCCAACCGCTAGAATAAACCAGATCGTGTTGTACCAAACGTTAAAATGAAACATTATGCACTCTCCTGTTTTCTCTTGCCTATGTCGTCAATTGTTACCTGACATGCCTCATTGAGCATGTTAACGATTCTACCTCTTTTGAGCCAGATGATGATTGTTGCCACAATAAACAGCGTTGTAATGATGTTGGCTTGCACTGGCACTGAGCCGAGATTGAAGCTCTGAGTGTATACTGGGTCAAAGTTTCCCTGGAATGGCAGCCTGATAAGATAAGTGTAAACAGTCACTGAAACTGCAATGCCTAGAACACCGAAAACGATGGGCACCCATTTGTTAATCTGCCTGGTTTTCTGTCTCATTGCCCAGAGTATCAAAACAACTAGAGCAAACAGCACAGCCATAAGCCCAATGCGTGACAGGATGGTCGTGTATGTAGCCAAGAATGCTGCGCCAGAGGTTGGATATGTACCAGGGATGGAGAAGTTGTGTGCGGCGATTCCGGTTTGGGTCGATAGTCTGTAGATATTCATGAATCCACCGACACCCTCCATGATGGGAGCTGCCATGACAAACCCGGCGGCAAAGCCGGCCAGATCAGACGGAGTTGCCGATTTGATGTCTTTGACCATACCAGAAAATAGTGGAATGATACCCATCAAAAGACCTGGCAGGATTCCCTGCATGATGATTACGAACACAAGGTATGTCATAGATTTGATATCGAGGACGGAGACAACACTTCTGCCTAGGAGCTCTCCTAAAATTCCCCCTAGGAAGTAGGCAATGAGCCAGTACATCGCTCCCCATATCATGAGTTTTCTGTTCTCTTTTTTTACAAGGAGAAGAGCAATTATTCCGAGAATCATGAGAAGACCTGGCAGAATAAATGCTAAAGCAGGGATTTGCTTCTCAGTGTATTTTACTCCCCTTGCAACCGCCGTGGCGTCCTCGGCTTCGATGTAGGCGCTGTAGACTCCACCAGATTTCGATTCCTTGTCCATGATGAAGAAATCCTGTGGTTTTTCCATCGATTTTGAGCGAACCTGTTCACCTTGTGGGTCAATTACTCTGATGATGAGGTCACCCTTCTCGTGGCTGCCTGTTGTGAACGCAATTGGGATTGTCTGTCCAGCCTTTTCCGCCTCAAACTCAACGACCTCAATGATGCCTGTAAAATCCTCGACGACGCTGTTTGATTCAATTATACCAAGTGTGCCTGAGGCGTCTGTTCCTTCGATTGTGATTGTATATGTTCCCTGGGTTTCAGAGAGCATTCTAACGCTGAAATATCCCCAATCGAGTCTTTCTTGATGAGGGATTTTTTCGATATACTCTTCGCTGGCTTCCTCTTCAGGAGAAGGTAATTCGTCCTCTGGTCTGTTGGGATAGAAGTTGCCGAACACTAGAGCGTCGTTGTAGTACTCCTTGCCATTGGAGTCTTTAATTGTGACGTTGAGGTCACCTGCAGTCTTGTTGAATGCAACAGTGTACCCGACAAGCAAACCCTCGGATGTTACGTCGGTGACTTTCTCGGCGATTACTCCCGATTGCTCAAAAAATTCCACATAGCTTGCGCTGTCATCCGCTTGTTCAACAAGTAAACTGCAGCCAGAAATTACCAGAACTGCGACAAGTAACAAAGGTATCAAGTGTATTCTTCTCATTGTGGTGTATTCTAACGGATAAGCGTTTGCATGTAAATTAGTCTTTGTGAAGAAAAAGCTAATAGTTGGTTGATCTATTCCACGCCTGAATGTTTGTTGTGATTTTTTGTTTTTTTTGACGTGAGTGTCAATATATTAAAAACCATATGAAACCCTTTGGCAAGAAGCTTGGAGAGGGACTCTCGTCCCAGGTCTATGAGCTTTCTGATGACACATCAAAAGTTGTAAAACTTTTCATTGAGGGATACCCACAAGAGCTTATTGGGCTTGAGGCTCGAATTACCGAGATGGTATATGAAGCTGGTGTACCTTCCCCAAGAAATTTTGGTACAGTTAGGCTGGGCAGTCGAACTGGTATCGTTTTCGAAAAGATTGTTGGAACACCACTTATCAGAGTCCTCCCTTACAAAGTCCATCTAATGAATTCCTATGCGAGTCTTCTAGCTGACATTCATGCGGGTATCCACAGGGCAAATGTGTCAAGCCTACCAACTCAGAAGGAACTCTACAAAGACTGGATAAGTGCGACACCCTATCTAACCCGTTCAAAGAGAGCAAAAGTTTTGGCGATTATGGAGGAGCTACCTGAGGGTAACAAGCTCTGTCACAACGACCTGCATCCAAACAACATTTTAATAACAAAGAGCGGACCAGTCGTGATCGACTGGACATGCGCTCGAATGGGTGACCCCTTAGCTGATGTTGCCTATTCAGAGATGATAATCAGAATGGGCGACCTCAGTATAGCCCCCGTTGGTAGACTGGCTGTTGTGCTTGGTAGGGGAATCTACAGTAGACTCTACAGGATGCACTACATCAACAAATACAGTGGCTCAAAAAGACTCATGAAGAGTTGGTTGCCAGTTTTAGCTGCAGCAAGATTGATATATGAATATAAATCTGAACGACCAGTATTATTAGATATGCTGAATAAGCTAATATAAATATATTACAATATATCATATATAAAGATATCAAACATACTCATTAGTTACTATAACATTCAATAATATATTATATCATTATGTGTAGCAATATATCATGACTATAAGAGATATGTAGATATATAATACATGAATTAATATTATAATATATTATTAGATATGATATTGATATAATATGCTAGAAGAGAAGAATTAAGAACATATATAGGAATGCATAGACCTAATAAATACAGATATCTATAAATATTATTAGATATTATGATATAAATGATATTTAAAAATGTAAAATAGTATCTACTTTTATTTGCTTGAAATTGCAATAGAATACATTCGTTATGATAAGATTGGATGTGCTATATCGATATCTGGGCTCAAAAAGCGACAAGATTTTCGCCAATTTTTTGGGAAATGGATTGGATTTTCTGCAGAAAAAGCCTCTTGATAACTTGATATACAAAAGCCAACCAGGTAATATTTTTTCTATGAGAAAAACGACGATAGCCGTTGCGCTTATTATGTTGTTGATGGTGCCTTCAGCCCTCTCTGCTTATACCCCAACCCCCGTTGTGCTGGATGGCAATTACAGATTCCTTGTTGAGTTGGAAGAACACTTTGATGATGAGAATCCATACGCTCTAACATCAACATCACACGCAAACTTCACGTCAAACCTCCTTCTCGCATGTCCCGACGCCAAAACCGTCTTTGAGTATAGCTTTTGCGCGTCTGCATACTCGATTGAATGCGGTCCGGAAGATGCCAAGAGACTCTCTGGCCTGCCAGGTGTCCGCTCAGTGAGTTTAGTGCAGTATGTTTATCCGCATCTTTACGAAGCGGTTGAAACAACGGGCGCTGTCGATGTTTGGGAACTCAGAGATGGTCTCAACAGAGAAATAAACGGTGATGGGGTTCTTGTTGGCATCCTAGATACGGGTATCAACTACTCCCACTATGCCCTTGGCAAAGTTTTTAGTGACACAGCAAAGGTTGTTAAGGGATACGACTTTGCCGACCTCGATGATGATCCATACCCACGAAGCGGTCATGGTGGATGGCATGGTACCCATGTTGCAGGAATTGTTGCTGCTGATGGAGATGCTGGTGTTGCAACTGGCAAATCAATGCCAAGTGGAATTGCACCTGATGCCAAGCTTGGTGCTTACAAGATATTTAGTGATGATGGTGGTGGAGCTCCGACCGATAGAACTATGATGGCTCTTGAGCAGGCCTTTATGGATGGTTGTGATGTTGTCAACATGAGCATCGGAAGTGATTACACATGGGCTGATACTCCCTACTGCAGGTTTATCGACAGAATGGTTAAGCAGGGAATGGTTGTTGTGGCATCAGCTGGTAATGACGGTGACATGTCCAGAGAAGAACTTCCCTTCCAGATTGGTTCGCCGGGCGGCGCTGATCTCGCCATTTGTGTTGCCGCCATGAACGATGCTGAGGTTACACTCTTTGAGTACGGTGACGAGGATATTATAAATCCATCTCCTATGACCTATTCTGTGCCAGTTGAAGAGGAACTCTCAGGCGAGTTGGTTTATTGTGAGTTGGCACAACCTGAGGAAGTAGAAGACCTCGATCTTGATGGAAAGATTGCCCTTGTCAAAAGAGGTGACTTATCGTTCCATGATAAGGCCAAAAATGTAGAGGATAAGGGCGCAATCGCCTGTGTTGTCTTTAATAATAAACCTGGTCATTTTGGCGGAACCCTTGGAACAGATGACATTAGTATCCCGGTTTTCTCCGTTTCGGCTGAGATTGGCGCTGAGTTGATGGACTATGTTGGCGATGTCTGCAGATTCTACAAGGACAAACAACTTGGTCTCATGGCCGATTTCTCCTCAGCAGGCCCGACAAATGATTACAGACTCAAGCCTGATGTTTCTGCTCCTGGTTATCAGGTTCTCTCAACTGTTGGTGAGGAGAGCTACATTAAGATGAACGGTACGAGCATGGCTAGCCCCGTTGTTGCCGGTGTTGCCGCTCTTGTCAAACAAGCTCATCCAGACTGGTCATCCTTTGACATCAGAAGTGCTGTTATCAACTATGCAATCCCGCAGAAGGACAGAAAAGGCAACTATCATCCAATTCTGTCCCAGGGAACTGGCAGAGTACACGCCCCGTCGTCTGTCAACGCTCCTGCTCTCTTTTTTCCAACGTCCCTTTCTTTGGGTTGGGTAGAAGAACCCCGGACAGAAATGCTCTCAATCAAAAATGTCACTGAGAAAGATATGGAATTCAGAGTGACAGTTGAACCAGAGAATGGTAGTTCTCGCACACTCGATAACATCACAATAAAGGCTGGTGAAACCTATTTCTTTAATACAGAGCTTGGCGAGGATACCGGCAACGAGGAAAATGCTGGTTATATCGTCTTCAGATCGGGTGATCATACCGCGAGAGTTGGTTATCTTTACTACTTTGGACAAGAGCCTTACCTGGAAGATGTCTCACACATCGAAACCATTGTACCAGCCTTCTCTCCAAACGATGACGGAAAAAAAGATGAATTCAGGGGAAGAATCAGCTTCAACAAACTCAAAGCTGGGATTCAATGGTCGCTTCTTGATGAGGATAAGGAACTAGTACGAATACTCTGGTATAGCTATGGATTCCAATCTGGTGGTATGTGGGATTTCAATATCAAAGGAAAAATTGATGATATGGATTTACCTGAGGGTAAATACTATGTTGTATTCCATGAAATAGACTTTGACAAAGATCCGTTGATTGAATCAAACTGGGATGAGGTTGGTGAGTTTGAGATGTATCTTACGAGGACACCGCCGGTGGTTGAAGTCGATGAATTTGATGAGATTATCTACAACTTGGACGAACCATATACGATCACAGGACGTATTGTAGATATGTTGCTTGGAAGCGAGAATCTTGGTTCTGAGGGCGAATCTGTTGGTTTGTTTACCGACAGCCCAATGCCAACGCCGGTCGAAATCGATGATGATGGTGAGTTTGAGATAGAACTCAACCTCAAACCAGGCACCAACAAGATTTTCATTCAAGCCATAAATGAGGCTGATCTGGAAAGCTTCACTGCGATATCGATTCAGTCACTCTCAAAAACCGAGTTTATAATATCAGACAAAACAGCCAGGATTGCAAACGATAAGACAGAATTTGAACTCAGAACATTCAGTGGTGATACTCATTACATCAAAGCAACAGAACTTCCAGAGCTGGTCAACGAGATGCTTGTTGAGATTGATGGAAAGGATATCTTCATCTCATTGGGCGAAAGCACAATCAAGATGAAACTTGATATGCCGTTTTTGATTGTTGATGGGGTTGCAGACTTCTGCAGTCCACCTGTTGAGGTGGATGGCTCAGATTTGTATCTACCTCTTGTTGATATTCTCTCCGCTTTTGGAGCAAGAATGGATGGAGAGGACAGTTCTCTTTGGTCGCTAGTTTGGGTGCCAAAGGCAGAGTGACAAAAGGATGTGATTTTGAATTGGATTGATGTTGTGATACTAGCGGTGATTGTGGTTGCGGGTGTCAGAGGATTCATGCAAGGTCTCTCTGGGGTGCTGCTGAACGCAATTGCCACATGCATAGGCTGGCTTGCGGCGCTGCTTCTCGCAGCGCCCGTCAAGAATCTCCTCGAGGGAGCATTCGGTTGGGTCTCAAGTTTGGCGTCCTACATGGCACCTGCCATCCCAGGCACACCCATCGCAGGCGGCACAGATCCTGTGACAGCACTCACTCAATCTGGATTGCCAGAGTGGAGCAAGAATGTTCTTAGTAGAGTAGCAGATTCTAACTATGTTGTGTCCTCAACATCAGATCTAGTGGCATATTGGATTGCCAATATACTCATCGTGATAGTTGTATTCATTGTTCTTTTGATTGTTCTTGGATTTATCGCTCGTTATTTGATGCGTTCTGTTCAGCTTGCCCTTCCAAAGGAGGGTTTTTTCCACGATTTTGATAGGCTTGTGGGTGGCATAGTTTATTTCGTTCTTGCATTGTTTGTGATGCTTGGAATCTTAGTTATGTTTGCCGCCTTGTTCCCATCTGATGCTGCCGTTACCTCCCCCGTTGGCTCGTATGTAATGTCGTCATTCTTTGGGGGTTTGGTGTATTCCAATTTCCTTGGGGTGCAAACCATATATGGCTCGCTACTCCGTCTTGTTATTGGTTATTAGCCTCGTGTTCTCATTCTGGGTTGCCCCTGTTGCAAACCAGCTCGGGCAGGAACCAGAGGTGAGGGTGCTGTTGGCTAAAAACCCAGAAGAGTTCAACATTGGTGGCACAGATACCTTCTACGTCAAGGAGGCTGCGAGTGGGAAGGTTCTCTACGAAGGAAAGGGTGAATTGTTTGGGCAATTCTCAGATTCTGAGTCGATGAGCTTCTCGATTTTTATTGATACGTTTTATACTCACGAGGATGCTGAGTTGTTTGCCAGCGCGATGCAGACTCGTTTCACCGAGGAGATACCAGTCTCAATTAGAGCAGATGGTGAATTATTCAGGTTGGAGATGGGAAAATACAAAACTCAGGAAGAGGCTCAGGAAGCCCTCGATACCTATTTCGGTGACATTCCGTCCGCTGTTTTGGTCGCCTCTGTGGGATTTGCCATAAAACTCGGTGAAGCATTAATATTTAGACCACCAACCGACAGAGAATACTTGAAACTAGTCAATATTGAGTCATCTCCTGATGGATATGTGAAATTCAAAGGAAGACGCTACAGAGGAACACTCACTCTATCAATGAGTGGCGCGAATTTTTATGTCGTTAACAATCTCATGATGGAGAATTATCTGAGAGGCGTTGTTCCTGTGGAGGTTTCAGCTCTGTGGCCGATTGAGTCAGTCAAGGCTCAAGCTGTTGCTGCAAGAACATATGCGCTCAAATATCAAAGTGGAACTCCAATCTACACAATCTGCTCAACCGATGCTTGCCAAGTCTACCGAGGGGTTGACTGGGAGCATAAAAACAGTGATGGAGCAATAGTCGATACATTGGGAACCGTAGCGGTATATGAAGGAGAATTGATAGGAACATATTTCCACTCAACATCTGGCGGTATGACAGAGAATTCTGAGAACGTTTGGGCATCACCAAGACCCTATCTCAAGGCTGTTTCATCCCCAGGAGAGGAAGCCTCAAGCAGATATTTTTGGACTTTTGTATACACAGATGAGGAGTTTACAACCCGGATACAGAAAGCCACAGGCATTGATATCGGTTATCCGGTTGGATGGAAACAAATCAACAGGGGTGCATCACCCCGTGTGATGAGTGCAGTTATTGTTGGCACTAAATCAGAAGCACCTATTTCAGGTAGTAAAGCTGAATATTACTTGAACCTTCATGAGAGATGGTTTGATTTGATTTTTATCCCAGGCAAGGTCGTCATAAATGGTCATGGTTGGGGTCATGGAGTTGGTATGTCTCAGTATGGCGCTAGAGCAAGAGCGCTTGAGGGAATGAAGTATCAGGAAATCCTGAAATACTACTACAAAGGAATCGATGTGGTCAAATGGTATTAAACCAAGCAAATACAGTTTCGTATTTAAGAACATGGAAGGAGGCAAAATGCGAAAATTAGCCGTCCTTATTTTGGCGTTGGTTTTGATTGTTGTTGGACTGTCCGTTCCGCAGTCTGATGCCCAACTTAACCCGACCCTCTGGCTTTCACCGCAGTTGAATTATGTGCCAACAGGGTCAGGTGTGATTGTTGAGGTAAAACTCACGGATGCCCCATTCTCTTTTGGGATGTCGCTTCACATCGGAATTGACAATCAATATCTGGAAATTGACCCTGAGAGTGTTGTTGAGGGTGAATACTACAGACAAGATGGCGCACCCACGATTTTCAACCACCGAATCGTCAAGGACAAAACCAACCCCAACATCGACTGGCTCATTGTCGGAGCGTCTCGATTTAACGACAGAGTCAATACCTATGGACCGATTGCCGGAAATGGTCTTGTTTTCTACTTCGTGGCAAAGTGTAAGTTTGTTGGTGAAGCTGCCATGATTGTTAGAAATGCAAAGATGATAAACCTTCGTTACCAGCAGGGAGAGGTTTATATTGATGAGGTTCCTCTCAAGGTGGAAGAAGCCTACTGTAACTGCGTGGCGAAGGATAATGAACCTCCAAAAGCTACGATCACGAAGAGTCCACTTCCCGAAACGAACCAACACATTGGCAAGTTTGAGTGGACAGGATATGATGACAGTACACCTCCTGAAAGCATCCAATACTCCTACAAACTCGAAGATCCAATCGCGGGTGGCACCTGGTCAGAGTGGGGTTACCGCACAGAAGTCGCTGTTACCTTCTTGCGAGAGGGTAAAAACTGTTTCTATGTCAAGGCTCGTGACGAGCGTGGAAACGAATCAACCCCACAGTCTGTATGTATAACGTATGACATCACACCGCCAAAACTTGAGCTTAATCCCGTTCCTCCAGAGGTATTTGATCCTGAGTATGAAGTGTGTGGAGAGACCGATCCCCCAGAGGATGGAGTATCGTTGAGGTTGAATGGCGCGATGGTGCCGCTCAATGCGCAGGGGCAATTTTGCCAGACCATGAGACTCTTCCTTGGTACAAACACAATCCATGCGTCAGCAATTGACAAGGCAGGAAACATTGCTCAGAAATACTTCACAATCAATTACCTGGAGAAAACGAGTATAGTAATGCAGGTTGGCAATCCGAATTCGACAATCAATGGTGTGCCGACTGTCATTGACCCACCTCCAATGATCATCGCGGGAAGAACGATGATTCCGCTGAGATTCCTCAGTGAAGCGTTCGGAATGGATATCAACTGGATAGCAGATGCCAGACAGATTGATATCAAATGGACAGAAACAGTTGGTGGTCAAAGAATCAGTCATTATATGAAGATGTGGCCAGACAAAAAGATTTATAATTTGGATGGCAAAGCAATGGCGCTTGATGTACCTCCACAGATAGTAAATGGAAGAACACTCGTTCCTATTAGGTTTATTGGCGAAGCGTTCGGCGCTGACTTCACTTGGGACGGCACGACAAGGACTGTCACCGTCATATACACAAAGAGATAGAAAGGGGCTGCAAAATGAGAAGAGTTCTTTCGGTTACTATTGCGGCACTGTTGCTTTTGACAGGTTTCTGGACGGGTGGTATCAGCGCGTCCGTTGCACCATCGGGAAGCGATTGCTTTTCGACATATAAATCAAACAATCACAGAGACGGAATCTATGGCGGGACGCAAATCAATGCTCCGGCTCTTATTCAGACATGGGAATACAAGGGGCAAGCCAATCTGACAAACGCTCCTGCTGTTTGCGGCAATAGGATTTATCTGGCGGAAAACAGCAGAAAAGTTACATGCATTGAGTACCTTACAGGCAAGGTTCTCTGGCAGCAGGAAGATTTGGCAAACTTCCCTGTCTCAACCCCTTCAATCTATCTCGGTGACCAAAACCAGTTTGTGTATGTGTCAACAGGTGGACAGATTGAGAGAGAGTCTGTATTGTACTGCTTTGACGCAAACACGGGCAACATCATGTGGGAGTGGCGACCAAACAGAGACGGTACAATTGGTCAGATATGCACTGGCCCAACCATTGTCACAGTTGATGATGGACTCGACGATGGTCAAGTGTGGCTTATTGTTGGCGTCAATGTCAGCGGTGGCACTGCGCTCTTTGCCCTTGACCACAAAACAGGAATCAAGATGTGGGGCGGCAGCGGTATTGGATTAAATGACATCGCAAAAGCCGACCCAGTCATTGCCGAGGAGAAGATTTTCCACGTTACAACCGACGGTGTGCTCCATATCATCGAACTCACAACAGGCAGAAGGATAGCAGAACCAGTACTTGATGATGAGAATATCTATGAATTCAACAATACTCCCGCCTATTCAAACGGTCTTCTGTTCCTGGCAAGCAAAGCCAAAGTCAACACGGACGAAAAGGGCAAGCTGTATGCCGTCGAGACATCGACTGGTATGCTCAAGAAAGAGACGTTTGGTATCGATCAGTTCAACAGAGTCGGTCCAACCGTTTTCAAACCACCATTCTCAGACAAACTTACAGTTATGATTGGTTCAGACACGGGTCGCATATACAAATTTGACGGTACAACTCTGACGATGATGTACTCGGTTGACCTAAAACGTCCGATCACAACAGATGTTGTCATCTCAGGGAAATATGGTTTCTTCGGCGCTGCCAATAACTTCTACAGTATGGAGCTTGAAAAGGGCAACACCGTATTTTCTCAAACACTTGGTAATACCATCACTATGCATCCTGTGCCAACGGCTGGCATGGTGTATGTTGCTTGCAATGACTCCAGACTCTATGCCTTCTCCGACCATGATGATTTTGTGTTGGACGTGCTTCCAAGGTCTGACGCCATATACTCTGGTAACAAGAGATCGTACAAGGTGCTTATCACGGGAACCATGGATTTTGATTCTCCAATGATTCTTCGCACGAGTGGTCTTCCTAATACCCTCAAAGCATCATTTAGCAAGCCGTTTGTATATCCTGGTCTCGATGAGCAGGAGGTCGAACTCATAATTGAGGCCTCCGAGGATGCGCAGCCGGGCAACTACATATGCAACGTTATCGGTGTTTTGCTAGGTAGAGAACGCAGCACAATTCTACAAATCCAGATACTCCCTCCACTTCTGGGCGACTTCAAACTTTCTGTTAGCCAGGAGCAGCTCCTGCCTGTCAGAGAGATTGAGGCTGGCGACTCTATCTCATTCCAGATAAAAGTGGAGGCAATCGGTGGCTTTAACGCTGAAGTGGCATTCTTTGTCAACCCTGACACCATCCCAACCAGCATTGATGTGATGTTCCTCCCAGACAGACTCACACCCGACGGGTACGTAACAGCGATTGTCAGCACAGATACCTCAACCGAGGGCGACAAGTACAACATCGAGATTCAAGGGCATGCTGGAGGAAAGGTACGAACCACAGGGGTATACTTCAATATCGGTGGATTCGACACAGATGATTGGACGATGTTCCAGCATGATCCGAATAGAACGGGAAAAGTCAATGAACCGTTCCCAACAAACCCGGAACTCCGCTGGTCAATTGATGTTGCCAAATTGTTTGGTATCGATGCTGATATTAGAATCAGAACTCAGTCGATTATTGCACTTGGAACCTGCTATGTTGTGGGCGAGTGGGAATCAGAGGAAGACACAAGAACCCATGAATCAGCGCTGTTTGCTGTTGACTCAAAAACTGGCGCTTACAAGTGGATGTACAAGTTTGACAAGTCGATCAGAGTGGATGATTTCGATGACGCGCAGGATGTCTTGAAGCCTGTAATGTCGACACCCGCTGTTGATGTTGAGGCAAAGAAGATATACGTTGGCTCAATTGATGGTAGATTCTATTGCCTCGATGCGACAAGTGGCAGCAGGATTTGGAGCAGACGCACAGACCCGACAGTCCCTATCCGATCAGCTGTTCTGCTTTTGACACCAGAGAACTCTGAGATCACCTCAAAGCGCGTTCTTTTCTCCACACAAACTGGGCAGGTGTACTGCATGTCGGGGGATGAGAATGACAAGAAAATATGGCAGAGAGACCTTCCATCTCATGTCATTGGGGGGTTGTCATATGCCTTCAATGATGCGAGAAACAAATCAACCATCCTCGTGCCTTGTCATGATGGCAATGTTTATTCACTTGATTTGACTGATGGCTCTGATGTTTGGCAGACCAGTGTTTTCCAGAACAGAAGCATCGGAACGATTGCAGTTGACCAGAAGAAGAGAGAATGGTGGCTCGCGGGTGTGATGGGTTCTGAGTATGAGTGTTGGGGTAACTCACAGATTGTCAAAAGGAATATATCCGATGGTTCTGGAAGCCTTTTCAGAGCGACATTTGGACCGAACTTCGGCTCCCCAGCTCTTGTGATAAACCCAACCAGTAAAACCGTGTGCCACGCGAATGTTAACTTCGGCATCAATGAAAGAATAAAGACGAGAACAAACAGATTGTTCAGGCTCGAAAACGATAGCCTTGTGAGTTTGTTGGGTGACGATGGAGAATACATTGATAATTGGGTGTGCAATAGAGACGATCCAGCTCTTTCAAGAGTGAATTACAGCTCTGTGATTGTTGATAACACTGCATCTTCAGTTGTCCCCACCCGTGATGGAACTCTATTTGGATTCGATGTCAATGGAAAGCAGCTCTTCGAGCTTGAAACAGGTCACGAGACGAAGGCACACCCGACCATGGCAAGAAGGATGATGTACCTGCCGACTGAGGACGGGTTCCTCTATGCTTGGGCTCAGAAGTGGGGATTTGGATTGGCTCCTGAGACAGGAAGCCCTGTCATCTGTCAGGGACAGCCAATTTCCCTTAATATCCACTTCCGTTCTGAGATTCCACTTCCACGTGGTGTTAAGTTCAAAGTGCTTCAGGCTCCGCCAGACACGGTCACCAATTTTACTCCAGAGACACTTGGTGCATCTGGCACAACTTCGCTCTATATCAATGTTGGAAACGGTTGTCCAGAGGGAACACACTCAATAACAATTCAGGCTGAGGGTTCTGGTTTTAGACGCTCAACCACATTCACAATCGTTGTCAGGAAGGAAGCTCAAGGAGACTTTGTCTTCACTGCTGATCCGACCAGAGTTGAAATATATGCCGGTGAGCCTGCTGAGTTTGACTTCACAATTGATGCTGCGGGTGGTTTTATTGGTGTGGTGCAGCTCTCTGTTGAGGGAGTCCCAACTGGCGCAGTTGGCGCATTCTCCCCGATAATCACAACAGTTCCGGGAAAGTCAAAGTACAAAATAAATGTGGCAAAAACGGTGCCACCTGGAACATACAACCTTACGTTCAGAGCGGAAGGTGGTTGTAAAACAAAGACATACCCGGTCACACTCGTTGTTGAGCCACCCGTTCCGGGTGATTACAAAGCATCACTTGTCACATCTGAAGACAAAGATGTGATATTGTGGCTTGGTGAATCTAGGGAAATATCAGTACAGGTTGATTTCCTCGAAGGATACAACATCCCTGTTCAGCTTAAGGTTCTAAACAAAGACGACTTCCCAGGGGTTGATTTTGATTTTATCCCAAACGACACCGTCACTGAGTCTGGCATCGTCAATCTCAAGATGAGCACGGAGTTCCTGGGACAAACCGTCGATGGAAAACGTGTGATAATCCAGACAACATCTGGCAGAAAAGCGCCAAAAAACCAGGTGTCATTCTTCCTGACAGTGAAAAAGACCGAAGGTGGATTTAGCATCAAGCCGGTCGGCGGCAGCTCTGTTCAGCTGTCAGCAGGACAGATGGGAACCCTTGTGTTTGAGTACAACAACACCTCAAGGTTCCTAACAACAACCAAGTTTGAACTTGTATTTGATGGGTGTGACGGATTCCCCTACAGCTTCAGCCCAGAAAGACTGTCACCCTCTATTCATCCACAGAATGTTGTGTGCACATTTATGGTGCCACCGACATTCCTGGACAACGACCCAGAGGCGAAGGCGAAGGGATTCAAAGAATGCAATGTCCAGTGTTTTGGCATTGGTGGTGGTTTGAGGATAGGCAGTAGATCGGTATTGCTTCGAATCTATGATTCAATCACAACAAACCAGAGAGCTTATTTCTACCCTGAGTTCAAGGGTTTGAAGAACAAATCCACCGACTCAGTCGAGATACAGATGGCAAACCTTGATAATGTGTGCGCAGTAGAGTTTGACATAGTCTATGACCCACTCAAAATTGATATTGTTGAGGTCACAGAGGGCCAAGTTATGACGTCAGATCTCAAAAAGGCTTCATTTGTTGTATCAGATGATCCAAGCCTTGGTATCTGTCGAGTTTCCTCAATCAGGGAAGAGGGAGCTGGTCCGATTTCAGGTTCTGGACTATTCGCTAATGTGCTTGTTCGTGGAAAAACAATCAGCCAGGAAACATCCATCCGGATTGCCAATCTGAAGGTTCTTGATTGCTTCAACACCTATAAACCGATCCTTTCTGCCAAACCAAATGAGCCTCCAATCTGCAGGTTCACAATCGCTGGTAACTTGCCAGGTGATGTCAATGGTGATGGCAAGGTCGACACCGAAGACCTGCTTCTTCTGAGCAAAACATTTGGTCTTTCAGCAGGTGACCCAGGTTTCGACGGAAGAGCCGATTTCAACGAGGATGGGATAGTCGATGGAATGGATATGATAATACTTTGTATGAATTGGGGAGCGTCGCTTGAGGATGTAGGCCCTGTTCCCTGATTAGTTGCGAGATAGTTTATGAAACCAAAAGCCCCCACATATGTGGGGGCTTTTTTGTTGAAGTTATCAGAGTATACAAGCTCTAATAGCTTTGTTTTATTCAATTCGAAACTAAATAAATGGATTTTTGTTGGATATCAAAATGTTTTTTTCTTAGGATGTTACTGGGCTCTATGTCTGTCAATATCCTCTTTCAGACCGGGCGTGAGAAAACGCCATCTTGGTGTTTTGTGGACGAGTATCATGCGCCTATCATGTGGCAACCTATCGGGTAAAGTCGAAATCAGAATCTTTTAAGTAAAACTCGCAATACTGCCTACAGAACGACGGTCGAACCAAAGACCGGACAACAGCAAAAAAACACAAAACTCCAAACAAATTCCAACCGATTAACTATTTCTGCTTCTTTTTGAAGTTCTTTTTTCCAGTTCGTGCAATTGGTGGTAGGGATATCTTCATCTTGATTGTGCCACCACCATTATTGCCCCCGCCGCCATTTGAGCTATTTCTCTGATTGTGAGACGGTCTTCTTTTTTGCTGTCTCTGTGGTTGTTGTCTTGGGTTGTGGTTTACCCAGCTCGTGTTGGTTCGAACTGATTGAGAGATCAGACCAGGCTTCCAGTTGTACAAATCCTGTGAGCCTTGAGGGGCCTGTTTCTTTTCGTTTGTTTGTCTTGTCTTGCCGGGCGAGAAATTCTTTTGGTGCCAAGTGAAGGTCGATTCAGCCGATTGATAGTTTTCAACCGGTTGTTCCTCAAAGGAGTTCTGGGGGTTGGACAAGTCAAAGAAATACGGTGGGCCTGAGAGTTTAGAGACACCGAGGTCACTAAGAGTTATTCCTTCGGAGTCCAAGTCATCAGTCCACCCCTGTGATGCGCAGTAGTCAGCGAGCATTCTGCCGAGGGACTCGAAATCGATTTTCTTCTTGTTTCTCACGTCCTCGATTTTAAAAGTCTCGAACTCCTATTACAAGGTGATTTGTCCACGCATTTTTGTTTGTCCTGTCACCGCATAGACTTTTGTATCGCTTTTTAATGAACATTTATGCGTTTCACTTTGTAATACAGGTGAAAACGATTTGCCCAAAAAGAAAAAGGCAAAAGGAGGAGTTTCAAAATGAAAAGAGCGATAATTGTAACAGTTGCGATAGTTGTTGGTTCGATTCTGATTGGTTCACTTGCGGCGTTTGGGGTGGCAAATGCTGACTCAGGCGAGACGGTAAACTGTGAAACCAAAAAGACAATCAATGTCTCAGGTAATGGTATTGTAACAGTGAAACCAGACAAATTCACAATATCATTCACAGTTTGGACGCAGGACAAGTCAGCGAGAGATGCCCAGCAGCTGAACGACACAAAGGCCAATGCTCTGATTGCAGCCCTTCTTGACAACGAGGTTGCAGAAGAGGATATGAAGACAATCTCCTACAGGCTTGACAGCGTTTACAAGTGGAATGATGTGGAGAGAGTCAACGAGATGGTTGGCTACAAGGCTGTATACACCCTGAGTGTCACCTGCTATGATCTTGCCAGCATGGGCGAGATGATTGATTTGGCTACAAGCAAGGGAGTCAACGAAATCGGGTCAATCAGCTATGGCATCAAGAACAAAGAACTTATTACAACCGAGGCACTCAGACTTGCAATGAAGGACGCAAAGCAGAAGGCAGAGATAGCGCTTGGAGTCTACGATCTTGAGGTCAAGGGTGTTGAGAAGATTTATCTGAATACCTATGATCCAGTGACTCCAGTCCCATATTATGAGAAGGGTGACATGGATGGCAGAGCCGGTGCTGGTGTGTCAAGCGTTGCTCCCAGCATCATGTCTGGCGACCTAACTTTCACAGTCAACGTCAATGTTGAGTTTGAATTCTAGTAACCAAACTAGCTGAATATTAATCACCTTTTTTCACCCACCTCGAAAGAGGTGGGTTTTTTATTGCTTGTCAACAAAGTGTGATTTTGTATAATCTCATCTATTGACCAATTCGCTCAAACAAGGAGAGAACCCGTGAAAATCACTTGGATTGGATGGACTGCCATCATTGTAACTCTAGCAACCGTTCTGTTAAGGTTTGTTCCAGGCACTTACCATGAGGTTGGCAATACGGCTATTACGTATGGCCCGCTTATTGTGATGTTTCTAATGACACTTGTTGGTATCCAGGTCTTAAGAACAATTGAGGATAGAGGAGCTGCCGAGTCCAGAGTTTGGATGTTTTTTGTCTGGGCTGCGATTCTCAACCTGGTTGCCAGCATAATTGAAATCCTGCCGCTTTTCTTCCCAAACATTAACGATTTGTACGTGGTTATTGCGAGAATTCTAGTTTTCCTTCTGGCTTATATCTGCTTCACAGCTGGGTTGGCTATCGCGAATTTCCAGTTCAGAGACTTGAAACATGTTATTAAACCCTGGATACCCTTTGTGATTGCTCTTGTGGGTTTTGTTGTTACATCGTTCTTTCTTTTTAAGCAGCTTGGGGACGGTGGCAATAGGCAGATGTTAGAACAAATTACTTATATCATCTTTGTTGTATTCGACTTTGTAATCTTTGGCTTGGGTCTTTCCATTGCCACTGGGACATGGGGCGGTGCGTTGTCGTCGTCTTATGGAACGATATCAGAAGGATGTATACTGCTTGTCATCTTCCATATCATTACAGTCTTCATGATGATAAATGATCCAGGGTCATTCACAACCTACCATTGGACTAGAATAATCTATGTCAGCGCTATGGCGATGATAACAGTCGGTGGCGACATCAGGTATTCGATCGAGCAGCAACTGAAGCTGTAACCTTTTTTGTATGAAAAGATATGCTAGAATTCGGATTGCTATGAAAAGAATACACACGGTTGGAGTATTGGCGGTTCTCGTTGCCTCGATTCTATTGGTTTCATGCGGTAGCACGTCTGGGCCTGTCTGGAATTCCTCTGAGGAATCGATTTACAACGGGTTCGAGGAGCTTCAGGCAAATGTCGAGAGTATCATGTCACAACTTGATTCGTTTGAACCTGAGTCATTTCAGGATGGGAAGAACCTCGCTGATGTGGTTTGGGAATGGAAGAACTACACCGAAAGCTCGATGAAAGACGCTTATGGCGAGTGGCGCTCATATGCTGGAATGGCAATTGAGTCCAAGGCTCTAAGATATAGACTAAAAGAGACGACTCCCAATTATGAGTCGTTTGTTGCCAAAGAGAAGTTTAATTACGAAATGTGGGTGGTAAAAACAGAAGAAATCAGAGAGTTGGTTTCATCACTCAAGTAACCAATAAGTTCCGCAATAATGATAAAAACCCCCGCATATTTTCTTGCGGGGGTTTTTATTATCTTATGGGAAAATGTTTTTTTTGTTTATCTCTTCCAGATGTCTGGGTCGATTCCTGGTCTTGAATCTGTCCGACCGTCCCCATTACTGTTGTTTTCATCATCGTCGGAGAACCCTGTTTGGCTGCCTTTCCCTTGTGGCTTTCTAATGTAGAAGGTTCCAGGTCTTCTATTGCCCACTTTGATTTGTCTCCAGGGTGGAGGGGCGTTTGGGTAGCGTATTTTCAGGAATACGAACGCAACAAGATAGCCGAACAAGAATCCACCGATATGAGCCCACCAGGCAATACCTGTATCGCCACCCAACACACCCAAGAATTGCATTCCAAGCCAGATGATTAGGTACCAGAAAGCGCTGATAGGGACAGGCATATAGAATATGAAGGTCACAATCCGAGCGTTGGGGAAAAGGGCGAGATAGGCGCCCATCACAGCAGCGATTGCGCCAGACGCTCCGATTATTGGAACAAGTCCAGCTTGCGGACCGAGAGAAAACGCGACGTGCATCAGTCCGGCAACTATGCCGCCAGCAAGATAGAACAGAAGGAAACCAGTGTGTCCAAATACGTTCTCTATGTTGTCACCAAATACCCACAGATACAGCATATTGAAGATGATGTGTGTCCAGTCACCGTGAAGGAAGATAGATGTGAGAAGTGTCAGTGGAGGCCAAAATGGCGCGGTTGGAAAACCCGTGGGAAGACTGCCACCAACAACCTCAATTGGCACAGCGCCATATCTATAAGTAAAATAGAGACTGTTGTCTCCCGAAAGCATCAACTGATACAGAAAAACCAGAACACAGAGTCCTATCAAACCCCAAACAACGTATGGCTTTATTTTTTCTCTTCTGTTTGAGTGAAAATCAGCAATTGGTATCACGATTATTCCTCGGTATCGTCATTTGTATCTTCGACACTATCCTCAGCTGATTCGTTTTCTGGTAAATCCGATTCATCGTGTCCTTCAATGGATATCGATTTTTTTCCTCTGTTTCTGTCGATTTCTTCAATCTCAGCAACTCTTGCCTCATCAACCATCGATGGTTCCGTACCTTTCCTCAGGAAGAAGTGTACTGCGTATCCACCAAGAATCAGCAGGATATTGAGCCACTGCGCGATGTTGAGTGGGGTACCCATGATTGGGCTATGTCCGGCGTCTGCGCGGAGGAACTCTGTGCCTATGTGGGTGATTGCATAGAGATAGATGAAATAGATAAACAATTCGCCCTGTTTGAGCTTCTTTTCTTTGGAAAGCCACCAGAGAGCCAGGAATATTACAACCGCCACAAGCGCATTGAGGATTTGAGTCGGGAATCTTCCTGCGATGTTGCAAACTGATGTTGTTTGAGGTCCGTAGCAACAGCCATTAACCGTGCAACCAAGTCTGCCAAAGAAGTAACCAATTGCGATAGAGGGGGCTGCAAGGTCGGTAATCCTCCAGAATGAGAGCTTCTTGATTCGGGCGAAAATCCAAACTGCTGGGATGTTGAAAAGAATGATACCGATGAAGGAAAGACCCTCCATCTGGATGGATAGAATCTCGGCTGGGTTTTGTGCAAAATAGCCAAAATTGGCAATGATGTATGTTAGTCTTGCGCCGATGATGCCAACGATGATGATGACAAACGCCAAGTCAAGCAGATTATCTTTTGTCAGCCCATACTTCTTTGCCCTGTTCCAGGCAAAGGCAACTCCAGCAAGAATTCCGAGTGTAATGAGAATCCCGTACCATTTTATCTGTAGTCCAAATATGGTGAAAGCTGTTGGATGCATTAACGCTCCTCCTTAACAAATTGCGTATCCTGATGTATCAATACAGAACTATCTTCGTATAGAAGGTAATTGAAAGCAGAGCCTAAAGCAAGTATACTCCAGCCCATGAAAAGCAAATCACTCGTTCTACTTGTCGCCATTCTATGTTTGTCAATTGTATCTTGTGGTCGGTCTATTGTGTACATCGAGGGTGAAAAAAACGACAGCTGGAATTTGGGTGTGTTGAACAATGTTCCGGGGGATTTTGAATTAAGGTCAATGGGAGAAGAACTCGTCGAAAGCTGGTTGTCATTTTCTTATATGAATGATTCAGAAACTGTTGTCAGTCCACTCTCGATTTCTCAGAAGGAATACAATATCAAGGATGGGGTTAGCAATCTTGGTAAACCAGAAATAATTGATTCAAAGGATGATGAGCTTGGTTTTGTAGAGGTTGTTTTTGGTTCTGGTTGTATTGGCAAGTTGGATTTAGCAAAGATGAAGTGGGTTGAATGGGAAATGGCAGGTTATGTTCCCTATTCGCCACCTGCTCCAACCGATGCCGACCAAAAAGCCCACAGAGAACTTGATGATGAGACAGCAATTGCTATATCTGCTGATTTCTTGAGTGTTATGGGCTACAGTCTGAGCGGCTACAAGGCGGAGATTACTGATGAATTCAGTGTTGGAGGGAAAACAGTTCTCCTTAGAGAAATGCTGGTTGACACCAATATCGATTCTCCCAACTGGATAAGGGTCAATGTTGATTTTTGGGGCTTCATCAGGAGCTTTGTTGCCAAAGTCGACAAAACCCCTGCTATATCAACGAGACCATCGATCTCCGAGGGTGAGGCGATTGAAATCGTCAGAGGCTTGCAAAACCTCTCGGACAACGTTGTTATTCCAAGTCCGAGTCGTGCCATCAAGAGGGTGAGAATTGTCGATTCCTTGAAATCAACTGAACCGGGTGAATCCTCAAACCAAACAACCGTGCTCATGAGTGACACACTCGTTTGGCACTTCGACTTCTTTGGTGTTAACTACAGCGTCAGAGAGCTTTCGATATCAATTGACGCTCACGGTGGAGTAAAGGTAGACTAAATCCCTTAATCATGGGAGCTTGACGATTGCATCCATCTCCACGTCAAATCCCAGTGGGAGTTCCTTCACTGCAACTGCTGCTCTTGCTGGTGGATTTTCTGTGAAGAAGGTTTTGTAAATTTCGCCCATCTCCTTGAAGTAGTCCATCGATGTTAGATACACGGTCACTTTGACTACGTCAGAGAAGCTGCAACCGGCTTCACTTAGGATTGCACCCATGTTCTTAAGGGCTCTTCTTGTTTGTTCGGCTATTGTGGTCTTAATCTGCTCTCCAGTTTCTGGGTCTATTGCAATCTGTCCTGAGACAAAAAGAAAATCACCAGCCTGGATTGCTTGAGAATACGGGCCGATGGCAGCGGGAGCATTCTTGGTGCTTATAACTTTTTTCATCTTCCACCTCGTTAAATTGACTGATACCACATACTACAATAACATTATCCATTAATGCAAAGGGTGTTTTTGATGCTCAAGATAAGAATCTTGTGAAACAAAAACCGAACTTCGCTTGTTTGGATAGTTGCTGTCAACGTGCATATTATGCATGTGTTGGAGGATAAAACGATGAAGAACCGTGATTTACCCGAAATAACGAAGATTGATGAAAAGAGACTCGAAAAAAAATTGGGCGAGTCGGCTGGAAAGAAAGTTGCCAGTTGGTTTTCTAAAAATACATGGCTCGTTTTTCTTGGCGGATTTTTACTTATCCCGCCGTTTGTCAGGGTCGTTTTCGAGGGCTTGATTAAAGCAGCCGTATACAACTACTGGCAACTTGGTAACCTTGGACAGGCGAGTAAGGACTTTGCTGATTCCTCAAGGCTGTTCGCTGAGTACTACGCCAGAATGAGCTTCAATATCTTGTTCCTCGTTTTCCTTGGGATATTGCTTGTTGCTCTGATTATTGCTGACAAGTCGAAGGTTGAGCGATGGGGACTCCACTGGAACAAGATTCTCCCAGCGATTCTCTACTTTGGCGCATTCTGGTTGATTACATACTTCTTCTTTGTGCCAGTTGGCTCAATTCTCAGCGGTGGAGAAAGCTACTACATCGGTCTGCCTCCTCCAACCGGATTCCTGATAACCAAGGAGTGGTATGGAAGTGCTCCATTTGGCTCCATCCTCCAGAATATGTTCTTCCCAAGATCATATGTTGCTTTCGCTATCCCAGGCACACAGACGGTTGTACCAGGCACTTTCACTATGGGTTTCCTCGACTTCCTCAGAGTTTGGGTACTCAACGGGCCAGTCATCATATTTGCCGTCTTTGGTTACTGGATGAACAAGCTCCTCAACTGGTTTAACACACCAGGTTGGACAAAAGGAGCGGTCAGAGGTGAGGATGAGATTCTTCATCCAAACTTCAAGTATGTTGTGGCATTCATGTTGAGCGCAGTCTTAATCCCTCTGATGAACACAATCTACCGCAAGGTTGATATGATCCGTTCCACTGTGCCTGTTGTGACAGACGGCATTGAAGTACAAGAAACGATGTATGCCACATCAACGAGTAGTGTAATCTGGATAATTATCTTCTGGGTTGTCATGGGTATTCTATTCAACCTCGCCTACAAGTGGGCAGTCACCGACAGAAGAAAAACCCCTCTCTCGGATTGGGGAGTTTCTTTGAGCAAATGGCTACCAGCGTTTCTTGTGATTGCAGTTGGTTTGTTCATCTCGTTTGCAACAGGTTGGCACCTTGCACCTGTTGACCCTGAGACAAACCTCGTAATTAGCTCTATGTTTGGACCGTTTGTTGTGTCAGACCTCATGACGGTTGTCTTCCTCACAATCGGTGTCTACATCTACTTCAGAACCAGAAACCTCATTATTCCAGCGCTTGTCTATTCATCACTGCCATGGCTCCTCAACTTCATTCAGGTCACTCCGAAGGTCGTGCCAACATTTATGGGCTCTTTTATTGCTGGGATTCTCACAATCATTGTCCTTGTTGCGTTCACCGAAACGTACAGGTTCTGGGCTCCTTGGGTGACATTCAATGTCGTTTATGAGGATGTACCAGCTCTCGACGAAAAAACTCCTTCGGAGGATGTGGAGGAATAGGTGATAAAAGTCCTTCTGGTGGACGGCTTGAGTCTGTTGTTTCGTGCCTTCTATGCCATGCCAGCCAGCATGACTGCGAAGGACGGGACACCAACGGGGGCACTCTATGGTTTCCTCAGACTTCTGCTTGGAGCTGTTGACCTTGAGAAACCCGATAAGGTTGTTGTCTGTCTTGATCCTGGTGGAAAAAATTTCAGGCACGATGTAGACGACAACTACAAGGCAAACAGAACAAGCCCACCGGATGACTTGGCAGCTCAGATAAAGCTTCTTCCTCAGATGCTCTCAGAGATGGGTGTAAAGGCTCTCTCTTGTGAGGGATTTGAAGCCGATGATGTGATTGCAACCATTGCCAGAAGAGAAGGGAACAGGGGCAACAAGGTTGCGGTCATGTCAGGAGACAGAGACCTTCTGCAAATTGTTTCTGACAATGTTTCAGTTCTCATCAATAAAAAAGGTGTGTCAAACATTGATGAGTACACACCAGAGAAGCTGCAAGAGGTTTACAACATGACACCCTCGCAGTTTGTCTGGTTTAAAGCGCTAATGGGTGACCCATCCGACAACTATTCCGGTGTTCCAGGGGTTGGAGAAAAAACTGCCAAAAAGATTGTCACAGAATCAAATGGTCTCGATGAGATAAAGTCTCACTCGAAGGTTTCAAGTCACCTGGAGCAATTTGAAAAGTCGATTGAACTCGCAACAGTCAGGTCTGATGCGCCGGTGGAGTGTGATGTAGGTTCAATCAAATCCTCTTTTGTTCCTGAGCTAGCCAAAGAAGCGGTAAAAAAATATGGTTTCTCGTCACTCACGTCAAGATTCAATGGCGCAAAAAGGCCCAAGAATGTTAGCGTTTTGCCAGTCGATGCTGTGCCAAAAGAAGCTTCTGGTAGATTCGCTCTTCATGTCTCTGATATCGACGTGTCCTATGCCGACGATGAAACTCATTTCAAGGTAGATATCGGCTCGGGTCTCTTTTCAAAAAAAGACACGGCAATTGATTCATTTGCCTCACTTCTCCAGTCTAAGAATCCAAAAATTCTTATGAATTTGAAAGAGGTTTTGCACAAGATCCCCGTTTCCGACCCAGTGTTTGATATCAGTCTTGCTGCTTATCTTGATGATGCAGGTCGAAATAAGTTCGATATCGACTCACTCAAAAACGTTTATCTAGACTCAGATTTGCCTCCAGCGCAAGCGATGCGCGAGATTGCCAAGAAGCTTGAGGAGAAGCTGAAAGAATCGCAGCAAGATAAACTGTACAGTGAGATTGAATTACCGCTTGCCAGAGTTCTGTTTTCCATGGAGAAGCGCGGAATCAAGGTTGATACAAGCTCCCTCTTGGAGTTTGGGTGGGAGCTTGAGAAAAAGATAAAAGACACTCAGAGAAATATCTACGAAATAGCTGGTATTGAGTTTAATATCGCATCTCCGAAGCAACTCTCCCACATACTCTATGAAAAGATGGGTATGAAACCGATAAAGAAGGGAAAAACTGCCTATTCCACATCCGCTGACATCCTGGAAAAACTGAGACTGTACTCCCCAATAATCGACTTGATTCTAGAATACAGAGAGCACACAAAACTTCTTAACACCTATATCACTCCTCTTCCAAAATGTGCGGATTCAAAGGGCAGGATTCATACCACATTCATCCAGACAGGAACAGCGACAGGCAGACTCTCGTCAGCCGACCCGAACCTGCAAAACATCCCAATCAGATCAAAGTGGGGAAGCCATATCAGGAAGATGTTTGTTGCGGATAAGGGGAACGTCCTCATATCCGCAGACTATTCCCAGATTGAGCTTCGAGTGCTGGCGCACCTCTCTGATGACCCAGGCTTGAAGGATGCTTTCAACTCAGGTCAGGATGTCCACACATATACAGCAAAGAAGATATTTGGAACAGATGATGTCACATCTGAACAGAGAAGAAGAGCGAAGGTTGTGAATTTTGGCATCCTCTATGGGATGTCTGCCCACAGACTCTCTGATGAGTTTGGGGTGACCCATTTTGAAGCCCAGCAGTTCATCGATGAATATTTCAACAGATTCCCAAATGTGAGGGATTTTATGAAAAAGGTCATTGATGATGCCACAACGTCTGGTTTTACAAAAACAATTCTCGGAAGGCGCAGATATGTGCCAGAGCTCAAATCACCCAACCACATGGTCAAAGCCTCAGCTGAGAGGATTGCGGTCAATGCTCCCATTCAAGGCTCAGCTGCCGATATCATAAAACTCGCCATGCTTGAAGTCGAAGAAGCACTAGACGGGACTGGCGCTTCCATGCTCCTTCAGATTCATGATGAGTTGTTGGTAGAGTGTCCAGAGAGTACGGTTGACCAAGTAATAGGAATCGTTAAGGATAAGATGGAAGGTGTTTATCCACTCTCCGTCCCACTGTGTGTTGATGTTGGTTTTGGGGCGAATTGGCTGGAGGCAAAATAGTGGCATATATCCTTGGTATCACGGGTGGAATGTCTGCGGGCAAGTCTACAGCAGCAGCCTGTTTGAAGAGGGAAGGCGTCTACATCATCGATGTCGATGAGTTGTCGAGACCGATGATTATGCCCGGTTCTGAGTGTTACTCGGCGGTTGTCTCAACCTTTGGCAAGCAGATTTGTAATCTTGATGGTTCAGTAAATAGAACTCGCCTCGCAAGAGCTGCATTTGCAACGCCTAGAAAAACCAAGATGCTCAACGACATCTTCAGAGAACCATTGGCGCATGCCATTAAGCTTGAGATAATGCAGGGAAGAGCCCAAAGAGCGAAGCTCATACTCGTTGTTGCTGCCATATTATTTGAACAGGGGTGGAGCAGATTTTGTCATGGCATCGTAAACATATCAGCTCCTGATTCTGTCAGGCTTCAACGAGCGATACGAAGAGGCATGAGTGAAAGAGATGTCACCAGACGCATGGCATCGCAACTTTCAGAACGTGAGAGGATGAATCTTTCCGATTGGACTGTATACACGCAACCAACAAAACAACTCTTGTGTGAATCATTGACAAGGCTGGCAAAAGAAAACAAGTGGATTTAAAACTCTCGTACTCCAGGGCATCAACCTATCTGCAATGCCCCTACAAGTATTACCTCTCATATGTGGTCAAATTGCCGGGACTTCCCAAACCCTATTTCTCGTTTGGTCACTCGCTTCACAGTGCTCTTGAGTGGTTTTATAAACCCAAATTGACCGTGGAAGTTCCAACTCTTGATGAGCTACTTCTCGTCTACACCGAATCCTGGGAGTCAGAGGGGTATGGATCCCCGACAGAGGAAGCCAGGGCTAGGGATGAGGGTAAGTCGCTTCTCATTAACTATCACAGGGCTGTGAAAAAAATGTGGAAACCTTCATTTGATGTTGAGAAGAGGTTCTCGGTGGATATCGAAGGGATCACGGTCACAGGAGCAATAGATAGAATCGACTATGATGAAGACGGAGATTCGTTGGAATTGCTTGACTACAAGACCGGCAAATGGGTGCCAAAATCAATCACGGACTCCGACAAGTTTCAACTCACAATTTACGCAATTGCTTCCAAAAAAATGTGGAATAAGCCCATTACAAACGTGAGTTACTTATTTCTGAGAGAGATGAGGTATCTCTCATTTTTGCCCACAGAGGCTGATGAACAAAATGTGACTAATCAACTGCGTTTTGTCAGAGATGGAATAGAGAGAAAGAACTTTGATAGAATCGAAAATAAATTCTGCCCCTGGTGCGACTACAAGGACAGATGTCATACCACCAAGGTCATCACGGTTGAAGGTGGCTTTTGATTTGTGAAAATGGAGAGGTTTTATGCGTAATGTGTCGATAGCGTTGGTTCTGATGTTGGTTCTGGGTATGTTTGCTGGCTGTGGTGGTAGCCAAACCTATGGTGGTTACCTCACAATTGCGCTACCGACCAATAATGCAAATGTGACGATTGATGACAGAGAGCCTGTTCAGTTTTCGTCGCTTGATTTTCCAATACTTCTTGAACCAAGGATTCATAATGTGACGGTTGAATATCTTGACTCAGGTGATATCGAAACCAAAACCATCAACATTCTTCACGGCTACGATTACGAACTTGAGTTCACAGAATATGAGGAAGTTGACGTCTCATTCTATTCACCAATCCCAGTCAGTTTGAGGGCTGGATTTGTCGATGTTGAGGTGCTGCAAACAGCCAACAAAGCTATGGTTTATAGAGGCGAAAGAGAGATTTCGGCGGAGCTCATTGGTTTTGGCTACAGGTGGAGAGAGACAAGAAATTTTGTCAATGGTTCTGAAATCTTTTTACAGCCTGGCGCCGACGAAGAACATGGCTCGCTTTACATCGAGTCGAATAACAAGGGCACTAATATCGACACAAATATTGAGGATTCCCCCATGGAATACGAGGGGTCTCTATTCTTCCCAATGGTTGAGCCCGGTGTTTATGAGCTTCATGATAAATATCAAAGTGGTGTTACACACTTTGTATCAATCGAAGCTGGCAAGGTGACAAAGCTTTACTATAATTCTTCATTCTCCGACACCGGAGCAAAACATACCCTCAAGGCTGACCCAAATTCATCGATTGAGTTGACAACCCTTTGGAAGAATGGACTCGTAACAGTTGCCAAATTGGGAACAGGTTTGAGCGAGTTATCAGATTACCAAATAGACAAAAACAATGTTTTTTCAATCTCCAAAACCAATAATAAAGGGATTGCAACCTTCATCGTTTCAAGACGAGGTGGTGAGATTGGCGTTAATTCCTACACGGATAAAATCCCTGAGGTTATTGGCTTTGAATATAACAAAGCTGTAAGTGACATTGACCTTGAGAAGATTACCAAACTCAAGGTCTCCCACTTCTCCCCATTTTCTCCTGATGGATATTTCAGCTATGTTGACCAGGGGATAGAGAGTATCGATGGCAGGTACTATACCAGCATCTCAACTTTCAAACCTGGTTGCTGGGACGTAGAAAACAACAGGGTTCTCGTCACTGAGGTTGACAAACTTGGTGGGGCACTGAGAGCGAGAGTGGCTCAGCTTAGAGGTGGGTCGCCGCTTTTCTATCCGGATATCATCCTCGACGATTTAGCGAATAGTGAAAATGAATACGACATATACAACACCTTTTTTGTCGAAGGAGAGAAGATACTTGCCGTTTATTCCAACCCTAAACTCATCCGACTCTGGAGTATGGATTTAGACACTGTTGCACCTCTGTACGAGTTTAACACGACCATGAAAATCTCCTCTCTTTATTCCAAGAAATATCTTGTGTGCCAGGCAACAGACAGCAGCTACACCGATAACTTTGTGATAGATGTTGAAACTGGAAACATCTCGACTCCTCTGCCGATTGCGAGTGTGTCGTCTGATGGGTATGTATTATCTGGATTTATACCAGAAACAGTCTCAGCGGGTGTCATCTATAAATGGGATGGCAGCAAACTTATGCCGGTGTGGGCGGGTGTGTTTCCATCCATGAAACAGCCGTAGCAGCCAACTGGTCAGAGTCTTTCCTAGATTCTCTTCTAAGATTAACTCAAATGAGACAATGGATAAACCCGTTTACACACGGGCTTCTGTTGCCCTAATTGTTTTTACTTTATCAACACGTACCGACCCAGTTAAGTTTTTCTGACATCGAGCACATCCAATGCCGTACCTTGTGTTAACAAGACGGGGCGCATCTATCCTCTTGTACACACACGGTTTTGTTTGTGTGAAAGCAGGAAAACTAGAGGCAAGCAGAGGGCAGACTACCTATACGGCACAACCCATTTGTGGATGAATGGTGAGTACACCGAGAACAGCAGAGAGAAAACATTTACCATGTACACAAAGAAGAAAGCGCCTAAAACGTATACGATAAATGGGGATATGAGCTCATAAAATCTGACATTTGAAGTCAGCCAGAGGATAATGAATACAAGCAGGAAACAGCCAATCGAGATAAAGGAAAGTAGCATGAGGTTTGTGTGGTACATCCAGTCCACAGTGGCCGAGAGAGATGGGTGACCGAAGAACGCGGGAACGTCTTTTACCCAACCTGAGACTATGAATCTTGAGAGGACATTGATGACAGCTGCGGTCGGGACTGCATAGAGCACTGAGCGAAAAATTGGTCTCTCAAACTCCCCCTTCACCATCTGCCGTAGAGCCATGAAGAGGATGAATACGTGAATGTTCGTGGTAAAGAGGAGCTCACCAATCCTCATCGCAATGACCGACGGTATAAGCATCGTGCCAGCAACAAGAAAATAAGTGCCTGTCACAAAAAGAGATATAATGCAATACTTGTAGAACTTATCATCCTGTTTGTCGACCGATACAATTATATCGATTGGAAGAGCTTTTCTTATCGATTGTCCCATCCTCGGCAACCTATCCAGTAGCTCAATGAATCTGCTCATGTCGCTCCTCCCCCTTTTTAGTTAATTACCGAGATATTAAGTCAATTGATAGAGTTCTAAAAATGCCCCTCCAAGGGGACTTGACGCATGTGACTGAGATTACGGAACCTGCCTGCATGTCTGTGGTTTTTTGCACAAAGAGTGGAATGAATATCCTCACATCGCCAACGGGCGATGTGACCCATGCCTCGTATGATTCCGGGTGGAATGACTTAACCTCGGTTACCCATTTGACAACATTGAGTTCTGATTGTGGTGTTGGATAGTCAATTACGTAGAGGTGCTGCCCATCCCACTCCATCGAAACCTCAGCGCCCATGTAGAACTTGGAATAGTCCATGAATTTTGGCAGGTAGGCGTCCACCTTGTAGCCATCAATTGTTTCAACGCTGAAGGGACTAAGGTGATCACAAGGTCTTGTGATAAACCCATACGTTACTTTGCCTTGCCCGGCTGTTGCCGGCAAGATAGACAGAAAAATCAAGCCAATCACGACAATTATCAATGCTTTCTTCATATTCATCTTATCCTCCTAATCCAAAGATAATTCCTGCAATACCACCACCAAGTAGCACCAGTATAGGATGAACGTCAAAGTAAAGGCAAACTCCCGCTGCCAACCCAATCAGTATAACAACAACGTTGGTATCAATAAATACCCTTTTGCCGATTCCGATAACAACGAAGAGCACGACGGCGACAATGGCAGGGCCAAGACCACGCATGAATCCCTTGACGTAATAGTTGTCACCGTATTTAAGCAGAATCATATAAAGCGTGAGTCCAATCAATATGGGTGGAGTAATTATGCCAAGTACGGCGCACAGTGAACCGCCGAATCCAGCTATCTTTTTGCCGATGATTGCAGAACCGGAGACGGCTACAGGGCCTGGCGTGAGACCGATGACGTACACAACGTTGTTAAACTGGTCGGCTGTGAGTAGTCCCTGACTTGTGACGAGTTCGTGCTTCATGACGCCAACGGTTGCCCAACCGCCACCGAAGCCCATCACACCAATCTTTAAGAACGTGAAGAAAATCTTCAAATATGTCACACTGCTATTGTATCACAAAGGGCGTGCTCAACAAGTTGGCAATTGACGATTTACCTAAGGTTGATATGATAAAATTCATGCGAAATGATTTTATTTCATCCGGAGCTTTGAGCTGATGGATGGAAATATGATAACTATAAGAGTCCCGTCCCTCGACAACGTGGAAGTTGACAAGAGTGTTATCTCGTTGATTGACACCCCATACTTCCAAAGGCTTCGCAAGATAAAGCAACTCTCACTTACCCATCTTGTCTATCCTGGGGCAAATCATACTCGGTTTGAGCATTCCCTGGGTGTATTTCTGCTCGCCTCGAAATATAAAAATCACCTCTCAGAAAATGAGCTGTTTCAAAGTATTGTCAAACCAGAACACCTAAGAGCACTCCCCTACGCTGCATTGCTTCACGATATTGGACACTACCCCTTCGGTCATATCCTTGAGAATTGGGTTTCTGACCTCCCAGAGCACGAGAAAAGAAGTGAGGAGATTGTCACAAATCTTGATTTGTCTGCAATCCTTCATTCATGCGATGTTGATCCTGTCGTGGTTGGTCAGTTGATAACTGGTGATTTTATTGGGAGTTCAGATTATCAATCCCTTCGACTCGTTAGAGACTTGCTCGATTCACCAGTGGATGCTGACAAGATGGATTATCTAGAGCGCGACAGTCTCCATTGTGGAGTACCCTATGGTAGGTCTTATGATAAAGAGAGGCTCATGGGAAGCCTTATTGTATCTCCAGAGGGAAGACTTGCTCTCTCAGCAAAGGGCAAATCGTCAGCTGAGTATGTTATTTTCAGCCGATACATTATGCTCACCGAGGTCTACTGGCACCACACAGTAAGGTCTGCAGCCATCATGCTTATCCGTGCTATGCAGGAGGCAACCAAGTTTGATGGATGGGATGCCTACCGCTCAAAGCTTGTTGAGAATTTTGGTGATGAGGATGCGCTTGCTGGGCTTGGAGAACTAGTGAAGGATGACCCGGACGTCTATGAGCTTGTGAGGGGTTTGGGCAATAGACACCTTTATAAACGAATCAGAACCTACTCGCCGATGGATCCTGACTCAATCGAGGTCTTTGATGCTCTTTCCGGACTCGAAGGTTCAAGTGATGCGCTCAGATTGTCGAGTGATTTGACGAACATGCTGGGATTATCAAGGATGAAGCTGCTTGTTGATATATTGCCATCCAAGCCAATGACTCAAGACATTTCTGTTTTCTACTCAAAGCGAGGCAGATACAGGCTCTTGTCTGAGGTCTCACCCATCGCATCGTCACTAACTGACACATGGAAAAGTTTGACTGGTGTAGTCAGGATTTACTGCCATCCATCTGTTGCAGCCGATGCCCAAAAAAGAGGAGAAGAGATTGATGAGGCTGTAATAGATGCAGCAAAAAAGATAAAATCCAACAAATGAGTGACATATCGGATAAATCTAGATTGTTCAGACTGATTCGTCATGGGTTGACGGACATTCATCGTTTTGAATCGCCTTCTGACGTGTGCAGAGGTCTGTGTGGAGTCCAGGCGCAGGTGCTAGGAGCTGCCAAGCTTCAGATTGCCGCAAGGTGTCCAGGCGTGACAAAAGAACAGATAGATGCCGCTATCTCAAGAGAAAAATCAATAATTAAAACATATGGCATGAGGGGGACGCTGCATCTTTTTGCTCTTGATGATGTCAGACTCTTCTCGTCAGCGTTTAGAGAGAGCATTAAGAAATCGAATTTCAATTGGGCATTGTGGAACCAGTTTGAAGCTGATGACGCAAACAAGATTGGTGAGAGAATCAGAGAGCTGTTGAAGGACGGGGCAAAAACCAGGGACGAGATGGCAGATGAGCTAAAGGATGTGATTGACAGGAAATATATCCTCGACCCATGGGGAACGTTCTTCAGGTTTCAATGTCTTCTTGGACACCTTTGCTATGGCGACAACAAGGGCACAAATACGACCTTTACGCTGCTTCATGACTGGGTTGATTGTCCAGATTTTGTCGATGAGGTCGAGGCTCAAAACGAGTTGGCCAGACGTTATCTTAAGGTCAATGCCCCCGCAACTCCACAAGACCTCAGATACTGGTTAGGAATCAAGGTATCATCAGCCAAAAAGATTCTTGAGAGGATAAAGCCAGAGCTGGTTGAGATAAAGCCGAACACCTACGTTTTGGGTGAAGACCTGGATTATTTTATGAGTCTAGAATTCGATACGGAGCATGTTGCGCTACTGCCGTTTTTTGACGCCTATATGCTCTCGCATGCAGACAAGTCTGAGATGTTGGAAAAAGCTTATTATAAGAGAGTTTACAAACAGGCGGGGTGGGTGGCTCCAGTTGTGCTTGTTAATGGGAAGGTCATCGGCACTTGGCAGTACAAGGAAAACGCAAAGAGCGTGAAATATACCATAACTACATTTGAAAAAATTAGCAAAAGACGAAAAGATTCAATTATCTCAAGGATTGAGAACTTTGATAAATACTTTGGAAAAGACGATAAAATCGAATTCACAGTTACTAATTAATTAGACTTCCTCATCACTTGAAAATAGTATAATAGCAATATATTATATCTATATCCATTTCAAATGGATGGAAATTATTAATCAAAAGGTAGAGGGAGGAATTTTATGAATCCAGAATGGATTGTGCTGCATCATTTTGTGTCACCAAATGATGAGGATGTGGGGATACAAAAGAGGAGGCTTAAGGCTGTGTTGTCGCAAAACCCGGATCCATACCACTACGTTGTTTTCTCGGATGGGTCATGGTGGATGCTCCACAGCCCGACAAAACCAATTGGTCACTGTGGGTCAGATAATATCGAGTCATCGAAAAACGGAGCCACCAATTTCAACTCAATTGGGATTTGTGCTATGGGTAATTTCGAAATGGGTAGCATGAGCTCAATTCAAAAAGGAGGATTAACAAGGCTTCTTGCCAAGCTTTGTGTTGATTTTGAGATAAACCCAACAAAACAAATCTGTAGGCACTTTGATGTGGTTGGAAGGGGTGTGACGGCGTGTCCCGGCAGATTCTATCCGTTTGATGAAACCATCAAAAAAACTACTGAGATTGTTAAATCAAGGATTGAGCTGTTCCTTTCGAGTCATGATGCCATCTTAGGCGGGAAGCCTGTTGAGCTTAATAGTCCACCCCAGGTTTTGTGGGGGAAAGCCATTGTTGGGGCAAGAGATTTTTTGGAAGGTCTGAGCTACGATGTGATATGGGATCAAAATAATAAGACTGTCACTGCTATAAAAACTGGTTCAATCATCAGTTTATCGCCAGGGAAACCAACAATTTGGGTGGATGGAGCGGAAAAAGAGATGAGTGAGTATCCCATTAATCTCTGGGGGACTGTGGTCTTGCCTGTAAGGAGCTTCCTTGAGCGTTTAGGGTACTGTGTCAGCTGGGATGAAGACAGCAGAAAAATCATAGCTGTTAAAAACTTGTAGTATTTGCTTCAACCAATAAAGCCCTGACGCTCTTTCATAAAATCGAGATGTCAGGGCTTTATTAAAAAACGAAAGGTAAAGTCCAGTTTATTCCTCGTAGTAACTGATTGTCACCTTCTTGGTTTTCTGATCCCATTTGACATCGGCCCCAAAAAGCTCAGAGATGAATCTTATTGGAACGAATGTTCTTCCATTTTTAATCTCAGGTGGGACGTCAAGGTACACCTGCTCGTTCCCAATCAGAGCATAGTTTTTGCCGATGTAGAGGGTTATGTACATCGAACCCCTTGTGATGTAAATCTCCTCAACAGCTTTGTGTTTCGGGTAGAAGTCGACTATGCAACCGAATGCCTCAGAGATGAACCTGGCAGGAACCATTGTGGTGCCGTTGTTGATATATGGAGGCCAATCCAACTCGTGCGGATTGCCGTTAACCTTTGCTTGCTGTGAACCAATCCAAAGCTCAATCTCGTTCTTGCGTCGTTCTGTCAGAACAATAACCACACCGACTTCGTCGGTGCCTCCATTGCTCTCAACAATTATCTTGCCGGTATAGGATGTTCCCTTCGCCATGCCTTCCGTATCGACCATCACCTTGACCATAAGCGGAGCCTTGGAGATATCAAACGATGTTTGCCTAACGGTGAGCCACGGGGTGTCGGGACTGACGGCTATTGTTCCGCTGAGCAAACCGCTACCGACGTTTGAGATTGTCAGTATTTGGTCGTATATCTCATCTGGTTGACAGTTGTTGAAGAAAAGTGTCGGCGGGTCAACCTTGAGAAGTGGTGGTTTTGGTTTTATCTGAACAGAAACTTTGACAATCCTGATTCCTCCGTTGCTTCTTACGAGTATCTCAGCCTCTGATGTGTCATTCTCTGGGAGCATGGTTGTGTCAATTGTTACTTTCACATTCTGTGGCTCATCGGTAATGCTGAAGTTATCAATTGACAGATTCAGCCAATCCACGTTTGGTTCAAGCACTCCCTCAAGCGCTAGGATTCCAGCATTATCAATTGCAAATGTTCCCGTGAGTTGATCACCCCAGTCAACGTCAGTGAAAATAAGCTCAGTTGGGTAGACTCGAAGCTTTGGCCCTTCCTGCTTTATCCGCACGGTGACGACAACCTTTGCCGTTCCGCCATTACTCTCGAAGAAGATGTTCGCCTTGTAGTCACGGTTGTAATTGAGCATGGTGGTGTCTGCTGTGACAATCAGTTTCTTGTGGTTGCCTTCCCACTTGATGTACTCGATGACGCACCAGGTCGCATCGGATGTTATCTCACCCCTGAGCATGCCTTCGCCTATGTTGTCAATATAGCATTCCGACTCGGAGTATGTTCCCCGCTCAACCGTTCCGAAGTCAATGAGCTCTGGGGTTACCTGGAGCTTTGGCAAACCAGTTACGGTGAATGTGATAATGACGGTCTCTTTTTCCCCCGTAGTTGTGCAATCCACAAGAACGGGGACGTTATAGACCTGACCAACCTGCAGTGTGCTCGTGTCGATGGTGCAGATGAAGGTTTTTGGGTCGCTCTGCTGCATGAACTGATCTGAGGAAATCTCCATGTAAGGGACATTAAACTTAACCTTACCGACAATGTACCCTTCTCCACCATTCCAGACCTTGAACTGTGTCGTTTCTTTCCTTCCCTTTGGAATCTCGCCAAGGTCAATCTCAATCGGATCGACCATGAGTTTGGCTGCCTCTCCTCGGGTGAAGCAATAAAGATACCCCCTGTCAAATGTGAAGACATACTTGTCGAATATGGACACTCCACCCCTGCCTGGAGCTGAGAGATTATACTTCCACAGTTCTCTTCCTGTCTCGATATCGATTATCTTGAACCTGGCGTTGCAGCTTGGGCAGTTTGGTGGGGTGTCGCCTGTGTTGAGATAAATGTAGTTCTCACTGGCTGCCATGCACACCCTCACACCTTGGGGGCCATTATTTCCATAGGCAAGCTGATATTCCCAGTCAAGCAGAGGGTTGTTTCTGTTGTAAGCGTAAATCATTCCCTGGTCAGAGCCAACAACTATCCAGTCGCCAGAGACGATTGGTGAATGAGCGTAAATCTCCGACTGCAACCCGGAACGGCTGGTGTAGAGTTTTGGGTATTTTCGCCAGATTGTGTCGAGAGTGTCTGGGTCGAGTGCCGCGATATGATTTTTTGATATCTCTCGTTGTCGCAGATAAATGTTGCCAGAACCAGGCGGCCATTCAATCCTCTCATTGTAAATCTGACTCGTCTTGCCAGCTATTATTATCTCATCGTTGTGATAAACAGAGAGGATATCCATCCTCATGTCACCGTAATCTAACCTGTCTACAACCTTGCCGTCTTTGTCACTCAGCGCTACAAAAACAGCGCCTGTCAGATATGCTCCAAGCCAAGCCCCATCGAAACTCCCGAGTCCGAGGTGGGAACATGCGATGATGATTCTATCGCCCACCTTTGTTGGTGATGCAATAACCGGGGCATCTGGCAGATCGGCAACCCAAACCTCGCTGCCCGTTTCAGCATTGAATTTGTGGAGATACCCTCCTTGAGAATACTGACCGTAAAGCAAACTGGATGCGACGTAGATATAACCGTCCTGAACCGTTGCCGATGATTCACAGCTTGTGCCTTTGAGTTTCTTCTTCCAAACAACACTGCCGTCCATCGAAAGGCAGTGAAGTAGGATGGAGGACTGACCGTCCCTGAGAACACCCGACGAAACACACAGCACCCTCTTCTGGTTTGAGCTTGACGTGTAGATGGTCGGAGATGCAACCACATCACCGCTCCCAACATCGTACTTCCAGAGAATCCTGCCTGTGAGTGGTTCGAGACAATAAAGATTTCCCGATGAATTATCCTCGCCGACATCACCAACAAACAGCCTTGGGGTCTCTCCATCCCAGCATGCGACAACATTAGCATAGGGGGATGGTCTGAAGTCCTTCTGCCACAGAAGCCTGAGTGGAGGGGGCAACTCGGTTTCAGAATATCCAGTATGGTATGCGTTGCCATGCATATGAGTCCATTCGGGAGCAACATTTGACAATGCAAGAATCGATATCGGCGATGCGAGCATCAAAATAACCAATATTGATGTAATCACTTGGCGCATGTACTTTTCACCTCTTTGATTCAATTACACGTAACCAATGTTTATGGTTCATGCCTTGACATGGGAGCCAATGTTTGGATAATGGCAAAATCGTGGGCGGTTAGTTCAGAGGTAGAACGCTACCTTGACACGGTAGAGGTCAGTGGTTCGATTCCACTATCGCCCACCATTTCGAAGAAAACAACGATGTCTGATTCCAAGTTTCTTAGATTCCTACTTAAGCCCGTAAGGGTGTTGTTTGAGGCTGTTCTTGCTTTTGCTGAAGATAATGGTTTCATCCTCTCGTCTTCAGTTTCATATTTCCTTATCCTCGCAATTGTCCCATTTACGCTTTTTGCGATATCTATCCTTGGTTTGGTCTTGAGTCAACAGGAGTATGCGCAGAAGTTTATCGAAATGCTCACATACCTCGTTGCTAACCCAAAAACCATCGAGTGGTTTGCACTGCGTATTGAGCCAATTGTTAGCAACATCGGCACCCTCAGTCTCTGGGGAGCTGGAACCTTGCTTGTCGTAACGGGGGGGATGTTTAGAGGGATGGAGTATGCGATGAACACCGTGTTCAAAGCGCCTCCTCGGGGATTGTTCAAATCCTACGCCGTTGGTATCACGTTCTCCCTCATAATAAATCTGTTGCTCCTTGTCGGTGTTATTATTTCGCCCATCATGGGATATGCTGCAATTGCTGATACACCACTGTTTCAGAATCTTGTATCGCTTATCCACGGTCTTGCCTGGTTCCTTTCAAATCTGTTTTCTTGGTTTGTGTTTGGACTTTTGTGCCTGATTATTTACTATGTCCTACCAAACAAGAAAAAACGCTTTCGTGATGTGCTTTTTGGTGCAGTCACGGCTGCAGTGCTCTGGAATATTTTAAAATGGCTCTTTGGTCTCTATCTTCAATATTTCTCAACAATCAACCTAATTTATGGAGCCCTGGGAACTGTCATCGGTGCGATTATGTGGATGTATATGACCGTCAACATCATCATTTTTGGAGCAGAGATTGCAAAGATTCTAACGAGCAGAGCGGCTGGAGAACCAGCACCATCGTTCACTTCTCTCATTCACAAAGCAACCCTGTCGTTTTCTCCAAATATTAAGCGTGGGATAACAGACAGGTTAGAGAGCATAAAAAACAAGCAGACCACAAAATCAATTGAGAAAGATAAAGCCTAAAAACCAAAGGTTCTATACAGAATACCGTTAACTTGCATGTTCGAAAAAAAGTAAATCAATAAGACCGTAAGGCGTGTGTAGCCTACGTATTTTTGTAGATATTGACGGTGGTTACCCTCTGCGTTTTTGAAAAACCAAGGATTACATTAACGACAGTTGAGCGTGTAGGCATCTCCTTGTTAATCGTTTGTAGTGAAGGAGGTTGCTAGTCTCCTTACCTTCTTCTTTTAGTGGGGGTAATTCCCAAACAAATCAAGTTTGGATATAGAAAGAGCTAAGTGTCACCAATCGCAAAGCAAACGGTTTGGATATAGATTAATAAAAAGCAGGCAACTCAGAAGTATTCACAATTTCAACAAGAGTAGTCAACAAGGAGCGTAGAGACTAGAAATGGATTTTTACTAATGCGCCTAAGAAGTTAGCAAAACCAGATTAATCGTCCTTTTTTCCAAGCAATCCTGGCAGTTGGTCTCTGAGGTGAATTTTTGGTGTGAATCCTAGAATGTCTCTTGCCTTTGTTGTGTCGAATTCGTGAGACTCAGCCAGAAGGGCAATAGAGTAGTAGGAAACAATAGGCTTTTTCCCAAATGAGAGAAACTGGCATGCGTGGGCGATAGCTTTTGCGACCGTAACAGGAACTTTGATTCCTCTTGTGGATTTTCCCAGAGCCTCGCAGGCGAGTCGCACAATCTCAGAAGCTTTCATTGGATCTGGCCCTGCGATGTTGAAGACCATCCCATCGATGTCATCCTTTGACATCGCGGCGATACAAGCGTCGGTCACATCATCAACATGAACCAAGTGCCAAACCTGGTTTCCCTTGCCGATACTCCTGATGGGGAGACTTAAAACACCCTTTATCTTTTTGCTGATACCCTTTTTTGGACTTTTGCCGTAAATAGCTGTGGGTCTGAGGGCAACACATTCAATGCCAAAATCCTTGCATCGCTTGAATGTGAGTTTCTCGCCGTCTTTCTTGGTCTCTCCATAACCCATTCCCCAACCCATGTCGTCAGTCTCTGTTATTGGTGTGTCCTTACCTTTGAGTCCAACGGCTGCCACTGAACTTACCTGAACATACCTTTTGACTCCAAGGTGTTTGGCTGCCTCAACCAGTTTTTCCTGCAGGTCGACGTTTACCGGTTTGAGTTGCTCGTAGCTTAAATGCTCTGAGATGTGACCGATATTATTGATAAAAACATCATACTTTTCGTTTAGACCAGAGAGGATTCCATCGCCATTGAAAGGCTCGATGATGGTTCTGCAACCATCAATTGATAATTCTCTCCTGACTGGGCAAAGAACTTCATGCCCCTGTTTTGCCAGTTTCTTTGCTAAATTTGAGCCAACAAGACCAGACGCGCCAGTTACGACAATTTTCATGTTTAGAATAACCTCCGAGAGAGAGTATTTTGGATTTGTTTATATAACTACTTTTGAAAAACTGCAATCAATTGTTCGGATGACTCAGGCTTGAAGGGGGAGCCATCCAGTTTACCATACATACTGATAGAACCATATTTTGATCTTGATGCAAACCTCACAAGGTCTTCTTTTCTAAATGCCATTATTTCATTTGTCGATTCAGTCATGTTCCAAAGATCACCCTCTTTCTCTAGCATGAGAACAGAGAGTCTCGAACTGTCCTTGTCCAGGTTAAATACCTTGACAAACAGAGTGTTTTCATCAGAGGTATTGATGAGTTCAAATTGTTTCTGTGTCTGGTTCATGAGTCTGTAATTGATGGTTTGAACGATAAGTGTTCCGCCAATTTTCAGAACTTCTTTTGCATCCTTGAAAAAATCCAGTGCCTGTTTCTGGTCATCAAGGAGTGAGATTATGTTCCCAAGCATCATCACAGAGTCAAACGGTTTAGCGGGATGTTTTGCTATATCAAGCATAGAGAGTTGGTTAAATGTGACGTACTCTTTTTCTTTGAGAGCGTTTTGTTTGGCTGCTTTTATGAGTCTGTCGGATTCATCCATGCCAAACACCTCGAACCCCAATTTCTTGAGTTCGATTGCGTGTCTGCCTGTAGCGCAGCCAACATCAAGCACCTTTTTTGCTTGGTTCCTCGCGAGGAGTTTCCGCAGGAATGGTATCTCAGCGCTGAGTCTTCTGTCCCAGTCGATGTAGAGGTCGTACTTACTGCCCAGATCGTTGTAGATACTCATTTTCCGCTGCCTCCCTCAGTTTTTCTATCATGCTATCGTGGATTAATCCATTTGATGCCAGAATGAACCTGCTGAAAATGTCAAAATGTTCCCCCACAAAATTTGTCACAAGACCACCGGCCTCGCGAATAATGACTGTACCGGCAGCCACATCCCACGGTCTGAGTTTGACCTCCCAGAATCCGTCCAATCTTCCGCATGCCACGAATGCCATGTCGAGGGCAGCCGAACCGAGTCTCCTGATTGATCGAGTGGCTTCCATAAACGTCACAAAATTATAAAAGTTATTATTTGGAGGAGATGTTTTGCTGTATGGGAAACCTGTAACGAGCATTGATGAAGTTATTGTGTCATTCTTCGAGACATGTATCGGTTTTCCGTTCAGAGATTCCCCACTGTCCTTTGAGGCCACATATAGTTCATTCAGGAATGGATTGAAAATAACCCCGACTACGGGCTCATCTCCATGCATAACACCGATGGACACGCAGAATAGCGGGAATTTATGCACATAGTTTGTGGTGCCATCGAGAGGATCGATAACCCACATCCATTCATTATTTGCCCTCTGGGTGCAACCCTCTTCCTCGGCCACAACCCCATCGTTGGGAAATGATTCGTGAATACCGGACGTTATTGTCTCCTGAGATTTCCTATCAATATCAGTCACAAGGTCAAATGGAGAGGATTTTGTGCTTATTGTGAAGTCTGACTCCAACCCGTCGAGAAGTACGTCGCCTGCCGAACGTGCAAGCTCAATTGCGAGTTCTAATCTGCCCGATATTGACACGCCGTGTGTTGGGTCAGTGAGTTTCAATCTCACCGTCCTTTACGAGTTGGTTGTACTTGTGCCATGCGTTTTTTAGCACGTCCCTGTCCTGTTGGAAGGTGAGCAGTCTCATAGCTTTTCTGGGGTGCACAACAAGGTAGAAGGAGAAATACACCTCAGTTTTTACTTTCTTTGAGACAGCAAGCATGAGAAAATATTTGACACTCTTGTCGATCATTTTCTCAGAATTTATCTTGAATTGATACCTGGTCTCGCCGACTTCGCAGATTGGTTTTGCCTTGAGATGTGTTTCTTCAAACACCTCTCTCACGGCAGCTTCCTCCGCTGTCTCATCCTGTTCAAGATGCCCCTTCGGGAGTATCCAGTTTTTATTGCTGCGGCGTTGGAGAATGACAACCTTTCCGTCAAGAAAAACAACGCCACCTGCGGACTCTTCAAACGTCATGGCGTAATTTTATTGAAATAGTGGTGAAAAATCAACGACACTTTTTACCACAGATGAACCGAAAATAGACAGCCTTGAGTTGAACGAAAATATTCAGAAGTATGGGGTCGTAGATAATGAAAAAAGTCACAGAGAAACTGAATTATTTTAGATAATGACCCTTGTCAGAGTTTTGTATGTTGTTGATTACGAAGTTGTTGGACGGTTTATAAACCCTGAATACCCTTGACCCTTAACCTTATTTGTGTAGAATATCAGTCCGTTGTGCGAATAACGCATAACGCTCATGTGACGCGGGTTTCGACCCAAAAGTTCATGAGTAAGGCTTGTTGGGCGACAAAGAGTCTGCGGAGAATAGCCCTATTTCGCAGCTATCTCACCGACCTTGTGTTGGTCATTCGAGCCTGTGTATTTGAAATAAATTGAGGTGAGGAATGCCAACAATCAACCAACTGGTTAGACATGGAAGAAGGACTCCAAAAACAAAGTCCAAGACACCTGCTCTAGAGTCATGTCCACAGAAGCGTGGTGTTTGTACAGTAGTCAGAACACAGACCCCAAAGAAGCCAAACTCAGCTCTTCGTAAGATTGCAAAGGTTAGACTAGCAACAGGAACTGAGGTTATCGCATATATCGGCGGTGTTGGTCATAACCTTCAGGAGCACTCTGTTGTCATGGTCAGAGGCGGTAGAGTCCGCGACCTTCCTGGTGTCAGATACCACATCGTTCGCGGCACACTCGATTCAATGGGCGTGGAAAACAGACGTCGTGGCCGTTCCAAATATGGCACGAAGCGTCCAAAATAGAGGTTAAATACATATGCCAAGGAAAAAACTAGTCAGAAGAAAAAAAATCCATCTTGACCCGATTCATGGTAATGTCCTGATTGGGCATCTTATCCACAAGATCCTCGTTGATGGCAAGAAGCAGAGAGCTGAAAAGATTGTCTATAGCGCTCTTGACAACGTCGCTGAAAAGATTGGAAAGACACCGGTTGAGGTAATTGAAGAGGCTGTCGATCTTTGCAGACCGAGAGTTGAAGTTAAGCCAAGACGTGTCGGCGGTTCGACCTATCAGGTTCCAATCGAAGTAACCCAGGAACGTGGCGAAGCTCTTGCTATTAAGTGGATTGTCATGTTCTCCAGAAAGAAAAAAGGCATGCCGATGTACCGTCGTCTCGCATCAGAGATCAACGATACATTCTCAGGTCAGGGTTCAGCCCTCAAGAAAAAACAAGACACACACAAAATGGCTGAAGCCAACAAGGCGTTTGCCCACTATCGTTGGTAAAGAAAGATAACTGGCTGCTACCTGTATAGCCACCATATGATGGAAAACCTTGAAAAATTAAGAAACATCGGAATCATCGCCCACATCGATGCGGGTAAGACAACAACAACTGAGCGAGTGCTCTTTTTGTCTGGTCGCATTCACCGTTTTGGCAACGTGGACGATGGAAATACCACAACCGATTACATGGACCAGGAGCGCGAACGCGGCATCACAATTGTCTCAGCTGCAACCGCCTTCGATTGGAAAGGCTACAGAATCAATCTGATCGACACGCCTGGTCACGTGGATTTTACGGCAGAAGTTGAAAGATCCCTCCGAGTCCTGGATGGAGTTGTTATTGTTCTGTGTGGTGTTGCCGGTGTTCAACCCCAAACCGAAACGGTCTGGAGACAGGCCAACAGGTATGGGGTACCCCGAATCGTAGACGTCAACAAGATGGATAGGATCGGGGCAAACCTTGACAACGTAGTTGAAATGATCCGAACAAAACTCGGAGCGACTCCAGCTGTTCTCCATGTGCCAATTGGCATTGAGGACACCTTTATAGGGATGGTCGACGTCATCTCAGGCAAGGCTTGTGTCTGGAATGAAGAGACCGATGGGACGAATATTGAAGTAGTTGATTGTCCCGAAGACCTGAAGGAAACGGTTGCTCTTGCCAGGATGCAGCTTATAGATGTAGTCGCTGAGAGTGACGAAGAAGCTCTCTCAATCTTTATTGAAAATGGTACCCTCACAAACGAACAGATTAAGCACTACCTCAGAAAAGCCTGCATCGCGACAAAGCTTGTTCCTGTGGTTTGCGCATCGGCCTTCAAACACAAGGGTGTCCAACCCCTCCTTGACGCTGTCGTCGATTACCTCCCGAATCCACTCGAAGTCCCGGAGATCAAAGGCATTAATCCAAAAACCGGAGAGCAGATTGTCAGAAAATCTGATCCGTCAGAACCCCTCTCAGCCCTCGTTTTCAAAGTCGTCTCAGATCCTTATCTCGGTACTCTCTCATATGTGAGGGTTTACTCTGGCAAGATTTTGGCGAGTTCCCATGTGACAAACGCGACAACTGGAAAGAAAGAGCGCGTAATGCGTTGCCTTCACCTCTTCGCCGACCACAGAGAAGACATCCCTGAACTCCTTGCTGGAGACATCGGTGGAGTTCTCGGTCTCAAGGAAAGCCACACAGGAAACACTCTTTATGACACACACCCTATCGCCCTTGAGGACATGGTCTTCCCAGAACCCGTCATCACGATGGCAGTTGAGCCGATGACTAAAGGTGAGCAGGACAAGGTCAACAAGGTCTTGAGGAGTTACTCACTCGAAGACCCGACCTTTGTGGTTAAAACCGATGAAGAGACTGGCGAGATTGTTGTTTCTGGAATGGGTGAGCTTCACCTCGATATCATGGTCGAGAGGCTCAAGAGGGAACACAAGCTCGAACTCCGAACAGGTACGCCGCAAGTCTCATACAAAGAGACCCTCGGCAAGTCTGTCGATGTCAGAGTTAAGCACGTTAAACAGACAGGCGGAAAAGGTCAGTACGCTGATGTTGCTATCGAGTTCTATCCCGCTGAAGCTGGCTCTGGACTTGTGTTTGAGTCAAAAGTTGGTGGAGACATCATACCTCAGCAGTTTATTAAGGATGTCGAGCAGGGAATCAAAGATGGGATGCAGTCTGGCGTCATGCTTGGCTACCCCGTAGTTGATATCGGTGCAAGGCTTGTTGGTGGTAGTTACCATGAGGTCGACAGTTCAAACATCGCCTTCAGACAGGCCGCCAATAAAGCCCTCAAGGATGCTCTCAGAAAGGGTGACCCGCAGCTTCTCGAACCAGTCATGAAACTCCAGGTCATAACCCCAGAGGAGTACCTGGGTGATGTCATGGCCGGCTTGAACAAGAGACGCTGCAAGGTTCAGTCGATGGATTTACAAGGGACGTCGCAGGTTATCGATGCTCTTGCCCCACTCTCGGAGATGTTCGGATACGCTACAGATTTACGTTCCTCAACCCAAGGTAGAGGAACACACACAATGCAGTTTTCACACATGCAAATTACACCACCAGACGTTAGGGACGCGGTGGTTTTAAAGGTCAGGGGAATGCCCTGGCAACCATAAAAACAAAATAGGTACTTGAGAAAAGGAGTTTACAAATGGCAAAGGAAAAATTCGAAAGAACTAAGCCACACGTCAATGTGGGAACAATCGGACACATTGACCATGGAAAGACCACATTGACAGCTGCCATCACAAAGGTGTTGGCGTCACTTGGCCACACAGAAGCAAAGGCATTTGATGAGATTGACAACGCTCCAGAAGAGAAAGCACGTGGCGTAACAATCAACATCCACCACACAGAATACGAGACAGAGACAAGACACTACGCTCACATCGACTGCCCCGGCCACGCCGACTATATCAAGAACATGATCACAGGAGCAGCTCAGATGGACGGAGCTATCCTCGTTGTAGCAGCAACAGACGGCCCAATGCCACAGACAAGAGAGCACCTCCTCCTTGCACGTCAAGTTAATGTTCCAAGGATCATCGTCTTCCTCAACAAGTGTGACATGGTAGACGACGAAGAGCTCATTGAGCTCGTTGAGGTTGAGATTCGTGACCTTCTCTCCAAGTACGAGTTCCCAGGCGACGACCTTCCAGTCGTTCGTGGTTCAGCTCTCAAGGCTCTTGAGGCAGAGGGTGACCTCTCAGCTGCCAACCCAGACACAAAGTGCATTTGGGATCTTGCAGAACAGCTTGACACATACATCCCAGAGCCAGAGAGACCAACAGACAAGCCATTCCTTATGCCAATTGAGGACGTCTTCTCCATCACAGGTCGTGGCACCGTTGTTACAGGCCGTATCGAGAGAGGAATCATCAAGGTTGGTCAGGAAGTCGAAATCATTGGTATGACGGAAGAGAGAACAAAGTCAGTCTGCACAGGCGTCGAGATGTTCAGAAAGCTTCTTGACGAGGGTCAGGCTGGAGACAACGTTGGTCTTCTTCTTCGTGGAATCGACTACAAGGAAGTTCAGAGAGGACAGGTTGTCTGTGTTCCAAAGTCAGTCAACCCACACACCAAGTTCAAAGCCCAGGTCTACATCCTTTCCAAAGAAGAGGGCGGAAGACACAAGGCATTCTTCACAGGTTACAGACCACAGTTCTTCTTCAAGACAACCGACATCACCGGTGGAATCAAGCTTCCAGAGGGTGTTGAGATGGCAATGCCAGGCGATGACGTCCTCATGGATGTTGAGCTTATCGTGCCAGTTGCCATGGAGAAGGGTCAGCGCTTCGCTATCCGTGAGGGTGGAAGAACAATCGGCGCTGGTGTTGTAACAGAGATTGCGGAGTAATAAATGGCATCTCCAAAAATGAGAATCAAACTTCGAGCTTTCGACCACATCATTCTTGACCAGTCAGTTGTCAAGATTGTGGAGACAGCTCGAAGAACAGGGGCCGAGATTGCCGGCCCCATTCCGCTTCCAACAAGCAGACAGGTTTTCACAGTGCTTCGTGCCCCAAACGTTGACAAAGACTCACGTGAACAGTTTGAGATGAGAGTCCACAAGAGACTCATCGACATTCTCGAGCCATCAGCCGAAATCACAAAAGCACTCATGAATATTGACCTCCCTGCTGGCGTTGATATTGAAATAAAGCTGTAAGCTACCAGATAAGGAGTGGCCCATGGCCAAGGGTTTGATAACAAAAAAGATAGGATGCACACAGATCTGGGAAGAGGACAGATGTACTATGGTTACCGTCCTCGCTGTCGAAGACAATGTTGTGTTGACGCAGAAGACCGAGAAGACAGACGGCTACAAGGCAGTCAAGATCGGTTACAGACTTCCACGCAATGCGTCCCAGTATGTTGCAAAGCCAATCAGAGCGCAGTACGAGAAGAGAAACCTCAAAGTCCACAAGAAAATGATGGAAATCAGAGACATGGAGGCTGAGGTTGGTTCGTCACTCAAGCCAGACCTTTTTGAAGCAGGTGAAAAGGTATCAGTCATCGGAATCTCGCGTGGTCTTGGATTTGCTGGTGCGGTAAAGCGATATCACTTCCGTGGTGGTGAAGCTGCTCACGGCGCTATGATGCACAGAAGAACTGGTTCAATCGGTTGCCGTTTGACACCAGGTCACGTCATCAAAGGTAAACACATGCCAGGACACATGGGTTCCGAGCGAAAGACAGTGAAGAACCTCCGTGTTGTGTCAGTTGACAATGATAAAGGACTCATCCTCCTTGCCGGTCCAGTTCCTGGATCAAAGGGCAGTGATGTAGTCGTGATGGGGAAGTAGGTAGTAGTGATGAATATTCCAATATTCAATACTTCGGGTGAAAAGACCGGTGATTTCAGCGCGCCAGATAATGTATGGGCAGTTGAGCGTCACGAGGGACCAGAGTTCCTTTCGACAATCCAGAGTCTTGCCGGAATGAGACGTGGAACAGCTTGCACAAAAACACGTGCCGAGTGCCGTGGCGGCGGAAAGAAGCCGTGGCGTCAAAAGGGTACGGGTCGTGCAAGACATGGTTCAAGGCGTTCACCAATATGGCGCGGCGGCGGAGTCACTTTTGGTCCAAAACCTCGTTCATACAGCTTCACATTAAACCGCAAGGTGAGAAGACTCGCCCTATTCTCGGCGCTTTCAGCAAAGCTTGCGCAGGAGAGTGTGAGAGTTCTTGAGAATGTCAAGCTTGGTGAAGTCAGGACTAAAACAGCTCTCGAGGCAATCGGAAACAACATCGATGTCAAGACGCTCTTCGTGTTCAATGATGAGAAGAATGGAGATTTCCTCTCAGCTCTCGCAAATTGCGCTGGCATCATTGGTGTCCCAGTCAATATGCTTGGAGTCAGAGATATCCTCTCCTGCGAGAGATTGGTTCTGACGGCTGAGGCGGCAAAGTCGATCGAGGAGGTCTGGTCATGATGGAAAGAAGAAAGATGTCTTTGATCAAGCCAATGATCTCAGAGAAGAATGCGATTATGGAAGAAGAGCACAACAGGTACGTCTTCCAGATTATCGAGAACGCAAACGTCAATTGGGTCAAGCAGGATGTCGAGAAGATGTTCAATGTCAAAGTAGATAAGATCAACATCGCCAGACTTCCCGGAAAGAAGAAACGTGTGAGAAGATCGTTCAAGACGACAAGCCCAATCAAGAAAGCAATCGTTACCCTCAAAGAGGGTTATAAGATTGACATCCTGGAGAAGTAGAGGTAACCCATGGCTGTAAGAAAGTTTAACCCAACATCACCAGGTGTCAGACATAAAGTCGCACTGGTGTATGACGAAATCACAACAGATAAACCATACAAGCCATTGACGGTTGGCATGAGAAAGACTGCCGGTAGATCAGGCGGTAAGATTGCCATCAGACGTCGTGGCGGCGGTTCGAAGAGGCTATATAGGAAGATTGACTTCAAGAGAGACAAACTCATACCCGGCACTGTAGCCACAATTGAGTATGATCCCAATAGGTCAGCCTTCATCGCCCTCATTAACTATGCAGATGGTGAAAAGCGATACATCCTCGCCCCAACCGGAATCAAGGTTGGAGACGTTCTTGAGAGCGGCGAAGAGGTTGAGATCAAGCCAGGCAACACACTCCCACTTCGCAGAATGCCGCTTGGTACAATGATGCACAACCTGGAGCTTGTTCCAGGACGCGGTGGCATCATGGTTCGCTCAGCTGGCGCTTCAGCTCAGCTTCTCTCGAAAGAGGGCGAGTATTGCCACGTCAGACTTCCAAGCAACGAAGTCAGACTTATCAATGCCAACTGTAAAGCAACAATCGGTGTCGTCTCCAATATTGACCATAACAAGGTCAAGCTTGGCAAGGCCGGTGCCAACAGATGGCGAGGCAAGAGACCGAAAGTCCGTGGTTCCGCTATGAACCCGATCGACCACCCACACGGTGGCGGTACAGGTAAAGCTCCTGTCGGTCATGCTGGTCCACTCACTCCATGGGGCAAACCGACTCGTGGTTATCGCACACGTGATCCAAAGAAGGCTTCTGCTAAGTTTATCGTCAGACGCAGAGACGCCAACAAGAGGAAATAAGGGGGCTTAACAGATGAGCATGAGCAGATCCAGTAAAAAAGGACCATACGTAGACGAAAAGCTCCTGAAGAAAATTCTAGCTATGAAGGAGTCAGGCAAGAAACGCATCATCAAGGTCTGGTGTAGAGCGTCTTCAATCACCGAGGACATGGTCGGTTTCACAATTGCTGTTCACAACGGCAAGAACCATATCCCCGTGTACGTCACCAACCAGATGATTGGTCACAAACTCGGTGAGTTCGCGCCAACACGCAACTTCAGAGGACACAGAAGACCGACTGAGCGTTCATCCGCCTTGACCTAATCAGAGGTGAACATGAAGGTACATGCAATACACAAACACGCAATGATTGCCCCTCAAAAGGCAAGAAAAGTCATCGGCATGATTCGTGGAAAGGTTGTTGACGAGGCTGAATATATTCTTCGCGCTCTCCCACAGAAGTCAGCACGTCTCATCCTCAAGGTTCTCCTCTCAGCAAAGGCTAATGCAGTCAATAATTTCCAGATGAATGCTGATTCGCTCTACGTGAAGGAAGCTGTCATCGACATGGGAACTCCATGGCGCAGAATGCTTCCGCGCGGAATGGGCAGAGCCGACATCATCAAACGAAGAACCAGCCATATTTATGTCGCTGTCGAATCCCTGGAGGTGAAATAATGGGTCAGAAGGTACATCCATACGGATTCAGACTTGGAGTTATCTTCCCCTGGAGATCAAACTGGTTCTCAGGAAAAGAAGATTTCAAGAAATTCCTTAGCGAAGACCTAGCCATCAGAAAGATTATTGACGGCCTTGGACATGAAGCCGGTGTTGCTGAAACCGTCATCGAGAGAAGAGCGGGTCATGTGAGAGTCATCCTTCGCACGGCGAAACCAGGCGTTGTGATTGGTCGCAAAGGCTCATCAGCCGACCTTCTCAAGAAGAAGATTCAGGACGTCACAACAGCAAAGACACTCAAACTCGACATTGTCGAGATGAGATCACCAGACCTTTCAGCAAAGCTCATTGGAGAATGGATAGCAGACCAGGTTCTTCGAAGAATCCCATACAAGAGAGCAATGAAGCAGTCCATCAGTCGTGCAATGAAGGCTGGCGCAAAGGGTATCAAGATCATGGCATCAGGCAGACTTGCTGGCGCTGAGATTGCCCGAACAGAGTGGTTCCGTGAAGGCAGAGTACCACTTCACACACTCAAAGCTGACATCGACTACCACATCACCGACGTAGTAACAAAGTTTGGTGTCATCGGCATCAAGGTTTGGGTCTACAAAGGTGATAAGCCGACGGTTGGACCGTATGCACTGAGGCGCTAGGAGGAGTTCGATGTTACAACCAGAAAGAACTAAATACAGAAAGCAACAGAGAGGAAGAATGAGGGGTCGTTCAAAGGGCGGAAACGTTCTTAACTACGGCGACTTCGGAATTCAAGCTCTCGAACCACATTGGATCAGTGCTCGACAGATTGAGGCAGTTCGTCTTGTCATCACAGGTCGAGTCCCTAAAACAGGAAAAATCTGGATCAGAATTTTCCCGGATAAGCCCATCTCAAAGAAACCTCTTGAGACAAGAATGGGTAAGGGTAAAGCTGACACCGATTATTGGGTAGCAGTTGTAAAACCAGGCAAAGTTATGGTTGAGTTCACAGGGTGCTCGGAAGAGATCGCTCGTGAAGCAGCCAGAATTGCCGGGTCAAAGCTACCTATGAAAACAAGGTTTACAAGCCGAAGGCTTGAATCGCAGGTGGCACTATGAAGAAGTATAAGATTCTTGGCATGAGCCAGATTGAGAAAACGAAAGCTCTTGAAAAAGCTGAAACCGAACTTGTAAAGCTTATGTTCAACCACAAGAATGGTCAGCTTGATAAGGGTATGAAGATTCGTGAGCTCAGAAGAGATATCGCAAGACTCAAAACATACATCCACCAGGAAGACCTGGAGGCCACAAATGAATGATAAAGGTATCGTCAGAGTTGGTAAGGTGACGTCCGACAAGATGGACAAGAAGTGCGTTGTCACAGTCACGAGAACCGTCATGCACCCGATCTACAAGAAGCGCGTGCAGAAGAACACAAAGTTCATGGTTCACGACGAGAAGAACGAAGCCGGTATTGGCGATACAATCGAGTTTATCGATTGCAGACCAACCTCAAAGAACTGCCACCACCGCTTCCTTCGTATCGTTGAAAAAGCCTCTCTTGTTGAGGTGACAAAATGATATCAAGATTCACAAGACTCAAAGTTGCCGACAACACAGGTGCAAAATCCGTCATGGTTATTGGCATCGCTGGTTCAGGCAACAGGAAGTATGGATTTGTCGGAGACAGGATTAGGATTACTGTCAAAGATGCAATCCCAAATTCTCCTATCCCAAAAGGGTCGGTTGAGACAGCAGTTATCGTTAGGACTTCTCACCCGGTCACAAGGATTGATGGCTCAAGAGTCAGATTTGACCAGAACGCCGCCGTTATCATCGATGGTGACGGTAACCCCAAAGGCACTCGTATCTTTGGACCAATCTGCCGTGAGCTTCGCGAGAAGGGCTATATGAAGATTATATCCCTTGCACCAGAGGTTGTGTAAGTTATGAAGACACCAGTAAGACACAGAATGGAAATCCGTAAGGGCGATCTCGTTCAGGTGATTGCGGGTAAGTCAAAGGGACATAAGGGCAGAATCAAAGCCGTTGTTCCGTTGAAAAACCGTGTCATCGTCGAGGGCGCAAACTGGGTTAAGAAAGTTAGTGTAGATAGACGCTCACAGACCCGAGATTTCATAGAGTTGGAAGCCCCACTTCATCGCTCAAACGTGATGCTTGTGTGCCCCAACTGCAAACAGACCACCAGGGTCGGCCACAAGATTTTGCCAAATGGCAAGAGCATCAGAGCATGCAAGAAATGTGGCGAGATGGTGGACAAGGCATGAGGTAAAGGATAATGGCCGTTAACAAGAAAAAAGGCGTAAAGGCACCAAAACAGCAAAAGCAGGGACAGCAGGGAAAGTCTGCCGTTGCAAAAGTCGGTGTCTCAAGCAAGGTCGTAACAAAGAAGCTCCCGAAGTGTAACTACATCGACAAGTACAGGAGCGAGGTTGTTGAGGCTCTCATGAAGCGTTTCAACTACGACAACGTCATGCAGGTTCCCAGATTCGTCAAGATGTCTGTGAACCGAGGCGTTGGCGAGGTTACCGTCAACCCGAAAGCAATGGACTCAACCGTTGATGAGCTTTACATCATCACACAACAGCGTCCAACCATTCGCAAAGCAAAGAAGTCAATCGCAAACTTCAAGCTCCGCGAAGGAATGGCAATCGGTTGCATGGTTACTCTTCGTGGAAACCAAATGTACTCGTTCATGGAGAAGCTCATCGAGACAGCACTTCCTCGTATCCGCGACTTTAAGGGACTCCCACCAAACTCATTTGATGGCAGAGGAAACTACACGTTTGGTATCCGCGAGCAGCTCATCTTCCCTGAGATCGACTACGACAAGGTTGACAAGACCCGTGGTTTCAATGTTTCGATTGTGACAACAGCAAGAACTGATGAGGAAGCAAAAGCTCTTCTTGAGCTTATGGGATTCCCGTTCAGAGACATCCGAGGAGAGCAGTAAATGGCAAGACTTGCAATGATCAATAAGGCCAATAAGACCCCAAAGTACTCAACTCGCAAGACTAACCGTTGTATGGTTTGTGGTAGACCCAGAGCATACTATAGAAAGTTTGGACTTTGCAGACTTTGCCTGAGAAAACTTGCAAATGAAGGCAAGATTCCGGGTCTCGTAAAAGCGTCCTGGTAAGGGGAGATGGCATGAATATCACAGATCCAATAGCAGATATGATAACTCGAATCAGGAATGCTGGAATGGTCGAGTTGACAACAACCAACGTCCCTCACTCCAATCTCAAAGAGGAACTAGCAAGAGTTCTCAAAGAGAGCGGATACCTCCAGGATTACAAAGCCATGGAAGTTGATGGACGCAAACAGCTTCGACTGTTTATCAAATATCAGGAAGACAAAACCCCAGTCGTCTCTAGCATCAAGAGAATCAGCAAGTGTGGTCGAAGAGTTTATTACTCACACGACAAGATACCAAGGATTCTCAGAGGAATGGGCGTAATCATAATGTCTACCCCAAAAGGTTTGATGACCGATCACGAAGCCCGAAAAATCAGACAGGGCGGCGAAGCGCTCATCTCTGTCTGGTAGGAGGAGTTTACACATGTCACGCGTAGGAAAAAAACCAATTGAAGTCCCAAAGGGTGTGGAGGTCACTATCAGTGACACCCCTCTTGGTCAGAAAGTGACTGTCAAGGGCAAACTTGGAACACTCGAGCGCATCTTCAAGCCATCAATCAAGATTTCCATGGATGAGGGGATCATCTCGGTTGAGCGTTCATCAGAACTAAAGAGCGTTCAGCAGCTCCACGGAACAACAAGAGCGCACATTGCTAATATGGTTGAAGGCGTTTCGAATGGATTCAAGAAGGTCCTTCTGATCACAGGTGTTGGTTACAAGGCCAAAGCCGAAGGCAAAAAACTCACACTCAATGTCGGCTACTCTCACCCCGTCGAGATGGCGGTTCCGGAGGGTCTCACATGCGCAACACCAAAGGACAACAGGATCGAGATCGAGGGATTCAACAAGGAAACACTTGGCGCATTCGCAAGAGACATCAGACAGCATCGCACGCCAGACCCATACAAAGCCAAGGGTATCCGTTATGATAACGAGATCGTAAGACGCAAAGCCGGCAAGGCTATGTCCAAATAAGGAGGCTAGAGGTGTTTAACCCTATAGACAAAAACAAGGAAAGAATCAGAAGGAAGTTGTCTATCCGTAAGAAAATCTCTGGCACCTCAGAGCGTCCGAGGATGACATTCTTCAGAAGTTTGAAGCATGTATCAACACAGATTATAGACGACACAAAAGGTGTCACCATAGTCTCGGCTGGTACATATGAAAATGGTATTGGTATCTCAGGCAAGAATGTTGATGCAGCAACAAAACTCGGCGAGGCAATCGCAAAGAGAGCTCTTGATGCTGGAATCACAACCGTTGTCTTTGACAGATCGGGTTACCTTTATCATGGTAGAGTGAAGGCTTTTGCAGATGCAGCGCGCAAAGCCGGACTTAAGTTCTAAGGAGAGGAATCATGGCAGAATTTCGCAGAAAAATGACTCGTGAAGAAGAAGATCCCTTCGAGGAACAGATTGTAAAGATTGACAGAGTGTCCAAGACTGTAAAAGGTGGTAAGAGGATGCGTTTCAGAGTCCTCGTCGTTGTTGGACACAAAGAAGATAAGTCTGTTGGTATCGGACTTGGTAAAGCCAAAGAAATTCCGGTGGCAATCCGCAAGGCAGTCACTAGGGCAAAGAGAGACATGGTCAAGGTTCCAATAAGAGGAACAACAGTGCCTCATGATGCCCTCGCAAAGACTGGCGGAGTAAAGGTTTTCCTTAGCCCGGCGGTTCCCGGCACCGGTATCATCGCAGGTGGCGCTGTCCGTATGGTTCTTGAGAAGGCAGGACTTCATGATGTCATCACTAAGGCGCATGGTTCAACCAATGCCATGAACCTTGCAAAAACAACAATCAAAGCCCTCAAGATGCTCAAGGATCCAGTTGATTACGCTAAGACTCGCGGTATCACACTCGCGCAGTTGTTTGGCAGATAGAGGTTTGTGGATATGAATTTGCATAATCTAAAACCAGCCGAAGGCTCAAAAAAAAGAAGAAAGACTATTGGTAGAGGACCAGGTTCGGGCAAGGGCAAGTGCTCAGGTTTCGGACACAAAGGAGCCAAAGCCAGAGCGGGTCGCGGCAAGGGTTACGGAAGCGGATACGAAGGTGGACAGACAAGGTCTTATATGCGACTCCCGAAGATCAAGGGATGGCGCAACAAGCTCATCCGTCCGCTTCGCATCGCTGAGGTTAAGCTTGGCGATCTCAATATCATTCCAGCTGGCACTGATGTGAACCTTGAAGTTCTCTGGCAGTATGGTCTCGTCAGAAAGACCGACCAGGGATACAAGATTCTCGGTGGCGGTGAGCTCAAGACAGCCCTCAACTTCAAGAGAGCAAGAGCCACAAAACCAGCAGTCGAGGCCGTAAAAAAAGCCGGCGGAACGATTGAACTTGTTACCACTTCCAATGAAGAGTCGGCAGCTCCAGCACCGAAGGTTGAAGAGAAGCCAGAAGAAAAAGCTGAAGAAACGGAACAAGGAGAATAACCCATGTGGAAAACCATCAGAAACGCCTGGAACATCCCGGAGCTTAGAAGTCGAATCGGTGTAACCCTCGGTCTTTTCATGCTCTTCAGGCTGGGCAACCATATCACGCTGCCCGGCATCAATAGGGTGGCGCTTTACGCCATGAGCCAACAGGGCGGTTTCCTTGGACTTCTCAACATGTTCTCAGGCGGCGGACTGCTTAATATCTCGCTCTTCTCACTCGGCGTAATCCCGTATATCAACGCCTCAATTATTCTAAACCTTCTCCAGACCGTTATCCCCGCACTCGATAAGATGGTGCGTGAAGGCGGAATGGAAGGCAGAAGAAAGATGGCGCAGATAACGAAGTGGGTCACAGTTGGTCTTGCTTCGCTTCAGGCGTTTTCATTCGCCTTCATTCTCTACCCAAACATTCTTAAGAGCGTTGGTATGGGTCAGGTTGATCTCTATGTTGTAGATAGCCTCTCACTCAAGCTGTTTGCTGCATTCTTGCTTATCGCTGGTTCATTCCTGCTCGTTTGGCTCGGTGAAGTTATGACCGAGAAGGGCATCGGCAACGGTGTCTCACTCATCATCTTCGCTGGTATCATTGCCAGACTCATCCCAGGATTTGCATCAATCACAGAGAATATTCGTGGTGGAGCGCTTGACATTATCACGTTCGTGCTCTTCATTGCGATATTTATTCTCTTCATTGGTCTGGTTATTTGGGCTTATGAGGCGGAACGAAGGGTTCCTGTGCAACATGCTAAGAGAATCGTTGGAAGGCGTATGTATGGCGGTCAGACAACATACATACCACTCAGACTTATCCAGGCCGGTGTTCTTCCAATCATCTTTGCATCAGCGGTTATCACCTTCCCACAGGTTATCGGTAGTTTCCTCTCCCAGGGTTCATGGTGGAACACAGTTGTGGTTGCCAACCTTTCGTCAACAACGAGTTGGGTATACAATGTCGCATTCTTCTTGTTAGTCGTCTTCTTCACCTATTTCTACACCTCAATGCAGTACGATCCGGAGAGACTCTCCGAAGACCTACAGAAGCAGGGAGGATTTGTGCCAGGTGTCAGACCAGGTGATGCGACAAAGAAGTATTTCCAGGATGTTCTTGCGAAGGTTACACTCCCAGCGTCTATTTTCCTCGGAGCTCTTGCCGTGCTTCCAAACATATTCCTCAAGAACCAACCCACGTTCTCCTCTATGTTTATCGGCGGCACTGGAATCCTCATCACCATTGGTGTAGCTCTCGAAACTGTGAACCAGATCGAATCCTACCTCACAATGCGAAACTATGAGGGCTTCCTAGGAAAATGAGGCTGATTCTCCTTGGACCACCTGGGTCTGGAAAGGGGACAGCCGCAAGGTCACTCTCTGAAAGACTCGCAGTGCCATCGGTTATTGCATCTGACCTTCTCAGGGAAGAGATTGCAAAAGGCACGGAGATGGGACAAGAGATATCTGGATATATGACAACAGGCGGGCTCGTGCCAGATCACCTCGTGGTCTCGGTAGTTCTGCCTAACCTTGAAAAACTGAATGGATTTATTCTTGACGGATATCCAAGAACGGTAGTCCAGGCTGAAAAGCTCGAAGAGTACAGCAGTAATCACCATGCGGACATTGACGCTGTTGTTTATTTCGATCTTCCGCTTGAGGTGGCAATGGCTCGCAATCGTGCGAGAATGACCTGCGCAAGTTGTGGTTTTTCTCCACCTGCGGGAGCCGAGGTTTGCCCTAATTGTGGTGGAGCTTTGAACAGAAGACTTGATGATGAGGATGATGTGATAGAGATTCGGTTCTCACATTATCTTGAATCCACCAAGCCTCTTGTTGATTTCTACTCCAGGCGGGATATACTTCTTCGGATTGACGCGAGTAAGTCGATTAAAGATGTCGAAACCTCGATTCTTTCAGGGCTTGGGTTAGCTTAGAATGATTGTACTCAAGTCAAAAAGAGAAATTGAGGCGATGAGAGAACTTGGTGGAATTCTCGCCAAGATTCTCGGAACCTTGAAAACAAACGCCAAACCAGGTATTACAACCAAAAGGTTAGATGAAATCGCCGAAACCGAATGCGGTAAATTCGGTGTCAATGCGTCGAGTTATGGTTATCATGGTTTCCCTGGTCATCTGTGCATTTCGCTGAATCAGACTGTGATTCACGGAATTCCAGGTGACACAAAGATAAAAAATGGGGACATGGTAAGTTTTGACTTGGTGATTGACAGAGATGGACTGTTTGTTGACTCGGCAGTCACGTTTGCTGTTGGCAAACCAACCGCATTGCAGGCAAAACTCATGGAAGTCACTCATGAGGCGCTTCTGCTCGGAATCGATAAGGCTGTCCCTGGGAATAGAATTGGAGACATCTCCTCTATTGTCCAGAGCTTTGTCGAGAAAAACGGTTTTTCGGTCATTCGGGATTTCGTGGGTCATGGTGTGGGTAGCGCAATGCACGAAGAGCCCCAGATTCCAAACTTTGGAAGATCGGGCACGGGAGTATTGATAAAACCCGGTATGACTCTTGCGATCGAGCCCATGGTTGCAGCCGGTGATTGGCATATTGATGTGTCCGACGATGGATGGACAGCGGACACAAGAGATGGCTCACTATCCTGTCACTTCGAGCACACCATTGCTGTGACAGAAGATGGGAAGCCAATTATTTTAACAAGTGAGACAAACAACTAACAGAAGGGGGTTGCGTGGCTGACTCAAGAGAAGTTATAGAGACCGAGGCCGTGGTGCTTGAAACACTGCCGTCTGCCATGTTTAAGGTAAAACTGGCAAACGGAAAAGTGATTCTTGCGCACATATCAGGCAGAATGAGGATGCATTTCATCAGAATTCTGCCAGGGGACAGAGTTCGAATAGAACTCACTCCGTACGACCTCTCTCGAGCGCGTATTACCTACCGACTGTAAGGAGGAACATAAGGTGAAGGTTCGAGTTTCAGTAAAGCCAATATGTGAAAAGTGCAAAATGATCCGCCGTAAGGGCAGGGTCATGGTTATCTGTGAGAATCCAAAGCACAAGCAGCGACAGAAATAGGAGGAAGCAATGCCACGAATTTCGGGTATAGACATTCCAGCAAATAAGCGAGTCGACATTTCGCTTCGTTACATCTACGGTATTGGCCCGGCCAATGCAGTCGAGATTGTTCAGAAGGCTGGTATTGACGCGAACAAGCGGATGAGTGAGCTCAAGGAAGAAGAGATTGAGAAACTCCGTGAGATCATTACCAATGAGTACAAGGTCGAGGGAGACCTCAGAAAAGAAGTCACCCAGAACATCAAGAGACTCATTGATATCGGCAGCTACAGAGGACTCCGTCATAAGCGCGGTCTTCCGGTTCGTGGTCAGAGAACACGCACAAATGCGCGAACACGCAAGGGTCGCGCTCGCACTGTCGGTGTGGTGAGAAAGAAGTAGGCAGGTAAGAAATGGCAAAACAGGCAAAAACAAAAAAGCGCGTAAAGAAGCTGGTCGCTGACGGCAGAATCTATATTCACAGCAGCTTCAACAACTGCATTGTGACCGTCACAGACCGTGGTGGTGATGTTCTTGCGTGGTCATCGGGTGGTCATGCTGGTTTCAAGGGAACCAGAAAAGGCACAGCCTTTGCAGCCCAGGTTGCCGCTCAGAACGCCTGCAAAAAGGCGCTTGACATGGGTATGAAGGAAGCAAAGCTCATCATCAAGGGACCAGGTTCGGGCAGAGAAACAGCAATCCGTGCTATTGGAAACTCGGGCATCACAATAACATCAATCAAGGACGTCACACCCATTCCACACAATGGTTGCAGACCTCCAAAGATGAGAAGAGTATAAGAGGATAAGAAATGGGAAGATATACAGGCGCTGTTTGTAGGCTATGTCGCAGAGAGAAAGCAAAGCTCTACCTGAAGGGCTCGAGATGCTTTGGTGCGAAGTGTCCAGTTGAGGGCAACTTCTTCGTCCCAGGCATGCACGGTCCAAAGAAACGACCGAAAGAAAAAATGTCGGATTACGCTCTGCACCTTCGTGAGAAACAGAAAGTCCGCAGAATGTATGGACTTCTTGAGCGTCAGTTCAAGAATTATTTCTTTGAGGCGAAGAAACAGAGAGAGATCCCGACAGGCGACAAGCTCATGGAACTCGTTGAGAGAAGACTCGACAATGTTATTTTCAGAGCATCACTGGCACCAAGCAGAACATCAGCAAGGCAAATAGTCACACACGCACATATCAAGGTCAACGGTAGAAGACTCGACGTTCCATCATACATTGTCAAACCTGGCGATGTCATTGAGGTAAAACAGAAGTCACGCAACCATAATCTCATCAATGAAGCTGTCAAATCTCCTGTAACTCCACCATCGTGGATGTCGATGGATCAGAAGAACTACAAGATTGAAATACTTCGTGCGCCATCCACAGCAGACATTGATACACCAGTCAACATTCAACTTGTGGTCGAATACTATTCCAGGTAGGGGGGGAAAGTGTTTCCACTTGCAAGCCTTGAGCTTAAAACCATTGAGGAGGATGCCTTTCTCGGTAGGTATACCATTGAGCCGCTTCATCCAGGTTATGGAGTGCTCATTGGCAACAGCCTGAGAAGAGTCCTTCTCTCATCCATAGAGGGTTCAGCGCCGATTGCTGTCAAAATTGACAATGTGCCTCACGAGTTTTCCGTGATCGAGGGCGTTGTCGAGGATGTGGTGCAGATCATCCTGAATCTCAAAAAGCTTGTTGTAGCTATGGATACAGATGAGGTTAGAACACTCACACTCGATGCCTCTGGAGAGCGCATGGTGACAGCCGCTGATATCATCCCAGATATCGATGTCACTGTCATCAACCCTGAGCTGCATATTGCTGAGCTTTCATCCCCAGAATCCACACTTCGCATGGACATCCTCGTTTCCAAGAACCGTGGATATGTCCCTGTGGAGAAGAACCGCCTTGAGGACTATCCAATCGGCACAATCTGGATGGACGCAATGTTCACGCCAGTCAAGAATGTCCGTTTTGATGTCGAGCAAACCCTCATCGAGCAGTACTTGGATTTTGAAAAACTCAACATCGACATTCTTTGCAATGGCGCAATTCCGCCAAGAGACGCACTCACACAGGCCCTCCAGATTCTCTCAGAGTACTACACAGCCATCGCCCAGCCAGAACTCCTCAAGAAGGAAGAAGCTGGTGTTGAGCAGAGACTTGAAGAGAGACTCAAACAGCCGCTTGACGTTGCTGTTCCTGGAATTGCCGCCAAGACTCATCACCTCCTCGTTTATGAGGGAGTGAAGACACTTCGCGATCTCCTTATGAGAGAACAGGATGAGATTAAGCAGATTAGAGGAATCTCATCGAAGGCTCTGAAGTCGCTCATCGAATCGCTTGAGAAATCCCCAGATTATGAATTGATCTCACAGTACACCTTCCCATTCTTTGGTGAGGAGGAAGAGGTCGAGGAGATTGAAGAGCTGGTAGAGGACATCTCAGAGGAAGTGGATGATCTTCCAGAGGATGAAGAAGAAGAGGAAGAAACGGTTGAAGAGGTGACTGTTGTAAAGGAAGAGCCAAAAGAGGAACCGAAACAAACTGAGGTTCCAAAGCAGGCTCCTGTCCGCGAGATTCCAGAAGAGGCTGATGTTCCACCGGAAGCGCTCAATTTCCAACTTGAAGATCTTTCACTCGCAAAACACACAATGAAGTTCCTTGAGGACAACGGCATCACAACCCTTGTTCAACTTGTCACTAGGTCAAGATTCGATATCCATGGTATGAAGGGTTTTAAAGACAAGATTATTGTCGAGATCGAGAAAAACCTCGACAAACTCGGTCTCAAGCTCGCAACCAGCAAAGGCTTTGAGTCGATGACTCAAACCGAGAGAGAATCTGCCGTTCGAGATATGGAAATCGATGTGTTTATCGCGAATGATGTTGATATACCAAACACGTCTGTAAAAGCGATGGACAAAGAGAAAATCAAGAAGGTCGGACAGCTTGTCGATTTGGGAAAAGCTGCCTTGAAGGGCTCCCTCAAACTGTCCAACAAAACAATCAAATCAATCGAGAAAAGGCTCCAGGAATGGGGCATTGATCTCAAGGAGTAAGGCGATATGAGACACCAGAAAACACAGAGAAAACTTGGCGTATGGAGCTCATACCGAAAGATGATGCTTCGCAACTTGGTTACAAACCTTGTTATGTCCGGCAAAATCACAACAACAGAAGCGAGAGCAAAAGAGCTTCGCAGACAGCTTGACAAGATTTTCCAGACTGCCAGAAAAGATGATCTTTCCTCAAAGAGAAGAGTGTATTCCTACTTCACAACCCGTGAAGCTGCCAAGAGATGCCTTGATGATGTCAGAGAGAAATTTGACGACAGAACAGGCGGATTTGCAAAGATCTACAAACTTGAACAGAGAAGAGGCGATGGCGCAAGCATGGTGCTTGTGAAGCTTGATTATGCCTGATTCTAGTCGTGCCATCCTGACGAATTTTCAGGATGTTGTCTTTAAGTATAAAGGTGAAGAAGCACCCGCCATAAATGGGTGCTCTTTTTTTATTTCTGAGGGTGAGTTTGTGACCCTTGTGGGTCACAACTCATCTGGAAAGTCAACCCTTGCCAAGCTTGCAAATGGTCTGCTGAGACCGATGTCAGGCGGCGTTGTGTCGATGGGTCTCGACACAAAGGTTGAAGCCAACCTAGTAAATATCAGAAAAAATATTGGTCTTGTCTTTCAGAATCCCGACAACCAGACCGTTGCCACACTCGTTGAGGATGATGTTGCGTTTGGACCCGAGAACCTCAATCTGACGTCAGAAGAGATTCGAGAGAGAGTCGATTCAGCCCTCACAACTGTTGGACTTTCAGACAGAAAAAAACATCCTGTTGCCAATCTTTCAGGTGGGCAAAAACAGTTGGTTGCAATTGCAGGAGTTCTGGCTCTAAGACCAAAACTTATAATCCTCGACGAAGCGACATCATTGCTTGACCCAAAGGGCAGAAGACAAGTACTCAAGAGAATTACCGAATTAAACAATTCTGGCTACGCAATAATCATGATAACCCACCGTATGGAGGAGGTTCTTCTGTCGAACCGTTCCATCGCTCTTGAAAAGGGTAAAATCATCTTTGATGGAAAACCAGAGGAACTCTTTGCTTCCCGTGATCTACTGACAAGAGCGGGACTTGAACCACCAGCCCTCATGGATTTGACCAATGAACTCAGGGAACTGGGCTATAAACTCGATACTCCAAGAAACCCAGCGCAACTTGTGGAGGGGTTATGCCAATAGAGATAACAGAACTCACCCACATATATGACATAGGACTACCTTTTGAGCATAAAGCGCTCGATAATGTCTCTCTAACAATTGAGGACAACAAGGTTACAGGAATCATCGGCTCAACGGGCTCAGGCAAGAGCACCCTGATTCAACATTTCAACGCTCTCATCAGACCGACCTCAGGTTCAGTGAAGGTCGATGGTGTCGATGTCTTCTCAAAGGATACTGACAAGAAAGCTCTCAGACAGAGGGTGGGATTGGTTTTTCAGTACCCCGAAGCTCAACTCTTTGGGGAAACTGTTGAAAAGGATGTCGCGTTTGGCCCCAAAAAGATGGGCGTAAGCGACGCCGAGGCCAGAGAGAGGGTCGTAAAATCCCTTAGGCAGGTCGGTTTGGATTTTGAGAAATACGCTAAAAGGTCACCCTTCAATCTCTCTGGTGGAGAGAAGAGAAAGGTTGCCATTGCAGGAATTCTTGCCCTCAATCCATCTGTATTAATTCTTGATGAGCCAACGGCAGGGCTTGACCCAAGTTCTAGAAATGCCCTTCTTGGGCTTATAAAATCCTTCAGAGACGATGGGAAAACACTTGTTATGGTATCTCATGACATGGATGAGATTGCCCACATAACTGACAATGTCGTCGTTATGTCCAAGTCGAAGATAATTTTTTCCGGACCGACAAGTGAGGCGTTTTCTCAACCAGAGATGCTCAGAGACGCCGGCTTGGATGTGCCAGCGCTCTCCATCGTCGCGGGACTTCTGCGGGAAAAGGGGTTTGATATTCCCCGCAGAACCTGGAACGCAAAGAATCTCGCAACCTCTATCAAACAGATTGTTGGAGGGGTGTGATTGTGGCTATATCTAATCTCATTGTAATTGGTCAATACATCCCTGGTGACACTTTCATTCACCGAATGGATTCAAGAATCAAGCTTTTTATAGCGATGATAATGCTTGTTTTCATTTTTATGGTGGGGACTCTCGAAGCGCTTTTAATCATGTTTGGATTGGTGCTGCTTGTGAGTTTCGTTGCCAAGGTGCCTTTTGTGCACCTGCTTCGGGGACTTCGACCAATTCTATTTCTCATAGTGCTGACGGTTCTTATACAGCTCTTCGTTACACAAGGAGAACCATTGATTGAGTTCTGGGGACTGTCGATAACCAAAGAGGGTCTCATCTACTCTGGGAAGATAATCCTGAGACTTATCACGCTTGTATCTGTCTCGATTATTCTGACCTTTGCAACCTCCCCGCTTGAGCTGACGTTTGCCCTTGAATCATTTATGAAACCCTTCAAGGTCATCGGATTTCCAGCATCCGAAGTCGCCCTTATGATGAGTATTGCTCTCAGGTTTATCCCAACACTCCTATCTGAAGCTGACAAGATTGTCAAAGCGCAGAGCTCAAGAGGAGCTGATTTCACATCTGGAGGACTCATCGCAAGAGCCAAAGCGTTCGTGCCAGTCCTTATCCCATTGTTTGTCTCAGCTTTCAGAAGAGCCGAGGAACTCGCTCAAGCGATGGAGTCGAGGTGTTTTGTGACAGGTGGCAAGAGGGGACGTTTACACATCGCAAAGATTCGACCGACCGACTGGCTCGCTTTGACCACAACCCTTGTCTGTCTGGTTGCCTTGTACTGGTATGCGTCAATTTAACTACAGAGCAACAATTGCATATGACGGATTTGACTTCTTTGGCTTCCAAAGACAGTATGGCTTACCAACAGTCCAAGTTGCGGTTGAGGATGCTATCTGGGAGGGACTTGGAATAAGGGCGAGTGTCTATGGGTCTTCAAGAACAGATAAGGGAGTCCACGCACTCGGTCAGGTCATCTCGTTCTCGATAGACCAGGATTTACACCCACTGGGTATGAAGAGCATGATAAGCGCTTACCTGCCATCCACTATAACCCTAAAAAACCTCGAACGAGCGCCATATGGTTTCATTGCCCGATTTGCTCAGAGAACAAAGTCTTACGCCTATATTGTTTACACTGGTAAGAACCCAACACCAATGATCAACAGATTCTCGATGGTGTATCCCGACAAACGCTTTGATTTTGACAAACTAACTGATGCCTTCAAGCGTTTTGAGGGAAAACATGACTTTAAATGTTTTGGAAAGGCCTCCAAGGAGAGCGCTAACAAAGACCCAGTCTGCACAGTTCTTGAGGCGGATACCATGCAAAAGGGTGACTATGCTGTGATGCTCGTTAAAGGTGATAGGTTCCTTCACAACATGGTCAGACGTATGGCTGGATTTGCGCTTTTGTGTTCGGTTGGCAAGGAAGATCCAAATGTTTTGGAGTCGATTTTTGAAGGAAACATGAGGGCGTCAGCGGGTATGCTTTCGCCTGCTCAGGGATTATACCTTGTTTGTGTAGACTATCTGGAAAACACATAATATAATCCCCCCTATGGGTGATGTGATAACAATTGTTCAGTTGGCTTTTGAGTGTCTGATCGGCTTGGTTGTTCTGGGCTGTGCAATCTTTCTCTTTCTGCATGCAAGGCGCGGAGAAGATATAGCCACACTTCCTTTTGCCACCTCTTGTCTGTCTCTTTTTGTTGTAATCGCAGCAATGGTTTTTGTCACTTCACAGACTGGTGTTTCTGCCTACCCCAGCAAGTACACACTTGATTATCTCATGTGGTTTGTTCTTGGTGGGTACCTCCTATTCTCAATTGGCATTTTCTGGTCTGTCTTTTTCAGGGGCAAGTTGACATCTGTTGTAGTGATCCCCTTTGTTGCCGCTGTCACAATCTATCTGCTGGTTGGCTTTGTGCCAGGATTCATGTCATGGCTTCCGGAGTTTGAACTCTACGGCAGTTGGGTGTGGCTTCTCGCGGGTGTGTTGATGCTCTCAACCTCCCTGAACTTCCTCCTGCTGCATGTCAGGGAGAACCAGAGATACAGATTCAACATGTTCCTGGCGCTTCTCCTTCTTTCGATTGTGATGTTCCTCCACATGTTTGTCTCATACGGCAGTGTGCTTTGGTATGTGAGTCATCTGCTTCGTTTGGTATCGTTTGGAATCTTATTCTATGAATTCCAGATTCACTATTCACATTTGTGATATCGTGAATACATCATCAATAACCCCAGGAAAACTCTTAATTTGTCTGCTTATCGCCTTGTCGCTTGTGTCCTTTGTGATGGTTCCCTATCATGTCCAGGCTATTGAGGATTTCCCAGTTGGATATGAAGAGACGAATCCTGATTTTTATATATACATACAAGATAAAATAACTCTCCCCGTTGGTTTTGAATTCAATCGCCTGAGAGAAAAAGCGACAATCCACGATACTCAAGCCCTCATCGCATCCGTGATGGAGTGGGGTTATGATCTGTGGATTGAGAAAACCAGATCATCCTGGTCGAGTTTCTGGATGAAACTAAAGAGATATTTCTGGAATCTCGATGCAAACTACAGCGTTATGAGGCAGTTGTCCACCGAGGAAAACTACCAGTTTCTGTTGATGTCCCGAAGGTGGGGCATCAAGCCCGAACTGTTTGCGGGAAACTTGAATACGGTCGTCTCCGGGTGGCAGGTGCTTGAGTTCGAGTGCATTGCCCTTTCCAAGATGCTCTCAATATCTGGCATCCCAAGGACATTGCTTGATGAGGTCGACAATCTGATTAATGAGATTAACTCGCTCTCATCAGAAAGAGAGACGGTTGGTGGCGATCCTGAGATGGCGTTTGCCAGAACAAGAATCACAAATGAAAACCATTGGGCGTTTTATCTTGCAGCGTTGCAACATGGGCTCATACCTGAGAGGTTGGTCAATCCAATCAGTCTGATAGACAGAACAGACCAGGTTAACCTGATAACACAACCGATATCAAAACTTGATGTGTTGGAATTCGCATACCAATCGATGGGATATATTGAGCAGTTTACTGACGACATTACTGGTTTTTCAAATGCTAGGGAAATTTTCAACGAGAACTTACAGGAACATGTTTCGATTGTTTATAATCTGGGGCTTGATCGAGTAAAATAAAAAACCCCTCCAACAAAATACGCTGAAGGGGTTGGTTTCGCGAAAAAAGAACGTCTATTTATGCTACCTTTACCTTACCTGCTTTTAGGCACTTGGAGCAAACTTGAACTCTCTTTACGGTACCATTCAAATCAGCTCTAACCGAATGGAGGTTTGGTAGCCAACGCCTCTTGCATCTAACGTGCGAATGGCTTATTGTGTGGCCAGTGATCGGACCTTTCCCGCAAATTTCGCATTTTTTGGACATAGAAAACCTCCTTGTGAATCAACAAGCGCAGATATTAGCACCTCGAATGACGGGTTTCAAGTGTGCAAAAGGAAAATAAATATTTGTTGACTTTGTGCTTTTGTCACTTAGAATTGTTCATTTGTTAGGAGGATAGTCATGGACACAGCATTCCTTAAAGTTGACCCAAACAATAGAAAGTGGCACTTGATCGACGCAGAAGGCGTCCCTGTGGGCAGACTCGCAGCAAGAGCTGCTGGTATTCTCATGGGTAAGAACAAGCCAATCTGGTCACCACACATTGACTGTGGAGACCACGTAATAGTCGTGAACGCAAGTAAGGCGTATGTCACCGGCAAGAAGTTCACCGACAAGATCTATTACTCATATTCGGGCTACAATGGTGGACTCAAAGAGGTTCCATTTAGACGTTTGAGGCTTCGTCATCCAGAGCGTATCATTGAGAAAGCTATTTGGGGCATGCTCCCAAAGAATAAGCTTGGCAGACAGATCTATCGCAAACTCAAAGTGTACGCGGGTGCAGAGCATCCACATGGTGCGCAGACACCGCAGACCGTGACTTTTTAAGAAGGAGTAGAGAATGTACCGCGCAACAGGACACAGAAAGACTGCAACCGCCCAGGTCATCATGACTCCAGGCGAGGGCAATATTTCCATCAACAAGAAATCCATCGGGGAATACTACCAGAATCCAATTTTCCACAAACCAATCTATGCTCCACTCCAGCTCGTTGGCAAAGAGAAGGCATACGATATCACAGTCAAGGTTGCTGGTTCAGGCCCATCTGGTCAGGCTCAGGCAATCAGGCACGCCATCGCGAGAGCGTTGATTGAAGCTGACCCAGAGCTCAAACCACAAATCAAAGCAAAGGGTTTCCTCACAAGGGATGCCAGGAAGAAAGAGCGCTCAAAAGCCGGTCTTCGTGGGGCCCGAAAGGACAGGCAGTACCGCAAGAGATAATGCAACAAGCAGATCTTGCGTTAAGCAGAAAAGAACTTACAAACTCCCTGAGAGAGCGATTATCGCAACTCAGGGAGTTTTTTATTGGGAAAAATGTTACAATTTTTGTTCCTCATTTTGGGACTCACAATCGGTATAAACCTACCATCGAAACGATTGAAGAGCTTATCCAGGAACTCGTCAATATGGGTGTCAAACCCTCAGTTTGTTATGATATGAGAACACATTCATATCTTGATGATCTTGAGGATATGAGTGTTCCTCTAGTTGACCTTGGCTCAAAACGATTCGTTAAAACCTCTGGTGGCTCTCAAACTGATGACGATGATGCTAAGGCTGAAATAAACGCATCCATGCCCGTTTTGGGGCATGTTTACATCAATGAACACCTGTATGATTCAGACATTATAATCCCCGTTGTTTCCGCGCATGTCTCAAATTCCTTTATGATTGGCGGAGTTACCACCGGGTTTCTGTCAGCTGTTCCAACCGAGACTAGAACACGCATTTTTCTCAACTCGAGAGCAAAAAAAGAATCTGCTGCGCTTGTCGAGGTGTTTGCTCAATTGAGGCACAAGATTCCGTTTGCAATTATGGACTTCAACCTTGTTGACACTCTCGCAAGAAACAGACAAGAGTCGCCATTGAAGCTGAAAAATGCAACGCTTGTAGCTTCTGATGCTGTTGCTTGTGACTCAATCGCATCGAGGTTTTTTGGCTGGCCGTTAGCCCTACCGAGGGTTATCAGAGAGGCAATTGAGTACAGACAAGGTGACGGACTTCTGACCATGCATGAGGATTTTAAAAACAGGTACAATCTGGGGGTCAAAAGACCGATAACAGACAGAAATCTACTATTATTTCCATTTTCGCACCTGTGCCGCTTTAAACTGGTGATTGACGCAAACAAATGCACAAGATGTCACGATTGTGTGGCTGCATGCCCAAGCGGGGTGATTAAGATAGACAAGGATGAAAAGAAAATTGACAATAGAAAGTGTATAAAGTGTTTTATCTGCGCTGATGTTTGTTCTTCATCAGCCATTAATATCAGAAGGACACCCTGAAACCGTTTTCCTTCTCTGTTGGAATATCTTCGATCAAAACCGATTCTACGTGGGAGTGTGCTGGTCCGGACTTAATCTGCTCGATGGCTCGCTCAACAGCAACCCTTTCGCCTTGAATCTCAGCGACAACGCTTCCGTCGATGCAGTTTTTGACAAAACCAGAAAGGGATAGTTCGTTGCAGGTGTGGTAGACAAAATGCCTGAAACCCACACCTTGAACCATCCCTTTAAACGTCGCTTTTTTTCTTACCATCTCCGAAAAGCATCCGATATATCGCACCAAGGATTCCGTTGACAAACCTGCCAGATTCCTCACCACCGAATTTTTTGGCGATCCGAACAGCCTGGTCAATGACGACCGATGGCGGGGTTTCACTATCTTCCTCGGTAAGCTCAAAGACAGCCAGTCTGATTATTGATTTGTCGACGTTGTGAAGCCTGTTGATGTTCCAATTTTCAAGCTTCTTTGTGATGAGTTCATCGATTTGTGACAACCTATTTATTGTTCCGTTGTAGAGATACTTGGCAAACTCTGTTGTCTCAGGGTCAGCCTCTGTTGTCTCAAGAACCTTCAGTCCTGCATCGTGGGAGAATGTATCGGCGTAGAAACACGACGAAAAGAGCATCTGCAACGCAAGTTCTCGACCAGCTTTTCGAACACTCATCTATATCGCCTGGTGATTATTTGTTGGCTCTCTCAAGATAGAGACCAGTTCGTGTGTCAACCTTAATGTCCTCGCCCATCTCAATAAAGAGCGGAACCTGGAGTTTGTATCCAGTGTTCGCGATAGCAGGCTTTGTGCCGGCCTGAGCCCTGTCACCCTTGAAACCTGGGTCGGTTTCGACGACGGTGAGTATGACAAAGTTTGGAAGCTCAACACCGATCTGTCTTCCTTTGTAGAATGAAATCTCTATCATCTCGTTTTCAATCATAAAGTTGACTGCTGAACCTAAATCTTCCCTGGAAATCTCAAGTTGTTCGTAAGAATCTGTGTCCATGAAGAAGAAAGTGTCTCCCTGGGAGTAGAGATATTGCATTCTTCTGTGGTCAAGAAACGCTGGTTTGAATTTTTCTTCAGGTCTGAATGTTCTCTCTATAATAGCGCCTGAGTCAACATTCTTGATTTTCAGTCTGACGATAGCCGAACCTTTGCCTGGTTTAACGTGGTGATATTCAAGGCAAACCCAGAGTTCACCATCCATTTCGAATGTCCTACCTGTTCTAAGATCGTTTGCTGTGATCATGATTCCTCCTTGAAACTGCTGCAAAATTATATGGACGATAAATGTTGTTGTCAACGAACTTTCTCCTAGCTTGACTCTTTCGATGTTGGTCAATAGTATTTTACTGTATATGCTGTACATCCCAAAGGGTTTGCTCAAAATTGAACATCTGCCGGTGAATTCCGTTGACCTGTCGGATTTGCCTGTTGACATGAGTGGTTCTTGCAATCTGGTTGAAATAAGAACCAATCTGACGACCTATGGGATGGTATTAAAGAACTCGGAGATTGAAGAGGTCTTTGAATGCACGAACACAATTGCTCCGCTTGGGCAGAGAGGTATAGATAGGCTCTTATCCTACACGAGGAATAACGCCTCAACGCTGGTTACCTCCGAGTTGAACGAGGAGTTGCATGAGTTTTATCTCAACCTGGCAGAAGCAGAATATATCCACAGAAACCTTTCCGACAGCTACTTCTCATTTTGGAACTTTGCCCATCATGCTCAAGACGTTGCCTTTAATGGCTGTGTTATTTTGCAGAGCGAGGATAAAACCCTTTGGAACATCATCAAAGACGGAGAGAGTCAGGGAGGATTTGAGGTTTGTGTTGAACCGGACTCGACAAAAAGACTCTCAGCAAAGACAGCCCTAGAACATTCTGTTGAATTTGTTGGAAGGGTGGATGTCCTTGCTTTCTCAAAGGCAAGTTTTTACCAGGTCGATGAGGATGTTGTTCTTTCGAGAACGCCGAAGTTTATCCATCTCCTAAATTCTGATTCTACAATTTATCGTCATGTGATAGATGAGTTTGGTGAGGTTGGTGTAGAGCTAGCACTCAAGTTTTGTGGAGAAAAGACAATCAAGCAAATATCCCAGGAAACTAGAGAACCTTTTGAGAAGGTTATGTCGCTTGGCAATTACCTTGGGAAAATAAGGATTTTAAAGAAAAAGGAAAGTGTGTGACCACAGACAGTGATGACGAAATAAGGATAAGATGCAGCACCCCTGAGCTTTTGGCGATGCCATTTGTTAGGTATCTATTTTCTCGAAAAGAGAAAAGAAGCTCATCGAGGGGTTTGGGGCTTGTGACCAAGGGGATATGGGCTATGTTTGAGCCATCTCAGGCAAAGACGATACTCTACTACATTGGTAGGATGGCAGGAAGAGAGATTTCTGAGGCTACGGAAAAAGAGTACAACACAAAAAAGGCAAAGACGTGGCCAGAGCTCCTTGGAAACATCGAAATATTCTGCGACCTGCTTGCTGGCTCAAGGGCAACTGTCACTGATGTATCCTCAAACCGCGCAATCATCAAGCTCTATGACTCCCCTTCATGTTACAAGGTTTCAGGATTTCCAAAGCCCTGTTGCGACTACATGGCCGGTATCTTTGCCTCTCTCCCGGCTTATGACTTCGATGGCGTGCAGGCCACTTGCAGGGAATTGGAATGTAGAGGTGTTGACCAGAGATTGCCCCATTGCACTTTTGAGTTGCGCGTCACTTGGCCAGACGGCAAACCGCCACTTTGACAGTGTTTCTCCGTGTCTCACAGGGAGGTTTTACGTTTGTCGTTCGAATGTCTCTTGCTTGAAGACATCGCGTTAGTAAGTTCTAGAATTTAGTCGTGATTGAGTCCTTAGCCTCTTAGGAATTTAGCTTGTCTTTCGGCGAGTTCCTACCTGATTACACCTATCTCCCCGAACTCGTAATCATAATCTGCGCCTATTCCGACTTGAACCATTGGTCTATTCTCGGAGTGTCTTATCCAGTTGGAGTTGTTGCTGCACCTTTCGTGTCCGTATGAGTCTTCTCCCCCGAAGTCCAGGAATAATCCAAGACACAGAATTTCATTCCTTATAGTGTCAGGTTGTGTGGGCGCGTTAATGTAAGCGCCGCCATACATCCTATCGGTTGTGCCCTCGTATAAGTCATTTCCCCCGACATTGACAAGTATGCCGATTCCATTCTCGTTCCCGCACCCCAACATCAAACCGCCATCTTTTCTTGTCGTATTGCCCTCATTGTCTGTCTCTTCCCGCCAGCATTTGTAGACGTCGTCTCCACCCGTGTCTATGTGCCAAGAGGTTGAGAAGTCGTGACCAACCCCGATGCTCGTTGCTTGTTTTGCTTGATAGACATCATCACCATCTTCGTCCCTAAAGAGTGATATCGCATAATGGGCGGATGCCCCCTGGACGTACCAAAGTCCAGAGTAGCTGTCGTTGCCGGATCTGTCAGAAAGCACGCCAACTCCGTACCAGTAGGCAACACCTTGACCAAACACACCGCAGCTGTAGCTATCCTCACCTGCATCATCAACAAGCAAACCGTACCCACCCGACATCGAGTGACCATCGGTCATATCAGCTCTTCTGCCGTATCCAGCTCCTTGGCTCATACTGGTGTTGTGGTTTGCGTTTTGAGCGGAGGGAAAGAGGATGTCCGTGTCATTTGCATCGTATGTATCATTCCCTTTTCTGTCGTACAGCAAACCATATCCACCTGAGAAACCAAACCCCTGAGAGATGATGTAGCAGTTGTAGGTATCATCACCGCTGTAATCCAGGCAGAGTCCAAGCCCAAATGATGCGGCTCCCTGGCACATGTCAACTCCAGAGTATATGTCATCTCCAGCATAATCAGCTAGGATACCAACACCAAACAGTCCACACCCCTGAGTGTTTGAGATTGCCTCGTAGGTGTCATTGCCACCTAGATCGAGCACAATTCCACAGCCGAGAGTGCCAGAACCAAACGACGGATTGCTTTCAAATTGGGAGGTGTAAGTGTCGTTCCCTGCCAAATCGATTACAACAGATGCGCAGTTGGCAAAAGACGTTGTTGCGCCATATCCACCCTCGTAGGTGTCATTGCCATATGTGTCAATCAACAGCAGCGTTTTGCCATCGATATACTTATCGTTTGTCTCTGAGCCATTGAGCACAATCCAACCGTTTGGAGTGGGGATTCTAACCACTTTGTCTGGGATACTAAACTCTTCGCTTAGTATGTGGTTTTTGAGTTTCTGAACTGCAAACACGACTCTTGCACATGCCCAACCAAGCTGCAACAGGTCACAGTCCTCAGCAAGCCTGTAATTCTCCACTCCACCTTCGTCGTTTTGGAAATTTTGGAGCTTTCTGAAAAGCTCTTCGTCAGCCTCGTATTTGGAGAATACCCTCTCTCTTTCTGCTAGAAGATGTTTAACGCACAAAACATATTCTGCGAGTACCGTTGCAGTCTTATCGTCAAGCTCGGATTCGATTTCTTCAACGTGATTCTCGATTCTGTCCCCCCATCTCCAATTCCCTACCTCATAAAGATTCATCAGCGAGTTTTTGAAGGGATTCTCATCCTTCACATCAAGCTCAGGAAGATATCTGTCAAGAAATGCTGCCACATAACCGGAGATTCTCGTGAATCCATACATAAAATTGGTGTTTAACTCCATCTGGGACTCAGGGTTGTTATAGATAGAAATCCTATCGGTTGATTGTCTCGTTATTTGGGGGATGAGCAGCGGTTTCGACCAGATTTCATTGAACCAGTAGAGTCTGAATGGGTCGCTGCCCAATCTGCTAAGTTTATCCATGTCCCACCTGACATCATCAGGCGTGAGTCCACCTGCCGCCAAGGCTTTGACAAATGGGTCGGAATTGTCCTCGGCTACAACAGTAAGCATTGGGAACATAAGTGCAAAAACGACAATCAGGCCGACGAGTTTTTTCATCTCATTCTCCTTCTGTCAGGGGATTGAAAATCCAATGAGAATTCTATTAATAAATTGACTGCCAGGCAAATGATTCCACAAAATCATTGACTTCAATTTGGTTGTCACATGGGTCCGCATCAACCAAAAAGCGTCATCGAAAACCAGATTGCGTCATAATCCTCCGAGAAAGATGCTAAATAAGAGGTTTAGTTTAGAATCTGAACTGATACGAACAGACTATCTTACAATTGATCTTTCAACAGAAGCGGCGAGCGCAATCAATAGTGGTCCGATTTGAGATGTGGTTAAACTCAGAACGTCAATAAATGATGATGAGGTGGTTCTCCCCACGAGGTAGATCAGCACATAGTTTGCAGCCATGACGCAAACTGCCGTTATGATTATTTTCCAGGAGGTCGAGAGAAGTCCTGAGTATATCTCAGAAAGAAGTGATATTGAAATGGTAACACAGGCAAATGAAAAACCGATATTCCACAGAGAAACAAGCCTCTCAGCGACAGTCACGTCGGTTGTGACGACAGGTGAGATGACAACGAGTACAACAGCGTAAAGAGCAATCGCAGCAATGAGCCCAATCCTCATGAATTTATTTGGCATACTCTTTGTCTTGACCAGGTTATATTCCCTTGAAATTGCGATAAAAAGCATTGGCAAAACCCAAAGGTATCCGAGCCAATCCTGAATTCCTGGAGGCCTTAGGAGGGTAATCTTGAAGATGTACTGGTTCAATATCGACACAAAATGACCTAGAGTCAGGAAGAAAACACCAAGCATGACAAATCTCCAGATTCTGCGGTGGGATTCTCCGACCTCGAAGATGTTCATCGTCTTAAGTGATATAATAAATGCCAAAAGCGCGTTGCCAAACTGGATTATGTCGATTGGTAACCTACTAAGATTGTGGTAGGAGACATTTGCCCTGGCAACAATCAGGCTAAAAATCAGTATCTCTGAGACAATTAAAACTGCAGTCGAAAACATGTAGAGGACGATTATATCCCTCGTGAGGATGTAGATGATTCTTTTGAAAAACCTTTTTATTCCGGTTGAGTTGGTGTGTGGTTCTGTCAATTTGTATCATCCTCCACTGGGATATTCCTTGCGCTTGTGTTGCCAGCCTTATCGGTTGCCTTGACCTCAACGAAGTTGCTGTCGTATGAATCGATTTCATGGAGAATTGAAACAGAGCGCCTGTCATCAGGAGTATCTTTGATCTGCTGTGTTTGGTCTTCTCCGTTAATCGAGAGGAATGTCACTATTTCTTCGATCATGCCCTGCACTGTGATGCCACCATCGGGGTTCCGAGTCGCCTTGAGTCGAGACAGATCAGGAGGCGTTGTGTCGAGTGTGATATTTACAGTTCTCTGACTTGATGTGCCGTCACTGTATTGGGCTGTTACGGTGATTTCGTTAATCCCCTCATTCACTAGGGTAATGCTCTCTTTGAAATACCCTCCAGTATTAATTTGTGCACTCAAACCAAGAATTTTCAGACTATTCGCCCCTTGAACTCTGCCCGAGATGATGACGATCTTGTTGTTGGTGAGGCTTGCGACTCCGTCGACATGGAGAGATTTGATGTCTTCACGCTCGCGTTCGATGATGATGTCGACAGATTTAGCCTTGTGTTCCAGATCCTTTGCCTCGACGGCGATTGTATTGATTCCGTATTCAAGTGATGCTTCAAACTCAAACATACCATCCTCAACCACTATTTTGTCTGACTTGTAATAGACGAAATCAGTATTTGTCGTGCCGCGAATTGTCATTGAGCTGCTTCTGGTTGTGGACTCCAGCTCCTTTGGGTAGACTATCTCGATCTCAGCCTCAGGGAGAGATTCGACTTTCTTTACCCTTCTTCTTTGGATTATCTCGCTGTGTCCATCCATACCAATGGATTTTATCTCAATAACACTAATTCCCATACGCAATTCAAATTCGTATGAGAAACTCTCACCGCTGTATTCGACCTTATCACCGTTTACTGTCAAGAGGGAGCTGCCTCGAACAAGCCCATCGATTTTAATACTTGATTCATCAGTTTGTATAAGGTCGACTCCGACCGGATTGATAACCTCCATCATGTGGCTGTACTCCTCAGAGCGGGTTATGGTTATCTCAACAATGGTCTCTCTTCCCGCTGCGTCGGTGGCTCTGACGGGGTGTTTGCTGCTGCCGATGGGGTGGTTGACAAAGGTAAGCTCAAATCTGCCATCCTCACCTGCACGGGTTGTGAATTCTCTAATGGAGATTGTGATACCTGGGTCTGATTTACCAGTAATTACTATATCCTTCTCATTTGTTGTGATTGTTCTGTTGTCGATTGAAAGAAGTGGAGCGTCTTTGCGCTTTGTTTTTTCTGCAAAGTCACTTGGGTCAACGTCGCTTTGAATTATTCCTCCGACATTGGTTACTTCAGCCTTTTTCCCATATTTTACATGAACAGTTCCATATGATGTTTTGACCGATACGTCCGAATTTGTGTCAAGCGGAATGACAGAGTTTTCTGTCATCAATGCCCTACCCTCAATCACCGTTTCACTCTGTCCTTTGGTGAAGATGAAGATGTTACCGCTGCTTCCTGTGTCGACGTATGTGTCCCCGTAGAGGGTATGAAACCTGGCAATCCTTACCCCCTGCCAGGGATTTGTGTGAATCGACTGAATCTGAACTTCGGTCTTCTCGGATAGCCTAACTATTGAGCCGTCGATAAGCCTTACCTCTCCGGTTCCAATCGAGCTTGTTTTGACTCTCGAACCAGGCGAAAGGGTTGTGTTGATCTTTGCCGTCTCATACTCACCGAGGACAGGGTTGTAAATTGTGACGGCGTTCTGGATTTCCAACGGATTTTCGACCTTGTATTCTGGATCTCTTCGGTGAAGCCTGGAGTCAACCTGTTCTCCAGGAATACAAAAAATCACCAGGGCAATACCGGTAAGGATGAAAAATGCTATCCAAACCTTGCCTAGCAGGCGCTTTTTCCAAACACTGTAGATATAATCATCTATACTCATATGACAACCTGTCATTATATTTAAGAATTAATGTATGTCCACAAGCAAAAAACTTTGTTGATAACTGCTTTCCTCTTTTTTAGAATCTGTTGCTATGAATTGGAATAATTTGGACGAAAAAACTCAGCGGATATTCTATCTCGCTCAAGATGAGGCGTACTCGCTGGGGAATGATTACCTGGGGACGGAGCACCTATTGCTTGGACTCGTTCGAGAGAACTCAAGTTTCGCGGTGTCCGCCCTTCGAGATATGGGTGTGGATTTTCAGGCCTTAAGAGACAGAATCGTATCACTTGTAAGGGGAGTGAGAAACTCAGCGACAGGGCCAGTACAGAAGAGCCATATTGTGGTGTCGGCTAGAGCAAAGAGAGCCCTGGACATGGCTGACCGTGAGATGAGAAGCTCAGGCTCAAAGAAACTCACACCTGAGCATTTGGTTCTTGGGATACTCATCGAGGCTGAAGGATTGGCTGCAAGAATCCTCAAAGACATGGAGGTCGATATCGACAGATTCCGTGAGGAACTGTCACAGAGTGTTGGCGATTCAAGAGGAACTGGCAAGAAGTCGATTCTTGATAATTATTCAAGAGACCTAACCCAGCTCGCGAAGGAAGGCAAACTCGATCCGACTGTTGGCAGAAAAAAAGAATTAACCCGAATCATCCAGATACTCTCAAGAAGAACAAAGAACAATCCGGTGCTAGTTGGTGACCCAGGAATTGGAAAAACAGCCATTGTTGAAGGACTTGCTCAGAAGATAGTAGACGGTGAGGTGCCAGAGCCGCTTCGTGACAAGAAAGTGCTTTCGCTCGATCTGGCTTCAGTTATTGCCGGTACGAAGTACCGAGGAGAATTCGAGGAGAGGGTAAAAAACATCCTTGAGGAAATCAGGAAGTCCGAAGGTCAGATAATCATCTTCATCGATGAGATTCACACAATCGTTGGCGCTGGCGCTGCCGAAGGCGCAATTGATGCTTCCAACATTCTCAAGCCTCCGTTGGCTAGAGGTGAGCTGCAGTGCATTGGCGCAACAACAATGAACGAATACAGGAAGCATATCGAGAAGGACTCTGCCCTTGAGCGTCGTTTCCAGATGATAAAAGTCGATGAGCCCACGGTTGAGGAAACGACAAAAATCCTTATCGGTCTTGCCCCGCGATATGAGAATCACCACAGAGTCACAATCACTCACGCAGCTCTTGAGGCTGCCTCAAAGCTTTCTGCAAAATTCATCTCCGACAGGTTTCTGCCAGACAAGGCAATCGACCTCATCGATGAGGCAAGCGCGAAGGTTAGGCTCTCTGTTCTCAACCTTCCACCTGAAATCAGAAGCCTCGAAGACGAAAGAAAAGGTATAATCGACAAAAAGAAGAACGCCGCTGAATCCCAAGAATTTGAGAAAGCTGCAAGACTTCGCGATCAGGAACGAGAGATTGAAGACCAACTCAACCTCAAGAGAGCCGACTGGCAAAAAGAGGTCGATGCTCTTGACCTTGTTGTGACTCCGGAAGACATCGCCGAAATCGTTGGTGAGTGGACAGGAATCCCGACAACCAGACTTCTTCAGGAAGAGCGTGAGAGACTGCTCTCGCTTGAGAATGTTCTCCACGAGAAGATTATCGGTCAGGAAGATGCTGTGGCAGCAGTTGCCAAGTCTCTCAGGAGAGCAAGGGTAGGACTTGCCGGCAGAAATAGACCGATTGGCTCTTTCATCTTTATTGGCCCAAGTGGTGTTGGAAAAACGGAGCTTGCAAGGGTTTTGGCTGACCATCTGTTTGGTTCAGAAAAGGCTATCATACGGCTTGATATGTCTGAATACATGGAAAAGCACGCAGTTTCTAGGCTCATTGGCGCGCCTCCGGGGTATATTGGTTTTGATGAAGGCGGACAACTCACAGAGAGAATCAGAAGAAAACCCTTCTCAATCATTCTATTTGATGAGATTGAAAAAGCCCATACCGATGTTTTCAATATCCTGCTTCAAATCATGGATGATGGAAGACTCACAGACTCTCAGGGACGTATGGTCGACTTCAGGCACTCTATCATAATCATGACCTCTAACGTTGGCACTCAGTGGAAGTCATCGAAGTACGTCGGTTTCTCAACCTCAGGAAACGAAGATCAGGAGAAGGAAAAATCGAGGCTCGATGATGCAGTGAAAAAAATCTTCAGACCAGAGTTTCTTGGCAGAATAGACAAGATTGTGCACTTCTCGCCACTCACCAAAGAACAACTCGGTGAGATTGCAAAGCTTCTCATTGCGAAACTCAGTGATGCTTTGTCGGACGAGGGGCTGAAGGTTGAACTAACTGATAAAGCCATTATGAATCTTGTTGAGAAGAGCTTTGATCCGAAGCTCGGAGCAAGACCCCTAGTTCGAGCAATCCAGAATCTCATTGAAGATCCGATTGCCGAGAAGACGCTTGCCGGTGAGTTTGAGTCGGGTGATACCATCAGAATCGATGAGAACGAGGATGAACTTTTCCTGACAAAAGCATAGAATAATTAGTCAGAAAACATAAGAATAAGAAACACCGACGGGTTTTTAACTCATTTGAACTCGTCGGTGTTATCATGTAGAGAAACACACAAAAGGGAGTGTTAGTATGTCAAAAGCAGCAAAAGAAGTTAGAGTACGAATTGCGCCTTCCCCAACGGGCAATCTTCATATCGGCAATGCAAGAGCCGGTTTGTTCAACTACCTCTTTGCCAGAAGCGTTGGTGGTAAATTTATTCTGAGGGTTGATGACACCGACAAGGAAAGGTCAACTCTTGACGCAGAGGACGCAATATACAAAGGTTTTGAATGGCTTGGCATCGACTGGGACGAGGGCCCAAACAAAGATGGTGGGTATGGCCCATATAGACAGAGCGAGAGAAGCAAGCTATATGCTGATGCTCTCAACAAAATGCTTGAAGATGGAAACGCATACTACTGTTTTTGCTCCCAAGACGTTCTTGCCGAGAAAAGAACTGATGCTGAGAAAGCTCATGAAATTTACAGATATGATGAGGCATGCAGAGACATCCCGCTCGATGAGGCAAGAAAGCGAGTTGCAGCAGGCGAGAGGGCTGTAGTTAGACTCAAGATCCCCAGAGACCTGTCAATCGTGTTTACTGATTTGGTGCGCGGAGAGATTGTGGTAAATTCAAGCGCTTTTGATGATTTTGTCATAGCCAAACCAGGCGGTGACCCACTCTACAACTTTGCGACGGTTGTTGATGACCATCTGATGGATATTTCACATGTCCTCAGGGGACAGGATCACCTGACAAACACATCCAAACAAATTCTTATATACCACGCTCTCGGTTATGATTTACCAGAGTTTGGTCACCTCCCACTCATCCTCGATACAAAACGCAAGAAACTCAGCAAACGCGCTGGAGCTGTTTACATTGGCGACTTCCAGGAACAGGGATTCCTGCCGGAGGCTGTCACGAACTTCATCGCGCTGCTTGGGTGGGCGCCAGGTGACAATAGAGAGAAGATGACGCTCTCTGAAATGGTCGATGCCTTCAAGCTTGAAAGAGTACAAAAATCCGACGCAATTTTTGACATGGAAAAGCTGATGTGGCTCAATGGCGTTTACATCAGGGAGATGGATATCCCAACTCTCACCTCAAACTTGAAACCATACCTGAAAAATGCAGGATTGGTTGATGATTCAACCAATGAGAAATGGCTTGAGTCAGTCATGGTGCTTGAACAGGAGCGAATCAGAATGTTCTCAGAAGCTCCTGAGATGTTCGAGTTCTTCTTCAAAGACATTGAATACAGCCCAAAGCTGTTGCAAGTGAAGCAAAAGGAAGATTCAGAAATTTCGAAGGCTCTGTCTCGTGTCAAAGAAACCCTTAATCTTGTGGATGAATGGAAAGCGTCTGAGATTGAGAATTCGTGCCGTGCCCTGGTGTCCGAGATGGGCTGGAAAGCCGGCGACTTATTCATGCCAATTCGAATTGCTGTTACGGGAAGAAAAGCCACCCCACCACTGTTTGAGACTATCGAGGTACTGGGGCGTGAACTTAGTCTTTCCCGCATTGACAAAGCAATTGGTTTGCTTAAAGTCTGAGGTGCGGCTGTAGCACAACTGGATAGTGCGTCGGCCTACGGAGCCGAAGGTTGCAGGTTCGAATCCTGTCAGCCGTGTTTTCTATTGAAGTAGAGAATGCATATGATTCCCGCATTTATGATGTTGGCCTTTGAGCAGGCGTACCTGGCAAGAGAGGTTGGCGAGATGCCAATTGGAGCCGTTGTGGTCAAGGACTCAAAGGTCATAGGCAGGGGTTACAATAACACCCTCACCAATTCCGACCCAACCTGTCACGCTGAAATTATGGCTATACGGGACGCAACGAAAAACATCAGTGACTGGAGATTGACAGGCTGCTCTATCTATGTGACACTGGAGCCTTGCCCTATGTGCGTTGGCGCAATCCTTCTATCTCGAATCTCAAAAATCTACTATGCTGCCTATGACCCGAAGGATGGCGCATGTGGTTCTCGGTATAATCTTGCTGTTCACCCGATCTTTGGGCATAGCGCGCAGGTTGTCAAAACCGAGGGGGGCAAAGAAGCATCTGAGTTAATCAGGGACTTTTTTAGGAGCAAGAGAAAAAAGTGATAAAGCATACGTTTATTGAAGAAATGAAGTCGGGTATTAGTGTTGATGATTATTATGTCCTTGCCAAGAAATCGGATAAGACCACGAAAAACGGTGACCCATATCTCAGACTCACCCTAAGCGACAGCACGGGTAGAATTGACGCGATGATGTGGAGCGATTCGATTGAGAAGTGGGGGAATGACTTTGAAGTCAACACGGTTGTCAGGATTCGGGGTAAGGTTGGAGAGTTTGACTCCAAACCTCAGCTGACAATTGAGAGGATTGGCGTTGCCGATGAGGCTAACTACAGCCCGACCTGGTTTTTGCCACTCTCACCTGTTTCTGTTGAGGAAGTTATAGATAAAATAAAAAAACACTGCGACTCGATAACCAACGCAAGCTTGAAGGAGTTGGCGAATAAGTTTTTCAACTCAGAGTATTTTGACGATTTCTTCCACGCCCCTGGGGCTGCAAACCTTCACCACGCCTATATTGGAGGATTGGCTGTTCACACCCTCGGTGTGATGGACATATGCTGCGATTTCACCAACCGATATAGCACAATCAACAAGGATTTGCTGCTTGTTGCAGCGCTCCTTCATGACATCGGAAAAACTGTCGAGAACAGTTGGGCTGTGACATTCTCCAGAACACCTGAGGGTGACCTACTGGGGCACATTGTCCAGGGGGTGAGGATAGTGGATTCATTACTCTCTGGTATTGAGCTTGAAGAGAAATTGAGGCTTAATCTTGAACACTGCCTCGTCTCCCATCATGGCTACTATGAGTATGGTTCTCCAAAACTCCCAATGACAAGAGAGGCACTAGCGCTCCATCTGGCTGACTACGCTGATTCTCATTTTGAGGAATATGACATGTTGCTTCGAGATATAGATGAGGGCGCTTGCACAGGTTCTATCCGATTTCTTGAGGGAAGGAAGTTATACAACATCTAGGAAAGTCTATTCCTAAGTTGGTCTGTAGGTTTTAACAAAGAGGCTCATCTTTTAATTTTTGATTGGTACTGTTATTTATTGATGTATTTTCAATGATTTTCATGCTAGTAAAATTTGAAAATCGGGCTTTGTTGCTGCCATTTATTTTTGTTGAGAAAAAAGCATCCAATTCTTTGTGAAACATTATCAAGTTTCACGAAACAAATTCTTCATTGCCAAGTCACACTATCTCTACCCATTCCAACTCCAACCTCTCCCCTGTCGTGGTCACGACAATGTAAATGAACTTTCCATTGTCTTCATTTCCATAGGCGCAGCTCTCCCAGACGTCCATGCAAGATTTCTCCACTCTCATGACGGTGAAGGTTTTGCCAGCAACTCCTGTCGGCGCTGTGTCCTTTACTCTGATCTTGTCACCGCTGTTTGGCACTTTCACCAAAAATTGATTATAATGTTGAAAAACAAAAAAGGGAGAGTCGCGATATGCCAGACAAACTTGATTTGAAGAAGGAGCTGAAGCACCTCTACAATCCGTCCAAAAAAGAGGTCTCGGTTGTTGATATTCCAAAGATGAGCTACCTCATGATTGATGGAATGGGTAACCCAAACACATCAGAGCGATTCAAGCTTGCGATGGAGTCGCTCTATGGGCTCTGTTATACGGTGAAGTTTGCGAGCAAGGAGCGCGGTTTCGACTTTGCTGTTATGCCACCAGAGGCCCTCTGGTGGGCAGATGACATGAACTCATTTCTAGAACGTGACAAGGACAGCTGGAAGTGGACAGTAATGATTTTGCAGCCAGATTTTATCACAGATGAGATCATAAATGAGGCAAAAGAGACTGTTAGAAAAAAGAAGAACCCAGAGCTTCTTGACGATGTGAGATTTGAGGAGCTGCACGAGGGCACATCGGCACAAATCATGCACATCGGCTCATACGACAGCGAGACAGAAAACATCGCAAGAATCCACAAAAAGATTGAAGAGCTGGGCTGCAAACCGTTTGGCAAGCACCATGAGATCTACCTTTCGGATGTCAGACGAGTGTCCCCAGACAAGCTCAAAACGGTGGTCAGGCAGCCATTTAGACCAGCCAAGTAGAACAAGATAACCTAGTTTCTGTCACCTCGATTTTGCCCCCAGACTTCACGATCTGGTTTTGAGTCAGAAAGCGCCTGGCTAAACCTGGTTTTGGTGGTCTTTAATGCCCCCTGGCATTTTGTCACAAGATTAAATTGACCCACCTTGGCTTGTGAGTATATTCTCGCTTGGAGAGATGGCTGAGCGGTTGAAGGTGCCTGACTCGAAATCAGGAGTGTGGGGTTCCCTGCACCGGGGGTTCGAATCCCCCTCTCTCCGCCACTATTTCTTGATTGCCAATGGTGTTTATGGCGATTACTCCTCGATAAGTTTTTCAAGATATTCAAAGTGTGTGGGATTGTTAAATATGACATTTTATTCCATTAATAGAGGTGCATTTGCTGCATTTTTGCATATAATTGGTGCAATGTGGGGTGTATGATGAATAAGAAAAACAAAAGAGAAGAAACAAAATCGCATGCATATGAATCACCTATGAACTATGGATTAATATGTAGGGTCTTGACTACCTAACTACACTTCAAAGTGTAAAGGAGTCAGGCTGTCAGAAGCAAAAACAAGTACGCAAAGCATTCACGAATTAGTGAGTACATTTTCAGGAAAATAGTGAAGTGTTTTTCAATGGATTTGGACGCAACAAAAACAGCAGAACTGTGCAATGTAAACAGAAACACAGCAAACAGGCATTTCAACATGTTCAGAGTAAGAATAGCCAGACTTTGTGAGGACAAGTCACCTTTCAAAGGGATTGTAGAGGCTGACGAAAGCTATTTTGGAGCAAAGAGAGTTAAGGGCAAGAGAGGAAGAGGGGCTAGAGGAAAGACCAAGGTGTTTGGTATCCTCAAAAGAGAGGATGGAAAGGTCTATACAGAGATAATCCCAGACTGCACCAGAAGGACACTTCAGAAAATAATTGCAGGCAAGGTTGACATACAGTCTGTCATAAACACAGACGGATGGCATGCTTATGATGGACTGGTTGACATCGGTTACAGCAAGCATCACAGAGTCATTCATGGAAAAGATGAGTTTGCCAGAGGAGCCAATCACATCAATGGCATCGAATCTTTCTGGAGTTATGCCAAAAGAAGGCTTCAGAAGTTCCAAGGTGTGAGTTCTTCTACGTTTTATTTGCACTTGAAGGAGACTGAGTACAGATTCAATTTGAGAAAACAGGATATGTATGCTATTCTACTGAGAGAGTTTAGAGAGAGGCCGTTTATCTAGTCTAGACCCATATGTATTATGGATGCATTGGCGACAAAAGGTGTTTGGCATCATTCAAATGTTGAGCAGTATATTTTTCAGATAAAAGAAATTGCAGGTTACGCTAAAGATCTAATAAATCATCCAAAGCATGCACATTTATCTGAGCGTTTCAACTATGATGTTATTTTATTTTCTGATTTAATACTTATATCTTTGCAATCAAAAAAAGAAAAAGAACAAGAAAGAGTATTACCATATATTGTGTCATTAAGTATCATTATTTCTGATATCCTTGCATACTCGTTTGTCAGAGGAGTTTTCTTTAGAGGGGCAATTTCACAAGGAGCGTATTTGATAGAGAACAATGTTTTAGTTGGTCCAGCTGTTGATGATGCTGCGGGTTATTATGAAAAAGCGGATTGGTTAGGTGTAATAAGCACGCCTACCGCGTCCATGGCAATAGACAGCCTTATAATGACAAATAATGATTTGCAGGGATTTTTCCTCAGACACACAATCCCGATGCGTGACGGTGATAAGTGCAACTTATATGCAATTGATTGGATTAAGCCCCTTTATGTTTATGCGAAAGAACTAAAAATACTTAGTGAACATAATGTCCCGATTAAAGCGTATATACTCCAACGGCTTACTAAAAAACCTATTCCCAACACAGCACAAATGAAGTACAAAAATACAGAAGATTTTATCGATATGTGTATATGTGAAATTCGAAATCATGAAGAAGATGAGGATCTACATAAGTATCTTATAACAGATATACAAAATAATTAATGATAAATTGAAAACACTTAGAATTACGTTTCTATATTGATAATCGTATGTGTTTATTCAACCTGATTCATTTCATTTTGCCAGATATTGTTAACAACCTTCTCTGCTTCTTTTGTATAACCACTTGGCACCGGCACCTCCGCCACATACGGCGTCATGCCAACTCTGGTTAGCACCGAGTAGTTGATGAAGATTGCTTTCCTTTTTGGGTTGTATTCCACTTTGTTCAGTTTTGTGGTGTGCTTGCCGATGAATGACTTGCTGCCCACAAAAACGTGCAGCTCCCTGCCCACAAGAGCGCTCTCCGTGCCAACAAACACATATCGACCGCCTCGGAGCATCTGCCAGTAAGAGATATGAGGGATAATAACCCCAAACAGAGAGACGAACACATAAATGCCCATACAGATAAGGAAGACGGTGAGACCGACTTCATCCCACACAAAGATTGTGAAAACGCCAGATATGACAACAAACAAAACACCCATAATGATGATGAGTCCTTTGTTTCTCTCCCATTGGTTGTCCTTTCTTCGCTTCGCAGCCTCTTTGACAAAATCCTTGTCAAGCTCCCAGGACACGACATCCTCTCCCCCCTGGGCGAGTTTGTTGTACATGCGTTTCCTTCTTGCGAGCATTGGGATGATTGCTACACAAGTCAGAGTCACAAGCACTCCAAGAAGCGAGAGCGCGAATCCGTAGTCGGTAGCGATTCCCATGATTGGGCTTATAAATGTCATGACCAATCCGACTGCTAAGACAATGAAATTGGCTGTCAACCCGTGGTATGGAGGCACTTTTATGTCATTCTGGTTCAAGGCTTTTTCTCCTTGTGCATATTCTCTTTATCAACCAGGTATTCTAACACAGAAAAGTTAATTTGAGACAGTGGGTGGTAGCGGTAACCCCAAACGTTCAATTAACAAAGCATTTTTTTGTGTCGAACCCTTCTTGGGCACAGCGTTTTCCAAAAAATGCAGCAGCTTGATTTGTTTTCTATACTTGATTTGAAAAATCCCTTTGCTATATTAAGTAACCGCAGAGGCGACGTAGCCAAGTGGTAAGGCGATGGTCTGCAAAATCATTATTCAGGGGTTCGATTCCCCTCGTCGCCTCCAACTTGTCCCCCTTAATTGAGAGCCGTTTTTTTGTTTTGTCTGAAATAACCCGTAAACCCTAATTCTTGGTCTACTCGCGTTAGCCCAACAGTTCTTTTTTCTGGTCAATCTTGCCGGTCTGTTTTTGGTGTTGCCCTGTTAAAACAAGGTAGACACAGCTGTCAACCCAGGCAACAAGCAGAAGCGCAAGCGCAATCGGCGGAATAGCCCAAAATCTGAGATTATCGGTAAAGAACGTGATTCCCATCGACAAGGCAATAGTTGGCGCCATAACAAGCAAGATAAAACCGATGTTGCCGGTTGTGATATGGATTGAATATTTGATTGTGTCTATAAACCTCTCGGTTGATTCGAGCCTCAGATATGGGAGGTATGCCACCTTGATGAAAGCATAAGAAAGGAAGATGATTGCGCCGGATGCTGCAATCGACCACGGAGTAAAGAAATTGGCGGCTTCGAGAAACCCAGGAGTCGCGATGTATGTCTGGACTATCGTGCCGATAAATCCAGCAAGGAGAATTGTCAGAAGAGTTACCCACATACCTGCTGTAAATCTGAAGATTGGCTTCACAGAAGATGTTATGGCTTCCATGAATTCAGTCTTATTCTTGATTTGTTCGACAATAACAAATGCAACAAGCCCAACCAGCAGGATGTAAACAGAGAGTTGAAGGAATGTTTGCACAAGACTAGAGATTGCCAGGAAGGTGAAATCCTGTTTTCTCCAGGCAACCTCACCGATGCTTTGCATATAGGGTTCATTGAAGACGTGAAAGCCGTGGTTGATGAGCTTTGGGTAGACGCTTGTAACCCATTCGGTGTAGGCAGGAACCCCAAAAAAACTCCCGTTTGGTCTCATGAGTGCCATGAGTCTTTGGATGAACTCTGTCATGACAAAAGAGACAATCAGGATTATTCCATAGAGTTTGAGGAAGGTTTTACCATTGAAAGATTTGCGAAGCAGGGCAAAAAGCAGCAGAAGTTTGTCTATCATCGCTGCACCACCATTTTGTTCTTTTTGTTATCGATTGAGTCGAGATACAGCGGCATAAGCAGGGCAAGCTGGATGATAAAAAACAGCGACATGACAAGTTCAGTCAATCCAGGCATGTTTGTGACCAGACCAGTGATATATTGTGAGGCAAGGGTGAGGGGAAGCACTATGAATGCGATTGTTCCCGTGTGTTTACCCGTTTTACTCATTGAGTCGAAAATGGAGGCGGGGCCGCTCTTTTTCTCAAGCACAACAATGTAGGGGGTGTATGCGAACCGAACGTATGCGTAGATCGCGACAGCAATAACCACAAGGAGTAGCAAAAGTCCAGCAATCATAAAAACGATGGCTCCGATTAAGAATCCGACAACTACGGCAAACAGAATCACGAGTGCTATTATCAGATTGGCAACAATCATCTGTGGGAGAGATTTTATGCCAGACTTGAAGAACGCTTTGATTTGCTCCCCAGGGCTTGATGAATCGTTCTTGAGAAAACCGACAAAACCACTCTGAACAAAGCCTGTTATCACAACAAATGTGAGAATAATCAGGGCAAGAATAACATATAGAGTCGGTTGCATCTCGGGTGGGATTGAGTGAAAGAAGTCTGCTCCAGTCTTAATATTCTCGATTCCTGCCTTGAATATCTCAGACAGCGTCAGCTGCATCGACGCAATCTTGCCGTGGAAGAACCAGAAAATGACACTGGGAACAAGTAGCAAAAGAGTTGAGAGAATCCACACACCAAAGAGACCGGAGGTCTTCTTTGAAACCAGCTTACCAAAGAAAACAAATGTATCACTGAGTTTGCTCATCAAACAGAGTATAGCCTACAAGAGGTGGTGGTCAACGAACCATTTACTTTTGTTTTGCTATCGCCTCCTTTGCAATTGGGGTTGAGAGCAGCATGAAAAACATCAACGAGAGTGGGAAGAGAAGAATTGCGATTGAGAACGTATGTCCAAAGAGGAGCATTGCTGCAAAACCGACGCTGGCCGGAAAGATTGAAAAAATAACAAGATTCCAGAAGTTGCCTCTTGAGGAATTCCACCCCCTATCGAGGCATCTTCCAGAGGAGAATTCGGACGAGACGATAAAAAATGGGACAAGGGAAAACCTTGTTTGCCTATAGATGAGAGTCCAGTACCCAACTCCAAGGAGGAGCCAGATGTTGAGTTCTCCAAATGCAAACGCTGATGCTAAATACACAAGTGCAAATAGGAACACGCATGCGATGAATGTTCGAATACTAAAAATCAGTATCGCGCCAGCCATCCTGATGTACTGGGAGAATTTTATACTAAAGAATTTTGCAATCCTGTCATTGTCGGTTTCTGATTCATCTAGGAAAACATTTGCCATCCCACAGAGGAGATATGGGAGCAAGAGAAGAAACCATATTGAGTATATAAGGATCCATCTGCCAATCACTTTTAGCACATACATCACAGACATATCAAGTGGCACCCAGAAGTAGATTCCGCCGTCATACTCCATCGAATACAATGTGTCCCACAGTTTCTCAGCCAAATACAAGTCTTTGAAAACCTTGCCTACATCGACACTGTTTTCGTCTGCCAATTCATGGGCTGCTGCAAAATCTCTGTTTTGTATCGACTGAGCAAATTGCTGGGAAACCTTGGCAGAGGGAGAAACCTCAACACAAAATGGGTCACCTCGCCAGATGATATATGTGATTGATGGGAACAACAGGGTGACAAGAACAGAGACGAGAACGACCATTGACAACTCTGAGCCTCTGTTCCTGAAGGCGTTTGCTGTAAATTCAAAGCATTTGGAAAGCATAAGATTATCTCATACTAGTATCCACTGCTTGGTGGTGGTTCGATTGGACCGTTGTATCTAGAGGGGTATTCATCCTCCGCTTGATTGAGGTGGAGAGCTTTTTCTCCGTCTATTTCATTATTGTCCAATTTCTCGGTTGCGTATTTGTAGAGAGGGAATACAAGGAATGCTATACCAATTGATTCAATGGCACTACTGAATGGGGTCGAAAGAATGCCAGCTACCGCGTTTGTGCTGTTCAAATTGAATCCATTGAATGCAAACGAAAGGAGAAAGGAAACAGCGTTCACGACAATAAAAATTCCAACCAGAGGCCAAAAAACCTTTTTTACCTTCTTTACAGATGTTGATAGGCACGTCGTGACTTTCTGCTTTGTACAAATGATCTCGAATGGTGTAAAGCTGTAAAAAATGAGGAGTAACAATAATCCAATCATTATGATTACCAGCAAAACATTGTAGGCATTAGTCCTTCCGAGTCCAACTGCGAATAGAATTATGGAGATTACAATTGAGGATAAAAAAACCACAGCAAGCATGATGAGTCCTATCAACAGATATCCACCCATCACTCTCCCTATGTTAGACAGTCCACTTGAAAAGAAATGCGCAATCTTGTTTTCATGGTCGCCCCTGTTGTTGAGATAGCTGATGAAACCGCCAATTGTGAAGGAGCTGAGTATGAGTGTTGATGTTAGAATGACAACAACATACTTCATGGAGTACGATAAATACTGTGCTGCCTGCTCACCATTGACGAGAGCGCTCGACACCTCTGGACTCGTTATAAAGTCAAACTGTGAACCAATCATTTCAGGGTTGAACATGAGATAGTGCAGCAGTTGCGGGATAAGGTCAAATAATGCCACTATAAGGACAATGCCCACAAACACCCAAACGTTTTCGTTCACCAGTCTGGAGATTTCGTTAATGTGCTTTTTCATTTAGCCACCCTTTTCTACTTAAAGGATATAATTTTTATCAATTCTGATTCGGTTTATTCTCAAATGGATCATCCACTTCTAACTTCTTTGCTGGTGGTTGCTCGCCAATCACGAGAATCCTATCGCTGTTTTCTGTTTTGTCTGTTTCGGAAGCGCTTTTATATAGAGGATAAAGTAGGAAGGTAACCGCAAGATTGCCCACAATGAAGTACAGGTATGCGACAATTATCGCGATTGAATAGGGAGAGTATGCGACGCCTAAAGTCCAGGATATGCCGTATCCCAAAAGATACAGCAGAGTGACTACCCCGAAGGTTGGCCAAAACAGCTTCCTTGCCTTTGCCATTGCGCTTGAGATGCAACGAGTCACTGGGAGATCAGAGAGCGCTACTTCGTAGGGGATATATGCGATGAATGTCGCAATGATGAGAGATAAAATCAAAGTCAACAAGCCCGATAAACTGAATATACTACCCGAGGAATCGTACCGCGAAGTGAGAAAAGCTGCCAATATAATTCCCAATACTATCCCGATTGCGACAGCAAAAAGAAGGAGTATAGCCATTTGAAGAAGGTAGCCTCCAAACATCCTACCCCACTTGTTCAATCCCTGGGTTGAAAAGAAACTGAATTTGTTCTTTTCGTCCTTGCCAGAGTCCAGATAAGACAGGAATCCACCCATTGTGAAAGAATTTATTGCATACTGCAGAATAACAATAAGTATGAGTACCAATAAATACCCACCAACATTGTACCCATACTGCATATGACCATATGATTGAGAGGCTCGGAAGCCATCAGAAAAGCTGTTTGTGAATAAATTTGTGCCAATCACCCTGTTTGAAATAACAACCGGAATGTACTCAAGGAATGTCATGAATAGGACAATACCAAAGAACATGCCGACATTTTCTGAAATCAGCTCAGACACCTTTTGGATATATTTTTGCATGGTTAAAATTGTATGTAGTTGTTGCCATATCGCAAGATTTATTGATTACCTTGTAATTGATAAAACATTCATATCATTGTTCGAACTTAATTTTGGTTATAGAAGTAAAGGGCTTTTATTCTGTGTCATGCTCATATCCACTAGTCTATAAAAATAATGGAGAAACCTTACAAATCAGACCTATTCGATTTTTTACTTTTCAGTTTCAGTTCAAGAAGTTTGTCGTATAACTCAATATCACCTTGTGTGATGTCTCTCTCCTCGATCTCCCCCTGCTCGATTTTTTTCAATAATTGGTCGTACTGAGCTTGCGTCACACCAATGGAATTCGACTCATCAATTGCATCAAGAATATTCCCATATGCGTCACCAACTGATGTTTTGATGCTTCTTTGGGCAAGTCTTTGCGAAGCAAGGATGTAGAATGGGTATCCAATGAACATGGTAAATGTCAGCCACACGAGAAATTGAGCTAAGGTAAGCGGGAGATATAGATTGAAAAACTTGAACCTATAAAATGTGAGAAACAATTGAATCGTAGTGTGCAAGATGATGAAAAATATCGTTTCCCAGAACACAGTTTTTGCCTTTCTAATGGCAGAGATAAAGTAATCTGTAAACCTTCCACCAACAACTATCGCCTCGTATGACAGAAATTGAATAAACACACCAACAATCAAAGTGAGTGCGATGGTAATAAGCCAGAGGACAGCCAGCATATCCATTGTTTTATAGAAGTTGAATTCTTTGATGAGCTGGAATTGTGTTGAATTTTCATGAGCGGTTATAACTATGAAATGAATCGCATACATCAAAAGAAGCGGCAAAACTGTTAGAAAAAATTGCACGATGTTCGCAATGAAAGAGGCATTGAATTTTGAGGTACAGTTGCGCCAGAAATTTGTCACAACCGAACGTGACTTACCTGCTCCCTCGTGGAAATATGTTATTATTCCAGACTTGGTAAAGACAAACAACAGCAATGCAATGATCATAACAGCAATAACCATAAAAAGTGATACATCTGGATGGGAATGCACAAGTTTGTAATTATAAATAGCACTTATGCCTACCGTTATCCCTGTTTGCATCAGAAAAGAGGCAAACAGAACAAAGGCGAGCAGGATAAAGGTTAATACTATATGACCTACCGACAAAACCCCTGATATTGCGATGATCCACAAAAACCCATGAATATCCTCTCTGATTCTTAAAAATATTCCATTTATTATTTTTCCCATAGCAGGAAATGTAACCAAATCTTAACATGACGCAATTAACCTCAAGTCCTTGACTGATATTGTCTCTCGTGATTAACTTGCGGAGTTGTTTGCCGGAGTGGCGAAATGGTAGACGCACGGGACTTAAAATCCCGCGGTGGCGACACCGTGCCGGTTCGAGTCCGGCCTCCGGCATTCTTTGTTGATATATTTCCAGAAAATAAACCGAATATATATTCAGAATCAGCAATGATTGTTTATTTGCTGAAACTAATTAAATATCATTAAAACGCACTATATATAATAAAAACTCTTTTTACGTCACCTTTTGCTTTTCCGCATGCTCTTGCTATCTTGTTTTTGGTAGAAGCAGTTTGGTAGCTGTTTTTAATAATTCGAGGAGTGTTTCATGAGACGCTTGGCTGTTTTGGTTTTGTCATCCCTGTTGTTTTTTGTCCTTACTCTTAGTGTTCCGATTCAAGCAAACACTGATGGAAAGGCGAGCGAATCTGAATCTATTGTAGAATCCAAGGTCATCTACGGTGAGATAGTTGATATCCCGGAATCAGGCGATTGTTTGCTTGTCCTAGAATGCTCAATCGAGTCGATAATAACAGATGATAAAGAATCCCAAGACTCAGGTAAAACTGATGAAGAGGAAAACAGCGAACCGATTAGACTTGAGTTGAAAGACGGACAAGTAGATGTGTTTGATTTCAAGGTGGGCTGGAAAATAGAGGCTGTGTGCAGTTTTGAGGTACCTGACGAAGGGAACACTGTTGAATATTTTGACTGTGATGTTGTGCCATTGGGGGATATAGAAATCAATATGAGGCTCGATGGAATAGTGTACAAGACAGATCACGATTTGGGATTTTATGTAATCGAGTCAGACACAAATTACTACAGGATTGAACTTGTTGACACTGAAAACAGAAGTGACTTTGAGGTGGGAAAACTTATATCAGTTGAGGGAAAATCCGTAATCAATAGACCATATCTGGTGTACGATGCGACATTTGAGGTTGTGGAAGAGAAGGTGACAACCAGAGTTTTGGACAATTGCCTGGTGCCACCACAGGGCTGGCATGACAGGCTGTTCAGGATTAAGTCAAATAATGAGTTCTGGCAGGTAAACTTTGAGGATGGTCAACCAAACCAGCACCTGAAGAGTCACATGATTTTTTGTGTGAAGGGAGTGAAAGACAATCACCTGGAACAAACGCTTCACAACTGTGTGCTGCTTGATTATTTGACAGATCAGAGCATAGCAGGAACGATAACAGAGATCCTGCCAGGTCATGGGATATTAAGTATCAAAGACACCAGAGACAGAGTAATCAGGATTAATTCCGAGATGCCTTATGAGGAGCTTTTAAAATTCAAGGTTGGAGACAATGTTAAAGTCATAGGCTATAAGCAGGATATGCGGTATGAACTGCCTGTTCTTTTTAGTCAGATGGATTGGGTTGACGGTTCGAGATTGCAGCCTGTGAATTTTGTTGGAGAGGTCATAAGTACAGACGGTTACAAGAGAGATAAACAGATCCTTGTGAGGTCGGGGGTCAATGTTTGGACTATAGATGTTACTGGTGAATTTGATTGCTACTCAATAAGACCAGAGGACTGGGTAAGGATTGAAGGTCAGATTGAGAGTTACTTGAACCATACAATCAAGGCGACATCAGTTGAGAAAACCAAGGCTGAATTGTTTGCTGAAATCATCGATTCAAAATACAGTGAAAATGAGATAAAGGTGAGAGAACTCCAGAACCGCGCAAACTGGCTTATCCTGCCAAAAAGAGGTAGAAGGGCAAACTATGGCAATGACACAAAAGTTCGAATCGTTGCCACAACCCATGAATACAGAGATTTTTACCTTGAGGATGCCGTTGTGACCAAACTCTCTGAGGATGCTGGGATGGTCATATTTGTTGACTCAATCAACCAGTCTCTGACCTTGAAAAGGGATAATGGCAGCGAGTTCACAGTCGAGATTCGCACTGATTGGAATAATATCAACGAGTTTACAATTGGAGTGGAAATAGAGGTGGCGGGACTCAGGACAAAAGACGGTTACAAGTCGGTTTTTATCACGAGAATAAACTGATTTCTTGCCGTAATTATCTCTTTTGTCTAGATTAAGGCTTCAACCGGAAGAATTACCTTTACTATGTCACAAGATTTGGCAAAGTTGGTGGTGTATGGATTTTGAAACATAACGGATTTTTCTCTTTTGTTGGCTCCACACTATTGCTGCCCTACATTTTGAAATCCGACAATGGGTATTGCTGATTGTTTGAGTATGCTATAGCTAACACTAAAAAAGGCAGTTGCAATGATTTACAACTGCCTTTTTTATGATCTTTACCAATTATAAAAACTATAATGACTGTAAAACCTCATCACATCTCTTCCTAATGAGACATTTTTCCAAAGCGAACGAAAGAGATGCAAAGAACACTAGTACTAAGAAGCTGAAGAAAACATTTGATTTCGGAGTTTGCTCCCTTTCGTGATGCCCCTCCATATCTCCAAAACCATTTTCTCCCCCAGAATTTCCCTCGTAACCTTCAGCTCCGACATTTGTGGAACTGGGAGATGTGTTTTCTTCCTCTTCCACTGATTCTCTTTCGTAGCCCCCAACATTGAGATTCGCGGAGTCTGGGGATGCACCCTCACCTCCCAAAGTTGCTGAAGCATTCATGGGTCCTGCCTTTGCTGCCGGTATAATCTTCCCAAAATAGTCAGTTTTGTAAATTCCAAACACTCCAACAAGGAGACAAACCACAGTCGTGCAAATAACGAGTGCATTTTTAATTTTTGCGCTTGGACTATACACCTTTTTAAGCATGACTCCGATAAAGCCGACATGCAATCCAACGTGTATCCCAACGAGTCCAAGTGCTATGTACGCGGTGGTCTTGTGCAGCAATGATGGACCAAAATGATTCGCGGATTGTTCTCCTCCTGCAAAGAGTGTTTTTGAAATCATTATCCCGGTCACGATGATCATTGTGAAAGCCACAAGCAGAAGGAAATCGACAACATAGCTTATCTTGGTTTTTAGAGTAATTTTTTTGTTAAAAAGGTTCTTCGTAACAGTAACTATCCAGCGATAATTGAGGAAGTTATGAACAAGGAGCAGAACTCCAATTCCAATCCCAAGGAGTTCATGGACATTCATCCCCGTAAAAAATATGCTGAAGAAGGAAACAAAAATAGCGGTCAAAACAACATCCAAAATGAAATGAACCAACGGTCTACTCTTACTCATCCTAATACACCTCTTTCTTTTTAATTACTACTACGCATCGTAATTGGCAGAAAGGTTATTGTAAAGTTAAAGCTTGCAATTGTGTAGATTGAACGATTTTCTTGTGTTCTCAACTGGAATGGCAACTCAAATGTGCCAAGAAAGCTAGATGCGAAGGGACAAACAAAGGCCACCAAGAAGAAAAGAAAAATATTACGCAAACAGAATTCGTGTATTGGAGCTAAACTCAAGCAGATGCTCAATCATGGTTTGTGTGAGAATAAAACCATGATCAGAACAGCGTTCTTGCACGTTATTCGGCATTTTTAAAAAAGAGCCAAATTCTAAAATCTGGCAGAAATCAACTCAGACAAAAATATTTTATAACGAGGGCACAGATAAACACAAAGTTAAGCTTTGATGTCAATATCCAACTCAACATCGGCAAGATCAAGAATTGGTACAATCGTGTCATTATAGACAAAGCACTTGTTCATAACTCTCCATTGCTTTTCCGACACAAAAACTTTGTCGATTATAGAGACTGCTGAATCTGGAATCTCAGTCAGAGTCAGCGCTTCATCAACGGCAATCGCAACGTGTCCCTGTGTGTGCTCTAGTTTTAGGGTCACTTTTTCGCGTGGTTGTGGGATTCCAAGGAAGTCATATATCTCAAAGAGAGGAATATTTGATTCATCAATATTGATGACATCTGTGATTTTTCCGGTTAAACCGGGGAGTTTCACTGGACTGCTCCAGTTTGCGATTCTACTCACAGATAGCGCAGGAGTCGCATATAGCATGCCTCCAAGAAGGAAGAGCAGATATGTGGTTTTGTTCTCGACTGATTCCTTGCGTAGTATATTCCTTTTTTGTCTCATTGAATAAGACCTTTCATATCCAACTGCCTTGTGACATCAGCGATGACAAGGTATTGATGAATTCGTCAGTGAATATTGACTCAAAAGATGCAATTGGGATGAGTTTCGAGTTAATTTTTCCAATTGCCTTTGTGATATTTCCTTTCAGTTTCAGAACCAGGGGGTCGATCTCCTCAACAGTGACCTGTTCTTCAAATTCGGTTACGTCATCAGCGAGGATTCCGAACCCGTTCTTGAAGAGAACGCCTATCTTACCAGAGGAGGGTGATCTATCGACCAATGTACCAAGATCAATAATCGGCTCTCCAACATGAATCGCCCTAATAAGATTGTCGTTGGTGAACCTCATTTCATATGGGCGGAGAATTCTGACATTTTGTCTTTCTAGAAGTAACTCGAAATCCCGCACCTTCAGTCTGAGAAACTTCATCGTGGGTGCCTTTCAAGGATTTTGCCAATGTATGCTGGGATATCTTCAAGCAACAGCACCTTGTCCATAACACCGGTTGAAACAGCTTCTCTCGGCATACTGTCGAGTAGGCTTGAGTTTGGGTCTTGAGCGATGGTGTGACCACCACGATTCTTAATCGCAACAACACCTCTTTTGCCATCCCACCCCATGCCCGTCAGCACGAGTCCAATAGTCTTTTCTCTGAATGTGTTTGCTGTGCTTATGAATAATTCGTCGATTGAGGGAGACGCCCTGGTCTCATCAAGGTCATCACTCCGGAGGTATACCCTCTTCTTTTCATCTACATAGATGTTTGTGCCACCTGGCGCGACATAAACGGTGTTGTTGAGTATGGTTTGCCCGTGTTGAGCCTGAACAACTGGCATGCGTGTGACATATGAGAGGTTTTTCGCAAACTCAGGTGTGAATCTTTCTGGCATGTGTTGAGTTACGAGAAATGCACAATCCAGGTTTTCCGGAATTGATGACATGATATGCTTGATTGCCTGTGGGCCGCCGGTGGATGCACCAATTGCGCAAACGCGACTCGCAACTCCGCTGATCTTTTCAAATGAATGGTTTCTTGTTCTTGTCCTGCTTCTTTGGACGGTTGTTGTCCCGTAGCCATCGTACTCAAGGGTGTTTTTTAGAATCCTGATTGCTTTGACCTTGGCGCATGACCTCACCCGCGCCGTGAAATCCGAGAGAGCTTCAGTCATTTTAAGTGGGTCGATCTTCTCAGGAAAAACCATCGCGTCAGTTGCGCCCTTGGTGAGACACAGAACAGCGTCTGCGTTTGCGCTTGGGTCGTCAGGGGCGCAGATGAGAACGGATGTGGGTTTTGACCTCATAATACCCTTTAGGGTAGAGATGCCGTCCATGTACGGCATGCGGGTGTCTAGCACCACAAGATCAAAAGATTCATTCTCAATGGCGGACAATGCTTCCCTACCATTCCTGGCTTTGCCGGCAACAACAAGATCATCCTCCACCTCAATAAGTTTTTGCATGATACCGAGGATGTGGAAGGAGTCATTGACCAGTAGAATTCGCGCTTTCTTGTTGTCCAACTACTCTCCCTGGACAAGCTTTTTTAGCGTGTCGAGTACGATCTCTCTGTTGTATGGTTTAACGAGGTATGCATCGGCTCCGAGTTCAAACGCCTTGTTGCGGTGCTTTGATCCAGCCCTGGAGGTGATTACAAGGTTTGGAATCTTTGAAAGATTCTTGTCATCCCTCAAGACAGACATAAGTTCAAAGCCATCCATTTCAGGCATCTCAAGATCGAGGATAAGGATATCGATGGGCACTTGCTCTAGCAAGTCGAGAGCTTCAAGTCCGGTTGATGCCGTGTGAACCTTGAAGCCAGCGTTCTCCAAATCCATCTGGAGGATTTTTCTCATGGAGAGCGAGTCATCAACAACAAGAACATTGGCAGCCTCAGGCTTGTCAAGAATGCTGACTGTGTCTGTTTTTATCTTTGGAGCAAAATGTTCGCGGCTTATAAGTCCGTGCACATTGATAACAGGCACTACCCTTCCTGAGCCGAAGATGGTCGCTCCCGAATAGGCTGGAATATCCTGTAGTGAGAGAGGCATGGACTTGATGACCATATCGTGACGCCCCGGGATGCTTGAGACAGCAAGCGCTACGAATGTGCCGCCTGAAAGTGTTATGATTGCTGGATACTTCTCCTGCTCCTTGATAGAGCTTCCAAGGTCGAACTGTTCGTCAAGATAATAAACTGGGTAAAGTTCTTCTCTTATCCTTACGACCGGACCACTGCCAATCACTGTAACGTCACTTCTGTTGATATTTACAACCTCTGTTATCATACCAAGTGGTATAACAAAGGTATGTTTATCGGCTGTGACAACGATTCCCTGAGATATAACCAGTGAGATTGGAATTGTGAGATTGAATGATGTTTGCTCATCGTTTGTGTTTACAGAAACAAATCCACCTATTGCCTCAACGTTGTTTTTTACTACATCAAGACCAATTCCCCTACCTGCAACCATACCGGTCTCCTCAGAGGTTGAGAGACCACTTGCAAAAATAAGGTTGTTGATTTCGTTGGTTGTCATGGTTTCGGCTGTAGCTTGTGAGACAACACCCATCTTGATGGCTCTGGCTGCGATGGAGGCAGTATCGAGTTCCATTCCATCATTGGAGACAGAGATGGAGACCTGGTTACCAAAGTACTTGGCTTCGATTCGGATGTTTCCTTGTTTGGGCTTGCCGATTGCCTCTCTGATGTCTGGGGATTCAATTCCGTGATGGACAGCGTTCCTTACAATATGGAGCAATGGGTCAAAGATGCTCCTTATTACCTTGATATCAAGCTCGACATCCTCACCGATAACCTCCAGGTTAACGAGTTTTCCCTCTGAACGGGCAATGTCTCTAACCATCCTGGGGAACCTGTCGAGTACCTGGGAGAGTGGTATCAATCTTGTTGAGATAACGTTTGTCTGGATAGAGGAAACATTTTGCATCAGGACGTTGGTGTTTGTGCCAAGTTCGTTTATTTGATGCTCCAGACGGGAAAGTGCCTCGGTCAAATCAGCGTGAATCTCATACTCGTTGTTGATGATTCTGTCGAGTTCGTTGTAGCGGTCGAGTTCAAGCTCATCAAACTCGCTTGCGTATTTTGAGCTTCCATTGCCAGAATTGTCTACAACAGAGCCAACTCTCATTGCCTGTGTTGTTCGGGATTGGAGCTGTTGCTCGGAAAGATCGGCATTTAGAGCTGACAGCCTTCGGAGAGATAGTCTTATTGACTCTGAAATCCTGTTGAAGCTCAGTCTGTTATCCTCAAGCCTGGAACGTTGGACAAGCAATTCTCCAGCAAGATTCATGAGTGAATCGAGTTTTGAGAGTCTGACAAATACATTCTCTTCGATTTTTTGCTCTTTTTTCTCTTTTGCGAAGAATAGCTGAGTGTCGCTTGGCTTTTCCTCTGCCGATTTGCCTGAGACTATTGAGAGGATTTTCCCTATCTCATGTGCGACTTCTTGCGCCCTTGGGTCCTTATCGCATTCATATTTGAAGGTATCAGAAAGCGCATCAAGCGAACCTAGAAGCTTGTCAATGAGATTGGGTGTAATGTTCAGTTCCCCATCTCGAATAGGTTCGAGAACGTCCTCGATTGCGTGTGATGCAACCTCGGTTGACTCAAATCCAACTGATGATGCGGCGCCCTTGAGGGTGTGAGCTGCCCTGAAAACCTCTTCGATTGATGTTTTGTCGCCTGGATCCTTCTCTAGAGCAAGGAAACCATCCCTTAGGGTTTTGAGGTGTTCCTCGGCTTCAATCTTAAAGAAGTCAGCAACAACATCATCAAGTTCTTCTCGTATCTTGTGAGATTGCTCTGTGATTGTGGACTCGGTTGAATCTTGATTTCTGTAATTGTCCCAGGCGTCTCTCGTTGTCTGGATTATGGACTCATAGTCAGGTTCAACACCTTTGCTGATTGAGTTTAGCATATCACCGACATTGAAAGCGGTGAGAGCCAGTAATTCAGAGAGCATTTCGGGCCATGGCAGGTGTTCATTTTCTGTGTATGGTTCTAGAGCTTGTTCCATGAGTTCCGCAACTGATGCCAGTTTATCGTATCCTGCCATCAGAGATGAACTCTTGATTGAATGGGCTAATCTGAAGGCTTCATAGAGAGTGTCTGCATCCCTATGACCTATGGTAATACTCGCCAGTTGTGTATTGAATCCAGACAACATCAAAAGACATTCAGAGATGTATGCTTGGAAGTACTTATCCTCGTTTGACACTGGCTCCTCCTGGAATCTTTTTATACATAATTGAACCATCGTACGAGATTGGTGAGAAACCTTGGATGGAAGATGGCAATATCTCCGATTCACCCAACATTAGATATCCGCCAGTTCGGATGGTTGTTGCTATTTTTCTGAGAACCTCAATCCTGATTTCTCTTTTGAAATAGATGGTTACATTTCTGCAAAACACAATATCCTGATCGAATAGGTAGGGCGAAGAAATGAGATTCTGTTTGACAAAATGAACGCAATCCCGAAGCTCCTTTTTGACCTCAAAGGAGTTCTCGCCGCACTTCTTGAAAAATGTGAAGAGCTGAGCTGGACTCAAATGTTTGAGCCTCTCCTTCTTGTACACGCCTTTTCTGGCGGTATTCAGAGCGTTCTCATCAATGTCCGTTGCAAGAATTGAAAGTTTCACGCCCTCTGGAATTCCAGAGGTTTTCAGGGTGATTGCAAGGGAATACGCTTCCTCACCCGTTGAACAACCCGCTGACCAGACATGAAGATAGTCGCGCTTGATCATGCCGTTTTGAGCCAAAAATGAGGGAATGAAAACTTCCTTTATGACCCTGAAGTGACCAGGAATCCTCATGAAACTCGTTTCCTGGGTTGTTATTGAAGAGATCAGTCTATCGAGCTCTTCTCCCTCGGAACTGACGAGATTCAAGTATTCATCAGTGTTGTTTAAGCCAGAAGAGATGAGTCGGGATGTGACGCCATTGCGCAGAAGATGCATCCGGGCTTCACCAAAGTAAAGCCCGGTGCTTGTCTGCACAAAGTCTCTAATGGCTTGTAGTCCATCCAAATTACAGCTTGAACCTCAAAACGATTTCCTGAAGCTCGTAGGCAAGTGATGCCATCTTGGCGACAGCCTCAGCTGACTTAAGGATACCTTCAGTCGTCTCTTTGGTGATCGTGGAGATTGTATCCATTGAACGGTTGACCTCTTCTGTAGCACGTGATTGCTGCTTTGATGAGAGGGAGATTGAGCCGATGAGCTCAGCGAGTTGCTTTGAGTTTGACACGATCTCGTCAAGTCTAGCTCTTGCGTCCTCGGCTGATTTTGAACCTTCGACAACGAGTTTTGTGGACTCCTCCATAACCTCAACCGTTTCAGCGGTTTCAGCCTGAATACCTCTGATGAGTAGGGCGATGTCTTTTGTAGCTTTTGCAGACCTTTCAGCGAGTTGACGGACAGCGTCAGCAACGACTGAGAAACCACGTCCCTGCTCTCCTGCACGCGCAGCCTCGATAGCGGCGTTAAGCGCTAGCATGTTTGTTTGGGCGGCGATGTCGGAGATAACGTCGACGATTTCTCCGATTTCCTGTGAGGATTCTCCGAGTTTCTTGATTCTCTTGGAGATTTCAGCAACTGAGCCCCTGATCTTGTTCATTCCTTCCACGGCTTCGCCTACAGTCTTACCACCCGTTTCAGCGATTTCGGCTGAATGCTCAGCGGCCTGGGCGGCTGAGTCGGCTGACTGTGACGCCTGGTTGATTGAGATAGCCATCTCGTCAACAGCTGCGGATGTGTCTGTGATGAGCTCGAGCTGAGTTTGAGCACCGCCTGAAAGTTGCTCTGTGGCTTGAAGTGTTTCCTGTGAGTCATTGGCGATGTTGGTTGATACATCAACGACTCGGCGGAGGATTTCTCCGAACTGGGCAACGAGGTAGTTAAGTGAGTCGGCGATACCTCCAAGGATATCGGCTGTAACCTCAGCTTGTACTGTCAGGTCACCCGTAGAGACGGTGGAAATTGAGTTAAGAAGCCCTGAGATTCTCTCATCCTGCTGAGCTCTCTCTGTTTCGGTTTGAATACTTGACCTGATGTCAGACAACATCTGGTTGAACGTTTTGGCAAGGTCGCCTATTTCATCCTCTGTATCGATTGGAACGTTGATGTCGTAGTTACCGAATGATACCTCCATGATACCACCTCGGAGTGAAAGAAGCGGTCTGATTTGTCTTTGGACAAATAGCGCAACGAGGAGAATGAGGATAATCAAAGCCAAAAACCAGCCACCGAGCATGAATAGGAATCCACTGGTCAGCGGTTGAGTGTAGGCAACTCTGTTGATTCGGAGGTACACAAATAACTCAAGGTGTTTGTCAGCCGCAATATGGTCTCCAACGTAGGACACATCATAGTTTGTGTAGAGTTGTGGGTCACCGGTACCTGAGACGTCGTATATGAAAGCGGTATCTTGGATGAGTGAACTGATGTCCCCTTTTTTATCGGTTCCCGATGCTTCCAACTCTCTGTAGTAGTTGATCTTCGGGAAATAAGTCAGTGCGTACTCCTTCATGAAAACGTAGTGATAGGTTGTCCAGCGTGTACCCTTTGAATCCGGAATGCCCTTCTCGTCGGTCTGAACAGCTGGTTTTCCATCTGCATCGTATTCGTCTGGTCTAAGGTAGAATATGGAACCTCCACTCCATCCGACAATACGTGGATCAGAGTGGTGAAGAAGGATGCCTTCATATTGTGTATCATCTGGGAGCACAAACTTCTTGATGTCGATGGTTTCCGGTTTTTCTACTTCGGCTTCTAGCTCAGAGCGTAGCTTTTGGGTAGCTGAATCGAGTTGACCTGGTGGGAGGTATACAACGCCGCCATTCATCTGCGTGTTTTCAGCGGCGATTGTTGAGACTGTTTGACCAATTTTTGACCAGGGGTACCACAGCGTAAAATAGCCCAATGGTCGACCTGGATTGCCGGGGTCAACGATTGGCGAGGATACCACAAGAGACCACGTCTTACCGTCTTTGTCATCCTTTTCGATTGATAGCGTGATGTGATCATAGACACTGCCTTTTGGATTGTTGGTTATGCTCTCTTTAACACTTTTGAACCACTCAGTTTTCGATACATTGTACAGCGTCTCAGTTTCCTTGTTTTGAGATTTTATGATATCCGTGTCGGCTATCGGTTCATCGCCTGTTTGAGTGTGAGGAGTCTCTTTATAATCTGGTCTTGGGTAGTACTTGATAGGATCGGAAGAAACTACTATCTCGCCATTGGCATCACAGAACATACCCTTCTTGTATCCGTAATGCTGTTTCATGCTGGTGAGGAAGCTAACCCAACTTTTGAGGTACTCAAGTTTCTCATTGGTGTTTGACATATACGTCTGTTGATTCCATGAGAGTTCGTATGAGCTTCTTTTTTCTTGTTGGGACAGGGCACTCATTGTTCGCGCAACCGTTGAGAATACTGGTGAGTCAGCACGAACAGCTGAAACGGCGATTCTTTCCCCAAGAATATGGTCGATTTCCTCGGCCACAGACTTTGTTTGGGCAAGAAGCGCGTCCCTCATTTGGTTTTCTACCGTGTCGTTGTAGTAAAATTGTGTACCAATAAAGAAGAGTGAGAGGACAATACCTGAGATAAGAGCAACGATGAATGTGATTTTTGTTGAGAAACGCCATCTCTTGAAATCTGTTAATCTAGACCACCAGTTATTAATATCCGCCATCTTTCCTCCTTTAAGGTACATTCACACGCTTCGCGAAGTGAATTTCTGGTTTAAACTATTGATGAATCGTGATTTGTCAGGATGTAACCGTTTGTGTGCTGCGTTTGTTCACAACCTGGACTATAGATTCAATATCAAGAATCCTGACCATTCCTTTGTCGGTCATAACAACACCGATAAAGTGGTCAAGCTCGATGTTTGTTCCTATCTCTTCAGAGGGAGTAATCTCCTCTGGAACGATTATCTCACGAACCCCGTCGACCTGCAGCGCGATTTGTCCAAACTGAGACCCCACAACAATTGTTGTGTTGGATTTAGAGCCATCACGGTTAAACAGCATATGTGCGAGATCAACGACGGGGATAATGTTTCCTCTGAAGTTGGCGATACCTAGAATGCTTTTGGCAGAAAGGGGGAGATGAGTGATTTGAACATCCTCGGTCACCTCCAAGGTCTTGAGGGCGTCGAAAGCGCACTCTTGACCTGAGAGCATAAAAGTGAGGTATTGCTTATTTTCGTCCATACTCAGACATACTTCTTGATAAGCTTTGTTAGCATATCGACATTGAATGGCTTGCCGATGTATTCGTTTGCTCCTTGTTTGAGTCCATAGAACTTGTCAGCGTCCTGGTTCTTGCTCGTGATCATGATGATTGCGGTATTGCCCACCTCTGGGTTTTGCCTCATCTCTCTACAGACCTGGAAACCATTCTTCTTTGGCATGACGATATCAAGCAACACAAGTTTTGGTCTTTCAGATATAATTTTCTGCAATGCCTCTTCACCGTCTGACGCAGTAATAACGTCATGACCAAGAGATTTCACAACATCAGCCATTCTGTCCAAATCAACTTTTACATCATCAACTACCAATACCTTTGCCATCTGCTTTCAACCTCCTAAGGTGTGTTTTGCATGCGTCCAAAAGCTCACTTTTTGAGAAAGGTTTGGTAAGGTATGTGTCAGCATGGGCGAACCTTCCTCTGATTTTATCTATTGCGCTTGTTTTCGCTGTGAGCATTATCACAGGAATATGTTTGAACCTGGGGTTTTTCTTGAGTAGGGAGCATATCTGGTACCCATTGTATACTGGCAACATGACGTCCAGTACAATCAGGTCTGGTATTATTTGTTTGACAAGCTTCAGGGCCTCAAGCCCATCCTTTGCTTTATGTATTTTCCAATTGGTCTCAGTGAGTGCCAGGTCGATAACTCTCAATATTGTTGGCGAATCGTCGACAATTAAAACGACCGGAACAGCGGTCGAATCTTGGTGTTCGAATTCAAATGAATCAAGCGTCATTGTCACAACCCCTCAAGAAATATGGCAAATCCTTTTTGTCCATGCGTGCATACCTGTTGATAATACTCTTATCTGTGATGGTCAATACTCTGGATACGCTCTCAATTGTGTGGGTGAATGCTGCTCCTATGACGAGACTAGAAAAAATCAATTCAAGAGGTTTGAGAATTGAAATTGCAATCTTGTTTGTGAGTTCGTTGTCCTTTGAAAATGAGAGTGATGTAAGAATTTCTGTTAGATCGATGCCGTCAGGACCGACCTGTATGCAGTCAGCATCGGGATATTTCATTGAAAGCAGCTCGATCTCCTTTGAGAAGTAATCAAAGGATGGAAACGAGTCAAAGCCAAACCAACTCTTGAGGTTTTGATAGAATGTGTTGATCCTCAAACCTGTCGCTTTTATCAGTTCAAGATAGTCAGCGCCTACCATGTAGTTTGACCTGGTCAGTAGATTTCTTTCATACGCGCCCATTATTCTACGAAATGCGTCCTGCGGATCTGATGAGAATTGGCAAGAGATGCTCTCGCGAAGGCACATTGAGCCTTTCATCATGAGCAGCATTTTCAAATCGTCTCTGGTCAGGATATAAGACGAGTCCATCTCTTTAAGCGCTTTGGTGTACAGTGTGTCATCGAGTGTGAGTGAATTTTTAAGGAGGAGATCATCGTTGTTTGCCCAGGTGTCAGAAACCTCAATGAGACTGGATCTGGAAAACCAGGAAATCCCATTCATGCTGGGCTCGGAGTCAATTCGAGCCTCAACATGTTGCCACCAGTATATCTGTGAAATGATGGATTTGTCGATCTCAGGAACATCTAGTGTGGTTTTCTCTGGCAGCAATTTGAAAGCAATCTGGTTTATTTGTGTGGGGATTTTTAGGGACTTGAGCCCGACAATAGTTATTTGAGGGTAGCCCTGAACCTTTGTTGAGAGCTCAACAATCCCCTCCATAAGGCTTCGTCTATTGACATAGTCTTTTGCGATTAGCTTCAAACGATTCCCTCGAGAATAGAGTTTGTGCGAATAAAAAACTTATTACCGCATGATTCAACTATTGCAGACTCGATTTTTGTTTCTTCGGTAACCGTATGGTTAACAATATTCAAAACCTCGTCAACCGACAAAACGGCCTGTTTACCCCCAACGTTGAACAAAATCCCTTTAAATGGGACTTTTGGTTCCTGGAAGACATGAAGCACAGGAAGAATCTTTCCCTTAACACTTGTTAGGCCGGAGATAAATTCCTTTCTACCTGGAAGATGACGAAGAATTGAGCATTCTACGACTTCATCGACTTGTGATACGTCGAAGTGAATCACCCTATCACCCACAGATGCAGTCAAAAATCTACCCATTTTTCCCGTCATTTCGTAAGGAATTATAAACAATTATTTTGAAATTGTCAATAGAAAAAATATGGATAATAAAGGAATATAAAAGATAATATTATCAACACAAAAACATCGAGATGTACAGTTGTACTTTGCAGCCAAGTCACCATCTATTTCAAAGAGAAATATTAACTATTTATGAACCTATATGAAAATTGCATCCGCTTCAGCCTATTTGATAACCATTATTGTAACATAGTAAAACTATATATCAAGTTTGATTATATCGGGATAAACAGATTCGCCAAACCGAAGTAAATGATCATTCCTGATACGTCCACAAGTGTTGTTAGGGCTGGACTAGCAACGATTGCCGGATCCAGTTTGAACCTTGCTGCTAGCATAGGCAATACTGTACCGAGTGTCATGGCCGTTATCACCTGCATACAAAGAGCAAAAGCAACGAGTAATGCGATGGACATCAGGCTAATTCCCTCAGGTAGGATTGCTGCCCCAGAGAGGATCCAAACCTTTATGAAGGCAATCACGGAGAGCGAAAGTCCCATAAGCAATGATGCGCTAAACTCCTTGCCAAGAGCTTTCCAAAATTCCCGCGTTGTTATCTCCCCTGTTGATAACGCCCTGATGATGACAGTTGAGGATTGACTTCCCGCATTTCCGCCTGTGGCAGCCATTTGCGGCATGTAAACAGCCAGAATTATCAGGCTGTTGAGGGTTCCCTCAAAGAAGCTGATGACAGCCCCTGTTAGGATTTGGAAAACAGAAAGAGCAGCGACCCAAGGGATTCTGTTTTTGTAATGATCCCATGGTGACTGTTTGAGATATGTCTCAGCCTCGTGCTCACCAGAGATACCCATGATTTTCTCAAGGTCTTCTGTTTGCTCCTGCCTGACCATATCCAAAGCGTCGTCGTGGGTGATAATCCCCAGTAGCTTGTTTTCGTCGCCAACCACAGGAACTGCTATAAGGTCGTAGTCTTCAATTACTTCAATTGCTTTTTCCTGATCATCGCCAACATTTACCGATGCTGCATCTCGGAACATTATATCATCAATAATTTTCATTGGTTGAGCCAATATAAGGTCTTTTATCGATGCAACTCCAAGCAATCTGTGCTGTGAATCAACAACATAGATGTAGTAAATTATCTCTTTCTTTGACGCCTCGACCTGGATTTGCTTTATGGCGGCTTTGGCTGTTATGCCTGTTTTTACCGACACATAATCGGCGTTCATGAGAGAGCCACAGGTGCCGTTTTCGTATGAACTAAGGTGTATTAGTTGCTCACGTTTTGCTTTTGCAAGGAGTGGAATCAAACTATTTTGTAGAGGTTTTGAAAGCTCTGACAGCAGATCGGCTCCCTCGTCACTCATCATGCTTGAGATGAAGGGCGCAAGCTTTTCCTTGGGGGCATTTTCAGCGAGTTTGACCTCAAGGTCGATGTCAAAATATCCCATGACCTCGCCGGCAAAATGTATCTCCATATTCTGGAGCACTTCCCAGATGGTGTCTATCGGAAGGTCTTGAATCTGTTCAGCTATGTCAACGGGCGCAAATTCATCCGTGACGGCTTGAATCTTTGACTGCTTACCTGCATCAATAAGGTCAAGCAGGAGTTTACGAATCGGTGGTCTTTCTGTTTCAGTCATTGTCATCCTCCAGAGCGCAAGGCGTCAACCTTCTTGGGGATGACATCAGGTGAATCAAGATGTCAGCGAAGAGGGAGGACGCTTGCTTGTGATTTTTCTATAAAAGCATCAGCGCAACATTGTCTACTGTCACAATCGTCCATATCTCCTCCTTCTTTCCTGTTTATCTGCACAGGTGCAATCTAATACGCACACACCTCTGTGTCAAGCTATTGGACATCTTTTGTATGGTTTGGTTAATTAATGCTCAGTTAAATAATGGGTTAATTAATCAAGGCATTTTTCGCAGATAGCTTTTACTTCTTCGTCCCTGTCAAACTCTTTCCTGATGCCAAATCTTGTGAGCACAAAGTCATATTTTGTTGGGTCATCTGGAGATATTGACCTGAAATAATCTGTTATCTCGATTGCTGTTTTCAGATTTGCAGACTTCTTTTGGGTGATTCCCAGTCCACATGCGATTTTATGCATGTGACGGTCGACGGGGATGAGGAGCGTTGAGGGTGAAATATTCCAGCCACCTGGATCGACATCGTCGTGGCGAACCATCCACTTGAAATAGAGCAGCAACCTTTTACACGCACTGCCATTAATTGGATTTGGAAGCAAATGAGGAAAACCGCAACCCGAATGCCTGCATATCTCATCAACAAATCCCGTCAGCGCAGGGATAAGATTATTGTTGCTGCCTTCTAGTTTTTCAGAAATCAGATTCTCCAGGGTTTCATATTTTTTGATTGTACCCGACAATCCGACAAGCAACTGTGCCATTTCATCACCCGTTGTGAAGCGGTGTTTGAAATCCTTGAAATCCCCGTAAGCCTTTTTTCCATCAAGATTTGCCAGATATGAAAGTGGGCTGCTTCCTAAGATATGTAAAACCTTTTTTGAGCTTTTTAGGATTTGTGTAACATTGCCATAGGCAAGGCACGAGACAACAAGCCCAGCAATCTCCCTTTCCCTAATATCGTTGTAATCATAAAGGAGCTCAAGGGGGTCTGGATGAACAAACTCTCGCTTGTTCATCCTTTCGTACAGATTCTCAAGCTCAGCCTTGAGTTTTTGTTTGTTGATGTGGTCTAGTCCTGCGGTGAGAAGTCGTCCTTTGTCGCGCCGCAGAGTGGGCAAACCCAATCCTCTGGTATGTCATCAAAGGCTGTTCCTGGCTTAACTCCATTGTCTGGGTCGCCAATGGCTGGGTCATAAACATATCCGCAGATGTTGCAAACGTACTTTTTCATGTTGTTGCTCCTTAGATTATCTGATTTATCCTCTTGTTTATTCTTGTTTTCATCAATGTATGTTGGGGCTGTTTTTGGTTCTCTGCCCTTCCTTGCGTGATAGCTTGCATAGGTTATCGGAGTCCCGTCTTTCAGCTTTTTTGATTGTATTACTTCGCCCACAAATAGGGTGTGAGTTCCTGTTTCCATCGAGCCTTTTACCTTGCACTCAAAGATTGAAAGAACATCATCTGTTACAAGTGGAGCATGTTCACCATTCTCGAAGTTAACACCCTCAAACTTGTTGTTGTCTCTTCCGCTCCTGAAACCCCATGCCCCAACGGTTTTGAGGTCAACTGACTCCTCGATAACACTCACCCCAAAGTAGCCGCTTTTTAAAAGTAATTCGTGAGTGTAGTTTTCTTTATTGAGGCAGATTGCAAGCTGAGGTGGGTCTGATGTCACCTGAAAGGCGACATTTGCAATCTGACCATTTTTTACCCCATTTGCCTCTGTGGTGATGATGAAGAGACCATACGAAAGGTCTCTGAATGCGAGTTTATCTATTGCACTCATTGCATCTCTCCAATAACTGCTTCGCAACATCCATTCCAAACTCAAAACAGGCGTTGAGGTTTTCTCTGTTTGGGACAAACTTGACAGCGTGAGTATCAGAAACAATTTCAACATTCATCGCCTCAAGCATGTCCTTCATGTATCTGTGTCCTTCCCCACTCCAACCATATGAACCAAAAGCAGCGCCTATGAGATTTGCTGGCTTTAGCCCTCGAAGGTATGTCATAACATCAGCCATTGTGGGGAAGACTTCTCGATTCATGGTGGGAGAACCTGCAATCAAAGCTCCGGATTTGAGAACCTCTGTGGCGACCTCTGCCCTGTCGCTACTGCCCATCGGGATGAGCCTTGGTGACGCGCCGCCTGCCTTGATGCCCTCGCCAATTGACCTTGCCATCATGGTTGTGCTGCCCCACATCGAGTCAAACAACACGACAGCGCGTGTGGTTGGCTCCTGGAGAGCCCACCTCTTGTAGAGCCCCAGAATCCAGCCAAGCTGTTTTCTCCAGATTGGGCCATGGTCGGGGGCGATGATGTCAATCTCAATATTCATTGAGGCGACCTTCTCAAGCAGCTTGAGAACAAGTGGTGAAAATGGCATTACGATATTGCCGTAGTATTTGGCTGCTTCCCACTCGAGCGTGTCCTTTGGAATCTCGTCATCGAATCTCTCATATGATGCCAGGTGCATACCAAAGGCGTCCTGTGAGAAGAGAATCTTATCATCTGGCATATAGGTGAACATAGAATCAGGCCAGTGAATCATACGAGTTTCGAGGAATGAGAGAGTCTTGTTGCCGAGATTGAGAGTTTCACCGCTTTTTACGGCGGTGAGTTCCCTATCAAAGGATAGTTGTGCTTTGAGTGTTTCAACGCCCATCGTTGAAGCAAAAACCTTTTCTGGGTTGACCCTTGAGATGACGGCTGGTAATGAACCACTATGATCCATCTCGGCGTGATTGCTTACTATGTAGTCGATTCTCGATGGGTCAACAATCGAACTGATTCTTGAAAGAAGTTCATCCATAAATGGCTTTTTGACAGTGTCGATAAGTGTGACTTTGTCTGCCATGATGAGATAGGCGTTATAGGTTGTGCCACTGGGAGTGCCGTACCCGTGGAAGTCACGGATAGTTCTGTCAATTGCACCAACCCACCAGACGGAGTCCGTCACGCGTATCGCTTTGAATGGAACCTCTTTCATATTCACCTCGATTAATAAGTTGTATTTTCGGGTTTCACCTTACCAGAAAAGGTTCGATAAATCCAGATTTGGTACCCAACCACGATTGGTAAACCAATACCCGCAATGATAAGCATTATCATAAGAGTAGGCTGAGTGGATGAGGAATTAAACACAGTTAAAGAAAACTCACTGTTGGTTGCTCGAACCAGGTTGGGAGCCAAAGCGATCACAATCTGGAGAAACATTGTCACAATTGTCACACAGGAGAATACAAAGGATTGACCATCCTCACCTTTGTCTGAGTTGTGCAATGTCAGCGCAACAGAAATCAAGGTTATAACTGGCAACAACCAAAGAACAGGAGATGCTATAACATTAGTCATGATTTGTGGCTGGGTTAACGCCGTAACAGCTATCAGAATCACAAAGAGAGCCCCAAACACGACTGTTGAGAATTTTAGCCACTTACTCGCTTTTTCTCTTGTTTCATCGGTTGATTTCATCTTTAGATAGGCAGCACCATGTACAGCAAACATTGAGAAACCTGTAAGACCAACGAGAAGCGAATATGGGTTCAGTAAAGCGAAGAAACCACCGATGTAGTTGCCAGCAGCATCTAGCTCCATTCCAAAGCACAGATTTCCAACAGCAACCCCAAGCAGCAGAGCAACCAGGATGCTTCCAAGAGCAAATGAAATATCCCAAATCCTCTTCAGGTGGTTTGCGTTGAACATATTCCGCACCTCAACCGCAATACCTCGCATGATAAGAGCAAGTAGCACAAGTATGAGGGGTAGGTAGAAACCAGAAAAAACTGTTGCATAGACGGCGGGAAATGCGGCAAACAGAGATGCTCCACCAGCGATAAGCCAAACCTCATTTGCATCCCACATTGGGCCAATGGCTGAGAGCATTACACGTCTGTCTTTTTCCTTGCCAAGGAGATACCAGATACCAATGCCCAGGTCGAAACCATCAAGGAGAGTGAACACAAGCAGCATGAAGCCAACAATCAGAAACCATGTTATTTGAAGCGTCATTTTGCACCTCCCTCAGAGATAGCGTCAGGGCCAGCAAGGAGTTTCTTTCTGACAAGCGCTATCCAAACCGAGATGATCACCGCGAAAACAACCGCGAACATGAGGATTGAGAACAACACTTCACCACTTGAGATGTTTGGAGAAAATGCCTCACTAATCCTCATTACTCCGTAGACAACCCAGGGAAGTCGACCCATCTCAGCGGCTATCCAACCCAACCAGTTGGCAATAATAGGTAATGGCATCGCAATAAGCAGAACCCAGATAAACCATCTGCTCTCCAAAACCCTTTTTTTCTTAAATAGCCACAGACCAAAGATTGGAATCAGGATAAACAAGAAACCAAGTAGTACCATGATGTGGTATGATTGGAAAACAACGCCAACAGGTGGTCTTTGGTTCTCTGGAAAGTCATTTAGGCCTTTGAATTCCATATCGGGATTAAGACCAATTGCAAAACCTAACCCTTTAGGGATGCCAATTGGCATGTGGACTGTCTCGTTTTTTGAATCAGGTATCCCCCAGAGAAGAAGTGGCGCATCCTTCGTTGTGTTGTATATCCCCTCGAATGCAGCAAGTTTGGCAGGCTGTGTGTTCGCTACCTGAACTGAGTGATAGTGACCAAAACCAACTTGCGCAACCGATGCAATAAGCGCAATCAGAAGAACAACCTTCAGTGATTTTTTGGCAAATTCGATGTGCAGATTCTTTTTCATCAGATATGCCATCATGCCGGCAACAAAAAATGAACCGGTGATTGCTGATGCTGTGATCGTGTGCAAAAATCGAGGCAGGATAGACGGATTGAAGAGAGCTGCCCAGAAGTCGGTAAGCACAGCCCTACCGTTTATCACCTCATATCCTGCTGGTGTTTGCATCCATGAGTTTGCAAGCAGAATCCAAAACGCAGACATCAAAGTTCCTATCGCTATCATCCAAGCTGCAACAAGGAGAGTCTTTTTTGAAAGCTTGTTCCATCCAAGCAAAAGAACACCAAGAAAGCTGGATTCGAGGAAGAAAGCCAGAATTCCTTCAGCAGCAAGCGGCGCGCCAAAGATGTCTCCGACAAACCTTGAATACTGCGACCAGTTTGTGCCAAACTGAAATTCCAGCACAATGCCTGAAACCGCACCGACAACAAATGTGAGGGCAAAGATGTTTATCCAGAACTTGGCAATATTCCTGTCCTCTGCTGCGCCTGACTTGTGCCACCTGTGCATGAGCCAAACGAGGAAAAAAGCCATACCAATAGTCAAAGGTGGGAAAATGAAGTGAAAAGCGGCGGTTTGGGCAAACTGGATTCTTGATAGTATCATCACATCCATACATGCATCCTTTCCACAACTAGTTTCGTTTAAAACCGATCAGTTGATTACAGGATTGAAGACAGCGCTTTTGCCAACCACTCCAGGAAAACCTTGTCAGACTCGTCAAATGCTGATGGGGTGTGTGAATCAATGTCAATCTCACCAAACACATTCGTGCCTTTGAAAATTGGGACAACAATCTCGGATTTGACATTGATGCTGCAAGACAAGTAGTTGTCTTCCTTTGTGACATCATCGACAACAAATGTTGCCCTCAGGTCTGCAGCCTGACCACAGATGCCCTGCCCGACTTCAATTGTGGTGTGGTCTGTCGCAGCGCCGACGTATGGTCCAAGTTCAAGTTTTCCATTTTCCATTATGTAAAAGCCAACCCAATCATAGTAATCAATACTATTATGAAGAGAATGGCTGATATTTGCAAGTATTGCATCAAGTGATTCACCACTATTGATTATTTCTAGCATTTTTGGTGTCAGGTTTTCAAAAATTGATTCTTTGTTCATTTTTCTACTCCCTCTTTTCGCTATCCCAAGCGACAAACGCTCTCCTGATGTGTGGGATAACAATCGAACCACCAACAAGCAGCCCAATCATCATTGTTTCCTCGAGTTCCTCGTCTGTGACTTTGAGCTTTTTGAGCTGAGAGAGGTGGTAGGCTATGCAATCATCACATCGAAGCACAAGGGAAGTTGCCAAGCCCAGAAGCTCCTTAGTCTTGACATCAAGCGCACCGGTCTGATACGTTCTGAAGTCTATCCCCAGAAACTGTTTCATATTGTGACTCGCGTACTTTGAAAGAGTTTGATTTTGCTCGTTGCGAAGCTCTAGGAAATCTTTGAGTTTACCCATGTTAGATATGCTAATTGGGGGGAGATGATAGGTCAAGCTGAGTGATATATTAACCAGTAGAGGTGCCTTTTTAGAACCACTTGATTGATAATGGGAGTAAAAAGATTCTGGATCATTCCCTGTGTGTTTTTGGAATACACAACAGCTTTAAAACTCTACGACTGACGATGCCGAAAACCAGGGAGTTAGATTTTTACAATAATAGCATTCGAGAAGTTTTTTAGTTCTCCTCACCCTACCCTCTCCTCTATAGAGGAGAGGGTATATGGCAGTAGGATTTCATTGTGATTTATAATGGTACTAAAACCAAATCTCCCCTCTCCCTTTATAAGGGAGAGGGGTAGGGGTGAGGGTTTCATACAAATTCTTAAAGACTGTCGTTTGGTCGTAAGAATGTTGGTCTTAAATTCAGGGTTAGCTTGAGGTATATCTACTAAAAAGGCCCGGGGTGTTTGTTCCCCCCGGGCCTTTATAACTTCTAGCTTACAGAATTACTTTGACTTTTTTATTTCCAATCACGCCCCCGCTGGGTTAATCGCCGCTGGATTAATTGGCGACACTGCTGGCCAAGGTCTTGCCGCAAGCTCTTTGTCAAGCAGATAGAGGCTTGTTCCATCCTTCAGGAGTTTGAGCTGATCGAGAATCTTGTTGGCGTTTGCCTCCTCTTCAATCTGCTCCTTTACAAACCAGTCAAGAAGTGGCTCAGACGGGAAATCGTTCTCTTCTCTGACGACCTTCATGATGGTGTGGATTCTGTCTGTGATGAATTTCTCATGCTCGAGTGTGTCCTCGAAGATTTCATTCACAGAACTCCACTCTGTTTTGATTTGTTTGAGGTCAAAGAGCGTGACTTTTTCGCCTCGCTCGATGATGTGGTCGAAGAAACGCATTGCATGCTCCATCTCTTCGTGGGCTTGCACCCTCATCCAGTGAGCCATTCCGTCAAGACTTCGAGCGTGAAGCCATGCTGCCATCGAGAGGTAGATGTAGTAGGATTCGAGCTCATGCTTTACCTGAACATTCATCTCCTCATGGACTCTTTTGTTCACTTTGTGCCCCCCTGCCTAAATCTCGTTTGACCAGAGACCATGAAGGTTGCAGTATGAGCGGACTTTCCAACCCTTTGTGTTTGGAAGTTTGAATGATGTTTCTGGTGCGTCACCTGGTTTGAGGAAGTGTTTCACATTGTGTTTGCCCGTTGGACAGAGCAGCTGAATCCACTCAATGTGGTGCTCTTCCGTCATTGGATGAGCAACGTCCCCAACCTTGATGACCGTTCCCATGTCGTCAGTCGTTGCAACTGGCACATGTTTTTCCTTTGCGGCATCGACAGTGTTTTCTGTCATGAGTTTCATTGGGGAACCACAGCAGACAAGAGCGCCTTTTCCGCCGTGAAGAACCTCAACAATATTGCCGCATATCTCACATTTGTAGACTTCATTCTTTGTAGCCATTTCTGTATTCTCCCTTTCTATTGATTCCTTGTTTTTTATCCTACCAGTTTTCACCGAGAAGCTCGAAGTGGTCAATCGGGTGGTTGCATGCTGGGCACTTGTTCGGTGCTTTGTTTCCGACGTGGAGGTAACCACAGTTTCTGCATCTCCAGGTCTGCTGTGTGTCTCTTGAGAAAACCCTGTCCATTTCGATATTCTTAGCGAGGTCAAGATATCTCTTCTCGTGCTGTTTCTCAGCGACGGCAATTGCCCTGAAGATACCGGCAATGTCGCAGAATCCTTCCTCGTCTGCAATTTTGGCAAATTCCGGATACATAGAGGTATGCTCGTGATTCTCACCCATGGCAGCGGCTTTAAGATTTTCGAGAGTGGCGCCTACGACACCTGCCGGGAAGCTGCCTGTTACCTCTACTTCTCCACCTTCGAGGAGTTTGAATAATCTCTTTGCATGCTCCTTCTCCTGATCGGCAGTTTCCTCGAAGATTGATGCTATCTGTACATAGCCCTCCTTCTTTGCTTTGCTTGCAAAGTAGGTGTAGCGGTTTCTCGCCTGAGACTCACCCGCAAATGCTGCCATGATGTTCTGCTCTGTTCTTGATCCTTTAAGTTCCATACTAAATGTTCTCCTTTCAAGATTTGATGAATTTATATCTCTCTTGGCCATCATCCTCGACGTAGCCAAGGTTCATCCCGACTTGAACCAGATTCCTTATCGTTGCCATTTCGGCGCTTCTTCTCGCTGCCAACTCAAAGATGCTAACCCACGTGTTGGCGTCTTTTATTATACCAACAATCTCAGTTAATTCTTTGACAAATTGTGTTGTTTTTGTCACGCCTTTATTATCTTCGATTATTTTTCGGATATCGGTCATACAACTGTGACAAATCCCGACAAATCGATACTTCGCCACAAGAACCACGAAACCTTCAATTGTTGTGTTTGTCCAACTCTCGCTGCTATTTTCCAGGTGAACGTCAGACAATCTACCACATGAGACACACACTATATGCTCATGACTGGAAAGATTGGCATCGAACTTAGCTTTCTGGTTGTCTTCTTGTATCCTGGTTACCAATCCCTCCTTCTCAAACTGAGCCAGATTTCTATACACAGTGCTTAAGCTGATACTTGGAACTCTGAGTTTGAGGGCAGCATAAATCTCCTCGGCAGTAGGATGTGCTTCTGTGTTTTTTAGATAATCCATTATCTCCTTCCTCTGCTTCGAGGTTTTTGAGTATGTTGTGTTATTAATTCTGGTTCTCATAATTAATACGAATGATAATCATTATTGATAAGCTGTCAAGAGTGTGATTTAACAGTATTTGTATTCTGTATATCCCATTGATAGAAATACAAAAAACTCATATATGTTTCTAAAAAATCAACGACTCCATAGAGTCGAGGCACCTAAATGGTGTTACAATGAATCCAAACTGTGTAGTTTTGAAAGGAGAGAAGATGAAGAGAACAATCGTAAAGGTTTTGTCGATTATGCTGGTTTTGTCGATGCTGGCAATAACCTCACCAGTCACCAATACAACATACGCAGGAGGAGGTTATAATCTGACCGTAACACCTGGTTGCGGATTCAACATGCTAGAGTGGGATGCCATCCCCGGTGCAGCCCATTATTGGATATACAGAGGCCCAGGTCCAGGGCAGGAGTATAGCACACCCCTCACTGATTTCCCAATCTCTGATACTTATTTCAAGGACACCATTAATATCCAGAATGGTCAACTCTACTGCTACTTTGTAAAAGGTGTCGACCAGAACGCTGACGAGTTTGCTCAGACAATTGAGGCTTGCGCAACCCCAAACTGCTTTGAGGAAGATGAATGTCGTCTGGTGCTCAAGTACCAGCAGGGCAATGTGAACTATTGGGTGAATGATGTCGAAAAAGGCCCGATGGAAACACCTCCGGTCAACAAATGGAACAGGCTGTTCCTTGTTGTCAGGTATGTAACGCAGGAAATCAAAGGAACACAACTCGACTGGGATGCAACGGAGAGAAAGATCATCATAACAACCGTTGCTGGAGACAAGATTGAACTTTGGATTGGAAAGAATACTGGAAAGGTCAACGGAGCCGAGATTCAAATTGACCCGAACAACCCTGAGGTTGTGCCCTTCATCGAATCAGGAAGAACGCTTCTACCCATGAGGTTTGTTGCTGAGAATCTTGGTGCTACCGGGCCCGACGATATCAAATGGTTCGGTGACACAAAGATTGTAGAGCTGCGGTTTGACGATCCTGAGTGCCTGGAGTGCGATTGGATTCTTGGCTACATCAAAGAAACAACGTATCACTCTGGTTCGTTAGCAGCCGTAACCGAGACAACAGCGTCGCATTGGGAAGTAAAATTCAGAGACTGCGAAGGCAATATCTACACCCTCTACACAAGGACAGATTTGCCAGACATCAATGGTGTCAACCCTATTTCCGAATATAGGGGATGCGCTGAACTGTGCATTAAAAATGGTGTTGTGATTGAGTGGAAATCAAGAACCGATCTTGAAAATTGCTGTGGAGATGAGCCTTCTGATTGCACACCGATTTATGGAAAGATCCTCTCAACCACATATGACACGATGGACAATGTGTGGGCGGTAAACTTTGTTGCTTGCCCGGTCACAGGGGAAGTATCGGTGATTTATGTTGCAGCCACAGACTTACTCGACCAGTCCGGTGTTTTCCCGATTTCGCAGTATCGAGGGTGCGCGACAGTCTGTGTGGTTGATCACAAAATAATCTGGTGGAAGGCTTATCCAGATAAGACGGACTGTTGCGAAGAGGAAGTTGAGGAAGACTGTTTTTGCGTCGAGATAGTCAAGGTTGATTGCAGCTCGGATAGGTCGCTTGTTGTTGGAAAAACTCCAAATAACACGCATCTTATGATTATAACAACGCCGGAGTGGTGTAAAAAGCTCCAGGTTGGAACCTGTTGGGAGGTTTGCATTACGGCTGATACTCCGCCTGCTGGCACATCTGGCATGTTCTGGAAACTTGTGAGTGCCCAGAGGGTTGAGTGTCCATGTGGCGGTGGAACAGAAGAAGATTGCATGTGTGTCGAAGTTGTTGACCCAATGGGTACGAGAGTTATGGTCAAGGATGCCGATGGCAACACATGGTATCTGACCTTTGAAGATACAAGTATGATTGCTCAGATGAAAACTGGTACATGCTGGGAAGTCTGCGGCAAAATCGTTCCTTTGGCAACATCGGCCTACAGGGAATTCAAAGTCACATCGATGACACAGGTCAAGTGCCCCTGTGGGCAGGAGACCAAACCTGAGTGTTTCTGCATCGAGATTGTTGACCCGATGTGCGGTTCCGAACCTTGGAAATCCTATGTTAAGGATAAAGATGGTAATCAGTTCTACATAACCCTTCCGAGCAAGGATGTATGTCTAAAGATGGCGGCTGGCACATGCTGGTATGTCTGCGGTGTGTGGGTTGTTGATGATGCATCAAACTCAAAGTATTTCAAAGTGGCAAAGTGGGAGCAGGTGAAGTGCCCCTGTGGTGAAAGAATAAAAGAAGTTTGTATGTGTTTCACAGTTGACCGCACCGCATGTGATTCAATGCCAGCAAAGGTCTATGGACACGATGAAAATGGTATCAAGTGGGTTCTCAATCTTGATGACTCTGCTGCCTGTCAGGAGATGAAAATCGGCACCTGCTGGCGACTTTGTGGCGATTATGAAGGAGGAGTCGAAGGGAACTTTAGAGTTCTGGTGCCGACATCCTGGGAAGGAGTCGAATGCCCCTGTGTCCCGGAAGACAAAGAGATATGCGTTTGTGTTGAAATAATAAGAAACAACTGTGATGCGAGTCCACCGATTGCCATTGGCAAGGACAAAAAGGGCAATACGTGGACCCTCTACCTAGAGAATGATGATATCTGTGGAATGATGCAACCAGGCACTTGTTGGAGCGTCTGTGGTTGGCTGACACAGGGAATGGATAACTATCCAAAGGGGATAAAGGTCACCTCCTCTGAAGAAGTTGATTGCCCTTGTGAGGGAGAGGAACCCCCGGATTATGGCTGCATCTGCGTAAAGGTCATTGACCCAGCTTGCGGTCAGAGCGCTGTGTATGCTGAAAAAGAAGACGGCACAAGAGTTGTACTTCAGTTTGTTGACGCATCGATGTGCGACAAATTTGAATATGACAAGTGCTATGAGGTTTGCGGAGAAAAGATTAAGTATGACGACTACGGTCAGCTGTATTTCAAAGTCGTTAGATATAGAGAAGTTGAGTGCCCATGTGGCGGTGTTTCTGTCGAAAAGTGCCTCTGTGCAACGGTCATCCGAAAGGTTTGTGGCGACGAGATAGACAAGGTTTACATTGAGGACGAAAACGGAAAACATTGGCTCCTCCTTATTGACAAGAATAACTCAGACATGTGTGAGAAGATGACGCCAGGCACATGCTGGAAAATCTGTGGTATGCCTGCTGCTGGTGAAGGCAACATGCCAGGATTGAAAGTCTACTACATCGAGAAAACTCCATGCCCGTGTGTCGAAGGTGGTGAAGAGAAGTGCATGTGCGTCACGGTTGAGCGAGTCAGCTGTGACACAGACCCACCAATGCTCTATGTAAAAGATGAGAACGGTGTGTACTGGGGATTGTTCATGCAAAGCGCCGATGAGTGCAAGGAAGTTAAAATCGGCGACTGTCTCAGAGTTTGTGGTTGGAAGATTGAAACCAGCGCAAATGCTAATGCCTTAAAAGTGACGTACTGGGAGAAGGTGCCATGCCCATGCGCTGACACAGGCGAGGAGGAATGTATCTGCGCAACAGTGATTGAGCAGAAATGCAATCTCGACCGTCCACAGGTGATTGTCAGAGATGAGCAGGGAAGAAAATGGATTCTCTGGTTTGAGGATTCGACCGAGTGCGCCAAAATGAAGGTCAACACCTGCTGGACTGTGTGTGGCAACAAAACAGCAACAGACTCCGGATTGCTTGCGATGAAGGTCACCTATTTCGAGCAGGTTGATTGCCCTTGTGAACAAAAGGAAATCTGCATCTGCGTCGAGGTGCAAGACCCCGCCTGCCAGGGTGATGTGCCTGTTGTGTATGTGCTCATGCCAGATGGAAAACAGATAAAACTTGTATTTGATGATAAGTATGACTGTGAAACAATGAAACAGGGTGAGTGTTGGGAGGTCTGCGGTCATTGGATTGAACCAACCCAAACAACGTCTGTCAGAGAGTTCAAGGTAACCAGTAAGAACAAAGTAGATTGCCCATGTGGTCAGAAGGATGATTGCATGTGCATCGAGGTGATTCGGGTAAGTTGCGCCAACAAAAAAGTCTATGCAAAGAGCCCCGATGGGAAATATTGGCTTTTGCTTTTGGATTCTGAGGCTCAGTGCGAAAAGATGAAGATCGGCACTTGCTGGGAAGTTTGTGGTGGTATGGTTCGCACAAAAGAGGGCGAGTTCCAGGGATACAAAATTACCAGCATGAAGCAGGTTGCCTGCCCGTGTGGCGATGACTGAAAGTGTGAGAATGAATTTTGCATAAAAGTAGAAGAACAGGATTGTGACAATAGTCTTGTTTATGCAACAGACGAAAAAGGCGCAAAGTTGGCTTTGCGCCTTGATCAGGTTGGGAGATGTAAAGACTTTTATGTTTCCTCTTGTTGGATCGTTTGTGGTGAAAAAACAAATGCTACAGTTGGTGTTTATGAGGAAGTAATTATATCCAAGATTGTTGAGAGAACCACCTGTCCTTGCGTAAAGAAGGATGACCTGGATTGCGGAGATATAGAAGAAGCAGAGAAGGTTTTTGAAGATACAAGTGACGGTTTTAGATTAATGCGTGCTAATCTTGTCATTACTGAACCAATGGTTATAGAGCCCCTGGACTGTAAAGTATTTGTTGTTGGATACTTTATTGATACAGAAGAAGATGGTTTTGCCCTATTTAATGATATTGAAGCAAAGGCAATTATAAAAAGTGGTTCCTGCATTAAGCTAAAGGGACCGGTTGAAAAGGCAACGTTTAATGGTAAGAATGCAGATGCTATCAGAGTGACTCAGTACTCTGTTGTGAAATGTCCATCTGGTGAGCCAGAATGGAAACCAAAGGTTTCTATGACCATAAAAGTGTTGAAGACCTCGTGTTCATCAAAAATGGTGTATGTTGAGGATGAATGTGAAAATAAGTGGTTATTGAGATTCAAAAATCAGCGTGAATGTGAAAAATTCAAAGAGGACACACGGTGGATAGTAAACGGTGAGTACATAAAAATGAGAGATGGTGCATACCTTGGTTTTGGTGTTGTCAGCTATAAAGAAAAAACTGACACACCTGAAGGTTCCAAATCTAATTGGATGAATATACAAATATCAAGCCTAGACTGCTCTAATAGAATTGCCAATGCGATAGACGATTCTGGTGCAAAGTGGCAATTGTATTTCTCTTCATTCTCAATTTGCAGAGACAAAATGAAGAAGGGGTCGTGTTGGAGAGTCAAAGACATCGTGGATAAGGGTGAAAATGGAGCAAAAAAACTGTATGTTGAGGAATTTGAATCTACAAAGTGCGACAATCCTTACAATCGATATGATTTCTGTGCAATCGTTTTAACTAAGTTCTGCACAGACAACAGTTCAGGAACCTATTATGTTAAAGTTAGAGACTGTCTTGGTGACGAAGTTAATCTGACTTCTTATAGGAGAGATGTTTGTTCAAACGTAATAATTGGTAAAAGTTATAAATTCAGACTTCGAGTAATGGGTGTTGAATCAGATGGTTCAGAAATACTTGAAATTGTGTCTTATGTTGAAAATGCAAATGTAATTGAGAATGTTATCTAGTTGGCTATTCGTACTATCAGCGCACCACAACCGATTTGGTGCGCTGTTTTTTTGTTTTCACTACCTTCAAACTTGAAGAAACATAGACAATGAAATAGAATCACACAGTGATGAGAAGACTATTATCAACTCTTGTTTGTGTTGTATTGCCCTTTGCCCTTTTCGCGTGTCTTGAGCCAGAAAGGCCTGCAGAATGCCTTTGGCCAATGTTTGGGGGAGACGCGACACACACAGGAGCCGTAGCGGATGGTTGTATTCCCGCTGAGATGAGCACAGACCCTGAGTGGACTTTTGCAACAGGAGGAGCCATTGCGGCGTCGCCGGTGTGTTTTGGGGGAAAGGTATACACCAGCTCATATAAGAACAAACTCTATTGCCTGGATGCAAAAAATGGAAGACTCGACTGGGAGTACGATTTGAGCAGCAGGCTCAAAACCCCTGTGATTTTCAATGACTCGACCATCGGTTTGTGCGCAGTGATTGCCAATGAGTCAGGACAGCTTTATTGCCTGGAACTTGAGAACAGAGAGGTTTTGTGGTCAGTCTCAATTGGCACAACTCTCACTGATCCGACATTCTTGGATAACAGGGTTTATCTGGGAGCATTCAACAAGAAGGTGTACTGTTTTAACGCTATAACAGGAGTCGAAATTTGGAGTTTCACAACAAATGCCGCCATCAATAAGGCTGCTACCATCTATGACAAAAAAGTTTACATCGGCAGTAACGATGGAAACCTATACTGTTTGAACGACTCAGATGGTACCCTCAGGTGGTCATACAAAACAGGAGGCGCTGTGGCGTCAACCCCGGCAGCAGCTGACGGCTATGTTTATTTTGGCTCGTACGATGACCTCTTTTATTGCGTGGACTCTTCAAGTGGAGAGCTTGCCTGGTCGTTTCAGACCGGGGGCGACGTTGCGTCTTCGCCTTCCGTATCAAATGGAAGGGTTTTTTTCGGCGCGAATGACGGCTTCTTCTATTGTCTAAACTCGATAACCGGCAGGGAGATATGGGCTTTTGATATTGGCATGCTCCGAAATAACCCATCCGCGTCGGCTGCAAACTCGTCGTATGTCGTGTTTTGTTCAGAGGACACGTATGTGTATTGCTTGAATGCAGGCGATGGATCTGTTGCCTGGAAGTATAAGACAAACGAAAAAATATGGTCATCACCGGCGTGCGCGTCTGGAAACATCTATGTTGGTTCAGTTGATGGAAATATCTACTGTTTCTCGCCAAAATCTGAATAGTTGAGAGTATAGCATCCTTCATGAATGATAACGAGGTTGTGAGAACATACACTCAGGGGTGGGACGCGGAGAGAAAATATGCTTTCGCCCTGAAGTTCTTTAGACTACGAAAAGTGACGTATGTGAACCTAGTGTTCACGATCTTTTTTGGGTTGTTTGGCGTGCAGAGGCTTTACATGGGTGAAGGGGAGGGTTTCCTGTATCTGACGCTTTCTGTCCTTGGAATCGTGGGCGTTTTTGTTCTGCGTTTTTATTTTACGGTGTCATGGCTTGTGAGTCTGCTTTCTCTCACTTTGCTCCTGCCTGCAATAATCAGAACTGTATACGATCTGTTCACATTCAAGCTGGCAGTCTTCAATCACAATACAAGGCTTGCCAAAGACCTGGCTGATAGAATGAGACCAAAGAGAAACAGGAAGACTGTGATATAAAAAAGACTCGCTGAATTGTCAGCGAGTCAAGTTGAGTAAATCGTTGAATTATTTATCTCTAATGTTTACAGCCCATGAGTTTCCTTATGTTGCCATTCTCTGTTGCCTCACTTTTTATCCAAAGAAGATATTTGTCAGAAAGAAAGTGATTGCTTGTTCTCCCGCTATCTGATTCAGCAATTTTCCACTTTTCGTCCGTGTTTGCGTCATAAAGCCAGAGAGAGCCTATAACCTCATCATCAACTTTTTCTCTTGTCATATAGCATATCATTTCTCCAGTGTAGCAGCTGGGCGTTAGACTTATTGATGCGTCACCTGGTGGATCGAGAATCTGCCTGAAATCATCTGTCTCCTTATTGTAGATTGCGAGTCTATCATTTTGTTCTGTATAGCCGTACCAGGGTTCACCTGGAACTTTTTCCTTGAAGGTGTTGAAGATGGAAGCAACCAAAATGCTGCTTCCATCATTTCCAGTCAGTCCTATCAACTCATTCCGGTCTAAGCCGCTGCATATACTCGTCTCTTTCAGATCTCTTGAGTCGATTTTTATGATTTGGTCATCTTTTCGATAATATGCAAAGTCGTCATTCAGTATTATATTGCTCACATTCTTATTGAATGTATACAGTGTGTCAAAGTAGAAATTATAAAAATACGCAGTTGTTTCAGTTTTTTCTGGAGTTCTTGAGATTTGTCTCCAGGATAAGTTGTTGTTTGATGCAGTCAGATAGCTTATTTCAGTGTTTTTATCCAATTCAACCACGAGGTGTGCTGCATTAAGTGGATGACCAAGTCCAAGCTTGTAGATACCGCATGCCAAATCTTCTGAAGCATCCCTCTTAAAATAGATGTATCCATCATCAATAGTGTATATTTTTGTGCCAATCTCCAAATGCTCTATACTTGGATTCTCATCTGACAAGCCAACAAATCCGAGCACTTGAGTTCGGTCTTCTCTGGTTTCTTGCCAAATAAAATAGTCTCCTGCCTGTCTGGGGATACAAGATTTCTTGCTGTTTATTGTTTGAGTCATCTTAATGGCACCAGATGGGATATCGCAAATTACAAGTTCAATCTTCCTCTGCCTATCCTGAGAATACTCCTCAATCCAAGCGACATTGTCGCCATAAACACCAAGTCCCATCATGTTTACATTTCGGTTTGTCTTTGTGATGGTGCATACCTCGAAAATCTCCCGAACTTGGTAACTGGGTGAATTGGCATTTCCGAATTCGATCCCTACCGATGCGAACAGTAAAATCCCAACAAATAACACAACAGCACACCTTCTCCACATAATAACACCCCTTTTGAAATATCTAATACACGCTTATTACAACAAACCGTGTTGTCGGGTTCATTTAAAGGGAGGAGATTGTCGTCTGTTTATGGCTTAAAATCAACCGGCGGTGTATATGTGATTGTGATATGTTTTGTCTCATGAAACCACTCAACGACAGCGCCGAACGACTCGGAGATAAATCTGATTGGAACAATTGTGCTACCGTTTTCGATTGATGGCTCAATATCAAGTTCAACCCGTCTGCCATTGATGATAGCTTCGCGCTTTCCAACCCACAAAACAATTGTATCATCAAATCGGGTGATTGTGATTTTCCGAGTTGAGGCTTCCCATTGAACCTTTGAGCCAAAAGCCTCGGACACAAATCTTATAGGTACAAGAGTTCTACTGTTTCGAATTATTGGTGGTTGATCGAGTGTGACACCGAGAGATCCTATCTGGGCCTTATTAATTCCAACATCCATTTCAAGCACAATCTTTGGTTGGGTTTCCACCTTGGCAACAACTTTAACTTCGCGGCAAACATTATCCTTCGATTTGATGATGATGTATCCTGTGAATTTGTCTCCGCCTGGCAGCTCTGATGCCGCAATGGTTGCGATACCAGACACTGATTTACTCCTGGTTTTAAATGTAACAGGAGACACCCTCAACCATCTGCTGTCGGATTCAATCGTGCCTGAAATCTCGCCATCGGTTGCAAATTCTAGCTGGAAATCAATCGATACCTCTCTACCCCTTGGGATGTAGCCAAAGTCAAGTGTTTCTGGAACAACTTCAATGCAGGGGGGTGGGAGCTCAGGCTCAGGCTCTGGTTCCGGCTCTGGTTCTGGCTCAGGTCCGGGTTCATCAGTCTGCGGGGTTGTGAACATGATTGTGGTTTTGAGTGTTCTCCCAGCAATGTTGACTGAGATTGTCTGGGTATAGACGGTGTCCATCTCGAACAATCCCGGGTCGATCGTAACGGTTATTTCCACGAAATCGTTGCCGCCAATCCATCCCGTTTTGGGAAGCGCTTCAACATTCTCGTCTGATACCCTCACAAGAAATTCCTCAGATTCGCCGTTTTTTTGTGTGAGTGTCAACGTCTCTGTCACTGGCTCCTCGATGATTCCCAGGTCGATGTATCCAGGCGTTAGGAAGAGTTCAACCTCTGGGATTGTGGCATCGATTGCTTCAAACGAGTCTGGTTCAATAAGGGGTGTTTCGTCCTCGTCATACTCATTTGTATTGGTTGCATCAATGATTGTCAGATTGTGTGTGCCGGGGACAAGTGGTTTGAATCTGAATGTAACGATTGTGCCACTGCCCGAAGGACACCTAGTCAACGATTCTCGCTGAACAAGTGTCATCAGTTCATCCTGCATCTTATCGATATCGAGCTTTGCAGGTTTCATGTCAGCAAGCAAAAAGCTGCCTGGTGCTGCATCGATGAATTCAAGTTTCGTTGAATCGTAAATTAATGAGAAGCTGCTTCTAAACAATTTGCTGGCGTTAAACACCTCAATTGCGATGTCGACTTCCTTGCCAACCTCAACGGTGTCAGGAGCGATTATCTTCAATGACGAAACGGGTTCTTTCTTTGGTGGTGGCTCCGGTTCCTCTTCCTCCTTGGCGAGACAGATAACCAATCCATTCTCGCATCCAATTATTATTCTGTCATTCTCAAGAAGAGGTTGACCGACGGGAACGGCAGGCAGCATGATACGATGCTGAACCTCTCCAATATCAGAATTCACAAAATGCAAATTGCCGTCACGACAACCAAAACATATCAGTCCCGCTGCATAGATTGGGGCACAGGTGACCTCTGAGCCAGCCTCATACTGCCATTCAATCTCACCTGTCTCGCCACTTATGGCGTATACCTTTCCACTGTCAGTCCCAACAAAGATGAGTCTTCCGTCTGTACAGGACAAGACAGATGGCGTATCGGTTGGGGTGTTCCAGATTTCGTTCCCCCCATCGCTTATGTCAAAAGCAGATACTCCGTTGCTCTCAAAAGGCACTATCAGGTACGAGTCATACACCATTAGGGATGAACTTACCCTTGATGGTGTTTTTAATGTCCATGCGATATCGCCTGTGTATTCGTCGACGGCGTATATCTGTCCATCCATGGCGGCAGCGAAAACATAGCCACCCCATGCGCAAAGGTCTCTTTCGATTGCTGTATTGATGTCTGCTTCCCAATTCTTTGCTCCGTATTCAGGGTCAATACAAATAAGATTGGAAGCTGCCTCTTTTACGCCAAATACGATGTTGCTGCCTGTGTTCACACCAGATGACTCACTCGCTTTGCCCTGCTGTTTTGGAGCTATCAAGATTGATTCGTTCGATTGTCCATCAAGGTTTTGCCTATACACATATGAACCGGATGCGGCGTAGAGGTAGTCATCAAAAATAATGGGTGTCCCAATAAAAGGAGCATTCGAGCTGAGGAATGTTTGCTCTTTGCCTGTCAGTCGGTCGACTGTGACGATTCTACCTCTCGAATTCAACTCGTCGTATGCGGTGATGAATACCCTCTCCCCATCACTTATAGGCGATGCCTCGATATTCATTATCTTGTCGTCCTCTGTGGATTTGATACTCGTCTTCCACACGATGTCCAAGTCGAGTTCCGGCATCACATCTGCGATGCCTTCCCGCATTGCGTTTTTGCCTAGTTGGGGCCACTCATAGAGCTCCCCACGGACAAACGCTTGCGGCAGAACCAACATCAACGCGATTACAACAATACAGGCAGTTTTTCTCATAATTGACTCAACCCATAATACACACATGTGTTTTACATGGTTTAAGTTTGTCTTATTAAACAAGAGAATCGCCAGCGATGGCAAACGAGTCGACCCTATGTTGGAGTTTGCTTCCTTGACGTGATTTGTCCATTCATTAAAATCATTAGTTCGGTATCTCTTTGGGGAGTGGCCAAGTGGTAAGGCAGCGGCCTTTGGAGCCGTGACCGTAGGTTCGAATCCTACCTCCCCAGCCAAGGAGCAACATGAAGGTATCAGCCCTTGTTTTGGCGGCGGGAATCGGCACTCGCATGAAGTCAAGCACTCCAAAGGTTCTCCACACGATTCTTGGAAAACCTATGATTTGCTATATCCTTGATACTGTTGAATCACTAGGCGTTTCTGATGTTGCCGTTGTTGTTGGGCATGGCGCAGCCGATGTCAGAAGAACACTTGGCGAGAAGTATCACTACATCCCACAACCATCCCAACTTGGCACTGGCGATGCTGTCATGAAAGCCAGAACGACATTTGAGGACAAACCTGGCTACCTGCTCGTGCTTTGTGGTGACACACCTCTTCTGAAGAAAGAAACCCTAGACTCACTAATTTCACTTGCCGAAAAGGAAAGCCCATCAGCCGTCATGCTAACGGCGAAAGTGCCAGATCCCTCCGGCTATGGTCGAATTCTTAGGGACTCCTGGGGTAACATAAAGGGTGTTGTTGAGGAGCGAGACTGTCAGGTTGAAGAGAAGATGATAAACGAAGTCAACACAGGAGTTTACCTCTTCTCGATAACAGATTTATGGCAGGCTCTAGAAAAAATCACTCCGGATAACGATCAACATGAATATTACCTGACCGATGTTATCTCGATTCTGCATGATCAAAAAAAGTCTATTCTCTCAGTAAAATCCAATGACCTAGAAGAATACCGTGGAATCAATAACCGTTGGCACCTAGCTCAGATTGCGGCGGATATGCTAGAGGAGAGGATTCGCGATCTCTGCTTGGACGGTGTGACAATCATTGACCCAAAATCGACATATATCGAATCAGATGTTACAATCGGTGAAGACACAACCATACATCCTAACAGCTATCTCTCCGGGAAAATCACAATCGGTAAGAACTGTAACATCGGTCCTTTTGTCTACCTCATTGGCGACGACAAGGGGATAACGATTGAGGACAATGTTTCCGTTGGGCCATTTGTTAGGATGAGGCCTCCAGTGGAAGTGAAGGAAAACGCCAAAATCGGTTGCTTTATTGACCTCAAGAAGAGTATTATTGGTAAAGGCTCGAAGGTGCCACATCTGTCGTATATTGGTGACACAGAGATGGGCGAGGATGTCAACATTGGAGCTGGCACAATCACCTGCAACTATGACGGAGTGAATAAACACAAGACGAAGATTGGTAACAGAGTATTCACAGGCTCTGATACCATGCTTGTAGCCCCAATTGAACTTGGTGATGATTCGTATACAGGCGCTGGCTCTGTAGTCACAAAGAGCGTTGAACCTGGTGACCTTGCCATCGAAAGGTCAGAAGTGCGTGTTGTAAAGGGATGGGGCAAGAGGAAGAATGCCCAGAAACAAGCAAACAAGAATGGATAAACGGGAGGTGAATGTTGTGAGCGCAGTCAAGATATTTACGGGCACAGCGAATCCGGCACTTGCTGCCGAGGTGTGTGATTATATGCATCAGCCTCTCAATGTGATGAACGTCACAAAATTTGGCGATGGTGAGATAAAAGCGTGGCCCCAGGAAAACGTCAGAGGGGAGGATTGCTATATCATCCAGTCCACCAACCCGCCGTCTGACAATATTATGGAGCTCCTGATTATGATGGACTCCCTGAAGAGGGCCTCAGCGGAATCGCTTAACATTATTATGCCTTACTACGGATATTCGAGACAGGACAGAAAAAGCCACGCAAGGGAACCAATCACAGCAAAGCTGATGGCTGATATCCTGACTGTGGCTGGAGCGTCAAGGGTTCTTACAATCGACCTCCACGCAAACCAGATTCAGGGATTTTTCAATATCCCATTTGATAACCTTACCGCAATGCTCATTTTTACAAACTATTTTCAGAAAAAAGGAATAACCAGTCCGGTTGCCGTATCAGACATCGGTGGAGTTAAACGAGCCAATCTCTTTGCCAGTGGCATGAATGGGACTGTGGCTATTCTTGCGAAAAATCGTCCATCAGACGATGTTGTTGAGTCTCAATACTTTATTGGAGATGTAGAGGGTAAGGATGTTATTTTTGTTGATGATATCATCCAGACTGGCGGAACACTTGTAACAGCAGCTATGGAGGCACATAAAAACGGCGCAAAGAATATTTACGCCTGTGCCACACATGGTTTCTTTGGAGGAAAAGCGCTTGAGCGAATTGAAGATTCTCCAATAATTGAGTGTGTTGTTACCAATACTCTGAGCATTCCAGGTATAATAAAATCCAAGAAGATTAAAGTTCTCTCCGTAGCGCCCTTGATTGGAGAGGCAATTATGCGTATAAGAGACCATCGGTCGATATCGGCACTTTTCGAAGTCTCGATGTAGATATTGTAATGCATTATGTAAGGAGATACTGATATGGAGAGAGTTACATTCACAGCAGAGGCAAGAGATACTTCCACAAAAGGTCGCAACTCTCAGCTGCGTGCGTCAGGTATGGTTCCGGCTGTTCTTTATGGTATGAACGTCGATGGCGCAATATCAATCAAGTTGAATGAGAAGGACATTGTAAAGATGTCTCGAAAAGGACTCAGGACGCTACTTTTTGACCTCGAGTTTGCAGGACAGCATCATGCGGCCCTTGTCAAGGATTATATGGTCGACGACATCACAAGAAAGCTTCTTCACGTTGACTTCCTGGCAATCAATCCATCTGAACCAATTGAGGTTGATCTTCCGATTCATCTTAATGGTATTGCTGCTGGTACAAAGGTGGGCGGTCGTCTTGAGCAGAGACTCTTTAACATTAGAGTTAAGGGTTTGGCTGAGGATATCCCATCGTCTGTTGATGTTGATGTTACAGCTGCTGAAATCGGCGAGCTTGTTCACGTGAGGGATCTCGACGAGAGACCTGGCATTGTGTTTGAGACGCCTGGACAGGTCACAATCTTTGTGGTCAGAGCTCCAAGAAGAGTTGAAGAGACCACCACTGCTGAGGGTGGTGCAGCCGCAGAAGGTGGAGAAGGAGCCGAGGGCGAAGGCGCAGAGACATCCGCGGAATAACCTCTCGATGGATTGGCGACTCTCAACTGACAAGAATACTTTAGCAATAGTTTGCAGGCCTGGAGATGATTTTATGAGATCACTCGTCCAGGCCTGTGATGAGTCTGGTTTTGGTTCTGGATTTATCACCTCCTGCATCGGAGCTCTTCGCAAAGTCAGGATAACCTCTGTTGTTTCGTCCGAAAAGGGTATCGTTTATGCCCCAATCAAGGAGTACAGCGGTGCTTGTGAGTTGATCGTTGCCTCAGGTAATGTTGAGCCGAAAGAAGATGGTGGTTGGAAAGCTCACGTTCATGCTCTTCTTGATTATGAGAACAGTAAACTTTTTGCAGGTCATCTTGATGACGAAGGTAACGTTGTAGGCATCACAGCGGAAATCTTAATCTCGAAATTTCCAGGTATAAAAAGAGGATTGCCAACACCGTTGGGCCCGTCGTTTATTGAATTCGTAGATTAATTATTTCCTATCTATTTTTCTTGCTTCAATTACAAAAAAGTCTTCCAAGTAGACTCGGTTTTTGTATAGATTCCATTTAATATTGTTGTTGTAGATATTTCCAATTTATCACCTACACAATCGTTGAATTTAACTTCGTAAAACCATAACATAATTCTATAATGGGTTAGGAGGAATGTTGTGAAGAAAATTATGGTTGTTGTTTTGTCTGTGGTTATGATTGTTCTTTTTGTGAATGGTTCAAGTATGACATTGTCTTCAGCACAGTCAATTGATGATTTTGAAGATTGCTCTATTTGTTTAGTGACTACATCAGGAGAAAAATTTGATTTAGAGTCAAGGAATGCAAATATTAGTAATAACAAAGATTATTCAGGAGTTAGCTCAATAGCAGTTGATTCTCAAGGTTTCCCCCATGTTGTATGGGAAGATTCTAGTTATGGGAATATTGATATTATGTATATACGATGGAATGGTTATTCCTGGGTTACTGCGAATGGGGATAATTACAATCCGGAAACTGGTAATGCAAATATCAGTGAAAATGATAGTTGGTCTGAAAGACCAACTATTGTTCTAGATTCCTTTGACTACCCACATATTGTTTGGAACGATATGAATGAAAAAAATTCCAGAGAGATCTTCTATTTAAGATGGAATGGTTCAAACTGGATGACTGCAGAGGGTGAATTGTATAATCCTAAAACACTTAACGCGAATATAAGTAGAAATGATGGTTTATCTTGGAACTCAGAATTGATTGTTGATGCAGAAGATAATCCTCATATTTTATGGGAAGATCACTCCTACGATAACAAATGCAATGTGCACTATATAAAATGGTATAAAGGTGAATGGAAAACAGTTGAAAATAACGTTTTCGATCCAAGTATTGGGAACTCAAATGTTAGTAGAAGTGAGTTGTTGTACGAACCTTCTTTAACCTTTGATTTAGATGAGGATGGTTACCCATATATTCTTTGGATTGACATGAGGAGTCAAAATAGTGTTTATCTTGTAAAGTGGTCTGGTGTTGATTGGCTCACGATGAATAATGAGGTTTATAATCCATCTTCAGATAATGCAAATATAGGTAACTTTATAATGTGGTTTGATGAAATGAGCACGTCAGTAATCCAAATTGACTCTTCCGGAAATCCTCACATTGTTTGGAATTGTTTACCATTTGCTATTTATGGTAGCGCAATTATGTATATAAGGTGGAATGGACAAGAATGGATTTGTGTTGATGGTAGTGCGTATGATCCATATCAATCATTTCAAAGTGCAACTATAAGTGGATTTAACTTTTACCAAAAAAGCTATAATTATAATCCCTTTTTTGTATTGGATAAGAACGATAATCCTCATATTAGCTGGGCATCATCAACTGGTGGGGGCATTATGTATATACATTGGGATGGCATGAATTGGCTTTGCTACAATGATAAGCTTTATACAACAGATCCAATTAATGCACGAGTTATTGATTCCAATAGTCCGTGGTATTGTAGAATTGCTGTTGATTCATCTGACTGTTTACATTTTGTATGGTCAGAGGATCAGAATGATAAAAGAAATCTTTATGAGGTGTTCTATATAACCACTAAGTCCGACATTTCATCAACCAAGAGCGAATAAAGAGTCAAACAACCAACTTCATAGTTTGTCATTATTGTTCTCAATGGTCAGCTTCGACTATATCCACGAAAATTTTCTTCCACTTTGTACTGCCAACTGACAAATTTGACCTAAATGATGAGCTTCGTGTTCTGCAACATGATAAATAATCCAAGTCAAGCTCTTCCCTGTTCGCTCATTGACTAGGGTGTCAAAATTACTTGAATCTTTGTTCTGTTCTATTACATAAAGAGTTTTTGTCTTATCTCTGACAATCTGTCGATTGTTATGGTTTTTTTCAATCCATCCAGATTCCAGAAACTCTTGTTATTTTTTTATTGTAATAAACACCGATTATCCATGCATACTCTGCACAGATCATGTGAGAGAGAAATGCTACGAACACTTGTGCAGACTTCCCCTTTTGGATACTGAAAGTCATGACCTATATCTAGTAATTTGTTTGGGATATGCTTAAGAGTTTTGAGTAGTTTTTCTCTTGTCCAAAAAAGGATGTTCTTGCAGTCATTTGCATTCACCTATCAAGACCTACTTACTGTTTAAACCCAAGGTGTTTTTATCCCAGCAAATCCTGCAAGCATATCAATCTGAGCTAGGTGGTGCGCCTCGTGTTCAGCAACATGATACACTATCCAAGAGATGTTGGTTTTTGCTCTGCTCGAATAGGGGATATTGAGGTCTTCTACTTCTAGGTTTTTCAGCCAATTGTTTGTCTCTGAGCGAATATATTCAAGTTCGGTAACGATATCGGATACACCCTTGCCCCTGAATGCCCAGTGTATCTTGTCAATAGAACTCTTCCTGATTTTCTCTTGAATCCAGTAATTTTCCACCCATCCGATATGGGATAGAATTGAGTATGGTTTGTTGTATTTTGTGGACTTTGGTATCTCGCAGTTTGGTTTGAAGTCAAGAAATGAATCTGGCAAACCCTCAAGAATTCTAAGTAATCTCTCCCTTGTCCACCCGAGTAAACTTATAGCATCGTCTTTTGTCATACAGGCAATATAGAATATTTGGCGACAAAATGCAAAATCCCCGGTCGACGTTTGACCGGGGATTTGTTGATGTGTTTCTCCAGAAACAAGCTGGACTTATCTAATTACCTTGTCTCTTTGTGTGTTGTGTGTTTTCCACAGTTTTTGCAGAACTTCTTCATTTCAATCCTGTCAGGATTGTTTGATTTGTTCTTTATCGAGACGTAGTTTTTGCTTTTGCAGTCTGTACAAGCGAGTGTTATCTTTTCTCTCATTTGTTATTACTCCGCAATCTCTGTTACAACACCAGCGCCGATTGTTCTTCCACCCTCACGGATAGCAAAGCGCTGACCCTTCTCCATGGCAACTGGCACGATAAGCTCAACATCCATGAGGACGTCATCGCCTGGCATTGCCATCTCAACACCCTCTGGAAGCTTGATTCCACCGGTGATGTCGGTTGTCTTGAAGAAGAACTGTGGTCTGTAACCTGTGAAGAATGCTTTGTGTCTTCCGCCCTCTTCCTTGGAAAGGATGTAGACCTGGGCTTTGAACTTGGTGTGTGGGTTGACTGACTTTGGAACACAGACGACCTGTCCTCTCTGAACTTCCTTGTAGTCGATTCCACGAAGAAGAAGACCAACGTTGTCTCCAGCCTGACCCTCGTCAAGAAGCTTTCTGAACATCTCGACGCCTGTGCAGACTGACTTTGTTCTCTCTTCTGTCATACCAATGATTTCGACTTCCTGACCAACCTTGATGATTCCTCTCTCGATACGGCCTGTGACAACGGTGCCACGACCTGTGATGGAGAAGACGTCCTCAATTGGCATAAGGAATGGCTTGTCTGTTGGTCTCTCTGGCTCTGGGATGTATGTGTCAAGCTGTTCTGCAAGATCCCAAATGCACTTCGTGTCTGGGTTGGCAGCTGAGAGGTCACCCTCTGCCTCAAGAGCCTTGAGAGCTGAACCACGAACGACTGGAAGGTCGTCGCCTGGGAACTCGTACTTGGAGAGAAGGTCACGAATCTCAACCTCAACGAGCTCAATGAGTTCTTCGTCGTCTACCATGTCACACTTGTTGAGGAAGACGATGATCCTTGGAACGTTAACCTGACGTGCAAGGAGGAGGTGCTCTCTTGTCTGTGGCATTGGGCCGTCTGTTGCTGCTACAACGAGGATAGCTCCGTCCATCTGAGCTGCTCCTGTGATCATGTTTTTGATATAGTCGGCGTGGCCGGGGCAGTCGATGTGGGCGTAGTGCCTAGAATCTGTCTCATACTCTGTGTGGTGGATGTTGATTGTTACGCCACGTGCTTTCTCTTCTGGAGCGTTGTCAATCTCATCAAATGCCTTTGCTTCTGTGTGGCCAAGTGACGCCAACACCTTTGTGATGGCAGCTGTCAATGTGGTCTTTCCATGGTCAATGTGTCCGATTGTTCCCACATTGACGTGTGGCTTAGTTCTTTCGAATTTTTCCTTTGCCATTTGTAAACTCCTTTTTCCTTATTGAAATGGCATCAATGCGCACCCACACGAACCCCCCTGTAGTGCGCTTACATCACTAAACAGTCGGTGTGCCTACCGCATCTTCAGCCACTTTCCATGTCGTGGAGCCGCCTACGCAAAAGCGTATCCACTTTTCTTTGCGTCGCATATTTATACTACCTTTCTCGACATAGTCAACTGTAGAAATGCCTACATTGATACCTATATAAAACCAGTCCCGACTGGTGTTAATGTGGTTTATCCTTTTGTTCTGAGAAAAGCACAGTAAAGGATGTTGAAAAACAGGTAAGAATATCATTGATGTGCAAGTTATACACACAAAGAAAGAACCATCACAAACGAATCCACCAAACATATGTTATTGAAAAGCGGTTTACACATTGAGAATAAAAACAGAAAAGGGAGACTGGCGCAGTCACGTAAACATCTCTGGCTGGAGCCCACGAGCAGACTCGAACTGCTGACCTCATCCTTACCAAGGATGTGCTCTACCACCTGAGCTACGTGGGCGGGGATTGGGGCAAAAAAATGGTTGCGGGAGTTGGATTTGAACCAACGACCTCCGGGTTATGGGCCCGACGAGCTACCAGGCTGCTCTATCCCGCAACGCGAACTATGAGTTTAGGATTAGTTTTAAGCTTGTCAACTGATGCGAATTAACTTGTTATCGTTTTGCGCTTCACTCAATCGGTGGAGCTGAGAAAATAAAAATTGCATCATAGACATCTTTGTTATGTCTAATTTCTATTGAATTCACAATCTCTCTTGTGGTATCAGATAGTTCATTGCCATCAGAGTAGGTGGAAGTAATAATCAAATTCCCATCATCTTCTAATATCTCTACTCGTGTCAAAACAGTTGTGCCTGGGAATTCATCAATCTCGAACGTGCTTGTTAAATCGTCTATGTGCTTTGTTGCCAATTCGCTTTCTGATATATCGTTATTATTTGCCTTTAGCTTACGTAAGACCTTGCTGTAAGTCAGTTTCTGCTCTATCTGAAATTTCAACTCCTCTTCTGTGATTCCCCATGAGCCAAGAAATTGTTCCTTGGTTGAGCCTTGCCTTGTTGCCTCTGAGTATACAAGATTCAATTCCTTGTCGATTTCATCGTTATTGGGAGTGAGTCCATTGAGCTGCGCATCCGCTAGAATCAGTGCTATCTGGGCAACGTTGATTCTCGCCAATTCGTTGACAATTTGTAAATCGGTCAGAGTGGGGTCAGTTTGAAGTAGCCTTTCCCTCTCGATATCTACATCTCTTTGGGTCATCATTATATCTTTGACCGAGATAAATGGCGTGTTAGGGGGATTGTCCACAAATCCCTCCAGAATCACGCTGTTATCCGTAAACGTCACAGACGAGTCGGTCATAGAGCTTTGGTATTCATGAATCATGGACTCAAGAGAATCATTTGGGTTCGTTTTGACCTCTATGATCACAAGTTCGGAGTATGGATTGACTCTCCCGACCGTCCAATCAGATGGGTACTTCAAGCCGATAAAATCACTCGAAAAATCAGCTATTCCCACACACGACGCAAGAAAGATAACCAACAGAACAATGCTAAATTTCTTCATGGTATGACTGTACATGTGTTGTTAGCGTGGTCAACCTTGTTTGATTTCTGGCTGCCCTATTATAGAATCGTTCCATGAGAAATGTTTTTCTAGCCGTTTGCTTGATTATCTTTTTGGTGATTCCCCCCGTTCTAATTGGTTGCGAATCGACTGATACGCCTGATATTGGATGGGATCAGATTCACGAGATGGTTGATTATGGAGCATTTAGGTCAGAGATTGATGAGGCAATCCACAGAGCGAACCCCACAACACACGAAGCCTCAAGGGTTGTTTTGGAATATTTTTCGTTTTGCAGCAACGGAGATTATGAGAATGCCTGGAATCTGATTGAGGAAGGTTCCCCATTCTCTGAGCTTCAACCGAGTTTGTCTGATTTCGAGTCCGCATGGGCGGAGGCAAAAACACTTGTGTCCTATGGTGTGCCTGAGATTGTCGGTATTGAGATTTACAAAGAAAATGATGGATTTCGATTTGTCAATGTCTCTTTTGAAATCAATTTGAATGTACACGGTGAGGCAACCGTGTCAAAAAATATTGGGAAATACACGGTAAGCAACAAGACTGGCAAGTGGCTGCTCTGGAGTATAAACGCAGAAGAACAATAGTTGTCCCGGAGCGTAGTACTCGCCTGGTCTTTCGTTTCGTTATTCTTCTTGCCGTCAGGATTGTTTCCGAAGGCACATCCCCTACTAGAGAGAATCCCCAGATTCACTGTACCCACTTCTGCACTATAATCCGTTGATTATTTAGCGTGAATTATGACACCAAGAAGCTCTGCCAATGGTTTTTGTTGTTACTTCGTTCCCACTACTAATGCAGGTTACATACTGGCTGCTGCTTGTGAAAAATCTCTTACCATCAAACAGTATGCTGGTTTGTCTGAGTTGGTACAGAGGTTTGTGAGGGAGCCTGACAATCCAGTTAGTTTTCCGCGTTTTTACATCAATACTCAAAAGGTGTCTATTTGACCTCACAATCAACTCGTCCCCGGCTGTTGCGATTGGGTCGAAGGCGTCATCTTTGTTCCTTTTGATATGCCACTTGATGTTGCCATCGGATTTGTCGATGCAAGCAAGAGTGGTTTTGTCTGATATGAAGAGGCAGTTTTTGTTGGTCGTTGAGCTGATAATACCTGTGTATCTTTCCCTGACTCTGCCACCCTCTAGATCGATGATATCGATATTACCAGTATTTGTTGACAGATAGAGTATTTCGTTTGTAATCCAACCTGTGATTTCACGACAGCCTCTGACTGCTTGGATGTCTTCGACAAACCCTTTTGTTTTTTCGTCCGACGTATCGAGAGTGAATGATTGGATACCGCTTCCAGGCTTCAGAGAAATAACGTGTATGGTTCCGTCCTCAATGTACCCAATCTTTTGCTGATTTTTCAAGATTGGTGTTTGTATATCTTTGAGCTTAATCTCCCCATCTACCTCGCCAGTTGATAGATTGATAGCAATGTATTTGCCACCAGACTTGATGAATACGGTGTTGTCTATCTTTATGTGGAATTGTTTTTCCTCTGAGTCGGAATCCGTTTGGAGATTTTCCAAATTGACCTCGTAGATTACCTGACCATCGTCAGCGTCCAACCCACAAACGAACTGGTCACCAAATACTGCGACTGTGTTCCCGATGACAAACGCAAGATTGTTATTCTTTTCGAATCTCCAGAGTGTTTCCCCCGTTTGTCCGTCAAGACACGATATGTTCCCACTCTTTACTATTATGTTCCCATCTGGTGTCAATCCGACAAGATGCTTGAAAATATTGGTATCAACACTCTCCCATAACACTGTGTCAGGTTTATTTGTTGCTGGTATTTCGATTTCTTCATTGTCATCCGGAGGTTTATTGTCTCCTCCTTTTCTTGATGTGAAGCAGTAAACCACACCATCGTATGATCCAACGCAGAAGTTATCGTTCCACACACACGGAGAAGACCTGACCACTCCATTCGTTTGAAATCCCCACTCTATTTCACCCGTTCTGCCATCCAGGCAGTAGACGTTTGTGTCTCAAGTGCCAACGAGTAGCTTCTCGCCAAAACAAGTTGGCGAAGAGACGATTTTCTCGTTCTTCGCTGGTGTTTTCCATTGCTGCTTACCGCTCGTTGTGTCGAGACAGTAGAGATAGTAATCATTGGAGCCAATGTAGACCATCCCGTTTGTGATTGATGGAGATGACGTAATCGAATCGCCTGTCTTGTGCCTCCACATCAATTTGCCATCTTCCAAATTACAGCAGTAAACGTAGTTATCGGTCGAACCAAAGTAAACATATCCCTGGTAGATTGCGGGTGTTGAGACGATCTGCCCATATACCCGTCTTGACCAAATCAGTTCCCCGCTATCGACGTTTATGCAGTAAAGCTGCTCATCAGACGATCCCACACAGAGATATTTTTCAAAGATTGCAGGAGAACTCTCAACTGCCTCGTCAGTCTTGTATGACCATTTCTCCACCCCAGTTTCTGTGTGGATACAGTAGATATAACCATCATTGGAGCCAAAGAATACGCACCCATCCTGCACAATCGGAGATGAGGCAATTGAATCACCCGTTTCAAGCTGCCATAGTAACGTTCCATTGCTTGCACTAAGGCAGTAAAGGTTTGAGTCAAACGAGCCAAAGAAGAGTTTGTCTCCACCAACACAAGCCGATGATTTTATCCCCCCTCCTGTTTTGTAGCTCCAAACTTGTTCACCATTCTCCGCATCGAGACAGTACATGTTACCATCGTATGACCCGACGTAGACCCTAGAGTTTGTGTAAACAGGAGATGATTCAACTCCGCCAATTGTTCTGAACGACCATTTCAGCTTGAAATCTGTCGAATCTACCACACATGAGTCAGCCGCAACACCTGTTCTCTGGTTGTTACCCCTGAAGGTTGCCCATATGCACGACTCTCCCGTCGGTGTCTCTCCGGCGATTCCCGTTGATGCGAAGCTTTGCGCTATAAGCAAAGCAATGATAGAAAAAACGAATATCTTTCTCACCTGGGTTGATTATATTTGACTACCCTGAGTTGTTAAGATTTTGTTTTTGTGATGGAAGTTAAAATATAGCGTGCCTGAGGGTGAATGGGAGATTCTTGTTATCTCCACCTTAAATGTCCAGTTTATATGCTCAGATAGTTTTGGTTAGTGTAAATATTCTGTGTATGTTTGTGATTTAGTTTGCAGTGATTGTGTACAAATATACATTGGATACCTGGGCGGGGTATCTGTCTCCTCCTGCATATCTAGGAATGGATTGACATATCATGCATAGAAAACGTAACAAGAGCTTAGGGTTACTTGAGCTGGTGGCTATCGCACTTGGTGGGATGGTTGGCGGAGGGATATTTACTGTTCTTGGAGTTTCTGTCTCTCTTGTTGGCAACCTAACCCCTGTGGCAATAGCCATTGGTGGTGCAATCGCAATACTGGCTGCATACTCATATGTGAAACTGGGTGAGTTTTATCGAGATGAGGGTGCGACCTTCTCCTTTTTCAAGAGAACCTATCCACGGTCGCATTTTGCCTCCTCAGCGATTGGATGGGTTGTAATTTTTGGATATATCAGCACCCTTGCTTTGTATGCATACACATTTTCGTCCTATGCAATAAGTGGATTCGCTTTTGCCAATGATATCTGGATACGTAAATTGGTTGCAGTTGGTATTATTCTGCTGTTCACTTTAGTAAATGTGTGGAGTGTCAGGGGTATGGGGAAAATTGAAGACCTGATGGTCTACACCAAGTTAATAATCCTGGTGATAATCTCTGTCATCCTGATTCATTTTGGTGCTCCCAACCTTTCTAATTTTATGCAAGGACTAGCGGAAGATGCTGGTCAAATAAGCTTCATTAGTGTGCTAATTGTTTCGTCACTTACTTTTGTTGCATATGAAGGTTTTCAATTGGTGATCAACGCCGTAAAAGAAATGCGAAATCCTGATAAAAATATCGCACGAGCCATTTATTTGTCCATCACTCTCGCCATTGTTATCTATGTCCTGATATCAGTCGGTGCGGCTTTGGCGATTCCTGCCAAAGACATCATTATGAACAAGGAGTATGCACTTGCCGCAGGAGCTGGAGCGGTGATTGGAAAAATTGGATCGAACCTGGTTATACTCGGAGCAATTCTCGCAACAAGCAGTGCCATCAGCGGAACACTCTTTGGCTCATCTCGACAGGTGTCGGTCGTTTCTGAAAATGGTTACTTACCCGCCAAACTATCGAATAGGAAGAATGGGATACCTCAAAACGCTGTGATCACCATGGCGTGCATTTCAAGTTTGCTAATACTTGTTGGCGGATTGGAGCTGATTCTAGAGTTTGGCAGTATTACGTTTCTCTTAGTGTCATTTCTGATGGCTCTTGCGAACTACAAGATCAGGGTACAAACCAAATCATCAACTATCCTCACATTGCTAGCAATGGGGATATTGTTGATGAGCAGCGTATTAATCCTGTACTATGAGTTTTGTAACCAGACATATCAAATGTTCTCTATTGTGGCATTGTACGCCATTCTAACCGTTGGGGCATATTTGTTCGCAAGGAAGAAAGAGTTTCAAATCAAAAACAACACACGGCCACAACAATGATTCTTTGGAAGAAGAAGGCACCCGAAGATTATCTTGCACCGAGAGGTTCTTTGAAACCTCATGCAGAGAAAAGAGTGGCGGAGAGGATGGGATTCGAACCCATGAACCAGTTTAACACCAGTTTCTCGCTTAGCAGGCGAACGCCTTAAGCCACTCGGCCACCTCTCCGCAACAGGTGACAATCTAGCTGTGAGAGTGCCAGTTGTCAACAAATCCTTTGCGTTTTTCTTCGGAGATGTGCTCCTCTTCAGTTTGTGAGTTTAGAGTAGATCATCTCGGCAGCCTTGATGACACTATAGCCAGTGGGTGGTCCTGTGAGGAGTGGGTGTGTGCCAATTTGATAGGTCAACAGATCGAAAACGGTAGTTCCGTTCTGGATTGCCATTCCGACGATATTAATTATCTCTCCTGCCGTATGAGCGCCCCATACCTCAGCTCCAATGATTCTTCCGTCGGACTTTGAGGCAAGAAGTTTGATTCCAATCCTTGAGGTGTCCTCAAACCTGCCGGGATGTTTGTCTATCCCCTTGAAGACTCCTTGCACGTATTCAATATTTGCCTCATCTGCCATTCTCTCGTTTGCGCCAGCGCATGTGAAGGCAATGCCACCGATTTTTGTTGAGAAGATACCAAGAGTTCCCTGGAATTTCCTGGATAATTTGATGTTGTAAATATTATGACCAAGTATTCTTGCCTCTGCTGTGCCGGTTGACGCAAGCATGATATTATCCGGTTTTCCAGTTATGAAACCTTGAGTTGATGAGCAATCTCCAACTGCGAAGATATTCTCGTCGTTTGTCCTCATATAGTTGTCAACTTTGATTGCTCCGCTGTTTGTTATCTCCAGTCCAGAGTTTTTCGCCAACTCTGAATTTGGTTTGAAACCGACTGAGATGATGACCGTATCTACGTCAATGCATTCATCAGTTGAGAGACAAACCTTGTCAACTGAGTCTGTTCCTGTGATTTCTGTCACTTTTGTGTTGATTCTAACGTCAACACCAATATTTCTGAGAGCCTTTTCTGCCTCAGTGCAAACGCTGTCTGAGAATGATTTTGACAGGCAGTGAGGGAGTGCTTCGATAAGTGTGACTTTTTTCCCATCCTTTGCAATCTGCTCCGCAAACTCGCACCCGACAAATCCACCACCTATCACAACCACCTTCTCTGAGTCATCGACGGCCTTTTTTATGGTGTCCATACTGTCGTATTCTTTTTGGACTATGTGCGAACCGAGTGTGTCGAAACCTTTGATGAATGTTGGAATCACAGGCAGAGAACCAGTTGCAAAAATAAGCTTGTCGTAGGATATATCACCATTCTCAACTGTTGAGAGTGTTTTCCCTGCTCTATCAATTTTTGTGACCTTGTCAATAATCAGCTCTCCTCCAACATCTCTTATGCCCGTTGCATCAGTGTGGTTTTTTTCTGTTGAACCGAGGTCATGAAAAATGTACGGAATCCCGCAAGGGACTAGCATGTCGAGTTTCTCGGTGATGATTGCAACCGATTTGTCCTTGTACTCGCTCTTTGCGGTAGTTGCGGCTATTTGCCCCGCTGGACCGCCACCAATAACAATTATGTCAATATACTTCATCTCTCAACTCCTCGGGAAGAATTGTGTATATTTTGTCATCATCAAATATTTTTGTCAAGTCTTAATGGTATAGATTCAATCTCCGATAATAAACTCTTGAACTTTTTTTGTGTCCAATGCGTTAGGAAGTTGGGTATGCAATTGGTGGACAGTCTATTCCGACGGTTATTTTATTGACATCTACGTGCCAATTTGGCTCAATAATCCAATATAAACAATAAAGGCGGTGGAGAAGTGGCTCAGTCGCGACAGAGCGTTGACTTGAAGGGTGTTTCGAGTGCACTGGTTGAGATCTTTTTTGCAGCCGGAAAATTCACTCTTTCTGGGGGTGGCAGCGATCTTCTCAATGCCATATATTCAACCACCTGGGGAAAATCTGAGCCGAGGGCGATATATAAGTACAACAAGGACAAAGGTCATCTGATTCTTGACCAGAACCTTACGACAGGATTTTTCAGTTTCAGAGGAAGCAAGTGGGACTTGAAACTAAACAACGATGTATTGCTTGATTTGTCAATCCGATGTAGTGCGGGCGAATTGGATTTCGACCTTTCAAATCTGAACCTAAATAATGTGAAGCTTGATATGGGAGCGGGTGAGACGAAAGTTAATCTCGCTGGCAACTGGGATAGAAATGTGGAGGTATGGATAAAGGGAGGGGTCGGCGCAACCACTGTTAAACTCCCTGCCGCAATGGGTGTCATGGCTGATGTGTCTCAGGGACTTGGTTCTGTGTCTGTGTTTGGACTTACAAAAAATAAAGGCTATTATATAAACAGAGTCTATGATACTGCCGATTCACTGTTGACACTACATGTCAGAAGTGGAATTGGAGAAATAAAACTCACTCAGGAATAAAAGTACACTCAAGGAGAGACGAATATGGGGTCAAGATACAGAGTTTTGTGCTGCGATGGTGGGGGTATTTTGGGGTTAATTTCAGCCATTCTCGTCCAGAGGCTGGATGAGCAAACGGGGTTCCTTCAAAATGTGGATTTGTTTGCCGGTACGTCGACTGGTGGAATAATAGCGATTGCTCTTGCATCTGGTATCCCAATCGATGAAGTTGTGTCCATCTATGACAACGATTGCAGCTGCAACAAAATCTTCAAGCCATACAAAAAATGTAGCATTTTTGGTGGTTTGTTCCATGTAAAATACACTGATACGGGTTTGAAAGAAGTGTTGTCAAACGTCCTTGGCACTCCCAAAAACCTCTCCGATTTGTCGAAGGAAGTGTTTGCCACGACCTTTCAGTTGGATAATCAAAATATTGGTAGATGGTTACCAATATATTTGACAAATCTTTATGGTATGAATCAGTCGGTTTCCAACATTGAGGCGGCGTTGTCAACAAGCGCTGCACCCACATATTTCCCTCCCCATATGCTTGAGGGTTTTGGCTACTGTGTTGATGGCGGGGTGTTTGCCAACAATCCATCTACAATTGCTCTTTCAACAGTACTCAAAACGAAGAAGGCATCTCTGGAAAATATTGACTTCCTGTCAGTTGGTGTTGGTTTTATCTGTAACAAAATGACTGCCGATGAAGTTGGTAATCCATATAGATGTGGACTAAAGTTCTGGGGTCTTGGTCCAGATAAAAACAACAGGATGCCAATTTTCTCTATGATGTTCGATGGAGCGTGTTCTGAGGTAAACACCGAACAGAATGAAAGTTTTCTTGGAGACAACTACCTTAGACTCAATCCTAACCTTGGCAAAAAGATAGAAATGGACGATTGCAGCGCCATACCCACTCTAAAAAACATTGTTGATGACTTTACAGTTGAATCAAATCCACAGTGGACGAGTGCAATAACCTGGGTGAGAAGTCACTTTGAATAAGCCGTTCTTTTTTAAAAGAAGTTAATAGAATTCACCTACATTGTGTTCTTATCACAAAAGGAGCTGCCGTTTCCAGGTTTATTTTTTTTGGTGTACTCTTGGTTCGACTGGGAAAGAGTGCTAAAAGGATATTGGCAGGAAGTCCATTAGACTATTTACAAACAACTTTGAATACAGATGATCTTGGTGTGTCCATCGGTTGGTTAGTGATTTGGGTAGCCTTGTCCCTACAGTGTTATAAATTTTTGGAAAGTCCAGAATCATCCCGAGATTATCGGGAGATGTAATGTGTTGTGGCACTTGTAAAACCCCAATCCTAGTGTAGCCTTTAACTTGTATGAACAGAATCGCTAATTTTATTGATGGAGGGTATCTTGATGCCCTTCTGCGGAATGAGTTTCCTGGGAGACTGATAGATTTTCAGAAACTTTCCATGCTTATGACAGGAGAGTTTGATCTATTGAGGTCGTACTATTACCACTGCCCACCATATGAGGTTGAGAATCCGACTGACAAACAGAAGCAGTTCTATGATGAGAGAGGGCAATATCTAAAGCGTATTGAGGGAGTACCGAGATTTGAAAACAGACTTGGACAATTGCAGTACAGAGGTAAGGATGAAAAAGGTAAACCTATCTTCGAGCAGAAAAGGGTTGATCTCATGTTTGGAGTTGACCTTGTGCTACTCTCGACCAAAAGACTTATAACTCATGCATCAATCCTTGCGGGTGACTCAGATTTCATCCCAGCTATTGAGGTTGTAAAACGCGAGGGTGTTGTTGTAAACCTCTTCTGTGGAAAAACGCCTCACCATGACCTCAAATCGGCTGTTGATCAGGTGACTATCATAACGAAAGAGATCATGGATGAGATTTCAATACCAATGCCACTTCAAACATCTGATGCTGTGAAGGTTGAACCAAAGCCAAAGTCGACCAAATCAAATGGGAAGTCTTCACCTGATCAAGAAGCGCCTAAAACGAAGCAACCTTCAAAGCAGAGCGTTTCACGACCTAGAAAAAGTGTAAAAAAACAAACACAAAAAAGTGTAAAAGAATCCGAGAAAACGACCAATAAAAGCAGAGATATACTAAGTTTTCTGAAAAAACCTAAATAGGTTTAGCCTCAAGATTAGAGAGTTTTAGGAGGAGATCATTCACCCTCTTGGTGAGGGTGTTGTGTTCAATCTCAGCGCAGAGAGAAAAGGCTTTCCAAAGGCTGTCTTTGGCTGTTGAGATGTATTCGTACACCCTTGAGACATCGTGTGTGAGTTCTACCATCTGCATAGAAAACTTAGCTCTTAGGATATATGCTTTTACTACATCACTACGGCTACCCCCAGACAGGGACGACAGAAAAGCCAACTCGATGTACTTGTCGATAAGTTCGACAATGTCCTTTCCGAGCATTCCGACTCCGGCAAGGGTTAGTATTTTTGTGAGTTGATTCACATTGCTTGATTTCTCAAGAATTTTTTGTAGAGCTTGTACGTACTCGTGAAGTGTTGGAAACTCAAGCTGCACATTGACAGTCTTGTCTAAGATTGATTTCGCGATATTGAGTTCTTTCATTGCGTTCTTTATGTCGCCAAGTTCGACATAGATATCTGATATTGAAAGCATGAGGCTTATGGTTTTGTGAACCTCCTGGCTTGTCGAGTCAGAGGCGAGGCTCTCTCTTGCGATCCTCTTTGCTTCTTCCCACTCACCCTTTTGCTTTTTTATCTCCAAATCGCAGCTCACGATATCAAAGTCAAAATTACCTTCTGAACACGACCTGAATGTTTTTTTGGATCTTTCAAGAAAGGATTCCGCGGCGACAATGTTTTCTTCTTCCAGAAAGACCCAGGCAAGGAGCATCTGGGTGTACCACAGCTTGCTTGGCTGATTGATTTTATCCCAGAACTCCATCGATTCTTGTAGTAGTTCCTTTGCTTGGGTGAGGAATCCATCTCTGTAGCATCTGAAACCTTCGAGAATGTTGAGGAAGTTGACCAAGCCCATATTGCCAGTGCGTTTTGCCAGGTTTCTTGCCTTACCCGCAAACATTCTCCCTTTGGCGCTATCGCCCAGCTCATTGAAAGAAAACGATGCCAAGTTGGCGTAGATACCCTCAAGAGCCTTTTCGAGTCCGTTATCCTCACCAAGCTTGACAGCTTTTTCTAGGGCTTGGTAGCTCTCCATTGTTTTACCGTGGATTCTCAGAATCGATGAGATATTCCCAAGACACCCTATGATTAGAACTAAATCATTAGTCTCCTCGGCTGTGGCGAGTGCTGCCTTGGCATGGTTCAGAGCTTCTTTTGGTTTGGTGCGAGATATGATGACTGAGTAGAGCCTTTCGCATCTGGAAATCTCCGCCATATTCCCTGAGCCATAGAGGATACTAAAGGCGTTTTCAATTGATTTGAGGCTTTGTTCCACCTTGCCAGTGTCATACTGAAGTTTTGATAGTTTCCTGTATAGAATTGCCTCCTCAGATTTCTCGAACTCATCGGAATTCTTTGCCAGCTCAACGGCTGCTTCGATCATTTTTAGTGCGTTGTTAAGATCGTTTGAATCAAGGTGAATGTCAGACAGCAACTCGTACACATAAATGAGTTGCTCCTTGTTGTCAGATTCCTCTGACAGTCTGAAAGCGGTATTTGCATATCTTAACGCCTCATCCCTTTGGAATTTCTTAAGTGCAAGCCTGCTCTGTCTTGTTAAGTATGGAACAGCCCTGTATGGATTGGGACTGTTGCCAAAATGATAAATCAATGATTCAAGGTGTTCTTCGAGGTTGTTCGAATACAGCTTGAGAATTGAGGTTGCTACCCTGTGTGAAACGGTTTGCCTGAAATGGGTGCTCTTTTGTGATACCAGCTGTTGTCTGGTTCTCTCATGGGTAAAGTAGTACACATTTCCCACCGGTGTCATGGAAACCCTCAATATTTGACTTCTGAGAGCGTTATCGAGTAATCCAAGAGCGTCAAATGTCGAGATGTTTGCAACCTCAGCCAACAGTTCTACTGAGAATCTAGGGCCGATCATGGCAGCGGTTGAAACGAGGTTGAGCGTTGCCTCATCCAGATTGGCGATAGACATGTTCTGGTACTGTATTAATTTCTTTGGAATATCCGGATTCACACAGGTCATCTCAACTCTGTCGCCAATGACTCGAAGGGTGCCTTCACAAGCAAGTCCTGTAATGATTTCATTGGCAAACATCGGATTGCCACAAGATTCTCTTTGCACTAGGGAGACAAGTGAATCTGGGATATCTGAGACATCGAGAATGTTTTGAACATACTCTTTTATCTGTTCATCGCTGAGTGGGCTGATGTTTAATATGTTTGATTTTCTGCTTGTGTTGTCGATCGTGTCTGAGATTCTGCCATGTAATTTTGTGTTATCTGAGTTAATCGCAAAAACGACTATCAATCCAGTATCCGACAGAAGGTTGATTATCGATGTGGCGATTGAGGTTGATGGTTTGTCAGCCCATTGAGCATCATCAATCGTGATGAGCAAAGGCTTGTCTTTGCAGGTATTCTGAATAAGCCATGTGAAGGCATCTTCAATGAGGTGTGAAAGTTCCTTTGGATTGAGGTCTGGCGCATCAACCCCTATGTATCTTGCCATGTTTTCCGAGATTGCTGCGAGTCCCAGCTTGACCCATTTTGGATAGTCGACTTTGCCAAGGATGGCGAGGGTGATTTGTCCAATCAAACCAAATGGTCTGTGGGAATCATATTTCGTTGCTTGAGCGTTGATTGTTGGGATACCCCATGACTTGGCAACCGATGTTAGCTCTGAAAGAAGTCTGGTTTTTCCAATGCCTGTTGGCCCAAAGAGGAATATGAAATTATTCTTGGAAGCCTTTGCCTCAGATAGCTGTTTGACGAGATACGAGAGCTCTTTTTCCCTGCCTACGAGTGGGGAAAATCCGGTGGCGATGTTTATTGAACTTGTGTGGGTTGAGTCGATTCCTGATGCCTTCAGCGACTCAAGATCAAGAATAAGGTCGGTTGCGCTCTGGTACCTGGCGTTTGGGTCTTTCCGCAGGAGTTTCAGGATTATTTTATCGAGAGTCGAAACCTCTTTGCCGATTACCTGTGATGGCGGTATTGGATTTGAGAGCATTATTTGTCCGATTACCTTTGCGGGGGAGTCACCCTCCTGAGCCCTTTTTCCCGAAAGGAGCTCATAACCCACAAGACCGAGGGAATAAAGGTCTGTTCTCTCGTCACATACCAGCCCCTCGACCTGTTCTGGTGCCATGTAGAAGAATGTGCCGATGACTTCGCCAGTAGTTGTCATTCTCAGCACATCATCAAGCACGTGCGCTATCCCGAAGTCTGTGAGTTTGACAATCGGGTGGTCTATTGAACCGCCAATCAAAAGATTGTCAGGCTTTATGTCTCTGTGAATCACTTTCAGTCCGTGCGCATACTCAAGCGCTTTTGCGGTCTGGAGCATGATGTCAAGCACGAATTCTTGCGAGTAGAGTTTACCCCCATCTAGGCTGATTCTGTTTATGTATTCTAGGACGATGTGGCTCCCATTGTCATCGTCGACTCTATCAATAATTGAAATGATATTGGGGTGTTTAAGTTGCTCCAACAACGAAGCTTCTCTATCAAACCTTTTTCTGGTCTCGTCAAATGTTCTGTCTGAGATGAGATTTCGAGGAGATACTGATTTTATCGCATAATGTCTATCGGTTTCGCTATCGTATGCCTTGTAGACACACCCAGAACCACCAGAACCCAATATTTCTATAATCTTGTATCTGCCGATTTTTTCGACATCTTTTCTCATCTTGGATTGCTTATTGCTTCCAATCTCGTCGAGAGTTTGTTGGTTTTTGATATCAGGTTTTTGTTTGATGTCTCTTCGGAGAGCATTTTTGCAACCGACAGTAGTTCCGAAGATTTTGTAATCAGACTGCTCTTGTCATCGATGGCATCGCTCTCTGCCAGAGCGAGGTTGTATCGAATCTGAAGGTGGATTGTCTTGATTGTGTGATGTCGAAGGGCGTTTGAAAGTGCTAGAATGTTGGCGTTGTCGAGTATTGTTTCGATTGTCTTCTGTTGGTTATCAGACAGTGGCATCGATTGCTTCATAAATGCGCCAAACATTCTGGTTTTGTTGTCCCCGTGATTAAAACCTTCAATCTGGGAGATGAAAATATCACCAAGCATAATCTGGAATTCGCACTGTTTAACTGGATTCGATAAAATTTCCTTATACGAGTTCTCAATATGTTTGGTGGTTGTTAGTGCTTTTTTGTGTTCTCCTTTTCGGAGCTCTATCATGGTTTTTTGTCTGTAGGCCTCAAACTTTTCCTCGTGTGAGTATCTTTTTTCATCGGAAATGATTGAAAAAACAATGTTTGCTGCCCTATCAAAGTCCCCAATTTCAAAGTGGTGTAAAGAAGCGAGAAGGTCTCGGCTTGGTGAAGCGTAGTTGATATCGATTGACGAATCTATTGAAATTGATTCGTCAAGCATCCTTTGAACACCTGCAATATCGCCATACTCGTGGTTGACCAATCCAAGTAGGATGTATTGTTTGCTTTTTATTATTTTGTGTGAAATCTCCTGAGCCAACTGCAGTGTCTTTTTAGACAACTCCAGGGTCTCCTTGAAGTCACCCTTTGTGTATTCAAGAAGAGTCATCAAATGAAATGCCTCTGTTTGCAAGTACTTTGAGTTCATTCTGGAGCTGTTTGCGATTGCACTTTCGAGCAATGTCTCTGCTTCACTGAGTTGACCTGTGAGTATGAGTCTCCTAGCCTCAACAAGATTTATCCTGATCCTAGAATCCAGACTTCCAAGCTCTGAGGCGATCTTTGCGGCGCTTTTGCACGTCACGTATGCTTTTTGGTATTCGCCGATGTCGAGTTCGATTTCTGCAAGATTTTCTAGCGCTTTGTAATAAACTGACTGGTTAAGTTCATTCTGTGAGAGTTTGATGGCGGTTTGGGCGTGGCTAAGTGACATCAATTTGTCTGTTGGTCTTGTGTTCTTGCTCTCAAGTATGTGAAGAGCTGCTATCATGCTTTCATCGCTGTGTTTGCCTATCCTCTTGTGAGCTTCCTGGATTAATACCTCCGACTCCTTGAAATTCCCGTAGTATGCGTGGATTACCGCTGTCTGTATTATGAGTTTTGCCTCATTCACTATATCGATTCCAATGTGTTTAACGGCTTTTTGTATTCCGCCTTGCACTTGAAGCGCTTCGTTGGTATTTCCCATGAGCGTGTAGATGTTTGATAATTGTATAGAGGCATCGACCATGAGCCTGCTGTTGCCCGATTTTATGGCGACCGAATGGGCTTGTTTGGCGTACGCCAGAGCCTTTTTTGTCTGAAAGTTGTTCTTTGCATAGACCGATGCTCGAACCAGGTATGGAACCGCCAGAGTAATATCGCTTCCATTGGACAGATGTAAAATAAGTTTGTCGAGATGTTTGTCAAGACTGTTGTCCAGTTTGGATTTGATGTATCTTGCCACCCTATCGTTGAAACTCTTGCTTTGGTTTTCGGACATCAGGCTCTGAAGTCTTGTACGGAGTTGAGGATACATAAATGAGTATTTGAATCCGTCGGCTGTTTTTGTCAGTGTAAGGAGCATAGACATCGCCGATTGGTCAAGCGATTCCTCTACAGTGGAGCGTGGATGCGAGGAGACATCGACCAGCATATTCTCGAAGAATGAATCCCCCAATACTGCCGCCTCAATCAGAACCTCTCTTGTCACACTATCGAGCCCTTTAATTCTTAGGTCTGATATGGCATCAAGATTCCCTGGAAGTGGCTCTGTTGTGATTTTGTCACTCTCTGAAGCGTTTTGGAGGGATTTGTTTGTGATTAAGCCAACCATGGTTTGAAGCAGTTCCAGTGGGTTTCCACCAGTTTTTTTGTAGAGTTGGTCAACAAGTTGTATGGGGATTTTCTCATTGCCGACTATCTCGTGAAGCAGCTCATTTGTCTGTTTGAGTGTGAGGGGGGAAAGGTCTATCCTTATAACACCCTTTTGCGTGTCGAGTGATTCAACCAGAGCCTTGGATTTGTCGTTTTTTGTTATTGACACTATCACAACAAGGTCTTTTATCTTGGCGTTTCGTATGCATGATGAGATGATTTCGAAAGACTCAATGTCACAGTGAAGCAGATCATCAATTATCAAGACAAGCGGTTCTTTTTTGATTGTTTCCTGAAGCAACCACGTGAAAGCCTCTAGAAGCCGATTTTGTAGAAGAATCGAATCTTTGTATATCTTGCTTGATTCGATCATGGTGCGTTTCTGAAGTCCGGAGCTTATTGAGGAGAATTCCCTCTTGTATGTTGATCTACCAATGATGGAAATGCCTTCCATCGCAACAATTTCTTCGACAATATCGCCAACGACAGCCCATGGTGTACTCTGTCTATCAAGTTTACACGATGTAAAGAGCACTCTGATATCGTTTGTTCTCGCGATGCCAGAAATCTCCTGCAGAAATCTTGTTTTCCCAATACCTGTTGTGCCTTCGACAACGATGAGTTCACCCGATGGATTCTTTAGGATGTCAGCAACAGCAGACAACTCTTTGAGTTTGCCAACCAGTCTTCCTCTGTGAAGTACCAGCCCTTCCCTGGAACTGATTGACGATGAATCATTGAGCTCTAAGAGTGATTTTTCTAGCAGCTTGATGACCTCAGCTGCATCCTTTGGTCGGGATGTTGGGTCTTTCTTGAGCAGGCGTTTGACAAGATTTTCAAAGGTGACAGGCACTTTTGGGTTGTAAGTTGATATTGGTGATGGGACAGAACTTCGAATTGACCACACGAGGCTGTTTGGATTTGTGTCCTTGAAGGGAAGCTCGCCGCAAATCATCTCGTATGCAATAATGCCAAGGTTGTAGAGGTTTGATTCAACGTCCTTGTGTCCACCCTCCAGCAGTTCTGGCGCAAGCCAGAGCAGGGCGTCAACAATCTCGTTTGATTTGAGGGTTTTAAGCCTGGTGCGTTCGGACAAAAGTGTGTCAAATCCAGTGACCTTAATTTCCTTGTCCAGAATTATCACACTCTTTGAGCGGAGATTGGGGTGAATTACATCGTGTTTGTGAAGCACCTCAAGCGTTTTGGCGATCTGGATGAGGACTTTTATTGAGTTCTCAAGAGAAAGTTTTTTTTGATTCAGTGGGGTACCGTCGATAAGCTCAAAAGCGATGTATTTGCCGCTATCACAATCGCCCCACTCGATGATGTCAACAAGAGATTCATCGTCAATCTTGGATATGCTTTCAAGGAGTGCTTCAAGTCTAACCCAACCATGAAGATCTCTCTTGGACACATTTAGAATCCTTAGCAACACCTTCTTACCCGTGTCAAAATCATGTGCATACCACATGGTCTTGGAGTCACCAAGCTGTCCCACCAACTCGAATCGGTCACCTAGAACCCTTTTGTCCACCCTGCCAAGTATATACAAATCTCCCACATGTAAAAGAGCAGCTTGAAAAATGTCAAAAAAACTCAATAATGTTGTATAAAGATGAGAGTTGAATGTTTTGCAAAGTCGCACATAGGAAAAATAAAAAAGACTAACGAGGATCACTTCGCCCTACTTCCACCAGAGCATCCGAGGTTGCCTTACATCATAGCGGTCTCTGATGGTGTGGGAGGTAGGAGAGGGGGGCAGTTGGCGTCAGTCAGGGTGCTGCAGGCAATCGGGGACTACCTTTCGAAGCAGAACCTGACAAGTGATAATGCCGATTTTTATATCTCATTGGCGATAAATCGTGCCAATGAGGATCTCATCAACTTTGGTCACAAATACAAAGATTTTGAGGGAATGGGCACAACGGTTGTACTCGCCATGATTTTTGATGATAAGATTGTGTTCGGATCAGTTGGGGACTCAAGAGGATACATCATCGATGTGAATGATCTCATGATACAAGTCACCACTGACCACACTTGGACTAATAACCTTGTGGCTGAAGGCGTGTTGACACAAGAGAAAGCCGCGACACATGCCTACAGACATCATTTGACAAAAGCGATAGGTGTTTCTGAAAGAATTGAACCGGATACCTTCACGGTAAACAGGGGCAATGTTAAATGGGTGTTGCTGTGCTCTGACGGACTAACGGAGCACCTGTCCAACATGGAGATATCCTCTGTCATGGCGAAAAAAGCAAAACCAGAATTTCTGATTGACTACCTAATAAGCAAAGCCAACAGAAAAGGTGGAACGGACAACATTACTATCGCTTGCGCAAAGCTTATTAATGACTGATTCGACCCGCTGCTAGGTGTCTGAGGGTACTGTTCGACTATATGGTGCCATTTTCCGAAGCTCTACAATGATAAAAATGCCAACTACTATCGTTGAAAGCAGGTCAGAGATTGGCGCAGAGAGCCATATACCGTTTAGACCATAGAGTTTTGCCAGCAGATGGGCGATAGGCAGAAGAAGTGCGATTTGTCTTAAAAGCCCAAATCCCAGCGCATGCCAGCCTTTGCCTACCGATCTGAAGTACCCAATCCAGACTATCTGAAGACCCACAATGGGCACAAGCATGAGGAAAATTCTTATGGCATTAACCGAAATGTCGACCAAGGCTTTGTCGCTGAGGAACATCAAGGCAAGTGATTCTGGGAAAATCTGGATAACAAGAAGCCCGATTATACCAATCCCAAAGGCAGCGACAGATGCTTTGACGAGTGCTTCTTTTACTCTATGGAATTTCTTGGCTCCAAGATTATACCCAAGTATTGGCTGTGATCCCTGAGCAATACCCATAATCGGAAGATGTATCAAGGTCATTATCGAGAATGTCGTTGCCATTGCTGTAATCGCGTTATCTCCACCCACTTTTATTAGAAGTGTGTTGAGGATTGCGACCATGAAACTCATGCTCAACTGTTGAATTGCTGAGGAGGAACCAAGAACAACAATCTCCCAGAAGACCTTGAGTTTGAGTTTCATGTAAGCGATTTGAAGTGGAACAATGGTTTTTTTACCGAAGTAGAAATACATCGTCCAAAGAGATGACAAAACTCTCGCAAGGACTGTTGCCCATGCTGCCCCTTCAACACCAAGACCGAATACCACTATGAGCAGATAATCCAGGATGATATTGCCAATTGCGCCAATGAGCATGGTAGCCATTGCAATTGTTGGTTTGCCCTCCGCTCTTAGGAAGTTGTTCATCCCCATGGTTATCATCATGAAGATGTTGCCCAGGAAGATAATCTTCATATACGAGAGGGCGAATGGCATGTTCTCCGGTGTTGCGCCAAAGAAATTGAGGAGTGGCTCCGCAAAGAAAAAACCAAAGACAGTGATGAAGGCTGATGAGATGAGAACTAGGCTCATGGTGTTGCCAAGAAGCAACTTTGCGCCATTCATGTCATTTTCACCTAGACGAATGGACATGAGGGTGGAACCACCAACAGCAAACATTATCACGATTCCCATGATAATAAGCATTATTGGGAAAGCGACGTACACACCATTGTAGGCAAGCTGACCAACGTATTGACCTATAAAAATTCTGTCAACGATATTGTAGATGGAATTAACCAAGAAGGCGATGACCGCCGGAAGAGAGAATTCTACAAGCAATTTCGTGATTGATTTATTGCCCAGCCTGTCAGTGTTGTTCGTTGTGAGTTTCGTTTTCTTTATTGCTTTTACGTCCATGTGTGAGAGGGTATAGCCTTTCTGTTAGAATATGAATCATTAGAATATGAACCATCACTCATGATACAACCCCGGAAAGATAAAAAACCTGGGTTGCCTATTTCGAGATGAGTACTACCTCACCCCCACAGTTTTCGCATTTGGTGATCGGTTTTGCCACAGGATATTCAGCCCCGCAGTATTTACACTTTCTGATTTTGCCCTTTGCTTTGACTTTATCAAAAACGTATACAACGCCAGAATCTGTCATGTCGGGTCTGGCAGAGCCATCGGATGCAAGTCTGTCGAGTGACTCCAGAGCTTGAGCTTTCGATATATGAAGACCAGCCACTGCCATGTCTGCTGTGAGTCTGCCGTCTGATCTTGCTGCAAGCCTCATCACGTCGGCATCAATTATGGCAGGTGTGTTCCGCTTGACAGAGGCAAGGATGCCAGAGCCGCCAACGAGTGCAGCGATTCCAACCCCAAGCATGATTATTCCTGTGAGGAAGGTCGACGATTCATTACCTGAACCCATGAGGAAGAGGAGTCCAAGTCCAAGTAACCCAATTCCAATGATAAACAGAAGGACATAGAGAATTTTTCTCAGAAACATGTTTATGCGCTCCAACTCGATGTTGCGACCTTGATGGCGTGACCAAAGAGGTTGAACATCGCTTTTATGTTTTCCATGCTCAGGTACTGCTCAACGAGTTTTTCAAGCTCGTTTGCAAGGTGTGTTGGTTCATCGACAAACTTGCTCTCATCCTTGATTTTTGGTGTAAGTTTTTCCCAGATTGAGTTGTAGGAAATAACATCATCAGGGATATCGAGAACAAGCTTGGGTAGCTGACTGTGCATCCTCTGTTCTCGAAGGAGCGACTCAAAGCTTTTATTGAGTTGACCAAGACCTTTTTCGACTCCGTTGACAGCGCCAATAAGTGATGCGATACGTCTGATGCCCTTGTTGATTTTTTCAACCTTCTCGCTATGAGCCCTTGCTTGGTCAAGCTGCTTTTGGGTTTCGGTCGGGAGCCTCAACTCTTTGTTGGAATCGAGCAATCCCAGTACAAAATTTGTCAGTGAAATATCCTCAAAACTATCCTTAATATGCTCTAGTTCGCATTTTTCCTCTGTTATCTGGCTTTGAAGTTTCTGCCATTTGGACTGGTCGTCGCCCTCTTCCTTCGAGATGTCTCCAAGTCTTGCATGCCACTGTTCTCTCAGTTCCTCAAGTTGACCTGTGAGCTTGGTGAGTTTTCTCATCTTGCTCTCAAACTCTTTGTTCAGTTCTCTTGCCTTGGATCTATTGAACAGTCCAGCAAAACCATCGTACCTTGAGAGTTCCCTTTCGACGTCCTTAACATCCTTTAGGGCAACCTCAATCTTTGATTTCAGCTCCTCCTCACGGTCGTTGATCTCTGGGTTGTCAGAATCTAGCTGTTTACGACGTTTACCAAGCTCCACTTCTAGCAGATCACTTTCTTTTAGCATCGAATCAATACTCTTCTGAAGCTTTTTAGCTTCAGATTCTAGTTCCTTCTTTTCTTTATCCCAACCGTCCCGAAGCTCTTTTTGGGTGCCCGACTCGACTGATGTGATGTTATCCTTTATCCACTTTGATATTTTCGCGACCTCTTTGAGTTTGTTTGATTCGAGTCTTCCGAGTTCAGTTATCCAGGCGTCGTGAATTTCTTGTATCTCGAGTTGAACCTTATCGATGCTTCGCATCCAGGTTTCAACAACATTTATCGTTCCTGTAATGTCCTTTTTCATGCCTTTACTCCCTTGACTGGTTTTGACTTGCCAATCATCCTTCTCTTCATATTCCAAAACAAATCCTGTAGCTTAGTGCTTTTCTTGATCTCACAGAAACTGCCCACGTTGTCCCAATAGAGTGGGCACGCCCCCTGACAGAGTTTGGCGTGTTCGCAGTCAACACAGACCGGCGGCAGAAACTCCTTCTTTCTGAAATAGAGCGCTTGTCTGTTCCACCACACCTGGTCAAATGACTGTGTCAGAAGATTGCCGATGCCGTCAGAGAATGATGAACACGGCAACACATCCCCGTTCGGTGCTATTGAGAGCAGTCCATCGCAGGCTGCACATGTGGTGCCGCCGATTCCAGCTGCGATTGTGTTGAAGATGCAAAATGGCATCGGGGAATACCAGACCAGTTTTATACCAGCTTTTTCAGCAGCAGCCTTGAGGTCTGGCAAAACCTTGGCAACCTCTGTGTAGCCGATCTCGTCTGGGTTATCGTATGTGTGACCTGTTCTTATGACCATATTCATCGATTGGTACTCAAGCCCAAGCTCTTCCTTTGCAAATCTTGGCAGAAGTGTTATCGAGTCGATGTTATCCTTGCAGATTGTCGTGTTGATGTGAGTGTGAATACCCATGGATTTCATCTTTTTGAAACCGGCGACCGTGTTCTTGTGAGCGCCTTTTATTCCGACAACCTTGTCGTGAATTTCGGAGTCGTGAGATTCAAGTGAAATCTGAGCCGAGTCAAGTCCTGCCTCGACCAGTCTTTCAGCTAGATCACCCTTACCGAGTAACACACCATTTGAGATGAGATTAACTCTTAGGTCGATTGACTTTGCATATCTGACAAGCTCTGGTAGGTCTTTTCGGAGTGTGGGTTCTCCACCGGTGAAGGAAACGGTTGGGATTTTTGCGTCATTTCTTATTATGTCGAGGATACGCTTGACCTGTTCTGTGGTCATCTGTTCTACATCGGACTCACGCTCTGGGGATGAGGCATAGCAGAAAACACAGTTGTTGTTGCAACCATAGGTGAGCGCTATCTCAGACAACACAGGTAAATCCCTTTTGTGACTGCCAAACGGCATCATCTTGACAGAGTTTGATACAGAGAACGGATGCTTGAGAAGGTCAAGAAGTGTATCCAAAACCTTCCTTGCATCCTCGTAGACCCTCTCCTCTGGGACACCGAACTCCTTTGAAATCTCCTCTATCGCGACATGCGCCTGCTCAGCTGGCAACTCATACAGCCGTTTGAGCAGCTTCGTCGCCATTGGATTCAGGTTGTGAACCCTGTTCGGTTTGATGATGAGGATTCCATCCTCGTCTCTTATGAAGATATGTTCGCGAGTGCTCTCTACTACGCTCTTTATGTACTGCTTTGTGTCCATCTATATTCCTGACACACAGGCGGAATGACAGGCGGAGTGACAGGCGGAGTGAACACAGGCAGAGTGGCAAGCAGAGTGACAAGCAGAGTGAACACAGGCTGAGTGGCAAGCGTCATGAACACACGCAGAGTGACATGCGGAGTGGCAAGCGGAATGACAAGCATCATAGGAGAGATTCTCAACGTTTGGTGTGCCAATACCCAACGCCTGCTCGATCGCATTGGTTGCTTTTGAGACCGTGGACTGGACGCTGGAGACTACACCCTCGGTGAAGTCTTGAACTGAATCGACTGCTTTTTCTGCCCAGCCAATGTTTTTTGGGATGTGTGTTTTTGGAATCTTGCTCATGTTTGTTCTGTAGTTGGAGTGGATGATGAGCCATGGAAGGTTTCTGGCGAAGTAGTCGTCATTTCTGGGGGTTGAGCCTGTGAGAACATTCTTCCAGTGTCTGTCGACCTCATTGTTGTAGTGCTCTCTCGTCGCCTTCGGGTCTGCATCCCAGACCTTGACAGAAAGCGTTTTTGACACTGAGTCAATGATCTTGGCAACGGCGTCTCTGCCTATTGTTCCCTCTGGGGACACGTTCTCGACAAGCACTTTCTCGTACGGTTCTGTTGCGAGTTTTGGGTTTGTAAGCTCAAGCTGGAGTGGTTTGTGATTGATGATTGTGATAGCGCCTTTTGCGGCAAGTTGGAGAACGATTCCGCTTATAACCTTGTCGTGCTTGCCCAAATACATCGCAGTTTCAATGGCTGTGAGGTCTGGAACCTTCCCCTCAACGCTGTAGGTCTCAAGCTCAATCTCAGGAGATTCGTACTCTGTTGCGTCTCTGATGAGTTTTCTTCTTCTTCCCCTCCTGGCTCTTGATGCGAGCCAGTAAATGAGCAGGATAATGACAAGAATTACAACCGCCCAGACTGCCAATCCTTTGTTATCCGACCACCATCTGCCAAAGTGGAATCCCCTTTTGAATGAACCCTCTGGAAACTCCAAATAAACATCCTCTTTTACGTCGGTGAGTGTGAAGCTGTAGGTGTTGTCAGAGACTCTTGGAGAGACGGACTGAGAAAGATTTAATTTGGGTGGTTCCACCCCATCGGGGAGTGTGAGACTCACATTTATTTGTTTTGCGCTCTCGAAATTGTCGGATATGAATTTTGTGAGTGGGACGAGTTGGGTATCATCATAGTTGTCTTCATAGGCTCCAATGAGTGTGTAGCTGTACTCATGAGTTCTTGTCTCATTGTAACCTGTCCAATACCAATCGAGCCAGTTGATGTCCGATGACAGTTCGTATGTGCCTTCTGAATGGGAAGAGGAGAGTATGAACTCGTTTGTTTTGTCTCCAAAATACTCAGTAATCTTGATATCCTGAAGCCACTGGTAGTCTTCCCATGTTGGGAAGTAGAGCATATCTTGCCATGAGCTCTGTTCGCCAGACATGGTGATTTCTCTTTTGACAGAAACCTTGGCGGTTCCCCTTTTGTCGAGTTCTATCTGCAAGTCGACATTGCCAGTAAAGATTCCCTCGACAGGCCCAAGCTTGAATTCCTTTGACGAGAGAATCACATCGTATTCTGATTTGAGCTTTTGAATGTCGTAATAAACATAGACCAGGAAATCGTCACGCCTATCTCTGGGTACTTGCACGACGTATGCTTTGTAGTACGAGTCCTCGGTTATTGGCTCAAGCAGATAATCATTGAGCTTGTATGCGTCGATACCGTCTTTTTCAAGCTCCCCTGGGATTATCTCTTCCTGACCCTTACCAACTCGCTTTGTGATGACAACCTTCTTGGTTGATGTGAGTGTGGGGACATTGACAACTCGTATCACGTTCAGGTCTTCTGTTACAGAAGAGACTGAAATGCTAAACTCACCTTTTACTTCGTCTTTGTCGGGTGTTTCACCCGATATGTACTTGTCTGGCAGGCCAAATGATGTGATTGCATGGAAACTTGGAGGAGCGTTTTTCTTGTGGGCAAATATTGAAAGATAGTTTTTTCCGGACAATTCGTCGGGGGTTGAGAAATAAATGAATCTATCGTATTTTTCGTATGTTGGTTCTCCGCCAATAGTGTCAGAGGAAACCTTGAAGCCGGTTGCATCAACGATTTCATCAGTCACCTCTTCAGGGGTGTCAACCCCATCAGGGAGTGTGATGGGTAAAACAAACCTCACGACTACATCATCGATTGTCTGTGTGGCTTGTATTGGTGACCAACCAAAATCTCGATATCCTGAAACACTGCTTTTTGCTGTAATATCTGGCAATGTGTATTCCAGGTGCAGTACGTATGTGTCATTCTTTCTTGACGATTTGGAGTAATTGAAGTTGTAGTACCCGTATCCATAATCGGAGTTTTTTGAGACACTAACTGTTGTGGTGCTTGCTCCTTTTGGGATGTCGAAGTTTTCATCAAGAGGTGTATGGTGGATGATGGCTGTTGGTGTACTGTGTCCTGACATGAAGGGGCCAAGCAGAAGTGAGCTTCTTGATTCGGTTTCTTCAATTTGCAAATCGAGTTTTACTTTTGCGCTACCATCGGATTTTAGAACGTAATACGCACAGAGCTTCTGGACATTTGGCTTTTGCGCCGCCTGCGCGCCTGAGAAAAACGCTAGAGAAAGGAAAAGAAATGCCAGAGAGGTGGCAAGAGCCACCCCTCTTCTGATGTTTTTCTTACTTGCCACGAGTCTCAATTTCTTTTTCGAGCCATGGGGTAATTGCATCGCCTGTGACGAGTTTTTCAAGGTCTGCCTCATTGCTCATCTCAATCTTGAAAAGCCAACCCTTACCGTAAGGATCGTTGTTAATGATGATTGGATCGTCAGTTGCATCCTCGTTCACTTCAACGACTGTGCCGCTAACTGGGCTGTAAACTTTACCTAGCCACTTGCCTGTCTCGAGTGAGCCGACCTGCTCATCGAACTCGACTTCATCGTCTTCCATGGGGAGTTCAATGAAAGAAATTTCACCGGCAAGCTTTGTGCCAAAATCATCAATACCAATTGTGGCGATGTTGCCCTCTTTTTTTACCCAGTAATGCTCTCTGTGGTAGAACAAATCATCCGGCAAATTGTAGTCACCTATCTGTGGCATGCTTTTCCTCCTTAATGGTATGCCCGGTTATTCTACACTTTGTCATTGTGGTGGTCAACATTCCAAATAGGGAGTTCTATCAAGTCGATGATAGTAATTGCTGATATTGAAATATCCTTGACTGCTGCAACGTCCCTGGATAGAATCCCGGTTGTGAAAAACATAACAGAATACGTGGAAATTGGGGACTGCTGGGTAGCGATGGAGAATGATGAGGTTATCATTGGACTCCTTCCTACAGTCGCCGAAGATGTTGGTGAAATCACATTTGTTGACCAAATACCAATGGGAAAGGTTCTCTCCAAGGACGGAGTCATTGGAATACTCGAAACATCAAAAAAGGGCGATTGGCCCCTTAAGTCACCTTTGACCTGTCAGGTCACAAATTTCAACGTCAAGTTGAATCGGAAACCAAATCTTGTCAAAGACTCCCCGTTTGAAGATGGGTGGATAGTAAGGTGCAGGATATCTGGATTTAACTCTCTCTCAGAACTGGGCGAGATAAAGAAACTATAAGGAGAATGCACATGCTTTATTATACGAAGACAGATGAGTACGTAAAAATCGATGGTGATGTGGCAACGATTGGAATCACTAACTACGCTCAAGAGCAACTCGGGGATATTATCTTCATCGACTCAGTGTCAGTGGGCAAAAATCTTGAAAAAGGTGGAGTTTTGACAGCAATTGAATCGGTCAAGGCTGCAACTGATGTTTACTCCCCAATCACAGGTGAGGTAGTTGAATTCAACGACACACTCTCCGCTCAACCCGGTCTCGTTAACCAGTCAGCCCAGCAAGATGGCTGGATTGTTAAAGTAAAAGTTTCAAATAAATCAGAGCTTGATGAACTCCTAACAGAAGAAGACTATTCAAAAATCCACGCTGAGTGAGGTTTAGATGCACTATCTACCTTTAACCCCCGAAGAGATTCGGGCGATGCTTGGTGCAATTGGAGTAGGCTCTGTTGAGGAACTTTTCAATTGCATCCCAGAGAATCTGAGGTTAACGCAGAAACTCGACATGCCAGAGGCGATGTCGGAGCTTGAACTCAGAAGACACATTGTCAGTCTTGCGTCTAAGAATTACGATCCTGACACCACAGACTGTTTCGCTGGTGGAGCCGCATTCAACCACTATATCCCATCTGCTGTTGATCACCTATCGAGCCTCCCAGAACTCCTCACAGCCTATACCCCATATCAGCCAGAGCTTTCCCAGGGAACACTCACTGCAATCTTCGAGTGGCAAACATGTCTCTCGAATCTGACTGGTTTACCGGTTGCCAATGCATCACTCTACGATGGTGCAACTGCTGTTTGTGAAGCAGCCAGGATGTGCTGCACCCACACGAGAAAAAACAAGGTTGTGGTATCTGGACTCATCAATCCATCATATTTGAAAACACTTGAAACCTTCGCAAAGTTCATCGGTTTTGAGGTAGTTGTCGTGAAAGCCGATGGCGATAGAACAGACAAGCAAGCGCTAGTCGAAGCATCAGCCGATGCCGCTTGTGTTATTGTTCAGAGTCCGAACGTTCTTGGCACGATTGAAGATGTGGAGTCTCTCTCAAAAGCAACAGAGGGAATAACCTTTGTTCAAGTGGTTGCGGAGGCTGCAAGTCTTGGACTTCTCAAACGACCAGGCGATATGGGCGCAAAAATATGCTGTGGTGAAGCCCAGTCGTTTGGAATCCCGATGGGATTTGGTGGCCCTCACCTTGGATTCATCTCAGCAACAGTTGATTTCATGAGAAAACTTCCAGGCAGAATAGTTGGTGAGAGCGTTGACAGACACGGCAACAGAGCGCTTACCCTTACCCTACGCCCAAGGGAACAGGACATCAGGCGCGAGAAAGCCACATCCAACATCTGCACAAACAACGGCAATTGCATGCTTAGGGCCATCATCTACCTCTCCCTACTTGGTAAAAAAGGGCTGAGAGATGTTGCCAAGCAAAGCTATAACAAAGCTCATTACCTCGCAGACAAGCTTAAAAATGCTGGACTCAAGCTTGTGAACACAAATCCATTCTTCAATGAGTTTGTGATTGAGCTTCCCAACAAACCAGCTGATTTTGCAGAAAAGATGGTAGGGAAAGGTTTTGTTGTCTCACCAACCACTGTTGACTCAGTTGGCAGCCATCACCTTGTCGTTGCTGTCACTGAGATGAATTCAAAGGAGTCAATGGACGGTTTTGTGGTAGCACTTTCCGAGGTGACAAGATGAAGCAGGATGTGAGATACATATTTGAGGACAGCAAACCCGGTAGGGTTGGATACTCGCTTCCATCTTGTGATGTGCCAGAGGCAAACCTTCCAGAAAACCTCACATCACCAGAGGTCGTCGGGTTGCCGGAGGTCTCTGAATCCGAGGTTGTCAGACACTTCACCGGGCTTGCCAGACAGAACTTTGGTGTAGACACAGGTTTCTATCCACTTGGCTCTTGCACCATGAAATACAACCCAAAAATCAACGAGGAGATCGCCTCAAATCCAAGATTCACAAACATTCATCCCGATGCCCCAAAGTCGGCAGTTCAGGGAATCCTTGCCATTTTGCACCAGCTTGAACACGACTACTGTGAGATTACTGGTATGGATGCCTTTACTCTCATCCCAGCAGCAGGCGCTCATGGTGAGTGGACGGGTATGAGCATCATCAAAGCCTATCACACTAAGCGTGGCGAGACGCAGAGAACGAAGGTTCTCATCCCGGATTCTGCTCATGGCACGAATCCAGCGTCGGCAGCAGCAGCTGGTTTTGATGTTGTCACAATCAAGTCAGACGGCAAGGGTGGGGTTGATGTTGAGGATTTAATAGCCCATATGGATGACACGGTTGCAGGCTTGATGCTCACCAACCCAAACACCGTTGGTATCTTTGACTCAAATATCATGACGATTGCCAATGTGGTGCATGAGCGTGGTGGATTGCTATATTATGACGGAGCGAACCTAAATGCTCTTATGGGAATGAGCAGACCGGGAGATTTCGGTTTTGACGTTGTACATCTCAATCTTCACAAGACGTTCTCAACTCCACATGGCGCAGGTGGCCCAGGTTCAGCCCCAATCGGTGTTAAAAAAGAGCTTGCCAAATTCCTTCCGGCACCGGTTATTGTGAAAGATGGAGATAGTTTCAGATTTGATTTTGACAGACCCGATTCGATGGGAACCATCATGGCAAGTTGGGGACATGTGTTGGTTTGTCTTAAGGCATACTGCTACAACCGCATGATGGGGGCAGATGGACTGAGAGAGGCAACCAAGCATGCCGTTCTTGCAGCAAACTATGTTAGAGTCAAACTCAATGACCTCTATCCAGAAGGTTATCCCGGAATCTGCATGCATGAGTGTGTGCTCTCTGGCTCCAAGTTGAAAGACTTTCATGTGAAGACTCTTGATGTGTCAAAAAGGCTCATGGACTACGGCTTCCACCCGCCAACGAACTACTTCCCGCTCATTGTTGATGAAGCGATCATGATTGAGCCAACAGAGACCGAGAACAAGGCAACACTTGATGCCTTCATCGATGCAATGAGAGCGATATTTGATGAGGCAAAGGAGGGTAAGATTGACCTCCACAGCGCTCCGTTCTCAACCCACATCTCCAGAGTCGATGAGGCTCAGGCGGCAAGAACACCAAAACTAAAGTGGGAATAGCCACGGTTTGATAGATTACACCAAGTACCTCAGAGAGACGGTTGCCGATATGGTGACCGTCTGTTCTGAGCTTTCGCACGTCAAGCTAAGACAGCTTGCGTTCAGTTTTGTCAGAGCAAAATCCACAAAAAGAAATGGTCTTCTCGCGTCGTTGACTCCCTTAAGGTTTGAGGATGGTCAGACCGTCACATCGAGAAGAGGGGTCTTGTATCAAATCCCGCAACTTGTGATAGGCGGAGTTGAGATGCTCTACATTGTGAGTTTTGTCTATCCTCGGTTTCTTGATCTGTCGTTTGAACAGAAGACAAACACCATCATCCATGAGCTCTGGCATATCTCTGAGAAATTCGACGGTGATATCAGGCGATATCCCGGAAGAACGTTTGCTCATTCTGGCAGGAAATCGAAGTTTGATGAAGAAGTCGAGGCGGTGGCTACCAAATGGTTGCAAAGAACCTCCTTTTCACTGGATGTCCTGAAATTAAACTCAACGAATCTCATAAAGAAGTATGAGAAAGTTGTTGGACAGAAGGTCACTAAACCGCGACTTGTCAGGCTTCCTTGACCCAAAAAGCCCAACACGGTAGCATTTATCAATGATGAAAAGAATTATTTCTATCCTTCTGTTGTCGGTTATGGTCGCCTCTGCTGGTTGTTCAGAGGCTCAGGTATACCCAGAACAGATGATATGGGATGTCTACAGCGATTACTCATCAAGGGACAGTGAGCAATTTCTCACACTCATCGAGGGTAGACCAACAGAACACAGACTGTTGCTTGAGGTAAAAAAGGATGCAAGGCAGGCTTTTGATGAGTTTATGCTTGCCATGAAATCAGCTCTTCCAGGCGAAGATGGTGAGAAGGTTGAGTATCTACCAGCTTGTTTCCACGTCTTTGACTCCGATGAGCCTCTGACAAGCTCAAGACTTTGGGAATGGTATGACTCAAAAGAGGATGCGGTGTTGCCGCTTGAGCCTCCCCACTCCTTCTTTGCTGATTTTTTTGATCTTTTGTCTCAAACTGGAAAAACAGCACAGGCATGGGGAACCTTTGTTGAGGGTTCACAATTCGAGTCAAGTTTTGGTTCTTACCAAAACTTTGTTGGATATTTCCCTGAGATTTCAAATAGAATGAAGTTTGCCAGAATTGCGGTCAGAGGGATTGAGATTCCGGACGAAGTAACTGCAATTTGTAGCATTGACCTGCTGGGTTTTAAGAATCAAACTGGCGCATCAGGTGTATGGAGTTTTGAAAGAGTGCCTTTGAGATACATTCTCAAACTGAGAGAGGATGGATTATGGGAATTGCAAGAACAGTTATAGTTTGTTTGTGCGCAATACTTCTTGTTTCGTGTGGTGGTGGCCCGAGGGTGGCAACCCCATCAGATGATGCCGACATTCCGAGACTTGATAATAAACTCACGAATGCCGATAAGAACTATCTGCAGGATTTGAAAACAAAAAATCCGGAAGATTACGACCTTCTTTACGAACTCTCCAAGGATGATGATGATTTGATGATTGATTTTATTGACTCGGAATCCAAACGCGAAGACATCACAACAGAATATCGCGGTGAAGATGGAAAAACGTTGGGCAATATTGAGGAATTCCTCACAGTTTATTCTGTCGATGTCAATCCGTCTGATGCGATCAGAGAATTTTATGGATACATAAAATCGAATGAATTTGAGAAAGCGTTCGCAATGCTTCATCCTGACGGATTGGAGAAGCAGAAGTATAAAGACAATATCAACGCTTTTGTTTCAAGTTGGCGGGGCATGAGCAATGGTATGAGGTATAAGGATGTAAATGTGTACGGACTCTCAACCTATAGAGTTGGTGATGCGCCTGCGGTTGAGGCCGTCTATTCCATTTGGGGTTTCTTTGCTCCAACTGACATACAGAAGGATGCTCCTGGGTCGACCTTCATGCCACCTACTGGCATGGATGAAACCGAGGGTGAGAAAAAGGAAAGTGACGCCATAAGCTTGTGGGACTATAGAGAATCAGGAAAGGCATCCATGATTCTCATGCCCCACCAAGGCAAGTGGCTAATCTATGCCCTGCCTTGATATTGCCCCCTGGAAGAGCTGGCTTTCTGCATCTGCCTGTATCCATTCTCTGATTGCTCATTTTGGAGTTGAGCAAGAACCTCTCGATGTTGCAGGTTTGTCTGGTTTTGCATTCAGAAATGCCGTGTGGGATAACGTATTACCAGGAGCAATCAACTCCACAATCCACTGGGTTGATGTTTTCCAGTCCGCCTTTGACAAGTTGGGTTTTTCTATTGAGGCGACCATTGCCCACAAAGGGCAGCTTGGGTATGAGTCATACAAACAGCAGTCTTGGGATAGAATCAAAGAGTCCATTGATTCAGGAAACCCTTGTATAATCTGGGAGAGCTACGAATTTGCTCTTGTAAAAGGGTATGATGACAACAAGCTTCTTATCAATGGCGTTGTTGGTGACAGCAGCATTAGTAGAGAACAGTTTTGTGAGGGGGATTTCCCCTCGCTGTTTGTGTTGATAGTTGATGATCGGTTTGATTTCTCAGAAATTGATGCTTTCAAGATGTCTTGCCGAAACGCTGTCACAATTGGTTTTGTCGATAATCCACCGTACATCTCGCACCTTCACCCTGTGTTGGGTGTCTCTGCCTATAAGAAATGGATTGATGAGCTCGGAGGTGACTTCAATGCCTTTGGCAACGCCTACCATACCCAGTATCTGTTAGAAGCGAGAAAATACGCATCATTATATCTTGCTAAGCTTGCTGCCAGATTTTCGGGCGTGCCACAGAACTTGTTGTTGAGGTCGTCGGAGCGATTTGCTCAATCTCACAATAAACTGATGCAGTTTTCTGAATATTTTCCGTATTCACCGGCATCAGGCAGCAGGGTTAGCTACAATGCAGAATCTATTGAACACGGCAAGAAGCTGCTCGAGGATTGCCATGTGATGGAGATTGAGGGATTCAGCCTCATTGCCACGGCGGTGGAACACTTCGATGCAACCTGTTGATTTGCATATCCACACACACCTTTCCCCGGATGGAAAGGGTAGAATGCAGGAATTCTACAACAGAGCAAAAGAAGAGGAACTCGCTCTCATATGTTTCACTGACCATCTTGATTTTGAGTATGGTTGGGACCCAGTCGGATTGAACGCTGTTATTGCTCACGGAAAAAGTGAATATCAGGAACTTGAAACAGCTTCTGACACAAAAGCGCTCTTCGGTGTTGAACTCGCCTACCAGGAAGAATTTGAAGGAGAAGCAAAAGAGTCCATCGACAGTCTGAAACCAGATTTTGTTGTGGGGTCGGTTCATGAAATTGATGGGCTTGGATTCTCTGGCAGGAATGTGTCCAAGTACTTCGACAAGTTTGGAAGAAACTCTTTTTCTAAATATTTTGATGTGTTATCTGCATTTGCAGAAAAAGGAATCTTTGACGTGGTCGGACATTTTGACATAGTCAAGAGAAATTCAAAAAAATGCGGATATGAATTCAAGACCGCAGAATACAAGAGCATCATTCGAGACATCTTGAAGGCAATCATTTCAAGAAATAAAGGGATTGAAGTCAACACATCTGGAATGAGGCAGCTCCCCGAAGAACCTTTCCCCAATATGCAGGTGGTTGAGTGGTTTCTAGAAGAGAATGGAAGTATTTTAACTGTTGGATCCGACACTCATATTCCTGATTTGGTTGGCTCAGGATGCGATGATGTTCTTGATACACTGGTTGATATGGGGATTTCTGAAATCTCATATTTTGAAAACCGAGTTGAGAAGAAGTATAACTTAACAATCGAACCGGATTGATGGGCTGAACGTATCTTGCAATAGAAGGAGGTGCTATGAGAAGAATTGGTATAGTACTACTGACAGCCATGATTATAATGACCATCGCCCCGATGATGGTTGCGGCTAGAACAAGTGAGATAATAATCCCAGATGGGCCTCTGCAGCCAGGCAAGCTGTCTGAGGTTCTTGTGATTGTAAGGGAAGTGGGGACTAAAGCGTTGGTTGAGGGGGCTGAGGTATCGATGATTGGTTGTGGTGTGAATATGCATAAGTTCACAAATCACAAAGGTGAGGCTGTCTTTGCCGTTGTCCCAACTGAGACAGGAAGAATAAAGATCACGGCGACCTATGACGGATTGATGCCAACTGACACAGAGATTCCAGTCGTTCCCGACAAGAGCGCGCCACCACTCGATATTGACCCAATTATCAGCCCAACATCTGACAAGCAGCTGACTGTAAAAGGTAAAACCCGACCCGGTGCTGAGGTCTACGTTGGAGATGTAAAAGCGGCAGTTGATGCCACTGGAGACTTCCAGGCAACCATAGCTCTGGATGAGGGGACTAACTCCATCATAGTCAGGGCAAAAACGAAGTATGCAACCTCAACAAAACAAATCGACGTCGTTGTGGACACAATTGAACCATCGATGTTCTTAGAGAATGACCTCAAGAAAGAACATTATGTCGATGTCGATACCGTTACAATCAGAGGTCGAGTTGAACCAGGTTCAACAGTCACCGTCAATGGTGTAAAAGCAACAGTTGTTAACGATTTCTTTGTTGTTGACATACCAGTTGAGCTTGGAGTAAACAGTGTTGTAATTGAGGCTTATGACAAGGTTGGCAATAAGTCGATATTTCAAACCGAGGTTGAGGTTTGGACGCTTACTGATGTTCGGGTAACAATTGGTTCTGATATTGCTTACGTTAACGGTGAAGCGATTACACTTGAGGCTTCTCCCGTGATTATCGGTGGAAGAACATTGGTTCCCCTCAGATTTGTTGGCGAAGCGTTTGGAGCTGAGTTTGAGTGGGAAGCCTCGACCAAAACAATCACTCTCACTCTTGAGGATACAACGATTGTGCTTCAGGTTGGTTCGTCAACGGCTGTCGTAAATGGCAACGTCGTGACACTTGATGCGCCTCCATCAATTGTCAACAACAGGACAATGGTTCCATTTAGGTTCATAGGTGAACAACTTGGTTGTGAGCTTGTATGGGATGCCAACACAAAAACAGTAATTCTTACAAAAGAAACTCTCCCACAATAATTTTTTTGACTTTTTTGCATCGCCTGGAAAAGCCCCATTTTTTGTGGGGCTTTTCCAGCTTCTAGGCTTTGTGTTTTTTAATCAACCAGTCACGCTTTCAAGTGATTTTTTGAGTTCTGGAAAAACGATATCAAACCAGGCTCTTTTGAAGTAATTAAATGCCTCATCCCACACGTCGCCTTCTCCCCATCCATCCTGAGTGAGTGTCAGCTTTGTTTTGGAGTCAGAAATTTCCTCAAACCTTAGACACACGTGGGTCATCTGGTCTCTCGTTTTCTCAAGGTGGGGAGGCGAGTTCCACGTGAATGAAAGCATTTTTGGTTTTTGAACTGCCATGACAATCATTCCTTCGGTGCCTCTTCTCCCATACTCCTCATCTATATCAAAGTATATCTCAAACTTGCCACCTGGCTTTATCTCGATATTGCAGTCTGGGGCTAGAAATTTACCAATCCCTTCCTTTGTTGTCCAGGCGTCCCAGACTTCACAAACCGGGGCATTTATCTCGATGGAACCTGTGAGTGACTTTTCCATATCCAGCTCCTCTATGTTGTGAATTATTATCGATGGAGCGATTCTACCAGACTATCTGCTTAGAGGCAAAACAAACAATTTCTTACGGTATTGACTTTTAAGGTAAATTGATGATGAGAACCCCATAAAAAAACCGCCTCGCTTGTTTACGAGGCGGTTTGATTGTTTGATTGTAGCTTCTTGAGCCTATTTTACGGTCACGTTCAACTCGATGAGTTTTGTGACACCAAATCTGTCGGTAACCGTGCATTCAACTTTGTACTTGCCGCTTGAAGCGAAGTCGTGGCTGAGCTTGACTGGTTTGCCAAGGTCGATATTGCCGATGGACTCTTCGCCGTCACCCCAGTCGATTCTGTAGCTAAACGGGCCATTGCCGCTCCAGACATGAAGCTCGAATTCAGCGTTGGACGTTATTAGTTCTCCGAGTGGTTTAAGGGTGACATCTGGGGATGGGTATCCAGAGGTAGCATTTTGCACTGTGACAACCGCATAATCCTCTTTGACCACGTCACTTGAAGCGCTCTTGACGATGAGTTTGTTTGTAACAATCTGACCGTTGAGCCTTTCATCTGTGATTTTAGCAACGAGTGTGAGTTTGACACTTTCGCCTGGTTTGAGCAGATTGACTACCCAATAAGCGCCATTTGCCGATTTCGAGGCAGCCGGTCTTGAACTGACAAGCTCCATACCCTTTGGCATAACATCACTCACATTTACCTGAGTGAGTTCGACTGAGCCACGGTTCTCAACAGTTATTGTGTATGTGATATTCTGGTTGAGTTTGACTGTTGTTGGACTGGCGACCTTTTTGACGTATATCTCTGTATCAAGTGGGTTGATTGTCTGTGCAAGTTGTTTGTTTGTGGTGACCTGATATTCAAGTTTGTCGACCTTTGCGCTGATATAGGCGTTGTTAATGATTGCGCTGACCCCAGCAGGTATGGCATCGTCAACCTTGGCTTCCCAAATGATTTGACCTGGGAACTTGGCGTTTGCGTATCCAAGAATTGGATAGGTGACATAGACCTCGTTATTCTGGGTCATATTATCGATGAATCCGAAGAATGGGACACCATTGCTACCTATCTGAAGCTGTGGAGTGATGCTTTCGGTTGGGGAATCTGTGATCTTTTCGACAGCGCCTGTCTCAAAGAGGTTTTGCCAACCGTTTACGAACCACCTGAACATGATATTGTTGCCAGCGTCTTCGGTGAGTTGCCAGGAAACGGCTGGCGAGTCATTTGGCTGAATCGCGACAACTGGGTTTGAGTCAAGTTCGGTGGAATTTGTCAGTTTGTCATAACCTGTTAGCCCGTTTGCTGTTTCCCACCTGTTGTTTCTGTAAACAGTGTAGAAAATGTCATTGTTGCCAAGCCAATTGTCAGACCAGACAAGGTGGGGAACATTCTTGTGCATGATGAGTTCTGGGTCTGTGTGCGAGCGAACGTATGGGCTTGGTACCATGTTTTCCTGCCCTGGCGTTGTGCCGTTGAAGTAAACCCAGTTTGAGCCATTCCACTTCGTGGTGAAAAGGTCGTCTTGCATGTAGAACCAGAGGAAGTATCTAGTCTGTTCAAATGCAAGAAGCGGCATGCCAGCGTTGTCAATTGCTAGAGCGAAGTCTGGATAGGAAAGAGAGGTTGTGTAGAAGAACTGCTGTGAGCCAGGTGTTGTATTGTCGAGTTGTGTCCAGGCTGTTCCGTTCCAATTTGTGAGGTAGATGGCATACTCTGATGGGAAGAACCACCAGCCAGGAATCTCCATCACGTAACCAATGCAAAGGTTGCCAGACGGGTTGGTTGCAATCCTTGGGATTGAATAGTCTGCATTGTTGATGGTTGGCGAGAGAACATCGACTCCTACCGTGCCATCGCCTCTGACAAGTGCTGTGCCGTTCCATCTCGTGTAATAGATGTACTCGCTGCTACCCGTTGAGCTCTGCTCTCTCCAGACAAAGTGTGGATTGTTATTGCCATCAATCACCATGTCGGGTTCTATCGAATATGTGCCAACGGTTGCAGAGATGTCTGAGAATCCTGGGTTTCCAAAGAGGTCAACCCACTCTGTTCCATTCCATCTCCTATAGAATATCTCACTGCTGAACGGATCACCCGTTGTGTCATCAGACCATACGACGTGCGGGTAGCCATTGCTGTCGAGTTCCATGATTTCCTGTGTTGAGGAGCCAACATTCTGACTGACGTTGTCGAGTCCAGGAACTCCTGTCGAGAGTCTCATCCAATGACCAGAGCCTGGGATTTCATGAATGTTCCATCTAAGTCTGTAACCATATCCTGCACTCGTTGGAGGTGCTGCGTTAATCCATGTTTCACCATTGTCGGTGGAATAGTGTGTTGGGAGTGGGAATGCGACGTTGTTGTAGTGGGCTCCTCTTGGGATTGCATCCTCGATGTAGACTTCGTCAAAGTAGTTACGCTCAGCGACGCTATAGTTGAGTGAGTAACCAAGTTTCTCACCGTTTGCGATGGTAACGCCGTTGTCTCCTGAGGTACCAAGACCGCCGACACCGACATCCTTGTTGAAGTAGAACCTGTAGTTCTCAGATGGTCTAACAACAAGAGTGAGAAGGTCTTCGTGGTAAATATTGCCCGATGTTCCTCTGATAACGATGTAGTACTTGCCAAGGGTGAGAGGGGCTTTTCTGTTCAGAATGAGAGTCGTGGATACATCTTGTCCATTCATGATAATCGGATTGATTGTGAAGCTGTCTGAGAACTCTGGGCCAATGACTGAGCAGGATAGTGTGATTGGGCCTGTAAAGCCCTCGATGCAGTTAAGCTCAACATTGTATAGTCCCTGAGTCCAGTCGCTGTCGATGTAGTCGATGTCTGGTTTGACTCTAACATCGAAGTCAGGAAGTGTTGCCTGGTACTCAACGGCTAGGGCAAATGGTTGAGGCCCCTGCGGGACGTCGGCTCCCTCGACGGAGATTGTGTAAATGCCCTGATTTGTAGCGTTGCCGATTGTGACACCTTCAACGTTGTTGACTGAATCTCTGTCTGCTGGCCATGGCTCAGATTCTGATGAATTGCCAATTCCGCCAATAAACTGGTTTCCGCGGTATATGACTCCGCCACTTGGTGACCTGACGATAAGATCAAGGTCGTTAACAAGATGCTTGGAAGCGCCAGGAACTGACGGGTAGTCTGTCCAGACGAGAGATACCTTGAATCTTCCTGGGCCGGCTTTGATTGGGAAATCAAATCTTCCGCCCGTTTCGATTCCATATTTCCAATCCCAATATTTACGTCTTGTGGGTTGAGTTGGGAAGAGTGTGTTGTAGAGGTCGACATAACCCCAACCGCACTCGTAGCTTGGGGTGTAGTTCACCGAGCCGTCCCAGTCCTCTCTGATCTCTCTTGCTCCATTTATCATGAGAGCCTTTACAAGGGCTGCCGATGGCTCAAATCTCTGCTCATACTGGTTCATCCATTGCTGGGTGAGAACTGCGGCACCAGCGAGGTTTGGACAAGACATCGATGTGCCTGAGTTCTGAACATAGTCATCCTGTGGATTGTTGCGCCAATAGTCGATACCCATGACGTTTCTGCCGGGCGCAACAAGGTCTGGATTGATTCTCTCGTCAGAGGTTGGTCCCTTTGATGAGAATCTGGCCATTGTCTCGGCGTGGATAAAATGAACTCTGTTGCCGATGTCATGTGTGTATTGGAGAGGTGGGTAAAATCTGATGCGGTTTCCACCAAGTACCTGCATGCAGAAACCGAATTCATCCTCGCCTGGAACGTTGCCCGTGACACAGACTCTTCTTGTGTTTGCTGTGCTTGAGCTAAACCCAGAGTTGTCGTCCAGGTAGAGTATGACGTCCCCAGGATTGCCTGTCTGAACAAGCTCTGCTGAAGGTCTGTTGTTTCCGCCAGCGCCAACGCAAATATTATTCTTGGCAACACTTGGTGTGCCGAGTGAATAGCTGCCCCATGAACCGCTGTTGCCAGCTGATACTGCAACAACCATGTCGGGATAGTCCCAGACAAACTGGTCAAGATATTGACAGGATGCGGTGTATGTGTCCGTATTTGAGCCCCATGAGTTGCTGTGAACTCTGGCGCCGTAATAATAGGCGTCCGGAAGTCCTGGATTGAGCCAGCCAAGACCCGTCTGGACGATAAGCTGCGATTCGGGACAAACGCCTGCGTACTGACCGTTGGAGTTGTATCCATCGCCAACAATTTGACCCGATGTGAATGTACCGTGACCGTGCCAATCATCCCACGGCTTTGACTGGTCTGGATCTGGTCCTGGGGGGAAGTATGGGCCAGCGCCATATCGGGAGTATCCGAAGTGAGCTTTGATGCGTGGTGGAAGACCATAATCCTCATTGAGAGTGGCAAGGTTACCAGTGTCACAACCGCTGTCTTGAACAGCAACGACTTTGCCTTGTCCTCTGAGACCCATGTCCCAGATGCCCTGTGGAAGTGGGTCAAGACTTGGGGATGAATCCTCGGAACGGGCTTCGATTCCCATGATTTCTCTGGATCTGTCCATATCGAGCTCTGGCTCGATGTACGGTGAGATGTTGGATACCGATGTTATCCATGCAATCTGATTGATGTCCTCGAAGCCGCACTCAAGATTGAAACTGCCGTCTTCCAGGTCGATGCTGCCATCAAAGGATTCACCTGGGATGAAGTTGATTATGTAAGAAATTCTCTCGCCCGGGTGAAGCATGACTGTAACTTTTGTGTTTCCATCTTCATCTGGTGTGATGTCGTTTGATATCTTAAACGCTGGGTGGAACACATTTCCACCCGTTACTCTATCCATCTGTTTAAAGCTTGATATGACCTGTGGAAGCGCTTTGATAATGAGAGCACCGTCTGAGAGAGCACCAACAATCTTTGCTCCAGACTGTGTTATTGTATCCTGCCATTCCTGTTTCACTGGGTATCCGAATTGAAGAATGAAGAAGTTTGATTTGTTTAAATCGACTTCATAGAAAGTCAAATCCAGCGGAGTTGTGGGAGTTGGTGTGAGGATCATATTTTCATCAGCAGTTAGTGTGTAGCCGTTGATGTAAACATTTCTGTTCGGCTCAAACTCTAAAGCGTCGAATCCATTGTCACGAAGAGTTTGAACCTGTGATGGATCGATGCTGCCAATAACGAAATTGTCGTATGTTTCCTCAATAGAAACTCCATAAGTAGAAAGCTCTCCAAGTGTAACATTGCCATCAACCACACTAATCTTGTAAAGGTTTCCTGAGGCGGAGGCTGGGACTATGCCAACCTGTGAAATGACGAAAGCAATAGCGAGACATACCAAAAGGACATGCTTTAATCGCATTTGCAACCTCCAAGGTCTTTGGATTGAAAAAAATCGAATAAAACACGATTATTCTACGGTTTTCGAGTTAAATTGCAAGTTAAACAAATTCTTTACAATATGATTATTTTCGAAATAATGGGCAGAATTTGCACAGCAATAATCCATAATTAATTGTTGACCTTTTGCGTATCACGTGATTATAATCTCCCACATGCCTGCTGAAGGAAAATCTCCTTTTGATCTTTTTATGGAGCTGGTTGCTAAATCAGCCTATCTCGGTGACGTTTCTAACGAACTCAAGAAGGCATATGACATTGCAGTAAAATACCATGAGGGTCAGTTCAGAGAGAGCGGAGACCCATATGTGACACATCCTCTCATGGTTGCGATACTCCTAACGGAGTTGAAGGCTGATCTTCCCACACTCCAGGCTGCAATTTTGCATGATACCATTGAGGACACGCCTCTTAAAGCTAGTGATGTTGAGGAGTTATTTGGCACAGAGGTGTTGTCTCTAATCGATGGAGTGACAAAACTTTCAAAGGTACAATTCCTGTCAAACAAACAGCAGAAACTCGAAAATACGAGAAAAATGCTTCTTGCGATGGCAAGTGATATCAGGGTTGTTCTGATCAAGCTTGCAGACAGGCTTCACAATATGCAGTCTATTTATATCTTCCATCGCAAAAAACAGGTCAGAATTGCTCAAGATACTGTTGACATACATGTCCCACTAGCGAGTAGGCTTGGTATTTATAAATTCAAGTGGCAGCTAGAGGATTTGAGTTTCAGGTACCTTGAGCCGGATTTGTATAAACAGCTGGGTAGACAAGTTAGTCTGAAGCGATCCGAAAGAGATTCATTGATAGAGGAGGTAAGTCAGCAATTATCCGATATTCTCAAAGAGGAAGGGATAAAATTTGAGATATCGGGAAGGGCAAAAAACCTCTTCAGTATTTATAAAAAGATGGACAGAGAGGGCAAGGAGCTTGATGAGATTTATGACATCCACGCGGTCAGGGTTATCGTTGATGATGTTTCAACATGCTACCGTGTGCTTGGTCTCATCCATTCTCGCTGGAAACCCCTGCCGGGCAGAATAAAAGACTATATTGCTGTACCAAAATCCAATGGGTACAAATCCCTGCACACAACAGTCATTGGCCCAACCGGTGTGCCAATCGAGATTCAAATCAGATCCTGGCAGATGCACGGGGATGCTGAGTATGGGATAGCTGCCCACTGGAGGTACAAAGAGGGCAAGATAACCTTCAGCAAGGACTACGACCAGAAGCTGAATTGGTTAAGGCAGCTTCTTGAGTGGCAAGGTGAGATAAAACCCACTGAGGACTTTGTTGAAAGGGTCAAAACCGATTTGTTCTCAGACGAGGTTCTCGTGTTCACTCCAAAGGGTGATATTGTAAACCTGCCAGCGGGGGCGACTCCAATTGATTTTGCGTACAGGATCCACACAGAGGTTGGTCACAGTTGCACAGGGGCAAAAGTAAACGATCGTATAGTTCCTCTTTCCTATAGACTCAATACGGGCGATAGAGTCAAAGTGATGACCAGCAAACACATCACTGGCCCATCAAGAGACTGGCTCAATTTTGTGGCTGGGCATTCAACGAAGGCAAGAATCAGAGCGTGGTTCAAGAAATCTATTGAAGAGCAGAAACCGACACCTGCTGAGAAAGAAACAACGCCAAAACCCAAGCAGCAAAGAAGACCAATTAAGATTGGCAAGATTGGTGCGATGATTGAGCTTGAAGGGATTGATAATTCTCCAGTTCTTCTGGCGCGATGTTGTAATCCAATCTATGGGGATGCGATTGTGGGTTTTATCACAAGAGGCAGGGGAGTTAGCATCCACAGACAGGACTGCCCCAACATCAGACATCTTGAGCACGACAGCGAGAGATTTGTAAAGGCAGAGTGGCTCAAGGAAGCAAGAAAAGCCTTTGTTGTAAGATTAACCTGTATTGTTGAGAATCGCACAGGTGTTTTAGCGAAGCTGTCTGGAATTCTTTCTGAGATGGGTATAAATATCCAAATGGCAAAAACCACGGTTGTTGACACCAAACGTTCCAGATTGATTTTCGCTGTTGAGATAACGTCAAAAAACGAATTGAACGAGGTTACTTCCAGACTTGAGAGAGTTCCAGAGGTGATGAAAGTGTACAGAAGATGAGAGCCGTCATTCAGAGAGTAGATACCGCGTCTGTTAGTATTGATAATGTGGAAAAGACAAGAATAGAGAAGGGATTGTTGGCTCTTATTGCCGTCATGGAGGGCGACACAATTGAGGATGCGGACTACATCGCAACAAAGATTTTGGGTCTTAGGGTGTTTCCGGACAGTGAAGACAAAATGAACCTTAGTGTTTATGACATTGCAGGTTCGGTGCTTGTCGTCTCGCAGTTTACCTTGGCGGGTGATGCGAGGAAAGGCAAAAGACCCAGTTTTTCAGATTCTGCGAGCCCAGAGGATGCCTTGCCACTCCTTGAGGAAATTGAAAAAAGAATCACCAAGGCAAGTGTTGGGTTTGCCAGAGGAGAGTTTGGCTCTCACATGAAGGTATCCCTCGTCAACGATGGGCCTGTGACAATTTTGCTTGATTCGAGGAAGAATTTTTAAAACCATGCAGATAGAACGAGTTGTAAACGGACACCTTGAGGTCAATACATACATTGTGTTTTGCCCCGGCTCAAAAAATGGATTTGTGATTGACCCGTCTTATGAGCCTGAAAAGGTGATATCAAAAATCGATGAGCTTGGCTTGAATATCACTCATATCATCAACACCCACGAGCATCCAGACCATATCGCAGGCAATGAAGCATTAAAAAAACATACTAACGCGAAGATATGCATTTACAGAGACATTGCAGATGCACTTGTCGATCCCAACAAGAATTTATCGGCGATGATTCCACCAGTTATTGTTTCCCCGCCAGCTGACGTATTACTCACCGATGGTGATGTGTTGAAGTTTGAAAGCCACCTTGGACCTGTTGAATTTCACGTCATGTATACGCCTGGTCACAGCATGGGTCACATATGTCTGAAATTCCATAGGGGGGTCTTTACAGGTGATTTGTTGTTCTTTGACTCAATCGGGAGAACTGATTTTCCAGGGTGTGATCTCTATATGATGAGAGATTCCCTGATAAGGTTGAGCCGAGAAATTCCGCCTGAGTTTGAGGTTTTTCCCGGACATCACGAAACAACAACCCACAAGAGAGAGCTTGAGAGAAATTATTTGTACAAGAGAATGATTAGAAATTTCTAGTGCCAAAATCAACTTCTTTCTACTGAAAAATACAGTATATTCCTGCTTGTTCTGTAGACATTATTAATCTTGACTATTCTGTTGACTGAGTTCCTTTCAGAACCCCAATTCCAATTAAATAGCCCACTCCCACCCACTGCAGCGATTACATCGACATAGATGCAATCATTTGAGATATTAGCAACCTAATTGAGTCGAGTTGTTTCTGAAACAGTAGCTTTCAAAACCAAACATAAAGAAATTCCTCCCTATTCTTTCATATTATATTGTGAATGAATCATATAAATATTTTCTGAACTCATTCAAGTCAGTTGTTCTTAGTGTGGTTGTTTCTATTTTCACTTTCTCCCTCTGAATCAATTTCTATGAAACTTATCCACCGGGGGGATTTTTCTAAAAATATGAGTTAGTTATTTTCGAAAAAGAAAACCCAGCAGCATCGAGTTTTCGCTGGGTTTATTTCAGTCAAGCAATGGTACATGGCAATGTCTAAAGTTTTCTTATCAATCCCTTCACCCTACCCACAACGACGAGTGCCTCTGGGTCGACAACAGTCGAATCCCTAGTGCCGCTGATTGGCTTGATGACAACCTTTGAGCCAAAGCGGAAAAGTCTGCCTAGCACTGGTTTAAAGTTATCAATAAGTCCGACAGTCGTGTCCCCATCCATCACGCCATTGCCTGGAATGACGATAAGATAATCTCCATCCAGTACACCCTCATACGAAAGTGTGTTTCCCTGGACAAGAACAGCAACGCTGCCGGATTCAGCCTTTATTACCTCAGAAACCTTGAGGTTTCCGAGAGCTCGTCTTGGAGAGCTGCCGGCAAGATCGGTAAGTGTCGTGACATCAAGAACAACATTTGTCCCATGCTGCTTGAGTTGGACAGAACGGGCCTTGTTTGGGTGTCTCTCAAGAAAGCCCTTATTTGTGAGTTTTGTTATGTGTTCATGGATTGTCGAAACTGATGATAACCCCATTGCAATCCTGATTTCATCCAGACTGGGAGCAAAACCATTCTTAGAGGCGTAGTCTTTGATGAAATCAAGAACCTCTTTTTCTCTTTTTGTCAAATAATTCACCATGTTTGTCACCTCTCTAGTCAATCATACTGTCTTCGACACGAAATAGTTCACTTCGTTTGTTTAACACCCATAAATACGTAATTGGCATTCATAATACGAAAATATACCGAAAGTTCCAAAAATTATCAATAGCGAATCAAATGCAATTCGTCATGAGTATACGTTCATAAATTATTTATACATACATATTAGAATGACATAGTAAATATCAATAACATTACTACATTTAAATGAACTATATATACTGATTCACTATATAACAAAAGTAGATATAAGAAACTGAATCTAAAGAAATGCAAAATATAGAATTAATAATTTAATGACAGAAAAAATAAGTAGACATGTTGACAAGTCGCTATATGTCACTTAGACTTCGATTTTGAAGTGACTAAGGAGGCTTTTAATGGAAGAAAAAAAGCTGCTGAGCCTGAAAGAGGCTGCCGAGTTGCTTGGCATCCACTATACGACAATGCGGCAATACGTGAGGAAGGGAAAGTTCCCTGTTGTGCGTATTGGCAGGCTTCTCAAAATTGAAGCAAAGGACATTGAATCCTACATCAGAGACAACAAAGTAGTCCTGACAGAAGACATCTCAGATTCAGACTCCAAGTGATTTGACTGGGTTTTTGACATGTGGTCTAAACCATTGTCTCTGATTGGATGTATTGCACATAAGCCGAGAGAGGTATCAGATGAAGAAACTAGACTTGGCTGAGCTATTTGTGAGGGCTATGAAAGGAGTACTCCAATGAGGAAATCATTAGCCGTTTTCATATCGATGCTTATGATGGTGTCAATTTTTGCTGGATTGCCAGGAATGGTGCAAGCAGCGTTGACAAATCCATCGATTACAGTGACACCAAAGACGTGTAACACCCCAGCACAATTTCAATTCACCGTCACCAATTCATCACAGTTTAATGAGATTCAGATTCAATTCCCGGCGACATTCACTCTACCTGCGACAATCCCAACATCTGCAGTCTATGTGATGGGAACATCTATTACGGGAGTCACCGTGACCGGGCAAACCATCACGATAACAACAAACACATACCCCGCATCCCCACCACTTGTGCCGTATACACTCACCGTCACTCTATACAATTCTTCCTATAACTCAGCCGGCATCAGGAATCCTGACTGCGCCAACTGTGGCAACCAGACCATTACCCTCACCTCAATCATGGGAGGAGCCCCAAACGGAAGCGCTAATTTCACATATTATGTGGAATCCAAGTCTCTGGCCGCAACCGTTGTGGTTGATCCCCCAACAACCAACTCTGAAGCCCAGTATGATATGACGTTCCAGCTTGGCGCTTGTGGCACGTTGGTGGCCGGTGATACCATAACCGTTACATTCCCATCAGGCACCACTCTCCCATACTATGGCACGACAATTGACCCAACCGATGTCGTTGTGCGTTATGGGGCAGCTCTGCCTCCGGGCTCCTCGTTCACCCCTGAAGCTGTGGCTGTGAGTGGAAGCGCTATTACAATCACGGTACCGACAGGTGTGACAATAAACGCAAGTGACTACGTGCAGATTGTGTTCCTAACATCTCTTGGCATCAAAAATCCATACGCAGCTGGCTATTTCAAACTCAAAATCCACACCAGTGCAGAACTCTTCATGATGGAATCGAACAAGTACATGATTGGTTACCATCCAGAAGTGACAGCATTCCCAAACACAGCGCAATCTCAGAATGTGGAATACAAGATAACCTGGCAGATAGACTCAAGCTCAAAACTCTCTGGAGATGCCGGTGATTGGATAGAGGTGGACTGGTATCACCCACAGAACCCAGGAACAACCGATCCTCCACCCGTCACGGACAGAGCATCAATCACCAACTCGTTTGGCGCAGGAACAACACCACCCCCGTCGTCTGTCTATTTCCAGCTCTATTCCTATGGCACCATCTATTATGCCACAGCGGTGCAATTCAATCCGCTCAATGATAAGAGACTCAGGATTTATCTGCCGGCCGGATTTGAAGTCAACGGTAACACAAAATTCACTATCACATTCCTGAAATCAGCTGGACTAAACAACACGAATACTCCAGGTACATACAGACTCCAGATGAGCCATTCGAGAGCTCCTGAGCAGATTCCATCCGACGGTTATTCAATTGTCGATGCGGTCATCCAGGATTCAAACTGTTACGTGGATGTTGAGCCTCCAACGGTCAGTCAGGTTGGTCAGTACTCAATCAAGTTTATCACAGGAAATCCTGGCTCATTGACGGGTGGTAGCGGCACCATAACGATCGCTTTCCCTCAGGGAACATATTTCAACAGCTATCAGATGGGTTCTGGTTCGGTTTGGCTCCTCTGGGCGCCCATCACGAATCCGCTGGATGCTGATTATCCCCCTGATTCAGGATGCAATTTTGACCCAGACGACCCTGCCAACTTGGCTTTTGGACCAGGTGGCACGGGTACACTTGTGCCGCTTGATATGAATCCATCGGTGTCTGGAAATATAGTAACCATCACCGTTCCATCGGGATACACAATCCCAAGTGATTCATATGTAAATGTGAGATTCTGTGAATCTGCTGGCGTTAAAAATCCAATCAACGCTGGTAGTTACACACTTCAAATAAAAACATCAACACAACCGAACTACGGAATTTCACAACCCTACCTCATCTCAACAACAATCTCTGATTTGAATGTTGAGGTCACACCAAATGCGACCTGCTCTTCAAATGTTCAGTACAAAATCGAATTCAACATTGGAAACTCAGGCAGTCTCGATGGAGATGCTGGTGATTACATCGACATCGATTTTGATGACATGAGGAATCCAGCTCCGGACTTTGCATCAATCCAGAACACTTTTGACGCATCGACTGTTGTGCAGAATGTCACAGCCTACAGTTCACCCCCATTTACGGGTTGGGCTGCAAGGTGGGATGTTTGGTTTGATGTACCAGCTACTCCACCTGGCAACATAAACTCGGTCACAATAGACTTCCCGCCGACGGTCAATGTTCCAACAACGATGCCGGCAGGCTCTGTTTATGTCAGCACTGCGCCAATGCCATTGCTTGACACCGTTCCACCTGGCCCTGCAGTTGCTGTCACGCCAACAATCGTCGGTAACAGGGTTACTCTGCCATTGGGTGGACCTATGTCGGGCAGAGTGTATGTAAGATTCATGAATACTGCCAACGTTATCAACCCGACAGCTCCAGGTACCTCCTACACCATTCAGGTTTTGGCTGATAATTACCCATTCCCGGTACCGGGTTATTTTGGAATCACAAATGACTATGTTGCTCCGACGTATGTGAACCCACCAGCAGGAACCGCTCAGTGGACTGGTCATGACAACAGCATTGTGCCGACCGTCTTCCCATCTTCGGTTTCATCTCCCGCCCAGTATGACTTCTCTATGGGCATCTCAGCTGGTGCGAACCTCGGCACAGCCACATTATCTGTCACATTCCCAGTTGGAACAATTATTCCAGCAACAATTCCAGCAGGCTCTGTGCTTGTTGACTTCCAAGCTGGCCCACCGCCACTTGCTCCAGCCTTCACGTTTGCGCAGGGATGCGCTGGTGGCGTGACTGTCACAGCGACAGCTGACCCAACAACGAGAACAATGACGCTTACAGGTCTCCCAGCCGCTGCTGGCCCAGGCACTCTGTTTGTGAGAATTTGTGCGACAGCTGGCATCAGAAACCCATCGAACCCGGCGTCAAATAACCAACTCGCCCTCACACTTTCTGGCACGGGCGCAGTTGGCGATGGCACCCTTGTTATGTCTGAGTACTACCCAATCACACCACCTGCAATTGGTGGAGTTGGTGTGCCATCAAACGCCATCAAGATTCAGGGTGGCTATTATTATTCAGGCTATGCCTCAAACTATGTTAGCCAGGTTGCGCTTCTTGGCCCAAAAACCCTGAGGCTCTGGTTGCCTGCTGGACTTAAGCTCCAGAATATGCAGAAGGCGACAGTCATCTTCACAGACGTCATGGGTCTTGTGAATACATGTCAGCCAGGCTCATACATACTTAGGGCAAGAACCTCGAAGGAACTCACTTGGGTAACCAGCAACCCATATGCGATAGTTGACTCTGTCCAGTTCACCTGCGGCACATACCCAAGAGTTGATCCGCCAACAACAGGACAGACAGCAAACTATGACATCAGTTTTACTGTTGGCCCAATGGGTGGTCTTGAGGAAGATGTAGACACAATAACGATTGCCTTCCCAAGCATGACCCAGTTTACAAACTACAACATGCCAGCCGGTGGCATTTATGTCTCAACCCTCCCCATAGAGGGTGATTGTCCACCGTCTGCTCCGGCTCAGGTTGTCGAGTTCAATCCGACTGTCAGTGGTACCGAGGTAACGATCAGAACGCCAATCCCAATCGGGAATGGTGAGACGGTATTCATCCGGTTCTGCAAATCAGCCGGTATTAAGAACCCATTTACGGCAGGTATATACAGCTTGCAGGTCAAAACATCAGCTCAGCCAAACTACGCAAAGTCATGTCTGTATGCCATTGGCACAGCGATTTCAAACGTCAAAGTTGAGGTAAACCCAGCATCAGCCTGTAACCCAGGCGCTGAGTACTCAATCACCTTCAATCAGGGTTCATCTGGTGGCTTGAAGGGTGAGAATGGTGATTACATTGACATTGACTTTGATCACCCAAACAATATTAATGGCCCATCAATTCAGAATAATTTCCTTGACCCAGCCCAGAGACCATCACCATCTACTGTCCTTGTTAGCCCCTATGGTTATTCAACCGGATATGGCGCAAAAACAGCCAGTATGATTGTGGCTCTTGGCCCGAAGAAGCTGAGAGTTTATGTTCCAACATCCTTTACATCAACAGCGTCAGGGCAGATAAACGTCAAGTTCCTCACCGGGGCAGGGCTCATTAACACCTGTATCCCAGGTTCATATAAGCTGAAAGTCAACACGAGTCTCGAACAGAATCCGGTCTCATCAGAGCCATATGCAATCGAGGACGCGGTCACGTTTGATCCAGGCATCCCAGTTGAGGTCGAACCACCAACCATTTCCAAGGAAGCCCAGTACACCATCACCTTCCGCGTTGGCACAACAGGGGCTCTCCAGGCTGGCATTGGCACAATCACGATTGCGTTCCCACAGGGAACGACTGTCCCCTACACACTTTCACCTGGCACAATCTGGGTTGGCAGAGGAACGCAATTTACCAACAATGTTTGCCCACCGTCACACGCTGGAATACTTGGCACAGACTATAGCCAGGTAGTGCTACCGCCAACCGTTTCAAGTCAGGCTGTGACAATTACAACACCAATCACAATCAACGCCGGCGATCTTGTCACAATCAGATTCTGTAGGACAGCGGGTATCAAAAACCCATATACAGCTGGGGCTTACAGGCTTCAGGTCAAGACTTCGAAGCAGCCAGCCTATGCTGTTTCTTATCCGTATGCCATCACCTCGGCCATATCCGATGTTAAGTTTGAGCCGAATCCAAACACGGCTTGCACCGAGGATGTTGAGTATAAGATAACGTTTAAGAATGGAAACAACACACTCTCTGGAGATCTTGGCGATTACATTGAGATTGACTGGGAAGACTCAAAGAACCCACCACCAGACTATGCTTCGATTCAAAATATCTTTGCTGCGTCTGGTGCTATCAAAAATCTACACATCCATCCGCTCACTCTGCCGATTATCGGCACCTCACCAGGCGGTAGTTCGAGGTATGATATCAACTTCACAACCGGAGTTGGTGGAGGATTGACAACGGGTGATACAATAACCATCGACTTCCCGTCGAACACAACCTTCACAGCAGCCACCTTGCAGGCAGCAGGCGTTTATTTGTCTGATGCGCGGTGGACTGATTACTCCTACTATCCAGGAGACCTTCAGATTGGAAGCTCTGGAACGGTTGTTGGACCACTCGCTCTGATTGATATCAACACCGTAGGAACAAGAGCTATATTCACAGTACCTGCTGGATTCTCGGTTCCAGCTGGAGGGAGTGTTTACATCAGAATCATGCAAACAGGCATCACAAACCCATCGACACCTGCAAACAACTACATGGTTTCTGCCTTCACCAGCAAACAGACAACACCTGTCAGCTCAAACAACTTTGGCATCGTATCTGTGAGTCCACCGAGGCCACTGGCATCGGTTAATCTCAATTGGATGCCATCGCAACGCCTTGCTCCACCAAAGGTTTACCCCAGCAATGCAGGAGCGAATTCACAGATTGATATCGTAGCGAGATTGCGCATTGATCTTAATAGTGACACCTACAATACGCCAATCGTTAATGTGACTCTTCCTGTTGGCTTCTCTGTGCCATCTGTTATTACCCAGAGCAATATCTGGGTTTCTGTTGGTCCAGGTCCGGTTGGTTATCCGTTCCTGAACAACTCTGACTTCCACGGCACACCAACATGCTCATTCCCTGCAGTTCAGGGAGTTGATTTTGGCCCGCTCGATGCGCCTCCAACTGTCAATGGAAACACAATCACATTCAATGTTCCAGCATTCTTTATAGGTAACGCCAACGCTGGTGTGGGTGGTTATATGCACATCCAGATTGGTCAAGGTGCCGGCATCCGAAATCCGGCAAACGAAGCTACTGACAAATACATTCTTGATGTGTCAGCTAGAGGTGACATTCCAACAACAACACCACTACCACCTCCGCATAATGTGTCCTGCAGCTCTGAGTTTGTGGCAATAACTCCGGAGAATGACCCTGTTGGCGCATCAACGATAGCTACAACTTCGGTTGTGTTTGGGTCATCCTATGGCACAACTGTTGTCAATCCGTCATCGATTGTGGTTCTTGACAACAAGAGGGTCAGGCTCTACCTGCCACTTGGATACCAAATAACGGCTAGCGCAACTGCAACCATTACATTCCTGCCATCGGCAGGATTGGTAAACACCTGCACGCCAGGCAGTTACATCGGAAAGGTGCAGACATCCAAGGAACCAACAGATATCGAATCCGCTCCGTACCAGATTATTGGAGCGGTATCAGAGATACTGGTCAAGGTTGTCCCGCCAATTGTTTCCCAGAAGGCGGACTACACAATAACGATGCATGACACCTCCGACAGCGGACTTGAGGCTGACAGAAGCACAATCACAATTGCTTTCCCAACAGGCACAACAATTCCTGCAAATATCGCGGCAGGTGCCGTGTTTGTAGCTCGTAAGTCAGACTTCAACAATGACACATGTCCGCCAACACATCCTGGAGTATATGGTGTGGACTATGCTCCGCTTCATGCTCCACCGACTGTTTCTGGACAGACTGTCACGCTCACCGTTCCAATTGATATTGATCCAGGTGACTTGATTGCAATCAGGTTCTGTCGAAGCGCGGGACTCCAAAACCCAGGAACGGCGAAATACTACCAGTTGCAGGTCATGACCTCGTCACAACCGACGTATTCAGTCTCGAAACCATATGCAATCGTTACTGGCCTGAAGAGACCAAAGGTTAAGGTCGAACCAAACGTCATCAGTCGCACGGGTGGCCCAGGCTGCACAGAGGCTGACACAACCATCGAATTTACAAATGGTGCATCAGGAGCCCTTGAGGCTGGAATTGGCAGAATCTTTGTGTGTGTTGAGGCTGCAGCCCTTGTGACAGACAGAGGTTACTTCAACCTTCCAGCTACAATCCCAGCAGCAACCATTTACATCAATGGCACACCATGCACAGTCAATGCGATCGTGCATTATCCACCAACAGGCTCGTATATACCTGATCCTCAGCCAAGCTTTACCAACATGGCAACAATTGAGCTTGTCACACCAATTGACCTTAAAGCTGCCGAGAAGATAACAATCAAGTTCACCAAAGAGTCGGGTATCTGTAACCCATATGTTGCTGGCAACTACACACTTGCTGTCTGGACAGACGTGGAAACCGCAGCCTATGAGTCAGAGCCATATTCAATTGTTGATGGTGTTTGGGTAATGAGTGTTGATGTCCAGCCGCCAACCATTGACACGATGGCACAGTACACCATTGAATTTACTACCTATGTTGCACTCACAGCCAACACATCAACAGTTACTGTCACCTTCCCAGAAGACACAGATGTAAGATCGCTCATATTGCCGGGTCATATCATAATCGACAACGATAACAACTTTGGCAATGATCCAGGAGATCCGTCTCCAGCTCAGGCAGCGCTCCCGCCTGTGACAGTCAATGGGCAGTCCGTGACATTCACTCTACCAACTTCATTCCCAGCAGGTGGCACAATCTATGTGCAATTCACACTGGAATCTGGAATCACCAACCCAACAACCGAGGGGGCATACACACTATTCGTTAGAACATCCGCTCAACCAAATGATGTCGAGTCACCACCTTATTACATCATTGCCTCACTCCAGGGAGCGATAGTTACTGTTGATCCGCCAATCTCAAACTATCCAAACGCTGCATACACAATTGACTTTGACCTCTCTGACAAGGGTGGACTCACGGGACACATCAGCTGGATTAAGCTGACGTTCCCAGACAATGATATCAATGGCGCCGGTGGAGGATATGCAACGGTCGAAGCCCAACTTCCACCATCGATTGCGCCTGCTAACATTGTGATTAATGGCGTTGTGGCAACTGAAGCTCCGTCGGTTAATCTGACTGAGCGTTCTATCAAAATAACAGTGCCTGAGAGTGTTGAGGCTGGTGAACACATCACATTGAAGATTCTTGCAGCTGCTGGAATCACAAACCCAGTTGAAGGTTCGTACAGACTCAAACTTCAAACCTCGGTTGAGCCGATTGATGTTGAGACAGCAATCTACACAATCACCTCAGCCCTTGGCGGGCCACTTGCCGGTCGCAATCCAATTGTTGTGGTCTCATATGTCGTGGCTACAACAACTGTAGCCGCAGCAGCTGGCGACACGGTTGTCAACGTCGACGGCACTGTTGGTTGGAAGACAGGCACCTATGCGGCGGTTGGTGATCTCATCAATCTCTACGACAGTCAGATCGTGAGAATCACAGGTGTTGGCCCAGGAAGCCTCACCTTCACACAGCCATTGCTTGAGAATGCCCCTGCCGGAACAAATATCTTTATGCTCAAGTCGATGGAAGCGACGTTCCTAACGGCGAACATTGGTCTTGTAGCAACAAGCATCTCGGTTAACGATGCAACACCGTTTGTTGGTGAGGCGTACTTGTTGATTGGCCCGACGGATGAGAATGCTGAACTCTGCCGAATTGTTGGAGTTGACATACTCACGAATACAATTCAGGTTGTCAGGTCGACCACTCCGACAGCACATGTTGCCGGTGACAACGTATTCCTCCTTACAAACAAGGTGGGACTTGTCAACAACGAGGCATATTACGGCTTCATCTTTACAACGGGTGCAACAGGTGTCCTGAAGGCTAATATCTCGACAGTCACCATAACATTCCCGTATGATACGGAGATACCAGACTACATCGCGCCGTATTCAATCGACGTCTCTACAGATGGCAATATCTTCAGGGATTGCTCGTCGGTCTCAACCGACTCGACGGCAAGGACTGTAACATTTACAACTCCCATAAACATTGATGCTGGTCAAACAGCCTATGTGAGGATATTCCCACAGGCTGGCATCAGAAACCCAGCGCTTCCGGGAACATATAGGGTCAAGATACAGACATCCACTGAGCCAAACCCGATTGACTCGCTTGCCTACTACATGGAGGGCACAGGCGCGCCAACAGTTAGTGTTGACCCCTGCACTGTTGGAGAGGTCGGTGCCAAGTACACAATCAGATTCCCAATAACTGTCGGACTTGTCCAGGGAGCTGAGATATTTGTAACATTCCCACTTGATACCATCATGCCGTCTGTTCTTCGACAGGAGAACGTGCTTATCAACGGCATGAGAGTTGTCCAGCCAATCACGCTCACACCTGGCACGCTTGAGCTCGCCATTCCTACTCCAAAGGCATTGCCCGCATCATCAATGGTCGAGATTGTGTTTACATCAGAGGCTCGTATCAAAAATCCATCGTCAATTGGCAATTTCAGACTGAAGGTCAGAACGAGTCAGATTCCCGATGATGTGGATGTCGATTCGCTCGCGTACTACATCTGCCCAAAGCTGGAACTTGCCTCGCTTGTGCTTATCCCACAGACGCTGAGTATTGGAACAAGCCAGTCAGGTAGTGTCCAGGCTCAGGCGAAGGATGCCAATGGCGAGAATATCACCTACAACGTCAACTACGCATGGTCGACTGATATCGGTACACTCGCGGGGGCAACAGGTGATAGTGTTACAGTCACAGCCCCAGCGACGCCCGGCACAGGCACGCTCAAGTGTAAAGCTACATATATGGATAAGACACTTGAGGCGAACTGCCCAATCACAGTAACTCCGCCAATCGGCAGCGTGGTAATCACCCCACCAGGCCCTTTGACTCTGGGATTTGGTGTTGCCCAGAACTTTTCTGCCCAGGCAAAAGACACCGCAGGTCAACCCATATCTGGAGCTTTGTACAAGTGGTCAATAAACGGTGGAGTTGGCTCGTTGTCCGCTGGGACTGGTCAGACAACCACATTGACTACGTCTAGCACTGCCTCGACGGGTTCTGTTACAGTTGAGGCAACATACGCCGGAATCGTGAAGAGTTCTGCAGCTTCTGTCTCCATTCAGTCATCTGGTGGAGGGGGAAGTGGAGGCGGTGGTGATGGTGGTGGCGGAGACGGAGGTGGTGGCACCACAACCTCAGTTTCAGCATCGATTGAACCGACATCACATCCACTTGGAACGCCACTTAGCATGATAACTGTGTCTGTGACATCCCTTGCTGACCTTTCAGGTGGAGAGATTCGTGTAACTGTTCCATCGGGATGGACGATGCCAAACACATCAAATACCAGAATTCCCAGTGTTGATGGCGTTACTTATGGAAACATCAGCTATCAATCATCGGTTATTGTGATACCAGTAACCACAATGCCAGCTGGCAAGACAGTTCGAGTCTTGTTTGTCGATCCACAGCTGCCAAGTAAGGCTGGAGCCTACAAGTTTTCAGTAATGGCAAAAAACAGCGCCGGTGTGTATACCTATCCGACAACGCAGCCAACGCTGACACTCATCGATTCAGGTGGTGGAACCGGCACCAATCCTGCTGGTGAAGGAATATGTACTGTCACTCCAAACAAAGCCTCAGCAGGGGCGATTGGCGCGAAGTTCAAGTTTATCTTCACAGCAAGAGCTGACATTAGCAATGGTGAGATACAGCTACAGATTCCAACCCCTGATTGGACACCACCAACAGACTCGCCAGGCGCAAAAGGTTATGTAAAGATTGTAAAGCAAACAGGAGAAGTGACAGCACTTCAAATTCTTCCTGGTGGAATTATTTCACTCGTTCTTGGCAACTTCTTGGCAAACCATACTGTCGAATTTGAATACACAAACGTTGACGTGCCAGATGATGAGAAGACATATACATTCAATGTTAAGACTGCCGGCTCGCTGGGTGGTCCGAAGGGTATTGCCAACCCGCCACAAGTGACCGTTGAGAGAACAAGAATTACAGCTGTCACATGCAAACCGACACCAAACTCAGCGGGAGCCGCGGCTTCGTATCTGGTCACTTTTAGAACATCGGACGCTGGCACACTCACCAAAGACCAGTCTATGATTGTCATTAAGTTCCCATCTGACACGACTGTGCCGTCATCGATGTCGCCATCGACTGTGACAGTACAGAAGGTTCCATTGGTTTCACCACCAACAATCAATGCAGACACTCGAAGCGTTCAGATTGTTGTTCCGACCGATGTCCCACCAAACTCAACAGTTTCCATCGAGTTTGAGGTCGAGGCTGGAATCCTCAACCCAACAGAGCCTCGAACAAACTACATGGCAGAGGTCAAGACCTCCTCCGATGCGTCGAATGTGAACTCGAGCAAGTATGCAATCACGGCATCGACAATCTCGAAACCAAAGGTCACGCCAAATCCTGTTGTCGTTGATGTTGAGGCTGAGTACACAATCATGTTCAAGACAGGTGGTTCTGGAGCGTTACAACTCGGAACAGGTCAGATAATTGTGAAGTTCCCCAATGACACATTTATTCCGCCGAACATCCTCCCAACAAAAATCACGGTTAATGGCTCAGTTCTGACAAAGAGACCAGAGGTTGACACTGTTGCTCGAAAGGTCGCTTTCTATGCTCCAGCGCCAATCAAGGCTGACTCGGATGTAACGGTTGTCTTTACAAAGGAAGCCGGAATCAAGAATCCAACGAGTGCTGGTCAGTACACACTCTGGGTAAGTACAACAGAGGAGACAATCGAGGTGGAATCCGACGCCTACGGAATCGGCTCATCAACAGTTGGAAATGTTCAGGTCACAAGCACCTCGCTTGACGCTGGAGACACCTGCGTTGACTATACGGTTACCTTTACAACCGGTCAGTTCGGTGCGCTGACGGCGGCATCAGATATAACAATTGCTATGCACCCGAACTACAAGATTGGCTCAATCACAGCAAATCGAATCACGGTCAACAACCTCGGTGTTTCTGGCACCCCAACAGTTCGAGAGGGTCAGTACATAACCTTCAGCTGCCCAACGAGCGTTAATGCTGGAACCGAGATAAAGGTTGTCATAAAGTGTCTCAATAACCCAACCACACCAGGTCAGTATGATGTAAAGGTCAGGACGTCATCCGAGCCGACCTATGTTGCATCAAATTCCTACAATATCGGTCAATCACTTATGACAAACGCAACAATTTCCCCGCCAAACCCAGACGGTGATAATGGCTGGTACAAGTCGAACCCATCGATCACATTTGACTGCAATATCTCAACCGCTGTTACCTGGTATGAGCTCGATAGCGCTGGCAAGAAACAGTGGACTGGAGTACCCGTTAGGTTGAACGACGGAGTCCACAATGTCAGATATTGGTCTGAGGCGTTTGGCTACAACGAGGAAGCACCTCAGTTCGTCAACAATGTGAAGGTTGACACTGTCAAGCCAATACTCAACATTGAGAAACCACTCAATGGAGAGACCTTTAGTTCTGCAAGGCTTGAACTCTCTGGAACGTTTGTTGAGGACAACCTCCTCGAGATTTCTGTGTCGATAAATCAGGCAACCAACAGAACATCGATGCAGTTTGACAAGAACTCTGGCACTTGGTCTGGAACGCTCATGTTGGTGAAAGGCACAAACACTCTCGACATCAAGGCGTTTGACGAGGCCGGCAACGAGAGCTTCACCCCAATCATTACCGTCAAGTACGACCCATCAGCAACGGGTGGCGAGTGCAGCGCCATTGTCCTGAGTCCAAGAGACAACACCCAGCCATCAGGTGGAGTGAAACTCGTTAATGAAGCTCAGGCTGGCTATCACCACCTTGAGATGACCTTCAACGTTGATGTCACAATCGATGGGTGCACAGATCCAAAGATTGAGGTAAGCTCAGAGATGGATTCTGAAAATTGGGTTGAGATGAAGTACGATGCCGTTATGAAGAAGGTCAAGGGTGATGTCACACTCAAAGCAAAGGCTGGCAACAACAAGGTATCAATCAGAATCACAGGCCCTGACGGTAAATCGTCTGTAATCAATAGGGTTTTGATATGCAATGTGAAGGTAGAAATTGTCAACTCAAAACCATTTACATCAGCGGGTGCGACATCGTTACCTCCTGCACCGGATAAGATGCTCCACAATGGGACTGCAATTACCAACCTTGATTCATACCCATATATCGAGACTTCCGAAGGTAGGACATACATGCCACTCAGACTTCTTGGTAATCTCTTTGGTGGAGTGATTGGCTATGATCAAAATACTAGAACTGCAAGCATCACATTCGAGGGAAAACGTGTTGAGATAGTTCTTGGTGCAAGCACAGCCACAGTGATTGAGGGTGGCACAAGCAAGGTCATTGATCTTGATAATGTTGTCTCCGGCGTAACGGCAAAGATTATTCAGGGAAGACTCTATGTGCCACTTAGATTTGCCGAGACAGTGTTTGGATGGAAGCTAGACTGGGATGCGAATTCTAAAACCGCCACATTCACTTATCCGCCTGGAAACTAAGCTGTGGTGAATGAAATGAGGATTTCTGCAACTTGTTGTATACAGCAGAGGAATGATGAACAGCAGTAAACTCGATACAGTAACAAGATGGAGCAGCAGAGAGCACAACTCTCTGCTGCATGCCCTCGTGTTGCAAGGTGAGTTGAAGAAAAATGAAAACTCATCAAGAGAACAACTGAGGAACTCAAAAAAACAAATAGTTCATTTGGACAAGTTGGTTGCAGATAAACTGTCTGCAACCCGAAAAAGAATGATTAATTCAAGAGATTTGGCCCTAAACAGATAGGATGAGTTTGTTGATACAACGTATTACGAATATGATAAAGACAGAGCACCCCAGAAAACGGGGTGCAAAGGCAGCACTTCGCAAGGAGGCAGCAATGAAGAGATTTGCGTCAATAATAGTAACATTGGTTATGGTGGCAAGCACACTGATTTTTCCACAAGTAACAGATGCGTTATATATGGTAACTGGTACTGCGAACATTGGTGTGTATATTCCAGGATTAGTTGGTTTTCCTAATCCAGAAGTTAAGGCAATAGCGAGAAATGACGGTTATCAAATACAGATTTCCTACACATTTGGCGAAAGCACGCCAACTACTGCGCTATGTGATGGGCCTGACACCGACGACACTGATGCCAACCAAGAAAACCAATGGCACGGAATAAAAATCACCATACCAAATGACTTCCCGGTACCATCAGCTAATTCAGATGATGAGGGATATATTACTGCAAGTGGTATCACAATTTCCGACGCATATATTGACAGGAGAAATGTATATTTCTACTTTGGAAATGCTACAGTTGGAGATACGGTCAATATTGTGTATGGAAATGCCACAACTGGTCTGACAATGCCAGAAAGACCAAACAAGTACACCTTTAACGTTGCGACAAGAATCCAGCAAAGGTATGACCCAAACGCATGTGGTGGATCAGGAGGTTATGTCGAATTCAGTTCCCCAACGACTGGCTTTGGAACAATCTCACCAAGCCCTCAAGTTGCTGTTCTTACAAACATGACACCAGCCACACTTACATTTAATCCAAATACAGAACTGTCAACCACAGAAATGAACGTTAACTTTCAACTCGGTGCTGGCGAGGAAAGATCACTCTACACTGGTGACAGAGTTAGGATACTTCTGGACTATAATCCTGCAACAGGTGCTCATGACATAGCTGCAGCAAACTGTATCCAGGTTCCACTGGCTCTTTCAAAGGATAAGGTGACAGTAAATGGCACCAAATGCACTGTTAGTCCTACAGTGACTCAAATGGGAACTTCATACTACAGAATTGATGTATACCTTCCGAGGGATATAAGATGTTCAAATACAACTGGAGCTGCAGTAAATATCAAATTTGATAAATCTCTCGGAATTGTCCAAGGAAGTGGTCCTCCATATTACAGAGCAGCAAGAATCGCTACTTTTAATGAGTCTGGTGTTGTAGAACCAGATCCGGATTCAATCGACAACGACAGTGCTGACAACAGGTTAACATCCAATGCTTATATGATTGGAACGGTCGTCTCTTCACCAAATGTCGTAGTGCAGTCATCTCTTGTTGGAGAAACAGCCAACTATTACATCGGTTTGAGAGATGATTTAACTGATCCAACATGTGGTGGAGCGAATTCATTCCAGCTAGGTCCAAATGGCGCTTTGATAGCAAATGATAGCACAATTACAGTTGAATTCCCAACCGGAACTGTTGTGCCAAGAGATATTGCTCCTAGCGCAATATCCGTTCGTCTCATAGGTGGAGCAGGATGGACAGTGGTAAGTAAAATACCACAGATTTCGGGAAACAAAGTCACAATTGTTTCTCCGATTGATGTACCAAGCAGCGATTGTATAGCCATTCACTTCTCAACAACAGCGCATATCGAGAATCCTTCTGTTGGCGCAGACGATTTTTACCTTAAACTTTGGACATCAAAGGAACCAACCGTAATAGCTTCACAGATATATTCGATTGTCAATCCAGGTTGGGGTGTTGTGAATGTCGATCCGAACCTATCGTTCACTGATTTGGATTCAACTGCTGGAGTTAATGAGTGCTATGTCGACTCCAACGGTGATTCGGATAATACTGGCGCAAGATATACTTTCCAGTTCTCACTCTCTGATGTATGCTCGATAACTGCTGGTGATACAATAACTGTGACTCTTGACAATGCTTATACGACATGTATGCCTGCTTCACCAATCCTTCAACAGTACGTCCTAGTTAATGGTGTGCAATGTTCAATGGCAACTACAGTCGCAGGTACGAGTATTGTGGTTACATCCCCAGTCAACATCGCAGCTGGCTCGCAAGTGACTGTCACCTTCCTCCCCTCCGCAGGTATTGAAAACCCGGATATTGACGAGGAAAAAGTGATTTATACTGCAAGAATAAATGTGGGTTGTCAAGAACCAATCACAACACAAAGCTATTTTATTGAGACAAGGATTAACAATGTCGAACTCGTGCCAGATTTCACAGATGGCGGTACAAACTGGACCAGTCAGATACCCTATTCTCAGGTCTTCAAGCCTGCAGTTAACGAGATATCGATGTGGAGATTTGATTTCTGCTTAGGTGATTACGGTGATCCGCTTATAGGAAAGCCTAACCTAATACCAGGCGATACCATTACAGTAAAATTTCCATCTGGAACAAAAATACCACCTGTGCTTATTGGACAAGTGGGATTGATTATTCATAGACCAATTGCTGATCAACCATTGCCACTTAATCCCGCAAATCCGAATCTAGTTTTTAATTGCGTTGGATTAGTAAATGGAGATGAAGTAACAATAACAGTCCCCAATGATGTAATAAGTATCGATGAAAACACTAAACTGACCATATTCTTCCCTGAAAGTCTTGGAATCAGAACACCAAGTACCCCTGGATATTATGTTGCAAATATAAAAACATCGAGAGAAACAACCTACGTGCCATCAGATCCATTCATTATTGGAACTGTTGTCTCAGAAGTTGGTGTTATTGTCACACCTAATACATCTGGTTCAAGAGCGGATGATTGTGTGTATGGTAATTCAGAGTACATATTGTCATTTAGGTTAGGTTCAGCCGGCACATTATCACCAGGTAGCACTATAACAGTACGATTTCCGATTTCATTTAATTTGCCTTTCTCACTTGCAATTGACACGGTAGTTCTCAATGGTATTGCAAATACTACACCTATACCTGTTAGTGTTGGTCCCAATGGGATTGATTTACAAATACCTGTTCAGACATACATTGCAGCCGGTTCTATTGTACAAATCACTTTCACAAAAGATGCAGGAATCAGGAATCCAATTCTCACCAGAACCCCATCGACTTATAGATTACAGATGAGTACTTCAACAGAACCAGCATGGGTTGAATCAAAACCATTTGATATTATTTCAAAGGTTTGTATGGACTGCCAGGGAGTTTTTTGGAGATCGGTACACTTTTTTGATAGTAATACAAATCAGTTTAGTAGCACCACTATTGATTCTGGTAACGTTCAAGGATGGCTTGTTGGTTTCTCGCCTGGTGATACCTTCATGCATCCGTTTGCTGATGAAAAAAGAGACATTATTATTGAATTTCCAACAGGTATGAGTATTCCATCTATTATTCCAAAACAGTTTGTCAGAGTTTGGAATACTGTCTTAATACCACCTGGTCCATGGCCGGGTACACCAGCAGATCCAACATATCATCCAACAATCAACAGTTGTACTGGAGGTCAAGGAGCGTCTCAAGTGACAGTAAATGGTAATAAAGTTACCATATCACTACCATCATGGACTCCAGTATCTATTCCAACCCCAGATTATATAATTTGGGTATATTTCTGTAATCAAGCAAACCTTGTTGCCCCATCAGTTCCTGGTGATTACGTTGTTAAGGTTTCAACAACATCAGAACCTGAGCCAGTTGATTCGTGTAGTTTTTCGGTCTCAGCAAGAGGTATGTCACCTGCCATTGTCACCCCAATCCCATCCATTGCTGGAGCTCCAAATGTTGAGTACAAAATAGAGTTCACACTTGGTCAGTTCGGTGGTCTCAGCGTTGGCGACACAATCAAAATTGATTTCATGAGGTCGGGTGCGCTCAGGCAAACAATCGTTGCCGCTCCGGGATTCTCAGGCAATCAGATTCCTCCGATGTATGTCAGGGTCAATAATGTTGAGTGTATGCTACCCGTCACTTATGTTGATCCCACTGCGGGTCCACCTGCAAATGGTTTGATTTTCTATGTACAAACTCCCATTGCAATCCCACCAAGTAGTAGAGTTGAAATAGTCTTCACAAATAATTGCAGAATAACAAATCCATTAAGCTCTTCACCAAATGATTTTGATACTTCACCGATTGAACCTAACTACCGTGTTAGAATATCTACCAATAGAGAAATTACTGAGATAGAATCAAAAGAATATGAGATAACACCATTAAACGCTACAACAAGACCAATTATTACCAATACTCCATGCGTAGCAGATATACCGGCCATCTATGAGTTGTCATTTTATACTCCAACAGGCTTAGTCTTCCGACCAAATAATCCTCAGAACTCTTCAACTATACTTATTGAATTCCCAGATGGTTTTTACCTACCGAATACAATGCTACCAAGCGCTGTCACTATAAACGAGTATCTGTGCGTTGTAGCTCCGGTTATCGTAGGCAGGAATGTTACGCTTAGAGTTCCAACAGACATTGGTCAATGGAGCAAGGTGACCGTAAGATTTGATCCGTCGTTAATGCTGTACAATCCAAAAGCACCAGGAACCTATGAGATTGAAACGAGTGTAAATGGTTCTCCGCCAATCTCTGGAGACTTCACTGTCTGTAAACAAATCAATATCTGCAGAGTCGATATATCGCCATCCGGTCAAATCAGTGTCCCGCTTGGTGGAACTCACACATTCCAAGCCAATGTTTTCGACTGCCAGGGACAGATAATCCAGGACAATGTTGACATCAACTGGAGCTTTGGCTCAAGCGCCGGATATATTTCGCCGCTAAATGGCAGAACAACAACCTTCACAGCGTTCCAGCGTGGTCAAGGTGTATTGATGGTTTCAGCAACCTATGGCAACAAGACCATGACAGCCACAACCACAATCATAGTCACTGGCTCTCCTGCAAGCCTCATCATAACCCCTGGTGGCCCGTCAACTTTGGTGAAAAACAATTGCTACACATTCAGCGCGCAGATGTATGATGACAACAACCCACCGCAACCAATCACGGCATCAGGCGTCACCTATGAGTGGAGTTTGACGAATACAAGCATTGCTAATATCGCTCCTATAACAGGTAGATATGTCGAACTATGTCCGACTGATGCTGGTGGCAGCGCTATCGTATGTAAGGCAAAGTTTGAAGGACAAGAAATTACGGCTAGATCAGACTTCATAGTTAAATCTGGTATCTATACCCTAGCTCCAATCCCAAGCTCAGAACTTGGTCAAATCAGAGTGGGACAACTCTCGCCCGATCTGCAGTTTGAGTTGAGAGATGATAATGGTGTACCGGTACCTGCAAAAGAGAACATCAATGTCATTGTCGAGTCGACATCGCCAACTGGCAGATTCTCCAAGGATAAGGTGACTTGGACAACCACAAACAAGATTGAGCTCTCAATTATCCAGGGATTTACAAAAACAGAGACATTCTTCTACTCGGATAGCACAACGGGTAATGTGTCACTCTCAGGTTATGCTGCTGATATCAATCCGGCATACATCAGATTGACCATGACAGGACCTGCTGCACGGTTGTCATTTACAAACCCATACAGAGTGACTTCAGCGAGTTCACCATCTGAAGCTCTGACGTTGTCCGTTGTTGATGAGTTTGGTAACATCTCACCTCCAAGTTCAGACACAGTAATAATCCTCTCATCATACAGGGTGGTAAATGGTCAAGTCTCAACAGTTCCATCATCAACAGGAGAATTTTCGGCATCACCAGTCAATTGGTCACCGCTTCCTGGGAATATGTTGACTCTTCGTGCTGGTCAGCAGAACATAGATGTGTTCTACAAGGACACGGTCAAAGGTTACTACATGATAAAGGCAACAACGGCCTTCTTCGGTCAAGCAGGTCAGACAATCGAAGTAACTGACGAGACAGGAGTATCAGGTAACCTTACAGTCCAGGTTGAGAGACCAATTGCGGGTGTTGAAACCGACTATATTATCGATTTCAGGGTTGGCTCAGGTGGAGCGATGGGTTCAAACGTCGGACATATCTATTTCAGATTCCCACCAGGAACAACCTTGCCAGGTTTATCGAAGGCAGACGTGGAAGTCAATGGCACCCCATGCCAGGCGACACCAATCGTTGACAACATCGCAAAGACAATCGAGATAATCACCCCCGTCAGCATTGGGCCAAACAGTGATGTGAAGGTCAAAATCCCAAGGATCATCAACCCGCCAGAGGGAACATACACACTCGACATATGGACATCAGCTGAGCCGAAGGTTGTGACCTCAAGGTCATATCAGATTGGCGTCTCGACAGTTTCGCAGCTTAGGGTATCAGTTATGCCCAACTCTGTTGGTCTTGCAGCGAAGTACACAGTAGAATTCAAGACTGGCCCGTCGGGCACACTTGGCGTAAATGACACAATCACAATCCAGTTCCCAGTGGGAACAGTTCTTGCAACAAGCATTGACCCGACAAAGGTTCAAATCAACGGTGTCCTTTGCACAAAGAAACCTCTCGTGCAAGGACTTCAGATGACGCTCTACAATCCGATGCCAATCCAGGCTGAGCAGGATGTCGGAATCGTTATCGATGAGCTTGCAGGGGTCAAGAACCCTCCAATTCCAAGAATGGACTATGTGTTGAAGTTGGCAACAACGAGTGACTCAAAGTTCACAGACTCATCACCATATGAGATAAAACAGGCATCAACAATCTCAAACGTCAAAGTTACCGTTGTTCCACCAACTGTTGACAAGAAGGCGAAATACTCAATCAACCTTACACTCGGTCAGAATGGTGCTCTCTTCGCTGGAGATAAGATAAGCATCCAGATGAACGATCAGGTGTTGCCAACAGCAATCCCGAAGATTTATGTGTCAGTCAACGGGATTGAGCCAGCAAGTGACATCATTGTTGATGGTAAGCGACTTATCATAACGCTTGCCCAGGGAATTGCAGCTGGACAGAATGTTGTTGTAAATATTGAGGAACAGGGTGGTGTTAGAAACCCAAGCGTCGCTGGTAATGACTATAGGATTGCTGTATTCACAAGCAAAGAACCGTACGCCGTTTCTTCTGACCCATTCACAATCGAGAGTTCCATTGTAGTCTCGTACAGTGTGTCTCCGTCAGTTCCTGATGGTCAGCACGGTTGGTATACTGTCACTCCAACGATTACTCTCGAATGCAATGTGTCAGCATCAATCATGTATCGATATGAAGGTGAGTCAAACTACACGACCTATACCGGCCCATTCCAGGTGTCAAAGACTGGTCAGATTGTCATCTACTATAAAGCAAAGAGTCTGACGTCTGGAACTGAGTCTGTTGAGAAAGACATTGTCATTAAGTATGACCCGTCAAAGCCAGAACTGAAATTTCCAACTCTCCCACAGACAGGTGAAAAGATTCAGACAAAGGATGGTTCATACACAATCTGTGGCAACATCGGTGATGTCAATGATGTCGATCTCACGATGAATGGCACACCAGTGCCGGTCGGAGCTGATGGAAGTTTCTGTGTGACGGTCGCTCTTGTCTCTGGTGATAATGACTTTGAGTTCTGCGCAACAGATTATGCTGGAAACAAGGTTTGCCAGAAGGTCACAATCGAGAAGAAAGACAAACCACCAGTACTTACAATCACAGAACCTGGCTTTATGACCAGAATCACAACGATTGAATTCCCATATGACCAGGCGAACAATACTCACCAACTCAAGATTAAAATGACGGTCAAGGGTGCTACCGAGCCAGGCATCTCAGAGATCATCATCACTCCAAAGACAGTCGAAGGCGAATCTCAGAAGATTTCTGTCAATCCTGATGGAACGTTTGAGGGAACCGTTGTCTTTAATGCCATTGGTGGGCTCAACACCTTTGAGGCTGTTGCAACTGACAAACTCGGAAATGTGGCGACAGTCAATATCAAACCGGTCTTGTCGATTGACTTCAGACTCACAAAGGACAACATCAACGCAAACCTCAATGGTTTGAATGTTGAGCTACTCGCAGCACCTTACATCTCAACCACATGGAGAACCATGGTTCCATTCAGAATCATGGGTGAGGCGATAGGCGCCAAGATTGGCTGGGATGGTGCTACAAGAACAGCAAGCTTTGAACTTGGCGATACTATCATCAAGCTGAAGATTAACAGTTCTACTGCAACTGTCATCAAGAATGGAGTCTCAAAGACAGTTACGCTTGATGCCCCAGCGGTTATCAAGAGTGGCTCAACGATGGTTCCGTTTAGATTCGTCGCTGAGAACTTTGGTGCGACTGTCTCCTGGGACAACAATACAAAAACTGCTCGTATGGTATATCCATAATTTTTTATTCACTTGCTAGAAGGAGGAGATGTTGAAGAAAAAACTTGAACGGGCGCTCCAGGCTGCAAAAAGCGCTGGAGCGACCTACGCTGATGTGAGAATTTTAAAACGTCAGGATGAAAGAATTGCCGTAAAGGATTGTGTGCTGGACAATCTCAGCTATGGCACCGATGCAGGTTTTGGCATCCGAGTCATTGCTGATGGCGCGTGGGGTTTCTCCTCCTCATCCATTATCTCAGACAGTGAGATTGATAAGGTTGCAGAGGAAGCTGTTGCGATTGCCAAAGCCTCGGCATTGGTTGCGCACAATCCTGTGAAACTTGCCGATATTGAAGTTCACAAGGACGATGTTCCGGCAGGAATCAAGGATGACCCAAGAAACATACCTATTGCAGACAGAGTAAAGTTTGCGCTTGAGGTTGACAAAACCATGGCAAAACAAGGCATTGTCAGCCACTCAGCCAATCTGTTTAACAGGTGGGAAGAGAAGTATTTTGCGTCATCCGAAGGAGCTGAGATTCGCCAGGAGGATGTGAAGGTTGGGGCAGGTATCACAGCCTTTGCTTCCGATGGTAAAGGGTTTGCGAAAAGGTCGTATCCAGCATCATTTGGCGGAGTTTATTCCAGAGATGGCTGGAGCTATGTTGAGAAATACAAACTCGTTGAGAATGGATCAAGGATTGCAGATGAAGCTTTGCAGGTATTAAAAGCAAAACCATGTCCCAAAGGAAAGAAGGATATTGTTATCGAAGGATCGCAGCTTGCGTTGCAGGTTCACGAATCGATAGGGCATCCTGTTGAACTTGACAGAGTTTTTGGAACTGAAGCGGCTTATGCTGGAAAATCATTTGTTAAGCCAGAAATGATGAACAATTTTAGGTATGGTTCAGACATCGTAAACATCACGGCTGATGCGACAATCCCCCATGCTTATGGTGGATTTGCGTATGATGACGAGGGTATCAAGGCAAAACGAGTTCACATCATAAAAGATGGAATATTCAAGGGATTCCTCGACTCCAGGGAAGATGCTGCTCTGCTTGGGACTGTGCCAATGGGCGCAGGAAGAGCATCCTCCTGGAACAGGATACCAATCGTTCGAATGGTGTCTGTAAATCTCGAACCTGGCGACAAGAACTTCGATGAGTTGATTGCTGGTATTGATGATGGTCTCTATATATCAACTGTTCTGAGCTGGTCAATTGATGACCTAAGGTTGAACTTCCAGTTTACGACTGAACTTGGTTGGGAAATCAAGAACGGAAAACTCGGAGAGATGGTGCAAAGACCAACGTATACAGGCATCAGCTACGAATTCTGGCGCAGTTGTGATGCAATCGGCAACAAAGACCTTTGGACGGTTTGGGGTGTACCAAACTGTGGCAAGGGTGAGCCAATGCAGCTCATGCATGTTTCGCACGGAACGTCACCAGCGAGATTCAGACAGGTCGAAGTGGGGGTGGGATCATGACACTAACTGAGATCGCAAAGAAAGCCCTCAATGTCGCATCTGGTGACCAGGTCGAGGTGGTCGTCTCCAAAACCGAGCAAGCGCTTACAAGGTTCGCGAACTCCTACATTCACCAGAATGTGAAGCAGACTGATGGAAATGTCAGAATTAGAGTAATTAGGGACGGCAAGGTTGGTGTCGCCGTCACAAACTCATTTGATGAAGATGCTGTTGCTAACTGTGCAAAGAAGGCTTGTGAACTCTCTGATTTGGCTGTGAAGGACACAGTTGATTTCAAGCTTCCATCCAAATCGGAGTATCGCTCTATTCCAAAGTACGATGAAGACACCGCAAAGCTAAACCCAACGGACAGAGCGAATGCGGTGAAGAAGATGATTGATGTTGCAAAGCCGGATAGTCTCGTGGTTGCCGGTGCTGTCTCAAACGAACTGCATACATTTGCGGTTCTCAACTCAAATGGAGTTGAATATGAGATGTCTGGAGCAAACGCGCAGATGAAAGTCACAGCCATGTCAGATGACTCATCTGGACAGGCTGATATGGCAATGCCTCGATTTGCCGACATTGACCCAGTTACGCTAGCCAAAGATGCGTGCGGTAGGGCGTTGATGGGAAGAAAACCCATAGAAATAAAGCCAGATGAGTACGAGGTAGTACTCCTTCCCTATGCTGTGGCTGAGTTGGTCAGATATTCCGCATACACCGGAATTCCAGCTCAGTCTGCGAATGAGGGGAGAAGTTGGCTACAAGTAAACATGGGCAAACAGGTGTATTCGGACCTGATAACACTCATTGATGATCCCTTTAATCCATTGCTTGTGCAGATGCCAGCAGATTTCGAGGGTTACCCAAAACAGCCGCTAACGATTGTTGAGAACGGCATTGCTAAATCGCTTGTTTTTGACAGCTACTACAGCGCAAAGATGAGTAAACCAAACACTGGTCATGCAACGACAGGTTGGGGGGCATTTCCAATGCACCTTACAATGAAACCTGGTACAAAGACAGTTGATGAAATGATTTCGAATGTGAAGAAGGGGATACTGGTCTCTAGGTTCTGGTACACCAACATCATGAACCCCATGAAGGTGCAATTTACCACGATGACGAGAGATGGACTCTTCCTAATTGAAGATGGTAAAATAACAAATGGACTCAAAAACATGAGAGTGACAGATGATGTTCTCAGAATCTTTAGCGGAGCAATCTCCCTTGGGAACAAGGTGAGAAATACAGACGGAATTGTGGTTCCAGCGATGCACTGCAAAGGATTGATTTTCTCAGGCAACACAAAGTAACCACAATCGTTGTTCGAACTAGGCTGATATAGACAAACGAACCCCCTTCGGAGTTATTTTTCGAAGGGGGATTTTTATTTTAGGATGAATGTGTACCCCCGTCGCACTCTTTTGGCAAAATAGGGATGTCACCACATTTTTACTCTTCTGCTTTTACGACATAGAAGCCTCATGTAATCACCCCTGATCCTTGTACTCGTGTCTACCTTGTTAGAACCCCAAATACAAACAAGCCTATTTGCTCTATCCCGACCTCTCTATCGAATAAGCTTGGTCAATTAACATGAACTCCTTACCTTTTTCCATAGAGGTCTTAAGTCTTGTTTGAAAAGGGTGCTATTTGGGCTAATATATCTGCCATGTTTGTACATCTGCACAACCACTCGGAATTTTCACTGCTTGATGGTGCCATAAAGGTTTATGAGATGGCTCACAGGGCAAAATCGCTCAACATGCCGGCAATAGCACTTACTGATCACGGTGTCATGTATGGCGCTCTTGATTTCTACAAGGCTTGCAAGAAGTTCGAGATAAAACCAATCATGGGCGTTGAGGCGTATGTCGCCCCAGAGGGAATGGAGAACAAACGCCCGGATACCAGTTCGAATTATCATTTGATCCTTTTAGCGCAGGATAACAAGGGCTACGAGAATCTCATGAAAATCGTGACTGAGTCTCACACAAGGGGTTTCTATTACAAACCAAGAGTCGACTACGAAACCCTAGCAAAATACTCAGATGGTGTGCTGGCAACAACCGCTTGCATAGCGGGAGAGGTTCCAAGAAAGCTGATAGCAGGTGACGATGAGGGGGCAAGGAAGGCTCTCGGAACTTACATGGATATCTTCCAAGGCAGATTGTGGATAGAATTGCAAGACCATGGAATAAAGGAAGAAACCATGGTTTTGCCAAAACTCATGGAGCTATCCAAGGAATTTCACCTTCCAGTTATTGCTACCCAGGACGCTCATTATCTTTCGAGAGAGGATGCCGATGCCCACGATACTCTCCTTTGCATTCAAACACTCTCAAAAAAGGATGATCCGGAGAGGATGAGATTCACCGGTGAGGAGTTTTATATAAAGACTACCGAGGAGATGAAGCGTCAATTCAACTGGTGCCCAGAAGCGATAAAGAATACGCTCGATGTTGCAGAGAGATGCAATGTCGAAATCGAGCTTGGAGTGCCGCACCCTCCCAAATTTAAGGACATAGAATCGGACGACCCCGCAGAACACAAGAGGTTCCTTGAAGAGCTGGTTCAGAAGGGTGCGCAGTGGAGATTTGGCAACAATATCACCCACGAAATAGTCGATAGAATCAAGTACGAGATGAACATCATCGAACAAACTGGGTTCATTGACTACTTCCTCGTTGTTTGGGATTTCATCAAATACGCTAAAGAGCAGAGGATAAGTGTTGGCCCCGGTCGTGGTTCGGGAGCCGCGTCCCTTGTATCTTATTGCCTCAACATAACAGACCTCAATCCCCTCGAGTATGGACTCTTTTTTGAGAGGTTCCTAAACCCTGAGAGGGTGTCGCCCCCTGATTTTGACATCGATTTCGATGACACAAGGCGTGATGAGGTTATTAAGTATGTCGCCGAGAAATATGGCGAGGATTCGGTCGCCCAGGTTGCCACATTTGGCAAGATGGAGGCCAGGGCGGTGCTGCGTGATGTTGGAAGAGCTCTGAATTTCAGCTATGCCGACATGGACAAAATAGCAAAGCTTGTGCCGTTTGGTTCAGACCTTGATGATGCTCTCTCAAACGTCCCTCAACTGGTTGAGATGGAGAAAGATCCCCAATACAAGAAACTCTTCTCAACTGCAAGAAGACTGGAGGGAATCGTTAGGAACTTCTCAACCCATGCGGCTGGTGTTGTTATGGCTGATAAACCTCTTTCATGCTATGTGCCAGTACAGCTCGATAAAGAAGGAAAACACGTTACTCAGTTTGAAAAAAACGCCATCGAGGAACTTGGTATCCTGAAAGTAGACTTTCTTGGACTTCGAAATCTCTCAGTCATCGAAAGAACACTTGATATAATCGAGTCAAATCGTGGCGAGAAGATAGACCTGAATACTCTTCCCTTTGATGACGAGGAAACATACAAAATCCTTCAGGAAGGTGACACGACGGGTGTTTTCCAACTCGAATCGTCTGGTATGAGGCGATATCTTCGAGAACTAAAACCAACGGTTTTGTCTGATATAATCGCGATGGTTGCCCTCTACAGGCCAGGCCCCATGGAGTGGATTCCAAAGTTTATTGAGGGTAAAAACGGTAAACAAATCAAATATCTTGATGAATGCTTGAAACCAATCCTTGAAAATACCTATGGTGTTGCTGTCTATCAAGAGCAGGTTCTCCAGATGGCAAGGGATTTTGCTGGATTCTCTTTGGGTCAGGCTGACCTGCTCAGGAAAGCCGTCGGCAAAAAGATTCCAGAGCTTCTTGCTCAACAGAAGAAAAACTTTATCGAGAGAGCGGTTGAAAACGGTAAGGACAGAGGAATTGCAGAGGAGCTGTTCAAGTTCATTGAGCCTTTTGCTGGATACGGATTCAACAGAGCTCATGCCAGTTGTTATGGTGTGCTTGCATATCAGACAGCATATCTCAAAACACACTACAAACTTGAATTTTTCACCTCAATCCTGACATCGTATCTTGGCAATGAGGATAGGATAAGGCAGATGTATGAGGAGTGCCGAAGGGTTGGTATCGAGATACTTCCACCCGACATCAACAAGTCTGAGGTTTTTTTCTCGGTTGAGGGTGAATCAATAAGGTATGGTCTTGGAGCCCTTAAAAATGTCGGTGAAGCTGCCGTTTCTGTCATTATCGAATCACGCAACGATGGTGGAGCGTTTGCTGATTTTGACGAATTCACAGCGAGAGTAGACGGCTCAAAGGTAAACAAAAAGGTGGCAGAGAGCCTTGTTAAGGCGGGCGCTTTTGACTTTACCGGAGAAGACAGGGGAGAACTGCTCAAGAAAGCCCAGGGAACATCAACTGGCCCATCGCTATTTGCCGCTGTCGAGACTACCAAAAAAACCGAAACACCAAAAGACGAGATTCTTGCGATGGAGAAGGAAATCCTTGGTTTCTATATGTCAGACCATCCAATGAAACCATATCAATCCGTCATTCAAAGAGAAGACCATACACCCATTACTGAACTTGACGAGACTGAGGATGGAAGCACAGTCAGAGTCATTGGCATCATCACGCACCTCAAAAAAAGCAAATCGAAAAAAGGCACACCAGTTGCCCGTTTTGTTGTTGAGGATTTGACAGGTTCTGTTGAGTGTATTGCATTTGGCAAGGCGTTTGATGATATCACGTCGCAAATCGATGATGAGGGTATTTTTGTGTTAGAGTGCAGGTTGGAAAAAGGTGAAGGGCAGCCAAAGCTTATCGGCGGCAATGTGATAAAGAGAATATCATCATCAGACCTTTGCAGCACTGAATCGAAAGAGAATGTGTCGGTTCATATCAAGATAAAAATGGAGACACAGGGACACTTACTCGATGATGTCAGAAAAACTGCCAATGACGCAAAGGGTGTCTCAAAACTCGTGGTTCACCTTGAAAAGGGTGGGCAATCTATTGTGGTCAACAGTGGCGCTAGTTTTTGCGTTGACTGCGATTCCGGTATTGTGCAAAAATTGAGGGATATACTTGGCCCAAGTCAGGTTTGGCTCTCTGGTGATATGTAGAAGCATTTGAAGCAGGTGAATAAATGAAAAAATATGGAATATTAACTGGCGGTGGGGATTGTCCCGGACTCAACCCCGCCATTTGTGGAGCGACTTTGGTGGCGCTCAAAAACGGCGCGAAGGTAATCGGTATCCTCGAAGGGTGGAGAGGGCTTATTGAGTGTGACTATATGGAGCTTGGTCGCAGGGAAATAGCCGACATCATGGGTCAAGGCGGAACAATCCTTGGGACATCGAGAACGAATCCATTCAAAAGAGAGGGTGACCCAGCCAAGGTCAAAGCCAACTTTGAAGCGCTCGAACTCGATGGATTGATTGCAGCAGGTGGAGATGACACCCTCGGAGTTGCGGCGAAGTTGTCTGATATGGGGATACCGATTGTCGGAATTCCAAAAACGATGGACAACGACCTTCGTGGAACTGATTTTACCTTTGGTTTTGACTCAGCGGCAACCGTGGCTGTTGATGCTGCGATGAGACTTCGTGACACTGCCAAATCCCACAGGCGTGTGATGGTGCTTGAGGTAATGGGACGGCATGCAGGATGGGTAGCTCTCTATGCGGGACTTGGCGCTTATGCTGACTACACGCTCATCCCAGAGCGAAAATGGTCTTGGGAAGAGCTTATCTCAAAGGTTGAGGAAGCACACAGACTCAAGAAACATGCAATTGTTATTGTTGCAGAGGGTGTTGAACTTGAGAATGTCCCAGACACAAGGGTGGATGACTTTGGTCATGAGAACCTCGCCCTGAAGGATGTTGGTAAGCGCATCGCTGATGTTATTGGTAAGAGAACAGGTTTTGTGACAAGATCAGCTCAACTTGGTCACATCGAACGTGGTGGCCCACCAACTCTTTTTGATAGGATTCTTGGACTCCGTTCTGGTCTAGCCGCCATGAAGTGGCTCATTGAGGGCAAGACGGGCATTATGGCAGCCATGCATAAAAATGATATTGTGCCAGTCCCACTCTCCGACGTGGTTGGTGGAATCAGGTGTGTAAGTGATGAATGGCTCAAACTGCTTGAGGTGGTCGAATAAAAAGGATTTTCACTTTCATAAGTTCAATACGGGTCCAGATTGTTCTCTTTCTGGTGCTTTTTGTTGTGGTGGGTGCTTTCATCTTCAGGTATGTAGCAACAAACCAGGCAAACACAACGCTTCTTTCTGAGCGCACCGAAAACCTTGAATATATCACATCTCAACTCCCTGACAGCTTTATTGAGAAACTTGCAAGCCATTTGTCGAGTCACAGAGATTTTGAGAAGAGAAAACTTCAAGAAGGCGAATCTCTCGTTATTGAACCACGATACGTTGACAGGTGGCTTGAGATAAAATGGCAACAAACCTCAAGTGATATTGCGAATAAGGTCGTCTCATCCTATGAATCCTCATCGGTTGGATTCATCAACCTTGGTACATCATCGAGTATGAAGATTGAGCCAATCTCGCAAGAGGACAGCTTTGAGACAACCTGGTACCCTAGACAGGTGAAGCTCAAGCTGATATATCCGGACGACCCAGACAATCTTGTGAATAACAATCTTGGTGATACCAAGTGGGAACCGCCAGTTGTCCTATCCTATGCCTCACAGTCTTATAAGAGGCTGGACGAAGACCTCGCCAAGATTGACAGATCAATTCAAGTTCCAATCTGGCTCACAATCTTTATCGGTATCATGCTAGCGTTTTTCATGGGTCTCAACCTTTCGTCAGGCGTCATTAAGGTGAAAAAAGGCATATTGAGCCTCAAAGACGATCTTCATAAACCAATCCCAAAGATATCAGGTGAGCTTGGTGAGATTGCCGACACCGCAAACAAACTGGCGTTGGGTTTATTGCAATCAAAGAGTCGTTCCGAACGTGTGCTTGATGCTGTCAGCACTGGTATTGTTGTTGTTGACTCAGATCTCATGATTCTTGATGCAAACCCCTCATCCCTGCAAATTACCGGAAAAACACGTGAGGACATCCTGGGTCAAGATCTAAATTCACTTGGTCACATCGGAACAATTGCCCATGACAACCTGAAGGATGTCATAAGAACGGGATCAATCTGGAGCAGCGGCGCCACAAAAATCAACGCCTACAAAGGACAGAGATTTATCAACATGAGGGCAATCGCTGTTGATCTTGGTCACACTAGGGAGGCAATCCTTGCCATATCCGATGTGACTGAATCTGTTATTCAATCGCTGGAGTCTGAGAGAAAAGCGTCACTCACAAGACTTGGTCTTTTCACAAGTGGAATAGCCCATGAAGTTCGCAATCCTCTTACGTCCATAAAGGGCTTTGTGCAACTCCTCACTGGCAAGATGAAGGATAAGCCTGAATCGAAGTATCTTGTACCAATTGGCAGAGAGGTAAACAGACTCGAATCGTTGATTAACGATCTTCTCGCATCAGTTCGGCAGAAACCCCTTGAAAGAAGTTTTGTGAATCTTTCTGAGTTGGTTGAATCGGTGCTTGAGGTGCAGGAGAACGACCTGATTGACAAGAGAATCAGAATTGTGCGAGAGCTTGATGCAAACATCGTGGCAAACATCGACGAAAAGAGAGTTTACCAAGTAATCCTCAATATCATTATCAATGCCCGAGATGCCATGAAGGACGGTGGAATACTCACCCTCAAAACCCACACAAACGAAGAGTGGCACCAGATAGACATTGGCGACACTGGTGGAGGAATCTCTGAGGAAGACTCGGCCATGATTTTCACTCCATTTTTCACAACAAAAGCAGAAGGGACAGGGTTGGGACTTTCAATCTGTGAGCAGATAATCAAAGCACACGGCGGTGTTCTATCCTTCTCCTCAGACGAGAGTGGAACTGTCTTCTCAATCAAGTTCCCCATTGAATAAAACCAAATTACTCATGTTGTGTCAAAAACAACATCAACAGAAAAAGCATTATTGCAATCTCCGGAGGGTTGAATAATGAATGAAAGAAACGACAGCGCTTTTGATGTCGGCAAGCTTGTTGTCGGACTCAATATCGTCGCAATTGGCGTTTATGTTCTACTTGGAAACATCGGCGTGGTAAGCTTTGGCTATCTGCCATTTATCATCAGACTTTGGCCAATTTTACTCGTGATTGTTGGACTCAATATCATCTTTAAGAGTCAGGGACTCAGCTACATTGGATCATTGGTTTTCACAGCTTTTCTAGTGCTTGTGATCGTGGCATCCGCTCCAGGGCAGGCAGGGTCAGGAGCTCGGAAAATGCTTGCGTTTCCTGAGGAACCAGTGAAAATATCGGTTGAGTCATTTACTGATGTTTTCAACATCGACTGGCATGGCAAGGTCAAAGAAACGATTGATAACACTGCCGTGTTGGAAAGAGTCCCAGAAACGGTTTATCTAGATTTTGGCAGTGCATGGTGTGATAATGTGAACATCAAGGTTGTTCCAGTTGAGAGAGGACAGCCTGGACAAATCGATTACACAATCAAAATCAAATCAGATGATTTTGATATTGGCAATACTGGTATAGTCCAAACCTGGAGTGAAAATGGGTTAACGCTGGAATCTCCAGGGATTCAAAGTTATTTTGATGTTGAACTTACACTTCTGGTTTCTCCAAACACAAACATTGAAACAAAATCTACAGTTAATGACATCGAGATAACGGATGAGTGGTTTGGCGAAATCTCCGTGACCCATATCACATCAGGAGATTTCAAAGCCAGAACTCTCAATGGCACAACCATCATTAAAACAACCTCAGGTGATATAACAATTGAGCAGGTAAACAACTCAATAGATGCACACACAATATCAGGGGATGTGGAGATAGGCGGATTGTCCAATGCGTATAAAGACTTTATCATCAGTTTGCAGAGCTCATATCCAGTCACTGTCGAATCTGACCCGGAATTGTACGAAGCAACAATGGTTGTCAACAACAACATTTCAACAACCTCTGGCAATATCAAGATAAAGAACATCGAGGGCACGGCAGCTGACGCCGAATCAACTGAGCCTCTCAACTTGACAAAAACAATATCAAACTTGTCAATCCAAACCACATCCGGCGATATTAACCTCTATTTTCAAAAAGTTAGCCCAGGCAAGAACACTATCAATTCAACCTCAGGCGACATCGGAATTACCTTTTTTAAAGAAGCAAGCGCAATATGCAATGTTAAAACTGTGAGTGGTGATGTTGACCTTCATGGTGGTGTACTGGAGAAAACCGATAATTTGTATATAATCGGGGAGAAGGCACAACAGAAGATCGGCATCCAGACAGTGTCAGGGGATGTTGGTTTGAGAATGGAGTAACAGGAATTGGGAAAGAGAAGTATAAGCAAGAAGGCTGAGAAGATGATTCAGGAGAAAACGCAGCAGAAGAAACGGAAGACCGACAGAAATACGCGAATTTTCATAGTGCTTGCTGTTGCCTGTGTTGTCATGATTGGACTCATTGCATTTGTTATGCTTAGTCAGCCATCAAGCGGCTCAAATAAGGTTGATGCCAAGTTTGCCCCAATGGCAAAAGATTTCACACTCAAAGACACGGATGGTAACACTCATAAACTCAGCGATTATGCTGGGAAACCAATATTCCTGGACTTTACAACCTCATGGTGCAGCTGGTGCAAAGTACAGAGTCCTGATATCCACAGACTCTATCAGGAATTCGAGGGTGACGTTGTTTTCTTCGCTGTTGATGTAAAGGAAAATCTCAGAACTGTCACTCAATACAGATCGGAAGATGGCGCTCCTTGGCCATTCCTCCTCGATGAAAATGGGTACACTTCAATGGATTACGGCGTCACTGGTTATCCGTACTACATCCTCCTCAAGCCAGATGGCACAAAACACTTCGACCAGAGCGGTTATAACGAGAACTTTTTTGATATATTCAGCAGAGCGATCAGGGAGCTGCTATAATTGCAAATTGTTACCCCGATGAATAGACTCTCATTGGCTTCAGATGGGCGCGTGTCCGCTGCCAAAAGGTGGAGGAAAGTCCGGGCACCGCAGAGTGGGATGCTGGGTGCAAGCCCAGTGGGGGTGACCCTAAGGAAAGTGCCACAGAAAATACACCGCCTAAACCCATCTTGGTGGGTCGGCAAGGGTGAAATGGTGGGGCAAGAGCCCACCAGCAGCGTGGCGACACGCTGGCTTGGTAAACCCCTTCCGGTGCAAGGTCAAATAGGAGAAGGTCAAGAGTGACTCGCTCGTCTTCTCGGGTAGACCGCGTTAGATAAATGGACATGCAAGACAGAACCCGGCTTACAGCCGATCTGAAGCCTTTTCACACCCCAGTTTTGCTTAATGAGATACTCGCATATTTCAAGCAAACCGGCTGCAAGGTGTTTGTTGATGGCACAACAGGTGAGGGTGGTCACACACTCGGATTCCTGAAAAATACTGATGCCCACGTGGTTTGTTTTGATGCCGACTCAGAGATTCAGCAGAGAGCGAAGGAAAGACTGCAAGACTACGCTGAGAGAGTGACCTTCGTTCACTCAAATTTTAGGTACATATTAAAAGAGCTTGCAAAAGCCTCCTACACCCATGTTGACGCAATTTTGCTTGACCTTGGCATATCAATGGCTCATCTCAAGGATATCAATCGCGGGATAACCTTCGCAACAGATCAGCCGCTTGATATGAGACTTGACACAACCGAAGGACTTCCCTTGAGCGCAATGCTTCCTCAGATGACTGAATCAGAGATTGCCGATGTCATCTTCAAGTATGGAGAAGAGAGAGCATCCAGACGAATCGCAAGAGCAATCGTGTATTATATGGATAAAAAACCGATAACAACGACCGGGGAGCTCGCGGGGTTGATTGAAAAATCAATTGGTAGAAAAGGTAAAATACATCCTGCAACAAGGACATTTCAAGCATTCAGAATATTTATCAATCAGGAATTAACGAGCCTTGAGCTTGCCATCCCCCAGTGCCTTGATTGCCTTGCTCCTGGTGGGATTCTTGCGGTAATATCGTATCACTCACTTGAAGACAGGATTGTTAAGCATATGTTCAAGGATGCAAAAGGTGATGAGTTCGAGGTTTTGACCAAAAAACCGATTATACCAACAGAACAAGAGACTGAGTCCAATAGAGCAGCAAGGTCAGCCAAGTTGAGAATCATCAGGAGAGTTTGTGGCTAAAAGGAAGACAAAAAAGAGATTCAGGGTGATACTCTGGGTGTTGGCAATTGTTACTATTGTTGCCTACCTGGTCTTTTATACCTCACAGACTCAGTATGCGCTCGAGCTGGATAGAGAGATTTCAAGGAAGAAGTCTCAGGTCAGCGTGCTCGAACAAAAAAGAACACAACTTGGTGAGAAGAAGCCTTCAATGGGTGAGATTCAAAAGAAGGCTGAGGAAGAACTTGGTATGATAAAACCAGTTCAAAAGCCTCTCCCTGACCCAAGAGATTGGTAAGTCGGCGTGAAGGCACCGTTCTTCAAACCAAATCTTACCAGACTTGGTGTGATTTTGATTGTCACACTCGTCCTGTTTTCTGCTCTTTCTATAAAGCTTATCAAGATTCAATTCATCGATGCGTCGGTTTTCATTCCAACCCGCGACAAACCGCTTCTCGGTCATGTTAGAATAATTGAGGCAACCCGTGGTGAGATTTTTGACCGCAACGGATACAAGCTCGCTGAGAACATCACCACCTACGACATTGGCTGCGAACCTAGGAACATCTCAAACAAAGGTTGGAAGAGCAGCTACGAGAATGAATTTGTTGAAATGTTTGCTGATATTGAGGCAACAGCGATTGCGTCAATTGTCAATTCAACGCTTGGTGACATACGGAACAACAAAGGTTTTGCCGAAACACTTGCACCAATCTTGAATCTGGATGTTGACTACATCCAAAACTGCACGACTGGAAACAGTAGCTACAAACCAATTGCAAATGATTTTGATTTTAAAACTGTTGAGAAACTCAGAAGCTTCAGTCTCAGAGGTGTTGTGGTTGATGCCAAAAGAAGAAGAGCCTACCCAGAAAAAAACATGGCATCAAACCTAATTGGATTCACTGGCAATGACAATAAGGGACTCTCTGGGATTGAACTTGCATTCAATGATATTCTCTCTGGTACCGATGGAGAAAAAATCATACCTCCCGGCTCAAACGTCAGTCTTGAGGCGATCAAGACAAAGACCGAGATTGATGGCTCTGATGTCTATCTAACGATTGACAGCATCGTCCAATATCAAGCCGAAGAAGAACTGAAGAAAACATGCGAGGAGTGGAATGCCAAGGGCGGTTGTGCTGTTGTGCTTGATGCTCAAACTGGAGACCTTTTGGCGGTTGCCCAATATCCCACTTTTGATCTTAACAACTTCAAGGAAGCAGATCAGAGCATTGTTTTCCTCAACCGTGCCACAAGCTTCTCTTATGAGCCCGGTTCGGTAATCAAGGGAATCATCGCAGCATCAGCCCTTGATGAGGGCGTGATTGATATTGAAAACGATAGATTCACGTGCAATGGTCACACAAAAATTGCTGACAGAACATTCTCCTGCCCGTTGAGAGCTCATGGCACTCAGACTCTTCAAGAGATTCTTATTAATTCCTGTAACCTTGGTTTTATACAGGTTGGACAAAAACTTGGAGCAAAGAGATTTTATGATAATCTTACCGATTTTGGGTTGGGGGAGTTGCCCGGTTCGGGCTTGCCAGAAGAGGCTGGAATCATTAAAAAACCACAGGACATGTGGGCTACTGACCTTCCAGCAATGTCGTTTGGCACGGGATTGAATGTCACACCACTTCAGTTGACAATGGCATATGGGGCGATTGCAAATGGTGGGGTTCTGGTGAAACCGAACATCATCCGCTATCTGTATGACCCAAACAAGTGGGAACACATAGTTTCAGAGCCTACCCCCAAAAGACAGGTGGTGAGTCGAGAAACCGCAGACACGACGCTTGAGCTTCTAACCGAAACTGGCAAAGAGATACTGAGATATCACAAGGTACCTGGGTTCAATATTGCGGGAAAAACAGGCACTGCTTCAATCTGGGATCCCACCCTTCGGGAGGGGAAAGGCGACTATTCAAGGTCGAAATACAACTGCAGCTTCTGTGGCATCATCCCATCCGATCTGAACGCCAGCAGGAGATTTGTGATTTTTGTGACAGTTGAGGAACCACATAAAAGCCCATGGGTGCAGCCGTTTGGCGCCAATGTAGCTGCGCCATGTTTTTCTAGAATTGCACAAAAAGTGCTTCCCACACTCCATGTTTCACCGCCAGAGCCAGAGAAGCAAGAGGTCGAAAATGAAAGCAACTGAACTTTTTAGGAAGGCCAACATTCCATTCACTTCTGGAAAAGATGTTGATATCACGGAAATTGTGTTTGATTCAAGACAAGCAGGGATTGGCAAGGTGTTTGTCGCTCTTGAGGGTCAGCATACAGATGGTCACAAATACATTGAAGATGCTATAAAAAGAGGCTCAGAGATCGTTGTTGCCCAAACTGATGGTGAGAACATTGTTCAAGTCGATGATTCAAGACAGGCGCTTGCAATGCTCTCACACGCCCTCTGTGGTTTTGCTGCTGATTCTCTCTCGTTGTTTGGGGTGACAGGCACAAACGGTAAAACCACAACTACACACATGTTGGCGCACATGCTGGGGGGAGTTGACGACAAGGTTGGACTTGTAGGGACTGCGGGACACTACCTCCCAACGGGCAGGATTCAACCAGACATCACCACCCCAACGACCACACCACCTGTCACCACGCTTGATAAGTATTTTCTGGCAATGAAAGATGGTGGCAGCAAGTATGCGGTGCTCGAACTCTCAAACTTTGGGTTGTCCAGAGGAAGATTGATTGGATATAAATTTGATGGAGTAGCAGTCATCAATATCACGCACTGCCATCATATCAAACTCGAAGGCAGCTTTGATAACTACAAAGAATCAAAGCTGAAAGCGATCGATCTGGTGAAGGATGATGGCACTGTTGTTCTCAATATTGATGATGAGAATTACTCGGAAGCCAACGATAGAGCGAAAGGCAAACAAGTCCTGACATTTGGAAAAACCAAAGGTGATATCTTCATCAAAAAATATAACCCTACGCTTAGGGGTTCAAACTCCACCCTTTCTGTCTTGGGCGAAGATTTGACAGTCGAGATTCCATTGCCTGGTGTTGAGAACGTGCTAAATGCCACGGCAGCCATTGCTCTGCTCGCGGAAGAAAATATTGACTACAAAACACTTTCAAAGAGACTATCGTCATTGAAACCAATCCCAGGTAGGTGGAACTGGATAGACTGTGGTCAACCATTTACAGTTGTTGTCGACAAGGCAAACATAGACACATCTGTTATGATGGTGCTTACTCACCTGAGACAATTCATCAAAGGAAGGATAGTATCTATCATCTGCAATGTTGGAGAGGGTGAGTTTGAGGCAAGAGAGAAACTTGCGAAGGTGATGGCAAAGCTCTCTGATGAAACCATTGTGACGTATGGTGTATCAAAGGGTGAGGATCTGGATTTTACAGTGAACCAATTCTGCGAATACCTCAAGAAGTATGATGGGCACTACACTGCCATTTGTGATCGCAGGGAAGCTATCGATACCGCAATCAAAAACGCATCGGATAAAGACTGTGTTGTGATCCTTGGAAGAGCTGATGAGGACGGAATGTATGTTGATGGTAAGTGGATTGAAGTTGATGATAGAGTGGCAGCAAAAGAGTCTTTGGAAAGTAGAGGGTACAGGTGAACCTGACCACACACGAGATAGCAAACATTTTAGGCAAGAAGCCAGTTGGTAAGGACACACAAGTCGTAGGTTTTGCCGTTGACAGTCGAATAACGCTTCCATTTGAGGTTTTTTTCTGCATCGCGGGTCTTGCAGTGGATGGTCATGATTATGCTCAAATTGCGGTAAAAAAGGGTGCGTGTTTGATTGTTGCAGAAAAACCTCTTGATATCGATGCGCCAGTGCTTGTTGTCGAATCTGTGCAGAATGCGATGATTAAAGTCGCCCATGCGTACACAAAAAAGTTTAACATCGACACCGTTGGAGTAACTGGTTCAGCTGGCAAAACGACCACAAAAGAACTTATAGCCTCGATTCTGAAGACAAAATATAAAACCGAGAAAAACGACGGCAACAAGAATACCCCGATTGGAATCCCAATCTCGCTAAAGGCTTTGAAGGGGGATACTGAGATCTTTGTTGCTGAGATGTCTAGCTCGCACTGGGACGAAATGCCACAACTTCTGCAGATTATCCAGCCTAGAGTTGGTGTGGTAACCAATATCGGTCAAACTCATTTGGAGCTGCTTGGAAGCGTTGAGGGTGTGGCAAAGTCAAAAAGCAAGCTCATATCATCATTGCCTGTTGGTGGCGTAGCAATTCTCAACGCCGACGACCCACTCGTTGCCCCAATGTTCCAAGTCACCAGATGCAGGGTTGTGACATATGGAATCAAAAACAAAGCAAACGTTGAAGGCTCGCTGATAAATGAGATGTTCACTGCCACGAGCGGCAGGGAATCATATTCGATCAAACCAAAAACCCCAACCACACACTTTTTGTATGATGCTCTAGCGGCTGTGGCGGTTGGGCTTGAGTATGGAGTTCCGCTTAAGACCTGTATCGAGGTGGTTGCTGATTTTGAGCCGGTTGAAGGTCGCGGGAGAGTGATAACAACAGCCACTGGGATTCATATTATCGATGAGACTTACAACGCAAACCCAATGTCTATGAAAGAGACTCTCAACGCGCTTGAAGCCAGAAACGGTAGGAGATTCGCGGTTATTGGGGACATGATGCAGCTTGGCACAGACACTCTCAAGATTCACAAAGAATTGGGTGAGTTTATATCAAAACTCAGACTTGATGGGGTTTTCTTCTTTGGAGAGTTAACAACCAAATCGAGTGAAGTGTGCCCGGGTTCACAGCATTTTACTGATAAAAGCAAACTTACAAATACACTCATCGGGAAACTGAGAAAAGGTGACTGGGTTCTTATAAAGGGCTCAAACAGTCTTGGTATGGCAGACATTATCAAGATGATGAAGGAGGAGTTATGATTGACAAGAATTGGATGTGGTTTCACGACCATTTTGGCAAATACGAATCACACCTGCACGCGATTGACCATTTTATCGTCCAGGAGGAGACTCCGTTTCAGCATATCGAAATAGGTATCTCCCCATTTTTTGGCAAAATAATCATGATCGATGGTGATGTTCAGTCATCTGAAAAGGACGAACATGTATACCATGAAGCGCTAGTCCACACTGCTATGTTGGTTCACAAGAATCCAGAGAATGTCCTTATCATGGGTGGCGGTGAGGGTGCAACACTTCGGGAAGTCCTGAAACATAAATCGGTCAAAAGAGCTGTTATGTGCGACATTGACAGGCAGGCTGTAGATCTCTTTAAAAAACACCTCCCAGAGTGGCATCAGGGGGCGTTCAATGACCCACGTTCAGAGCTTATTCATGGTGATGCCAGAGCATACGTTGAAAAGGCCGCAAATGGGGAGTTTGACGTTATCATCTCTGACTTGACTGAGCCTTTCGATGGAGGCCCGTCACAGAGACTCTTTTCCACCGAGTTTTTCAGCGAACTGGCAAGGGTTATGGGTGATGATGGAATATATGTCGCCCAAGCCTCGCTTCTCAGGATTCTCACTTATGATATGCATGTTGCCATTAGAAACACCGCTAAAACCGTATTACCACACACTCTCTCGTTCTCGGCGTATGTTCAGGCTTTTGATACCCCTTGGAGCTTTGTTATGTCCTCAGTTAATCCAATTCAGCTTCCAACAAATGTTGATGAATTGGTCGCATCAAAGATTGACGGGGAATTGAAGTTCTATGATCAAGATGCCCTCAATCACATGTTCTCCCTGCCAAAGGACATCAAGCAGCTCCTAAATAAGAAAACAGAGATAATTACAGACGATAAGCCATTCAGGCTTGAATCAAAAGCGGATTAGCAGAAAACACCCTCAAATTGATTCAATTTGAGGGTTTCTAAATCGACAGTAATAAAGAATCATTTCTGTTGAGAGAGTGTGTTCTGGTTATTCCCAAGTTAGTTGAAATGATATGCTTTCAAAAACTGGCCATGAGCATGCTCGAGCGATGCGATTGTGCATGGGTTGGTGGTGAAGTAACCCTTTGACCGTGAGTGTCTCTGCTGAGACCGAAAGTACTTCGCGCGCAGTGGTTGGCATGTTACTTGTATGGAATTTTTATCATATGAGCTGATCGAGCCTCTGGTCGAGATGTTAATTCTCAGACTTGTATCAAAAGGAAAACAAGACAGCAAGACTTTTTAGTTTTTAGTGAGAGACCTCGCTCAAACTCTAACGCATAAAATCATCTGTGAAATTCAAAAGTGGTTAGAAAGATTGTTGCCAATTTTATTTTGATTTCTGGGAGGAGGACGGTGTTTCTGTATCCCTTTTTGAGCTTCGAGATGGAAAAATTGATTATGCCCCAAATCTGTCTTTTATGATTTTTGCCGACTCCTCGGCTACAGTCTTGCAGAGCGCTTCATCGGGCGACTCTGTCATGACTCTGATTTTTGGCTCAGTGCCAGATGGTCTGATGAGAATCCTTCCACTACCATCGAACCTCTTGTGACCAAGCTCATTAAGCTCATCGACCACACCACTTTTAAGCACTTCATTTTTGTCCCGGACTTTTACATTAATGAGAACCTGAGGGTAGGTCGGGATTTCGGATGCGAGTTCTGAAAGGGATTTACCCAGAACCTCTGTTGCCTTGAGTGTAGAAAGAGCTGTAAGGATGCCGTCGCCTGTGGTTGACCTGTCACGGATGATGATATGACCAGACTGCTCACCGCCAAGGTTAGAGCCAGTCTCTTTCATTCGCTCGTAGACATATCTGTCGCCGACTTTTGTGCGCTCCAGGGTGATGCTGTCTTTCTTGAGGTAATCCTCAAGTCCTCCATTGCTCATGACGGTTGCGACAACGACATTGTTTGGCAGTCTGTCCTCAGCTTTGAGGGCTTTGGCAAGAATACCCATGACCTTGTCGCCATCGACGATATTGCCGTTTTCATCGCAAGCGATGCAGCGGTCACCGTCACCATCAAAGGAAAAACCAGCGAAAGCACCGTGTTCTTTTACGAGTTTTGCAACGACCTCAGGATGGGTCGCTCCGCACTCGACATTGATGAGATTGCCATCATTGAGATTTCCGACGGCAATAACCTCTGCTCCAAGAGCTTTGAAAATCCGAGGTGCGATGCCATATGTGGCTCCATAAGCACAGTCTATAATAATCTTTTTGCCTGTTAGGCCCAGTATGTTTCTTCTGGCAAGTTCACTCTCATAGTGATCAGACAAGGTGTGGTCAAAGGTGAAAAAACCAGTTGGTTTCCCCTTCTCCAGTCCGTTTACCTTCGATTCAATAAGGTTCTCTTCCTCGTCTGTGAGTTTCTCACCAAGTGGAGAGAAATACTTGACTCCATTGTATTCAACAGGATTGTGGGAGGCGGAGATTACAACACCGTGGCAGCTGTGCCTTTTGCACAGGGTGGCAAGACCGGGAGTAGGGATAACGCCAACTGACACTACGTTCCACCCCTGGGATGTGAACCCATTGGCGATTGTAGTCTCGATTGATGGGCCAGAAATACGAGTGTCGCGACCGATGAGAAGTTTTTTTCTTCTGGAGACAAAAACACGAGTCGCAGCGATTGCGACTCGTGTCATAAGTTCGTCGGTCAAATCGACACCAGCAACTCCTCTGATGCCGTCTGTGCCAAAGAGTCTACCCATTAGTTGAGTTTGGATTTTGCGAGCTCGACAAGCTTTGTGAATGCTGCTGGGTCTTCGATTGCTGTTTTTGCGAGAATCTTTCTGTCTGTCTCGAAACCCGCAAGACTCAAACCATTGATGAGTCTGGAGTATGTGATGCCGTTTTCTCTGCTGGCTGCGTTGATTCTGGCGATCCAGAGTCTCCTGAAGTCACGCTTCCTTGCGCGTCTGTGGATAAACTCGTATCTCTCGGCGTGAATGACTGCCTCGTGTGCAACCCTGTATCTTCTACCAGAGGCGCCAAAGAAACCCCTTGCCCTCTTGAGTACTTTTTTATGTCTGGCTCTTGTGACTGTACCTGTCTTAACTCTCATGTTACATACTCCTCTTTGTGTCCTTTATTCCTCTGCCTTTGATTCCGTTTGGAAGCAAACACTGAAGCATTGGAATGATGGCGTTGTTGGCTGTCTTCTTTGCCATCTTGAATCTGAGAGTTCTCATTGTCTTCTTGCCTCTGATGTGGGCAGCGCCGGCGCTCTGACAAACAAGTTTGCCTGAGCCTGTGATACGAAAGCGCTTCTTTGCAGCGGCTTTTGTCTTAGCTTTTAACTTTGCCATCAAACTACTCCTTCTTCTTGTGTGGTGCGATAACCATGTGCATTCTTCTGCCATCCATGCGAGGCTTGTGTTCCACATAACCAAGCGATGCCAGGTCTTCTGCGATTCTTTCGAGCATTTCAAGTCCCTGCTCTTTGTGGATCATCTCTCGACCCCTGAATCTGATCACGACTTTTGCCTTGTGACCATTCAAGAGGAAACGTCTGAGGTGACCGGTCTTTGTTTTGTAGTCTCCGATGTCAACAGAGAGTCGGAACTGCATCTCCTTGATTTCTGTGTGAGCCTGTTTGCGTTTGTTCTCTTTGGCCTTTTTCTCTAGTTCATAACGATATTTGCCATAATCGAGAATTTTGCAGACAGGTGGGTTGCTGTTTGGGGAGATCTCAACCAAATCGAGTCCAGCAAGAGCGGCCCTTTCCAGGGCATCAAAGATATCAACAACGCCGACTTGACCGCCGTTTTCGTCAATAAGTCTGATCTCTCTGGACCTAATCTCTTTGTTTATTCTGAGACGATTCCTATCTCTGTCATCCCTACTAAACTGTTTTATGATATACCTCCGTTTGCATAAGTAAAACAAGTCAAATGGGTACTCATATCCTTTGACCTGACCCCGGGACACAGCCGCGTGGGTGGACGACAAGCACTTGTCATCACTTAGCCACCGATTCTAGGGATTGTGTGCCAGTCTGTCAAGAAAAAGACAGGCTGGTTCCATGTCAAAAAATATAATGGAAAACAGACGTACTGGTGTTAGAATCCTCTGAAGTTTGTTTATTTCCTTAAGGAGTGTGCGGATATGAAGAGATTTGACATATACGACGAAGAGGCTTTAGAGCTTCATAAAAAATACAGGGGCAAAATAGACATCGGTGTGAAGGCTGACCTTCGCAGTAAGCACGCGCTCTCGGTTTGGTACACGCCGGGTGTTGCTCATCCTTGCAGGATAATAAACAAAAATCCAGAAACGGTCTATGACTATACCATCAAATCAAACACACTCGCAGTCGCAACTGATGGTAGCAGGGTTTTGGGTCTTGGCAATATCGGGCCAGAAGCCTCGATCCCTGTCATGGAAGGCAAAGCCGCCCTCTTTGTGGAGTTTGGCGGGATTGATGCTTTCCCATTGCCAATAAAGGCAAGGACAGTTGAGGAGTTTGTCGCGACCGTAAAGGCAGTTGAACCAATGTTTGGCGGAATCAACCTTGAAGACATATCCATCCCACAGTGCTTTGATATCGAGGAAGCGCTCATTCGAGAGCTTGATATCCCTGTCTTCCATGATGACCAGCATGGCACAGCTGTTGTCACACTTGCCGGACTCCGCAATGCTCTGAAGCTCCTTAACAAGAAACCAGAGAATCAGAAAGTCATCATATCAGGCGCCGGAGCATCAGGTTCGGCCATTGCCAAACTTCTTATATCTGCCGGATTTGGCGATGTCATCCTTTGCGATAGGGCAGGAGCTCTCTATGAAGGCAGAACCTCGCACATGTACCCCTACAAGGAGCAGCTTGCCAAGATTTCTAATAAGGACAACGTCAAAGGCACACTCGAAGAAATGCTTAGGGGCGCTGATATCCTCATCGGGGTCGCTTGCCCTGGTCTCATTGAGGGTAGCTATATCTCATCCATGAACAAAGATCCAATTGTTTTCCCACTTGCCAACCCTGACCCAGATATCGATCCAGACATCGCAAAGGAATATGGCGCGGCAATAGTTGGCACCGGCCGCTCTGACCTGCCTAATCAAATCAACAACCTTTGCGCATTCCCTGGAATCATGCGCGGAGCTCTTGATTCAAGAGCGAGAGTGGTAAATGAGGCGATGAAGATGGCTGCAGCAGATGCTATTGCCGGACTTATGCCAGAGGATAAGCTTGCTGCTGAGAACATCATTGTTGAGCCATTTACCAAGGGTCTTGCTCAGACTGTTGGCAAGGCTGTTGCCAAAGCTGCGTTTGACTCAGGTGTTGCCAGAACAAAATTGACCCTGGAGCAAGTCTGCGAAATGATTGATGAGAGGCTCAAAGGCAAATAAAAATGAGCTGTTTTACACTGAGTGCGAAATCTGGCAACGCGAGAGCGGGTGTTCTGACTACGTCACACGGACATATAATGACACCTGTTTTCATGCCAGTTGGCACTCAGGCGACAGTGAAGGCTACAACTCCAGAGATGGTCGAGGATATCGGTTATTCTCTGATACTCGGAAATACCTATCACCTGATGCTTCAACCCGGAGCCGATCTTGTTGAGGAGGCTGGTGGACTCCACAAGTTCATGAACTGGAAACACTCGATCCTCACTGACTCAGGTGGTTTTCAAGTCATGAGCCAGTCAGACCTTCGCAAGGTCACAGACGACGGGGTGGAATTCAAGTCATTCATAGATGGTTCAAAACACTTTCTTACGCCAGAAAAGTCAATTGAGATTCAGGAACAACTTGGCTCTGATATCGCGATGGTTCTCGATGTTTGCACCCCCTATAATACCAAACTTGCTGACTCCAGAAAATCGATGGACATCACACATCGCTGGGCAAGAAGGTGTCTCGATGCTAGAAAATTAGAGGGTCAACTCATGTTCGGGATTGTCCAGGGTGGATTCAATCTCGACGACAGAGTTGAATCAGCTCAGGTGATATCGGGGATGGAGTTTGATGGAATCGCTGTTGGGTCTCTCTCAGTAGGAGAGCCGCACGAGGAAGCAGCTGAGATTCTTGATGTTGTTATGCCAGAACTTCCTAAGGACAAACCTCACTACCTAATGGGGGTTGGTGACCAACTTGGCATCATCCAAGCGGTTGAGCGGGGGATCGACATGTTTGATTGTGTGTTGCCAACCAGACTTGGGCGCAACGCATCGGCCATGACAAAACATGGGAATCTGAGTATTGCCAAGTCGCGCTATGCCAGAGATTTCTCGCCGATTGAGGAGGACTGCAACTGTTATACCTGCCGTAACTACACAAGGGCATATGTCAGACACCTATTCAAAGCTCATGAAATGCTTGCGGCGACTCTGACAACAATTCATAATCTGGCATTTCTCAAAAGACTCATAGATGAAATGAGGCAATCTATTATCGAAAACAGGTTCACTGAATTTGCCAAGGAAAGAAGAACACTGATGGAGTGTGAATATGGTGATGCTTGACAAGATTGCAAATGACCCCTATGTGATTTCACTTCTCAAGGAGTCAGATAAAACAACGGAGGCAATTGGTTACACGGAGCATGGGCTTGTGCATGCCAAGGCAACCTCTAACACGGCAGTTGTTATCTGCAACGGTCTGGGTCTCTCTGAGTGGGAATCAAATGTTGCCGAAGTAGCGTCTTACCTCCATGATATTGGCAACCTTTCGGGTAGAGAAAATCATGGACAGATCGGGGCAGCACTTGCAGCTCCGATATTGTTGCATCATGACGCAGAACCCGATGAGCTTGCCAGAATCGTTGCTGCCATTGCTAATCACGATGACGACAATCCAGTAATCTCTTCTGTCACGACTGCTGTTGTTATTTTGGCTGACAAATCTGATGTTAGACGTTCGAGGGTTAGAGATCAGACAAGCACGACAATGGATATTCATGACAGAGTCAACTACGCTGTGCCAGAGGGTGGTCTAACCGTAGAAGCTGGTGTTATCACATTGAGTCTGAAGCTTGACACTGATTTTGCTTGTTCGGCTGACTACATGGATATCTTCGCGCTTCGTATGAAGGCGATGAGAGCAGCATCAAAATACTTGGGGGCGGAGTTCCAGCTTCTGATAAACGACGTTAAAATATACTGAGGCACTTAACAAAACAAACGCTATTTGTTATACTGTCACGAACCTTATAGGTTAGGAGGATTTGAGATGAAAGTTGCAATCGGAGAAAAGCTTGTTGAGCTTGAAAGTGGACAAAACATCTTTCAGGCACTAAAGGCAGCTGAAATAGACACGAAGGACGTCTACGCCGCAAGAATTGGGGGGAGACTTGTTGATTTATCAACATCTCTCACAACCGATTGCACAGTTGAGATAATCACAGCTGACAGCTCAGAGGGCAGAGAGATTTTCCTGCACTCGTCGGCTCACATTTTGGCGTATGCCGTCATGAAGCTCTATCCTGACACACTCTTTGCGATTGGCCCCGCTATCAAAGATGGGTTCTACTATGATTTGGAATTCAAGACCCCAATTGCTGAAGAAGACTTGGCTAAAATTGAAAAAGAGATGAAGGCAATTGTTAAAGAGAATGTCAAGTTTGAGCGTTCCGAGATGAATAGACTCGATGCCATAAAGTTCTTCAAAGAGCGAGGAGACAAATACAAGGTTGAGCTTCTTGAGGCTTTGACTGATGAAGCGGTGTCGTTCTACACACTTGGTGATTTCATAGACCTTTGTAGGGGCCCACACCTTCCATCGTCCCGATATGTTAAAAACTTCAAACTGACCAGCATTGCAGGTGCTTATTGGCGAGGGGATGAGAAGAATCAGATGCTCACTCGCATCTATGGCACAAGTTACCCGACCGCCGAGGAACTCGATGAGCACATGAAGCGTCTTGAAGAGATAGCCAAGCGTGACCACAGAATCTTGGGACGAGAGCTAGAACTCTTCACCATTGATGAGACTGTTGGCGGTGGTCTTGTGGTGTGGCTGCAAAACGGTTCAATACTTAGAACAGTCATCGAAGATTTCTGGAGAAATGAACACTACAAAAGAGATTACTCCATCCTCTATACCCCGCACATCGGCAAGGCTCAGCTCTGGAGGACATCTGGTCATCTAGACTTCTATGCTGAGGGTATGTACCCCTCAATGGAGCTTGAGAATGTGGACTACTATGTGCGACCAATGAACTGCCCGTTCCACATGATCAACTACAAAGCCAAAAAACGCAGCTACAGAGAACTCCCGATGCGAACAGCTGAACTCGGAACTGTCTACAGGTTTGAGCGTTCTGGCACACTCCATGGACTCCTTCGAGTCAGGGGGTTCACTCAGGATGATGCGCATATCTTCTGCACCCCTGAGCAGCTTGACGATGAGGTCAAAGGTGTCGTCAGATTTGCCATCTTCATGCTTGAGACGTTTGGTTTCATGAAGTATGAGATATTTCTCTCAACGAGACCGAAGGACAAGTTTGTTGGGGAGATTGAGAGATGGGATACCGCTGAAAAGGCGTTGATCAAAGCTCTTGAGGCGATGAATCTTAAGTACGATGTGGATGAGGGTGGTGGTGCATTCTATGGCCCAAAAATTGACATCAAGATAGTCGATGCTCTTGGTAGACCCTGGCAAACCACAACCTGTCAGTTCGACTTTAACCTCCCTGAGAGGTTTGACCTTACCTACATCGCTGAGGATGGCAAGGAACACCGACCGTACATTGTTCATAGGGCGTTGCTTGGCTCTCTTGAGCGTTTTGTTGGTTGCTTGACTGAGCATTATGCGGGAGCGTTCCCGCTCTGGCTTGCTCCAAAACAGGCTGTTGTTGTGCCAATTACCGACGATGTGAATGACTTTGCCAAGAACCTTTGCGCAAAGCTTCGTGAAGAGGGTATGAGGGCTGATGTAGACCTTGGTTCGGACAGAATGCAGGCAAAGATTCGTAATGCTGAACTCAAGAAAGTGCCATATGTCCTTGTTGTAGGTAGGCGTGAGGCTGAGGAAGGAAAGGTTGCAGTCAGGCGACACGGCAAGGGCGATCAGGGTGCCATTAGGGTCGAAGAGTTGATTGAGATGATGGTGAAAGAGGTTCGTGAGAAAACAAACTAGGCTAGCACTTGCCTGGTTGATAATAGGTCTTGGTGGGGCAGCTGTTGCTGCCCTGCTTGGCATTTTGGTGAATCTAACAACCATAATGCCGTTTGGCAGCTACATCGTTCTTCTTCTCATTTCTCTTGGGTTTCTCCCTGGATTGTTTGGAGCCTTTAGTCAGAGAGTACTTGGTCTGATAACGCTTGTAGCGATTCCATTTTCGATTGTCTGGGGAATTGTTCACATCATGCTTGGGTATCATGATATCTGGCAGTATGTTCTTGTTCTTGATTTTATCAGAATTTTCTCAATTGGGGTCATCATCGGTTGCCTTCTTCAGATGATATTGCCCACAAAGCCAGTGAAGAACGGAACTGACACAGTAAAAGGGCGAATTGAAACCAGAAATGCAATCCATCCAGAAGCCGTAAAAACCAGGAAAGAAGCGAAGTACTATGAAGTGTGAGATTGTGCTACAGAAGCTTGTGCGATATGTTGAAGGTTCATTGACATCTGAGGAGAAATCAGTGATTGACGCGCACCTTGAGAGCTGCTTCAATTGCTCCTACCACCTTTTGCAGCTTCGAAGAAAAAGGATAACAATCGAGTCAAACTCTCAATCCGTTTCTATCGTGTTTTTGGAGGTGACAAAACATGAAATTTGATAGATACACCGAGGAGCTCCGAAACATCTTAAGCGATGCTCAACAGGTGATGGGCAGGTATGGTGGATATGAGCTTGATTGCGAACATTTGCTTGTTTCCCTCCTAGAGTCGGACAACGTTGCAAAGAAGGTACTATCCGATCTTGGCGTGGGGTGGAGCCAGATAAAATCTCAGACAGAAAAGGTGCTCGCAAGAACATCGAAACCTGCCGCGGCTCAGTCTGGTCAGATATATATTTCACCAAGAGCCAAATCCACCTTGGACAGAGCTGAAGCCGAGGCTGACGCCCTGGGTGATGAGTATGTCGGCCCTGAGCACCTTCTTGTGGCTCTTGCATCTGACACAAGAGACGTCGGTCAGATTCTTGGTCAAGCAGGAGTTGACAAAGAAAAGATACTCCAAGCCCTTGCCTCGCTTCGAGGGGCAAAGGGTGCCGATGGAGGTCAGAATAAATCAGCGCTTGATAAGTATACAAGAGACCTGACTGAGATGGCAAAGAAGGGAAAGCTTGACCCTGTCATTGGCAGAAAGCTTGAGATAGAGCGCTGTCTTGAGGTGTTGTCAAGAAGGACAAAGAACAACCCTGTCCTCATTGGCGAGGCTGGTGTTGGAAAAACAGCGATTGTTGAAGGGATTGCTCAGAGGATAGTTGATGGCAAGGTGCCAGTTTCGATGAGGGGAAAGAGAATTCTCTCGCTAGACATGGGTGCGCTTGTTGCTGGCACCAAGTTTAGGGGTGAGTTCGAGGAAAGGCTCAAGGCTGTCATTGATGAGGTGAAAGCATCGAGTGGTAGTATAATTCTATTTATTGATGAGCTTCACCTCGTAATGGGTGCTGGCGCTGCTGAGGGTGCGATGGATGCCTCGAACCTCTTAAAGCCAGCCCTTGCGAGGGGAGAGCTTCACTGTATTGGTGCTACAACAACTGACGAGTATACAAAGCACATCGAAAAAGACTCAGCACTTGAGAGGCGATTCCAGCCTGTTATGACGCCTGAGCCGTCGATTGCTGACACGGTGGAGATTCTAAGGGGATTACGGGATAAATATGAATCACACCACCAAGTCAAAATAACCGACGATGCGCTCGTTGCCGCAGCTAACCTGTCGGCAAGATACATCACGAACAGGCATTTGCCAGACAAGGCAATCGACTTAATTGATGAGACAGCCGCAAAAATCAGGGTTGCCAAGGAGTCAGCTCCAAGCTTGGAGCGAGACAGGCTCAGGAGAGAGATGAAAGAGCTGGAGCGTGAGGCGATAGCTGCAGCGTCGCAAGGAGACCCACAAAGAGCTGAGAAGTGCAAAACCGAGTATGAAAAAAAGAAAACCGAATTTGATAAGTTGGATACTGAGGTTCAAAGGGAGATAAGTGTTTCGGAGGTTGTTGATGAGAAAGCGATAGCCGACACTGTCTCGAGGTGGACTGGTATCCCGGTTTCATCACTTACAGAATCCGAACAGCAGAAACTCCTCAAACTCGAAGACAGATTGCACGCACGGGTTATCGGTCAGGATGAGGCTGTGACTGCCGTGTCGCAAGCTGTAAGGCGCTCGAGAGCAGGGCTCTCCGACCCAAACAAACCAATCGGGTCGTTTCTGTTTCTTGGACCAACGGGTGTCGGTAAAACAGAGCTTGCCAAGAGCTTAGCGCAATTGTTGTTTGATGATGAGAATGCCCTGACTCGAATTGATATGTCTGAGTATATGGAAAAGCATTCCGTAGCGAGATTGATTGGAGCGCCTCCTGGATATGTCGGCTACGACCAGGGGGGTCAGCTCACGGAGGTCGTCAGACGCAGACCTTTTCAGGTATTACTTTTCGATGAGATTGAGAAGGCTCATGCCGACGTCTTCAACGTTTTTCTGCAGCTACTCGATGATGGCAGATTGACCGATGGAAAAGGAAGAACTGTCGATTTTAGAAACACCATAGTCATTATGACCTCCAACCTCGGCGCAAGTCTTGTGACTCCTGATATGCCATATGAGCAAATGAGAGAAAGGTATCTGGAGGCCGTCAAGAGTAACTTCAGACCGGAGTTTGTGAATAGACTCGATGAGATCATTGTGTTCTCGCATCTGACTGAGGATGAAATTAAGCAGATAGCCAAACTTCAAATTAAGATACTTGAAGACAAGCTCAAACAGAGGAAAATGTCTCTTGTTTTGACTGAGAGTGCGTTGTCACAGATTGCCAAGCTTGGTTACTCCGCTGAGTATGGCGCGAGGCCCCTGAAGAGATTGATAAATCAGAGAATAGAGAACCAATTGGCTTTGATGATTCTCGATGGCAAGATAACAGAGGGTGATACTGTGATGATAGACTCTGATGGACAAGAGTTCTTGATTAAAAAGGGTGAACAATGAGATTTATTGATGATAGAGGCAGACTCTTTGGAAAACTGAACGTCATTGACCTGGTGATAGTCATAATAATCGGTTTTGGGCTGTACTGGGCTGGCTCACAGGTAGTCGAAAAGTTCATGGCGTCAGAGGATGTTTTTGATAAATATAGGGTTGTCCTTCGAGCCGAGAACGTTCATGCTGAAATGATTGATGCCGTAAAAGTCGGCTATAAGCTCATTGAACGCTCAGGTAACGTCATAGGTCATGTTGACCTTCCAGAACCACAGCTTCAGGATGCTATTGTCTATGTCAGGACGCCACAGGGCACAATCGAAGGGTCGACAGCCCAACTCGTTGTCGAGGGTAGCATTCAACCCAAACTCAAAGACATGGATATCACCGTTATTCTCGAGGCGAGAAAAGGGCAACGTATCAAGTATAACACGGTAAATATGCTTGTTGGTTCCAGGCTCGAATACGATTTTGTCAGTGAGGGTATGCTGGGGGCGCACATGAAATGTCTCTGTGTGTCGATAGATAAACTGGAGGACTGATTTGAACCAGAGAAAACTCCTAAAAGATATTGGAATAGTGACTGTTGTTCTCGGTCTTGCGCGAGTTTTTGGTTTTGTGCGCGATACAATAATGCTTCCGCGTTTTGGCATGGAGAAAATGACCGATGCTTGGAACATCTCTTCAAAGATTCCAATGACAATCTCCGTGCTCCTTATGACGGGTGTTTTCTCTGCGGTGTTTATTCCAATTTTCACCAAGTACATAGTCAACAAGGATTTCAAAGGACTCACAAAGCTTGTTGGGGTGCTTTTCACTGTTATCACAGTTGGTTTCACAGTCATTATGATTCTTGGGATGATTTTTGCTGAACCAATTGTCAAATATGTTCTCACTAGCCCAGGAGCTAATCCTGAGATGCTAGAAACCGCCATCAACCTGTTTAGGATAATGATGCCTGCCGTTCTTCTCATGGCTTGGTCAGGACTTCTAACAGGCATCCACCAGTCATTCCAAAGGTTTACTCTTCCCGCTGTTGGCAACCTTTTGCTAAACCTCTCATTTATTGCAGCCCTTGTTTTCCTCCCGAAGTCGTGGGGGATTTACGTTATGGCCTATGGTTTACTTGTTGGCTCATTCCTGCTTTTTGTTGTTCAACTCCCTGGAGTTTTTGGCAAGAATCTAAAGCTCAATATCAATGTTGACTTGAAACATCCAGCACTCACAGGAATTGGCAGCTTGATAATCCCAGTGCTTCTTGGTTCTGGTATCTCCTATATCATCCCATTCTTTGAAAACTATATTGCATCGGCTCTCATGGTTGGTTCTGTCACGGCATACACAACTGCTTGGAAGGTCAGTCAACTTCCTCTTTCGATTTTTATCATGACCATCTCGACCGTTATTTTCCCTCAGTTTTCGACATCAGTTGCCCTCAACAGACCTGAGGCTCTCAAATACAATATCATCTGGGGACTCAAACTTGTGGCGTTTATCATCATCCCCTGTGGCATTGGCATCCTAGCTCTTGCTGAACCAATGGTAGTAACGCTGTTCCTGCGGGGTGAGTTTACGATGCTCGATGCAATAAGAGTTGCTCAGCCATTGTCGATATATGCCATTGCACTTCTCCCATGGGCATTCAGTGCCGTTCTTGTGAAGGTGTTCTACTCTATGGGTGATACCAAAACACCAGTCTGGATAGCTCTCATCAGTGTGACGCTCCTGGTTGCCCTTGAGCTTATCTTTGTCCGAATCTGGAACGTAATGGGCATGGCGATTGGCTCTGCAACTGCTGCATTTGTCAGCATGCTCTTACAACTTGTGATGGTGCGGAAAAAGATTGGTAATTTCGGGATTTCGAGTTTGCTAATCTCTGTTATCAAAAGCACTATATCGGCAGGTGTGATGGGGGTTGTTGCTTTCTATACCTCACACAGAGCCATGAATGTTGTTAACCAGGCGACAAACACAGGAAGAATACTCTCGCTTACGTTTGCCATCGTTGCAGGCATTATTGTCTATATTGGGATGATGTACCTCATCAATCGTGCTGAGTTGAGAGAGGTATTCTCAGCTCTCTCTAGGAAGGAGGCGGTGTGAGGCATCTGTATCCAGCCAGAAAGAAGAGAAAATCAGTTGGATATATCGTAGTCCTCATACTCATAGGGCTTCTGTTCCTTGGAATTTTCTATGGAGCAAACTACGCCTGGCAGATAATTGCGGCATCAAGAATCACAACCTATGTGTCACGAGCTGAAAAGTTTGACATAAACAATAGAATGAATCTGCTGCTATTGGCGGTGGATGCACCAACATTACAAGAAGCATCCAGATGTGATACAATCAAACTCTTTTCAATAGAGCCAAAAAAACCGTCCATAACAATTATGACGATTCCGAGGGATTCATGGGTTTCCCCGGCGGGATTTCCTGAGACCAAGACAAAAATAAATGCTATTAACAATCAGATGGTAAGTGTTCATTATGGGACGCCTAAGCTTATTGAAACAATAGAGGAGCTCCTTGGAATCAAGATTCATGGATATGTGAAGATAAACTATAATGGTTTCATCAATGTTGTGGATACAATTGGTGGGATTGATATGAATGTCGAGAAACCAATGCATTATGTTGATACCGTTGATGGATATCAGATTCATATAGACAAAGGATTCCAGCATCTCGACGGTGAGAGAGCGCTTCAATATGTCAGATTCAGAAGTGATGCAAATGCTGACTATGCCTACTGGGACGGCAAAGTTCTTGGGCGATCAGCAAGACAAACTGAATTCATTAAAGCTCTTCTTAACGAAATGGCGAAGCCTTCAAGCTGGAGTAAGATTCCAGACGCTATTACCGCAACTATGCAAAATGTAGAAACAGATATCCCCATGAGTGAGATATTCTCTTTTGTAGAGATTCTCCGAAGGGTAGGCACTGGTTCAATAAATGAGATTCCATTTCCAGCAACTCCGGATGAGGTCTATGATGCATGGCTTGATCAGATGATTAGCATTCTGAATGTCAATCGTTATGAGCTCTCGCTACTCGTCCAACAACACTTCATCGATCATGATGAAACCCCACCGTTGGTTGAAAACTTGGAGACAACACCCGATGAAGACTCGAGCCCTGAGGGGGAACAATGATGCATTTTCCGAGTCAGGCCTTTTCAGGGGATACAAAAGGTTGCTCTGATGCGATTTGAACCACGACTCATTTTTGAAGGTAGCGTCCTTGGCAAAGGTTGGAATTGGCTGAGTCGGGTCTATGATGACTCCTTTTTTTCGGGATTCTTTGTCCGACTTCTTGGTTTCTGGGATAGATGCGTTTCGGGGAGTCTGTTTGTTGGCTTCGTAACAGGCAAGGAGCTTGGTTGGAGGAGAATCACTGATAGGCCAAGTGTTATTGGTTCAAAGCTAGATTTGGGATTTAAGAGGTTTGTTGGCTGGATTGAAAAAATCTTTGGAAAGGACTCACGTTTCCAAAACTCATTTTCAGTTGATTTGGTAAAGAAACTCTCAGCATATGTTCTTGAATCGCCATTCCACGTGATTGGCATTGTTGGGTGCGGTTTCTTTGGAACATATGGAATCATTAAGCTTCTGTTTGTCGGTATCTCAAAAACTGGTTTGTTCCTTGTATTGACGATGTTTATTGTCTGTGTTCTTCTCCTTTTTGTGAATGTGACATGGAGTGCAATGATCGAAGGAAGCTGGATTTTGAAGAGATTGGACGAGATTGATGACTAGAGATCATCTTGGCATTCTCATCCTGGCGCTGGGCTGCCTGTTTGCGGTGTTGGCAGTGTGGGCAGATTTCTTCATTGTTGCGGCAATTGTTGGTGTTCTTGCCCTCGCCGCCGCCGTCTTGTGGAAGCTTGAAATTGGAATTGGACTCTTTGCATTTGCGGTTATTCTTGACAGTTTCCTGAGAAAAGCAGGTTCGATTGGTGGATTGTGGGATGAAGGACTTTTTATCCTCATTATCGCGGCGCTTGTTTGGCGACTTGTGAAAGAAAAAAGGAACACCTTCAACCCAACAGGACTCTGGTGGGCTGTGGCCGGCTTTGCAGTTGTTGCAGTTGTTTCTGGGTTACTCTCAGGTTTGCCATATGGTCACATTATTACAGCTATTCGTTCAGTGCTTCAGGCTGTGATTCTGTTCGTTGTGATTGTAAACGCTGGATTCGATAGAAAGACAATTCTCCACATTACATCACTTCTGATAATCTGCGCTGCTGTTGTGGCGGGTTATGCCCTGCTTCAACGGGCGTCGGGAGTGTTTACTCCACAGGGTTGGCTCGATGTGCATGAGGCGACTCTTGTCACAAGAGCAACTAGTTTCCTGGGAAGCCCAAATGCAACGGCGGGTTTCCTAGCTCTCATCATACCAATCTCGATTGGTATGACCATGAAGGTAAAGAGATTCTGGTCGAAGGCATTTTGGCTTGTAATCACAGTTGTTATTATATTGGGTCTCTATGCCACCCTCAACAGAGCTGCGTGGATTGGACTAACCGGCGGTCTTGTTGTCTTTGCAATAGCTTCAGGCAAGAGGTGGTGGATAGGCGCTTTGCTGGCAGCCGTTGTCGCTGCAATTCTGTTTTTGCCAGACCTACGGATGCGCTTTGCTGGGATTTTTACCGAAGATTTCGCTTGGAGAGACCTGCAATATGGAAGGTCTTTCAGGTGGGCAACAGCAATCGATATTTTCGGACAACACCCGATACTTGGTATTGGTCCCGGTGGATTTGGTGGCGCTGTGGCCTATGGAATCCAGGCATTTGGTGGGCTCTACGTTGACAATTACTACCTTCTGATTCTCTCGAACTATGGTCTCGTTGGATTTGGTTTCTTTACCTTTATACTGATATCAAACATACGGGAAGCCTTTAAGGGGCTGAAAAAGGCTCTAATTGACGACCGTTTACTTGTAGCAGGATTTATTGGTGGTATGGTTGCGTTCATGATTCATCTGCTTGCTGAAAACTTGTGGCAAATAACGCCATTGATAGTCAGCTTTTGGCTGGTGGCAGGACTCGCAGCATCGTTTGCGTACCGTCCTGGGGAAGGAATCAAGTGCAAATCAGAGAACTGATGGAGAAGGAAGTCATCTTCGTCTTTGAGGAAACGAGTCTCAAGGAGGTCGTTGAACTTCTTTGTGAAAGAAGGATAAACGGCATTCCGGTTGTTAATTCTGACCACAGGGTTGTTGGTGTTGTGACTGTGTCAGACATTATCCACAGAACTGAGATGTTCGATTCAGATTTTGACTCAGAGTCTCTCGGCAAAGTCAGAGCATCCCAACTTATGACACGTAATCCAATCATGCTTGGCCCTGATGCAGATATCGATCAACCACTTGCAATCTTTGCCGCAATTAGCATCAAACAGATACCGATTGTCGAAGATGGACAACTCGTGGGAATTCTTGGAAGGAAAGACCTTATTAAAGGTTTGCTTTAATCATGAATATTGAGAGTACAATTTTTGAGTTGAAGAAATATTGGCGTGACCAAGGCTGTCTGATTGCTGAACCATATGATATTGAGGTTGGCGCAGGCACAATGGTTCCAAAAAGCTTCTTTAGCACGCTTGGAGAAAAGCCGTGGAGTGTCGCCTATGTCCAGCCTTCAAGACGACCAGCAGACGGTCGATATGGCGATAATCCCTACAGATTCTACATTCATCATCAATTTCAAGTCATCCTCAAACCACCACCAAAAGACGTTCAGGACATATACCTAGAGTCTCTGAAGGTCATTGGAATAGACTACGAAAAGCACGACATGCGTTTCATAGAGGACAACTGGGAGTCTCCCACCCTTGGCGCCGCCGGTGTCGGCTGGGAAGTGTGGATGGATGGTCAGGAAGTGACTCAGTTCACCTATTTCCAGCAAGTCGGCGGAATCCAGCTCAATCCACCATCGGTAGAACTTACCTACGGCATTGAACGACTCGCGATGTACTCCGAGAAGATTGAGAATGGGTTTGACCTCAAGTGGAATGACAATGTCACGTATGGTCAGCTTAGAAAAAAAGAGGAGTATGAGCTTTGCAAGTATGCCTTTGAGCTTGCCGATATTGATTCACTAATGACAATGCTTGAGATATGCGAGAAGGAATCCAACAGGTGTATTGAGCAGGGATTGGTCGCTCCTGCGTATGAGTTTGCTCTCAAGTGCTCTCACTTTTTCAATATTCTCGATGCCAGAGGTGCGATATCTGTATCCGAGAGAGCAGTCATGATAAAACGCGTCAGAACACTAACAAGCAAATGCGCCAAGGCGTATGTGGAGGCGCAGGATGCCTAACCTGTTAATTGAGATCGGTACCGAGGAACTACCAGACAAACAAATTCTTAGTGCCGCAAAATACTTGCAGGGACAGTTTTTGTCAAGAATTGATGCTGCTGGGATAGATCATGACACTCCTAAGCTAATAGCAACTCCACGTCGTCTAGGACTGTATTTCTCAGACATAAGTCTTTCTGGTTCATCCTCTGTTGAAGAGCTTAAAGGCCCCCCAAAGAAGATGTGTTTTGACGGAGATGGTAATCCAACAAAAGCCCTTGAGGGGTTTGCTATAAAGGCCGGAATATCAACATCCGAGGTTGGTTTTAAGGACTTTGGAAAAACTGAGAATGCTTTTGCTTCTGTGCAGAAAGATGGCGAGAAACTCCCTGATGTCATTGCCAACGATTTCCCCAAGATGTTACTCTCATATCCACATCCGCACTCAATGAGATGGGATGAGACAGGAATCTCTTGGGTCAGGCCGATCCGCTGGATTGTGTGTTTACTCGATGATAAGGTACTACCACTAGTCATTGGAAATGTAGAATCAGACAGGTTTACAAGGACACCAAGACCAGAAAAAACAAAGATCATTGAGTTAGATAAAGCTCTACAATATTTTGAAAAGCTTGAAAATATGGGCGTTTACTCCAACTATGATGGGAGAAAGACCTATATTTATCAACAAGCAGAAAAGCTTGGACAGGGCAAGGGTATAAAGCCATTAAAAGACGAAAGGCTCCTTGACGAATTGGCTGGCATTGTGGAGCGTCCGAACATCATAGTTGGAGAATTTCCGAGGGAATATATCGATACGACCCCAGAGCTAATTCTGAAGTCGGTCTTAATATCTGACCTTCGTTGTATCCCCTTCACCGACGCAAATGGGAAACTCACCAATACCTTTGCAATCGTCTCCAACTCTCCAAAAGAAATCAGCGACACAGTTCTCGCTGGAGGCAAAAAGGTTCTTCTTGGAAAACTTGCCGATGCAAAATTCTTCTACCAAAATGACAGAAAGAAAAAACTCCAGGATTTTGCCCTCGATATTTCAGGAATAGCATTCATTAGAAATCTTGGAAACCTTGAGGATAAGGTATCAAGGATGCAGTCGATTTCAACTGAGATTGCACAAGCTACTGCCATTGACGGGAAAGAGTTGGAACTGGCTTGCAAGCTTTGCAAAGCAGACCTTGCCACATCGCTGGTTCGTGAACACGATGAGCTCCAGGGACTGATTGGTGGTCTGTACGCAAAAGAAGACGGAATCAACGAAGATATTTGCGAAGCGATTGCGTCACACTATCTACCTGCTGGTGAGAGCGACCCGCTGCCTGATGGTAAGTTGGGACAAGTTCTTTCGTTGGTCGACAAGGTAGATTCGCTTGTGAATCTGATCGCCTCCGGTAATGCTCCAAAGGGTTCAGCTGACCCCCTTGGTGTGAGGCGATACGCCTTCACAACCCTTAGAATATTGCTTGATGGAAACGTTGATATCGACTTCATAAAAATCATTGCAGCTGCAGCCAAACACTCACACATCAAATCGGAAACAGCGGTTGAAGATACAGTCGATTTTGTGCTGCCCAGACTTGAAAAACTCCTTCGGGACAAAGACTATCGCTACGATGTCATAAGAGCATCGGTTGCTCCTGGAATTAACTACGTCAAAGCAGTGGAGAACAGATGTGAGGCTATCTCAGAAGTCTACGAAAAGCCGGAATTCACAGGTATCGTAGAGACTGCAAAGAGATTGAAAAACATACTCAAGGACTGGAATGACACCGAGTATGATGAAAAGCTTTTCGCAGAGGGCGCCGAAAGGGAGTTTTTTGGGCAGGTAAAATCCACGTTTGAAAAAGCGAAAGACGTAAAGCTCATGGCGTCAAGTGCAAGTGACTTTGCGTCAATCAAGTCCGAACTCGAAGAACTTATTAAACTAACACCACATGCCGAAAGCTACTTTGACTCCGTCATGGTTAATGTCGATGACGAAAAGATACGCAGTAATCGAAAGAATTTTCTATCATGGCTGCTTGATGAAATCACAAAGTTTGCCGATTTCACACAAATAGCTATCTGAGGAAGAAAATGAGCACATACAAGGTTGAACTATTTCGAAAGTTCTGCAAATCATGCCAGATTTGTCTGAGGATTTGCCCGAAACAGGTATTTTCCATCAACGAAAGAGGACAGGTTATAGTCGAGGACGACTCAAGATGTATTGGTTGCATGCAGTGTTGCAACCTCTGTCCAGACTTCGCGTTGGAGGTTACGAAAAATGGCGACTAAGTCATATCTTTGGCAGGGCTCATATGCAACAAGCCAGGGAGCCTGTAAAGCTGGAGTGAATTTCTTCGCAGGATATCCAATTACGCCCTCTACCGAGGTTGCCGAGGTGATGTCCTGGGAACTTCCACAGCGTGGTGGTGTTTTCATCCAGATGGAGGATGAGATCGCATCAATCACAGCTTTGATCGGCGCTTCTTTGGCCGGCGCAAAGGCAATCACAGCAACGTCTGGCCCTGGATTCTCCCTTATGCAGGAGGGTCTGGGATATGCCAAGATGGTTGAAGCGCCTCTTGTCATTGTGAACGTTATGCGTGGTGGCCCTTCGACCGGTCTCCCCACAAAACCCACACAAGCCGATTTTATGCAGGCAAAGTGGGGAACACATGGCGATTCTCCCGCTATCGTTGTTTGCCCATCATCGGTCAAGGAAAGCTATTTCCTTATGATTCATGCGATCAACCTTTCAGAGCGATTCAGAACACCTGTCATTTTTTTAACCGATGAGGGTGTTGCTCATATGAGAGAACGAGTTGACATAGACCTCGACGCAGATGTCTATATCGAACCCAGGAAGCAACCCGGCAGACACTCACAATATTTGACATTCAAACCCGACGAAGACCTTGTCCCTCATCAGGCGCGATTCGGCACTGGTTATCGCACGGTTATCACAGGTCTCTATCACGATGAATCGGGTTTCCAGAATACCACCAGAGAGATTGCATACTCAGTCCAAAAGAGACTCATCGACAAGGTCGACCTCTATCTTGACCACATAACCAATGTTGAGGAAACAAACCTCGATGATGCTGAACTTGCCTTTGTTTCGTATGGCATCACATCCAGAACGGTTCAAGAAGTAATCCACACGGCAAACAATCCAAAGTGGGGAGCCCTCAGACTTATCACCCTCTGGCCATTTGACGACAAGCTCATTGCTAAAAAGCTTGAGAATGTGAAGACCCTCATAGTTCCAGAACTCAACATGGGTCAGATGGTTCGAGAACTACAGAGATTGTTTGGTTCAGAAAAGAAGATAATCCCGGTGAACAGGTGGGATGGAGAGCTGATAACACCTCAAGAGCTTCAAAAGGTGGCTGAGTCATTATGAGAGAACAGATGCTAAAGTACATGAAGCAGGATAAGCTTCCTCATGTTTTTTGTCCTGGTTGTGGCAATGGAACAGTGATGCATGCCATGTTCAAAGCCATCGACGAGCTTCAGCTTGATACAACTCAGATTCTCATCGTTGGTGGAATTGGTTGTTCTTCAAGAATCGCGACATACACAATCTTTGACTCGCTTCATACCCTCCATGGCAGAGCTCTTCCGTTCGCAATTGGCGCTAAGCTTGCCAACCCAAGCCTTAAGGTTATCGTGATTACAGGCGATGGCGATGCTTCCTCCATTGGTGGAAATCACCTCATCCACGCAGCAAGACGCAACATGAGTTTGTCTGTGTTTATAGTTAATAACTATACATATGGCATGACAGGTGGTCAGTACAGTCCAACAACACCAATTGGTTCTTTCACAGCAACATCACCATGCGGACATGTTGAACAGCCCTTTAGCATTACTGACTTGCTTGTTGGTGCTGGAGCGCCGTTTGTTGCCCGAACAGGAACATTCTATTTCAACGAGATGGTGTCGCTTATGAAAAAGGCCCTGGTCAATGACAGCTTCTCGGCGATTGATATCTTCACCCAGTGTCCAACAAACTATGGCAGATCAAACCGTCTTGGCAATCCATTTGATCTGATGAAATCTCAATCGGATATTCTTGTTCCAAAAGGCAAGTTTGAGCAAATGACCGAAGAGGAACGAGAGGGTAAATTTGCGAGGGGGCTTATCAGAGACGCAAAGATACCAACTTTCATGGATCACTACAAAGCATGCGTTTTACTCACTCGAAGGGGGGTTAGACGATGACCCCAACTTGGAATGATGTCAAAGATAAACTCTTTGGTGGTAGGAAGGCTGAGGCAGTAAGGTTCACAGGCTCAGGCGGTCACGGTCTTATCACAGCGTCTGTAATCCTTGCCAGGGCAGGAGTTTATGATGATATGAATGTCCTTCAGTCTCAGGTCTATGGAGCTGAGGCAAGAGGAGGAGCGACAAAGGGCGAGACCGTCATTCGAGATGGCCCAATCTATTTCCCAAAATTGGTCACACCCGATGTGTTGCTTGCACTCACCGATGAGGGATTGTCTAAGTATGAAGAGGATGTTTCCGATGATGGGCTAATCATCTATGATTCGAGCCTTGTCCCGGAAAGGGCTGTAAAAAATAAGAAAACATTTGCAGTTGGTATACCGATGTGGGTTGAGCTTATCAAGGAACTCGGAAAGGGTGTTGCGATTAACATCGTATCCCTAGGCATCCTTGTTGGCATGACGGGCATTGTGACAAAGCAGTCGCTTGAAAGAGCCGTTGTTGAATCATTTAGGGCTGAGTTCAAGGAAGGCAACCAGAAAGCGCTCAAGCTGGCTTATGAATTGGCGGAGGAAGCAAAGAGATGAGTAAATTCAAAAACATAATAAACAAAATACATGAGAATGATTGCGATATGGTGGATTTCAAGATTGTTGATGCTTTTGGCAGACTCCACCATTTGACGATCCCCGCCACCTCAATCACTGAGAGGAGCCTTGAGTTCGGGTTTGGTTTTGATGGTTCAAACTTTGGTTTCGCAAAGACATCTCGCTCTGACTTTATTGCCAGACCTGTTGTTGGCGACGATGTGGTCATCGACCCATGCTATGATGAGCCAGTTGCCTCATTCCTGTGCGATGTATACGAGGCTGCCGAGACAGTGAAGCCATATGAATCTGACCCAAGGTCAGTGCTTCGCAAAGCCCGTGACTACATGAGAGGTCTTGGTGTGGCGATGGATTCTTTCTGGGCGCCTGAGCTTGAGTTCCACCTTTTTGATGGAATCAAACTTCGCACAGAACCACATGCCCAGATGTTTGAGATTATATCGTCAGAGGGTTACTGGGGCGATGCCGAGGACGATTGGCAGTCAGCGGTTCGTATTCCAAAAAAGGCCGGTTATCACATTGTTCCGCCACACGACACCAACTACGACATCAGAGCTGAAGCAGCCAGAATCCTCAACGAACTCGGTTATTCGGTGAAGTACCACCACCATGAGGTAGGTGGCCCTTCGCAGCAGGAGGTCGAGTTTAACCTCATCGAGATGCAAAAAGCTGCCGATGGAATTATTTGGGGCAAATACATCATCAGAAATGTCGCCGCCGAAATGGGTCTCCATGCAACGTTCATCCCAAAGCCAATCCATGGAGAAGCTGGCAATGGCATGCATGTTCACCACATGCTTATCGGCGAAAACAACTCCTATGTCTTCTCAGACCCAACAGGTTATATGGGTTTGTCGAAACTTGCGCTCTCGTTCCTTGCTGGTGTCCTTTCCCATGCCCCTGCTCTTACCGCCATTTCTAACCCATCGACCAACTCGTACAAACGCCTCGTCAGAGGATACGAAGCCCCTTGCAATGTGTGTTATGGCATGGCTAACCGCAATGCCGCCGTTAGAATCCCCGCCTATGCAACTACTCCCGAAGAGAAGAGGTTTGAGTACAGAGTAGGCGATGCGACCGCAAACCCGTACCTTATGATTTCAGCAATCCTCATGGCCGGACTCGATGGTGTCAAGAAGAACATGAATCCAGAGGGCAAGTTTGGGCCTCTTGAAAAAATGAGCGAAGATTGGACACCGCCAACCAATGTTCCAGCCTCTCTCAAGGAAGCACTCGAAGAGCTCCAGAAAGACCACGACTTCCTCACAGAGGGCGGAGTTTTCACCAAAACAATGATTGAGAAGTTCATAGACGACAAGACACAAGACAGCCTCAGACTCGAACGAACCCCCCATCCGATTGAGTTTGAGATGTATGATTTTATTTAGATAGATAGCCAGAAAAAACTTTGATTCTCAACTCCCCATGTTTGACATGGGGAGTTTTTTATGCAATGTTAGTCATAGGTTTAAGGAGGGTAGGCATGGAATTTTCTGATGTGAATGAAGGTGAGATTGCTAATGGGATGGAAGTATTGTCAGATAACACAAACACTGCTTATAAAAGTGGGTGGTCTAAGTTTGTAAATTGGTGTTCTTTGCACGATTTTTCTCCTCTCCCCGCCGAACCTGCAACCGTTGCTGCTTGGCTTGCGAGTCTTGCTGATGAAGGTAAAAAAGCGTCAAGCATCGACACTTGGCGATCTGCTGTCAGAAAGATTCATAGAAACGCCGACCTTCCAGACCCAACAGAACATGAACAAGTCAAAAATGCCATGCGTTCCATCAAACGTAAAATCGGTTCTGCCAAAGAGAAGAAAACAGCTCTCCTTGCAGATGATATCAAGTCAATCGTTGATACACTTGGAAATTCTCTCATCGACCTTCGCGACAAAGCTCTTGTGTTGTGGGGCTACGCTGGAGCTTTCAGACGTTCAGAGCTTGTCGGGATTCAAATATCGGATATCACAAGGGTCGACAAAGGATTTAAGGTGTTGATTCGCAGGTCAAAAACCGACCAAGAAGGCAAAGGTATGGAAAAGGCAATTTTTGCTAAACCTGGTTCTGTTTACTGCCCTGTCAAAGCTTTCGAGGACTGGATTCGAGCGTCCAAAATCAAAGATGGTCACGTCTTTCGTCATATCAACAAGCACGGAGAGCTTCTTGCTCCGCTCCAACCACCTGCCGTCAACACTATTCTCAAAAAACTTGTGATACCGCTAGGATTTGACCCGAATGACATCGGAGGTCACAGCTTAAGAGCGGGATTTGTTACAGAGTTAATCAAGAAACGCGCCCCAGTCCACAAGATTATGGTTCAAACTGGACACAAGAACTACCAAACCCTAAGGGAATATATCCGAACGGCGAACTTGTTTGAGGATAATGCTGCGGAAAGTTGTTTGGATTAATTACAATATCTTTCTATGAAATAATCCCCGACCCCACCACCACATCCCCCTGATAAAACACTGCAAATTGCCCTGGGGTGGGGGCAAAGACCGGGGTTTCGGTGTGGACTGTGTTTCCCTCTATTTTGCACTTTGTTGGTCTGGCTCTGTAGCGAACCATGACATCGATATCATCATCGTTTATTGGCTCGATGTTTAGTTCGGTTACTTCAAAACTTCTTTGCATGACATCGGTTCTTCTGCCCACGATTAGGACATTTGTCACAAAGTCACGTCTGACCACATACCAGGGACCGTCATCAATCGCCATTCCGCCGCGCTGACCGACGGTATAGGAAAGAAGACCCTTGTGAGAGCCAAGCTCAATCCCTTCGACAGAGAAAATCCTGCCTGAGTTGCCTAGTCCGATGTTGTCTTTAATCCAAGACCTGGTGTCCCCAAGAGCAAAGCAGGCATCCTGGCTTGTTGGCGCTGTCGGCAGATTCTTGGTCATCTCCTCCCCTGCAGCCCTTGTTATCTCGCCGATTGGGAACGTTGTCATCTCAAGAATCTTGGGGTTGACTCTTGCCAGAACATAGCTCTGATCTTTGTTTAGGTCAGATGCCCTCGCGATGCGCTTTTTGCCCTTGATCTCGACCATCCTTGCGTAGTGACCGGTTGCGATTCCATCAAACCCATTTTCTGTCGCAAAATCGTACATTGACACGAATTTCACAAACTGATTGCACATGACGCAAGGATTTGGGGTAAGTCCATCCAAGTTCGCTTGTTTAAAGTAACCGATAACCTTCTTGTCAAAGTTTGTTGGCTTATCAAAAAAGTGGGATTTCACACCTAGATATGACGCCAATGTTGAGATTTGTTTTCGATTTACTCCACCACATATCGGAAGGGTGAGAGTCTCAACATCGTGTCCCTGGGCCTGGAGCAAAAGCACTGCGGCAGTCGAGTCAACGCCACCAGAGAAACCGACAAGATACCTCATTTGTTGAGCTTTTGAATCAGTTCGGGGATTTCCTCAAGCGATGATACCCTGGGTTTGAAATTGGATGATACCCCCAGCCTGGGGCTGGCAAAAAGAATAGCTTTCATCCCACATTCAATTGCGCCCATACAATCATCTTGCTCGCTGTTGCCAATCATGACACACTCTGCGGGGTCAAGGTCAAGCTCGGTGGCAACAGTGAAAAAAGTCTTTGGATGAGGTTTCCTGAATTTTCTCACATCTGAGAAATATGTGACCGAGATTCTGCCAAGAAGGCTTGGATATGCTTGCATGATGTGCTCTCCCGACGATCTCTCGGTGTTTGAGATGAGACCGAGTCTATACCGTCTTGAGAGCCTTTCTACAAGTTTTCTTGCTCCTTGAACCTCTGGTGAGAGTCTCGAAATGTTTGGTCTGTTGTAGGCATCTTGAAGTCTGGCAAGCACGTTTTTGCCGATCTTGAGCCTGATTATCTCGAGAATGATGTTTATTTGCTCAAGAATCGTGAGTGCTTTATATTCCTTTGCCTGTTTCGCAATCATGCTATCAACGCCGTTGTAGGCAAATGCAAGTTGCTCCCTTGAGATGATATGACCACTTTTCACGAGAACATCGTACATCCTGTCAATACGCTCAATCCTTCTCTCCTCTTCGATTGACGGTTCGTCGAACACGAGGGTGTCCCAAAGGTCGAATATTACACCCTTTATCGCAATTTTCTCGGTAGTCACGACTCAATTATCCCAAGAGGCTCAATTTGTGTCAAGGTTGCTAGAAAACCAGTTTTTCTTGTGTTTTGATTGAGTTTGCATATATTCTTGCCTTGACCTATGCCTTGCTTTACGTTCTTCCGTGACGGGGGCGCGGCATGAGGATTAAGAAAAAGGAGAATTAAACATGTATACACAGGAAGAGAAACGGAATCTAATCGAGAAGTTTGCAACACACCCAGGCGACACAGGTTCACCAGAGGTTCAGGTTGCCATCCTTACAGCCAGAATTAAGATCCTTGCTGACCACCTTCAGGAGCACAAACATGACTACATCAGCAGAAAAGGGCTTCTTCGCATGGTTGGAGAGAGACACAAACTTCTTCGATACCTCAGAAAGGTTGACGAGAAGAGGTATCTAAAACTTATCGAAGAGCTTGGACTAAGGAAATAATGAATATAACTGAATCAACAGAACTAGGCAGGCTATGCCACACAGCCAAGGCGACGATTGACGGCGTTGAGATTGAGATAAAAGCCGGCAAGGTCGCTTTGCAGGCAGGCGGGTCTGTCCTTGTTCAAATGGGGGGAACGGTTGTCTTAGCGACAGCCGTTGTCTCAAAAGAACCGAGAGAGGGAGTTGATTTTTTCCCTCTCGTGGTAGATTATTCAGAGAATCTTTATGCAGCTGGCAAAATCCCAGGTGGTTTTTTCAAGCGAGGTGGAAGACCATCCGAGTTTGAAATCCTGAGAGCCAGAATGATCGATAGACCAATCAGACCACTGTTCCCGAAACATTGCAGAAACGAAATCCAGGTTGTTGTCAGCACCCTCTCGTCCGATGGCAAGAATTCGCCAGATATCCTCGGCATTATTGGCGCGTCAGCGGCATTGACAATCTCAAACGCGCCGTTTGAGGGGCCAGTTGCGGCTGTTAGAATCGGAATACTTGAGAATGAGTACATCATCAATCCAAGTGTCGACCAGATCGAGCAGCTTGACCTCGACATAGTTCTTGTTGGAACAAAGGATGCCATCATGATGGTTGAGGCTGGCGCAAAAGAGGTTAGCGAAGAACAGCTCATCAAGGCGTTTGAGCTTGCGCAATCGAGTTGGGACGATGTGCTAAACGCTCAAGTTGAGCTTGGCAAGGTCATCGGTAAAGAGAAGATAGAAGTACCCCCACCTCAGATTGACGACGAGGTTATGGCTATTGTTGACGAAGTCATGAGCAAAAGCGGTGACGAGTTCCTTTTCAATCCAGACAAGGAACAACGCGAGGGCGCAACACATGACTTTTCTGAGATGGTCAAAAACGAAGTTTTGCAGAAGCTCGGTGAGGAAAAGCTGGAGCTTGTAGGTGAAGCATTTGAGAAGAGCCTGAAGAACTTTGTCAGAGACAGAATCGTTGACAAGGGTGTCAGACCAGATGGCAGAGCCACAAACGAGATAAGAAAGATCACCATGGAGGTTGGTATGCTGCCAAACGCTCATGGTTCTGGTCTCTTCCTCCGTGGTCAAACTCAGGTTCTCTCGGTCGCAGTTCTTGGTTCGAAGGGTGAGGGTCAGCTCGTTGAGGGTCTCAACGAGGAAGAAGTAAAACGCTACATGCATTACTACAGCTTCCCGCCCTATAGCGTTGGTGAAGTCAGACCCATCCGCGGACCGTCAAGAAGAGACATTGGACACGGTAACCTCGCTGAGAGATCACTCATTCCTCTTATTCCATCCGAAGATGATTTTCCCTATGCGATACAGGTCTTCTCAAACGTTCTTGAGAGCAACGGTTCATCGTCTATGGCATCCGTTTGCGGAAGCTCATTGGCTCTGATGGACGCTGGTGTTCCAATCAAAGCGCCTGCCGCTGGTATTGCTATGGGACTCATAGCAAAAGACGGTAATTTCAAGATACTCACGGACATCCAGGGTGTTGAGGATGCGATGGGTGACATGGACTTCAAGGTCGCAGGAACAAGAGATGGAATCACTGGTCTTCAGATGGACATCAAGATCAAGGGCATCACAATCGATGTGATAAGACAAGCTCTCTCCCAAGCGAAGGAAGCCAGGTTGTTTATTCTCGACCAGATGGAGAAGTGTCTTGATAAGCCTCGACCAGAGCTTTCAGCGACAGCACCCAGAGTCTTTGTTGTCGAAATAGATACTGATAAGATTCGTGACATCATTGGACCTGGTGGCAAGGTCATCAAAAAAATCATTGAGGATACGGGCTGCAAGATTGACATCGAGCAGGACGGAAGGGTTTTCATCACAGCCCCTGACGCTGCTGCTGGCGCTTTTGCGAAAGAGACAATAGCCGATATCGTCGAGGATGCGAAAGAAGGAAAAACCTATCTTGGCAAAGTAACCTCAATTCGAGACTTTGGCGCTTTTGTCAATCTTGGCAAGGGCAACAAAGAGGGTTTGCTTCATATCTCGGAGATTGCACATCACCGAGTTGCAAAGGTTGAGGATGAGCTTTCAATTGGTGATGAGATAATGGTCATGGTCAAAAAGATTGATGAAACTGGCAGAATCTCACTCACTAGAAAAGGCCTGATCGACTCAGTTGGTTCCCCACCAAAGAGTAGCAACAACCACGACAAACCCAGAAGAAACAACGAATCCAGAGACAGAAAACCGAGAAGACCAAGACCAGACGGTCAAAAAAGAGACAGATCCTCATAGAAGTGAATCACAATACATGAAGATTTGCACTCATTCGATAAAGGACTGGCGGTCTGTAGCCTGTGGTATATTCGTACCTTCTGGTTCCTCCACTGAGTTGGATAGCCAGAACGGGTATTCGCATTTCCTCGAGCATTTGGTATTCAAGGGGGGCAACAAGTACACGGCGACTGAAATCGCCGAGATAACCGATGCCACGGGCGGTGAGATGAACGCCTACACGAGCATTGAGCACACTGCCTTCTACTTCAAGGTTTTGAAGGAAGACCTCAAAGACACCCTTGATGTCCTTAAGGATATTGTGCTGTACCCAAGGCTTGATGAAGCAGACATCCAAACCGAAAAAGGTGTGATCCTCTCTGAGATATCATCGATGTATGACAGCCCACAGGAACTCTCCAGTCATGGGATTTTCATGGCTGCCTGGGGTAGTCATCCCTCGACACGACCGGTTCTTGGCAACGCTGGTGTCATTGGCAACTCCACGTCCGAATCAATAAGAGCGTTCCACAACGCAAGATATGTTGATGATGACATGCTCATATCCTTGTCTGGTGCAATTGCCCATGATGAAGCGACAGACATGCTGAGGGAGAGTGGAATTGTCTGCGAGGAACTTTCAGGGAAAGTATCGCCAACAGTCGAGAAGACGACCTTTACCAACAGGAAGTACGCCTGTAATTTTGACTGTGAACAGGTGTATTTCACTTATGCATGGTCTGGGCCGACTCTTGGCTCCCCCGAGATTGAGCTTGAGATGGTCTCAAACTCAATTCTTGCAGGATCATTCAGCTCCAGGCTCTTTCAGAGACTGCGAGAAAAGGAAGGCCTGGTCTACAATGTAGCCGGTTTCGCAACAGCTCTAACCCATGGTGGTCTGGTGGGTGTGTATGGTTCAGTGCCTATGGCAAGTTTTGCAAAAACTGATACCATACTGAGAGAGGAGATTGGCAGGTTCAAGCGAGATGGTGTGACCCATGAGGAACTCGAACGGGCAAAGAGCATGATTAGGGGTTCAACGGCGCTCTCTCAGGAGAGCAACATGGCGATCATGCACAGGATGGGTAAGCTTGGGATTCTTCTAGGGTATGTGCCGTCACTCGATGAGCTGTTGGACAGGATTAGCAGGATTGATGATAATAGGATCAACAGTTATATAAAGGATTCAACGCCAGATGATTTTGCGGTGTCTGTTGTCGGGAAAAAAGTGACAGATATAGATGGATTCACGGAATACGATATGAGGAGTGAAGAAAGAGGATAAATGGCTTTTGAAGTAGAGCCAGAGTGGATGCTTGAATCAATTGCCAACATGGTAAGAGAGTGCAGTAAATGTACTCTCGGTGTAACACGCAAGAATGCTGTGCCGGGTGAAGGCTCTCCAAGAGCCGCCATTATGTTTATCGGGGAAGGCCCAGGAGCTAATGAGGATGAGCAGGGCAGGCCGTTTGTGGGTGCTGCCGGTAATCTTTTGACAAAGCTTCTTGGTTATATCCAAGTAAACAGGGAAGATGTGTTTATAACCAATATCGTCAAGTGTCGACCACCACAGAACAGAGTGCCACAGAAGGATGAGGTCGAGGCGTGTAAACCGTTTTTGATGTCGCAAATAGCGATGATTAAACCCGCAGTTATTGTGACATTGGGATCACCCTCCTTAAAGACGATGCTTGGATCGACTCATGCCATCAGCTCTGCCCACGGTAAGCTACAAATTCATGAGGGACTTAGATTTCTCCCCATGTATCACCCAGCGGCATATCTGCATAAACGTAGCCCTGAGCTGCTTGACACTATGAAGGCAGATTTTCTGGAGCTGCGAAAACTACTAAAGCAACTTAACTAAGAATGAGACAAAAAGATTCAAACGTATATATAACCCTCCTCGGAGGGCTTGGTGAAATAGGTAAAAACATGTCGGTTGTTGAGTGGGGAAACTCGGCAGTTATGATAGATGCCGGTTTCAAGTTCCCAGACGCCGATTTGCCTGGTGTTGACAAGGTTATACCAGACCTTAGTTATGTGGAATCCATCAAACACAAGCTCAAAGCGATTCTTCTGACACATGGTCATGCTGACCATATTGGCGCGCTTCGATATGTGCTTGAGACTGTCAAGGTTCCCGTTTATGGCACGGAGCTGACACTTGGTCTTGCAGATGAAGTTTTGCCAGGTTCGGTTAAACCCGTGGAATTCATGCCAGTAAAGTTCAACAAGAGTTTCACAATCGCTGGTGTCAAGACAGATTTTATCAGAGTTAACCACTCCATCCCAGAAGGTTCTGCGATTGCCTTGCATCTGCCAGCTGGTATAGTGCTTCACACTGGTGACTTCAAAATTGACATGAACCCGATTGATGGTCATAAGATGGACTTGCAGCGGTTTGGTGAGCTTGGACTCCAGGGAGTTCTTTGCATGCTTGCTGACTCAACAAACGCCGATGAACCTGGCTACACTGGTTCTGAGTCAGAGGTTGGCAAAACCCTCGATAGGATTTTCAGAGCAGCACCAAGCCGGATTGTTGTTGCGACATTCTCGACTAATATCCACAGACTCCAGCAGGTGGTTGATGCAACTGCAAGGTTTGGTAAAAGGCTGCTTATTGATGGTCGAGGAATCATCGAAACAATCAAGGTGGCAGGCAGACTTGGACACTTCAATCTTCCTGACAATCTGACAATCAAACCAGAACAGATAAAGAGTGTTAAACCTGAGAATCTGGTTATCTTAACCACTGGTACTCAGGGCGAACCCATGTCAGGGCTTACAAAGCTTGCAAGTTCAACACACAAAAATATCAGCATCAGACAGGACGACACTGTGTTGATTTCTGCCGATCCGATTCCAGGAAACGAGACACTTGTTTCAAGAACTGTGTCTGGGCTACTCAAGTTTGGTGCAAATGTTTTCTACAGAAGCATCGATGCGGTTCACGTTTCTGGTCATGCTTCCCAAGAGGAGTTGAAGATTCTGCTTGGACTCGTCAAACCAAAGTATTTTGTCCCGGTGCATGGTGAGTACAAACAACTCTGGTTCCATTCAAAGATTGCCCAGGAACTCGGAACTCCGAAGGAGAATGTGTTCCTTTGTGAGAATGGCGATCAGCTGAAGCTCTCGAATGGTGCTGGCAAGATTCACAAAAAAGTTCCAGCATCAGCTGTTTACATCGATGGCAGCACGGTGGGTGATATTGGCACCGTTGTTTTGAAGGAGCGTTCCAGACTCTCCAGGGATGGGTTTATGACCATAAGCATAGCCATCTCAAGACTCACAAAAGAAGTTCTGGCAGGGCCCGACATCAACTCCCAGGGATTTATCTACATGAAGGAGTCCTCTGACACAATTGATAAAGTGAAGAAGTCTGTTCTCAATACAGCCAAGGAGTGGAAGGAATCGAAAACCTCAATTCCTGAGCTGAAGAAACAGATAAAACAGAGAACGAGTGAAGTGTTGCTGAACAACACCAGAAGACGACCCGTGATTCTGCCGGTGGTGCTGCAGGTATGAGACAAAAGTCAGAAGAGGTTTTGGCAAAAGGCAGGATTTTTGATTTTGTGAGGTCTACCTATGGTGATGAGAACGGTGAAAAGACAATCCGCCGTGATTTCATCAAAACTCATTTCAAAGCCTCTGTAGTACTTGCGGTTACTGACGACGAGAAGGTCGTGTTGGTGAGGCAGTTTAGGGCTCCGACAGGCGGAGACCTTCTTGAGACACCTGCTGGTAAGGTAGATGAAGGTGAGTCACCAGAAATGGCGGCAATCAGAGAACTCCAGGAAGAAACAGGATTTGTGGCAAACAAGATTGATTTTCTGGGCAAGGCGTTTGCCTCACCTGGCATAAGCAGCGAGGTGTATCACTTCTACCTCGCAAAAGAACTGACACAGTCTGCGCCAAATCCTGATCCAGATGAGGATTTGGAGATAGTTGAAGTTCCAATTGCCAGGTTTGAGAGTATGATAAAAGAGGGCGAGATAGCCGATTCTAAAACGATTGCTGCATATGGACTCTACAGGTTGATGAAATAACCATCGACTGTAGGCACCTTTAGTCGATGAAGGTTTGTGTAGGATAAGAATAGAAGAATAAGGAAGCAAAAGAACCAGGGGTATGAGATGAGTGATAACACAAAGGGTATGGCAAGCTTTTTTAGAAACAGGTCGGTTCTGGCGATAACACGGGCTGCTCTAATTGCTGCGTTGTATGTTGTGTTAACCCTGCCATTTGCGATTTTTTCATACGGTGCTTTACAGGTTCGATTGGCTGAAGTATTGACGATTCTCCCCTATTTCTGGCCTGAGGCTATCGCCGGTGTGACAGTTGGTTGTCTGTTGGCAAATATGATTGGTTCACCATTCGGTCTTGTTGACTGGGTGCTTGGTACGCTGGCAACATTCCTAGCTGCGCTTTTGACCTATGCTCTTAGTAAATACAAAAATATATTCATCGCCGCCATACCTCCGGTAGTGATTAACGCTTTGATTGTCGGTTTCTATGTTTCAGTTTTGGCGGGATTTTTTGGGCTTCCAACACCGATGCCAACTGGAGTTGATGGCTTCTCGACCATTATCAGCGGTTTTGAGATTAAAGCCTATCTCTCGACTGCTGCGTGGGTCGGCATTGGTCAGATTATAGCCGTATATGGACTTGGTATTGTTCTTTATTATGGGCTTAAGAAGTTTGGGTTTATCAACGACAAGCTTCAGTTGACACTTGGAAATCAATGAAGAATAAGCTCAAATTAACGATTGCTCAAATTGCCCCGAGATTTGGAGATATTGACTCCAACATCAAAACTCATCTGGAGTGCATAGATAAAGCGATTGACTCTGGTTCTGACCTCATAATATTTCCGGAGCTTGCCCTCTCAGGTTATTCACTCAAAGATCTTGCAACGACTGTGTCTCTAAGAACCGATGACATAAAGCTTGATGCGCTTCGAGAGGCATCGAAGAAAATCGCCATTGTGACAAGCTTCCCTGAGCTTGGTTCGGATTTTGTTTCCCATATCTCAATGGCAATGTTTATCGATGGCAAGATTATGAGCCTCTACCGAAAGGTTCATCCACCAACCCATGGGATGTTTGAGGAGCTCAAGTATTTTGGCTCTGGTGATTCCATCGCTGCGTTTGACACACCCTTTGCAAGGGTGGGGATGATGATCTGCAGAGACATATGGCATCCTGAGCTTGCTTATGTTCTCTCTGTCGATGGGGCATATCTTATGATGGCATCGTCGGCAATCCCAGCCAGAAACCTAAGTGGTGGCGGTTTTGGAATTGATGATTCGATGACAAGAACTACCAGGAATATGGCTTCGACAAACCAATCGTGGGTGGTGCTTTGTAACCGTGTTGGGGTGGAGGAAGGTGTGACGTTCCTCGGTGGTTCGATGGTTTGTAGCCCAAATGGTGCCATTGTTCACAAACTTCCTCTGCTTGAGGAAGACATTGCAACAATCGAAATCGACTTTGACCAAATCAGAAAAACCAGAGATTCATTGAATCTTGTCAGAGAGAGAAAGAACAGACTGATTTTGTCTGAACTTGAAAGGATTTTGAAGAAATGCTGAGTCTTGATTGCGAGAGTGCAAGGAAGCTCATTGTCGGGTTCATTCAATCTTTCACCAAAAAAACTGGCTTAAAGAAAGTCGTTCTTGGCATGTCCGGTGGTCTTGATTCCTCGATTGTTGCGGTCTTGGCGGCACAAGCTGTTGGTGCGGAGAGTGTGCGTGGATTGATTCTCCCCTATAAAACCTCAAGTCCAGATTCAAAAAATCACGCACTGCTTGTTGCACAGAAATTTGGGATAAGGACTGAAGAGATAGATATTTCACCCATGGCTGACGCATATCCGGTTGAGACAGACAGAGTAAGGTTTGGCAACCTTCTTGCTCGAATCAGGATGGCAATCATCTTTGATAAATCGGCTGAATACGGCGCTTTGGTTGCAGGGACATCGAATAAAACCGAGTTTCTGATTGGTTATTCGACCTGGTTTGGCGATTCTGCGGCAGGCTATTACCCCATCGCTGACCTTTATAAAACTCAGGTGAGGTCGTTGGCAAAACATGTTGATGTGCCTCATGAGATAATCTCCAAATCTCCATCAGCTGATTTGTGGGAGGGGCAGACGGACGAGAGTGAGATTGGCAGTACCTATGAGAAGCTGGATGGAATTCTCTACGCTCTTGTGGACAGACGTCTGTCACCGGCCGAGGTTGTGGCGCTTGGATACGGCGAAGCAGAGGTTGACTCGATTGTGAAGAGGATGAAAAGAACCCAGTTCAAAAGGGTGGCTCCGCCTGTTTGCAAGCTATCAGCAAGAACAATTGGGTATGATTTTAACTATATCCAGGAGTGGTGACAAAGTATTTATTAGGCATTGTTTTCTTTGATGCTGATTTGAATTTTGATTGTAGCCGTTTTTTTGTGTGATGTGCTTTTTGGCAAATTTCAATAGTTTTTCCCAGTGGCAGTCATGATTGTAGCTGTTGATTTCTTTGAGGTTATGATGGGACGCCAGCTCAAGAACTAAGCGTTCTAAACCACCAAAAACCAGCACTTGAGTCCACAGATGAAAAGGAACCTTTTGAGTGGTTAAATATACTACTGCCTTATTTTACTGAGTTAATCAACTCGGTTATGACTTGTCTCAGAACCATCAGGACATATCCAAGCTTCGCATCGGACTTTGCGAGGACAGCCAGTGTTCCAATATCTCCGACAGATGATATGACCACATAACCCTTGTCACCTTTGATGTAGACCTGTCTCAGCTCTCCAGATATGAGGTCTGTAATCACCCTCTCTCCCAGGGCGTAGAGTGTGGCAGACATCGCAGAAACAGAGTCCTCGAGGATGTGTTCGGGTATAACGGAATATATGGGCAAACCATCGTCAGACACGAGGGCGCAACCGATTATGTCTGGGTTTGATCGGGCAAGCTGGTCAATAATTCTTCTGATTTCGGATATTCTTGGTTGGTTCATAATACGTGGCTATATTAAGCATTCTCTCGTTTCAAGTCAATTACTCGACAGTGTATAAAAAAACGCCCCATAACATGGGGCGTTTTTTTGGCGATCATGAAGTGAGTTAATCAAATCACTCTGGTAGAGTCAACCTTTCGATGGTGATCTCCTTCGTTTCGGATGCCCACAGTACCTCACTATCAAAAGCCTCAGCGATTGCTCGAAGCGGGACAAAGGTCGAGCCATTCTTGATAATTGGTTCGACCTGTAGATCCATCTTTACTCCATTGATGATTATCTTATTGATGCCAATCTGGAGGAGGATTTGTGTTTCGTCAAGGTTTATCTCGATGCTCCTGGTGAGAGCGTCGTACTCAACAACTGCACCAAAAGCTTCGGAAATGGCGCGCACTGGCACGAGTGTCGTGCCTCGCTCGATGAAAGGCTCAAAGCGAAGCTCTTTTGGTTCCCCGTTGACCAGATACTCCTTTGAACCAACCTTCATGATGATTGACGTTCTCTTGTAGTTCTCTATTTTGTATTGTTTGGTAAACACATTGCCAGCAGGATCAACAGCTTTGATTGTGAAGCTAGTCGTTCCATAGTCAACTGGAATCTTGATTTCAAACGTTGAGGATGTGTTTACTGGCTTTGAGTTAAAACCGTCTATCCCCTCGATGCTGACAGTGCAGGGTTCATTTGTGAATCCTTTTACTGTGAGGTCGGTTGCATCGATATACTTCTCATCAATTCTGTCGATGTCAAGCTCTGGAGGTTTTGAGTCAAGTGTTATCATGACGGTTTTTCTTGTTGCGTTTGCTGATGCGTCCTCCGCTTTCACGTTTATTGCATTTTCACCCTCGGCGAGAACAACATCATACGTGAATCTGCCTGACTCCGAAACGGTGGCTTTCTCGTTGTTGACAGTCACTTTGGCACCCGGCTCTGTGGTTCCTGAGATTCTGAAGTTCTTGTTGTTGGTGAGTGTTGGGATGCCGTCATCGATTAAGAGTTCTGGTGGTGTTTTGTCCTTTGAGATTCTGAACTCAGCGGATGTTGTTCCATTCTCCGAACCACCATCGACGTGGATACGCAACCATTTCGGCTCAGTGGGTGTGAATGTGAAATCGGCGATACCATACTCATCGGTCAATTTCGTCTCAAGAACACCAGCACCAGACAATTGAACCCTTGCTTTATGAACTGGCTTGTTCGTTTCAATCCTTGTGACAACCACTCTGCAATTGGTTTCTGTCCCGACCTCAGGAGTTTCTGGGTCAATTGTGACATTGATTTTAATCTTCTTGACCGTGGTTGTGCCCGACGTCAAACCAAATGCCACAAAGGCGTCCATATCAAGTTTGAAGGTGCCATCTGGTCTATACCTTTTTTCGACCTCGTTAGGATCCTCCTCATGTCTTGGACCACCTCCTGCCAAATCTGCATCACCATAGGGATTGACCCCGAGTAGACACGTGATTCCACAGACATCGTTGGCGAAGATGTAAAATTCGGTTGAGCCGTTCAGATCGAGACTGAACGAATCGTGATAGTTAAGGATTCCATCCTCGTTGAGGTCGGGAAGTAGATAACACCCAAGGTAAGGGGAGTTGTAGATGCAACCCATCCCCCAACCGACCTCTGTATCCTCATAATCGAATAGATAACCCATTGCGTATGTACCATCGTCCCACCTGGTGTTTGTTGTGTTGTAGAATGTCTTGTACCCACTTCTTACCCACTGGTCACCCTGTGGAAGATAAACGTCGAATCCAGCGATTTCATAAATTTCTTTGTTGGAGAGTTCCAATTTCTCATTGTTGTTCCAATCAACGCCGAGATTTATCCAGTATCTGTTATTGAAGCTTGAGATGTATTTGATGTATTTACCGGATATTGGGTCGAAGGCCGCTTCTTGTGTGGCCTTATTCTCATAGAAGTTCGCCAAAAGGGATGTTGTGACGGTTAGTCTTGATGAGTTGTAGCTGCCACAAATCTCAACGGTATCGGAGATACCCCTTATCAGATTGCCTTCCGCAGTCTTTACTGTTGCCACAACCCCATAGATTCTATTGTCAGCTGCTGTCATAATGAAATCCGGGTCACCTGGGGTGTGGAATATTCTCTTGTCTGGGTCTTCGGTGTTCCATATTGCATAATCAATTATCCCAGACTCCACCTTCACGGTGACTCTTCCATACCTCTTCCTGTCCGGTGTATAAACGATGACGTCAAACTCTCCCTTATCGTTTGCGCAGAAACCCCTGAAAACATATGTTCCCTCTGAGGCTCTGGAGAAGTCGATCTCAATTGGATTTCTGAGGGTTGGGAAAAGAGTTTTGTTACAAATCTGTGAACCATCATCATTATGAAGATCCAGCCTAGTCCAGTAGTACTGCGGCAATTCTTCTGGATGTGGATCAACAAATAAACTGTTCCATATGTTCTCTTCTTCGATGGTACCACCATCCGTCAGATCAACTGGAGCTCCGTTCTCATCTGAGATGAAAATAGTAAACGGCGTTGACGGATCAACTAGTTCAGGGACGACACCCGCTGTCAGAATTGATGGCGAGTAGGTTACTAAAAGCGTGGTCGATGCCTCCACAGTGTCGATCTGTGCCACAGGTGTGAGTGTGATTCCTGAGAAAAGCAGAGGAATAGCCAGAAGTAGTGCGATTTTTCTCATTTTACCTCCTTTGTTCATGACTAATACGTACTCTCAAATACTGTGGTTCAATGGATTTGCTCCCACAAGGAACACTTGCCAATCTGTTGTAAACATGTTAAATTGTGCGGTTGAGGATATATGATTGTTACTGATATCATTGAGCTTAATCTCGAGAGGTTGGAGGGGTTCCTCTCGCCGTGCAAACTTTGCCCGAGAGAATGTGGCGCAGACAGGGTTAATGGTCAGGTTGGTTTCTGCGGTGCGCCCGACAAGGTAAAAATCTCCTCGACAGGAGCTCATTTTGGGGAAGAGCCACCGATAACAGGTATTGCTGGTTCTGGTACAATTTTTTTCTCGTACTGCACCCTTTCATGCAAGTTTTGCCAAAACTATCCAATATCACAACTCCACAATGGAAAGTATATTACTATAGCGGAATTGTCGGATATTATGCTTAAGCTACAGAAGGATGGATGTCACAATGTCAATCTGGTGACTCCAACCCACTACACCCCACAGATTGCAAGAGCAATAATAAACGCAAAGTCTAGAGGATTAGAAATCCCAATTGTCTACAACACCTCTGGCTATGAGAGAGTTGAGGTTCTCGAATGTCTGGAGGGATTGATTGATGTCTACCTCCCAGACGCCAAGTACTCAGATGATAAGCATGCTGTTGAATGTTCAAATGTTAGTGGCTATGTTGAGCACAACAGAAAAGCGTTGCTCGAGATGTGGAGACAAGTCGGGGAATTTGAGGAGGACGACAACGGTTTTGCAAAAAAGGGTCTAATTGTAAGACATCTCGTCCTTCCCCACAACAAATCTGGGACAGAAGAAACTCTGAATTGGATTGCACAAAATATTCCTGATGCAAGAGTGTCGCTGATGAGTCAATACTTTCCTGCCCATAACGCGCTTTTGGAACCAGAATTAAATTGCACTATTGATAAAAATGAGTATGAATTATACCAAACGCTTCTTGAAAGGAACGAATTGAGTGGCTGGTCGCAACCGTTATAATATACCGCTAGCGCTTGTTTTGTGCGCTGTTCTCCTGACTAATTCAGTTGCAATAGCCAAGTGGGAGTCTGGTGGTGCTAACTTCCTGAGAAATTCGTACTCTCCAGAGACTCTTGAGCCTCCTGTCAAGAAGCTTGCCTGGACTTTCAAGGCTGATTCAGCCATTTCCTGCCCCCCAGTCGTAGGAGACGATGGATCAATCTATTTTGGCACTGAGGGAGAAGGAAAGGGCTGTGTTTATTGTGTTCAGGAGAAATCGGGTGGGTCAAAGGAAATTTGGAAATTTCCAAATTCTTCGGTAGAGGAATACAGGGACGCGAAGGATAATCAGGTGTGGACCAGCTACATAGATTTTCCTCAGTTCAAGTTGACAACAGCCCTTACGCTTTATGATAGAAATGTCTATGTTCCTTATGGCTCGATGCTTCTAAAGCTCGATCAAAACTCTGGAAAGCTTAAAGCATATTTTGATTTGAAGGATGTGAACCAGCCTGGCACAATCAATACAGCACCAATAGTGAACGAAATGCTTCAACTAATCATCTTTGGCACAACAAGCGGAAAAGTCTATGGAATTGACATTGATTTTAGAGATCCGATGATTAGATGGGTCATCCCCGAAAATGGTGGAAGTGGATACATTAGCAATGGAATTGCTTTGGATGCCAAGTTTAAAATATTCTTTGGAAAATCAAATACCCTTTATTCCTATTCTATCACGTATGCAAGCGATAAAGCTGGGGCCCAGGTCGGGGTTAACCCGGAACTGGCGTGGAGCTACGATCTTGGTGACACGATCCTTGCATCTCCTGCAATCTCTGGAACTGTCGTCGTTGCTGTAACAAAGAATGGCAAGGTCTTTGGTTTCAATAAAGATACGGGTGCCATGCTCTGGAATTTTGACACTCAATCAAGGGTTGATGCGTCGCCCGCTGCGACAAAAGACAAGCTCCTCGTTGTGGCTGGCAAGACTGTCTATACTTTCAATGTCAATACAGGCGAGCGCTTAGGCAGGACAATGCTTGGCGATATGTGTTATGCCACACCCGTTGTGACCAATAAGTACGCTTACGCCATATCACTTGACAACAAGCTTCAGGTAATAAATCTTGGCACATACGCCGTGGCCAGCACAAAGAAGATTGGTGCGAGAGTTGAGTCTTCGCCTGCTATATCAAATGGAAAGATATTCTTTGGTTCGGAGAGTGGTGAGTTGTTTGCCGTCGCGTCAGGTGACGAAGATCCAAAGCTCTGTGTAAACCTTAAATCAATTGAGATGCCCAATGTACCAAACTACCAGGCGTACACATACCCCGGAGAATTTTTTATAGAAAATTGTGGTGGCAAAACATTATCAGGTAAGATTGAATTTAGTCGAGATTGGGTGTCTGCCCAACCACCTAATTTTAGTTTTGGCAGCGATGATGGTTTGATGATCAAGATTAATGTTGATCCAGTGAAATTGAATATCGGCAAATACCCTTTGATGATGACAATCACGACTGACACAGAGAAACTCAATATCCCTGTTGTTATCAACATTGTAAGAAGGCCAGATACTATCATCAAACTTACCGTTAACAATCCAATCGCCTATATCAATGGTGAACCTTACAAACTCGATGCACCCCCGTGGAAGGCTTCCAACGGTTCATTCATGGTACCGTTAAGGTTTATCACCGAGCAGGCATTTGATTGCGAGGTGAGATGGATTCAGGAGACGAGAGAAATCGTCATTAGATATCCTCGAAGGAAAATTATTCTTACTCTCAAAATTGGTCAAAGGATGGCGTTCTACGAATATGAGGGACTCTCGGTGAAAACACCCATCCCTATGCCATACGCACCAACAATTGTCAATAGTAGAACATTTGTGCCGATTGAATTCATTGCCACTGCCTTTGACGCCTATGTTTCCGATCCCGATAATACAATCATCATCACTGTGAAGTACGACTAACAACAGCATTTCTCAGACAAATCTTCTAACTGTAGTGACGGATACAGGCGAGACAGCGGTCTGTTGTGGCGCATTTTCACTAAACTGCGAACTTTATGATTGCCTAGTATTCTTCTCCCCAGAATAATCTCTTTGCGTTTCTGGTTGTGATCTCTGCTGCCTTCTCAAGCGATATGTCTCTGATGTTTGAAATCTTTATTGCCACATGCCTGATGTAGGCTGGTTCGTTTCTCTTGCCTCTTAAGGGAACCGGTGCCAAATATGGGCAGTCGGTCTCAAGAAGAATTAACTCCTCTGGCATATTCTCAATAATTGAGTACATGTCCTGCTTTCTTGGATATGTGATCGAACCGTTGAAAGACAGGTAGTAGCCCCTATCAAATGCCCATTTTGCGACCAGTGAATCGCCTGAGAAGCTGTGGAGTACAAGCCTTTTAATGTCATAGTCGCTCAGGATTCTGACAGTCTCTCCCCAGGCGTCACGGGAGTGGATGACAACAAGTGATTCGGTTTCTGTCGCGATATCAAGCTGTTCCCTGAAGCACTTTTCCTGAAGTTTTGGGTCAGAAAGATTGCGATAGAAATCGAGTCCGATCTCACCAATACCGAGAACCTTCTCCTGATTAAGCATGAACCTTATTCTGTCGGCAGTTTCGTTGTTCCATTTTTTTGCGTCATGTGGGTGCATGCCAACAGTTGCGTAGATGGGGGCATATTTCTGAGCAAGATTGACCGACGCTTGTGATGACTCGATGTCATAGCCAACGTTGATGATTCTCACGACCTGTGAATCTCTGGCGTGTCGAAGCAGAGTTTGCGTCTCATCCTTGAAGTCGTAGTGGTTCAGATGAGCGTGTGTATCGATTAACTCCATTACTTGACTACCGAACCAGGCTCAACCGGCTTTTCTGGTGACACAATCGCAACATACTCAGAACCTGTTGCTGCCATGAGCATTCCCTCCGATACGACACCGCGAAGTTTTGCAGGCTTGAGATTGGCAACAACAACTATCGTCTTACCTACCAAGTCCTCTGGCTTGTACCACTGAGCAATGCCGGCAACAATCTGCCTCTTCTCATCGCCAAGGTCGACTTGCACCTTGAGCAGCTTGTCTGCCTTTGGCACAGGCTCAACCTCAAGCACTTTGCCGATTCTAAATTTGAACTTCATGAAGTCCTCGATGGACATGAGACCATCGTCTTCGTCCTTTTTTTGCTCTTCCTTGGCTTCCTTCTTCTCAGCTTTCACTTCAGCTTTGGATTCCTTTTTGAGCTTCTTTAGGTCAATCCTTGGGAACATGACATCGATCATTTCTATTGCTGCTCCGCTTGCGAGGTCACCGAGTTTGAGGCTGTCTAGATTGGGTGGAGAATCGAGATTAACAGACTTGGCGAAGATGTTTGCTGTTTCAGGGATGAACGGCAAGAGCAGTGAGGATGTGACTCGAATTCCATCGAGGAGGGTGTAAAGTAGGTTGCCAAGTTCCTCTTCCTTCCCTTCCTTTTTGAGCTCCCAGGGTTTGTGTACTTCAATTGATGTGTTGAGAGCGTTGACAAACTCCCATACAAACTCAAGAGCCTGCGAGAACTTGAATTGTTCAAGTTTTGCGTGATATTCGGGAAGCACTTCATCGAACTTTTTCTGTATCTCTGGCAGTATTTTTCCGTTCGGAACAATACTATCAAAATTCTTCTGAACCATCTTTTGAGTTCTGTTTAGGAGATTACCAAGGTCGTTTGCAAGGTCAGCATTGTATCTGCCGAAGAAGTTCTCTTGAGAGAAATCACCATCATCGCCGAACGGCAGCTCTCTGAAAATGAAGTATCTGAAGGCGTCTTTAGCAAGAGGTTCTGTGACACCGGCTGCTGCAATGAGGTCTGCCACCTCTTCATGTGGTCTGACGATATTGCCCTTTGATTTGCTGACCTTCTCTGCGTTAACCGTCCACCAACCATGAGCATAGATGTGTTTTGGAAGCGGTAGATCGAGGGCCATCAGCATGGCTGGCCAAATGATGCAGTGAAATCTGATGATATCTTTGCCAACAAGATGAACATCTGCTGGCCAGTATTTGTTGAACTTTTCCTCGTCGTCTGGGAAACCGACAGCTGTGAGATAGTTAGTTAGAGCATCTGCCCACACGTAGATTGTGTGCTTCTCGTCAAATGGAACCTTGATACCCCAGTCCATACCAGTCCTTGTGAAGGACACATCACGTAAACCCTCTTTGATAACTGATAGCACTTCGTTGTAGCGTTTTTTTGGCAACACAAAGTCAGGGTTGTCTTCAAAATGCTTGAGTAGTTTGTCACGGAAGGCTGTGAGTTTGAAGAAATAATTCTCTTCTTTGACTTTCTCGACAGGTCTGCCACAGTCGGGGCAGTTGCCGTCTTTGAGGTCTGCCTCGTTGAAGTATGTCTCGCATGGGACGCAGTAGAGTCCTTCATATGAACCCTTGTAGACAAAGCTTTTTTCAAAAAGTCTTGTCATGACGGTTTGAGCAGCTTTGATGTGATCAGCATCGGTTGTCCTGATGAATCGATTATGTGTAAGATCAAAATCTGCAAAATACTCTTTCCACGCTGCCGCGAGGTTGTCCACAAATTCTTTTGTTGGTGTTCCTGCTGCCTGGGCTGCGCGCTCAACCTTTGTGGCATTCTCGTCTGTTCCTGTGAGAAACATCACGTCATAACCCATTGAGCGTTTGTATCGTGCGGCTATGTCAGCTGCCATCGTGCAGTACACGTGGCCGATGTGAGCCCTGTCATTGATGTAGTAGATTGGCGTTGTGACGTAATACTTCTTCATGTTCCTATTGAACCTCCAGGTCGACTCGGTCTGTAAACACTACAAACCTGTATAGTCACAACATTCTATGGATTTGTGAGTGTTTTGCAAGCTTGTTTGGTGATTTCTTGCTCAGCTGTCTATAAGTATGTTGTAGTACAAGCTCGTTTTGTGGCTCACTGCTTTGCTTTCTATAGACACGTTTTCTTGTTATCTGTAAACGTGGTTGATTTCCCATCCAGCGGGGCATTCCTCAGGGGTTTGCACTACAAATGGTTTGCCGATTTTCTGGCAGTCTCTGACTATCTGGTATTCTATGTCTGATTCGTCATTGAGCTTGAGAAATAATTCCTGAGCTGCCCTGGTTAATCCCAGCGATTCAAGATGGGTTAGTGTCCTAAACCACATACCCTTGAACTCGTCGTTTCTAAAATCCTTTAAATAGTCCAAGTGCTCTTCGCTTGGATATTTGTAGGTGACATCATAAATCTCACCACCTTTTCGAACTTGCATCATGTGTAGACATGAATATCTCATGGCAGCTTCGCATGTGCCTATGTCTCGATGAAAAGCATTCACTCCAAGCTCATATGAACCAAATAGTGGATAACCGTCTATACATCCATAGAAAAATTCCACTTGACCGCCAAAGAAGCCATCAGCTCCTGTGTGGTTGATTCCATCAATATCGATTCCAAGTTGATAAAGAGTATCATTCTTGTAAGTCCAGATGGTTTGATTCCTGGAATTATGTGTAGCTGCCCAACCATTCCATGACATGATAATATCTGGTACTCCATCAAGATTCACATCATATATTCCCTCGACGATATATTGTCCCATTGAGGATGATTTTTGCCAGTCGAGAATTTGCTCTATCCACCCATATTCTTCATTGACTCTGATTGCACAATAGTGTCTTCCGTAGTTTGATTCGATTCCTCCACCCTGGACAAAAACAAGCCATACATCTTCTGTAAGTGGAATCAGCAGGAAATCAATATAGTTAAAATTTATTGGTTCAGTCGGAAGTCTGTATCCATCGTAGAAAATATTTGGGAGTGCAGCAAATAGAAACTGTTGCACATACTCAGGAAAACCAGTTTCAGGATTTCTCATACCACCAATGTGTTTTGTCTGATATGTGCTATAGTCAATTTCCACAAAATTCCCCAGGTGTCTCTCCGGCCAGTAACTACCTGGTTCTATGTCTAACTTGAATGATTCTTTTTCGGGTAGCTCTTCAATAAACCATCTATTCCCTGTATCCTCTGCAGCTTTATTGTAACATATCATTTCAATATCTTCTTTTGTCACAAACCCATTTTTGTCATACACGTACTTCACTGCTTCCCAGATTTTGTGTCTGTCAGTTTTCACATACTTTGAGCAGTGGTAGTTTTTAAGCTCCTCTTCTCTTGTCTCTCTTTTTGTTTCATTAGCTAGGTAATAGTCTTCCTCGGTTTTTTGAAAAGCAAAATTCCCATTGAATTCTCTATTGTTGTTGACCTTGTCTTCTATCCAGTTTCTTTGATCTCTTACGTCTGTTGATGTGCCAGATTCACCATTTAGATAATTTCTCACTGAATTGGGCAGACCAATTGTCGAGTTCCAGGTGTTTCCAATCTGCTCTTGATACAGGTATTCTGTCGATGGTTCATCAAGTCCTGGTCTTAATACTTTACTTGCCTCAACCAAGCTCCGCAACGTTTGAGGATACTTGTACGAAACATCAACAAGCTCAAGATTGGAATTCATTTCCAGGATGTGTGGCATATTCGATTTTTCCTCGGTTTGCAGTATGCCAAGATAATCGAGGAATAAGGTTTTGCCTGATGTCACATCGAGTATTGGTTCAATGGCTTTTGAGCCCAGGTCTACAACATACGTTCCACCGAATCCATCCTTGTGGGTTCTAATGATGCGCCACCTGAGAAATCTATCTCCCTCTAGGTCGGTTGAGAGGACTGCGACCTCAAGTGTCCCATCACTGTTGAAATCGGCTGCCTTGATGGGGGAATTGGTGTGGTGGGTTTGACTATTATCCTTGTCCAAAATTGAAACAAAAGGAACAGCAAGCTCTGGGTCAAACACATAGACTGTTGCTCCCCCAAAGAGCTTGACAAGAATTACCTTTGCCATTGATCTATAGGTCAACTCTCCCTTGTAGTTGACCGCCCAAGGTTTTCCCTCTAGTGGAATTGTGAGGATATCCCACTCGCCAACAGTGCCGTAGTAGTAGAACTCAAAGGGCTTATCCAGACCAAGCTCATCTTTCTTCAAATCAAAGTAGGAATTTGCAACCGATCCTTCAACATTTGTGTCAAATTTCATCCTGAAGAAACGCTGATAGTTGGTTATCTTCTCCTCTGTTGTTGTGTCAGTTTTTCTGTCCTTCCAGTAGAATTTGATGTTATCATCAACTGAGACTGGTTCATTTGTTTGCGTTTGGATATTTGGCAAGAATCTTGAATCTATGCTTGGTAAGGGTGAGGTGTTTTTTTCATTGTTTGTTCCAACATCGCAAGATACACAAGTTGTTACAAAAGCAGTTGCAAGTAAAATAGCAATCACATTCTTCATTCAGCCCTCCAGTTCCCAAATCAAAGATTTACCAAACAAAACATACTCTCTTATCAAGCAACTTTACAAATACACACAAGCACCTTTTCTCTGTGATTCTACCTGTACACATGATGAATATCCCATCCAGCGGGGCATTCCTCAGGGGTTTGCACTACAAATGGTTTGCCGATTTTCTGGCAGTCTTTGACTATTTGGTAGTCATATCCTTCTTCAGAATTGCATTCTAGATATTTCTTCTGGGCTTTGTTTGTGAGTCCTATTGATTCCAGGTGGACAAGGTTTCTGAACCACATGTCTTTGTGTTCATCATCGGCAAGCTCGCGCAAGTTTTCAATGTGCTCATATGATGGGTACTTAAAGGTCACGTCGTAGATGTGTCCATCTTCCCTTACCTGCATGATGCGAAGACAGGAGTACCTCATTGCAGCTTCACATGTATAAAGACTCCACTCAAAAGCGTTTACACCTAGCTCATATGTGCCAAACGTTGGACACCTGTCAACAAGACCATAGAAATACTCGACCTGACCGTAAATACTTTTTTCCATGTTGCTTGAATAGTCCAATCCATCTATGTCAAATGCAATCTGTTTCAGTTTATCATCCTTATACGTCCAAATGATTTTATTGCTTGCAATGTGTGTTGCTCCCATCCCATTCCAGGAAATCACAGCATCCATCACACCATCTCGATTGATATCACACAGTCCATCGATTGTGAAGCTTCCCAAAACGCCTGGGCTTTGCCAATCTAGCAGTTGTTCAACAAGGTTGTTTCTATCAATCCTTATGATGCTGTACTCAGAACGCATAAAGTGACAATTGACAATCCACACATCCTCCGTTAGTGGTGCAATGTCAAATTCAACTTCACTATAATCAATTGGTTTTTCTGGCATCCCGATTCCACCATAATATCGCTGTGTAAATGTGGCAAAGATATAGGAAAGCACTGTTCTTGGAAAACTCTCAAACTGACTTGAGCCAACTGATTTGGGAGTAAAGTCTGATTCAACTATTTCAAATCTTCCCAGTTGCCTTTCTGGCCAATAGCTGTTTGGTTCTACATTTATCGGAGTATCAGGTTCTTCTGGTAACTCTCCTTCGTGATACCATCTATGGTGGTTTGTCTCAGGAATTTCACTATAACAAATTTCCTTTAGCTCATCAGATGAAACATAACCATTCTCAATGTATTTCCACTCAAATGCATTCCACAGCTTGTGTCTGTTGTGCTCAATGTATGTGTTGTGATGAAATCCATCCAACTCATCCTCGTATATTTCCTGCTCTGTTCTGTTATCAAGATAGTAGTCATCTTCTGTTTTCTGAAATGACATTTTGGAGTAGAAGTCGGAATTTTTGCTTGAGTGCTCTTTTAACCAATCGATTTGCTCCTTGTCACAAGAATCAGCCCCACTCCAGTTAATGTACTCATTAACGGCAGTTGGCACTGCGTTTCTTGAACTCCACAGCTCTCCAATTTGTTCTGTGAACAACAGATTTGTCAAAGGGTGGTTCATGTCCAGGTTGTCATTTTGTTCGATAAGGTTTTTGAGTGTGCCTGGGTATTTGTACGAAACCTCTATCAATTGGTTGTTTGAATCAAGCTCCAAGATGTGTGGCATGTTGGAGTCTTGTTTTGTCTGAAGCATTCCAAAAATGCTTGAGAAAACTGTCCTGCCGCTTTGAGTGTCTGTGATGATATCGCCTATGTCTACATCAAAACTAACAAGGTCGACACTTAGATTTTGTATGTGCAATCTGTTTTTGACAAATTGCCATTTTAGGGAAGCTCTTCCTGAGAGTGTTGTACTATAGCAGGCTATCTCTAATTCACCATCACCATCAATGTCTACAGCTTTGATTGGAGATTCTATACACTTGCCCGAACTGCCTTCAGTGTTGTCGATTTGCATTGGCTCAAAAGGAACAAGCAACCCAGTATCTATCGATATTAGATGTTTTGACAAATAGGTTCTTGTAACATATAGCCTTGACATTGAAATTGGTCGAGTTTTTCCGTCGATTTTAATCGCCCACATGGGGCCATCGACTGGCACAGTTAGAATCTCCCATCCACTAATGCTTCCTCGGTAGTAGTATTCAAATTCCTCGGCTAGCTTCAGATCTGCCTTCTTGGTTTTGTAGAATGCTTTTGCTGATGATCCTTCTGTTTCATCAATACCTTGCATGTATACTCGAGAGAAGTTCTCGATTTTCTCAACTTTTGCCTTACAGATCACCTTATCCTTCCAGTAAAATTGGATGTTTTCATCAACAGATACCGGCTCAGTATCCTGCGTTTCGATGTTTGGTTTGAATCTACCTTCTATCCCTGTGAGGTCGCCAGACTCAGTATTGGTTTTCATTTGATTACATGCCGTCATAACAGAAACCAGGCATAGAACCACCGTTGATAATGCAAACTTTTTCACCATAAAACCTCCATCCAACCCCATGTAAAATCCCTAAAAAACAATACTACCCATTCTATCCGTTTTGTTGTTGCGATTATTGAGGACGCATTAAAAGATGTAATCATCTTGTTATCAATTTTGATGCTCTTGAGATTTTAAATGTGAGATTTTTATTCCAAGAAAAACCCATAAAATGAAGGTTTATTGACAATCAAGAACAGACAAAATATACTTTCAGGCTGTGTCTGAAACATACATATCACTCTATCGAAAATGGCGTTCGCAATCACTCGATGAGATAATTGGTCAGGATTTTGCGGTACAAACACTAAAAAATTCTCTAAAAAATCAGAAGATTGCTCATGCCTATCTTTTTTGTGGGCCAAGAGGCGTTGGCAAAACCAGCATCGCGAGGATTTTTGCAAAGTCAGTCAATTGCCAAGAAAACGGCATCAGCCCAGAACCCTGCCAGAAGTGTGACAGCTGCAGGGGGATTACAGACGGCACAAGCCTCGATGTATTTGAAATCGATGCAGCCTCCAACAGGGGAGTTGATGACATTCGCCAGCTCCGCGACAAGGTCAAGTTCACGCCCGTCAAGTCCAGATTCAAGGTGTACATCATAGACGAGGTTCACATGCTCACAGGCGAAGCTTTCAACGCCTTGCTCAAAACCCTCGAAGAACCGCCGCCACACGTCATTTTTATCCTTGCCACAACAGAATCTCACAAGATACCAGTCACGATTCTAAGTCGTTGCATGAGGTTTGACCTGAAGCGAATCTCCACTGACTCCCAGGTAAAGCTCCTCAGGCAGATTGCGGATTCAGAAAAGATTGACATCACAGATGATGCTCTTCGGAAACTCGCCGTTCAGAGCAATGGCTCCCTGCGTGACTCTGAGTCGATGCTAGACCAGATTGCCTCATTTGCCGATGGAAAGATTGACCTTGAAGAAATCAATTCGCTACTTGGTATCATGGGTGAGAGCTTCCTCAATGACCTTCTTGGTTTCGTGGCAAAAGGTGATAGAGAGAGCGCGATAGCGTTTGTCAGGCAGGCTTACAGAGAAGGAAAAGATCCAGGTCAGATGGCAAATGACCTATTGACCAGGGTTCACATTGATATTCTTTCATCACTCGGAGTGTCTTCAAAAGAGCTTGTCGATGATTTTGCGGTCAATCCCGAGTATGTCGAACAGGAATCAAAAAACATTGGATTCGAGAGACTTAGACAGATGGAGCTTGGTTTGAGGGACGCGGTTTCTCACATGAAGTACTCCTTCTCTCCAATCCTCCATCTTGAGATGGCTGTGTTGGGTTTGTTTGATCAACCAGCTCTGAGAGTTGCGACACTAGAGTCGCCAGCAAAACCGGCAAAGGCAGAAAAAAAGATCACCAACTCACAACCAAAACCAACGCCAAAAAAAGAGAATTCACCAACAACAGAGAGTCCTGAAGAAACCCCACAAGAACCAAGACCTCAGCCTCCAAAACCTGAAGAACCTGAGCCAGAGGCACTGCTTGACAAGATCAAGTGGCACGCAAGAAAGAGTGACATACTTCTTCTTGCGTTCTTTACTAAAATCACCGAGGCAGTTGTTGAGGGGGATGCTCTTCTGCTGAAGATGGCGTCAGATGCTGAGTTCGAAAGAAACAGACTGATTGAACCAGAGAACAATAATAGACTCAAAAACCTGGCAGCGAAGGCCGCTGGTAAGCCGCTACAAGTGAAAATTGAGCTTGCAAAAACAACAGATATAAAACAAGACAAAGACATACAAGACGCCGTCAAACTCTTTGGCGGACAGATAGAGGAGTAGCAAAAATGGCTGGACAGATGGATATGATGAAACAGGCGATGGCAATGAGAAAACAGATGATGGTAGTTGACCGTGAACTCTCCGCCATGCGAATCGAAGAGGAGCTTGGCAAAGGCACAGAAACAGTAACTGTCATTGTCAACGGCAAAATGGAGATTCAAGGACTTGCAATCTCTGATGACGCAATGAAATTGCCAAAAGATAAGCTTTCAAAGCTCATTCTTCAAACCGTCACCAAGGCACAGTCAAGCGCAAAAAACGAGGCAACAAAAAAAGCCCGTTCAATGCAGATGTAGCAGGTGAACTACCCAATCAAAGCTTTTCAGGAATTGGTGGAACAGCTCCACAGACTTCCCGGTGTCGGGCCAAAGACGGCTGAGAGACTGGCGATTTTTTTCTTGAATATGGAACCAGCAGAGGCGAAACGGGTCGCATTGGCTATCGACACCTTGCACGAAAGGGTGAAGAGGTGTCCTGAATGCTACAACCTTTCTGATGGCGGAAAATGCAACGTCTGCACAGACCCTAGGCGAGATTCATCCATCCTTCTTGTTGTTGAAGAGGCAAGGGATGTGTTAGCCATTGAGCGCGCTGGCAGTTATAACGGGATGTATCACGTACTTGGTGGGACAATCAGGCTGGCAGCAGGCGTTGGCCCCGAAAAACTCAACATCGCATCACTTATCAGAAGGGTGAAAGAGAAGAGTTTTGAAGAGGTGATTTTAGCCACAAATTTAACCCATGAAGGGAACTTAACCGCTCTATATATCCAAAGAGAATTGTCAGGTGTAAAGTGCAGGATAACGCGTATTGCATCTGGCATTCCGATGGGGACAGAGCTTGAATTTGCAGATGATTTAACGCTCTCTCAGTCAATAAGACGAAGAGTGCCACTTGATGATGATAAGGAGTAAAAAAGAATATGTGCGGAATTTTTGGAATCGTATTTGATAATGATAGAGAAGACATGGGTGACATCCTCACAAAAGCTGCAAAAAGCCTAACATACAGAGGATATGACTCGGTCGGCGCTGTTGCTGTCACCAAAGAAGGTGAAGCCGATCTTCGCAAGGATGTTGGCAAGGTCGATGAGGTGGCAAAACAGCTCAGTTTTGATGAGCTCTGTGGCAACCGTGGTATCACACAGCTTCGCTGGGCAACGTTTGGAGTTCCAGCTCAGAGAAATGCTCAACCGCACTTTGACACGCATGGCAAGCTAGTTGGAGCGCATAATGGCAACATTGTCAATACTGTTCATCTCATCCGCGATTTCACGGCAAAGGGCCATGTTTTCAGAGGTGAGAACGACGGTGAGGTAGTGGTTCATGCCATAGAGGACTCCTTCAATGAGCACTCTGACATGGACTTGGCAGTACGTGAGGCTCGCAAGGTGTTAAAGGGTGATTATGCCTATGCCATCACAGCTCTTGGAAGTGACAAGATGTACTGTGCCAAGATGGGCAGCTCTCTGTACCTGGGTGTGGGTGATGGTTTTGTCTGTACATCATCTGACCTCCCATCGATTTTGAACCTGACGAATAGAATAGTGCCACTCAATGACGGTGAGTATGTGGAGTTCACCCATGATCAGTTTGAGATTCGAGACATCGACACAGGCGATAAGGTTGACCGTCAACCGATTGACTCTGAACTTACAAAAGAGTCAGCCTCAAAGGGCGAATTCGCCTTCTTCATGGAGAAGGAGATTCACGAACAACCAGAGAGAGCGCAAGCTCTGCTTGATTTCTTAGCTGAGTCTGATGAGCTTGAGCCGTTCGCTCAGGAGCTTGCATCTGCAAACAGAGTGTACCTTGTTGGTTCTGGTTCGTCCTACAACTCTTGTGTCATTGGTTCATACTACCTGAACAAACTTGGTGGATGTTCGACATTCCCAGTCGTTGCATCATCATTCATCGAGCATTTTGGAGAGGGAGTTCGACCTGATGATGTGTTTGTGCTTGTGTCCCAATCAGGCGAAACAAAGGATGTCATCAATGTCCTAAACAAGCTCACAGAGTGGGGCTTGCAAAACAATGTGTTGGGTGTGGTCAACGTACTTGGCTCAACACTCATGATGAGAGCAAGGCGATACCTGCCACTCCTTTGCAATCTCGAGATAGCGGTTGCTGCCACAAAGACATTTATCAACCAGATTCTGCTTTTCTTTGCGATTGCAACAGAAGTTGCCAAAATCAATGGAAGAGCGGGACACCTTCCCGCAATCCTTGCCAAAACCCCTCAGGCGATTCAAGACACAATTGACAAACTCAATGATGATGCAGCTAAACTAGGCAAGGAATATAAGAATTGTATCGACATGTACACACTTGGTTTTGGTGTCACGTTTGGTTCGGCCCTTGAAGCAGCCCAGAAGATAAAAGAGATTTCATACGCTCACTGTGAGGGCATGTACTCAGCCGAGTTCAAACACGGCCCGCTTGCCATCATCACTGAGGGCTATCCGGTGTTCTACCTCTCAACCGTTGAGGATGAGCATATGATGCTCTCCCACATCAACGAAGTCACCTGCAGAAATGGCGCTGCGATCACAGTTGCTCCAAGATCTGACCTTCTTGAGAAAAACTCAACAAGATTTATTGAGCTGCCCTATTCGGAGTATGCGCTTGTTCCAATCTTGTCGGTTGTCTTCATGCAGCTATTCTCGTATTATCTGACTGTTGAGAAGGGGTACGATCCCGACTACCCAAGAAATTGCAGCAAGACCATCACGGTTGATTAACATAAAAGGAGATGTCTCAGATTCATGGCAGAGGTTAAGGCAACAAGGTTTGGCTACAGCGACGCGCTTTTGGAACTTGGTGAGAAGGATGACAGGATAGTCGTCCTTGATGCTGACTTGGCAAAATCCACAACATCAATCCGTTTCAAGGAGCGATTCCCAGAGAGATTTTTTGAGATGGGGATTGCTGAACAGAATATGCTCAACGTTGCGGCAGGTCTTGCAATAGCCGGGAAAATCCCCTTTGCCTCAAGCTACGGCGTTTTTGTGACGGGCAGAGCTTGGGAACAGATTCGAACCATGATTGCCTACTCCAACCTCAACGTGAATTTTGCAGGTCATGCCGGTATCTCTGTTGGCCCAGATGGTGCTACTCACCAAGCTCTTGAGGATATTGCCATAATCTCTGTTATCCCGAATACTTCCGTTGTTGTGCCATGCGACCATATCGAGACAAAAAAGGCAACCCTTGCGGCAGCATACAACGGTGGCCCAACATTCATCAGGTTTGGAAGAGCTGCCGTGCCAACAATCACAACTGGCGACACTCCCTTTGAGTTCGGCAAAGCCAATGTCCTGCGAGAAGGCAATGATGTCACGATTATCGCTTGTGGCATTATGGTCAATGAAGCTCTGATTGCAGCAGAAAAGCTCAAATTGGAGGGTGTCTCTGCTGAGGTTATCAACCTTCATACCGTCAAACCTATGGACGAAAAAACCATCCTCGAGTCAGCAAAGAGGACAAACAGGGTGATCACAGCCGAAGAGCACCAGCTGATGGGCGGAGTTGGTTCGATGGTGGCATCACTTCTGTCTAGAAATCATCCAGTTCCTGTTGAGATGGTTGGCGTTGGCAACAGATTTGGTGAGTCAGGTACGCCAGAGGAACTCCTTCAGGCGTTTGGCTGCACGGCGCTTGATATCATAAGCGCTGTTAAAAGGGTGATGAAAAGATAGAGATTTACTAACTTTAGACCATTATAAACCTTTCTTCCTCTGAATCTCTACCGTCAGAAAAGCTCTGCTATTATAGTTGTCTGCCTATTGTTGGTTGTGCTTCCAATGTTCTTCTGAGTATCTTCAAACTCAGGAGCTATGAGTTGTATTCCTTTTTGCCGATTTTGTGTTTCAAAATTGATTTCCATAAAAAACCCTCACCCCAGCCCCTCTCCCTTACCGTAAGGGAGAGGGGAGGATAGCTTTTCAGTGAATTTTAAATTTTAATATCACTACATTTTCGCAAAACCAAAGAATACACTTGTTTTTCTTTTGCAGTACTTTCAACGACTTATTTTGACGTAGATACCGACTTATCGAGACCCAAAGATAGGCTTTGAAACTACCTTTGAGTAAAGGTTTCAACCTTCAACTCACCATCTATGATATTGAGCGTTATTGCCCCACATCTTGCGGTAGAGAGTATTGGAACCCCTTGTTCCTTGAGTGTTTCTTCGACCTTACTGTGTGCGCCAGAGCCTGAATAGGCGCTGTCGGAGTTGATTGCCAGACCAGGTGAGACGGCAGATGTCCATCTTGGAAACTCGTCGCACCAGCCTCCATGGTGTGGAAGCTTGACCACATCGGCATCAATAAGCTCAGGAGTCATGAGTTCAAATTCCATGCCAACTGCTTGGATATCACCCGTTAGAAGGACACTCACCCCTTCGGACACGATTCTTACTACCACACTGCTGTTGTTAGTGTCAAGTTTTTTATCAGACTCATCAAGTCTACCAGTGATTCCAAGGAACGTAATTTCTGTGGTATCATCAATCTTTTCTGTGTGACCGAATGGAGGTGTGATCACTTCTATCCCTAAGTTTTCCATAAGGTTTTCAAGATCGTTTGATTTGAAGTTCTCATTTTCAACACCAGAGACGAAAATTTTTCCAACTGTGAATTCATTCAAAACTGCCAATAATCCACCAACATGATCCTGGTCTTGGTGAGTTGCAATCACGATATCTATCGAGTTTATTCCAAGCTGTCTTATGTATGGAACGACAATCGATGCGCCGGGGTCAAAGCTTGAGTAGGGTGCTGAACCTCCGGCGTCAACAAGGATTGTGCTTCCTCTTGATGTCCTGATGAAGCATGAGTCACCATGACCAACGTCGAGGAATGTTATTTTGGTGATTCTCTCATTTGAGGCTCCCACGAAGAACCCGACAGAAAACAGCAGGAAAACCACAGACACCACCGCAAGGGCTTTTCTGATGATCTGCCCCTTAAGCTTTCCAGCTGGTTTGTATGAGTTGTAACCAATGATGAGGGAGAGATAATAGGGAATCCAGATAAAAGTGGGCATTGATGCAATCGATAAGACAAAGAATGGCTTTGACAGAAGTGACAAAATCATAGACAAAAGGGATATTACAGGCCACGCAAGCCAGGCGAAAACAGCCACCAGCGGCTCAAAAACGATAGCAAAGAGGGTTGATAATGCTCCAAGTGGAACAATCAAAACAGAAAGTGGAAGAGCGAAAATATTGGCAATAGGAGAGATGACAGAGAGCGTGTGAAAATGAATAGCCTGAATTGGTAGTGTAAGAACAGTAATAAGAGCGGATGTCAAGAAGATTCCGAGCGGTTTTGTGTACCATGTCCCCTGTTTAATCCTCTCAAAAATCAGTGGAGCTCCTATAAAGAGGGCAAAACTTGAGACAAACGAGAGTTGAAATCCAGGAGAATAAAGCCAGCTCGGATTAACAAGAAGGAGAATTATCAAAGCGCCTGAGAGACCAGAACCCTTTGAATATTCTCTCCCAAAAAGCATTGATCCCAGGATGAGCGAAACCATGACGAGTGCCCTTGAGACGGACGGTGTGAAGCTGGCAATCGATGCGTATAGGATACCGATTGCAATGCTTCCCAATATCGCTCCTTTTCTTGAGCCAAAAATCCACATTAGAAGCCAAAACGTTGAGAAGACAATAATTGAAACATGAAAACCTGAGACAGCCAAAAGGTGGTAAGTGCCAGTTCTTTGGAACAGTCTCTCAATGTCCTCTGGAAGATCGGCTCTTCCGTACATCATCGAATCAAGTATTCTTGCACTGCGCTCGGGGAGGTATTTATCAAATGTAGAATATGCCTTGTTTCTGATGTTGGTGCCGATACCCCTTAGCGTATGTGGGTTGTGAGATAAGACCTCTGGTTTGGTGTATGTTTTGATGTAGTGGCGAATGCCTCTGTTTGCGAGATACTCCTTGAAGTCGAATTGTCCAGGATTGGATGATTCTTGTGGTATGCCGATGTAGCCAACAACTGATATTGAATCACCAATCGCAAGCTCTGGAGCATGGGGTGAGTAGCACCTTATGTGCCTCTCCCCCAGAATCTCTGAGGTTTCATCGTCGAGGATTACCTCAAATACAGCTCTGGACTCTTTGTTTTCTACTATGGATTCGACCACTCCTGAAAGTGTTATTTTATTGGATTGAAAATAGTTCGATTGTGTCAAGTTGTTTTTTGACTGGTAAAATGTGGAAACTGTGATGCCAATCGCTAGGAAAATGCAGCAATACTTTATGATTGTCTTGTATGACAGTGGCAGCAGCAGAAATGACGTAAGAACAAACCAGGATGAAAAAATGTAGACTGGCTCAATGTTAAATTGTAGTCCGATAGCCACACCAAGAACCATTGAGATGGCTGATGCAACGATGGGACTCATTTAATGTGGTACCGCTCCCTGAGTCTCTCTATGGTTTTCTCTCCCACACCATCCAAGGTGATTAACTCATCAAAGCTGTTTATTCTATTATTTTGCAAATAGTTAAAAATCTCTTTGGCGGCTTGAGGTTTGACATACGGAATTGCGTCTATTTCTTCAAGCGATGCTTGGTGAATATCTTTTGGGCCTACACCATCCTTGTATTTTGTTGTGGTTGGAGTTGACGTTTCGTCATTTTTTGTGTCTGTGTCTGTCTTTGTGGTTGGATTCATCGAAGATGTAACGGCACTGCCGAAATCGGGTAGCTTTTCCACTTTGGGTGTGCTCTCTGTCTGAGCGGAGTTGTTGTTGGTATTGTCAATCGACTGAGCAACCAACTCGGATAACTGTAGATTGAGTCTATCCAACTCGTCGTATCTATTCACAAGCTCGGATGATGTGGTGAGTCTGTCAAGAATGTCCCAACCGAGTTTTCCCGCAGCAACCTTTGCGTTCTCGTAGCTGTCTGTCTGGTTGGCAACAGATTGTGATGAAAGACTGATTCCCACAATAATCCCCACGGATATGCCAACGGCGACGCCAAAGACACCCCACCTGGCATGCTTTGACCTCGCCGTTTCAAGTAATTTTTCTATCATCGATTTATCTATTTTTTCGGGAATGTAAGGACGATTTTCCTCTCTGCTGCAATCCACTCAACATCAGCCCCAAGCGTTTCGCCAACGAATCTGAGTGGAAGGAGCGTTTTGTTATTGACGATGGCTGGATAAAGCTTGTGATTGCTGTCAATCCAAACCTCAGTTCCGTCAATTCTCGCTGTCTTTTTTCCAATCCAGAGTTCAACAATCTTTGTCTTTCCCTGGAAATTCTGTGTGAGTGTGACCTTTCGTTCTCCACCGTCCCAGTCGACCTTTGCGTAGAGTGTTTCGGCAACTTCTCGAATCGGCATGTAGGTGTTGTTTGCCAACTCAGCTGGGAGTGGCGGAGAAGACACGACAGGCTCTTGGGGAAGTGTCATCTGTTTCCCATCGACGACCATAGTCTTGCTACCAATCCAAAGCTCAATCTTCATACCAGATGTCACTATCAGCTTGAAATCGACAGTGACTGTTCTACCCATGATGTCTGTCGCCTCAAGTTTTATAATGTTTTCTCCCTGCTTCAGAACAACACTCGTCGTGAATTCATTATACTTATCGCACTCGACTGGTTTACCGTTGATTTTGACATCAGCTTTTTCGTCAACCCAACCAGTGAGTTCTATGATGGAGTCTGTGATGATCTCTCCATCCTTGTAGTTGGAGATGCCGATTGCGGGAGGAGTGCTGTCCCTGTTGACAACGATTCTCTTTGCTGTTGACGTGCCAGCCTCATCTCTGGCAATTATAACAAAGCTGTTGCGACCCTCGCGAAGTGTTGCGAAGAAATCCCACTTGCCGTCTGTTCCAACTGTGACATTCCTGCCGTTAATTGAGAGGATGAGCGGGTAGTCTGGATCTCCGGTTTTGGCCATACCGGTTATGAGGATACTCTCCTGGTCAACATATGTACCGTCGTCAATATCAACTGAGAGCAGCGGTGGAGGGAGGGTAGAGATGATATCTATGGATTGGTGTGTGCATCCGATGTTTGCCAGAAGTGGTTTGCCGTCAACTCCGATTGCGTTGACGTCGCAGACCTCTACACTCGAATCCTTCTTTGTGACTCCCTTAACACCACGCATGATGATGGTGCAGAGCTTACCCTTCCCATACATCGGCTCATCGCTGACGATCTGAACTGTGATTCTGCCTTCGGATGTTCTGTCTAGAAAATTGAAAGCAGACAGGTTGTGCGAGAAGAAGTTGCCACTTTCGTGATGAGTCACAGTTAGCACCGATGGGTCGTATCTCACAGAAAATCTAATCTCTGTTATAGGAACTGGTGAGTTGATATCTATGTCGATTTGGGCGCTGTGGCAGGACTTGTTTTCGGAGCAACTGATGATCTTTGTTGGAGTCGCTGAAATTCCAAGTTTTGCATACATAACATCGACGGGCAGAGAGACTCGATGTTCAATCTCTTCGCCAATGCTTGAGATGCCAGTAGCAATGATGCAAACGTTGTAGTCCTCTACCTGAAGGTCGTCTCCGCCAGTAACTTTGACTGTTGTCTTGAAGGGAGGTACACCGTGGGGTGGGTCGAATTCAACCTTGATTGATGGTTCATTGGTGCAGTCTGTCAAGGTGATTGGGCCATCGAACTCATTGATTGGGTCGATGATAATCTCAAACTCCTGGGATGTACCCTGTGTGATTTCCAGTCTGTTTTTGTCTGGTTCAAATGTGAAGTCGGGTGGGAGTCTTGGGATTGTCATTGCTGAAATGGTTGTTCTTTTTGTTTCGGAGTATTCTGTGGATGTCAATATGGTAAAGTCAGCAGTATCACCGGGTTCTGCGTCTGATGGAGGAATGGTGTTTACAATAATAGTCTTTGTCTCCATGGGAGACAGGCTGATGATTGTTGTTTCATCAACCTCAAGTCCATCCACCGAAAGCATGAAATCCCAGCCATCTGCATTGAATTTTTGGGTGCATTCGACATCGATGTGGTGTGTGGATGTGTTTGTTATTCTGTATGAGAGTTCAGCTTCCCCTGCGACCTCAAGTTTTACGTTCTCTTCGTCGGTTGTAATGATGTACGAATCGAGTACTGGTTGATTCTGAAATCTGACGATTGAAGTCTGGATGACCTCTTTTGATGCATTATTTTGCACCCACACTACAAGTCCCGCATTCTTGAGTTCAACATATGATGGGACTCGAAGCTGCATTTGCCTGGTTAGAATCTGACCCTCAATCAACTCAATGTTTTCTCCGAGCGGGCCAGTGTACATCTCTCTGCAGATGAGGTTGTGATATTCATCTGTGTTAAGTGCTGGGAAGAAGATGTTATCTTCGACCAGTACCACATATAGAGCCATGTTCTTCACATTGCCCAGACTTTCAATCAGCTCAAGCTCAAGGTTGGCGTTTATTGTCCTATCCTCAACCTTTGCGTCGACAAAGATTGAAAGCTGAGAAGGCTCAGGAACTCTGTCTAGAAGTTCTTTGAGGTATCTGAGGTATGTGAATGTGGTACCTGAAAATTTATCGCAAGACATCTTGTCGTCAGGTGGCATCTTGCGCTCATCTGGTGTATCACCACCAACTACTGAGTTTTTGCCATCGAAGAATGTTGTTGGGAGGCCCTGCCCGGGATACCACTTGTAGCGTTTATCAGCGGGTGGATAATAGAGGTGAGCCTCGTCAACTTTGGTTGTTTCGACGTAGTAGTTAATCCAGACAATGTTCTGGTTCCCATATTCGTGAACGAGCCTTTCAGCTGCTCTGTGGGAGTATGGGCAGTTGATGCACCATTCAGCGGTGAAGGTCTCACCAAGTACGACTCTTGGAATGGACTTCGTGACTTTTGTGATTATGAGCGTGAAGTTTGCTGTTACTTTGTATCCGAGTTTTGGTGTTTCGGCACCGATTTTAATCGTGTATACACCAGGTGTGATGTTGTAGGATGATCTGATTGAGAGTGTTGTCTCTGTTGGTGAGTCCTCTTCAACCTTAATCAGATTCTCTGTGTACTGACCGTATGTTTTTGGTGGAGTGTTTTCGACGCTCAAAGCAATTGTGCTTGTGAAACCGTTCTGTGGGTTGAGCTTGATTGGCAAATCAATGCGGTTGGATGATTCTCTTATGACGATTGGTTTGACCTCGAACACATAACCATAGGAATCACCGACGGTCAATTTGACATGAACCCTTTGGGGATCATTAGATCCGTCTTTGTTTGTGGCTATCTCGATATCTGTCTCATAAACACCATTTGTCATTGAACTTGTGTCGACCATGAGCTCGATTATCTCTTTATCACCGATAAATGAGGCTTTTCTTGTTGTGAGCCATTTTACGTCATCTGGAATCATTATCAGACCACTGATTTCACCACCTGAGTAGTTCTTCAGATGAAGTTCTCTCGTGTCTGTTGTGCCAACTGGCAATACACCAAAGTCCACAATGGTTGGAGATACCGTATATCTGATATCACTGTAGATGTTGTTGTAGTCGACATACTGGATTCTGGAGTTGAATGTGTCAGCTACGAAGCAACCGAATTCGTCAGCGACAATACCCATCGGGAACTTGAAGAATCCCTGGGCTTTCGGATCATGCTCTGGTTCTGGACAAACCGCCTCAGTCATGTGGTATTGATCGTTTGGACCACCACCAAGACCAAATTCCCAAGAGAAACCCGTCTCAGCGTCAAATGCTTGAATCCTGTGATTGTATGTATCGGCAACGTATATCTTGCCGGATGCGTCCACCGAGCAGTCCATCGGACTCAGAAGCTGTCCCCTGCCCCTGCCCTTTGTGCCGATGACTTTTATTGGCTTGCCGTCGAGGGAGAATTGTGAAATCCTGTTGTTACCGGAATCAGCTACCAGAATGGAGTTGTCGAAGATGCAAATGCCTGCAGGCAGCACGAGTTGACCTGGTGCATGACCAAAACTGCCAAACCTGTCTATGTAGTCACCCTCAATGGATAGCACCTGAATCCTGTGATTCCCAGTATCAGAGACATATATCTTCTCACCTGTGGGACTGATACAGATGTCGGATGGCATATTTAGCTTGCCGGGTGCGTAACCCTTTTCGGAGAGAGTTCTAATGTGATTTCCATCTTTGTCGAGTACCTTGATGTCATGAGCGCCCTTGTCGCTAATGTAGAAGTTGCCTTTGTTGTCAACGGCAACGCCTGATGGCTCGATAATCTCAACATCCATTGAGCTTTTTATCTTGGTCTCTTTCACATATTGACCTGTCTTCTTGTATGTTGTGATGATTGATCTGGCACTGTCCACGATATAGATATTTGCGCCGCTTGTCTCGACCTTGACAGGTCTTGTTATTGAGCCATCTGGCACGTTTGTTTCTGCATTAAACTGACCGACGTGTTGTAGGTCAAGCGTGAATATCTCGATTGAATCTGTTCCCATGGAGGAAACGTGAATCCTGTCACCCAGGATTGCGACACCCTTAGGAGACACCAAATTGCCCTTTGACATGTTGCTTTGATTTATCTCAGCCTGTTTCATTCCTTTGACATCGTAAATACTTACAGTGTTGAGGGTTGGAGATGCAATATAAACTTTTTCGTCTTTTACCCAAATCCCCCATGGATCATCGGCAAACCATGAATTGATAAACGCGCCTTCAGTGCTGTAGATGTATACTTTGTCTTTGTGTGGGTCAGTCACAAAAAGCCTGTCTTCATTAGCAAAGATACCCACAGGTTCTGCACCGCTCTCCTCAATATTGATGGTGAAGGCATAGCTGCCATCGACACCTGTTACGATAATGTTTCCCCTCGCGTTATTTGCGATATAGAGTTTTTCTTTCCAGGTGGTTATTCCAATTGGGGCATCAAGCACCTGATTCTGATTTGAATCGTACACTCTAAACTCGTAATCAAAAGCTCCCCTCTTGTCGTAAACGAGGATTTTATCATTCACTGTATCGGTGATGTAAGGGATACCGCGGAATGTGGTGGCGTCACCTGGGGTGTGCAATTGTCCCTCGTTTGTTCCATAGGTCTCATACACAAAATCATTCTGTGTAAAAAGACTCTGTACCCTTGATGCTCCCTCATCAACGACAAAAATTCTGTAATCATCAGCAAAAATCATACCTGGTTTGCAAAATGTTCTTGCAGGCAGAGAATGAGCAATGACATCCGGGTACATACTATTAGCTTTTGTTTCCTCTTCGCTTGCATATGTTCCGTTTGCGAAGCCCGCAGCGATAAGCTGCATTGACAAAACTGCGCAAACAAGCATTCTAACGGTTTTTTGCATTTTTACACTCCTTTTGCATAACCCACATCATACATTATACCATATTGTTTGGATTTGAATCTATATAGACAGAATGATAACGCAAGAAGTTTTTGGTTTTGACGAGATTATAAAAATTAAAAGGATAACCTTATTTTTTAATTCGATGCCTTGTTTTTATTTTTTACGGTCTCTATACTCGCCTAAGTATCCAAAACGCTGCGATGCGCTTTAAGGAGGAGACTTATATGGCATTGTCGTTGAAAAAGACCCTTGCCGCGGCAATCGTTTTTGTGCTTGCAATTTCGGCGTTTCTGCCCGTTGTTCCGTGGAATGAATCTGTAAACGCAGAAGCTGTCGAGTACCTGCCCTTCACTGTTGTTTTCACAGGCGGAATGCATGGAAACGTTGAGCCCTTCAATTATAAGGGCGAGGCAAATTATGGCGGTTACGCAAAAGCTCGCACAAAGATTGATGATATCAGAGAAGAGCTTACCAATGATAGAACATGGTGGCCATACGGCGGAAACACACTAGTGCTTGATGCCGGTAACTCCATCATGGGCAGCAAGACCGGCTTCCTCTTTGTCGACAAGAATCTCGAGGATGTCCATCCGACAATCAGAGCGATGAACAAGATTGCTTATGATGCGAAACTTTATGGTGCAAGCGAGTTTGCAATCAACCCATCAATTAGAGAGAAACTTAAAACAAAATCTGATTTCCCGTGGATTACAGCAAACGTCGTTGTTGGCAAAGAGAGAAAGAAACTTTCTGATGAGTACATCATGAAGGTTTACAAGATCCCAACCGCTGCTCACCCTCTCAGATATGGTGTTGTCGGTCTTACCAATCCAGCCGTTTTCAGCTGGGAAAACCCAACCAATCTGAAACTTGGTTCATCCTCGCTTGAGCTTGAGAACTATGTTGACAAAGCCCAGGAGCATGCGGAGACTCTCAAAGAAACCGGCGAAAAAGCCGATTTCATAGTTGTTCTCACCGACCTTGGTCTTGAGAAGAATTCTGATGGAACCTGGAAAGAGAACGCTCTGTACCAGGCAATCCAGGATATCACCCACATCGACTTTGTCTGTTCAACCTCCCCAGGTCTTGCCGTTCAGCAGGAGATCTTCCTTGTACCAGAGCGCGGCGGTGCCCTTCACGAAACATTGTTCTGCCAGCTTCCGGAAGACGGTATCACTCTCGGCAGAATGGACTTCGTTCTTGAGAAATGCACATGCCCAGTCAAGCCTTACGTCTTTAGGAAAATCAATGGCAGAAGACAGATGAAATCAAGATTCTCCGTTCTCAACCAGGAAATCACTCCTGACGCTGAGATTATGAATGATTTCAAGTCTTCGAAGAATGTCATGAACCAGGAATATAGCCTTAAGATCGGCGAAGTCACTTGCGCGATTGATTCGAAACTCGCAAGACTTCAGGACTCAGAGCTTGTTGAGATGGCATGTGATGTAATGCTCGCAGAAACAAGCGCTGACATTGCTATGACCGACATCTGGACAACATCGGCAAGGATTGAAAAGGGTATGTTCACAGAGGGTGACCTCTTTGAGCTTTATCCAAAAGATGCCAAGATTTACACAATCGAACTCACTGGCCAGCAGATTAAAAATGCCCTTGCTCATGCAGCCTCGGTTTACAATACCGAGGGCGACGTAAACTTTATAGTCGCAAAGGGAATTGATTATTATATCGACATCAGAGAGGGCAAAGACCCAGTCGGCTACATCAAGATGAATGGAAACGACCTCTCAATGTCAAAGACCTACACCGTTGCTACTCATAGCTACATTGCTCTTGGTCAAGGTGGCTATGATTTCAGTGGTGCTAAGGTGACAGAGACAAGAAAAGACCTCAGAACATCAATAAAGAACTACATTAGAAAAAATAACAGCTCATGGCCATGCAAGAAGTCCAAGAACTGGTTTGTTGTTCCGGACTACCTTCATCATTGGTCATACGACTATGTCGATGTTCTCATGGAGAAATCGATTGTAGCTGGAGACCAGTTCGGCAGATACAGCCCAGACAACTACATCACAAGAGCCGCTGCTGCTGTTATGTGTCTCAACATTTATGATCACCCCCAGGCAAAACCAGCTAAGGGTACATTTGCTGATGTTCCATCAAGCCACTGGGCATATCCATACATCGAAGGTGGAGTAGCCAAGGGAATGTGGTTCTGGCTATCGGGCAACTTTGGTCCCAACGCAAACGCAACTCGAGAAGACATCATGGTCAATATGGTCCTCTCCTCAGGTGACAAAGCCAAGGCGGAGGCTATGACAGCAGCCGAAATGGCTGAGTTTGAGAAGAACTTCCTCGATGCCAACGATTGCTCTGACTATGCCAAGAAGTATGTTGCATACGCAACAAAAATTGGTCTCGTCTCGGGTTATGCTGCTGATGATGGCAAATTTACAATCAAACCAAAGAACAACATCAGACGCTCCGAGGTTGCCACACTCATGGCGAAGGCAAGATTCCCAGTTGTTGCACTCATGGGTACAGCAGACTACAGAACAGAGCTTGACACTTGGCGTATTGACCCAGACAATGACCGACCAGTCGGTGGTGCGATGGGTCTTGCCTACACAATCGGCAACATGAGAGGTCTTTATGCCGCGAATATCCTCGTTGACGCTGGCGGATTCGCTCAGGGTTCAGCATGGGCAGAGCTTGGCGATGGTAAGGTTTCGACCGGACTCATCAATACTCTTGGCTATGATGCGATAACATTTGGATCGAAGGAATTCTATCATGGTGCTGCAGATATTGCCAAGCAGGTTACCGAAATAACTCCACCAGTACTTGGCGCGAATGTTACTGGTCTTGCCGGTGTTGAGAAATCGGTTCTCAAGGATGTTGGCGGAATTAAGGTCGGTATTGTTGGTGCGATGAATCCTGACACAAGCAAGTTTGTTTGTGAAGGAGAGATGGGTGAGGTTGTCATTACCGAGATGGCAAAGGCAATCAATACCGAGGCATCCGCTCTTAAGTCAAAGGGCGCCGAAATCATCGTCGCGATTGCTCCAGCAGGTGGCTACATTGAGCTTGGTAAGACCGCTGAAGAGGGTTTCAAAGGCCCGGCTTCGGTGCTTGCAAATGCTCTTAACGGCGTGAATGTGCTGTTTGTTTCTGGTTCGCCACAAGCCTTCGTCGCTCCCGCAAATGGTCTGTGGGTTGTTGGACCAGGAGAGGGCGCATCATCAGTCGGTCTTGCGAAGGTCACATTCGACACAAAGAATAGAACCATCGATAAGGTCATTGGAATAAATGAGTACACACTCAATAAGCCAGAAACAGTTAGAACTCAGGCAACAGAACTTTGGACGGCTGTCGAGTCATTCCTTAAGACTGCCAGAGCTGCAGTAAAGGGTGAGTATGACAGAGTTGTCGCAAAAACAGAGACAGGCCTCAACTATGACAGTGCCAACGAGTGCAGACTTGGTGATGTTATCACATCATCGATTGCCGAACAGCTTGGCGCTGACATCGTTCTCTATCCATCCGACCATGCATGGGAAGGATTTGCTCCTGGCAACATCACCCTGGGTGGCGTTTACAATGTGCTCCCATATGAGGATGTTTGGGTAACAGGCAAGGTTCTTGGTCGCGACCTCTACAAGATTTGTGAATCATCGGTCTCTGGAGAGCGCGGACAGCTTCAGACACATGGAATGGTCTTCATCTTCTCAAGAAGCTCTGAGCCAGGAAACCGTGTTTCTGAGGTTCATATCGGTAAGGGATATAAGTTCACTCCAGATGAGGAATACAGAACACTTGTTAAAAACAACAGCAAAGATGAGTATGTTGTGGCAATCCCAGCCAGGGAGTACTACACCCTTCCGACATTTGGTCACGAGATATTGTCTGAGAAGATGAGCGATGTCTCATCCAGCTGTGTGTATGTCAGGAAAGCCTTCATCGACTATCTCACAAAGATGACTGAGGCTGGACAGGCAGTCAATCAGGAAATTGAGGACAGATACAAAGAGCCATAGAATCTGCTTAAGTTTCTAAATACATTAAAAAAAGCCCCTGGCAACAGGGGCTTTTTTATATTTCATATATACCACGTCTATTTTGAAACTGTTGTCGGTTGATTGTTTTCCAGAGTTGTGGGTTTTGATTTTTGAGCTTTGAGTCAGGTGGTATTAATCTGTGATAATTGATGTAAATCGGATATATTTATGATGCGTGATTTTTTGACTGTATAAACTTTTTGAGAGTTATAACCCCTTGGCGTATGTGCTTGTTGAGAGTCGACTGCACAGGAATCAAATAAAAGACTGAATGGAAAAACCGGGGATCAAGTTTAAATGAACTCGTACAGGGAAATTTGAAACACAAAAAAGATGAAAATCAGGGATTGGATAGGAAAGAGATACACAATTGATAAGTTAGTCATGCGATCTATCAGTTGAGCTCCTTATTTTTTGCAGTGGCACATGATCATTTTAGAATAGCATTTCAGTTAATGGACAAGGTATAAACTAAAATCCTATATTTACGTGAACCATTTTGGTGCATGAGCCGTTATCCTGTCAAGCTATAAGGTGCGTAATGACTATCCTTACTCCAATTGCGATAAGGATGAGTCCGCCTGCAAAAGTTGCTCCTTTCGTCCATTTCGCGCCAAGCTTGCTTCCAAATAGAACACCCAGAACAGATAAGACAAACGTTATGACGGTGATAGTAAGCGAAGGGATCCAGATGTTTTCACCAAGCATAGAGAAACTCAAACCAACGGCTAGTGCGTCAATACTTGTGGCTATTGCCAGTGTGATAAGAAGCCAACCTTTACTTGGATCCTGTGTGATTTTATCCTTGTTATCAAAACTCTCATAGAGCATCTTACCACCAATAAACGCGAGGAGAACGAAGGCAACCCAGTGGTCCCAGACATCGATATATCCCGCAAACGTATTACCAGCAAACCAACCCAGGATGGGCATTGCTCCTTGGAACAATCCAAAAAAGAAAGCCATTTTCAAAGCCTTTGGTATGGGAGATTCTTTGATATAAATACCACTCGCAATTGAAACCGCTGTGGCATCCATTGCGAGTCCAAATGCTATGCCAATAATGGTTATAAGATTCATATTTTTATTCCCTTCTACCTGCGGAATTAAATTTGAGCTTGTTCAGCGCATCCTCAGCAGCTGAGAATGACGCGCTTTTCTTTGAGTAGCCTTTACCGACAGTCTTGTATTTTAGACCTTTTGAATCTTGAGTTGGCTTGAGGAGCACGGACACGTGAAAATACTCCCTGCCATCGATCATCTCAACACGTTCTGTGTTGTAGATTGGTAGTTCATATCCGTTTGATACTGCGTATCGCTGAAGTCTACTTTTGGGGTCTTCAGTGTAGTTATGGGTATGAACAAGTCTCAACCTATCAAGCACCTTGAATGTCTGGATTATTCCTCGCGAGAGCATCAGGCCACCAATAAGTGCCTCGAAAACGTCACAAAGGATTGAATCTTTGTCCCTGCCATCTGATGCATCCTCGCCCCTTCCAAGTAGGATACATTCGCCAATTTCAAGTTCCCTTGCGATATTTGCCAGTGGTGATTGTGAAACAATTGACGCCCTGGCTCTTGTGAGTTGACCCTCCTGCCAGTCTTTGTTCTCCTTAAAGAGTCTGTTTGCAGCATAACAACCTACAACAGAATCACCGAGAAACTCGAGTCTCTGGTATGAATTACACCTATTCTCTGATGCATATGACGGGTGGGAAAGCGCTTCGATGAAGATTTGTCTGTCCCTTTTTCTGTACCCCAATTTTCTAAAAAGGGTTTGCTGAGTCTTGCTCAGTTTACTGCATTGCCTGCGTAAGATTTTGGTTGAGCTTATTTTTAGCACAAGTCACAGCCAGCTTGATTGCTGACGCAATCGCCTTTCTGTTGGAGCGACCGTGTGAGATGATGGAGAGTCCGTTGACTCCAAGGAGCGGTGCTCCTCCATACTCTGAATAATCAAGCATACCTTTGATTTTGTTGATGCTTCTTTTAATGAGCAGCCCACCAATCTTTGAGGTAAAACTCGAAGAGATTGAGTCTTTTAGGAGTCCCATGAGATCGCTGCTTATACCTTCAATGCATTTGAGGACAACGTTTCCCGTAAATCCATCACAGACGAAAACATCAGCATCACCCTTGAGAAGGTTACTTGGTTCGACATTTCCAACAAAATTCAACTCGCTCTTGGTGAGGAGTTGATGTGTGGCCTTTGTAAGTTCGGAGCCCTTTTCCGCCTCCTCGCCGATATTGACGAGTCCTACTCTTGGTTCTTCGATGCCATAAGCGATTCTGCAGTAGGCAGAAGAGAGCCTTGCGAAATCCATGAGGTTGCGAGGCTTCGCGTCTGGTACCGCTCCGCTATCAGATAGAAGGCAGTATTTTCCATTGATTGTTGGGAAGACTGTGGTAATGGCTGGTCTGTCTACCCCCTTTATCCTTCCGAGAATAAACAGAGCACCAGCCATTTGGGCCCCTGTGCTTCCTGCTGAAACAACTGCATCACACTTGCCCTCAGCCACGAGTTTTGTGGCAATAAAAATCGAAGCATCTTTCTTTTTTCTCAATGCTTCACTAGGCAGCTCATTCATATCTACAACTTCACTAGCATGAACAACTGGGAAGGAGTACGGAGAATCAAAGCGCTCAAGAAGAGCGCTTATTCTAGACTTGTCTCCGACCAGCGTGATATCAGTGTTGACGCACTTTCTGGCTAGAATCGCTCCGGCGACGATTTCATCAGGGGCGTTATCGCCCCCCATGGCGTCAAGAGCGACTTTTATCAAGCTTCAGCCTTCTTTTCTTTCTTCACCTTTTGGGCGATCACAAGCTTTTCACCGTAGTGTCCACAGAATGGACAAACTCTGTGTGAAAGGATTGGTTTACCACAATTGCTGCATGGCGAAAGGTTTGGCACATCGATTTTCTGATGTGTCCTGCGCAGTCTTCGTCTCCTGGGAGTCTGTTTTTTCTTGGGCTGTGCCATTGTCTATATCCTCCAATATTCCTATATGCAAAAGGCTAGTATATTGCAGCTCTTTTGCCTGTCAAGCCTTGACAGGTGATTAACTCATAATAGAATATCGCAGTATTTGAAACTAGGAGAGTAAGGTAAATGCTTAGACATAAATCGCAAATCAAGTCTGTGAGACAGTCTGCAAGACGCAGAGTGAGAAATATTTCACAGAAGTCAGAAACAAAGACAGCAATCAAGAAGGCACTCGCTTCATTTGGCACTGAGGACTCCGAAGCAGCTGTTAAGCTTGCAATCAAGAAGCTTGATAAGCTTGAAGCACATGGAATTCTCCACAGAAACACAGTAGCCAGAAAGAAATCCCGTTTGATGAAGAGGTTCAACAGTTCAAACCAGGGGGAGTAGCCAAACATGAATTTGGCGATGCTGCTGATTAAAGGGGCAGTCATTTTGACGATTGTGCTGATCCTTTTTTTCAGCTTCAAGGTAATCAGTGAGTTCAGAAGAGGGCTTTTCGCCAGGTATTTCAAGGGGTTCGTTGCTGGGATGATTCTAATCCTGATTGCCTGGGTGATAGATTTGTCCTTTTTCCTGAGCCATGTGAACGACTACACATGTATCCCCAGGATGTTTGACTTGCTTGGTTTTGTAACAATCCTGCTCTCAATCGTATTCCTGATTGGGAGATTCCTCAACCCATATGATGGAGTGGATGTATGAGTTACGAACCACCAAAAGGATTTTTTGACCCCCCAGTATTTGATATCAATATGGAAACCGGGATTGTGATGCCGACATCGGGAGTGAGAACACTCTTCCTCGACGAGGTGTTTATTCTCGGTCTTCAAAAAATGGTGGAGGATTTCACAGGAGAATCCGGTGGTTTCATTCTTTATCATCTTGGATATTGGTGGAGCAAAAAGCACCACGAGATGACTCTCGCCCCGACACTGAAAGCCCTTGGATTTGAATCTGTTCTTGATATGTCTGAGGAAGCTTATTCGGTGGCTATGGACAAAGCCTTTGCCAGATCTGGTTTTGGTAGAGTCGAGATAGAACCTGGTTACAAAGACAATCAAACCATCTTCGAGGTCAAGATACAGAATTCTGCATATGCTGGCATCGTTGGCAATATCGGAAGACCCGCCTGCCACCTCTATGCTGGGATGCTGGCCGCGTATCTTGAGGATTTCACCCAGAGAAAGCTTGCGGTGATTGAAACAAAGTGTCTCTCAACTGGTGATGACCACTGCCTGTTTGTTATTGGGCCAAGAGAGAAAATGAAGGCAAAGAAATTTTGGAACAGCAGAGGAATGACATCGGCTGATTTCAGAGATAAGATAAAGTAGTACAAAAGAGATTCGATAGGATAGAAAAGCCCTCCTGCGATTTTATGCAGGAGGGCTTTTGCGTTCGTGGAGAAAATCTCAGTTAATGAATTGAAACAGCGCTGTCTCAAGCGCAAACATAGCTGTGCTTTTGCCAGTTTTAACGGCAATATCGGCATCTTGAATCTGTTTCAAATAGGTCATCAATTCCCTGCTATCAAACCTTTTTGATGCTGCAATTGCTTTCTTAGCAACGAAGGGATGACAAGAGAGCTTTGATGCTATCTGCTGCTGAGACATTTTTTCACTTGTCAATTTTCCAGCAAGCAGCACCTTCATAAAGTGGTTATAAATCATCACGAGAGCACGCTCTGGTGGTTCGCCGTTTACAATCAATTCGTGGATATATTGGATGCTTTGGGCGATATTCCTGTCTGCAAGAGCATCAAGTACTTGAAAGATGATAAGGTCTTTTTTCTTCGGGATGATACTTTTTATTATCGCTGATGTTATCGTCTCGTCTTTTCCCACAAATGCTGTGAGTTTGTCGAGTTCAGAGGACAGTGTCGCCATATCACCCATTGTGTGGTCAATGAGTAGTTCAATGGCGTCCTTTGTGATGTGGCAATCGTTTGTTGAAACCCTCTTGTTTATCCATCTTCTGATAGTATTAAGGTCGATGCCGGTTTCTGTGATTACACAAACCTCGGTTGCGAGGTATTTCCCCAAACTTGTGTTTTTTGGTATGTCAGCCTCGGTGAAAATAACAACGTTTCCAGGAGCTATTCGTTTTAGGGATTCAATCAGCCTCTTGCCCTTGTCGCCTTTGATTTTCTTGGCGTCGGTTGCGACAACCAGCACCCCTCCTGAGAGAAGGTTACCAGAGCAGATGATGCTCTCAAACTCAACCGGATCGATTTCTTCAACACTGATGTTTTTTACCGATAACGTTTTCCCACCGAGTCTGTCACCGATTGTATCGATTATCTGCTTCTCAATGTACGGAAGATTGGCGGCAAGCCAATAGACGGGCTTTGGCTCATTGCCTTCTTTGATTCTGCTCAATTCACTTTTATAGGTTATCACGGATTGAAATGATCAAGCAACCTTGGGAACGGTACCGCTTCGCGTATGTGCGCTGCTCCAGTGAGCCAACCCGTCATGCGCTCAATACCGAGACCAAAACCAGCATGAGGAAATCCTCCATATCTTCTGGTGTCGAGATACCAACTGAAGGTCTCTTCAGAAAGGTTGTGATCCTTGATCCTCTCAAGCAGCATGTCGAGGTTGTCCTCACGGGCAGAACCTCCGATTATCTCGCCAACACCCTCAGGTGCAATCATGTCGTCGCAAAGCACGACTCTGTTGTCCTCTGGATCTCGTTTCATGTAGAACGCTTTAACGGCAGCCGGGTACTTTTCAACAATCAACGGTCTGTCGTGCATATCAGAGAGAATCGTCTCATCTGGAGCGCCAAAATCCCCGCCCCACTGAATCTCAGAACCCTTTTCCTGGAGGATCTTTACAGCGTCGGTGTATGTCATTCTTGGGAATGGTGTCTTGATACACTCAAGCTTGGAGACATCGCGTTCGAGGATGTCAAGCTCAGAACGACAGTTGTTCAGGACATCAGCTACAATGTACTCGATGAATCTTTCCTGGAGTGACATATTCTCTTCGTGGGACATAAATGCTGCTTCTGGCTCAACCTGCCAGAACTCGATGAGGTGTCTTCTGGTTTTACTCTTTTCAGCTCTGAAGACTGGGCCAAAACAATAAACCTTGCGGAAGGCGGCAGCTGTTGCCTCGTTATAGAGTTGTCCAGACTGGCTCAGATATGCCGGTTCTCCGAAGTAATCAGTTTCAAAAAGAGTTGTTGTGCCTTCACAGGCGTTTGGTGTAAGGCAGGGGGCATCGATACAGAGAAATCCCTCATTATCAAGGAAGTCCCTGATGGCTTTTGTGAGTCTTGCTCGAACTCGGAGTGTTGCCCATTGCTTCTGCGAACGAAGCCACAGATGACGGTGTTTCATAAGGAAGCCAACGCCATGGTCTTTGGGCGAGATGGGGTAATCAATGCTCTCACCGAGAAGGTTGATATGCTCAATGTCTATCTCGTAAACGCCAGGCTGTTTTGGGTGTTCTTTGACTTTTCCAACAATTTCTATTGAACTCTCCTGTGTCAAAGATGTCGCTAGGTTAAATTGATCTTCAGGAAGATTGCCTTTGAAAGCAACGCACTGACAGAGGCCGGTGCCATCACGTAGTACGAGGAATGCGAGTTTACCAGAGTGTCTGCTGTTATAGAGCCAACCACCGAGTTTAACACTCTCTCCAACATGTTTACCAAGTTCAGAAATTGTTACCATATTCAACGCCTCCAAAGTAAAAGCTAGTATCTGTTGTATATTATAGTATGATACGTCTTTGGCAAGTGGTTTGAGGGTTTAATGTTTTGCTCTTGAATTGAATCGATGTGTTTGGTATATATTTCCAGTCAACCTTAAAAGAAGTATGGATGAAGGAGATACAAGTTGTTTAGAACAGTGATGATGTTAATAGCAGTAGTGAGTGGTGTGGGGCTTGTGATGGGTTACCTGCTTCAGTCGCCAAAGGCCTCTGGTCTTGGCGCAATTGGTGGTACAGCCCACAAGTTCAAGCTCAGAAGCGGTAGAGACGCTTTCCTCGATAAGCTCATTATCTGGTGCGCTGTCGTTTTTGGCATCGTTGTATTCCTTCTCTCAGTTGTAAATCCTGAAATCTGGACAATGTAGTAAAAAAACTGCCGAGGTGGCGGAATGGTAGACGCGTACGTTTAAGGTGCGTATGGTGAGAATCGTGGGGGTTCAAGTCCCCCCCTCGGCACCACTCCCAAAACAAACGAGCCCCGATTTGTTCGGGGCTTTTTTAATTTCTGGAATTACGTGTATCATACAAATCATAAATGACGGATTCAAAAAAACTCGAAATAGAGATAAGGAAACCTTTTGATTGCGAGTGGGCTGACATTGGCAAACTAATGGCAACATCTTTCTTTCATGAATACAGAAATCTGTTTGGGTTGAATCCATTTGACATTCCACATTATTTTGAGGAGGTTTTCAGAGACGACCACACTCTTGTCGCGGTTTCAGAAGGTAACATTATTGGGTGTTGTATGTTCAAGGGCTCGAAGGACGGTGCGAGATCACCCTTTAGGACATTGACGACTATTTTTAAAACTGTGCCTTTTGTAAACGCGGTCAGGTGTTTGGTTTCTGTTTTCAATCCAAGTTTTTTTCCAAGTAACTCCGTCCACATCGACCATATTTGTGTCTCCTTCAACACAAGAGGGGAGGGGGTCGGTAGAAGATTAGTGGGCCACGTTAGGGATTTAGCCAAGAAAAACGGATATGATTATCTCTCACTCCAGGTCAATTCACAAAATGATGTTGCCGTAGGCTTGTACAAATCTATGGGATTTGAAATTGAAAAAGAGGTTTCAAACTGGTCAATCAAGCGGACACTTGGTTACGAGTCGGTATATTTTATGAAACTTGGGCTTTGACGACGAATCAAAAGTCCGTTGAAAAAAGACAGTTTACCTGCGCATCAAAAACAACAACGACCGTCTTCTGAGAGGGAAATGACACTTTTCCACCAGTTTTTAATCCCATCGAATCGGTTCAAAGTTCTAATCCTTTCCGTTAAATAATGGATTGGAAAAGACCACACCTTGACCCAGTCACTGCTATCCATAAAATGAACTCCGCTTGACAAATTGGGCGGATAGTTCAGCGGTAGAACGCTTGCCTTACACGCAAGAAGTCACAGGTTCGAATCCTGTTTCGCCCACCATTTTGTGAGTTTTTTTGTAACCTACAAGATGGACTCGGAAAAGCAGTGTAGTAACCAAAAGAGTTGGTGAATACGTAAGCTTCTGGTTGTTAATTGACACATTATGGAGCTTATCTATAATCTCTCTCGTTGCGGGGTCGTAGTGTAGCGGTCAACACATCAGCCTGTCACGCTGAAGACCGGGGGTTCGAATCCCCTCGATCCCGCCACTTCCTTTCTTAAGAATTCCCATTAAACCTCCACCTTGTTTGTTCATTATTTTGTGTGTATTTTTCTCATATGAATCTGGAGGCTTCAATGCAGCTAAAGCGCGTAGTGTCATCAATATTCCTGGTATTACTCCTCATTACTTCGACTGTTTTCCTTGTTGGATTTTCCAATTATAAAAATAATATCGTCAACATTGTTGTGACACTCGATGGTGCTCCTGTGTCCAAGTTTCTCCCGGAAAACTATGTGAAGAAAAACATACCAGGTTTTGATTATGCTGTGGATGCCCTTGTGACAACCGCCGGGAACAGTGTTGAAGCTTTCTACAGAAACAACAACAATCTGTTTATCACAAAAGACCATACATACACAGTTTTTAAGAAGGGTTTCTCAGCAGAGGTTTATGAGTCTGACATTGAGAGAATAAAAAACCTACCAGGTGTTGTTGATGTTTACAAATTGCCAGAGTATGAACTGTTTCTTGATGAGTCAATTGGACAAATCAGAGCAGATGAAGTTTGGAAACTCAAAGACAAAGATGGCAACAACATCACCGGCAAGGGAATAAAGGTTGGAATAATTGATTCAGGTCTTGACTACCGCCACGAGGATTTGGGTGGTGGTTATGGCGCTGGTTACAAAGTTGTCGATGGTTATGATTTTACGGGAGATGACGAATTCTACTTTGATGGACAGAATCATGGCACACACGTTGCCGGCATCGTCGCGGCAAACGGGAAAGTCAAAGGTGTTGCCCCAGATGCCAGTCTGGTGGCGTTTAAGGTTTTCTCTGGAAGCGGTAGACGAACCAATGTGGCGGGGAATATTGAAAAAGCCATTGAAACAGCACTTCTTACAAAATGTGATGTGGTCAACATGTCCCTTGGCGCCGCAGGTGGAAATGTGGGTACACTAAGTGACACGATATATTTCAATGCAATCAATGCAGGAATTACGTTCTGCGCTGCGGCTGGCAACAACGGAGCAAGGGCGCCAGGCAAATCGAAGGTAATTGGCTACCCAAGCAGCATAGAACCTCTCATATCGGTGGCAGCAACAGATGACACAAAACACCTTGTGATTGACATTGAAGATGAGGATTCAAACGATGTCTTACCTGGGCTTTTTGATAGCTCTCCGGAATGGAAGAATGAGCAATACGAGATAGTCGATTGCGGTTACGGCAATTCTGATGACGATTTCAAAGGACTCGACCTTGATGGGAAAATCGCTCTGATTGGTAGAGGCCCAGTGTCTGAGGACAAAGCCTATTTTAGATATAAAGTCATAAGAGCATCCCGACACGGAGCGGCTGGTTGCATTATTTACAACCATTCCTACGGCCCATATAGTGGTGGTCTTACCTTAACAGATGATATCGACCAGATGGGTAGCGATTCGGAGCTGATACCAACCTGTTCTGTGACCTATATGCAAGGTGACTTGCTAAAGAGGGTTTCAAGCTCAAAAACCAAGATATCCATAAGCTCAACGTATCTTAATGGCAGACTGGCATATTTCACTTCAGCGGGGCCATCCCCCGATTTAAAATTTAAGCCAGATGTTGCAGCCCCTGGAATGGGAATCTACAGCACCCTGAGGACACTCTCTGTTGCGAATTCGAATGAGCGCGTCAGTGTTTGGGCTGAGAAGCAGGGAACATCGATGGCTTGCCCCATTGTGTCAGGCGCAGTGGCTCTTCTTGCCCAGAAATTCCCAGATGAAACACCAGAGCTTTACAAGGCTAGACTGATGTCGACGGCGACTCTTTTGTGGAATGATTTTGCGGGCGATTATGCGCCACTTACATCGCAAGGTTCTGGCAGGATTGATGTGAAGAGTGCAATTGAGGCGGAAGCTGTTTTCTCACCACCTGGCGCGACATCGGTTGCCAAGGACAACAAGGCGAAGTTCGAGTTTGAGATGCAAAATATCTCGAACCACACTATCGAAGGAAGTTTCAGGTATGTTTCGTTGGGTGGCGGAACGAAGACTGATTTTGACGGTGAAATGGTAAAAATCAAACCTGATGGAACATTGAGCATAAATCTTGAGGTTGAATCAACCAGGTATGTTGAGGGTATCGAAGAAGGAATTGTCTTTTTTGACACAGAGGAGCGGAGTTACCATCTCCCTTTGATGATTCAATTTGGGGGAACCAATATCCTCCCACAACTCTCTGATCTCCATGTGGAGGATAGAATTCTGGATGTTTCGGACTCAAATCCGGTCACGGTTACCTTCAGACTCAACTTCGGCAGCTACTCAAGCGATCAACTCTCAGGTGAGTTCGTGACCAATAATTTCACAACGGCAAGAATAGATCTGGAAACAGAGGATGGACAATCCCTGGGAAAACTGCTTCATGACGACAATTTGCAGATTGGTTACTACAGAATGAAATGGAACGGTAGAGACCTGGATGGTTTCCTACAGGCAGCAAACGGGCTATCAGTCATCAGCGGTTGGGGTATTCGGTCAATATCTGGACTAAATAACGATGTACCGACGGTTATTGAGCAAAAACCCTCGTCGAAGGCTTTTGTTGATGTAACAAGTTCGAGCCACCTCAAACCATTTGAGTGTGGAATTCAACTTATACCTGAGAAACCGAGTGTCGATGAGGAATTTGAAATAAGAGTCTCCTTGAAACCCACCGTTGGAGTATTTGACGTATCATTTGTTCTGGATTACCCGCATGAGTATATCGCAATTGATGGGGCCTTTTTGGATACAATGTTTGATTACTTTGGTCAGATTGAGTTGACTGAGGTTGAGGGTGAGGAGGGTAGGCTTTTTGTGCGACTCTGGACAGAAAGCGAACTGGCGACCTACAACTCTGGTACGTGCATCTCATTTATTGCAAAACCGGTCGTTCCCTCAGGAAGCAAGAATATCCACCTTTCCATTGATGATATGATTGTCACAAGTGATCTTGGCAAGACCAAGTACCGTTCCAATCTACACTACTTCAAGACCAGAAAATGGTACAGCTTCTATGATCTAAACTTGGACGGTGTTGTAAACAAGAATGATTTTGATATACTCAAAAACCATGTCGGTTCAATTCTAGGAGACGAGCTCTACCAGGAGTCAATGGATTTTGATGCTGATGGGCGGATCAACTCAAGAGACGTTATCAGATTAGCAAAGCAGCTTGGTAAGAGGCTCTCACCCTAGAGTGTTTTTTTGCTTCAATCATACTCAAGGATCAAGGAGTTGATATGAGATTTGGAATTGCCCTAACTCTTTCGCTCTTGTTGGTTTTCTCGGCTGTGGGATTGGGTTTTGCCGGGACAACCGCAGGCAACGTAGATGTGATGATAGCACTGAATTCTAGTGCACCAGTCGATTTCAGGGACACATCCGTGCTAGATGTGGTTCGTGGCAATGCCCAGATAGCGCTTGTATCTGCTTCAGAGGCACTCACTGATTTAGTTCCAGATGCTCAAATAGTTAGTGAAATTGATTATCTATTCTGTGGTCTGATCGCCAGTGTCCCATTCGACTCGATTTCAAGGCTTGAAAACGCAAGATGGGTAAAGGATGTGACGGTACTGGGTCATCTTGTTCCATCATCGCTACAGTCAACGTCTGACATGGTAAATGGATCAGCGGTCTACAATCTGACTGACAAGAATGGAAAATCCGTGCAGGGGCTTGATATCCTTGTCGGTGTCATCGATAGCGGAATTGACTACAATCACAAACACCTCGGGGACGGAGCTATGGGACAATCCTCCAAGGTTGTGGGAGGAGTCAATTATGTTAATAAAGATCAAGCTCCACTTGACGACACGCCTATCTCCCATGGAACAAGTGTCGCTGGTCTGATAGCCTCTGACAATACCAGTGTGTCGGTTGCCCCGAAGGCAAAACTCATGTCTTACAAGGTGTACTCGAACTATGACAGAGAAATAAAAGAAAGCACGGTAGTTTCAGCAATTGATCAGGCAGCGAAGGATGGTTGCCACGTAATCAATATTTCTTTGTCGGAACCAGGTGGAAGCTCTGGGAATCTTTCAGCAGCTGCAAAGACTGCACAGAAGGCAGTTGAAAGTGGGATAGTCGTCGTTGCCGCGGCGGGTGATTTTGGTACATACTGCAACCGATCAGACAAGGGCACTGTTGGTGGAGCAGGACTTGCTCCCGATGCGATTTGTGTCGGCTCAATGGATGCAAGGGCAATTTTCAATGTCAAAGTTGATGGAGCAAACTTCAATTTCACAGGTCTTTCTCCAGTCCCATATATCCAGTTTGACAATAAGACAACTGAGATTATCGATGCAGGCTTTGGTTCAGAGAGTGAATTGGATGGTTTGAGAATCAGAGGCAAATACGTCCTTGTCGAAAGAGGGCCATCAATCGGGAGAGCAATCCCGTTCTACCAAAAAGTGTTAAACGCAAAGAAGAAAGGTGCAATCGGAGTCATCTGTTGGAACAACACACCAGGTGAATTGGTGCAGATGCAGCTTGACACGGACTACCAGACGGGTGAAAAACTCACTGGTAAAGACCTCATTCCGGCATGCTTCCTTAGCAACACAGACGGAAGTGTTCTCAGGACGCTTTTAAAAGACAAATCAGTTTCAGTAGTCATATCGGAAGGCAATAATAACATCCTGGCAAGAACAACATCCATTGGCCCAACTGAAGATTTAAAATTCAAACCGGACGTGTGTGCCCCCGGAATCGGTCTCGTTGCACCAATTTCTCTTAATCCTGCTATGGAGTCCAAGATTCCACATACAAACAGTTTCTCTGGAACCTCAGCAAGCACTGCTATCGTTTCCGGTGCTGCTGCGCTCATCAAGCAGATGCACCCAGATTGGTACCCATCAGACATAAGACTTGCCCTCATGAACACATCCTCAATCGTTAGAAACGTTGTTAACGGAACACCCTCAAGCTTCCTGATTCAGGGCGCTGGAAGGATTGATATACACTCAGCAATCAATGCTCCTGCAGTTGTTAGCCCAGGAGGCGTTATTGCAAAGCCATCAGAGAAGGTAAGTTTGCAATTGACAGGCATGGGTAAAGCTGAGAGTTTTGAGGTTTCGGTCGAAGTACCCGATGCTTTCTCCTCAATGGTGGAGTTTGAGATTTCTGAAACATCCATCTCGGTGCCGGAGGACGGCATCAAAAATGTTGAAATCACGCCATTTTTCAATCAGGCAAAAATTCCATGCAACATTGAGTGTGTTGTCTGGTTTACGGCTGGCGCTACCAAGCTCCATGTTCCTTTTATCTGCTGGAAGGGTTTTGCAGCTTCGGAGAGAAGAAACGTCACAAATTTCACTGCCACCGGCAATAAGATTGACTACTCGGTCGGCGTTGATGGAATCACCGTTGAGTACAATGTTGCGATGGGCGATTTGTATTCCTATAAACCGTTTGCGTATGGTGACTATTACAAAGCCGACATGAGTGAAACAAACCAAACAGTCCTATCCAGTTGCAGGATTGACATCGTTGACGGCAACAATGACACCTGGAAAACCATTAGAAAATGTGAGAACATCGAATATGGTCACTACAAGTTCGATTGGGATGGGTTAGTCGGTGTTGGCGGTGAGAAGCTTCCAAACGGAAATTATAAACTCAAACTTGCCTGGGAAGAGGCCAGGGTTGTTGAATCTGGCACAGAGAAGATGATATATACAGACACGATCGTTAGTGATGGCGATTTGACTGTGACAGGTAGCAATGTCCCAGCCCCAGCCCAGTTCCATCTTTATTCCAGACCAACCAAGCCAACTGTGGATCAAAAATTTGTCATTGATTTGTATCTGACTCATGCGCGAGACGTGTCCAGTTTATCGCTTGATATTGTCTACCCGATTGATGAAATCGAAATTCTGGACATCAGAGCAGGAGATTTCCTAAGACTTGATGGAGCCGCTGTTGAGGAAGAGATTTTTATGGAAGAGGAAGAGGGAAGAATAAAGATCTTCGCAAAGAGGCTTTCAGATAAAGGAATCGATGGTCACGGGCTGATTGCGAGATTTGTAGCAAAGTGCTCAGACGTTGTTTTCCCAACAGCCGGATACGATAACAAGAAACTGATAGACTCTAAAGGTGAATCAATAAGTCACATGAGTTTTCCACTAAAGCTGGATATAACCGATGAGGAACAGCTAGTTGGTGACTTAAACTTTGATGGTATTGTTGATTATACGGATATAGTGATACTGAGTAGGTCCTATGGATTAACAAGAGAACATCCAGATTATAACTTGATTGCTGATATTAACGATGATGGAAAGGTCGATGATGCTGACCTTGAAAAACTGATTGCCAACTATGGCAAAGGGAACTGAGGAGTGACTAGAGAATGAAAAGGATTATCAGCTTCACTTTGGTGGCACTGCTGCTTCTTTCGGTGCCGGTGGTTGTGACACATGCCAATGCCAAAAGAGACGGAAAATTCGTTGTTGAGCAGGTTTTTGGTGTGATGGATGAGGATTATGTTGGCTCATTCAACCTGCTTGGACCAAACACCGTGGAATACGATTATGAATCAGCACTTTACTACCCGATGTGTGGTATGAAGGTTACAAGTGACGGCAATGTCCTTGTTGCTGACACTGCGTATGGAAGGATTCACGTTTTTGACGGTATGCTCGACCATGAAAAGGTGTTTGGTAGCCTTGGATTTGGTGATGGCAAGCTGCAGTATCCAGTTGACATCAATACCGATTCACATGGGAACATCTACATCGCAGACTTTTACAACTCATACGTTGCTAAGTTTGACTCCGACGGCGAATTTCTTGGTAGATTTGGCGCTCACGGAGACGAAAACGGCGAGTTTATAGGTCCAGGTGGTGTTGCTGTAGACGACAATGGAAACGTGTATGTTTCAGACGGTCACACAGCCAGAGTTCAGAAGTTTGATTCGAACTTCAATTATCTTCTTTCTTTCAACACAGACATCAACAACAGGGCACCGCTTAATGCTCCAGGACCAATTCGCATCGGTCCAAATGGTAATATCTACGTTGCTGAGATGTCCTCTGGTCAGGTTTATAAATTCAGCGATGATGGAAAGTATCTTGGAGCAGCGCTCAAGCTTGAAAAGGGTGAGGGCGTTGGAAAACTAGGTTCGTTTGAAATCGACTCAAATGGCAAGCTCTATATGCTCAACAGAGCTCCCTCAGGCAACATTATTCTGATAGCAGATAAGAGTGGTTCGATTCAGTCGAAGATAAGAGGCTTTATTGGTGTCGATGACATGGCTGACGGATTGGCTTTGGCATCAGATGGAACCATATATGTTCATGTGTATGGGCAAACATCCGGAGATGATTACTTCCCGGACAGACCATTTATCTGTGGTAATGTACAAAAACTTCTTCATATTGATGAGTCCGGTAGCGTTATCGGCAAAGAACTTGAGTTCAACCCATCTGATAGTGAAAGAGGCGGTTCAATAGCCGATTGTGCGGTTTCACTTAGCGGTAATGTGTACGGTATATCGGTAATTTTTAGATCAGATGGTACTCCAGCAAGTAGAGTGCTTATTTGGGACAAGGATGGAGATCACATCGACACTATTGATCCAGATGATTTTGAATTACCTGCGAATACAATTCTGTCTGCGATCACAATCGATTCCTATGATAATATTTTTGTAGCCGCAAACACTGCTGGTGGAGCCGCGATCGCGAAGCTTAACAATCAGACTGAGGAAGTCACGATTGTTGGAAGTGGCATCCTCGAAGGCCCAACGAGCCTCTGTGTTGATGCAATGGATAACATCTATGTTGCCGACAACACAAAGAAGTCGATTTTAGTATTTACAAGCCAGGGGCGTCTCAGGAATGAGTTTAGACTGAATATCAGACCAAACAGTGTCCACGTTGATCCCTTTAGGAATATAGTTGTAACCTCTGACTCTCAGATTGTTATCATCAACAAGAAGGGAAGAGAGATTGATAATTTTGGTGGACAGGGAAGAGCTCCAGGAAACATCTATTTCCCATACGGTGTTCTGTTCTCTGATTCGGGTGCTGTCATCGTCTCAGATTGTGAAAATGGTAGAATCCAGGTCTTTGAGCGCGGTGAAGGTTCTGATTATGAATTTTCTTACACCTCCGAGAGACAGTTCTACATTCCGTTTGGTATGTGCTGGGGTCCTGACAACAAGGTTTACCTCTCTGACTACTTCCATGGAGTTATCTATAGAATAGGCATCGAGGGTGAAATTCCTCCAGGAACTGGCAATGTAGGCGGAGAGCCACCTATCCCCCCACAGCCACCGGAACCAGAGACAATCCTCTCGGACGGAGAGATTATTTTTAACCCGAATGATGTGAAGGTTCAGGTTGGTTCAAACACAAATATCGACGTTGATATCAAGTATGCCTCCAACATCTACGGTGTTGGATTCACACTCAAGTATGACCCAAAACTCCTGAAGCTAGAGGATTGTAAACCAGGCGATTTCTTGAGTTCTGATGGAAACGAGAATCTTTTCTTCTACAAAGAGAGTGTTCCGGGAACAGTAGTTATTGGTGGACCAACTAGAACTTCGAATGTCGGTGGTATGAACGGTCAGGGAAACCTCATTAAGCTTAAGATGTCTGGCATCAAAGAGGGAGACACAACACTCGAACTCACGGATGTACTTGTCAAAGATCCTGACCTCAACAATATTCAGGTCATAACAAAGAGTTGCAGGGTCAAGATATCAGCCCAGGATAGCAAACCGCCAGAGATCAATGCAACAATTCCATCCTGCTCCTGGGAGAAATCCTACACTATAAACGGTTCAGTTGAGAGAGGTGCGACTGTCGAGATAGAGGTTTCTGGCAAGAAAACAAAGATTCCAACCAAGCCAGACGGTTCCTTCTCCTATAAGATGGATCTAAAGACAGGCGATAATGCATTTGCACTTATTGCAACAGATGATGCTGGCAACTCCAAGAGATATGACCATGTTATCAAACTTCAGACAAAGAATGTCATCATCATGTGGCTCAACAAAGCAAACTACATCCACAACAGTAAACCTTCGAACTTTGAAGTCCCGCCGCAGCTCATCGGTTCATCAACCTACGTGCCACTTCGTGCCCTTGGTGATATGCTCAATTGTAACACTGAGTGGGTTGCAGCCGAGAGAAAGGTTATCTACACCTATACTGATCCGTGTTCCTCTGATAAAGTCGTACTCGAAATCTGGATTGGAAAGACCGATGCCAGAAAGAATGGTGCCCCATTCACAATCAACCCTGCCCCACAGATTGTAAACAGCAGAACTCTTGTTCCACTTCGCGCAATCTCTGAGGGTCTTGGTGCAAAAGTCGACTGGGATGGAGCAACAAAGCAGATCACGATCACTCATCCACAGTAAGGTGCTCTACGGTCAACCGCTTAGCGTGTGTGTTGATTTGTGTTCTAATACAGCAGAAAAAGGGACGCCAGAGATGGCGTCCCTTTTTTTATTAGTTGCTTACACTTTGACAAGACTATAGTATTGTGCGACTTTATATGTGTGGAGAAGGTAGGATGAAAAAGTGAAGATCGTAATTGGCAAAAGACGAAAGAGTGTACAAAAGAAGGAAAAGATCGGGAAGATTGGATGGTTTAACAAATATCATCTCGCTAGAATGAAACGCTCTGCAAGCAGAGAGGTTCTGCGGTTTTTCGCTATTGCTATGGGCGCCATTATAAGTGGGATTTCAACCGCAGTCTTCTTCATCCCGAATCACATAGCCCCTGGTGGACTCAATAGTATCGGTATTGTCTTGAATTCAGCCTTTGGATTCAGTGTTGGTATCTCCTACTTGGTCATGAATACGCCATTTTTTGTGTGGGCCCTGTTCCTGCTAGGCTACAGGTATCTTATTCGAACTGCCTTTGCAATTGTTATCTTCACAGTCACAATTGATGTTACCTCATCGTTGCTTGCGACCTCTTACATTGGGTCTCTCCCTCTGAATGACTTGATTCTGGCGAGTGTGTTTGGCGGAGCACTGTCGGGTGTTGGAATCGGAATCGTATACAAAAATGGCGGTAGTCTTGGTGGGACCGATGTCATCTCTCAGCTAATTCACTTTTCAACGGGGGTTCCATATGGGACTGTCGTCCTGATGCTGGACTCACTTATGATACTTGTGCTTACAACCTACTTCGTTATTTTCCCATCTTCCCCTGGAGTGTCATCTCCTGATCTGTCTCAGGTTCGACTTGCGCTCTATTCTGGCATTTCAATGTTCGTGTTATCAAGAGTAATCGATACTGTGCAAGCTGGAATGACAGCGATAAAGATGGTCATGATAATCACAAACAACCTCGACCCCATCAGGATGGCGATACTTCACAGGATAGACAAAGGTGTGACCATCGTCGAGGCGATGGGTGGTTACAGTATGGAGAAGAAAAATATGATTATGTGTGCCGTTCCAAGGTCACAATTGAGCAGACTGAAGGAGCTTGTGATGGGTCTTGATTCAAGTGCATTCATAATGGTAACCAATCTTTCGGAAACCAAGGGCAAGGGGTTTGAGAGAAAGTTGCCAAAATAATTACTCATTTTTAGCCCCATTTTGGGGCTTTTAGTTTTTTATGCTTGTCCCAACACACTCAATTTGGTGGTTGTCACCAGAAATTCAACATTGAACCTTGGTACATTATTCACACTACATTAAAGCATACTTTAATGTAGTGTGGATAATAAAAGAAATGATGATACAAAGCCTATCAAATTGATTTTATATCTACTGATAAAAAAGTCTCGTCAGATTAGAAATGTGACACCTGTCACATGAACGAGTTTGTTCTATTAACAAAGATACACAGCAAGACGAGTCTGTTTGTATAACCGTCTCTAAGGGGGGTATTCGCAGGCTTTTGAAAGTATAGAGAAGGCTGCTAACCTCTTGTTGTGTTTGGGGGGGGTATTGATTCATGGAAAGAACTTTCTCGACCACAAAACCCCACACCTTTTAAACATTCCATGCAAGAGCCGCGGAATGCTTAAAGGGGGAACGCTTGCGAGTGACTCACAATACAAAACCCCTTCACAAGCAAAAATAGAGCTGGTACCTAATTGGCTACTTGTAGAATAATTTACAAAAGCAGTGACCGTCTTTTTCAATCTCTGCATCGCAGTCACCACACGGACAAATCACATCTTTATGAGTATCAATAGGATGGCTCTGCTTACAGGGGCAAAACATCTTGCCAGTTTCTACGAGGTTGTTAGTCATAAGTCCGACAACTTTCTCGACTCGCTCATCGTCTGGATTGAGCTTGACTGATTTACTCTGTGCAATCTTTTTCACTTGCTCTAGAAGCTCAAAGAAGTCCTTCTCATGCGTTGTCCACTGATTCATTTTGGTTACCTTTCTTGTCGCTTTCACCAACATAAAAATTCTTAAGTGGATGTTAGTCTACAGACCAATATCCCGCCAAATCTTTATAGGTCAACACCACATACTCTAAATAAAGGGAGATATCGAGAGTGGGAAAAACATCCAATGTCCGAAAAAGAACCTCATGCATGCGCCGTGTGATGTGGTGGGGGTGGGGGAAATAATATAACCTGTGTTCCTTAGTTATCTTTGTTTGGATAGTATGTTTCAACCTCCTCGAAGTTGACCCTATACATGTTTTCATTGTCACACATAATAAAATATCCCATATATTCACCAAAAGCAAACATATCATCCAAGACAATACTTGGAGATAAGTCTGCTGTACCCAAATCGGCAATCACTATTTTATCGAATCCACGATAAATAAGTAATATATTGTTGTTTTTAGATTTTAGCACTGTTGCTGAGTAATAGTTATCGTATAGAATACTTGATAGTACATGATATGTTTCACCAAGATCAACTTCATTCCTTTCAATAGGATAGCCACTTGCTGTATACACCCGATTAATAAACACAATCCCATCTTTGGTAACAGCATGAGAGTCGAAGAATTCAACAACATCATCGACTCTACACTCATATAGGAGTATATCTCCAAGAGATTCTCCTCTTTTTGTTTTAATGTCATAGAAAGCATCAAAGAGATACACCCTATTCCCTACACACACTGGGATAAAATATTGCTTTCCAAAAACTGTAGTTTTAGTGATTAATCCTGATTTCTCAACATCCTCATCGAACTCATAATACTCCCTTGTTTTAAACTCATCAAAGAGAGTGTATGAACAGAACTTATTCTCATAAATGCAATAATTCCAAACTTCTAGGAAGTGAATTTTGCTCTCAAGTTCATATTTGTACTTCAATGTTCCATCGATGTTGTATGTGTATATTGTGTTTGTCTCATCATCCAGGCAAGATACAGCATAATCACCATCTTCATTTGTTGATACTCTAATAAATTGTTGCATGGATTCTATCTCTACATCTGTTAGTACATCAATGCCCTCATCAGCATAATCATCCCTGTCTACTTCTATTCTGATTATCATTAATCTATAGGTAGAGTCTTTTTCGTATATCAGATTGAGATGACAATATATAGTTGTTGCATTTGGGAGACTATTTATTAACGAATAACCATAATTATCCATATAGGAGTCTATCAGATTGCCCTCAAATGGAATGACTCCTGGTGTTCCCTCAAACAGAGAGTTTGAGTAGAGCTTGATTTCATTGTCATCAAGTACAATAGGTTTTTTTGGTCTGAAAGTAGACTCTAAACCTCTTGAAACACATTCAATCATTACCCCATCAAATTCCCTATCTCCATATCTCTCAAGCTCAAAACTCTCAAAGAAGATATCGACATGGGAGCAAGAACATACTAGAAGGAGTACGCTAAATAATACAATCGATATCATTCCAAGTCTTTTCAAAATGAACCTCCCGAAAACAAAACCCCCTACATATCAGTCTATTTGCAGGGGGTTCGAGTTACTCATCTACATCCTTATCACACACATACCCTAAGGGGTTACATACTGCGTCAATATGATTGTCTTTGTCTCTGCCACCCACTCGACTTGAGCTCCGAGAGCCTCAGCAATGAACCTGAAAGGAAGCATCGTCCTGCCGCCTATTATCTGGGGTGGAGGGGACACGGTGACGGTCTCAGCATTCACAATGGCTGTGGTGGAATCAACCGTGACAATTATAAGACTCTCACCTTGTGTGATGATGACCGACTTCGTTTCAGCTTGCCATTGGACATCAGCGTTAAAGGCTTCCGACACAGCTCTGACTGGCACCATTGTGCTGCCACTAAGTACTGTTGGTGGTGGATCTATCGTTTTTTCCACCCCATCAACAGTCATCACATTGGAGCCAATCTGCATCACAACATCAAGCTTCTTGATGTTCTTTATGTTTATGCTTTGTTTTGTGCCATTGCCATACAGGTCGGTTGCTTCAAGCTCAATATCTGTGATACTTGGCGCTGGGTCAATTGGAACAGTTATCTCAAACTCAGTGTTCTCCTCTGCCACAACCTCACCTTTGAAGGAGATAGTGCATGGCTCATCGGTTGTGCACTTGATGACGACATCCTCTGCATTGGTCAAATCCTCAACCTCTTCGATTGTGAGAGTTGGAGCAACGTCATCAGGGGGCATGGTCAGCTTCACTGGAATGAGCATCTGTCCACCATTTCTCCAGGAAAGAACCACATTGCCAATGTGTTCCTTGCCAAGCTGGAGTCCTTCTGTCTCAACAGTGAACTCAACCTTCTCAGATGATTTCCTTTTGACGGTTATATCCTCAACTGGAATCTTTATCCAATCAACATCACTTGAAACCTCAATGTCTATCCATGTGGAAGAGGTGTTATTGATGATGAGTTTCTTTTCAATCACCTCGTCTTTTTCTACCTCACCCAGGTCAAACTCGTCTGGGCTTGTTGTTGGCCCCTTGGTCTTGACAGTAACCACAACATCCTTCGAGCCATCAATCCAGTCAACGGTGAGTATCCCCTCAAGGGAAGCTCCAAATGTAGCGCTTAGGATATCGATTCCAACCTCAACCTCAGCTGTTCCCTTTGGGATGATTGAAAGGTTCCTCTGACTGATTGTCATCCATTCCTGTTCACTTGTGAGTTTTATATTCACAGTCCTTGGTGAACCGTTGTATATGGTGAGTTTTGCGGTTTCATTTTCATCAATGTCAACATATCCAATGTCTATTGCATCATCACAAACAGGCTCAATCTTATCAACTACTGTCACCTTTATTGATGCCTCGACCTCTGTTCCCTCAACCTTACCTGTGACAATACACTCACCTGGTTCAAGCGTTGTTATTTTGCCGAAATTGTTGACATTGCAAACTGTCTCATCGTCTGTTGACCACTGAACCACGGCATCACTTAGCATGTTCTTGTCTTTATCGACAACCTTCCACTGAAGCTGAACCTCGTCATTCTTCTCAAGTGTCATTATGTCAGAATCGAGAATTATTGCATGTGGGTCACCAAGGGGGACAAACTCGTAACAGTGGAGTATGCCGTCATTTGTTGCAAAAACCAGTTTGTTATAGGAGGAAACCTGTATTGTTGCGATTCCTTTTTTGAAGGTGAGTTTCTCTTTTTCTGTTCCTGTTTCCAGATCGAGCAGTAGTAATTCTGATGAAAAACCATCTCCATTTTTCTCGTATAGATCAACAATCACATTGTTGCCGGCAATTGTGACAAAATCAACGAGTTTGTCGACTTTCTTCGACCAGTTTCTATCGTCATCATCGTCCTTTGTACTTCTACAGAAAATCTCTCCCTTATGCGTTCCATAAACCACGAACTCATCAGTGGTTGCGAGGTTGCTTGTTACAAACGTCTCGAGTTTGTGAGACCAAATCTTGTCCTTGTCATCCAACGAGTAACATTCGACATAGGTTTTTCTTTTATCGTAGGACATTTTGTAATCACCATAATTTTTCTTAGTAACAAAATTGTCTCCACTTATACTTGGGTCGGTATAGTATGAATCGCCACTATTATCCAAAGGAGACCAACATACTTTCCCACTTGTCCCTCTACTATAGACAGTGTCATAATTTGTAAAGAGTATTGTGTTATCACTTATTACAGGCTTCCCGACAAATAACTCAGATGATTTATAAAGCGAACTGACCTTTTTGTTTGATGGATCGAGTACGAACAAGTTTCTATCCGTGATAAAGTATGCCTTGTTATTGTAGAACGCTGGTTCCGGTTGAAAGATCATGTTTTCAAGGGTTTTCTCCGCCACTTCAACAGTCCAGGTAATAGAACCGTTGGTTGGATTTATGCATCTTATTCCCTCAATTGTACCAATATATATGAGGTCTTTGTTATCATCGTAGCAGAGCGAACCAAATCCCAAAGGTAAGTCTGAGACTGTTTTTGAGAATTGCTTCTTACCTGTCAGGGAATAAGCAACCAGCTGATCCTCCTCAATTGAGTATATTTTGTCATTGAACATATAGAAACTTGGCGTCCAATCATCATCATCTCCCAGGTAACCCTTTGAAGATATCTTGAGCGTCCATGATTCCTTGAGCTTTGAGTTGGCTGCGCAACAGTCGGTTGATACGGAGAAACTATTTCTGCAGTTACCACCAGTCTCTGACCACCCTTCGCAATCTGTTCCTGATGAGCTGACAGCTGATGTTCCCACTTTTCTGTCCAAACCGTCATCGCCTCTTGCGACAGAGCCAGACAAGCTCAATGTCAGAGCGATTGCAATACAAACTACTACTAACTTTTTCATTGTTTTCTCCTCAGAATAATATTGACTATGGAACGATGTCCATCTTGATTGTTATTTTTTTGGTTTCTGCCTCCCACTCTACTGAGGCTCCGAGTGCTTCAGATATAAACCTGAATGGCACCATCGTACGACCTTTTAGTATTTGAGCGGGTGGGTCAACGGCTTTGCTTTCGCTATTTACAAACGCAACGGTTGAACCCAATGGAAGCGTTATTGAGATATCTTTGAATGTAATAAAGACAGTCCTGGTGTTGCCATCCCAGTTCACATTTGCGCCAAATGCTTCAGCGACTGCTCTGATTGGAACCATTGTTCTGCCTGAGAGAATTGTGGGCGGTGGATCAATTGCAACGGCATATTCGTCAACAGTCATTACAGGATTTCCGATATTTAGGATAACTGTTCGTTTTAGGATATTGATTACCTCGCCCAGCACTTGTGTATGATAGTTGCCCCACCTGTCGGATGACCATACTTTTATCTGTGTTTTACTTGGTGCTGGACTGATTGCAATAGAGGCAGAGAATGATCCGTCATCCTCCACGGCAACTTCCACACCGTTTATCTTGAGTTTGCTTCCAGGCTCAGTTTTACCACTTACAACTACTGAGTCTGCTCCGTACACATCTTCTAAGGGGTTAATCTCAACCTCTGGCGGTTTGTTGTCTTTCAGGGTCTTGGCTTTAACAATTAATGGGATATATCCGCCATCCCATTTGATCTCAAATCCCTCGGTGTAGTTTTCCTCTGGCTCCAGCTTGTTGGGCACAATTGTAAGTTCTATTTCTCTGGTCTCCTCTGGCTCAATGGTGCAGATGACTGGCGATACATCAAACCAGTCTGCGTTTTCAATGAATGAGATTTCGGCTGCAGCCGTACCTTTGTTCTTTAGAGTGAATTTTTCTGATTTTATGTATGATGCGTCGAGAACACCAAAATCGATGGAATCCTTATCGCAAAGAATAATTGGTTTTGACTCGTAAGTTATATTTTTTGATACTGACGAGCCTTCTTTTCGCCAGTCTGTGTAGGGTTTTATCGTATATTTTACTTTCTCATTGGCGATTGGCTGGCAATCACTAAACATTGTCGATTTTGTTACGGTTTTGAGGAATTCATCGTTCCTGTATATGTTGTATCTGTCATAATCAATATCGCCAAATTTTATTTCTGGCTTTTTCCATCTGAGTATGACACATTTACCTAAAGACTCTATTGTTACATTCTCAACTGTTTTTGGTACTCTATTATCAGACACATCAAGGAATAAGTCGGTCCAATCTGTTGAGTCAACCTCTTCAATGAAACCACTTTTAGTATCATAGATGTTTACTTTCATCATAATCTGTACTGCTGCTATCTTAAAATCCTCTTCATATTTATTGATACAAAGAGGAGATTCGGGATTGTCATCAATGATTGGTAGATACGTGAATTCCAAAATATAGAAATAGGATCGGAGTGGGACGATAATTTCCCTACCATCCTCATCTGTCCATTTAAATATCACTTCGAAACCAAATGGTTTTTCTTCTGTTCCAAGAAATTTTGTATGAGGAAGTGCGAGTATATTTAAAACCCTTATTTGTTCTCCATTTGCATCAATATGTCTATCGACAAAAAAATATACTTGATGAATATCGTTTGGTTTTCCACCCAATTCAGCCGGATCCTCAAGAAAAATCTTATCTACAACTTCGTCATCAGCGTTCATAACCGGGATGGAGAATGAGAACGAAGTCATCACCAAAAGTAAAAGAACAGCAATCCATCTGAGTGGTTTCATACTTCCTCCTAATGTAATACCAACACGCATCTAAATTTATCAGAAATGAATATAAAATCAAATGCTCTTACGAGTTTATTTAAACAAAATGTAAACCAGGCATGTTCTTGAAAAAACCTGTGTAATTTTGTATAGAAAATAAAAAAGCCCCCCTAACAGGGGGGCTTTTTTATTAAAAGTATCGATTTCTTTGTTGGCTTTTATGCCTCTATAAGTTCCTCATCAATAATAGCGGATTCATCCGATTCCTCGAGTGACTCGAGGTCAAAGCCCTTGTAGCTGTCGATACCCGTGCCTGCTGGTATGAGCTGACCGACAATGATTGCCTCTTTAAGTCCGTGTATCGGGTCTATTTTTCCCTCTGCGGCAGCCTTCGCAAGAACCCTTGGTGTTTCCTGGAAACTGGCAGCAGAGAGGAACGAGTCGGAGGTGATAGCGGATTTCGTGACTCTCTGGAGCACAGGCATGAACGTGGCCGGCTTCTTGTTTTGGGCAATTAGAAGTCTATTGGCTTCCTCAATCTCAAGCTTGTCATGAATCTCTCTCAGGATAAATTCTGAATCACCTGGATCCTTGATTTGGACTCTGCGGAGAAGTTGGTGAATGATTATTTCGATGTGTTTGTCGTTGATATCTACACCCTGAGATTTGTACACCTTTTGAATCTGCTCAATGAGATAGTTCTGGGTCGCTCTGATACCCTTGATTTTGAGGAGGTCATGGGGATTGAGCGGGCCCTCTGTAAGAGGTTGTCCTGCATCGATTGTTTCACCATCTGACACGAGAAGTTTACTAATATATGAGGCTTTGTAGGACTTCGAAGCCCCATCCTTGCTTGTGACTGTGATATTGAGAAGGTCTTGATCTTGCTCGATTGAAACCTCGCCAGAGATTGATGTGATGGGGGCTTCGCCCTTCGGTTTCCTCGCCTCGAAGAGCTCCTCGACCCTTGGAAGACCTGATGTGATATCGACTGATGCGACACCACCCATGTGGAATGTCTTGAGTGTAAGCTGTGTTCCGGGTTCTCCGATTGACTGAGCAGCGACAGTTCCCACTGCCTCACCAACGTTGACGAGTTTTCTGGTTGAAAGGTCTCTACCGTAGCAAAGGGCGCATACACCTTCACTACTCGAACACATCATAGGAGACCTTACCTTGACCTTCTCGATTCTAGCTTCAGTGATTTGTTCAATGGCTATTTCGTCGATGATTTCATTCTGCTTGAGCAGAACCTCTGGATCACCTGTGGCGATGAGTATATCAACTATTCCAAGCTTTTTCGCGTGTGAGAGAAGTTTTTTTGTTACCTTTATGCCGGACTCAAAAACAATCTCGCCGTTCTCCTGGATGTCTTGGGCTAATGTCTTACCTACAGAATCAGCATCGTTTACATCGACCACCTCAGACGGATAAACGAGGATATCCTCAGCAGCCGTTCTACCGATTATTCTCTCCTTGAGTGGCTCAATTAATGACTTGCCGTCGTAGAGAGGAGTGAGAATGATTCCTTCAATAGGTGTTGTCACAACCACATGGTCGATACCGAGTTCGTCAACCTCAACAGCTTTCTTGAGTGATATTGTCTTGCCTGCCTGGACTATAACCTTGTTGGTAACCGGGTCTTTGATATCTTCAGCAGCAGTCTTCCCAACAATCTGGATAGAGATCTTCTTCTGAATCTCACCAGCTACGATAATTGGTCTGACTTCGCTTCTGCAGCAATCATGTTCTCTTACAACGATATCATGTGATACATCGACAAGACGCCTTGTGAGGTATCCTGAGTCAGATGTTCTAAGAGCTGTATCGGCAAGACCCTTTCTCGCACCAGAGGTTGAGATGAAGTATTCAAGAACGGTGTGACCCTCTTTGAGGTTGGATTTGATAGGGAACTCAATGATCTTGTTTGTTGGGTCAGCCATAAGTCCACGAAGACCAACAAGCTGGTTAATCTGTTTGGGCGATCCTCTCGCTCCAGAATTTGCCATCATGTGGATCGGGTCATATGGTGTAAAGCTTGTGAAAACCTCGTTTTTAATTTCTTCCGAAGCACCCCTCCAAAGTGAGATTACCTCTTCGTATCTCTCGTTATCCGAAATGAGTCCCCTCTCGAAATATTCAGTTACCTTGTCAACCTTTTTTTCGGTTTCCTGGACAATCTCATCACGCTTTTTTGGGACAATCATGTTTGGCATACCGATTGACATACCACCGATTGACGCCCACTCGAAACCGATCTCTTTGATCTTGTCAAGAAGAACAGCAGTGATGGCTGAACCATTGATACGGTAGCACTCTAGAATCTGGTTTCTTAATTCACCAACCTTCATCACTTCGTTGATGAAGGGAAGATTCCATCCACCGGTGTAAGAGCTGTCTGTTGCCTGCTCATAAACATCGGCTCTGTGTGACATCTCGGGCTCAAGGGTTTCACGAACCATCCCGTTGTAAAGAACTCTGCCAACTGATGTGATGATTGTTTTGCCGTTTTTGTCGGTGACTGTGTGATTTCTTCCGTTTTCTCGGTAGCTCTCACCGTATGGGATTCTGTATTTGACGGTGTCACGGAGCTTGTGAATGCCCTGTTTGTAGGAATTGTTAACCTCGAAGTAGTTATCGTAGGTCTTGTCGACAAAGTGGGAATCGTCTGTGAGTGTGATGTAATAGCAGCCAAGGATAATGTCCTCAATTGGGGTGATGATTGGGTCACCAGATGCAGGAGACAGAATTGAACGGGAGGAGAGCATGAGAATCCTTGACTCCATCTGAGCCGAGAGCGTAAGTGGGACATGAACAGCCATCTGGTCACCGTCAAAGTCAGCGTTGAATGGCTTACAGACAAGCGGTGGGATCTGAAGCGCTTTGCCCTCGCAAAGAACCGGGTCAAATGCTTCGATACCAAGTCTGTGGAGTGTTGGAGCACGGTTGAGAAGAACTGGGTGTCCCTTAACAACCTCAGATAGAATTTTGTAAACTTCTGGGTGCTGCTGCTCGATTAGTGACCTTGCCTGCCTAAGGCTCTGTGTGAATCCAGTTCTGACAAGCCCTTCCATGACAAACGGCTTAAAGAGTTCGAGCGCCATTTCCTTCGGAAGACCGCACTGGTCAATACGAAGCCTTGGATTGACAACAATTACGGAACGACCGGAGTAGTCAACGCGTTTTCCAAGAAGGTTCTGTCTGAAACGACCCTCTTTACCCTTGAGTGTGTCTGAGAGAGACTTGAGTGGTCTGTTGGCTGTGCCGAGGATTGGTCTGTCGCGCTTTGAGTTATCGAACAGAGCATCAACCGATTCCTGAAGCATACGCTTCTCGTTTTGAATCATGATGTCCGGAGCTTTGACTTCCATGAGCTTCTTGAGCCTGGTGTTCCTGTTGATGACGCGCTGATATAAGTCGTTGAGGTCAGCAGTTGCGAATCTGCCGCCCTCGAGTTGGATGAGCGGTCGAAGGTCTGGCGGAATTACTGGGATGACATCAAGAATCATGTTTGCAGGAGTTCTACCTGTTGACTGGAACGCCTTGACGACATTGAGCCTCTTGATGGCTTTTGCTTTTTTCTGGGCTGAGCCACTCTCAAGGTCAACAATGAGCTCCTCTTCGAGCTTGTTAAGGTCTATCTCTGAAATCAAATCAAGGATTGCCTCAGCGCCCTTCTTGGCTTTGAATTCATACTGTTTGCTGTACTCTCTGTATTCCTCGTCTGTGAGGAGTTGCATTTTCTTGAGCGGAGAATCCATTTCATCAATAACGACATAGTTGATGAAATATGTGATTTTTGCCAATACCTTGCCAGTGATATTCAGAAGCAGTGCGATGTATGGCATTGTTTTGAGATACCAGGTGTGAATGACTGGAGCTGCAAGCTCGATGTGACCAAATCTCTCACGTCTTACTTTGTTGATGATGACTTCAACTCCGCAGCGGTCACAAACAACACCCTTGTACCTGGCTCCTTTGAATTTTCCGCATCTGCACTCGTAATCCCTCATGGGACCAAAAATCTTCTCGCAGAACAAACCATCTGGCTCTGGTTTGAAGTTTCTGTATGAGATTGTTTCAGACTTCTTTACCTCTCCATGACTCCAGGAGCGAATCTCCTCAGGAGAAGCCAAAAGAATCCGAACGGCGGTGTTTTTCTCCACGATATGCCTCCTACTAGCCCTGTTGCTCTTTCTCGGCCTGGGCTGCGGCTATGACATCTTCCTGAAGTTTTGGTGGTGCGATTTCGTAATGGTCAAACTCCATTGAGAATGTTCCACGTCCCTGGGTTATCTGGTTGAGATCGATTGCGTATCTCTGAACCTCAACAAGTGGAGCTTGGGCTTTGATGACCTGGTTCTTGCCTGATGCCTCTGAGCCCATGATTCTGCCACGCTTGGATGAGATGTCACCCATGATGTCACCCATGTACTGGTCTGGAACGATGATTGTCATATTGTAGATTGGCTCAAGAATAACTGGATTTGCCTGATCCATAGCCGCTCTGAACGCAAGGTTTGCAGCCATCTTGAAGGCCATTTCAGAAGAGTCAACAGCGTGGTATGAGCCGTCATAAACATTAACGCCGATGTCTGTGACCTGGAATCCTGCGAGTTTGCCCTCAACTAGCGCTTCTCTCCAGCCCTTCTCGATTGCAGGGACGTAGTTCTTTGGAATGGCTCCACCAAAGATTGACTCGGTGAACTCAAAACCCGAACCTCTTGGAAGTGGTTTGACCTCGCACCAGCAGTCTCCGAACTGTCCATGACCACCGGTCTGTTTCTTGTGACGACCCTGAACCTTGACTGCCCTTGAGATAGTTTCTCTGTATGCGATCTTTGGCCAGCTTGTAGTCACGTTTACACCAAATTTGCTCTGGAGTTTCTCGATTGATGCGTTGATATGGGCTTCGCCAAGACCACCGAGAACGATTTCTCTTGTCTCGTCTGACCTGACATATTCCAAACTTGGGTCTTCCTCGATGAGCCTCTTAACAGATGTGCCAATCTTATCCTCGTCGGCTTTTGATTTTGCATGAAGCGCCATTCTCATGACTGGATTGGGGAACTTGATCCCTGTGATGTTGATTTCGTTGCCCTTCTCGCAAAGCGAATCGCCTGTGAGTGTGTGGGCAAGCTTTGTGAGTACCGCAATGTCTCCAGCCATGACCTCTGAGACGTTGACCTGCTTCTTGCCAAATGGGATTGAGATTGCGCTGATTCTTTCAATCTCACCCTTTGCAACATTTATTGGCTTTGTGTCTGAACGAAGCATACCGGATGTTACCTTGAGGTAACTGATTCTGCCAACAAATGGGTCAGCTGATGTTTTAAAGACAAATGCAGAAAATGGCTTAGATTTGTCGATTGCGACTTCGGCGTCTGCGCCTTTTGGATCCTTACCGGTTTCTGGTGGTCTCATATCAGGTGATGGGAGAAGATTGACAACTGAGTCGAGAATGTTCTGAACACCGATGTTAGAAAGTCCTGAGCAAGCCATGATTGGGAAGACCTTACCTGTCATGATGGCGTCGTTGAGAGCCTTGATAATGTCTTCCTGAGATGGCTCGTTGCCCTCAAGATAGGCTTCGAGCATGGCGTCGTTTGTCTCTGAGACGACCTCTACAAGGTTTGCGTAGTACTCGTCCCTCTTTGACTTGAGTTCCGCTGGTATCTCTTCGACTTTGGACTTCTTACCGCCGCCCTCGAAGGTGTAGGCTTTACCGCTCACAACATCGACAACACCCTTGAAGTTTTCGCCTTCCCCCCACGGGAAGGTGAAGACCATCGCAGACTTTGTGAGGTTTTCTATGATTTGGGGGATTACCTCATCAAAGTTCGCATTCTCTCTGTCCATTTTGTTGACGACGATGATTCTTGGGAGGTTTCTCTCCTCGCAATAGTGCCACATCTTCTCAGTGCCAACCTGGACACCACCAAGAACGTCGATGAACACAAGGGCTGAGTCTGCGGCTCTGATACCTGAGACAGCCTCCCCCAAGAAGTCAAAGAAGCCGGGTGTGTCGATTATGTTTATCTTTGTGTTTTTATACTCTATCGGGGCAACTGCCATGTTGATTGAGAGCCCCTTCTTTGCCTCGTCTGGGTCAAAGTCGGAGATTGTGCTACCAGTTGCAACTGCGCCAATCTTGTCGATAGCACCGCTATCGAATGCTGCAGCATCAAGCCAGGATGTTTTACCTGCGCCACCGTGTGAGCAAAGCACTATATTGCGAATATCTTTTGTGTCGTAAGTTTTCATATATTCCTCCAGTTTCCTTGGTTAGATTAGCTCTCAATCTCTTCGAGTTCTTCGTCAATATCTATCATCTCGACTTCAGGGACTTTAATGTCCTCATCGAGGGTGATTCTTTCATCCTCGAGATGTATCTTGAGTTTTGGTTCTTCCTCAGTTTTCTTTGTCTCTCTATCGATCATATGCAAGTCAATGCAAAGACCCTTGAGTTCCCTCTTGATAACCTTGAACGACTCAGGAGTGCCGGATTCGGGGATTGGTTTTCCTCTGCAAATAGCCTCGTAGGCTTTGATTCTGCCCTCTGTGTCGTCTGACTTGAGAGTGAGCATCTCTCTGAGAGTGTGGGCTGCACCATAGGCTTCGAGTGCCCAGACTTCCATCTCTCCGAGTCTCTGTCCGCCAAACTGCGCCTTACCACCGAGTGGTTGCTGTGTAATGAGGGCGTAGGGACCAGTTGACCTTGCGTGGATTTTGTCCTCGACAAGATGGTCAAGCTTGAGCATGTATGCGTATCCAAGAGTTACCTTCTGATGGAAGGGTTCTCCGGTATAACCGTCATAAAGCCTCATCTTGCCGTCGTTTGGCAGCCCTGCTTTGTCTAGAGCATCGACAACATCTTTTTCCTTTGCTCCAAAGAAAACTGGGGTAGCGAAGTAGACTCCGAGTCTCTTTGCTGCAAATCCAAGGTTTGTCTCATAAATCTGACCAATGTTCATACGAGATGGTACTCCAAGCGGAGAAAGAACGATGTCGATTGGATCTCCATCCTCCATGTATGGCATGTCGTATCTTGGGAGAATCTTTGAGATAACGCCCTTGTTACCATGACGACCTGACATCTTGTCGCCGACTTGAATCTTCCTCTTTTGGGCGACATAGACCTTTGCCATCATGTTGACACCAACTGGAAGCTCATCAGATTTGTCGCGCTTGAAGAGCTTTGTTTTGATGACAACACCTGTCTCGCCGGGATTTAGTCTGAGTGAGGAATCTCTGACGTCTTGACCTTTACGGTCAAACATGGCTCTCCAGAGCTTCATCTCTGGGGTGAACTCAGACTCAGCCTTCGGAGTGACTTTACCAACAAGAATATCACCAGGGCCGACTTCTGTTCCGACCTTGATGATTCCATCTTCGTCGAGGTTACGAAGCAGCTCCTCAGACACGTTTGGAATCTCTCTTGTCAGCTCCTCAGGGCCAACCTTGGTGTCTCTTACGTGCGCTGTTTTTTCCTTGATGTGGATGGAGGTGTAGGTGTCCTCATAAACAAGACGTTCGTTGATGACGATAGCGTCCTGATAGTTGTATCCCCTCCATGGGAGATAGGCAACAAGCACGTTCTGACCAATGGCAAGGTCACCCCTGTCACAAGCTTGCCCGTCAATGATGACATCGCCTGCTGAGACGAAATCACCCTTTCTAACGAGTGAACGCTGGTTGATGCAGATATCTTGGTTGGAGCGGAAGAACTTCTGGAGCTCGTATGTTGTTTCGTGAGAGACCTTGATGTCGTCGATTCCGAGGCTTGCGAGTTTCTTAAGAAGGTCGGTTGTGAGGTAGGAGCCTCTATAGGCTATCACATCCTCCCCTTCGGATATGTCCTGGGCGAGAATTCTTGATGACTGCATCAGCTTGCCATTGAAAACAAACACGTCATTCTCAAGAAGGCTCATGATGTCGACTACTCTGATTGTTTCAATATCAGCAGCGAGTAGGAGTCTCAGAATGTCCTCGGTAACAAAAGAGGAGTCAATCTTGTCGTAAACACTCGATTCCTTTGGGTTTGGAAGAAGAATCTTGCCAAGGAAACTGCTCTTTTTTGCGCCAATGATAAGAGAGGAAACCGGAAGTGTTTCGATAGCGTCTTCAATGTGAACAGTAACTTCCTTGATGTTTGATGTGAAGAGCTTCTTCAATCCTGCTTCAGTTATCTTTTTCTCTGACGCGATGGCTGTTTTACCTTCACTGTCAAGAGCCGGTTCGGCGAGTTTCATGCCAATGAGGTCGGTGTTCTTTTCGATACCGACATACTCAGCAAGATTGATTGTCTCTACATCATCACGCTTTATCGTTCTAACCTTGAAACAGTTGTTTTGAACTAGTTTTCTCGCGATCGAACCATCGATGAGCTCACCGATTTTCCCGACATTCTCAATGTCCTCTCCGAGGAACCTGTAAAGAATGTCTCTGTTGATTGCGCCGAGATTGTGAGAAACGGGAGATGCATCAAGTGATGCAATCTTGATTGTTCCAGCATCAACGTACGAAACAACGCCAGACTCCTTTGCAAGAACGACAGAGCAGTTGTCAACAACAACCTGGTGTTCCATGCCGGTTCCAACTCTTGGTGCCTCTGGATTGATGAGGGGAACGGCCTGGTGCTGCATGTTGCAACCCATGAGGGCGCGTTTTGCTTCGTCGTGATCGAGGAATGGGATAAGTGTCGCTGACGCAGAGAAAACCTGGTTTGGCGAGATGTCGATGTAGTCGATCTCATCACCTTCGAATATGGCAATCTCTGACTTGTAACGACATACAGCCTCTCCAATAATCTTTCCGTCCTTGTCAAGCTCAGTGTTTGACTGAGCTATCTTGTAGTTTTCCTCATCATCAGCCGCGAGATAGTCAACCGTATCAGTGACTCTACTGTCCTCGACTTTCAGGTATGGTGCTTTGATGAAGCCAAACTCGTCGACAATGGCATAGCTTGAAAGTGAGTTGATTAGTCCTACGTTTCCACCCTCTGGAGTTTCGATAGGGCAAATTCTTGAGTAGTGTGAGTTGTGGACGTCACGGACATCGGCTCCAGCACGCTCCCTGTTGAGACCGCCTGGTCCAAGTGACGAGAGTCTTCGCTTGTGTGTGAGTTCCGCAACAGGATTTGTCTGGTTCATAAACTGTGAGAGTTGTCCGAGACCAAAGAATTCTCTGATCGAGGCGATGATTGGTCTGACATTGATGATGTTTTGAACCGTCAAATCCTCGTCTGGGAGGGTGATTATTTTCTCTCTGACAATCTTGAGCATCCTAAGGAAACCGATTCGAAGCTGGTTTTGTAGAAGCTCACCAACTGACCTTACTCGCTTGTTGGCAAGATGGTCTTTGTTATCAGCTTCAACCTCACCGTGATAGAGCTTGTGAAGGTGTCTTAAAATTGCTCTGACGTCCTCAAGAGTCACAAGACTAGAGTCTAGGTTGAGTCCGAGTTTCTTGTTGATTTTGAATCTTCCGACGTCTGAGAGGTTGTTGCGTCTTGGGTCACGGAGAAGATTGTGGACGAGGTTCTCAGCGTTTTCTATTGTTGGTCTCTCGCCCGGTCTTATATGTTTGAATATATCAATAAGGGCTTCTTCGCGTGTCTTTGTTTTGTCTTTTTCGAGTGTGGCAACAATGAAGAACGCAATATCTTTGTCATGATAGGATATCTCATCAATATCAAGACGCTTGATTTCGTCGATGATGATGTCCGTCAGGATGGTACCCTCTGTGTAGAGGTCGTGTCCTGTGGTTGGATGGTAAACAGCATCAGCAAGTGATCTGCCGAGGGCTTTATCGATAGCGCCTTTCTCTGTGGCTCTTGCTGTTATGGTGATGTCTTCGTTGAAAAGCTCTCTGATTTCATCATCGGTCAGGTCACCCATAACTCGAAGTAGTTCAGTGACTGGAATCTTCTTTGATTTCTTGTCTATCTTAACATATGCGATTTCGTCTTCGCCAAGTTCAAACTCCAACCAAGACCCACTGTAAGGGATGACTGTTGCCATTGCTCTTGGTCTTGTTGTTGTGGTGAGATTCTCATACTCAAAGTAAACACCGGGTGAACGAACAAGCTGGGATACAACCACTCTCTCGACTCCGTTGACAATGAAAGTGCCAGCAGTCGTCATTTGTGGAAGTTCTCCAGCGAAAAGCTCCTGTTCCTTTATTTCTCCAGTCTCTTTATTAATAAGTCTGACTGTGAGTTTAAGCGGGATTGTGTAGTTTAAACTTCTTGACTTACATTCCAATGGTGTATGAGCCGACTCTCCAAGGATGTAGTCAACAAATTCAACCTCTACTTTACCAGACTCCCTTAATGAACGATCCTGATTGAGCGACTCAATCAAAGACTTCAAACCATCTGTGAGGAATCGTTCATATGACTCTCTTTGCAACTTGATGAGGTTTGGAGGATTAACCGCTGGTCTCCTTTTCCCAAACCAAACCCGATCAATTCTCATAAGGTTTCCTTCCTTACCCGTGCCAAGGGCATACGAATTGCTAGGGCCTTTATAGACAAATTGATATACTAAATCTTGCGACCAGCCTTGTCAACAACAATTTTGTTTAGCTTTCCAAATGGAAGCAAAATTTGGCAAGTTGCTCTCTAAATGGCTGCTATCCTGCATAGAGCAGGATAGCGTTGTATTGTATTATTCTATGGACTTGATACAAAAAATCAAGGCAGCCATAAACGTGATAAAACCAGCTCTCCAGTGATAGTGTTGTACTCCACTTCACAATCTAGAACCTGCAATAGAACCTCTGGTGACAGATAGAACATTCCACCCCTTAGGATGGGTGCAGTTGGTAACTCGACGGTCTGACCACCAGCAATGGCTGAGGTGCTTCCGGCTTCGAATGCATAAGTGTTTCCGAAGATTTCAAGCTCGCAAAGAGAAATAGTTTCCCTGATGGTATACGAAGCGTTGAAAATCAGCTGAAGTGCATCAACGGGAATTTCTTGCACATTCTCAAATACGGAGGTAAGGCTTCCAAGTGGATTACCCTCTTCGTCAACAACCAGTTTCTCACCGACAACGAGCTTAGCCCATACCTGAGCGTACACAGGTACAGACAAGGTTTCCCTTGCGATATTGCCAGCGGGATCAACGGCTTCGATCAGAATTTCATTGTTGCCAGGGGTTAGTGAGATGTCGGCTGTCAGTTGGTCGTAGATGACTGTTGCCTTCTGACCATTTACAGTTGCCTGGCAGCCCGGCTCTATCCTGACTTTCAGTGTGTATTTCTGAGCCCCGATGAGCTCAGGAATCCTTGGCGGCATGATGGCAGGAGGGATAGTGTCGACAAAAACTGTGATATTTTTTGTCGTTGGTGGGACACCGTTGAGGGAAGAAATTATCTGCACGGAGTTCGAACCTTCTACAAGTGTGACCGTTGTTTTGAAATTGCCATCACTGTCCACTGCAACAGTGTTTCCGTTGACAGTGATTTTAGCTCCTGGAGTTGTTGTTCCTGATATGGTTGAGATTTTCTTGTTTGTCACAGGCTCGAATTCATCAATCTCAAGCATTGGGGGCTGGGTTTGGACGCCTGGGCGAATCTCGCACTCACCTTCAACGTAACCCTCAGCTGTTGCCACAATAAGGAGTGTTTCTGTGTTTTTTGGAGTAAGTTTGAAGCTTGCCTTGCCGTCAGCTTTTGTCACAGAATCAAGGTCAATCTCGTCACTTGTGATTCTGACCTTGGCATTCTCTATCAAAGCTCCCGTAGCGACATCGACAACCTTTATGACGATGTCGTTTTCAAGGTTTGTGACGATCTCTGCTGGTTCAACAAGAACCGGCATTATTCCGGGAGAAGAGTCAAGTGATGCAATCGGGAAAATTGAGTAGTTTCTTGGAGATGTTGCGATATTGAAGTCGTATGGGCTAACGTCAAGAAGCGTATTTTTGTTTTTGTATCCGAGGTAGATAACCTCTTTGCCGTGACCGTCAGGAGTGATTGTAATGTGTGTTATCGGAACCTCTGAATCCATCCAATTTATGAATCCACCCTGTGAGAGTTCGTGGTGGTTCGAGCCGCTGGCTATGAGTGTCGCACCAGATGGCATTACAAGGTCACGGTCATCTGCAGGATGAAGCTCAGCCAGAACATAGTTGTTGCATCCATAAGCTAAGTCAAAGCTTGAGGGGTCGAAGAGTTCAGCGCTCAATGGTCTTCCTGTACGAGCTGATTTGAGAACGATCTTGGGAGGGGCAATTTGGAGCATAGAGGAAGGCATTGCGTCCCAGTCCAGTTTGAATGTGCCATCGCGGCTTCCCATATCGGAACCACGGAGTGGTCCTGGCTCTGTAAAGAACTTGTACCTGGTGTAAACGAATCCTGGGTCTGTGTAGTATGGAAGTGGCGCACCGGCAACATCGCAGAAGTATCTGTCTGCCGTGTATGGGTTGCAACCTACAAGTCCACCAACCTTGCACACATCCTCAGCAAAGATTGTGAACTTGCACGAACCGAGTTCATCAAGCGCCAGGAAATCATCGTAATCGATGACGCCATCTATTTCTCTGTCGGCAAACAAGTAGACACCATCATACGGTTGGTTGTAGATACAACCTAAACCCCAGGCGGAGTCAGTAAATGTGATGTCAGGCTCAATAAGCATCGAAGGGGTTTCAGAGAATGTTGAGTTCCTAAAGTAGACGTTTCTCGTGTTGTAGTAGACTGGGCTGTTATAGCGAAGCACTGTTGGAGCGCCATACTCATCGTCCCATGCCATGAATTCACGTCTCGATTTTGCGCCTTGGAAGGTGTAAATCTCTCCATTGCCGCGTTGAACGATTCCATCACCGCTGTAGTCGAAGCCAACATGAACGTCGTAGTGTTCCTCACAGTCATAACATGGGAACCACTTTCGAGGCATTTGGTTAGCGGGGAGTGAGATGAATGGAGTAAAGTGTGCTGGGAATGTCTCATATTCATTGCACATTCGTACCGACTGTGGAGGCTGTTTAATGAGCACTCCCTGTTTGTTTCGGCAGGTGACAGTTACATCATAAATCCTGTTGGAGCCTGCCGTAAGCAGGAAATCTGGCTCACCAGGGGAGGTGAACACCTTCTGCTCAGGGTCATCAATGTTGACGACAGAATATTCGACATCAGGCAGTTCCACCTTAACCTTGGTCGTGCCCATACTTCTTCTGTCTGGAGTGTAGACCGTTAGGTCGAACTCCCCGGCGTCATTGGCACAGAAACCCTTGAACATATAGAGTCCCTCATCAGCTCTTGAGAAGTCAATGTCAATCGGATCGAATGGCTTGTCTTCCCAATTACTGTAGAGGTAGAAGTTTTCGTAGTAGTCACCAGACTCGTTGTGAAGGTCGGTTCTAACCCAGTAGTACTGGGGTAGTCTGGCTCCTGGTCCGTAGAACTCCGCCTGGTCTGGGTGCCAGTCTCGGAATAAGTGTTGCTGAGCTCTCTCTGGCGGGACATCTCGGTCGCCAATAAGATCGATCACACCTTCCAAAAGATTGATTGGACTACCATTGGCGTCCATCACCTTAATAGTCAGTGGCGCGGTTGGGTCAACGAGTTCGTTGACAATACCCGCTGTAAGGGGTTGAGGATACACCTCAATATTCAAAGAGTCCGCAGGCTGAACATTGACTCTCGCTTGGCCTGCCAAATAGACCTCATGGGTGTAGGCGGCGTCAAACCATTCAAACTGATAATAAGGGGCGAATGAACGGTCGCTGTTGTCATCACCGTATTTGAATGCATCGACATAGACACCAGCTGTCTCATTGGCGGCTACGACGTGGTCACGTTCGATAATATGTTTACTCATCCTGCCAATGTTGAATCCACCGATATCAATTCCAACATCGGTGATTTGGCAGTTTCCGTCGGCCGTGAGGTCGAAGTGATAAATGCCATTGTTCCTGTTTACCGTTCGACCATCGACCATACCACCAACCCAAGTATTGCTGGCGAGGTCGTAGGTACCAATTACCTCAATTTCCCAGTCCCCAAAACTCACCTTTCCATTGTCGTTGAAATCAAGGAACTCAGTATACATCGCAGCTCCTGTCCAAGAAGAGTCTCTGACTGGCATCGGAGGCATCAGCATCCTGGCATCACCTTGACCTATGTGCAGGGGTTCATCCATACCCTCAATCTGGAATGCAATTCCTCTGTCCTGCCAAATGAACAAAACAGCATTATTGCAAGCCATCTCAACTTGCATTGGGAGGTCTTCTGTTACCTGCACATCTAGATGGTGATCCTGATTAACGGCAAGTGTTTCAGGTAGTCCAGTTATTGTCAATCCATGAACCTGAACGCCATAGGTGTTGTCCTTGTCGCAGCAATCCTGGAAATGCTTTATTGTGCCGTCTGAGAGTGTAACCTCAATCTGTATCTCTCCTGAACCAAGAGGAATGAGTTCATCAATCTTGATGACATTGTCTATACCGGTGTAATTGAGTCTATGGTTCCACATAAGGAAGCCGTTGTAATCATAGTCATCAAAGACCACTGTATCTGGACCAAAACCTACCTCTCCAATGAAATCTTTGCCCTCATACTCGTACCACTTGTAGTTGGTGTTGTCTATAACAATCTCACCTGTGAAATCATATCCAAGTGGTGAGTTGATACGACCATCTACCGAGAATTTTGTTGTGACATAACCTTCGATTGGGTCTGTAATTGGGGGGGTTTTGAAGGGGCCGGTAACCTTGATTTTCTGTATGTGGTACATCGAAGGGGTTGGGTTTGCTGCGGTGCCAGGGTTAAAGGTCAGGTGCCTTCCGTTCATATCTTTCAGAACAAAGTAGAATGCGTAGTCGGTGAGTGGGCCAAATTCGGTGCCAAGCTTCACGTAGTTGACTTTTTTCTGCGCCTTGTCAGCATCACGGTCTTTTCCAAGCGCTCTTGAAGACTTGTTGTACCTTTGACCCCATTCTGACCAGATCGCAGGATAAGCAGAGAATCCGTGAAGCAGAGCTCTCAATCCCCTCATGCCATGTCCACCACTGCCACCTGAGAACCTGAACACTCTTCCGATGTGTGTTTGACCGCCGGGATAGGCTCTAAATTCATCTTGTAGGTTGCGAAGTATTGGGTTGTATGGTAATTGGATCTGTGGAGCAGGGAATGGCAGCGGGTTGGTCGCCATCTCACCGTTGGTGTAGTTCTGGTTGGAGAACTGTAGTCCTCTATCAACAATCTGGAGTTCAGAGAAATTGAGTCTTGCATCAACCTCAGGCACATCGACTGTAACATAGCCTGTATAGTCCATGGCGAGGTGGTTTTCCATGATGTACTCAGCGGGATGCGTATCTCTAACGCTGTTGTAGTCCCACATGATATTAAAACTTGTGAGGCGAAGCTTCACTGGTTTTGGTTCAATTGGTTTGACAATGCCTAGAGCCCAGCCACCAACGTCTGTTTCTGTGAATGTGCCTCTGCTTGTAATGTAGGTTGGCACACCCCATGACCAGATTTCGCCAAACGTTGAGCCGGTTTTTGGGTCAATCATCTCACCATCAAAAATGCCCAGATGGTCGCCTTTTGTGACAACTCCCCACTTCATGAATCCATCGTCATTGAGTGAAGGTCTAGCAGCTCTTGCCGAATCGTCCATATCGTCAAGTGATGCCTGGGTAGAAACCTCAATTGGCATCTGTGTGCCGATTGGGTTCGGGGGGAAGAACGCGGGGTCGTCGCCGACAAAGTCTCCTGCATCAAGTGCCCCTGGCACATAACCGATATCGTTCCAATACCAAAACTTGTACGTCTTATTCTGGTTGTATTGGATGATATATCTCTGACCTGAACTGCCGATGGCGGTCGCCATCCATTTGACTCCTCCACCTATGGCATTGAAGAGCACGATTGTGTGCTGGTCACTGCCAAGAGCAAAGGGAATGCAGCAGGGATCGTTTATGTCTGAAACATTGTCGCCATTATAAGCTTCGAGACTGATATTTGGGAATCTTTCCTCTAGCTGGTCAAGACAGAGTCTTGTTGATGCCATCTCCAGGTACTCGCATGTGACCGAATGGTAGGCTCTGTCCCAAGCATCATAGCTGTTGTGAATTGAGAGTGGGACTGTGGTAATTGGGACAGGTTTCGGGACTGTTGTGGTAAGTTGCGGTGGATTCTTTAGGTTCGGTTCATTGTAATATTTTGTCAGATAGAACAAATCCTGATAGGCGCCGTCTGGGGGCTCGGGTAGATCATTATAGTCACCAAACTCAGCATACGCGGTAATTGTGATTGGGTCATAGGTGCCATTAAGGTTGAGTGAACCTCTGTATGGGGTGATTTCAATCTCGGCCTCAGGTTTGTCCTTGGTCAGAACAAAATACTGCTCGTGGGGTGTTTTCCCCTGGCTAACCATGTTTGTGACTACAACGTGAATCTTGTTGTCATTCCTTGGCACTACAGCGGTTTTGACCGTGAGTTTCGAGGTTTGTTCTACTCTCAGGTATCTGTCAGCGTGGACGGTCAAACCTAAATTGCCAGGCAGTACTGGTACATCAATTGCCATTGGATAACCGCAATTACCAGTTGAGACGCCGTGAAGTTCGTATTTGTGAACCCAAACACCAAGCTCATCGACAACGTCACCACAATTGAACTCTGTCTTGTCGAAGACCATATCACTCATCCTGACATCGCCGTAGTCAACAATGAGGTTTGAGTTTGTGTCCAGATAGATGTCCTCGCCTGGAGTGTATTCCCCGTCTGGCATATCGTTATCGTGTCGAATATCATAGAAGCAGAGGTCTGGTGGCAGGTTTGCTAGTGCTGTACCGACATCCAAATCACCCTTGGCAACCGTGGAACCGCACTTGTACGTGACCTCTGAGCCATCCCGAATGACAGTTGTTACAAACAGCCTCTTATCACCCGCCTCAACCACCATCGCGCTGCCAGTGCCCTTCATGTAGAGCTTTCGATTGCAGCCAAGGGTTGGGCTTCCATCGTCAAATCTTTTGTATCTCGAATCAAACGATACGAGACCAGGACCGCCCGTGGGTGGAGGTGTGGTTCTGTAGGCATCAGGACATTCAAGTACGTCTATTGCTCCGATGAAAGCCTCAGAGTTTCTGGAAACGTAGTAATCAACGTTGGCGTTTTGGGCGGTAACATCCGAGCCTGTGCCAAAGGAGTTATCCAGCCCGTTGTCATTGAAGAGTGCAATACCATAGTATGATCTGTAGTCCGGTTTGATATTGAAGAATGTGACTGCTGGGAGTGCCCACTGAAGTGATGTCTCATCGAGAGAAGTGGATTTTGCGATGGATTGAGAGCCATAGAGTGACTTGCCATATGGGTTATAGACACCCGCTTTGGCAGACGACGGCATATTACCCATCCACACATCGGACTGAACAAAGTAGTCATAGATTGGTGCAATAGGGCCAGACTTGATTGTTTCTACAAGTAGCAGCATATCGCCGGCGACACAGCCGCCAATCGAACAAACACCCGCACCATTCGTGTTCTCGAATCTGTGGGCGTTGGTATTGACATCAGTGAGTGCAACATCGTTCTCAGTCACGAAATTTTCTGAATCGAGTTTCCTGTAGATGAATTCGCCAGGATCATACATTGAATTCGCATCAACATTCTGTGAATATCTTTCGTCGTTGGTTGAGCCGGTATTCACAAATGGAATAAGGGCTTGACCAACATCAAGGTCATCGCCAGGATCAAGGATGCCAAATGGAGGGTTGTCCACGACCTGGGTGCCGGCTTTGTAAATTCTTGTGGTGCCAATCGATGTCGTCAGAACAACATCTGTGAGTCTGGTATCACTGCTTGCCACATTTGGCGCAATCAGTGTGGCGTCAGTTCTTTTGTATATCCACTCTGAGGGAGTATACCTTCCCTCGGTAGAAATGTTTTCGGCGTGCCACTCTTCGTCTACCGTGAAATCAGCATCTCCGTTGTCTTCAAATGTTGAGAGCTGCAAGCCGATATCCCACCTGAAGATGGCTGAGTTGGAAACAGCGCGTGGTTTGAGTGTTGTTCCAAGTGACTGAATCAATGGGAAATCAATACTTGGATTCTTGTCCTGAATAAGCGGAAAATCTGGCATGTCCACCCAACCGAGTTGGAACAACCTTGTCTTGATTGGTGGATCGGGATTGAGTGGAGTCGGATAAAAGCCCTCGAGGTCTTCTGTGTCCCACCTGAAGTATACTGGTGTATCCGTCAAGTAACCGGGCTGCGATGAGCCGTCTTGTTTCGTTGGAAATAAGTAGTACGGACCCTGTGTGTTGTTACCGTTTATTGGGTCGACATAACAATTCTTGTTTATCCTGACATCATCCCAGTCAACGTTTGCAACTGGATCTCTTCTGTAGTTTGGATCGTTTGGGTCTGAGTAACCATAGTATCTGCAGTCATTGAAATTACCGTCTGGGTCAAACCAGATTTGCCCGGCGGAGTCAATCACCGCAAACATTTTCTCTTTCATACGAGTCGGGGTTTGATAGTCGTAGTCAAGATTCAGATAGAAAACACAGTAATAAAGAGGGATGGTGTTGGTTGTATCTGTCGCTGCGATGTTATAGCTATTCGTGTCAATGGCAAATTCGGCATCTGGCATTGGGAAGGATGTGCGACCCCAGGAAACAATGGAATTTCCGTCAAAATTGTAGTCAGGAGCTGACACAAGATTGTTTCCGCTCCAGGACATTCCAACAGGCGCCCATCTTACAGCAACCATAGTTGCTGTCTCGTTGTGCATGCTCAAATCGGATGCAAAAGAAAATTCCAACGGTGACAACAACAAAATAGCCGCAACAAATATTGTTGTTAGTTTATTTTTATTCATATTCTCTCAATCCTTATGGGTCTCAATTCTACACCTTGTAGTATAGCAGTCAAGAATTTGCGGTTCATGTGTTTTAGCCCTCAATTTTCTTGAATACTTCGACTATTGTTTCCATGCCCGTGATTAGTTTCTCAACATCATTTTCATCAAGGCTAGAAAACGAATCCGAAATAATTTCGTATAGAATCTTTTCCCTTTCTGCAGCGTGTTCTTTCCCTTTTTCTGTTAAGCTTATCCATTTCTTGCGTCGATCGTTTGGGTCGCTTTCTACCTTAACAAACCCCTCACTCTCGATAACATCGACTATTGCAGTGAGTGTGCTTTTTCTCAAATCCACGAATGAACCGAGTTTGGTTGGTGTTATTTTTCCTCTGATATTTATGATGAAGATTGCCTTGTTGATATTTTTTCTACCCTTGTCGAACTTATGTCCACGCCTGACGAATGCCTTGGCAAAGTGTCTCGATGACTCCATCTTTACCTCATGCATCAGTCTCATAAACTTTCTTATTTGAATCTCTTGCATATCCACTCCAAGATAGTTAGAAATAGAACAATTAGAATATGAATAATATTCCCTTCAAGTCAACCCAAATAAACTTTAAAACTTTTGTATATCTGCTTTTCTTGCAGTTGAATAACCAAAATGATAGATTTAAAAACATGAGAACGAAAACAGCTGTGGTTGTCGTCTTTATGCTTGCTTTAGTGACGTTTTTTGGTAATCAAAGGTTCTCTATTGCAGCAGAAAGACCGTATGGTTACCTCATAATTTCGGTTGTTTCTGAGAACACCCTTAAGCCACTGATCGACTACAGGGCAAGTCAGGGATTAGAAGTCACATTTGTGAAACACACAGATATCGATGATGTTGATGATCCCATCTCCATACGCGATTACATAAAAGACAGAATGGAAGAACTCAATCTCAGATACGTTCTTTTTGTGGGGAGACACAAAACACTACCAATGCTCACAGCAGTTCCGGACTCATCTATTTCTGGTCACGACATGGTAAATGACACTGAAACTGATTTTTTCTATGCAACACCAAATGCCATCTGGGATAAGGATGGTGATGGTAGACTCGGAGAGCTGACTGATGATGGAGTTATGGCGCATGAACCCGAATTATTTGTCGGTCGGATTCCATTTGATGATGATAAGATTGTTTCAAACATAGTTACAAGAACAATTGAATTTGACAGTATGACAGATGCAGAGAAATCCAGGTGCCTCTTCCCGGGCTCCCTTCTTGGCTACAAAGGGCAGATGTGGGAGGGGAAAAGGATGGAAAGAGGCGATGGAGCCGACTTCTCAGAGATGATTTACAATGACTTTTTCAGAGATTCAGGTTTCTCACGATTCAGACAGTATGAGAGTGAAGGACTTCTACCTGCTCCTTATGTGTTTGAGGAACCGGTATCAGACTCGACACTTTCAAGCAGATTTCCAGAAAATTTCGGTCTTGTGTGTTGGACGGGGCACGGCAGTCCAGAGCGTGTTGTGAGAACAATCTGGTACGAAAAGCCAGGTGGAGTGTCTGCTCCAGAGGAGAAAAACTTGAAGCAGCCAAAGCTGATTCACTCCTCCGATGTCAAGAGTTCAACTCTTAGGTGGGGCATTGTTATGGCTGCATCGTGCAGCACGAGTAATCCAAGACGAGAATATAATCTCGGTGCCGCATGTCTTGCTGCTGGAGCAGTGGGATATGTCGGGTCAACTGGCGTTGCTTGGGGTCCGTCATACTGGCGAACCGTAGATGATGGCGGAATGAACACCGTCTATTATCTCTTCGCCAAAAACATTTCGCAAACTGGAACAACAACAGGCGAAGCTATGGCAAACTCTCTGTATGAATATGCTAAAGACTATTTCTGGGGAGACACCGAAGACCCTCCAGAGGCATCGCAGATGAACATTTTCAACTACAATCTCTATGGAGACCCAGCTGTAACCCTTGTTAGAGGTGACCAATCACCAAGATTGGTTGTAGATGAACCAAGCACCTACTCATACCCAGGTGGCACTGCTGTCTGGGAAGGGAAAGTTACTGGTGAAATCGGCACATCTTTCAAGGCTCAAGTCATCCCAGGACAAATGGATATGGCGTGGGCTGTCCCAAAAATTGATATCGAGGATGGTAGATGGAAAATTGAGATTGAGATTTCCAAGGATGCCGAAACGGGTGAGAGACAGTGGATTCTGATGCAAACAGACTCAGGTGCAAGGGTGAAACATCCACTCATTCTCAAGGTTCATGCGAGAGCAAGTCAGGAACTACTTGCCGATATCAATCCACAGAAATTGGCTCCATATAGGCACTTCAAGCTTACGTTCTCAACAGAGGGAAAACTCTCAACCTCCAACATGATGCTCAAATACGATCCATTCAGGTTAGAATTGATTGAGATTTTTGATGCATCAGATGAGTCTACCCACTGGGATTTCATTGATAACTATATGGGTATGGCAAGAATCACAACAGATGGAGACAATGAAAACAACCTCATCATCTTGGAATTTCGTCCGAGGGCTGGCTTTGGTGTAACAGAGCTCTCTGTGCCTTCCATATATGTTGCGGACGAGAGAGGGACAACGATTATTTCAAAACCCGTCTCATATGGTCTGACCATGGAAGAATCCGAGGTTTGGAGGTCGAGAGCTGACTTTGACCACTCGGGTTATGTGGATGACACAGATTTGTGTTACATCACAACCAACCTGGGTCTCTTGTCGGATGGATCGCTATTTACTGCTACGCTAGACATAAACATGGACGGAGTGATTGATATGATGGATTACTCACTCGCGCTCTCAAGGTTGTCCCCCGAAGAAAGTTATCAGTGAAGAAAGTGTCTTTGACCGGTGAAAACCAAGCCCACACCAAGCTCATTTGCCTTATCGATTACCTCTTGATCTCGGATTGATCCACCTGGTTCGATGACAGCCTTGACTCCAGCTTGGTGCGCCGCCTCTATTGAGTCGGCAAATGGGAGGAATGCATCGGATGCCAAATATGATCCTTGGCATTTGTCTCCAGCTTGAGCGATTGCAATCTTTGCAGCTCCTACCCTGTTTGGCTGCCCAGCGCCAACTCCGATGGTTGCGAAGTTCTTGGAGAGCACTATGGCGTTTGATTTAACATGTTTAACAACAGTCATTGCAAACGAAAGCTCAGCAAGGTCATGCTCAGACACAGGGGTGGTGCCAATTATATCAAGCTTTTCAAAGATGGTGTTGTCCTGTTCTTGGGCAAGTGTTCCAAAAACTGTAGAGCGAAGTTTCGCGTGGGGCAATGAGAGATTCCTATCATATGTTATGAGTCTGAGATTCTTTTTCTTAGACAATATCTCCATCGCCTCGCTGGAAAACGTTGGAGCAATGATGATCTCAGCGAAGAGCTTTGAAACCTCTTCGGCTGTTCTTCCATCAAGCTCTCTATTGAACGCAAAAATACCGCCATATGGCGACACCTTATCACACTCGAAAGCTTGTCTGTATGCATCGAGGAGATTGTCAGACAGGGCAACTCCACATGGTGTGAGGTGCTTCATAATAACTGATGCCGGTTTGTCGAATTCAAGGACTGTTGTCAAAGCAGCGTCGGCATCAAGGAGATTGTTATAGGAGAGCTTCTTCCCATGAAGTTGGTTTATCTGAAGTTCTCCCATCCCAAATGAGTAAAGACCGGCCTTCTGGTGGGGGTTTTCGCCATAGCGGAGTTCCTGAATTTGTTCTGGAACGATTGTTTTTGGGAGAAACTGTTCATCCTTCTGGCAGTCGGTGCTACCGTCGCTATCAAGATATTTATGTATCGCCTTATCGTATGTGTTGGTGACAGCGAACGCTTCCTTCGCAAGTTTCCTTTTGTATTCAATGTCGAATCTGCCATTGTTGAGTCTTTCAACAAACTCCGAAAACTGCGATGGTTTGCATAAAACTACCGTATGAGCAAAATTCTTTGCGGCAGCCCTGATGAGCGCAACACCACCAATATCAATTTGCTCAATTGCTTCGTCTTCAGTACAGTCAGGTCTTGCGATCGTCTCCTCAAAGGGGTACAGGTTCACAACTACAATGTCTATGAAATCCGATTCCAATGTTTCCAAATCCTTCTCGTCACCGGGATTGTTGCGTCTTGCTAGAATGCCCCCAAAAATCTTGGGATGGAGTGTTTTTACCCTTCCACCCAAAACCTCTGGGCTTTTCGTGAAACTTGATACGTCGGTTATCTGGAAACCCTTAGCTCTCAGGTGTCTTGCTGTCCCACCGGTCGAAAGTATCTTGTATCCGCTGGCTATCAATTCCCTGGCGAGGTCGGAAATACCTTCCTTGTCGTACACTGAAATCAGAACGTAACTCATTTATCCTCCGTTATTACCACTTTTCTTCTGTCTTCTATCTTCACTTTGTCTTCAAGTATGAGCTTACACGCTCTCCAAAGGGTGTCGTGTTCAGCCTTTAGCACTCTTTCTGACATTGACTTAAGTGTGTCATCCTCAAGTACCGGAACGCACTTTTGAGCAATGATGGGTCCTGTGTCGCAACCATCATCGACAAAAAACACAGTACAGCCTGTGACCTTGACCCCATGCTCAAAAACCTGCTTGTTTGCATCAAGCCCTGGGAAAGATGGAAGCAATGCTGGGTGTATGTTAATTAGTTTTCCCCAGAACCTTTCGACAAAATCCCTTGAGACAAGCAGCATAAAACCGGCAAGAACAATAAGGTCGATACCCCTTTGATCGGCGATATTACCTACATGATCAAAATAGGCTTCTCTGTCTTGGAAATCTTTTTTCTTAATGACAACATATTCCAAGTCGTTGTCTCGGCAATAATCGAGCGCAGGGGCTTTGCGCATATTCGAGATGACCAGGTCGATACTCGCATCCAGGAGCCCTTCTTTGACAGCTCTGTGGAGAGCCATCAGGTTTGAACCTCGACCGGATACTAATACTGCAATCTTTCTCACTCTAGCGCAAATGTTGGTTTCCCATCGCCAACAATTTTTCCTATCACCCTTGAACCTTGGTACAGTGAACAAACCTTTGATGCATCAGATGATGGCACAACAACGATCATCCCGATACCCATATTGAACGTGGTGAAAGCCTCTTCCTCGGAGAGTCCTGCGTCAGAAACGGCGAGGTCGATTATCGGAACCCTTGGGAGTTCCGATTTCTTTACGACTGCCGTGCCAGATTTCATAACCCTTGGGATGTTTTCTGTAAGTCCACCACCTGTGATGTGGGCGATACCTTTGATATCTGCAGCCTCAATCATCTTGAGGATGTATGGAGCGTAGATGCGGGTTGGTTCAAGCAGGGCAAGACCAAGATGGGGAATGTCTGGGAGATTGTCACCCAGAGAGCGTGATGAGAGGATGGCTTTTCTGGCGAGAGTGTAGCCGTTCGAGTGGAGCCCAGAGGACGGTAAACCGACTATCACATCTCCATCGGTTATCCTTGAGCCATCGATTATCTTTAATTTTTCGACGATGCCAACCACAAAACCCGCAAGGTCATACTCGCCGTCCCTGTAGATATCTACAAGTTGAGCTGTCTCGCCACCGATGAGAGCGCAGTTGGATTGCTTGCAGCCTTCAGCCAAGCCTTTAACGATATCAACACTTATCTTGTCATCAAGTCTTGAGATGCCAAGATAATCTAGGAAGAATAGTGGTTTCGCGCCAGCGCAGACAATGTCATCGACATTCATGGCGACACAGTCGATGCCAATAGTGTCGTGCTTGCCCATCTCGATTGCAAGCAAAACCTTGGAGCCAACACCATCAGCGCCAGAGACAAGCACAGGATTCTCATAACCCTTTGGAAGTTCAAATAGTCCACCAAAGAATCCAAGTTCGCCAAGAACACCAGGAATGTTAGTAGAGCTTGCCAGCCCCTTTATTTTGTCAACAAAGGTGTTCGCCTTTGACTGCGATACTCCCGCTTTTGAGTATGCATCAGCCATCCATTGTCCTCCTCAGAGAGTTGAGGTAGAGGTCTTTGAGTTCATCTATCGGGATGTCGAAGTTGCCAGAAACGGTGAATGTATTACCACCAACAACTCCGATTATTTCTGATTTGACGCCGTGCTTTGTTGCAAGCTCAACTACCCTTGCAACATCCTCCGGTTTCGCTGTTACAATCGCTCGGGCCGCTGACTCGGAAAAGAGCTTTGCTGTCAGATAGATGCCAGATGCCTTGAGGGATATCTGAGCACCAAGACCAGATTCGCAAACTGATTCAACGAGGGCGCCTGCGAGACCACCATCAGACAGGTCAGAGGCAGATGTGAACAGGCTATTCTCTGTTCCTTCCAGTAGTACCTTACCAAGGTTTATCTCTTCTTCAGGTCTGACCATTGGCGGTCGTCCAAACGTCTTGCCATACATAACGTAGTAGAGCAGTGAACCACCAAATTCCTGCAGCGTCTCGCCGAGTTGGATGATGACATCTCCGTGGTTTGTAAAGTATGGTTTGTTGATCTTATCAACCTTGCCAACACCCACCATGACCGAAACCGGGGTTGGTTTGACAGAGCCTTGTGGACTTTCGTTATACAAACTCACGTTGCCAGAAATGACAGGAATACCCAGTGTCTTGAGCGCTTCAGACATTCCAAGCACACACTCTTTAATTTCGTAGTAAGCCTCTGGTTTGTTGGGGTTTCCGAAGTTCAAACAATCAGAGATTGCAATTGGTGTTGCGCCTGTTGCGAAGAGGTTTCTTGCCCCTTCGTAAATTGTGTGCGCTCCGCCGTGACGAGGATGAAGCCAACAGTAGCGGGGTTTGGCGTCACTTGTGATTGCAACCGCCTTGTCTGTGTCCTTGATTCTGATGACACCAGGCCCAAGCGATGGCGCAACCATGGTGTTTGTAAGAAGAGTGGTATCGTACTGATGATACACCCACTCCTTCGAGCAACCGTTTGACGACGATGCGAATTGCTTGATAATCTTTGCAAAGTCCCAGGAAGGAAGTCTGAAGTCGGATGGTTCAGCCTGCCTTTTTTCGATGTCGGGGCGAGTAGAGGGGAGGTCATAGGTTGGCGCGCCATCGGTCAGGTGAGTAACAGGGATATCACAAACAGTCTCGCCACCCTCAACAAGCTGAACGTTGCCAGAGTCTGTGACTTCTCCAATGACTGCTGAGTCCAAGTCCCATTTGTGAAGGATTTCGTGAATGCTCTCAACCCTGTCGGGCTTGCACATCAGAAGCATACGCTCCTGTGATTCAGAAAGCATGATTTCATATGCTGTCATGCCCTCAGCCCTTCGGGGGACGGAGTCCATGTTGAGGATGATTCCTCTGCCTGTTCTGCCACACATCTCAACAGAAGAGGATGTGAGACCGGCAGCGCCGAGGTCTTGTACTGCTTCAATGAGGTTCTTCTTGATCAACTCAAGTGTTGCTTCAATGAGGAGTTTTTCCAAGAATGGGTCACCAACTTGCACAGCAGAGCGTTTTTCCTCTGATTCGGAAGACAGCTCATCTGAGGCAAATGTTGCGCCGTGAATGCCGTCTTTGCCAGTTTTTGCGCCGATGATAATAACCACATCGCCTGGCTCTGATGCTCGTGCGTACTTTATCTCATCGTGACGGGCAAGCCCCAAGCAGAAGACATTGACAAGTGGATTGATTTTGTAGCTCTCATCAAAGTGAAGCTCACCGCCGAGGTTTGGCACGCCAACGCAGTTGCCATATCCGGCTATTCCCCTGACTACCCCATCGAGAAGTGATTTGGAGTGGGGATCGGTTGGCTCACCAAAGAACAGCGGGTCAAGGGTTGCTATTGGTCTTGCGCCCATAGTGAAGATGTCTCTGATGATACCGCCAACACCAGTGGCAGCACCTTGATAAGGCTCAATAGCGGAGGGGTGGTTGTGACTTTCGACCTTGAAGATAACAGCCAGTCCATCGCCAATGTCAACAGCGCCGGCATTCTCGCCAGGGCCCTGGATAACAGCAGGGCCTGTTGTCGGGAAGTTTTTCAAGAGAAGCTTAGAGGATTTGTAGGAACAGTGTTCAGACCACATTACCGAGAAGATCGCAAGCTCGATGAAGTTCGGAACTCTTCCCAGTCTTACTTTGATGTCTTCATATTCTTTCTCGGACAACCCAAACCCGAGGGCGTCAGAGAGTTTTCCATCTCTCATACCATCCCCTTCTTAAAAAGTTTCGCTTTTTAAAACGGCACTTGACTAATGTTGGTTGGAGGCAGGAGCAGCCTGTTTGACTATTTTCTTAGTATCACGCGCGATAACGAGTTCTTCGTTTGTTGGGATAACGAGTACAGGAATCTTTGCCTTTGAGGAGCTGATGTCTCTTGCATCCTTGCTCCTAATTATATTCTTTTCGTAGTCAAGTTCAATTCCCAGGAAACTGAGGGTTTCACAAACTTTGCCTCTTGTATGTTCGGAGTTCTCGCCAATTCCTGCTGTGAAGACGAGTGCGTCGATGCCACCCATGATGGCTGCATATGCGCCGATGTATTTGGTGATTCTTCTTGCCATGATGTTGAATGCGAGTGTTTCTTTGCGTTTTCCGGCAATCATACCCTCATCGACATCCCTTGAGTCGTGGGAACCACAGATTCCATGGAGTCCACTTTTTTTGTTGAGAAGCTTATCAACACCGTCGATATCAAGGTTTTCTTTCTCCATTATAAATTTGATGAGTGCCGGGTCTATGTCACCGCATCGAGTACCCATCACAAGTCCCTCGAGTGGAGTCATACCCATTGAGGTATCGACAGATTTTCCCCTGTCGACAGCACACACTGAGCACCCGTTTCCAAGATGGCAGGTGACAATCTTGAGTGATTCAATCGGCTTTTTGAGGAATGTAGCCGCTTCATTGGCGACAAAATAGTGAGATGTTCCGTGGAATCCATATCGTCTGATACGATGCTTCTCATAGAGTTCGTATGGAATAGCGTAGATGTAGGCTTCCTCTGGCATGGTCTGATGGAAGGCTGTGTCAAATACTCCGCATTGGGGGACATTTGGAAGAAGTTTCTGGAATGCAGCTATTCCGCCAAGGTTTGGTGGGTTGTGAAGAGGTGCAAGTGGAATGCACTCTTTCATCTTGTCGATAACTTCCTGTGTCAGAAGTTGTGAACCTGAGAATGTCTCAGCACCGTGAACAACTCTGTGACCAACTGCGTTGATTTCGTTTACATTCTTGATGACGCCTTTTTCTGGGTGAGTGATGGTGTCAAGGATTATCTGAATGCCCGTTTCGTAGTCTTTAATGGGTGTTATCTGTTTTTCTTTATCGCAACCAGTTTTGGTGTAGTTGGCGATGGCATCCTCAAAACCGATGCGCTCCAGCAGTCCATTGCAAAGCTCATGCTCATTGTCCATGTCATAAAGTTTGTACTTGATTGACGACGAACCGCAGTTGATAACCAGTACTTTCAAGGAAACCTCCTGTTTAACACAAGAAATGGTATGTCTGTCTATGTATTTTGACTTACACAGAGTCAGTATAGGTTCGACATATGGTCATTCAAGGTAGCAAACGTTGATGACTCCAGGTCGAGATTTGATGAAATTATGAAGAAAATATGATTCTTGGTGTCAGTAGCACCTAGGAAATATTGCTATCTTCCGACTTAGGCAGGAGTTTGTCCAGAGTAAACGCTGTGATGAAGAGAACAACGCCCAATCCGATGTCTTTAAGAAGAAATGCAAATCCCCAGGAGGTCATTATTCCCCAGAAGGTGAGGATAGTCTCCCCGATTGTTATTGACCAAACCAGCATCCAAGCTATTCCTATTGCATATGACACAACAATTGAAAGAAGTATTGCTAATATCCTTCTCCACCAAAGGTTGTTCCAAAATACTGCCGCAACATATGAGGTTGCTGGAAAACTCATAATGAAACCCATCGACGGTTGTGCAAAGTAACCTATTCCACCACCGGATGTAAAAATGGGAAGACCAGCGAGACCAAGAAACATATACGCAACCATCGAAAGAGGTCCAATTTTTGGGCCTAAAACAATTCCAGATATGACAGCAACAATCAATTGGAAAGTAATCGATATAATACCAGTGTCAATCTTGACCCATGCTGCAACTGACATTAGGGCAATAAACATACCACCAAGCGCAATATTCCTGGCTGAATAATCATTTCCTGTCATATTCTAGAACAGTATCCTTTCGAAGATGGTGTTCGCAGTGAGAATCATCCTTCGTGGTATAAGATACCTACCATTAAAAAAAGTTAACAGGTTTTCAGACAGAAGTGACTCGAGTTTGGATTTTACAGCATTTGCAGCCTCAAGAGAATTCCGGGATTCAAAAGCTTTGATATCGAGTCCCTCACTCAGCATTCGTAATCCCAGCATCGCCTCATCTTTTGCCTTTGAAAATTCATCAAGCTCTTCTTCAACAATTTGCTGCTCTGTCGGTTTTTCTATGTAGGAATCAATGTCAGGCTTGTTTTTTATCCTCTTGGAGTCGAAGTACGATGACGCTCCAGCTCCAAGCCCGATGTATTCATGCCCCCTCCAACAGTTGAGATTGTGAATCGGCTCTTGTCCAGGTTTTGAGAAGTTGGAGATTTCAACGTGTACAAATCCATTTGATTCAAGCAAATCCTTGACCTTGCAATATGCGTCGACCTGGTAGTCTGTCGATGGAAGATTACGTGGAATGTTGTTTGCCAGTGGTGTCCCTTCTTCAACAGACAGGCAATACACCGATAGTTGACCAACGTCTAGATTGAGCAGTCCTGAAATGGTTTCGTGCAAACTGTCCCAATCCTGTCCCGGCAAACCAATCATTACGTCGGCTGATATCCTTTTAAAACCGACTTCTTTTGCCAGTTTGATGGCACCGATTGCCTGCTTGCTGTTATGGAGTCTGCCAACCGAGGCGAGTTCGTAATCAGAGAGTGATTGAACGCCAATAGAGATTCTATCAATGCCAGATCCTAGTGCCGACTCAAGAAATCCTGGTGTTGCTGAATCAGGGTTGGTCTCAACTGTTATCTCGACCAAACCAGAGAAATCAAAGATATCAGAGAGTGGCGTGACAAGCCCCTCTATGTGGTTTCCAAGCAGACTCGGTGTGCCTCCGCCAATATAGAGTGTATCAATCTCTTCACCTTTGTATGACGACGCTTCAACCAGAAGGGCGTTAACATAATCTGGGATTATGTTCTCACGAGAAACAACGGAGAAGAAATCGCAGTAATCGCACTTCCTGCGGCAGAATGGGACATGGATGTATAACCCCTTTTTGCTACTTCTCATCCTCCGCTACCTTTAGGAGTGAAAGGAACGCTTCTTGTGGAATCTCAACAGAACCCACCATCTTCATTCGCTTCTTTCCTTCCTTTTGCTTCTCGAGCAGTTTTTTCTTTCTGGTTACGTCACCGCCATAGCATTTGGCCAGGACGTCCTTCCTGACGGGGGCAATGTCCTCTCTGGCGATGATTTTGCCGTTGATTGAGCCCTGGAGCGGCACCTTGAACTGTTGCCTTGGTATGAGTTTTAGGAGTCTGTGGACGAGTTTTCTCGCTTTTGTCACAGCGCTGTCCCTATCGCTTATATATGAGAGAGCGTCAACCTGATCGCCATTTACCAAAATGTCCACTTTAACGAGGTCGCCTTTGACAAATCCTTTGAAGTCGTAGTCAAGGCTGGCATATCCCCTGCTGACCGTTTTAAGTTTGTCATAGAAGTCGATGATGAGTTCGGCAAGAGGAATGTCATAGACGAGCACAGTGCGTTTTGGATCTGGATACTCCATCTCAACGAGAGAGCCACGTTTTTGGTTAGAAAGTTCCATACAGGGGCCAACAAAGTCTGGTGGAACGATTATTCTCGCTCTGACAATCGGTTCCTCAATGTAGTCAATTTCTTGGATGGTCGGAAACTTTGACGGGTTGTCGAGTGTCAGTATCTCTTTGTTTGTCTTTGCGACTTTGTAAATAACCGATGGCATGGTTGCTATGATTTCCTGCTCAAATTCACGTTTTAGCCGCTCAAGGCTTATCTCCATGTGGAGCATACCCAAGAAACCAATCCTGAAGCCATGCCCAAGAGCAGCTGATGACTCTTTCTCGAAAACAATCGATGAGTCATTGAGTTGGAATTTATTGAGAGCCTTGAGGAGCTTGTCGTAGTCGTTTGTGAGAATAGGGTAAATTCCGCAGAAAACCATCGGTTTCATTCGTTTGAAACCGGGAATTGCCTCGGTGTTCTTGTGATCCTTTGAAATGATTGTATCACCAACGTGGATGTCACCTACATCTCGGATGACAGCAGCGATGTAACCAACCTCACCGGCTGCGAGATTGTCCGCTCTCTCCATCCTGATGCCAAAGTATCCCACCTCTTCAACCTCGAAGGTTTTTCCGGTGGATTTGATCATGATGATGTCACCAGCTTTGACAGAACCCGCAAACACTCTGATGTGGCTGATTACGCCTCTGTATGTGTCATAGTGTGAATCAAAAATCAGACACTGGAGTGGTTTGTCATCAGCAGGTTTTGGAGGAGGGATAAGCTCGATTAGCTGTTCCAGCAATTCCTCGACGCCCTCACCGCTCTTGGCGGAGACCAGAAGAGCGTTCTCAGCGGAAATGCCCAACATATCCTCGATTTGCATCTTAGTCTCATCAACCATAGCGTGAGGGAGGTCGATCTTGTTGATGACTGGGATTATCTCAAGGTTAGCGTCAATGGCAAGGTAGGCATTTGCAAGCGTTTGAGCTTCAACTCCCTGCGTGGCATCCACTAGCAGAAGCGCACCCTCGCAGGCGTAGAGCGACCTTGAAACTTCGTAGTTAAAGTCAACGTGACCGGGGGTGTCAATCAGGTTGAAGATGTATTTCTCTCCAGACTTGGATGTGTATGGAATCCTAACGGGACTCGCCTTGATGGTGATTCCACGCTCTTTTTCCAAATCCATAGAGTCAAGAAGTTGCTCGTTGTTCTTGGTGTGAACAACATCGGTCATCTCCAAAATCCTGTCGGCAAGGGTAGACTTGCCGTGGTCAATGTGAGCTATGATGCAGAAATTACGTATTTTTTCCATGTTTTCTGGCAAAATGTAGCATATGCAAGGAGCCCGGTCAACAAGAACTCCTTGACAGGTAACAAGCTAACACATATATACGAGAAACATGCCAAATAGACTAATCATCACAGAGAAACCATCTGTGGCTCGCGATATTGCAAGCGCATTGGGTGGTTTCAAAGAAAAAGACAGCTACTTCGAATCATCAGATTCACTAATAACATGGGCCGTTGGTCATCTTGTCACTCTTGCTGAACCAGAGGATTATGACAAAGGATACAAATTCTGGACTCTTCAGTCACTTCCGATCATTCCAAAAGAGTTTGTTCTCAAGCCCATCAAGGGTGCGAAAGATAGGCTTAAGACGATAGGTCAACTTGCCAAGAAAAAAGAAGTAACTGAGTTGATCAACGCCTGTGATGCTGGTCGAGAGGGCGAGTTGATCTTCAGATACATCTACGAGTACCTGGGATTGAGCAAGGACTTCAAAAGGTTGTGGCTTCAATCTATGACCTCAGGGGCAATTATTGAGAGCTTCAAGAAGCTCAAAAACCATGAGGAAGTTGACAATCTTGCCGATGCGGCCAAGGCTCGTTCAAGGTCAGACTGGCTCATTGGAATCAACGCAACAAGAGCTTTCACGAGGAGATTCGGTACACTTCTTTCAATCGGCAGAGTTCAGACTCCCACACTTGGCATATTGGTTGACAGAGAAAAGAGAATTCTTGAGTTTGACCCACAGACCTACTATGAGATATCCGCTCAGTTTGCAGCAAAAGACGGCGATTATGAGGGAAAGTGGTTTATCGATGTGCCAAAGATTTCAAAGGCAAAGAAACCACCCCTTGCAGGCGACGATATAAAAAACGCCCTTGAGCTTGAATGCCCTAAGGCAGCAACAGACGCCTGGGATTTTGCAGGAGATGTCTATCAAGGGGACAGACTTGAGAAGTTGTCATCAAAGGAGATAGCTCAGAGCATTGTCGATACCGTCACAGGTAAAACTGGTAAGGTCACTAAAGAGGAACATAAGACCTCAGTCCAGAAGCCGCCACTGCTTTTTGATCTTAACGAACTTCAGAGGGAAGCAAACAGAAGATTTGGAATCAGAGCATCACAAACCCTCAAGCTAGCCCAGACACTCTACGAAGAGAAGAAACTCATAACCTACCCAAGGACAGATAGCAAATTCCTGCCCGAAGACTACGTTGATGTCGTGCCAGAGATACTGGAGAAGTTTGATGACACGATCTATGGCGTTCATACAAAGCAACTGCTTAAGAGTGGAATTGAAAAGAATCCCAGGATATTTGACAGCAGCAAAATTTCAGATCACTTTGCCATTATTCCAACGGCTGTCTCTCCAGAGACGGTGTCGCTGTCCGAACCTCAGAAGAAAATTTATGATTTAATCGTAAGACGCTTTATCTCGGTGTTTTTCCCGAATGCCGTGTGGAACGTTATCAATAGAGTGACAACCGTTGAGGGTCATACCTTCAGAACTGACGCGAAGACACTCCTTGAGCCCGGATTCCTTGAGGTTCTTGGTAGAAAGGCAGATGAAGAGGAGACACTACCTGCTGTTAAACTTGGCGAGAGTGTGCCTTGCGAGAATGCTGATTTTTCAGAAAAGGAAACAAAACCGCCACCACGTTACAACGATGCGACACTCCTCGGTGCCATGGAAGGTGCTGGCAAGTTTGTCGATGATGAGGAGATGCGCGAGATAATGAAGGGTAAAGGTCTCGGCACCCCAGCAACAAGAGCGTCAATCATTGAGAGATTGATTGATGTTGGATATGTTGATCGTTCTGGTAAAGATCTTGTTCCGTCAGGGAAGGGAATCCAGCTCTATGATACTCTGCTGTCCTTCCCACTACCAGAACTTATATCGCCTGAGATGACAGGAGAGTGGGAGAGCAAACTCACAAAGGTTGAGGACGGTAAACTCAAAAGCGAGACATTCATGAAAAATATTGAAGAGTTCACAATTGATGTCGTCTCCAGGGTGAAAGAGAGGAATTCTGTGTCAGCTTCAAATGGTGACAAGGAAACTGAACCAGTCGGGAAATGCCCAATCTGTGGTGGTGACATTATTGAGAACTTCAGAGCCTTTGGTTGTTCGAACTACAAGGGCAAGAAGAAACGAAAAAAAGACGAAGAGGATGATTCCCAGGCGGATGAGGGTTGCAAATTCGCAATCTGGAAAACAATTGCCGGTAAATACATAACAGAACAGCTTGCAAGAGAACTTCTGGAAAAGAGAAAGATTGGCCCTCTCTCAGGTTTCAGGAGCAAGGCAGGTCGACCATTTGTTGCAACTTTGATACTTGAGGATGATGGTAAAATCTCCTTCGAGTTTGATAACTCAGGTGCGCCTGTTGAGGAAGAGGTTGAGGTAGAAATCAATCCGGAACCAATCGGCAAATGTCCTGTTTGCAAGGGCGAAGTTATTGAGACAAAAAGCGCATACAGGTGTACAGGATACGGAAAGTCTTGCAAACTTTCGGTTGGCAGGGTAATTTTACAAAAGGGTATAACAAGGGATGATGTCAGTCACATGCTTGAAACCGGAAAAACTGAGAAGATTGACGGTTTTATAAGCAGAAAAGGCAGGCCATTTTCGGCATTCCTTGTCCTAGCTGACGATGGAAAGGTAGGTTTTGAGTTTGAACCAAGGAAACCACGAGCAGGAGCTCAAAAATCTTCAACAAAAAAGGGAACAACCAGGAAAACAACTACCAGAAAAACAACAAAGGCGAAGGGAACAAAGAAAGAAAGCGCTTGATGTTTTTTGGTCGGTTATAAGGATCGGTGTGGTAATCGGGGTTCTGGCGCTTGTTGTCGGAACCTTCTACATTTATAGGATTGTTGGCGACATCCAGGCTACTTTGCCAGATCTCTCCAAGGAAACTAAGCCTCCTGTTGCATCTCAGGTTTATGATAAAGACGGAAATCTTATTGGAACGTTTTTCTTTGAGAAAAGATATTTCGTCAAGCTAGACCAGATAAGCCAGGAATTCAAAAATACTATCATCTCTGCTGAGGATGAGCGTTTTTATATGCACAGAGGTTTCGATGTGAGGGGACTCTTGAGGGTAGTGTGGTATAAGATGACTCGTGGTGGACTTATGCCAGGAGCTTCAACCATCACCCAACAGGTCGCAAGGTCTGACCTATATTTAAACCAGTCAGAGAGAACGGTTGAGAGAAAAATCACCGAGATTTTCTTAGCCTATCAACTTGAGAGAAGATACACAAAGGATGAGATTCTCGAAGTTTATTGCAACCAAGTGCCTTTTGGCTCTGGAGCATACGGCATTGAAGCTGCGGCAAGGGTGTATTTTGGTAAGAACGCAAAGGATCTTGACTATGCCGAGTCTGCAATGCTCTGTGGGTTGTTGCCTGCACCAAGTATCCACAACCCGAAGGTCAACCCTGAGATCGCCAAGGAAAACCAACTCAATGTTTTGAGAAAGCTTCACGACAACGGCTACATAACCGAGGAACAGCGCCAGGAAATGGCTGAGAGAGAGTTGGACTACAAGAGCTATTCAGAGATTCAATATCGAGACAATGTGAATTACTTTGTCGATTATGTGAAGATTCAGATGGAGAAACGCTTTGCTGATGACAAAGATATCCTTGTCGAGGGTGGACTGAAAATTCACACAACGATTGATATGAATTTTCAGAAGAATGCAGAGATGGCAGTTGAAGAGTTTGTGTACTTCAAGGAAAACAAGGAATACGGCTGGAACGGAGCCTTTGTCAAGGGAATCAAAGACGATAAGGGTGTTGTTCAGCCTCAGTGCTGCATTGTTTCGCTCAATCCAAAAACCGGTTCCATCATCAGTATGATGGGTGGAAGAAACTATAACGATTCAGAATACAACAGGGCGGTAGCAAGACAGAGACCTGGCTCGTCATTCAAGATATTTGATTATTCAGCTGCTTTAGATAGTGGTTCTGCAACCCTTGGCACCGTATTCATGTCTGACTTGTTTGAGGTCGAGGGATATACCCCTGGTGAGTGGAGTACAGGTCTAGAGAGGTATGGTCCGCTTCTTACGAGGTATGCTCTAGAAAAATCATCAAATATGTGTGCGCTGAGAGCCGGTTTGAGACCTGGCTTAGAAAGAGTTGTATATACAGCAAACAAGATGGGTATCACCACTACACTAGAGCCGTTCTATTCACTGACCGTTGGTGGAACTGACGTTAAACCTCTTGATATGGCAAGTGCCTATGGAACACTCGCTACAATGGGTGTTTACAACGAACCATACGCAATCGAGCGTGTTGAATCTTCTGATGGTCGGGTGATATATGAACATAAGCTCAACCCGGTAAGGGTTTTGCCTGAGAAGGTAGCGTGGCTTCTAACAAGAGCGTTCAATCATGTTCATGAGTCTCACTACCACATTGATGTCGATTTTGACCTTGCTGGCAAAACCGGTACATCTGGTGACTTCATTGCATCATGGTACTGCTTCTATTCACCAGATATTGCCACAGCGACATATGTTGGAGTTGACGACAACAAGCTTGCAAAAAAAGCAATATCTGGCCCCAACTGGGGAGCGACTGTCGCCGAACCACTTGCTATAAAATACTATCTCCTCAAATGCTACAAAGACCCCAACTGTATCATCCCCCCCAACCATTTCCCAGAGAAACCCGAAGGCATCACATCAGCCACAGTGTGCAAACTCTCAGGTCAACTTGTGACAGAGTATTGCCCAGAGAAAGATCGCTCGACTGAGTACTTCCTAGAGGGAACTGTCCCAACTGATTATTGCACCTATCATCTTGAACCCAAAAAGCTCCTCCCTGTAGTTATTGGTGATGATGGAGCTATTTATAAACCAAAAGAAGACTGGCAGTGGTGCCCAACGGTTGAGCGTGAGATGACTCTCCGAGAGTATAACCGGCTGCCAATTGTTGATGTTGAAACCTGCCCGGCTGTTCTTGAGAATTTCTGTTGGACTCAAGAGGGTGGAGAGGGTCAATGTGACACCAAGAATCTGAGGTTTATTCGAGGAGACGATGGAAAGGTCGTTGTAGACCTATCGTTTAATATAGCGGATGAGTTCTTTGGTCAGGTCACTGAAGTCACCATCTTTTGGGAAGGAGTCCAAGCCAAGCAGTGGAAGGTGGGAGACTACGACTACGATAGGGAGAAAATGATCGAGCTGAACGATTTGAGGGGAACTCTTGCGTACAGACTCGAGGCGCACGTTGATATGCCACCTGAGGGCTCAATACCAATTCAGATCATTGAGGTGCAGCTTCGAGGTCCGGGCAATTTCTATAAAAAACTCACATACTACGCCGAGATAGTGAAGGAATACAGCACAGACTAGACAACATGAGAAGATTGCCCACAAGAATTCCGAGGTTTCAGAGAAAAAGAACAAAGAGTAAAGCATTCGCAACAACTGTGATATTGTTCCTTGTTCTCGTTGTGACTTCGGGAGGGGCTTATTTCTCTATAATTGCGAGTCAACACCAGGACGAGGTGCTTCGCAAGGTTGTCGATACCCCACGCAACAAGGTTAGAGAAACCAATAGAGTGTATGATATCTATGGCAACCTCATACACGAGTTTCACTTTGGTGAGGACAGGCTCTATGTCTCGCTTGATGAAATCCCAAAACATGCCCAGCAAGCAATTATTGCGGCTGAAGACATAAGATTTTACTCCCACCCCGGATATGACATAAAGGCAATCATCAGAGCTGCTGTTGCAAACCTTCAAGCTGGCGGTATCGCCGAGGGTGGTTCGACAATCACCCAACAGCTTGCACGAAATGTCTATATTCACGACCCCTTCCAGCAGTCTTTCATGAGGAAGATTGATGAGCTCATTATTGCGACGAGACTGGAGCAGGATTACACGAAGGATGAGATACTTGAGTTTTATCTGAATGTAGTGTATTTCGGTTCAGGTGCCTACGGCATCCAGTCTGCGGCAAAGAAGTACTTCGGCAAAACAGACGTATCCAAACTCACCGTCGATGAGTCTGCTCTTCTTGCGGGACTCATTTCATCGCCATCAAATTTCAGTCCGTATGTCAGTATGGATAATGCGGTAGCTCAGAGAAAACTAGTTCTTGGGAAGATGGTTGAGGCAGGTTTCATAACAAGCACTGAAGCAGATGAGATTGATAAAAAGCCGGTTATTCTGAATCCATATTCAATTCAGTTGCAGGCAGGCTCTTCCATTAATTATTTCCTCGATTATGTGAAAGAGGAGATTCTCTTAAAGTGTGACCTGAACTTTTCGGACATTGAAAAGGGTGGATTGGACATATACACAACCATCAACCAGCAGTATCAGGTCTATGCTGATGAGGCTATCGCGAGTGTGCTTGATCCCGCTCAGGCAAGGGGAGAATTTGGTAAGACCAAACTTGACAAATTGGGTGTTTTGCAGCCCCAAACAGCCCTTGCAGCAGTTGATGCAGATACCGGAAGGATTGTTGCCATGGTCGGGGGTAGGGACTACAAGAACACCCAGTTCAACAGAACTGTTGCGCTTCGAAGTCCTGGATCATCTTTCAAGATAATCGTCTACACGACTGCCTTAAACCTTGGAAGACTCTCGCCATACAGCAGACTGGTCTCAGCTCCATTCTCAATCGGTTCCTGGAAGCCTCGCGAGTGGTTCAGTGGGTACTTCGGTAATATCTCTGTCCGTTATGCTGTTGAACAATCAAGCAATATTGCGGCAATTAAAGCAGCGCTAATGGCTGGGTTATCAAACGTTTCTTCAATGGCTCAAAAATTGTGTGGCATCAAAAACCGAGAGATTCTTGCGGTGCCGTCAATGGCATTGGGTTCGGTTGAGATGAAACCTCTTGAGATGGCGTCCGCTGGTCAAACCCTGTCCTATCTGGGAACTCACATCGATGCCCATTCTGTTTTGCGGGTGGTCAACCGCAAAAATAAAAAAGTCATCTACAATGTGAATGATTATCTCGGTGATATGACAAGACAGGTTGTTGACCCTGGTATTGCGTATGACATGGTCGATATGCTAAAAGGTGTTGTCACGAGAGGCACAGGAACGACGGCAAGAGTTTATGGTGTGCCGTGCGCGGGCAAAACTGGAACGACCGCATCCTACAGGGACGGATGGTTTGTTGGTTTTACCCCAGAGGTATCAGCCGCTGTTTATGTTGGCTCTGACTCGAAGGATGTTGATTTGTCCTATGTCAGAAACTATGGCTCAAAATACTCCGCAGTGATTTGGAGGGAGTTCATCAAGAAGGTGTCTCAGGGCAAAAAGATTGCTGACTGGAAAGACCCGAACCCGAAGGATTTCGTGTCTCTTCGGATTTGCAGAGAAACAGGACTTATAGCAAATTCTACTTGTCAATATGACATAATAAGATTCAGAAAAGGGCTGCAACCAACGGAAAAATGCCCCAAGGATCACCCAAAGATGGTGAAGGTCACAATCTGCGCTGAGACTGGGCTTATTGCCAACGAGTATTGTAAGAACAAACAAACTATTGAGTTTGAAGAGGGGAAGCAACCAACAGAGGTTTGTACACTTCACAAGAAACCAGAAGAGAAGAAACCAACACAACCGGATAACGGCAACAAACCAACACCAACTCCGAAACCAAAACCAGATAACCCGACACCTACCCCCACCCCAATACCGACACCAGAACCTACTCCAACACCCACTCCGACTCCAACGCCGACACCAGAACCTACCCCGACCCCAACTCCAACACCAGAACCTACTCCAACCCCTCCACCTCCAGTCAAAAACTATTATTTCTTTGTCAATATATCTCCTCCAAACTCCTGTAGGTTGGGTGACGTTGTAAGGTGTAACTATAGCTTCAACTACGAGAATGTTGGTTGGGTCAGTATGTTTGCAAATGGTGTCTCGATTGGCGTCTCATCAAGCCCCCCCTGGTCTGTAATCTGGAGACCATCAGGCTCAGGCAGCTTCAGTCTGCTGTTCGTCCTCTACAGCAAGAGTGGGTCGAGGCTTGCTGAATACAGTGTTGGTTACACGGTGTATCCATGATGGGAATGTTTGTAGCATTCGAAGGCATTGATGGATGTGGTAAATCCACCCAGACAAAGCTGCTTGAGAGGAGATTAAAAGAACTCGGTAAAAAGGTGCTTCTAACGAGAGAGCCAGGCGGCACAAAGGTTGGAGAGATAATCAGAAACGCTCTGTTCAACAATGAGATTGATCCCTTAACAGAGGTGTTTCTTTTCGCTGCTGACAGGTGCGCCCATATCAATTCTCTGGTTAAACCAATGCTTGATGACGGATATATTGTCATTTCAGACAGACACCTTTTGTCATCAGTTGTTTATCAGGGGATTGCCAAGGGTGTTGGCGCTCGAAAGGTACTTGAAATCAACAAATATGCGGTTTCCAACATCAAACCGAATGTCACATTTGTGCTTGATATGCCTGTTGACATAGCCCTTGAAAGAGTGCAAAATGCAAACAGATTCGAGTCGCGAGAGCTTCAGGGGCGAGTCAGAGAAGGCTTTTTGGAGCTATCCTCTTCGGATTATTTTGAAAATGTGATTCTTTTGGATGCAACAGGTGACAAGGATACGGTTGCCTGTCGCGTGTGGGATGTATTCTCACAGATATATGGAGGTTGTATTTAATGAAGCTAGTGGTGGCAATCGTTCAGCAGGAGGATTCCACGGATATAACAACAGAACTTCTCCAGAATGGGTATAAAATTACGAAGCTAAAAGGATATGGCGGCTTTCTGGAGGAGGGAAATGTGGTGTTGATGCTTGGAGTTGAAGACACCCATGTGACTAAAGTTATCCAAATTTTTAAAGGTATATGCACTTCAAGAGATCGTTACATCAATGCGCTGCCTTTTGTGCCGCTTGAGGGTATGCCTCCGCTATCATTCCCTGTGAAGGTGAGTGTCGGTGGAGCAAAGATTTTTGTGTTACCGGTCGATGAGTTTCACGTATTGTAGTCGAAGATGTCCCTGTCTGAAATCGGTTTAAATGATTCCTTTATAGGAAGGATAAAGACGCATATTGCGTCTGGAAAACTTGGGAAAAGCTACATTTTGTGTGGTTCTTCCGAGGGTGTTCTGCTTGAGTTTTCAAGAGCCTTCGCTAAGGCAATTGTATGTGAGGAATCCCTCGATGATTTTTGTGGAGAGTGCCACGATTGTAAGATGATATCCGCTCTTTCCCATCCTGATATAAGCATCTACACAACCGACAAAAGCACCATTGGGATTGAGATCGCTAGGAAGATTCAAGAGGATTCATCCCAGACAACGTATCGTTCGAGAAGAAGGGTCAACATAATTCCCGATGCGCACCTCATGACAATTCAGGCACAAAATGCGCTTCTTAAGACACTTGAAGATGGCACAAGGAACTGTGTGACGCTGCTGGCAACAACAAACCCTGACAGAATCCTTGATACTATCCACTCTCGAAGCATCACAATAAAACTACCCCCCAAGACTGCAGAGAGCATTGTTGACAACCTCGAAAAGCTGGGCGTAAGCAGAGATATTGTTTTGTCAGAATCGGAGCAATCATCGGATGATATCAGATGGATTGAGTGGTTTTTTCAAAACAGAGAAGCCGCGCAATCCATTGTCGATGTCTTTGAAAGTGGCGATGTTAACTTTGCTGACATAATGATACAAATTGAGAATACAAACTTGTTAGACGGAATTTCATTGGTTTTACCGCAGATTATTGTAAGATCATATAGGCTGAAGAGTGGGATTGAGATTGATTCACCACTTTTAGGAAAATCAGCAAATAAACTTGCAAAACTCGATGATGCTAGGTTCGATGCATTCATTGAAGAGTATAGGAATATAGAGAGATTATGGACGACACAAACACGGAAATCATCATTGGTGCAGACAACACTAATGAACCTTTGGATATAGTTTCAATAAGGTTTAAAGGTAACAGGAAGTGCTATCATTTCAGAAGCGGGGGGATAAGACTCAACCCCGGTGACGCAGTCATTGCCTCGACAGACAAAGGAATAGACCTGGGTCATGTCAGGTATTCACCGAATGCCCCAAAGAATATTGAAGGATTGAAAATAATCCTACGGAAGGCGACTCAGAGCGACCTGCAAAGAGCAAAAGAGAACGAGGAGTTTGAGCTTAAAACACGCCTCGCAGCGCAGGAAGAAGCAAAAGAATTGAAGCTTGACATGCAGTTTCTTGTTTGCACCTATTCGCTTGACAGAAAGCGCGCAACCCTCTACTTCACAGCAGAGGGAAGAGTCGACTTCCGAGAATTGGTTCGAAGGTTGGCAAAAAAACTCCATGTTAGGGTGGAACTCTGGCAGATCGGACAACGGGACGAAACAAGGCTGTTTGGTGGAATCGGCCCATGCAATAGAGAATTTTGCTGTTCCGCCTTCCTCTCAAACAGAGAATCAGTCACCGTAAAAGATGCCAAAACACAGAAACTTGATATCAACCCCCAAAAAATAACAGGCATGTGCGGGAAACTCATGTGTTGCTTGAAGTTCGAGGTTGAGGAATACAAGGCTAAGCTGGAAGTCCTTCCTGAAGAGGGCGAGACAGTCAGAGTTGGAGATGTCTTTGGAGTAGTGATAAATGTCAATCCTTTCATGGGCACAATGCAAATTTCGTTTGGTGAGAACAAGGAAATAGCCACTCACGAAGCGAAAGATGTTCATCGCAAAATAGACAATGAGTGGACTCCATGTGTACCTGAGGATTCAGACCTGTTTGTGAAGAAGTGTGAAAAATGCAAACCTTCGCAGTATTCGTTTGCACTTGACTCATTTAATGAACCGTCAGAATCGCAAATCCAAACTGATGAACCGATTGAAAAGAAACATTACGAGCAGAATCGCACAAAGAGAGATTTCTCTCAAAACAAGCACGCTGCGACAAATGAAAAGAAATCGGTTGGTTCTCCGTTCCCGGAGCCAAATGATGCATCAAATTCATCCCAGGCTTCGAAACCACCGTTCCCCAAACCCAGCGCGAAACCACCTTTTCCTGCGCCAAACACAAAATCTCCATTCCCAGAACCAAATCCAAACGCAAAATCATGGATAAAAGACAAGGACAAAAAAGGGCATGGTAAACGATTTGAGGGTAGCAGAGACTCCAATAAATCAACGATAGACTCGAAATCTGAACATGAATCGAAGACAGATCAAAACAAAAAAAGAGGAAAGTGGCATTCTAACAACCCCAACAGAAACCAGAAAACGGGGCAACACTCAGGAAAAACCGATAATACTAACAGAGAACACCAAACTGGCAGGAATCCAAACGAACATCAGAAGTCAAAGAAACTGAAGGATATCAATAAATACCTGTCAGGTAAGAGAAAGCACATCGATAAGAGAGAAGACAACAAAGGCAGCAGCCAGAGTTAGTATTGTTTATTCAGTCCTCAGTTTGACACTTTTGCCACAATGGTCACACCGCCTGTGACATGGTCTCCGACCTTCGTGTTGATTTTGTAGTTTGTGCCATAGAGCATAAGGTCAACCTGTGAACCTCTTTTGATGAAGCTAATTTTTTGACCGAGACTGATGGTTTCTTCATTTTTGACAAAACAGTCAATCTTGTTGACAACCTTATCGGCAATCTCAACCATCGCTAGCTTACACTTGCTTGACTCAATAACCACAGTGTTTCTCTCGTTCTGCAAATGAAATTTCCTGCCAAGAAGGTTTACTGCTCTGCGAAGCCACACAAACTGAATATACTCCCAGAGGTCAACCATCGGAAGATTGAGCTTTGCCTGAGTGTGAGTGATAGATGTAATTTTTCCACCGATTGGGGCATAGTTAAAATGAACGTCAAATGGAGACATATAAATACCAATAAGGATTCCCGTTTTTGGCGCGTCCTTGGATTTGCTTATTTCTGTGACTTCAATCTTTGTATCAAGCTTCTCACAGATAACCTTACCATCCGTGATTTCTTTTACGTACATAACCCTGCCGCAACAGGGTGCGATGATGGTGCTCCCATCATCCTCAGGTGAATTTATCTTTGGGTCTCGGAAAAACCAGATGTTCCTTTTCCAATGTTGAAAGATAATCTCTCCAACGATAAAAACAGCAATCGAGCCAAGAGTCCACCAGAGCCAAGTCATTCTGTTGTCACCTCACAAAACAAAATCATTTGTCGCGTTCTTTGAGCCACTTATAGGTTATGTAGGGGAATTTCACGGCGTAGTAGCCCACGAAACCAATTGTAGGTTGAAGCACTTTCTTTGTAAATGATGATCTGTTGGGAGGTGAGTATGTGCCACACCTGTATATCTCATCCATGCGCTTATAGGTTCCTTCGAGTCCAAACTCATTATACAATTGCGCGGTTCTGTCCGATTCAGTGAATTCAAACAATTCCAGTGGCACACTGACAATCTCGGAGAGTTCAGAGTGTAATTCTCTTAGTTCATCGCTGAGTCCGTGTTTGATTGCATGGTTTCTGAGTCTTGCATATCTGTGAATGTCCAGTGGTTTGTGAGTGTCGAGGTTGGCAATAGCCACAAGGGCATTGACGAGATACTCATATCGCGCTGTGCAAGGCATTGGGTCAAAGGCGCGAACCTCTATTGTACCAAGCCTTCTTGTGATTATTAAATCCTGAAATCTTTTGTGCCTATCGCCTGTGAGATTTCCTGTTGCATACCCACACTCAAGACGATATGACTGCCCGAATCTTTCTCCGTTTCTCATTGGAGAGTGCGAACCAAGCAGAATTAAAAGTGGGAGGAAGTAGGCAATGTTGTCATATGTCTTTACAATATCAGAGAGTCCACCAATGTGAATCTGAAGTGCACACACATTCGAAGGGGCATCAATCTGGAGGAGGTGTCCAATGGGAGCTATACGTCCCTCGCAGACCTTCGAGACCTGCCCTCGGAGTCCTTGAAGCTCCGAGAGCAGATGAAGTGTTGAGTGACAAACATCGGTCGCAACCTCAATACCGCTCATGAGACCATATTGCAAATCCTTGCCTCTGGCAAAGTTTGAGGCTGTGAGTTTCATGTTTCTTCTTGGATTTTTCCAAAGAAGTTTGGAGAGATAATACAGCGACCTTGTGGTTGGAAGTGTTGGTTCAACCACAAAGACTTCCTCTTCAAGTCCAAGCGTGATGTTATTCTTCAATAGGAACTCCTGAATGACTGCTCAGGACAGGTTTAATGGAGTTATTCCAGAGAAGAAGCAGAGGAGTGAATAGGGCAGCCGATGCAACTCCCTGGATTAGGTTGAAAAACAATGACTGAGTGTAGACATAAATGCCAGCGAATTCCCAATTGAAAACACCATTAAGCATGAAGTGATCTTTGTATGGAGTATAAAGAATTGCCAGCCAATTTGCAGGAATCATGATGGCGGTTCGAGCGATAATAGCAACCACTAGTCCCCCAGCGAACCAGAAATTCTGAACTTTTGAGCTGCCCCTTACCTTTTGAGAGAATATGTAGGCGTAAGATGCAACAATTGTCATTGTGCCGACAGCGATGACGTTCATTACATGCCCAAAAATTTCAGGCTCAATGATGACATAATGTAGGAAGGATTTAATTACAACGATAATCAGTCCCGATATGGGGCCAAGAACAATTCCACCCAACAAACAGAAAATCTCAGAAAGATCAAACTTCAGAAATGGGGCCAGTGGGAAACTTATCTGAACGAACATCCCCACAAACGCCAGAGCGCTCAACAACCCGATAATGCTAATCTTCCTAGCATCCCATCTTTTGTACATAATTCTCCTCTCCGCCTTTAATCGGGGTAACTTACGGAAGGAGTGCAGCACATGTTTGGATTTTGCTGCAACACTTTTTACCTTCTATCATCCGGACTCTAACCGTCGACTCTGGAATCTCACCAGATCAGCGCAAATTGGCGCTCGCGGGTTCTAACCGCCGATAGGGAATTTCACCCATCCCCGAAGGCTAACCTCGATAATAAAATTAAATAAATTAAGATTCAAGCCCAAAGAGAGAGGAGACGATCCTCTTGTCATCAAGCAGTTCCGATTTGCCTTGGAATTCCAGCTTGCCGTCCTTTAGTCCAATGATTTCATCACAATACTCTCTTGCCAAGTCGATTTCGTGAATGACAGCGAGGGCATATGAATTGTTTTGAGTTTTATTTCTGATTGTTTTTAGGGTTTGAATTTTGTACTTAAGGTCGAGGTGACTCGTTGGTTCATCCAGCAAGTAAACTCTTGGATTTCGCGCCACAACCTGGGCTAGTGACACTCTCTGCATCTGACCGTGTGATAGTTCTGATATAGGCTTGTTTATTATCTGTTCGAGTTCAAATTCCCTTTTGATTTGCTGTAGCGCTTCTTCTGAAACCTCAATAGTCCCAGCGTTGATATAACTTAATACTGGCAAGTGAACCGACTTAAAATCAACCGGTCTGCACACCCCAATAATCTGAGAAATTTCAACGATGGGAAGATTTGTTATATCCTTTCCATCAATTGTGATTGAGCCCGATAGGATATCGGCAATCCCAAAAAAAGCTCTGATGAGTGTGGATTTACCTGAGCCGTTTGGTCCAATGACACCGACAAGCTTTCCAGGTTCGACCTCAAAACTCACATCATCAAGGATTTTTTGCCTGCCATAACCGGCCGTGAGATTTTTGATGCTTACCATGATGGTCTCCTGATAACGAGCCAGAAGAAGAAGATTCCACCAATTATACTCATGATAACGGCTGCTGGAATTTCCTGGTGAGGGATGATGCTTCTTCCGAGGGTGTCGGCAAGCCCCAACACTATTCCGCCAAGCAGAATTGAGCCTGGAAGCATAAGTTTGGACGAACCGCCAAACAGACGCCTTGTGATGTGGGGGATAATAAGACCAACGAATCCCATCAATCCGGCGGTTGCAACCGCAACCCCAGTGAGGAGGGAAACGAGGATGAAAAGCTTAATGCGGATTGATTTTGGATTCACACCAAGATAGGTTGCCTGCTCGTCTCCAAGCAGATATGCATCCATTTGACCAGATAATTTGGGCAGAACCACTGCGGCGATCGTGATAACGACAAGAAGTAGATAAAATCCTTCAAACGATGATGATGACAATCCAGACCAACTCCAGAAAACACTCCTTGAGAGGACATCCTTGCCGACCATCACAATAAGAAAGTTGATTCCACTCACCACAAAAGAGAGCGCAACACCAGAGAGAATCAGTGATGTCCCCGTGCTTCCAGTTCTGCTTGATGAAAACCAGATGATGACACAGGCAAGCCAGGAGCCGGCGAAGGCGGCTACAGATATCGCTGACATCCCAAGGAACCCAAGCGACAATCCAAGCAAAAGAGTCAAGTTAACCCCAAGAATTGCACCTGAGCCAATTCCTGCGATGTATGGGTCGGCAAGGTCATTTCTAAACAAAGTTTGAGACAGCCAACCTGCAAGTCCGAGAGCACAGCCGGCCAACACGGAAACGAGCACCCTTGGGAGTCTGTGCAGGAACACTATTGCCCAGCTTGAACCGCTTGTATCACCTCTTGTGAAAAAGCCCACAATCACGTTCCAAGCATCACCTGTTGCCAGGGACGTGCCAAAAAGCACACCAAGCACAACAACAACCAGGATGCCAAAGGCAAGGAGAATTAGAATCTGTTTCTTTTTCAATCTTCTAGCGCTTTGATTAAAAGATGTGCAGCCTCAACCATACGGGGACCGGGTCTCATTAGAATGTCAGAATTGAGGTTGAAAATCCTACCACTTTCAATAGCTGAGATATTCGAATACCCAGGTCTATCTGATACTGACTCTGTGTTATCCTGGTACGGGTCTGGGAGTATTATCACGTCTGGATTGAGATCGATAATTGTTTCATGGGAAATAGTTGGAAAATCACCCACCATGTCGTCACTGAGATTTCTTGCGCCCAACCATCTGATTAGGTCAGCCTGGTATGTATTTTTACCAACAGTCATAGGTGGGTCTCCCCAAATCTCAAAATAAACAAGTACTTCCGGGACAGATGATTTCACGGATTCCATCCGTTCTTTCAGTTCATCGGTGTTTGGGTCGACTCCGCAAATCTGCGCTATCCTCTCAATCGTATTGAAGATATCTTCAATGGATTGTGGGTCAAATGATGCAACAGTTATTTTTCTGGAGGAGATTTTTCTAAGCTGGTCAACAACCTCCATTGGAATCATTCGATTCACAAGAACGAGATCAGGTTCGAGGTCAAGAATATTCTCAACCGAAAGATTCATAATGTCACCAACGACAGGTACATCAGACACTTCTTCGGGATAGTTACAGAATGACGTCCTACCGACCAACTTGTCACCCAGCCCAAGATAGTAGACTATCTCTGTCATATTCGGGGTTAGTGAGATAATTCGTTCCGGGGACAGTCCCTGTTCAATATTCTCTCCCAGATCGTCGGTCAAAAAACTCGTGCCGCACGAGGCAAAAAACAGAAGGGACAACAGCAAAACAAGTACTTTTTTCATTTTCATCCTCCTCGGGATTATACTTGCATGAGTATCCTGGCTTGATGGATTTCACTTCACATTCCTTCTTGTGCGTCCTTCCCAGGTTAACGACTCAACCAAGTGAACAGCACAGACAGCACCCATCATACAGTGGCGGGACCGCATCGGCTTTCAACCGATTTCCTCATCTCGCAAGCTAGTTAAGTCTAGCACCTACGGGGTTCTTGTCAATAATCTAAGCGCAACTAAAATCAACAAGAGAAAACGAGGAGCAAATGGCAAAGAAACCTTTTTATGTTTGTGTCGAATGTGGATACAAATCTACTGGATACCTTGGGAAATGTCCAAACTGCAACAGTTGGAATTCTTTTGAGCAGGAGATTGAGATATCGAAATCATCATCAGGCAGTTCAAAGCCTGTTGAGGTAAACGAGATTCAATCGACTATTGAGACCAGAATAAAGCTGAATGTCAATGAATTGGACAGAGTTTTTGGTGGAGGCATCGTCAAAGGTTCAGTTATCCTGATAGGGGGAGAGCCCGGAGTTGGGAAGTCGACCCTCATGCTGTCTGTTGCCAGTGCGTTTGCCAATGAGGGCGAAAAGGTTGTTTATGTTTCTGGTGAGGAATCTCCAAACCAGGTGTCTATGAGAGCAAATAGGATAGGCTCGAACAACAGCGGATTGAAACTCGCTTTTGAGACCAATCTTGAGGCGATTTTAGAAATGACAAGAGATGAAAAACCGACGGTGTTATTTGTGGACTCTGTGCAAATTCTATCTCTTGAGGCTGGAATTCCCGGAAGTCCAAATGTGGTTAGGGAGGCAACGAGGAGACTTGTTGAGGTTGCCAAGCAATCAAACATGAGCGTTTTTCTCATTGGTCATGTTACCAAGGAGGGAACTATTGCGGGACCAAAGACACTTGAACACCTTGTAGATGTTGTTTGCTACCTGGAAGGGGAAAAATACTCCACTCTCCGAATCTTTCGTGGAGTAAAAAACCGTTTTGGCACAACAAATGAAGTGGGTATTTTCGAAATGACTGACAAGGGACTTGTTGAAGCTGATAGGAAGACCCTCATCCACGAACAGAAAGCCCCTGGGGTGGCGCTTACAGCCGTTTCGATGGGCAACAGACCACTGGCTGTAGAGGTACAGGCTCTTCTTGCTCCTACATACTACCCAAACCCTCGAAGAGTTGTGACAGGTTGCAGCATGTCACGGTCACTGATGATTATTGCCGTTGTTGAAAAGCGGTGCAGACTGCCAATCGGAAAGATGGATGTTTATGTGAACCTGGTTGGAGGGTTGAGCTCTGAAGAGCCGTCCCTCGATATGTCGATAGCTCTTGCTGTCGCATCTTCTTTCTACGACAAACCCGTTCCAGAGGGTGTTGCATTTATTGGAGAAATAGGCTTGACCGGCGAGATAAGACACGTGCCAAACATTGGAGCAAGGATAAAAGAGCTCTCCTCAATGGGAGCCAATACAATAATTGTGCCGAAGCAAGAATGTGGGGATATTAAAGAAGTTGACGTGGTGAAGGTTACTTCACTAGAAGAGGCGCTTCATTTGGTATGGCCTCGTCAAGGTTGACCTTCATATGGAAGTCAAAATGATTTATTGCATCCTTTGGCCACATAATAAATTCAAAAATCGCATAGGGTGAGGTGCTCTCACCGCTTGTGTCCCTGAATCTTATCCAACCGGACTTCTGAGAGCCGCCCGGAATTGAATTGATAAAAGCAGGAACATCATAATCGACCGGAGCATAACGCTCGTTGCCAATAATCATCTTTGTGTTACTCGCTGGGAACCTACAGGAATCCTCGGTCTTATTTGTGACCTTTACATCGAGTCTGAGATAATACTCGTTTGGTTTATCAACTATTACCTTGCGTTCCCTTTTTATAGATTTGAGTTCAAAGACAATACCATTTTTTGAGTAGATGATTGGTGGAATCGTGTCCTCTTCTTCGATGGGGTCAGTCTCTCTCTTGAGTTTCTCAATCTCTTCCTCAAGCTCAGCGACTTTTTGGGTGAGGTCTTCGTTCTCAGACTCAAGACTTTCGATATATGAACAGGAGAGGGGATTGACGGGTATATTGCTTATCGTGACTTCGCGCGTTGCACTGTTCCAGTCGATGTCTGCGCAGTCCGGGAGCAGTTCGTCAACAATAAACCTGATAGGTAGGAGTGTTGTACCGTTGCTGATAATGGGAGCCGTTGGAAGTTTGACATCCTCATCGTTGACCTTAGCGTTTGTAGAATTGATCTTCAGTACCACTTCCTTTGTGGGGGCCTGAGCCGTCGAGACGGTCACAAATGCGAACGCGACAAAACACGCAAGTATAGCAGGAATATATTTCCTCATCCGGGTGTGATTATATTTAGATAGCCTAGGTAGTCAATAGGTTACCAACCAATTCTTAGTCTATCGGCTAAGAAAAGGGGTAACCCGGCTTCTGTTATCCTTTCAATGGTTAGAGCGACATTATAGTCGATTCGGTGAATCTCAATAGTCCTTGTGTCACTATCGTAAATACAGAAAGAAGATTGGGGGTTTCTGTCTCTGGGTTGTCCTACAGAGCCAACATTAACAACGTATTTGAGTCCAGGCTCCATCTTGACTTTGAGTCCGTGTGATGCTCTCAAATAGTCGACATCGCCTTCATTATCGATGATAAAAACTCCAGCGATGTGTGAGTGTCCGATGAAGCAGAGATTTGATGTCATGAGCTCAGACATCCGAAGTGCTTCCATTGGCGATGCAATATACTCAAATGGAGCTGATGGATCCAGACTTCCATGAGCAACTTGAAAGAGTGAGTGTGAATTCGGTTTTGAGACCGTGAGTCTTGAGGGGAGATTTTTCAAAAATGTCTGGTTCGATGGTTTTACTCTAGCTCTTTGCCACCTTATTGCTGTGAGTCCATATTGATTGAAATATCGTTCTTCTATTGGGTCAATCAGCGCTTTGTCATGATTGCCCATGATTGCCTGCATCCCCATGTCGACAACGAGCGAGACACACTCGTCAGGGTTGGCGTTGTATCCGACAATATCACCGCAGCAAACATATTCTTCAACACCTTCTTTTTCGAGGAAAGCTAAGACTCTCTCAAAAGCATCAAGATTAGCGTGGATATCCGAAAATATGCCGTATTTCATCGGGATTATTTTAATCTTCCTTCGATTCAAAGTCAACTGAATCAGAGAAGAATGTGTCTTCCTCAATCCATCTCGAATTGAGGAAAGAAGTACTATCCATCATGCGTTTTCCTTCTCTCTGGCAGTGTAGAAACTCAATACAACCGACACCAGTGCCAACAATTAATCGCTTTTTTGCCGATATGATTTTCCCTGGTTTATTGTTTGTTTCGTCTATCTCTCTGGGGTTGAACAGTTTGAGCCTTTCACCTTTGTAGAAGGTGTAGCACCCAGGTGAATATGACATGGAACGAACACGCCTTGAAATCCTGTTTGCTGAGTGATTCCAGTCTATTAACTCGTCATCTTCGCGCATTCTTCTTGCGTAGAATGTTTTTGTCTGGTCTTGTGGGTTACCAGTGTAACCATTTACAACTTTGTTGACCATGTCCGGCAACATCGAAACGGACATTTCCGCCAATCTGTCTCTTAAATCATCAAAATTGTCCGTGTTTTCTATGGGACAGGTTTCCTGCAAAAGGACATTCCCTCTATCGAGCTTGCTTGAGATGACCATAAGGGAAACCCCTGTTTCTCTCTCGCCTTTTCTTATCGCCCACCTGATTGGTTCGGCGCCTCGGTACTTTGGGAGAAGTGAGGGGTGAACGTTCACAATACCATGTTTGAAAATTGATATCAGCTCAGGTTTCAATATCTCCGAATAGGACGCAAGGACAGCGATATCAACATCTTGTTTTGATAAGAACTCAATTGATTCAGAATCATTTATCGATTGCGGAGTGAAAACTGCAACATTTAGGTCTTCACAAAGACTGGCCACAACAGATTTACTAACCTTCTTGCCTCTACCTTTTGGCTTGTCAGGTCTTGTTACACAGAGTGCCAATTCAAAATTACCATTCAAACACTTGATGATGGGTAAAGCAAACTCTCCCGAGCCGATGAACATAATCCTCATATGAGCAAACTCTCTCTGTATTGAAGTGCTTCAGCGAGATGGGCAGCTGATATATTCTCTTGTCCACAAAGATCAGCTATTGTTCGAGACACTCGAAGCACCCTGTCGTACCCCCTGGCCGTGAGAGCCATCCTCTCTGACGCTAGCTTCAGGAATGCTATTTCGTCATTACCGAGTTTGCAGAACTTTGCAATCTGTTTTGTGGATAATTGGGCATTTGAGTAGATATTCTCATTTTCATACCTTGCAAGTTGTCTCTTTCGACCATCTGTCACTCGCTGTCTGATCGTAGCGCTTGTCTCGCCCGGTTTGGCAGACGCGAGTTCGTCGGGGGTGAGTCTTGTGACATTCAGATGTATATCAAACCTATCAAGCAGTGGGCCGGAGATTCTAGACTGATATCTTCGGATAAGAGATTGTCCACACACACAAGGTTTTGTCCTGTCACCGAAATATCCGCATGGACAAGGATTCATCGCACCAATGAGCAGAAATCTTGATGGGTAGGTTAGAGTCTTTTTCACCCTAGCAATTGTTACCTCTCCGTCCTCCATCGGCTGCCTCAACACCTCTAGCACGTCTCGTTTGAATTCAGGCAACTCATCAAGGAATAAAACACCGCCGTGCGATAGGCTTATCTCGCCTGGTCTTGGGGTCTGACCACCACCGATGATTGACGAAGGGGATGCTGTGTGGTGCGGTGAGCGAAATGGTCTATTTTTGACAAGTCCCTGGCCAACCGGCAAAAGTCCAGAAATTGAGTAAATCTGGCTGATCTCCATCGCCTCACCCAATGTAAGGGGTGGCATGATTGTCGGAACCCGCTTGGCAAGCATTGTTTTACCAGAACCAGGAGAGCCAACCATCAATACATTGTGACCTCCGCAAGCTGCAATCTCAAGCGCTCTTTTTGCCTGAGAATTGCCCTTTACGTCGGACATATCCAAGATATTCCCCGAAACATCATCCTTGATGTCAACAATCTTTTTCCGAGTTGTCTGTATTGGGTTGTCCCCTCGAAGGTGCATTACGAGGTCAAACAGTTTTTTAACACCAATAACATCGAGGTCAAACATCGAAGCCTCAGCGAGATTGCCATCTGGTACGATGAGGGTTTTATTGGAACCTGAGAGAGCAATTGCGATTGGAAGAATCCCTGGAACAGTGCGGATTGTGCCGTCTAAGGCTAGTTCCCCGATGACAACAAGATTCTCAAGCGAGTTCATTGGTATCTGTTCGGTGGCTGCAAGAATGCCGAGAGCTATCGGTAAATCGAAACCAGAGCCCTCCTTGCGAAGGTCGGCAGGAGCGAGATTGACTGTAATCCGCTTTATCGGGAAAGAGAAATTGCTGTTTTTTATGGCTGCCCTGACACGCTCCCTGGCCTCATTAACAGCTGCATCTGGCAAGCCAACCACCGTGAATGATGGGAGAGCATGACCGGTAATATCAAGCTCAATGGAGAGTGGGAGCGGCTTGAGTCCCTCCAAAGCTATACTATTTATGCAAGAAAACATAAGTACTATATTATTTTATGTAGATTTTGCCGTCAAGATTCCTGAAGTCTTTTAACACCTTGTGGCAAATATCGAAATGAAACACTGGCACAGTATCCATGAATTCAGCCATATCGCCTTGACCAAACCTGTTGTATCTGGACGCACGAACGAGCATCTGCAATGTATCGCAGTCATGGACGAGTTTTGATTCATCTGTTTTTGAGTCATGATATTCGTTGAGAAGTTCAAGAAGTTCTGGAAAATCGGCAAACAACTCAGCTGATGCAATATTCTCAGCACCATTTTTGTCGAAATATTTCTTGGCAATCAGAGGGGTATCCATCACAAGCGCTTCAGAAATATCGTGAATCAGCGCCATTTTGATGCACTTTGCCGTGTCAAGTCTACCCACTTGCTCAGATATGAGTAGCACAAGAACTGCGACATTGAAAGAGTGCGAAGAAACCTTTTCTGGGTCTGCAACACCTTTTAAAACATAGCCAGCGCGAAGGACTTCGGTAAGGGTTTCAGTAGCGACAAGCAGTTTGGCAATGATAGACGAGGCGTCAGTCATGTGTTGCCACACTAACTGCTAGAATTGCAGTCTTAGTTTCCTCTATCATGTCTTTAAAATCTTCTTTGTTTGTGTATCCAGAATCATCGACCATCAAAGCTTCGATTGAACTTATTTCTTCATCGGATTTATTTCTTACAAAATAACTTAATGCTAGGGAAGAAAAATGTTCAATCCTTGACTCATCCTTGGATGATTCTGCCAAAGCCAAAAGCTCACTGTCCCACTTGTTGACCGTATCCGGAAAATCTGAGTCGGCATTGTACCAGAGACCGTTGTTATCCATTTTGTAAATACAAAGGCAGTGTGGTTTGTTTCTTGTGGGGAACATATCAGAAAATTGGGTATTGACGCAAATCAGCTCAAACTCACCATCTTTGTCTAAGTCGGCAATTGACCAGGCTTGAATGTATTCCGGGAGTTTTATTCTATTGATAAGTTTGTAGTCGCTTATATCAATCGAGATAATGTCTCTATCAAATGGCTTAAGCGTTCGAACGACCGTCATGGGGGCGTCAAGCTGACTCTTTGAGAAAACATTTGTCCTACTCTCGCCAGATGACGCCGGCCAATATCTTGTGAACTCTATTCCGTAGAAGGGGCCGATTGTGTCCAGCAGTTCTCCAACCTCGTGCATAGTCCAGTAAAATTCCACTTTCTTGCGGTAGTTTACATCAGGCGTGGAGGAGCTATAGAGCTGAAAAATGAATGTATCACTGTCAACGAAAGCAGACCTATGCTCAGCCACCCACCATCCATCCTCCTGGTTGCTAAGATGATGGTCAAGCATGTACTTACCGTAGGGGTCAGCGTGTCCCGGAGCGCCAGGCGGAGGCAAACCGGCAGCAACGACCGGTGCTACCAAAACAAGAGCCAGTAAAAATAGTAGTATTTTTTTCATCTAAATAAGGGCAAAACTCGGAGTGAGGATTATGATTCGATTATGAAAAACCTGAATCCACCCCTCTGGAATCTCATACACTTTCTCCCCACCCTTTGTTCTGGCTTTCACTTTACCTTTCACGAGAGTCGCCACCATGTTGGAGTGCTTGGGTAGGATTCCCCAGTATCCGTCCTCAAGAGGGACAACCAGGGAATCAGCCTCGAACTGTTCCTGTACTGACTCAGGAGTTATAATCGTTACTTGAAGATTCTTCACGGTTTATACGTACTCTTCCTTCTTTACATCAACCTTCTTGCTGGCTTTTTCCTCACCCAGAAGTCTTTCTGCCTTTTCTCTTGCGTGATTGATGTCACCGACCATGTAGAACGAATCCTCTGGCATATCGTCGCATCTACCTTCGATTAGTTCCTTAAATCCTGCGACTGTATCGGCAAGTGGAATGGACTTGCCAGGTTGACCAGTGAATTGCTCAGCAACGTGCATTGGCTGGGACATGAACTTCTGGACTTTACGGGCTCTATAAACGAGTTGTCTATCTTCCTCTGAAAGCTCGGACATACCAAGGATTGCGATGATATCCTTGAGGTTTTCATAATGCTGCAGAATTCGCTTGACTTCCTGAGCGACCTCATAATGTTCGTTACCAACAACGTTCGGGTCGAGCATCTTTGAACCAGAAAGAAGCGGAGATGCAGCAGGATAGATACCAAGCTCAACGAGTGCGCGATCGAGTGTAATCGTTGCATCAAGGTGAGTGAAGATATTTGCAGGAGCAGGATCTGTGTAGTCGTCGGCAGGAACAAAGATTGCCTGAACCGATGTAATTGAGCCCTTCTTGGTCGAGAGGATTCTTTCCTCGAGCTGACCAACCTCGGTGGCAAGCGTTGACTGGTAACCGACAGCTGACGGAATTCTACCAAGTAGCGCTGAAACCTCTGAACCAGCTTGCACATATCGGAAGATATTGTCGATGAAGAGCAACACGTCCTGACCAAGATCGTCCCTGAAGTATTCGCACATGGTGAGAGCTGTAAAGGGAACGCGCATACGAACGCCTGGGGGTTCGTTCATCTGACCAAACACAAGAGCGGTTTGTTTGATTACGCCCGACTCCTCCATCTCGAGGATGAGGTCGTTTCCTTCACGTGTTCTTTCGCCAACACCAGCAAAGACTGAAACACCCTGATGTTCGTAGGCTACGTTTCGGATAAGTTCCTGGAGAAGAACGGTTTTGCCGACACCAGCGCCGCCAAAGAGTCCGATTTTACCGCCCTTTGGAAAGGGGGCAAGGAGGTCAATGACTTTGATGCCTGTCTCAAAAACCTGCTCTACTGGCTCAACCTTTGAAAATGGCGGTGGGTCGTGGAAAATCGGGCGATGCTCAGTTACCTCTATGTCGCCCTTTTTGTCGATTGGTTTGCCAAAGACGTTAAAAACTCTGCCAAGCACACCATTGCCCACAGGAGCCTTGATGGTTTCGCCTGTATCAACGCACTCCATTCCTCTCCTGAGACCATCTGTTGGACCAAGAGCAATGCAGCGAATCGTGTTCTCATCGAGAATCTGAGAAACCTCACAAACAAGTTTCTCTGGCAAGTCAGAGTCATGAACTTCAATTGCATTATAGAGATTGGGCAAGTCACCCAAGAACTCGAAGTCGAGAACTGGACCCTCAGCCCGAATCAGTCTGCCTTTCTTCATACTTTTATCTCCTTCAACGCTTCAGCGCCAGAAGTGATCTCGGTGAGTTCTTTTGTGATTGAGGCTTGACGTGTGCGCTGGTACTTGATGGTAAGCTTCTGGGAAAGCTCCTCTGCGTTTTCAGTTGCTCGGTGCATACTCATCCTTCTCATAGCCTGTTCGGATGCGGCAGCCTCAAGAAGAACCTTGTAAACAAATAAATCAACATAGGCGTCAGTCAAAGACTCAAGAATATCCTTTGGGTTTGGCTTGAAGATAAAATCCTCAAGCTTTCTTTTCTTGCCCTTTTCAATCTGTGCAAGTGGCAACATTTCTCTGACGACTGACTCCTGTTTCAGCACTGACTGAAATTCCATGTAAGAGAAATGTACTGACTGCACCTGTCCAGACGTGTAGAGCTCCTTGATTCTACTTGAGAGAATCTTGGCATTTTCAAAGGTAACCCTGTCAAGAAGTCCCGGATACTGAAACTCGATATCTTGACCATGTTTGGAAAATTCGGCAGAGGTCTTCTTGGAAACCGTACCTATTTTGATATCTGCCTGGTGCTGAGATATGAAACGGTTTGTGATGTCTGTAACGTTCGAATTGAAAGAACCACAGAAGCCCCTGTCGGATGTGAGTGGGATTATGAGGGTATTCTCAACAGGTCGAGACAAAAAGAGCGGGCTGACCTCGATATCTAGGCTCAGGTGTGAGGCAATCGAAACAAGAAGCTCTCGAAGCGTTTCAACAAAAGGAACGGATTCTTCGACCTTCTTTCGAAGGTGATAAATCTTGACAACAGAGAGCATCTCCATTGACTTAGTGATGTGGGCCACCGACCTGACCGAGTTGATTCTTCTTTTTAGGTCTCTAAGTGTTGCCACGTCGTCCTATGCCTCAAATCCTTCCATTGTCTGAGAAACCAGGTCAGAGACAGTATTTCGGATTGGGTCAGTTATCTTGGGGCAGTGTGAAAGTTCAAGGATTATGTCCGGTCTGGTTCTGTTGGTAGTCTCAACGAGTTCCTGTTCGAAATCCTTAACTCTGTTTCTATCGAGTTTGTCAAGTAAGCCAAGCGAGTAAGCGAGAAGCACGAGAACCTGTTCTCCGATAACCATTGGGGAATACTGCTTCTGTTTGAGCAGCTCAACCAGTTTCTCACCTCTTGAAAGTTTGCGTTGAGTGACTGGGTCAAGCTCAGCGCCAAACTGAGCGAAAGCCTTGAGATCGTTGTATTGGGAAAGGTCGAGTTTGAGTGTTCCGCCTACCTTTTTCATTGATGGAATCTGAGCGGCTCCTCCGACACGAGAAACCGAGAGACCAACGTTGATGGCTGGTCTGATACCCTCGTTGAATAGTTCCTTCTCAAGGAATATCTGTCCATCGGTGATTGAAATAAGGTTTGTTGGTATGTACTGCGAGATGTCACCGGCCTGGGTTTCGATTATTGGAAGCGCTGTTAATGAGCCACCACCAAGCTCATCCTTGAGTTTGGCAGCGCGCTCGAGAAGCCTTGAGTGAAGGTAGAAGATGTCGCCTGGATAAGCCTCACGACCAGGCGGTCTACGAAGTAGAAGCGAAAGCTCACGGTAGGCATCAGCGTGCTTTGAAAGGTCATCATAGATGATAAGGACGTGCTTGCCACGTCTCATGAATTCCTCAGCAATAGCACAACCAACATATGGGGCGATGTAACGGGTGGCTGGTGGATAATCAGCAAGTGTGCCGACTATAATGCTGTATTCGAGGGCGCCATGCTCCTGGAGAGTTTTGACGATGCCAGCCAGTGTCGATGATTTCTGGGAGACACCAACATAGACACAAACAACGTTCTCTTCCTTTTGGTTGATGATTGTGTCAATGGCTATTGCCGTCTTACCCGTTTGTCTGTCACCGATGATAAGTTCTCTCTGACCTCTTCCGATTGGGATGAGGGCATCGATTACCTTAAGCCCAGTTTGAAGAGCTTCATGGACTGGTTCTCGGTCAACAACGGATGGGGCAGTGGTTTCGAGTGGAAGGTGCTTGACAGTTGGGACTGCGGGTTTTCCATCTATTGGTCTACCCATGGGGTCGATGACTCTGCCAACCAGGTTGTGGGAGAATGGCACGGACAAAACTCTGCCTGTTCGCGTCACTTTATCGCCTTCATTGACAAGTTTGTCGGAGCCGAGAAGAACAACGCCAACAAAAGAAGGAGTCAACGAAAGAACAAAGCCCTCGATGCCACTCTCGAATCTGAGAATCTCACCTACAAAAGCCTCGGAGAGACCATGGACAAGCGCGACACCATCACCACATTGCCTGACAGAACCAGCGTTCTCGACAATGGGTTTGAACGGCTCAGTCGAAAAAGACTCTGTCCAACCTTGTATTATTTTATCAATCGTATCAGCCATCAGACTACCTCAGACTGCTGACAGTGTGTTGAACCATTCTCAGGATCGAGGCATCGAAGAGTGTGTCATCGAGCAATATTCGAAGACCTGAAATTAACTCACTTTTGATTATGAATTCAATCTTGGGGTGACCATCAATGAGGTCAGACACGAACGACTTTACTCTGTCTTTCTGATCCTTTGAAAGTTCGATGGCTGTCTCAATCTTGACCTCGTCTATGGATTTGACTGATCTGATAACATCACAGAGGTCAACCTTGTTGTTCTTGATGTCGCAGGCTGTGAGTGTCGGAAGCTCCTCAATAACATGATCGGTATAGTATTCGATTGTGTTTTTATCAAACACATCCATGATGACCTTGTTGGTGACTGCTTCAATGACAGACTTCGACCTCTCTTTGATGTCCTCGGCTGTCATCTCTCTCTCACCTTTGGCTTCCTCTTCTGCTGCTCTGACAATACTCTTCGCCTCGTCACGAGCTTTCTTGAGGATCTCCTCTTTTATTGAGTCAGCCATGGTGACAGCTTCCGAAGTGACCTTTCTTGCTTCCTCGGTAGCCTGTTTTTTTTCTGCATCCATTTCAGAGAGTTTTTCCTCAGCTTGAGCCTGAAGAACCTTTGCTTCATCTATTACTTTTGTAGCTGCAGCTCTTCTTTCAGCAAGCATGTTCTGAACTGGTTTGTAGAGGAAACGCCTGAGGAGCCAGATAAGAAGAATGAGGTTGAGGATGACGAAAAGCACTGTGCGAAGGTCAACACTCAACAGCGATGGGTTAGCATTTGCCCCACTTGCTGCTTCCCCGCCTGATGCGTACGCCACCGGGACAAGCCAATCGATAAACGAATCCCAGATACTTGTTAAATACTCTAGCATGAATCTTGCCTCAGATTACGAATATAAGAACGAGAGATACGGCAAGGGCATAGATTACAAGCGACTCAATGAGGGCAAGCGAGAGGATGAGAGTTGTGAAAATGTTCTGTTGCGCTTCAGGTTGACGGGCAATAGCGTCAACAGCGGATGCTGCTGCGCGACCCTGACCAAGAGCTCCACCAAAGGCGGCGATTGCGATTGCGAACGCGCCTGACATCTTGACAGCCCAGTACCATGCTGGAGCCATCATCTTCAATACTTCAGTCAGCTTCTCTGGATTTTCAGTAAGTAGTTTTACTGCTGGATCGATAATCTCGTTCATTTTTAATGTCCTCCTTCAGATTCGTGTGGTAACCCAAGGTTAAGGTATACCAGGAACAGCATTGTAAATACGAGCGCTTGGATGAAGCCTGTGAAGAGCCCTAATCCAAGAATCACAACCGGAACACCGAATGCAACGAGTCCGGTAATAACTTCCAAAACGATGTGTTCACCTGTCAAGTTTCCAAACAAACGGACGGCGAGAGAGAGTGGTCTGCTGATCTGTTCTATGATGTTGATGGGAAGCATAAAGGAATACGGGTGCATGAATGTCTCTTTGAAATAGTGACCAAAACCAAGTCCCCGAACAGATTGGAAATGAACATAAGCGACGGCGCAGAGAGCAAGGGACAGGGTGACAGATAAATCGGTCGTGGGAGCAATAAGGATTGAGAACATCTTGTTCGATGCGATAAAGGGAGCCGTGATGCCGGAAATCAAACCAAGCATATTGGCGACAATAATGTAGCCAATGATTGTGGTTGTGATAACCTCATATTTCTCGCCCTTTTTGCCAAGTATGTTCTTAGTAAAAGTGCTCATCGAGGTCACAACCATCTCGGCGATAACAGCTCTTGTCGAACCCTTTTTCTTCACACCGGTGCCAACAAACACAATCAGGAATGCAAAGATAAGGGACGCAATACCCACAGCAAAGAATGTGTTGGAAAGGTTGAGTCCGCCTCCGATTGAGTCGTTGAGGAATGGAACAGGGGTTGTTTGTGGACCGACTGCGATATGAAGACCAGGTTGTGGAAGAGCATATTCCTTGCCCTGAGCAACAATTTGTTCATGCAGAACCACATCAAGGATGTTAGGAAGGAAGAATACAACCACATACGCGGCAACGAACGCCATCATAATCCAGAAAGTGGGATTTCTGAAAAAAGGTTTCTTCTTCGGTTTAGGCATTAATTACCTCCAGAGGAGCGTTTTATCTTAAACCAGAACCACCATAGAGCAAAACCAATTACAAAACCACCAAAGGAAGCAAGGAAAGCAGGAATATAATCGTAAAGTGGAAAAATAAGATGGATCAGAGCTGGGAGGAACAAACCTGCAACAACAAGTATCATCCTCAATGGATTCATTATTGGTTTTCTACCGGCGTCAATGGCTTTTTTTGTGGACTTGTACAACCAGTCAAATTGAACAAAACCGAGCGCTGCTCCCCAAATCAAACCAACTGCAACGTTTAGATATATCATGGCTTAAACTTCAGAGCTCCTGTCACTGCTGCGGCCAACCCAAGGAGGGACAATAAAATTGTGAACAAGGGTATCGTTCCAAGCCACAGATCAAGATAGAATCCTCCGACACCAGTCAGGACGATTGGGATAATAATAACAGACAATGCCGTTATTCCAACCATTCTTGCCCTTGCCAATTCTCGAAGGATTTCATACCATTTCAAGCTGCGTTAACCTCCAAATACGCTAAAATACCTGACTTGCCTTCTGAATAAACTCTGTAATCCAAGGTACCATTATCAAGACTGCAGTCCCGAAAGCGGAGAGTCCAGCTGCAAAAGAGGCAAACGGATTACCGGTTTCGGTTTGAGTAATCTCTTCACTAGGTGTATCTAGATACATCGCTCGTGCAATACCAAAGTAGTAATATGCGGATAAAGCAGAGTTAACGACTGCAACTATGACCAACCAATAAAGATTCGCAGAAACCGCTGCCTTGAAGATAAACAGCTTGCCGAAGAATCCAGCAGCCCACGGGATACCAAGAAGTGAGACAAGCGTTACGATCATTGCAATAGCAAGGGCTGGATTGGTTTTGCCAAGACCGGCGAAGTGTTTTAGGCTGGAACCGCCACGCCTTGCTTCAACAACCTTGATGACTGAGAAAGCAGCGATATTCATGAGCGCGTAAGCTGTCACATAGACGAGGATTCCGGCAGCCCCACTCGCAGCATGTTCTGTGCTGAAAGCGATGACAACGACACCCATGAGCATGTAACCGATTTGGGCAATCGAGCTGTATGCCATGATTCGTTTAACCTCTTTTTGCCATATAGCTGTCACGTTTCCAAATGTCATTGATGCAACAGAAACACCCATGATTATCCAACCGACGAGGTTCGCTGTACCAGATCCGGTAATAAAAGAAAAACCTACAAACCTTGAGAGCGCAATCAGAACACCAATCTTTGGGGCAACAGAAATGAAGGCTGTCGAGATTGGAGGGGCGCCCTCATAAACGTCCGGAGCCCAGAAGTGAAACGGAAATGCTGCAATCTTGAAGAAGAGCCCGGCTAGTACGAGAACAATACCAAGAATCTCAATTGGTGCGCCTGTAAGGCTTGTTGCGATTTGGGTGAATGTCATTGTGTGCGCGGTAGTGTAGATAAGTGAGATACCATAGATGGTCATGGCAGAGGCAAAAGCTCCAAGAAGGAAATACTTGACTACAGCCTCTTTTGCCTTGATGTCGTGTACCTTGAGTCCTGCCATCATATAGAGCGGGATTGAGGAGACCTCGATAGCCAGATAGAGCACCATAAGGTTGGAGGCTTGCGTCATGAGCATGAGTCCACCGAGAGAGATAAGCATAAGAAAGAGAAACTCTCCCTGACGCTTTGAATCCTCGGTGAACATGTCGATAGCTGAAATCATAACGATGAGCGACAGAAGAAGAAGCAAACCTCTCGCATAGAGGGCGAAGCTATCAGATGCGAACAGTAGTGAACCCGAATTGACCGACTCCACTGCCTGACCAATGAGGACTCCGCCGTTTTGCATACACATCACGGCAAAGGCGACAATTGGTATAAGCATTGCCCCGAATCCAGTAACCAGCCTCTTGCATGGACACCTAATCAGCGAGACCAGGAGGAGAATACAAGCCCCTCCAAAAACAATGGTCTCTGGTATAAAGGGAGCGAATGAGAAATCCACGATGCCCCCTTATAGAAGCCCAACGACGGAATTACTTATCATACTGAGGATTGGCATTGGATATAGACCAATGAAGAACACAAAACCAAAGAGTGGGACAGCAGCGATTATCTCACGGAATGACGCATCCTTGATATCGATGAACTTCTCTTTGAGTTTGCCAAACATTGTTCTTTGCATCATCCAAAGCATAACACCGGCGTTTACTACAAGACCGATGATAGACACCCAGGCAATCCAATTTCTTGCTACAAATCCAGCCTGGAGTGAGAGGAACTCACCGACAAAACCAGAGAGCGCTGGGAGACCGATTGATGCAAATGATGCGATGATCAGCATGATGGCAATCACTGGAATCTTGCTACCCATGCCTGGAAGTTCATCGATTTGTCTGGTGTGTGTTCTCTCGTAGATGTAGCCAACCAAGAGGAAGAGGAGTCCTGTTGTTGTTCCGTGGTTGAACATAACAATGATTGCGCCCTGTAATGCAATTTGTTTTGTATCTGGAGTTGGAGCTAGCATGAATGCTGCGATTGCGATAAGAACAAACCCCATGTGGTTGACTGACGTGTAGGCAACAAGTTTCTTGAGGTCTTTTTGCACTAAGGCGCACAGAGCGCCGTATACAACACCGACAACACCCAATATGGCAATTAGTGTCCCCATTGGTTTGATAAATGTGGCTGGGTCGCCATCTCGGAAGAACGCCAAACTCATCCTAATCATTCCATATCCACCCATTTTAAGCAGTACGCCAGCAAGCATGATTGAGATTGGAGCAGGTGCCTCGACGTGGGCGTCAGGAAGCCAGGTGTGGAACGGGAAGGACGGAACTTTGACTGCAAAGCCAAAAAGCATTGCAAGGAAAACCGGGATGGCAAGGTATCCAAGCGATGCAACAACATTTCCATCCTTAGCAAGCTGAGCTATTGAGAAGGTGTCTGTTTTGAAGTATATGGCTAGGATTCCAACAAGCATAACGAGTGAGGCAACAAGCGTATAGATGAAGAACTTAATGGACGCATACTGTCTTCGCTCTCCACCCCAAATGCCTATCAGGAAGTACATCGGTACAAGCACGACTTCCCAGAAGACATAGAAGAGGACAAGGTCAAGAGAAAGGAAAACGCCGATGAGACCTGTCTCAAGAAGAAGGAAGAGTGAGAAATATTCTTTGACTCGCTCTTTAATGGTGAATGATGCAAGGCAGGCTGTGACAGAAAGAAGAGAAGTTAGGAAGAGCATGAGCATAGACATACCATCAATACCAAGGTGGTAATGTATCAGCGGATTTTCGCCCAATTTAACCCATACAAACTTATCGACAAGCTTGAACATACCAGGATTTGTAGCCGAGACAATTGTTGGGTCTTTGCTGTACAAAACCCATATGTAGATTGCAATTCCAAGCACGGCAAGCGTGAAACCAGTTGCAATTCCTCTAATCAGTTTGTGATTATCCTTTGGAAACAGAAGAATAATCAATGAACCTGCCAAAGGCAGAAACGTAACAAGCGTAAGCCACATAGAATTAATCATGCGTTTATCCTCCTATTAGAGGGCAAATATAGCCACAATGAGTAGTATCACAACGACTGAAGCAAACATCACCGCCGCATAGTTAGGCAGGTAGCCAGTCTGTATTTTTCTCGTTTGTTTTCCGGTCTCTCCGAACACTGTTGCAGTACCGTTAACAAGTCCATCGACAACGTTCTCATCAAACCACTTGGTAATGGTTGAGAGCTTAACACCGAGCCAACCAACTCCGTTCACGGCACCATCAACTATGTGTGAGTCGAACCAATGAACAACCCCGGCAAATTTGACAGTCAGCCACGAAACTCCGTTAACAGCTCCGTCTATGACCTTTGCATCAAACTTGCTAGAAAACTCTGCAACCCAAAGGAATGGTTTAACCGCGACGAATGTCCAAGCCTCATCGATATACCACTTGTTCTTGAGGAATATGTAGATTGGTCGCAAACCATTGATGAGTCTGACTTTAAGTTTTGGTCTCCACACGTAGACGATGAGACCTGTGAGTATGCCGGCGAATACTATGATAATCGCTCCAAAGAAGAGGGTGGGGTTTGTCTGAGACCAGGTTTCATAACCATGACTTGGATCTGTAAGTGTTGTGCCGATGTTTAAAGTTGCATTTCCAGAGATGAAATGTGTCGCTTTGAAATACGCGTTACCGAGGAAACTCTGGAAGAAATTTGGAATCAATCCATCACCACCCCAGAAGGGGATACCAACAAAACCAACACCAGCAGCCAATACAGCGAGCCAGACCAGTGGCAACGTGGTTTTCCAACTGCCCTCATGTGCATGGTTTTCCTTGCGGGGTTTGCCAAAGAACGTAAGCCACACACATCGAGTCATATAGTAAGGAGTCAGGAATGCGCCAAGAAGCGCTAGCACAACGGCAACCAAGGCCCAGGTGTTGTGTCCATGAGCAAAGTTACTCCACACCGCACCTATAATTGCATCCTTGCTCCAGAACCCAGCAAACAGTGGGAATCCAGCGAGAGCGAGTGAGCCAATGACAAATGTCCAACCTGTTATTGGCATCTTCTTTATGAGTCCACCCATCTCATGCATGTTCTGGGTGTGCGTGGCGTGGATTACAGAACCGCTCCCAAGGAAAAGAAGTCCCTTGAAGAACGCGTGTGTCATCAGATGAAACAAGGCTGCCACAAATCCAAACATCGCATAGGATGGATGATTGCCACCTATTGCATAGACCGCTCCAAGACCCATTACCATATAGCCAAGCTGACTGATTGTTGAATATGCCAGAACCTTTTTGATGTCGTCCTGTACTGTGGCAATGGTTGCGCCCATGAAGGCTGTTACTGCACCAACCATCATGACAACCGTCAATGCAATTCCGGTTGTATCGGCGATAAATACCGGAATTGTTCTTGCGACGAGATATATGCCGGCGGCGACCATGGTGGCAGCGTGGATGAGGGCTGAAACGGGGGTGGGGCCTTCCATAGCGTTGGGAAGCCAGACATGAAGGGGGAACTGGGCAGATTTGCCGACAGCGCCCATGAAGATACACAATGGTATTACTATCAAGATTGTCTCAGAGAGCGCTTTGAATCCACTCGTAAGACTGCCAAAGTCCAGTGTCCCAGAGAAATAGAAAATCGCAAATATCCCCAGGAACAGGAACACATCACCGACCTTTGTGACAAAGAATGCTTTCTTTGCAGCTTGGAAGACAGAGCGTTTGTGGAACCAGAAACCGATGAGCAGATAGGAGCAAAGTCCTACAAGCTCCCAGAATGCAAACATCTGTAGGAGGTTTGAAGCTGTGACGACACCAAGCATGGCGACGGTGAAGAGTTGCAATTCAGCATAGAATCTAGCGATTCCTGGGTCACCTTTCATGTAGTCCATTGAGAATAGATGCACCAGGAAAGAGACAGTAGAGACAACAACAAGCATGATGACAGCAAGTGAATCTATCTGAAATCCAAAGTTGAGGACGTATTTTCCTGTCTCAAACCACGTGAAACTCGTCACTGGGTAGGCAGCGTTTCTGGAGATAACCATGAAAAGGAGAATGAACGAAAGGATCAGGGATACGCCGATAGTGGCAGTTCCGACATACTGAGCCCACTTCTTGGCTATCTTTCCGCAAAGACCGATGGTGACAAACCCAAGCAGCGGAAGACCAAGAATGAGAAAAGTCAAGATAATGTGTGGTTCCATGTGTCCTCCTACCACTTCAACAGGTTGAATTTCTCAATCGTAACCCAACCTTTTGAACGATACATTGCAACAATAGCCGCAAGTCCAACGATTGTCTCAGCTGCAGCAACGGCTATCGCAAAAACCACCATTGTTTGGGCAACTCCCGGCTCAGGGGTGGAATTAGCAGTAGCAAGGAATGTGAGATTTGCACCATTTAGCATGAGCTCAATGCACATGAGAATTCTGACGCCATTTCTGAGCATGAGCGCGCCAAGAACTCCGATACAAAACAATGCAGCTCCAACATACAGCAGGACACTCATACTTCGTCCTCCTTCTTCTTTGCCATCTCAACTCCACCAACGAGAGCAGCTAATAGCATGAATGACGCCATCTCAACGGGAATGGAGTATTCAGTTGGTTTACCACTACCTGGAATACCATACATAGTTTTACCAATTCCCTCGACTGAGTTGTAGCCGTGATTTGTTTCAAGAGTGGTGAGATCAACATCCGATTTGTAGATAAAAAACGAAACCATAACGAGCAGACAAAGGGCCACTACAATGCCAATGGGATATTGCCTATGAATGTGAACAAGTTGCTTCCCTTCCTTATCTCTTGTGAACATTATTGCAAATAGGATGAGAATGGAGATAGCACCAACATAGATTGCCACCTGTGCTGCAGCGATAAAATCAGCACCAACCAGGACATATACCAGAGCGAGAGAAAGAAGGCACAGTATCAGTGAGAGAATGGCGTGCATGATATTGCGAAGCGTGACAGTCAAAAGCGCAAAAACAATGACAGGAACGGAGATGAGGATTATAGGCCAGAGTTCTGTCATGCATCACCTCCTGATGAATTCAAAAGCTCCTCCTTTTTGTAGAGCATCCCTTCCCTGGAGAAGGATGCCAATTCAAAGAAGTTGCCGGTAACAAGGGCACCAAACGGACAAGACTCAACGCAGATTCCGCAGAACATACATTGTTGTATGTTCACATCGTATTCCTGAGCAAACGGTTTTCCTTCTTCGTTTTTACCCTTGACGATTGTGATTGCATGCACTGGGCAGTTGTTTGCGCAAATGCCGCAAGCGGTGCATTTTTCTTTGCCATTCTCGTCTCTAACCAACCTCATGAGTCCGAAGAATCTCGGCTCCATCGGTTGTTTTTTCTTTGGGTAACGCAGGGTTATCTTCTTGCGGAAGATATGCTTGAAGGTGACCCACAGATTTTCAGCTATTCCTTTTCCGTACACTTGGGCTCCCTCCTTATTTAGTAACCGTCTGTATAGTGTTGACCAAAACACTGTACAATCCATCCGAGTACACAACGATGAGTGCAGTATAAAGGACGTTCAGAAGCGACAACGGCAGCAGGAACTTCCAAGCAAGATTCATGAGCTGATCTGCTCTAACTCTTGGTAATGAGCGTGAAATCCAGAGGATGAGTCCCGCAATTGCAAAGGTTTTTACAAGGAACCAGAAACCATAGGAAATATATGGAATACCGGGAAGGAAATTGAGGAACCCCGGCATCGCTCCACCACCAAGGAACAAGACCGTGACGAGGGCACCTGTGACGAAGAGGTAGGTGTACTCGGTAAAGAAGAAGAACACAAATCTGATGCCTGAGTATTCGACGTTGTAACCCGCCACAAGTTCCGATTCACCCTCAGCCAAGTCAAATGGAATCCTGAAGACCTCAGCGAGGGATGCGATGAAGAAAATCACAAATCCGATAAACTGAGGGAAGATGAACCACACCCTCTGACTGGCCGCAATGTGCGAAAGGTTCATCGAGCCTGCCATCATGACAACACAGAGTAGAGCGATTGTTTTAGGAACCTCGTAACTGATTTCCTGGGCTGCGGAGCGGATTGCACCAAGCAGCGAGAATTTGTTTCCGGATGCGAAACCACCAACAAGAATACCGATGATACTGATTGACATAATGGCTGTGACCATCAATACACCAACATTGGTATTCGCTAGGAACGGCACTATCGACGGTACGGAGACAGCGCTTGGTCCAATTGGAACCGAGTAACTTAGGAAAGGAATGAGCGCAAAAACAACAAATGCGGGTACAAAGCTGACAAGAGGGGAGTAGCAGTAGAGCAATTTGTCCGCAGCTCTTGGGATGACGTCTCCCTTGCCAAGAATCTTGAGCATATCAGCAACTGGCTGCAAAATACCCCAAGGGCCAACCTCCATAGGGCCAAGTCTTTGCTGCATCCAACCGAGTAGTTTTCTCTCAACCAGAGTTAGCACCAGTGCTACTACTGTCACAAAACCAAACAGCATCAGCGCTACTCCTGAAATGAGCAAGATTGTGGTGAAGTTTTCGATTATATAAGGTATTATCTCTGTCATCTAAATCACCTGTCCGCTTCGCCCATTGTTGGGGCAATAGATGCTAGCGTCGCAATAACATCTGGTATCGACAATCCGTTAATCACAGTCGGCAGCATCATGAGGTTTGAGAAGCTGGGAGCGCGGATTTTTACCTTCCATGGTTTGGCGGTGCCGTCTGAGACAAGGTATATTCCGAGTTCTCCAATCGGAGCTTCAACTCGCGCATAGACCTCACCAGCAGGTGGTTTTATTATTTTTGGTACTTTTGCTCTAATTTCACCCTCTGGAAGTCTAGCCAGGATTTGTTCTATAATATGGATTGACTGCCATATCTCGTCAAACCTGACCATGTACCTGTCGTATGAGTCACCGTTCTTCTTTGATATCACCTTGAACTCAAGCTTGTTGTAAATCTCATATGATTCATCCATGCGGATGTCACGAGCAATACCAGAACCACGAAGAACGGGGCCAGAACACCCAAAATTGATTGCATCCTCTGCGGAAAGAATTCCGATACCCTTTGTTCTTGCCATGAAGATTTCATTCTTTTGCAGCATCGCAGCGTATTCTGGCATTCTATCCTTGAGGTAGTGAATGAAGTTATCGACTCTCGCTAGGAAGCCTTCAGGGATGTCGTTTTTAACCCCACCAAACCTCATCCAATTGAAGGTCATTCGCGAGCCGGCAACGGCAGCAAAAAGCTCAAGCAGATACTCACGCTCTCTCATCGTGTAGACCATTGGAGTCATCGACGCAAGGTCTAGTCCCTGTGCTCCGACATTGACAAGGTGAGCTGCAATTCTGTTGAGCTCCATCATGAGAACTCTGAGATAGCTTGCTCTTTCAGGTACTTCAATGCCCATGAGTTTTTCAACGGCTGCCACAAACGGATACTCGTTGAGGAATCCCGCAAGGTAGTCAAGTCTGTCAAGATATGGAATAAACTGAGGATATGTGAGGTTCTCTGCAAGTTTCTCAATGCCACGATGAAGATATCCAAGAATTGGGGTACAGCCAATAACGACCTCTCCATCCAACTCAATCTGTGCCCTAAAAACGCCGTGTGTGGCGGGGTGTTGTGGACCGATGTTTACGGTCAGGGTATCTGTGCAAATTTTCTCTTCTTCCACTTATGCCCTCCTCAATCGGTCTCTTTGAAATCTTTACGAAGTGGAAACTTCGTAAAATCGAATGGTGTCAGGATTCGAGTCATGTTTGGATGATCTTCAAACTCGATTCCGTACATGTCATAGACCTCTCGCTCAAGCCAATCGGCGGCAACCCAGTGTGGAGTTAAACTTTGGATATTGGGGCTTGCCTTCAGAATTCTGGTATAAATCCAGATTCGTGACTTGTGCTTCCAGTTGTCAAGCATGTAGACAACATCAAAGTCATCTTCTCGGCAAACAGCAGTTAGCATTGTGAGATAGGAAAAGCCAATATCTTTGAGCTTAAGAATGGTGTCAACAGCCTTCTCTTTCGCCACCTCAACCTTGAAGACGGAATCGCTTTCCTCGGTCTCAATTGGTTCCATGCCAATTGCGTCAGATATAATCTTTTTAAGCTCTGACATGGTTCCTCCCGAGGTTTTTGCGAGTTTTCATGATTTTCTCTTCAAGCTGAAGCATTGCAAACTGAAGGGCTTCTGGTCTTGGGGGACAACCCGGAACATAGACATCGACTGGAATAATCTTATCGACACCCTTCACGACAGAGTAACTATCCACAAAGGGCCCGCCAGAGCAAGCGCAAGCACCCATAGCAACAACCCACTTTGGATTTGGAATCTGCTCATAGAGGAGCTTTGTTGGCTCTGCCATTTTTTTTGTGATAGTGCCAGCAACGATCATGACATCACACTGTCTGGGGGTTGGTCTGAAGAAACATCCATGTCGATCGAAGTCGTACCTTGGCATCCAAGCGTGGATCATCTCGAAAGCACAGCATGCTGTAGCATAGGTGAGAGGCCACATAGAGTTCTTTCTACCCCACGCTAAAAGCCAGTCGAGTGATGTGAGAAAGACGCTACCCTTTCCGTCAGAAAGAGCCGGGTCGAGGAATCGGGATTCTTTTAGTCCCATGTTAACAGCCCCCTTCCCCAGGCATATGCCCAGCCAAACAGGATAATCAGAATAAATATAGTAACCTCAACAAGCGCGTACTCACCCAGGAACCTAGCCTGAACAGCCCATGGATAGAGGAAAATTGCCTCAACATCGAATGCGACAAAGAGGAGCACAAAAACTAGGTATCTGATATTAAATTTGACCTTTGCATCTCGTTCTGGGTAGATACCACACTCGTAGGACGTCCTCGCATCCTCGCTGTCAATCCTTTTGGGCCTAAATAGATGCGCCAAAAAATAAGCGACAAACCCAAAACCGATGCCCACACAAACAAAAACCGCGATGGGCAGATACGTATTTAAGTACTGTTCCATCAATCACCTCTTTTAGGTAAGGTGCCAAACATCCAAAGGCCTGGACATACAATACAGTTTGCCAGTATAGAAAGCCGAGACCTTTTTTCAACAGGCACACAATATTCGTTATCGTAAACCCTGGTTAAGTTACACAGAAAATTTAACGAACCATGTTTAACGTCTACAAAATTTTGATGCAATCAGAGTTTTTGTGAGTATTTTGCACAGTCTCAAATGTCTTACCCCTGGATAGCTTTTTCCAGATCTTCAAGTGTGATATTTCTCCCCAGTTTGCCATTTGCAGAGGTCTCTTTGCCGCCTCCGCGACCATCAAATTTGACTGTTAACCTTTTAAGGAGGTCGTTGGCTGAAATTGTTTTTGAGATTATTGAAATCGATGTTCCAGAGATGGCAATCCCGACAGAGTCATTAGCTTCTACGATTGTTGCAGAGAGTTTTCCAAGAAGAGATGGTGGTACGTCAGAAATACAAACCCCAATTTTAGTCTCCCCTTCAAGAATGGTCTGATGTTCCTTTGCTATCTGTGGAATGAGTCTATCCCACAGCATCTGTGTCTCTCTGTTTTTGTCCTTTGTCTCGTCAATCAAGTTTTGAAATCTATCTGGCAACTCAGCAGTCGAACAGCTGCCGATCGATTTGAGCTTCCTTATGACACTTGATTCTTGGGTCGAATAATTAAGCGAATCAAATCCCGCCGTAAAAGCTATGCGCGTGCCACCCCTTTTTTTCTCAAGAGATATTATTCTGATTTGCCCAATCTCACCTGTGAGTAAAACATGTGCGCCACAACAAGCCGAAGAATCTATGTTTCCAATTGTAACCACCCTGAGGTCTTCCTTGTTAGTATTCTCGAGTTTTTCTTTGAATCTTGTTGGACTTTCTCCAAACGTCGTTTTTATTTCAAGGTTGTCTAATACTGCATTGTTTGCGTTATGTTCAAGTTTTATGAGGGTATCCCAATCAATCTCTTTATCAAAATCTATGGTTGACTCATTACCAATATGCACACTCGTTGTGCCAAGAGAGTAGTGTTTTTCCGCGATGCCAGAGATTATGTGTTGAGCTGAATGTGCCCTGCTGGTTTGCAACCTGAAATCTGAATCGAGTTTGGCTTCATATGAACCATCTGGAAGACTCGGGTCTAACCTTACAAGAACGGAGCCATTTTTTACCTGAACATCAATGACATTCGAACCGCCAATCGTTCCACGGTCGAAGGGTTGACCCCCCTCGTCCGGGTGAAAAATCAAAGGTGTTACGATATACCAACTGTCACCGACGTTAACAACATCAACTCGACAACTGTGGCATTTTGGATTTGTCCAGTACTCTCTCTTCATGCGGACAATAGTATTCCAACGAGGTTGGAATGTCCACAACACCCAATCTCTTATGGTACCCTAAGCGCCACAGGTATTAGTGAAACACCAAACAGTCTTACGATGTGACCTATTATCCAAATCAAATCACCGATGTATGATGGAACCGCAAGGATTACGTTCGCAGCAGCAATGACAGCAAAAGCAATACCCATCCACAACGCAAAACGAGAATGTGTTTTCGTGTGATTATAGAAATATACAGTAGCAATCAACAACGCGAAGACAGCCGCTGGTATCCACATGACAAATCTGTCATGCTCAAATACGGGGAGCATATTGTGAAAGAGCGGAAATGCAAAGAGGAAGCTCAATACTATAACAATCAAACAGAATCTCTTTATGAGATGAAGGTTGTCCTCTCTAATTGTGATTCCAACCAGTATCACAATATACGCAAGGAATCTGAGAATAAGAGAAAACCATATTATTTGATGATATTGGAAAAGGTGCGCCAAGGTGTGGATTGTTGAATCTATGGCAAACACGTAAAAGGCAAGCGTGAAGTACCACAGGCGTACACTGTGTTTTTTTGTATAGATTCTGCTGGCAATTATTCCAATGGTTACAAAAATGGCGACAATGAGAATCTCCTCAATCATGTGGTAAACCATCGGAACGTCAAACGGACCAAGTCCAAAGACGTACATGTCTTCCCCCTTAAACGAACTCCCTTTCGTTTATATTGCGAATCTCGATTTTACCACTTCGAACGCCACTTCTGATAAGGTCAAGCACAAATTCCCTATCAAATCCGGATTGACCAATAATATCTTCGATACTCTTCTTGTTGTCGATGAACCTAATTATTGGGTTGTGCTCTGTTTTGCTCTGGATAAATGGATTGGTTGATACCATTACTCCACTAGATTTATAAGTGGGAACAAAATCTGAGAATCTAATGTCAGCTGTAAGGGGAATATTCACAATACCTGATATCGCCATTCTTCCGATGATCTCGGACAACTCCACAGACGAAAAAGGTACCTGCTGTAGCAATTGGATGAATGTAACACCCTCACCCATACCCCGTGGAAGAGCGTTGATAATTTCTATATGACTCACTGGTATAAGTTTTAAGAAACGGTCAATAAAGATGGATTTACTTATCCTCGTCTCATCCTTTAACCTTGGTAAAGAATTTGCGTTAAGTTCGTCCGAAATTGAGTAAAACAACTCTTCAAGTGGAGCAGTAGTATTCACCTCTTCCGTGTAGGTATTTTCGTTGTAAACAACGTCTATAGCCCTTTTCTGAATTATCTTTTTGATAGCATCCGAACCTCTTGCATCATTACATTCGGCATATGTCAAAACACCATTGTTAAATTGGACAATACAACGGCAACCACTTGATTTTAGATCGTGAGTGCCACTGTCACCCCTGACACCTCTCCAGATAAAATATCTGGATATCTCATGATTTAATAAAGTTTGCCTCACAAAAACCTCTACTGGAATTCTATTACCAAAATGTTTAATGTCAAATGTGTAATAAATTTATTTATATTAATATTGTCAATAAGTTGCACAATCTGCCACTTCGCAAATAATCTTCCTCATGGAACGCTATCAATTTGTGGTTCGACGTTTTCGTGGAGAAGTTGTTGAGGCTCTATTCAGAGGTAATCTTGTTGTTTGTGATTCCAGGAATATAGAAACTTCCTTTGTATCATCTTGTTACACCTACATCAGGAGTGCATCGAAGCCCTTCCAGACAATCCCGCTAATCACAACAGGCGCGTATGAAAGATTCTCCCTGTCGCCTAGACATTTAGCAATTGCATCAGGTTCCCACAACGGACAAGACATCCACCAGCGGACAGTGTTAGAGATGTTGTCAATGGCAGGTCTGGAGGAGTCTAATCTGAGGTGTGGTACACACCCACCAATGACAAAACAGGCAAGAGAGGAAATAGGCGATAAAATAACGCAGCTGTCCAACAACTGCTCAGGAAAGCATGCCTCGATGATGTTGATATGTAAACACATGGGCTGGGACATGGATTCATATCTCGATATATCACACCCCATTCAGCAATTGATGCTTGATACTGTGTCGAAGATTTGTGAATCCAAGAACATAAAAGTGGGAATAGATGGCTGTGGTGTTCCTGTGTTTGCGATGGATATTGAGAATATGGCAATTGGTTTTTCAAAGATTGCTAACCCCGATACAGCGGAACAAGAATACCAGGAATCGATAAAGATGATAAAGAATGCCATAAACGAATTTCCAGATGTATACGCCGGCACTGACAGAATAGCGACGAAATTTGTGAAAGACAATCCTGACTCAATCTACAAAAGTGGTGCTCAGGGGGTTGGATGTTTTGCTTTCGATGGGAAAGGTGTTGCTTTCAAACTCGAATGTGGTGAAGAGGGAAGCATTTTCACATTCACCGTTGCTAACATTGCCAAGTTTCTTGGAGCAAACACCGAGTCACTCGGTGAATTCCTTGAAAATAAAAACACCAACCATCTCGGTCAGACGGTTGGTGTTGTTGAGTTTAATATTGAGAGGGTTGGCTAATTATTCTTGTCTGCAACAATGCTTCGAAGGAATTGCTCGTTACTCTTTGAATCTCTGAACCATTTGAAAAGTTTGAGAAGCGCTTCATGAGGCTCAAGGTTGGATAGGAATCTTCTTAGGCTCCATACACGCTTTCTTTCATCAACTCCATAGAGAAGTTCGTCTCTACGGGTTCCTGATTTGTTAATTTCGATGGCTGGGAAGATACCCTTTTCGGCAAGTTTCCTATCAAGTACAAGCTCCATATTACCGGTACCCTTGTACTCCTCATAGATAACCTCGTCCATCCTAGAACCAGTTTCGATTAGGGCCGTTGCGATGATGGTAAGGCTGCCACCCTCGTCGATGTTCCTTGCTGCACCAAGAACCTTTTTTGGCCCGTGAATGGCTGATGTGTCAAGACCACCGGTGAGCGTTCTGCCCGTTGGACTCATGACAAGGTTATACGCTCTTGTGAGTCTTGTGATACCATCCATCAGAACAACTACATCTCTTCCCAACTCGACAAGACGTTTTGCTCTCTCCATCGCAAGCTCGACGACCCTAATATGATTCTCTGGAAGCTGGTCAAAGGTTGAGTGGATAACTTGAGCTTTGACTGAACGTTGCATATCGGTGACTTCCTCTGGTCTTTCGTCTACTAGAACAATCATTAGCTCAACTTCTGGGTGATTGACCGATATTGCCTGGGCAACCTTTTTGATGACTGATGTTTTTCCAGCCTTTGGTGGTGATACAATCATACCTCTTTGGCCCTTGCCGATTGGCGCAAAAAGGTCGATAAGTCTAAGTGTTGAATCATTTCTACCAGGAACTTCCAGAATGAATCTTTCATCTGGGAAAATAGGCACCAATTGCTCAAAAACTGATCTGTTCTTGATTCTGTCGGGTTCTAGTCCGTTGACAGTGTTGACTTTGAGCATAGCGGCATATTTTTCGCTTGATTTCGAGGGATATCTGACAACACCGTTTACAAGGTCACCATTCCTGAGATTGAACTTCCTGATCTGAGAAGGAGCAAGATAGATATCATCTGGATTTGGGACGTATACTGTTCTGAGGAATCCATAACCATCCGGATGGATTTCAAGTACACCAGTTCCCTCTCCCTGTGATTCACCCTTGTATGGAAGAGAATTTACATCGACCTGACTATCCCTTTCAACTTCATTCTTTTGTTCTGTTACATGATTTGTCTGAGTTGGTTGCTTCTTCTCAGCTTTTGGCTGATCGTCTGAATTCTTATCAGCCATATATTTTGAAGGCGGGAACATCAATTTCGGTCGAGACGGCGTTTTTATCTCGGTTTCGAGATTTTCTGTTGCCCTTGTCTCTGTTGTTCGTGTTTCTGGCTCAACTGATTGTGACTCTACCTTTTCTTCAGTTTCTTCTGTTGTTTTCATTGCCTCAAGCTCAGCTTTGGATTTTCTGCCACGTTTTTTTCTCACAACCTTTTTCTCTCCTCGAGACACAAGCACGATTTCATTTTTCAGGTCATCTTTTTTGAAGCTTGTATAATTTTTTATCTGAAGCTCTTTGCAAATATCATAAAGCTCTCTCGCTGTTAAACCGTTTAATTCTTCTTTTGTGTATTCTTTTGTCATCTGTTACTACTCCGTTTGTGCCGCTTATTTGTCGAAGGCGAGATTTGCCATTCTATCGGCGGATTTGTTGTCGTTTCTTCCTACATGGATTATTTCAATCTTCTTGAATCTAGATATTAGATTTTTTGCAACCAAATAGTATTCCATCAGCTCTTTTGTTTTAACTTTGTATTCCCCGCTAATTTGTCTGACCATTAATTGTGAATCAGACTTGACTGTTACGTTTTCACACTCAAGTTCCAATGCAATAAGCTTCGACAATGAGTATATGAGCCCAGAGTACTCTGCTGCGTTGTTCGTTTTTTTGCCAATCTCAAAGCTCTCTTCATATACGAGCTTGCCATCTACTTCGCAGATGGAGCCAAAACTTGAAGGGCCTGGATTACCCCTTGACGCTCCATCAGTCCAAACATTAACCTTCTTCAAGAAACCACCCTCTGTCTGTATATGATTCTTCCACAATTGTTGCAGTAGTGAACTTCATCAGGATTCTCTAAGAGCTTTTGATCAACCGCATCAGATATTGGTTGATGACAACCACCACACAAAGTACCAACAACCTCCACCATTCCTATGCCATTTTTCTGTTGACACATCTTCTGGTATAGCGAAAGTAGACCGCTGTCAATTGACTTGGTGAGTTCTTCCCTTGTTCGGTTGAGCTCTGCAATTTTTATTTTTCCCTGAGTTTGTGTCTTTTTGTATTGAGACAATATCTCCTCAAGTTTTCCACGCAAGGAGGAAACTTTTTTATCAACTTTGGTTTTATAGGTTGTATAACTCTCGTTCTTATCGAGTAGCTCAAGCTGCTGTGTTTCGAGTTTGTCGAGCAGTTCGTCGAGTTTCTTCATATGGTCTTGAATCTCAGCGATTTGCCTGGGATTTACACCTGAGCTGAAAAGACGCTTTTGCATCTTGTCCTTCTCGTCTTTTGCTGAATCGTATTTCTCTTTTATCGCATCGAGTTTCCTCTTTAGTAGAGCTAGAGCATCATCTATCTTTTTTTGCTCGACCGTAAACTTACTCAGGGATTGCATCAATTCTTTACCATCATCCGCGGTGTCCATTTCTGTTTCAAACGAACGGATGGATGTGTCGATTGTTGCAAGTCGAATCAGCTTCTGAAATTCTATCATTGGTTTTCTTTGTAATGGTGGGCCCAGTAGGACTTGAACCTACGACCCTCTGGTTATGAGCCAGATGCTCTGACCAACTGAGCTATGGGCCCTTGCTAAACTACATGCGAATAAGGAGTTTGGTAATTAGCGTCGTGCAATATCTTGGCAAATTGCTACATATTTTCAATTAAATAGTTAATCTTCATCAACTCCTCATGAGCTTTGGAGCTTTACCATTTTTTTGAGCTTATCTACCTCCCACTTCTTGAGTTCACGGTACTCACCAGGTTTGAGTTTACCAAGTCTGATGTTACCATAGCTGGCTCTTCCAAGCCTTAGGACTTTGTTATCCACAGCTTCAATCATTCTTTTTACGTGATGATATTTCCCTTCGTGTATTGTGATGTAGACGACATCCTCATGTATTGTCACCTCATCAGCCTTCACGATGACGCCCTTGCCAATGTCAACACCGGAGAGAAGTTTTTCCCTGTCTTTTTCTGTGAATGGATTCCTAGTAAAGACTCTGTAGGCTCTTGGAACCTCATATTTTGGGTGTGTCAATCTGTAGAGAAGATCGCCATCATTGGTCATAAGGAGTAAACCAGTAGCGTCATAGTCAAGCCGACCAACGGGCAGGAGGGTTGAAAAATTCCTTGGCAGTATATCATAAATTGTTTTTCTCCTCTGCTCGTCTTTTTTTGTTGTGAGTACCAACCTCGGTTTGTGTAACGCGATGTATTTCTTTTCACTTGTTTTTGTGATATCAACGCCCTCAACGATTATCTTGACGTCAGGTTGCACTTTTGTACCAAGCTCTGTCACAACTTTGCCATCTACTGAGACTCTGCCTTCAATTATAAGCTCATCTGCCGTTCTCCTCGAACAGTACCCAGATTTTGATATAAGGGCATTGAGCCGGATTGGTTCAGTTTTTGTCTTCAATCAGAATCCCTCAAAAAGATCCTTGTCTTCTTCATCATTATCTTCTATCTCCTCGTTTTTCTTGTCCTGTTGATCTCTCCACTGAAGATATGAAATCATCTCAGTTGGTTTATCATCAGGCTCAATCACCTGCTTTGTCGTGCCCTCGTCGGTCTGGTCGGTCTCAAATTCGACGATATCGTCGTATCCTCTTTTTATAGGCTCCCCAACATCGTAGCCCATTGCTTCGTCTTGGACTGGATTATCGTCGTCTTCACCCGCCTCGGACTCAATTTCGAAATCGTGAGTTGTATCAAAACTTTCTAAGTCTTTATCCTCTTCGGAAAAGGAGATCGTCGGAGTCTCGACGTCGTCTGACTCTGTGATGTCTTCGGTTGCACCCTCAATGACCTCAGGTTCTCCGTATGCCCCCATCGTGTTTTCACTTTCGGATTCTTCCTGTTGTGAGAACTCATAACCAGTTAAATCCACAAAACCTTCAGATGGCTGCGTGGTATCTGGCGATTGGGTAGTATCCGCGCTATCGTGGTGTTCGCCAGTTTCGTCTGGTGGAGCGACAGGTTCAATTCTAATCTCCTCCTCTGACACAGGCATGGCGATGTCATCGTATCCGGTCACTTCGTTCTCTGTTGAGAAACCCATTCTGCCACTGATTGTGCTAGGTTCGTCAACATTCGATTCTGATAACTCCTCCTCAGAGTCGATACCCAGAATCTCTTGTAGCTTGCTTTTGAGCAATCCGGCTCTGTAGAGCAACATCCCAAGATTTGCTTTGATGCCGGCTATTACAAACAGCGAGAACGTGCCAGCTGCAAAAACAAGTAGGTAGGAGTCTGGGTTTTTGACAAGAACGTACTCACTTTCGAGTTTTCCAGCCCTTTCTGAGATCGCAGATGCAATGCCAAGGATTGATGACGAAGAGGCTGAGAGGGCGTCTGTCAACGATTTGTCCTCACCGGGGAATGACTCTATTGTGAGTCCATCAGGGGACGAGACTGTTAGCTCTTGACAGTGTTTGATTTTCTGCGCGGTTTCCCTAAGAAGGTCTAGGATAGCAGAGCTCATCGAAGCGCATCCTTGAACTTGTCTTCCATTTTGGAAAGGAGATATTTCGCTTTTCCGATATTGCCTGATGATACATCGAGGCAAAGAAGAACAAAGAAATTTGTGCCCTCTATGCCTGACAATACGATTGAATGTTTTTCCAGTGAGAAAATGGCGGACAAATTATCACCACAATCTATCTCTGCGACAGCTTTTCTGGTTTGGTTATAAATGGATGCAAACTCAACGGTCATTGCAAATATGTCAACTTCACTTGAGAGGATGTTTTGGGAGATAACCAATCCATCTGTTCCTACAACAGCAGCGCACTCAAACCCGGTCATATCGTCTCTGATATCTTGAAGTAGTCCATCAACTTGCATTAGAAGCCCCCATTTCTTTTCTTGTACTCAGATGTTATATCAATCTCTGGGTTGGTCAACCCCGTCTAAAACGCTTTATTATTTGAAATAATCAATAATTGTATATAATAGTCAGTCAATATGAACAAGATTCTCCAGATACTATTTTCATCAAGGATGCTTCGGGCAATTCTAAGAAACAAAAAAGAGCTGTCCAAACAAATTATCGATTCGATTGGAAAAAAGGCGAAACTTGGCTTTTTTGATTCAATCTATGCAGCCCTTTTCAAGTTCTGTCTTTGGGCATACACGAGATCACACGGAATAGTGTGGAATGAACTGAAAAACACTATGCAAGACCCAGGTATCGCAAGATGCTTCAAGGTGGCAATCGACAGTGTCGTCGAGTATGGGCTTAAGATTCCAGTTGTTCTGACCGCCCCCCTGTCAGTTGTTTTCAACCTTACAAACAGGTGTAACCTCGCTTGCAAGCACTGTTTTCAAAAAGCCCACATCGACGAAACAGACCACATGACACTTCAACAGAAGCTTTCTATCATCGACCAACTCAATGATGCAGGCACGGCAGCAATCACGTTCTCTGGTGGAGAGCCTCTTATGTCAGACGATTTCTTCACGGTCGCTGGCTATGCCTACAACAAAGGCGTTTTTGTCTCGATTGACACAAATGGGACTCTCATCGATGAGACGATGGCAAAAAAACTCCATGATATAGGCATCAGATACGCTCAGATATCAATAGATTCGGTTGACCCAAAGGAGCATGACAACTTTAGGATGCAAGAGGGAGCGTTTGGCAAAAGTATGCAGGCTGCCAAGTTCCTCTCAAGCATTGGTGTGCATTTGTCGATGGGCGTTACACTCACAAGCTTCAATGCAGGAAAAATTGATGAATTCATTGATCTAGCAAAGAAGAATCATTTCAACAGGATTGTTTTCTACCACCTAGTTCCTGTTGGTCGTGGTGAAGAGATTCCAGAGCTTGACCTGACACCTCAACAAAGATCGGCCGTCATGGAGAAGCTTGCCAAAATTGATGATCCTGAGATTGACATCATCTCTGAAACCCCACACTTTGCACTTGAGACATCAAGAATCAAGAGGAAAGACAAATCGATTCTTCCAAATTCAAACGCATTCCCAATTACGGCATACTTCAACATGAGACCGGCCTACAGAATCTTCAGGGCAATGAAGGAAATCTTTGGCGGGTGCCCAGCGGGTAGGCTTTATGCCAACATCCAACCAAATGGAGACCTAACCCCTTGCATGTTCTCGCCGTTTTATCCTGTCGTTGGCAATCTCACGAAACAAACACTCAAAGAAGCTTGGCAGGGATTTGTACCCTACTGGGACAGGAAAAACTTAAAAGCTGCGTGCAAGGCATGCAAAAACAACATAGTCTGCGGTGGTTGCAGGGCAAGAGCAGCATCAAGAGGTGACCACCTTGGTTTTGACTACGGATGTGATATAAAAAAATACTTCGTGGAGGCTCGATAGATATGGATTTTGTGGATGTAAAACAAAGGGCAACAGACGCTATCAAAAGCGCTCAGACATCAGTTGAGCTCGAAAATATCCGTGTTGCGTTCCTTGGAAGAAAAGGTGAGATAACAGTAGCCTTTAAACAAATGGCGGAACTTGAACCTGAGCAGAAAAAGGAATTTGCCAAGAATCTCAACATTTTAAAAAATGATGTGACCTCAGAACTCGATGCTAAACAGGAGATTCTTCTTGAGAAAGAAAAAAACGAGAAGATTCTGAGCGAGAAGATTGACCACACCATGCCTGGCAGGAGGTGGAGCAGAGGAACACTCCACCCACTGACCATTGTCCAGCAAGAGATAGCAGATGTATTCCACAGCATCGGGTTTGAAGTACGGCAAGGACAACACATTGAGGACGATTTTCACAACTTTGAGGCGTTGAATTTCCCACCCTTTCATCCAGCCAGAGCTATGCAAGACACTTTCTATGTTGATGGTGGCAAGCTCCTCCGTACACACACTTCACCAACTCAGGTTCGCACAATGGAATCAAAGCAACCGCCTATTCGCATGATTGCTATGGGAACGTGTTTCAGGACTGATGCAACCGATGCATCCCATATGCCTGTCTTCCACCAGCTTGAAGGTCTTATGATTGACAAACACATCACATTCTCTGATCTGGCTGGTATCTTGTCGCTGCTCCTCTCTGAGGTGTTTGGTCATGGCACAAAAGTAAAGTTCCTGCCATCCTATTTTCCGTTTGTTGAGCCCGGCGCTGAAACGCTTGCTTCCTGCCCCTTCTGCGGTGGTGAGGGTTGCCGAACCTGCCAGCAGTCTGGTTGGATCGAAATGGGTGGTTCTGGCATGGTTCACCCCAACGTGTTGAGGAATGTTGGCTATGACCCAGAGGTTTACCAGGGATTTGCGTTTGGCTGGGGAATAGAGAGGATAGCTATGCTTAAGTTTGGCATCAGCGACATCCGCGACTTCTACACCGGCGACACAAGATTTTTGGCTCAGTTTGGGGGTGTAAGATGATCCTTTCAATGAACTTCCTAAAATCCATTGTTCCGTGGGATATCACCTCAAAAGAGATAGTCGATGGCTTCACAATGCTCGGACTTGAGGTTGAGAGCTACCACAAAAGACACAACGTTGATAAATGTGTAATCGGTATCATCAAGGAACTCACACCAGTAACTGAAAAGCTCCAACTCGCCAAAACCCAAATCTCAGAAACAGAGATTATTGATATCGTTACAAACTCAAAAACTGTTGCTGTCTCCGACAAGGTTCCTGTAGTACTTGTTGGTGGAATGGTTGGCGACCTCAAAATAACAGAGAGAAAACTTCAAGGAACGGCTTCGTATGGAATGTTCCTTACATCAAAGGACTTCCTCATCTCTGGAGAACATCTTCCAGTTTCTGAGCGTGAGAGTGTTTGGAAGCTTCCAGATGATGCGCCAGAGTTTACAAATCCCAATGAGACAATGTGGCTCTCTGACGAGATAATCGAGATAAAAATCACTCCAAATCACCCAGAATGGCTTTGCCTTGAGGGACTCATCAGAGAAGTTGCGCTTGTCATGTGGTGGAAAACGGGTAAAACCCATGAAATCCCAGAACTTCCGATTGACTACTCAACACTCGATGTGTCAACTGCTGACAGCTTCAAGATAGAAATCCAAGATGGCAAAGATTGCCCAAATTACACTGGTGTTTTGGCTGACGTCTCGGTTAAACCATCCGGATTTGAGATGAGAAAAAGGCTTCTTGCCGCAGGACTCCGCCCCATCAACAATGTCGTCGATGCCTCGAACCTCGCAATGTATTACACCAACCAACCAACTCATGCGTTTGACGCAGACACCTTGAAATCAGGCGTTGTAAGAGTCGCATCAATAGATAAACCGATGCAGTTTGTGACGCTCGATGATGTGAAGAGAGACCTGCCAGCGGGAACCATGATGATCTGGGATGGCGACAAACCAATCGCAGTCGCCGGCATCATGGGTGGCACTGAGACAGAGGTCACAAACTCAACGAAGAGAATCTTCCTCGAATCGGCATCTTTCTACAACATGAAAATATCCGAATCAGTCTCGAAGATTGGTCTGAGGTCTGACGCAAGCTCTAGGTTCGAGAAGGGATGTGATATCACATCAGCCAACAGGACAGCGTTCCTTGTCATGAATTTGATTGGCACAAAACCGCAGAAAAAAGCAACAGTAGCGGCTGAGTATAACACACCCACCGTAACACTTCGAACAGAGAGAATGAAACACCTACTTGGATACATGCCAGAGATTGACAAAATCAAAACGGGCTTGTCGATTCTCGGTTTGTCCTCAAAGGGAGATTCCCCAATTGAATTCTCCATTCCCGGCAATAGAGCTATCGACCTTGCAACGGAGATTGACCTTATCGAAGAGGCAGTAAGAGTGACTGGTTACGACAAGGTTCCATCTACCCTTCCACAAATTTCACTTTCTCCAATTGAAGAGTTACCAGGTTTTGCCTTCGAGACGAGAATCAAAAGAATCTTGGCTGGTTTCGGTTTGAATGAGTGTTATACATTACCCTTCACATCGGCAGATGAGTTGAACCAATACTCAATGGGTTCACATGTTGAAAAAGCGGTCAATATTTCAAATCCTCTCACAAGCGATTCAACACATATGAGACCAACGCTTGAGATTGGTATCCTCAAAACCGCAACCTGGAACATAAGGCAATCTAACACTAATTTGACTCTCTTTGAAGTCGGAGGTCAATACAACCCAGAGACGAGAAATATCGCAATCCTTTTGACGGGTGAGAACCAGGTTTCCTGGGATAGGAAGAATCCATTTGACTTCTATGACATGAAGGGTCTTGTTGAAGACTTGCTTTCATCGTTGGGCATTTCTGATTATGAATTGATTCCATCGAACATCTCACATCTTCACCCCTACAGACAGGTTGAGGTTAGAATCTCAGGAAATGGAGCTGGATACTTTGGTCAGCTGCACCCAGACACAGATGACACAATTGACTCGAAACACAAGGTATACGTTGCGAATATCGATGTCCTTAAATTGATGGAAGCATACACGTCCACCCCGAAAACAGAGCAGATTTCTAAGTTCCCGCCAATCCTTCGAGACATATCAGTTATCGCAGCGAATGATGTTTTGTGTGCCGATATAACTGATATCATCAAGGATGCGGCTGGCGCAAAGCTGGAGGCTGTAAATCTTTTTGATGTTTTCACCTCAGAAGAAATGAAACAAAACAAACAGAGATCGCTCTCATTCTCGCTTGTCTTTGTAGATAACGAAGGAACGATGAAGGGTGAGGAGATTGATACAATCATCGAACAGGTCTCAAATAGGCTTAAACAGAAGGGTGTAGCTCCACGTATGGGGTGACATCCTGGGAAGTAGCCCAGAGGCTACGCAATATCTCAAAGCTTGCACCATTTGCCCCCAGTAATCTGGGGGTTTTGCGTTTAAGGTATCTTGATGCATCTACGCTCTTCATGTCACTTGATCTTGACGATGTTGGAGATGAACTGGTCGAGTACTTGGCACGTTCTCACCAGATTGACTCAGGTATTGCTGATGCAGTTACTGGGATACTGAAATCAAACATATCTCCGCTTGAGGATAACCTTCGAAATACTATCCCAAAGGGGATAAGATATCTGTCGGAAATTGACTCACTTCAGCCATCTACAATCCGAAAGCTGTTTTTTGACCTGTCCATTGAAACACCTGATGAGTTAGAAAGAGCAATCAGAAGCGGAAGGATAGAGCGGACAACGGGGTTTGGCACAAGGTTTGCCAGTCAACTCGACAGAATTTTGACGCTTCACCAAAAGGGTCGCAAGGCTCTCGTTCTGTTGAGGGCAATGTACCTCTCAAAAACTGTTAAGAGGGTCATTGACTCCATTGATGAGGTAAAATCGTCAATTATCGTTGGTGATATTAGGCGTGGAAAAGAGATCATAGACACCGTAGAGATACTTTGTGAGATTGATTCGCCAAACAGGATGGTAACCGAGTCCTTGGCGTCAAGATTCGCCTTTGATAAAACAAGCATTACAAAGTCAGGGTTTGAATGTGTGTTTGACGGTCTGATTCTAAAAGTTCACTTCTGCTCATCAAAATTTTTTGGTTCTGCCAAGGTGTTTTTCACGGGACCATCGAACCACATTGATGGACTATCAAGGCTCATTAAAAGAGCAAGAAAGCTTCCGCCCGGATTCTTTGCTATATCTGGTTCTGAGGAGGAGTTCTATGCCAAACTTGGATTAACCCATATCCCGCCTGAGGTTCGAGAATGGGATGATGCTATTGAACTGGCAAAGAGCGGATTCAAGTGGGGCTTGATTGAGAAGGAAGATATTCTCGGAGATTTGCACGTGCACACCAATTGGAGTGATGGAAGGTCAAACCTCAAAGAACTCGTGCAGACAGCAAGTAGGATTGGGTATGACTATCTTGCCATCACCGATCACGCCAACAAACTCTCTGTAGCCAATGGCATCTCCATGGAATCACTTGTTAAGCAGATTGCAAACATCAGGAAGCGCAACGCAGAACATACCGATTTTGAGGTTATTCCAGGTATAGAATACAATATTGACAACAGTGGAATGATTGATTACTCGATTCGAGAGAGGATTTTTAAGATTGGGGCGATACACACTGGCATCAGCCAAACAAAAGAAGAGATAACAGAACGATATGTAAACGCAATAACAAACACTAATATTAACGTTCTCGGGCATATCACATCTAGGAAACTATTTGTAAGGGACGGTTATGATCTTGATTGGGAGCCTATCTTTGACAAGTGTGCGAAAAGGAATGTTGCGGTTGAACTCAACTACGCTCCAGATAGAATGGACTTACCATGGGAGATAGCAAGAATAGCAGACAAATGCGGTTGCATGTTCGCTCTTGGTGGGGATATTCACTACTCTATGCAACTGTTTAATGTTGATCTTGGGGTGCTGATTTCTCGAAGGGCTGGTCTTTCAAAGGAAAAAATGTTAAACTGCCATGAGTCCAAAATAGTAAGAGAGTGGACACGGAGTAGAGTGTGAACGCCCATACGCTAAAGATTCTTGAATTTGAAAGAGTAAAGGAAGAACTTCGGAAGCTGGCTTATTCTCAAGGGGGGAGAGAGCTTGTCAATTCCCTATTCCCATCGGTAAACACCAATGAGATAGTCGCATGGCAGAAGGATACAACCGAAGCGAGGAATTTCCTTGCTGAGGTTGGTGTGATTCCTCTTTCAGATATCATCTCCATCGATGAAATTATCAGCAACTGCGTCAAAGGGGTAACCATCACATCTGAGCATGCGCAAGATGTACTAAAAACAATAAAAACTGCCAAAGAGATAAAAAGACACCTGGAGGATAACCAAACAATGGCCCCAAATCTTTGGGGTATTGCAAAGTTAATGCAGTCACAAAATAATCTCGAAAGAATCATCACAAAAGCAATTGATGAGAATGGTGAGATTAGAGATGATGCATCTGAGAGACTCCACTCAATCAGGAATCAGTCAAAAATTGTTAAATCAAGAGTCAAGGCAAAACTTGATGAGATAATAAAAACATCCTCCTACTCTAAGATGATTCAAGACCCCGTCATCACCATTCGAGATGACAGATACGTCATCCCACTCAAGGCAGAATTCAAGAATCATTTCCCCTGTATCGTACAAGATTCGTCATCTTCTGGTCAAACACTTTATGTGGAACCGCTCTCTGTCCTTCCGTTAAACAACGATATAAGAAACTTAAGACAACGAAGCAGAGAAGAGATTGAGAGAATCCTCACCGAGATAACAAAAGAAATCGCCTATGTTGCCGCAGATTTGGAGGTTATTTCGGACTCACTCTCCCATATAGATTTCATATTTGCCAAGGCATATTTATCCGAAAAATGGCGATGCATAGAACCAGAGATGGTGGAAAAACCAAAATTAAACATTATTGGGGCAAGACATCCACTTCTGACTGTTGAACCGGTGCCTATTGATCTCAGGGTTGGCGATGATTTTGGTATTTTGGTTCTTACGGGGCCAAACACCGGCGGAAAGACAGTTTCTCTAAAAACGGCAGGTTTGTTTGTGGCAATGGCGCAGTCAGGTCTTCACATCCCCGCATCACTTGGCACCGTCATTGGCAGATTCGATGATGTGTTTGCTGATATCGGAGACGAACAGAGCGTTAGCCAAAATCTTTCAACGTTCTCCTCCCACATGTCCAACACAATCTCAATTTTGCTCAAGGCGTCAAAAAACAGTCTGGTGTTGCTTGACGAGTTGGGAGCAGGCACTGACCCTACCGAAGGGGCTGTGCTCGCTTATTCAATTGTTTCACACCTCTATGACAACGAAGTACCAACACTCGTGACCACCCACATCGGAGAACTAAAGGCTTTTGCATACAAACACCCAAAAGCCAAGAATGCTTCAGTTGGCTTTGATCCAGACACTCTGAATCCCACATATAAAATTCTCATCGGTACACCAGGTGCATCACATGCTTTTGACATCTGCAAAAAACTCGGACTTCCAGAGAGCATAATAGAGAAGGCAAACAACCTCTTAACATCCGACCAAAAGGACACAAACCAGATTCTTTCCCAGATGAGCATCGACGCCAAGAAGATTGAAGAGGAGAGGATTGCGGCAACTCAGACACGCGATGAGATTGAATCCATCAAGTACAGACACAAAAAAGAGTTAGAGTTTCTTGAAGAAAACAAATCGTCGCTCATTGACAAAGAGCTGGGTAAAGCAAAGCGTTTCCTGAGTAGCAAGATAGCCGAGGCGGACGAGATTGTAAGAAAACTCGCCCAAGCAACGAGGCAGAGCAAAGAAACAGATAGGCTCCACAAGAGACTCGATGCAATAAGGGATGAAATAGAATCACCCTCTGAAATCAAGATTGTAAAGGGTGAACCACCCGAAATGGAAACCTTAAGACCAGGTGAGACTGTCTACGTGCCACGGTTCAAATCCCAGGGAATGGTTCTGGAGAAATACCCAGAAAAGGGGAAAGTGTTAGTACAGGTGGGCACAGCCAGAGTTCAGGTGCCGATATCGCAGCTTGAGATTGCCGAAGACTCAGACATGGAAACCGCTGTTATTCACACGAAAACTTCGTTTGAAAAAGTGCCTATAAAACTTGAACTTTTTGGTTTACCAATTGATGAGGCTCTGCTCCGATTGGAACGCTATCTTGACAGCGCATATGGTGCTGGTTTACCCTTTGTCTATATTGTGCATGGAAGAGGAACGGGAGCGCTGAGAAAGTCTATCACGGATTTTCTGCCAAACAGTCCTAGAGTTGACAGGTTCCATCTAGCTGATGAGGCTGATGGTGGAGATGCTGTCACAATTGTGTTTCTAAAGTGAGGTGAAAATTGGAACTTGCTGGCAATATTAAAGACTTCTCGATAATCGAGATTTCACAATTTGTCTGGATATCCAAGAGAACTGGAAGACTGAGGTTGTTTCTTGAATCAGCCATAGGTAAATTCGAGGGTTCAATCTACTTTGTGGATGGAAATATCACGTCTGTCATGGCACATGACAAAAAGGGCAAGGATGCATACTTTCTCATCACAGAAGCTGATAGTGGTAGTTTTAGATTCATCAGCGACGACACTACTCCCGAAACAAACATCGTTACCTCTATGAACCAGCTGTTGCTTGAGGCCTCTGGTAGAACCAAGCTCTTTGAAACTCTTAAACGAGAAATCCCCTCAACAAACATCGTGTATTCTCTCGCTCCAGATTTTGCCACATTTGATCTCGTATTCGACTCAAACCAGTGGGCTGTAATCGCCATGATAGATGGCGAGAAAACCCTTGCTGAGATATCAAAATTTCTGGGTATGCCAGAGTTTGATATCATAAGGATTTTCTATTCATTGCTCCAGGTGGGGGTAATCAAGAGAGTGGCTGTCAAACAGGTTAAAAAGCCTGAGCCATCTGAACCAAAGAAAGCTGTTGGTTTCATACAAAAGATTATCGATTACTTTAAAGGTTTATGAGAAGAGTAAAAGTTCTTGTGACTGGTCCTTTTGCTTCGGGCAAGACCAGTTTTATCTCGAAAATTTCAGAGATTCCTGTTGTCTCAACGGAGAAGTCGTTGACCGATGAAACACGTGTTGTGAAGGAAAAAACAACAGTAGCCCTCGACTTTGGCAGGATAACAATCGATGAGGATTTGGTGCTTTATATCTTTGGCACACCTGGTCAGGAGAGATTCTCCTACATGTGGGATGTCCTCTCCGTTGGTGCTTATGGGCTTGTTGTGACGGTAGACTCAACTGACTATCGTTCAATCATCCAGGGACGAAGGTATTTGGCATTCTTCCTTCCAAAGCTCAAAATTCCGTGCATTATTGCTGCGAATAAACAGGATCTCCCAAATGCCCTCAAGCCTGACGAGATTTCAACGTTGTTAGGTATCGATCCTTCAATTGAAGTTCTACCCTGTACAACAACTGAGGGGGACTCTGTAAAGAAAGTGCTTTTAAGGCTATTTGAGACAATAGACGAACTTGGCATAGTAGGTGACTATACGAATGAAAATTAAACTGAAGAAATTATTGACACACCACAAATGGAATGAAGCGATTACGCTTCTATCAAAGAAAGATATCAGAAGGCTTCCTGATTCTGAATTGTCGATTTTGGCACTCTGCCTGATGAAGACATCTGGGTACAAGGAAGTAATCAATAAAACAATTGGCATAGTCGAGCCAAATGTAAAACAATACCCTCGCACAACAAGGATAGCAGCGAGAGCGTACTGCATGTTGGGTGAGTACGACAAGGCGCAGACTCTTGTGCAAAAAGCTTTTGATGCCTCACCGACCCAGTATTGGTATTATCTGTCGCTTGGTGACATCCATTATTATTTCTCTGGCAACCTCGAAAAAGCTCTTGAGCTATACAAGCAAGGAGAAAAAATTGGCAGTGAACACCTCAAACCACACATCCTCTCTATCTATCGATATCTTCTCAAACGAATCTCGCACATCCTCTATGATCTAAAAAGGTTTGAGGATGCAATCCCTTACTTCGAGAAATTCAAGCAACTTGAACCGTCGAATTTCTATGAATCTGATTTTGTGCTCTACGGTCTTTGTCACGAAAAATGTGGCAATACCCAAAAAGCCAAAGAAATATGGAGAGAGGGAACTGTCAGGCGAAAGGGCAACAAATGCAAAAAAGAGATTGAAAGAGTTGATCCTGAACTTGCCAAAACAATAGAGCTCCGACCACTGCCAAACTCCAGACCAGGCGCTACCAAAATCCCAATAAAAACCAAAATCATCACAGAAGAGAATGAGGCTTCTGATGTTATTGCCAAGTCAATTGAAGGCAAGGCAGAACCAGGCGATGTAGTCACTTTTGCCTCTGCTGTTGCCGCTGTTTCCGAGGGCCGAATATTCTCAGCAGAATGCATCAAACCATCTGGAATTGCAAAATTCCTCTCTGGATTTGTGACTGCGTCCTCGAAGAATTCATTTGCGACAACGTCTCCTTTGGCAAATCCTCTTTCATTCCAAGTTGCCATTGAAATCGCTGGTTTAACAAGAATCCTTATCGCAACCATAATTGGAGCGATTGGTAAGTTGTTTAGAATCAAGGGGTGGTTTTACCACATTGCAGGGGCAGACGTGGCGATGATTGACGATATGCCTGCGTCCATGGCGCCTTATGATTTCTTTGTCATACCAGGACCGTATGATTCAGATGTGCTTGCTGAGTTGATAAAGGAAAAAACTGGGTTGGAGGCAGCAATAATTGACGCCAACGATTTAGGTATTGCCTGGGTTACTGGTGCAAGTTCGGGAGTAGACAGGAAAAAAGTTAAGGAATTTATGCTCGATAACCCAGCAGGAAATGAAGACGACCAGACACCCGTTATACTGATAAGGGAAACACGATAGGAAAGAGGTTCACAATGTTTGATACGATATCAAAAGTTCTCGCAAAGTCTGATGGTTTTTGTGAGATTAGAATACAAGACAGAACAACAAGACAAATCAATGTAAAAAACGGACTCCTCCATACATCAGTCGTGAGGCGATCTCTGGGGGCGGGGATAAGGGTTATCAGAAATGGCTGCTGGGGTTTTGCCTCCACTTCAACCCTTGATACCAGAAACCTCACAAAAGCCCTCAAACAGGCTGAAACCTCCGCTATCATGCTCGCAAAACAAGCCAAGAAGAAAATACCAAAATTTGACACGTCAAAACTTGTGTCGGTGGATTCAACCAACCGCAGTAGTGTCGATTTGAATAACATCACGGTTGATGAGAAAATCGCACTTGCTCTATCCATTGAGGAGAGAATCAGGAAATCCTCAAAGCAGATTGTCACCTCGACCACTCTTTACCAGGAGTACGTGGATGAAAAGTGGCTCATGACAACTGACGGAGCAAAGTGTCACACATTTGAGGCAAGACCACAGTTTTATACGATGGCTGTTGCCTCAAAGGATGGAGAGCTTGCCACCTCGATGAATGCAAATGGTGTGACAGGCGGCATGAACGAGCTGTTCGAAAAATTCACTCCCGAACAAATGGCTGATAAAACATCAAAGTTGGCTGTTGATAAACTCTCAGCTCCGTATGCCAATAATGGAGTCTTTGATGTGGTATTGAGCCCTGCGATGGTTGGTATTCTTGCCCACGAGGCAATTGGTCACACCGTTGAGGCTGACTTTGTGATGTCAGGTTCGGTTGCTCAGGGAAAGATTGGCAAAAAGGTAGCATCTGACCTTGTGACTCTTGCCGATGCAGGGAACAACCCAACTAGAGTAGGTCATCCTGCTGGCACAATATTTGTCGATGATGAGGGTGTTGAGGTTCAAGACACTGTCATTATCGAAAATGGCGTAATGAAATCATATCTTCATGACAGACAGAGTGCTCATCAGTTCGGAGTTGAGCCAACCGGCAACGCAAGAGCCTGGAGTCACACCGATACACCAATTATTAGAATGAGAAATACCTACATCAAGCCAGGGAAGAATTCCTTTGACGAAATAATCGACTCAACCAAGAATGGTTATTATTTGACATTCCCAGGTAGTGGTCAAGCTGATTCGAATGCTGAGTTCATGTTTGGCTGTGAAGAGATATATGAAATCAAAGATGGCAAGGTAGGCAGACTCATGAAGAATGCCACAATCTCAGGACAAGCTTTTGATGTTCTGATGTCCGTTGATATGGTTGGCAATGACTTTGATTGGGCAATGGGTTCGGGTCACTGTGGTAAAGGGCAACCAGCTAAAGTCGATGGTGGTGGTCCAACAATTCGCTGCAAGGCAATGATTGGAGGTCGATAATGAGACTCATAGATATAGCAAACAATGCACTGAGTGAAGCAAAACTTAAAGGCGCAACCGACGCTGAGGTTTGCATATCTGAAACCCAGAGGACATCTGTCAGCCTGCAAGACAATGCGATTCACATTGCGACCGTCGATTCAACAGGTTGGACAGGAGTAAGAACTCTTAAAGGCAACTCGGTTGGCTTCTCGGCTGTTAACAGTCTCGAATTAGACAAAATCAACTCAACCATAGATGAGGCAATTGGCATCGCCAAAATCGCCCCTCCTGATAAAAACAATGTGCTTCCTGAGCCAACAGGTATCAGATGGATCAAGGGTATGTATGACTCAAAGATTGCAGATCTGGAGCTCGAAAAAGCCATTTCAATGGCTATTGAGATGTTGGATAGTGCCAAAAATGTTGACAAGAGAGTGACCGTTGACTCTGGCGGCATAGATGTTATTCACTCAAAAACAGCGATTGTGAATTCCAAAGGTATCAAATCTTCAATGAAGGATACATCTTTGACACACTTTATTATGGGGATGGCTAAGGACGGTGATGTAGTCTCATCGTTCGATTTTGGGTTCGGTGGCAGCAGAAATCTTGAAGAGGTGGATGTCAGAAAGAGCGCTGAAGAGTTTGGCAAAAACGTTGTTGCCTCACTTGGCGCAAAGCCTGGAAAAACCTTCAAAGGAACAGTTATCCTTGAACCCCATGCCCTTGATGAGATTATCCTGTACCCGCTCATCTGGTCGATGTACGCAGAGAATATTCAAATGGGATCATCAAGACTCGCAGATAAACTTGGTAACAAAATTGCATCATCACAACTCACCATAAAGGATTGGGGTAGAGCACCAGGTAGGATTGGTTCATCACCGTTTGATAGAGAGGGTCTCCCCCCGAAGAGACTCTATCCTATTTATAAAGGCAAGTTCCACGAGATGTACCACAACACAAAAACAGCCACTAGATACGGCGTTGAATCAACAGGACATGCAGGCGGTTCAGCAGGCAGCATGCCAACTATCTCAAGCACGAATGTTTATGTGAAACCTGGAAAGGATTCAATCAACGATATCATCGCCGATACCAAGCTTGGAATCACAGTAAAGCGATTCAGTGGAAATATTGACCCAAGTTCTGGTGATTTCAGCGGAACCGTCAAGGGTGGATATCTCATCGAGAATGGCAAAAGAACCACACCTCTAATAGGGACTATGGTGTCAGGCAATATGTTCGATCTGATCAAATCCATTTCCGGAATTTCCTACGAAACCTTGGATTTGATATCCAGCGTTCTGCCATATGTGAGATTTGAGGGTATCCAGGTTTCATCAGCTCAATGAGTCTCGCCCCAGAGAAGATTCTTCCATCAATTGCCACGGTAGACCTTGATAAACTAAAGACTAATCTTGGCACAGCCAGAAGAATCTCAAGGGCAAGAGGAATCATCGGTGTTGTGAAGGCCAACGCCTATGGGCATGGTATCGTGCCTATTGCGCAGGCTTTGACTAATTTTGGCGTGGATATGTTGGGTGTGCAAACCCCTGAAGAGGCAGTAAAACTCCGAGAATCTGGCATTACTGCCAATATTCTCATCTTTGGGTATACGCATTCGGCCTATGCGGCTGATATAATTCACTACAATCTGACTCCCACAATTTTCGATCACGATCTGGCGGTTGAACTCAACAGGCTTTCATCCAAGCCAGTCGACATACACGTGAAAATTGACACTGGTATGGCGTGGGCTGGTATATCAACCATTGAGGCTCTTCCCTTTGTTACAAACCTTGTAAAGCTTGAAAGAATAAACATCGCCGGTTTGTTCACTCATTTTGCATCAGCCGATACAGACCCGCAAGCAACAAAAAGACAGGCTGAAATGTTCCTTGGAGTCACAAGTGAACTCAAGAGTAAACTTTCAATAAACCCGATTCTTCATGCTTGCAATTCGGCTGCAACGATGAATCATCCGGAATTTCACTTTGACATGATACGTCCAGGACTCATGCTCTATGGGGAGAAACCAGGCGGCAGATTTGACGATGAGCTGTTGCCGATACTTTCTTGGGAAACGACAGTCTGCAACATGAGGATTCTCCACCCCGGAGATACAGTGGGATACGGCAGGACATATGAAGCCGATAAAACCATTGTAGTTGGCACAGTTCCTGTCGGATATGCTGATGGTTGGAGATGGCATCTTGGCAACAAAGGTAGTGTAATCATTGAAGGCAAAAGATGTCCAATTGTTGGAAGGGTCTGTATGGACCAATTCATGATTGATTTAACTGAGATTCCCTCTTGTGAAGTCGGCACAAAGGTAACACTGATTGGTGAAAATGGTGGTATAGTGAATACCGCCTTTGACATTGCCAAAACCGCTGGCACAATCTCATATGAAATACTGACCTCACTTGGAGGAAGAACCAAGTTCAAGTATACATCAAGAAGAAAGGAGGTTTTATGATGAAAAAACTCGCACCATTCATTGCACTTTTTCTGTTCATATCTACCGTAACCCCCCTTGTCGCACTCACTCACGGTCTCGCAGTTTCAGACTTTGAGCCCTCAAGAAAAGTGCTTGTGGAGATTTTCATAGAACCGAATTGAACAAAGTGTCCACCTACGGTACGTAGGCTGAACGAAGTCGAAGGAGAAAAAGGATCTGATCAGTTCTTTAAGATCAGACTGCAGTCCAATCCGAAGGACTTGCTGTATCTTGATGAGGTTGGCAAGAGGGCTGAGATGTATGAGCTCAAGAACTATCCAACTCTCGCATACAATGGTTTGAATATCACTCGTGTTGCCCAAAAACCTGAGGAAGTGACCAAATCCGCAGAGGATGCTCTTGCCAGTCCACTTGTCTATGGTTCTTCAATAAGAGCAGAACTCAGACAGGAAGCAGCAGGCGTCGAACTTGATGTCTATGGTTCGCTGAGCATGATAAATCCTGGCTCCCAGGAGAGTCTGAAGTATTTGTTCTACCTCTATGAGGATTTCCTCGAATATGAAGCTGAGGATACCATGCACCTGGTAAGAGGCATCCAGCCGTCTGCCAAAGGTTCATCGATACGAGCAAAAACAGACGAGATTGTTTCTGTCAAGAAGACATTCGATCTCTCGGATGTCTACTACCCTGAGTATGTCGGAGCGATGTTTGTCGTTTTTGACGGCAAGACTGGTGAGATTTACACCTATTCTCACTGGACGGTTTATGCTCCAAATCTAACAGGCAAGCTTGCCGATGACCTCTTTGCTGGCGCTGATATCGTTTTCCAGTATGACAAGCCAATTAAGCTGAATTTTGACAAACCGATAGACCCCGCATCATTTGGCGAGGACACAGTTTTGCTTGTGAGTGATATTGGAAGAACAATCAAGTGTTCCTATGAGGTTGATGGTTCAACCTGCACTATCACACCATCATCCGAGCTCAAAAAGGGTTCAAGCTACACCCTCTATATTAAGGGTTCAAATGATGGTCTAATGAGTGCTGATGGCTACACAATGAACAACAGTATCGTATGCCCTTTCACGGCAGATGTTGCAAGTCAGCCTGTTCTCGAAGTTGATACCAATGAATTCGCTCTCGGTCCTGTTTCTGGCAAAATCACAAAACAAGTTAAGGTATCAAACACCGGAACAGCCACTCTCACTGGCAGGGCGTCTGTTGGCATGAGCTGGATTACCATCGACCCAATCAATTTCACGGTTGAGCCAGGTGAATCCATTGACATCAATGTCGCAATTGACCCAACCGATCTGCCATCAGGCGAGCATACTTGTGCTCTTATCATCTCAACAGATGGTGGAAACGTTACCATTCCAATCTCACTTTCAGTTATCAAAAAAGAGCTTGAGGTATCAGTATCTCCTGAGTCACTTGATTTTGGCTCTGTTGATATTGGCTCAACAAAATCGCTTAATTTGACAGTGACAGCTTCGGAATCTGCAGATATTAAGATTGAGACCTCAGATGACTGGATAAAAGTCGACCTAGCAAACTTCAGCTCAACAAACCAGATAGTCAGGATATCGGTTACCCCCAAAAAAGAAGGCTCAAACAACGGCTCAGTCAAGGTTATCTTTGGCACTCAAGAGATTGTCGTTCCAGTTTCAATTAACGGAATTGCAGCGCAGTCATCAATCAAAGCCACACTATCATCAACAATCACCTCCCAGACAAGCATTTCTGTGAGTTTTGAGGTATCTCCACCTGGCACGGCATTTGATCTCTATCAAAACGGTGCAAAGGTGAAAACAGCTGTTGCGACAGATTCAAGTGGGAAAGCCAATCTAACTGTATCACTAAAGCCCGGCATCAACACTTTCAAAGCAACAACAACTAACGTCACAAAGCCAGCAAGCGTTGAATTCACAATCGTCAAGCAGATGATAATCGAGCTCTGGGTTGGTAAGACCAAGTTTGTTGTAGATGGTGTTGAATCAACTCTCGATGTAGAGCCAACCGTCTCATCACCACCACTCCCAGCTGCACTGAAGAACAACACCTACATGCCAATCCGTGCCGTTGCTGAGGCACTGGGTGCGGCAGTTGGTTGGGTGGCAGCAGAAAAAAAGGTTACACTTGAGCAAACAACAATCGATGGCGGGAAGAAGTTTGTTGAGCTTTGGATAAACAAAACCACAGCAAAGGTAAACGGAGTTGAAACCAAACTCAATGCCGATGGAACTCTCTATCCTGCAATCATCAGCAGCAGAACAATGCTCCCACTCCGCTTTGTTGCCGAAACACTTGGCGCGTCTGTCGGGTGGGATGGAGCAGAAAGAAAGATAACCCTCACCTATCCAGGCGAATAAACCATCCTTTTTTTAGAAACTTAAAACCCGGTACCAATGAGGTACCGGGTTTTTCATATCTACTATTTTGACAATCAACCTCCGTAAAATATAATTACTCCGTTATGAAAAATACTATTGAAGCAGTAATACTTGGCGGTGGCGGGGTTGAGGATTGGTTTGCTCATGAGCATGTGAAAAACAAGGGAATGCTTGAGATTGCTGGCAAACCTATGATTACATTCACAATCGATGCCCTCAAAGCCACAGAAGGTATTGAAAACATAACCCTGATCGGTGACAACTATTCAGACGAGATAACATCGAGTGTCACAAGATGTCTTCCTGACTCTGGCACACTTTCTGGCAACATCGAGCAGGCGTTCAGGTCTGGGGATTCAGAGTATGTCCTTATAACAACATCAGACATTCCCCTTGTGACAGCCGACACATTCAATGGTGTGCTCAAGTCTCTGTTTGAGTGTGAAAAAGACTTGTCACTTCCTGTGATCACCAAAGAGGATACAGAAAACAAATTCCCAGGCACAAAGAGAACATACGCCAAGCTCAAAGAGGGTAAGGTAAAGGTCGGAAATGTCTTCCTGCTCAAAAGAAGCTCATATGAAAAGATTCGACCAATTGTCGAGGAGACGGCAAAAAGAAGAAAATCCGTTCTCAAGCAGGCTCTTCAGCTTGGGGTAGGATTCCTACTGAGACTGATATTTGTCAAGAATGTCTCTATCCCTGAACTTGAAAAGAGGGTTGAAAAGATTCTTGGAATCAGCGTTCAAGCGCCAATCCTTCCCTATCCAGAACTTGGGGTTGATGTAGATAAAATCTCTGATTTGGAATTTTGCAGAAATCTAATGGAGAAACACTAACATGCAATACTTGCAAGCAATCGTCCTGGGCTTCATCCAGGGAGCCACTGAGTTTTTGCCAATCTCATCAAGCGGTCATCTTCATATTATCCCTGGACTTTTGGGTTGGATGGAACACTCTCTTATGTTCGATGTCTTCCTCCACGCTGGAACATTAGTTGGAATAATCATTTATTTTTGGAAGGACATTGCCAGATATGTTGTTGCATTCGCTGCTGGAATCAGGTCGCTCATCAACAAAGAACCGGTAACAAATGACGCTAAATTCTCCTTTTATGTGATTATTGCCACTATCCCAGCAGCTATCCTTGGGTATCTGTTTGAGTCAAGAATTGAGCAGCTCGTGACAAATCCCAAGACTATATCATACTTCCTGTTGGTAACAGCTGGACTTCTACTGCTTGCCCATATTGTCAAAGGTGACAGAAAACTCACAAATATTGGTTGGCTCGATGCTGTTGT